>CP012155.1 GCA_001602415.1 Bacteroidetes bacterium UKL13-3
ATAAATTCTAATCACTTAAAAAGAGGCTGTTTCAATTGTTGAAACAGCCTCTTTTTGCTTCTCTAAACTCAACTTTTCTTTAACCGCAAAATATAAAACTAAGAAGGTAAAGAGGATTTGCCTTCTGCTCTTTTATTTCATTATTGTCTATTTCTTGTTTCACTAAAATGGAAACAACGAAAGCGTATAAAGTTTATACTGTTAAGTCTTATGACAGCTCCTGTTTGATCCTCGTGCAACCTTAATGTTCTTAGTGTTAAATTCCTTTTCTAAGCATATAATTAAGCCTACTTAATGGTATTGCCAACACCATCTGTTTACGCGGGCATTTCGCCATTAGTATTCGAAACATTGTACACCTGATTTCGATGATAAAATTTTTTTATCGGATTTGTCAAAAGGGCTTTCGCTTTTGAATCGTCAAACTTCGATTTGGGACTGGAAATAGTAAATACGTATGTAAAAATGAAAATATAAGAGCCTTTGCTACCTTATTCTTAAACCCACCCGCTCGCTAAACCTCAAAACTTAACATAGAATGCAGGAATTTAGATTCCCGTTTGTGACAATATTTCGTTAGTACCAACCGGATCTGTCGAAACTACTTTCTCTTTTAAATCGTCAAACTCCGATTAGGACTTCTCTTTGTTATTTCGTTTCTTTTAGGCTTGGTCATTGTAATGCACATGGGCAAAACGCGTGCGTGAATAGGAAAACTACTGATTCAAAAACGGATTAAACTTCCGCTCGTGCCCAATGGTAGTTGGATAACCATGACCTGAGTAAATGTGTGTATCATCTGGCCAACTAAACAGTATTGTTTGAATGCTTTGAATAAGTGTTTCATAGTTTCCTCCGGGCAAATCCGTGCGGCCAATGCTTTCCATAAACAATACATCGCCTGCAATGGCAAATTGATCTTCCAAGTTGTAAAAAGTTATGGACGCCTTTGAATGCCCTGGAGTAAAGGCAATGTTTAACGTACTGTTTCCGAACGTAATCGTATCTTTTTCGGTTACAAAAACCTTGTTTTCAGGAATAACAAGAGGCGGAATACCAAAGATTGCCGTCCAACGCATGGTGTCGTTATAGGTAAACAATTCGCCTTCGTGCAGGTACAATGGAATACCAAATTGTTCAACCACAAATGTATTTCCCAACACATGATCAATATGGCAGTGCGTATTCAACAATTTTACCGGCTTCAAATTGTTTGATGTAATAAAGGCCACCAACTCCTGCTGTTCCGATGGTTTAAAACATCCGGGGTCAATAATCACGCATTCTTTTGTTTCATCAAATAATACGTAGGTGTTCTCTTGAAATTCGTTAAATGTAAATGATTGTACCGTTATCATTCCGCAAATATGTTGTTTCTTTTGATACTCCCTGCAACATGCTGCAACCAAACAGCACAAAAATGTAACTTGTTTTATACGTTAAGAATGCCCAAATTTGGTAGCATTTTGACCCAAACCAAAAACGTATTGCGCTACCGATTGATATATCTTTTTTTGCTGGCATTCATCTTTGCTCCGGCTCTTATATTTGCTCAAGGTATGTATACCACCTTCGGCCAAAATAGGGTGCAATATGGAAAGTTTGAATGGTCGTATATCCGCTCCGAAAATTTTGATAGCTATTTTTATTCGGGAGGTCGCGAGTTAGCAGCCTTTGCAGCCAGGGTATCCGAAACCTATTTAAACGATATTGAAACCAAAGTAGACCACAGATTAAGTGGCCGGGTTGAGGTTATTGTATACAATAACCTCTCCGATTTTAAACAAACAAATTTTAATGTATTGAGTGATCAGTCGCAAAATCCGGGTGGTTATTCGCAAGTAGTGAGCAACAAAGTATTTGTATATTTTAATGGCAATCATCAAGACTTAGAAAACCAACTCAAATCAGGATTATCTTTGGTGCTTATTAACGAATTGTTGTTTGGGGGGTCGTTTCAAGATCGCATTCAAACTGCTGCCTTGTTAAACTTACCCGATTGGTATTTATTTGGCCTTACGCAATACATTGGTCAATCGTGGAACGCTGAGAAAAACAACAAACTCAAGGATATTATCCTCAAGAAAAAAATTAAAAAATTTAACCGTCTGATTCAAAACGATCCCGAGCTTGCCGGACAAGCATTTTGGTATTTTTTGGTTGAAAAATATGGTGATGAGGTAATTCCAAATATGCTTTACGTTACTCGCCTGAGTAGGAATTATGAAAGTGCTTTAATTTATGTTACGGGCGATAATCTAAAGCAAACAAGCAAAGCGGTAATGAAGTATTTTCAGGAGCAATACAGCAAGGAAGATACCTTAAGAAATTTACCGGTAAATGAGTTCAACATCAAAAAACGATTAATGCCCTATGTTGAACCGCAAATGAAAGTGAGTTCGCGCGGGGATAAACTGGTATTTTCAACCAACAAATTCGGCAAGTACAAAATTTGGTTAATGGATACCAAAACCGGTAAACACACAAAAGTATTTAGGGGTGGCGTTAAATACCATGCTTTTGAGTTGGATCATTCCTTTCCAATGTTGGAGTGGCACCCGGGTGGCGAAAAGTTTGCCTTTATTTTTGAAAAGAAAGGCAAGTTGTTTCTAACCACTGTTGATTTAATTAACAAGAAAAAAGAAACCATACAGTTTTTTAAGTTCGATAAAATTAATTCGTTTACATGGAGCGAGAACCAGAAAAATATTGTGCTTTCGGCCACACGTAAAGGACAGTCGGATTTGTTTGTATACGACATGATTACTCGCAGGGAACGTCAGCTCACCAATGATGCACATGATGATTTATATCCTCGTTTTGTGGATGGTTCTTCCAAAATAATTTTTAGCTCTAACCGAAACAGTGATAAACTCGGTGCACCCGTTTCTCCTCTATTAGCCGAAGATAATAACCTTGATGTTTACTTGTACGATTTTGAAAACAACAGTCCTAAACTCATCCGACTCACCAAAACTCCCAACATCAACGAAACAGAACCTATTGAATACAACAATAATTATTTTGCCTACCTCACCGATTATAACGGCATTAAAAACCGATATGCTGTTCGCTATGACCAGGAATATGATTTTACTGAACTCATTGTTCAATACAAAGATGAAGAGCGTACTACCGATACCTTGATTTTTGATGAACTGAAACCGCTAGGCAACAATTTTGAATATGAAGAAAAACAGATAATACTAGATAGTACAGTTGCAAAAATTGATACCATACCTCATACCAAAACAATTGTATATACCTATCCCATTACAAATTACAAACGCAATATTGTTGCACATGATGTAAGCAAACAATCGTCAGTTTTATATGAAACCATTATGTTGGGTGGTAAATACTATATTAAGTATTCGCCTTTACTCAAAAACATTCCTGAAGAATCTGCTCGCATTGAAACATATCCAACCATGTATCGGCTTAAAAGTGGTTTTGCCAATAAACCATCTGCTACAGGCCCGATAACTTTTAGCGAGCGCAAACTTAAATCGATTAAAACTAATCCATCAGCCATAAACAAGCCAGCGCAGGCACCTACTTACGACTATTTCTTTGTAAACGAATTCACCCCAAAAACACTTAAAAACGAAGATATAGTGGAGAGCCAACCAGCCACACGTTTACCATCGGCAAAAGGATTTAAGTTGGCTGCACCAAGCTTTTACAATATCACATTCTTCCCCGATTATGTGGTTACCCAGCTTGATAATTCCATTATCAATAGCTACTATCAACCCATTAGTGTAAGTAATCCATTTGCTCAACCCTTACAACCCATGTTTAAATTGGGAGCCATTGATTTGTTTGAGGATTATCGGTTGTCGGGAGGTTTTCGTTTCCCAATTGATATTAGTACTGTTGATTATTTTGCAAGCGTTGAAACGCTCAAAAAACGCATTGACCATAAACTTTCATTTTACCGACAAGTGCGTGCCGGAACAGTTGAAGGGCTGCCAAGTACCTTCACAGCGAAAAGCACCTCACATGAATTAAGGTACAGCACGCGTTATCCTTTCTCGCCTATATTATGTGTTCGCAGTGAATTATTTGGGAGAGAAGATCGGTACATCCTGCAAGGAGTAAACCGAGCCTCATTAGAATTTCCAGATATTGTTCAAAGATGGGTTGGAGGGAAACTTGAATTGGTATTAGACAATGCCATGCCTAAAGGCTTAAATTTATACAACGGAACAAAGTTTAAGCTTTTTTACGAGCATTACAGAAGTGTTGATGAAAAAGACGTACAACTCAATACCGTAGGATTTGATCTTCGTCATTATCAAAAAATTCATCGCCAGCTCATTTTTGCTACACGTATCACCTATAATACATCTTTTGGTCCGGCTAAGGTAAGATACCAATTGGGCGGAGTTGATAATTGGATGTTTGCAGCAAGTGAAAACGGAGGCAACGCACCAAGTTCAGTAAATTACGGATTTCAAGCATTGGCAACAAACCTTCGCGGGTTTAATCAAAATATTCGTTCGGGCAATTCGTTTGCCGTTATCAATAGTGAAATTCGGTTCCCTGTGTTCAGTTATTTGTTTAACCGCCCTATTCGCTCGGCATTTATATCCAACTTTCAACTCGTTCCTTTCTTTGATATAGGAACCGCTTGGGTAGGCTCTGATCCCTATTCAGAAGAAAATACCTACAACCAAAAAATTGTTGAAATCAAATACTTGAAAACTACAGTTATTAATGTGCGCGACCCAATTGTAGCTGGATATGGTGGTGGTTTGAGAACCAAATTGCTTGGGTATTTTATGCGATTTGACGTAGCGTGGGGTATACAAGATGCCGAAATAACTAAAAAGCCTGTTTATTATTTTTCGCTTAGCCTCGATTTTTAATTTCTTTCATTCCTTCGTTAAAACAATGTCTGCAGCGAGCTTCGTAAGTATCTTGTTCGCCCAACATTACAAGCGAATCGTTGCTGCTTTTGCGAAAAGAATGTGAGGCCAAATCGCCACAAACCATGCAAATTGCGTGAACCTTTGTAACATACTCTGCAATAGACATTAAGCGCGGCATCGGACCAAATGGCATTCCCAAATAATCCATATCCAATCCGGCAACAATTACACGCTTACCTTGCTCGGCCAAAGTTTGGCATACGTATACAATCTCTTCATCAAAAAATTGTGCTTCATCAATACCTATAACATCGGCACCGTGTTGCATCAACAATATATTGAGCGATGATTGAACCGGAGTGGATGAAATAGAAGTTGAATTATGCGATACAATCTCCGTTTCATGATAGCGGGTATCAACTGCTGGCTTAAATATTTCGACCTGCTGCTGGGCAATTCGTGCGCGGTTTAATCTGCGAATAAGCTCTTCCGTTTTCCCGGAAAACATGGATCCGCAAACAACTTCTATCCATCCTTTGCGTGCACCGGTATTGTATTTAGGCTCTAAAAACATACTATTCTTTCAATGTGGTAAAAATACAGTAGTTTTTCCCTTTTCTTTTACAAATTTGTAGCATAATCCTTTCGCAATGATATCAACCGAGTTAGCATCAGCCATTCAACAAACTTCCAAGGAATTGGATGCCTTAATTAACACCTCTTTGCAAAAAGAAACATCAGCCATTCACCTCGAAGTGATAAAGCAAAAATGTGTGACTTTGTTTGATTTGCTCTTGCAAATAAAAACCGAAACATCACCAGTTGAGGAAACAGAAATACAGCAAGCGCGAATAGTTCCGGTTATTGAACCACCTATTATTACGCCAACCTTATTCTCGGCACCAACGCTTTTGGTTAATGACATTCCGCCTATAACGGTTGAACCGCAAATCGTTGTTGAGCCTACTCAACAAGAAGGGCCAATTAAAGAGGTTAAAACCGAAACAGAACTTAAAAATGAATGGATTGATGAAATCATCGAACAGAAACAAGAAGAGGAACAAACTACACCACCCATACCATTGCTTAAAGAAGTAATTAACGAATTATCGCTTCACGAAAAAATAGCAAGTGTACTGCCGCCCAAAGCAGATTTAGCCGAAAAATTATCTACCCAAATAAGCAGTTTAAAATCCGCCATTAACGTAAATTTAAAAATTGCCATGGTAAATGAATTATTTAACGAAAGCTCCGTTGAATATGTAAAAGCAATTGATAAATTAAATACCTCCGAAAACATTCACGAAGCCATGCGTTACTTCTCGGAATTAAAACACACTTACACTTGGGATAGCGAAAACTCACTGGTGAAGGAGCTTGAGGTGCTCATTACCAAAAGATATTCATAACGGTTGGTTCCTTTTCCTAAAACGGGCTTCAATTTACCATTCCAACCTGCTTCAAAACATAAAAAATCCCGCCCCTTTTGAAGGCAGGATTTATGAAATTAATATTTAACCCTACTAAAATCTTTCGAAGCCATTGAAGAAAAATGCTGCCTCAATAGCTGCATTTTCATCGCTATCACTTCCGTGAACTGCATTTGCATCAATGGATTTGGCATACAAATTACGGATGGTTCCAACTTCTGCTTTTGCAGGATCCGTTGCACCAATAACGTTGCGGTAATCAGCTACTGCATTTTCTTTTTCCAAAACTGCTGCTACAATTGGTCCTGATGTCATGAATGCAATTAAATCTTTGAAAAAAGGACGCTCGCGGTGAATTGCATAAAATTCTCCGGCTTTTTCTTCACTCAAACGAGTGTATTTCATTGCTACCAATTTGTATCCCTTTTGGATTACGTGGTCAATAATTTTTCCTGTGTGGCCCTTTGCTACTGCATCAGGCTTAATCATCGTAAATGTGATTTTTCCGCTCATGTTTATGTTGTTATGTTCTACTTTTCGGGCTGCGAAAATACTGTTATTTGGTTGCTTTTAAAACAATTAAGTAAATTAAGCTTTTCTTAATTTATTGGTAAGTTACGGTAAGATGCCGATCCTCACAGAAATAGAAATATATTTGCCGTGTGAATCAAAATCCTTTACGCAAAAAAATAGGCATTATTGGCGGGGGTCAGCTAGGCCGCATGATGATTGAGGAAACGCTCCGGTATAACTTTACCATCAACACGTTGGATGCTGCCGGAAGTCCTTGTGAGGGTCTATCTGCAACTCATATTCGAGGCTCGTTAAAAGATGCTGCGGCTATTCGCGAATTAGCTAATATATCAGATGTGCTAACTTATGAAATTGAACACATTCATATTGATGTTTTGTTTGAGCTCGAAAAAGAAGGAGTGGAAATTATTCCATCTCCACGCATTTTGCATATCATTCAAGATAAAGGTTTACAAAAGCAGTTTTTTGAACAACATCAATTACCAACGGGTAAGTTTAAATTGGTTGAAACCGAATCGGATTGGCTAGAAGCAATGGAGGAATTGGGAGGAGCAAAACTTGTTGCCAAAACCCGGAAAGAAGGTTATGATGGTAAAGGTGTTTCCATATTTGATGTTTCGGAACTAAGCAACAATATTGGTAAACGGGCTTTTACTGAGATTGCATTAATTGAGGAATTTATTCCCTGCCAAACCGAACTATCTGTAATGGTAGCGCGCGATAAAGTAGGAAACATCAAAACTTGGCCTGTAGTGGATATGGAATTTGACCCTATTGCCAACCTTGTTACCTACCTAAATTGCCCCGCACAAATTAGTGATGATATTGCGCAACAAGCAAAAGATATTGCCCTCCGAACCATCACTGCGCTCAATGGGATTGGTGTGTTTGCCGTTGAGTTATTATTGGGCATTGATGGAAAAATATATGTGAATGAAGTAGCACCTCGTCCGCACAACTCTGGGCATCATACTATCGAAGCTTGTTACACATCACAGTTTGAGCAATTGGTGCGCATTTGCGCAGGATTACCTTTAGGAAGTACGCAACTAGTTCAACCCGCTGTGATGATAAATTTGTTGGGTGGCAAAGATTTTAGCGGTTCTTACCGTTTACAAGGTTTGGAAGAAGCCTCGGCTATTGAAGGTGTATATGTTCACCTATATGGTAAAACAGAAAGTAAACCGATGCGTAAAATGGGTCATGTAACCATTACCGCAAACACACTTGAAGAAGCCAAAAACAAAGCCAAAAGAGTACACGAATTACTAATATTTGTAGCCGATAACTAAAACAACATACCATGAGTAAACTAATTGGAATTATAATGGGTAGCGATTCTGACTTGGAAATTATGCAAGAAGCAGCCAAGGTTTTAGAAGAGTTTAAAGTGCCTTATGAAATAACAGTTGTATCGGCACACCGCACACCCGAGCGGATGTTTGAATATGCTAAAACTGCTCGCGAACGTGGCTTGAAAGTGATTATTGCCGGAGCAGGAGGAGCAGCCCATTTGCCGGGCATGGTGGCTTCCATTACTACACTTCCGGTTATTGGTGTTCCGGTAAAATTAAAAACATTGGAAGGAATGGACTCGTTGCTTTCAATAGTACAAATGCCAGGTGGTGTTCCTGTTGCTACAGTTGCTATCAATAATGCAAAAAACGCAGGCTTACTGGCAGTGCAAATTTTAGCTACAAATGATACACACCTTGCTCACGAAATGCAGAAGTATAAAGACAACATGAAAGCCGAAGTTGAGAAAAAAGCAGCCATTGTGGAACAAGGCAAAAAGTCTATCGGTTTTAGCAAATAATCATTAAGCATTCAATAGCTAAAGATTTAATAATATACGGCATAATTACGGTTAGTTCCCTTCGCAACTTGACAAATAATACCACTACTATTTCGGATCGTTTTAGAATTGTTATAAAATTTGTGGCATCTATGGCAAAATAGATCCTAATAGACCTTTAAAATTGTATACCAGTGTCTGAATATTTTACCTTTTACAATATCATTGAGTTCCTAGGTGCCGTATTTAGCATTGTATACAGCTTATTGTTGATGCGCGAAAAATCCATTGGTTGGCTGTTTGGTATTGCTTCTTCCCTATTAGGAATTATTTTATTTATTGAAAGCAAGATATACGCTCAAGCCATCATTAGCGTGTATTACGCAGGTATTGGTATCTATGGATGGTTATATTGGAAAAAAGCAGAACAGCGCAACGAACATATTCATAAATGGAAACCACAACAACACGTTTTGTATATCACAATATTTGTGGTGTTCTCCCTGCTATCATCTTATGCATTTGAGAACTATACTGATTCACAAAACCCTTATCTTGATTCATTTGTAACGGTGTTTGGATTTTTAGCATCTATTAAGGAAGCCCGTAAAATCCTTACAAGTTGGATGTATTGGTTCATGATCAACTCATTTTCCGTAATGCTATATTACAACCAACAGCTCTATTTTTATTCAGCCATTATGGTTCTATACGCACTTATTTGTATTCCCGGATACCTGAATTGGAAAAAGATTTACGAGCAACACACAACTACTTCAATTTAATGGTACAACTCAATAGCTTGTGGTCGCTAAACTCAAAGACTTTAGCGTAGTAATTTGACGATTGAAAGGATGCATCATGCAACATGTAATCAATACGGAAAGACGGCATAGCACCTACATACGTTCTACTAAAACCTGATCCTGCCTCTACAAATGCATCTTTCATTTTACCTTTAACAGTACGAAAAGCATATGATGTTGGCGAGTCATTAAAATCACCCGTGAGGATTATTTTATGTGGAGAAGCTTCAATAAAATCACGCACTGCCTCTGCTTGTTTAGCACGTTTTACAAATGCACGTTTTAGTTTTTTGGTAATGGTTGTGTATTGCGATACAGCAGAATCGTTGGTAAGGCTGATGTTTTTAACGGCATCGTATTGTGGTGGATCAAACTTGATAGACTGCAAATGTGTATTGATGATACGGACCGTATCGCCATGGGCTACAATATCGGCAAACAACGTAAAATTACTTGTTTCCTCTTGATGCTCTACCACGCCCGAATCAATTATGGGATATCTACTAAAAATAACCATTCCTTTTCCATTTAAAGTCCCCTCATTATCCAAACCAATATTGTATGCATAAAAGCCTTTCATTCGTTTGAATAAACGCTTAAACATATTCTTTTCAATAGGTGTATGGTAATTTTGAAACTCCTGAAAACACAATACATCAGGATTTATTTTGTCTAGTATTTCAAAAAATCGATCGGGTTGTTCAATCTTTTTGCTTTCATAAGCTCCGAAATATTTTGAGTTAAAACTTACAATTGAAAGGCTATTTTCATTTTCGGATGTTGCTTTGGCTCCAAATTGCACGTAGGATGGAATAAAGTTATATCCTAACAAAATAATAATTAGTGAATACAAAAAGCGTAATTTAAAAACAGCAATCCAATACACCATCAACACACAATTGAGCAAAACCAAAACAGGATAAGCCAATCCTAAAAATGCAACAGGCCAATATAACTCGGGGCTCACAAACGGTGCTACGTAAGATAGCAATAACGCCAAAATAGCCAGTCCATTGAGCGCAAATACAATTCGGTTGATGATAAACATTAGTCGTTACTCGCTTTAAACAATTGTTCTTTTTCCTTTTTACTTAAACTGTCATACCCAGATTTCGAAATCTTATCTAAAATCAAATCAATTTCTTCCTGACTAGGTTTGTAAGGCGTTTCCGTTTTCATGTAGGTGGTACGGTAATATATTTTCACGTTCGATTTTTTTCCGAACATGTTTCTCAACCATTGTGGTAACAAATACTTTTCGTGATATAAATATTTGATATACAAATAACCAA
Source organism: Bacteroidetes bacterium UKL13-3 (assembly GCA_001602415.1). Taxonomy (GTDB): domain Bacteria; phylum Bacteroidota; class Bacteroidia; order UKL13-3; family UKL13-3; genus UKL13-3. The sequence goes on from CP012155.1 coordinate 10,735, forward strand.
AAAGTGCACCACCTAAATGAGCTATATGCCCACCGGGATTTTGTTGCGGAATGCTTACCACATCCAACGCAACAGTAACCAAGGCAATATATTTTAACCTAACTGTTCCAAACAACAATAGCTGAATGGGATAATTGGGAAGCAGCGTTGCCGTTGCCACAACAATAGACAATACACCTGCCGAAGCTCCTAATGCATACGCCCCCGATATGGCATTTTCAAAAACCGGAAATACGTTATAACAAATAAGAAAAAGGATTCCACCAACAATTCCACCACCAAAATAAGATTCAAATACCTTTTGGTTTCCGATGTATTCATGCAATAAATTTCCCAACCAAAACAACCACAACATGTTAAACAAAATGTGAAAAAAACCATCATGCAAAAACATGTAGGTAACAATACTCCATGGTTGCATCAGCAATTTCCCAAGCGCTGCAGGCAACATAAAATGCTGCAAAGCCGGATTCATGGTATCGCCAACTATACCGGCAAAAAACATAAACACATTTACGAGGGCTGTGAGTAAAAACACAGCCACATTCACAATGATGATTTTGCGAACAGCATTGTTGTTTTTATTGAATGTGTACTTTAACTCTTCGAGCAATGTCATGTTAGTAAAACGAATTTCTATTGGTTTTATTCCAAATTTTTATCAAGATAAACCCAAACAACATGCCACCCAAATGCGCGAAGTGCGCCACATTGTCGGATGGATTATTAGCAAATCCCTGATACAATTCAATAGCTCCATAACCAATAACGAAGTATTTTGCTTTAATGGGAACCGGTATAAACAACATCATCAATTCGGTGTTGGGAAACAACATTCCAAAAGCCAGTAACAAACCAAACACAGCACCCGAAGCCCCTACAGTTGGCACATTTAGTTTGCGTTGTAGCAAAGCATCAGCAATCTCTAGTGAGCTTTGCGTATATTGTGGGTTTTGTGGTTGTGTTTGCCATTGATTGATAAAATCATTTACAATACTGCTTTTCGCAAGAGCAGCATCTTTATCCAACAATCTTACAAACGCATCAATATTTGGATCTAAAGCATAATTAGCAATAGCACTCTTGAGCGAATAAATTTCGTATCCATTTACACCCAACAATAAAGCAGCAGCACCAAATGCTGTTACAAAATAATAGATGAAAAAGCGTTTGGGTCCCCAATAATTTTCGAGCACGTTTCCGAACATCCACAACGAAAACATATTGAAAAACAAATGCATTAAACTACCATGCATAAACACATGGGTAATGAGTTGGTAAGGTTTAAAGTGACTCGACTCAGGGAAATACAATCCCATGCTTTCGTTTAAGCTATAGTTAAATCGCGCCTCCACAACAATGTTTGCTAAAAAACAAAGCCCGTTAATAATGAGCAGATTTTTAACAACAACTGGAAGTATAGAAAAACCGGAACGAAATGAACTCATGCGTGAAATAATAAGGTTCAAAAATAAAAAAATAGCTGTCAATGCTGACAGCTATTTTCAGTAATACTTATGAACAACCGCACTTACAGTAGTTGCGGGTGAACACTTTTAACCTAAATATGCTTTTAAGATTTTACTTTTCGATGATTTACGTAATCTGCGAAGTGCTTTTTCTTTAATTTGACGAACACGTTCACGTGTTAATCCGATTTTTTCACTGATATCTTCCAACGTATGTGCAGGACCACCATCCAATCCGTAATAAAACTTCAACACATCTTTTTCCTTTTCGGAAAGTGTTGAAATAACACGGTTAATTTCTTTTTGAAGCGACTCGTTGATTAACTGAACATCAGGACGAGGCTCATCATTGCTATCCAAAATACCCAATAATGTATTGTCTTCACCATCGGTTAACGGTGCATCAATAGATAAATGACGACCGGTAGAACGCATGGCATTCTCAACCTCCTGAATCGGAATTTCCATTTCGATGGCAATTTCTTCAACAGTTGGTTCACGCTCTAAACGTTGCTCCAACTTTGCAGCTGTACTACCAATACGACCAATAGATCCAACTTTATTTAGTGGCAAACGAACAATACGAGATTGATCGGCCAAAGCTTGGAGGATGGATTGACGAATCCACCATACTGCATATGAAATGAATTTGAAACCACGTGTTTCATCAAAACGTTTGGCGGCTTTAATCAAACCTAAGTTTCCTTCGTTAATTAAGTCTCCTAATGTTAATCCTTGATTTTGGTATTGTTTTGAAACGGAAACAACGAAACGTAAGTTTGCGTTTACCAGTCTTTCCAATGCTACTTGATCGCCTTCACGGATTCTACGTGCCAATTCAACCTCTTCCTGAGCGTCAATCATTGGAACTTTACTAATCTCGTTAAGGTATTTATCGAGTGATTTGCTTTCGCGGTTGGTAAACTGTTTGCTAATTTTGAGCTGCCTCATATCTGTATATAACTCTCTTTCTGTTTAAAAGGATTGCAAATTTCGAGAAAAGATAACGTTTTTTAGCACAATGTCAACAACATACCTGCAAATATTTAAACACCAGACGGTTACAATAGGTGATTTTAATCAACCATACATAAACCAACTTTGGCGAGATGTTTGTTAACGAGGCTTTCAACGCTTTTACTTTCCCCTTTTTAACGATTAACCTTTCAGATCCTGTATCTTCAAAACCTTAAAATAATCGTAAAATGTCGAAATACCCTCCTTGCCCAAAATGTAAATCTGAATACACCTATGAATTGGGTGAAATGCTTGCCTGCCCAGAGTGCGGACATGAATGGAGCATTGCTGTTATTGATGAAATAATGGAAGAAACGGGTTTAGTGGTAAAAGATAGCAACGGAACACTATTACAAAATGGTGATTCGGTTACCATTATTAAAAACTTACCCGTGAAGGGCTCTCCAAAAGACATTAAAGTCGGTACCAAAGTGAAAAACATCAAGTTAGTAGATGGCAACCACAATATCGATTGCAAAATTGAAGGCTTTGGTTCGATGGCACTGAAGTCGGAGTTTGTGAGAAAAGCGTAAACATCACGCAACGTGCGCAAACAAATAAAAGCCACAGATTACGCCAATTTATTTTTGATTTGGGTAAACTGTAGTTAGTTCCTCATAAGCAGATTATAGTGAAAGTAGAGGTCCATTTCTTGGTTAAACTATATACATCAAATAAAGATTGTTAGTTTATTGCTTTAAAATTTGTTTCTTCGTCAATTCCAAAACATTAAACCTCATTAAAAATGATAGTCAAATTACGAATGGCAATTCTGGCGTTATTTCAACTTGCCAATTGATGTTCGGCAATGACCACTAATTATCATATCCCAAATTTGGAGCCAGCCATTTTTCAACGTACTCCACCGAAACATTTTTTCGCTTAGCATATTCTTCTACCTGATCCTTTTGAATTTTACCTACTGCAAAATATTTACTTCCCGGATTGGCAAAATAAAAACCACTTACTGCAGCTGTTGGGTACATCGCAAAGTTTTCGGTTAGTGTTATACCTGTTGTTGTTTCTGCTTGAAGCAGGTCGAATAATTTACGTTTTTCGGTATGATCTGGGCAAGCAGGATAACCTGGTGCTGGGCGAATACTATCGTATTTTTCTTTGATAATTTCTTCATCGGTGAGGTTTTCGTCTTTGGCAAATCCCCAGTATTCCTTGCGCACCAACTCATGCATTTTTTCGGCAAATGCTTCAGCTAACCTATCGGCAATGGATTTAATCATGATACTGTTGTAATCATCATGGTCTTTTTCGTAAGCCTCAATCAATGGTTCAATTCCAATGCCTGCAGTTACCGCAAACATTCCCATATAATCCTGTTTACCCGATTCCTTTTGTGCCACAAAATCAGCTAAACATAAATAAGGTTGATCGGCTGCTTTCTCATTTTGTTGCCTCAAAAAGTTAAAGGTCATTTCAGATTTGAGATTTTGGATTTGAGATTGCGAATTTTCCTCTTTTATAACAACATCATCGCCCACCGCGTTTGCTTCATAAAAACCAATTACTCCTTTTGCTTTCAACAGTTTTTTGCTGATTACTTCATCCAACATGCGGTTGGCATCATCAAACAACTTCTTAGCTTCAACACCAATAATTTTATCTTCAAAAATTGCAGGGTATTTCCCAACCAACTCCCATGTTAAGAAGAATGGAGTCCAATCAATACGTTGGCGAAGGTCTTCTAAAGGAAAATCATCAAACACTTTTGTTCCTAGAAAGGTTGGCTTCACAATAGTATCAAACTCAACCTTAAATTTATGTTCGCGCGCTTTCTCTAACGATATGAAGTTTTTATCCTTTTTACGGTTTTTATAATCAATACGGAATTGTTCGTAGTCGGCTTTTATTTTGGCTTGAGTTACCGGACGTTGATCGGGACTAATCAAACTTTGCGCAACAGGTACACTCTTACTTGCATCCAATACATGCACAACTGGACCGGAATATACAGGATCAATTTTTACAGCCGTGTGCGCACGTGAAGTTGTGGCACCACCAATTAATAATGGGGTTTTCATTCCCAATCGTTCCATCTCTTTGGCCACATGCACCATCTCATCCAAACTTGGCGTAATGAGTCCGCTTAAACCAATTACATCTACTTTTTCGCGCAAAGCTACCTCCAGAATTTTTTCAGCAGGCACCATCACGCCAATATCAATAATCTCAAAATTGTTACATGCCAAAACTACTCCCACAATATTTTTCCCAATATCGTGAACATCTCCTTTAACCGTAGCCATTAAAATACGACCTTGATTGGTGCTCATGTCACCATTTTTACGTTTTTCTTCTTCCATATACGGCATTAGGTAGGCAACAGCCTTTTTCATCACACGCGCACTTTTCACCACCTGCGGCAAAAACATTTTTCCTTGTCCGAACAAATCGCCCACCACACTCATTCCCGACATAAGCGGGCCTTCAATAACTTCAAGTGGCTTGTCAAATTTCTGACGCGATTCTTCCGTATCTACATCAATATATTCAATTATTCCTTTTACCAATGCATGACTCAGTCGCTCTTCAACCGTTCCTTTTCGCCATTCTTCATCTATAATATTTACTTTACCTTTTCCTTTTACACGCTCAGCCAATTCGAGTAAGCGTTCTGTTGCATCTTCTTTTCTATCCAATAACACATCTTCAACATGCTCCAGCAATTCTTTATCAATTTGATCGTAAACCTCCAACTGGCTAGGATTTACAATACCCATATCCATTCCGTTTTTAATGGCATGATACAAAAACGCAGAGTGCATGGCTTCGCGCACCTTATCATTACCACGGAACGAAAATGATACGTTAGAAACGCCACCACTAATTTTTGCTCCAGGCAAATTTTCTTTAATCCATTTGGTTGCTCTAAAAAAGTCGAGTGCATTTTTTCGATGCTCTTCCATTCCTGTTGCTACCGGAAATATATTCGGATCAAAAATGATATCACCTGCCGGGAAGTGAACTTTTTCTGTTAGAATTCGGTAGGCTCTTTCGGCAATTTCTATTCTACGCTCATAGTTGTCGGCCTGTCCTACTTCATCAAACAACATCACAATTACAGCTGCTCCGTATCGTTTAATTGTTTTAGCTTGTTTGATAAATTCCTCTTCTCCACCTTTCATGGAAATGGAGTTTACAATGGGTTTACCTTGCACACACTTTAAACCCGCTTCGATGATTTCCCATTTCGATGAATCAATCATAATTGGAACTCTTGAAATATCGGGCTCGGAAGCAATAAGGTTTAAAAAACGAACCATTGATTCAACTCCGTCAATCATCCCCTCATCCATATTGATATCAATGATTTGGGCGCCACCTTGCACTTGCTCGCGAGCAACATCTAACGCTTCTTCAAAATTCCCCTCTTTTATTAAACGTAAAAATTTTTTTGAACCAGTAACGTTTGTACGCTCACCTACATTGGTAAAATTGGCTCCTTCGTAAATTACTAAAGGTTCTAATCCTGAAAGTTTAAGTGTATAGTTTTTTGTATTATTCTCCGTAATCATTGGTAATATCTATAAGGTGCAAATTAGCATCGGAATAAAGTATTTACCAACTTATTATAGATATTTTGACATGCAGGTTAAACATGTGGCCTGATGATTACTTAAACTTTGATATTGTTGCTATTAAAACTGAATAACCTCTTATATCAAGTTACACATTAATTGTATGTAGGCGTGTTTTGTAACTTAACTTTAATTATTTTGCTCAACAACATATCAGGTTCAAATGGTTTTGATATAAAATCATTCATGCCATAAGCCAGAGCTTTTATGCGTGTTTCAGCGAATGCATCGGCAGTAAGTGCGAAAATTGGAGTATGTTTATTGACCATTCTTATCGCTTTGGCTGTTTCAAATCCATCCATATTGGGCATGTGTAAATCCATTAAAATGAGATCGTATTTGTATTCCTTTATTTTGTGCATAGCGTCCTTCCCATTTTCACACTCCTCACAAACTAAATTCCAACGTGTGAGAAATTTTTTTATGATCAGAATATTCATTTGGTTGTCTTCAACCAATAGAATGCGCATTCCTTCCAATTATATGTTCGAAACATCCGATTTCAAAACATCTTGTATTTCTCTTAATTGCTTTTTAAGGGTTAATACAAAACTAAAAGAATACCCCTTTCCTTTTTCGCTGGTTAATTTAAAATGTGAATTGAATTTTTGAATAATCGGCCTGGTAATAGCTATGCCTAAACCCGAACCACCATATCTGCGGGTTGTATCAATATTTTCTTGACTAAAACTATCGAATATTTTATCCTTTCGTTGATCGGAAATCCCAATTCCTGTATCGGTAACAGTAATTCTTATTACATCGTAATCTGTATACTCTACCTCAATATTTACTGACACTTTAACTCCACCATCGTTGGTAAACTTAACAGCATTTGAGATGAAATTATTCATTATTTGAATAAATTGGATAGGATCAAGAATGTAAACATGAGTAAAGTTTGGAGCAATATATTCTATGGTTATATTTTTTTTATTTGCCTCTAGCGTATGTGTGTTTATGGCTTCAACAATAAGTTGTTTTATATCAACCGGAACTTGCTCAAACTCCACCTTATCAAGTTCAATTTTTGAAAAATCGAGTACATTATTGATCAGCCTCATTAAGTTACTTCCTGCCGATTTAAGCAGTTGTAAATTCTATCGCTGTTCCGGTCTATTTTCATCTTCCAATAACAAATGACTAGCTCCAATAACTGCATTCATGGGAGTGCGTATTTCATGACTCATGGTTGATAGAAACTGCGACTTAGCCAATGAAGATTTTTCGGCCATCTCCTTAACCATTATAAGTTCCTCTTGCAATAGTTTGCGTTCAGAGATGTCGCATACAGCGCCATCATACATGACTTTGCCATTTTCAACTGTTGTTTTCTTACTTGTTAGAAACCCCCAAAACTCCGACCCATCTTTGCGCTTGTATTTTACCTCAAGGTTAGATACAAACCCGTCTTTTTCGAGTAAATAAATGACTCTTTTTCGTTCGGCCTAAACTTTATAGAAAGCACTAGGTGGGGTATTCAATAATTCATCAATACTACTGTACCCCATAACCTGCACTTTACCGATATTAGCATATATCAATCTATTGGTTGCCACATCTGTTCTGCAAATACCAATATCTATATTTTGGTTGATGGACTCGAGCAATTTTTCATTCTGACTCAGAATTTTCTTACTGCGCTCTAAGTTTAATTGAGCTTCTTGTGCCGATTTAGATAACACATACGCAATAATCACCGTCATAAAAATAGCAGCAAAGGTGTTAAAGTAAGACACAATTGTTTGGTGTTCGCTAAAGTATAAACGCTCGGCTATTTTGGGTGTTAGATTAGTAAATGTTGTAAGGCTAATACATACAATGGTGAGTAAAACAGAAAAAACTTGCTCAATTCTCCGATTAAAATTGGTAATAATCAAATTGCATAACAGCAATGGAATATAAAACCTCGTGCAGGGCTCATAATACCTGCGTCAAACAACAGCATAATAGAATTGGTGCAAACAACAAAAATCAGAAAGGCTAGTTGTAAACGACCTTTAGTGATAAAATAATGATTAACACCAAACAATATTGCACCAATAAAAAACACTACATAATACTGAGAGTAATTCACAAACATGGTAAGGAATACCACAAACCACACACAAATAACCATTGCCCAAAAGTTGAAGCCTTTAATAATGTCTTGTTTGTTGAAAATTTTAATCATGGGTTCCAGAGTTAGGCATTACTTGGAAAAACCCAAGCCAGATGCGTATTATATTTTAGTAAGCCTTTAGAGACAATAAGTGGCGATGGTGTATTGTTGGTATATAAACTTCCGGTTCCGAGTCCTTGAGGTAGTTTTAGGTCGTAATTGGCGCACCATTGCGCAATCGCATTTAAGCCTATATTACTCTCCAAGGCCGATGTTGCCCACCATCCAATATTCTGTTTTTGTGCATGTTTAACCCAACAATCAGATACTGCCAATCCACCAATGAGTGTTGGTTTTATGATGATGTATTGCGGCCTAATGAATGTAAGTAGTTTTTCACCCTCTAAGGCAACATCCACACCAATCAATTCTTCATCAAGTGCAATGGGAATAGGCGTTTTTAAACAAAGCTCATGCATATAATACGGCTGCTTGGCGCGAATGGGCTGCTCAATAGAGTGAATGTCAAACCGCGAAAGTTCCTTTAATTTCTGATCAGCTTCTTCGGTTGTAAAACCACCATTTGCATCCAGCCTTAATTCAACTTTAAAAGCCGAATAGCGTTTTCGGAAGCTTTCTAACATCCTACATTCTTCATCAAAATCAAGTGCACCCACTTTAAACTTAATACAATCAAAACCTTGTTCCACTTTTGTAAAGGCCTCTTCCAACATTTCTGTTTTTGTATTCATCCACACCAATCCGTTTATATGAATGGGATTACCAGCAATAAAAGAGTTATTGTAAACGGTAAAAGGATTATCGAACCCAAGAGATAAAAAGGCAACCTCAAAGGCAAACCGGAGTGATGGAAAATCTTTAAGTGGCAGGGCATCTATAGGCAAACCATCATTGATAAAGGCAATACATTCTTTCAGTTTTTGTTCAAAATCGGGTCGATCGTCTATGCTTAATCCCTTGAGAGGAGCCGCTTCACCATAACCCATTCTATTACCATTTTTAAGAACTATGTAATATGCAACATGATTTTGCATAACACCACGAGATGTTTGCGCTGGCTTTTTAAACACCAATTCGTATTGAAAATAGGATGCTGCAATCATGGCTTTGCAAAGGTGTTAATGAGTTCAGAAACCATAAGCAATCTGGAGCCAATGTGCGTTAAGATAAACACCAAAACAAATAGTAGTGTTCCTAAAGATAATTGTTTTAAAAACCCATTATAAACAGGTGAAGGGTCTGTTGTTAAAACCCCTTTCCAGGCTTTTACAATTAATACCATAGCAGGAAGCTGAAGCAAAAGTAACCAATGAGTATAACCAATGATCAAGTATGCCATGAATGAAAGCAAGGCCACTGAAATGAGAGCAGAATGGTAAACGCGCGCTTTGTGTAATCCGATTTTTACTGGAATGGTGAATTTTCCGGATGCTTGATCATTTTCGATGTCTCGAATATTATTAGTATTTAATACCGCTGTACTCAACAAACCAACGCCAACGGTTGGCAAAAATATTTTCCAATCACTGCTCCAATTAAAGGCTAATCCATTACACAATAGAAATGTTCCGATAACTGATACCGGACCAAAAAAAACAAAAACTGCAACATCACCTAATCCGCTGTATCCGTATGCTCGTTTTCCAACTGTATATTTAATAGCTGCAATAATAGCAATCACTCCTAACGCAAAAAAAACTAAGAATATGGCGTTTAATTGACCTTGTGTTGCATTATACAGCAAGCTTATTCCACTTGTGAGTGAGAGGATAACAAACAGAATGATGGCATTTTTCATTTGCAAAGTAGTGATGTTTCCACTTTGTAAGGCCCTCATGTTTCCTACGCGATTGTCATTATCAGTTCCTTTTATAAAATCGCCATAATCGTTTGCAAGGTTGGATAATATTTGCAAGCAAATAGCTGTACAAATGCAAAGTACAGCAACTGTTCCTGTTGCACTGTAGTGCAAATCGGAAAGTGCAATGCCCAGTAGAATTGCTGATGCTGCCAATGGCAATGTGCGCAGGCGCATGGCGCTAACCCAAGTTTTTAGTGTACTCATACATTCATATTAACAACAGAACTGCTTGAATGGATTGACTTTTGATTTCTTTTAATTCTTCAACCAGGCCTCGGGATCCAACTTTTTATCCATATTCCATATTTGGAACTGAACTTCCGTAACGCCTTCTTCATTTGTATCAACAACACCGATGTTTTGTTTGCTATCCACATGTTGACCTTCCTGAACAGAAACAGAAGCCAATCGGGCGTAAGCTGTAAAATATTTACCGTGGTTAATCAGCACTATTTTTCCCATTCCTGGTACATTAAACACCTTCGTTACTTTTCCTTTAAAAACCGCACGAACACTTGCATTTGGCTGGGTACTAATGTCTACACCATTATTATTTACCTGAACACCTTTTAAGGTCGGGTGATTATGGGTTCCAAATGATTCGGCAATGTACCCACGTTCAACAGGCCAAGGTAAATTGTTTTTGTTTTGCTCAAAGTCGCTCGACATTTTAATAACTTCAGGCGTTAGAAAAAGGTCGCTGCTCTCCGATTTAGTTGGTTTTGCCGGTTCTGCTTTACTTGGAGTTGAGGTTTTGCCTGCCAAAGCAGCCGCTTTGGCCGCTTCTTCTCGTCTACGTGCTTCTTCTTTTCTGCGCGCTTCTTCAATTTCGCGTGCAATCATTTCTTCGATAGCGCGGTTCAATTTTTTGGCTGCCGCCTGACTTTCGGCTAATTGTTTGCGAACATCCTTTTCTTGTTGCTGCAACGAAACCAACACACGACTTTCCTCTTGTTTATCCTGCTCTAGTTCTTTTTTCTCACTTTCCTTCATTCCAATCAACGCCATTTTTTCTTGCTTTTTAGCAAGCATTTGGTTGAGTGCTGATATGATTTCGGATTGTGTGCTTAGTATTAATGCCGCTTGCCGCTGACGGTAATCGCTGTATTGGTTGAGGTATTGAATGCGCTTAATGGCCTGGTTAAAACTTTGTGCCGAAAATACAAACATCATTTTATCATATACATTACGCGATTTATATGCACTTAAAATGCTTTTGGCGTAATCCTGTTTGAGTTTTTCTAAATCGGCTTTCAGTTTTTCAAGCGAATCTCTCGATTCTTCAATTTGCTCACCCAACACCCGTATTTGATCCTGAACATTGTTAATAATGCGCTCGCGGGTTTTAATTTGACTGGAAATTGCCTTAAGCTGGGTAACTGTTGATGTTTGTTTTCTGCGGGTTTCCTCTAAAACTTTTTTGGCTTGTTTAATCTTTTCCAACAACTCCATTCGCTTGCTCTCAAGTTCTTTGCGTTGGGCAGATGGAGAGAGTTGCGCATACGAAATATTGGCAAAGCAAACCATTGCCAATAATACTAGAATCCTACATGCGCACTGTTTCATATGATTTAGGGATGGTAAACGTAATATCCTTCTTTTTTTCGAACACAAAATTGGTTAGTTCGAAATGAGTTTCTATATTTTTTTCTGCCCTAATGTTGATAGAAAACTGGTTTGGAAAACGATTGCCGCCCTGAGTGTACACATCTTCATATTCGACTTTCATCTCTTGATTTTTTCCAGGATCAAGTAATGAAGAGCGAGCTACTTTTAAACCCTGTGTGTACATGGTTTGTTGGTTATGCGTAGGTGAAACCGATTGGCTCACGAGTATGTATGTGAGGGCACTGTCTACTTTGCTTTTTTCAGGATTGTTGGCAAACAGTGTATTGCCAATAAATAAGTTTTGCAAGTTTGAAAGGCTCAAATCTGCATGGGTAAGATTTCGCACATAATCGTAACGGGCAATTATGCATTTGCGGTGAAGCATGTCCAATATCACAATCGAATCCTGGGTGGCCAAAACGCGGGCTACGGTAATACCTAACAAAGCTGTTACATTCAGGTAAATGAATTTATCTTTTTCCATTACCACACTCACGCCTAAGTCTTGCTTGGTATCTTTATCCCTATACAAAACTTTTCCGTTTGCAGAGTAGAACGAAAACGTGTTTTGTTGCTGTTCGATAGCTCTTATCAACAATGCTTTGGTGTTTGGTTTAGCAACTTCTGCTTTTACCTTCTCTTCTGGCTTTATTCCCTTTTTTGTTTTACATGATGTGGCAACAAGTGTTAACCCAATCATACAAAACAATATGAATTGAATACTATTCTTCATAAAGATTGACGTCTTTTATTTTTTTATCTAGTAACTTACTGTCACTACCAAGTTCTTTTGCTTTTTTCCAGTTTTTAAGTGCGCCTTCTTTATCGTTTAATTGAAATAACACATCACCCAAATGCTCACACACCTCTGCATTGTTGGGAGAATACAGCAATGATTTTTCAATATATTGTTTGGCTTCCACGTATTTTTTTTGAGTGTACAAAATCCAGCCGTATGTGTCCATGTATGATGCGTTTTCGGCATCAAGTTCCATGCTGCGCTTCGACATTGTCGCTGCTTTTTCAAGTTTAACTTTTCTTAAACTTAAAAAGTATGCATAGTTATTCATTGCATAAGCGTTGAGTGAATCTTCTTTTAAAATAGCTTCATAAACAGAATCACTTGCGCTATAATTTTTTTGATAATGATAAGCATCGGCAAGGGTTGCGTTAAGTTGTTGCTCAATATCTTTTTGATCAGGTGTTATGATGTCGAGTCCTTTCAATGTATTTTTAACAGCTTTATCATATTGTTTAAGTTGCATGCAAGCAATGGCAGCATAGGTGTAAAAGGCAGGCTCATTGGGAAAATATTCTATCGCTTCTTCACAATCGGTTAATAGCAACTCATTATTGTACAATTGCGAAGTACAATATACTAATTGTTGCCAGGCAATATAGGTTGAGGGTTCTATAGCCAGAGCTTTGCGGTATTCCAAACGAGCCGAATCGTATTTATGCTGTTGTGCATACAAATCGCCCATTACCAAATATGGAGCAGCCTCCGTTCCGTGTGCTTCTATAAAAATAGCAGTAAGCTCAAAGGTCCGCGCTTGTTGGTCTGTAAACTCACGACCACCAATAAATGCGGAGAGAACATTTATCTTCGATTTAGCATCAACATCCTTACTGGCCATTCCTGCTTTAAGCAAGCTGTACCATTTTTCGTTATCGCCTTTTGAATGGTAATAGTCTGAAAGCGAAAACAAGGCAAAACCATTATTAGGTTCTTTTTTGAGAATATCATTATAAATAATAACCGCTTTTTCTTGTTTACCATTAGCAGTGTACAAATCGGCTAACATACCCATGTATTTGGTTTCACCGGGAAATGCTTTAATTAACTTTTCAACCTCTTTAATTGCTTTACTGAGTTTGTTTTGAGCAAGGTAAATTTGTTCTTTTTGCTTCACCACATCCTCATTCATTCCTGCCTTTTTTTCAACTTCATTTAAAACCTTAATGGCTTTCGAGTAATCTTTTGCCATCACAAATAAATACGAGGATTGAAGCATGTTTTGAACTTCTTTTTTTGTTCTAGCAACATTTAGCATCAACTCGGCTGCTTCTTTATTTTTTTTACGGGCAATGTATATGTCAACTAACAGTTCCTTGTACCAAATATTATCCTTTTCAAGCTTGGTTGCTTCTGCTACATAGCGTTCGGCATCCTCATACATTTTCTTCTGAAAATACACATCGCCTATGATAAAATTAACGGCAGCATTATCTGGTTGTAAGCCGTAACAGTAACGAAATTGTTTTAGTGCGTCATCGTAATTAAACAAGATTTTTTCCTTGTTGCCGTTTACAAATGCAAGGTCAAATTTCAGTTGGTCATTATCGCTTAGGGGTTTGCTCCCTTTTTGCGCAACACCTGCAAATGCTATTGCAAGCAAACAAAAGACTAGAAAATATTGGGTCGTTTTTATCAATGCTATGCTACTAAAGTTGTGTGCTATAATCGCCAATACTCAAATCTTTGGCTTCACCATTATACTCAACGTAATTTCCAATCATTGCATTGTCGATTACTGCATTTTTAATTTTGCTGTTTGTTTGAACAATGCAGTTGCTAACAACGGAATTTTCAATAACAGTTCCTTCGCCAATACTTGCATAAGGACCAACAACAGCATGTTTAATCACCACATTTTTGCCAATAAAAGAAGGCTGTATAATCAATGCATTTTCTGTTTTCACGCTATCATCAACCATTTTCTCTCCTTCGGCATGCATGTGAAACAAAATGCGCGAATTGGTGAATACTGTAGAGTTTTTGTTTCCGCAATCTAACCATTCTTGCACTTTTCCGGGTTCAAATTTCAACCCTTTTTTCTTCATGTTATCAAGTGCGTTGGTTAATTGATATTCGCCCTTTTCCATGATGTTGTTATCCAACAAATATTGCAATTCGCTGCGCAAGTTTGCACCATCTTTAAAGTAGTAAATACCAATAATGGCCAAGTCGCTCACAAACTCTTGCGGTTTCTCCACAAATTCGGTAATCACTCCTGTTGCGTCAAGCTTCACCACACCAAACTGTCGTGGATCTTCAATTTGTTGCACCCAAATAATTCCATCCTTACTTCTGTCGAGCTTGAAACCTGCTTTAAATAGAGTATCGGCAAACACAATTAAGACGTTGCCATCCAAAGCCTCTTTGGCGCACATAATTGCATGTGCTGTTCCGAGTGCTTCACTTTGGTAATGAATGGTTCCTTTTGCACCCAACTTACCAGCTACATCAATCAATTTTTGCTCAACTTCTTTTCCAAAACTTGGATGGATGATATAGGCCACTTCTTCAATTCCTTCGCCACAAACGGCTTCAAGGTCTTCAATAATTTTTTGAACAATTGGTTTTCCGCCAACAGGAATTAATGGCTTAGGAACAGTTAGTGTGTGTGGCCTCATGCGCTTACCCATCCCGGCCATTGGTACGATTATCTTCATCTTTTCTTTCTAGTTTTATTGTTTCTTGCGACTACGCAAATTTTTATTCTTCGGTATACTACATTTGATTGTGTTGTGGAGGAGCATAACTATGCGTCCTTTAAAGGTAGTTTATGAATCACCTATTTTCCTGTACTGCCATATCCTCCTGCTCCGCGCACGGTATCACTCAATTCTTTTGTCTCTACCCAATTTACCTTTTCATGTTTGGCTACTATCATTTGTGCAATGCGCTCACCGTTTTGTATCACAAAATCCTCTTGCCCTAAATTAACTAGCAACACTTTTATTTCGCCACGGTAGTCTGCATCAATGGTTCCGGGTGAGTTTAGCACTGTTATTCCATGTTTATATGCCAATCCGCTACGTGGTCTTATCTGCGCCTCAGTACCATTCTCTAATTCAATAAACAAACCTGTAGGAATGAGTTTTCGCTCCATTGGTTTTAACACTACTTCCTCCTGCAATTTTGCCCGCAAATCCATTCCAGCCGAAAGGGGTGTTTCGTATGCCGGAAGAGCGTTATTGGAGGAATTAATTATTTTTACATGCATCGTTTTTGGCATTGCCTTATCGTGGCGAAAATAATACTTTATTGTTTCTTTCAAACAACCACGCAAACACCATGAAAATCAGCAAAAATAAACCGTGTACGCTATTTTGGATAAGATTTGATGTAGGTAAAAACGGAATCAACCATCCATGCAGAAAATACAATACTAAAGCTACTGCAATAAAAATTAACACTTTGCCTGTGTTGTAAGGAATAGGATAATATTTGGCCCCCATTACATAACAAATAATAGCCATACTTACATA
Organism: Bacteroidetes bacterium UKL13-3; assembly: GCA_001602415.1. Classification (GTDB taxonomy): domain Bacteria; phylum Bacteroidota; class Bacteroidia; order UKL13-3; family UKL13-3; genus UKL13-3. The sequence goes on from CP012155.1 coordinate 26,680, forward strand.
ACAAACTAACGTTGCCCATGCAGCACCGGTATAGCCATAAATAGGAATGAGAATAATATTGGCAACAATAGTAATACCGGCACCTATCAAGGAAATTATTGCTCCTTTATTGGTTTGGTCGCTCAGTTTATACCAAATAGATAGATTGTAGTAAATACCCAAAAACATATTGGCAATAAGCAGCACCGGAACAATATGCAATCCTTCGCGGAAATTGATGCCAATAAAATGCTGGAACACATCCATAAACAACATCACACCCAAAAATAAACACAAGCACACTAGCACAAAATAATCCATTACTTGGGCGTAAATGGTTCGTTTATCGCTTGTTTGGGCATGACTAAAAAAGAAAGGCTCAGCCGCATATCGAAAGGCTTGAATAAACAAACTCATTAAAATGGAGAGTTTGTAATTGGCTCCGTATATTCCATTCATCGATCTACCAACTTCTGCATCATCATAAAAATATGTAATCAATGTTCGATCCAATGTTTCGTTAATCATACCAGCAAAACCTACAACCATCATCGGCAAAGCGTAAACCAGCATTTCTCGCCACAATGCTTTGTTGAATGAATATCCGCGCATTTGCATAAACTCTTTACTCAATAACGGAATGGTGATAACACTGGAAACCAAATTGGAAATAAAAATGTACCCGATACCCACTTCGGCCTCGTAAAATGGCAAGGTTGTACCCCAGTTTTTTAGCGCATACGGACAAAGTAAAAGGAAATACAAATTGAGCAGGATATTGGAAAAAATATTGATGTTTTTAACTACGGCAAATTTCACTGGTTTGTTTTGCTGGCGCAGATAGGCGAAAGGCAGCGCGGCAACAGCATCCAACGCAATGATGAGCGTAAAGTATACAATGTATTCGGGATGTTGGGGTAATTTAATTAACGCTGCAATGGGAGATGAAAACATACACAACAGCAGTATAAAAGCAGAAGACGTTGCTAATAACGATTTCAATGCTGTTGAATATACCTCACCCGGTTGGTCATGTTTTTGAGAGAAACGGAAGAACGCTGTTTCCATTCCATAAGTGAGCATCACATTAAAAAACGACACATAAGCATACATTAATGTAACCACACCATACTCACCGGTGGTAAAAATAGAGGTATACAAGGGCACCAGCAGGTAGTTTACAAAACGACCTAATATCTGGCTCAGGCCATATACAGCCGTTTGCGAAGCAAGTTTTTTAAGTGTGCTCAATGTGTTTTTAGTATCAACACTTCAAATAACAGAAAATTTTGTGAGGCAATTTTCGTTTATTACACACAAGCTTTCTGTAAATGTCTATTTTCGCAACTATGCAGCGTTTTTATTTTCTCTTTCTTTTCGTTTTAATTGGGGCTTGTGATATATATGCTCAAACGGCAGATGAACAACTGGCTGCTCAATATTTTAGTAATAACGAATTTGACAAAGCGGCTGATGCCTACGAAAAACTAATCGCCAAAATACCCGGCTCGGGTTACTATTACGATAATTTACTAACTTGTTATTTTCGTCTGAATAAATTTGAAGATGCCGAAAAGCTCACCAAAAAACAACAACGCAGGTTTGATAACAACTACTATTTTAAGGTTGATCAAGGATATGTACTCAAAAAAGCAAATACACCCGATAAGGCCAAAAAAGTGTGGGATGAGTTGTTGAACAAAGTAACCGGAGAAGAGCAACAAGCATCTGAATTAGCTTCGGCTTTCCAAAAACGTAGTGAAACAGATTATGCCATATTGGTTTTGGAAAAAGCTCGTAAGAAAAGTAACAGTCCGCTCTTGTTTTGTTTTGAACTGGCTAAGCTCTATGCCGATAAAAAGGAAACGCAAAAAATGGTGGATGAATACCTCAATGCCTTGCAGGGAAATCCCATGATACAAGAAGATATCCAAGGGTATTTACAATTGTATTTAGAAGATGCCGCAGATGTAGAGATTGTAAAAAATGCGCTCCTCAAAAAGTACCGTGAAAATCAAAGTATTGATGCTTTTAGCGAAATGCTGGTATGGCTATATGTTCAGCGCAAAGAGTTCAACAATGCTTTTATGCAAGCACGCGCCATTGATAAACGGTACAAAGAAGAGGGCAGAAGAATTTTAGAACTAGCTAACCTTGCTTTGCAAAATGAGTTTTATGACGATGCAGCCAATATGTACAATTATATTATTTCTGCAGGTAAGGATAAGGTGAATTACATGAATGCGCGCATAGGAAACCTGAGTGCACGCAACCGCAAAGTGATTAACACCACCCAATATACAATTGCCGATATGAAGTTATTGGAAACAGATTACACTGCTTTTTTAACCGAATTTGGGCGATACTATTTCACAGCAACCGTTATTCGCGACCTTGCCCGATTAGAAGCTTATTACATAAATGATTATGCTTCGGCTATCCAGCAGTTTATTGAGTTAATTGACATGCCTCGCTTGGATAATCAGTTTAAAGCACAATGTAAATTGGAGTTGGGCGATATTTATATTCTTAAAGGTGAAGTGTGGGATGCGATGTTGTTATACGGACAAGTTGATAAAGATTTTAAAGAAGATCCTTTGGGGCAAGAAGCCAAATTCAGAAATGCAAAACTCAGTTATTATATGGGCGAATTTGAGTGGGCGCGCGCGCAGTTGGATGTGCTTAAAACTGCTACCACGCAATTGATAGCCAATAACGCATTGGAACTTTCGTTGCTCATTCAAGATAACACATTGGATAGTATTGAAGAACCGTTGTTACTGTTTGCCAAAGCCGATTTGTATTATTATCAAAACAAAGTAGCTGAATCGTTGCAACTATTAGATAGCATTGAAAAAGCTTTTCCGCGTCATTCACTAACAGATGATATCTTGATGAAACGCGCAGAGCTCAGTTATAAAAACCGAGAATACAATAAAAGTACCGGCTACCTCAACCAACTTATTAAAGAGCACGGCACAGATATTTTAGGCGATAATGCTTTGTTTATGCTAGCCGACATTACTGAGAAAAAACTAAACGATAAAGCAACTGCACAAAAACTCTATGAGCAGTTTTTAGAACAATATCCGGGTAGTTTTTTCACTACGGAGGTACGAAAAAGATTCCGTGCACTCAGGGGCGATACCCTGAATTAACTTTTGGCCGTTAGCCAAAGATTATAAATCTCAAAAAGGTAAGCACTTTTTAAAACCAACATTTATCTCGAATTTCTAACACTCAAATTCAACACAATGATTATATACAACGTAACACTAAACATAGAAGATGATGCCCATGATGCCTGGTTAAAGTGGATGAAAGAGACGCATATTCCGATGGTAATGGAAACCGGAATGTTTTTGGACTTTACCTTTTCAAAATTGCTTTCACGACAAGAAGATGAAACGGGATCTACATACGTCATTCAGTATATGGCAAATACCATGGACGATTACGAGAAGTATCAGGCTGAATTTGCTCCAGCCTTGCAAGCCGAAACCCGTAAATATTTTGATGGTAAATTTGTGGCGTTTAGAACATTGATGGAGCGCGTAGAATTCTAAACATTCGCAAACAACGTGTTAATACGTTCACCATTCGCTTGATCAACCCTCAAAACCAAAGAAATCGTACAAAAAGTATCTATGTAATGAAGTATCAAGAATCGCAGGCAAACATTTGTCTGGTTATCAATTGAATCTTGAAAACGTACTTATTTACTAAAAGTTCACTTGTGCTTGAATACGAAGTAAGCTACCCCTTTGGCGATTGTTTTGCAAAGTATAATCTTCAAATCTTCTGTCTGAGGTTGTATACATTACCACAAGTTCAAACGTTTTATACGGTTGCCATTCAATTCCTGTTTCAATTTCTTTTACGTTGTAACTTCGTGCATCTCTCTCATGCTTTTTTCCCCCTTCATATACCTGATAACGAACAAAGGGATAAAATAGCTGATTGTTAACCTTAATCATGTAATTAAACAATGCGTATCCACCGCTTAAATTTCGTGTTTCAATGGCTCCCGTATTTTTATTGAATTGTGGTCCTTTTCCAATATTATACTCTGCAAAAATTCCAAATGGTTTTGGATACAAAACGAACGTTGCAGCTGCTCGCTGGTCTAAATATGTTAAGTTAGAAACGGCAGACACTCCCTTGGAGAGTTGATCAGCGCTTATGGTGTATTTTCCCGTATATGCCTGAACTCCTGCTTCTATTATCTGGTTTTTATACTCAAAAGGCATTGTTATTCGGGCTACATAATGAAGTTCATTGTTAGCTTCAGGTCTATTAGCTATTTGTCCGTTGTAAGCACCTATCGCAAAAATACCATAGTCGCCACTGCCTTTTAATCCATCACGAACCAATGATGAAAAAAGTTCACGTTTCTTTTTGGGTGCCCAATAAAAGAAAACACCAAGATCGCGCTCATTTGCTGCAGCACTGTTCAATGCATCATTTCTATCCAGGGCTAGTCGGTTTTGACTGGATTGCATATTTTCAAATCCATAAGGAATCTTGCTCTGACCTATACGGAAACGAAACTCGTTGTTATCATCTAATCCTAGATCAAAATAGGCATCACGCAACTGACCATAATTAAGCGCATTCGTTGAGGTTGAACTTGCAAAATCTGGTTGAACATACAAATAGACTCTTTTACTTAATTGTCCAAAAAGGATAATACGCATTCGTCTGATAAAAAATCCATTTCCATCGCCCCACGATCTGTCGCATTGTTCACATTTTAGTTGACTATTGGTTTCCAACAAACGATTGTAACGAACTTGCATATATCCTCTAATAGCAACATTATCATACCAATTAGTTTTTTTAGGAGCTATCTCCATTGGTATTGCGTTTGGTTGAATAACTGTTTGTGATATTAGTGTAGGCTGTTGCGGCTTAACTAAGATTGTTTGATTGCTATCCGTTTGTCCGTTAACCGTTAAGCCAAATAAAATTGCGGAAAGAAAAAGTAACGCTTGTAAATGTTTTGCCATGAGCATTCGTTCAATAGATTGATTTTGGTTGGCAAAAGTGTTAAGTAAATATTAATGCAATGTTCTCCATATGTTAATATAATGTTAAGTGGTCGATAAATAGCGGTTTTATGTATCTTTAAAGTTAATCTAATATTAATAGAGTAACCATTTACCGATGGAGTAATGAGCTTACAATAAATGGTTACCTAATTTTCGATACACTCATGTTGTGTCACGTTTCACTTTGCTGATTTTACACTTCACATTCAACTTTTTAATAAATAATTGGTTCAGGCTAACTCCGTATTATGTTGAATTCCGGGCGGTAAGCGCTAAATGAATTGGAATGTTGATGCGGAATACTCAAGAAATCACAAAAAGACATTTAATCATCTCAGATATTAAGGAAAGGATTAATAGTAGGAATTCCATGTTCGCTATTGGAGCGCACCGAAGAATTATTGTGAATGTACTTTTAGTACTGGTTTTGTGTGAAACAGAATCACCTTTGTTTACAAGCGAACCCAAATTAATCCCGCCTTCCAAAGCGAATAAAACACTAATGCAATAAGCAGTATAACAGCTAACGCAAAAGGCCAAAATGGGCGCTTTTTCTTGGTGAAAGGATCGTTTAAATTTATTTTGGCACCGTGAGGTAATGTTGCAATATGTGTTAGCAAGTTTCCAAATTGAATATTCACAATCACATTTGCATTAATAGCCCAACCGTTAGCATCTAAAATTGGAGCAAGATTACGCTTACGCAATTTGAGGTATGCCATAATCATTGCCGGTCCGCTAATGAGCAAAATTATACCCGAAAGTGCAAGTGGCATTTTCCACCACGTAAGTCCCATAAATCCTGCAATAACGGATGCAATGGCTGTTCCAATAGCACCCAATGCCAAACTAATAGCCGCAAAAATTCCCACAAACTTTCCAATATCAAAGGGAGGTGCAGGGGCTTTAGGAGCATCTAAGGGGGCATTTATCATTTTCCCTTGTGCATCTTCAATTCCTTTGGTGGTGTTGGCGGTTACTTTATCATCCTGTGAAGCAGCGAACTTGTTCACCTGTGTTTCGATGAAGCGCGATACTTTGCGGTAAGGCGACCAAAAAGCTTGGCGAATACTAATAGGGTTATCAATTATTTTAATGATGGTGGCATCCCAATCTTGCCCTTTTCTATCATAAAATATCGCGTTGCGCCCAACCACCAAATTGTCGATATCACCATTGGTTAAAGCTGCCAAAACAATCATTTTTTCATTACTTGCTTTTGAGATGCACTCGCAATACATCAAAAACATTCCGCTTAATGTTGCCATGGTTCCATGTTTGTCCATGTCAGTTACTTTGATACATAGGTCGCAACTGCGTTGATCGATGTACAATGTTCCTGCTTGGAAAATAGCCTTGTATCCAGGAGAATAAAAGTCGAAAAACGTAACAAAGTTTTTAAGCAATGTATACAAATCACGATGGTAACGAACCAGTTGGTCTACTTTCATTATGCTATTGGTTTCGTGCTCCAAGGCTTGGTCTTGTTGAATAAGAATGTTTAATTCATCAATACACTGTCCCTCAAGAATATTTTTGACACGATCTATTCCCAATGGTTCAACCAAATTATCCTCTTTTTCAGTTTGCCATTTCGCAAAATCAGCAAACGCTGTTTCCAACGATTGCCATTCAGTTTCGGTTAATGTTGTTTTCCCAGGAAATTGTTGATGAGCAATAAGTGTATTAAATGAATCGATAGCTTTTTCCCAGGCAGGATTGACTCCGTTGATTAGTGGTAAGGGTTTTCCAGCATCAATTTTAGCCAACGGGTAAGTTGCTATTTCATCTAACGAAACGGATAAATCTTTTTCACTAATAGCCTCTACTCTGGCAACTGAAAGGTTTAACGCAGAAGTTGATTGTGGATCGAAAGCGGCCAAACGACAACGGATAAAATAGTCGTCAACTTTAGCTTTTATAGCGGTGTAACGAGCGTATGCCTCAGCACTGTGGTTGCCAAAAGGAAGAAGAGTTTTACTGTTTTGGGCTTTAGCAAACCAAGCAACATATTTTTTGCAAGCCTCAACAAACTGTTGCAACAACTCTGCAGATATTCCGTGCTTCCCGCCTAAATCCAATACATCACCAACACAAGCCATAATTTCTGTGAGCAATTGTTTTTGTTCATCGTTGGCAACAGTATCTTCTGTTATAACACCATCACCATTAAAACGAGCAACGGCAAATATTCTTTCGGTGTTTGATGTTTCTTCTACTGTTAAAGCATTTACATCTTCCTTTCCTAAATTGCGTAGTATGATCTTAGCAGATGATAGTAATGTTCTGCCTTCCTCCGTGCTGCTATTAATCGCGGAAAGGGGAAATACGTGTTCTTGTTTTAATAAATCATCCGGATTTTTGAGAACAGCGGTTATCCATTTCGCGGCTGCCAGCATTTCGGGAACACGTATGTGTCCATCACCATCAGTATCAATAAGCGCAAGGGTTTTAGGATCAATCTCCAACCCATTAACTGGGCAACTAAGGGCTGTCCAGAGTTTTTGATCAAGCTGGTCGAGGTGAATTAAGTCGGCACCCGAATCGAGGTTTACACGCTTAACCCCTCCTACTGTAGAGAAATTCCAAATATGTTGGTGAACATGGCTCATAGTGTTTGGTATTGTATAGTTGCCGTAAAAGCGAGCAACAACTTGCAACTAAAATACTCATTTGTGTTTAACAGCCAAGGTACCTTTACGCTTTATTTTTTTAACCACCAACATTTCCATAACGGTAATTGGGAGCAGTAAGCAAGTAAGTGCATATATGGTATCTTCTACTGGAATGGTAAAAATGCGGACTCCAATGTTTTCATTATCGTTATACCAAACTACAGGCTTATCTGTAGCGATTCCAGTTAATACCCCGTTAATAATTAAAAATGGAATAAGGTGCACAAAATAAGCTAACCAAAAATATCCCATCCAATCCTTGCGCAGAAATAAATAATGAATACTGAGCAGTATAGCCGCTATTAAACAATTGTAAAACGTATAAGCTTGCGTTGAATTGAACAGGGCTAGAAAGAAAGTTGCTATTAAAAAGAAAAGGGTGATGTGGTGTTTGTTTTTGGCAAAAGGTTCTGTTTGAATGTATACTTTTAGGCAAGCATAAATAAATACACTACAGTAAGGAATAACAATAAAAAAAAGCCACTCTTCTATGGGTAAATCATTCCATCTAATATTCCAAACATAGTTGGGATTAAAGCCCCAAACTTTTGTTCGGGCAAACCAACCATCCCACAAAATAAAAATAATAGCATTTAGTGCGATGCCGGTAAAAAGACGCCCCCAACTTTTATAGTAAGCAACTTTACGATCAAAGCTAAGTGCAAATGGACCGATGAACGAAAGAAATAGAAGCCACGCGTATAGAGACATATTGGGTTATTAATTTGAGCCGCTAGTTAACAAATTATAGTGGCATGAAAAATTATCTGGCAACATAATCAACCAATTGCTGCACAATCTATTTACTGGTGTTGGGATCTTTCCAGTATTTTAGGGGCACTACCAACATTCCAAAATTTTCACCCTGCTCTTTGCCCAGATGTTTATGGTGCATTTTATGTGCTCTACGGATGGCTCTTACATAGCGGTTATTCCAGTGTGTCCAAATTTTAAACCGTTGATGAATAACAATATCATGAACCAAGAAATAACACAATCCGTATAACGAGATCCCAATTCCAATATACAAACGAAAATCGCCACCGGCAATCAATCCGCTCATATAACAATAGGCGCTAGGAACTGCAAAAATCAAGAAGAATGAATCATTTTTTTCAAAAAATCCGGGTTCAACTTGGTGATGGTCTTTATGCAAACACCAGAGTAATCCATGCATTATAAACTTATGCGCAAACCAAGCCATAAACTCCATAAAAGCGAAAGTAGCAATAACAATAAGTACGTTGATAATCATGGTTAGCGTATAAATGTTGATACAAAAGTAAACGGAATCAACCGCAATTTTGTTTTCGAGAGTTAAAGTTGTTTTAAACCTTAATTCATACCGGAGAATAGTATTGGTAAAACATTTAGTCCAACAAAAAAGGTAAGCATTAATCCGTAGAGCCATGTTGCCAATTTATTTTCGGAATGAATGTTCAATTTTTGGAACAAGTAACTGAAGGCAAAGGCAAAGGCAAACCATGCGGTGTAATTTTGCATCGGAACAGTTTGATTTTTCCAGTACCAAAAATCGCAGGTTGGTGCTACTTGTTCGATAAAAATGTCAACCAAAACCATCAATAATGCAGCTAAAGTAGCTTTAGGAAGCCATGAATTAAGCTTGGCTGATTTTGCAAACAAACGCGTAGCAATAACCGATGAGCAATAGTTAAGCAACAACCAATTTATGCCAATAATAATGGGTACATCAAGCAATTTGTAGCCTAAATTATTCCCATAAAAATATTGTCCGAATATTTTACCTGTTTCTACTCCTGCCCATTCTAAGAGCCATCCGCACACAAAAACTATTATGGCGTACAATACAAACCTCAGGTCAATATTTACATGATTGAGAAAGAGTAAGAATGCACTTATGATAAGGTTTACAGCCGTAAGATGCATCAAATCCAATCCCAAAAAAACGGTTCCAAACAATCCAACTGCATACAAAATACACAAGATAAAAATCGAAATACGTGTTTTTGTTAATTTCATTTATTGGTTAACACATTAATTAGATATTTGCTTTAAATAGTTTAACAGCAATAGCTAACAGCACAATGCCGAAGAATTTACGCAACAGTGTTAACCCAGCCTTTCCAAGAATTTTTTCAATATAATCAGTTGATTTTAAGGCAATAAAAACCACAATGAGGTTGATTACAATTCCGGCTAATATATTTTGGTAGGAGTATATGGCTTTTAAAGAAATGAGCGTTGTTAAGGTTCCCGAACCGGCAATAATAGGAAAGGCTATGGGAACAATACTCCCAGCTTTATCATTCGGGTCGGCCCTAAAAATGGGAATACCCAAAATCATTTCGAGTGCAATAATAAAAATAACAATGGAACCAGCCATTGCAAAAGAGGCTACATCTAACCCGAACAGTGCTAGGAGTTTCTCACCCAAAAATAAAAAGATGATCATTAATGCCCCAGCGGCCAGAGTTGCCCAACCTGCATCCAATCGTGAAGATTGTTGCTTGATATTGATAATAATGGGAAGGGCCCCTAAAATATCAATAATGGCAAACAGGGTAAGTGCAATGGTGATAATTTCTTGAAGTGAAAACATGCCACAAAGCTAATTCATTTCTGCATTCTTATCATGTTTGGTTGCTAAAAAAAGCATTTGCATTAAGGCAAATAGGGTTACACCGGCTTGTCGCTCAAGGTAGTTTTCTGTTAAAAAGCAAATACACATAAAGGCCAAAAAATATATATGTAGGCGATTTTCGTTCTTAAATGCCACCCAAAAACTATACAGTAATGTTCCCACAAAAGTTAACAAACCTAACAATCCGGCAGTAAGCCAACTGTTTAGGTATTCATTATGGGTGTTGTAGTTATGCGTTTCGTAAACGGATGTATCAAACTTTCCCAAACAATCATTTAATGCTTGTTGCACATTTCCAGTTCCTACACCCCATAACCAGTATTGTTTAAGCAGTTCAGCATTACAAGTAAAAATGCCCGACCGAACATTGGTGCCATTATCATTATTGCGGGTTGGTGCTTGCATATTGGATGCGTTCATTTCGAGTAAACGTGATTTGATACTTGGAACCATTGTTAGGGATATAACAATAACAACAAACCCTCCTACAAACCACCAACGGTAAGCATGTGTGCGCGCAATGTTGATGATAAATATACCCGAGATAACAGCAAATGCAATCATAGTAGCCCTTGAGGCGGCTAATAATCCTGCAGCAACACATAGTACAACAAGCAATACCCAGAACCAGTGTTTTGATGAAAACCGAAAAGTACCGGTGAGCAATTGGTGTAATTTGATAAAAGCTGCCATATACAGAATAGCGCAATAATAGGTTGGATGTAACCAGGTATATTGCTCCAACGATGTACGGTACGCAAATGCAAAGTCGCTGCTATCAACGGTATATCCACCAATGGCAATGCATACGTTTCCAATAATGGCGATAAGGGCAGCGGCCCAGCAAAAAATATTGAGAGCTTGTTGATATTGTATGATGTTTGGCCTTAATGCAACAAAGCCAAAATGTACCCCCAAAATGAGTAGCATCATTTTTACCTGAACAATAGATATGCCTTGGGTAATATTGTGTGATTGAGATAATCCTATGGTGTATGGAACAATGATAGCAGCCATAATGAGAAAAAAGCGAACATCAAACTTCCACTCACGTGAGGCAACCAAATATATACAACCTGAGCATAACATGGCTATCGAAACCAACGAAATAATATGTGGCGGTAGCAAAGGAAATGCACACAGAATAAAGAAAATGCTAAGATTGACTTGCTTGGCCCACTTGGCTACCATACACTACTTTTTTTACTTGTGCGACAAAGTTTTTGTTGAAAATTTTCTCGGAAAATCGCAATGCGTTTTCGCGTATGGATTCAGGAGTGAAGTTTTCTGGCGTTTTTTCGAAACGCTGCACAGCATCTATGATGTCTTGTACCGATTGGGTTTTGAAAAACAACCCCGTTTTGCCATCTACAACTGTTTCGAGGTAACCACCTTTTTCATAAGCAATAATGGGCGTTCCACATGATTGGGCTTCAACAGTAGTGATACCAAAATCTTCTTCTGCTGCCAAAATAAACGCCTTTGCTTCCTGTATGTACTTCACCATTCTATCCTTGGGTTGATAGCCAAGCAATACCACGTTATCACCTGTAAATTTTTGTACCGATGGACGTTCGGGGCCATCACCAATGATATACAATTTTTTATCTGGCATTTTTTTAAAGGCTTCGGCAATTGTATCAACATTTTTATAGGGAACTATTCTGCCTGCGGTTACATAAAAATTTTTGCGTTGGTGATTAGCCAATGCAAACGAATCGGTATCAACGGGTGGATACACAACAGTGGCTTCTCTGCCATAAATCCGTTTAATGCGCTCGGCCACAAACTGTGAGTTGGCTAGAAAATAATCAACGTTTGGTGTGTTTTCCAAGTCCCATTTGCGCAATGATGCTAGCACCGATTGAATCACAAATTTAAACGGCCTCATCATAGGGCTCAGGTGTTTTAGGTACTCATCTTCCATATCCCAAGCATAACGAATAGGCGTATGGCAATAGCTGATATGAATTTGACCAGGCTTTTTACGCACATTTTTGGAAACAGCTGCAGATGAACTTACAATTAAATCAAAACCCGATAAGTCGATGGATTGAACCGCACGTTTAAAAAAAGGTAAATAACTGCGATAGTGTTTTTGTGCAAACGGAAAATGCTGAATAAACGTGGTATGTACGTTTCGTCCATTAAGCAAATATTGTCTATCTGTATCCGATAAAAAATCAATCAAACTAAAAATCTCAATGCTATCAACCTCAATTTTTTCCCAATCAGAAGTAAACGGACTTTCGTGGGTTCTGTTTTTCTCTCTAAAACTGTTTAAAATGGCGCGCATCACCTTTTCGCCTCCGGCACTTACACTATACCAATCATGTACAAGGGCTACCTTCATTTGTGAGAATTGTTTCTTTGGGTTTTGTTTTGCAAACACATGATGCGCATGTGAATGACTCCAAACCTACATTTTTTCGGGAGTTTCTCTAAGCAATTTTATCAATTTTTTTGCCGAATCGGCATAGTTATAGGTTTTTATAAGCTGTTCAATTACTACAGCAACTGGTGGTTGTTCAATTACTTTGCGCATATCTGATGCAGCTTGTTGCACATTAAAGGGTGATGTGAAAGAAGCTACTTCTGCAAAACACTCGCGATACACTGGAATATCAGATAGCAAAACCGGACATCCACAATACAATGCTTCGAGAGCTGGAATTCCAAACCCTTCATCGTATGATAATGATACAAAAAGAGAAGATTCTTGGTAAAGCTTTATCAATTCAGCATTGGATAGGTAACCAGTAAATACAACATTCTTAGGAACTTCTAAACGCGTATTTCCAAATACCGCATTTTTGGCTCCAACCACCATTAACTCGTAATCATTTAAGTCTGCTTGAGAGAATGCCAATATAAGTGTTTGCAGGTTTTTACGTGGATTGATAGACGAAACAGTTAAGATGTATTTTTTGCGTGCAGCGTTTACGTTATTTGCTGCTTGAAGAAGCTCATGGTGGATTCCATTGTGTAGGATTTCGATTTTTTGAATGGGAATATTTAACAGTTGGTGCAATTGCTTTTTGATGGTTTCACTCACGGTAAAAACCTTCTTGCTCCGCTTGGCAATTCTCGGAATAAGGAATCGGTATACGCGAGCAAAACTTTTAGCAAACCACTCGGGATGATGCATGAAAGCTAAGTCGTGAATAGTAATCCATTGGTTGGAATACAATAATGGGGCCGTATTGCAAAAGTTGATTAGCAGCGGAGAACCCTTTTTTTTGAGAAACGAAGGCAGTTCAACTTGCTCCCAAATATATCCACCATTTTTACCAACGACTTTATGGGGGAGGTGTGATAAGGCTTGAGGAACGACACAACCCCCTGGAACAAGCAACACAAAATCAATATCGCTGCATTGCAGGTATCGGCAAATTTCAAAGGCAAACTGCTGTACCCCTGTAATTTGTTGCGTTAAAAAGCGGGCGTTGATGTAAACCTTCATTTAGCAATTCAATAGTAGTACGCAATATTAACCAATTGGAATAATCTATTACATTTGAATGTAAAATAAGATATTCGATGATTAACTCACAACGGTTACAGGATTTATATGCTGTATACAAACGTCCACTTTGGTACTCCTTTTTCATCTCTACGCTATTGAGTGCAGCCTGTTTCAATAACAGCTATTTTTCTACCGAGGACTTTACGTTTGCCAATGAAATGTATGATGGAACGGAAAACGCCACATTTATCGGAACATGCATATATGATGGTAAATACACTCTCTATGCGTTGTTTTACCTATTAAAATCGTTGAAGATGCACGATACTTTAGCGCTGGCGGTTCCTTATTTATTGCTGTTTAAATTGCAACTTATCGTTGGCGGAATTCTTTTAATAGAACATCTTAAAATCAACATTTCGCTTCTTAAAACAATCATAGCTCTTAGCGCTCTTTCTTTATATCCTTACCTTGCCGAATCCGTTATTTACAAACACTACTTCGGGTTTCAAAGCGCATCTTTCTGTTATTTACTCATTGTGCTTTCTGTTTTGTTACTCAGAATAGCAACCCCTCGTTACATGCTTTCCATTGTATTCATGTTACTCTGTTTTGGCATGTATCAAACAATGGTAAATATTGCTTTGTGTATTGTGTGCACACTAACATTTATCGATTTGATGAAGCCCGACAGGAATGTGAAAGCAGTCCTGACAGCTTTTGCCAAGCAGCTTTCTGCGATAGCGCTCGCAGGAGTATTGTATGTAGTACTTAGCAAGTTATTTACGGGCTATGCATCTGTGGAAACATCCGGCAGGATTTCTTTTATCCAAAATCCGCAGCAGGTTTTATCAGTATTTCAATCCGTAGGCCTGGGGTTGGCCAGGGCATTTACCCAGGGTGTTTCCGTTTTTAACCTGGTTGATAGGATAGCATTCCTGATTGTTTTGGTTACCGCACTGGTGTATGCTGTAAAGCAATCGGCTCTTTCTGCAGGGTTTTTAATCCTTTCCCTGTTATCCAATTTTGCTGTGTTTTTTGTTATCAACCCGGATGTTGGCGCCATTCTTCCCCGCACACTCACATCTCTTTCCTTCTTTACCTTTTTAATTCTTATTTGGGTATTTCACCGTACCCGCGGATACACGTATGAAAAAGCGTACACCTATACGGCCGTAATAATGTTGCTGAGTTACGGCAGCGTATGGCAAAATATTATCGAAAGAAACGTGCTGAACAAGAAGCGCGATTTTGCTCTCGCCAATGCTATTTTAAGTGATGTATACCAAAAGGATGGGTTTCGGGGCAAAGAGTTCTTTTATGTGATAGGTACCGATCGAATATATGATTTGGAGGATAAGAGAAGTACTCTTTTAGCGGCTCATACTAATTTCAGCGTGTTCAATAACGATCAGAACTTTCCTCATCAACTGTTAAGGTATGTCTCGGGGATCCCCCTAAAGTTAATTACGGACAAAGCCACGCTGGATAATATGCGATCGCAGTATCCGTATGAGAGTTATAAGCAAAAGGCCAAGCGTTTCAATATCGTTGAAACAGAAAGATATATTATTGGTTTCCTTTAGGATATTTAAAGGGAAAATAACGCTGAAAGCAAATTATTACGTTAAATAACTTACGTTGATGTATACTATCAAAGTATCTGTTATTTTCGTGCTAAAATAGAGATAATGTTTAAAGAACGATAATCGTTTGTAAACACACCATTCATGATTTCAATAAACAAGTTTAAAAATTTTCCCAACCTTGTTTTAACCATTGCGGTTAAAAACATTAAAATGAAATATAAAAACTCGGCACTGGGTTTTGTTTGGAGCTTGCTGCATCCGTTGGCATATTTGCTTATTTTTATTTTGGTGTTTAGTAATGCGTTTGCAGGTGTTGAACGCTACTCACTATTTGCGTTGATTGGTCTGGTGTTTTGGACTTTCTTCAATAGCAGTATCAATCAAATGTTGCAGGCTATTATCGCAAATGCAAGTGTGTTGAAAACCATAGCAATCCCAAAATTACTTTTCCCATTTAGCGCATTAATCGCTGAGTTAATAACATTTTTATTATCCTTAATTCCATTTTTTGGATTGATGTTCTTTTTTGGTTTACAACTTTCAGTTGAACTTCTTTGGTTAGTTCCTGCTGTTATCATCTTTGCTTTTTTTACATTTGGTGTTGGTTTGTTGCTGTGCACCCTTAATGTTTTTTTTAGAGATATTGGTTTGCTCTGGAATACACTCTCTCCGGCAATTTTTTATTTTACTCCCATAGCCTATTCTTCTAGTCTTATTCCAGAAAAATATTTAACAATTTTACAGTTTAATCCTCTATTGCATTACATCAACCTAATGAGGGAAATCTTATATAATAACGCAACACCAAGTCTTCATTTATGGGCTGTTACAACCGGTATAGCAGTTAGTTGTACTGTAATTGGATTGCTTGTTTATAATAGGCTTAAAAATAATTTTGTTTCTTTTTATTAACTGCAACCATGGCTGAAATAGTAATTGAAGTTAAGAATTTGTATGTCGACTTTTTTGTCCAAAATCAAGCGGTTAATTCGTTCAAGGATTTAGTAATGTCGCTAGGGTTAAAAAGCCCTTTTCAACGCAAGTCGATATTAAAAGGCGTTGATCTTGAAATCAAAAAAGGAGAATGTTTTGCTTTGATGGGAAAGAACGGTTCGGGGAAAAGCACTTTACTACGCACACTTGCAGGAATTATCACTCCAACCTCTGGAGAAATGATTGTGAATGGCCGCATTGCTCCTATGCTTTCTATTGGTGCAGGGCTTGAGTTAGAGCTTTCGGGTTATGATAATATTAAAATAATTGCCACATTGATGGGCATGAATAATTCTGAAATCAAAACAGCTACCGCTTTTGTTGAAACCTTTTCAGAACTGAGTAAAGAGGATTTGAAAATGCAGGTAAAGCGCTACTCAGCCGGGATGATTGCACGGCTAGGATTTTCTATCTCTGTAGCACAAACTCCCGATATTTTAATTGTTGATGAGGCTTTGTCTGTTGGCGACATTGGATTTCAGGAAAAATGTGCCCAACGAATTAATGAAATAAAAAAATCGGGATGCTCCATTATTTATGTTTCTCACAGCCTTACCGAGTTAAAGCGCATTTGTACGCATGGGGCTTGTTTGGTTGATGGTAAAATAGCTATGGTAGCCGAAATTGATAAGGTAGCCGCCTACTACGAAAGTTTGTTCCACCAACATGCATAATGGGGTTGTTTAAAAATAGGATACGCAGCATTGTTGGTGAAAGCTCCGGTTTTTTGGAATCGGCAGGAAACTTAATCTATTACTTTGCTAACCCTGAATTTTACCGCAAGCTTTTGGGTAAAATATGGAGACAATTAACTACAAAAGTACCCAAATACACTGCCTGGGTCCAAATGCAGGATTCTGATATTTTAATAAACACATCTAATATACATTTTACGATTATTTGTGCTACTTCCAAAAAGGTCTCGCAAACGTATTCAAATATTACTTTTTTAAATCGTAGTGAGTCCTTAAATATAGATACTACTAGTTACATTATATGGTTAGATGAGGATGACACATTAGATCCAAATGCCTGTGCAGCGCTGGCGCAAGTAATACACCAAACAGGCGCATCTATCATAACATTCGATTATGATTTCCTCCAAAACGATATTCGGTACGCACCACAGTTTTTGCCTTCTTGGAGTCCTGCTGCATTGGCTTACAGCAATTATATTCAAAATGCTGTTTGTGTAAAATGTGATTTGTTGTGTGATTATCAGCAAGGATTTTCAAGCCCAATAGCGTTTTACAATAAACTTAAGCAGGTTGATGTTGATATTCGAAAAACAAAACGACTTCGAAAGGTATTGTTATCAAAAAAGAAGGAAGAGGTTATTATAGAAAAGCCAACGAGTATCATGCAGCAGCCGCTGGTAAGTATTATTATTCCTACCTTCAATAAGACCCATTTAGTTAAACAATGTATTGATTCAATTATCAATCATTCAACGTATACGAACTATGAAATTGTGTTGGTTGATAACAGAAGCACAGAATCTGAGTTAACAGATCTTATTCATCAATACCAATCATTACTTAAACAAAATTTCATACACGTAAGAGCGGATTATGTGTTCAATTTTTCGCAGTTAATGAACGATGGCGTAAATAAAAGTAAAGGTGAGTATATTGTATTGCTTAATAACGATACAGAAATCATTACTCCTGAGTGGATCGAACAATTTCTTTCAATTGCAGTGCGATCGAATGTTGGGGCCGTAGGGGCAAAACTATTATATCCGGACAACAGCATTCAACATGCAGGAATTGTTTTAAACAATGAAGTCGTGAGTAAGCATATTTACGTAGGTAAAAAACAATATGCAGAGGTCTATCAAAATGCACTCAACAGCATTAAACAATACAGTGCTATAACTGCAGCATGTTTAATGATTAATCGCAAAAAGTATCTTGAGGTAAATGGGTTTGATGTGAGATACAAGGTTGAGTTTAATGACATTGATTTTTGTTTGCGATTGCTGGAACGAGGTTACTACAATGTTTATACCCCTTATGTGCAGGTATATCATTATGAATCGGCCTCACGCCAACATCCTATGTCAACTAAAAAATCAAAAGATACATACAGCCAAGAGCGAGCTCAATTGAGCAAACAATGGGAATTCTATATTGAAGATGACCCGTATTGGCACCCTAATATAAATACGTTTAGATTGTAGGCAATTGCCCGCATATTTTTTTAATTTGTACCCCAATAGCCACAACATTGAAAACAAAATACTCACTTTCTTCGGAACAACAATTGGATGCCTTTAGGGACAGGGTAAAATACTATTTTAACCTAAGGCAACAACTGGCTGCGAGCAATAGAAATGACGAAGATGAAATCATTAGATCTACCCCTGTTTTAGGTGCTTCCAGAAAGTTTGCGAAATTTACATTTAAAGGAGCGAATCAATTGCTTCCCCATAAGCTTTTGGCAAATCCAATCACTTCCTTGTTTTATAAAATTGGCTCTAAGTTACTTGACAAAAGAATTGAACAACTAAAAGGGGAAATTAAGTCGCCTTGGCTGCTCATCGATCCTACATTAACGCCCGATTCATTTGAACTTCCTGTTTTTGAATCGGTGACTGTTAGTATAATTATTCCGGTGCACAACAAGTTTGATTATACCAAACGCTGTATTTACAGTATTTTAAAACATAGCGGAACGGTAACTTATGAAGTTATTGTTGCAGATGATGCTTCATCTGATGAAACCCTGCATATCCAAGAGCTAATTAAAAATACACTTATAAATAGGAATGTTCCGGGTTTGGGTTTCTTGAAAAATTGCAATGCTGCAGCCAAACTTGCTAAAGGTGAGTTTGTGTTATTGCTCAACAATGATACAGTTGTGCAGCCCGGATGGTTGCAACCTTTGGTTGATTTGATGAACAAGGATGCGAGCATTGGAATGGTAGGTTCTAAATTGGTTTATCCTGAAGGATTTTTGCAAGAAGCAGGAGGAATTGTTTGGAGTGATGCTTCCGGTTGGAACTACGGACGAATGGGATTTCCCGATGCACCAGAATATAATTATGTAAAAGAGGTTGATTACATTTCGGGGGCATCTATCATGCTTCGAACTGTTTTGTGGAACAAACTAGGAGGGTTTGATGAGCGTTATACACCTGCTTATTACGAAGACTCGGACTTGGCGTTCCAAATTAGAGAACAAGGATTAAAGGTGGTTTACCAACCACTTTCAGTTGTGGTACATTTTGAAGGCATTTCGCACGGAACAGATATAACTACTGGCATCAAGGAGTATCAGGTAAAAAATAAAGATACGTTTTACCAGAAATGGAAAGACGTTCTGGCAAACAATCATTCTCCCAATGAACAACACCTATTTTCAGCACGTGATCGGTCGCAGTTCAAAAAAACAATATTGGTTATCGATCATTATGTACCCGAGTACGATCAGGATGCTGGCAGTAAATCAACGTTTCAATACCTAAAGTTATTTGTAGAAATGGGGTTGAACGTGAAATTTATTGGAGATAATTTCATGAGAAAAGAGCCATATACCCAAACATTACAACAAATGGGTATAGAAGTATTGTATGGATTTGAATATGCGAGTAATTGGCAACAGTGGGTTTGCAATAATGCTGCACGTATCGATTATTGTTTAATCAACCGCCCACATATTGCCGAAAAATATATTGACTTTATTAAGACAAACACTCGTGCGCGGGTTATTTTCTATGGACATGATTTGCATTTTTTACGTGAAGAGCGTCAGTATGCTGTTGCCCCGCAAAAGGGTTTATTAAAATCAGCAGCCGACTGGAAAAAAAGAGAGTTGACATTATTCCACAAATCAGATGTGGTAGTTTACCCATCGCCAATGGAGGTTAAGTTGATTAAAGAAATAGATGACACAATAAATGTTCACCGAATTCAAATGAATATTTATGAAAAAAACAGTTCAGGCAAACGCACGACATACAATGATGATTCTAGGGATTTATTGTTTGTTGGAGGGTTTAATCATCCCCCTAATGCAGATGCTGTTTTATGGTTTGCAAATGAGATTTTACCAACTGTTCTAAAAAGTATACCTGATTGTAAGTTTATTGTTGTTGGTTCTAAAGTACCTAAAGAAATCGCTTCGTTGGCAAGTGAGCATATTATAATAAAAGGTTTTGTAAGCGATGAGGAGTTGGAACAACTATACGATGCGTGCCGCATTGTAGTAGCTCCTCTGCGTTATGGTGCCGGAATTAAAGGAAAAATTATTGAAGCCATTTATCATCGAAAAGCAGTTGTTACCACCAATGTGGGTGCTGAAGGATTGGATATATCAGGCGGACAAATTGTGGTTGCTGATGAGGCATCGGTATTTGCGAACACTTTAATCTCGTTGTATAACAACAAACAACAATTAACAAACATGTTTAACGAAGCTCCCGTTTTCATACAAAAATATTTTTCTCCTCAACAAGCCATTCGGTTTATTGAATCAATTTTAACAGTATAATATGACAAATAAGAAAGTTGATATACACCTAATTGGTTTAGAGGAGACAGGCCTTAACGCGATGATTGATTTTGCGAAGATGATTGGAGTTGGCTTAGAGAAAAAGCAATAGGTATTCCTTTAGGTGCAAAAATGAAGGAGCATAATGTTTTTTGAAACAAATTTCAACCACATTATCCGCCTAATGCAGGTGCTGTTTATAGTTTGCAAATGAGATTTTTCCAACTGTTTTAAAAAGCATACCTGATTGTAGGTTTATTGTTGTTGGCTCTAAAGTAGCTAAAGAAATTGCTTCGTTGGCAAGTTAGAACATTATAATAAAAGGTTTTGTAAGCGATGAAGAGTTAAAACAACTATACGATGCTTGCCGCATTGTAATAGCTCCTCTGCGTTATGGTGCAGGAATGAAAGGAAAAGTTGTTGAAGCCATTTACCATCGAAAAGCAGTTATAACAACAACAAATGGAGCAGAAGGATAAATATTGATGGAAGTGAGATAATTGTGGTAGATAATAGTCAAGCATTTTCGCAGGCAATTATTTCTATTTACAATTCACTAGAACAACAGCAAGAAATTTTTAACAGCTGCCCATCATTCTTCGTAGATTATTTTTCAAGAGAAAGCGCCCTCCGGTTTGTGCAATCAAAGCTGCTTC
Organism: Bacteroidetes bacterium UKL13-3; assembly: GCA_001602415.1. Classification (GTDB taxonomy): domain Bacteria; phylum Bacteroidota; class Bacteroidia; order UKL13-3; family UKL13-3; genus UKL13-3. Next base: position 48,206 of record CP012155.1, read on the forward strand.
GCAATTGATTATAAGGCATCATCAATTAGCTGCGAAATTTTTTATATAGCCTATAAAAAGATTTTGCGATAATGTTTGATTTCAGTTTTTTAATGAGGGATAATTGACCTTCAAAAAATTCTACCATTAATTTTACTTCCTCTTCCCTACGTTGAATATGCCCCTGATACTCTTTGTGAAGTTCGGCAATTAAATCAGTATCTTGATTTAGATATACCGAGAGGTCGGGATTGTTTTCCAACGAATCATCACTTCCTACGGCAATAAGATATTTTGGTTTCAGGGTCAAACTTTTCGACACAAAATGACTCTTTCCTAAAGGTGTTTCAGTATTCACAATGAATGAGGTAGAGGAGACCTGTTGATTGTAGAACAAGGTGTTTTGAAAGTACTTTTGAATAAGGGATTTAAATTCAGCCTCGTTTAACTCTAACAAGTGAAACTCATTTTTATAGTCGCCTTTGTTGTATTCTTCCGTATTAGGAGTAGATATGAGCATAATACCTCCCGGTTTAAGCACTCGCTTAATTTCCGAAAGATAAGTGTCATGTTCCTCAATATGTTCCAATGTTTCGAACGAAACCAGAACATCTATCGAATGGTCAGGAAGTTTAATATCCAAGCAAGAACCTTGAAAAAACTCCAGATTGGGCTGTATATATTTGCCCTTGGCATGTTTAACGGTTGCTTCATCTATATCTACCCCGTATACTTTTGCAGCACTCTTAGCAAAGAGAGCCGATCCGTAACCTTCACCACAAGCAATGTCGAGAACAACTTTATTTTTTACAAAGGTATTAGCGAAATGATACCGATTCATATGCTCCAATTCTATCTCTCCACCCAAACTTGGTACATATCGTTCTCCTGTAAATTCTAACTCTTTAATTGTCATTTTGTATAGATTTTAAAAGTAGCATATGCTACTTAATGGCTTCAAATATAATCATGTGTCGTCCTAAAATAAGGTATTTAGCCGACCAAATAAAATGGACCCTAACAGCAGAAAATCCGGCATTGGTTAAATCGGTAACAATATCCCAACCAAAATGCTGAAAGCAAAGTATACCCCCGTTTGCATTTACCAGGTCGCCATGATATTCGGGCTTTAGGTGGTGAATCAGTTCTCCGTTTGCACCAATTGATGCACGAATAAGTGTTTTTTCTGCGTTCTCTAAGAAGGGCACAGAAATAAACATACTTCCTCCTTTGCGTGTAACCCTTGCTAGTTCATTAAAACCTTTCTTATAATCAGGCACGTGTTCCAATACTTCCAAACAAACACCTATATCAAACGTATTATCTGCAAAACTCAAATCCGTTATATCTTGGTGCATAATACCATTTTGAAATGCTCCACTTTTCAGATTTTGTCCTAAGTATTCACTCCCAGTAAGTGTATTGGTTTTCCCTTCAAACCATCCGTATAAATCGGTAACAGCTTCTGTAAGATATACATCGCTTTGGTGAAGTTTAGTTGTATCGTATGAGTGTTGAGTAGCCAATAAAGTTGCTCGAATCCTCGAATTGAGCTTGGAGGATAGTCCAACACAGCTTTCGCGCAGATTACACTCCAAACCGAGTTTGTCGATTTTGTATAATTCAGTTGGTTTGCCCGATACAGAATCTTTACCCTTAATCAAAAATGATGACGGATGTTTGGATAGTATTGCGTTTTCAATACTGTGGCGGGCATCAATTCTATTTTCGTATTCTTTGAGATAACGCTGTTATCCAGCAAAATCATGCACAACTGTATGATCACATTCGGGGTCGTTTTTGTGGATATAGTTACTAATTGAGTCGGCCGAAAGAGCACCCATTTGCAGCATTTTGGCAAAACGTAATAAACCAGTCTTGCTTAAAATCTTTTTGAGTAGTTGTTTCTGTTTCATGTGTTGTGTTTCGGAAGGCAAGTAAATTATTAAAGCACAAAAACACAATAGGATTTAAAATAAGGCTAATCGTCTTGATGTGATAACAATTTCCACCTGCAATCATCCGGTATAACAGTTGGAATCAGCAGCAATTTATTTGGTCTGTTTTTAATCTATTTTTCAAATATTTCAGAGTGTGCCATGTCTTCGGTACCAAAGGCACGAACAAAATATTGGCAATCTAACCCATCCAATTACCTTCGAAATATTTGGACAATAGAAGTAGTTGAATAATAATTCCCATAATAATTCCAATGTAAACAAGGATTTTAAACACTTTATGAGTGGGTGTTTTATATTGGAAAAATAATGACACAGGAATAAAAACAACAGACGCAGTGATTAGTAAATAATGCTCAAGATAAGATTGGCGTGGCATTAAGATTCCTAGTATACAGGCTACCAGTATATACTGCACCCAGGTAAATGATACTTGAATTTTCTGTGTTATAAAAGCATTAACAAAAAGCAAAAAGAATGGGGTTGAAAAAACGTAGCGGTTTAAACTGTGAATGTTACCTCCTTGAAATAACAGAATAGTAGAAGTTGTTCCTGCCAGATATAAAAAGGAGAATAAGTAGGCAAGATCCATTGGTTCTTGTTTAAACAAGATACTAAGTGTTTTCGGATAAGGTAGTTTAAGCATAAGTTTAATGCAAAATCCTAAACTAATGATAATGGCAACTAACCCAAACAATAGACCTACTGAGTCGCTCAGGTGGGTTGGCCAGTGCCAAGAGGTTAGTGGAAACGCAGGAATACCTAAATGGTGATCCCAAAATTGCTGCGCGTAGAAGAAAGCAAAAAAATTCCTTGTTTGGTAATATTGAATTGTCATCACTCCCAGCGTACACAATACGGTTGAAGAGAGAGCCAGTATCATTAATTCAATTTTTTGCTTTTCTTTTTGAACCAAAGCGATAGCTAACAAAACAACAGAAGCGGCTATAAAAATTATTGACGCTGAGCGAGCCCCAACTGCAATTGCAAATCCTAAAATAGTTATCGTTTTTTCATTCTTATGGAAGCCAATTAAGAAAAGCGAAGACCCGATAAAAAATAAACTTTCGGAATAAGGAACAACAAAGAATGTTTGCAACCCAATGCACAGAAAAAAAATGAGGCTGCGAGTAGCCATTTTAAACTGAGTAGCCATTATTCCAACTGACACAATAAAGAGCAAAGCATTCATTATGCTCATTTGGATAAATGAAAAACCGGTCCACCTCCAAATGTATGAGAACAAAGGAAAAAAGGCCGGATTACTCTCGTCATCAAGCTTTAAAACATAACCACTATCGCGTAGCTGAACATACCAACCACAATCCCACGAGCACAAGGCTGTACTTGGATTGGGAAATGCTCCGTTTTTTAGATAAAAGAGTAATATTGCAATTGAAACCAATCCAATCAGAAATACCAATGAAAGCAGTATTGGTTTGTAATAATTTTGAAATAGCATGAGTAAATATGAATTAACAATAGTGGCTCCCGTATTCAACGAAGAAGCGAATATAAAATTTTTATATGATAGACTAACCGAAACATTAAAGGGAGTTTCACACGAGATTATTTTCATAAATGATGGCAGTTCAGATCAGTCAATAGTTCAAGTTAAGCAATTGGCAAAAGTCAGCTCGCACATTAAGTACATCTCATTCTCAAGAAATTTTGGACATCAAATTGCCGTTTTTGCCGGACTTCAAAAATCACAAGGTGAATATGTTGTAATCATTGATGCCGATTTGCAAGACCCCCCAGAATTAATACATGAAATGCTGGTAAAAGTAAAACAGGGCTTTGAGGTTGTTTATGCAAAAAGATTAAATCGAAAAGGAGAATCATTCTTTAAAAAAATAACGGCTAATATTTTCTATCGCATGATGCGCGCAATGACCTCTATAAACATTCCGTTAGATACAGGTGATTTTAGAATTATGACTCAACGTGTGTGTAAAATAGTTTCGAGTATGCCCGAAAAAAACAAATTTTTACGAGGGCAAATATCATGGATAGGTTTTAAACAAACGTTTGTTGAGTATGAAAGAGATCCAAGGTTGTATGGTGAAACAGGATATACATTTAAAAAGATGTTAAATTTTGCAATTGATGGCATCACTGCATTTTCACAATTTCCAATTAGGCTGGTAACATATATAGGATTAAGTATGGGAGCATTTTCATTGGTTGGGTTATTCTATGCTCTATATTCCAAATTTATTATTGGTGAAACCGTGAAAGGATGGACATCAATATTTATACTCTTTACCCTGATTGGAGGAACGCAATTGTTTTGCCTTGGAATTATTGGTGAGTATATCAGTAGAATTATGAACAATGTTTTACATCGACCTGATTATTTGGTTGATGAAACAAATATTGAGGATTAATACTGAGCCAAAGCCTTTTCGAGTTCAATCTTTAACTCCTTCTTCATCCACTCAGGTGAAATGATAATGAGTGAACTTCCATAACTTAATAGTTGTGCTTTCAATTCAAACGATGGAATAACAACAATACTTACCTTACAACTCTTCGTGTCCTCGAGAATAACCTTTTGCGTATGATGCAATGGCTGTGATTTAATATACTCTGCTTGTTGAGCAGAAAATTCCAATACAATTTCTTCGGGTTTTAAATTATTGCTCACAGATATTCCAAATGAATACTTAAAATAGTCGTTTGCGTTAAAATTTTCTGAGACACTAAAACTAAAGTTTGTGGTATTTAATGTTAGGATGCGATCAAGTCCGAATGTAACAATTAACCCACTGTTTGTGGCACGTCCAGTAACATACCAGCGGTTACGGTATTCTTTCAACACATAAGGTTCAAGGATATGTTCTTTTTCTGTAGATGAATCAAATTTTTTATATACAAAATGAATAGCTTTTTGTGCTTTAATGGCGCCTAAAATTGGGTTTAAAAACTCTTGTCCTTTACTGCTCGTACTCTGTTCCAGCTGAATTACTTGTGCAATATCATTATCTGTCATTAAGGTCCGAACATTCACATAATCCTCAATTTTAGTTACAGCCTCACTAAACTGTGCAACGGTATCAATACCATCAAACTGTTTAAGTAAAGCAACGGCAAACTCCAAGGCATACAAATCGTTTTCCTTGAGTGGGATGTTACTAATGGAATAGTTGGGATCCTCGTAACAATATCCTTTTCTTAACCTATCGTATCTGATGGGAGCAAAATACCCAAGCTCCTCATCGTGTTGCATATCGTACAAATCCTGCTCGATGGTGCGCGGTGATACTGATGTAATTACTTCGCAGGCTTTTATCAACTCTTCTTTGGTTGGAAAAGGCTTCTGTTTGTTGCGAATATTTGCATCAATAATGCGGTAACGTATATATGCTTGCTTGTTTTTAGGCACGATGCAAGATAGTTTTTGTGGTTACCTTACCCAATATTCACTCATTAGCAAAAAATAAAAGCCTATAAACCAATTGCTTAAAAACAAATTTTCACCTCGCAGATACACTGCGGACTGCCAGCGAAATTTTGAATCATTAAATCTGAAAACACATGAAAACGTTAGCAAACCAACACAAACCAACAGCCCGCACCGAAAACGAAATGTTTACCAAAGGCATGCAGTTAATGAATCGCAAGAAATATGCTGCCGCTCAAAAAAACTTTGATATTTTACTTTTACTCAACCCCTCAAATATTGACGCTATGTTGCAACGTGGCATCTGCAAAATGCATGTTGGGTTAGTCAACCTCGCACTGGATGATTTCAGTGAGATTTTGATGATGGCCAATGGCAAACCCGAGGCCTATGCTGCCATGTCGGAAGCATATTGGATGCTGGGTGATTATAATATGGCCAAACATTTTATTGACGAAACATTAAAAGGAACATACTCACTTAAAGCCGAATGGTATGAGCTAGCGTGTAATATTTACAGTAAACTGGGCGATATCAATACCGCCTATGCCTGCATCAACCGAGCAATTGTGTGCAATCCATTTAGTGCATTGCTGTATTACAAAAGAGCTCGTTTGTTGTTCCGCATGCAAAAAATTCAAGTTGCTATCAACGATTTAAACAAGGCCATTTCGTTTGAGCCCAAATTCGTTAACGCCTTAAAGTTAAGAGCCGAGAGCAAAAAAATATTGGGCGATACAGAAGGTGCCCGTAAAGATTTAATAGCTGCCGGATTATACCACAAAGCTTAACTCGCTTTTTTTGATTGACTACACACTGTAAGCTGCCAAATGGCGGCTTTCGGTGTATCAACTGGTTGATAATTTTAAGAATACTTTAACATCTTGCTGTTCGTTAAAAAACAATAGTTTTGTGAATATGAAAAATCCCCACTTCTTATGTTTCCTCATATTGTTTAGCATAGCGATCTATTCGAATGCCCAAACGGATAGTACCCAAACCGAGGAGGACAATAGTGAACCAACCTTGGTTATTCCTCCTATTAATGAAGATGTTAAAGTGGGCATAAAGTTCGGATCGGGAGTAAGTACACTATTGGGTAAAGAATTAGCCAATCCTGTTCCTTCATACATGTTAACGGGAGGAGCCTATTTTAGGTATAAATTGAAGCCCCATTGGTTTATTCAGCCTGAGGCTAACATTACCTTTAAAGGTAGCAATTTTGATAATGGAACGCTTCAATACCAGCGCATGAGGATGTATTATATAGATGTTCCGCTGTTGCTAATGAGGGGCTTAAATATACAAAACACAACCAATGTTTTTGTGGGGTTACAGTATTCAAGACTTTTAAATGTTTCGTTGTACCTTAAAGATGAACCTGTTCCGGAGAACACAGCCCCATCAATAAAAAAAGATGATTTGGCAGCAATTATTGGCACTCAATTTTATACACCTTTTATCGGCTTTCAAATTGCAGCTAAATATGGTTTAATTGATATAAATAACGGATTATTGCCAAACTTAAATCCTCCCAATACTGGGAAGAACATTCATCATTTTGTTGTAGAAATTAACCTGTTGTTTTAACCGTGAATAGAGCCGAACTCATTAATCAAATTAAGCAAAAAGCAAGTTTTCTGTGTGTTGGATTGGATACTGACATTAACAAAATTCCTGCTGTTTTATTATCCGAACCAGATCCGGTTTTTGCGTTTAACAAAGCCATCATAGATGCCACGCAAGAGTATTGCGTTTCGTACAAAATAAATACTGCATTTTATGAATCAATGGGAAACAAAGGTTGGGAAACAATGGAAAAAACATTGGCATATTTACCCCAAAACCAGTTCTCAATTGCCGATGCAAAACGAGGTGATATTGGCAATACAAGTGATATGTACGCTCGTGCTTTTTTCGAAACCTTGAGCTTTGATTCGGTTACACTAGCACCATACATGGGACAAGATTCGATTGAACCTTTCTTCAAATATGAGAACAAGTGGGGTATTGTTTTGGCTCTTACGTCCAATCCCGGTAGTGCCGATTATGAGCAACAAACAATAGGAACCGAAAAACTGTATGAACGTGTGATTAAGCATACAACAACATTTACTACCGAAAGTAATTTGATGTTTGTAGTGGGCGCTACAAAAGCCGAGGAATTAGGCAATATTCGTAAGCATATTCCCAATCACTTTTTGTTGGTGCCAGGTGTTGGTGCTCAAGGTGGAAGTTTAAGCGAAGTTGCTCAATACGGCATGAATACCGATTGCGGATTATTGGTCAATGCTTCTCGCAGCATTATTTACGCAAGTAATGGTGCTGATTTTGCAGACAAGGCAGCAGCTGAAGCCAAACAGATGGCATCAGAAATGAAGTTGCTGTTAGCTCAATACAATGTGATTTAGCCCAATTATGTCAAAACATAGGATAGGGTTTAAACCCTATCCTATGTTTTAGATGAAATGTTTTACAATTACATAAATTTTTTATTTGCTCTTTTGTTTATGTAACTTGCTATTATAACCATAGTCCTATTTACTTTATGATACACCCCATTAAGGAAGAACTCCTTCATTTTATTTGGCAAAGTAAATTGCTTTTGCACAAATCTCTCCAAACCACAGCAGGCGAACCAATCTCTATTGTTCAATTAGGGCAATACAATCGCAATGCTGGTCCCGATTTTTTCAATGCAAAATTACAAATTGGCGATACACTCTGGGCAGGAAATGTTGAAATGCATTTAAGTTCATCGGAATGGGATAAACATAAACATCAGTACGATGCAGCTTATAACAACGTGATTTTACATGTAGTGTATGTTGATGACAAAAAAGTACTGAACAGCAATAATGAATCTATTCCAACATTAGAGTTACGCAGCATTATCCCTACTACTTTGTTGCAACGGTATCAAAGTTTACAGCAACAACGCAGCAATCAGTTGCCTTGTGAAAAAATCATTACCATTCCATCCGATGCCATCATTAGCAGTTGGCTACAGCGTTTATTAATCGAAAGAATTGAACATAAAACCGATTACATAAAGGAGCTATTGGTTAAAACAAACCATCATTACGAGCAAAGTTTTTACATATTAACTGCCCGATACTTTGGAATGAAAACCAACGCACAACCATTTGAGCAGTTAGCCTATATGCTTCCACTTTCTATTCTTGCCAAGCATAAAAACAGTTTAGATGATATAATGGCTTTAGTGTTTGGCGTAGCTGGTTTGTTTGATAAAGCTGTTGAACCAATAAGTAGGCTAAAATCAATATTTGAGCACCTGCAACGAAAGTATAAATTGCAACACCTTGACGAAAGTGTGTGGAAATTTGCCCGCACCAGGCCTGCTAATTTTCCCACTGTTAGGCTACAACAATTTGCTTTATTCATTTACCAATCATCTCATTTATTAAGTAAGGTATTAGAGTGCAATACCACTGCTGATTTGAGTAAGTTATACTATGTAGAAGGTGAGCACCTCAACCAAAAGATTTTACTCGGAAATGAAGCTGTAAATTTGTTACTCATCAACAGTGTGCTGCCTTTTGTATTTGTGTACGGAAAAATTCAACACCAAGAGGAGTTGTGTGAAAAGGTTTTGAATTGGTACGAAAGCCTTCCGGCCGAAAACAATACAATTATTCGGCAATACACATCATTGGGTTTACCTCTTAAAAACGCAGCCGATAGTCAAGCATATATTCAGTTAAAAAACGAATATTGCAACACACTTCAATGTTTGCAATGCAGCATTGGTTATCAATCTTTAATACATGCGTAAATTTAGTTTCTATATCCTGTTAATGTTTGTCTCTCTTTCGTGTTTTGCACAAAAACGATTGGTGTTTACCAATGTGCAAAAACAAAAAGTGGTTGAACTTAGGGTTGGCAACCGTGCAACATTTTACTACAAAGGCTACATGGATCAACCCGAATGTGTGAAAGAAACCATAAGTGATATTACGGATAGCACCGTTGTGCTCGGATTAAGTTATGACGGGCTGCTGCCTAAATCGATTACCAAACCCGGAAAATACCCGAAATTGATGCACAAAATTATCCGCATTGAAGATATAACAGGCTTTCGAAAAATGGGAACAGGAAGAATGTTAGCCAAGAGCGCTGTAAGCATTGGTGGTATATTTGCTTCCTATTATTTATTAAAGAATATATACTCTAGCAATATGAGCTCGGGTACATCTATTCTTTTATCAATGGGCGTTGGATTTGGTTTACTTGGCGTAACTGAGTTGCTTTTTCCAGAAAATATTAAACATTATACAGAAGATGGCTGGCAAGCAAAAGTGGTTGATTAACATTAATGTAAAATTGACTTGCATCCTTGCCAATTAATAGTGTATTTTCGTTTTCATGGAATCGATCAAATATTTTGTTGAAAAACGCGTGTACGGTGTATGCAGCTATTTGGGCGAAAAATTTGGCATTTCATCATCCCGTATTCGCCTGTATTTTATTTACACCTCATTTATAACCATGGGCTCACCCATTATTATCTATTTAATAATGGCTTTTTGGCTTAATGTTAAAAAATACATTCGCAACCGTAAAACCGTTTGGGACCTATAATACTTATACATTAAGTATACTTGCCTAAAATTATTTATATTTTGAAACTGAATAAAACCCGTGTTGTATTTGGTATTGTTACCGTTTACATTGTTGCCGCTTTTGGTTGGTGGACCTTTGCCCATATTCGTTCGAGCAGGATATTATATGCTTCCGAACATAATCATTTAGAATTGCTTTGCTACAAAGCAACGCTCGACATGAATGGAATGATATCGGAGGAAATTGTTGACGACACTTTGAAAGGCAAAGAGTTTTTACAAGCCAATTATCCTCAACTAGAAGTAGTGTTTGACGAGACATTACCACCACTCGAAAACTTCCTCATTCGCCCCAAAGAACAATCTTACCTTGATTTAGAAGCTCGTCACCAACGCACCATTAGAATGTATACTTTGGAAGGATTGGTAATGATGGGCTTTTTATTTTGGGGTATCATTTGGATATACAGAAACCTCAACAATCGCCTTAAATTAAGACGACAACAGAGTAACTTTTTACTATCCATTACACATGAGCTAAAAACACCATTAGCCTCCATAAAACTGTATCTTGAAACACTGCAAAAGCGCACTTTAAGTAAAGAGCAAGCAGCAACCATTGTGGCAAATTCGTTGGAAGATGTTTCCCGTTTGCGAGATTTGGTTGACAATGTATTGATAGCCGCACAGCTGGACAACAGCAAATATGAGTTACACAAGTTTGAGATCAACCTCACCGATACCATCGAAAAAGCTGTAAATCGTTTTGTAACGCCCCGCAATATTCAATCGCGCGTAAATATGCATCTCGAAAAGGAGGTTTTTTATACTACGGATGCCACTGCGGTTGAAATGGTTGTAAACAATTTGTTGAGTAACGCTGTTAAGTATTCTCCTGAAGTTGGAAAAGTAGATATTGTGCTTCGTACAACACCGTCAAACATTATACTGGCCGTGAGTGACGAGGGGCAAGGAATAACAGATGAAGACAAGAGTAGCATTTTTACTCAGTTTTACCGATCGGGTGATGAACAAACCCGAAAAAGCAAGGGAACTGGACTAGGCTTATACATTGTCAAGAATCTGTTAAACCTTATGGAAGGGGAGATTAAAGTAAAAGACAACCAAACTAAAGGAACTACATTCGAACTAATCTTTAAAAAGGATGCATAGAATACTATTAGTTGAAGACGAAGAACATTTGCAACACGCACTTAAGTTAAATCTTGAGATGGAAAACTACACTGTTTTTGCAGTGGGCGATGGTAACAGTGCAGTTAAAGCATTTAGAGAACAAAAGTTCGATTTGGTTGTGCTGGATATTATGCTTCCCGAAATGGATGGTTTAATGGTATGCGAGCACATCCGCCTGCATGATTCAGATGTACCGGTATTGTTTTTGTCGGCCAAAAACACTCCAGCCGATCGAATCAATGGGTTGCGCAAAGGTGCAGATGATTACCTTACCAAACCATTCGACTTGGAAGAACTTATTTTGCGTGTAGGTAAACTGATTGAGAAAAAAGAAAAACTGATCAAATCTGAATCAGGAAAGTTGCCAACGGAATATGCGTTTGGTGACAATACGATAAACTTTGAAAGCTACGAAGCTCAAGGCATCAATGGTAAAATAGAACTCACCAAAAAAGAGATTTTGCTCATGAAATTACTCATTGAAAATACCAATCAAGTTGTGAGCCGTGAACATATTTTAAAAGTTGTTTGGGATTATACCGTAATACCTAATACACGTACTATCGACAATTTTATACTATCGCTCCGAAAACATTTTGAAAGAGATCCGAAAAATCCGGAGTTCATTCAGAGTGTTCGAGGTGTAGGGTACAAATTTGTGGCGTAAAATCCTTCTTTATACTTCGCTCAATTTGGTGTAATTTGCACAACTGTTTATGAGCGAACCCAAACGATACTTAGTAACGGCAGCTTTGCCTTATGCCAATGGCCCAGTGCACATCGGCCACCTTGCAGGATGTTATTTGCCTGCAGATATTTATGTGCGGTATTTAAAAGCGCGTGGTAAAGATGTTGTATTCATTTGCGGAAGCGATGAACACGGTGTTCCTATTACCATTAAAGCAAAAAAAGAAGGCATCACACCTCAGCAAGTGGTTGATAAATACAATGCCATGATGCGCGATTCGTTTAAGGAATTTGGCATTGATTTTAGTTACTACGGACGTACATCCTCGCCAACTCATCACAATACGGCTCAAGAATTTTTTAGAACGCTTTACGACAAAGGTGTTTTTAAAGAAGAGGTTACCAAACAATATTATGATGAAGAAGCCAAACAGTTTTTGGCCGACCGCTACATCACTGGAACTTGCCCGCGTTGTGGTAATCCTAGTGCTTATGGCGATCAGTGCGAAAAGTGCGGAACATCACTCAGTCCTACAGATTTAATCAATCCGAAATCAGCTTTGAGTGGCGCTATCCCAGTGTTAAAAGAAACCAAAAATTGGTTTTTACCCATGGGAGAACTTCAACAAACAGAGGCTTTTCAAGAGTACATCAAACGTTTTGATAGTTGGAAATCCAATATTAAAGGTCAATGCAACAGCTGGTTAACAGAAGGGTTGCAATCGCGAGCCATGACACGTGATTTGGATTGGGGTGTTCCCGTTCCAATTGAAGGTGCAGATGGAAAAGTATTATATGTATGGTTTGATGCGCCTATTGGTTACATTTCAGCTACAAAGGAATACTTCGAAACAAATCCGAAATTCGAAATTCGAAATTCGAAATGGGAAGACTACTGGCAAGATGAGGATTCAGCATTGCTTCATTTTATCGGAAAAGATAATATTGTTTTTCATGCCATTATTTTTCCGATGATGTTAATGACACATGGAAAATACATTTTGCCAACGAATGTTCCGGCTAATGAATTTTTGAATTTGGAAGGTGATAAAATTTCAACTTCCCGCAATTGGGCTGTTTGGTTACACGAGTATTTACAAGAGTTTTCGGGTAAGCAAGATGTATTGCGATATGCATTGTGCGCAGCAGCTCCCGAAACAAAAGACAATGATTTTACGTGGAAAGATTTTCAGAGCAGAAATAACAGTGAGTTGGTGGCTATTCTCGGAAATTTTGTGAACCGAACAGTGGTACTAACACATAAATTTTACGAGGGAAAAGTGCCTGCTTTTGATTACAAAGAAGAAGGATTTGATGAGGCAATGGTAGCGATGCATATTTTTCAATCGAAAGAGAAAATAGAGAAAAGCATGGAGCAGTTCCGCTTCCGTGAAGCATTGTTTGAAGTGATGGAAGTGGCACGTTTGGGAAATAAATTTTTGGCGGATAACGAACCGTGGAAGTTGATTAAAACCAACGAAAAGAAAACGGCAGCCATCATGAACTTGGCACTGCAAATATGTGCCAACTTAAGTGTGTTGATGAAGCCTTTCTTGCCTCATTCGTCTCAGAACTTAGAAAAGATGATGGGTAAAGAGTTTGGTTGGAATGATATAGGAAGTATGTTGTTAATGCAGGAAAGCGATACCATTGGCGAGGCAGTATTGATGTATGAGAAGATAGAAGATGAAACAATAGATGCACAATTGGCTAAACTAGCTGCAAGTAAAGTTGCCAACAGCCAGCAGCCATTAGCCAACAACCCCTTAACTGAAGTAAAACCGGATATCACTTATGATGATTTCGACAAACTAGATTTGCGAGTAGGTAAAGTATTGGAAGCAGAGAAAGTTCCCAAAGCCGATAAGCTGCTTAAATTAATAGTGGATTTAGGTTTTGAAAAACGTACCATTCTAAGTGGTATTGCCGAGTACTATCAACCAGAGGAATTGGTTGGCAAATTGGTTACGGTTGTGGCTAATTTAGCACCCCGTAAAATTCGCGGTATTGAAAGCCAGGGAATGTTGCTTATGGCCGGAAATGATTTTGGTAAACTCTACAGTGTTGGTCCCGATAAAGATATTGAGCCGGGAAGTGTGGTGAAATAATGTGTAGATGAGAGGATGTGAAAATGTGCAGATAATATAGCATCTTCGTGACTCTTCAAACTTAAGTCGTAATTCTCAATTACACTTGGTCTCATAGTTCAACGGATAGAATAGATGTTTCCTAAACTATCCGCAAAATGGTCTCGTAGTTCAATGGACAGAATAGATGTTTCCTAAACATTTGATAGCAGTTCGATTCTGCTCGAGACTACCACAAAACCAACGAGTTAGGATAAAAAAAGTGAAGTCTAAAATCTTCACTTTTTTTGTTCTATCTGGTCCCCAAAAACAGTTCAACTTCTTTGAACAGGACAAAAACAGGACAAAATTTAAACAATTGTATTTCAGCATGTTAAATATAAAAAATGGTATAGGATAGAATAGATGTTTCCTAAACCCCGCCCAAGTTAACATTACCCATTTCTCCCATGTTTTCAGCAGCTGCAGTTAGTATATCTCTTTGGGCTTTTAGTCAAAACGTATATCCGCAAATATACCACTCCGCAGATAGGATGCGAACAAAGGGCAGAACTTTGCAACATGAAATTAATAAACTTTATCAAACAATTTCCTGATGAGCAAAGTTGCAAGGAACATTTTAGGCTTAAACGCGAGCAAGAAGGTATCAGTTGTAAAGAGTGTGGATGTACAAAACATTATTGGCTAAAAGCTAAGTATCAATGGCAGTGCAGCCGCTGAGATTTTAGAACTATACTGCGTAGCGGAACAATTATGGAGCATGCCAAATTACCTTTTCAAAAATGGTACATGGCGATGGCTTTTATGAGTTTAACTAAAAAAGGAATATCTGCAACGGAACTCCAAAAGCAAATGGATCACTCACGTTATGCAAGCATATGGAACTTGATGCATAAAATAAGAGAATCAATGGGTAAACGAGATTCTTTATATACACTTACAGGAATGATAGAAATGGACGAGGGCTATTTTGAAAAAGCCACTCCTGAAGGAACAAAGTTAAAGCGAGGAAAAGGAAGCCAAAAGCAACAAAACGTAGCGGTTTTAGCAGAATCAACACCACTTGAAAATTTGGATACAGGTATTACATCGAAACATTGCAGGTACTTTAAGATGCAGGTTTTAAATAATCATAAGTCTGATGCAATCAATAGCTTGTTCATTAACAACATTGAAGATAGCAGTATTGTATTTACCGATAAAAGCACGAGTTACGTAGATATTGCTGATTATGTTGAGGTTCATGTAAGTGAAGTATCAACTGAGATTACAACCAACACTACACTTAAATGGGTGCATATTGCAATTGCAAACGCCAAAAGAATGCTACTCGGAATTTATCACAAAATTAAAGGTCTATACCTGCAAAATTATCTCAACGAGTTTTGCTATAAACTCAATAGAAGATACTTTGGAGATAAACTCTTTGATAGACTAACTCTTGCCGTTGCTAAAACTTACTGGTAATATAGCGGATATACATTAAAAATAATAATTACTAACTGAATTTTGAAATAATTCTTTTAACGTTGGTAAATGTGTGCGATAATCCCACCAAGATGGATTCTATCTGTAATCGAAAAAACGGTGTTGTATACGAGAACTGATTTTTCATATTTGCCCGATACCAGGCATAAAAAAACCCGTTCACATGAACGGGTTTTTGCTTAGTATCCTGCTTTGGCTGGTTTATCTTTTAATCTTTCCTTGATATCGAGTCGATGTTTTCGCGCATTATCAATGGCAATATCGTATCCTGCATCGGCATGGCGAATTACTCCCATTGCTGGGTCGTTGTGTAATACACGTTTTAATCTGCGTGCGGCATCTTCAGTTCCATCAGCAAGAATTACCATTCCTGCATGAATCGAATACCCCATACCTACTCCACCACCATGGTGAACAGAAACCCAACTAGCGCCTCCGGCTGTATTAATTAAGGCATTTAAAATCGGCCAATCGGCAACAGCATCACTGCCATCTTTCATTGCTTCTGTTTCGCGGTTAGGTGATGCTACTGAGCCGGTATCCAAATGGTCTCTGCCAATTACAATCGGGCCTTTTACTTTTCCGGTTCGCACTAATTCGTTAAAAGCTAATGCAGCTTTTTCACGATCTCCCTGTCCGATCCAGCAAATACGTGCCGGTAAGCCTTGGAACGCAATACGCTCGCGCGCCATATCCAACCAACGATGTAAGGAAGTGTTCTCGGGGAACAATTCTTTCATCACCTGATCAGTTACATAAATATCATTTGGATCACCACTCAAGGCTACCCAGCGGAAAGGACCTTTACCTTCGCAAAACAACGGACGAATATACGCTGGAACAAATCCGGGAAAATCGAATGCGTTCGATACACCGCGTTGGTCTTTCGCTTGTCCACGTAAGTTATTACCGTAATCAAACGTAATGGCTCCACGTTTTTGCAATTCCAGCATTAGTTTCACATGATGCGCCATTGTATCCAATGATTTTTCAATATACTTAACCGGTTCTGTTTTGCGCATTCTATCCGAAACCTCTTCTGCTATTCCTTCTGGATAATATCCGTTTAATGGGTCGTGTGCCGAAGTTTGATCTGTTAACAAATCTGGGGTGATGTTACGATCAATTAAGCGTTGCAACAAATCAATAACATTACACAATACCCCAATTGATAAACGCCTGCCTTCAGCTTTTGCTTTTAAGGCCATATCAATTGCCTGATCAATATCGCGGCTCATCACATCAAGGTAACGGGTTTCAATGCGTTTTTTTATGCGCCATTCTACCATTTCGGCAGCCAAACACACACCATCACACATGGTAATGGCTAAGGGCTGAGCTCCTCCCATTCCACCTAATCCTGCGGTAACAGATAATGTTCCTTTTAATGTTCCACCAAAATGCTGGCGGGCTGCTTCGGCAAAGGTTTCATACGTTCCTTGCACAATTCCTTGAGATCCAATATAAATCCAACTTCCGGCCGTCATCTGACCATACATCATCAATCCTTTTTTATCTAGCTCGTGGAAGGTTTCCCAATTAGCCCATTTCGGCACTAGCATAGAGTTGGAAATAATTACACGCGGAGCATCTTTATGCGTAGGTAAAATGCCAACAGGTTTACCACTTTGAATCAACAATGTTTCGTCTTCTTCCAAATCCTGCAAGGCTTTTACAATCAGTTCAAAACTTTCCCAGTTGCGGGCAGCTTTTCCAATACCTCCATATACCACTAAGTCCTCAGGTTTTTCAGCCACATCGGGATCAAGGTTGTTGAATAACATGCGTAAAGCAGCTTCTTGTACCCATCCTTTGCAACTAAGTGTATTGCCTGTTGCAGCGTGTAAATCTTTTCTGTTCGTTACCATATTTAATACTAAAGAATTTTGAGCAAAAATAGTTTTAAAAATGCTCCTTTCCACACGGTGCAGTTTTTTGAACACATTTTCGTTATATGTCCAATTATTTAAATTAATTGGACATATAACTGTTTTGTGTTCAATTATTGGACACGTTTTTGGTATATGTTTATTTTTATAAAAAAAATGAACATATAAGATTGATTCGTTCAAAAATTGAACATACATTTGCTATATGTCCAATAAATAGCTAAAAAATGAACACAACTAAAAAAGTGATATACGACAGAAATAAACCCTTCAACGAATTGCCGTTGTTGCCACCCAATGATAAAATATTGGATGGAGAGGTATTGTTGAAGTGGGGATATGCTAGCAGGGCACTGGCTGAGCTGAATAGGAACGTACTACGTTTGCCAAATCCATTGATGCTAATAAACACCTTGGCACTGCAAGAAGCACGAAGTTCTACTGAAATTGAAAATATTTTTACCACCGAAGATGATTTGTATAAAGCCATTTCGGAAACAGTAAAGGAAGAACAAGCAAAAGGAAGTGTAAAAGAAGTATTGCGCTACCGCGAATCGCTTTGGGCTGGGTATAAAACGATTCAAAAAACAGGGAAGGTTGATGAGAAAGCCATTATACAAGTGTTTAAGCAAATCAAAAACCTTTCGCAAACGTATCGTTCTGCCCAATCAATGGTGGTTATTAAAAGGGGAAATTCAGAACTTAGACCTGGCGAAATTATATACACTCCACCTAGAGGAAAGGGTGTGGTTGAGGCCAAAATGAAAAACCTAATTGCTTTTTTGAATGATGCCAAGAAATATCCAACGGATCCATTACTAAAGATGGCAATTGCACACTACCAGTTTGAAGCTATTCATCCTTTTATTGATGGGAATGGTCGTACGGGTAGGGTACTTAATTTACTGTATTTGGTTAATCAGCAACTGTTGGCGCAACCTGTATTGTATTTGAGTAAGTATATCATTGAACACAAAGACGATTACTATCATTTATTAGCGGGAGTTACGCAGCGGCAAGCATGGAAGCCTTGGCTTTTATATATGATGGATGCAGTAGAGCAAAGTGCCACACACAGTAACCGTATAATTGACGAAATATTAGCACAAATGGATGCTACATTGGCTCACGGTAAAAAGCACCTCAACATATATAGCAAAGAATTAAATGAATTGTTGTTTTCGCAGCCTTACATAAAAGCAAAATCGGTTGGTGAGGTATTGAATAAAAGCAGCCGAACTACCATTACTAAATACATGGGTGATTTGGTGAAACATGGTATTCTAACCCCCAAGGCAGACGGGAAAGAAATGTTTTACGTAAACCAAGATTTGGTGAGGATATTAAACGGTTAGTATTAATCGCACTTACCGTCAGGCGTGCAAACAGCTCCTTCTACCTTTTCGTTTTGGGGAAGTTCACTCCATGCTTTTTGCAGGGCACCTAAAAATGTTTCAGGTTGTTGGGCACCCGATACTGCATATTTATTATTGAGCACAAAAAAGGGAACTCCACTCACGCCAATTTGTTGCGATTCGTATATGTCCTGACGCACATCATTCGCATAAGCATCACTAGCTAATACTTGTTGTACTTCGGTTGAATCTAACCCAATAGAAACTGCAAGTGCTCTTAATGTTTGATGATCTGCTGTGTTTTTTCCATCTACGAAATAGGCTTTAAACAACTGCTCTTCTATTGCGTCATCTTTGCCTTTACTTTTAGCATAATGTTATAAACGGTGTGCATCAAACGAGTTAGACACAACTGCTTTGTCAAAATCATAATTCAGGCCAACTTCTTTTGCCATCGCTACCACGTTTGCCGTAACTTGTTTGGTATATTCCATTGTCCAACCTTTGCTTTGAGCCAAATGCTCCAGTGTGTTTTGAGTTGTGTCGGTAACCATATTGGGTTGGATCTGAAAACTTTTCCAAACTACCTCTACTTGATTTTTATGCTCAAATTGTGCAAGCGCTGCTTCAAATTTTCGTTTGCCGATGTAACAAAAAGGACACATCACATCACTCCATATTTCTACTTTCATTACTTTTTTGGTTTTGGTTGGTGTTATCGTTATCAGAGGTTTTGGTTGCGCCAAGGCCTCTGTGTATGAGTACAAAAATACACTTAGAATAACAACAGAGACGCGGAAGGTTTTAGTGATTTTGGTCAACATCATTATTTGATGAGTACACAAAAGAACAAAAAGTTTGAAGAAATTTAGATATTTGTGCCGCAGTTGAAAACAATCAACCAACATATAGTCATTTTTCTCATTGCTTTGTTTGCGGTAACAATGTTGCCTTACAATGTTTTGCATCATCATGCCGAAGATGAGCATGTTGCTGCGATGATTCACCATGAAAAGCATCCTGCACACCATTGCGAGTTAGATGATATGGCTTGTAAGATTGATTTGACCACTGATTGCGGCCATGCCACACATATATCCAAGACGCATCCCAAATGTTTTTCGTGCGATTTTCATTTTGTAAAACTATATGAAGCGTCTGCCGAAACTCTTCTTGGTGGACAGGCATCAACCCTTTTTTCTTTCAAACAACCTCAGATCATTGCGCTTCATGGTGCGTCCTTATTTGTTGGAAATAAAGGTCCTCCTCAAGGAGTTTAATCTAACAATGTTCAAGTCTTCTGGATATTCATTTCATTTTTCATTCAATATACAACAACTGTGCATTTCAAACTTTTGATTGCGTGGTGTTTGGTAACGTTTGTAGCATCGGCTCAAACGGGTAAGTCGTTGTATCAATTAACGGTTACGGTAAAAGATAGTATTACCGGTAAACCATTAGAAGATGCAGTTGTAGGCCTTACCAAACATAAACACGTTCACATAACATCCCTTAATGGAACAACTGTTTTTGATACACTCAAATCAGGACATTATCATGTTGTAACTTCATTTATTGGATATCAAACAAATGAGTTAACAATCGATTTATCTGCTGAAAAGTCGATTGTTGTATTGCTGTGTCCGCTATCATATCATTTGCATGAAGCAGTAATTGAACAATCTGCATTGCAGGATGCAAAAACCTATTCGATACAAGCAGGATCAGTGATGAGTGCAATACAAATTGAAAAGCAACGGGGACAAAATTTAGGCGATTTGCTTAAAAATGTAAACGGAATAACCACTTTAAATACAGGACCTGGAATTGCCAAACCTGTTTTGAGGGGGTTACATAGCAATCGATTGGTGTTACTCAATAATGGTGTTAAACAAGAAGGACAACAATGGGGCAGTGAACATGCTCCCGAAATCGATCCGTTCACAGTAAACAGGGTTGAAGTAATCAAAGGAGCAGCATCGGTTGAATATGGTCCCGAAGCCATAGGTGGAGCTATTCGTTTGTCTCCACGTGAGTACCGCAAAACAAATGGTGTAAACGGTGAAGTAGGGTTACAAGGATTCTCAAACAACCGTCAGGGTTCGGTTTCGGGATTGTTGGAAGGAACACATCTTAAACAACAGCAGTTCAGTTGGCGGGTGCAAGGAACGTTGCGCAAAGCGGGTGATGCAAGGTCTCCGGATTATGTTCTGTCCAACACGGCCCTTAATGAGCAAAATGGATCAGCAGCATTGGCATACCGATTCAAGCGGTTGCAAGTGGAGGTATTGAGCAGTGTATTTAACAGTAAGATTGGTATTTTACGTGCGGCTCATATCGGAAGCTCCACGGATTTATACCGGGCTATAGATAGTGACCAGCCGCTTATCATTAAACCGTTTACCTTCACCATAGTTAAACCTTACCAACAGGTGTGGCATGAAACACAAAGTATAAAACTGAGTTATGCATTGAAAACAGCCGGCAAAATATGGGTACAGGCAAGTCGTCAGTTGAACGCTCGGCAGGAGTATGATTTAGGTGTTTCTTGGAATCCGCAATCGCTTACCCAAATAAAACCGGCTTACGATTTAACACTTACAACCTATACCTACGATGGTGTATTTGAACACGCAAAATGGAAAAACATAACAGGCAAAATTGGTATAAGTGTAATGGATCAATCCAATTATACGGATGGTGTTCAGAAACCCTTGATTCCAAATTTTATTGCTTATACATATGGATTTTTTGCCATCGAAAAATGGAGCAAGGGCCGATGGACTGCGGAGTTGGGAACCCGTTTCGACAAACGAGATCAAACCATATATTATCGCAAAACCAATACTGAGATTGCACAACAATTTAAAACATTTCAACGTGCTACTTTTATTGTTGGTGCCGGATATGCTGTTACGAAGAACTTACAACTAAACAGTTCAATTGCCTCAGCCTGGCGACCTCCAGCTATCAATGAATTGTACAGCAACGGACTTCACAACGGAACCGCAACATACGAAAGAGGGGATAGTAATTTAATACCGGAGCAAAGCCTGAATCTAGATGTAAATGCCAAGTTTCACAACGAAAAGTGGATAGTAGAAATAAGCGCTTACCGCAATCAGATTGAACAATTCATATACCAGTTGCCAGTTCAGCCTCCAACTATCACCTTACGTGGAACCTTTCCAACGTTTCAGTTTACCCAAAGCAATGTGGTAATGTGGGGAACAGAGCTGAACGCATCCCGATCATTACATCCTCATTTGATGGCAACAGCTGCTGTTAGTTATTTGCATGCGCAAGATGTGATTAGAGATCAACCACTTATTTACATGCCCGCAAATAGAGGTCGTTTGGGTTTACAATATCAGCATGCACAGGTTTGGAAACTGGAACAATTTTTTGCTGAACTTAACTGGAACTATGTTTCCCGCCAATCGCGTTATCCTGTTGGTATTGATTACAAAAATCCACCTGCTGCTTACCACTTACTAGATGTAAATATTGGATGCGAAATTCCTGTTCAACAACAACATGTCATGGTGTCGGTGAGTGTTAAAAATGTATTAGATGTTTCCTACCGCGACTACCTGAATCGTTTCAGGTATTTTACAGATGAGCCCGGGCGAAACATAATTGTCAGGCTTACTATTCCATTCTCAATCATTCATTAATTTAAAAATATTAACTTAAAATATCATGAAAAATAGCATCACAACGAGTCTTATACTCTCTCTTATTAGCTTAACATTCCTTAATTCTTGTAAAAAATCCGATGATGCAAGTCATCCACACGATCATGCTTCACAAGAACAAATAACAACGCTTATTTTGCGCGGAGTTAATAAAGCTAATCCAACTAACAGTAAGTATGTTGTTTTTGCTAAATGGGAAGATTTAGATGGCGAGGGAGGCAATGCTCCCTTAATCGATTCTTTAATACTCGATACTGGTATTTCTTATTCAATGGATATATTGTTGCTCGATAAAACAAAAACACCTTACGATACTGTTTCAAATGAAATAATTGAGCGTGGCGATATTCATCAGTTCTTTTATACTCCTTCGCCTACATTGTTGGATAAACTAATTATTGAACGTTTGGATAAAGACAACAAAAATCCAGCCCTTCCTATCGGCATTCAAACGCAATGGAATGTACTTGCCAAACCATCCTATACTCTTCCTGTTTCTGGAACTGTTAATATTGTGCTAAGTCATTATCATAGTACTCCCAAAACAGCAATTCGCTCTCCCGAAAGTGATATCGATATCTCTTTTCCTGTAAAGCTAAAATAATGTAATTGTGAGAGGCTACAGAGAATATTTGAGGCCACTGAAAAAGTCATTTGATTAACAAATGTTAGTAAAAGGGGTAAAAAACAGCAATGTTTTTTGCCCCTTTTTTTGTTTCTTTATTAAGAAATTTAACGGCAGCCAAATGTTATTACAACAGCCACACTCATCCGAACTTTTTTGAGAATCAATTAAAACTTCTTTGTAAACCTTTGTTAATATTAGATTCGATGTAAAAATCGAAAGAAATAAAGTCCTAAAAAACGATCAAAACAGTATATGATTACCATTAAAGTTAAAGACGATTTGTTTTATTCTAGCGCTTTTGGCTTTGGGTTGTATGCGGAGTATTACATAATCAAGCGTTAGATAATAGCATAAGCAGATACGTATTTTCTCTACAAAATTAGAGAAGGCTGTTTTACCTTTTGCTTTTACTCTTCTCAATAATTCTAAAAGTAGATAAGCAAGACAAGAAGGGAGTATCCAGTATGGAATTACACAGGGAAACAGGTATTCGCCAGAAAACGTGTTGGTACTTCAAAAGAAAGATACAAGAAGCCATGCGTAACGATAGCCCAAATCTATTAAAAGGAGTAGTTGAAGTTGATGAGTGTTTGATTGGTGGTCCTGAAAAAAACAAACAAGGGAGAAGTTCTGACAGCAATAAACATAAAGTTCTCGTAATGGTTGAACATGTTAAGAATAAGAAAGGAGAAATAACCATGGGTAAGGCTTATGCGGCACTGATTGATGGTTATGCGGCTGAGGATTTACTGATACCAATGCAAAAGCATATCTCTACAGAGGCATACGTATCAGCCGACAAATGGAGAGCTTACATCCAAAAAGATTTTCCGAACCTTTGTCAAGAGTATTTAGACAGCGGGAAAAATTTTCCATTAATTCATTTACACATTATGAATATTAAAGGTTGGATTAGAGGAGTACATCACCATTGTTCAAATACTCATATTGGAGCATACTTGAATGAATACAATTTTAGATTTAATCTCAGGACGGATAGAAGGCAATTATTTAATAAATTGGTGGCAAATATGGTTGCTGCTGCACCTCTATTTATAAGCCTTCAAGCGTTATGCGCCTAATTCTTTTAAATTTTTACAATCGGGATTACCGGTCAAAGCCATTTTTAAGGCCTTTAATGGACCTTTTGCCGATAAATCTTCACTCAAATAAAAGCCAACAATTTTATGGCTATATGCATCGGTTATAAGTGATAAATAAGCAAAGTCATCCGATAAATGAATATAGGTTATGTCACTTACCCAAAGCTGATTAGGGGCAATGGGTATAAAGCCTTTAATGATGTTTGGGTGTTTTTTAAAACGATGTTTGGAAAGTGTGGTTATACATCCTCTGCGCTTGCGTTTTGTAATCAACATGCCTCGTTCTGCCAATAGATTAAACATTGCATCTCTTCCTATTTGAAAATTATGGGCTTCTAAAAAGCCTTGCATTTCATGCAATAGTTTTCGGGTGCCTAATCGCTTCTGATACTTTCGATAACGCAACACTTCATTAATGACAATATCTGCTCCGTATGCTTTTTGCTGAATAAATTTTATGCCTTGATAGTAACTTTGCCTACTATAACCAAGCAGCAAACAAAGGTCGTTTATGCAACGAGGCTTCCTTTGCCCAACTGTTTCTACCGCTTGGTGCCAGACTTTTTTCTGATGTCAATTTTAAGTTGATCTTCGGCAATATCAATCATTGAGTTGAGCAGCTCGTTGTAAAGTTTTGCTTTACGTAATTCTTCCTGCAAAGTTTTTACATCAGTTGGTAAGGGCTCTGCTGAAATTGGTTGGATTTGTGTTTTTGGTTTTGTTTTTGGCACTGATTTACCTTGAAATTTTTTTACCCACGAATGTATCAATCTAAAATCAATATTGTACTGGGCTCCTAATTGGCGATAACTTTTTTCACCCAGTAAATATTCGGTTATGATTGCCTCCTTTTCTTGAGCGGTTTTTCCTGTTTTTTTCATTTTGTTTACACTTTAAATGTGTAAACCTATTTTAGGACGAGACACTAGCACCTGTTGGAGGGTTGTTGACTCTGTCTCCAATTGAATTCCACCTACTACCCAAGGTAAAAGGGCCAACAGAACCAAGTTCGACTTGGGTAATTACATCGTCAAAAACCTCAAGTCTCCCAACAGGATTTGTGGTCCCAAGACCAACTAAAAATACACCCACCAAGCAGCCAAAAATAATCCCAAACATTCAAAACACATAACTCGCAAAAAAAACCCGTCACGCTTCAGTCAACACACGCTTAAAACGAAGTGGGTACACTTCGTTTAAGCGCTATTTGTTAGCACCAGCTCTTTTCTGTCTGTCAATATGTTTTATACTCGTCACCTTTTTCGTACTCTTTGTAACCTATAAAAGTTGTCTTTGTGAAATAATTGTCTGCGTTGTAGCAATTGTCCAGAGCCATTGTCA
Organism: Bacteroidetes bacterium UKL13-3; assembly: GCA_001602415.1. Lineage (GTDB taxonomy): Bacteria > Bacteroidota > Bacteroidia > UKL13-3 > UKL13-3 > UKL13-3. The sequence goes on from CP012155.1 coordinate 73,602, forward strand.
CGCTGTAAAAACTTAACTTATATGTTCCGTCTTTTTTGTCTTTGAAAAATTGTACGAGGTCTTCTGTTTTTATTTCTGATGGTGTGTCTTTGCTCTTAATTGTCACGGTAGAACTTTTAGAATCATAAGCAACTTTAATTGTGCCTGAGAATTTCAATTGATAAAGGATTTTTGCATTAATTCTTGTTGTCGGAGCAATAGAATCACCCCAAACATTTTCTTTAGGATTTGAAAAAATTAATTTTGGCAATTCATTTTTTATGAATGCCGTGTATGTTTTGTAATCAGTAGCTTTGTCACCTATTTCTTTTTGCCAGTTTGTTTTAAATTCTTTTGTTCCGTCTTTATTTAATATAATTTGCAAGCACTCGCTTGTAAACTCACATTTTTTTTGAATCAATCCGTAATAAATTTCTTTTAGAAAAGTATTGCCTTCAATTAAAATAGGTTTGTTTTTTCTGTCAGAGTAGTCAACGGTAGTAGTTTTAAATTTTTTTATGTCGTCTGCTTTAAATGAATTGTAAAGGTCTTTATTGATTTCTTCGTTTGTTTGTTTTTTCATGTCACAATACATAAGATAACCGATACTTTTTCTTACGGAAGGTTGATACCATTGAAGAGAGATTGAAAGTTTTACATTATACCATTCGGTAACTTCAACAATAATTCCTTTTGAGCAACTGCGATAAATTTTACTCCGTTGGTAATTGTCGCCCTCATTTTTTTTAACAAATTCGTAACCTAATTTATCAAATGCCTCATTGGAATATTTGTAATCTTTTATTAATGGGTCATTCCAAACAATCACTCTGTAATCTGTTTCATATTTTGTTTGCACATCTGAGTCTGATGGTTTGTTACCATTCATAGCGAATTTTTCAAAGTAAGTTACTGTTTTAGTATCTGTCTTCTGTGAAAAAGCAATCAAGGATAAAAGAAATGTCGAAAAGGAAAGGAATAATTTTTTGTCCATTGGAATTTAGTTGTTAAGATAATTTCTGATTTGTAGCCATTCTTTTAAAACATAAAAGGAATTTGTCGTATTACTCGGGCTTGTCGAGGGAAGCGTGATGAATACTCTGTTGTCTGAAATAGCTGTTTCTGATTTATTTTTTTCAAAATACTCGCTCGCTTTCTTTCCGTTGAAAAAAACTGTCTTGATTTGTGAATATTTTTGAAAAAATTGTATAAAGTCGTTATGGATTTGGTTTATTATGTCTTTATCTAAACTTCCTTTTCTGTCACAGAATTGAAGAACGTCCCAAACTGCAATGCGATTTGTCCGCAGTAATTTTATTTTTGTCTCGTAGTCAGCCGAAACGAGTTCATCATTTCTCCAGTCGGGAATGCAAACGCGAAAAATAATGTCCCAGAATAAATTGTCAGGGTGTCCGTAATACTGTCCAGCTTTTAGTGAAGCAAGTCCTGGCATAGTTCCGAGAATTAAAACTGTCGCTTGATTGTCCGCTATAGGGTTGAAACATTTTATTTCCATTGCTTGATTGTCTACGAATGTCGTCATAAGAGTTGGTGCTAACGTTCGACAGCCTTGCGGCTGTTGGGTTTAAATGTATTTAAATTATCACACCAATTAACGATTAAAAGATGAGAAATGCAACACGTTGAACTTTGCCCAATAGCGCAAGGGTGTTGTTGAACTAAACCTGCGGTAGCATTTCATTGCAAAATAGGATAAACTTTGTAAGAAATAAAATCAAAACAATAAAGTTATGACATTAAAAAAAACACAACATCAACAATTGTAGATCAAGCAAAGTTATCGGTAATAGGCTTTAGCCAAGCTTACGATTATTTTTTAGAGCAGGTAATGGTAAAACAATTAAGCAAAGGATTGTTAACCAACTATGGTCGCTCGTTGGCTTACGTAGCCTTGCACTTTAATAGGTTGCCTCATCACATAAGTATTGATGAGTTAAACGCTTATTTTTACAGAAGCACCGAGGTAGAAGGAAAATCCATCAGCTACTTTAAGCATGCAGTTTTTGCATTACGTTTTTGGTTCAGAATATTGGGTATGGAAGATGCAGCCATTAAACTACCCAGTATCAAAAAAAAACCAAACCTTACCAGTAGTATTATCAAAGCAAGAGTGCAAACAATTGTTTAAAGCACCACCATTGGCATTGCTACACCAAGCCCACCAGCAAGCGTTAAATATTGCATAACCTTAATTGCCTAAAACAGGCAACTAGGCCGCGCATTGCCCAAAACCTAAAACAACACACAAAAGTTACCAGCCTGCAAAACAAAAAGCACAAAAAAAGCGCATTAAAGCGCTAAAAAAGTAAAGCTGCACCAACTAAAAATACACCCACCAAGCAGCCAAAAATAATCCCAAACATTCAAAACACATAACTCGCAAAAAACCCCGTCACGCTTCAGTCAACACACGCTTAAATCGAAGTGGGTACACTTCGTTTAAGCGCTATTTGTTACAGGTAGTTGTTTGTCACCGAAGTCTATTATTTGCCAGTTGTGTATTGAATATAAAATAATTCTGGTCCACCAATTTTAGCAATTTTAATCATGTTCATAGTCTGTTTGTCGCAAACTATTTCAGGCTTAGTTTCAAAAACTTCGTTTTCTGGCATATTTGAAATACTTGTTACGTAAAAGTTATTTTCTAGTCTATTAGTGTCGCCCGATATGCTATAAGTAATTAGGTTTGAAAATGTAAATGGGGAATTATTCTTATCAAATGTTAATGCCTTAATTTTTTTTCTACTCGGATATTTTAGCATGTCACAGCTATTTAGGAATGAACTTGTCACAACATATTCAGATACTCTCCTTGAGGTTTTTGGTGGAACAATTATAACATTAGGTTCAATAAAACTTGTCGTATTTGAAGAAGATATTGTTCCGCCCACTGAAGTATTGTAATAGCTATATGGATATGTTCTGTATGCAGTCATAGATGTCAGATTTGATGACCTTGTGAATGTTCTGTATTTAAAATAGTCGTATGCAGTCCCGTTTAGTACAAAAAATGATTTGTCTAAGTGAATTGTAATGTCTTGTGTTGACTTATTGTAAAACAGAAATCCCACATCGCCTCCATTATCCCACAAATTATAAGTAATCTGGGCATTGTTGTCTTCAAAAAGTATCTTGTTTGATTGTACTATTCCGTTTGCAGGAGCTGTCTTATAAACTTGATAGAAAGTTGATGTCGAGCATGCGGTCAAAAGAAGACTGCTTGTAATTAGAATGATTGTCTTTTTCATAATTTTTATTTAATTGATTGTTGTTTAATAATAACCTATAACGTTTTGCGCACTTGTTTGGTTGGTGATTGCGGAGAGTTAATTTGTCAAGCTAATATAAATAAATTGCGTAAACGATATGTCAAAAAACAGAACAATAACGCCAATTTTCGGCTGACATGTGTTAGGCACAGTTTAATTCGTCAGTTTGAGCTTTTTCAGGTCAATAAATTCTGTCGAAGCATTAGTTATTACCAAGGTGTCAATGTTGCCGCCAACTGTCGGGAAACGAGGTTCAAATCTCATCTGGTCAATAGTGGTTCTTATTAAATGTCTTGAATAATCTATTGCGTCTTGTAGATTCATAACTTCAAAAATTGGCATTGAGTTCTGTGTACTAAGTAATCTGCCAACTATGTCGCTGTCTCCACCCCAAGCCACCCCAAATATTTGTTGGGTTGTAAAGTTGTGCCTTGTGCTGGTATTATTTGCAACGTCAATACCATATATGAACTGGTCATTATTGTCATAGCCCGCAACTAAAAAACCAGTAGCTGGTATTGGATTAAAAGTTCTAAAATGTGCTAACAGATTTGTTGCAAGGTCAGTCGTTGTCGCTGGAGCTGGATTTGATGCTTCAAATTGTTCTATAAAATGTGCAATCGGCAAATTGTTTATGTGCGAATTGCCAAAGGTCGAAATACCAAAACGGTCATACATTTTGAAGATTTTATTTGTAAAATCAGAAACGACAATGTTAGTGTGAACGGTAAGATTCTGTCCCGGGCTTTGAGGATTCGGGATTTGGCTTGGTATAGTTCCAGTCGTCCTGCTGTCGCCTGACAATATTATACCTGTTGGAATATAAACTCCTATTATTAATGACATATCTTCAGTTTTTAATTATACACTCCTGTTATAACATATACACCGTTTTGAAGTTCTACTTCTAAATACTTTCCAATAAACTGTGTCAGGTCGACACCGCCAAAGGAAACTCCACCACCGAAGCTAACTCCTGGACTCATTGTCACACCGTTAATGTGAACTGTTACTTTTGGATTTACCATACCATTTTGGTTGGTGAATAATTCGTCAAAATGCTTTCTCATTGTTTTTATTATTTATTGTTTGAATACTGTCGTCATAAATTGTGCCTAACGTCAGAGTGTGAAAAAACACAATCCACAATCTTTATGGTAAAACTAGTTGAAAAAGGGAAAGAAACAATGTGAGTTGTGTTGTTTTTTTGCAGTAACAAAATGGACTACATCACCGCACACAACCGCCACCAAGTGAGCTTTGGCAGCTTGGAAGATGCAATTGAAAACGATAATCCAGTAAGAGTAATTGAAGCATTTGTTGAAGCACTGGATTTACCTTCATTAAACTTTATAATAAAAAAAATGCAAGCAGAAGGTCGTCCTGCATTCAACCCTAAAGTGTTTTTAAAAATATACTTTTATGGTTATGTAAATGGCATACGCAGCAGCCGCAGGTTAGAGAAAGAGTGCAAGCGCAATATTGAGTTGCAATGGCTAATAGGCAAGCTTGTTCCCAACTATCATAGCATAGCAGACTTTAGAAAAGAGAATCCCCAAGCATTAAAAAACACATTCAAACTGTTTGTTAGCTTTTTAAAAGATGCATCTCTAGTATCAGGCAATACAATTGCAATTGATGGAACAAAAATGCGAGCACACAATAGCAAGAAGAATAATTATAATCCAAAGAAAATAGAACGCCACTTAAAATACATAGAAGAAAAAACTAATGAATATTTAACAGCAATAGAAGTTAATGATGCAAATGAAAGCACAGTAAAAATTAGTGAAGTAACACAGAGGATAGCACTCCTGAAACAAAACAAAATAGAGTATGAGCAACTTGCCCAACAACTCGAACAAAGCGGAGATCCTCAAGTGAGTACAACTGATACCGATGCAAGAGCATTGCTTGTACAAGGTCAAGTAGTAGAGGTAAGTTACAATATGCAAGCAGCGGTAGATGATAAACATAAATTGGTAGTAGCCACACACACCATCAACCGCAATGATCGCAATGCGCTATCCGATATTGCAGCCGAAGCTAAAGCCAACTTAAATGCAACTAGCCTCACAGCCATCAGCGATAAAGGTTACCACAATGGTCGCCAATTGCAAGAATGTTTTGATAACAACATCACCACCATATGTGCGCATCAAGAGATAGTAAATAGCAATGTAAAAGGGACTACACCAGAATATTTAGTAACAAAATTTACATATAACAAACAAGACGATACCTACACCTGCCCACAAGGCGAAACATTACGCACACAAGGAACTTGGCATACCAAAGTAAGCACAAACAGTTATCAGTTTAAAAAATACCGCACACCATCATGCAAAACTTGTGCAGTAAAAAATCTTTGTACTGGAAGAGAAAAAGGCGGACGAGAAATAGATAGAAGTGAATTTGCAGACATAGTAGAAGCCAACAACAAACGCTACCAAGCCAACCAAGCATTATACCGCACACGTCAAGAAATTAATGAGCATATATTTGGCACCATCAAACGCAAATGGGGATATTATTATACCAACCTTAAAGGTTTGGAAAAAGTAAACGGAGAATTTGCATTAATCATGACAGTTTACAACCTCAAACGATGCATCAATATATTGGGTGTTGAACCATTGATTGAAAAACTGAAAAAATGGGTACCCAATTACAAAAGGATAGCTCATACTTTTTCAAAACCGACCTTTTTAGAGTTGATACCGTGTACTTTTTTTCATCAACAAAAGTTAGCAGCATAAAAAATTGCTATGCTGAAATGCAAGCAAATCATTTCCAATCCAATTTTACGAAGTCAATTTTGATTGATTCAAGTGAAAAATTGAGTTTTTTCACATCCTGACGTTCCGCAGCTACCCGAAGGGCGGGACTTTTACCACAAAACTTGATTTGAAAAACTAATATTTGATTAACCACAAAACTGTCTTTGGAACACGAAACCCCGCCTTTTGGGTAGGTGCTGTTGAACAAAACCTGCGGTAGCATTTCATTGCAAAATAGGATAAACTTTGTAAGAAATAAAATCAAAACAATAAAGTTATGACATTAAAAAAAACACAACATCAACAATTGTACATCAAGCAAAGTTATCGGTAATAGGCTTTAGCCAAGCTTACGATTATTTTTTAGAGCAGGTAATGGTAAAACAATTAAGCAAAGGATTGTTAACCAACTATGGTCGCTCGTTGGCTTACGTAGCCTTGCACTTTAATAGGTTTCCTCATCACATAAGTATTGATGAGTTAAACGCTTATTTTTACAGAAGCACCGAGGTAGAAGGAAAATCCATCAGCTACTTTAAGCATGCAGTTTTTGCATTACGTTTTTGGTTCAGAATATTTGGTATGGAAGATGCAGCCATTAAACTACCCAGTATCAAAAAAAACCAAACCTTACCAGTAGTATTATCAAAGCAAGAGTGCAAACAATTGTTTAAAGCACCACCATTGGCATTGCTACACCAAGCCCGCCAGCAAGCGTTAAATATTGCATAACCTTAATTGCCTAAAACAGGCAACTAGGCCGCGCATTGCCCAAAACCTAAAACAACACACAAAAGTTACCAGCCTGCAAAACAAAAAGCACAAAAAAAGCGCTAAAAAAGTAAAGCTGCACCAACTAAAAATACACCCACCAAGCAGCCAAAAATAATCCCAAACATTCAAAACACATAACTCGCAAAAAAACCCGTCACGCTTCAGTCAACATACGCTTAAAACGAAGTGGGTACACTTCGTTTAAGCGCTATTTGTTTTATTCAGTTCAGTAAAGATTGCCTTTGCATTAGCTTACTGTATAGAAATAGTAATAACACACTGAGGCCAAACAATGGTAACAATATTCCTAACATAACTACTATCACAATAAGCGGAATACCAAAAGAAATATGCTCAGGTACTTTGGGTATTGCCAGTGTACCGGGAGTTTTTCTATAGGCGTAAGAAATAATAGCAGACATACTCAACGTAAATAGTCCTATTGCTACAAAAATCATCAAATACCAATTCCACAGTCCAAATTCACCTTGGTGGAAAGCCATTGTCCACATTCTTGCTTTCATCAAAATCCCAACATCTGACCAAGTGTGGCTTGCTAAAACTTTGCCTGAATATTGGTCTAAGTGAATTTTCTTTATTTCGCCTAATTCATTTGTTTCATTGTAAATGCTGTAAACACCTTTTGCACTTTGGGGCAAGTCTATCACAGTTTTACCTTTCAAACATAATTCTTTGGCTTTGGTAATAATTTCATCTAATGGGATTGGATCGCCTTTCGGATTGGAATTAAACATTCTACTATCCCACGTTGCAGGAAAACCTGAACCTGTTTTTTGCTGTACCATTCTAAAACCCTCGCCCCACACATCTGTCCAAGGCAAACCTCCTGCAAGCACAAGCAGCAGTAAAAAAGAAAACCAAAAGCCCGATAACGCATGAACATCCCTAAACAAAATACGTTTAGATTGATTTGTACGAACCGTAAAAAAACCTTTCCATCCTCTGCCACGTGGCCAAAAAAGATAAAGCCCTGTTATTATTAAAACCACCATCCAACTAGCTACCAATTCCACAATTTTTGTACCGACACTACCCAATAAAAGCTCACCGTGTACTTTACGTACTGTATGCATATCAGTATCGCTAATGTTTATTTGCCCTTTTACCTTTTGAGCATAAGGGTCAATGTATAAAATAGATTTATGAGAAAATTTACCAGATATAAATTCTGTACTCTCATTCTCCGAAGTGGGTAAAATTACACCACTAGGTTTTTTCTTCCACTCTTTTTGGGCAAATTCCCATTGCTTCTGAAAACTCATTTTGTTTTCAGTTTTTTGTTCAATTTGCAACAACTCTCTTTTTTGTGGAGCTTCGTAGTTGTCTTTGAATAAATAAATGATACCTGTAATCGCTAAGATTACCACAATAGGTGCTGAAACAATGCCACCAATAAAGTGCCATTTCCAAATTAAAGGATATATGTTTTTTTGAATGAATTTTTTCATGTTTTTAAAATATTTAAAACCTCTGCCTAAAATCTGCAGAGGCTTTTGTTTAGAAATTACTTTTTACCTTCAAAATTGTATTGGATACCAAAAACAAACGTTCTGGGTGCACCTGGATTAAAGGTTGTGCGGTCTGTCAAGTTATCACCTCTTGATGCTGAATTTGCATAAAGTTCATTGGCAATATTCATCACATTAGAATAAACTTCTATTCCCTTCCATTTGTAACCAATTCTAAAATTCAAAAGATTATATCCTTCGTATTTTACCGTATTAATTTGGTTTTGATACCAACCCGAAACATACTGCCATTCTAAAGAAGTTCGCAAGTTTTTAACCCATTTTGGGTAGTATGAAAACTCCGTATTCCATGACCAACGAGGTGAACTTGGCATTTCAAACCCTGCTAGGTTTTGGTATTGATCGGTCGGTTTATTACTTATTTGGAAATCTTCAAAGCGATGTAAAGCAGTTGTTCCGCCAAATCTAAACCAATATTGTTCGCTTGGTTTGGCAGTAACTCCAAATTCAACTCCTCTATGAAGTGTTTTTCCTGCCGATTGATAATCAAATGAATTATCTGCTTGGCGAATATTTAATAATTCGTTTTTCCCATCCATTTGATATAGGGTAACATCTACATATATTTTGTTTTTCCAAAATGCTGCCCAACCACCAATTTCATAGTTATTAAAATAAGCAGGATTCAGATTTGTATAAAATTCGACAGGATTAGTATTCGGTCTTGGTCTGAAAATTGCCGTCAATGAAGGTGGCGAAAAGCCTTGAGAGAAATTTGCATACAATCCTTTATCTTTCCCTAAATCGTAGGTTGCACCAATTTTTGGTGTAAATCTTTTATAACTTATATTGCCTGATGTTGAATTGATATTGTTGATATAATCTAAATCCATTACATCATAACGACCGCCCAAAGAAAATCGCAATTTTTTTAAAGGTTCAAAATCATACTGAACGTAACCTGCGTAATTTTTTATATTCCCATTATAATTAGCAATTGGTAATTCAGGGCGTTCTTTGTTAATGGTATATTTTTCTACAAATTTATTGGTAGGGTCTAGTTGTGCGTTCAAGTCTATTCTATATGACCAATAATCATTTTTAGTTAGGTCAATAACTCCACCTGCAATCAATTTAGAGTTTAGGAAATTGAATTTTTGACTGTGTTGAGCAATAACTCCATAACTTTCAAAGTCATTTGAATTGATTTCTCCTCTCGCTTTAGTTGGGTCGTTAGTAGCACTAGGTATGGGATTCCAACGGATTGCATAGCTTGGGTTTTGTCCATGTTTATTATTACGTTGGAATAGTGTAATAAATGATTTTGAACTACTATTCCAATCATGCTCTAATGTTAGACGAGAGCGATAAGCGTCAGATTTACGATAAGTAAAATCAGAAGTACTCACATATTTTCTACTGTAAAACATAGTGCTATCTACACTACCCGACATTTGAGAGTAATATTTTCCGTAGATAAAATTACCGATAAGACGCGTTTTTTCGGTAAAGTTATATTCAAGTCTTGCATTTACTGATGTTTTATCATAGTCCGAATTTGCCATCCATGAATTATTTTGCTGACTACTTAATCCACCAACATAAAAACCAAACTTCTTAATTTTTGCACCTGCCCCAAATTGTACTCTGCGAAATCCCCATTGGTCGGCTTGAATCCCAATTTTTGCAGTTGGCACAAGGGTTGGCTTTTGCATAATAAAATTTACTGCACCGCCAACAGCTTCTGGTCCATAAATAGAAGAAACTGGACCTTTAACCACTTCAATATTGCTAATTGCAAATTGATTAATTTCTAATAATGCATTGTGGTTAAAAACGCCTAATGGACGAATAGGTACGCCATCTTCCATATACAAATAGTAAGCACTTGTTCCCATTGGTTGGCGTATAGCCATGCCATGCTGTTCGTTGTTGTAACTTGGCATAATCACACCTGGCGTTTTGTTGATGAGTTCAAAGACCTGATTGGCTTTTGATTCATCTATCAATTTTGGCGATAGCTTTGATATTGCCATTGGGCTTTGTGTTCTTAAACTTGCTTCACGATTGGCAGTAACAATGACCGACTGTAATTCTTGTGCATTAGGGGTAAGAGCAATTACCATATTTTCAGAAGCAATTTTCACTAAGGGGGTGTATCCAATAAAAGAAATTTTTAATGAATCCGATTGATTATTTACAGTAATAGTAAATAATCCTTCTGAATTACTTGTTGCACCTATTTGTGGATTAGATATTAATTGAACCATTGCTCCTACAATCGGTTCTTTGGTTTCACTATCAAATACTTTTCCTTTGAAAGTGGTTGATTGGGCAAATATATTTACCGATACTAGGCATAAGAATGCCAGTAGAATATTTTTGAAACTCATTTTAAAATTTAATTGAATGTTATAAATAATGTACTTGGGGTAAGTGCATAACATACCCTAAAAGCACGCTGCCGAAGGCAGCGTGCTTTGCTTTTTGTTTAGGCTTTGCCCAAACAAAAAAATTAAATCAAACTGAATTTTGGCGGACGAAAAATGTCGGTGTGATAAGATGAAGAATATTGAAATTTATAATCAAAAAAGGATTGTTTTTTGTCTGCAAAATAAATTTTTCTGCAAATGCTGAAATTTGTTAAATTATGGCAATATAAAACTTCGTATTTTTCTTTAAGTGTCTGCGGTATTTGTTTTTGTTCTTCCTTGTCGGCTTGTTTCAATTTTTTCATCAACTGGCATTTTCCGTTACAGTGCATTTTAGGTTTAGCTCTGTTCTCACAAAGGTTTTTTGCAATATAGTCTTGGTTGATTTTAAAAGACACAAAAATCCACACCTTGCTGAATGGTTGCAACAAAATGAGTAAACTAAGAAATATGACAACTATATTTTTCAAATCGGTTGCAAAGGTAAAAATTTATTGTCGTTTATTTTTGTCAAAATGATTGTTTTTGTCGTTGGTTGGGTTTGTTGTTTGTAGGGTGTCTCCTAAAATGGCATATAACGTTTTGCCTTTAGTTTGCATCAAGAAGTTGGCGATTTCGAAGACGAAAACTGTCTGCCAGCACTAAACTTGATACGAAGCACAAAACTTCATTTAACCACTGAACCGCCAATTTCTTGTAGGTGCTGTTGAACTAAACCTGCGGTAGCATTTCATTGCAAAATAGGATAAACTTTGTAAGAAATAAAATCAAAACAATAAAGTTATGACATTAAAAAAAACACAACATCAACAATTGTACATCAAGCAAAGTTATCGGTAATAGGCTTTAGCCAAGCTTACGATTATTTTTTAGAGCAGGTAATGGTAAAACAATTAAGCAAAGGATTGTTAACCAACTATGGTCGCTCGTTGGCTTACGTAGCCTTGCACTTTAATAGGTTGCCTCATCACATAAGTATTGATGAGTTAAACGCTTATTTTTACAGAAGCACCGAGGTAGAAGGAAAATCCATCAGCTACTTTAAGCATGCAGTTTTTGCATTACGTTTTTGGTTCAGAATATTTGGTATGGAAGATGCAGCCATTAAACTACCCAGTATCAAAAAAAACCAAACCTTACCAGTAGTATTATCAAAGCAAGAGTGCAAACAATTGTTTAAAGCACCACCATTGGCATTGCTACACCAAGCCCGCCAGCAAGCGTTAAATATTGCATAACCTTAATTGCCTAAAACAGGCAACTAGGCCGCGCATTGCCCAAAACCTAAAACAACACACAAAAGTTACCAGCCTGCAAAACAAAAAGCACAAAAAAAGCGCATTAAAGCGCTAAAAAAGTAAAGCTGCACCAACTAAAAATACACCCACCAAGCAGCCAAAAATAATCCCAAACATTCAAAACACATAACTCGCGAAAAACCCCGTCACGCTTCAGTCAACACACGCTTAAATCGAAGTGGGTACACTTCGTTTAAGCGCTATTTGTTATGCCTTCGTTGTTTCTTGTCCACTGTTGTCCCAGTGCGTTGGCTTGGTGGCTCTTTTGATTTTTTTGTTTGGCTTTGTGCTGTTGGGAAAAGCAAATGTGCCACCAAAAGCAGTGGCACATTTTCAAGTTAAATGTCTTGCGGGAAGGGGTCGGCAAATCCCTTTTTACTTTCAAATTGTATTTGTTCGCTGTCCTGCAACAAACATTTTTCAAGGTCAGCTATCATTTTTTCTTTTTCAATGTCTTGTCCAATAAATACCAACTCGTTCATTCTATCTCCCCATTGCTTACTCCATTTACTTTCAATATATTCTCGGTTGTCGGCAAACGATTGGTATTTTAATCGCTCATTAAAAGTCATACTTGCCCACCAAACGCCTGCTTTTTCAAGTCTTAAAGAACCGCCTGCTTGACTAAAATTAATTGCGTCATTGGGGCGTGATGCCAGCCAAAAAAGACCTTTGGCTCTGATTATACTGCTCGGATATTCTTCATTGATGTATTTCCAAAATCGTTCTGGGTGAAAAGGTTTTTGGCTTCTAAATACGAAAGATGAAATTCCGTATTCTTCTGTTTCGGGTGTATGTGTGCCACCTTCTAATTCCTTTTGCCAACCTGCCGAAGATTGCGCCTCTTCAAAGTCAAACAGTTTGGTGTTTAAAATTTCTTTTGGTTCTACTTTACTAAAATTGGAACTGATAATTTTTGCACTTGGGTTGAGCTTTTGAATAGATGCTTTTAAAAGTCCAACCGTTTTAGCATCTACCAAATCAGTCTTGTTTAGGATAATCACATTGGCAAATTCTATTTGGTCGGTCAGCAAATTTACAATGGTTCTGTAATCGCCTTCCATATCGGTTAATTTGCGGTCAACCAATAACTCGTTTGTTCCAAAGTCGTTGAAGAAATTGAAGCAGTCCACAACTGTAACCATTGTGTCAATATAACTGAATTTTGAAAGGTCAATTCCTTTTTCTTCGTCCACAAAACTAAATGTTTGGGCTACAGGAACTGGTTCGCTAATGCCCGTGCTTTCAATTAGTAAATAGTCAAATCTGCCTTCGTTAGCTAATTTTTCAACTTCTATCATCAAGTCTTCTCGAAGTGTGCAACAAATACAACCATTGCTCATTTCTACCAATTTTTCTTCTGTGCGTGAAAGAACATTTTGTTCATTTACAAGCCTAGCATCTACATTTACTTCGCTCATATCATTCACAATAACGGCAACTTTTAAGCCGTCTTTGTTATGTAAAATATGGTTGAGTAATGTTGTTTTTCCTGCTCCAAGAAAACCGCTTAAAACGGTTACGGGTAATTTTTTAGTTGCTGTTGATGTCATTGAAACTATTTATTTTTATGATTTGAATTTTGTTGGAACGAGAGATAAGTCCTGGATTTATTCCTAGTTTTCCTTCGGGAATTTCTGTTTTGAGTTCTTTGTAATAATTTACCCAAGTAGGGAAAAATGTTTTTGTTTTTGGGTCTATAAATGTCATTGGCTCTAATTCAAAAAAGTCATTTTGATTGTTAGCTTGTTTGAATGTTTCATAAATCAACTCACTACAATACCACTTGCCATTGCCTAATAAAAATTCATCGTCATAAGTCTGTCCTATAAGTTGCTTTGCGTTTGATATTGCATTTGGGATTAAATTTTCAAACTGATGTTTAACTCTGCCAACAGTGATATTTTGAATTACGGTTGTGTCGCCACTTCTTGCAAAGAATTTCTTTATAGAATTTACATGCACCTTGTAGCCAATAGCTTCTATAACTTTTAATGTGTCGTTTACATTTACCACCATTGCACAATGAGAAAAATCTTTGCCATTAACACCTTCGGTTACTGCTTCAATGGCGTTGCACAAGTCTCCACAGTTTAAGTTTTGAAACAGTAAATCTCCTTCCTGTAATTGTTCGGAATGGTGAGAATGATTGCAACTTGGTGCTAATGTGCAGCAATAACAAAACAATATTATGTTGAATAATCTAATTTTCATTTTCGTTTAGTTTTGAGCATTCTCTGCAATGTTTGATGTTTAGAATGTGTCCAATAATAATTAGGATTGCAAATAAATATCCCGAATAATGCAACCATGCATACTCTTCTTGAAATAATGTAGAAAACAAAAAGCCCCAAAACGAAATCCAAAGTAGAAGTGATATTTTCTTGCTGGTTATATTTTCGGTTGCTTTGAAAATTGATACAAAAGAGATAATTAAGAATAGATATTTGAAAAATGGATTTGTTATAAAACCCGCTCCAAATGCTATTAATAAAGGCGTAGCTACGCAATGCACCAAACATATTGATGAACTTAAAATACCTATTAGGTCTGCTTTATTGATTTTAGTATTGTTCATTATTTTTGATTTTTTCTAGCCAATTAATAATATTTGAAAGATGTTGTTCGCCATAAAGAGAGATGAATTTTTGTGTTTCTTTATTTTGATTGTCTTTATAAACGGTCAAGCGTTGGTGTGCAAAATCCGTTGTTAGATTTATTTTGCAGTCGTTAACAATGCAGTTTGTCCAGTCGTTGAATGTTTGTGGTATCATTTTAAAATAAGTTTATTTAATGCAACAATGTTGCAAAAGTAATCATTATCTTTGTAAACGCAACACTGTTGCATTAAAATTAAAAAAAATGAAGTCAGCAAGAAACACCACTGCTAAAACTGAAATTCAAGAGTTGATTGCTTCATCGTCTGTGGCTTTGTCTCACAGCGAAATTCAGAAGTCGTTGGAAGGACTTTGCGATAGAGTTACAATATACCGTGTCTTGGAAAGGTTGTTGGAAGAGGGTTTTATTCACAAAATTGTTAATGTAGATGGTGTTGTGAAATATGCGGGTTGTCATTCGTGTTCGGCAAAACACAGCCACAACCATATACATTTTAGTTGTCAAAAGTGTAAGTCTGTAACTTGTCTTGATGATGTTGAACCGTCATTTAAGTTGCCCAAGAATTATAAAGTCAGCGAAATGAACTTTACCCTTTCTGGTCTTTGTCCACAATGTTCGTAGTGTCGTGGTGCGGTTGGGTAAAATTAAATGTGCTGTTTTTTGGTCGGCAAGTGCGTTGCCTGATGGCTCTTTTGCTGTTTTTTGCTCGGCTTTGTGCGTTTGGAAAAACTGCAAATGTGCCACCAAATTAGTTGACTTAACCTATTTTTTTTATGCTGTCAAGATTGTGTTCTGTTGATAAATTGATAATTAATTTTTGTCCGTAGTCAACCGGAATTTTAAAAATGTTTGTCAAAGGTATTTGAAGTAAATATGTCCATACACAGCGAATAACTCCTGCATGGGTTATAAGCAATACTTTTTTGTGTTGTTGTTTTCGCAAGTTGTCAAGAAACTGTTTTACTCTGTCAAAAAGTTCAATTAAATTTTCTCCATTGGGTGTTTTTACTTTAACAAAATCAGTCATCCAATTATTTAGGTCTTCTTGGTTTAGGTCGTTCCATTTTTTATTTTCCCAGTCGCCAAAATTCATTTCCAATAAAGCATTGTCAATATGAATACTAGTATATTCCAAGGCTGTTGCTAAATCTTTGCATCGTTCCAAAGGACTACAATAAATGGCATCAAAGTCATTCGGCAATTGGTTTTTAAGTTTTTCTGCGTCTTGTAAAAATGTGTCGGCTAATGGAACATTGCTTTGTCCGTAACAAGTGTCTTTGCCTATGGCAACAGGTGTATGACGAATTATATAAACTTCCATAATGCTAAAAAAGTTAAAAGACAAACACACTCTGCTATTTGCTCAACTGCCCCCAAGCAGTCACCTGTGTAACCGTCAATCCATTTATTGAAATATCGTTTTGAATAAAAATAAAGTAGCGTTAATGGGAAAATTACAAAGCAAAATTTCCATTGAATGATACACAATACAATTAATGGAATGAGTCCAAAAACATAAGCACCAACAATTTCTTTGTAACTATGTGACTTTGCTATTGGTTTGGCTTTGCTTGTTTCATCTTCTCTTGAATATTGTGAGGTGAAAACGATATTTATAGCCGTCAACCTTGCCAACGAGTGGTAAGTAACAAAGATTAGGGCAATGAGTAAATAATCAAAGTTGCCAGTTTTTGAGAGTAGATTATTTAAACCAAAAAACTTTAGACAAAACAAAAATATCAAAGCAATAACGCCATAAGCACCCACTCGACTGTCTTTCATTATTTCTAGAATCTTGGCTTTTGTCCATCCGCCACCAAAGCCATCAAATACATCTGCCAAGCCATCTTCATGAAATGCCCCTGTTAGCAAAACTCCAGCAATAAGAGACAATAAAACAGAAATATTCGTATCGAACAAATATGAACTCAACCAAAATACAGCAAAGGAAATTACGCCAATTATCCAGCCAATTAAAGGAAAATATCTTGTGGCTTTGTTTATATATTCAGGCGAATGGTCAATATTTCTCGGGCAGGGTATTCTTGTATAAAACATTAAAGCCGTAAAAAATATTTTTATTTCTTCTTTCATCATTAGTCTTTATTCGTTACACCTGCACTTTCAAAACTTGCCATATTGTTTAAAAATGAAACCGCACTTTCAATAAGTGGGTAAGCAACGGCACAACCTGTGCCTTCACCTAATCTCATATTCAATTTTAAGAGAGGTTCAACTTTCAAATATTTCAATAAATTTTGATGCCCAAACTCATCGCTTAAATGACAAAAAACCGCGTTGTCAATAATTGAAGGATTGATTTTGTATGCCACTAAAAAAGCATTACTAGCTATAAAACCATCAACTAAAATCAGCATTTTATTTTCAAACGCTGTAAGCATTGCTCCGCACATTTGGGCAATTTCAAATCCGCCAAAATATTGTAAAACATCTTTTGTGTTTTTAATTTCACCGTGAAATGTTTGTGCTTGTTTTAGAATTGCAATTTTATTTTCTAATTGAGTATCATTCAAACCTGTGCCACGCCCCACACATTCATCAATAGGCAAATTACACAAATAACTCATTAGCATTGTGGCAGAGGAAGTATTGCCAATACCCATTTCTCCGAAACCAATAATGTTGCAGCCGTTTTCAAATATTGAATTGACAACTTCATTTCCTTTATCAAAGCATTGTTGCAATTGAGTTTCAGTCATTGCCTTTTCGTTTAAAAAGCTTTTAGTTCCGAAATCAATTTTTGCATTGAATAAATTGTCGTTTGGTTCAAAATCAAAAATTACTCCAGCATCAACTATTTTTAAACTAATACCATTTTGTTTAGAGAATACATTAATAGCTGCACCGCCTAGTAAGAAATTCATCACCATTTGAAAAGTAACCTCTTGTGGATATGCACTTACGCCTTCTTTTGCAATGCCGTGGTCGGCTGCAAAAACTACAATAGTTGGATTTTGTAAAGTTGGCGAAAGTGTATTTTGAATTGTCCCAATTTGTAACGCTAAATTCTCTAGTGTACCTAATGACCCTAGTGGCTTGGTTTTGAAATCTATTTTATGCTGGATTTGTTCTTTTATAGTCATTGAGCAATTATTTTTTTAATAACAGTTCCTTTATCTGTTTCAATTTTTAATAAATAAACCCCTTGTTTGAGTTGTATGTTTAAAGGTGTTGTTTCTCTTCCCTGATAAATGATTTCACCTTGACAATTGTAAATAAAAATTGCATTTATTTTTTCTTCGCATTGAATGTTTAGCTGTTGGTTATGTGCAACAGGATTAGGAAATACTTGAAAATTAAAAGCACTAATAGGTTGCTCATTTACCAAAGTTGTTTGTTGGTGAATTACACCAACCGCATCTAAATCAAAACCGCTTGAGGCAAAAGCTGTTGGGAAAGGGTCGTTGATAGGATTATTGTTGATGTCGTAAGTAGCATACAATGGATTGATGCTTCCTACTACATCAATTATTTTAATGTGAGTAATTGCATTTATATTTAATAATGGATTGCCTGTTAATTCTTGAAGGTCAAACGGTGTTCCATATTGTGCTCTGTATTTTCCTGCGAGATTATTAAGTTTTGTTGCATCTCCAGTATTATCAAATGGGCCAATTTGAGTTGTTGTTTGTGCGTTAGATGTTGCTGGAAAACGAATATAATTAACTCCATCACTGCTCACTTCTACAAAAGCTAATTCTAAAAAAACATCATTAAATGAGTTTTCAAAAATGGCAAAGTCAAAACCTGTTCCATTAGAGATTGGGTTTTGAAATGTAAGAATTGCTGAACCTCCATCGCCTAAACTAACTACTCCATTAGCACCTGCTTGTCCAAGAGCCATTGAGCTGTTACCCACACTTGCAAAACCTAAAGATGTATTTGAAATGTCTTGAAAGCCCCTTGTTACGTTACATTCATTAGCCCAAGCTACAAAAATACTGCTGTCCTTGAAGATGGCCGTTGTTCCAATAGTTCCAACTGGTCCAGCAAATTGTGCTAGTAAATTGTTGCTTATTATTAATGCCAAGAAAAATGAAAGTTTATACATCTAAGAGTATTTTAGTTGGTTTTTTATTTTCATCAAGTGCTACAAAAGTGAAATTTCCTGTTATCGCTTTAGTTCGTTTTTCGCTATACATTTCTTCAATGAAAATTTCCACTTTTACATCTAAACTGGTGTTACCTATTTTAGATACTCTGCCCACCAGTTCTATAATAGTTCCTGCTGGTATCGGTTGTTTAAAGTCTATTCTGTCAGACGAAACCGTAACACATATTTTTCGTGTAAATCTTGTAGCAGTAATAAAAGCCACTTCGTCCATTAAGTGCATTGCTGTTCCACCAAAAAGTGTGTCGTAGTGGTTAGTTGTGTTGGGAAATACAGCTTTGAAGATCCTTGTCTCGGAGTTTTTTATTTTATCTTCTAATGTCATTTTAATATTTCTTTTTTAAATCCATAAACACAGTGTCTGCAATTGTTTTTGCAACAATATCCGCGAAGCGTGTGATACAATTCGGTAAATACCCAATAAGAATTTTCTTTATAAAAATGTAGCCCTTCTATCAGCAATTCCTTTTGAGTTGGGAAACTATGCTTTGCAGAAACCTTTAACAAAGAAATAAAGTGTTGTAAGCAATTTGCACATAAGCAATCGTAGTTTGTTTTTGCCAAAAACTCTTTCGTGTGATGGCTTAATTCAATGTTGCATTGGCAGTTTGCTACATCACCAACTTTACATTCAAAAGTGTTTGAGCATCGTGGGCAAATTTTAATTTCGTGCTTCAAAATTGGCTAATCTCAATACTGGAAATTTATATTGTGCCAAAGCAAAAGTTCCGAATAACACTCCTGAATAAAATAAATCCCCCAATAATGTTCCTTTTAAAAATGGAATACCAGCCGCATAGCAAGTAATTAAACCACCAAAATTTTGGGGATAGGTTGTGCTCCCAATCCAGCAACCAAAATTTGAAACCAAAAAGAAAATTGCAGTAGAAGCCAATGTTCCTGTTAATACTTTTGGAATATTTATTTTGTTCAATATTCCAAGCCCTGTTAGTGTGATTAAAAGATAGCTTCCATATTGCCAATAAAATCCTTCGTAAAACCAAGTGAATTTAGGGTAATATTGAGCATAAATTACATTGTTTATAAACAAATCACTCAACCAAGTTGCTGCAATTGGAATTAAAAATGCTTGCCATTTTTTAGAAAAATGTGCAGCGCCAAAAAGCCCAATTGCACCCAATGGCGAAAAGTTGGGTATGTGTGGAATGATGCGACTGAAAGCACACAATAAAATAAGTGCCGTAAGCAATGAAAAGCGAAGATTGATTTTTTGTTCTGTCATTTTTTTTCAATTTTTAAATTTATTGAAATGCGAAAAGACAGAAACGATTACCCGTAAAAATTTAGGATAAAATGAATTTGTCAAAGCACATTTCGTGATGCTTAAACATAAATCAATTTGTATGTATCTGGCTTATTCTTTTACAAGAAATTACAGTTGCACGACAGCCCAAGAATTTACTTGGTTCCATACTTTTAGTTAAAATTGTTTGACTATTAAATTGATTTTGGTCAAAGAACTAGGGCAAAGATACAATTTAATTTTTAAAGTTGTGATTTAATTTTTAATTGCCCGTATTGTCTTTTGGTGGGTGGGCTTTGGGTGCGGTTGGCCAAAATTAAATGTGGTGTTTTTGGGTCGGCATGTGTGATGATAAAACAGCTCTTTTAATTTTGAGAGGGTTGGCTTTTGTCGTGCATTGTGAGCACAAATGTTGATGGTTAAACGGTCGCCCTACAATTTAAAGTTAGAATTATTTTCTACTTTTAAATCGTACTATTTTTGGGGATGCCTACAAAAGTTACCAGCCTGCAAAACAAAAAGCACAAAAAAAGCGCATTAAAGCGCTAAAAAAGTAAAGCTGCACCAACTAAAAATACACCCACCAAGCAGCCAAAAATAATCCCAAACATTCAAAACACATAACTCGCAAAAAAACCCGTCACGCTTCAGTCAACACACGCTTAAATCGAAGTGGGTACACTTCGTTTAAGCGCTATTTGTTATAGGGCGTTTTTGTTTCATACAGTTTTCACTTTTTTAATTGAATGTCGTCCAAAAGTAACTCCACCAATATTGAAAAGGTCGGAAAGCACGTTTATATGATATCTTGACTGTAAATTTGTTATTATCCTTGTGGCGTGTTTGTTTGATTTTCCAGAAACCATCAAAGTAGTCGAAATATGAGACACTCCACTTTGTTTTACAGGTCGTAATAAATTTGGTCTTAGCTCATTTACAACACCAATAAAATTGAATAACAATTCTGGATATGGATTAAAGTTTTTGACTTCACAAAAAGAAATTAATGATTTATTACTTACGTAGTAATATTTCATTTTACTATCGTAAAAATCATCATCTTCTTCTATAGAATTTGGTTTAATTATACAAATGTCAGGAGTTGTAAAGGTGTCAGAGTTATGGTAGGATTGAACATTCAAATTATGTCGTATTTCGAAAATAAATTCTGTCGTACCTATTTTTCTCTTTACTTCGAAAAATGAATAATTTGCAGGATTTCCGGCTGTAGTACATTTATATTTAAACTTACTCTTCTGTAGATTTTTAATTTCAACATCGTAGTTGTTATTTTCATAGAAACGAACAATATTATTGTAGCAAGCCATTTCAAAAAAATCACTTATACGTTTTGAATTGTTATAGATTGCAGAACGATTTTTACGCAAATAACTTTCCACGTCTCTTGTTAGTTCTTTTATATCTTTAAAAGGATTATCCATTGTCTGTTTCTCGTGCTAAACTGTCCTTATAAACTTTTATTTTTCTTAGAAGTTCCTTTGTTTCTAAATACTCGAAAAGACCAATTGGAATAGAATAGTCTTCCAATAGTTTTTTAAAAGTCAGAACAGTTTTGTTTAGTTTGAAAATTTCTTTTGCAGATAAATCATAAGTTCCTAATTGAACAGATTCGGCTTTACTCTTGAATATAATTCGAGAAGTAAATTTAGTTGCTGAGTCAAAATTGGATAGAACTCTTTTATAAAAAATTGACAGTGCCAAAAGGAGTTGTATTGTTTCAATATCCTTTTTTAATGGAGTATAATAATCGTATCTGCCTGAAAGAAAATAATTAATATCATTAATTCTTCCATTGTATTCAAACGTCATTTGTTCACTCAACTTATATGGTAGATTGTCTGTAAATAATTTTATCATTTGTGTTGTCAGTTAAAATGGCATATAACGTATTGCAGCTACAAGAAGTTGGCGATTTCGGAGACGAAAACTGTCTGCCACCACAGAACTTGATACGAAGCACAAAACTTCATTTAACCACTGAACCGCCAATTTCTTGTAGGTGCTGTTATGTGCTGGGCTATTGTCCGTCAGAAGGTCTGCTGTTTTTTGTATTGCTGTCATTTTTCTTGTTCGTTGGTGTCGTCTGTTACTTTTTCCATGCAATATGGGCAAGCAACCCAAAGTTTTTCAAGTTGGCTAAAGCATTTTTTGCAAGTGATTACTTTTTCAACTACTGACTTAATTGGTATAGTTGTCCGAACTGTGAAAATGGCTGGAATTTCTTTTAAGAAACTTGATTCGTTACCTTTCTCTGTTATTAAAAAAAGTTTGTCTTTGGCTCGTGTTATTGCAACATAAAATAGTCGTCTTTCTTCCTCAATTAGTAAGTCGTGATTTGCTTTTTTAATTACTTGAAAAATTCTGTCCTCCAACCAAATGTCGGGAAAACCACCGCTTCCCTCTGACAAACCAAGTATAAAAACAACCTTTGCTTCAAGTCCTTTTGCTGCATGAATGGTTTTTCCTTGAACTTTTATTCCCTCGTTTTTGAACCGAAAGAAGTAAGGTGTAAACATTTTACTTCTTCGGTAGAGAAACAAAATATCATCGTTTGTTAGTCCATCGTCTAATAACTCTTTCACCTTGTCAAAACAGAATTGTATGTTTTCATCATCACTACTGCCTGAATAAACTACAATTTTATGTTCTGACTGTTTTGATGAGTGAATTTCCTTATCAACTTTGAATTTATTGTGCTTGATTACTTCGTTGCTTGCTCCAACAATGTTTTGAGTGCTACGATAGTTCAAATTGAGTTTTACAACTTTTGCATTTGGAAAGTGATTTTCAAAGTCAACTATGTAACTCACATTAGAACCTCTGAAACCATAAATACTTTGCCAATCGTCACCAACGCAAAACAGTTGTGTTTGGTCGGTCAGTAAAAGTTTGATTAACTCAACTTGTAAATTGTTTACATCTTGAAACTCGTCAACTAAAATGTATTGGTATTTACTTTTGTATTTATTAGCAATGTCGTCATGGTTCTGAAACAATGAAGTGCTTCGTGAAATCAAGTCGTTAAAATCAAGATAAGATTTGTCTGTGCAGTAATGAATATACTTTTCAACTACTGGTATGGCTAACTCATAGAAATGTCTAACTCTTTCGTGTTGGTCTTGTTTAGCATCATGTAATACTTTTTTCAAATCTGTATTCTCAACTTTTATCATGTCCGTAATCCGCATGATTTGAGTAACGAAATCCTTTATGCTTTCATGGTATCCGTTAAATTCTTCTTTGTAAGTCAATGAAACTGTCTTGTGATAATTTGAAGGCAAACGGTTCTTTACAACGCTGTCCAGAGTGTGGTTGAACAAAGCAGAGTCTTTAGTCATGCTTTCAAAGGTCTTTACTAAAAGTAAATTTCCCTTTTGAAATTGTTCTTCTTTGTCCTTTGTCGAATAGCTTTTATCACTTACATGCTCAATATAAAGATTCGCTTCAGGAATATAAAAGTCGGGATGAAACGCAAAGTCTTTAACATTTAGTAAAGGTTCATATTCATACTTAATGCTGTGGCGATAAAACCAATCAGCGATAAATTGCTCCGACTTGGAACGGACTTTTGTTCCATCAAGAGTTGTGAAATATTTGCCGTCTTTCGGCAAATATTTTCCATCTGTTTTCTTGAGGTGTATTTTGTCTATGACGTAATCTAAAACATAGCGTTTCAATTGAAGCAAAAACTCTGTGTCCTCGCATTGCTCAATTAGAAGTTTGTGGACTACTTCAAATACAGTTTCGGGTGCAACATGTTTTGCAAGTTCATCTTCTTCGTCCCTTTTTTCATCTCCTATAATTCTAAACTTGTTGTCAAACTCGTTTACACCATAATTCCGTAAGATGCTGTAACAAAAGCTGTGAAATGTTCTGACGGTTAAACCGTCAATCCATTTATATTTTTTTTGTTGGTTATATCTTTCCTTGTCTTTTTCTAATTTGCTTAAATGTTTATCAGACATCAAGATTTCATATTGTCCTGTTGTGTCTGCCGAAACAATTAAGCGGTCAATCATTTCGTTTGTGGCGTTCTTGGTAAAGGTAATTGCAAGAATGCTTGATGGACTTACACCTTTTTCCTCAATTAAATAGATGATTTTTTGTAGAAGTGTTTTTGTCTTTCCCGAACCTGCACCAGCTAAAACCAAAATGCGTTTGTCTTCGCTAACAACAGCTTCGCTTTGTTTGTCGTTAAGTGTGCTTAAATCAGTTTTAGTTGTTGTCAATTGCGTTTAATTTTTATTTGTGCAAGGTAGTTATATCAAAATTATTTTCGTCCAAAGTCAGCAGGATTTTCACCCCATGCTCTTGTTTCCCATTTCAAAACTTCGTTTTCATATTCGTTTTCGTTAAGCCATTTTATTGCTCTGTCAAGAAGCTCAAAAAGTTTTTTGTTTCTTTCGCTGCGGTCATGGTTTGTTCTTGCTTCTTTGTCACGAACCCAACCGATTGCATTTCTACTGTCCGAATAAATTGGAAGAGAGATATTATGTTTTTTGCAATGTGCAAGTGCATGAACAATTCCTAAAAATTCTACTATGTTATTTGTCCCGTCCTCTAATGGTCCGACTTTAAAAATTAGTTCTTTTGTTTTCGTGTGAACACCTTGATACTCTACAACACCCGTTGATGTGTTCCAAGCACCATCAACTGAAATGCTTTCGTCTATTGGTTTGCCAACTAAAAGTAATTGTTCAGGGGTTAATTCAGTTTCAAAAATGTCTTTGCCTATGTAGTCCCACCATTCGTCTTTGAATGCTTGTTCTGCTAATTGTCGTGTCTTGAATGATTTGTAAACCGTGTCTCGTCCTGAAAAAAGTTTACACTTATTGTTTAATAATCCTGTTACAAGTTTACACATTTTTTAAAATCCTGAATACTGTTTACATTTGTTTTACTGGATGAAGCGGAAGCGAGCTCTGCTGAGGAGCAACTCGCCAGGAATAATCCGGTCAGATGAGCATATAAATCCGTTATTAGGTTTACACTTGATAATGGATTTTCTTTACATATGCACTTCTGGCATGCCTAATAAAACCTATTTTATAGCTACCTCCTTCTTTTTTGTTTATTGATTTGATAATAATTTTTCCATCTTTTGTTGAGTTCTCCGGTTATTTGGTGTGCTTCAACGGGTTTAAGATTATCAATGCTCCCATGCGGTCTTAAATGATTGTAAGTGCTACAAGCTACAGCTATTGCTTGCTGTGCTATTTTAAAATCGACAAATACCTCTTCTAAAAGTTCAGATTTCAAAATACCGTTTACTCTTTCTGCAAGCGGGTTTTCCAAGGGGTCTCCATTTTCAGTCATTGAAATTTTTATAGTATTATCTTGTAATAACTTTACATATTCATCGCAGCAGTATTGCACTCCTCTATCACTGTGATGAATTAAATTTTTACAATCGGGATTACCGGTCAAAGCCATTTTTAAGGCCTTTAATGGACCTTTTGCCGATAAATCTTCACTCAAATAAAAGCCAACAATTTTATGGCTATATGCATCGGTTATAAGTGATAAATAAGCAAAGTCATCCGATAAATGAATATAGGTTATGTCACTTACCCAAAGCTGATTAGGGGCAATGGGTATAAAGCCTTTAATGATGTTTGGGTGTTTTTTAAAACGATGTTTGGAAAGTGTGGTTATACATCCTCTGCGCTTGCGTTTTGTAATCAACATGCCTCGTTCTGCCAATAGATTAAACATTGCATCTCTTCCTATTTGAAAATTATGGGCTTCTAAAAAGCCTTGCATTTCATGCAATAGTTTTCGGGTGCCTAATCGCTTCTGATACTTTCGATAACGCAACACTTCATTAATGACAATATCTGCTCCGTATGCTTTTTGCTGAATAAATTTTATGCCTTGATAGTAACTTTGCCTACTATAACCAAGCAGCAAACAAAGGTCGTTTATGCAACGAGGCTTCCTTTGCCCAACTGTTTCTACCGCTTGGTGCCAGACTTTTTTCTGATGTCAATTTTAAGTTGATCTTCGGCAATATCAATCATTGAGTTGAGCAGCTCGTTGTAAAGTTTTGCTTTACGTAATTCTTCCTGCAAAGTTTTTACATCAGTTGGTAAGGGCTCTGCTGAAATTGGTTGGATTTGTGTTTTTGGTTTTGTTTTTGGCACTGATTTACCTTGAAATTTTTTTACCCACGAATGTATCAATCTAAAATCAATATTGTACTGGGCTCCTAATTGGCGATAACTTTTTTCACCCAGTAAATATTCGGTTATGATTGCCTCCTTTTCTTGAGCGGTTTTTCCTGTTTTTTTCATTTTGTTTACACTTTAAATGTGTAAACCTATTTTAGGACGAGACACCGCTTTGGGAAACTTGTCTGTCTGTGCTTTGCAGTCGTCCCAAGTTTCAAAAACTCCGGTTTGTCGTCCTTTCCATACTACGTAAAATTTTGGTTTCGCCATTGTCTCAAAAAATGTTCTGTTCTATTATGCAGTCAGTTCAAAGTTAGCAGTGTCTAAGCCTTGCACATAACGTTTTCGGGCTTGGCGAAGGTGGCGATTTTCACCACAAATATTCATACGAAGAACGAATGTTTGTGCCACCACAAAACTGTCATACGAAGCACTGAACCGCCAATTTCTTGTAGGTGCTGTTATAAGCTGGCCTTCTGTCGTCTGTCCTTGCAAACCATTGTCAACACTATGTTTTACAGCCTTTGTCGTGTTGGGATGTGCGGTTGGGTATTTTTTATTTTCTGAAGGGGAGGAGATTTTTTTTAATTCAATTTTGTCTGCGTGGGAAAGGTGGAAGCTCTTTTGCAAGCTTTGGTCTGTGCTTGGGCTTGTGTGGCTTGCAAATGTGCTTACACCTGTGCGATGGCTGTTAATATTGTCCATACGCTTTTTCATGTGCTTGTTTAATTTGGTCAGCCAATGATTTAGGTTCAATAACTTTCATGTTGTCACCGAATGAAAGTAGTTCCATTAAAAGGTCATGTGTCAGGCAAAGTTTAAGTTTAATTTTTATTTCTACGTCATTGTCCACCAATACTTGTTGAGTGTCGTGTAATGGAAGTGTCTTGATATACTTACCTTGAAAAGGGTTAAATGATAGAATGATGTCTTGCGGTTCTTCTTCATTTGGGCTAATAATACCAAAGCAGTAGCGGTAACTTTGCTCAATGCTGTAATTGTCGGGATACTGATAAGTTTGATTTGTTATTTCAAGGTTTGTCAAACGGTCAAGTGCGAAACTCTTTATGTTATTGTCTTTGCTGTCTTTAGCCATGATATACCAACGGTTTTTAAACTCCTTCAAAGCATAAGGTTCTACTATACGTTGACTTAATTCTTCTTCCCAAAATTTCTGATAAGTGAATTTGATTTGAAGTCTGTTTTTTATAGCATGAAGCAAACCATACAAATTGTCTGTTCCTTGTGGTCTGCGTTTTTCCAAATGAATAAACGGTGTTAAATCTTGTGCAAGGTTTAAAGAATTGAACATATCAAATGCCTCCATCATCCTTTGGAAATTCATGTTTTCATTTTCGTTTTGGCTTATGAAATATCCTTTTTGAGATTTTGAATATTCAATGTCAATTCCAAAAACGTTTCTGATTTCCTTTATGTCACGTTGAAGTGTTCGTTTTGAAAAACCTATTTGCAAATTGTCGTCTTGCATTTGCAGATAGTCAAACTGATTTTCAATATAGGCTTGCAATTCCTCATAAGTTGAATAAGGTTTTACTTTCAGCTTTTTGAGAATAAGCAGGTACCTTGATATGTAGCCTCTTTTTGACATTAATTAAAAGATGTAATAATGTTTTGTTAGAATTTCAATCATTTCTTGTTGATGTTGTTTGATGTTTTCAATTCCCCAACTATTTATGTTTGGCGATGAATAAATTTTTGCCAATTTTAGCGAATCATAAGTTTGCTTGTTGTCAAAGTCCACTTTTTTCTTTCTTACGTCTTGATTGTTGTATGAAGAATTTTCCCCTACGGATAGCAGCCCTAAATTGCCAAAACTGTTTAGCCAATCAGATTCGGTATTTTCTAATTTATTTCCAAATTCGGGGTTTTGTGGAAAAACGTGTTCAATTGAGTTTTTAGATGTTATGCGGAATTGCTTTATTTTATTGTCGTTTTTGTCCCAAGTTTTCCAAAGCAAATATTCTAATTTGTAAAACCAATAATGATGAAAACTTGTACCGTGTGATTCATTTAGGATGTTCAAAGCATTTAAATCAATTTTTTCATTGCGTTTCGCCAGTGAAACCAATTCTAATGAAATTTCTTTTTTGTCACCAGGCAACATTAGATTATCTATTTTTTCTAGCTCTATAAGGATTGGTTCACTGGTTAAATTTTCATTTTCTAACAAGAAATATAGAAATGGTGTCAGCCAATATTGTTGTGTAAAACCACCTGTAAAATACAATACGGATTGAAGCATTTGAGAAGATGAATAAGATGAATTAGTTCTTGAAAAATAGTTTTTCTCATAGCTTCTACTTGTGTTTATTTCTGTCAAGAGTAATTTCTCGTCATTATCGTCATCTTCTTCAATTCTCCATTTTACAACGTGTTTGTCAAATACATAACGTACTTTCCATAATAATTCAAAAAATTGTTCTGTGTCTTCGCTTGAAGGAAAGTCATCAAGTTTTATGGTTAAAAGTAGTATTTTTGGGTCTATGCCGTGTTCAAATTTTTGACGTTGTTTTTGCAAATTAAAAATTCTGTATGTGTGAATAAGCAAGATGTTAAACGAAATGATAGAACGACATTTAGAACTATTGTCAGAATTTGTAGTTTCAACTTTGATGTCAACTTCATCACTATTAATTATTTCACTGATTGTTTTTGACTGATAATTACTTTCAGAAGAATTTGAATTATCATTTACAGAAAAAAACGTTGTATCGTAAAATTTAAAATTCTCAGGTTTGACGTTTGCCCTTTCAATATTGAAAACATCTGCAACATTTTTTTCAAAATAATTACTCATATCCTCACAGGCATCCCAAATTTTAGAATACTTTATACGTGAAGTTTTACTTACTTTTTCTAGTAGTCTTGCCTTTAAAATATCAGATTGTTGTAGTTGTATGCCCGATGTACCCAAAGCCGTAAACAACGCATTCAAATCTGTATTTTTTGGGGCGATATTGAAAACAAAGCATACATTTTTGTAAATATAATTACCAAAATTAGCACGTTGTTCTTCTTTTATTTCTGATGTGATAAAGTGTTTAATTGTTTCAACGCCTTTGGCTATAAATTTTAAAAATTCCTTTTCGCTAACGTCTGAAAACTTCAAGTATGAACTATTGTCTAATAAACCTTTTAGGTAATTAGCAACTTCAATTCGTATATCAAAATCAAAACGAATGTCTTTTGTCTTATTGGGATAAGTAATCTCCAAATAGTCGGTTATATCAGTTTTGATATTTAATAACTTAAAAGCATTAGCGATTAGCCAAAATGTTGTAAAACGCTGTTGTCCGTCTATCAATTCGAATTGATTCTCACGAATTTTGTTTGATGATTTAATCACATAAGTATTTCCTACGAAATAATTTGAAATATCGGAATTTGTATTGGTGAAAGTGTTTAAAATATCGCCTAAGAGTTTTTTTATTTCTTCATCGTCCCAAACAAAAGGTCGTTGGTATACGGGAACAATAAACTCATAGTTTTCTTTTACAATTTGTTCAACTGTTTTTATGGATGTCTCAAATTTCATCTTTGTGGTTTTTTACAATTTCTTCAATTTTTACTTTTAGTTTTTCATCAAAATTTGCTTCACTTGGATTATCTAATGAAAAGAAGTCACAGCACTTATTAAAAAAACGTTGTTTTACTTGACTACCGTTAATTTTTATTTCAGTTGTTTTATATTCTTTCAAGTAAGTAATGATTTCCTGATAATTATAGGCGTGAAAAATGCGTTCTATAATCTTTGTGTTATCAACGTAATTTCTTACTGTTGGTTCATAAATCCGACTTTGCTCGTTTAAACGTAAACTAAAAATATGTCGGAATAGCCATAGAGAAAACTCTATCATATTGTTTGTTCCGAACATATCAACAAAGCATAATAAACATAATTGATAAAAACTTCTTAAATCAACAGTGCCGTCAATTTGCTCTATCATTCTATTGTTGAATTTAGAATAGAAATCTTCTCTGTTTTTTGTGTCAAAAATTGCGTTATAGGCGTTGGAAAAACTCATTAAATAGTTGATGTAATTTTTGCCTTCATTTAAAGGTTGTCTAATTGAGTATTTGTTTGAAATAATTCGGTGCGTGTTTTCTTCAATTTCAACTAATGAATAACCAATGTCTAACTTTTCCTTTCCTATATTTTCGGCAAAATCTTCCGTTAATACATTTTTCCAATTTTCAGCACTTGCAAATTTGTCTGGTATGTTTTTGGGCTTCAAATAATCAATTCTACGTGCTTTAGCCAATAATTTATTTACTGCTTCTAAATTCCTTTGTCGTTCTTCCCAGTTGTAAGCATATTTATTTCGTTCTGCAATTTTTGTAATGCTTCGTAAATGATGTGCTTTTAAAATATCAGTACCAGACAATCGCTTACCACCAGTATTTAGCGTTTCAAAAAAACTATACGCCAAGTCTTCGCTTTCAACAATTACAATGGTTACGTTTATACTTTGTAAATCAATTGTTTCATAGTTATTATTGGAAAAATGACTGTGATTTGATTTTATGTTTTCTAAAGAAATTGGGTGGCTGTATTTTATTCCAAAATCAGAATTTGATTTAATCACTGATAAAATCTGTAAGGTTGTAAGCCTTTGCTGTCCGTCAATAATTTCAAGTGAGTTGTCTTTTTTGTGTAGTACAATACTGCCTAAATAGAATAGAGGCTTGTCGTCAGTTCGTTCTTGATGTTGTTTAAATTGCCCTAAAAGTTTGTTTATTTCCTTTGGTGTCCAAACATAA
This sequence comes from Bacteroidetes bacterium UKL13-3, assembly GCA_001602415.1. Classification (GTDB taxonomy): domain Bacteria; phylum Bacteroidota; class Bacteroidia; order UKL13-3; family UKL13-3; genus UKL13-3. The sequence goes on from CP012155.1 coordinate 104,633, forward strand.
GGTCTTTGATATTCGGGAATAGCAAGCGTTTGTTGCTTGTCAAACAATTCTTTTAATGTTAGACTTTCAACTATTATTTCTTCCATCATTTTTTATTTCTTCTCAAATATAAATTAAACAAATCTGAACAAGCCATAGCATCACTCAAAGCATCATGATGATTTAAGTTGATTTTATATTGCTTGCAAAGTGAGGCTAAATTTTCTCCGTAAATTTTGTAAGTGCAATGTCCGGTAAATTCTGGGGATAAAATTTCATAGTATTCTAGGGTTTGCTTTAAGCAATGAAAGTCAAACGCAAAACCGTTATGAGCAACTACATTTTGATTCTTGATGAATGGCTCAATTTGATGCCAAATTTTATCAAATGTTGGTGCATCTGCCGTTTGTTCGGGAGAAATTCCGTGAATATCAATGAAGTTATTCCAATAGTAATTATCAGGGGGTTGAACCAAAATTGATAACTGCTCCGTAATAATTTGATTTTCTACACGAACCAAACCAACTTGACAAATGCTCCAACGCTTGCCCTGTGAGGTTTCAAAATCTATGGCAGTGTATGAGCTAAGCACTTTTATAACTTATTCTTTTGCAGTTTTCATCATAGGTTTCAATAAGGCTTCCGTTTTTTACTGTAAACGTATTACCTGCTGCACCTCTTACCATTTTGCTTCCTTGGCTCATGTATGATATACGTTTGCATTTTTCGTCATACACTTCAATTAACGAACCGTTGATAATTACAAAGAAGTTGCTTGCAACGCCTACAAGTTCTTTGCTTCCTGCACTCATGTATGAAATTCTTTTGCTGTTTGCATCAAAAACTTCAATAAGGCTTCCTTTTTCTCTTACATCTGAAATCATGTTTTACTTTTTTTATATTAATGCCTACTCTGTTCAGTTTTCGGCTAACCTGTTATTGTTTATTGCTTGAAATCCTATTGGATTACTTTTTCTTGATTGTTGAAAATCTTTTTCGTCTTGGTTATATATTGATGTTAAAGTCATTGGACTTTTGATGTTTGTATCAAAGCCTAATTTATTTGAAAGTTGTTGGGCTTTTTCAATTTCCAATTCTTTAAATTCATATTTTGCAATCAATCGTCCTTTTCTCATTAAGGCACTATCAATTTTTGAAATGTCAGTATTGAACGAACAAATTATTTGAACGTTCAAACAGTCGGCAAGTAAGCCGTCTGAAATATTTAATAATGCCGAAACTGGAGAACTGCCATCCTTTTCTCTATCAACTACAATGTTTTCTGCATCTTCAATTACAAAAATTGAATTAGGATTGTCTATGAGAATTGAGATGAGACTTGGGTTAGTAATGGCACTCGCCATATTTGGAGGCAAGAAAATAACATCCTTTTTTAGAGAAGCAATTAAGTAACGGATGTATGAAGTTTTTCCAGTTCCAGGTTTGCCATGAAGTAACACTAATCCTTTATCGTTTTTGCGAGAAAGTCTTTTTAATATAGTTCCATGTATTTCCTTAAAGTCTTCGTTATAGTTGTCTTCGATACTTAATTTAGGCTTAGTAATTTGCAAAGATTTTGTTTCAATGCCAGTCATGCTATTTACAAGCAATGATATTTCGGGTTTTTGTTTTTGCTTCCTTTTCTTGAATTTGTGGATTGAATTTATAATGTCTTCAACTTTTGAAAGGTCGGTTTTACGGAATAAAAAACGAACTGTTGAACAGTTTGTGTCAAAGTCAACAATTAAATCATCATAGAGGAAATAGAAAATATCATCTATCTCAGCTTTTTTGCTTCTGTTGAAATACCGTTTGTCATAATAGAAGTCTTTTATTTCTGATTTGTAGTTTTCTGAAAACCACGAGTTGGCTTTTTTGCAGTCAATGTCAACTTCATGAATAAAGTTAGGGATTGAATTAAAGTGAGCAACAAAAAGCGTAAACTCGTTTAAGTATGAACCCTTCCGTTCTGCAAAAACTTCTGAAATAGTCATTTTTGCTGATGTCTTAGCAAGTTCAAAAGGTCTGTCAGTTGTTGGGCTAAGTGTTAAATTATTTGTTTGCATACTTTCTTTGTTTCTAATTTCTGCAACAAAAGTAGAAGCATGAAACGCCAAAGTGTGTCGCTCTGAAAATTTCTTTCTGTGGGTGGGAAAATTTGGCTCTTTTGGTTTTGCGAAGGGTCGGCTTGTGTGTCGGGCAAAACCAAATGTGCCAAATGTGCGGTTGGCTAAAATTGAATTAAAATAAATGTGCGGTGGGGAAAATAAAAAATACTGAAGCGTTGGCAATGAGTGGCGGCTTACTCGTTGTCCGTTTGAAATATGGTCTCTATGTTTTTGGTCACCTGTCAAAATGGTTTGTCTTCGTGTTTAATGTTTAGATTTTAGTCGGTCTGTCGTCTTGTTAACGGTCGTCCTACCATTGGCTATAACGTTTGGCGGCCTTGCGCTGTTGCCGACTGCGAAACGTTTAATTGTCGAGCTAAGATAAAGAATTTACGGAAACGAAATACCCAAACACTGAACACTAGCGCCAATTGCCGCCACGACCGCTGTTATAAGCTGGCCTGCTGTCCGCCCCGACAAGCGGTAAAACTGTCGAGGTTATGTCCGCTGCCTGTTTGTGCGGTCTGAGTAAATTATTTTTATTAAGAATGGGAAAATTTAAATTTGAAATTATGGAAAAAGAATATTTTGAAATGTGTCTTACTGAAGCTAAGGAGCAACTAAAACATATAAATTCATCAATAAAAGAAACAAGATCAAAGATTTATTTTCTGCAAGGAATATTAATCGCAGTAGTCGGGTATTTATTGAATGATATTTTTAAAGAAGATTATTTCAGTCTTAAAAGTAATATGCTTTATGTCACAATACCATTTATGATATTTATAATCTATTCATGTCGTCATGCAATAGTGCCATTAAGCTTACGATTTGAAGGGATGTCACCAAATGGATTTAAGTCGATTATTGAACAGGAAGACACTTTAACACATGAAAACGTTTTAAATACCTACCAAGTGTCAATTGAAACAAATGGTAGGCATTTAACAGTAATGTCAAAAGGTTACAATAATGCTTTTAAGGCCCTATTGTTTTGGCTTTTTTGTTGCTGTCTCTGCATCATTGTGGTCATCACCAAAAGTTTGGTATGTTGAACCCCCGTCTTTTGGTTTTACTGTTGTGTCAACTTTAATTGGCTCTTGTGTGTTTTCTGATTCCTTTGTCATAATTGTTAAATTTAAATGTGCGGTTGATAAAGAACTTACATAGTCGGCCTAACGCGTGGATAGGCTTGCTTATAACGTTCCGCAGCCAAGAGCTGTTGCCGATTGCGATGCGTTTAATTGTCAAGCTAAGATAAGAAAATTACGGAAACGAAAAGCCCAAATGCAACGAACTAACGGCAATAGCTTTTGGGTGATGTTACCACCAGTGCTTTAAGTTAGTTCAGATAACTTTGTTTGGATGTCCCGCCAAAATTTGTCGTTAATGTCTTTGGCGTTTGACGTCAATTCAAAACGAATATTGTTTATTCTCCAGTATTCTTTGTCGGTGAGTGAGGCGAGATCATTTGCACCATTAGTTTCTTTCACTTTGTCTTTTACAATAGGATAGGAATATAGATAGTTAAATCGACAATCGTTGTCAGCATTGAAACAAGTTTGAAAGTAAGGAATGATTTCACGAAAGATTGTCAGCTCTATGTCTTGCGTGAAAGCAATGACAATATAAACTAGGTTTCGGAATCCATTCATCAGAGGTCTCCTTGTGAGAATACAAACTTTGAACTTTAGGATTTTCATTTATGGCAATAAGAATGTCCTTGAGGCCACTACTAATTCCCCAAAAATCGTCTGTGCATGTCAAGACTTTAGTGTTAAAGTCGTCCATGTAGTACTTTTTTAGGTCTGGTGTAAGAAAAATGTCTTCCATGAATTTCACAATGCCTCAATCGTCTTCGCTTTCTGCCTCAAATGGATTTATACTCCATTGTTTATGTTGTTCTTCCCTTTCAGCGAAGTATCCAACCTCCATGTTAATAATTTCGTTTATTGAGGGGTCTGTATCTAAAATTTCTTGAAGAGAAACTAACATTATGTTCTCATTTGAGTTTGTCGAAACTGCGTCAAAAAACTGCCAAGAACCATCATGGTCATGATAAGTGCGTACGATTGTCATTTTGTTTTTCATGACATTTTTTGTCGTAAAAACAGCTTGATCTAGGTCTATGTTGTTGTCTTTATGCATTGGTGGTAACGTTTCCACGCCTTGCGCTGTTGCCGAGTGCGTGAAATTAAACTGTCAACCAAAGTAAAATTAATTATGCGTAAAATAAATATAATATTTAGTGGTCAACGGCAATGGCGCAAGACGTGTGTTATAGCCTGCCTTTCTTCGGCTGTCTGCAAGTATTTTTGTCGGCACGAAAAACCTGAACCGTATAAAAACGGAATGAATGAAGCCTTTAAAAAAGTCTATACAATTGTCAACCCAGATGAATACGATAAACAATACGGTCTGCTTGTCGAAATAGGGAAGATGTCTGTTGAAGAATACTATTTTATTAAGGGTTATCATCGAGGTCAAGAGGTTTTTCAATTACTTCATCAATGTAAGTTATGAGAAAGTCTGCTGTAGTTGGGAAATACATTCTTATTTCTGCGTTGCGTTCAAATTTGTCTAAGAAATTTTGTTGTGAAAAATATATTACAGCAAAGTCTGAAAACTCTTTATATGTCTTGTCGTATTTAGGTTTTAGTTCAATTTCAAATCGTTTTGCCCATTCTTTTTGTAAATATTCATTTGTCTGTGTGATGTGCTGTCTGCGTTTGATTTCTGTTTCTTGCTCCATAAGTTTTAATTTATTGTCAAGAATTTTTTCTACCTCTTTAGGGTCTGCAAACTTTTTAAGAATGTCAAGGAAAGGATTTAATGTGTCAAGCTGTGCTTTTAGAGTAGATATAACTGTCGCTTGTGCTTTGTTTTCCTTTGTCAACCAGTATGCACCAATTAAGATTGCAACTGTATTTAAACCTATTAATATTTCCATGCTGTCTGTCGTATTTAAGGTTGGCTATAACGTTCCCACGCCTTGCGCTGTTGCCGTTTGCGGAGCAGGAACTGTCAACCAAGATAAAAAATAATGCGTAATAAAAAGCTTGAATTTAGCACTTTAACGGCAATAGCGCGAGACGTGTGTTATGAGTAGTTTTACTCTAGGCTGTCAGTGTGTGTGTAATACAATCCCTTGCTTGTAGAGGCAAATACCTTGTCTCCCAACTTTACTATACTGTTAATTTCTTCTTGGTTCATATTGTCCAAAAGTCCGCTGTTGTTAATCGGGCTTAGGCTATAAGTGCCTTTCGAAAAGTCGAAACGTAAACGTGCCACTTGTCTGTAAAAACTGAATAAAATGTCATTTTGGAGTTTGTGGATATAGTAATAGTCTAATCGAAGGTTTGAAATCAATTGTGACCATGTAATTCCTTTATCAGTTGAAAATATTAATCCATCACCGCTAGAATTAGTCCAAAAGAGTGTTGCATATATGGTGTCATTTAGTGTTGTTAAGTTACTAATTCGGAAGTTTCCTATTGATTCAAATGTTGAACTTTTATTGCTGTATCTTACTGTCCATTGGTCATAAGAAGTCATAAAGTGATTTTCGCCAGAACTAAATATACCCGAATATGTATTGCTTGTTGAAATTGTGTCAATGGTGTGAGTTATTTCATTTCCGTTGGTTCCAAAAGTGAGTAGGATTGTCTTGTTGGTTTTTAACCCTATTAATAGTTCGTTGCTAGAATTAAGTTGTCCAAAAGCGTCAATAGAATAACTCGGGTCTACAAGTATTCTTTTATTAATTTGAGGGTTTTCAAATTCGAAAACAAAAATTGAACGTTTGTCTGAATTAACTTGAATAACATATCTGTCATTATAAGTCGGCCTGTAAAAAAACGCTGAACTCAATTTATAGAATATTGGTGTCGAGTTTACTATATTACGGTTACTGTCAATAGCAATAAGTGCCCCATCTGAAATTAAATAAAGAATATTGTCTTTAACAAAGGAGTTCTTGATGTTCAAGTCTGTGTTCCAATACTTGTCTATTCTTTGCCAAGTATTTTTCTCTTGAAACACAGATTTAACGGGTGTCTCAATGGGATTGTCTTTTTTGCATCCAGCTAAAATGCTGATGCACAAAATTAATATTAGGTATTTCATAAAATTACTCATAACGTTCTGCGGCCTGGCGCAGTTGGCGCTTGCGAAACGTTTAATTGTCGAGCTAAGATAAATAATTTACGGAAACGAAATACCCAAACACTGAACACTAGCGCCAATTGCCGCCACGACCGCTGTTATAAGTAGTGCTATTTTATGGTGTCGCTGAGTAAATTTCTGTCGGCTTAAATTCTTGAATGAAGTATAGTTTTTTATTCTCAATAATCACATAGTCTACATGAGTTTTGAATGCGAAGTCATAACGATTTTTACCGTTAAAAAGTTTAACTTCTTGTGGCCAGCCGTTTGATTTGTCACGCCAAACTTTTTGAAAATAAGTCCTATCAGCGCACTTATATAAATAAATCCAATCGTTGTCCTCATTTCTCCATGCGCTAATGGTGTCTTGGGTCGTGATCTTGCTAATCTCAAAATTATATAAGTTGAATAATGAATCAAATCGATTGATACTGTAGTCACAAGTCTTATTGAGAAAAGGAGTAAGATATACAAGAATTGAATCAACGTCTGCGTGTTCAATTTGTCTGCCACGAATTAAGTCACGGTCAAAGCGTTTTCTGTAAAGTCCGCGCAAGTAATGGTAGAACCAATTAGAGTCAGCTACTCCGGTTTGATATGCTGAATAAAATATTGGGAAATAATATTCATTTACGAATGTCGATTGCTGATGAACAGCAATAACAAATGGAATTTTCGATTGTGCTGGAAATCCATGATGTTTGATTGTAAGAATAGCTTTCTTGTAATTATTGTTGTCATTAGTATCTATGGCTTCTAAGCCTCTATGATTTTGGTCTAATTCTTTTAATCTGAGCCAATAATTTTGTATTTCCTCATTAGTTTTGAGATTTCTAATTTCATTCTCAAAGTCTTGCGCAAATAAGTCTACATGAACTACAAGATAAATAACTAATAGCGTGTAAATTTTCATTTTAATGGGTCGTTTTAGCATTACTTATAACGTTTCTCAGCTATACGCAGGCAGGGATTTTCACCACTGAACTTCCTACGAAGGACTGAACTTCAAATATAGCACTTTTCTGTCTATCGAAGCACAAAACCCCTGCTTGCGTATAGGTGATGTTGTAAGCTGGCCTTCTGTCCACCGTCATTGTTAAGTCGTTGTATTTCTGTGTTTTTTCAGTCATTTTATTGTTTCTGTTTTTCTGTCTGTTTGGCGTATGTGTAGGCTGTTTTAAAAATTTTAGAGGGAAGGTGTTTTAAAAAATAATTTTTCCTTTGGGTGGCAAAGGTGTAAGCTCTTTTGCAATTTTCGGGCTGTGCTTTGGTTTGTGGGAATTGCAAATGTGCTTACAACTGTGTGCGAATTTTTGTTGTTGACAGTTGTCCGTTGTATAATCGTCAACATATATAGACCTTTGTATCAATTATGGATATTAAAAAAAAATTCGGTAATCAGGTCAAGAAGCTACGTCTTGAAAAAGGTTTGTCGCAGGAAAAACTTGCATATGAAGCCAACCTAGACAGAACATACATCCCTAGCATAGAGAAAGGTGAAAGGAATGTGTCTATCACTGTTATAGAGAAAATTGCTAAAGCTCTTCAAGTTAAAATATCTGTACTATTTGAAGAATAAATAAATACTAAATGAATAAGGAAATATTAATTACTAATTACAGTCCCATCAAACTTAAACAAGCTAGAGAATTAGCGGGGTTAACTTTTGATGATTTTGAAAATGATGATGCTATCGATATAGAAAAGCTCGAAATGTATGAGAGAGTCGACCCAATAACACCTATGGATATTTTTTTAATCGCTTATTTGTTTGTTTTATACCAAGAAAAAGCTTGGGAAAAAGGTGCCGAATTTAAATTGAGTCTAACTAAAGACATATTGCATCCTCATCCAAATGGGTTGAAATACCAGGAGTTTATTGCTACACATAATAATTACAAAGGAATGCCATTAAAAAGAAGAAGTGATGGCACAATACAATGGGTTTCAACAATTCAAACTAATGACGGGAAAGAAAGAGTAGAGTTTTGGGAGAATAAAAGAAAAGAATTGAAAATTAAAGCTAATCACGTCTTAGATGCTGGATTTAGACAAAAAGTAGCTTTCGCAAATCATCCTACGAAAATACATATTTGTTTGTTTTCTGGAAGTGAGTTGTACATTGATTATAGATATCCCTCGCCTAGTCGAATTGACCTCCTAAATAAGGTTTATGATCAAGATTTGAAATATTATGACTTAGATGTATATGAAATTGCCAATTTACTATATGATGTTGATGGTTGCAGATTGTTTTGTGATGTTTTTAAATTGAGTAAAGAGTTTAGTAATGTTGAACAACTTATTGAAATACTAAAAGTTGATTATGTGATAGCTGAATATTCTCCTTTTGTTTCACCTGGTGTAATGAGTAATTCACCTGACCGCTTTGATGGATATCATTCATACAACAATGATGTAAGAGCAATTACGGATACAGGTAGATACAAGGATAATTTAAAAAGATATACACAAGATAGAAGAGTTTATGAAATGTGGTCAGGTGGGAATTGGAAAATGGCTGATAGGCTTTATGCAACTTTTGTAAAGAACGGAGTTAGTCCAGACCATATTGGACCTATGTCATTAGGCTTTGCACATAGACCTAAATTCCAACCAATGACCTCAAATGAAAATAGTGCGAAGGGAAATAGAATGACTTTAAGTGACATTCAAATTTTAATTGCTGATGAGTCAAATGGTGATGAAGTTATTACTTGGCATTCAAAGTATGTTTGGGATAAATTAAAATTAAAGGTTAAAAATGATACAGATGCTCTAAAATTAAGTGGGCTAATGCGTAAAAATTTGCATCACGTGCTAATTATTTTTTCAATTATAAATGAAAATGGACATAGAGCATTTTTACAGCAATTTTTAAATCCTGATTTTTCTTATTTTGATTATGAATTCGAAAAATTTAACCCAAAAACAGGAAGTTTTCACAACGTTGTTTCTAAAAAGCTAGAAGGACAAAACCAAAAAAATAATGCAGAAAGGTATGTGCGCATTGCTTTTGAATCTTTAGATAAATACAGGGATATAGAAAATAGAAATACTAAAATTTGGGAGTCGGAATTAATAACGAAAAAAGTTAACCAAGTATTAGGACTATTAGATGAAAAAAAAGATGATGAGGCATTACTTTTGCTTCATCAAATATTTCAAGAATTATCAAGTATTGCTGAAAGCAACTGGTAATTTCTCTGAACACCTTTCATAGAATTCGGTAAAATCAATCTCGCCCGACATTAGTTTTTCATAAGCCGAAATAGGTTTGTAATTGCAAACCATTTCAAATTCGCCTTCGCCTGTTTTTAACTCTGGTAAACTTCCTATTGCTTGTTTTACGTTTATAGGTTTAGGTAAATTTTCATCGTTTGAGGAAAATAATTTTTTTGGTTGATTGATTTTTTCCTTTTTTAAAGAACCGATAATTACTACCCGTTTGCGTTTTTGTGGAACGCCAAATTCTTCAGCATTTAGCTTGAATGGTTTGTTTATATTGTAACCAATTGCTTCAAATGAAGCTATGATCTCCTTAATAGCTTCGCCTTTTCGCATTGTCAGAATTCCCGGTACATTTTCCATTACAAAAATTTCGGGTTGCAATTCATCAACTATTTGAACAAACTCTTTAAACAATTGATTTCGTTTATCATTAGGGTTTCTCCAACCTGCGTTAGAAAATCCTTGACAAGGCGGACCTCCAATTACAACACCGATTTTCTTTTGCTTGGAAGCAACAGAAACAATTTGTTGTTTTATTTCAGGCAAAGTAATATCTCCTAAAATTAAATTATCTCCATTATCAAACTCTAAATGATTTTGTTTGTATGTTTCAAAATAATTTTTTTCAATTTCGTTAGCAGCTATTAGTTTAAACCCTTCGGAAATAAACCCTTCAGACATTCCTCCTGCACCTGCAAATAAATCAACGAAAGTTTGGTTTTGCAAATGTGGTTTTAATGTTTCGGCAACGGCTCTTGCCAACAAAGGTGGAACTGCATTTCCGATTTGCTTGTATTGAGAGGTTTTACTCCCCAAAAAAATAAAACTATCTCGGAAAGATTGTAATCTTGCTCCTTCTCGAGTTGAAATTATGCGGTCTTGTTTTGGGTGAAGATTACATCCATTACCCAAGCGGTTAAAATAGGTTGTAATTGTATAACTCGGTTTATCGAATTCAAGTCTACCGTAGTAGGTTGTTCTCCCTCCCGAAAGTCTAATTTGTTTTAAGCGTTGTGATGGAATTGTGTCAGGTATATTTTGCCAATTACCACCTTCTGGAATGTGTTTTGCCATTTCCCATTCCAATTCGCTTAATCTCGGAGCAATATGATTATACAGTTTCGTGCTCATATTTTAATATTGTTTTCTCTTTGTTTTTGTTACCTAAAATGTAATTGGTTTCTACTTCTGTTAGTCCGTATAGTTCACAAATAATTTCATTGTTTGAGTTTTCATCTTTTGAAAAATCACTCAATTTAATATTCTCCATATTTACAATAGGTAATTCGTCTAACTCGTAATTATTAATATGATTGTTACTACTCGTTATTTTAAATCGCCAATTCAATAACTCACTATTCAAAATGAAAAATAGTCTTTTCAAATCTTCCTCTTCGCGAGTTGAAACGATGTAATTACAAGAGTTTGCAAGTATGTCTGTCTTTTCGGAAAACACAAACTTTAATCGTTTCTGCATATCTACGTTTGAAATTTGCTGACAAATCAAACGTTCTTTGTTATAGTCGCTTGTTTTAAAATCTTCTGATTTTTTATTTAAAAAGTTTTCAATATCAACAAACTCTCCGTTCTTATCAATCACTCCATTTGTGCTAATCATATTTCCACGAACCAAACGCCAACCTGTGTTTTTAGTTGTAATAAATGGTTTGAACAAAGTCAAATCCAATTCGCCTCTACGGTTACGGATAAATGAAATTTCTTTTACTTTTTTGAATTGCGAAATTTTCGAAAGTATTGACCAACCTGTTTTGTCAATCAACGGAATTTCAAAATTACTTGGGAAAACATTTTTGATTGTTTCTAAATCAATTTTAAAAGAGTTGTTTTCTATTTCAATTCCAATTTCTTCTGTTTTACCATTTTTCTGCAAATAGAAAATTACTGTTGATTGTGATACATTTTCAAACAATCGGGCTGACTCGGGGTAGTAGCGAATGAAATGTAACTTGTGCGAAGTCAAAATGTATTTGCGAAGTTTTGCAGAAGTTAAATCGGCAAACAAAGACGAAGGACAAATAATACCAATTTGCCCTTTTGTTTTTGTCAAACGCAAAATCATTTCAATTGAAAGTTGATAGTAATTCAACATACCCTCAATAGAATACTGATAAACTCCCGAAGTTCTGAAAAAGTTAATCTCGTTTTGTACTTTGCTTTGAAGGCTTACATAATAACCGTTTAGTTTCTGTTGTTCATTAGCCTTTTTATTTACTTTCAGTAAATAATATGGAGGATTAGAAAATACAACGTCAAAACCGCCTTTTGCAAAAATGGTTTTAAAGTCGTTTGTAAGGTCTATGCTGTTTTCATTTTCCGAAAGCAAAGTTGCTTTTGGAATAAGTGCATTTCTGTTAATGATGTTGGTTGAAAGAGCATTGATGATTTCAATATTAATTTCATCAAACAAAGAAATGACTTTGCAACGCAACACAGATAAAGCAGTTTCATCAATGTCAATAGCGAACAGATTGTTGCAAACAATCTGTTGCAAAGCCAAGTTATATTTATCTTTTAAAACTTTAATCGCTTCAAAATAAAAACGACCTGTTCCGCTTGCAAAATCAAGACAAGTAATTTCTTTTGGTTTTGCATTTTGCTGAATAGCTTTATCAATGGTGTTTTCAACCATTTCGTTTGTAATTTCTTTTAGAGTATAAACTGCACCACTTTCTCTTAAATGATGTTTTGATTTTTTTCTTGTCAGTTTGCCGTTGTTAATTGAAAATTCGGAGTTTAAGAAAGTAATGTGCAATTCTTCAACGATTGCAGGAATTTCTAAAATGTGTTTTTGTGTTAAATCCTCAATAATTCCGATTTCCTCAAATGGAAAAACGGATTTTAATTCGTTTGCTTGATTTGGGAATTTTGAGTTTACATAAAAGCTATTCAAAGAATTGATAAGTTGTTTATGAACTTTAAAAGCAACATTCGTTTCATCAGTCAAAAGCAAATTAGCATTTATCAAATGAATATCTTCTAACGAAACAGGTTTCATTTCATCTATACCCGATAGGAAATTTTTCTGAATTTCAAATAAAATCAGTTGTTCCTCTTTGATTAAAAAATAGTTGATTACGCTGTTCATTTTGCATTCTTTTTAATGGTTCTTTGATATTCAATTTTCGCTTCGGCTACTTGCAGAATTTCAGAAAATGCTTTTTCCTCCTGAATTTCATATGCAACAACATCACTATAAAATGCGATAAGTAACTTTTCTTTATCTGCCTTAAAAATCTTGGCAATTTGTTCAATCATTTGAGTATTTGCTCTGCGTTCATCTCGCTCAATTTTACTCAAAGTAGATTGGTCAATGTCAAGTAATGCAGCAAGTTTACGCAAAGGCATTTCTGCCTCTTCTCGTAACTTTCTGATTTGAGTACCGATACTGTCCAAATTTTGCATAGAATAAATTTATCTTGACAAATAATGTCCAAAATTAGAGAAGTTTCTTTAATCAGACAAGTAAAATCTGAAAAAAAGTTATTAACAGAGTTGGAAATTGGCTCTTTTGCAAAACTTGGATCGTGTGTCGGCTTGTGCGGTTTTGCAAATGTGCCAATGAACGGTTGGCTAAAATTATTTTTTAAAATGTGCCTTGGGAAATTTTTTTAAAACATTCGGGTTGGTTGGTGTGTCGCCAAGGTCAGTACTTAAGTTTATGTTAAGATGTCAAAGTTCGTTTTTCAGATGTCTGTTTTTTCGGAGTACTGTCGTTCTTTAGGCTTGCTTACAACGTTTCCACGCCTTGCGCTGTTGCTGATTGCGTGAGGTTAATTTGTCAACCAAAAATAAAATAAATATGCGTAGAATAAACATAAAATTTAGAGCTTACCGGCAATGGCGCAAGACGTGTGTTATAAGTAGGCCTTTTTCGTATTTGTCAAACAGTAAAAAATAGTAATATGGAAACAAATTATATTCGTGTCATGGTAGACACAAACCGAGATAGAAAACAGATGGCATGGCAAGGTTGGCTTTATGCTGTTCAACGTATAGATTTATTAATAATATCAATCAGTGGAGCAGGTGTTTATGTCTGTTTGGAAACACTTAAATACCATAAGCAAACGCCACTTGATTTTATACTGTCTATAAAAATAGCAGGTCTATGTTTTGTAATTGCCATTGTCGTAAATCTTATTAGTCAATTTACAGGCAAATCGGCAAATATGTATGATATGCGAATGAGTCAAGCTAAAATAGACGATCCTACCAGCCCAAGCGAACAAACAAAAAATGATATAGTCAAACTTGATCGTAAATCCGAAGCATTTTCAACGTGGACCGATTGGCTTAACCTTTCAAGTCTTGTAGTAATGTTTGTCGGTCTAATAACGTTGATTACATTTTTTATGATTAGTTTTTAGGAGGTCTACCACCGCCTCTGCCTGGGTTGGGTTGATTTGTGCCAGGAGACGGAGACTCTCTTCTAAAAGGCTGAGGTGTCGGCTTTGACGGTGGTGGTGGTGTCGGCTTTGGTGTCGGCTTTGGTGTTGGTTTTGGTGTTGGTGTTGGTTTTGGGTTGTTAGGTTTTTCGCTCATAATTATTTAATTAATGTGTCGTCAATAGGCTTACTTATAACTAGCTTATAGGAGCAACTTTTGCATCCTTTAACTACCGTATTAGGAGTTAAAGGATGCAAAAGTGCTCTTTGTTTGCTCAAATGTATGTGGGGTTTAATAGTTATCCAAATCATCAAATGGACTTTTAATATTTTTAATACTTTTGGTAGACACATGCGTATATATTTCAGTCGTTTTTGAGTGGCTATGACCCAACAATTCTTGAATATACCTCAAATCAGTTCCGGCTTCCAATAAGTGTGTAGCATAGCTGTGCCTCAACCAGTGAAGTGTAACCGGTTTTTTTATATTAGCCATTGTTACAGCTCGTTTAAGTACGCTCGCTAAACTTCGTTCATCATATTGCCCTCCATACATACCTTCAAATAGGTACTTTTGGGGTTTGTAGGCTTTATAATAGTCGCGTAACAGTGCCAACACTTTTTCGGATAGCGGAGTGATACGATCTTTATTTCCCTTAGCGCTTTTTATGATGAGTAGTTTACGGTTGGCATCAATATGTTCAAAGGTTAGATTTAGCAACTCGCTTCGTCTAAGTCCACATGAATAGATAAGTGTAAGCATTGCTCTATGTTTTAAATTGGCGCAGGCTTCCAGTATTTTCTTTACTTCTTCTTTGCTCAAAACATTAGGTAGCTGTTTTCCCGATTTTGGTCTGTGAATGGTTTCTGTTTCCATCTTGGAGTTGAGTACCGTTTTAAAAAAAAGCTTAATGGCATTTACCGTTTGGTTTTGAAACGAGGCAGAATAATTGTGTTTGCGGATGTAGTCGTTATTGTAATCAATTACATCCTTATTGGTAATATCTTCAATATCTTTCGCAGTGTAATATTTTAAAAATGTTTTAAGCGCATCACAATATGTTTTAATCGTGTTTTCACTGTACCGTTTCGAGCGCATCCACCGCACAAACGATTCTATTTTATCTGTTGCGTGTTTCGGATAGTCATCACTGCTTTTCGGGGTGTAGTGTTGTGCAATACTGTTTATACCACACCAATCGCGGTTAGCTCTGGTATCGGCAATATGCCAAGCTCTTAAACGCGAACTCCAGCGCGAACCAACCAACGTTCGAACCAACGTATCCCAATCGGGGCGTTTACTAAATCGTAAGGTTATGCGTTTTTGACCATCATGTTCCACCGGTTCGGCTATCCATTCAGGGGGCATATTCATAGGCTGTAGGGTTTAATCATGTAAATATAGCTACTTCTTTGAAAAAATCAATTGGTAGCAAGTTGTTATGGATAAGAAAATACAACCGCAGGCACAACCCCCTTGTTTGCGCTAACGTCACGTTAGTGCGATTTAGCATTCCCATTGGTTATCTCAACGGTAAAACGTTTAAAGGACTCTCTTCAGATGCTGAACTGGGCAGGTAATGTTTTGGGCGGCTCAGCAATCCCATTTCAACAGGATTCATCAATATATATAACTCTTTTTGATTGATGAATTTTTCGGAATATAATTCTTCGGGATGATTACTATGTTGCCAAAACAGATACGCTTGCTTTTGACTTGATAATGAACCTGCTTTTTTGAATGCTTCCAACAACCATTCACGTCTGCTCTCTTGTGGGTTCAACTTTATTTCCGATAAGATTTTCCGTGCGGTAAATCCTTTTAAGTCCCTCAATAGTTCGCCCAACGTTCCTTCATCAGCTCCAGCTATCATTTGAATATGGCTTGGTAGGATGCAATAGGTATAAAGCAACAACCCCTTCTTCTGTTGACAATACAGTATGCTTTCCAATAAAATATTCACGTAACTGTCTCGGGTAAAAACAACAATCCCATCAACAACGCTAAACGTAATAAAATAGGCTTTTCCTTCTTGGGTTTTAAGATATTCGGACATGAAACTAATATAATTTTTAACTTAACGATTCATACTTTTAAATGCATGTTATTGCTGTGGTCCGTTCGAGCATTAATGTATAGGGGAGTTTTGTCGTTCTAAATTCGCACTAACGTGACGTTAGCGCGAACAGAGTTATTGCTGTGGTCCGTTTGAGCATTAATGTATAGGGGAGTTTTGTCGTTCTAAATTCGCACTAACGTGACGTTAGCGCGAACAGAGTTATTGCTGTGGTCCGTTCGAGCATTAATGTATTGGGGAGTTCTGTCGTTCTAAATTCGCACTAACGTGACGTTAGCGCGAACAGAGTTATTGCTGTGGTCCGTTCGAGCATTAATGTATTGGGGAGTTCTGTTGTTCTAAATTCGCACTAACGTGACGTTAGCGCGAACAGAGTTATTGGGGAGGTCCGTTCGAGCATTAATGTATTGGGGAGTTCTGTTGTTCTAAATTCGCACTAACGTGACGTTAGCGCGAACAGAGAGGTATTTATTCTTCTAAAAAAGCAGTAAGCGCAATTGGATTATTCCACTAAGTATTGGCATACGCAATACAAGCCACACTCAATGTGGTTCCGGGTGCTGCTAAAATCGCTTTCCCGCAAGCTTCTAATGTGGCACCTGTGGTGATTACATCATCAACCAATAAAACATGTTTCCCTTCAAATAAGGCTGGTTCATCAAGCATAAATACTTCTTCCACATTTTCCCAACGCTCAAAACGGTGTTTGCGTGTTTGCGTTTCGGTGGCTTTTAACCGTAGTAACGAGTTGCTTATATCTTCAACACCCAATGCTTCTGCTAATCCTTTTGCAATTAATCCACTTTGGTTGTAGCCGCGTTTTTTAAGCTTACTTTTATGCAACGGAATGGCAGCAACAGCATCCCAATGAAGCATATTCTGTTTTAATATCGAACCATAATATCTGCCAATAAATTGAGCCAAATCGGTATTGTTTTTATACTTAATCTCATGTAGGATATGCTGCACCGAATTTCCTTTTTTAAAAAACAGAAAGGCCATTGCATGTTGAACGGGTAAACGTCCCCAAAAAGTTTTGGCAATTGGGTTTTCGGGTAAGGTATGAAAATGTGTTTGGGGTAAATGAAAAAGGCAACCTGTGCACAAAAATGTTTCATTGTGTAACAGGTTGCCATTA
Organism: Bacteroidetes bacterium UKL13-3; assembly: GCA_001602415.1. Taxonomy (GTDB): domain Bacteria; phylum Bacteroidota; class Bacteroidia; order UKL13-3; family UKL13-3; genus UKL13-3. The sequence continues at coordinate 121,737 of CP012155.1, forward strand.
CAAGCAATACATAATCTGGGGTAAAATAAATGTATTAGCTCACGGAGCATATTGTATTAATTTTTGAGTATGCGTTGCACACCCGATTGTTTATTGGTGGTTACTTTTACTAGGTATAAACCATTTGCGGTAAGTGTATCTAACTGCCAATCGTGAGCGCCTGTTGTTTGGTTTAACAGGGCTTTATGCATTACTAACTCTCCAAGTAAATTATACACTTCAATAGTTACATCAGAGGGTTGTTGCAAGGTGTATGAAATGGCTGTTTTATCCGAAAACGGATTAGGGTAAATGGTTAAACCAATGGTGTTGTTGGTAGCTTCGTCTAATCCCGTTTTCCATATCATACCGCTAATAGTATCTTGGCAGCCATTGTTGGAATAAGCGGTTAGTTGGAATGTTGCTGGTCCCTTTAATTTTAATTTAGGAGCAAAACCTTGTGAAGTCATTCCATTGCTAAATATCCAATAATAATAATCGGCACCTACTGATTTATTTACAAATACTACCGAATCTGCTGTTTGGGTAAAATACGCTACCGCGGTTGGCGATGAATAAACGGAGATGTTAGTGCTAAATGAATCAACAGGTTGTTGTGCCGAATCATAAACAGTTAAGGAGATTCTATAGGTTCCGGGTTTGGTATATGTTTTTGATGGACTTATGTCTGTTGAAGTTGTACTATCGCCCATATTCCAAAAATAAGTTGAACTGAATGAGGATTGATTATTAAACGTGATGGTAAACGGTGCACAACCATTTGTAGACGAGGGTCTGAAGTCTGCTTTGGCTTTTCCGCCCAAATCAAATGTGATTACACTATCAGTTCGTTGGGTGATAGAAGTGATGAAAATATTGGACGAAAGTGGGTTTCCCAAATTATCAACCTCATGCAACAACGAAGCCGGTTTGGAAATGGGCGTGAATGAACGGTTAACAGAAGTTCCCGGAAATACATCCCCGGCATCACCTCGGTTAGAAGAAAGTTCTAAATTCCTTCTGTTATCTGCTTGCACAATGCCAACTCCGTATATTGCCGTATCGGTATTTACATTGTTGGATCTATACTTCGAATAGTTATCTGCTCTGTCGGTATTAATATGCCAGATGGCCATACCTCGTCCGGGTATAAACCTGTCCCAACCTTTAAGTTGTCTGTTTTCCAATAAAAAATACTCGTTAGGAACAGGTGTGTTGATACGATAAGCAACTAAACTATCGGTAAAGTTTTTGAGTTCATATGACCCTTTTTTGGTGATAACGGTTGGCGTTATCCAACCCAATTCCGATTTGCTCCATGCATTTAGTTGGCAAGGAGTGCGCTCACTATTCATCCATGGCCCACCTGCCATTAAACACCAGTTTCCGGCACCTTCTGAACTTTGATCAGTATCATACAAATCAGGTAAACCAAGTATGTGACCGAATTCATGTGTTGCCACACCAATGCGCACCTGCGTAATACCGCCAAAATCTCTTTTAGATGGATTGATACAATAGTTGCTAATGTTTACACCATCATAAGTGCGTGCACTACCACCCCAAAGGGAAGAGCGGTGCGACCAAATATATCCGTTTTTACCTTGCTCGGCACCTAAGCCCGAGTGGAAAATAACCAACCCATCTAACTCTCCATCTTTGTTATTGTCGTAATCCGAAAAATTAACGCCTTCAAACTTAGCAGAGTCAACCGCTTGTCCAACCAATTCTCTAACATTTGCGTTGTAACTTGGGTTGTTTGTTCCTGAGTTGTCTGTTCTGCCATATTCAATCCTGTTCCGATTGGCTGTATACCACCCCATCACAGTAATATCTAAATCAAACTGTCCGAATGAGTTGGCCTCATAAAACTGACGGAAACTTCCTGTTCCACCATTGAGATTGTATCCATCTTGCGTGAGCAAATCCATAAAACTTTGTTTGGTGTAAGTAGCAGGTTCATCTTTAAACTCCATCAACACAACCAATAATTTCATTTTGCCTTTTGATGGGAAAGCTCCGTTTGCTGCTTTGTGAAAATGAAGTGGTTTTTCATTCGCATAAAACGATTCTTTGGCAGCTTTAACTTGATTTGCAGAGTACTTCAATCCTTTTGCAAAAGGGTTGTTTTTTTGTAAACCCGTTTGAACCATCATACCGCTAGGAACCAAATTTCCTTGTGCATCGGTTTTTGCATATTCATACGCACCGTTGTTTGCTGGGTTTTGCAATACAGTATATCCATCGGGAGTTTGATAATAATGAAGCACTTCATTGCCTTTAATATAGGCACTTATAACAGTTCCGTTAGGTTGTGTTAATTGAATAAGATCGGGATAAGCCGAGCAGTTTGAACGTTGCGCAACAGCAATATTGCCAAGCAACAGCAACGCAATCAATAGAATAGTATATGTTTTTTTCATGGTGTATTTTTAAAGACCTCTTTGAATAGCAATTAGTTGCAAAATATTTAAAAACTGTGCAAATCCAATCATAAATTGTTAATTTCGATTTCCTTATAACAAACAATATATGAAACAGGTTTTTTACGATGCCGAAATCATTCACATTATTGATGAATCGGAAGCAGTTAAACGTTTCTTTTTCCGGATGCCTCATTTAGAGAAGTTTCATTTTAAGCCAGGGCAGTTTGTTATGGTTAATCTTCCCATCGAATCTAAAATTTCGTACCGCAGTTATTCCATTGCCTCAGCTCCCGGAAACGATAATGTGTTTGAATTGATTATTGTATTGAATCCTCCTGGATTAGGCACACCATACATGTGGGAGAACTACAAGGTAGGAATGACCGTTCCTGTTGCCGGACCAATAGGCAAGTTTACGTTGCCCGAAAAACTTGAACACGACTTATGTTTAATTGCAACCGGTACAGGCATTGCACCGCTGCGCAGCATGTTGCATCATGTAATTAATAACGATATCGAACATCATAATATTTACATGGTGTTTGGCAGCAGGTACGAAAAAGATCTTTTATACAAACAGGAAATGAACATGTTCCAAGAGCAGCATGAGAAGTTTAGGTTTATTCCGGTATTGTCCAGAGAAGATGCTTCAACCTGGAACGGACGAACAGGTTATGTTCATTCAGTATATGAAGAAATATTTGCTGATAAACGCCCCGCATCTTTTTATTTATGCGGTTGGAAAAATATGATTCTGGAAGCTCGCGATCGATTGACAGGAATGGGTTATACCAAAGAGCATATCAAATTTGAATTGTACGATTAATTGCCAGTGGTATCGAGTTTGTCAAAACAGTTTGCTTTATCCAATAAACTTTAGGATGTTGCATGGATAAATTCCATAGCATGAAGAAGTTTTTCGTTTCCCTTTTTTGTTTAGCCACTGTATCTCTTTTGGCTCAGAATAGTTACCGCAGTTATCTAAAAGATAATCTTTCCTACCGCGAACACTCACTCGATATTACCCGCATGAAAGTGGAGGTGAGTTTTGTTCCCGAAAAGGGATTGGTGAAAGGAAAAGTAACCCACTCATTTACCGTATTGCAAAAACAAGTTGACTCAGTTTTTTTTGATGCTCCCGGTATTCAAATTAAAAACGCATCGCTCAACAATCAAACCTTGCCATTTACGATAGTTAAAACTGGTGTTTGGGTTAAACCTACTAAAGCTTTTCAGTGGGACCAAACAGGTGCTATCACCTTTGAGTACGAGGCAACACCGCGCAAAGGAATTTATTTCATTGGGTGGAATGTTCCCGAAAATCCGGAGAAAAATCCGTTTGCCGTGCGCAATCAAATATGGACGCAAGGTCAGGGAATTGATAACCGTTATTGGATTCCCATGTATGATGATATGAATGATAAATTCATTACCGAAACAACTATTACGTTTGACAAAAACTATGAAGTGCTATCCAACGGTTTGTTGCAAAAGAAAACCGTGAATAAAGACAATACCATTACCTGGCAATACGCAATGACCAAACCGCATGCAGGTTATTTATTGATGTTGGGAATAGGGAAGTATGGCATCAAAAAAACCAAGAGTGGAAAAGGTGTTCCCATGAACCAATACTATTATCCCGAGTTTGCAGATAGAGCAGAACCAACGTATCGCTATTCAGAACAAATGGTTGATTTTTTAGAACGTGAAACAGGCATTGCATATCCATGGGAAAGTTATTCGCAAATTATGGTGCAGGATTTTTTATACGGTGCCATGGAAAATACGACTGCAACGATTTTTGGAGATTTTTTTAATGTGGATGCACGTGCTTACACCGACAGAAACTATGTTGGTGTAAACTGTCACGAACTCACCCATCAGTGGTTTGGTGATTACATAACAGCCCGCGATGGCCGCGATACTTGGTTGCAAGAAAGCTACGCAACCTATTACCCTAAAATGTTTACCCGCCAAATTTTAGGTGAAGATGAATACAATTGGCAACGTAGAGGTGAGCAAAACACAGCGTTAGAGGCAAGTAAAAAAGACCGTAACCCTATCCGTCACTCGCAATCGGGCACGGCAAGGGTATATCCTAAGGGTTCAAATGTAATAAGCATGTTGAGTTATGTATTAGGAGATGAGCAATGGAAAAGAGCCTTAAGTCATTACCTTAAAACACATGCGTATGGCAATGTTGAAACAAATGATTTGCAACAGGCCATTCAGGATAAATTGGGAAAAGACTTAAGTTGGTTTTTTGATGAATGGTTGTTAAAAGGCGGAGAGCCTCAATACACTGTTCATTACGAAGATATTTTAAAAGCAGATGGAACACGTCATACCGAAATTGCAGTAGAACAAACGCACCAGCGTGATGAAGTTGTAGGTTTATTTAAAATGCCAATCGTGTTGGAAGTTCACTACACAGATGGTTCATTTGATAAAGTAACAGAGTGGATTGATGAAGCATTTGAAGTAGCAAAAATTGATAACAAATTGCACAAGGAAATCGCATTTGTATTGTTTGACCCCAATTCGATGGTGCTTAAAAGTGTGGTATTTAAAAAGAACTTTGAAGAGCTGGAAGCGCAATTATTAAAAGCTCCATATATGCTCGATAGGTACGATGCACTTGTTGCACTAAAGGAAACACCTATTGAGAAGAAACGTGATTTACTGCATGAGGTTTGGAAAAAGGAAACGTTTCACCAAATGAAAGCCGAAATTATCAATCAGCTGGCTAAAGATGAACAAAGTGCAAGCTTGCTCCAAACTGTTTTTGCTCAACAAGCCCCAGCACCCAAATTGGCGGCTCTAAAGAGCTATAATGGCTCGGATAATACATGGAAGCAAACATTTATAAAGGCTTTGCAAGATTCCAGTTATGATGTTGTGTTGGTTTCGTTAGAAAAACTTTGCAAAACCTATCCTAAAGAGGCTTCGGCATTTTTGGCATCAACTAAAGGTGTTTATGGAATGAACAATGCAGTAGATATTAAGTGGAATGAACTTTCATACATAAGTGGAATAAACCAGCAACAAACCATTAATAGGTTGGTTCAATATACATCACCTCAATGGGAATTTCGTACCCGTAACAATGCGTTTACATCTATAAAACCACTTGGATATTGTGATGAAAAACTTGTGGCCAATTTATTTGATGCCATGATTAGCACCAATTCTCGATTAGCGTCACCGGCTTCTCAGTTGGCAGAGTATTTGGCTCAACAAGTTGCGTATAAAAATATGTTTGTAGAATATTATTCATCCCAAAAATGGGAAGCTTGGCAAGTTGAGTTACTCAAAAAGTACATGCCTTTTTTATAAGGAGTAAATCTTGATTTTGAATAATATTCTTGCAATTAGATATTTTAATCACTTGGAAATCAGATATTCGTATAAATGTTTGTAGGGAGTGTAACTTTTGGGCTGTCTCAACCGTAACATCCGCACACACCAATGACAGTTGCTGAATTCAATACCTGCGTAGATCAATATGCCGATAATGTTTATCGGTTTATTGTTAAGAATATACGTGATGCGGATAAGGCTCAGGATATTGTGCAGGATACGTTCGAAAAATTATGGATAAAAGTAACCGAGTTGGATGTAACGAGGGTGAAATCATATCTTTTTACAACTGCTTACAATACCATGATTGACAGTATTCGCAGGGAAAAGTTTCAGGGCGATTTTGAACAAATTGATGAAGGTAAATATGTTTCGCAAAACAATTTTTCAGACATAAGAAGTGTGCTCACGGAAGCGTTAGGAAAACTCCCCAATATTCAACGTTCCGTAATTTTACTGCGCGATTACGAAGGGTATAGTTATGAAGAAATTGGTGAAATAACGGGTTTAAATGAGAGTCAGGTAAAAGTATACATTTACCGTGCACGGGTATTTTTAAAAGAGTATATCGGAAGTTTGGATACAGTAGTATGAGCATCAACAAAAACAATTATGAACGCTTCCTATTGGATTACCTTGATGGCAAATTAGATGCCAATGAGGTGTCGGAAGTATTGTTGTTTTTGGAGCAACACCCTGATATAAAAGCACAATTTGAAGGTATTGCAGAGGTTCAATTAAATGACTCGATTGCTAACACTGTATCCTTTGCATATCTTAAAAAACCAGAATTTAATGACGTGAAATCTCAATACGCGGATTTATTGGTTGCTGAATTCGAAGGAGATTTGAGCATTGCAGAGGCAGCTTTATTAGCGGAAGGAGTCATCTTATATCCCGAAATAAAAAGAGAGAGAAAATTGTTTTCTCAAACACAATTCGTTCCCGATCACACCGTTATTTATCCGCACAAACAATCCCTAAAAAGAGGAAATGTATGGGTATTGTATCGTAACAAAATTATACGTGTTGCCGCTATGTTTTTGATGGTAGCTTCGTTGGGTTGGTATTTTTTAATACCGCAATCAAGTACTCAAATGCCAATCGCAACAATTCAAACTCAATCAACGCAACAATCCCAACTTCTACAAATTCAATCTGCACAAAAGCAACTGCATGCTGCAAAAGTTATACAACACGTTAGCAGTAAAAAAGATAAAGGGGAGCAGAAAAAAGAGAAGCAATTGGTCATCGAAAAAAATATTCATTTTGGTGTTATAAACGAAGTTTCAACAAAAGAAATTAGGTCGGCTGCAGTAAGCATAGCTGCTCAAACCAATCAATTATTAGCGTGGATACCATATACCCAGCCTCAACAATTTACTAATGAAGAACCGGTATTCCTTAATATCAGAACATTGGCTTTAAACAAACTCAATAAACAAACCAGGCAGCTAGAGGAAAAAGCGGTTACGGCTTTATATGCTTTTAACAAAGCTGCCGGTGTAACTGTAGAAAAAAATGAAATGACTGGTAAAGTAAACAAAATAGAAATTGCTGGTTTGGATTTTGAATGGTTGCATTCAAAATAATTTAACCGAGGTGTAACTTTTAACAATCACATTCGTACAAATAAATAAGTAGAAATCATGAAATCAATATTCGTTAAATTATTCGTTTTGTTTGGAGCTCCAATTGTTATTATCAAGGCTGCTTCGGGGCAAAACAGTCAGCCACTTTCTGAGTTTAATAAATTAGTTGTTAGAGATGATGTTAAGGTTGAATTGGTTATTGCTGATCGTTATTCTGTATACATGGAAGGCGGATTACAAGCAGAATCATCCTTAAAAATTAATAACCAAACACTCGAATTAACGAGAGACCAAGCCAATGGTAAAACAGTGAAAGTTTTTGTTAAAAATGTAACATCCATAGTTATTGAGGATTTGGGAAGTGTTGAATCGGTTGATACATTGCGTGGAGCAAACATATCTATTAAGATTGACGATAAGGCAAAGGCCGACCTGTTGGTTTCGGTAACAAATCTGGTTGTTGATGCTGACGGTGCCGGTATATTAACCATTGCGGGAACCACTGAAAAAGCATCTGTTAAAGTTGATGGAGGAGCTAGTGTTAAGGGAGAAGATTTGGTGTGTCAACAACTCATCATTGAAACCGATGGTATATCGAAGGCACGGGTTCAATCTATTCAAACACTGAATGCCAAAGCAGATGGTTTGAGTTCGATACGTTTTAAAGGGGAACCTCAAAATAAAAGTTTTTCCATTGATGATTTGGCAAGCATAAAAGGCAGTAAATATGGGGATGATTATACGAGTGTTCTGAATACAGCCATAGCCGATGAAAAAGAAAATCCGTCAAACGATGGCGATACCACTCGGGTAAAAATTGGTAAACGAAAACTCATGATTATTGAAGATAAGAAAAAGGACAAAGTATACGGTAAGGATGACGCTGAAAAAACGCACGAGATGAAATCGGTTTGGGGTGGGTTTGAATTGGGTGTTCAAGGTTTTGCAACACCAAGTATGAATGTTAGGATGCCTGCTTCACACAAGTTTTTAGAATCGAATATCGGTAGTTCATGGTTCTTTGCGCTTAACATGGGCGATTTAGATGGTCACATCATTAAGAATAAACTTGCATTAACCACGGGCTTAGGTATTGTATGGAACAATATTCATTTTGATGGGAATGATTATTTAACCCCTAATGCAAATACGTTAACCGCAACATCACCAAATGCCGGAACCACTTTAAGCTTGAACAAGCTATATACTTTTGATTTTACGGCACCTTTGTTAATTAAGTTTGCACCTGGCACAAGCAAAAAATCAAAAGGCGGATTTCATATTGCAACAGGAGCCATTGTTCATTATTTAGCAACTTCAAGAGTGGTTACCGAAACGTCATCTGGAGGATACCACCAGCGTGTAGAAATGAACGATGATTTTAATATCAATCCATTTAGAGTTGATGCAACAGTTAGGGTTGGATATGATAGAGTGAAATTATTTGCTAACTATGCATTAACACCCTATTTCAATACCTCTAAAGCACCTGATGTACGCCTATTTTCAGCAGGTTTAACATTAATTGGCTTTTAACAAATTAAACCATATTGTTCAATCCCTTGGCGAATTATCGTCAAGGGATTTTCCTTATACCTAATCATCGTGTCATTTTATGTACATCATGCTTCGCAAAATTATGCTAGAACAGATGCTTTAGGAACAGTAGAGTATACTTCCACAATTTCGGATGCTACAAACAACAACATTATTATAATTGTATTGGGTAATTAGTGGGGTTTATATCATTACAATTTTAACAGTATAGATAGTAAAGAGATAATGCAGCCCGAAAGCATCTTACAGCATACCGTTACAGATATGCTTTCTTAAAGTTGTTTATAAAAATGCGTTCATTTAACACAAAAAAGCCTCGAATGAATTTCTTCTTTCGAGGCTTTTTTGTGTATTGGTAATGATGATTATTTCAACCCAAATACTTTCTTCACTTTATCTAGAGAGTCTAGTTTTTCCCATGTAAACAACTCAACTTTCTTGGTTATTTTTTTACCATCTGGAGAAGAAAATGTTTTGGTTACCGTTTCGTTTTTGCGGCCCATGTGTCCGTATGCAGCTGTTTCGCTGTAAATAGGGTTGCGCAATTTCAAACGAGTTTCGATACCGTAAGGAGTCATATCAAAAATCTTCTCAACTTTCTTAGCAATTTCGCCATCTGTCATTTTAACCTTGGCTGTTCCGTAAGTGTTAATGTAAATACCCATAGGCTCTTTTACACCAATAGCGTATGATACTTGCACCAATACTTCCGAACATAAACCTGCAGCAACCAAGTTTTTGGCAATATGACGGGTTGCGTATGCAGCACTTCTATCTACTTTACTTGGATCTTTACCTGAGAATGCTCCTCCTCCGTGTGCGCCTTTTCCTCCGTATGTATCAACAATAATCTTACGGCCAGTTAATCCCGTATCACCGTGTGGTCCACCAATCACAAATTTACCTGTTGGATTAATGTGGTAGTTGATATTGTTGTTAAACAACTTAGCATATTTTTTATACTTGGTTTTAACACGCGGAATCAAAATTTCAATAATATCTTTCTTGATTTTGGCCAACATTTTTGCTTCTGTATCAAAATCGTCATGCTGTGTAGAAACAACGATTGAATCAATACGTACAGGTTGGTTTTTATCATTGTATTCCAATGTAACCTGCGACTTAGCATCCGGGCGTAAGTATTTAATTGCTTTATTTTCTCTGCGCAAAGCAGCAAGTTCTAACAAGATACCGTGAGCTAAATCTAAAGCAAGTGGCATGTGGTTATCGGTTTCATTGGTTGCATAACCAAACATCATACCTTGGTCACCGGCACCTTGATCTTGTTTTTTCTTTCTATCAACACCTTGGTTGATATCAGCAGATTGTTCGTGAATAGCTGAAAGTACACCACATGAATTTGCTTCAAACATATATTCACTCTTTGTGTAACCAATTTTTTTGATCACATCACGAGCAATAGTTTGAACATCTAAATATGCTTTTGATTTTACTTCACCTGCCAATACAACCTGACCAGTTGTAACAAGGGTTTCGCAAGCTACTTTTGATTCAGGATCAAACGCTAAAAAATTGTCAATAAGTGCATCCGAAATTTGATCGGCTACTTTGTCTGGGTGTCCTTCGCTTACGGACTCTGATGTGAACAAATACGACATGTCGTGTTATAATTATTAAATTGTTAGTCAATCGTTAAAAGCAGGGCAAAAATACACTTTTACAGCAAGTTGCAAAGTCTAAAAAAATTAATCTCAAATATCATGGGAATGCTTGTAAATCCTCATAATTTTGAGCCGTATGCAAGATTTAGAGCCACATTTTAGATGGAGAGACCTTTACCGTTCGGAGGATGATCACCTATCGCCTTTCTATGAGCGGGAGTACAGTGAGTTTGAATACACCAATCAAGTATACAATTATTTGTTGCACCCGCAGTGGGATGAATTTGGGTCCCCAACACTGTACATCAAAATTTTATTTGCCGACTATGCGGATGGATATGCCATTATTGAAATGATTGGAGAATGGAATGATGCTGTTACTAACGATATTATGTATTTGAAACGTGATGTTGTTGAAGTATTGGCAGAAAACGGCATCAATAAGTTTATTTTAATTGGCGAAAACGTGTTGAACTTTCATACAAATGACGACAGTTACTACGAAGAGTGGTTCGAGGATGTTGAAGATGGCTGGATTGCAGCATTAAACTTTCAAGAGCATGTATTGCAAGAGTTCCGTGATGGGAATTTGGATTATTATATCAATTTTGGTGGTGAGTTGGATAATATGATTTGGCGGAAACTGAGTCCGATGCAGGTGTTTAACCAAGTAAAATCTATTTTGGAGTTTAGGCTCAGTTAACAGATTTCATCTTTTTATCAACTTTCCAGCGTAAATTATCTCTCCATTTTTATCTATTATGTTATAGTAATAATTACCCACTTTCATTCGAGAGACATCTACTGCGGTTTCGCTTTCAATTATTGCACGATTATACTCAGTTCCTTGGTCGCTATAAATGATGAGTTGCGTTTGCATAACGCCTAAGCCTCTGAATGAAACTTCATCTTGCATTGGATTTGGATAAGCTATTACCTCTTTTTTGTTTTTATCGTTCAATAAAGAAGTAACGCCTGTTATGGTCCCATTTTTGTTTATTTTGTATACAAGTACATCTAATTTCAGGTCGAAGCTATCGCCATTTTGGGGAACTCCTTCCGAAGCTGTAAGGATGCAGCCGCCATCTTTTGTATATCGAACATCAATTACTGCATTTGAAAGTCCGTGCCTAATCTGCTTTCTCCATAATTCATTAAAGTTAGAGTCAATTTTAAGCACACATAAGTTGCTGCTGCATACTTGCCTATTGGTTGCAGTTATCCCATCTTTGGTGTATCCAATCAATATTTCACCATTCTCATTAACATGAATTGCGTTTTGAAATGCAGGAACGATACCTCCGTCTTGAAAGGAGTTAAAATAATAGTTTCTGGAGCTATCAAAAGAGTATAGTTTATAGCTAACCAAATTGCTGTCGAAAACTTGAATAAATAAACGAGTGGTATCAATTGTTTTATTACCAACTACCACATACTTGTTATACGTTAATACTTTAACAGGGTTGAATATGTTGAAAAATAGTCTGTCAAATAAACTTGTGCCTTTAATTATTATAACATTACTATCTACTTTTTTTAAGTTGTAGTCTAGTTTATACAAATAAGGAAGCCATCCCCCGGAAGTGCCCTCAATGTATGACCGTCCTTTTGTAATCAAGTAACTGCTATCATTTATTTTTTCAATATCTGTCCCTGTGTATGTTTTGTTGTAACCAGTATCAAACATTAGTTTCGAAAATGAACTAAGTTGAGGGTTTAGTTCAAAATATAAGTTGCTTGAAATGCCCTTTTCAAATTCACCATCTCCTGGTGTTAACGCTATTGCTACTCCGTAGTAAGATTCTTTATATTTTTTTAGTTTAAAAAATTTATTGATGTTGAATTCTTTTTGGTAGGGTACGGGTATTATTATCGTCCTGTAACCTGTAAAAGCAGTGTCGGCTATTACAATTACTAGATTGTTAAATACTAAATCTGAAGAGGTGTCTGTTATACAAAGTCCTGCCAATATTATACTATCATTTCCATGTTGTAAAATTGACTGTAAAGCGTAGTAACCTTTATTTAGAGTATTTTCAATTATCAGTTTTTTTTGAATAGTACCTTCTTTTGATAGTTTATACAAATTGGTTGGTAAAGAAAACTTACTATCAGGATTTTGATTAATGATTGCCACAATCAATTGCTCATTCTGAAGTTCAATACAACCTATTGGGCTATCATCATAATTTGTTCTGTTTAAATTGGATAGTAGCAATGATTGTGCATTGCTTACTTTCGTTAAAGCAAGCAATGTCAAAAGTATTCCGACTAATAGTTTTTTAGTTGTTTGGATCATACACTAAAACTGGTTTTTTATACGTTACTCGCAACTCATGCATTTCACGCCAGCAGTATGTCTTGTTACTAAGATCACCCATTATAGCTAAACCACATAGGGTTCCTATTGAAGGTCGAATTTTGTAGTTCGTAATCACAGATCCCAGAGGTTTATCAGGGTGGGTATTTGCAATGATACTCATACTGGTTAAACAATAGTTCATCATATTATGGGGTATTTTATAAATATTAGAATTTGTTGTATTAGTGTTCAACAAGCCTCCCCATATTCTGCTTGGTAAGTATTTATCTGATGTTGCCCAACATCCAGTATAAGAAGCGTCACGATGACTTATATCGTACATACTTCTAGGTCCCAATGTCAGGTATGTGTGAAAGTAGTTATTAATGCTCTGATCATCTTTTATTGATAGATATATAACTTTATAAAAGTTTGATGAAGACATTTGTGGCAACAGAGATAAATTATAGTTTGCATAGCTAGTTAGCATCTCTGGAGCCTGATTGGTTGTGTATAATGGCAAAAAAGTACCACCACTCAAGGGTATAGTGTCTTTTCCACGCCAAAAGTAATCTTGACCAGCACTAAAGCCTTTGGGCAAAGGATTTGTTATAATTCGTCCTTTTCTTCCTGTTACCCACAGGTTGAATATCTTTGTTAAACTGAATGTTTTTCCGTAATCTATTGTTTCAATTTTTTCATTAATTGTAATATAGTTGTTGTAGCTTCTTCACCTAATGCATCTTCAATAATTTTTTCTCTGACGTTTGTATATGAATTTAAAAGGCTTTCGTAACTAATTGTACCATCATCGTTTAAGTTTACTGTCATTAAATAGTCCTTTTCATAATCTTCATCTCTAATTTCCATTGATTCAGCAAGATCTACATTGGCTCCTATTTCGATTACATCTCTCAAACTATCATAGATAATGAAGTCATCTGTATTCCAGTTTTTTTTCAGTTTTTGGGCTGTTTTTGGGCTGTTTTTAAGTGAGTCATAAAAGTGGTCGCAATCAACTGAACATTATTTATTGATTTATTTTCAGCATCAATAGTTGAACTATTGTTGTTTTCAATTTGCTGTTTTTTGCATCCCAATAAAGTAATTGACAGTAAAATAATTGTTGAAAGGGTTTTTCTTGATTTCATTAGATTAAATTTAAAACTTTGAATTGATTTACCTGCTGTGAGTTAATGTTTTTAGTTCTGGTAAATAGGTAATCTCTAACACAAATATGTTTCAAATTGTATCTAAAACAAGTTTTAAGTCGATTTAATGAATATGAGAAGGCAGATTGGGAAAAAAGCCACATAGCAAAACAATACACCTATATTTACAGTTTGTTAGTAACAATAGAAGTAAGATAAGGAATGGTCGGGAGCATGCCCGTCAACACCAACCAATGGCGAAAACAGTTAGTAAAAAGAAAATCGAAACTTCCAATGAGGAAGAATACATAGAGATATTAGGTGCACGCGAGCACAATCTTAAAAATATTGATGTTCGTATTCCGCGCAATAAATTAGTAACCATTACTGGATTAAGCGGCAGTGGAAAATCATCCTTGGCGTTTGATACTATTTTTGCCGAGGGACAGCGCAGGTATATGGAGAGTTTTTCCGCTTATGCACGCCAATTTATCGGTAATATGGAGCGACCGGATGTCGATAAGATCAATGGACTTTCACCGGTTATTTCTATTGAGCAAAAAACAGTTAATAAAAATCCTCGTTCAACCGTTGGAACCATTACCGAGATTTATGATTTCATGCGTTTGCTTTTTGCGCGTGCTGCTGATGCATACAGCTATGAGAGTGGCGAGAAAATGGTGAAGATGACTGAAGAGCAAATTGTAGGAACCATTATTCAACAGTTTGAGAATAAAAAGATTGCTATTCTAGCTCCATTGGTTAAAGGTCGTAAAGGACACTATCGTGAACTATTTGAGCAAATCAGAAAACAAGGTTTTACCAAAGTAAGATTGGATGGTGAGATAAAAGAGATCACTCCCAAAATGCAGGCAGATCGGTATAAAGTACACGATATTGAAGTATTGATTGATCGCATTGAGCCTAAAAAAGATGCTCGTTTTCGCATTGGCGAGAGTGTGAAGAGTGCACTCAAAATGGGCAAAGGTACTTTGGTATTGATTGAAGGGGAAAGTAAAGCAGAGAATGCTTATCACTTTAGCAAGTTTTTAATGGATCCAATAAGCGGTATCAGTTACGATGAACCGCAGCCCAATACGTTTTCATTTAATTCACCTTATGGTGCCTGTCCTAAATGTGATGGTTTGGGAGTAGTAAGTTTATTGGATGAAAACAACATCATTCCCAATAAAAAGTTAAGCATCAATAAAGGAGCAATTGCTCCATTAGGAGAGCCTCGTGAAAATTGGACATTCACGCAGCTTCGCGAAATTGCCAAACGCCACAAGTTTAGTTTTGCCGACTCAATCGAAAAAATTAGCAGGGAGGCATTAGATGTAATTTTGCATGGAAGCGATGAACCACTTGTTATTCCGTATCAATACAGCAGCGGATATACACAAAACTTCAACTCCACTTGGGAAGGGTTGATTCCATTTATTACTAGGCATTATCATGAAAAAAGTTCTGACTCGGTTGTACGTTGGGCCGAAGAATTTATGACCATTGCTGCTTGTCCAGATTGCGGTGGCGCAAGACTGAAGAAAGAATCGTTGCATTACAAAATTGGGGATAAAAATATTGCCGATTTAGCAGCACTTGAAATCACCGCATTGGGTAGTTGGTTTGAAAATGAAATTGATAAACATTTAGATCCCAAACAAACCATTATTGCTACCGAGATTTTGAAGGAAATTAGGAGCAGGATTAAGTTCTTAATAGGTGTGGGTATTGATTACCTTACATTAAACTCACCAGCCCGAACACTAAGTGGAGGCGAAGCACAGCGTATAAGGTTGGCAACCCAAATTGGTTCACAGTTGGTAGGCGTGCTATATATTTTGGATGAACCAAGTATTGGATTGCACCAACGTGATAACAATCGTTTAATTGATTCCCTAAAAGAGTTACGTGATGTTGGTAATAGCGTTATTGTGGTTGAACATGACAGGGACATGATGGCCGAAAGTGATTTTATATTGGATATTGGTTATGGTGCCGGAGTGCATGGTGGGCATATTGCTGCTCAAGGAACGTTGGCCGATATCATGAGGTCGAATTCTACCACTGCTCAATATTTAAATGGTACCAAGGAGATTGCTGTTCCGAACAAACGCAGAAAGGGAAACGGAAAAAAACTTGTACTAAAAGGAGCAAGTGGTAATAACCTAAAGAATGTATCGGTTGAATTTCCTTTGGGCAAACTGATTGCTGTAACAGGCGTTAGTGGTAGCGGAAAGTCTTCGCTTATTAACGAAACACTTTACCCTATTTTACGGCAACATTTTTATGGTTCACATCAAAAACCGTTAGCGTATAAAAAAATTGAGGGGCTAGAACATGTTGATAAGGTAATTGATATTGATCAAAGCCCAATAGGTCGCACACCTCGTAGTAATCCAGCAACCTACGTTGAGGTATTTGCAAACATTCGTGATTTGTTTGCCAATTTGCCTGAGGCAAAAATCAGGGGTTATAAACCGGGTCGTTTTTCTTTTAATGTAAAGGGTGGTCGCTGCGAAACTTGCCAAGGTGCAGGTATGCGAACCATCGAAATGAATTTTTTACCTGATGTTTATGTTAAGTGTGAAACATGTAACGGGAAGCGTTACAATCGTGAAACACTTGAAGTAAGGTTTAAAGGAAAGTCTATTAATGATATTCTTGATATGAGTATTGAGGATGCTGTTAATTTTTTTGAGCATACGCCTCAGATTTTAAGAAAGATAGAAGCATTGAATGACGTAGGGCTGGGTTATATAACGCTTGGTCAACAAAGCACCACACTAAGTGGAGGCGAGGCTCAACGTGTAAAATTGGCAACCGAACTCAGTAAGCGTGATACTGGAAATACCTTTTATATACTTGATGAACCAACTACCGGATTGCATTTTGAAGATGTTAGAGTATTGTTAGATGTGCTTCAAAAACTAGTCGATAAGGGTAATACTGTTTTAGTTATTGAACATAATTTAGACATGGTAAAGGTTGCAGATCATGTTATTGATATTGGTCCCGAAGGTGGAAAGTACGGTGGCGATGTATTGTGTGAGGGAACGCCTGAGGAAATCTGTAAAGTTAAAAAGAGTCACACGGGTAGGTTTCTCAAAAAAGAATTAGGAATTATTTAGGCTGAAGAGCATTACATAATCTATTTTTTATTATGTAAAAAAATGACTAAATTTGTCAAGTCTAAAAAGTTCAATATAATGAAAACATTACTTAAATCTACCCGCGAAAAACGAGGATTAATGTTACGTGAGGTTGCTCAGCAGGCAGGAATTGATCAAGCCTTAATTAGTAAGTTTGAGAGCGGAAACCGCGTGCCCACAAAAGATCAGTTGGCAAAATTGGCTCGTGTGTTGGATTTGGATTTAACAGAACTCACGGTGTTATGGCTAAAAGAAAGAATTCTATTTGAGGTAGGAGAAGATGATGATTTGGCATTGAAAGCAATGATGCTTGCCGAGGAGGAGATAAAATATAGAACCAAGCCAGTAAAGGCTATTTTGCCTAAAGCAATTAAATCATTACTTACCGATATTGATAAGTTGAAGAAAAAACTTGACAAAATTCGTCAATTTGATAGTTATCGCATCGCTCAGGCCTTAGAGTTGGAATACACTTTTGAAAGTAATCGGATAGAGGGTAATACACTTACGTTAAAGGAAACTGATTTAGTTGTTAATGAAGGATTAACAATTAGTGGTAAAAGTATGCGCGAGCATCTTGAGGCAATTAACCACAAGGAGGCAATAGGATATGTAAAACACCTAATTGATAAAAATACAGAGATAAATGAGCGCGAAGTATTGGCTATTCATAACATCATTTTACGAGGTATTGATCAAATAAATGCCGGTAAATATCGAAACGTACAAGTGATGATAAAAGGGAGCAGTTTTATGCCCCCTGCTCCATATTTAGTTAACCCTAAAATGGAGGAATATTATCATTGGTACGATACAAATAAAAAGCGAATTCATCCCGTAATATTGGCCGCAGAAATGCACGAAAGGCTTGTAACTATTCATCCGTTTATTGATGGAAATGGCCGAACGTCAAGGCTTGTAATGAATTTATTATTACTCAAGCATGGATACGTTATTGCCAATATTAAAGGCGATGCAAAAAGCAGAATGAGTTATTACAATGCTTTAGAAAAAGCCCAAACAACAACAGATAAATCAGATTTTATAGAGTTGGTTGCAGCTTATGAATTGCAAGCATTAGAGCGTTATATTCAAATATTAGGAAAGTAAACATTAAAGATGTTCGAAATATTCTTTTAGAATAATTTGAAACCAAGATGTGAATTGTTCAGGTGATTCTTGTATTTCTTTCTGCAGAGCGTCAAGCGTTATCCATCTGTATGAAGCTACTTCTGCGGGATTAATTTTTGGCATACCTTCAAAAACACCTGTAAAAACAAAATCAAGTTCGTGTTCGCTAAGTCCGTTATCAAAAGGGGTTTGATAAATGAAACTAAACTTTTCAGTCAGTTCACAGTCAAATCCCATTTCTTCCATTAGTCTCCTATGCGCTGCATCAAGAGTGGTTTCACCGGCACGAGGATGGCTGCAACAAGTGTTAGTCCATAAACCACCACTATGATATTTATCTAACGCTCGTTGTTGAAGCATTAACTCTCCTTTTGGGTTGAAAATGAAAACAGAAAATGCACGGTGCAACAAAGATCTTTGGTGAGCCTCTTGCTTTTCCATCGTTCCGATTTCGTTGTTATCAGAATCAACTAATACTACATATTCTTGTTTCATTGAAGTAGATTATTTCGTTCTGATTTTGATAGGTAGGGGGAGGATGATAAAAATTTTGTGATTCGGGTTTGAAGATCTTTATCACTTACATCCTTAATATTTGTGAGAAGAAAATATTTATCGCGGTTAAGTTCCTTGTTGTATTTCAAAAATCCTGGCGCATAACTCTGTATACTGAATCGAATAAAAATCAATTCAATGTTATCTGCATCACGGACAATTGCATTTTCCAATAGGGCTTTACCTGAATTAAAATATTCGAGTTTGTTTAATGGGTTAAACTGAAATTTAGCAAGCATCATGGTAACAGCTCCTTTGTATCCGAGCATGGTTGTTGAGTTGGATGCATGTGCATCAACAGTTTTATAAAGCTCTCGGGCCAACAATTCGTTTTTTGAAGCAATTTCATATGCCGCTCTAACTTTGGTTAAATCGAGTGCAGAAGAGGGATGTAAAAGAGACAGTAGCACAAAGAGTATAGAGGTTTTCATTACAACAAATTAAAACTATGCCTCAAATAGGACCCAAAGAATAATGCATATTTTTCGTTATTGGGTATGCGAACGCGTTCTTGCATGATTTGCTGCGCAGGCATTTCCATAATTTTATGCAATAAGTTTGAGTAGTAGATATAGGCCACATACACGCCAAAACGGGCATCTTTGGGTAGGCGTTTTATGCCCTCATACCCTACGGCAAAATCTTTTTCAATATCACGTTCAATCTCTAATTTGGTTTGTTGATCCATTTGAGTGAACTGTAGTTGTGGGAAATAGATGCGACCTAAATATTCAGTATCAACTTTGTAGTCGCGCAGGAAATTTATTTTTTGAAATGCTGAACCGAGTTTCATAGCATAAGGTTTGAGCTCTTCATATTTTTGAGGGTCACCTTCTACAAATACTTTAAGACACATTAGACCCACAACTTCTGCAGATCCTAAAATGTATTTTTCGTATGCTGATTGATCGTATTCGCGATCATCAAGGTCCATTTCCATACTGTACAAAAATGTGTCGATGAGTTCGTGGTCAACCTCGTATTTGTTAACTACTTCTTGAAAGGCGTTTAGGATTGGATTTAAACTAATTCCTTGTTTGATGGCTTTGTATGTATCTTTTCTAAAATCTTCTAGCAATTCGCGTTTGTTGTATCCGTGAAATGTGTCTACTATTTCATCGGCAAAACGAACAAAACCATACACTGCATAAATTGGATCGTGGAATTTTTTAGCAAGAAAACGAATGCCCAACGAAAACGATGTGCTGTATGCATTCGTTACCATTTTGCTGGTTTTTTTGGATAAGTTGTCGAATAGCGTTTTCATAGTAATCAGTTTTTTATGCAGTTTCTGCAATAGGTTGTTTAGGGGTAACAAAATCTTTTGAAAGTGGATGCTCTTTACAAATAAGGTTTGCAACAACTTTGCCACTAATGATGCTAGGAGGTAGACCCGGTCCTGGAACGGTTAGTTGGCCTGCAAAGTATAAGTTGTTTAATTTTTTACTCTTCATTCGTGGTTTTAGGATTGCAGTTTGACTAAGCGTATTGGCTAAACCGTAGGCATTTCCTTTAAATGAATGATAGTCGGACATAAACTCTTTTTTTGCATAAGAGCGTTTGTATATGATGTGCTCCCTTATGGACTGGTTAGTAAGCTTTTCCAAACGATCTAAAATCATATCAAAGTATTTGTCGCGAATGGCTTCAGTATCATCTGTTAATTCAGTACTAACTGGAATCAACAAAAACAGGTTTTCGCAACCCTCAGGAGCCACAGAAGAATCGGTTATTGACGGAACAGAAGCATAAAACAATGGCTTTTCAGGCCATTTAATATCGGTATATATTTCGTTGGCATGTTGGTTAAAGTCCTCATCAAAAAATAAGTTATGGTGTTGTAAATTTTTAAGGCGCTTGTTCAATCCAACATAATATAACAAACTGGAAGGTGCCAACTTCCTTTTGTTCCAATATGTCTCTGTATAATTTCGATCATTTTTTTCAAGCAAATGTTGATCTACGTGATGGTAATCACCTGCAGCTACTATAAGTTCTGTGCTATAAGTACCTGTAGTTGTAATAACTTGTTTTGCCTTGCCGTTTTCGGAAGTAATTCTTAATACCTCGGTGTTGGTATATATTTTCACACCTTGGGATGTGGCAATCTTTTCGAAAGCATCAATAATGTTATGCATACCGCCCATTGGATACCATGTTCCCAAGCTCATATCAGCGTAGTTCATTAAGCTGTACAATGCGGGTGTGTTTTTTGGAAGTGCACCTAAAAAAAGTATCGGGAATTCCAGTAACTCAATTAAAAAAGGATGCGAAACGAACTGACGAATGTGTTTTTTCATGCTGGTGAGCACATCCATTTTTAACATGCCGTTGAGTAGGCGTGCATCAGCAAATTCAAAGACACTTAAGCTTGGTTTGTATACCAAATCATTGATTCCGACTTCATATTTATAAGCAGCTTCTTTTAAAAATTGACGCAACTTAATGGCACTACCTGGTTCAAACTTGTCAAACAAAGCTTCTAGCTCCGACATATTTGCAGGAATATTGATACCTTCTTTGTTTTTCCAGAATACTTGGTAGCTTGGATCTAACCTAACCAACTCATAAAAATCGGAAGTGGTTTTGCCAAAATCGGAATAGAATTTTTCGAACACATCAGGCATCCAGTACCAACTAGGCCCCATATCAAACATAAAGCCTTTGTGCTTGAACATGCGCGCCCTGCCTCCAATGTGTTCGTTTTTTTCGAGCAAGGAAACTTCATACCCGGCTTGAGCCAAGTATGCTGCAGACGATAATCCAGCAACACCAGAACCGATTACAATAACTTTAGTTTTCAAAGGGTTAATTTAATCTAATGAATCAATTAAACAATAAGTGAGCTAAAAGGTTTATCTTTTTTGGGTTGTATGAAAATAAATATCATTGGTTCGGGAATAGCGGGACTAGCTGCTAGCGTTAGGCTTGCCGCCAGCGGGCATTCAGTTTCTGTGTTTGAAGCTAACAATTATCCTGGCGGCAAGTTAAGTGAATTCCAAATTAAAGGTTACCGCTTTGATGCTGGACCGTCATTATTTACTATGCCTCAGTTAGTTGAAGAACTTTTCATTCTTGCCGGAAAAAATCCCCAGGACCATTTTGAGTATACTCAGTTGGATAAGGCTTGTAACTATTTTTATGAGGATGGCACCCGTTTTTCCGCATACCATAACCGCGAAAAATTTGCAAGCGAATTGAATAATGCTCTAGGATATGGTGAAGCTGATCAACTTTTCAAATATCTTGATAAAGCGGCTTTTCGTTACAACATTACGGCCCCAATTTTTGTGGAACAAAGCTTAAACAAGCTCCAAAATTTTTTATCATTTGCAACCTTAAAGGGGGTTTTAAGTGTTCCTAAACTTGGGCTTTGGGGCTCAATGAACGATGAAAATGAGTCTATATTTTCGGATAAACGATTGGTACAATATTTTAATCGGTTTGCCACTTATAACGGAAGCAATCCATACATGGCGCCTAGCTTGCTTAACATGATTCCTCATTTGGAGCACAATGTAGGTACTTATTTTCCACAAAATGGGATGTACAATATCACTCAATCCATATTTCAAATGGCAAAGGAGTTAGGGGTGAATTTTTATTTTAATCAAAGGGTTGAGAAAATTGAGACAATTGGTGAAAGGGTGTGTGGGATTTTTGTGGGCGGTAAATTTTATGAGAGCGACATTGTTGTGAGTAATGCAGACATTCATCCAACATACAACAAACTGTTACCGCATGTAAAAGCCCCCCAAAAATTACTTGAGCAAGAAAAGTCATCATCAGCCTTAATTTTTTATTGGGGTATAAAGCGTAATTACCCAGAACTTGATTTGCATAATATCCTGTTCAGTGAAAATTATGAGCAGGAATTCGACTGTTTGTTTAAGCAAAAAACTATCTATAATGATCCAACAATTTACATAAATATTACAAGTAAATATAAGAAGGACGATGCTCCCGAAGGTTGTGAAAACTGGTTTGTGATGATTAATGTTCCCAATAATTGTGGTCAGGATTGGGATGTGTTGATTGCAGCTGCCCGCAAAAGTATCGTTGCCAAAATTAATAGATTGCTTTCAACTGATATTGAATCGGTAATTGAAGTAGAAGAAATATTGGAACCTAGAACCATTGAAAGTAAAACTTCCTCATTTGCAGGAGCACTATATGGTAACGCCAGCAATAACAAATTTTCCGCTTTTTTACGACACAAAAATTTTAGCAGCCACATACAAGGATTGTATTTTTGTGGAGGCAGTGTTCACCCTGGTGGTGGAATTCCTTTATGTTTAAACAGTGCAAAAATTGTGGCCCAACTTGTACAAGAGGATTATGCTTAGTATATCATTTTAACGTGTTCAATATCGGCTTCCCAAAAATGTTCACCTTCGGGTTTAAATCCATGGCGTTGGTAAAAGTTTTTGGCTGGAAGTTGGGCGTGTAAATATCTTTTTTTGCCGAATGGATTGGTATCCGCTAGTAATCTTAACAATAAGGCTTTACCAACTTCCTTGTTTCGATGTTCCTTTAGCACAGCAAAGCGCTCGAGTTTAATCCCGTTATCAGTTGTTCGCCAACGTGCCGTTCCAAGCGCCTCCCCATTTTCGAGTGCTATGTAGTGGGTTGATTCATCTTCAAATTCCCATTCAATATCTTCAGGGCAGTTCTGTTCAATTACAAAAACAATTTTACGGATGTGATGTGCTTTTGCAAGCAAATCGGCTGATTGTATGCGTTCTACAGTTATCATAGTGTGTTAATCAATTGGTTTTCAGGTTTAAAATGTACGTTTCAACTTTCAAAAAAATGGTTAAGTTTGCAGTCTTTAAATACTCAATCTACATGACTAAAATAGCAGAACTATTAGGCGATCAGGCCGATTATTTATTAAACCACGAAAGTAAAACAATTAGCAAATCTAATTTACACCTTCCTGGTCCAAATTTCGTAAATGATATTTTCGGAACATCAAATCGTAATCCACAAGTATTGCGCAGTTTAACTGATTTATACAGCCACGGACGTTTAGGTGGAACAGGTTATGTTTCTATTTTGCCGGTAGATCAAGGTATTGAGCACAGTGCAGGTGCCTCTTTTGCTCCCAATCCAATTTACTTCGATCCTGAAAATATTGTTAAGTTGGCTATTGAAGGTGGTTGTAACGCTGTTGCTTCTACTTATGGAGTATTGGCTTCCGTATCACGTAAATACGCGCACAAAATTCCGTTTATTGTAAAGCTGAATCATAATGAATTTTTAAGCTATCCAAATAAGTTTGATCAAATTATGTTTGGTTCAGTTGATGAAGCTTGGAACATGGGAGCTACCGCTGTTGGGGCTACTATTTATTTTGGTTCGGAAGAAAGTGGACGTCAAATTCAAGAAGTGGCTGCTGCTTTTGAAAGAGCACACGAATTAGGTTTAGCAACCATTTTATGGTGCTACACTCGTAACAACGCATTCAAAAAAGATGGTGTTGATTATCATACATCTGCTGATTTAACAGGTCAAGCAAATCATCTGGGTGTTACTATTCAAGCAGATATTATCAAGCAAAAATTACCTACAAACAATGGTGGTTACACTGCATTGAACTTTGGTAAAACACATAATAAAGTATACACAGAATTATCATCAAACCATCCAATTGACTTAACGCGTTACCAAATTGCCAATTGTTACATGGGTCGTCAGGGGTTGATTAATTCAGGCGGAGAATCGAAAGGTGCTACCGATATGGCAGAGGCAGTAACAACAGCGGTAATTAACAAACGTGCCGGTGGCCAAGGTTTGATCTCGGGTCGTAAGGCATTCCAAAAACCAATGGCAGAAGGTGTAGCGTTGCTAAATGCTATTCAAGATGTTTATTTGGACAATTCAGTAACGATCGCATAAAGAACGTTAGCCTTTGGCTATTGGCTCTTGGCTTTTAGCTAGGAGCCAAGCGCTAAAAGCCAACAGCTAATAGCTAAAAAAATGAGTTGGTTTAAACGTGTAAAAGAAGGTATTACTACCAGTACCGAAGATAAAAAATCGGTACCTGATGGGTTGTGGCATAAATGTCCACGATGTAAAAAAGCATTGTTGGCAAGCGATCATGAGGCAAATTGTTTCGTATGTCCAAGTTGCAACTATCACGATAAGGTTGGCTCCATCGAATACTTCAATATTTTGTTCGATAACAGAGAATTTGAAGAGCTGTTTGGTAATATTAAACCTACCGATCCATTAACATTTACCGATACCAAAGATTACAAATCGCGGTTAGCTGATTCGCAAAAAAAATCGGGTTTAACCGATGCTATGCGCGTAGCTACAGGTAAAGTTGATAGTATGCCGTTAGTAGTGGCTTGTATGGATTTTAACTTTATTGGTGGATCTATGGGCTCAGTTATGGGTGAGAAAATAGCACGTGCTATCGATTATGGTCGCAAAAATCAAATTCCCGTTATGGTTGTATCCAAATCAGGCGGTGCACGCATGATGGAGGCTGCATTTTCGTTGATGCAGATGGCTAAAACCTCAGCTAAACTTGCATTGCTTGCTAAAGAGGGTGTTCCATACATTTCGTTGTTAACCGATCCTACAACAGGCGGTGTTACGGCATCTTTTGCCATGTTAGGCGATTTTAATATTGCCGAGCCCGAAGCATTAATTGGTTTTGCTGGTCCACGAGTTATACGCGAAACTATTGGGAAAGATTTACCGAAAGGATTTCAAAGCTCTGAGTTTTTGTTAGAGCATGGATTTGTAGATTTTATTACTCCTCGCACTGAGTTAAAAAGTAAATTAAGTCAACTGCTACGCTTGCTGGCCGATCAGCCAAAACCGAGAGTTGAAGCATAATATTGAAATTACTTAAGTTCCTAAAAACCCGGTTATACCGGGTTTTTTTGTGAATGTGAGAACATAAGAAAGTAAAAATATTCTTTAGTCATTTCATTAGAAGATGAAATACAATAAGTAGCAACTACAAATACCGATTTTGTTGCCCTACATAATCAAGTATAAAAAAAATCTTCTGGACTGCGCCTTCTTTGACTTGCTCTCCTTATCACGTTACGTCTTATTTTGTTGATTGGTATTTTCTCTAATCGGTTGTTTTACGGATGTGATTGTCGGGTATGCTCAAACAAGATCTTCAACTATTGAAAGGGTTTCCAGTGTTAGCTTTCAGAGCTTTCTGGTGAGTAAATATCGAGATCTAAAATAACTCCAGAATTACTGAACTGAGAATTGATTGAGTTTATGTTGATAGTTAATAAAACAAGAAAGCCTGAAATTGATAAGATTTGCAGGCTTTTGTAACCATTTAATATTAGTATCAGCGGAGAGCGAGGGATTCGAACCCTCGATACCTGTTACAGTATACGCGCTTTCCAAGCGCGCTCGTTCGGCCACTCTGACAGCTCTCCGAATAAATTATATCTAGCATCACAACTTCTCAAATCTCTCCCGATAGCTATCGGGACTCAATTCTTAATTCTATTTTGGGCTTGCGAATATAAGCAGTTTCACGAGATGCAAAAACGCAATTATGATTTAACCGCGTCTACCAATTTCGCAATGAGTGATGGATCTTTTTCAATAGCATTTCCAACCACAACAATATCAGCTCCCGCTTGCGCTGCTGCTTTTGCGGCCTCAGGTGTGCGTATGCCTCCTCCCACAAATAGTGGAATGGAAATGTGTTGTTTTACTTCACGAATCAATTTTTCGGGGATAGGTTGTTTGGCGCCACTGCCTGCATCCATATAAATAGTGCGTAATCCTAACATCTCACCTGCAAGGGCTGTGCAAGCTGCAATGCTCGATTTATCAGCAGGTATTGGAGTGGTATTACTCATGTAACTTACCGAAGTAATATTGCCACCATCAATTAACATGTAGCCTGTTGGAATAACCTCCAGTTGTGATTTTTTTAACATCGGTGCAGCCAATACATGTTTACCAATAAGCATATCCGGATTTCGGCCAGAAATAAGCGATAGAAACAAAATAGAATCGGCATGTTCATCTATTTGCATAATATTACCCGGAAACAATATCACCGGAATATCGGTTTGCTCCTTAATAATACTGATACAGCGTTCAAAAAAACCGTTGGTAATAAGGCTTCCACCCACTAATATCAAATCAGCACCTGCTGCAGTGCTCATTTTGCAGGTGTTTACCAGCATAGCCTCATCCGAGATGCTATCAGGATCTATTAAAACGGCCAGTTGCTTGCCGCCTTTGCCTGTATTTGCTAGTATGTGGGTTAAAATCAAATTTTTCACGCGTAAGTTGTATTATAAAAAGGACAAGTGGCTGATTCTGAATTAACTTTTTGTTTTGGGTAATCCTAGGCAAATAAAAGACTTTTTGTGAATAATTTATGTTACACACACATTAAGGTAGCAGAAAAACAAGGCAAAGTAGTGTGGATGAAATTTTCTTGTGGAAAATGCAGTTTGATATAAATCATTAGTTAGTTCAAACACGAACCTCGTGTTCACTGGCAAACTGGCTGTCTCGGGTCCAAACCAAGACATGTAAAATTTTAAAGGTCCAAACTTTAAAACTTTAGTTTTACCAATTTACCAAAGAACAAACATTAGAGATAAATGCGAAGAGACGTCTTCGCATTTTTTGATGTGCAATTTTACAACTTCTAATATTTTAAAGTTATTTGAATATCCACTAGTGGTGAATAACATCGTAACGAATTGAAACGCAGTTCCAAATAATGCTACAACACCAATAGAGTGTAGTAAAATGGATACAATCTATTGATTAATAAAAGGTTAATAAACATTCGGTCTCCTTATATAATGGGCATCTTCAGGTCTTCTTTTTTTATTATTCACATCCGAACTTTAAGTTAAATCAGCCTTCTTAAATTTAATTTGAAATAATGTGGATAAGGAATTTTGATTAGGAGGTTTTCAAAAATGATTTTTGGATAAAAACCCCCTAAAAATTTTAACGATTACATAACATTATAAAAACATACTAAATACGCCTATACCATGAGCAGCCGCAACGCCAAAAAAACAGAACAAAAAGGCCTCCGCTTCGAGCGCTTTTTTACCAAAGAAGGAGTTTCTCCTTTTGATTTGTACGAATATGATTTTCGTACCTCCGTTATTAAAAATCCTAACGGAGAAAAAGTATTTGAACTAAACAACGTAGAGGTTCCAAAATTTTGGAGTCAGGTTGCTACGGATGTGTTGGCTCAAAAATATTTCCGTAAAGCAGGCGTTCCACAAGCCGATGGTTTGCTTGGAAGCGAAAACTCTATTAAACAAGTTGCCCATCGTATGGCAAATTGCTGGAGATCTTGGGGTGAAAAATTCAACTATTTCGATTCGCCAAAAGACGCAGAAGTGTTTTACGATGAAATGGTATACATGATTATCGGACAACATGCAGCTCCAAATTCACCACAATGGTTTAACACCGGTTTGCATAGCTCGTATGGTATTACTGGTAAACCACAAGGACATTATTTCGTGAACCCAACTACTGGCAAGTTGGAGCGCTCTACCTCGGCTTATGAGCGTCCACAACCACATGCTTGTTTCATTCTATCTGTTGATGATGATTTGGTAAACGAAGGTGGTATCATGGATTTGTGGGTGCGTGAAGCGCGTATCTTCAAATATGGTTCGGGTGTTGGAACCAACTTCTCACGCATACGTGGTGCTGCCGAAAAATTATCGGGTGGCGGATCTTCATCAGGATTGATGAGCTTCCTTAAAATTGGCGACCGTGCTGCAGGTGCTATCAAATCCGGTGGAACAACCAGACGCGCTGCTAAAATGGTGTGTTTGGATTTAGATCATCCAGAAATTGTTGAGTTCATCAACTGGAAAAAAGCAGAAGAGAAAAAAGTTGCTGCATTAATTGCTGCAGGATATCCGAGCGACTACGAAGGTGAAGCATATGCTACCGTTTCGGGTCAAAACTCAAACAACTCAGTACGTATTCCAAATGAGTTTTTTACTGCTTTGGAAGAAGGTAAAGACTGGGAATTAAAAGCACGTACCAACGGTCGTGTAATTAAAACCATTCCTGCCAAAGAATTGTGGGATATGATTGGTGATGCTGCATGGGCATGCGCTGATCCAGGTGTTCAGTACGATTCAACCATTAACGAATGGCATACTTGTCCTGAAGGTGGACGCATCAATGCTTCTAACCCATGCTCAGAATACATGTTCTTGGATAACACAGCATGTAATTTAGCATCGTTAAACTTAATGCGCTTTTTCAATGCCGATACCTGTGAATATGATGTAAAAGGAATTGAACATGCTTCACGTTTATGGACAGTTGTATTGGAAATTTCTGTATTGATGGCTCAATTCCCATCTGAGGAAGTTGCTCAACTTTCATATGAATACCGCACATTAGGTTTAGGATATGCCAATATGGGTACTGCTCTAATGGTAGCAGGTATTCCTTACGATTCGCCTAAAGCATTTGCTATTTGTGGTGCAATCACGGCTATCTTAACCGGAACCGCATATAAAACTTCTGCTGAAATGGCTCAGTTCTTAGGAGCGTTCCCTAAATACGAAGAAAACAAAGAGCACATGTTGCGTGTAATGAAAAATCACCGCTATGCTGCTTATAACGCAACCGATGCTTACGAAGGATTATCTATCCGCCCTGCAGGTATCGATCCAAAATACTGCCCAGATTACTTATTGAGTGCTGCTTGTACTTCATGGGATCATGCAGTACAAATGGGAGAAAAGTTTGGCTACCGCAATGCTCAAACAACAGTAATTGCTCCTACAGGAACTATTGGGTTGGTAATGGATTGTGATACTACAGGTATTGAACCAGATTTTGCATTGGTTAAATTCAAAAAATTATCGGGTGGTGGATACTTCAAAATCATCAACCAATCTGTTCCGGCAGCGTTGAAAAACTTAGGTTATTCACCTGCACAAATTGATGCAATCATCAAACATGCAACAGGTAGTGCAACCTTAACAGGTGCTCCGTTTATCAACCCTGAGAGCTTGAAATTCCGCGGATTTACCGAAGAAGAAATTGCTAAATTGGATAAAGCAGCAGCTGGTGCATTTGAAATCGGATTTGCCTTTAACCAATGGACTGTTGGTGAAGACTGCTTACAACGTTTAGGC
Organism: Bacteroidetes bacterium UKL13-3; assembly: GCA_001602415.1. Classification (GTDB taxonomy): domain Bacteria; phylum Bacteroidota; class Bacteroidia; order UKL13-3; family UKL13-3; genus UKL13-3. The sequence goes on from CP012155.1 coordinate 151,714, forward strand.
TTTACTGCCGAAGAATACAACAATCCTAAGTTCAACTTATTGCGCAAATTAGGATTTACCAGAGCCGAAATTGAAGCTGCAAACGATTATGTATGCGGAACCATGACGGTTGAAGGTGCACCTGAATTAAAAGATGAGCACTTAGCAGTATTTGATTGCGCAAACAAATGCGGAACAAAAGGTGAGCGTTACATTGCAGCTACAGGTCATATTCGCATGATGGCAGCAGCACAACCGTTTTTGAGTGGTGCTATTTCAAAAACCATCAATTTACCAAACGAAGCAAATGTTGATGAAATTAAAGAATGCTACCACCTAAGCTGGAGCATGGGCTTAAAAGCAAATGCATTGTACCGCGATGGTTGTAAATTGTCTCAACCATTAAGCAACAAATCAGATGTGAAAGACGAAGAAGAAATGCAAGAAGTAGTAGAGTCGGTACTCGGACAAGATGCTAACAAACCGGTTGGTGAGTTAACTCCTGAACAAGTATTGGATGCTGCAACAGCTATCTTAAATCGCTCACACGATACGGAGTTTAAACGTAAATTGGCGCGCATTGTTGAGCGCAAACAATTACCGGGTAAACGTGCAGGCTTTACACAAAAAGCAACCGTTGGCGGACAAACAATTTTTGTTCGCACGGGTGAATACGAAGATGGAACATTAGGTGAAATTTTTGTGGACTTACATAAAGAAGGAGCAACCCTTCGTTCGTTAATGAACTGCTTCTCTATTGCGGTTTCATTAGGCTTGCAATACGGAGTTCCGTTGGAAGAATACGTTGACAAGTTCACCTTCACCCGCTTTGAACCAGCAGGTATGGTTACCGGTCACGATAATATCAAAAACGCAACCTCTATCATCGACTACATGTTCCGCATGTTAGGATTTGAATACTTAGGCAGAGAAGATTTTATCCAAATTCCAGCAAACGAAACACAACGCAGCAACCTAGCCGTAAACAGACCACACCAGGTTTTAGCTCCGAAAGCAGTAGAAGTAAATCCAATATTGAACGAAACGGTAACACCATCGCCAATTGGGTTTATGAAACCACAAGTGGTTGCTGAAGTAACTGCAACACCAATGGCAGAAGCAACTCCGATGGATCAAACCCAAGCATATTTAAAAAGCTTTGGTGACAGTCCGGCTTGTCCAAGTTGCGGTAGTTTAACCATTCGCAGCGGTGCTTGTTACAAGTGCATGAACTGCGGAACACAAACAGGTTGTTCGTAAGATTACGCGTTACTAATACAAAACAAAAAATCCCCCATCGAACACATTTCGGTGGGGGATTTTTGTTTTGTGCGATACACAATAAAACAGCCTTTACTTTCAGCAGAGAGTGAAGGCTGTTTGTTACGAGGTAAATCAATTTAGTGCAAAATAGATTTAAAGGAGGTTTGCGCTTCCATCTTGGTATGATGAAGGTTTTTGAGTTTGCTGCTTTGGGCAGTGGTGTAGGTAATTCCAACAATGGTAGCAATTACAACCAAGCTGATTGCAATGATTCGATTAAGCTGTTTCATGGCTTGTTAATGTTAAATAAAATCGGCTAAAATTTTATGCTACAAAGAAACAACCTATTTTGCTAAATAACCTACCACAAAATGGGGATGGCTAAAAAATACCCATAATTAGGTATTGCACTATCATTGTTAAATGATGTTACTTTGTTCAAGCTAAATAAACATCTCTACTCAAACTGTGGCTCCCCCTTCGGCTGTCTTTTTACTACGAAACAGAAAAGACAGCCGCACTCACAGCTTAAATGAGCGCGTTATCGCTGGCAAATTTGATAAGGCCAGCTGAATTTTTCAATCCTAGTTTTTGTAAAATATTTTTTCGGTGAGTATTAACCGTAAAGGGGCTTAAAAAAAGATGTTGCGCAATTTCGTTACTGCTTTTTTCCAGAGCCAATAATTTGATAATTTCAATTTCGCGCTTGGTTAACGTGTGCGTTTTAACAAAACCATCTTTGGGTTCGGAAGATGTATAATGCTGCAATTCTTTACTGATGTATGTTCCGCCTTTCATGGCAACATCTATGGCATTAAACAATTCTGTTTTACCAGCATTTTTGAGCACATATGCCGTGGCTCCACTTTTCATAAATTCATCTACAAACTGGTCCTCATTATACATTGATAACACTATAACTTTACACTCAGGATAATCTTTGGTAAGGATTTTACATATCTCAAAACCGTTGGGTTTAGGCATGTTTATATCCAATATCGCAATATCAATTGGGTATTTGGTAAATGCCTCTAATACTTCATTTCCGTTATGTGCTTGTGCAATAATTTTGTAATCAGGGTGGTTGGTAAAGATGAGTTGTAATCCATCCAAAAACAATTGATGATCATCGGCAACAACAATATTGAGTATCTTTTTCATAGCGTTATTGGAATTTCAATAGATATGGTGGTTCCATGGTTAATGCGCGAATCTACTTGAAACTTTCCATTGAGGGCTTCAACTCTTGATTGCACCGAAAGTAAGCCAATGCCCGATTTTTCATGTTTTACGCTGGCAAATCCAACACCATCATCTTCAACCATTATGGTAATAGATGTATCGCTTATATATAGTTGCACACTTGCATGTTTAGCTTTTGCATGCTTCACCACATTGTTTACCAATTCCATAACAATACGGTATAAGTGCAGTTCTATTTTCTGATTATGGAGTGCTTCAAGGCCATCAGTATCTAACGAAAAGTGTATTGACTTGTTATGATTAATTTGTTTGATAAGCGATTGTAAAGTTGCAGATAAGCCAAAATGCTCAATGCCAGATGGAAGCATATTATGAGAGATGGTGCGCAATTCCGTGCAGGCTTTATCAATCATCTCCAACACATTTTGGTAGGCAATAGCTTCATACGCATTTAAATTTTTACCGTTTAAATCAATAGCTTCGGCATTTAAACGGAGGGTAGATAGCAGGCTTCCCATACCATCATGCAACTCTCTTGCAACACGTTTGCGCTCTTTTTCTTCACCAGATATCAGTGCACGTTTTACTTCATTTTGTTTTTCAATCAACTCTTTACTTTTGCGTGCAATGGTTTCTTCAAGTTGCGCATTTACACTTTCTTTATAGGTGTTAATTTCCTCGAGTTGTTTAATAACTAACGCTTGTGCAATTTCTTTTTCTTCCTTAAAAATCTTTAACCTATCTAGCAGTGCTATCGATAGGAGAAAACACTTTAACAATACTGCGTATATTACAATACTGTTGGTAAAAGCATTATCTGCTTGTTGATCGATATTATAAAGAGACATTCCTCCAATACTGATTGCGGCAAAAATAAATCCCGGAACAAATAAACGTGCCGATTTATATTTTTGAATCAATACATAACCTCCGATAGCAATTAGCAAGGCATAAATAATTGGAATTAAGCGATACAATAACCACATTGAAGTATTTAAGAAGCGGGTGTTTCCTAGTGCCGTTACAACACAAAATAAGCAAAGCAACATGCCAATGGTAAGGGTAAGACTAATCCATTTTTTAATGTGATGATTATCAATAAATGAGCGAGCAAATACCAGCGCACTCAGCAAGGTTAAAGCCATACTGATGGTTATACTTCGATTATTCCAATAAGGCATATTTGGCCATAAATAGCCGAATGAAATGCCGCTTGTACACATTTGAGATATAAGCAGGAAAAAGATGTATATGGAGAAATATAGAAACACCTTGTCGCGCAGCGTATAAGCTAAATATAGCGAGATGATTGTTAGCACAAGCAACGCTCCGTAATACAGTCCAAACTGAATGTCTTTAGCTGAAGTGTCTTCAATAAAAGTTGGAATGCTTTTTAGTACGATGGGTAAGTGTATTTTTCTTCCATCAGCATTAAACTTAAAATAAACGGTATGTGTGTCGAGTGGTGCCAATGATAAGAGATATATTGGATTTCGAAACAAAATAGATCGTGTGTTAAAGGGGTGCTCATCACCTGAAATATTACTATCAATCACAGCATCATTTTTTACGTTGTAAAACACTATATCATCTATAAACGGATTGTTAAGTTCTACAACTACAGGTTGGAAAGAGTTAGATGTATTGGTAATGGAGAATGTTAACCAAATATCTTCGGCATAATCTTCTTTGTAAAAATACAATAAGTTACTTTGCTGATAGGTGTAGTGAATAGAAGTATCAACAAGGAGTTGTTGAAGGGAATAAGCGTTTTTTGTGGATATTACAAATGCGCAACTTTTCCCCGGAATTATTTTATCAAATCCGGTTGAGATATTCAGCACAGGTTGGCTCAACACTTTTGTTGCGAGGAGAATAAAAACTAGCAGGTATTTCAATGGAGAGCAAAATTCTATTTTATTTCAATGTTAAATATACCTATTAATTGGTATTTTGGTAGTATCTCCCTTGATGTTATATTTGAAACTTGTATACTCGGATAATTATAGTAATATAGTAGATAAGTATTAGCCATGCTTTAGTAATGAAACATTTTTTGAACAAAACTATCCTCAGTTTAGCCATTTTACTTGTTGTTCCTTTCTGTTTGTGGGCGCAAAAGGCAAGGGAGGTAAGAGAAACTGGCTTCTATAAAATGCGCATTGAAAAAAGCATATCGGAGGCAGAAGCCGAACGTATATGTATTGAAAGGGCAAAAATTGATGCGATTGAAAAAGCATTTGGACAAACTGTTTTTCAAGGTAATTCAACATTTGTCCAAAATAAGAACACAGGAGAAAAAACAGAAACCCAAAATATTTTCAATTCTGTTTCCGAGTCCTTAGTGAATGGAGAATGGCTTGAAGATGTAAAAAAGCCAGTTATTGAAAAGGAAATAACAAAAGAATATACGTGGATATCGGCAACGGTTGATGGTCTTATTCGTGAAATTCGATCTCTACCTGTAACTTTTAAAGCCTATCCCATGAGCTGTCCGAACCCAAGTTGTGGGCAATTAACATTTAGGGATGGACAGGATTTATACATGTATTTTAAAGCTCCGCAAAAGGGATATGTTGCAATTTTTGCTGATGTACCAACGGAGGGTAAAACATACAGGTTATTGCCTTACAAATACAGTTCAAGTATGTCATACTCTGTTGAGGCCGACAAGGAATATGTATTTTTTTACAATCGTCCTGGAAGTAGTTCATCCTCTGAGAAAGTGGATGATGTAACACTTTTTTTGAGCAATAAAAATACACCTGAGGTTACCAAGATATTTGTGTTGTATAGTTCGTTGGGAGAGTTTGGAAAGCCATTATTATCTGCTGATCGGAACAAAACAGAAACCAATAAACTGGCTGAACGCAATTTAGAAACACCGCTTTTTTTGGAGAGCGAAGATTTCCAACGTTGGTTGCAATCTACTCGAAGAGAAGGCTTGCAAGTACAACTCTATACCACATCCATAACAATTAATCCATAACGCATCATGAAAAAATATATACTCATTACCCTGTTACTCATAGCCCATCAAGGTTTTGCCCAGATAAAAGGGGAGAGTGCCACCATGCAATTAAATATTAGCCAGCCATATGTTAGAGGCTTACCTCCTAATTTGTATGTAAAACTTCAATTTGTGGATGATAATGGAAACGGATTGTTAGAGGCCGAGGAAAATGCACGACTGATTTTAGCTATTACCAATAATGGAAGCGGCCCTGCTCAAGGGTTGCAAGTTGGGTTAAAGTCAAATGTGTATGATCCGGATTTGAGCATCACGCTTCCGCGCATTATCAGAAGAATTGAACCAAATGAAACCAAAGAAGTAGAAGTTCTTATTTCGGCAGGATTTAACATAAAATCTCATGAGCATAAAATGCAAATTGATATTACGGAGAACTTCGGATATGACCTAGATCCGGCTAACTTGATTGTGAATACATTCCAATACGTGCCTGCTAAAATTGTGTTTTCGGGAATGGAAATTTTTGATCAGGGAGATGGAACAGCCGCAAAGTTTGCAGATGGATTGCTGCAAGCTGGTGAGCGAATTAAAGCTAAAATTGTGATTCAAAATATTGGGCAGAATGTTGCATTTAATACCTACTATTCCGTAAAAACCACAGATGACAATATTTTTCTCGAAAATAATTACGGTACCTTGGGAGATGTTAAGGTCGGTGAAACCAAAGAAATCCTGGTTACTATTAGTCCGAATAATAGGGTTAAAACAGTTGGTAATTTGCCTGTATTTTTATCGCTAACAGAGGCTAAAACATTCGGGAATCTGAACAATCATCAGTTGCCATTAGCCCTCGAGAAAAAAGTGCAAAAGCCGCAGGTGCTGACTGTAAAAGCTGATTTGGAAAAAATACAAAAACAAGTTGCTCGTATTGAGTACAAGTCGGAAAAGTTTTCATTCAATAAAAGTAACATCAAAAACATTGAAGCTGTTCCACTATCCAAAACTAAACGACCGAATGCCTTGGGTATCATTATTGGAATCGAAAATTATGCAGATTTGCCCAAAGCTCCTTATGCTTCAAACGATGCAGACATTATTGAAAAATATTTCGTAAATGCACTTGGAATGGATAAAAGTAACGTCCTAAAGTATTCCAATGAAGATACAAAAGGTTTTTTCTTCCGAACCACATTTGATCCTGATAATGGATTACTTTCTCGTAAAATCGAGAAAGGAGTAACCGAGTTATTTGTATATTATTCCGGTCATGGTGTTCCCGATAAAAATGGGGATGAGGTATACTTGTTTCCTCAGGATGGGAAAATGGATTTTTTGAGTGAGCAAGGATATAGTTTGAATAAATTTTATGATGCTTTAAGTAAGCTAGGAGCAAAAAATGTTACTATTATTTTAGATGCATGTTTTAGTGGTGCTTCTCGCCAATCCGAATCAATATCGGCAAGTAACCTAACTGGAACCAAAGCCCTAGGTATTAAAGTTAAACAAACGACTTCAAGGCCTTGGGAAAATGACCCGACATTCAGGGTCCTGAGTTCATCTTCTGGCGAGGAAACCTCTCTTGGTTTTGATCCATCACAATCGGGGTTGTACACTTACTTTTTGTGTGCAGGTTTGCAAGGGGAAGCAGACTCAAACAAGGATAGAAAAATTACAGTAGAAGAGATGCAAGAATACCTAAATAAAAATGTGAATGAACTGGCTAAGAAAATGTCAGGTAAATCACAAACTCCGGTTTTTTATGGAGCACCTGGAATGATACTTACCGAATATTAAATCCAAAACAAAGATGCTAAAAAAAATAAGTATAACGGTTTGGGTTTTCATGTGCGGCATGTTGTTAAACACATATGCCCAAACAGTTACAATAACCAACACTGAAATTATTGAAAACCAAACAAAGGTTTTGATATCGTATGATATTAGTCCTGTTGACGATGATAAAATATACACTACATCCCTGTTTTTGAGCATGGATGGAGGAGTAACATTCCAACCATTAAAAGCAGTTACTGGAAATATTGGAGAACTCAAACAGTTACCATTATATACTCAAAAAGCAGTATGGGAAATATTTAAAGACGTTGCTGAATTATCGGGTGCTGTAAAATTTGAAATCCGCCTCACAACAAAGTCTATCCCTTTGCCACTCAAGCAAGTTGTTTTTTATCATTATGGATTATCTGCTCCCGTTGGTTTTACCTATGCGAGGTTCCGTAAAATAGGTTGGTACGCAAGCATTAAATCTAATTTTAAATCGGGTTCCTCAGATTATGAAGCATCTGAAAAAGGACTAACGAATTATGAAGGTAATGGGTCTTGGCAAATTGGAGCAGAAAGTAAAGTAACGCGTTTCGCTCTTACAGGTGGATGTGTATACAAACTAAAACGCAATATTTATGCATATGGTGGATTGGGTTTTGGAAGCAGAAACCTATTGTGGAGTTACAACACATTTAACGCTGATGATACAGCCGATGGAAGTGGTTTTGCCAAAGTATCTGAAACCTCTTATAACGGTATTGAAATAGAAGCTGGTTTGATGTATTATGTGCATCCTAAGGTGCCTGTATCTTTTAGTATAAATACGATTAACGGTGGATTTTGGGATGTTAATTTTGGATTTGGTTTTAGCTTTTAATGAATATGCAGTTACATAGAAAAATATATTTTGTATTCACACTTATAATAGCAGGATTAGTTTCTTGCAAGAAGGATCCTGAAATTCCTCAAGGGCTTAAATCATTAAACCGATTGGGTGGGTGGCAAAAAATTACACCACAAACCTCAACTGTTAATCCCTTTTTCTTTGAAGGGCGAAGTAACTCGGCTGTTGCTGTTTGGGGTAACAGTGCATATATTTTGGGAAGTGGCGACATCAATAATGTTTCTACCATCAGTTCGTGTTGGAAATATGATATGAGTAGCAATACACTCAGCTATTCCTCTTCACTACCCGATGGGATGTTAGGAGGTGTTGCGTTTGCCATTAATGGACAACTGTTTTATGGATTAGGATTAAACAAAGACCTCTATTATTCATCTGTTTCAGAGGATTTTAGTTTTTGGTCAACCCTAAGTACTTTTCCTGGAGTTGTGAGAACAGGTGCCGTTTCTTTTGTTCAAAATAACAAAGCATACGTTGGATTAGGGTACGATGGCACAAATTACCTCCGCGATTTGTATGAGTTCGATCCCAACACGTTTAAATGGAAAAGAATGGCTGATTTACCGGGCTCGGGAAGGCAAGATGCTTGTTCATTTGTGCTTGAAGGGAATGCCTATGTAGCTACAGGTTATAACGGAGCATACCTCAAAGATGTTTGGAAGTACAATATTGCATCAAACACATGGTTGAAAGTAGCAGATTTACCTGGAGTTGGCAGGGATGATGCAGTAGCGTTTGCTTTTGATAAACGTGGCTATATTGGCACTGGTTGGGGAACAACAGGCGTTCAAAAAGATTTTTGGGAATACAATCCCGCTCTAAACACTTGGGTTGCATCGGCAGCATTTGCAACCGGACGATACGGTGCCATCGCATGGGCAGGTGGTAACTCAGCCTACTTGGCACTTGGAAACAACAGTGTTGATTTAAACGATTTTTGGAAATCGACAATTAAATAATGAATATGAAAAAATATTTCCTAATCCCATTCTTATTTGTTAGTTATTTGGCTTTAGCTGTTCAGGTAAATAAAAGTATGCCCAAAGCAGTGCAGGGTTTCATTGAAAACAAGGGACAAATACACGATCAATTTAATAAACCGAATAGAGATGTATTGTATTTACTCAATACCAACGGACTCAATGTTCAACTCAAAAAAACTGGATTTGCTTACGATACGTATGTTGTAGAAAAGAATGTAAAAGATCTTTCGAAATCAGCAAAATCTGAACTGAAGCACCCCTTAACAGCCCAAGATAGTTTTGAATACAACTACAAATACCACCGAGTAGATATTGAGTTGGTAGGAGCCAATTCCAACGCCCAAGTTGTTGCCGAAAAACCATCAACAGATTATACCAATTATTATAATGTAACGTATGCCGAGCAAGGTATTTTACACGTCCGCTCTTTTGAAAAAATAATTCTTAAAAATATTTATGAGGGAATTGATATTGAATATGTGATCGACAATGGAAATTTTAAATACAATTTTATTGTACATCCCGGTGCCGATTACTCGCAAATACAATTAAAGTATGATGGTGCTCCGTTAACCCTAACTGGTAATAAATTGCAATTTGAATTAGCGCAAGGAATGATGGAAGAACGCATTCCTAAAAGTTGGTACGAAGATGAATCGGGAAAAACAGAGGCAGTAACTGTTTCATACAAACAAGTTGGAAAAAATGTATTTGGATTTGCCGGAGTGAAAGAAAGCACCAACCAAACATTGGTGATTGATCCAAATCCATTTAGGCTGTGGGGGACGTATTATGGGGGTAGTGGTAGTGAAGGCACTGGGGTATCCTGCACAACAGATGCAGCGGGCAATATTTTGCTTTCTGGCCTAACTCCTAGTTCCAACAATATTGCAACCGTAGGCTCTCATCAATCTACTTATGCTGGAAATTATGATGCTTTCTTAGTAAAGTTTATTACATCAGGTGTTCGTCAATGGGCCACTTACTTTGGAGGAATTGATAATGAAACGAATAGTGTCGGTTGTGCAACAGATGCGACAAGTAATGTTTTCGTTGCAGGAGTTACTCAAAGTACAACTAATATTGCGACTATAGGCTCCCACCAAACAACACTAGCTGGAGGCGTCTATGATGCTTTTTTGGTCAAGTTCAATGCCTCGGGTATTCGTCAATGGGGAACATATTATGGGGGAACAGGCAACGAATTGGTAGGGCTGGACGGAATTGCCTGCTCGGTTGATCTAGCAGGTAATGTAATCCTTGCAGGAATGACAACGAGTACAACTAATATATCCACGACAGGTTCTCATCAATCTTCATTTGGTGGGGGCTCCGATGATGCATACTTAGTAAAATTCAATTCATCAGGTGTGCGTCAATGGGGTACCTACTATGGAGGAACAGGAAGTGAGAATTCAGGTATTTCATGCGCTGTAGATGGGAGTGGGAATTTGATACTTACAGGCACTACAACTAGTGGTAACAATATCGCTACAATAGGTTCTCAACAACCAACCCTTGCAGGTAATGGCGATTGCTTTCTAGTAAAATTTAATTCATCAGGCATTCGCCAATGGGGTACTTATTACGGAGGTACTAGTGATGAGTTAGGAGGTTTATCATGCGCAGTAGATGCCTTAGGTAATGTGTTTTTGGCAGGAGTTACTCAAAGTACAACTAATATTGCGACTATAGGCTCCCACCAAACAACACTAGCTGGAGGCGTCTATGATGCTTTTTTAGTTAAATTTAATTCATTAGGTGTTCGCCAATGGGGTACATATTATGGGGGAAGTGGAATAGAGACGTTTGATGTATCCTGCTTTATTGATAAAACAGGGGGGGATAATGTGTTTTTAGCAGGCATCACCTCGAGTGCCAATAATATCTCAACTGTTGCATCACATCAGTTCTCAATAGGTGGAATAGCAGGTGATTACGATGTATTTTTGGTAAAATTCAACACATCTGGTGTCAGGCAATGGGGAACCTATTACGGAGGAAGTGCAAGTGAAGGAGGTGGAGGATCTGTAGTATCAGGTTCCATAGATTCATCAAATAATATTTACCTCGCTGGTTTTACTGCAAGTGCCAATAATATTTCTACCTTAGGATCGCATCAACCTACAATTAGTGGAGGGTTGGACTTTTTTTTGGTAAAACTCCAAGAATGCTCAGGGGGAACGCTGGGTACCATGTCAACTATTAATGCTCCCTCCCCTACAACGGTTTGCTCAGGTGTGGCACGAACATTTTCATTGAGTGGAACGGTTACCAACGCAGCAAGTTATAATTGGACAGTTCCCTCAGGTTGGACAATTGTTAGTGGACAAGGCACCCTGAATTTAACAGCTATTCCTACAACAACAGGAACACTGTCGGTTCGCGCTTACAACAGTTGTGGTGATAGTTCAACAACAGCTGCAACACGTTCGATAACAGTAACGGCATCACCTGCATCACCTTCAACTATTTCAACCGCACAAGGCCAATTAATAAATGGTGTCCGAACTTTTTGCAATGCAACAACTGCAACGTTTACCGTTACAAATGTCTCGGGCAATACCTATCAATGGATAATGCCTTCTGGTTGGACAGGAACAACTTCCACAACCAACAGCATAACGCGAACTGTTGGTTTAACGAGTGACACGATTCGGTTGATAGCCATATCTACAACAACTGCTTGCCCGAGTGATACACAAAAATTATTTGTGCGTGGCTTTCAAATTCCTACTACACCTGCTTCTATTATCGGAAACACCACAGTATGTATTGGCAGGCAAAACATATTTACTGTCGACTCTGTTGCTTATGCCACATCATATACTTGGACTTTACCATCCGGTTGGACATTTGGTTCGGTCTCTAAAACGGACAGTTCCATCATCACACCAACACCAACATCCACTTTAGGGAGTGTTAACGTAATTGCCCGTAACTTCTGCGGTGCGAGTAGTGCGCGAACATTAACTATTACAACAAACACCGCAGTCCCGGCTCAACCATCAGCCATTTCAGGATCCACTTCAGTGTGTGCAAATGCAACACAAACATACTCCGTTACAGCTGTTTCGGGGGTTAAATATAGGTGGGTATTACCATTAGGTTGGACCATCCAATCGGGTGATAGCACGAATCAGATTACAGTGTTTACAAGCGCAACAGCTGGAACAATATCAGTTTTTCCATATTTGGCGGTTAGCAGTATATGTGAAGGAACGGCCCGCACCCTAACTGTAAGCGTACTCTCTACACCTAACAAACCTGGGCTCATATTTGGAGATACTACGGTATGTGCTTCGGGAGTGAATACTTATACTATCGCATCAGTACCCAATGCAACTTCTTATGCATGGTCATTGCCAACAGGAGCAGGCTGGTCTGGTTCATCATCAACAACATCCATTAACATTACAGCTGGAACTACAACTGGAAATTTTGTGTTAAAAGTAAGGGCTATTGCTGGTAGTTGTTCAAGTTTGGATACATCACTAATTATTAACGTGAGCCCTAGTATTAATGCAATAACTGTAATTGCAGGAACCAGCACAATTTGCTCCGGAAGTACACAGCAGTATGGTATTTCTCCACCAGCAAATGCTACCAATTATGCATGGACATTACCAAGTGGTTGGGTTTTTAATGGCAAACAAGATACTACAACCATAAATGTAATTGCAGGATCTTCTCCAGGAAACTTAACTGTGATGGCTAGCAATTTAGGCTGCACAACTTCCAGGATATTAGCCGTAACAGTTAACAGTAGGCCATCAATACCATCAGTAATTTCAACTTCACAAGGGCAATTGTTAAATGGTGTTCGAACCTTTTGCAATGGAACTGTTACAACTTTCTCCGTAACCAATGTTGCTGGTAATGCGTATCAATGGACCATGCCATCCGGATGGACAGGAATAGCCTCAACAACAAATACCATTACACGTACAGTTGGAACAGTGGGTGATACCATCCGAGTAATTGCTGTATCTACCACCACAACGTGCCCAAGTGATACTCAAAAATTGTTTGTACGCAGTTTTCAAATACCAACGACTCCTACTTCTATCATTGGAAACACAATAGTATGCGTTGGTAAGCAAAACACCTTTAGTGTGGATTCAGTTCCTTATGCCACATCTTACACATGGACGCTCCCTTCAGGGTGGACATTTGGTTCTGTTCCAAAAACAGATAGTAGTAGTATTCTACCAACTCCCACTGCAGCAATAGGTAGTTTAAATGTTGTGGCCAGGAATTTTTGTGGAGCAAGTAATCCATTAAATTCTCCTATTACCACAAATACTTCACCTCCATCTCAGCCATCAACATTTACTGCAGGACCAACTAATGTTTGCGGAAACATCCTAACAACCTATTCAGTAACTAGCGCTACCGGAGTAAGATATAGATGGGTGTTGCCAAGTGGTTGGAGCATTCAATCAGGAGATAGTACAAATCAAATAACAGTGCTCACCGGCACTACAGGAGGAACCATATCTGTTTATCCATTCCCAATAACAAATCCTATTTGTGAGGGTCCGGTTCGCACAATGTCGGTGGGTGTGAGTATCACTCCTAACAAACCAGTTTTTACTTCAGGAGATACTACAATTTGTGTATCAGGGGCGAATACTTATTCTATATCAGATGTAGTAAATGCAACCTCTTATGTCTGGACGTTGCCCGCGGGAGCTGGTTGGTCGGGTGCATCAACCACAACTTCTATTAATGTAACAGCGGGAACAACTACAGGAAATTTTGTATTGAAGGTAAGGGCTGCAAACGTAAGTTGTTCGAGCTTGGACACATCGTTAAGCATTAATGTAAGCCCTACTATTGGTGCATTGTCAAATATTACAACGGCTAATACAACGATTTGTGCAAACAGTTCACAACAATATAGTATAACCAAACCAGATAATGCAACCAATTATGCATGGTCGTTGCCGAATGGCTGGACATTTAGCAGTAAACAAGATTCCATTGTTGTGAATACGGTAGTAGGTTCGTCAGCTGTAAATGGTACAATATCTGTAACTGCAAGTAATTTAGGTTGTGTGAGTGCACCTAAAACACTATCAATTACTGTTAATGCTTCTCCAACTCTAACGGGCAATATTACAGGAAGTTCAACTGTTTGTCCTGGAGTAAGCACTACTTATAGTATCTCTGTAGCTTCGGGTGCTACGTCCTATACATGGACTAAAAATTCAGCTTGGACAGGAACCTCTACAACAAATACCATTTCCATTACACCTACTAATGTCTCCGATACATTAAGGGTAATAGCAAGTAATGGTTCTTGCAATTCGGTTGAAAAGAAACTGTATATTGTTGTATCTCCTCCACCTGCAGTACCGGCTCAAATTTCAGGAACAACAACCACTTGTATTGGTTCAACAGAACTCTTTAGGGTTGCAAGGGTTACCAATGCTACTTCTTATAGATGGACCTATCCTACAGGTTGGTCAGGTAGTGCAACTACAGCCGATACTTTTGTATACGCTTCGGTTGGAAATACCTCTGGTACATTATCAGTAGCTTCGGTAAATAATATAGGATGTGCAAGTGCAGTGCGCAATAGTAGTTCAGTAACAGTGAGTACTGTTATTCCCAATCCTCCAACCACCATTAATGGTGCTGATGCATATTGTGTTTCGGTGGCTAAAACATATTCGGTACCTGCTGTAACCGGTGCTACCGGTTATTTATGGTCGGTTCCAACCGGATGGGCGATTAACAGTGGTCAAAATACCACTTCTATTAATGTAACTCCTCAGGCTAATACAGGTGTTGTATCTGTACAAACCATTCAAGGCGGTTGCAAAAGTAATGCTATTCAGGCGTTCTCTGGAAACCCTAGAACGAAACCTACACAATCAACCATCACACTTTCGGGTACAGCTAATCCATGCGTTGGAACTAATGTTAACCTAAGCTGTGCTTCAGTTGCTGACGCAGATACCTATACCTGGACGGTTCCAACAGGATGGACAATCAACTCAGGAAATGGAAATACGTTTATCTCTGCTACCGTTGGTTCGAGCAGCGGAAATATTACGGTATTACCTAAAAACACAGGCTGTGATGGAACACAATCAACCAGAGCTGTTACCGTTTCTACTCCACCTACTGTAACGGGTAAAATAGAAGGGGAAACCTACGTAAAAAGTAATGCTATTCGTAAGTATTATGTATCAGGAGTAACCGGTGTTATTACATCATATAATTGGACAATAACAGGTAGCGGATGGTCGTTTCTTTCGAATACAAATGAGGATACAGTGATTGTGTTTAGTGGTAAATCGAGTGGTTCAATATCTGTTGAAATTCGCAATGATTGCGGATTTATCAGTAGAAGTAAGCAAGTATTTGCAGGAGTATCCTCAGGCCTAAATGATGACCGATTGTTTTCGGCAATAAAAATGTATCCTGTTCCGGCAAAAGATCTGTTATCATTATCGTTTTCGTTGCAAAAGCAAGCCAACTTACAATGGCAAATAGTCAACATGCTTGGTCAAGTAGTACTATCGGGTAGCACTGAGAGACTAAGTGGTGGAACAGAGCATGAGTTGCCGATTTCGATTTCAACAATTCCATCCGGAGTTTACCAGCTAAACATAAGTGACGGTAACGCTACAGAAAGTTTAAAATTCTCAACAAATAAATAAACCTAAAACAAATAAATTATGAAAAAAACAATGTTATTCTTGGTTGCTATGGTAGCAATAGGAATGGTTCAAGAAGCTAATGCTCAAGCCAAAAAATTTAAACTGGTTAAGGTATCGCGCGATACAAAAAGAGAGGTTAAAAAATTGGAAAAGGAGGGCTGGAATAACTTGCCAGGTGACATGCCAATTGGACAACAATTGAATAATGCCTGGGCAAAAGAAGCTGAGGTAGATGACGAAGGATTACCCAAATGGGTTGTTGCAACAGGTGAGTCGGTTGCAGAATTTCAATCAACTGCTGAAATGCAAGCATTGGAATTAGCAAAATTAAATTTGGTAAGATTGTTAGAGTCGCAAATGAGATCGGTGGTAGAAACTGAGCAGGCCAACAACCGTTTGGATGCAAAATCAGCAGCTTCTATTTCAAAAACAATGGAGGTTGCAACAAATAAAGTTTCTAAAAAACTATCACGTGTTATGCCAGTTGTAAAAATGCACCGCGAGGTAAAAAAGAGCACACAAATGCAGGTAAAAATTGCCTACAACTATGCATTAGCCAGAAAAGCAATTTTAGATGAGATGAAGTTAGAGTTACAAAATGAGTCGGAGGATATGAGAGCTAAATACGATAAGTTTTTAAATCCTGAGATGTATAAACAAGGCGATATATCAAACGTTGCTGGTGAACAACCGGCTAAATAAAGAAGTTCAATTAATAATACTTGCAGGCATTTACTTTAAAAGTGAATGCCTGTTTTAGTTTAGTATAATCTTAAAATATTGAAAGTAAAATTTCGTTTACCTCTCATGAAACAAGTTTTAACAGTACTCTTATTTTTGGTAACATATCTATGTGTTGCACAAACAGCCCAACTGGAAATTGAGATGACAAACAATTTGGGCGATGCTCACAAAAATATCCGAGTATCATTAAAAGATGTTTCCACCGGAAAGACTCAAGTAGGGTTTACTTCCAAATCGGGTTTGGTCCGTTTTTTTGTTGAACGTAACAAGACTTACGAAATAAAACCCGATAACTATTTTCAAACCTTTACAGAGCAAATTGGTCACCAAAACATTTTGCTGCATACTGTGAAGTATTCATACAATGCATCACCTGATAACCCAGAATTAAAGCATAAGTTGCCTCCTCTATTATTGGGTGAATTAAACAAAATAACTAACGCCTTAAAAGATTCATCTCTTAACAAAAGGCCGGAGAAAGGACAGGAAGTATTGTTTGCACATCTTAGAGTGCAGATTTCTTATTTCAATAAATCTATCGAATACGAGAAGTTGTTTTTTACGATTAGTAGATTGCGCAAAACAATTATTGCATATACTGATAGCATGGGCAAAGCAGATATTTATTTGCCAAAAGGTGATACCATTCAACTTCATTTTACCTACGACAGGAATTACCGCACGTTTTATTATTATCCAAGTTTAATGGAGCATCTAACCGATTTGGAAATAGAATATATTGGTACAAAAAACCTTGAAAAACTAGCCAAAGAAAAGGAGGAACGAATGAAACGCGAGCGAGAGCGGCTGGAAAAAGAAAGGTTGGCATTTGAAGAGAGATTAAAGCACGAGCACCTTACACGAAAAGAAGGAGTGAAACGATCCTTTAATCAACCATCCAAAGGCAAATTATTCGCAAATATTTTTAGTCGGAATAAATGGGGGCGAAAATTGATGGTGGTTGATGTTACCGGAAGTATGGATCCGTATGTAAGTGAGTTGTTACTTTGGTTAAAGCTTAATTTCGAAAAGGAAAAAGGTATTCAGTTCGTTTTTTTTAATGATGGGGATGGTAAGTCTGATGAGTTGAAGAAACCGGGCAAAACAGGTGGAGTATATTATGTTAAACCTAAAACATATAACGAGTTACTTGATGTTGCATCTGCAGTTGCTGCTAAAGGAAGCGGTGGCGATGCTCCCGAAAATAATATTGAAGCATTGATGAAGGCAATGCAATTGGCAAGTGAGTATGACGAAATAGTAATGGTAGCTGATAGTTATGCAGCCATCAATGATATGGAGCTAATTCAACATTTAATTAAACCGGTTCGTATTGTATTATGCGGCATAGAAGACCATTTATTTGTTGAGCCCGATTATTTAGTATTGGCTTGGAAAAGTAAGGGCAGCATTCACTCCATTGAAAAGGATATAGATAGTATTGCTAAAATGATGGATGGTAAAATTATTACACTTTTTGGGAAAGACTATCGTTTATTGAATGGTAGGTTTATTCCGGTGAATCATTTGTAATAAAATAGTATTAAGGATTACTTTTTACTAAATCGAATATTCCTTAGCTCAATGTATAGTCTCACCCGATGAAATATAATTCTATTCAGATTTATCTTTTCAAAGATGAAACAATCTGTTTGATGTTTGAGAGCATTTCTTGATCGAGTGGATTTAATGCTAACAAGGTTTGTATTCCAGCAGATTCGGCACCCTTAATATTGGCAAAGCTATCGTCAATAAATAAACACTCCTGTGGTTGCTTTTGTATATCGCTTAGCACATACTCATAAATATTCTTGTTGGGTTTGCGCAATCCAATTTCATAAGAGAGATATTGTTTATCAAAAAGATTATCCCAACGCTCTATGCTGAAATGTTTGTTAAGATAGTCCCTCACAAAATCAATATGAATACTGTTTGTATTGCTTAATAAATAGATACGAAACTGTTTGCGCAAACCTTCAATAATCCTAAAACGTTCTTCACACGTATCAAGCAACATGGCATTCCAAGCCTCATCAATCTCGGTATCGGTAATATTCCCTTTAAACAACGATTTTATTCCTTGTCTGAAGTCTGCTGCCGTAATTTTCCCCGTTTCAAAATCAGTAAAGATGGGAGATGCTTCGTTTACATCTTCCAAATCAAGTCCTTTTCTGGCAAAGGCGCGCAGTGTTTTTCCCTGATCCAAGTCGAGTATCACACCACCAAGGTCAAAAATTATTGTTGAAATTTTATTCATCTATGCTTGTATAACAAGCGGCAAAAATATATGTTTGCTACCCATTAAATGCAGTAAATTATTACTGCATCAGGGCCTATAGCTCATTCGGTTAGAGCATCTGACTCATAATCAGGGGGTGCCTGGTTCGATCCCAGGTGGGCCCACCAGTAAATAAAGGGGTTTAGCGATTTTAGTCGTTAAGCCCCTTTTTCATTTGCACAAAATTTGCATAAGAATGACGGTCATTTTCAAGCATAAATAAAGCCACTCAGTATTAGTGGCTTTTTTGCTCCCTGACCTACCACGATAGCTATCGGTGGAACCAGGTGCCTATTGATTAACAGTAATGATTTTGTGAACCAGTTCAGGATACTGAATCAATGACTCAATAAAACGTTTACTCTTCATTCGCTTAATATGCTTTTCAATTTTCAAGGCATGACTTCTATTTTCGCAATGAATAATAAGCACTATTTCCCATGGAATTCCTGCTTTTGTCGAATTTGTGTTGAGTTCAAAACTGTTGTGATAGAGAAGTCGTGCGTTAACATCCGGTGTTTCACCAGTATAATATCGATTGAGTTTATTAGAATATAAAATGTAACAGAAGTGCATGGGGTTTGGGGTAAAAAACGAACTCGAACTTAAATGATTAATGAATCTAAATAAAAAAAGCCACTCGACTGAGTGGCTTTTACTTTTTTGCTCCCTGACCTGCCCCGATAGCTATCGGGGGAACCAGGGGTCTATTGATTAACAGTAATGATTTTGTGAACCAGTTCAGGATACCGAATCAATGACTCAATAAAACGTTTACTCTTCATTCGCTTAATATGCTTTTCAATTTTCAAGGCATGACTTCTATTTTCGCAATGAATAATAAGCACTATTTCCCATGGAATTCCTGCTTTTGTCGAATTTGTGTTGAGTTCAAAACTGTTGTGATAGAGAAGTCGTGCGTTAACATCCGGTGTTTCACCAGTATAATATCGATTGAGTTTATTAGAATATAAAATGTAACAGAAGTGCATGGGGTTTGGGGTAAAAAACGAACTCGAACTTAAATGATTAATGAATCTAAATAAAAAAAGCCACTCGACTGAGTAGCTTTTTTGCTCCCTGACCTGCCCCGATAGCTATCGGGGGAACCAGGGGTCTATTGATTAACAGTAATGATTTTGTGAACCAGTTCAGGATACCGAATCAATGATTCAATAAATCGTTTACTCTTCATTCGCTTAATATGCTTTTCAACTTTCAAGGCATGACTTCTATTTTCGCAAGGAATAATAAGCACTATTTCCCATGGAATTCCTGCTTTTGTCGAATTTGTGTTGAGTTCAAAACTGTTGTGATACAAAAGTCGTGCGTCAACATCCGGTGTTTCACCAGTATAATATCGATTGAGTTTATTAGAATATAAAATGTAACAGAAGTGCATGGGGTTTGGGGTAAAAAACGAACTCGAACTTAAATGATTAATGAATCTAAATAAAAAAAGCCACTCGACTGAGTAGCTTTTTTGCTCCCTGACCTGCCCCGATAGCTATCGGGGGAACCAGGGGTCTATTGATTAACAGTAATGATTTTGTGAACCAGTTCAGGATACCGAATCAATGATTCAATAAATCGTTTACTCTTCATTCGCTTAATATGCTTTTCAACTTTCAAGGGATGACTTCTATTTTCGCAAGGAATAATAAGCACTATTTCCCATGGAATTCCTGCTTTTGTCGAATTTGTGTTGAGTTCAAAACTGTTGTGATACAAAAGTCGTGCGTCAACATCCGGTGTTTCACCAGTATAATATCGATTGAGTTTATTAGAATATAAAATGTAACAGAAGTGCATGGGGTTTGGGGTAAAAAACGAACTCGAACTTAAATGATTAATGAATCTAAATAAAAAAAGCCACTCGACTGAGTAGCTTTTTTGCTCCCTGACCTGCCCCGATAGCTATCGGGGGAACCAGGGGTCTATTGATTAACAGTAATGATTTTGTGAACCAGTTCAGGATACCGAATCAATGATTCAATAAATCGTTTACTCTTCATTCGCTTAATATGCTTTTCAACTTTCAAGGCATGACTTCTATTTTCGCAAGGAATAATAAGCACTATTTCCCATGGAATTCCTGCTTTTGTCGAATTTGTGTTGAGTTCAAAACTGTTGT
The DNA here is from genome assembly GCA_001602415.1 of Bacteroidetes bacterium UKL13-3. Classification (GTDB taxonomy): domain Bacteria; phylum Bacteroidota; class Bacteroidia; order UKL13-3; family UKL13-3; genus UKL13-3. The sequence goes on from CP012155.1 coordinate 172,629, forward strand.
GATACAAAAGTCGTGCGTCAACATCCGGTGTTTCACCAGTATAATATCGATTGAGTTTATTAGAATATAAAATGTAACAGAAGTGCATGGGGTTTGGGGTAAAAAACGAACTCGAACTTAAATGATTAATGAATCTAAATAAAAAAAGCCACTCGACTGAGTAGCTTTTTTGCTCCCTGACCTGCCCCGATAGCTATCGGGGGAACCAGGGGTCTATTGATTAACAGTAATGATTTTGTGAACCAGTTCAGGATACCGAATCAATGATTCAATAAATCGTTTACTCTTCATTCGCTTAATATGCTTTTCAACTTTCAAGGCATGACTTCTATTTTCGCAAGGAATAATAAGCACTATTTCCCATGGAATTCCTGCTTTTGTCGAATTTGTGTTGAGTTCAAAACTGTTGTGATACAAAAGTCGTGCGTCAACATCCGGTGTTTCACCAGTATAATATCGATTGAGTTTATTAGAATATAAAATGTAACAGAAGTGCATGGGGTTTGGGGTAAAAAATGAACTCGAACTTAAATGATTAATGAATCTAAATAAAAAAAGCCACTCGACTGAGTGGCTTTTTTGCTCCCTGACCTGCCCCGATAGCTATCGGGGGAACCAGGGGTCTATTGATTAACAGTAATGATTTTGTGAACCAGTTCAGGATACCGAATCAATGATTCAATAAATCGTTTACTCTTCATTCGCTTAATATGCTTTTCAACTTTCAAGGCATGACTTCTATTTTCGCAAGGAATAATAAGCACTATTTCCCATGGAATTCCTGCTTTTGTCGAATTTGTGTTGAGTTCAAAACTGTTGTGATACAAAAGTCGTGCGTCAACATCCGGTGTTTCACCAGTATAATATCGATTGAGTTTATTAGAATATAAAATGTAACAGAAGTGCATGGGGTTTGGGGTAAAAAATGAACTCGAACTTAAATGATTAATGAATCTAAATAAAAAAAGCCACTCGACTGAGTGGCTTTTTTGCTCCCTGACCTGCCCCGATAGCTATCGGGGGAACCAGGGGTCTATTGATTAACAGTAATGATTTTGTGAACCAGTTCAGGATACCGAATCAATGATTCAATAAATCGTTTACTCTTCATTCGCTTAATATGCTTTTCAACTTTCAAGGCATGACTTCTATTTTCGCAAGGAATAATAAGCACTATTTCCCATGGAATTCCTGCTTTTGTCGAATTTGTGTTGAGTTCAAAACTGTTGTGATACAAAAGTCGTGCGTCAACATCCGGTGTTTCACCAGTATAATATCGATTGAGTTTATTAGAATATAAAATGTAACAGAAGTGCATGGGGTTTGGGGTAAAAAACGAACTCGAACTTAAATGATTAATGAATCTAAATAAAAAAAGCCACTCGACTGAGTAGCTTTTTTGCTCCCTGACCTGGGCTCGAACCAGGGACCTAGTGATTAACAGTCACTCGCTCTAACCAGCTGAGCTATCAAGGAATATTTTCCGATTTCAAATTATTAGAGTCTGCTGTTACTCGCTCTAACCTCCCGATAGCTATCGGGAGAGCTATCAAGGAATATTTTCCGATTTCAAATTATTAGAGTCTGCTGTTACTCGCTCTAACCTCCCGATAGCTATCGGGAGAGCTATCAAGGAATATTTTCCGATTTCAAATTATTAGAGTCTGCTGTTACTCGCTCTAACCTCCCGATAGCTATCGGGAGAGCTATCAAGGAATATTTTCCGATTTCAAATTATTAGAGTCTGCTGTTACTCGCTCTAACCTCCCGATAGCTATCGGGAGAGCTATCAAGGAATATTTTCCGATTTCAAATTATTAGAGTCTGCTGTTACTCGCTCTAACCTCCCGATAGCTATCGGGAGAGCTATCAAGGAATATTTTCCGATTTCAAATTATTAGAGTCTGCTGTTACTCGCTCTAACCTCCCGATAGCTATCGGGAGAGCTATCAAGGAATATTTTCCGATTTCAAATTATTAGAGTCTGCTGTTACTCGCTCTAACCTCCCGATAGCTATCGGGAGAGCTATCAAGGAATATTTTCCGATTTCAAATTATTAGAGTCTGCTGTTACTCGCTCTAACCTCCCGATAGCTATCGGGAGAGCTATCAAGGAATATTTACCGATTTCAAGTTGTCAGAGTCTGTTATTGCTCGCTCTAACCTCCCGATAGCTATCGGGAGAGCTATCAAGGAATATTTACCGATTTCAAGTTTTCAGAGTCTGTTGTTACTCGCTCTAACCTCCCGATAGCTATCGGGAGAGCTATCAAGGAATATTTACCGATTTCAAGTTGTCTGAGTCTGTTGCTACTCGCTCTAACCTCCCGATAGCTATCGGGAGAGCTATCAAGGATATTTTCCCTAACGGGGATGCAATGATAGGATATGAAAATTAAATACGCAATATTTGCCGCAAAAAAATTTAAAAATAATTTATATGAGTTTATTAGTTGTTGGTAGTGTGGCGTTTGACGCCATCGAAACACCATTCGGAAAAACAGACAAAATCGTTGGAGGAGCAGCTTCGTACATTTCTTTGGCTACTTCTTACTTCACAAAAGGAACCAAACTGGTTGCTGTAGTTGGCGAGGATTTTCCGCAAGAGTTTATTGAAACACTGCAAAACCGAGGTGTATCAACCGAAGGATTGCAAATAAAACAAGGTGAAAAATCATTTTTTTGGAGTGGAAAGTACCACACCGATATGAATTCACGCGATACATTGATTACCGAATTAAACGTGCTTGGTAATTTTGATCCTATCATCCCGGAGTCTTACCAAGATTGTGAGTTTTTAATGTTAGGAAACCTTACTCCTGCAGTTCAGCAAACAGTTATCAATCGTTTAACCAAACGCCCTAAGCTTATTGTGATGGACACCATGAACTTTTGGATGGAAATTGCCTTGGATGATTTGAAAAAGACCATTTCAATGGTGGATGTTTTAACCATTAATGATGAAGAAGCACGTCAATTGTCGGGTGAGTATTCATTGGTAAAAGCCGCAGCCAAAATTCAGGCAATGGGACCTAAATATTTGATTATTAAAAAAGGCGAAAACGGAGCGTTATTGTTTCATGGTAAAGAAGTGTTTTTTGCGCCTGCATTGCCTTTGGAGGAAGTGTTTGATCCAACAGGGGCTGGCGATACATTTGCTGGAGGGTTTATTGGATACCTCGCCAAAACAGGAGATATTTCATTTGAAAACATGAAAAATGCAATCATCTACGGATCGGCTATGGCATCTTTCTGTGTTGAGAAATTTGGAACCGAACGTATCATGGATTTGAAAGAGGATGAATTACAAGCTCGAATTCAGCAATTTCAGAAGTTGGTGAAGTTTGGTGCATTATCTTTTTAGGCATTTGTTAAAACAGCTTCAATTGTTACATTTGCCCCACATTATATTAAAGTAATATTACTATCATGTCAAAAAACACAGCAACACACAGCAACGACAATCCATTCGAGTCAATGATGTCACGTTTCGATGAGGCAGCACGCATTATTGGATTAGATGAAGGTTCATACAACGTATTAAAATCACCACAAAAGTCAGTTATCGTCTCTATTCCGGTTACCATGGATAATGGACAGGTTCAGGTTTTTGAAGGATTTCGCGTAGTTCATAACGCTAATCTTGGTCCCTCAAAAGGAGGTATTCGTTATTCAATGGATGTTAACTTGGATGAGGTGAAAGCACTTGCTGCTTGGATGACATGGAAATGTGCTGTTGTAGGTATTCCTTATGGAGGTGGTAAAGGTGGTGTTAAATGTGATCCACGTAAATTAAGCAAAGGAGAGTTAGAAAGATTAACACGTGCCTACACTGATTTAATGGTGGATGTATTTGGTCCTGATAAAGATATTCCAGCTCCTGATATGGGAACTGGTCAGCAAGAAATGGCCTGGATTATGGATGAGTATTCTAAGTTAGTTGGATATTCATCACCTGCCGTAGTTACAGGTAAACCATTGGTTTTGGGTGGTTCATTAGGTCGCGTTGAAGCAACCGGACGTGGAGTAATGGTTTCAACTCGTTCGGCATTATCTAAATTAGGTATTAGCCCAATTGGATGTACTTGCGCTGTTCAAGGTTTTGGAAACGTTGGTTCGATCTCAGCTAAATTATTGGCTATGCAAGGAATGAAGGTTCTAGCTATAAGTGATGTTACAGGAGGATACTTTAATCCGGAAGGAATTGATGTTGATGCGGCTATTGCATACAGAGATGGAAACGGTGGAACATTAGAAGGATTTAAAGCACAACGCATCAGCAACGAAGAATTGTTGGAACTAGATGTTACGGTGTTGGTTCCAGCTGCTATGGAAAACCAAATTACACCAGATAATGCTGATAAAATCAAAGCGAAGCTGATTGTAGAAGGAGCGAACGGACCAACAGTTGCCGGTGCTGATACAATTTTGAATAAAAAAGGAGTAATGGTAGTGCCAGATATTCTTGCTAATGCAGGAGGGGTTACCGTTTCTTATTTTGAGTGGGTACAAAACCGTTTAGGGTATTTTTGGACAGAAGAACGCGTTTACCGCAGAGCGGATCGTGTGATGAAAACAGCATTCGAATCGGTATATGCTGCATCTCAAAAATACAATATCAGTATGCGCATTGCTGCTTACGTTGTAGCTATAGCAAAAGTTGCCGAGGTAGAAAAATTACGTGGTAAATTTGGGTTATAATACCTGATTTACTCTCACAGCCACAGATTAGCGCAGAATTTTTTCTGTGAGAGTCTGTGGCTTTTTATCATATACTAAAATAATAAACTATGTTACACAGAGAAGGAAAAGCAACCATTATGACAACCCTTATTGGGTTGTTTGTATTAAATGGTTTAATCGGATACTTATTGCCAGAATGGGTGATTATTCAAAACATCTTCATCGGTTTATCCATTGTATTCCTCATTATTATTTTGCAGTTTTTCCGCAATCCATCTATCAAACCAACTTTAGGGGATAACTTGGTTATTTCGCCTGCCGATGGTAAAGTGGTAGTGATTGAAGAAGTAATGGAAACAGAATATTTTAACGAGAAACGTTTACAGGTTTCGGTGTTTATGTCGCCATTTAATGTGCATGTAAACCGTAATCCCGTTGGAGGTGTGGTTAAATACTTTAAATACCATCCGGGTAGATACCTGGTGGCTTGGCATCCAAAATCATCAACGGAAAACGAGCGCACTACAACGGTAATCGAAAACCCGCATAAAGTACAGATATTGTTCCGTCAAATTGCAGGAGCTTTGGCCAAACGTATTGTTTGGTATGTAAAGGAAGGACAGCCAGTGCAACAAGCAGGTGAAATGGGTTTTATTAAATTTGGCTCACGTGTAGATATTTATTTACCGCTTGATGCAAAAGTAAAAGTAGAGTTAAATCAAGTTGTAAAGGGCGGACGTACAATTTTAGCAGAACTTAAGTAATCAGTTTGTTAAATGGCTTACATACATTTAATAATAGATCTGAGTTAATCTATGGCCACAAGTAATACTTTTTAACCATACACACTTTTTTATTAAAAATACTGTTATATTTGAGTAACAATTAAATACCAAATAATATGAAAAAATTAGTAGCGTTATCAGCATTCATAGTTTTAGGTTTTGCAGCAGCGTATGCACAAAGCCCATCCCAAAAGGCACCAGCAGCACCAGCACCTGCGGCATCTGTACAAGCAGTAGCACCTGTTGCTGTTGATGCAGTAAGCGCTGATGAAGTATCGGTAGAAGCTAAAAAAGAAGCTAAAAAAGAATGCAGCACCGAAGAGAAAAAAGCCTGCGGAACAAAAGCAGGAAAAAAATCATGCTGCAGCAGCAAAGCCGAAGCTAAAAAAGAAGACGGTAAATAATATCCGTTATACAATATACTCTAAAGCCTGAAGAATATATTTCTTCAGGCTTTTTTGTGTTGGTTGAATATACCCAACGATATTTACAATATGGAACAAGAAGACGATAAGCCTAAACGAAGAATACGATACAAAGGAACCCATCCGCGCTCTTTTAAAGAAAAGTATAAAGAGTTGCAGCCCGAAAAGTATGCAGCCGATATTGAAAAAGTAAAGCAAAAAGGAGGTACACCTGCCGGAATGCACCGCTCCATTTGTGTGGATGAAATTTTAGAAGTACTGCAAATAGTACCCGGACAAGTTGGGATGGATGCCACCCTTGGATATGGCGGCCATAGTTTGGAGATATTGAAAAGACTAACACCCGCAGGCGTTTTGTATGCTACAGATGTTGATCCTTATGAGTTACCCAAAACCACGGAACGACTTGCGGCTTTGGGTTTTGGTGAAGATGTGTTTAAACCCCGCAAAATGAATTTTTCCAATATTGACTTGATTGTTGCCGAAGCTGGTTTGTTGCATTTTGTGTTGGCCGATTTAGGCGTTTCTTCCATGCAAATTGATAACCCTGAAAGGGGTTTTTCATTGAAAACAGATGGTCCATTAGATTTACGGTTAAATCCTAAAACGGGTAAACCGGCATCAGCTCTTCTGAAAGCAGTTTCTGAGGAGGAGTTAGAAGAATTACTTGTAGAGAATGCAGACGAACCATACGCAGCTGATTTGGCTCCAGCAATTATCTATTACCTCAAAAAGGGAAGACTACTTGACACCACTTTTCAGTTAAAAGAGTTGATTAAAGAAACGTTAGACTTTTTACCCGAAGAAGGTAAAATAGCAGAAATTAAAAAAACATGTCAACGTTGTTTTCAGGCATTGCGCATTGCTGTGAACAAAGAGTTTGAAGTGCTCGACACCTTTTTAGAAAAACTTCCGGATGCCTTGGTTTCGGGTGGTAAAGTAGCTATTCTATCATTTCATTCGGGAGAAGACAGACGTGTGAAAAAAGCATTTCAAGCCATGTATCGAGCAGGCATTTATAGCGAAATTGCTCCCGACCCCATTCGTCCATCTGCTCAAGAGATAGGCAGCAATCCCCGTGCACGTTCTGCCAAGTTGCGTTGGGCGGTGAAGGCGTAAAAATAATACCCTAACAGGGTAATAAAAAGGTAGCAATCTGGAATCAGATAGCTACCTTTTGGTTAATATTTTAAATAGGGTTAGTCCTTATACAATGGAAAATCTTCCATCATTTTGTTTACTTTTTTGCGAACGGATTTAAGTGTTTCCTCATCTTCCGGGTTCATCAATACCGTATCAATTAAGTTCACAATTTTCTCCATGTGTTTTTCTTTCAATCCACGAGTGGTGATTGCTGCGGTTCCGATACGAATTCCCGAAGTAACAAATGGTGATTTGTCATCAAATGGAACCATGTTTTTGTTTAACGTGATATCCGCTTTTACTAACGCATTTTCGGCCGCTTTGCCGCTTATGTTTTTGTTGCGGAGGTCAATCAACATTAAATGATTATCCGTACCACCCGAAATGATTTTATAGCCACGCTCAACCAACGCTTTGGCCATTGCTTGTGCGTTAGTTTTCACTTGTTGCATATATTCTTTGTACTCATTACTTAAGGCTTCACCAAAAGCAATGGCTTTAGCAGCAATTACGTGTTCCAAAGGGCCGCCTTGCGTGCCTGGAAAAACAGCACCATCAAGCAGAGCACTCATCATTTTGGTTTCACCTTTTGGTGTTTTTAGTCCCCAAGGGTTTTCAAAATCTTTACCCATCATAATAATTCCTCCACGTGGTCCACGTAAGGTTTTGTGGGTTGTTGAAGTAACAATATGGCAATGTGGCAATGGGTTGTTTAATAACCCAGCAGCAATCATCCCAGCAGGGTGAGCAATATCGGCAAGCAATAATGCTCCAACCGAATCGGCAATGGCACGTAAGCGAGCATAATCCCAATCGCGTGAGTAGGCAGAGGCGCCACAAATCATCAACTTCGGCATTTCGCGTTTGGCTGTTTCTTCTACCTTATCATAGTTGATTAACCCAGTTTCTTCCTCAACACCATAAAACGAAGGCTTGTATAATTTCCCCGAAAAGTTAACAGGTGATCCATGTGTTAAATGTCCGCCATGTGATAAGTCAAACCCTAAAATTTTATCGCCCGGATTAAGGCAAGCCAACATCACAGCAGCATTGGCTTGTGCTCCCGAGTGTGGTTGTACATTTGCCCAAGCGGCTCCAAATAGTTCTTTTAATCTATCAATTGCGAGTTGCTCCACCACATCTACCACTTCACATCCGCCATAATATCTTTTACCTGGAAGTCCTTCAGCATATTTATTCGTTAATACACTGCCTTGCGCTTTCATCACTTGCTTGCTCACAAAGTTTTCGGAAGCAATAAGTTCTAATCCATGCTCCTGGCGGTTATGTTCCTGTTCGATAAGATCGAATATAATTTTGTCTTTTTTCATGTCGTTTGATTTACTCCTGCGCAATTTAGCAATTTCGCTTGAATGCAAAAGTGAAACAACTAACTTTGACACGTAATTTTAGCAAATGAAAGCAATCATACCGGTAGCCGGAATTGGCACACGCCTTCGTCCGCACACACATACTCAACCTAAAGCACTTATTCCCATAGCCGGTAAACCTATTTTGGCGCATATCATTGATGCCTTAATTGAAGCTGGCATTCATGACTTTGTGTTTGTTATTGGATATATGGGCGATAAGATTGAAAACTATATTACCTCAACCTATCCAAACGTAAAAACATCTTTTGTTATTCAAACAACTGGAAAAGGAACAGGCCACGCCATTTGGTTAGGTAAAGATGAAATTAAAGACGAGGAATTATTGATTGTATTAGGTGATACCATTGCCGATGTAAATTTAAAAAACTTGTTAGCCACAGAAACCACTACGTTGTGTGTTAAAAAGGTAGATGACCCCCGTTTGTTTGGTGTTGCTGAATTGCGCTCTGATGGTAGTATTAAACGATTAATTGAAAAGCCATCTATTCCAAAATCGAATTTAGCTTTAGTTGGTATTTACCGCATCAAGGAAACGGCTATGTTATTAGATGCAATTGAATTTAATCTTAACAATAAAATTACCAACCAAAATGAATACCATTTAACTGATGCCTTGCAACGTATGATTGATGAGGGCGTGATTATGAAAATAGTTGATGTAGACAATTGGTTTGACTGTGGGAAAAAGGAAATTTTATTGGATACAAATGCTACGCTACTCAAGCGGTTAAATTACGATACTACTAAATATAAATTTGAAAATACCATTATTATCCCTCCGGTATTTATTGGTGAAAATTGCACGATTAACAATTCAATTATAGGGCCCAATGTTTCCATAGGTGATAATGCCATTTTAAAGTATGCCATAACAAAGGACAGTATTATTGGTCCGTATGCACAAATTGAATATGCAATTTTGGAGCACTCGTTAATTGGCAATGATGCTGTTTTGATTGGTATGAAACAAAGTTTAAATATTGGCGACAGTACAGAAATTAATTTTGGATAAAGAGCGAGTATATGGAGAAAGATAACACGCAAAGGTTTGTTTCATTGTATGGTTTTTTTGCCATCGAATACCCAAGTCATTGGAAGCAGGAAACAGATGAATCGCGGCAATATATTTTTTCGAATGAAGCAGGCGGGAGTGGAGTTGCACGCATTATTGTTTTTGATAACGAGTTTTTAGGCGAAGATGCTGGGGTTAAAATGTTAGAAGAGGTATTTAATCAAAACAAGGAGTTTAACCCATCATTGTTGGCTGCAGGTAAAAACAGGTTTGTACATTTTGTGAAAGAGCATGATGTAAACAGTAGCAATTTTACAGTGTATTATTGGGCAACAGCGCACAGTGATAAAGTGGTATTGATTACTTACATGATTCAAACATCAATGAAGGGAATGCCAATGCCTGAAACCGAAAAGCAACAAATAGAAGCAATGGTGGCTTCACTTGAGTTTATGCATGATACGGCTAAACATGGCTAGCAATAGGAGGTCTTTAAAAATCATTTAAACATATTCAATCGTGGATATCATAAACGAAACTATTCAGCAATACTGTGACTCATACACGTCTTCTGAAAACGAAGTATTAAAGCAGTTGAACAGGGAAACGCATGCAAACGTTTTGCAGCCACGTATGTTGAGTGGTCATTTTCAGGGGCGATTGTTAAGTATGATTAGTAAGATGGTTAAACCCCAAATGATTTTAGAGATTGGCACCTATACCGGCTATTCGGCTCTTTGTTTAGCCGAGGGCTTAAGTGAAGGCGGAAAATTGATTACGATTGATGTAAATGCCGAACGCGAGGATATGGTGAATGATTACATTAGCAAAGCAGGAATGACTGGCCGCATACAGCATATTATTGGTGATGCACTGAATATTGTTAAAACCTTACCTCACACCTACGATTTAATTTTTATTGATGCTGATAAGCCCAATTATATGCGCTACTATGAAATGGCTATCGAAAAGTTAAATGCAGGCGGCTATATATTATTAGACAATATTTTATGGAGTGGTAAAGTGGTTGATGAAAAGGAGTTACTTAGGGATAAAGATACTCAACTATTACATGCTGTAAATGTTAGGGTGCAGGAAGATGAAAGGGTTGAGAATATTTTGCTACCCATACGCGATGGTGTAATGTTGGTGCGCAAAAGGTAATCTATACATCATCGGATGTTTCAATCAGTCGTTCTCGGTATTGATGTAACACAACTGTTTTAGAAATAAATCCAACATATTGGGCATCCTCATCAATAACAGGGATATACCATACTTCATATTCTTCAAAATACTTCATCACTTCCTCCATTTTTTCGGCTTGGCCTACCGTAATTTTCGGAATACTCATCAACTCATTTACCCGTATTTTATCGTATAGGTTTTGCTTAAACATCACTTCACGTATATCGTCCATGGTAATGATACCAACCAATTTATTATGTTTATCTATAACCGGAAAAAGGTTTCGTTTAGATGCTGATACGGTTGCAACCAACTCGCGTAATGTTTGCCTAGGATTGAGTGTAGAGAAATCGTTTTCAACCACGGAATTAATGCTTAATTCGCTTAGCAAGGCAGTATCTTTATCTAAAATAATATACCCCCTCTCAATAAGCGTTTTGGTATAAATAGAATTGGGTTCAAAATAGCGCACAATAAAGTACGACATGGCAGAAACAATCATCAGCGGTATAAATAGAATATACCCCCCCGTAATTTCGGCAATTAAAAATATACCGGTAAGTGGTGCATGCAATACCCCACTAATTAATCCACCCATGGCCACGGCAATAAAATTTTGCTCATTTAAAAAGGTGACACGCGTATAATTCACGCCATGAGCAAACCAAAATCCTAACAAGGATCCGGTAAAAAGTGACGGTCCGAAAATACCACCATTACCACCTGAACCAACCGTTATAGAGGCGGCAAATACTTTTACCAAAATCATAACAGCCGTAAAACCTAGCAAAAACAAGGTGCTATCCTGATACTTAAAAAACAAACTGTTGTTGAACAAACTTTTATAATCACCTGCCATCAGTTTATTCGTAATACCATATCCTTCACCATATAAAGGAGGAAAAATAAAAATAAGTACACCTAGAGCTATACCTCCTGCAACAGCTTTTGTGTAGGGGTTTTTACGCTTGTTTAAAAAGCTTTCCATGCCGAGTGTGGTTCGTATCATATAAACAGAAACAAACCCACACAACCCTCCTAATAATATGTAAAAAGGGATGGCTTCAATATTCCAGGAATCAGTTACCAAATAGAAAATTTTTCCATCCGAAAATATTTTGGAAACAACAGCTCCGGTTGCTGAGGCAATGAGCAATGGAATGAAAGCAGGAATAGAAACTTCAGTGAGCAACACTTCGAATGCAAATACCACACCAGTAATAGGACTATCAAAAATAGCAGATATTCCCGCGGCTGCACCACTTGCTAACAAGAGTGTGCGATCAGCTTTACTCATTAATAAATTTTTGGCGGTATTCGACCCTAAGGCCGATCCGGTAACAGCAATGGGTGCCTCTAACCCGGCCGAACCACCAAAGCCAACAGTTAACGCACTTGTAATAACGTGAGAGTATGTTTTGTGCAATTCAATATTGGAGAACTTTTTATTGATAGCATAAATAATACTGCTCAATCCTTTATCGAACACAACTTTTTTGTGGAACAATTTTACATAAACTACACTTAGTAAAATACCAATTAGCGGATAGATAAGATATAGGTAGTTTTCGTAGCGAACATTAATGCCACCCTCGAGTAAATGTTGTAAAAAATGAACAAATGATTTAAGAACAACGGCAGCAAACCCCGCAAGCAACCCTACCCATATAGCTGCTATAATCAGAAAGTTTTTATCGCTGATGTAATGATGCCGTTGCCGCGTAAACCGGTAAATGAGTAGCTTGGTATGAATCCTAATCTTCTTATACACGTTCTAAATTCGGATGGTTCAATAAACGAAGATACAAGATTGGAGGAAATTTGAACGGTTTGTTCTATTAAATGGTGGGCAAAGAAGAAATTAGGCATAAAGCGAATAATGGGATCGGCTTCGATGGACTCAGCCTAATACACTAACCCGATTCGACAATCCGCAATAAATAACCCGCAACTCTCAACCAATCACTATTCCACCGCTTTCTCTAATCTCACTCCTACTGCTTTTACATTCATCAACGTATCATCGCGCATGTTTTGTTCCAACTCAAAACGGTAGAAGCCGCTGTTCGGAAATTTGATTTTTTGGAATACCGGAAATTGGTAATCATAAATATCGCCTAATCCATTTCCCAACCATTTTCCGCCCTCATCAGCTAACCGAATTTCGATTCTACGTTGGTCGGTTTTTTTCTCGGGATTGGTGGTGTTGAGCCACATAAAAATATTGCTGTATTTGTAATCGGAGTTGATGCGCACATTTACATAAATATTGTACAATGCATTAGTATCGGTTACCTGTACTTCAAATGGTACTGTATTTTTAAAGTACCATGCATCGTTTACAATAGTCTTGTTATCATCAAACACCCTACCCGAATCACAAGAGGTAAAAAGTATGGCTACAAATGCTATAAACCCTAAAGTATTCCAAATCTTCATATACACTTATTCCTTCTTGGTATTGTCGTTGTTGGTATTTGAATTATTGTTTGGCCTATCTTTTAGCGGTTCACGCGGTCCTCTGTTTTGTGGAGGACGATTGTTTTGCTGCGGACGAGGTTCGCGAGGTTGTTGGTCGTTACGCGGCTCACGCGGTGGCTGTGGTCCACGGTTTTGTTGTGGCTTGTTTTGCTGCAAACGTGGTTCACGCGGTGGTTGATCTGTGCGCGGTTCGCGAGGTTGCTGATTATCTCTTGGCGCTTGCGGTCCACGGTTTTGTTGCGGTTTGTTTTGCTGCGGACGCTGATCACGCGGTTGTTGGTTATCACGCGGTTGCTGCGGACCACGGTTTTGCTGTGGTTTATTGTTGTTATTATTTTCGTTACGAGGTTCTGCCGGTTTTGTATTGGCTGTATTTTCACTCCCACGATTATTGTTTGCGCGGTTTGTAGTGTTTCTGCTTTTATTTTTAGTATTACGATTTTTGTTCTTACTGCGCTCATCCAATCGGGTTAAGCTCTCCGTTCCCATATCGTTTTTAAACTCAAACTCTACAACCTTTGGTACAATTTTTCTAATTTCAAGTTCTGGTTTTTCGCCACGCTTGTTCGCTTCACGGTATTCTTTTACTTTTTTAACATCAAGGCTTACCCATTCACCACCAATCATATCCAATGGCATAAACCACATCATTTTTTTGAGGATATCGGTTTTTACCAATTTGTATGCGCCACTTGTAAACTCCAAACGCATATTATCTTCTTCTGGAAACTCTTTCCAAGCTTCCATATAGGTATCTAACTCAAAGTTAAGGCAGCATTTTAAGCGCCCACACTGACCCGAAAGTTTCAACGGATTCAGTGATAAATTTTGGTATCGGGCGGCATTGGTTTGTACCAACTTAAAATCGGTTAACCAAGTTGAACAACATAATTCCCGTCCACACGAACCAATAGCACCCAAACGACCAGCCTCTTGGCGGTAACCTATTTGACGCATTTCTACACGCACTTTAAACGAGTCGGCTAGTTTGCGAATAAGTTCACGAAAATCAACACGATCCTCGGCAGTGTAATAAAATGTAGCTTTTCGTCTATCACCTTGGTATTCTACATCACTCAACTTCATACTCAAGCCCAGTTCCATCGAAATGCTTCGGGCTTTGTACATGGTTGGTATTTCAAGTTCCTTGTTTTCTTTGTGGCGAGCCACATCAGCATCAGTTGCTCTGCGCATAATCTTCCTAAATTCCCCATCTTCGGCTAAACCTGCTTTGCGCAATTGCAATTTGCACATCTCACCTTTGGTGGCAACATGGCCAATATCATATCCGTTTTCCATCTCTACCACCACCATGTCGCCAAGGGTAATGTCGAGGTTATTGGTGTTTTTGTAAAACTCTTTGCGTGTGCCTTTGAATCGGATTTCTACCACGTCAAAAGCTTTCATATATGCAGGCATCTCCATGATGCCCAACCAATCATATGTATTTAATTTGCTGCATCCACCGGTACTACATCCGCCCGATGAACAGCCTCCTGATCCACATCCCATCTTTGTTTTTATATATTATTATCACCAGGATACTACCTGAATGATGACGGTTAAAAAATAGTTATATCGTTTAGGTAAGCTTAACGTTGCTTATTCAAACGGGAGCCAATATACAAAGAAAGATTTAAAAAGGTAATTTTAAGGTCGGCATTGCGCTCTATATGAAAAGTGGCCTCATTAAGTGCCTTGGTGATATCGGGCAAATTGTCGCCATTCATAGTAAAAGCAAACTTTTGCATGAAGTCTTTTTCCTCGGCACTCAGTTTAATTAAGGATGGATCGGCATAGTGAAACAAAAATACCGAACGTAACATATGAAGCGAGTAGCCGATAAAACTCTTAATAAATTCTCTACCTGTTCCGGTAATTTTGGCAAGACATTTATCCAAATCCTCAACTTTATTTCCGTAGCAAGCGCGCATCCACTCGGCAAACAGGTTGTGATAATCCGACCGGCCGGCTTCAATTAACGTAAGAGCCATGCTCAAATTTCCCTCCGATATTCGGGCAAGGGTGTAAGCTTCCGATTCGGAAACTTGGTAATCTTTGATTAAGGCTTGCGCTACATCTACATCTTGTAACTTATGTACCCGTACAATTTGTGTACGTGATAAAATAGTAGCAATTACCTTATCTGCATCCTGAGCTACCAATAAAATTAAGGTTTGTGGAGGTGGCTCTTCCAATAATTTAAGGATGATGTTTCCTTCCAAACGCAAATATTCGGGAAGCCAGATAACAACTGTTTTGTATTTGGCTTCATAAGATTTGAGTCCAAGTTTGCGAATGATGTCTCTACATTCTTCGGCAGTGATGTTGCCTTGTTTTTTGCCCTCACCATCCAGTTTAAGCAACCATTGCAACTCCGAAATATAAGGATTACTCACGAATGCTTCGCGCCATTCCTGGATAAAATCGTTGCTCAGTTTTTTCTTTTCAACGGCAATGGTGGGGAAGGTAAAATGTAAATCAGGGTGAATAAGCTTCGCAAATTTTATGCACGAGGAACATTGGCCGCAACTATCCGTTTCGGTGGGTTGGAGGCAATTAATGTATTGCGAATAGGCAATAGCCAAGGGCAATGTTCCCGAACCCTCAGGGCCCAAAAACAATTGCGCATGACTGATACGCCCGCTATTTGCCGTTTGTATCAGCTTTTGTTTGAGCTGTTCTTGTCCGTATATGTCTTTGAATTGCATGAAACCGCTAAAATAGCGTGAAAAATTCGAATATTTAATGTAGAAATTCGAAATTAAAATTCGAAGAAATAGTCAAAATACCCATTCAACATTTCCAATCATTCATCTGAGGGATAGGAGTTGATATTGGATTCGAATTTTGAAATTGAAAATTAGTTCAGTTATTCATTGCTCAATCCGGCTGCGGTAATGGTTGAACGCTCTTGATAATTATCGTAATCCGTATTGATATCCCACAAGTTGTGGCCTGCATTGTTTACAATATTATCGGCTGCCAATAATCCCATTAAAATACTATGATCTTGATTGTTGTATTTAAAAGCTCCGTAACGTCCAATTACACTCAATCCATTAATACCACTTAAGTAGTTTTCAATGGGTTTAAGTATATCCTTATAATTATTGCTGTAAACAGGATAACAACGCGGGATTTTGTATACATGCCCTTCCATAATAGGAGCGCCTTTGTTTAAACCAGTTTTAATTAATTCTTTCTTCCCAAGCTCAATTAACTCTGCATCACTCATATTCCACATTGCATCTTCATCGTAGCACCAATATTCCATAGCCACAATGGTTGTTTCTTTTCCCATTGTAATTTCGGGAACATAGTTGCGGAAATTGGAGATACGTCCGGTTTCAACATCTGCCGAGTGAACGTACAACCAGTTATCAGGGAACAAATCTTTCCCATCAATATGCAGGTAAACCAGGATGGTATTGCGGAAGGTAAGTTTGTTTGCAAAGTCAACAATTTGTTGCGGAATGCCCGGTAATTGTTTCACCATAACGGTAAATGGCATGGTGGAAACTACATGGTCGTAATGAATTACTTCTCCGCTCATTAATTCAATAGCGTTTGCTGTGTCACCTTCTTTCAATACACGTTTTACTGGCGAATTGCATAGCACTTTTCCGCCATTCGCATCAACAAATGTTTGCATGCGTTCGTAAATCATACCTGTTCCACCGGTAGGATATGCAAATTGATCGACCAATGTTTTATGTTTGGTTCCACCTATACCCAATGCACTTTTCATGGCTTCTCCAAGCGAGAATTTTTTGATGCGTTGAGCGGCAAAATCGGCATCCAACTCATTACACTTTATACCCCACAATTTCTCGGTATAGGTTTTAAAAAATATCTCGTACAAACTTTTTCCAAAACGATTGGTTACCCAGCTTTCAAATGTTCCATCTTGTTTGGTGGGAAATAGTTTTTCTTTGAAATAACTCAATACGCAAACTGCCGAGGTAAACAAGCCCAATTTGCTCAAAGCATCAAAGGCTTTTACGGGGTAGAAGTAAAAATTGTTTTTATAGTAGATACGTGTTAAGCGGTCCACCATACGGTAATCCCTACCTGCCACTTCGAGCCACAATTTATTTACACGGGTATCATCGCTAAAAAAACGATGCGGACCTAAATCTACTTTTTGTCCCCACAAATCCAGTGTTTTAGCCAATCCACCTACTTGTGGTGCGGCTTCATATAAGTGAACTTCAACGCCTTGCTTGGCTAATTTATAAGCACAGGTAATGCCAGCAGGTCCTGCACCAATTACAGCTACGCGTTTTGTTTGCTTGGTTGTATTCATAAAATCACGCAAGGATAACATAATTTTTCAAATGCATCAACTGTAAACAAAGAAGGCTATTGGGTGTAATTAACAGTAAAATAGATTATTAGCTAAAATGTGTAGAATTGTATCGGCCAAAGGTTAACAATACCATAAAACAGAAATGGTGTTGCTTACGTCCTTTTTTATAGTTTCGTTACCAAATTTTAGTTTATCAGCTAAAAGCGAAAAGTTATTTTGAAGATGAAAAAGCAGAAACAACCTAACATCCAAGCCGAACCCCAAGTTATTTCTTCCAACGATTTATTATGTGTGGTGCATGCTAACGCAAACAACATTGAGTTTATCGGTAAAAATATTGCCTCAGTTATAAACCGAGCGAAGGGTGAAGTAGAACTGGTAATTGTGAGTAAACTAAAGATTGCTGGTTTGTTAGAGCAAAAGGATATTGCCGAATTGGTTACAAAAAATCGTTGCAATGCAGTGTTGTATGGAGATGAATTATTAGCCACAATAGAAGGCAGTAAAGCACAATGGATATATGTTGCTGGCGAAACGAGTTTGAATATTTCTTCGGTGATACATTCGTTTCAATTCAATAAAAAAGTAATTACGGAAATAGGTGTGTATGTTGGCGAGTTCAATAAACAATCGGGACCGTTGCAAACACCTTTTGCTGTTAAAGCTAAAAAGTGGGGGTATAATTTTTGGGGACAATTATTCATGCCACTTCCTATAAAAGACTACACACATAATTTTGTATTTTTTGATAAACAAACGGTAGCGCAATATTTCTCGTCAACATATACCAACCAATTATCTTTGTTGTGTAAGGCAGCATACGAATCCGTTCCGTTTCATAACTATACACTCACACAAAAAGAAAATGTACCCACTTTCAATCGGTTAGGAAGCATTGTTAAAACAGGCATAACATCTCGTTACAATTGGTTTGTTGGAGAGGCATTCAACAAACCACACACAACCTCCAGCTCGGGCAATCATCCTTTTACACGATTGGCTTTTTTATTGGTTGTATTGGCAGCTTTGATTTTGTTGCCTCGTTTAAGTTTTGATTACGGTATTAGCTGGGATGCTAAGCGACACAATATTTATGGTTATGATATGCTTAAATATTTTGAAACCGATGGTGAGGATAAAGCTGCGTTAAGCGAAACATCGAGCATGCAGGAGTTTAGGTATTATGGAGAGCATTTTAATGTTATTTCGGCATGGCTCAATACGCATGTGAAACTTTGGGGGGAATTTGAAACGCGTCATTTCTTAAACGCTTTATATGGTTTTTTAGCAATGTTGTTTGCCGCATTGGCCGCTAAAGAAATAGGTTCGTGGCGAAGCGGTTTAATCGCTTTTGTACTCATATTTTTGAGTCCGGTATTTTTTGGGCATAGCATGAACAACCCAACAGATATTCCATTTGCAGCAGGTTGTGCCATGGCATTTTATTACCTCATTAAGGTGCTTAAAAATTTACCATCACCTAAATTTACGTATTTGTTATGGTGCGGTGCAGGTATTGGTATGGCTATTGGTTCGCGTATTGGTGGTATTGTGTTTTATGCCTACACGGGTTTGTTTATGGCTATCAATTTAATTTGGTATGCGCGTAAAAATAGTTTTGCCGAAGCTACAAAGCTATTGTTCCCTTATTTTATTGCAGGAACAACGATTGTATTGGTCGCTCATTTTGTGGGCATATCGTTGTGGCCATTCGGACAAGAAGCCATCATGTCGAATTGGCTTGTGGCCCTCAAAAAATCAACCAGCGCAGAGTTCTTTACATACAACCATGAGTTGTTTGAAGGTGCGCGAATGTATATGGCCAATGTGCCGTGGTATTATTTACCAAAGTTTATCATCATCAATGCTCCCTTATCGGTATTGGTTGGTTTTGTGTTGTTGTTGGTATTGTTTTTTACATGGAAGAAAAATTTTGCAACAACCTATCCATACTTATTGGCTGTATTGTTCGTATTTATTTTTCCAATTGTGTATGCCGAAGTTCAAAGCATGTATTATTACAATGGATGGCGCCACTATATGTTTACCTATCCACCAATGATTGTGCTTACGGCATTGGGTTGGGAGTCGTTATTTAGGTTGAGCAAAAACACAATTATACATGTTGTGGTAAGTGTTGTGTTGCTTGGTTTTGTATCGTTACCTGCCATGTGGATGGTAAAAAACCATCCGAATGAAGTTGTGTATTATAATGAACTTGTTGGTGGAACAAAAGGTGCGTATGGCAATTATGAAATGGATTATTATTCCAACTCGTGCAGGGATGCAGCCGAGTGGATTGCCAACCAACACCCAACGGGAAAACTTGTTGTGGCTATAAATAATGAACCGCTAACAGGAGCATATTACGCGCAAAAAATTAATCCCGATATTCAATTTCAATGGGTGCGCGAATATGAAGAAGGAAAACCATTTTGGGATTATGCCATTTACACCTCACGTACCTATTCAAAAAATGAGTTATTGAATGCAGGTTTCCCGCCAAAAGGAACCGTTTACGAGGTAAAAGCCGATGGTGTTCCAATATGTGTTGTGGTAAAGCGTGATGAATATTTTATGCCGCTAGGGTATAAAGCCATTGAAGCCAATCAGGCAGATTCAGCTATTTATTATTTTACTAAAGCAAGCGAGTGGAACCCGATGGATGAAGAAGCTTTTCGGATGAAAGGAATGGCATTGTTTGTTGCCCAAAAGTTTGATTCGGCTATTATTGCCTTAAATGAATCAATAAGGATTTTCCCCGAAAATTATGTGGCATACGATAATCTAGGTCAGGTATATAATGCCAAAAAAGAATTGGATAAAGCATTAGCGTGTTTTAAAAAATCAACGGAGTTTAAATACAATTATACCGATGCTTATTTCCATGCTGCAGGGTTGGAATACACGCGCAATAATTTTGGAGGAGCGATCATTCATTTTGAACACGCATTAAAGCGAGGAGGAAGCAATGTTCCTCAGATATATTATTACCTAGGTTTATCATACATGAACAATAACTCGCTTAAAAAAGCAGAAGAAAATTTAATACTGGCAGTAACGCTTGATGGTAATAATGCCATGGCATTCCGTGCATTGGCGGAGGTGTTTAACAAAGAAGGAAAAACAGATCAGGCGCAGCAATGCATGCAAAAGTACCAATCGTTGGGCGGGCGTTAAAATGCAAAAGCTACAGCGGCTGTTAGTGCCGAATAAACAGTGGTTGGATTTCCATTTGATTTCGTAAAAATTGTTTCTTTGCTATTGTATAGTTTTCCTTCAATGCGAATGATTGTTGATGGAACAGGGAGGTAATCGATATTGAGTGAATAGCCGAACGTTTGAAAAGGTTGTTGGGTTTGGATAAGAAATTGTTGTTTATCACTGTAATATTCAATGCGCGCAGTTGCGCTCCATTTGTTTGTAAAAGCATATTTGTTTTGCACAAATACAGTATACCAAGTACCCCAATTTGTTGATGCTAATTGTTGTTGTTTACCTATATCGAAACAAGCAGCAAGCGTATGTTTAGGTGTGCTTTGATACACAATAAATAAATTGTGAAATACGCGCCACGATTCTGTACCACCTCTTTTTTCTAAGCCAACGTATGAGGATGAATTAAGTTGCAGTGCTGATGATGGTTTGAATGTGAGTTGCGTTCCCAATGAAGGCATTCTTCCCAATCCTTCGATGCGCTGCCAGCCATTTAAGGCAAGTAGTGCAGTATACCATTTCTGGTTTGCAGATGTGTAACTTAAGCGTATTCCCGTTTCGTAGTAAGGAGAGTTTTCGGAAGCTAAACTACGTGTGAGTGTGAAATTATCTTTACCAATAGGTGTTGCCAGTCCGATATGCGAAGGAAATATTCCTGCATCTAGCCAAAGTGATTTCGTTTTGGAAAGACTAACACCCAAATTCGCTTCATACAAATTACGCAATCCGTCAGGCTCTGTTGCTAAATTATACTTCACATAATTGCCCGCCATTAAACCCAAATTGGCGCGAATGGCTTTTTTTTGATAACCCACTTTGAGCAACCCAATATTAATTGAAGGTTGGTTCGTTTGTTTGTAATTGTATATAAACGAGGGTCTTTCGTTGTTAGCTGTTACATTAAAATCATGGGCATAATAAGCTTCAATATATCCCGAAAAGGTGATGGCTGATGAGCTATCAGCTTGCGCATACACAGCATACGTTGAAAGTAAAAAAAGGGATAATAAAACGAATGAAAGTTTCATCAAATTGCAATTACTGCGCGCAAGATAAACCAAAGCACAATTAAAAATCACCTTCCATGCCACCACCCAGACTTTCACGGTTTGGCTTACGTTTTCTGAAAAGTGAAGTATCCATTTCTCCAAACCGCCAAGTAATATTTAACCGAAGAAATCTTGTTTCGCGCCTGCGTGATAAGTCTTGTGTAAACGTTTCGCTCTCATAAAATGTTCCAAACCTGCGGGTGTTAAACACATCGTTTAAGGTAAGGGTCATCGATACTGTTTTGATCACTTCTTTGTTTAATGATAAATCAATAGAATAAACATCCTTGGTGGTTCCTTGTGGAATAATTCGAGGGGCTTCATAACTTCCGTTTGCTTGAAAAGTATATTGTTTCGGAAACTTATATGAGGCAATCGCTTTTGCGTTCCAACTGATACCGGAATTTTGCAATTGCATATTGTTTGCACTGGCCGAAATGGTAGTGTAAAAAATGGTTCCGTTGAGGGTTATGTCTAATTTTTTATTAGCAAACGTACGTTTCACATTATTTTCCCATCCGTATGCTAAACTGTTATTTCCATTAATAAATGTGCTTACTAAAATACTCGAATCGGAAGGTAATTGGTACACATAATTGGTAATGGCGCGTTCCGTTTGACGAAGATATACTGACGACAAAATACTTCCGTTGGTGTAAATTTTATTGTAGTTAATCTCAGCAATATTAATAAACTCTGGGGAGAGATTAGGATTTCCAATGCGATAGTTTTGTTTATCACTAAACATAATAAACGGCATCATCTGCATAAAATCTGGGCGGTTTATTTTGCGAGAAAAGTTGAGTTGAAACTCTTGGTTACCTCCGAGTTTTTTGCTCAAATACAAACTAGGAAAAAAGGCTTTCGCTAGGTTTTTTGTGCCATCAGGATAATAATACTCAAAGGTTAAATTTTTACCAATCAACTCACCGGTAAAGCGTGTTTGCTCAAACCGAACACCACCTTGGTAACCAATTCCCCACACCATGCTTGAGTAGGTTATGTAAGCTGCATTTACCCTATCGGTGATATTGTAGTTGTTGGATAAGATTGAGTCAAATAACCCATTATTTTTAACGTTTAAAATTGTTTTATCCTCTTTATAATTTGCTTTCACCCCAAATTCAATTTTGGAGGTATCGGTTAGTGGTAAGGTAAAATCAAACTGATAGGTAAGCATGTTGCTGTTTCCATCTCCTGCATTGAGTTGCTTATCTGTTGACAAATAGGTACTCGTTCTATCATAATTGTTGGTGGTAAACGTTGCATCATTCTCACGCTCAGATCGGTTGTAAGTTAAATCGGTTGTCCACTCTTTTCCTTTCTTTGGGTACGCTTGCCTAAACTGAATTTGCGAGGTATAGTTTCTCCACTTCGTGGTTTGGTTGTTTACCCTATCACCTTTAAACAATACCGTATTGCCTGCGCCTGTTTGTATATAGGTCTGATCATCAACATTGGTCATATCACCACCCATCACGGCTTGGGAGAGTGTTATGGTTGAACGGTTGGTTATACTGTAATCAAAACCAATTCGGCCATTTTGCATCATGCGCCCCGATACACTGCTATTATCTTGTTTAAAAGATCCGGTTGGTATTTCGTTGGTTAAATTGGTGCGGTTAGTATACCCTTTCGTTGGGTTTTGGGCGGAGTTGAGGTTATACGATATAAAGAAATTGGTCTTACCTTCTTTAATATTTAAACTGGCCATTAGGTTATATCGGTTGTTGGTTCCATAACCGGCAGTTATCATTCCATTGTACCCTGGCTTGGTGTTTTTCTTTAAGAAAATATTTAAAATACCTCCAGTTGCATTAGCATCATATTTTGCCGATGGATTTGTTACCACTTCAATGCGATCAATTTGGTCGGAAGGAATTTGTTCAAGTGTTAAAGTACTTGGCCTACCATCGATAAAAATCGTGGGTGACGAGTTTCGCAAAGCAACATTTCCATCGCCATCAACCGTTACACCGGGTATGTTCTTCATTACATCTAAGGCAGTTCCCCCGCGTGCCGAAAGATCTTTATCTGGACTGTATACACGTTTGTCGATGCCCATGTTCACCGTTTGTTTTTCGGCATTAATGGTTACCTCATTCAGGGCTTTTGTATCAGCTTCAATTTTAATGTTTCCAATGTCTTGCTCCACATTATTTGGAGTGATGATAATGGGTTGATACAATGTTTTGTAGCCAATAAATTGAACGCGTAACTTATAACGACCCATCGGGAGTTTATCAATTGAAAAATCTCCATTTGCTTTGGCCAATGCTCCTGTAATAACGCTGTCCTTAGTGCCACTCATAAGTGTGATGGTTGCATATTCAACAGGTTGTTTGCTTCCCGCTTCAACTACTTTTCCATAAACCCTACCAATTGCAGGCATGCGCGAAAAACCTTCACCTCCCGGTCCTCGTTGGGCATATGCAGTTGTTTGATAAAGAGTTATGAGTATAAGAAAAACGAAAAAACGATATATCATGAAGTATAATTGAGTTGCGAAACTAATCTATCTAAAGTATACATAGACAATAAATAGGGTAAATGGTTTAATTAGTAGCTAAATGGCATGTTATGCATAGAAACGACCGCACAATAAGTAAAATTTATGAGGTATTACTGTTGCAAAAATGCAATAGATGCTTCAATATCATCGTGTAATAGCCTGTCTTTATCTACAAACGAAACTACTTTTCGGTATTGTGTAACTATATCTTCAACGGCTTTCGAGCTTTTCATCGGACGTCTGAACTCCAATGCTTGTGTGGCATTTAACAATTCGATGGCCAACACTCGTTCAGTATTTTTCATCACCCGTAAACATTTGGTAGCCGCGTTTGCACCCATGCTCACGTGGTCTTCTTGTCCGTTGCTGCTTACAATACTATCAACCGAGGCGGGCGTGCACAATTGTTTGCTTTGGCTTACAATAGATGCTGCGGTGTATTGTGGAATCATCATGCCTGAGTTTAAGCCTGGATTGGGTGTTAAGAATGTAGGCAATTCACGCAATCCAGAAATTAATTGGTAGGTTCTGCGTTCCGATATGCTTCCCAATTCTGCTGTGGCAATAGCCAAAAAATCGAGCACCAAGGCAAGAGGTTGTCCGTGGAAATTTCCGCCCGATAAAATCAAATCATCTTCCACAAACACATTTGGATTATCTGTTACAGATACCATTTCAGTTGAAACTACAGATGCTACATAATTGAAGGTATCGCGACTGGCACCATGCACCTGGGGAATGCAACGAAAAGCATAGGGATCTTGAACTTGCACTTTGGGGCGGTGAGCAATTTCGCTATCGACCAATAAAGTGCGTATGTGTAGAGCTGTTTCTATTTGTCCGGCATGCGGACGAACAGCATGTAATTGCGGTGAAAACGGTTCGAGCTTTGCGTCAAATGCATCAATGGAAATGGCAGCAATATGGTTGGCATGATTGTATAGTTGTTGCGCTTTTAACACACACCATACAGCATACGCCAACATAAATTGTGTACCGTTAATTAATGCTAATCCTTCTTTTGATTTAAGTTTTACAGGAGGTAAATGTAGCTCACTTGAACTTTGAATTTCGAATTTCGAATTTTCTTCTTTCCATATTTTTCCTTCACCAAACAATGGCAAACACAAATGAGCCAATGGAGCTAAATCGCCTGAAGCACCCAACGAACCTTGCTCGTATACAACCGGCAGAATATCGTTATTGAAAAAATAGATCAATCGTTCTACAGTTTCTACCTGCACACCACTGTTACCGTAACTAAGCGATTGTATTTTTAGTAGCAACATCAATTTCACAATTTCCTGCGGCACAAAATCACCTGTTCCACATGCATGCGAGCGTAGTAGGTTGTATTGCAACTGCTCTAATTCATCGTGCGAAATTTGAGTATTGCACAACGAACCAAACCCTGTATTAATACCATAAAAAACAGCATTTTTATCGACCATTTTGGTATCCAGGTATTGGCGGCAGTTGGTTATGCGTTGTTTGGCTGCTGCCGATAAGATGAGGGTTTTGTTTTCCTGTATGATGGAAGAAATATCGGAGAGGGTTAACGTTGAGTGTATTTCGAATATAGCTTTCATATTTTACAGCAAAGGCGCTAACACGCAAAGATTAGTGTTTAGTAGATAAATGATGAATAATATCGTTGAGGGAAAGAACTGTCTCTGTTTTTTCGGTCATGTTTTTTAACACGTAGTTTCCATCCGATTTTAAGATAACCGTATACGGAATGTTTAAAGCATCGGCATAATTCATGGGTTTAAGCATGGGTTTTTCTTTTTCCTTGTTTGATTTGGGTAAGTCGGGATACAACTCCGAAGCTATGCCGGCATCGCGCAGTTGTTTGGTAATGTTTATGCCGGTTAGTTGGGTGTGTTCATCAAAGGCGCATACCAATACTTTAGTTGAAGTTGCATTTAATGCTTGCGGGAACAATTTCAATTCGTCCATCACATCATAAATGCGATCCAACCCAAACGAAATACCCACACCCGAAACATTGGTTAACCCAAAAATACCGGTAAGGTTATCGTACCGTCCGCCACCACCAATACTGGATTTGAGCGAGCCTTCTGTTGATACAACTTCGAAGATACATCCGGTGTAGTAGGATAAGCCGCGTGCTAAACTGAAATCTAGTTTAAGGTTGATGGGTTGATGAGTTGATTGGTTAATAGGTTGAAGCGATTGGAGGATAAATTTTAGCTCTGCAATTCCTTGAAGTCCTTCTGTTGAGGTTTGCAATTTTGATTGTAGTTGGTTGAGGATGGCTTCATTTTCACCAGTGATGGTAATAATTTCAAACAAACGATTTAATTCTTCCTCTTTAAATCCTTGTTCGGTTAACTCTTTGCGAACACCTTCTTCCCCAATTTTATCCAACTTATCAATGGCAACAGCAATGCTGTTAATTACGTCAATCGACTTTACAACTTCTGCAATTCCGGCAAGTACTTTTCTATTATTCATCCGCAATTCGTAATTTCCAATCCCCAATTTCCGAAAAGCTTCATCGTAAATCTGAATCAAATCCAATTCATTCAGCAAACTATCACTTCCCACCACATCAGCATCACATTGCCAAAACTCACGATAGCGACCTCGTTGCGGACGGTCAGCGCGCCATACCGGTTGCATTTGATACCGTTTGAACGGGAACGTAATCTCGTTGCGGTTCATCACCACGTAGCGGGCAAATGGAACGGTGAGGTCGTAGCGTAACCCTTTTTCGGTAATGACTTTATTAAACTCTCCCTGAGTTCGAATTTCGGATTTCGGATTTCGAATTTGTTCCCACGTTTCTCCACTATTTAATACTCGGAACAACAACTTGTCGCCTTCATCGCCATATTTTCCCTCAAGCGTTGAAAGGTTTTCCATTGTTGGTGTTTCAATGGGCATGAAGCCATATTTTTTAAATACCGTTTCAATGGTGCTTAAAATGTATTTACGTTTTTGCACTTCGGCCGGACCGAAATCGCGTGTGCCCTTTGGAATACTTGGTTTTTGTGCCATAAGTTTAGGTAAAAAGTTATTGTGTTATTCCCGCAAGGCTTTTGAAATGGAGCAGCAATAAATAACCGAATAACTAATAACAATAATTGGTTGGCGAAAATACTTAATATTCCGTTCCTAACACAATGCTATATTGTAAGATACGGCAATCTCTTCAAACAAAACAGGCTGCCTTCTGAGCAGCCTGTTTTATATCGTTTCATAAATGTAATTACGCAAACGCTTCATCAATCAAAGCTAATTGCTCCGTAGCATGTACTTTGCTGTAACCTGTAGCCGGTGTGGAGCTACTTTCCCGGGAAATGCGCCTTAACATGCGGTTATTGTCCCAACGCAATAAGTACAACCAAGCTCCCATGTTTTTAGGTTCTTCCTGTACCCAGCAAATTTCGGCTCCTTTATACTTCTCATATAGTTCGGCCAATTTGGTTTCCGGCATCGGGTATAATTGTTCAACACGCACAATGGCAATATCTTTTCGGTTGGTAGCTTGTTGGCGCTCCAGTAATTCGTAATAAATTTTACCCGAGCACAACAATACACGTTTTACTTTTTTAGCATCGCTGTAAGTATCATCAATTACTTCTTGGAAACCACCTTTGGTAAACTCTTCGAGTTTGCTTACACATAATGGGTGGCGCAATAAACTCTTTGGTGTCATTACCACTAGTGGTAAGCGGTAATCACGCTGCAATTGTCTGCGCAATACGTGGAAATAATTAGCAGGTGAGGTAATATTCACTACTTGCATATTCCAATTGGCACTCAATTGTAAAAAACGCTCCAAACGTGCCGATGAATGCTCTGGTCCTTGTCCTTCGTACCCATGTGGCAACATCAAAATGAGGTTGCTAAATGTTTTCCATTTGGTTTCGGCACTCGCCAAATATTGGTCGATAATGATTTGTGCACCGTTGGCAAAATCGCCAAATTGAGCTTCCCAAATAGTTAAATCATTTGGTGCAAACATGCTGTATCCGTATTCAAAACCAAGCACTGCATATTCACTCAATAGCGAGTTGTAAAATTCTACACGTCCTTTTTTATCTTCTCCTAAACTTTCAAAAATATTGTGTTCTTTTTCGCTGTCCTCTTGCTTAATAATAGCATGGCGGTGCGAGAAGGTGCCGCGCTCACAATCTTGTCCGCTCATGCGCACGTTGTGGCCTTCATTGCTTAAGGTTGCGTATGCCATTAACTCACCCATTGCCCAATCGTAGTTGTTATTTTTGATCATATTTTTACGATCGTTAAACAACTTTTCAATTTTACTGAAGGCTTTAAATCCTTCGGGGATATTGGTAAGTTTTTCGGCTAATTTCAAAAACAGTTCCGTGTTAACAGCAGTATCAGGCGAGGTTTCAAAATCAGCAGGTTTGCTGGCACGGAAACCTTCCCAGCGGGCGGCCAAAAAGTTTTTACCTTTTGCGGGTGCTGCTGCTTTTGCTTGCTCTAATTTATCTTGTAATTGCGAACGGAAATCTTTGTCCATTTCCTTTGCTAAATCGGCCTCAACGCTTCCGGCAGTAGCAAGTTTTTGGTTGTAAATTTCGCGTGGGTTTTGGTGTGCACCAATAGCTTTGTATAATAATGGTTGGGTAAATCGGGGTTCATCACCTTCGTTGTGGCCGTATTTACGGTAACCCAACATGTCAATAAACACATCAGTATTAAATTCCTGGCGGTATTCCATTGCTAAACGAATGGTAAATACCACAGCTTCTACATCATCTGCATTCACATGGAATACAGGGCATAAAGTTGTTTTAGCAACATCGGTACAATACGTTGATGTGCGGGCATCGGTATAGTTGGTGGTAAAACCAATTTGATTATTGGCAACAATATGAATGCAACCACCCACATTGTAGGCTTTTAATCCTGCCATTTGCAGTAGTTCATACATTATTCCCTGACCTGCTACGGAGGCATCTCCGTGAATTAAAATTGGTGCAACTTTATCAATATCACCTGCATGTTTTTTATCCAGCTTGGCGCGGGTTAATCCTTTTACAACCGGATTTACAGTTTCCAAATGCGAAGGATTAGGCGATAAACTCAAATGAACAACTTTGCCCGAGCGAGTGGTTAAATCGCTGCTAAAGCCCAAATGGTATTTCACATCACCTTCAAAAATACCTTCGTCTTCTGCACTTTTTCCTTCAAACTCTTTAAAAATATCTTCGTAAGATTTTCCTAAAATATTGGCAAGTACATTTAAACGACCGCGGTGAGCCATGCCTAATACAAACTCTTGCACACCCAACTCTGCACCGTATTGAATTACCTCATCTAAAGCAGGAATCATGGTCTCCAATCCTTCGAGTGAAAAACGTTTTTGTCCTACAAATTTGGTATGAATAAAATTTTCGAATACCGTTGCTTGGTTGAGTTTTGAAAGAATATGTCGCTTGGCATCAATAGATAGCTTTGGCGTGTTGCGCGAAGTTTCCATTTTTTCTTGCAACCATTTAAGTGCCTTTGGTTCGCGCACATAACGGTACTCAGCACCAATGGAACCACAATAGGTTTGCTCCAATAAAGCAATAATATCTTTTAGTTTAGCAGGACCTAATCCAACTTCTACACCCGCATTAAAAACCGAATCTAAATCAGCCGATGATAAACCGAAATTTTTAACAGCAAGTGAGGGTGTATATTTTCTGCGCTCACGCACGGGATTGGTTTTGGTGAATAAATGTCCGCGGGTGCGATACCCCTCAATGAGGTTTAAGACATTTACTTCTTTGGTAAAATTTTCTGAAATGGCAACTCCTTTGCTGTTACCATTAAATTTTTGTTGGCCCATATCGAAGCCTTCAAAAAATTTCTTCCATCCAAAATCAACGGAGTCCTGGTCTTTTAAATACTGCTGATATAAATCGTCAATTACGTTAACATCGGCATTCGAGATATATGAAAATTTATCCATGAGAAATAATGTTGCTTATTGTTTAAAACAAATACCAAACCTTGCTGTGAGGGCAAAAAATGGAGTGGCAAAGATATTGTTATTATTGATTTTTTAAAGGCAACAGCGGGTATCATTTTAGCCCTTCTATCCAGCGTTTAATATCAACAATTACGGTTTCGTCCATATTTCCTTGTTGCTGATATTCAGCCGGAACAGAACGACCTTCGCCTTTAATAAACAAGTGGTTGAGTTTAGGATAGGATATAAAATTGGTTTTGGCCTTGCGTTTTGGGGCTGCTTGTTGCCATAAGCGGAAGTCGGTCATGGTTACCTGATAATCGCGTTCACCTTGCAGCACAAGCGCATGAGTAGGTGATTTTTCAAACGTTTTAAGCTGATTGTATGTGTTTAAGAAATTCCAGTAAACAGCACTCACACCAAAGGGCAAACTATCGGTAGGTGATTTAGGATCCAGTTTTTTCTTTTTGGAGTATGCTGCTTGCTGCTGAATGCGCTTTTTTTCGTAGTAATTTTTAGCATCCATTACAGCGCTATCTGGATATAAATAATCCATTTGTTCAACTAGCAAATCTTGGATTGGGCGGGCATTTGCTGCTAGCAGAATAATCCCCTTAAGCTTACCACTTTGTTGCGCAATCATGGGCGCTAACATTCCACCTTGGCTGTGTCCGGCAATAAACATTTGGTTGCTATCAACATGGATATTTGGAGTTAACAATTTAATGGCAGACAGCACATCATCCACAACTTCATCCTGGGCGGTGTAGGTTTTGCCTTGATAACTTTCCATGTATAATTTGTTACCATGCACATTGCTGCGCTTATCGTATCTAAACACTGCAATTCCTTTTGATGCTAGTCCCCAAGCCAAATCGCGGTATATTTTACTGTTACCGGTGGAGCCATCTCTATCGATGGGACCAGAGCCATGCACAATAATAATTAGTGGATGAGGCTTACCATCTTTGGGATAGGTAAGGGTGCCTTTTACTTTCCATCCTTCGGTGCCAAACTCCATTTTCGATTCTAAAAAACTCAATCCATCAACATAATTGGGCATTACATACGAGCCACTTTGTGGGGTGATAAACAATCCGGCAATTTGTTGTTTGGGGGTAAATGTTACCGACAGCATCATTAGTAATTTTGAAAAAACAATAGGAGTGCGAGCTATCCAATTATCGCCTATTTGTTCAATTACGGGTGTTTTAAAACTACCCATTTCGCCATATACCGATTCCAATCCAACTAAGGTTTGCTCCAACGCTTGGGCGCTTAATCCTTTGCTCATAATGCTATCAAATTCCAAGGCTATTTTGTCAAACTCGCGGTTGGCAAATTGCGTGTTAACCGTTTCTGCCAAACGTGTAAACACTTCTTTGTCTTGTTGCGCAAATGCTGCAAATTGGCCGATGATGATGCTGAGAAGCAAGAAAACTCTTTTCATAGTTGAATGTAAACATAAAGGCGATTCCGTAGAATCGCCTTTGTAAATATTGTTAAAAAATGGACTTATCTAAACGGTTACGATCCGTATAAACCATCTTTTAGTAGTTGTTTAGCACAACCTTTTTAACCACTGTTTCTCCCATTGTTCCAGTAAGAGAAAGGAAATACACACCTGTTTTTAACTCGCCAATAGGTAAATCTCCGCTTTCTACTTCTTGCGCTGAAAACACTTTTGCCAAGCGACCATCAATAGTATAAATACTGGCCTTAGCTAAGCTGATTCTATTAGATGTAAGGTGAATAACATCACTGGCTGGTTGCGGATAAACGTTAATGGTAGACGATAAATTTTCAATTGTTTCGGATACTCCCACGGGCGCACCTGTTCTAAAATTGAGGTTTAAAAAGCTGCCAAAATCAGTTGGGAATGTTCTAATAACGGATGTTGAACTTCCATAATTGCGAAGCGAAAGTGTGCCACTGCCTTGTGAGGATGCAGCCCACCAAGCCAATCCATTGCCAGCTTCATCTGTAAAATTAAGTGTGTAACAACCATGCCCCAATGTAATAGTATCGGTATGGAGTGTATTGGCTTTGGTAAACGTTTTAGCATACAACACAACACCCTGCTCGTTTTTAATGGTGTAGGCATTTTCGGAAGGATTGTTATTGGTTCGGGTTGCAACAATAAATGAAAGTGGCAATACAGCTGGCAAATCAATATCGCTTGTTAACATATTATTCAAACCGTTTTCATCAGCAACACCATTGGTACGATCAATCCATACCTTAAATTTTTTATTGGTTAAATCGCCATCCCAACTTATCCATGGCATGGTAACATCTTGAGACTCGTCTGTGCCTATGTTTCCGGTCCAATTAAAAGTTTGCACACCTCCATTACTTACTTGGTATTTGATTATTGCAGATGTGAGCGCAGCCCCTCCTTTATTGGTTAATTTAATGATGGAATTATCACATACCGGATTGTAACGGCTGTACCAAAAGTTTTTGGTTGGAGCCATAATATCTTCGATAGCAGCATCATTTTGGTAAGCATAATCTTTGTAAAAAAATACTTGTGTTGCAAGATTGTAACTGGCGCTGCCATTGGCTGTAAATGGCTCCATATCTAAATCAAGGCTGTAGGTATTACCGGCAGTCATACTTTTCATTTCATAATCGAAAACACGAACTTTTTCACCAGGACACCAATTGGAACGATTGTACACCCATGTTCCTGGTTGCGCAATAATGGCATTGCTTCCACAATCATCTTTCCAAACGAGTTGTTGTGCAAACTGTGTCCCATTTAATTTTAAGTAATAATTTTTAGGGCAAAACTCGGCACAGTTTTGATTCGCTTCACCACCATGCCCTGTGATCAATACACGAACCTTAACCGATTTAGTATTGTTATCAACCACAACTTGTTTAGCAGTTAAGGCATTTTCAATAGAAGTTGCACCTCCGTAATTAAAACCTCCGTTGTAAATATTCATCACCTTATAGGCTTCGCGTGCTGGTGTTCCTTCGGTAAATAGTACATCAACGGTGGCTGTAAATCCAAACGAGTATCCTTGGTATTGAATGCGTAGCTCAGTTGAATCGTGCAAAATGGATGAATAGTCGGTTACGTCATACACATAATCGTAGGCAAAACTTTTCGGGAAATTTTTAGCGTAGGGCGATATAAAACGGCCTACTTCAATATCATTTATTACTTCAAATACGTTGTAGTAAGGAGTATAAGAAACATATAATGTTTGCTCAGGCGCTACTTTGAGAGAGTCTATTTTTTTTCCGGTTGAGTCAAATGAATACCTGTAAAAATCAACTGGCCATATCTTTAGAGTATCAATGATAGTTGTAGGGCGGGTTATGTCCGAAAAGCGAATAATATTCAACTTTGTTGTTTCAACCGAATCGGTTTGTTTGGTTGTTGCATTAAACACATTATTGTAGGTAGGTAAAGTTGAAAACCTTACCGAATCCCTTGTTGTTCCATTAACTGTAAATGAAGGAGCTTGTTTTAAAGTGGAATCTTTTACTCCCGTTCGTTGACGAGCAAAAATCTTAATGGTATAATCCCATTCACACTGTCCGTTTGCAGTACAACCTATGGTAAACTTCAATTTTATATTTTGTTTTGATACAGCCTTACCAGGGAAAACTGCCCATTTGTCAAAATTTCCGTAACGCGTCATTTCCATTCTGTTCCAAACTCTTACCGAAGAAGTATCGCCATTTACAGCTATACAAGATAAGCTTGCTAAAAAGAAGATGGAAAATAATAGGTTTGTAAAAGATTGCTTCATGTATTATTGTATATTAGTATTTGTGCAATGTAATAAAAATAAGAAAATTACCGTGTCAAAATTTCGCACGCAGTTAGGTAAGATGAGTAATTATATTATTTTAAATGAATGATTTACAAGTAAGGCTGGAAGCCATTATTGATAATGCAATTGATGGTATCATAACCATTGATGAACGTGGAACAATTGAAACAATAAATCCGGCAGGAGTGAGTTTGTTTGGTTACCACAAATCAGAAGTTGTTGGCCGAAACATCAATATGCTTATGCCCGAACCCTACCACAGTCAGCATGATGGCTACATGCACAATTACAAGACAACAGGTGAGCGAAAAATTATTGGAATAGGGAGGGAGGTTTCGGCCAAACGAAAGGACGGGAGTGTGTTTCCTTGTTTTTTAAGTGTGAGTGAAGTACTACTCGAAAACAAGAGAATTTTTACGGGTATTATTCATGATATCACTCCGCTAAAAGCTGCCGAATTAGGCTTGCGCGACTATGCCTCAAAACTGGAAGAAACGAACAGTAGTTTGCAAACACTTTCTAAGGAACACGAAAAAAATTTACATCGTATTTCCGAACTAAACCAACAATTGGAACAACGCGTTGATTTGCGCACACGTGAATTAGCAGGTGCTGTCAGAGCTTTGGAACTTACCAACCAATCACTCGAAAACCAAATTATTGAAAATAAAGAAGTAGAAGAGGAATTGCGTAAACGTGAGCAATTGCTAATGGAAGCAAATGCAAAAGCCAATGAATTGAACGAACTAAAATCGCGTTTTATCTCAATGGCTTCTCACGAGTTTCGCACACCATTGAGTACCGTTCTTTCGTCACTTTCGTTGTTAAGTAGGTATCATCAAATGGGTGATGAGGAGAAGTATACAAGGCATACACAAAAAATAAAGTCGGCTGTGGCTAATCTTACCGAGTTACTCGATTATTTTTTGTCGGTTGAAAAACTTGAAGAAGGCAAGGTTCAGTTAGAGTCCGAGCATTTTGATTTTTTTCAGCAAATAAATGATCAAATAAATGATATGCGTGAGATTGTTAAAAGTGGTCAAACCATTTTTTTCGATACTGAATTAACGCAGCTGCCCGTTTACATGGATCATAAAATTGCCCGCACCATTGTTCAAAATTTGCTTTCAAATGCCATTAAATATTCAACCGAAGCTAAGCCAATTAGGATTACGCTGCGGGCAGATGAACAGATGGTTAAGCTGGTTGTGAAGGATGAAGGAATGGGCATTCCTCCAGATGAACAAGCAAAGTTATTTGAACGTTTTTACCGCGCCCGTAACGCAGGTAACATTCAAGGAACGGGATTAGGATTAAATATTATAAAAAAATATATTGAGCTCATGGGTGGCTCTATTACATTTGAAAGCAAACTTGATAAAGGAACTACTTTTTACGTATCAATACCAATTAACCAAATATGACAATAATACTAATCATAGAAGACAATAAAGACGTACGTGAAAATACAGCCGAAATTTTGGAGTTGGCAAATTACAAAGTGCTTACTGCAATTAATGGGAAAGAGGGTGTTGAAAAGGCCCAACAACACAAACCCGATTTGATTATTTGTGATATTATGATGCCGGAATTGGATGGTTACGGAGTGCTACATGTGCTCAGTAAACATAGTGCCACGGCTACTATTCCATTTATTTTTTTAACTGCAAAAACGGAGAAACAAGATGTACGTAGAGGAATGGGAATGGGTGCGGATGATTATATAACCAAGCCCTTTGATGAAGCCGATTTACTAAACGCAATTGAAGCACGTCTTAAAAAAAGCAGTTTGATAAAGCAAGAATTTCAGCGAACAGCTGCAGGGGTTGAAGATTTTATTGAGCAGGCAAAAACATTAAGCGACCTAAAAGATATTTCTAAAAGTAGAACACTTCATCATTACAAAAAGAAGGAACTTATATTCGCAGAAGGCAACCACCCTCGCGGTATTTTTTTACTTCAAAAAGGGAAAGTAAAAACCTTTAAATCAAATGAAGATGGTAAAGATTACATTATTGGATTATACAATGAAGGCGATTTTTTTGGGTATGTCTCTTTGTTAGAAAATACCGTTTATACCGAAAATGCTGAAGCTTTAGAGAATAGTGAGGTGTATTTTATTCCTCGCGAAGATTTTTTTACATTGGTGAGCAATAACCACGAAGTTGCCAACAGCTTCATTAAAATGCTGTCTAACAATTTGGTTGAGATGGAAGAGCGAATGCTCAAGCTGGCCTACAATTCGGTGCGCAAACGTGTTGCCGATAGTTTGCTAAAACTTGAAAAAACATATAATACAACCGGGCAACAACCGTTTACCATTAGCATCAATCGTGAGGATATGGCAAATATGGCAGGTACTTCAACCGAAACCGTTATACGTACCTTATCTGATTTTAAGGACGAAAAGCTGATCGAAGTAAAAGCAAGTCATGTAACATTGCTCAACTTGGAGAAGCTTCAAAAAATGCGAAATTAACCACCATCATGCTGGCTGTATGACGGGTATCATGTTTTGATAAAATACCACTATTTAATTTTGGACCGACTAACCTCTCTAAAATTAGATACATGTTAAGGGTATTACTGCCAACTGATTTTTCAAAAGCATCTCTCAATGCCATTGTTTATGCCTTCAAATTATTTGAAGGTAAACAGGTGTGGTTTGATGTGTTGCATATAATACCGGAGCATGAAGGAGAAGGCACGGAAAATATAACCGAACAAATCCACGAAGCAAAATTACATTTTGAGGCGATGAAACATAAAGTGGTTACTTGCCATAAATTATCACTCCCCTCACAATTGCACCTTCACATTATCTCTGATGTTTCAGTAAGCGCAAAAATTGGCAAGTATGCTTTAGCGCAACAAATGGATATGGTAGTTATGGGATCTACCGGTATTGGTAATCATGAAGATCACTTGTTTGGTAGTGTTACACTCTCGGTTATTGCCGAACTGGAAAAGCCGGTCTTGTCTATTCCTAAACAATCTCAATATAAAAAATTGCAGAAAATCGTTTACGCTACAGATTTAAATGACATTGATTTTGAAGCCAAAGAATTGATGGCCTTTGCCAAATTATTTAATGTAGCAGTTCATTTTGTTCATGTATTCCCGGAAGTAATAAGTGCTACTCGATTTAATCCTGCGCATATTAGCCACGATTTAACTCGCAAGTATAATTACCCGCATATTACGTTTGATGCCATAATGAACAACGATGTGGAGAATGGTTTGCTACAATTTATTGAAACCCACCAACCTGACATCGTGGCCATGTTTACCCGCAAACGTAATACTTACGAGCAATTGGTTGACAAAAGCATAACCCGCAAAGTTGCATTGGGTTCGGCTGCTCCCATATTTGCTTTTCGCAAAAACGAGGAGTTGATAGATGCTTAGTTGCGTTCTATGTTATGATTGATTTGTGTTTAAGTATGCAATAGTCAGATTAAGTGGGCGTTTGGGATAATCTATAGAAGAAACAACTGAATGGTTTTCAAAACAGAAAGTACTTCACACAAATTGTGCATGTTGGAACTTAGAAGTAAGGCTGTTTAGTTGAGCTTGTAGTTAATTCCGAATGAGGTAAAAGAATATGCATCAGTAAAACTACCTTTACCTACAATAGCATCAAGTTTGCTTGAATTGGAGATGCGATAACTATGCTCCATTACCAATTCGAAATTACGATGTAGGCCGTATGATATATATCCTCCTAAAATTCCAACTAAATCTGCTGCCATATTACTTGCATCTAATTCTCGAGAATCATGTTTCTGATCCGCATATCCAACTGCGCTAATAAGCCTATCTGTTAGCAATGAACGTAAAACCGAACGGTATTTTATCACCCCTAACCCTACCATACCTGAGATGGTTAAATTGTTAAATTCCTTATTATTCTTGAAAATATCAAATGCTGTTGTCACGTCTACTTCCTGAAAGGTGTTCACAAAATAACGTTGGTAGCAACCTCGCTCATCATACCTTATGCCATTAAGGGTTCCTGTGAGCACAGAGATACGTGTATCAATTCCATTGCTGCCATTTATTTGAACAGAAAATGACGATGCTGCACCGAAGTCTTTTTTGTTCTTTCTGTTTTCGGGAAGTAATGCACGCCTCGAAATTTCTCCGTAAAAATAGTTCCACCTGTTTGGACATTAAAAACTATTCCACTTTGAGTATTTACACTTTTGCGTTGTTGTCCATTTGCACAGTAAACACTCAATATAGAAAGTAAAGCAAGTATCGTTTTCATGTGTATGTAATTTTTATATTCTTTATCACAAATTATTATTCAATTTCCAGCGTTTTTGTAATCCTGTTGACTTCATACATTTTTATATTTTTATTCATGAAGTAAAAATACTACTGTGAGTAGCAGTTTTACAGTACAAGTAATAATTTTTCATAATGCTAAGGTGTTGTTTCATATATAAAAAACAACTGTTTACATAAAAATATTATGTATAATGATGATTTACAGTATTTAATTATTAAAGAAATAATTGTTGGTGTTTTGTTGTATAGTTAAATGGCTCACCCCAACCATTAAAGTAGAAATATGGATTTGCAGAGCTGCCTTCTGAGCCTCAATACGCATACAAACAAGCCATTGGGCGAAAGTGTTGGTTTACATCATTAATTGAAACGGAATCAGTTGTGAAACCCACTGACATAAAAAATGCCTAATAGTATTTACTATCAGGCATTTTTTAAGATGGTAAGAGGAAGTGTTTATTTTTCATTGTATAACACCTCAAGCACGGTTTGGCCAACCGCTTTTAGGGTGTTCCGATCAATTACATTCATATTGTCTTTGTGGGTATGATGATGATCTGGGAAACTTCCTGTAGCGTCAAAATGAATAATATCAATGGTAGGAATGCCTGCACGATTCACATATAAATGATCGTCATCAATGCCCCCAACTTGTGTGTAATTGAAATATTTTCCGCTTCCGATATTGTGTGCGGTACCCCAAACTTTTTCTAAAATGGGTTTTGCATATTGAAGTGAGTTGCCTTCCCAGCCAAAAAACGCATTGGAAGCACCAACCATATCGAGGTTTATTCCATATTCGGCTTTGTAGCCCTGACGGTGCAAATTTGCAGCCCAATACTGTGAGCCTAAACAATAGGTATTCGGTTGGTTGTTTCCTAAATCTTCGGCATCAAACAGCACAATATCAATTCCAATAGTTATGGGATTTGATTTGATGATTCGTGCAATTTCTATTAAAACACCCACGCCACTAGCGCCATCATTCGCACCTAAAATGGCTTTGTTTACATCTACATTGTCTTTATCTGCTCTATCACGCGAATCCCAATGTGCACTAAGTAAGATACGTTTACTTGCCTTAGGATTAATCTCTGCAATAATGTTTCGAGCATTCAATTTGTTTCCATCAAAATTGGTAATGACTGTTTTTTGTTCGATAACATTATCGGTATACTTTTTTAGTTCTTTCACTAGCCAATCGCCACACTTTTTGCTAGCTTCACTATTGGTTACGCGCGGACCAAAATCAACTTGGGTTTTCACAAAATAGTAAGCGGAGTCTGCATTAAAATTTGGCGAAACCGGAGTATAAATTTCTGATTTCGGATCTGATATTTCGGTTTTGGGAGACGGTTTGGGGTCATTTGTACAAGATACAATTGACATTGCCGTCAATGCCGAAATGAAGAATACGCGAACGTGCTTTATCATCAAAAAGTTATTCATAAGTTCTCAATTCCTAAATCTCAAATCTTAATTAATTGTATAAGATGTTCCTTCCTTACCATCTTTAATTTCAAACCCAATTTCTTTGAGTTTATCTCTAATTAAATCGCTGGTTGTAAAATCCTTTTTAGCTTTCGCATCAGTGCGCACATCCAATATCATATTCATCAACCCATCAATCTTATCGGTGTTCACTTCGTTTTCTTCTTTCAATCCTAGGATATCAAAAACAAAGTCGTTAAAGAGTTTTGTCAATAGCGTTTTATCATCTTGGGATAGTGTTTCTTTTTTATCATTCACACTGTTAATGATACGAACACCTTCAAACAAATGAGAAAGTGCAATTGGAGTGTTAAAATCATCATTCATGGCTGCGTATACATTAGCTACCAATG
This sequence comes from Bacteroidetes bacterium UKL13-3, assembly GCA_001602415.1. Lineage (GTDB taxonomy): Bacteria > Bacteroidota > Bacteroidia > UKL13-3 > UKL13-3 > UKL13-3. Next base: position 212,716 of record CP012155.1, read on the forward strand.
TTGGAATATCGGATGTTGAACTATTCGATACAGGCACGCCATCCATCAATTTCACCGCATTCATCAAACGTGTAAAACCTTTTTCGGCAGCTTGCAGCGCTTCGTTACCAAAATCAAGTGTACTGCGGTAATGCGCTTGCAATACAAAAAAGCGAACGGTCATCGGGCTGTATCCTTTTTCCAACAATTTATGATTGCCTGTAAACAGTTCGTGCGGCAAAAAGGAGTTACCCAAACTCTTACTCATTTTTTGCCCATTTACTGTAAGCATATTGGTATGAATCCAATAGCGAGCAGGATTTTTGTGAGAGCATGCTAAGTTCTGGGCAATTTCATTGGTGTGGTGCGTTGGTGCCAGGTCCATTCCACCACCATGAATATCAAATTGGTCGCCTAAATATTTTGAGCTCATTGCCGAACATTCCAAATGCCATCCCGGGAAACCCACTCCCCATGGACTTGGCCATTTCATCAAATGCTCGGGTTTGGCTTTAATCCATAATGCAAAATCTAAGCGGCCACGCTTCTCATCTTGCCCGCCTAATTCACGTGTTCCATTCATCAGGTCTTCTAACTTTCGTCCTGTTAGTATAGTATAGTTATGTTCTTTCGAAAATTTCTCAACATCAAAATAAATAGATCCTTCAGCTTCATAAGCATATCCGTTATCTATTATCTTTTTTGTCATTTCAATTTGCTCAATGATATGACCAGTTGCTGTTGGTTCAATACTTGGCGGTAATGCATTAAATAGTTGCATCATATTGTGAAAGTCGATGGTGTAGCGTTGCACAATTTCCATCGGCTCCAACTGCTCGAGTTTTGCTTTTTTGCTAATTTTATCTTCACCTTCATCCGCATCACTTTCCAGATGTCCTGCATCCGTAATATTGCGAACGTACCTAACTTTATAACCCAAATGTGTGAGGTACCGAAATATCACATCAAACGACATAAACGTTCGAGCGTTACCCAAATGTGCATTGCTGTATACGGTTGGTCCGCAAACATACATGCCCACATGGCCTGTGTGTAATGGCTCAAATTTTTCGGTAGTGCGGGTAAGGGTATTATATATTTTAAGATTGTTAGGAATCATTTTTTCAAAAAAAGTACGGTTATCAATGGGGTATTACAATAAAAGCGCTGGAAAGCGCTTTTATTAAACTGGATTTCTTAAAACGGCAAATCATCGGTTGATGAATCACCACCGTTAAAGCTTGGCTCATTATCCGGATGGAAAGGGTCTTCTTGCTGGTCCGATGCAGCAGAGGCATTTCCTTCTAGTTTCCAGGCACGAACATCCGTGTACCATCTGCCATTGTATTCGCGTGATTCAATGTTTAAAGATGCTTTTATCTCATTACCCACAGCAAATCTTTTCAGTTCATTTACTTTATCGCCCATTACGCTCATCATCACTTTGCGCGGGTATTGATCTTTTGTTTCAATTACAAATTCTTGTTTGGTCCATTCTTTACCTGCTTTGCTCATTCCTGAGGTTGACGGCATAATTTGAATGATTTTTCCTTCGATGTCGAGTGCCATAGTATATATTATTTAATTGTTTATTGCGTAAATATGGGAAATGCAAAATTATCAGAAAAACTAATCTGTTTTACAGTAGTTGATAAATTTTGTCACTGTGGGTGATGAATAGTCGATTGCGTTGACAAAGTAATTGGTTGATAGCAGGTTGAAAGTTTGAGTTAGGAACTAAAAGTTTGCTAAAAGTAGATTTTGCATACAAAGATGGCAGTGATAACACATACTAAATCTACCAGTAGCATTATTCCCAGTGTATATCGGGTTTCTTTCACATTTACCGAACCAAAATAAAGGGCAATAACATAAAAGGTAGTTTCCGCAGCTCCCTGAAATAAGCAAGAAAGTTGTCCTGCCAAACTATCCGGACCATAGGTTTTCATAGCATCTAACATAAACCCGCGCGAACCTCCTGCACTGAATGGGCGCATAATGGCAACCGGAATGGCTTGTATAATTTGAGGGTCAACCCCAAAAGCATTTAATGCGGTTGATAATCCACTCATGATAATGCGCATTAAATCCGAATTGCGGAAAATGCTTAAGGCAACCAACATGGCAATCATATAAGGTAATACGCGAACCCCTGTAGTGAAACCATCTTTAGCACCGTTTACAAACGAGTCAAAAATATTGGTTTGGTTGTTTTTAAAAATGTTCTCTTGCCAAATGCTGTAAGCAACAATGGCTAGGATGATGAACAACAAAACGCCATTACTCAGGTTTCCAGTAAAATGAAACTTTTCGATACCACTAAGTTTGTTTACGTAAAATAACAAGAAACCGATAATTGCACTTACACCTGTAACAAATCCCAGAACGACTATATTTAATAAATTGATACGTTGTTTGATACTCACAAAAATGAGTGCCGCCAACGTTCCGATAAAGGAAGTAATGATACAAGGCAACATAATATCAGCAGGGTTAGTAGCATTTTGGGCAGCACGATACCCGATGATGGATGTAGGAATAAGTGTTAATCCGGCCGCATGCAAGCACAAAAACATAATCTGACTGTTGCTTGCGCGTTCCTTGGTTTCATTCACTTCCTGCATGCTCTCCATGGCTTTTAGTCCAAATGGGGTAGCAGCATTATCTAATCCTAAAAAGTTAGCGGCAAAGTTCATGGTCATAAATCCATAAGCCGGGTGGCCTTTGGGTAATTCGGGAAATACGCGTACAAAAAAGGGTGATAATACTCTCGCCAATTTGGTAATGGCATTCGAGTCGTTTAATAAGTTGAGCAATCCACAAAAGAAGGTAAGGTAACCAATGAGTGGCAACCAAATATCCATGATTGTATTTTTGCACGTTGGAAAAATACCATCCGCTGCTTGTTTGCCTGCACATATTTGTACAATACCATTATCGAGTAAATTGTAGAGTGTATCACCTGTTGCGCTGTTTGCCGTTTTATTGGCCATTAAAGCAGCATACAAAGCGGTATCCGATTGTTGAATGGTGGAGGATGATAACTCAGCAATAATGGTTGGATCATTTTGTTTTCCATTTACTAAACTACTCAACGTGTAGAGCCTTCCGGTACCCAACATAAAAAAAATGTACACAACGCTGCATACAATGATATACGACCAAAATCTACTTAATGCCATAATAAAAAAGATTACCCAAAACTCTCAAATAAATACAGAAGAAATGCAATCTTAAAATGAGCGAATTGTGGATATACTATTGATATGTAAATAAAAATTAGACACTTTTAGATGAATAGTTTGGAGGTAATAATTTGACAAATACGGAATCAGATTCCGTATTTGTCAAATTATTTTATGGTTTAAAGAGAAGTTAAAATTTGATGTTATTAATCTCTTTCCAGTTTAGAATATCAATATTATCTATGGCTGAGGATTTGCCAGTATAAATGACATAAGCGTTTTTAGTTGTCGATTTTATTTTTTTCCAATAATTAATACCTTTTATATAATCGCTATTAAATGTGGTGGCAGTTTTAATTTCAATTGGAATAACCTGCGAAGATTGTTCTATTAAAACGTCAATCTCGTTTCCGGTTCTATCGCGCCAAAAAAACAAGTTAGTTCGTTGGCCATTGTTAAATCTTTTTTTGAGCAACTCGAGAATGATAAGATTTTCAAACAAAGATCCTCTGAGTGGATGGGTGTTTACATGGGATTCTGATTCCAATTCCAACAAAGAGCAACACAACCCTGTATCATAAAAATAGAGTTTAGGCATTTGGGTGAGTCTTTTTCCTAGGTTATTATAGAATGGGTGCAGTCTAAACGCAATAAAACTTGCTTCTAAAATACCGAACCAACTAATAATTGTTTTTTGATCTACACCAGTATCATTGCTAATGGAGGTGTAATTTACCTCTTGCCCCACACGAGTGGCACAAATTTTCAGGAAACGCTGAAACAGCCCTAGGTTTGCTATGTTTTTTATTTGTCTTACATCACGTTCAACATAAGTAAGCAGGTAGTTAGGGTAATAATCGGTGGGGTTTATTTTGCGATCATATAAACGAGGATAACCTCCATTTAGAAGTAATTTATTCAAACTCTGTTTGGCATATTTACTCGTTTCCAACTCTTCGAAGCTAAACGGTAGGAGGTGAATAAAAGCAATACGACCAGCCAATGTTTGCGATACACTTTTGAGTAACAATAAGTTTTGAGAGCCCGTTATTATAAACAATCCTACTTTTTTGGGTTGATCATCAATAACTCCTTGCATGTAGGAAAGGAGTTGCGGAACACGCTGTATTTCATCAAAAATAGCTCCTGTTTTATACCTACTTAAAAATGCACGAGGGTCTTTAGTAGCCAATAAAACATTGTCTTGGTTTTCGAAACTGATATAGGGCTTTTTAGGAAACAGTTCTTTTGCAAGGGTAGTTTTTCCCGATTGGCGAGGTCCCAATAAACCGATTGCCGGAAACTTTTTGGCAAGTTGTTTTATTTTAACTGTGGCAGCTCTTTGTATCATATTTCAAATATACAACAATTTGACAAATACGGAATCTGATTCCGTATTTGTCAAATTTTTTACATCCGGATAGACAAAAAAAAGTCGAGTGATTAGCTCGACTTTTATCTATTTAATAAGTATATCGTTACATTATATTTAATTTGATATTCAACTCCTTTAATTGCTTATCATCAATAGTGCTTGGAGCATCAATCATTACATCGCGTCCGCTGTTATTTTTAGGGAAAGCGATAAAATCACGTATTGAATCGGCACCGCCAAACAGTGAGCACAAGCGGTCGAAACCAAAGGCAATACCTGCATGTGGAGGCGCTCCAAATTCAAAGGCATTCATCAAAAAGCCAAATTGGTGCTGCGCCTCTTCGCTGGTAAATCCTAATACTTCAAACATGCGTGCTTGCATGGTTTTATCGTATATACGAACACTTCCACCACCCACTTCCACTCCATTAATTACCATATCATAGGCGTTGGCTCTTACATTTGCTAAGGTTGCAAAATCATTCAACAAATGAATATCCTCTGGTTTAGGGGCAGTAAACGGATGGTGCATGGCAAAGTAGCGGTTTTCGTCTTCGTTAAATTCCAACAAGGGAAAATCAACCACCCATAAACAAGAGAAGGTGTTTTTATCACGCAAACCTAATCGCGTTCCCATTTCCAAGCGCAACTCATTTAAAGCTTTGCGTGTTTTATCGGCTTGTCCGGCTAATAGTAAAATTAAATCTCCGGGTTGCGCTTTAAATGCTTCGGCCCATTGTTTCAATGCCGCTTCATCATAAAATTTATCTACCGATGATTTGATGGTTCCATCTGCATTTAAGCGTGCATAAACCAATCCGGTAGCACCTACCTGTGGGCGTTTCACGAAATCGGTTAATTCATCCAATTGCTTGCGGGTATATTCTGCACAACCTTTTGCACAAATTCCTACAACCAATTCTGCATTGTCGAATACTGGGAAATTTTTGCCTTTTACAATTTCATTCAGTTCCACAAACCGCATATCAAATCGTGTATCGGGTTTGTCGCAACCATAATATTTCATGGCATCGGCATAGGTCATGCGCGGCAAGCTATCAATATCAATTCCTTTTACTTGTTTAAAGAGGTGTTTTACCAATCCTTCAAACATGTTTAATATATCTTCCTGCTCTACAAAGCTCATTTCACAATCAATCTGTGTGAACTCAGGTTGGCGGTCAGCTCGCAAATCCTCATCTCTAAAACATTTTACAATTTGGTAGTAGCGGTCAAATCCACTAACCATCAACAATTGTTTAAAGGTTTGTGGCGATTGAGGGAGGGCATAAAATTCGCCTGGATTCATTCTGCTTGGAACCACAAAATCACGAGCTCCTTCTGGAGTTGATTTAATCAAAACAGGTGTTTCTACTTCAATAAAAGATTGGTTGTCGAGAAAGGTACGGGTTTGTTGGGAAACCTTGTGACGTAGTTCCAAGTTAGCTCTCACATTGGCTCTGCGCAAATCGAGGTAACGGTATTTCATGCGAATATCATCTCCTCCATCCGTGTTTTCTTCAATGGTAAACGGTGGGGTGATTGCTTGATTTAATATGTTGAGTGTTGTAACTTCAATCTCAATTTCTCCGGTTGGAATATTGGAATTTTTACTGCTACGTTCAATTACTTTACCAGTAACTTGTAGTACAAACTCGCGACCACATTTTCGGGCTTGCTCGCACAAAGTTCCGTTGGTTTCCATATTAAAAGCCAATTGCGTAATGCCATATCTATCGCGCAAATCAATAAAAGTCATTCCTCCCAAATCACGACTTTTTTGCACCCATCCACTTAGGGTTACTGTTTTATGAGCATCTGTTAATCTTAATTCTCCGCAGGTATGTGTTCGTAGCATGGTTGTATTGGTTATTCAAAATATAAGAGGCGAAAATAAGCAAAGCCGTTCTTATAGAATAGATTTACCTTAAATCATTTTGATAAATGAATCTGTTTTAAATATATTTAGTTGATTTTTATCAAGGTACTGTCGCTATAGTGTTGAAATTAAAGGGTTAATTGAAATTTAATGGCTTTGTGGTTAAACAACTACAAATTTGACAATTGTAATTATTTACAATTGTACTGTTTTAACAGTTTAATACGAACTTTAATGAAACGTACAACTACTTAGTGGTGTTTGTAGTTGTTCTTTTCATAGCATACAAAAGGCCTTCCCGATTAGTCGGGAGGGCTTTTTACTTTTAGTGGCAATAGTGTATGTTGCGCAAAGTATGGCAGAACTCTTTTCGCACGAGTATTTTATGAATATGGCTTTGAAAGAAGCTCAAAAGGCCTATGAATTAGGTGAAATTCCGGTGGGCGCTGTTGTGGTAAGCAACAATACCATTATTGGTAAAGGGCACAATTTAACCGAACAATTAAATGATGTAACAGCTCATGCCGAAATGCAGGCTATTACTGCTGCAGCCAATCATTTAGGGGCGAAATACCTTATTGATTGTACGTTGTATGTTACCCTTGAGCCTTGTATTATGTGCGGAGGTGCTTTGTTTTGGAGTCAAATAAGCAGGGTTGTGTATGGTGCATCTGATGAAAAACGAGGCTATACCAAAGCGGGCAATACACTGCATCCTAAAACTGATATTATTTCGGGAATATTGGCCGATGAGTGTTCTGCAATGATGAAAGAATTTTTTAAAAAACTGCGCTGAAACTGCGCATGTATTTGAGGCATATTGCACTCAATCTAAAAGCTAAGCTTCTGGGCAGGAAAAATAGCCTCCACCTTTTACTGGTTTTACAACTTGGGTAATTCATAGTGGGGGGTATACCTCCACCAAACAATATGTAAATGATTAAAATGCATCATGAGCACATTCATTTGATTTTTAGTAAATGATTAAAACCAAATAGGAATCATGTATTACCTATAATAAATGGGTTAACAGCTATGATTTTGGATTTGAAACTTATGAAGTTGTTGGCTACAAAGGAAACGTAACTCTGCATCTCCTTAATGTTCTTTTTATATAACGAGTTAAGGCTTTCGGATTTGTTATAATCAAGAACTTTTATTTTAAAAATATCTACAATTAGGTACTTTTTATAAATTTACATTAAAACGACATATGTATTCTTAAAATTGTCTTAAAATTCCTAATATTGCTAACTTCAAACAATATGCGACTCATGGTTTCTTTACTTAATTGTGGTATAGGTAATATTTCTTCAGTACATGAGTGTTTGTCTGACTTAGGAATGACCATTAATATGGTTCAAACAAAAGAGGATATTGCACCCAATTCAGTTTTAGTTATTTGCGGTGTCGGCAGTTTTGATGAATGTATTGAAAGACTTGAGGTGTTAGGTTTATTAAACACCATTCATGAAATAGTGAATGTCGGATCTCAAAAAGTTTTGGGCATCTGTTTAGGTATGCAAATACTCACCTTATCTAGCGAGGAAGGAAATAAAACTGGAATAGGATATTTTCCAGTAAGAGTAAAACGCTTAACCGCGAAAAAAGGACTGCCAGTGCCTCATATTGGTTGGAACACTATTCAAGAGAAATTAAAATCACCTTTAATTTCATTGTCTGAAGCCGACAGGTATTATTTTTCTCATCAATATGCAGTAGTTGACAGTTGCGCCTATACTGCTGGGGTTACACAATATGGAGAAATTTTTAGTAGTATGTTATTTAAAGACAAAACGCTTGGTGTTCAATTTCATCCTGAAAAAAGTTACGGAGCTGGAAAAAAGTTATTGTATGAATTTTTGTCAAACTAAATAATTTATGATTCTAAAAAGGCGGATTCCAATCATACTTGTATTAAACGAAAGAGCGGTTGTTACAACAAACTTTAAAAATCCTTATTATGTTTCTGACCCTGAAAATTTGATAAAAATATATAGTGAGAAGGAGGTGGATGAGCTTATGGTATTGCAGATTAATGAACGATTTGGATTGTCGAATAATTTTGTCTATCTGCGTAAATTGGCGAAACTGTGTAAAAGTCCTTTATTGATGGGCGGAGGTATAAACAGTATAAAACAGATAGAAATGCTTATTGAGGCAGGAGTGGAGCGAGTTCTTTTGGGTAAACATGCCATACAATCTCCTCAATTTTTGAAAGAATCGGCTAAAAAATTTGGCAGTTCAAGTCTTACCGTGAATATTGATTATACAGGCGGTATTGATTTGAAAACACGTCAGTGTAAATATAGTACAGGTAGCAATTTACTTCAAATGGCAATTCAAATGCAGGATGCAGGTGCCGGAGAAATTGTTTTTACCTCTGTTGACCGCAATGGAACCCGATATGGATATGATAGGCAATTGATTGATGATATTTCTACCCATCTCAACGTTCCAGTTATATTAAATGGAGGTTGTGCCAGCAAACAATCAATGAATGATATTTTGTTTCATCCGGATATTGCTGGAGCAGGGGCATCAACAGCGATTTTTATAAGGGAGCCAAATCAAGCAGTTTTACCTGTTTATCCAACCAATGTTTCTAAATGAAAGCAGAGCAAGTTTATAATCAGTATGCAGCATTGTTTCCCTTAAACGGTTCAAAAAACAATTTCCCTTATCAGCAGTGTAGCATCAGTGTAATGGATAATATTGCAGATAGTAATATTCGATTTGATAAAGATGGAATGTGTAATTATTACCACGAATATCAACGCGCAGCAAAAAAGTTATTGCTTAAAGGCGAGGCTGGTAATTTAAGATGGAAACAAACTGTCGAAAAAATAAAACGGGATAAAGGTGGAAATAAATATGATTGTCTAATTGGGTTAAGCGGGGGAATTGATAGCTCTTACGTTTGTTTATTGGCTAAAGAGGAAGGACTTAATCCTCTCATATTACATTTTGATAATACATGGAACTCTGAACAATCTATTCGTAATGTAGAGAGTTTATTAGATACGCTAACATTCGACTATGAAACACACGTAGTAGATAATAAAACATTTGAAGCTTTGCAAAAGGCTTACATTAAAAGTTCAGTTGTTGATTTGGATATTATTACAGATCATGCAATTTGGATATTGCAATACAGGATTGCTTTGAAAAAAAACATTAAGCATGTTATTAGCGGTTCAAATTTCTCAACTGAAATGGTGCTACCTCCTGATTGGTATTTTAATTGGAAGGATCAGAAAAATATGTTGTCCATAATAAAGCATACCTACCCCAATTCTATTGATTTATCAACGTTCCCAACAGCTTCTTTTAAAGAGATTAATCAATTTGCTAAAATTACCAATCTCGCAATACACAGTCCTATTGATTGGTTGGATTTTGACAAGGGTAAAGTACAATCGGAGATTGAGCGGAAGTTAAATTGGAAAGCATTTCAGGGAAAACACTATGAATCCATTTGGACTCGATTTTATCAATGTTATATACTTCCTGTAAAATACAATATTGATAAACGAAAAGCACATTTATCAAACCTTATTTATTCAAATCAACTTACAAAGGAAGAAGCAATTGAGATATTAAAGGAACCATCTTACTCGCGGGAATTACTAAAAGCAGATATGGATTTGATTTTAAGCAGATTGGAATGGACACATGATGAGTTTGAACATATAATGAAAATGCCGGTGCGAAAACACACGGATTTTGCCTATCAGCGAACGCTCAGAAATCAATTCAAACCAATCTTTAACCTTGCACGAGCGATCAAAAATAGTTGTTATTAGGAAAGATTAAAGAACGATTAGGTATAATAAATACTACAAGCAAATTAACGAAGTTGTCGGCTATTAAGTAAACTTAACCCTCCTTCGGCTGTTTGAATGATTAAACATGTATATTTGTGCTGCAAATGAATAGGAGATTATTCATTTTGTGATTCATGTAAATTTCATTTTTTCACAACCAATTAATTATAGAAAAATCATGTCATTCGAACTACCAAAATTGCCTTATGAGTACACTGCACTAGAGCCTCATATGGATGCTCGTACTATGGAAATTCATCATAGCAAACACCATAATGCATACGTTACCAATTTAAACAATGCTATTGCCGGAACAGATGCCGAGAAGCTAACCATTGAAGAGATTTGTAAACACATCAGTAAATACCCTGCTGCAGTGCGCAACAACGGTGGTGGTCATTACAACCATTCATTTTTTTGGACCATATTAAGCGGAACGCCATCGTCTCCTTCAGCTAAACTAGAGGCTGCCATTAATGCTGATTTAGGTGGAATGGATAAGTTCAAGGAAGAGTTTAACAAAGCGGCAACAACACGTTTTGGTTCGGGATGGGCTTGGTTATGTGTTGAAAATGGAAAGTTGAAAGTATGTTCAACACCCAACCAGGATAATCCGTTAATGGATGTTGTAACAGATTGTAATGGAACACCTGTTTTAGGATTAGATGTTTGGGAGCATGCATATTATTTGCACTACCAAAACCGCAGACCAGATTATTGTACAGCATTTTGGAATGTTGTGAATTGGGCAGAAGTAAGCCGCAGATTTGAGGCCGCATTGTAATTAATAACAAATGGATACTGCATTAAATTTAAGAGATATTCCTGCTATTACTTCAATAGAGTTGGCTTCTTGCACCTTTGCACAAAATGAAATTTACACACGTGTTGAAGATATGCGCGTGCGTTTAACTTCATTGGATAAGGCAGTTGTTATGTGTAGAAGTGAAAAAGTTAATACACTGTTGGTTGTAAATACGGTTAATGGTTTTCGTTCAATCAAAACCAATATACTGATGTTAAATCCGAAGGGAATTATTATTGAAGGGAATATTTCGATTCCCATGCACGCTATATACAGTGTGAATATTGAATGAGAAAATCAATTCCTATTTTCGAAAATGCCCGCTCATTGTAGTGGGCATTTTTATTTATGCTACTTGTACCGTTATTTTTTTACCTTACATTCATAAATCATCAAATTTTACTTATGAAAAGTTTATTGTTTTCGCTGCTGTTTTTACTTGCATCAGCAGCCTTTGCGCAAAAACAAATTATGCCCGATAAAACCATGATTATGCGTGTGCTTTCCAATCAGCAAAAAGCATGGAATGACGGAAGAATAGAAGATTTTATGAACGGTTATTGGCAGAGTGATTCGCTTGTGTTTATTGGCAAAAAGGGTATTACCAAAGGGTGGCAACAAACGCTTGATAATTATAAAAAATCATACCCCGATAAAGTGTCAATGGGCAAACTTGAGTTTACGATTATAGCTGTTGCACTACTCTCAAAAACCAGCGCGCATGTTGTTGGCAAGTGGCATTTGAAAAGAGAGCTATCAAAAGGAGACTTGGAAGGACATTTTACCTTGTTGTTTAAAAAGATGAATAAACGTTGGGTGATAGTTAGCGACCATTCCAGTTAGGTTGCAAAACTTCTGTAAACGTTACAAACCAATGTGGTTTACTCATCGCTTTTTAATTTAATGAGTATGCTATCATCGAACAGTGTATCGTTTTCTAACCAAATCATACGTGGCAAAATAGCCAACGGCTCCACCTTTTATGTTTGTAGGTAAATTTGCAGGGGGCACCTGAAATGGCCCTGGTGCACCTGATGCTTGTTCGTTATATGAGGCAATAAAATCATTCATATCTTTGGTAACAGAGCGGAAAATAAGTATTACTTCTTCACCCTTCTGAAACCGTGTAAAAGGAAGTTCGAATGGATAACGAACGTTAATTGGGGTTTCATCGCTATTAAATAAAATTCGGTTATCAAACATTGAATCGCGTTGAACAATCGTATCAAAATAGCCTAAACGAAAATAGGTGTATTTGATTTTTGGACGATCGTCAAAACCAATGTAGTTAATTGAATATCCTTCATCAAAGAAACCTTCGGCTGGTTTGAACACCTGGAAAACAGTATCGATGCGGAACATTGGTTCAAGTATTGATGATGCAGTATAAGTATTGCCATCTGCAACAACACTTAAGTTATAATTCTGCCCAATAATTCCTTTATAAGGACTTGCAGGCCTGTAAATACCATTGTTTACGTGCGTGAAAGTTGTTCCATTAACTGTAACCGTTGCATTTGTAATAGGCTCATTTTTATTGGCAGAATAATAATCAGCTGTTCGTGTTACCTTTACAAATGAGCTATCCATTTCGGTAGTAACTTCGGATTCAATTACTACTTTTTGTGTACCTCCGGGTATATCTAAATCTATTTCTTCCTGGCATGATTGCAAGGTGAATAAAACCAAAACTAAGCTAAATAAAAATGGATGTTTCATAATATAGAAGTAAGAGGTGGTTTTTAGAATTTGAAGTTATAGGTTACTGCAGGAACAAAAGTAAATAGGTACGACTTATAAGCAGTAGGAACGCCTTGGTCGTTGTTCTTATATGTAATAGTGTAGGCATTTTTTCTGCCATACGCATTGTATAACGAAAATACCCAACTTCCTTCGTAAGGTCGCTTTTTCAGCAGCCAAAGTGGATTTGCTTCTGTTTTTTTCTGATTGATGGTGAGTGACAAATCTAAACGGTGGTATGCGGGGAATCTTGCTCCATTACGTTTACTGTAATCAATACTTACCTCATTTCCTTCAAAAAGTGAATAGCGCTGTGATGCAATGGTAAAGGCTTCTCCCGTTGCATAAATAAAGCTACCGCCAAAACTTACACGTTTGGAAAGTTCCTGGTTTACCACAACTGTTAAATAATGTCTTCTATCAAAACGGAAAGCGTACCACTCTCCATTGTTTACATTATCGGCTTGGCGTTCTGATTTTGCTAAAGTATAACCTACCCAACCAGTAGTTGTTCCACGTTGTTTACGCACAAAAAATTCAACTCCGTAGGCTCTTCCTTGGCCCGAAACAACTTGCGCTTCAGTGGCTTCGTTAAATTGCAAATCGGCAGCATCTCTAATCTCTACGGTGTTTTTTATCTGTTTATAGTATACCTCAACCGAAGCCTCAATGATGTTGTTATTAAAGTTTTTAAAATAACCGGCAGCTACTTGATCGGCCATTTGTGGTTTAATATATTTATCGGAAGGAGTCCAAAACTCTTGTCCGGTAGATGCAGAAATATTTTGTATGAGATGCATGTACTGAAACATTCTGTTGTATGATAATTTTACCGAACTTGAAGCATCTAATAAGTATGTAAGGTTAAATCGAGGCTCAAAACCTACAAAGGTATTGTAAACTTCGCCACTGCTGTAATTGGTGTATTTATTATTGGTATCCTTTGGCGCTTCTTTGATAAAACCATTATCAATAATTGTGGGATTGCCACCAATATAATTGATGCTGCGACCATCGCCAATGTTTGAAAATACCGAAATCCGTCCGCCATACTCCACCGTTGCACGCGAACCAATTTTTAAGATATGACTAACATAATAGGCTTGTTCAAACGCCTTCTTTTGTGGCAGTGTGGCAGCACTTACAATTGATTCACTGGTTATTGGTACGCGCCTTCCTGGTTCGAAAATAAAGTACGTTTGTTTGGTTCCGAATTTCAAGCTGCTTTTTGGAGAGATGAAATAACTTCCATCAACTTTGATATTGGCATCGTTGATGAAATTGCTTCGTCTAAAGTTTAGGTTTTTTGCGATATTAAAATCCAAATCGTAATCGTATCGGCTGTATACTAAACTTGTGTTGATGAATAAACGGTTGCTAAAAATATGGTTCCAGCGAGCCGTTGTTGTTAGGTTGCCCCATCCAAATCCAAATACGCCACCAAATCCTAACTTATCTCTACCGTAGTAGGTAGATAAAAACAATTTATCCTTATCACTTATTGTGTAATTCAGTTTCACGTTTAAATCGCCAAAGTATGCCGAAACGCCATCTAATTGGTTACTAAAAGGGAAGAAAATATCAAAATAACTTCTTCTTCCCGAAACCATAAACGATGATTTATCTTTAATGAGCGGACCTTCTACCGTTAAACGTGATGATAAAACGCCAATACCTCCTGATACATTGTAGTTTTTTGAATTTCCATCTTTCATTCGCACATCTAAAACGGATGCTAATCTACCCCCATATTGAGCAGGAATCCCTCCTTTGTAAATTTCAAAGTCCTTAATCGCATCACCGTTAAACGTGGAGAAAAAGCCTAAAACATGGGATGGGTTGTATACCACAGCTTCATCAAGTAAAACAAGGTTGTGATCTATATTTCCGCCACGAACAATGAGGTTGGAACTTCCATCTCCGGCAGCTTGCACTCCAGGTAATAACTGAACAGCTTTAATGATATCAACTTCACCTAACAATAAAGGAATTTTTTTCACTTCCTTGATGTCTACTTTTACCACACTCATTTTGTTTTGTTCAACATTACGAGCGTCTGCTTTATCTGTGCTGATAACAACTTCTTTTAATTCAGTTTTATCTTCTAAAAGTTCCGTATTCACTTTTTGGTCGGTATCCACGAGGTCTATTTCTTTGTGTTGGGTAACATAACCAAGGTAAGAAATAGATAGTTTGTATTTTCCGGGAGGTACGCTCAGGGCATAAAATCCATAGCTGTTGGTTGCAACCCCAGTTTTAAGTTCTTCAATAAAAACATTAACACCAATAAGTACTTCACCATTTCGAGCATCTTTAATGGTTCCACTAACGGTATGGCGGGTTACTTTTTTTTGAGCAAAAGTAGCTGTTGCTACAAACAAGAATAGGTGTAAAAATATGTATTTTTTCATAGTAGTTAAACGGCCCGCAAAAGTATGCTAACTTTTGTAAAAAACACAGGTTATTCAACTAAAGGTTGAATATTATCGGTGAGCGGAATGAATAACGACTTGAACGGTAAAATAGATTTTCATCTCTGTTTTGCTTATTAACATTAACAGTTAAAGGTTGTTAGGTGAGTTTGATAAGCTATGTGGTTACAGTTTTATGAGCTGAAGCTAATTTACTCTTGTGTTTACCGTAGGCAAAATAGATAATTAACCCAAATATCAGCCATATAATGAAGGCTGCCCAATTGGTAAAATTTAGCTGCGCCATGAGGTAAAAATTAGTGACCATTCCTAATACGGGAATGGTTGAATATCTTTTCAAGAATGTAAGAATACTCAGTATTACAAACAATAGCCAAAAAGCTACCAGCGACCAATTATTTGAATCTGTTAGGTTGAGGAAAATATTCTCATCATCAAACACAATGAAGCTAAATAACGAAACCAAACACAATAACGGAACCAGTATACGTCCGTTAATGTAGGGAACGCGAAAACCAACATGAAATTCATTGCGGTGACTTTCCATTCGAATGACTCCAGCATTTACAATTACAAAGGCAAACAACGTTCCGATGCTCGATAGGTCGGTTACTTCTTTTAGGTTTAAAAACAACGCGGGCACTGCAACAAATAAACCAGTGATTAAGGTAGAGAATGCAGGTGTTTTAAATTTGGGATGAATGGTGCTAAATTTTTTGGGAAGTAAACCATCACGGCTCATGCTCATCCATATTCGTGGCTGGCCGTTTTGAAAAACGAGAAGCACGCTAGCCATTGCTACAACTGCACTCACAGCCACAATACTGCTCATCCATTTTACATGAATTAAATCAAATGCATGTGCTAATGGATCGCCAACTGCTAGTTCTTTGTAACTCACCAAACCTGTTAGCGTTAATGCAATTAAAATATATAGAACCGTGCAAATAGCAAGTGAAGCAATCATGGCCTTGGGTAAATCACGCTTGGGGTCTTTACATTCTTCGGCAGTTGTGGCCAATGCATCAAAACCTATATATGCAAAGAATACGGAAGCTACTCCTTGCAAAACGCCTTTCATTCCGTTGGGCGAGAAAGGACTCCAGTTTTCGGGCTGCACATAAAACGCACCCACAATGATGACTAAAACAATTACAATCAATTTGAGTGCTACAAAATAATTGCCAACGGTTTTTGTTTCGTGCACACCACGATAAATGAGTGCTGTAATAGCAAATACAATTCCGAGTGCGGGCAAATCACAAATCAGTTTTATTCCAAACAGTTCGGGTGCTGTTTGCCAAGCTATTATTTGTTCTTGCAAATAATGGTTCATCTCGACTCCGCTCGATGAGCCGGATTGAGTGGATTGGTTAATAAGGTTGGATGCTTCTATGGAGCCATTTTTGGCACTTAAATAATCCATACACAAATACTCGGGAATATGCCAACCAATACCTTGCATTAAGCCAGTAAAATAATCGCTCCACGAAATAGCTACTACAATATTTCCGATTGCATATTCTACAATTAATGCCCAGCCAATAATCCAAGCTATAATTTCACCAAATGAGGCATACGCATAGGTATAAGCACTACCCGAAATAGGAATGCTAGAGGCAAATTCGGCATAACTCATTGCAGAAAATGAACAGGCAAAAGCGATGAAAATAAACAGAAAAACAACAGCGGGTCCACCGGCTGCACTCGCATTGCCAATGGTACTAAAAATTCCGGCACCAATAATGGCAGCAATACCTAAGGAGGTGATATCGCGCAACGATAATGTTTTGTTCAGTTTGTGTTCGCTGAGCTGGTGAGCATCGGCTTCACCCTGAATTTGTGCAATGGTTTTTTTTCGAAAAAGAGAATTGCTCACAGGTTTTGATTTGAGAAGCAATATATAGTTTTTTCAAAATACTCGATACTGGATACTTGATGAGAGTGATGGAAGGCGGAGGATAAACAAACGGTATTAACTATTGAAGTAGTTGTCGGTTCTGTATTTATTCACAAAGAAGTCTGTATGCAAGAGATGTATTAAGCCTTATGTTGTTTGAGTGATAAAGTGGATTTACTTAATGAACGAATCAACTTTATCAACTGTAACAGGTTTAGCGCATCCACAATTACCGGTTTCGCATGCATTACCCTTTGCACTTTTATAGATGCTTCGGGCAACATACACAATTGCAGCTATAAGAATCAGTGTTACGATGGCGACTTGAATATCCATTTGTGGTTGTTGAGTTATTTATTACTATTTATTGTTGGATGTTTCGTTCTTCCTTAAAGCGAAGCGAAGGTTTCGAATAGTTGAATTTCTTTGCCTACTGTCTCCCGATAGCTATCGGGATCTTTTTTGCCTACTTATTTTCACTAATTACTCATAGCCATGTGCAACTTTCTTGGTTCATACTTCGCTGCCATGTCGGCAATAGCTTTAATATGATCAGGTGTGGTTCCGCAGCATCCCCCGAGTATGTTCACCAATCCTTCTTTGCAAAACTCTTCCACTTGTTTCATCATCGCATTCGGACTTTGGTCATACTGTCCCATTTCGTTTGGTAAGCCAGCATTAGGGTATGCACTTACAAAGAAATTTGATTTTGAAGCCAATACTTGTAAGTAGGGGCGAAGAGCCTCGGCACCCAATGCACAATTTAAACCAATACTAAGTAATGGAATATGCTCCATTGAGATCAGAAATGCCTCTGTTGTTTGTCCTGATAAAGTTCTACCCGATGCATCAGTAATCGTTCCCGAAATCATGATGGGATATTTTTTACCCATTTCATCAAACAATTCCTGAGCCGCATACAAAGCAGCTTTTGCATTTAAGGTATCAATAATGGTTTCGAACAAGAGTATATCTACACCACCCTCAATGAGAGCTTTGCATTGTTGTTTGAATGCAACCACTAATTCATCAAAAGTAATACCTCTAAAACCTGGATCATTTACATCAGGCGAAATGGAAGCTGTTTTATTTGTTGGTCCCATAGAGCCAGCTACAAAACGTGGCTTGTCGGGATTTTTAGCCGTATACTCATCGGCAACTTCACGTGCAATTTTTGCCGATTGAAAATTGATTTCATACACCCAATCTTCCAACCCGTAATCGGCTTGTGCAATGGTGGTTCCACTAAAGGTATTTGTTTCTATAATATCTGCACCCGCATCAAAATATTGAGCATGTATGGCTTTAATGATTTCAGGGCGTGTGATAGATAATAAATCGTTGTTTCCTTTTAAGGGTTTAGGATGGTTTTTAAGCTGCTCATTTCTGAAATCGTTTTCATCCAACTGGTAGCGTTGTATCATAGTGCCCATTGCACCATCTAATATTAAAATGCGTTTGTGAAGTTGATCTGTTATTAACATGCTTTAACTTTTATAAATAAAATTCAAATTTAGGTAAATTACGCATTGGGCGGACTGCCAATTTTAGCTCGTTGCTAATTTTGTTCTTTTTTTGGTACAATGCAATATGCTAAATTTCCAAAATTGCAATCAAATATTGTTTTAGTGCCTTATACATTTGTTATAACTTGAGGCATAAAGGATATTGCAAGAGTATGGAGTTCTGCGTATTGTTTTTAATAACTATAGTGTTTTTGAAAAAAAGGTCATTTTTTTAGCAAAAATTTGTTTTTAAGAAAAAATTAATAATTTAGTAAATTCAAAAATGTATAAAAATCAAATGATACATGTCACTTGGCAAACACATTTTGATGTAGTTAGATACGAAATTTAATAGTAATTAAACACCATATGATGAAAAGAACTAAATACTTAATTGACGGTTGTCATCTCCCGGAAAACACAGCATATAGGTATAGGCATGATGTTGATTAGGTAGCATGAGAAGCTATCTTAAGAGTCTTTTTTAACACAAAAACAAAACTAAAAACTAAATATATATGAATCGAACATTTACAACGCTTGGCAAATTGCCGAACACATTCACAAGGGCATTAACGCTACTACTCGTGAGCGCAATCATGTCACTATCGTCCCTTTATGGACAAACATACCTTTCGCAAGATTTTGAATCGGCATGGGTTGGTAATAACCCTTCTGCACCCGGAGCGGGTTCCATTCCTGCCGGGCAAAATTGGACACAAAACAGAACCCAGCTTGTAAATAACGGAACACCAAGGGCACTAACTGATGGTAGCGGTGGGGTAGACGTTGACTGGGTCACGTCAACTTGGGATGCCAACCTAAATAGGTGGTCGTCATTTTCATATACAGCTGGCAATTTTGGGCCTGCAGGTGCTCCAATTGGTGCTGCTTCTGGGAATAGCGCTATGATGATTGATGATGGGAATTGGGGAGGTTTACAGTCATCTCGGAGAGTTGAATCTCCAATCATTAATTTAACTACGAGTACTTCACCATACTTGCGTTTTGCTTTTCATTATCCTGTAACCAACACAAACACCAATTTTAGAGCGGTAATTTCAACAGATGGAGGAACTACATGGAGAACACTAAGCCAAATTATTTCAGGTGGAGAGTTTCTTGGTGCGATGATAAGCGCAAGCCCATGGCAACGTATCGCCATCCCCATTCATTCATCATTAAGAACTGCTAATGTAAAAATAGGCTTAGAAGCAGTAGGTACTTATGGACTTGGAACTCCATGTCTTTGGATTGATGCCTTAACTGTTCAGGAGTTCACTCCTGTTACCATCACTTCTGCTGGTTCGGGTTATTGGAGTAGTCCATCAACCTGGGTTGGAGGTGTTGCACCAACATGTGAAAACAATGTGGTGATTGCTGCAGGACATAGAGTAACCTATGATTACAATATGACACGCGCACAAAATATTACGGTTGCAGGTACATTAACTGGTAATAATGCTATTAGTACAGCAATGCAAATTTTTGGTGATTTAACTGTAAACTCCGGAGGGTTGTATAATTCTTTTTGCGCTAACGGACTAGCTGCAGTTAGAACGTATTTAGGTGGTAATTTAGTAAACAATGGTACGGTAGATTTGTCAAGATCCGCAGGATTGTTGGCTTGGTTTGGTAGTAAACCTTCGGCATATAGTGGAACAGGGACTTTGGCCAACGGATTTATTGCCAATGTATCGCACGCAAATTCGGGTGGCGTTACCTACAATGCTCCAGTAGAAGTAAGGAATACCTGTGGATTGTATACCGGAACAGTAAACCCTAATGGTAATTTAACGTTGGGTAATGTAAATTTTGTAACCGCTCAAATCATTGAACGTAGTCAAGGCTCGTTTACAGCCGCACCCATTTATGGAGCAAATGTGGTTAGATCTGTTACCTACACAACCACAAATTTTGAGGTTTTGCCGGCTAATGGATTAACCCTCACAACAGGATTTGAAATCCCAACAGTTTCGGGAGCTCGTTTATTAAATGGTACCTTAAGTATGAACACCTATTATAATGTACAGTTAGGCTTTCCAATGACAGTAGGAACAGGTGATATTAACAATACGGGTGGATTAACACTCTCAAGAGGGATTTTGATTTCGAGTCAAGCCAATATGCTTACCATCAATTTGCCTCCAGGTACCGGTATATCAACAGGTTCCGCACCTAGTACTGCCTCACCATCAACAACAGCAGGTTCTTATGTAACGGCTCCTTTTAGGGTTCAAATGCCCTTTAGCGGAACTACTGCTAGAGCATTCCCGCTTGGTGTGGGAACTCAAACCAATGATTTAACGGGTATACCAACTAAGAATGTATTACTTAATTTTTCAATCTCTCCAGGAACAACTCCTTGGCAAGGTCAATTGGTAACAGTAAATGTATACGGTTCGCCTTCAGGAAAGGGTAACGCTCCGATTAATGCCGTAATGGGTAAACGTACTTTTGGACTTACCTATAATGGTGGTCCAACGCTACCAACCACAGCAACACTTACGTTAAATGCTGTATTGGATGACGGTTTATTTAACAACGCAGGAGATTTATTAATTGCACAAGGAAGCTCCCTCAATGGACCATGGACATCACGCATGGTAAATGGAACAGGAACGGGTATTATAACGGGTACATCGAGTAGAACAACAACGATAGCCTTAAGTACTGATTCGTTGTTTTGCTGGGCAACTTCAGGTCCTACTGGTAAATTATGGGTAGGTGGAGCAACCGGTAACTGGGGTGTGGCTGGCAATTGGATCCCAAGTGGCGTGCCAACAGCAACAGATAATGTTAGAATAAACAGCGCATCCGTAACTTTAGCAGGTGGCACACCTCCGTATGCTTGTAATAATTTGTATATAGATGTACCTTCAACTTTGACTGCAAGTGCCAATACATTAAATGTAAATGGTTTGGCTTTTGTAAATGGAAATTTAACCGTTTCGGGCGGTACTGTTAATGTTAATGGCGTGCCAAGTAATATTACTACGAGTTTAGTTATTGCACAAACAGGGCAACTAAATATAAGCTCAGGAACGGTAAATGTAGCCGCTACTAGCGGTGATAACAATCGTTTTATGAGTGGTGCTGGTACCTTAAACCTAACAGGAACGGGAATACTCAATGTAAATGGCGGTTTAGCGCTTAATGCAGGTGTATTTAACATGAACGGTACTTCTCAATTAAATATGAATCCACAAGGAACAGGGTTAAACTTGGTTTCGAACTCGGTGTTAAATATTGGCATAAGTGTATTTGTAAATGCAACTGGCGGAACCATCACAATGGTGAACCCGAGTGCGAATAATCCCTCAGGAACCAATGATGTGTTTATCGGTGGTATTATTGATTACAATAATAAAAATTTCACGGGTTCAACCCTTCGTTTTGGCAATGGAACAGCAAACGCATCTGCCACAATCAGTGCAGGTGGCTTTCAAGCAAGTTTTGGGTCATTCCCAACTATGCGAATGGGTAATTTGGTTATCAATAACCCTTCAGGCATAACACGCGAGGTAAGACTTACTACATCAGCAGTGTTCAATAATGTTACCATTACAGCCGGAGCATTAAACTTAAATGGATTTACGTTGAATGTGAATGGAAACATCGTGAATGATGGAACAATCAATACAAACACATCAGCAGCATCCACCATTCATTTTACCGGTAGTGTTGCGCAAACGTTGAGTGGAAAGGGAAATTATACAGGCAACGTTATCAGAAATTTAATTGTAACTAATTTTGGAGGAGGTGTGAATTTAAACCAAAATGTTACGGTTACCAATCAGCTTACCTTAAATGGAGGTAACCTTACAGGAACAGGAACATTAACATTGGGTAATAGCGCCATTTCCAACACTTTAGCTATCAACAGAAATGGTGGAACCTTGGGTTTAACCCCAGTATGGAATATTGCTAATCCCAATCTTGTAAGTGTAAATTTGGCTTATAACACTCCATCTCTTTCGCCAATTAGCTACGAATATCCATTGATTCCATCTGTGGCTTACGTGGCAGGTAATGAATTACCAGTAACAGATACATTGAATACGTTAACGATTAATGCTCAATTTGGGGTAACGTTTAACAGATCAGTATGGTCAAGGGCGGCAAGTCCATTAACTTTAACAAATGGTATTGCAACCTTTAGTGGAGTAAATGCATTTAATGCTACTTTAATAACAGCTACCCTTCCAGCACCAGCAGTTACGGCTGCATCATGGGTAAATGGAACAGTGAGTGTTAATATTAATACGGCAACCAATATTAGCCGCTCGTTTCCTGTTGGAGGCTCAACAGCCGGTTCTGCGCGTACGTTCACTATCAACAATATGCAAAATGGAGGAGCGGGAATCACAACAATTTCAGTAACTCCGGTTACAGGTGTGGGTAATACACCGGGAGCAGGATTAACTGCAGTTTCAACAACTCGTGCATTTAATGCTCAGGTTTCAGGCTTTGCCTTAACAGCAGTTGGTACTGTTGCTATTAATTATGGATTAGATGATAATCTTACAACCAACACTGCTCTTGTTTTGGCGGAGAGTAGAATTGCATACAGTGCAACTGCACCTCCAACATCTTTCTCATCTTTAAGAGCGGCAGCAAATACGGTTGCAGGTTCTGTAACTTCAGATGCTCCAGTTACTACCACGTTAGGATTTTTCAATTTGGGATTATCAACTGGAACAACAACTGTGGTGTATACCGGACCGAATAATGGTAGCTGGAATACTCCTACTAACTGGGATGGTGGAGCCCTTCCAACTGCTTCTAATGATGTAAGAATAGATGGTAACCTTACCGTTAATATTCCTTCCGGATCAACAGCTAATGCAAGAAGTTTAATTGTTAATAGGGGTTCAACGCTAAACGACAGTGCCAGTACATTTACGGTAGATAGTAACCTAATTGTTAATGGTACCTTAAATATTCGTGCCGGCAATATGTTGGTTGGTGGTGTATTTAGTGCCACCCCTAATCATATTGATATGGGTGCATTTGCTACCATTAACCTCTCTGGTGGAATGTTAACATTGGGTAATGTTGGTGGTTGGGCCAACAGGAAGATGCGTGTTGTTAACAACTTTAATATGACCGGTGGTAATTTTAATTTGTATGGTCAGATAACATTTGCCGCCAACGCTAATCCTACAGTAGTTAATCCTCCATTATGGACTAACTTTACTATGACCTCAGGTAACTTTAATATTTATCAGCAAGGTACTATTAACCTGGGAGCTGTAACAGCTTTTAATGCCAGTGTTAATGCAAATTTATATTTGAACGGAGGGACAATTACAATTGTAGATCCAAATGTGAATGCCACAACTGATATTAACATTGCAAACAATGGAACAAGGGTTATCACTGGAACTACACTGGCATTTGGCGATGGCGTTTCTAGCTTAGCTGGTAATGCCACTAACCTAGGATTTTCAATAAATATTGCTGTTCCATTTGGTAATGTAGTAGTAAACAACCCTGCTGGAACCAATCGTATTGTAAGGTTAGCTGCAGCAGCAACCTTTAATAATTTAACAGTTACAGCAGGTACATTTAATAGCAATGCATTAGGTGTGACTTTACTTGGTAATATTGTGAACAATGGAACGCTTAATTTTGATAACACCTCAATCGTAAGTTTTATCGGAACATCACCGCAAACGGTAAGTGGAACAGGTTCGTTAACCAATAACAGGATTGCTACCTTAACAATATCCAACAGTTCAGATGCAACACCAGGAGTTGAATTCAATGTGAATGCTACTGTAACCAATGCGTTAAATTTAAGATTAGGCCGCTTGGGCGGTACAGGAACGCTTACTCTTGGTAATTCGGTTGCTTCAACGGCTTTCACTTTAACAAGAACAACAGGTTCTTTGATTGTTGCACCAACTTTTAACTTTACAGGAGTAACAACAACATATGCATACAATGCACCAACCCCGGCAGCATTGGTTATTACTACAGGACTTGAACTACCAGCAGCTGTGAATACGTTAACTTTTAGCAATGCAGGTATCGCATTAGGTTCAACAGCATTTATTGTGGGAAGTCCAGTTACGGTAAACACCACGCTAAATTTATCTGGTGGAATTGTGCAAACTACTGCAACCAACCTAATCACTTTAGCTACTACTGTTACCACACCACCAGCAGGTGGAATCAATGCATTTATCAATGGACCATTGGCTATTCAGCTCAATACGGGTACGAATACATCAAGAACATTTGCATTGGGTAAAGGAACTCAATACAGACCGTTAACTATTGATGCTTTCCACTCGAATACAACATTGCAAACCTACACTGCAGAAGTTATTACAGGGTCTACTACGGGATCTCCTTTAGCACCTTTGAACGCATTAACGAGTGCTCGTTACTGGAAGGTACTCAATACTTCATCTATCTTCAGTACCACTACACCAACAATCGCAATTACAACCGGTGCAGATGATAATATAGGAATGCCATACTTAGCTAGGGTATCTCAAGGAAACTTTGGTAGTTCGTTTGCCTCAAGAGGCGGATCTGCAACTGGATTTGTAGTAACTTCCGCTCTAGCGTTTACTGGTGATAGTATCTTTACTATTGGTACCGAAGACGCATCCTTGCCAATTATTTGGACGGGTGGTGCAGGTACGAGCAATTGGGGCGATGCCCTAAATTGGAGCAATAACGCAGTGCCTACTTCTTCTAATATTGTGAATGTAGCAGCAACAATTGCTCCGGTTGGAGCATTCCCAACCACTATTAATGTGAATGTACCAACAGCTAACGTTGGAACGTTGATTGTTGGTCCAAATATTGTTTTGGACATGAGAAATTCAACCTTTAATGTTTCAAATAAATATACGCAGATTACTGGTGCAGGAACTGTTTTTGCCAATGGCGCTACCATCAATATGCTAGGAGGCGACTCTTTCTTGGTTGCTGGTGGTATATTCAATGGTGGAAACAGTACATTGAACTTTAGTTCTAGTTCACTTCAATACATCAGACCAACTGCAGGAACATTCACCTTCTTCAACATGAATTTAACCAATGGAGATAAGAATTTCTTTGCAGGTTCTATCTATACTATTGGCGGAAATCTTACAACAGATGCTACAAGTACCATAAGCTTATCAGCAGCTACGAACACAACATTTAACGTTGGTGCTAGCTTTACCAATAATGCAACAGGTGCAGGAACAAATGTTGCAAATGTGATCGTAAATATGAATGGATTACAATCTGTGATTAACTCACCGAATGCACTTTCAACACCATCTATCACAGTTGCAAATGGCTTCTTAACTTCATTAGCATCTCCAATTACCTTTAATACAGGTAGAACGTTTACCGTAAATGGAAGATTAAATGCGGGTAATAACTTGGTTAATGGTACTGGTACATTTCTTTTAGAAAATACAGGGACACTAGGAACAACTCAAGCTACTGGTGGTTTAGCCGCAACCATAGATCCAGGTTTAACAAGAACCTACACCTTAGGATGCCAAATAGATTACAATGCAAATGGTGCACAAGTGATTGATGCACTTTCGCATAATACCAATTGTGGTATTCGTGTTTCTAATGTTGGAACCAAAACCTTGAATGGTAATTTAACGATAGCTACAACTGGAGGCGATATTCAAAGAGGAGCCATTTATGCTCAAAATCCTGCAGTTTTTGCCGATGGCGGTTTTGTAACAACCATAACTGGTTTAACTTCCCCATCAGTGAATGTTGAAAAAGGTGCTGGATACCTATCTAGCGCTGGAGGAGGATTAACATTTGGTCCAACAGCATCAACTGGTTCTATTATTCGTGTTCCAGACGAAACCAATATAGGTAACTTAGAGTTAAATATGACTACTGTTTCAAACACAGTAAACTTGCAATCTTCTGAGCCTTTATTGGTTTCAAACATTACCGTAAATAACTTAAATGTTGGTGTTACAACACCTGCAAATGGTGGAGAATTAAATGTTAGCAATGGAGGTACTATTACCCCGCTATTGATTACAGGTAACTACACAATTGGCAATACTGGCGCCACAGCAACAGGAACAATTAATGGAACGGCAAACATTTATACCAATATTACTTTAAATGGTAACTTTAGCAGTGCCAATACCAATGCTACACAAACCATTATTGGTAATACTGGATTTAATACCTTAATTATGAATGGAACACCTGGTCAAAGCTTTGTATTCTCAGGTGCAGCTGCTGTGAGTTATTTAGCAGCTCCGGGAGCTCAAGGAACAACAGGTTCGTCAATTATTAGAATCAACAATCCGGCAAACGTAACTTTTGGAGATGGTGTCATTCGTACCTACACTAACCTTGGCGTTATTGAATTAACGGGTAATGGTACAGTTGCTCCTACCGGCTCAACTACATTTGCTTATAGCAATGTTTCAGGTACTCTTAGGTATGCTAATTCAGCACCTATTACCACTACTGATGCTGAATATCCTGCAACCAATTCACCATTCAATTTACAGATTTTTGCTACTGGAGCAGGAAGTGTAACACTACATGCTCCTCGAGTTGTGAATGGAACATTGTTCTTACAATCTGGATTGGTAAACACAACTTCAACCAACAGGTTGTCTCTTGGTTCATCAAATTCAATAGCTGGAACATTGGCTAGAACTGCTGGTTGGGTTAACGGTCCTTTAACAAGATGGGTTTCAAATGCAATTGGTTTAAGAGATTGGACAGTTGGAACAGCTACATTGTTTAGACCAGCTTCTATTACCTTTAATACTGCTCCTTCTGTAGGAGGATATGTTACAGCTACCTATGTGGATGGGGTGAATAGCACTCCTTTGGTTCCAACATTAACAGATGTAATTACACTTGATACCAGAAGTAATGCTTACTGGCAAATAGATACATTACCTGCTGGTATTGGTGCATCAAATTATAATATTTCATTGAATACAAGTTTATTTAATGGAATAACTGATCCTGCTTCGGTAAGATTGATTCGCTCGGATGATGCTGGATCTACATTTAATGTAACAGGAACTCATTTTGATGGCGCAATCGGATATTACAACCGAAATGTCGTAACGAATGGTTTTGGCAGATATTACCTTGGTGCGAATGCAACCACTAATCCTTTACCTGTTAATTTAGTAAGTCTTACCGCCACTGTGAATGAAGAAGATGTAGTTGTGTCGTGGAGAACTGCTTCGGAAACAGATAACAAAGGATTTGAAGTAGAGCGCTCAGCTGATGGTCGCACGTTCGAATTTGCTGGATTTGTAGAAGGAGTTGGTAACAGCAATATTGCTACAGATTATGCATTAACTGACGAGCAAGCGTTTGCTAAAACAAATAGTGCAGTATTGTACTATCGCTTAAAACAAATTGATTTTGATGGTACCGTTAATTACTCAAAAGTGATTAAAGTATCGAAAGAAAGTGATAATGTAAATGCATTATCAGCATATCCGAATCCATTTGCTTCAAACTATCAGGTATCGTTTAATGCAAAGCAAGCAGGAGCGGTAACCATTGAAATGGTAGACATTCAAGGTAAGTTGGTATTATTACAAACAGCATCAATAAGCAAAGGAGTTAATACTGTAACCATTAACAATGTTTCGAATCTTCAAGTGGGTGTTTACTTTGTAAAAGCAACAGTAGATGGCGAAACACAAGTAATGAAGTTGGTGAAGAACTAATAAGAGTTCTAAACTCAATTCTAAATAGCTAATTATGACCGAGCCGCTCCTCCCAATCATTTGGGATGGGCGGCTCGGTTCGTTAAGGGAATTTTGAAGTAAATTTGTTTTTTAGATATTTAGTGTTACTTTTATAGCTCATTTCAATTAATCATCTTTAATTAATCTAATATGAAAACACCACTACAAGGAATAACTAAAGCAAGCAGTTTATTCAATTTACTTGTACTTACAATCTTTATGCTATGCGGCATAAAAGGAAATGCTCAAAACATTTCGAATTACGCAGTTTCACGTAATACGGGTATAACATACTCAAGTATCTCTGGAACGGGAACATCCGTAACTGCATGGAGAAATGGAACAAGCACGGATGATAACCTCTCTGAAAACCAGCCTATAGGTTTCCCATTTATTTATATGGGACAGGTATTAACCGGATTCAGAATTTCTACGAATGGGTTTCTAACATTTAATACCACCACTACTGCTGTAGGAGGTGGAATGGGAGCCTATGGGTATGCAAATCTTCAATTTAATACTACGGCTGGAACCGTAAACACATTGGCACCCTTTCATGATGATCTGCAAACAGCAGCCAATTCATCAACCTTAACTGATTTGAACAATAGCATGAAATACCAAACCACAGGCACGGCTGGAACACGCATTTTGACTGTGGAATGGATTAACATGCAGGATTTCAGTGGAACATCAACCTCTTCTTTCAATTGGCAAATAAAATTGTATGAAGCAACCGGAGTGATTGAATTCATATATTCAACATTTACGCTAGCAAACTCGGGTCCTCTTACTTTCATGTCGTATAGTTTAGGTATAAATGGCCCAACACTTTCTGCTACACCAACCGCATCTGAGTTATTGAATCAGCAAACTGTAAACACCGCTACTTTTAGCAATGTTGCATCTAACGCATTAGGTGGTGCAAACCCCGCTAACATGCCAACTGCATTATCTAGTATCACATTTACACCTCCAACAACTACAACTACATTAACTGCCCCAACAAACATTCTCTTTTCAAATATTACAGGTTCGTCAATGAAAGTTGATTGGACAGATAATGCAACCGGAGAGTTCGGTTACGCAGTTCTTGTGTCTTCAAATGGAGGTACCACCTATAATTTAGCCGCAAACTTGCCGGCAAATACTCAAACAGCTACAATCTCCGGATTATTGCCTGGTATCTCATACATGGTTCAGGTGGTTGCTGTTGATTTGGCAGCTACTTCATCCCCATTAATAGGTACACAATCAACACTACCTCCCGCAAATGTTTTAACTACTGCTACCGGTGGATTATGGAGTAATCCATTAACTTGGGCAGGAGGAGGAATTCCAACTGTTTTCGACACGGTAATTGTAGCATCTGGAGCTACATTAACTATTGATATTGCAGCAACGATTGCTAAAGTGCAATTGAACAATAATTCAACATTGTTTCTAAATAATACATTGGTTGATAGTTCGGATTTAATTATCGGAACAGGTGCTGTATTCAATGGTTTTTTTGGAACAACTGGCCGTCAACTAACCGTGAGAGGAAGTATTACCAATAATGGAACTTTGAATATGGCAATGCCGGGAGGTATTTTGTTGTTGAATGGTGTTATAGCTCAAACTATGAGTGGAGCGGGTACGTATGGTATTATACCAACACTAACCCTCAATAATTTAAACGGTTTAACCCTCAATAATAATATTACAGTGGGTGCGGCATTAAATTTAACCAATGGAGTCATTGGTGGCTCAGGAACGCTTACAATGGGTAATGCTACCTTCAGTCCAACTTTTACCATGACGAGCACAGGTGGAAGAATTACATCAACTGTGGTATCAGGGTTAACTGGAATTTTGCCCGGAAATGCAACGTTCACTTATAATGCGCCCACTCCTGTTGCATCTATCACTACCGGAAACGAATTGAATATTACTGCACCCACTAATATGAATATTGTTTTTAATGCCATTGGCGGAGGCAATTATACATTAGGTAGCAATATAAGTGCTAATAACATTACGTTTAATGATACTGTTGATGTAGACGCATTTAACGCAACAGTAAATGGTATCGCAACATTTAATGCCACTGCCTTTGTTACAGGTACAAATACATTTACCATGGGACCCAATGCTACGTTGGTAACCTCCAATTTATTGGGTATTAACGCATTAGCGCTCACTGGATCGGTGAGAACCGGAATAAGAAATTACAGTTCAACGGGAAATTATACGTTTAACGGAGCAACTGGTCAAGTAACAGGTGATGGATTACCTGCAACCTTAACGGGAGGTACCGTAACCATCAGTACAACTGGAGGAACCCTTTTAAGCCAGTCAACCGTATTTAATAACCTTACACTCACCACTAATTTATTGTTGGGAACAAACACGGTAACCATAAACGGTAACGGAATTTTTGGTACGCTAGCAATAACAGGCGCAGGATTATTTAATGCTGGTCCTGGTTCCAGATTATTTTTAAGCAGCACAGCCGCAGGAGGTGTGCTTCAGGCAACTGGAACAAATGGAAATATTCAAAACACTGGAGGTAGAACCTATAATCCTGGTTTGGACATCGTGTTAGGGGGATCAGCAGTTGCTACTGGAAATGATTTTCCAGCAACGGGTATTGATTCCTTGGTATTAAACCAAACCACAGCAGCAGTTCTTACAGCTGCCACTTCAGCAAATACTTTACTCATTAGCAGCACGGGTCGTTTGACCACAACAGCAATTAATAGTTTAACCATATTGGGTACTCAAGCATCAAACGTTGCACGCACCAGCACAGGATATATTGATGGACCATTTACCAGAACAATTGGCGTGGGTGCGGCAGGTAGTTTTATGTTTCCTTTAGGTGTTGGAGCAACGGGTAATTTAGGAATGGATATTATAAATCCAGTGGTAACAGGATCGCCAGTTACCTTAACTGCAATTGCAAGAAGTTTGGCAACTGGAGGATCGGCAGGAACAGGGCTAACTGCGCTTACCAACACCCGTTATTGGGCAATCACCCCTGTAAGTGGAGGAACATTAACCTCTGTTGGAAACATCAGATTATTTGAATCAACTGCAACAACACTGGGAAATACCTCCAAGAAAATAGGCTTCTCCATTGGAGCTACTGCTTCAACTTACAACAGTATAGGTGGTCAATTGGACTCAGCCAATGTGAATATTTTAAGCTCATTAACCGTTCCGGCTTTTGGAACTGGCTCAGATAGTACGTTTTTGGTATTAGGCAATGGAACTGCTTCAGGCGTATTTACGGGTGGAACATATACAGTAGGACCAACAGGAACTTACAGTAGTTTAACAGCAGCTATTGCTGCTATTAATGAGAGAACTTCTTTAAGTTCCCCCGTTGTTTTAGAATTTCAAGCAACGTATAACCCAAATGTGGAGGCATATCCAATTGTGTTGAGAGCTACGTTACCTACTACGTCTACAAATAGAATTACTATACGCCCATCTTCGGGAGTATCAAGCGCTATTAATTTCGATGGCTCTATATTCACAAGTACTGCATTAATTGACTTTAATGGTGCCAAAAATGTGATTATTGATGGTCGCCCAGGAGGTACCGGAACCAATCGTTTCATTGCATTTAACCAACGAAATATTGGTACATTCCCAACTATTCGTTTTATCAATGACGCTCAAAACGATACGCTGAGATTTATTTCGGTATCGGGTCAAAATACTTCTACCGCCAGTGGAGTTATCTTCATAAGCAATACAACCACTACAACCCCAGCAGGTGGAAATAATAATTTAGCCATTAGTAATTGTAACATCAATGGGTTGTCGAATACGGCCAATTGTATTTTTGGATCAGGATCAGCATTACCTGCCGATAACAAGAATGTTACCATTAGCAATAACAATATATTCGACTTCTTTTTAAATGGAAGCTCTCCAACAGGATTGATTGCTGGAGCAGGATCTTCAAATTGGACAATTGATGCCAACAACTTTTACCAAACTGCTACTCGGAATAGTTTATCTATTCCAGCAATGACCATTGCTACTAATTTCAGAGCAATTCAGTTAAACAACACAGCAACAAATGCAAACTTTACTGTTACCAATAATAGAGTAGGTGGTAATATACCAGGTATTGCAGGTTCAGTATTTATTTTGGGTGATAGTGTTTCTAACTTAGGACATTTATTCCGCCCATTTGATTTCGCAAATGCCGGAACCACATCCACACCAAACTCTGTTCAAGGAAATGTAATATCCGATATCACATTGTACACAAATGGAACAGATAACTTTACAGGTATTGGTGCATTGCAAACAGGTATTTACAATGTCGGAAATATCTCACCCAATATAGTTGGCTCAACAACCACCAATGGATCCATCAAAATTTTCCAGAGAACATCAAGTGCTGGAACAGCAAGAGGTTTCCATTTCACGGCCACCGGTGGAGGTAGCATGAATAACAATGTGGTTAGTGGTATTGATTTAATGATTCAAGGTGCCCAGGCAACGGGTGGTTCTATTTCCTTCAATGGTATTGTGGTTGGAGCTACTTTTTTAAATTCTGTAACCATTTCAGGTAATACTTTTGGTAGCACTACACTTGCCAATAGCATCCAAGGTTTAGCTGCATCGTTGGGTGCGGTGGGTATCAATGGTGTTCAATTAACAGGTGCAACCGGAGCAGCCATTACTGCATCGAATAATACTATTCAAAATTTAAGTTCATTCAGTACCGCATTTACCTCAGCAAATACGGTGAAAGGGATTTTTGTCACGGGAGCTTCAAGCATATCTACAACCGTATCAGGAAATACCATTCGTGACTTACGCTGTGATGCTGCAAATAATTTGACAGACGCTACTGCATCTGTTGTTGGAATTGCCAATACAACGTCAGGCACAGGAACTCAAACGACATCAAACAATACCATTCATTCTTTACGTTCAACCTACAACGGTCCTGTGGCAAATGTTGCTCAAGGTATCTTCTATAATTCAACTAATACAAGTGGGTTGAGTCGTGTTGAACGCAATGTGATTCATTCATTAGAAACGGGGGCTAGTAACAACTTCACTATTCAAGCCGGATTAAACTTAGGAGCTTCAGCAACTACAGTGCAAGTAGTTAATAACTTTGTACGTTTGGGTGTGAATGTAAATGGCACCACTAATAATGCCAATGCAACGTTCAATGGAATTTGGAAACAAAACACCACGAATACAACGATTGTTCACAATACAGTATACATAGCAGGAAACCCTGCGGCAACAGATACATTCGGACTTTCAGCAGCCTTCAATAAAACAGCTTCTGCAACAGTTGATACCGTAATGAATAATATCTTTATGAATGCCAGAAGCAATGCATCCGGAACAGGACAGCATTATGCGATGTGGTTAAACAATACAACAGGATACAGAGGAGATGCAAACCTTACGTTTGTGAATGGAACGGGTGGTGTGTTGTTTAGAAATGGGTTTACACGTGTAACAAGTTTACAAACCTGGAGAAACTTGCAAAAACCATTTGGTATTAGCTCTGCAGTTGCCAATCCATTATTCAATGCTGGTATTACTAATGGGGCTGCAACGATTAACTTTTCCTTAAATGCAAGCAGTCCTGCTTCTACTGCCGCGATAACATTATCGTATATTACAGTTGATCAAGGTGGAAATACAAGACCTGCTAATAGAGCAATAGGTTCTTTTGATGTTGGGCTGTCGGCATTAACTGCTGCGAATGACGTGTATGTTCCTCGTTTTACGTTTACACCTACAGGAAATAGAGCAGCTGCAAACGCAGTATTTGCAAATATCAATGTTACGGATATTGGTTCAGGAGTTCCTACATCGGGCGCTAACGCACCAAGATTATGGTATCGCAATGCAACTACTGCAAGTCCTTGGACAAGTGTTGCACCAACTTCCTTTACTGGCACTGGAAACAATGCAACCTTCTCTTACACATTTAACTATACGCCTATTGGTGGAACTCCAGCACCAGGAAATGTAATATATTATTACTTTACAGCACAAGATTTGGCTACAGCGCCTAATATCTGGTACTCTCAATATTCGGCAATTGACCCAATTCATTCCGATGTAAATACTCAAACTACACCACCAA
The DNA here is from genome assembly GCA_001602415.1 of Bacteroidetes bacterium UKL13-3. Classification (GTDB taxonomy): domain Bacteria; phylum Bacteroidota; class Bacteroidia; order UKL13-3; family UKL13-3; genus UKL13-3. Next base: position 247,189 of record CP012155.1, read on the forward strand.
CTTTGGTAGATAGTTTTTTAATTGTAACCCCACTTCCTACAACTATTAATATTCCAGTTGATTATCCTAATTTAACAGGAACAACGGGTTTGTTCAATGCATTAAACAATAGTGCTTTGGTAGGAAATACAACTGTAACTATTACTGCTGACGTAAATGAAACTGGAGCAAACCAACTTAATAATGCTGGTTTAGGTGGATTCAGATTGACAATTCAACCTGATGCTACGCTTAGAACATTATGGGGTAACTCTACAACAAGTTTAATTCGTTTAAATGGTGTATCCAATGTAATAATTGATGGCGGGCCTTCTAAAAATCTGAGAATTCTTGATTCAATTGGAGCCACAACCTCGGCTACCGTTGGTGCAACAATTGAGTTTTTAGGTGGCTGTACCAATGATACCTTGGTAAATTGTATCATAGAAGGAAATGGATCGGCTACAGCAAGAGGTACCATTACTTTTGGTGCAGGTAATAACTCCAATATTCTAATTGCTAACAATGAAATTAGAGCGGCTAATAATGACACCTTAAGGAGACCAGCAATTGGTATATTTTCAAACAATGTCAATAACTCAAACATCACGATTGGTGGTACTGCAAATAGGCCAGGTGGTAATAATATTTATGATTTTACTTCTAATGGAATTAATCTTAGCAATGTTGGAAACAATATAACTATCGGCTCTTTAACAGCGAGTTCTAACGGAAATTCAGTATACAATACAGATACTATTACTGGAAGTATTACCTATGTGAGCATTGGAGTTGGTAATAATCATATAGTAGCAAATAACAAGGTTTATCAAACATCTGGTATTCACACATCAACTGTTGTGGGTTTCTCTATTACGGGAAGTGGAACGGGTCACACGATTACAAGAAATCATTTTGGGGGAGCGGCTATGGATAGAAGTGGTAGGCCACTTATGAGCACAGGAGGTCAAGTAACTGGATTTTCTGTGGCTTCAGGAAACATAGTAGTAACAACTATTGATAGTAATTATGCATCCAATTTTGGCAGTACTACTTCAGGTGTATTTGGAATTTCTTCTTCTTCTGGGTTAGTTAACATAACCAAGAATATGCTTGGTTTTGGCGTAAATGTTTATGATACAATAAGAAATGGCTCAGACAATGGTATTATTAATGTTTCTGGCGGTACGAATGTTTTAATTGAAGACAATCGAATTGGTAATATAAGTTACATTAATGCTGCTGGAGATAGAACTTCAGGAATTACTATAAACGGAACCATTACTTCACTAGCTATTAGAAATAATATTATAAAAGACATAAATGGTAATAGCACAACAACTTCACTAACCTCAACCTTCAGAAATGCAGGGATTGCGTTAATAGCAGTAAACAATAACATATTAGTTGAAGGGAATTCTATTTTTAATATTAATAACACCAATACCGGTACAACAGCACTTCTTAGTTCTGGAATTTTTGCTACATCGGATATTAGAAATTCTACTTTCAGAAGAAATAGGATATTTAATATTGGGTCTTCAGGAACAGGTACTGCTGCTAGTGCTCCCCTTGTATCGGGTGTTCACCTAGCAAGTTCAACTGCCAATGGAAACACTTTTATTAACAATCAGATTTCTGTTGGAAATGGAACAACGGGAGAGACTGTAGTTATGGGAATTAGAGACGATATCACATCTGGTACCAATAATTATATTAATAACAGTATATTTATCAATGGAAGAATAATTTCAGGAAGCAATAATTCGTTCGGAGTTTTCCGCTCAGCTGCTGGCACAATAAATGTTACAAACAATCTTATATACAACAAACGGATTGCTAATGGAACAGGTAGAAGTTTTGCAGTTGGTTCGACCAACGCTATTACAAGTGCTAACCTAAATTACAATACCTTAATTGTAAACGATACATCGGCAATTGCTCAGCTTTTAACCGTAAATCAAGGATGGGCAGCCATGAATACTTTATATACTACTACCTACAATACCAACTGGGCTGAGCGCACATCTTTGGTGGCTGCTGAAGCCTTATTTACAGATACCTTAGTAGGTAATTTGGGAATTAATTCGGCTAACCCTGAAGCTTGGTATGTGCATGGAAAAGGTATTCGCATTATTGGGCAAACGGGTGATTTCAATACTGCAACGGGTGTTCGTTCGGGAGCAATTAATACAGGTGCGGTGGATATTGGATCAGTTGAGTTTATACCAACATCATTACCTCCAATTGCCTTTGCAGATAAAGCACCTGCTGCAACTGATAGCACACAATTCTTTTTTGCAAGCAGAATGATTGGAAAAGCTGTTTGGGGTGGTGTAGGTTCTTTACCTTCTTCTGTGGATGTAAGATACTATTCAGGGGTTAATCCTTCTAACACACTTGTTGGAAGTACCTTTATGAATGCATACTGGGATATTGCTCAAACAGGTGGTAGTGGATTTACTTATGATCTAACCTTGATGCAAGACTCAGCTGTATTAGGTACGGTGGTAAATCCGAGTAATTTAGGTATTGCAAGGTATGCCGGAACTGGCACCAATTGGTCGCGCTTTAATCCAACAGTTTCAAATAATATAACTGGATTTATGAATGCTTTATCTGTAAATGCTGTTGGTATTTTTACGGGAACAGATATAACAAACAATCCATTACCTGTTAAACTCATTTCATTCACTGCAAATGTTGAATCAACTGATGTGCTGGTTAGCTGGACAACAGCCTCTGAACAAAACAACAAGGGATTTGAAGTAGAGCGCTCTGTTGATGGTCGCACGTTCGAATTTGCTGGATTTGTAGAAGGTGCAGGTAACAGCAACCAAACACTCAACTATAGTTTATTGGATAACGAAGCATTTGCAAAAACAAATGCGAATATCTTATACTACCGTTTAAAACAAGTTGATGTTGATGGAAATGAAAGCTATTCGAATATTGTAATGGTGAGTTCAAACACTGAAAATACAAATGGCTTATCGGTTTATCCAAATCCGTTTACAACCGATTACACTGTTTCATTAACAGCAACTACTGATGCAAAAGCTACAGTTGAGTTATTCGATTTGCAAGGCAAACAAGTAAATGTTCAAAGCAAGGAAATAACCAAAGGCTTTAATGTATTACAAGTAACCAATGTTGAGGCATTGCACACTGGAATTTACTTTGTGAAAGTAACCATCAATGGTGAAACGCAGGTAATGAAATTGGTAAAGAACTAGTATCAATTACCAATATTTTTAGCAAAGCCGTCTCGAATAATCGGGGCGGCTTTTTGTTTTTCTTGTAGAATTATAGCTACAAGAAAAGTAGTTGGACTAGAGTTAATTGCAACTTTAAAGATTAAACGAGATTATGAAAAAACAGTTACACAAAAATTATCTACTAGTTCTATTGCTACTCGCAATCAGTTCTATTGTTAGGGCTCAGGCACTTACAGGAACTCGAACTATTCCTGGCAACTATGCTTCTATTTCATTGGCTGTTTCGGCACTTAATGCAAGTGGTGTGGGTGCAGGTGGAGTTGTATTCAATATTGCGGCAGGTTACACCGAAACGTTAACCGCACCTATTGTTTTAACCGCAACTGGAACGCTTGCTAATCCTATTGTTTTTCAAAAATCAGGAGTAGGAGCCAATCCTCGTATAACAGCATTTGTAGGAAGTCAAAATGCAAACTTAAATACGGGTATTGATGTAATGTGGAGCTTACTAGGCTCGGATTTTGTTACCATCAGCCAAATTGACTTGCAAGAATCAGCAGCTAACCTTTCGCCAATTACCATGATGGAAACAGGCTACGGTTTATACAAAGCAAATGGTAGTAATGGATGTAATAACAATACCATACAAAATTGTACAATCACCTTAAATAGAAACAATATCTTTATCAATGGCGCTTCCGGAGCTCGTGCACTTGCAGGTGGTTCGGTAGGTATCGAAATGTTGGCTTGCACACCTACAGCAATTGGAACAGTAATAACGGTTTTGAATACGGCAGGTGTATCATCTAACAATAGGTTTTATGGCAATACGATTCAAAATTGCAACTTCGGTATCTCTCTTTCTGGCTTTGCCGCTCCAGCACCTTATACTTTAGGTGATGCGAATAACGATATAGGAGGAAATTCAACGCTTACCGGAAATAATATCTTAAATTTTGGTGGTGGAGTTGGTGCTTATTCTCAATGTGGAGCTGTTTTAATTAATAGTCAATGGGGATCAAAAATACAATACAATACCATTAATAATAATACGGGTGCTGGTGTAAATCATCCCGTTTCCAACAGGGGTATTTGGTTGTTTAACTCATCACCCGGTGCAAGTTGTGATATTAACTTTAACAAGCTTACCATTAAAGGTAGTGGAGCACCGGGGTCATCGACCATTAACTGGATGGTTAATGTGGAAATGGGCCAAACAGGCGCTAATGGGAATACGATTAATGTAAATAATAATCAGTTTTTAAATTGTACGTATTTAAACAATACCTCGGGTGCATTTACTGCTGTTTGGTTAAATACTGCTGCTACTAATGTAAATGTAAATAACAACTATGTTTACGGATATACATACGCAGGAACATCAACCAATCCCAATGCAATTATATTAAGCCAATTGGCTGGTATTGCTAACTTAAATGTAAACAATAATATCATCGACTCACTTACTTTAACCGGAGGTGCAGGTACCTTTAATCCAATTGCAATTACTGCTGCAACAACTGTTGGGGTTAATATCAATAATAATTCAATTACTCGCCTTTCATTAAATACTGCCGGAGCTGGTTCTCAAACAATAAATGGAATCATTAATAGTGGTGCTTCACCTTTTGTAAATGTATTTGATAATACGATAAACAACATTACACGAAATGGTAGCATAGGGGGAAATACAGTTGGTATTCTTACTTCTTTAGGAACGCTTCAAACGGTAAAACGCAATACCGTTAGCAATATTACCCAATCGGGTCAAGGAACTACTTCTGTTTTATTTGGTATTCAAACTACAACGGGTACGATTGTATGTGATAGCAATACGGTATTTAATTTAGCAGTAAATAAGGTTACGGGAACAGGTGTGCTTTACGGAATTTATAATATCGCAGCTCCAACAAATGAAAATTATAACTATAATACCATATATAATTTATCTCATATAGGTAATGCAGTTGTTTATGGATTAGCTAACCTTGGAACAATCGTTGGTGGCGCCAGAAATATTTCTTACAATACTATTTATAATCTATCTGGAAATTCAACTGTCACTGGAATTCAGCAAGCTTCGAGCGTACCTCGTATTTTTAACAATAAAATTTATGATTTAACAACAAATGGCGCCACAAGTGTTGTGTCGGGTATAGCGCAAATATCTTCAACTGCCGGAACGTGCCAAATATTCAATAACGTTATTGGCGGTTTATTTGCTCCGGTATCCAATGGCGGTGCAGCAGCAACCGTTATAGGTATTAATTTAACAAATGCAACCGCTTTAACTACTATTGGGTTATATAACAATACCATAAGTTTAGCGGCAACCTCAACCGGTACTAATTTTTCAAGCGCTGGAATATTCCATACCTATTCAATTACCGCAACCACGGCCGCATTGGATATGCGCAATAATATCATCGTTAATAATTCAATTCCAAGAGGAACGGGTATCACTTCTGCATTAAGACGAAGCGCTTCTACAGATTTAAATAATTTTAATGCATTATCTAATAGGAATCTATTTTACGCTGGAGTTCCAAGTGCAAGCAATGTTATTTACCAAGATGGAACCAACCTTGATCAAACATTAAGCGCATACAGAACACGTGTTTTACCAAGAGACTCTGCATCGTTTTCAGAAGTTGTTAACTTTATAAGCACTGTTGGATCATCAGCTTCTTTCTTAAAAGTTGCTCCTTCAATTCCTACTTCTATTGAAGGAAGCGCACGAAATATTGCTGGAATTACGAACGACTTTGAAAATAACGTACGTGCAGGTAATCCTGGTTACACCGGAGCTTCTGGATCTCCTGATATTGGAGCATTCGAAAATAATTATATAGGTAATGCTACTGTTCAAATGTTTCTAGATTCATCAACTGCAGAACAACGTTTTGGAGTTGTTGCCCCAAGCACTGCCAATGTTGCAGCTGTTAGGGTTCGCATGCACACACAAATGGGTTTTAACCCATTAACCGTTTCATCATTTAGGCTTAATACTACCGGAGGAACAACTCCGGCTGATGTGTTAAACGCAAGAATTTATTATACCGGAAGCGATAGTACTTTTACCAATCCTATTTTGTTTGGTACAACACTCACGCCAAGCGGAGCATTTACCTTAACTGGAAGCAGAACACTGGCAACGGGCATCAATTATTTTTGGGTAACGTATGATATGAGTGCAACCGCAACAAACAACAATCAATTAGATGTTCGTGTTGATAGCATAGTAGTTAACGGAGTGAATACAGCGTTGCTTGTTAATGATCCAATAGGAAATAGAACGATACGAACACGCTTAAATGGAAATTACAATGTGGGTTCTGGGCAACCATATCTCAGGATCACAGATGCCCTTGCAGATTTAACTTCCGTAGGTGTATCGGGCCCTGTTACATTCACATTAACAGATGCTCTATACAACACTGCTGCTACAGGTGAAGTATTCCCATTAACTATTTCGAGTTACCCTGGCGCATCTTCAGTAAATAGGGTTACCATTAGACCTAATACGGGAATTTCTACTCGCATTGAAGCCAACAATGCAACTGCTGTAGTTGACTTAAACGGTGTGCGTTTTTTCACTATTGATGGAAGACAAGGTGGAATAGGAGGGTTTACTTCCGGAAATAACCTAGTAATCACAAATTTGGGAACCGCAGCCCCAACCGTTCGTTTTATTAACGAGGCATCACAAAACAGTTTGTTGTATGTAGATGTAAGGGGAGGTAGTATAACTTCCCAAGTAATATCTTCAGGAGTTATAAATATTGCTACCACAACAGGATTGAATGGAAATGATAGTAATATTATCAGGTATTGCGATATACATGAAGAAGGTTTTAACCTTCCATTAGTTGGTATATCTTCAATTGGAACGGCAACAACCTTAGCAACAAATAATGATGGAAATATTATTGATAGCTGTAATATTTACAATACGTTTGGCGCTGCCTCTGGATATGCAGGCGTTTACGTGGGAGCTAACAATAACGCTTGGAGAATAACAGCCAATCGTTTTTACCAAACGGCAACACGTACAAGTACATCTACACAAACACACAGAGCTATTTGGGTAACTCCTAATACGGCAAACCTAACCTCGGCAAGCGGTTTCGTAATAAGTAATAACTTCATTGGCGGGTCAGCTTCAAATGGAACGGGTGTTACAACATTAGCGGGTACAACTGGTTATTTCTTTACCGCAATGGATCTTTCTGTTGGATTAGGAACGGCAACTTCAGTTCAGAATAATACAATCACCAATTTAAATATTACATCAGGTGCAGCTACTCCTGTTGGTTTTGTAGGTATCGCTTTGTCTAATGGAAATATCGATTGCGGAACGGTAACCGGAAATTTAATAGGATCAAGAACCACAAATGGGTCTATTACCTACACGGTTGTTACATCTACTGCTGGAGGTGGTATTACTGCCATTAGAACAGGAGGCGGAACGTTTAATACATTTAATATTTCAAACAATATTATTAGCGGAATTGATGTTGTTGGTAATGCAACATTGATTTCTCCCGACTGCTGGGGTATGAACCTTGCCGGTGGAACTTTTGTGAACGTAAACAATAATATGATAGGTGATACTGCATTAGCGAATAGTATTAACGTAACAACAACGAGTGCTACTTCTTTATACAAACAAGTCCTTCTGGGTATTTTTGTGAGCTCGGGAGGAGCAAATAATATTTACAACGTTACAAACAATACCATTGCAAACTTGAATAACAATCATTCGGCAACCGGAACTCAGGTAGCAGGAACCAAAGGTATTTGGGTAACTCCTACAGCGGGAGGTTGGTTCAATATTACTGGGAATACAATCAAAAATATCTCATCTGCTGTTCAAACAACCAATACAGGAAGTAACGTAGCCCTTTGCGGAATTTGTGTTTCGTCAACCATAGGACATATTAGCGTTACTCAGAATAGAGTTTCGGGATTAACACTAACTGGTTCTTCAACCACAGCAGCAGTGATAGCTACTGGTATCACCTATGCATCTTCAACAACAGGAGTTAATGATGTTAAGAATAATATTGTTCATGGATTAAATTTAACTGCGCTAAATCCATTTGCTACCCTTAATGGGATTGAAATAGCATCTGGAAATGGATTTGTATATAATAATATTGTTCGTTTAGGTGTTGATACCTTGGGAAATGATATTGTTACACCATTGTCTATTAGAGGTATTGGAAAAGGATCAGGTTCAAATAGTATTTACCATAACTCTGTATACATAGGCGGGGCAGGAGTTGGATCAAGTTCAAGCAGAACATTTGCTTTTTCTAGAACAGCTGTTGGAGTAGATGATGTAAGAAATAATATTTTCACCAATATGCGTGCAAACAGTGCTTTTGGTGGAGGTCACATACCTGTATCCATAAACAACAACACAACACTTGTACTCGATAATAATATCTACAACTATAACATTGCAACTGATACATTGGGGTTATTGAATAACATTGGATACACCACATTAAACAGTTGGAAAAACAATGCGAGTGAAGATTTTATTTCTGCAGTTGGAAATCCAAACTTTATCAATGCAACAGGAAGCAGCAGTGCATTAAACATGCGCTTAACAGGTACAACACCTGCCGAATCGTTTGCCTCGCCTATTGGTGTTACAACAGATTTCGAAGGGGATGCGCGCAATACAAATACACCAGATATTGGTGCCGATGAAGGAACTTTTGTAGCAATTGATTTGGCTTCACCTAATATTGTATTCACTGCATTAGCAAACGATACCACAACTGGTAATAGAATATTAACAGCAACTATTACTGATGCTACTGGAGTTTATAGAACAGGGGCATTGCAACCACGTATTTATTTTAGAAAATATATTGCAGGAACCTTATTATCTACTCAAGGTGCTTTTGTTTCTGGAACTTCAAGAAATGGCACATGGAATTTTACCTTTAATGCATCATTAATGGGTGGACTTACTGCTGGTGATTCGGTTTATTATTTTGTAGTTGCCCAAGATTCTTCGGTAGCAAATAATTTAGGATCATTCCCAGCTGGGGCAGAAGGAAGCAACGTAAATACCCTTACGGTAAATCCAATTCTTAACTTAAACTACAGGGTAATACCAAGAATTAATGGCTTGTTAACAGTTGGTGTTGGGCAAACATTTACAACATTAACCGGAGTTGATGGCTTGTTTAACTATCTTAACAACTCATTTATAGCAAACAATATTACAGTTCAAGTAGTAAGTGATATTGAAGAACCGGGAACTGTTGGGTTAAACCAATTGAATCAAGGTAATGGAACCTTTAGCGTGAGTATTGTTCCAGATGCAGCCACTCTCAGAAATATTACAGGAACCACTACCGGATTAGGTACAGGTTTGATTACCTTAAATGGAGCAGATCGTGTTAAAATTGATGGTAGCTTTGGTGGATCAGGAAGATTTTTACGCTTCATGAATCGCTCTAAAATCGGAATTACGCTTACTTTAACCAATGATGCTGATTTGGATACAATAGCTAATGCCATTTTTGAAGGTGTTGATACCATTCCGAGCTTGACTACAGGTTTTGGAACAATTATGTTCGGAACAGCAGCTGCTGCAGGAACAGGAAATGATTCCAATGTTATCATGAATTGTGTCATTCGCGATACCTTGGGCACTTCAGGTCCAGCGGCTCTCTCTCCTACAAACCGACCTGACAAGGCCATCTTTTCACTAGGTACTGCAAATTTTACCAATGATTTCAATACCGTTTCTAACTGCCAAATTTTTAATTTTAGAAGTAACGCTTTTGCAGGGTTAACAAATCCGGGAGATTTCTGGACCATTTACAATAATTCTATTTATAATATAGATGATTCACTAACAGCCCCTACAGGTGCGCAATGGATTTATTTCGGTTCTGGAAATGGCCATGTAATCAGACGGAATAGTTTAGGTGGAAAAGCACCTGATAGAAGTGGTATTGCTTGTCGAATCAATAATGCAAGCTCTCAAAATAATATCATCTCATTGTTTACTGTAGGTACATTGGTTCCTTCAATAGTTGATAGTAACATTATAAGCAATATTGCTCACCTCAACACGGGAGGAGGATCATTTTATGGTATACGTGCATCAGGAGCAGTTTTTGTTCGCAATAATACACTCGGTGGTGGGCAGAACCCTTGGGATACTTTATCTGGATCAGGTGTGTTTTCACCAATTATTGCGTCAGGAAATGGTGCAAGTGTGGTTGAAATATCTAACAACACTATCGGGAATTTGTACAATAGAAACGGTGCCAGTGCTCAAACAAATGCTGCTATTTTTGGTTCGCAAGGTAATTTTATCATTAAAAATAATATTATCCGTGATTTCTTCTTCAATGCTACTGCAACCTTAAGCATGGCCGCAAACACAGGTGGCCCAATTGGTATTTATGTGAGTCCTGCTGCTAATGAATTGGATACCGTGCAAGGAAATATAATTACCAATATGAATGCCGCTTTAGGTAATAAAGCAATTGGAATATTATTGAGTACTTCTTCCAATAACAATATATATATTGGTCAAAATAGAATTACCAATATCATCGCATCAAACCCCCTCTTAAAAAATGCTTCAGCTATTGGTATTGCAACGCAAACGTTATCAGGTACCAACTCAATTGTAAACAATCAAATTACATTGGGAGCAAACACCTCTCACCGTGTATACGGAATCCATAACGGTCAAACAAGTGGAACCAACAGTTATAATAACAATACCATTTTAATTACTGGTCAAGGTGACTCTACCAGTTATGGTATTTTTAATGGTGGTATTGGTGGTTTTGTAAATGCAACCAATAACTTAGTTTACAACAAACGTATCAATGTAGCAGGATCAACTGCCAGACATACTGCATTTGGTGGTGTATCTAATATTGCAAATACTTCTTTAAACTACAACTTGAGCATCGTTAACGATACAGCTTTGGTATTCGACTCGGTAAACGTGAGTAAAGGTTGGGCCTCATTGAATAGTTTATCTACTACTACATACAATACCAATTGGGCAGAGCGTAATTCGGTTGTGCTTGCAGAGAATTTATTTACAGATACCACAAATGGTAACTTAAGTATTATTACAGCCAATCCAGAGTCATGGTATGCTAATGGAAAAGGTATTCGCATTATTGGTCAAACAGGCGACTTTAACGCTCCTTCAGGTGTGCGCTCCGGCTCAATTCCAACTGGACCTGTTGATATTGGTTCGGTAGAGTTTACCACAACTTCGGTTCCGCCACTTGCATTTGCCGATAAGGTGCCAGTTGCAAACGACAGTACGCAATTTATTTTTGCGAGCAGAGTAGTGGCTAAGGCTAATTGGGGTGTAATTGGTGTGCTGCCAACTACAGTTGATGTAAGATATTATTCAGGTGTAAATCCTCCGAATACATCAGCAGGCAGAACCATGATGAATGCCTACTGGACAATGGCACAAACTGGAGGTAGCGGTTATGTGTATGATTTAAGTTTATTGCAAGATTCGGCCGTGTTAGGAACAGTTGCTAACGTTGCTAATTTACGCACCGCGCGCTACTCCGGAACGGGTAACGTATGGACCAACTTCCCAACATCTACTGCTAACAACGTTACAGGATTGCTTGTTGCAAACGGTTTAACACAGTTTGGAACCTTTACAGGAACAGATATTAGCAATAATCCACTTCCAGTAAAACTTACATCATTCACTGCAAATGTTGAATCTAATGATGTTCTTTTAAGATGGACAACAGCCTCTGAACAAAATAACCAAGGATTTGAAGTAGAACGTAGTGTTGATGGTAAGGTGTTTGAGCAAGTTGGATTTGTAAAAGGTAGAGGTAACAGTAATGAGGTATCAAACTATAATTTGTTGGATATCGAAGCATTTGCGAAAACAAATGCGGATATGTTATACTACCGTTTAAAACAAGTTGATGTTGATGGTAAAGAAACCTATTCAACTATTGTAGCGGTTAACATCAATACTGAAAACACGAATAGTATGTCGGTTTATCCAAATCCGTTTACAACCGATTACGCAATTTCGTTAACATCAACCACCGATGGAAAAGCTACAGTTGAGTTATTCAATGTACAAGGCAAACAAGTAAATGTTCAAACTAAGAACATAACTAAAGGCTTTAACGTATTACAAGTAACCAATATTGAAGCTTTACACAGTGGTATTTACTTTGTGAAAGTAACCATCAATGGTGAAACGCAGGTAATGAAATTGGTGAAGAACTAGTACCATTACCAATGCTTATTCAAAAAGCCGTCTCAAGCAATTGAGGCGGCTTTTTTGTTTTCATAAAATTACGGCACAACACACAACCATTAAGATACCCTACTTTAAATTGTATTTGATCGTACTTTTACTATTTTTACGCTGCTATGTTAGTACATATAATGTTACCCCTAACCCATCAGATAATTTTTTAAGTGAAACATTTTATTGGAATGCATACAAAAAATAACACGCTACCGAGTAACGCCTATCGTTCCAAAAAAGGAGAAATAGGCGCTACTTTATAGCTCCTATAAACGAGTTATAAGCAATTTTAAAATTATTCGTACATTTGAAATATGAGTATGAGGAAATTTTATACAAAAAAACGAGGAAAATCGCTTGCTTCGTTGGCTCAACAAGTTGAAGTAGCGAAATTTCATGTTATTTCTGGAGACTCGAATTGGAGAGTGGTTTCAGAAGGCAATGTAAAGGCAATAAAGGCTTTTTCGACAATGGAACAAGCTGTTACCTTTGCTAAAGTAATTGCAGAAAAGAGAACTGGAGAAGTTGTTGTTCATGAAGATAGTGGCCAAATTAAAGATCGAATAACTTTTACAGTCGCTCATTAATTTTCTTCTATGTCCTTTGAAAGCAACGTATTCATTAATTGTCCTTTTGACATTGAATATACTCCATTATTAAGACCGTTAGTTTTCACTACCATATATCTAGATTTAACGCCACACCTATCCCAAACGATATCATCATCTAATATTAGAATTAATCAAATAAAGACGCATATAAAATCGTGCAAATATGGCATCCATGATTTATCTAGAAGTAAGGCCATGTCAAAAGATGAGTTGCCAAGGTTTAATATGCCGTATGAATTAGGGCTTGATGTTGGAGCTTCTGAATACGGAGGTACAAGATTAAAGACAAAAAAAATACTAATACTCGAAACAGAACGATACCATTATCAAAAGGTTATATCGGACATTGCAGGACAAGACATTTCCAGTCATGATGACAATCCTCAAACTCTTGTAAAACGAGTTCGAGACTGGTTTTCCAATAATAGCGACAATAATGTTGTCCCTTCTAGCGAAATTTGGACAGCTTATAATCAATTCATCGATGACTTGTCTAATAGCCTCGCTGCTAATTTTACACCAGAAGAAATCCAAGAAATGCCAATTGGCGACTACATCAAATTCGCGAAAGACTGGATTGCAGAGTTTAAGGCCTAAAAACCACCCATAACAGCATCTTGGCTCTATTGCCTCTATTCTACTGTGTTTTACGCTTTCAAATCTTATATTAGCATGACAGATTAACGTCACGCAGTCGGCAACAGCGCAAGGCCGCATCAATAAAAATTCTATTTTTGGATGGGTCTATTTAAAGGGAAGCTTACACTATTTTCTCATGCACCCTAGCAGTAATTGACTTCTTATTTTCCTCATCCATCCATTATCTAAAGTTACAATATCCAGAGAACATTTAATTGCATCATCATAAGCTACTATTTAACAAAAAGGGTTAATTTGTGACCAACATAACTTTAATACCAATATGGCATCAGGTTTTTTTGCAATTTTAGACGACATAGCTGCTTTGATGGATGACGTTGCTATTAACGCCAAACTTGCTACGCAAAAAACTGCCGGCATACTGGGTGATGATTTGGCAGTTAATGCCGAAAAATCAACGGGCTTTGTATCATCGAGGGAACTTCCTGTTTTGTGGGCCATTACAAAAGGTTCATTCATCAACAAGTTAATTATTGTACCTGTAACGTTATTGCTAAATATATTTTTACCGGCTGCTATCATTGTAATACTTGTATTAGGAGGTTTTTACCTTGCATTTGAAGGGGTAGAAAAAATAGTGACATTTTTCTTTCATCAAAAACAACCAGCAAATCAAATTTCAGATGGAGCCACTATGCAAGATGCGGAGTTGGAAAAAGTAAAAATAAAATCGGCAATAACCACTGATTTTATACTTTCTATTGAAATAGTGATTATTGCTTTAAGTACCGTGCTAGACAAAAATTTAACGGTACAAATTTTAACCGTATCAGCTGTTTCTGTTCTTGCTACTGTTGGTGTTTATGGCATTGTATCCTTGGTTGTGCGTATGGATGATGTTGGACTAAGGCTGATTAAACAATCGAATGAAAAAGGATTTGTAAATGCATTGGGCTTGTTATTGGTAAAATCCCTACCCATTGTTATTAAAATATTTTCAGTGGTAGGAACTGTTGCTTTATTGCTTGTGTCGGGCGGAATATTTGCGCACAATATTAATTATTTGCACCACTTTTTACCCGAGTGGCCAACCATTATCAAAGAATTTATTTTTGGTGTGCTAGCTGGAACTGTTGCATTAGGATTAGTAGCTTTTGCCCAAAAAATACTTTTACTTTTTAACAATAAAACGAGCTAAGATTTTCTGTTTTGGTTATGAATAAGTTACTCCGCATGTAAAAAAATATTGACAAAAATTACGCAACCAAAATAGGCCGAAACTGTTATTCGCATTTTTTAGCGTAGTTTAAAGCTAGTCCCTCTGCTAGGTTTAGCATGTGCCATAATATTAACCTCTAGCTCGAAGGTTCGCTAATACATAAAGGGAATAACCGAAAAAGAAATGAAACAACTTTATGGTAACCCGCCAACGGCTAAAAGCCATTAGCCAATAGCCAACAGCCCTATTTAACAGCCAACACACTAATCTCAACATTAGCATTCAACGGCAGCTTTACTACTTGTACCGTTTCGCGAGCAGGATAATTTCCGGTAAAAAATGAACCATACACTTCATTAATAGCTGCAAAATCGCCTAAGTCCACAC
Organism: Bacteroidetes bacterium UKL13-3; assembly: GCA_001602415.1. GTDB lineage: Bacteria > Bacteroidota > Bacteroidia > UKL13-3 > UKL13-3 > UKL13-3. The sequence goes on from CP012155.1 coordinate 262,504, forward strand.
AAAAAATAGTTGTCTTCACCACGTTCGTAAAATCCATACCCGCTTCTGTTAAAATAGCATGCACGTTTTCCATCACTTTACGCGTTTCTACTTTAATATCACTTTGCATCATTTCACCGCTTTTAGCGTCTTTCGCTACTTGTCCCGAAACGTAGAGCGTGTTGCCAATTAGGTTCGCATGACTGTATGGGCCAATAGGAGCGGGTGCGTTTGCACTAGTAATTATTTTCTTTTCCATGGTTGTAGGTTTGTTATTTTTGTTTGCAATAATAGTTTGAGCAAATGAAGATTCTTGCACGAGGAGAAAAAATACGAACAGAAGAGTTAAAACAAAAACTTTCATCAATTGATATTGATTGGGTAGTGAAAGATGATACCGATTTTACAAGTACCAATTTACACGACTTCGACATTATTTTTGACTTAAATTTTGACGACCATGAAGGTCTCATTAAATATTACGCTCCACTTGAAGGAAAACCGGTGTTTGTGTCGGCAGTAAAACAACAGTTAGCAACTTGCGCTTTTAGTTATGATCGCTCCATTCATTGCAACTTATTTGGAATAAATGCATTGCCCACATTTATCAACCGCTCATTGGCGGAGGTTTCGGTATTGCACAAAAAGTACGAAAGTGTATTGGCAAACACAATGTTACAATTGCAATGGGAGTATAAAGTGGTGGAAGATAGAGTGGGAATGGTAACTCCGCGCATTGTGCTCATGATTATTAATGAAGCTTGTTACACGGTGCAAGAAGGTACTGCCACCTTGAAAGATATTGATACCAGCATGAAGCTAGGAACCAACTATCCGCACGGGCCGTTTGAATGGGCTGATAAAATTGGTATCAAACAAGTTTATGAAGTGTTAAATGCTATGCATGAAGATACTAAAGATGAACGTTATAAAATTTGTTCACTGCTGAAAACCAATTACCTTAAAAGGGTGTCTTTCTTCAACTAATAAACACCACATGAAATGTCTAATGCTAATGTTGAGCGTTTTTACCTTGCACGTGAAGGCGCAACAACATCAATGTGCAATTGCCAAACAAGGGTCTTCAAAACGTTCGTTATTAGCAAAAGCGGCTACTATTGGGCAGCAACAATTAATGAGCCAATACGATGTTACATTCCATCATTTAAAGTTGAATGTGGAGCGAAACTCAACCATCATTAGCGGAAGTGTTCGAACTATTGCCAAAGTTACAGCGAGTGGGTTGGATACTTTTGGGGTAGAATTACACCGTCAACTTATTGTTGATTCAATGGTGTTGGGAAATGGAAGTAAACCTACTGTGAATCGTGATAATGATTTTGCATTTATGATCCTGCCGAATTCTTTAACCACCGGACAAGCAATTGATGTAACTATTTATTATCATGGTGATGCAGCCGTTAAAGCAAGTGCGGCTATTGGTCAAGGATTTAGCACAGGTGTTTCCGGACGGTGGGGCAATGAGGCTACATGGTCGCTAAGCCAACCTTACTCGGCTTATGAGTGGTGGCCATGCAAACAATCGTTACAAGATAAGATTGACTCAGTGTTTGTGGATGTTACAACCAGTAATGAAAACAAAGTGGGTTCGCAAGGATTGTTAAAAGCGGTTGTTTCGCTTCCCAATAATAAAGTTCGGTACGAATGGAAAAGCTTTTATCCAATAGATTATTATCTTATTTCGGTGGCTGTTGCCAAATATGTAGAGTACAAAACATACGCGCGCATTGGTGGAGATTCTATTTTCATACAAGATTATATTTACGATAATCCGCAAACCTTAATCACCTTTAAACCGGTGCTCGATCAAACAGCAAAAATGCTGGAGGCTTTTTCGGAGCATTTTGGAATGTATCCTTTTGCCACAGAAAAATATGGTCACGCCATGGCACCATTTAGTGGAGGAATGGAACATCAAACCATGACAAGTATTGGGGTAATTGATTTTGGTATTGTAGCACACGAGTTGGGTCATCAATGGTTTGGTGATCATGTAACGTGTAAAACCTGGAAAGATATTTGGCTCAACGAAGGTTTTGCTACCTATACTGAATACCTCGCTGCCGAGTGGTTAAAGCTAGGAACCCAAGCGCAAGAAATGACGGATAATCACTCACGCATTATGCAGGCTCCAGGCGGAAGTGTTTGGGTTGCCGATACAACAAGTGTATCCCGTATTTTTGATTCACGTTTGTCTTATGCAAAAGGAGGAGCCTTCGTACACATACTACGATTTGAGGTAAACAACGATTCGTTATTTTTTGCTTTCTTGAGGCAATACCAGCAACAATTTGCGTATGCTACAGCCAATACGGTTGAGTTTAAAACGTTATTGGAACAAATGACAGGAAAAGATTTTACACAAGTATTTAACCAATGGTTTTATGGTGAAGGATATCCTACGTTTGATGTAAAATGGAATCAGGTTAACGATACGCTTTACCTCAAATCAAAACAAACTACAAGCTCAGTAGCTACACCTTTGTTTGTTACTCCGGTTGAGTTGCTTGTAAAACGATCCATAGGCGATACGATCATAAGAGTAAACCAACAACAAAATGATCAGTTGTTTAAAATACCGCTAAAAGGTGCTGCAACATTTGTACAGTTGGATCCTAATAATTGGATAATCAATCAAGCAACGGTATTAAAAGATATCAATATTAATGGTACAAATGAGTTGGGATTGGCTCAGATTAATTTTAGGTATTACCCCAATCCTGCATCATCAACAATAACTATTGAGTCGGTTTCGCAACCCATACAAAGCGCACAGATAACTGATATTACAGGTAAACAAATACTCACATCTATAAACAGTGTAATAGATATTGCTTCACTGCAACAAGGCATATATATTTTAACTATCAAAACCGTTGACGGAAGAACATCTGCCGGAAAACTCTTGATTAAAAATTAACAAATGAACAAATTTCTATCTGCATTTCTTTTAAGTGTTTCCAGTTTGTATGCGCAAGCCCAATCCACCGATTCGGTGATGATGAAACGTATTTACAACGAAGTATTAACACGCGGTAAATGTTATGAAAATTTGGATTACCTGAGCAATAAAATTGGGGGAAGATTAAGTGGTTCGCTACAAGCACAACAAGCTGTTGACTATACTTTTGGTGTACTCAAAAGTTATGGTTTTGATAGTGTGTATTTGCAAGAATTGATGGTTCCGCATTGGGTGCGTGGGGCTAAAGAAATTGGAATGATAGTGAAAGGTACTCAGCAAATACCTGTTCATATTTGTGCGCTCGGAAATTCGATTGCAACACCTAAAGATGGATTACGTGCGCCAGTTATTGAAGTGCGTAATTTTAAGGAGTTGGAGGCAATGGGTACAGAACGTGTTAAAGGCAAGATTGTGTTTTTTAACCGCCCAATGGAGCCAACGCACATAACCACAGGGAGAGCGTATGGTGAAGCAGGAGATCAGCGAGGAAGTGGTGCAATTGAAGCCGCTAAATATGGCGCAGTTGGAGTGGTGGTGAGAAGTTTAACCTTGGCTAATGATACCAATCCGCATACAGGTATGATGCGGTATGTAGATTCTATTCCTAAAATTCCTGCATGTGCCATTAGTACCAAAGACGCTGATGAGTTAAGTAGATTACTCAAAATCCGTTCGGCAGCCGTTGTATCATTTTTCTTCAAACAAAATTGTGAAATGCTACCGGATGTAAAATCCTACAATGTAATTGCTGAAATGCGAGGCAATGAAAAACCAGAGGAAATTGTTATTGCAGGCGGGCATTTAGATTCGTGGGATAACGGTGACGGTGCGCACGATGATGGTGCAGGTGTTACCCAAAGCATGGAAGCTTTACGTCTATTAAAACACCTTAACTACAAACCGAAACGGACGCTACGCTGTGTATTGTTTATGAATGAGGAGAATGGTGTAAAAGGTGGAATCAAATATGCCGATGAGGCAACCGGAACAAAACATATAGCTGCTATTGAGAGCGATGCCGGAGGGTTCACTCCACGCGGATTTGGCTTAGATGATTCAATAACAATTATTATGATGCAAAAATGGGTACCGCTATTTCAACCTTATAGTATTGATTGGATTAAACAAGGTTGGGGAGGAACAGATATTGGTCCACTTAAAAAACATGGAACGGTTTTAATTGGTTACACACCCGATTCACAACGATATTTCGATTACCACCATGCCGCTATTGATACGTTTGATAAAGTAAACAAGCGGGAGTTGGAACTCGGTGCAGCAGCTATTTCTTCGATGTTGTATTTATTGAGTGAGTATGGTATTGGGAAGTAAGTGTTTTACACCAATGATAACCACAGAAAATAAACTCCTGTAAACTAGTGTGAAATTATAATCATGTTTCGTTGAATTCCCTTTTCTGATGAAACTTCTAGAATGTAGATTCCATTATTTATGAACTAAACCTACCGCTGCACACTTAATTTTTGTGTATGAACAATGCTACCCTTTTCATTAACTAATTGCAATGTGTACAAACCTTGAGGCAATGCCGAAACATCCACTTGTGTTGAAGCTAAATAGGATTGTGTTAATACCTGTTGCCCTGCAATAGAATAGACTTTAATAGTTTGATAGGGGAAATTTGATTGAATGGTAAGTAATGAATTTGCAGGATTAGGGTAAATCCTTATTTCAGGTTCAGTTTTTTTGTGTATTTCTTCATTACCCAATATCCAACCCTTGGCATTGGTTTGGGCTACATATCCCTTTAAATATTTATTATTAATGTTTTTGTAGCCAGCATATACCATGGCTCCATTGCGCATCTGGCAATAAGCCTGAGCTGTAATATCATCTGGGAATTTCGTAAACGACTGTTGTTGTAAGTTGCTATCCAATATTAATAGATCACAACCAACAATATATCCATTTTCATTGCTGGTTGCTAAGCCATAACTACTTCCAAAATTTAAGGAGCTATTTATAGAATTATGCTGAATGACTATACCATCTGTGTCAAGCTCTGCCAGAACATATTCAGAGGAAAAAGGACTCAAAAAGATAGCCAATCGATTTTTGTTTTTGTTATAATGGATTAACATATTAGGTCCCACATTAGTGAATTTTTCAATAAAAGGGTACCTTATCCAAAGGATATTAAAATTACTGTCCAATTTACGGCATATACACTATCTCTATCCTCCGAAGTAACAATACCCATAATGGTAGCATCGGGCAATGCAAAAGCATACTTACAGGCTACCCTTGCTTTTGCCGAATAGGCAACACTATTCATTATCACTTCTCGCTCATGCATTATATTGCCTGATGTATCTATTTCTAATAAATAACCTCGTTGCTTTAAGCCTGGTCGCTCTAAATAACCTGCTATTAATAACGAATTCCTGTTTTTATTAAACGTAATTGAATTGCCCGAAGTAGAGTTATCGCCACCATAATACTTAGTCCATAATACATTTCCACTAGGTGATAATTTCCATATCATGATATTATAGAAACCTCCAATACCATCATTTTGAGAAGAAGCTAACATTAGTAGATCGCCATTTGCAAACTCAATGATTTCAACAAAATCATCAAATGATGTTTCATTATAGCTATATTGTTTTTGCCAAATAATATTCCCACAACTATCATTTTTAATCAATAAAATATCTCTATTGCCAGTGGTTTCAGTTGTAGTTGTATCTGCACTTACTGATAAGCCAGTTAATGATGTTCCATCATTAAGTTCAATAATCTTTGCGCTTGTAATATTATGTACATAATAACTTTATACCTTTTCATACGCACATTGTGTGTAAGCATTGATGCTCAATAAGGTAAATACTAAATAAAGTAATATACTTTTCATATTTGCTTAAAAAACGAGTGATACAAAAGTACCACCCGTTTATAAGAATTGATTTTTTATTTATGAATTAAAACCGATTGTGCATGTAATACATTGCCAGCTTGGTTCATTATTCTTATATAATACATTCCTGAGGCTTGGGCGCTCAAATCTAGTTGATTTGTTGTACTATTTTTAAGTTCAATGGTTTTACCTGTAATATCTATTACCTGTATGGTTAATTGTTCGCCATTGGTATTGCCAATGGTAAACATACCGCTGCTTGGATTAGGGTAAAGGCTCGATGCTGTATTTATACTGAGTGAATATGGTATTGGAAGGTAATTTATTTTACTTGTATCCCAATCCCCGCAGCAAGCTGAATAATATGATAATATTGGGTATACGTGTCAAGTGAATACGTTTGGATAAAGGTTCCATTGGTTCGCATTTCCTGCAAATCGCTGTACTCAACTTCGCAATACGTAAAATCTGCAGATGCCGAAAACATGATATTACGGTAAAGTTGATACCTCATTTTAACTCCCGCCTGAAATGCATAGTTGGAGGCGCTCGACTCATACTGTTTAGCGGTCCAATTTGAAACAGCAGGAATGGATGTTGTATATGTTAAGGTGTTGGTTGGATATTTTCCTGAAAGTACGCCACCCGAGACACCTACATCAACACTTGTTCTGTAGCTTTTATACGGAATATACAATCCTAACAACACGCCTTGTAACGTCCACGGATCGGATGTATAACTATTGAAAGTAACGTTGGTAAACGCTGTTCTTAAATCGGTTAAATAGTCGCCTGCATCAAATCCGTTTTGAAAATACTGATAATGCAAACTTAAACCCACAAGGGGAGCAACATCATACCGTATACCCAATCGGGCCGAAAGCCCAATATCAGCGTAGCCGGAAGCAAGCCTGAAATTTTTATCGGCAAAATCCATCACAGGAGCAGATACTCCTGCTTGGAAATCAATCAATCCATTATCTACAAAAAGCTGTTTATTACCAACCCGCTGTGCATTGCTTGTTGAGCAAATCAGGAGTAGAACCAGAAAGCAGACGGGCTGTTTCATCTTGCATCAATCAACAATGTTTACATACATTTTTTTGATGGCATCAGCGTATTTCTGTTCAACAATTTTGCGTTTTACTTTCTGGGTGGGAGTCATCTCTCCGTCTTCCAATGAGAACGGTCTACGTTTCACAATAAACTCTTTTACACGTTCAAATTTCCCTAACTCTTTTTCATATTCTTTCATATCAACCTCAAGCCACTCTTTTACTGTGGTATCGGTAATAAATTCATCGGCTTCGGCAAAATAGTTCTCATTGTATTTAAATACGTCTTTCATTTCTTCTTTTGAAGGAACAATAATGGCGGTGAGGTATTCTTGTTTATCGCCTATTAAAAAAATCTGCTCAATTTTATTGGATTTAAGGTAGGCATTTTCAATAGGTGTTGGGTACACATTTTTACCAAATGAGTTTACAATGATGTTCTTAATTCGGTCGGTAATTTTTAAATATCCTTTGTGAAATTTCCCTACGTCACCTGTATGCAACCATCCTTCTTTATCAATTGCTTCGGCAGTTTGTTCGGGTTGGTTGTAATAGCCTTTCATTACGTTAGGTCCTTTTACCAAAATCTCTCCTTCAAGCGATTCAAAATCGGGTTTAAACGAATCAAACGTTTGAACGGTATAAACTTCTTTGGTTTCGGGGTTTTGAATGGCTACCGAGCAGCCTTTACCCACACGACCCACACTCCCAAAAATTTGACGGTGAAACTCATTAACGGTAACCAATGGAGAAGTCTCGGTAAGTCCGTAACCTTCGCAAACCAACACGCCAATGTTTCCAAAAAATTCGCCAACGTGCTGCGGCAAAGCTCCACCACCCGAGACCATAATTCCCATTCGGCCTCCAAGGCGTTCTTTAATTTTGGAGAAAACTAGTTTTTCAGCAATAGGGAGTTGAAGGTTAAGCCACAAACTATTCGATGTGTTATTTTCTTTGTTGTGCCTTCTTTGTTCGCCAACTTTTAATGCCCAATTAAATATTTTAAGCTTTATGCCTCCGGCTGTTGCTGTGGTTTTGCGCACGCGCTCTTCAATACGTTCTAATAAGCGTGGAACCGTTAAAATTGCGTTTGGTTTTACTTCAATAATATTATTGCTAAGTGCTTCCAAACTTTGAGCAAAAGCAATTTCACTTCCTACGTAAGTACTCAGGTAATAGGTTGCTGTGCGCTCGTACACATGGCACAATGGCAAGAAAGAAAGAAACCGGTATGTTTTATCTACAATCGGTAACAATTCAATACCCATAATTACATTGCTCATAAAGTTTCCATGCGAAAGCAAGGCGCCTTTAGGTTTTGATGTTGTTCCCGAGGTATACAACAAGCAAGATAGATCATCACTTGTAACCGATTCCAATCGTTGTTCAATATCATCTTTTAAGCCTGGATACAATGATTTTCCTTCGGCTATCATCTCATTAAACGTTATTCCCGTATCTGTTTTTTTATCTTCAAATGTGGTGATGATGTATTTGAGATGAGGACAGTTTGCTTTTATTTTATTGATTTTTTTGAGTAAAAAAGGTGTTCCAACCAAAATAATGGTTGCCTGCGAATCATTTAAAATATATTCTACTTCGCTTTCGGAGAGGGTAGGGTAAATAGAAACATTGATAACGCCCAGTTGCATTAATCCTTGGTCGAAGGCAATATACTCCGGACAGTTTTCAATTATTAATGCGGCTTTGTCTCCTTTTTGGTAGCCTTTGTTATACAAAAAAGCCGAAATAGCATTAACTTGATCAATGATTTCGGCATAGGTAATAGGTTTATACTCGTTGTTTACTTTTTCGAGCAAAAACGTGCTTTGCGGTGTTTTAATATTGTACGCAGCATTGCGTAAAAAATAGTGTAGCGACTTAAAATTTTGTTCCATAATACATATCGGTTTAGGCTACTCTTAGGACTGCTTGATAGCTTAATATAGCAGCATGGTAAAACCTTTTCCAGTTGTACCCCCAAAGCATTCAAGTACATAAATACAAAAAAAACGGAACTTGTTTCAAGTTTTAGCGTGTAGATGGAAAACGCATGCGATAGTCCACATCTACATTGCCTTTAGAAATATTGATTAACTTGCTTTTGATGAGGCGTTTTTTAAGTTCCGAAAGGTGATCAACAAATAATACACCTTTAATATGGTCGAATTCATGCTGAATTACGCGTGCCGGCATTCCGCTTATTTCTTCTTCATGTTCTACAAAATTTTCATCCATATAACGGATCACCAAATCTGAGTAGCGCTTTACATTATCGCGCACGTTTGGGATAGATAAGCAACCTTCTTCGTACTCCCATTTTTCGCCAAATTCCTCAATAATTTCGACATTGATAAATACTTTCTTAAACTCGCCATAGTTGGGGTCCTGCATGGGAGTTGCATCTATCACAAACAAGTTAATTGATTTGCCAATTTGAGGTGCCGCTAATCCTACACCATTTGATTCATACATGGTTTCCCACATGTTATCAATCAGTTCTTTTAATTCGGGATAATCTTTGGTTATCTCTGCTCCTTTTTTTCTTAATACGGGATCTCCGTATGCTACTATGGGTAATATCATTTTATAAAATTCAAATTTATAAATCCGAAATCCGACTACCTTTCTTTCGAATTTCGAATTTTAATATTTAATATTTCAACACTGTTGTTGCATGTAGGTTTGTAAAATTAGCACCGCACTTATTTGGTCTATATTTGATTTTTTGGCGCGGTCCTTTTTCTTCAACCCCATTTCTAACATACTCCTGGTAGCTATGGCTGAAGTAAAACGTTCATCTACCATTTTTACCGGGATATTCGGGAAATGTTTATGGAGCAAATGTACAAATTTTCCAACATGTACGGCTGATTCTGAGTCGCTACCGTCTAAACGCATGGGTTTTCCCAGCACAAAGCACTCAACTTCTTCTTTGGAAAGGTAATCTTTTAAGAAAGCAAGAATATCATGTGTGCGAACGGTTGTAAGTGTGTTTGCAATCAACTTGAGTGTATCAGTAGTAGCTAATCCCACACGTTTTGTTCCGTAATCAATGCCTAATAATCTTCCCATCTTTTGTGTAAAAATTCGAATGGTTAATATTGAAATTCGCATACGCTCTCAATTAAAAGCGTGTCCATCTCAAATTGTAATTCTCAAATCTCAAATTAAAAGGCTTTCCACCCTTGCGCTTTAAGTGGATGCACATTGCCACTTTTCGAAATCATGTGAACACCTTCTTTAACATCTGTAATATGTCCGATGACGGTGATATCCGGGTTGTTTTTAATTTTATCGAAGTCTGCCTGTTTAATCGAAAACAACAACTCGTAGTCTTCACCACCACTCAATGCTGTTAACGTAGGGTCAAGTTCCATTTCGCGGGCGGTATTGTAGGTCATTGGATCAATTGGAATTTTATCTTCAAATAAATTGACTCCTACATTTGATTGTTTGGCAATATGGAAAATTTCGGAAGCCAATCCATCGCTAATATCAATCATCGAAGTGGGTTTTATCCCCAACATTTTTAACATTTCAATTATGTCTTTACGGGCTTCAGGTTTTAATTGACGTTCGAGGATATAATCATAGCCCTCAATGTCGGGTTGTTCTTGCGGGTTGGCTAAAAATACACGTTTTTCACGCTCCAACAATTGGAAACCCATATACGCACCGCCTAAATCACCTGTAACGCATAGTAAGTCGAATTCCTTTGCACCATTGCGGTATACAATATCTTCTTTTTGTGCTTCTCCTATTGCAGTAACACTTATAATCAATCCTTGCTTGGATGCAGAGGTATCTCCACCTACTAAATCCACATTGTATTTTTCGCACGCCAGCAACATTCCGGCATACAATTCTTCAACAGCTTCCAAAGAAAATTTACTTGAAATGCCTAATGAAACGGTAACCTGTTTAGGAGTTGCGTTCATGGCATATACATCACTCAGGTTTACAATAATGGACTTATAACCCAAATGTTTCAGCGGAAAAAAGGAAAGATCAAAATGAACCCCTTCCAATAATAAATCGGTAGTTACTACCGAGCAATTGTTGCTGTTTTGAATAACGGCAGCATCATCGCCAGCACCTTTAAGTGTTGATTCATGGTGTAATTTTATATTGGAAGTTAGCAGGTCAATTAAGCCAAACTCTCCTAATGAACTTAAATCTGTATGGGTACCGTTTTCTAACATAACTGATAAATAAAATTCGAATTACGAAACACTAAACTCGAAAGAATAAAATAAATAAGTTTAACTATCCAAGCTCGAAAGCTTGCGAGTATAAAGTGAGAATTAACGTAGTCTGTCTGCACTTTTCACCAGCTCATCATCTTTACGAATAAGCATTAATGCTCGAAGGTTTAAGTATAGCATAAAAAATAATAAGGCTAAACCAAAAGTAGATTGCATACTTAACGTAGAAAAAGCAAAATCAGGAATGGTAGTAAATGCTTTTGCGAACAATACAACAATCAATACAGCAATGAGTAAAAAATTAATTTTGGTATGCAGCATCTGGCGTTTGCGGTTTTTGTAGCCTAAAATAATGTTGATAGTCCAGCCAATAACAATTGAAACCAAAGCAATCAGTTCGTATTGAATATTGGTAGCTACCATTACACCATTTTCATAAGAACGTAAATAAATGAGGTTCATAATATAATCTTTAACCAAACCCTCACTCATTTGGTGCACATTAATGAGTGAACCACCACAAGCCATGGCACAAACTAAAATAATAGCAATAAAATAGATTGTTTGAAGTCTTTGAATCATACCTAAAAATTTAAGTTGCGAAAATACCTCAAAATTTCATCCCAATAACTATCGGGACAAAAAATGATACATTTGCCTGCCGGTTTTCAGTTTAAGGTTCGCTGGTTCCGGTGTAAAATAGTATGAATCGTAACACATTTTTTATGAAAGCAGTATACATAGTTGATGCGGTGCGTACACCGATTGGAAAATATGCAGGAGCATTAAGTTCGGTTCGTCCCGATGATTTAGCAGCATACATCCTTAAAGCATTGATAGAGCGAAACCCACAAGTGGATGTAAATGAGATTGAGGATGTAATTTTTGGTGCAGCCAATCAAGCCGGAGAAGATAACCGCAATGTAGCTCGCATGGCGGCTTTAATGGCAGGTTTGCCAGTTTCGGTTGGAGGAAACACCGTAAATAGATTGTGTGCATCAGGCTTACAAGCAATACTAGACGCTAGCCGCAGCATTATGGCGGGTGATGGAGAATTGTATGTTGCCGGTGGCGTGGAAAGCATGACACGTGCTCCGTTTGTGATGGCTAAGGCTGATGCTGCTTTTGGACGCACACCTGAAATTTACGATACCACAATTGGATGGCGTTTTACCAATAAAAAACTTGCAGCCATGTATCACCCCTATGCAATGGGTGAAACAGCTGAAAATGTTGCCGAACGATGGAAGATTTCGCGTGAAGAGCAGGATGCATTTGCTTTTTCATCGCAACAAAAATATGCAGCAGCACATGCAGCGAATCGTTTTGCCGAAGAAATGATTCCTATAAGCATTCCACAAAAAAAAGGGGACCCAATTTTATTTGCTAAAGATGAACACCCGCGTTTGGGAACATTAGAAGATTTGGCGAAACTGAAACCTGCTTTTAAAAAAGAGGGAGGAACTGTAACTGCCGGAAATTCAAGCGGGGTAAATGATGGAGCGGCTGCGTTGATTTTAGCAAGTGAAGATGCAGTAAAAAAATACAACCTAACGCCAATAGCTCGGGTAGTGAGCAGAGGTGTGGCAGGCGTAGATCCTGCTATTATGGGCATCGGACCTGTTCCTGCAACACAAAAAGCTGTTCTTCGTGCAGGTTTAAAAATGAGCGATATTGGATTATTTGAACTCAATGAGGCATTTGCCTCGCAAAGTTTGGCATGTATGAGGGAGTTAGGTATTGATGCTAATATTGTTAATGTTAATGGAGGTGCCATCGCCCTCGGACATCCATTGGGATGCAGTGGTGCAAGGATTTCAACTACATTAATTCATGAAATGAAAAAACGCAATGTGCAGTATGGTGTAGCAACCATGTGTATTGGCGTTGGGCAAGGAGTTGCCGTGGTATACGAAAAAATGTAAATCAATCGTATATTTGGAATATGATTACGACTATTCAAACAGAGGCAGATAAAATTGACAACCAGTTTCTTGAAGCTATTAAAACCTTGTTTAAAAATAAACGAATAAAGGTTACTATCGAAGATGAAATAGATGAAACGGAATACCTTTTGAACAATGAATCAAATAAGGAGTTCCTGCTGCGTTCTATCAAACAAGCGGAGACCGCGACTCATATATCTTTTAATTCTGTTGATGAGTTGAAATGAGACTTATTTCCTTTACCCCTGCTGCTTTTGAGCAATTCAATGAGTGGAAGCAAATAAACAAGCCTATTCAAGATAGGATAATAAAACTTATTGTAGAGATATCAAGAAACCCATTTGAGGGAACGGGCAAACCGGAAGCCCTCAAACATCAACTCAAAGGTTATTGGAGCAGTAGAATTGATGATGAGCATAGATTGGTATATCAGGTAACTGATACTCAAATTATCATTATTGCCTGCAAGTATCATTATACCAACTGACAAATATAACATGCGTTATTTGCTCCAACTCGCCTACAAAGGTACCCGTTACCACGGATGGCAAAAACAACACAATGCCATTAGTGTGCAAAGTGTGCTCGAAGAAAAACTCTCGTTAATTGTGGGCGAGAATATTGAAACATTAGGGTGCGGACGAACAGATACTGGTGTACATGCAAAAGACTTTTACGCTCATTTTGATTCCACAAAAACACTCGATTTGAGTCGCATGGTTTATAAACTTAACCAGTTGTTTCCTGATGACATTGTTGCGATTAATCTTAAAGTTGTTGCACCTGATTTTAATGCCCGATTTGATGCAATAAGTAGAACATATGAGTATTGGATTACACAAACACCCAATCCGTTTTTAGGAGAGTTGGCCTGGTATCAATATGGGAAATTGGATATCGATCAGATGAATGAGGCGGCTCAATTATTAATTGGTAAAAAAGATTTCCAATCTTTTAGCAAAGTACATACACAAGTCGATAATTTCATCTGTGATCTCACGTTTGCCCATTGGGATATACAAGGAGAGAAGTTGGTATTTACAATAACTGCCAACCGTTTTTTACGCAATATGGTAAGGGCAATAGTAGGAACCTTAATGGAAGTTGGTAAAGGAAAACTTTCGGTGCAGGATGTGCAAGATATACTGGAAAGTAAAAATAGATGTGAGGCCGGACAATCGGTGCCTGCGCAGGGATTGTTTTTAACTCGAATTGATTACCCTAATTTACCTCAATTAAAATAACATATAGCATTGGGTTTATATCCAATCCTATATGGATGTCGGATAAAACAGAGAAGAATAAATATATTTGACCAGTTAATGGCAACACCGCAATCAAACAAAACTTTAAAAACAGGATCGGCATTTAATTTCAGTTTGCTGAGGAGAATTTATGCGCTAGCAAGTCCCTATAAAGTAAAATTAATTATTGCATTGTTATTGGTAGTGCTGATGGCTTTTTTAGGACCAATTCGTCCGTTTCTTATCCAATATACACTTGATCATAATGTAGCAGATGGCGATATTCCCGGATTAATTCAAATGAGTTTGCTCATTTTTGGATTGTTGTTGTTTCAATCCCTCATTCAGGTGTGGAGCACCGTGCTCACTAATTTTTTGGGACAAACAGTAATAAAAGATTTGCGCAATCAAGTATACCATTACCTCACCGGATTGCGATTGAAATTTTACGATCAAACTCCTGTTGGCACATTGGTTACCCGCACCATCTCGGATATTGAAACCATTGCTGATGTGTTTAGCGAGGGGTTAATCAATATTACGGGTGATGTATTGCAAATTGTGTTTATCCTTATCCTTATGCTATACTCTGATTGGAGATTAACATTGGTGAGTTTATCGGTATTACCTTTTTTGTTATATGCAGGATATTTGTTTAAAGAAAGTGTGCGTAAATCGTTTGAAGAAGTTAGAACAGAAGTAGCCAAACTTAATACGTTTGTGCAAGAGCATATTCAGGGTATGCAAATTGTACAAATATTTAACCGCGAGGGAAAAGAACTCTCCCGTTTCAAAGAAATTAACAAACGCCACCGAGATGCCAATATTCGTTCCGTATTTTATTACTCAATATTTTTTCCGGTTGTAGAAATTATAGCAGCCATTTCTACAGCCTTAATCGTTTGGTACGGAGCAAAAGAGGTTATTGGCGAAACAACTTCTATTGGAACCATGATTGCTTTTATCATGTACATCAATTTATTCTTTCGTCCTATAAGACAGTTAGCCGATAGGTTTAATACCTTGCAAATGGGAATGGTAGCGGCCAATCGCATTTTTAAATTAATTGATGATAAGAGCAATGAAGAACCTAATGGAACAAACCGTATTGGAGCCATTAAAGGAGAGATAGCGTTTAATCACGTTTGGTTTGGTTACACCCCAGGTGAGTTCGTGTTAAAAGATATTAATATTAAGGTATTACACGGACAAACAGTTGCATTGGTTGGTGCAACAGGTGCAGGTAAATCTTCGATCATAAATTTACTGAGTAGGTTTTATGAAATTGAGAAAGGATCAATATTAATAGATGGCATGGATCTGAAAACACTGGATGTGCATTCCATTCGTAAACATGTTGCAGTGGTATTGCAAGATGTGTTTTTGTTTAGTGGAACAGTGATGGAGAACATACGAATGTTCAATAAAAACATTACAGACGAACAGATTATTGCTACAAGTAAATTGTTGGGTGCACATGAGTTTATTATTAAGTTACCCAATGGATATTTTCAGGAAGTACGTGAGCGTGGAGCAACTTTATCAGTTGGACAGCGCCAGCTTATTTCGTTTGTAAGAGCCATGGTTGTTCAACCCAAAGTGCTTATTTTAGATGAGGCTACATCATCTGTTGATAATGAAACTGAGCAAACCATTCAACAAGCCATACAAATTATGATGGAGGGCCGAACGTCCATTGTTATAGCGCACCGTTTATCAACTATACAGTATGCTAATGAGATTATAGTAATGGATAAAGGTGAAATAGTTGAAAGAGGAACCCATCAACAATTATTGGCCATTCACGGATTTTATAAAAGATTATACAATATGCAGTTTGCGGAAAAAGCAGCTTAATCCTATATTGCCCTATCTATGATTCGTTTATTCATTATTTTTTGGTTTTTGGGATTAACTGTTAATGCACAGAACAAAATCGTTACAGATAGTTTGTTCCGTTTGCTTAAAACCGAAAAGTCAGATACCACAAAAACAAACACCTACAATCAGTTGGCCTGGGAGTTTCGCAACTCCAATATTGCACTAACAGATAGTTTTGCCTTGTTAGCCATTGCCCTGGGTGAAAAAGCAAAATTTGATAAAGGCACCGGTTTTGGTTACATCAATAAAGGGTTTGTATACCGTAATATGGGCGAGTATGAAATGGCTATTGAGTCCTATCGATGGGCACTTGTTCAATTTATCAAATCAAATTACAGGCGAGGTTATTCTTCTGTATACAACAATATTGCTGGCATTCATCATCTTCAGGGAAGCCATAGTGTTGCCCTCTTTTATTATTTTCAATCACTCAAAATTTCGGAATTATTAAATGATGAAAAAGGAGTGGCACGTACCGTAAACAATATTGGAGCGGTGTTAGCTGAACAAAAAAAATACGAAAAGGCTATTTTGTATTACAACAAATGTTATACTATTTTCGAGCGTTTGAAGGATCAGAATGGTATGGCCGACTGTTTAAATAATATTGGAAATATTTATGAAATAAAAGCTAACACGGAGCTGGCAATTGCTAATTATAAAAAGTGTGCTGAAATAAATGAACGGTTGGGAGATAAGAAAGATTTATCAGTAGCACTCCATAATATTGGATCTGCTTACTATAAAGAGAAGCGTTTTAAGGAAGCACTCCGATACTACCATCAATCGTTGGCTATTGATGAAGAGCTGTGTGATATTTCGGCTATTATTATTACGAATGAGAATATTGCCGACATTTATATTCAACTCAAAATGTTTCATGTGGCTATTAAGTATGCTAAAAAAGCGCTCGAAATGGCCTTGTCTCACAAAATGAAAACGGATGTAATGAATGCTTATGATTTGCTTCATCGTATTGAGGAGCAAAACCAAAACTACAAGCAAGCACTTTATTACCATGAACAATTTAAGCACTATAGTGATTCGATTTATAATATAGAAGTGAGTGAGAAAATTGATGCTTTAGAAGAACAATACCTTAAGGAGCGAATAGAAAAGCAAAACATCATTGATAGCAAAGAAGACGAAATTCACTTAGTAAAAGTTCAAGAAAAAGAGCACGCTGTAACGCAATACATATTTATTATCGGTTTGGTACTAACTATTTTTGTGGCGCTCATTTATATCATTTTCTTTTTGTTGCGAAATACAAAGTATTCATGAGTAATGTTGATTAGTTGACTGGGTGATTGGTTCTAAAGTTAATTAATAAGACCTCCGAGAGTATAACTCAAACCTCTTTTCTTTGATATTCAGTACAATAAAACCCAATGGTATTTTGCTTAAAAATGCGCATATTTGCCCCGCTTAAAGCAAAAAACATTCATACATGGCAGTTTTAGTAGATAAACATTCGAAAGTAATTGTGCAAGGTTTTACCGGAAGCGAAGGTTCCTTCCACGCACAGCAAATGATTGAATACGGAACCAACTTAGTTGGTGGCGTAACACCCGGTAAAGGTGGTCAAACACATTTAGATAAACCGGTATTTAATACCGTTAAAGAAGCAGTAGACAAAGCTGGAGCAAACACTTCCATTATTTTTGTTCCACCGCCATTTGCAGCTGATGCTATCATGGAGGCAGCCGATGCAGGAATTAAGGTGATTGTATGTATTACCGAAGGTATTCCGGTAAAAGATATGATTGATGCCAAAGAATATATCAAAGGCAAAGATTGTACGTTAATCGGTCCTAACTGTCCGGGTGTGATAACTCCTGGTCAAGCTAAGGTTGGTATCATGCCGGGTTTTGTGTTCAAAGCTGGAAGAATTGGTATCGTTTCTAAATCAGGAACGTTAACATACGAAGCGGCAGATCAAATTGTGAAAGCAGGAATGGGAATATCTACCGCTATAGGTATTGGTGGTGATCCAATTATTGGAACGCCTACTAAATATGCCGTAGAAATGTTGATGAATGATCCTGAAACAGATGCAATCGTAATGATTGGTGAGATTGGTGGAAGCTACGAAGCGGATGCTGCTCGTTGGATTAAAGAAACCGGTAATAAAAAACCGGTTGTAGGGTTTATTGCAGGACAAACAGCACCTCCGGGTCGCAGAATGGGTCATGCGGGAGCAATTGTTGGTGGACATGATGATACTGCTGCAGCAAAAATGAAAATTATGAGCGAATGTGGTGTTCATGTTGTAGAATCACCTGCCGAAATTGGTGCTAAAATGTTGGAAGTACTGAGCGCAAAAGCAAAGTAATTTCTTTTATATAAAAATAGTAAGGGCTGTTCCATTTGGAGCAGCCTTTTTTGTTGAGGAGTTTTGTACCTTCTACCGTAAAAATAATCATCCCGTATTTTCTTTTTCACAATTAAATTACATCAAAGGTTAACAGCATTATATTATCATGTATTGAGTATTTTATTGGTTTCTGCAACTATACATGCAAATGCTCAAGATGCATTAACACTTAAATGGGGGCTGTAAAATACCGATTTTTTTAAAGAGGTAATGGTAACAGAGGAGGAATATTCGCCATTAGATTCAATTCCAATAACTAAGAACTACAGGTATATGAAGCAGAATACTCGTTATGCTGAGTTGCTTCCTAAATTATCAAATAAACTTCCAATATTGTGGCAGGAATTCAAACAAGATACGCATAATCGCACTTCTCCTTCCGAACAGGCTTTTGCGAGATACATCACACAAAAGGATTCAACCTTTTTAGCCAACGTTAAAAGTTTATATCCCGCCTTATACTCTCATTTTATTGGGCAACAGCAAGAGTATACTTTAGAATCCATAACCATTACAACCCTCGCTTATGAGGAACATAAAGATGCATGTTTTTCGTTAAATGATGCATGGTATGATATTGAGTTACGGCATATGATTGGCGCACATACATTCCTTGTTGCTGCAAAGCCGTCCTTCAAAGGAGACGTTCGAGCAATCTTTCGGTTTCAATCGGATAATTACGCCATCAATTCAGGAACAACCCCCACAGGACAATTCACACTTGAAATTAAATTCACATTTATAACCAAAGGAAAACGTGTTTCTGTTTCAACTGGGGTGTTTAAAATGGATGTATAATAAATGCGCTTGTCAAGTGTGCTTTTCGTTAAAAATAAAATGCCGACTATTCTTCACAGATAGTCGGCATTTTTTATACATCAACAGATGATAGGGTTACGCTAATACTCGTTTCAAATCTTCCATCAAGTCCTCAATATCTTCCACTCCCACACTTAAACGAAGTAAATTATCAACCACTCCAGCTGCTTCACGTTCCGCTTTCGGAATGCTGGCATGTGTCATGGTTGCCGGATGGTTAATTAAACTTTCGACTCCACCCAATGATTCAGCTAATGTGAATACTTCAAATGATGATGCAATGCGGAAGGTTTCTTTCAAATCTGCCCCTTTTAATACAATCGAAATCATACCTCCGAAATCACGCATTTGTTGTTTGGCAACTTCGTGGTTTGGATGGTCGGTAAAGCCGGGCCAGTATACTTTTTCGATTTTAGGATGTGTTTTCAAAAAGTGAGCAATCACCTTACCGTTTTCACAATGCGCTTTCATACGTAAGTGCAATGTTTTTAATCCACGTAACACCAAAAACGAATCCATCGGTCCGGGTGTAGCACCGCATGAATTATGAATGAAAGCAAGTTTTTCGTATAAAGAATCATCGCTGGTAAGCAATGCACCCATCACCACATCACTATGTCCGCCTAGGTATTTAGTTACGCTGTGCATCACAATATCAGCACCCAAATCCAATGGGTTTTGCAGGTAAGGAGAGGCAAACGTATTATCAACTGCATAAATCAACTGTTGCTTTTTCGCAACCGCAGCACATGCTTTGATATCTACAATTTGCATGGTAGGATTGGTTGGAGTTTCAATCCATAACAACTTGGTGTTTTCGTTAGCGTATTTGCTGATATTATCAGGATTACTCAAATCAATAAAATGAAATTTGATTCCGTAATTGGCAAATACTTTGGTAAACATGCGGTAAGTGCCACCATATAAATCGTTTCCGGTAATAACTTCATCGCCCGGTTTCAACATTTTTATAACTGCATCAGTTGCACCCATACCACTCGAAAAACACAAACCATATTTTGCGTTTTCCAATGCAGCCAAACAGTTTTCTAAGGCACTGCGTGTTGGGTTTTTGCCGCGGGCATATGCATATCCTTTGTGCTTACCCGGACTTTCTTGAGCGTAAGTAGATGTTTGGTAAATAGGTGTCATCACTGCACCCGTTGTTGGGTCAGGCTCCTGACCGGCATGTATGGCTTTCGTTCCGAATTTCATGATTATAAAAGGAATGTTGAATAGTGCCGCAAACTTACTATTTTATCTTGTATTGTCGGTTTTACTATTTCCTTCTCTTTTAAATGCAAGAAATAAGGGCAGAGAATCATTTGTATGTGACATGACTATGTTATTTTTATCTAAATTAGTGTTAATCTGTGGCATTAAAAAAGGATGTATTCTGGATTGGTTATGTTAAAATATTAGACTTTTCATTTGCTACTTTCAAAAATTGCCTTACTTTTATCCTCGTTAAATTTTAAGATTATGCCCACCCAGTTTATAAAAAAAATGAATAAAACCGAAGCCGGTTTTCATATATTAACGCTGCTTTCCCTTGCTGATGGAGAGATTCATACAGCTGAAACAAATGTAATTTTAGAGTTTTTAAACGACCATTTTAATGATAATATCGACCTAATAAAAGAACAAGCTTTTTTAAGAGCCTTGCCTCATGAGGAGTATGAAACTCACTTTATGGAAACGGTTGAACATTTTTATACTGTTAGTACAGAAGATGAACGTCACACCATTACCCGTTTTGCAATGGATGTAGTGATGGCCGATGAATCGTTGGGTAAACATGAAAATACCCTAATCACCAAACTCTACGATTGTTGGGACATTGAATAATGAGCAGATTATTCAATGTGCAAATGTGCAGATTCCGAAAGGCTCCAAAGGCATTTGCACATCATCACATTTTCACATTTTCACATTTACATTATGGAAGCTTATTTCGAATTTAACATACGTTGCGATGATGACGTGAGGGAGCAACTTATTGCCGAACTGGCCGATGAAGACTATGAAGGATTTATCGAGACGGATAGTGGCTTCTCGGCTTATATCCTATCGTCATTTTTTAAGCGTGAAGTTTTTGAACAAGTATTGGTGAAGTATGAAATTGATCCCAACGCTGTTGCTCAAAATCATATCGAACAACAAAATTGGAACGCCCAATGGGAAGCAGGTTATGAACCTATTATTATTGACGATAATGTAATTGTGAAAGCACCTTTTCATCAGAATGAAAAAGAATATCCTTACGAATTACTTATTCAACCCAAAAACACTTTTGGTACCGGTCATCATGAAACAACACAATTAATGTTGCGGTTGATGTTGCAGGTAAATATAGACGGCAAAAAGGTTTTTGACTACGGCAGTGGAACGGGTGTATTAGCTATTATGGCAAGTAAAATGAATGCAGATTCCGTTTTTGCTATTGATATAGACGATTGGAGTACTGAGAATATTTCCGAAAACACACAACTTAATGGAGTCGAGAATATTGTTTTCAAACAAGGCGATTTGAATATTGTGAAACCACAAGAGTTTGATGTTATATTAGCTAATATCAATAAGAATATTTTGTTGTTCAGCTTCCCGCAACTCTCCGATTTAAGTGCTGCCAATGGCGATTTACTCATCAGTGGATTTTACGAAAGTGATTTAAACGACCTAAAACAGGCAGCTTTGCTATCCGGGTTTCATTTGCAGCAGCACATCACGCAAAAAGATTGGTGTGCAGCAAGTTTTAAAAAGATGTAACTTGCCTTCAATTAGTTTGTTACTAGGAATGAAAACAAATACTATAGCTCTACTATGCTTGCACTGCTTATGTTATTTGCATTGAGTCAGTGTAAAAGAGATGAACCTATTGCTTTAACTACACCAGGCAAATTTTACCATAAGTATACCCGAGGTCAGATAAGCGAATGTTGGATGGTCGGTACCATGTATTATGTGGCAGGAGATCTTGCTTATGATTCAGGAGCAACTATTTATGATCGATCGGGAAACAGTGTCGCTTCTTGTAATTATGCATGGGGACGTGTATACGCTATGTGTAACAGAATGGACTCTTGTAGAGTGATATACAGGTCTGAAGGAAATATGCATAACTTGCCATTTGTGGATATTTACGGGTTGTCGAAAATTAAATGAGGTAACTTGAATAAACGGCTATCTTTTTTTGCAAGATAATTTGCACTTTTGCACAATAGTATTCATTCTTGACAAGATACAGGGAGTTCAGTATTTCTATTCCCTTTAAAATATTAACCCAAAACTAATTAACTCAATAACTAATAACCATAAAATGTACGGAGCACTTAAACAACATTTACAAAAAGAATTGGCGGATATTGAATCTGCGGGTTTGTATAAAAAGGAACGCATTATCTTATCGGAGCAAGGTGCCGAAATTGAATTGAATACAGGTGAAAAGGTATTGAACTTTTGCGCCAATAACTACTTGGGATTATCTTCTCATCCGCGTGTAAAAGAAGCTGCTAAAAAAGCAATAGATACACACGGATATGGAATGAGTTCGGTGCGTTTTATTTGCGGTACGCAGGATATTCATAAAGAGTTAGAAAAAACGATTGCCGATTTTTACGGAACAGAAGACACCATTTTGTATGCAGCAGCATTTGATGCCAATGGTGGTGTTTTTGAACCCTTGTTTCAAGAAGCGGATGCTATCATCAGTGACTCATTAAATCATGCAAGTATTATTGATGGGGTGAGGTTGTGTAAAGCCCAACGGTATCGTTATACCAATAATGATATGGCCGACTTGGAAGCGCAGTTGATTGCAGCAACAGCAAAAGGTGCGCGTTTTAAAATTATTGTTACCGATGGAGTTTTTAGCATGGATGGTTACGTGGCGCAAATGGACAAAATTTGTGACCTGGCTGATAAATATGATGCTCTCGTTATGACAGACGAATGCCATAGTGCGGGATTTATCGGTAAAACCGGAAGAGGTGTTCCTGAGTTGTGTGGTGTAATGGATAGAGTTGATATCATTACAGGAACATTAGGAAAAGCATTAGGCGGTGCCATGGGTGGCTACACTACGGGTAAAAAAGAGATTATTGAATTATTGCGTCAGCGTTCTCGTCCTTACTTATTTTCAAACTCATTGGCTCCTTCAATTGTAGGTGCAAGTATTGAAGTGTTTAAATTATTGAGTGAAAGCACGGCCTTACGTGATAAAGTTGAAGCCAATGTAACCCAATTTAAAGCGGGCATGGAAGCTGCAGGGTTTGATTTAAGAGGTGGTGCAAGTGCCATTGTTCCGGTAATGTTATACGATGCAAAACTTGCCCAAGAGTTTGCACATAAATTATTGGCCGAAGGTATTTATGTGATAGGGTTCTTTTATCCTGTTGTTCCAAAAGATTTGGCACGTATTCGTGTTCAGTTATCTGCAGCGCACGAACCAGCACATATTGATAAAGCAATTGCTGCGTTTATAAAAGTAGGTAAAGATTTAGGCGTGATCAGCTAAATAACTTAAAACAAACAGAAAAGCCACAGTGTATTGACGCTGTGGCTTTTCTGTTTTGATAACACTTCGAATTTCGATTTTTTCACATTTCGATTTGTTTGAGCGTTAATATTAGCTTAACATATCATTGACTTTCAATTAACTTAACATTAATGTTTGGTTAACCGTTGCCAAGCTTAAGCAAGGTACTTTTGTCGCACTAAATTTCAATTATGATTATAGTTCGACTAAAGTATCTTTTTACATTGCTTATCAGTATGATAGCAATATCGGTTTCGGCACAAACAGGCCGTATCGGGGGAAAGATTATTGACAAAAAAACAGGGGAAGAGTTAATCGGTGTTTCCGTTCAAATTGAAGGAACAAGCATCGGTGCAGCTACTGATTTTGAAGGAAAATTTCTGATTAACAATGTCTCTGCGGGTACTTACAATATTGTAGTGAGTTACATCTCTTATAAAAAGAAGGTATTATCAGGTATTGAAGTAAAAGCTAAAGAAACAGCAATTCTTAATATATCACTAGAAGAAGCTACAAAAGAGTTGAATGAAATCGTAATTCGTGGTGAAGTGAAAAAAGAGAGTGCCAATGCAGTATTGATTCAACAACGTAATTCAGTGTCGGTGGCAAGTGGTGTTTCAGCCGATTTAATCAAGAAAACGCCAGATCGTACCACCGCTGATGTTATTAAGCGTGTGAGCGGAGCTTCCATTCAAGATAATAAGTTTGCTGTTGTGCGTGGGTTGGGTGATAGATACAACATGGCTTTTATTAATGGAGCACCTTTAGCAAGTTCAGAAAGCGATCGTAAAGCATTTTCATTGGATTTAATCCCAGCAGCTGTTTTAGACAATATGATGATAGTAAAAACAGCCACGCCCGATATGCCTGCTGATTTTGCGGGTGGTTTTATCCAAATCACAACTAAAGATATTCCTGATGAAGATCAATATACTGTTGGGCTTTCAATGGGAGCGCACTCACTTACCACATTTAAGGAAGGATTTTCAAGTCAGAATGCGAGCTCAACAGATTGGTTGGGTTATGATAGTAAAAGAGGAATTCCCTCTGGAGTAATGAAAACAGAAGAAGGACGTAATGCAACCAACAGCCAGTTAATAGATCAAACCAAGTTGTTTGATAACAATTTTAAGCCAACTCAAGAGTCAAGTATTGCACCTAACGTAAGTTTTAATATGTCGGGTTCAAAAAGATTCAAATCGGAGCACAACGAGTTTGGTGTGTTGGGAGCAATAGCATATAGCAATAACTATAGGTACACGCCTTTTGTGGTAAACGAACCACCATTATCAGATGAGCAACGCTCAATGGATTTTAAAACGGCCGATTACAAAACATATAATTATAGCAACTATCGCAGAAGCGTAAACTTGGGAGGTGTACTAAATCTTTCAATGAAATTGGGTAAAAACAACAAGTTCTCTTTTAAAAACTTATATACCCAAAATGGAGAAGATCAAACCATTAAGCGCGATGGTATTCAATACGTGAACCATGCTGCTCCATTTGTTAACCAAGACAATAAAGTTTTTAACGATTATTTGTACCAATACCAGCAGAGCAAAATGTATACTGGCCAGTTTACGGGTGAGCACTTCATTACAGCTTCGAAAATCAAGGTTAAGTACACATTGGGCTACACAGCAATAAGCCGTTCGTTACCCGACTTTAAACGATTAATTTACCAAGCTGATAAACAAATTGGAGACACTGTTTACCCACGACCAATTGTACAGTTGAATCCGGATGCGAATGCATTTACCCCAAACCAAACAGGACGTTTCAGTTCACAATTACAAGAAACTTCTCCATCGGCCAAGTACGAAGTTTCAGTTCCATTTAAGATGTTTAAAAAATCGGAAGTAAAGTTTGGTGGATTTCACCAGGTTCGTACCCGTACGTTTAATGCGCGAAACTTCTTATTTACTTACGACAATAACAACCTCGATCCATCAAGATATGGCGTAGCAGGATTGCAAGGTCCTGATTCGGTATTTGGGGCTTCAAATATCGACAGTAGTTTATTTTTCCAAAGAGAAACAACCCAAGGATCTGATAGCTATACAGCAAGTTCACGCATTAATGCAGGGTTTGTTATGTTTGATAATAAAATCACCAATCGTTTCAGAATGATTTGGGGTGCACGCATCGAACAGTTTAACCAAAGAGTAAGTTCGGAAGCAATCGGCAAAAAGGTAGATATCAATAAAACCGTTACAGATGTGTTGCCTTCATTGAACATCATTTACGAATTAACCGAAAACCAAAATTTACGTTTCAGTTATTCAAGAACATTATCGCGCCCAGAATTTAGAGAGTTTGCTCCGCTTGCCTTTTATGAAGTAAACTATAATTCAATTATCATTGGTAACGATACTTTGGTTCGTGCACTTATTGATAATATTGATTTTAAATGGGAATTTTTCCCATCGGCAGCACAAACCATTTCGATCAATCCGTTTTATAAACGCTTTACCAACCCTGTTGAAATGATTGTTGTTCCCAATCCTTCATTCAGAAACTTTAGTTATCAAAATGCAAGTTCGGCCGAGAATATTGGTGTAGAAATTGAAACAAGATTATTACTTATTGGATTGGATAAGCTTGCAGGAACAAACATTTTTAAGGACATGACGCTTTATGG
This sequence comes from Bacteroidetes bacterium UKL13-3, assembly GCA_001602415.1. Lineage (GTDB taxonomy): Bacteria > Bacteroidota > Bacteroidia > UKL13-3 > UKL13-3 > UKL13-3. Next base: position 289,055 of record CP012155.1, read on the forward strand.
AAATTTAGCACTCATCAACTCTCAAGTAAATTTAACCAACTCAGGTGCAGGATTGAGTAAACGTCCGTTGCAAGGTCAATCACCCTATGTATTTAATATGGGTGTAAACTACAATAATCCTAAACTATTTGATATAGCCGTGAACGTAAACCGGGTAGGAAGAAGAATTGCGTTTGTGGGTACAAGTGAAAACCAAACAATATGGGAAAATCCGAGAACAGTTTTGGATATCAGTTTATCAAAAACACTATTCAAGCGTTTGCAAGCTAAGTTTGTTGTTGGAGATGTATTTGCGCAGCGTTTGGTGTTTTACCACGATTTGAATAGAAATGGTTCATTTGATGAAGGAACGGATGCTGATGCATTTAATTATCGCTATGGAAGATCATTTACCATTGGTTTAAGTTATACACTATAATACTTCGGGTCTTTACCTAAACAAAAGGCTGCTTCAATTCGAGGCAGCCTTTTGTGTTATGAGTGTTATGGGAATACGTTAACACAAACTTTACGTTCAATAGAGCCTTCGTAACAAAATATTAACTTTAGCTTAATGATTGCTTCAATTGGTGCAGGTAATGTTGTATTGATTAATTATCACAAACAAGAATCAAAATGAAACTTAAATTAACAGCAATCATTGCAGGTTTGGCAATAAGCTTTAATGCTTACAGTCAATTCTTCGACACTGTTCCGTATGTTGGTGCATTTGGCGCTCAAGGTAGCACAAGGCCAGCGGTAACAGGTTACAATCCTGACCCAACCAATACCAATGCAGATTGGACTACTGGATGGTCAAATTTTACGCCTAATGCTACTTTGTATCCTGGTGATGCAGGTTGGGTTCCAACTGCTGCTCATCCAGCTACCAATGCAAATAAAGTAAGTGTATCAGGTGATATTTCTGTTAATACTACTTGGACAAAAAACAACTGGTACGAGGTATCGGGAAGTGTTCATATTCTGAATGGTGCTACGTTAACAATTGAGCCGGGAACAGTTATAAGAGGAAATGTGAACAACACATTTGTGCTTTTAGTTGCAAAAGGAGGTAAACTAAACGCAATTGGAACATTGCAACAACCAATTGTTATGACTTCAGGTCGTACAGCTGGTAGCCGTGTTCGTGGTGATTGGGGAGGTGTATTGCTTATTGGTAATGCCCACACCAATACAGCCAACGGTGTTCGTCAGTATGAGGCATTGCCTTCTGATCCATTGGCTTTGTATGGTGGAGGTCCCAATTACAATGATGCAGACAACTCTGGTACATTACGTTATTTACGTATTGAGTATGCTGGATATAACTTCTTGCCTGATCAAGAAATTAACGGATTAACATTTGCCGGAGTAGGTTACGGAACACGTGCAGATTATATCCAGGTGAGTTTCGCAAACGATGACTCCTATGAGTGGTTTGGTGGAGCTTCTAATCATAAATACCTAATCTCATTCGCAGGAACGGATGATGATTTTGACATGGACGAAGGATACAATGGTAAATGTCAATTTTTATTAGGTGTTAGAAATCCTGCCGTATTTGAGACGTCTCCTTCGGGAACATCAAACGGACTAGAACATGATAACAATACCGGTTTGGGTAGCGCAGGTCAGGTTACTCCGGGCGTAAATGCCCCTGAGCCTAAAACTGCTCCCGTTATTTCAAACATGACATTGTTAGGTCCGATACGTGCAGGTGAAAACAGAAACACTTTGGCAACTACAGCACGTGCCCGTTTTGGACGTGCATTGGAGTTAAGAACGAATGTTTCAACTTCAGTGTTTAACTCGCTTATCGGTGGTTATCCGGAAGGAATGCGTATGGTTCATCCGAATGTTGCCATTCAACCTTCTGTACAACAGCGTGCATTAAACGATGAAATGACTATCCGTAATTCAGTATTAGCATCTGCCTTTACAACAGATGGATTATACAGTGCTACCAATACCCCAACAGGTGTAACATTTAATGTTGCAAATTGGTGGTTTGGTGGAGCTACACCAGGTTTTACAACTTCAGGAAACGATACAGCCAATACAATTGCTAAATTTGGAATTTTAGCTCCTTCATACACGGGTTCTGCAGGTGGTGCATTAAATCAAATTAATTTTTCAACGGTAAATTATATGTTGTCGAGCAACAGTCCTTACAAGGAAGCAGCTAGATTTAACACAGCAAAAATACCTACCATTGCTCAACCAACTGTAGCATTGAATCCTTCAGTACTTCCAATTTTTAATCAAATTGTTGGAACACCTAGCCCGGTTCAAGCTGTTGTGTTATCTGCAGCAAATTTAGCGGGTAACATTAATGCAACTGTTGGAACTAATTTTGAAGTTTCACTAAGTCGCACTGCAGGTTGGGCAAGTAACGTAACTAAAAATGGACCATCTGCAAACGATACTATTTTTGTTCGTTACAACAGAACCAATGCTGGTTCAAATACAGCTTTGTTAACGGTTTCATCGTCAATATCATCAGATTTCACGCCTCTTAACATCAATTTAGCAGGTTCGGCAACGGCTCCTGCTTCGCCATTGTTTGGTGTAGATAAATCAACAGTAAGTTTTTCTACAACAACAGGTACAGCATCTGCTGAAAAACTTGTAAACGTTTCAGGTCGCTTCTTGGTTGGTAACAATATTAGCGTAACAGCATCTGCTAACTTTGAGGTTTCTACAACCACTGGTTCAGGTTTTGCGAGCACTGCCACAATTACAGGAGCAGCTTTAGTTAATTTACCTTTGTATGTGCGTTTTGTTCCAACGGGATCATCTGCTGCAACAGGAACAATTACCTTATCTGCCAATGGTGTTGATGACGTAATTATTAATGTAAGCGGATCGGTTACAGGTCTTGCATCAGTTACCGTTTCTCCTACATCTTACCCGCAATGGCAAGTTGCTACACTAACCAATTCGTTGGCATATCCATTAACTGTTACAGGTGCTAACCTTACAGGCGATTTAAAAGTAAAAGCTCCGAATACAGACTTTAAGTTAAGTACTGATTCGGCATTTACCAATCCGGTTGATTCAATCATGCTTACTCCTGCATCAGGTGCAGTTGCAGCAACAAAAGTATATGTTCGTTTCCAAGCTCCCGCGGCTTCGCCATCAACTGGTAACGTAGCTGTTTCGGCAACTGGAGCAACAACTGTTAACTCAGCAGTAAGTGGTTTATCCGTTGCGGCAAATGCTCGCAGAATAATTGTTGCTAATGCTCCAAGTAATTCCATTACTATGGAAACAGTTTTTGGAACACCATCAGCTTCTCGTTCATTAACATTAGCAGGTGCCAATTTAACTGATAAGTTAACCGTAGCATACGGAACAGAAGGTTTCCAAGTTTCTGTTGATAATACAAATTGGCTTTCTTCTTTAACTATTGATACGATTGCTGGAGGTAACATTAACCCAACTCCAATCTGGGTTCGTTACAATCCGTCTGTAATTGGAACATCAGGGGCTCAACAATTAATTTTAAGCAGCACAGGAGCAACTGCAATTAATATTACGGTAAGTGGTTTATCTATTCCATTGGTAACTGCAGCTCCAGCTACACTGCCTGAGTTTGCAACTGTTGTAGGTATTCCTTCATACACATCAACTATTGATGTAAGCGGTGTTCGCTTATTAGCAGGTGTTATTGTGAATGTAACACCAAACTCTGGATTTGAAGTTTCTACAAATGCATCATCGGGTTTTGGTGAATCTGTTTCTATCCCTAAATCAGGTAGTGCTTTAGCAGCAACTCCTGTATACTTCCGTTACAATCCAAAAGTTGCAGGTTCGGTTACAGCAACTGCATCATTTAGCACACAATCAGGTCCTTCTTCGCTTATAACATTAAACGGATTTGCAGTTGAGTTACCAGCACCATCATTATCGTTGTCAACAGCATCAATCAGTTTTGATACTACATCAAATACACCAACTCCAACAACTGCTAAAACGTTTACCGTTAATGCAACTAATTTACGCGATTCACTTTCGGTAACAGTTGGCGGTGATTTTGAATTATCACCTGATAATACAACCTGGAAAAAAGACTGGAAGTTAGCTGGTGATGTAAATGGTGCAATTGCAAATCTTACTTTGTATTGCCGCTTTAACCGCACTACTGCCGGTACTTCAACCAGCACCATTGATTTTAAAAGTGAGGCATTAGCTGCTCAAAAAATTGCAGTATCTGGAACACTTACATTGGTAGGATTGAAAGAACTTTACAACAACATCAGTACTTTTACTATGTTCCCTAACCCAGCACAAAATGAGGTTGTTTTAGATTTTACGTTGGATAAAGCTGCTGAGATGTCGATATCAGTTATTGATGTAACTGGAAAAGTTGTGAAAGAAGTTTCGGCAGTGAAATTCCTCTCAGGTTCAAACACAACAACCATTGATGCATCTGACTTAAACAATGGATTTTACTTTGTAAACATACATTCATCAGAAGGAAGTAAAACAACTCGTTTGATGATTGCTAAATAAGAAAATACTCTTTTGAGTAGATAATTGAAATGTAAAGATTCCCGACCACTTGGTCGGGATTTTTTTGTTTTAAAACCAAACTTTACTTGATAGCTTTGCATTCCCCCAACGCACCCCCAAGCCCTAAAGGGAGTCCGCCCGCAAGTTCTTAACTTAATTCCCCTGCGACTTTATTCTTTGCGCCTCTGTGCCTTTGCGTGAAAATAAAAGAGTGCATAATTGATGGTTCATAGATCATAGAAAGAGTTTGGCTTAAGAGAGAAATCCGCCTTACGGCTTTATAAATCCTTACATTCCATCAACAGCAAATCTCCAGATTCATGCACAATGGTCACTATTCCATCTTCGGCAGCCTCGTTGCTGCTGCTGGTTCGATATCCTAGTTGTAGTTCGGCATCGGTGAGATTGTACAACAATCCGGATGAAGAAAATCCTTTAACCGTACCAACTGGCATCAAGGAAATTGGAGAGCCTTTGACATACCATTTTTTGAATGTTGTTGGCAGTTGAAAAATGCGCGAGTAGTCATCAATCATCACAATATTGATTTTATCTTTATACCTCACCACATCAGTAACATTACTTAAATTATGATCGGCTCTGCGGCCGGTGGCCCATATAATATTCACCGCAGCAAAGTTTCGTTCAATTAAAAATTCAATTCCTTTCTGTAAATCAGTCTTGTTTTGATTGGGTGTATGAACAATTTCAATGGACATTTGCGGTTGCATTTTTTCGAGAGCGTGCTCATGGCTGTCAAAATCGCCCAACAATACATCTACTTTTATGCCCAATTCGTTTACACGCGCAATGGCTCCATCTAACACAACAACATAAGGACTCCATTCCAATAACTGCCCAAGGAGTTCATTTGAACACGCCTCACCATTGGCAATAATTAAAGCGGGCTCCTGCCCTTCGCGCACTATATGGTGTGACGACATATTTAATGAAAATTAAAATTAGTAAATATCAACATTCGAATCAAAACCGAAAATTCGAATAATAAAACCATTATATCGAAATAATTATGACCAAAAACAACAGCTTGTTATAATCTTACAAATACGGCTTTGAATAATACCTTTGTTTTTTTTGAGATAAATAGCGTTAAATCACTTTTATAAATTCTACTATTTTGATTAGGTGACTACTCATATTCATATTTTGTATATTCTCAATTGTTGTTTTTGCTCAAACACCTACTGTTATAAAAGGTGTTTTAAGAGATAAAAAAACTGGAGAACGTTTAATTGGTGCAACAGTATCAATTAAAGGTACAAGCATAGGCACATCAACCAATTTTGATGGTGAGTTTACGTTGAAATCTCCCCAAGCATTGCCAGTTATTTTGGTTGCCAGTTATATAGGTTACGCCTCCCAAGAAGTCACTGTAAGTAGTAGCACAAAGCCTGTTGATATTAAAATAGAGGAAAGTACCCAACAGTTAAAAGATATAGAGATAAGAGATACGAGAGTTACCGAAAAGCAAAAGCAAGCTCCACTAACTGTAGAAACAATGGATGCAATTGCTATCAAAGAAACACCTGCAGCTAATTTTTATGAAGGACTGTCTCACTTAAAGGGTGTTGATTTAACATCGGCTAGTATTGGCTTAAAATTATTAATACTCGTGGGTTTAACAGTACATCACCCGTTCGAAGTTTGCAGTTAATTGATGGGGTATATAATCAAAGTCCGGGACTTAATTTTTCATTGGGTAATTTTTTGGGCGCAAGTGAACTAGATATTCAAAAAGTGGATTTAGTAGTTGGTGCAAGCGGATCCTATTTTGGCCCGAATGCATTTAACGGTGTAATTAATATGCAAACCCAAAGTCCGTTTCAATTCCCTGGATTAAGTGCAAGCGTGAAAGTTGGGGAACGTAGCATGGCAGAAACAGCTGTGAGATGGGCAGAAGTGTTCAAGAATAAAAAGGGCGAAGATAAGTTTGCGTATAAGTTCAATATGTTTTACATGCGAGCACATGACTGGGAGGCAACTAATTATAGTCCAACAAGTCAATCGCCTACCAACGAATCAAATGCTGGTGGCTATGATGCTGTTAATAGATACGGATATGAAGATGTAAGTCAGTTTTTTTACACGGCACCTTCGGGTGTTCCATTTGTTGGAAGAGGTTATTATTTGAGAGACGGATACAATGAGAAAGATTTGGTAGATTACAATACCCGCAATACCAAATTGAGTGGATCTGTTCACTATAAGCTAACTAAAGATATTGAAGCAATTTACGCTTCAAATTTTAGTACAGGAACAACTGTTTACCAAGGTGATAATCGTTTTAGTCTTAAAGATGTTAAGTTATATCAAAATAGGATTGAAGTTCGGAAAGAGAATAAATTTTTTGTAAGAGCTTACGTTACAAATGAGGATGCCGGAAATACGTATGATGCATACAACACTGCTATCGTAATGCAAAACAAAGCCAAGACTGATGAGGCTTGGGGCAAGGATTATAATAACGGGTTATCGAGTAATTTAGACCCCTATCTTCAAGGTTGGCTCCCGCGAAACCTAAACAGTGGTTTGATGTTGAGTGGTATTCCGGGGGTAAACAACCAACGATTAAATTATATAGAAAATTATTGGCGTACAACCTTAAATGATTCGCTCTTTTATTTCCATGGTTTAGCTAGGCAAAAAGCTAGTGGACAGCCATCATCATCCGGAGGTAATCATGCCAGATTTGTTCCGGGCACCTATGAATTTGATACAGCTTTTCAGAATACCAAATCAACATACAACACCCAAGGAGGATCGAGAATTTACGACATGTCGGCATTGTATCATATTGCAGCAGTAAATTGTGAGGCTTATTGTCAATTTTTTATGTAAAATAGTCAGTGTATAAGCATAATTTTGTTACATGAATATTCGTCTTACCATTATGTTTTTTTTGCGTAAGTAGTGTTTTTGCGCAAACCACCGAACTACATTTGGCCAATCTCAAACAACTCACGTTTGGCGGTGATAATGCCGAAGCTTATTTCAGTTTTGATAGTAAGAAGCTCAGTTTTCAATCCAACAACCCACAATGGGGATTAAAATGTGATCAAATATTTTACCTGATTATTGATGAGGCGGAAGATAATACAACCTATCAACCTCTGATGGTGAGCAATGGGCAAGGTCGAACTACTTGCTCCTACTATATGCCCGATAACAAACGTATTTTATATGCGTCAACTTTTAAAGGTGGAAAAGAATGTCCGCCCGAATCAAGCAAAGAAGGTAAATACCTGTGGGCTATTTATCCTAAGTTTGATATTTTTATTGGAGATGAAAAAGGCAAAGGGATTAAACAACTCACCAATACTACCGGATATGATGCGGAAGCAACCGTTTCTCCACTTGGCGATAAAATTGTTTTTACATCAACGCGTAATGGTGATTTAGATTTATACATTATGGATGTAAATGGTAAAAATGTGAAGCAGCTAACGTTTGATTTGGGTTACGATGGTGGCGCATTTTTTTTCCCTGATGGGAAACAACTGGTTTTTCGAGCATCCCGCCCAACAGGCAGCGATAGTGTTGAATATAAAAACCTACTGGCAAAAGGTTTAGTAGCTCCTACCAATATGGAATTATACACTATTAATGTAGATGGAACTGGGCTGAAAAAATAACCAATTTGGGTAAAGCTAATTGGGCTCCATTTTTTCATCCGATCGGTAAAAAAATCATTTTCTCCTCTAATCATCATTCCCCCAAAGGGTACGATTTTCAGTTATTTATGATTAATGTTGATGGCACAGGATTGGAGCGTATTACTAACGAAAGTTTATTCAATGCATTTCCAATGTTTTCGCCCGATGGAAAAAGATTAGTGTTTTCTTCCAATCGAAACAATGGTGGAACCCGCGATACCAATTTATTTATTGCTGATTGGGTAGAGTAGGAATTGAATTGGCAATGAAGAAAGTAGACGTTCGGCTATAAATCAAATCCACTTTAATACAATATGTTATGTACGCATTGAATCCTCTGAATTTCTTTCCTACTGAGTGAAAAAGGGGAAGTGTTCATAGTTGATTGCTCATAAATCATACAAAGAATTTGACTTCGGTAAAACCCTCCCGATTCGACAAATTGCTGCGCACCCCTGCCCTAAATAGACTTCACCCCGCATATTATAATCATCATTTACTCGATTCAACAATCCACCGAATCGACATATCACTCAACCCCTATTGAAAAGTTTAGGTTATGCTTGAAGTGTTATTCTAAACGTTGTGCCTTTATTTACTTCCGAACTTTTTACAACTATTTTCCCTCTGTGATAGTCTTCAATAATGCGTTTAGCTAAAGATAAGCCTAAGCCCCAGCCTCGTTTTTTGGTAGTGTATCCGGGTTTGAAAACCGTTTTAAGTTTAGATGGAGAAATACCTTTTCCGGTATCGGTTATATCAATAATTACAGAATCTCCTTCGGCTTGTGTTGCCATGGTAATACTGCCTTCTCCGTTCATTGCATCAATAGCATTTTTACAAATATTTTCAATCACCCACTCAAAAAGTGGGACGTTCATTTGAGCAGTTAGCTCATCTTCGTTGCGCACAAGTGTAAAACGAACACGATTAGATGTACGAACTTGTAAGTAATTTATACTGTCTTGTAAAACATCATCAACAACCTCAATATCCAATTTAGGAGCCGATCCAATTTTAGAAAAACGCTCGGTAATTAACTCTAATCGTTTTACATCTTTTTCCAGTTCAAGCAATAAGTCTTCTTGATCACTTTTTTCGGTTTCACGTATGAGGTTAATCCATCCCATGAGCGATGAAATGGGCGTTCCTAGTTGGTGGGCTGTTTCTTTACTCATTCCCACCCAAACTTGATTTTGCTCGGCTCTGCGGGAGGAGCTAAATGCCAAATAGGCAACAATAATAAAGATACCGATAACAGTCAGTTGATAGTAGGGGTAACGTTTAAGTTGTGCTAAGATGATGGAATTTTTGTAGTATAAGTAGTTGAAACGTTTATTCGTTTCATCATACAAAATGGGTATCGATTCATGCTCTTCTTTCATTAAAGCTAGTTCATGTTGGAGATATTCGGGCTGTTCAACTTTTATTGAATCGAGATTACGATGAGCAATTATGGAACCTGCATCATCCACCAAAATCACGGGTATGGTTTCATTATCTTTAATAATATCGAGTAAAAAAGTGAAGTCACCTTCAGCCTTAATCAGTTGTTTGGTGGCATTGGCCCATAGGAGTACTTTTTTCTCTTCTTCCTTAGCTAACTTTTGAACAAGTTGATGTGTGTACCACAAGGAAAAGATTCCAATTGCGATAGCAATCATAAAAAGGATTCGTTTCCACCATATTTTCTGTTCGTACAAGCGCATATTGGTCGAATATATAGATATTCGCAGCAATTTAGAACGAAAACATGCATGCAATTATTGAGTTTGGCGAAAAAAAATACAGTGTAAATTTAGATCAACCGCTTGATATTTCTATTCCAATGCATTCAGGAACAAACAATCCCAATGCATTTGGCATTCAAGCACCATTATTTGAGCCCTTTAAGGCAGGCGATTTTGTGGGTTCGGTTGCTTTAGGCGGAAGCGTGAATTGTCAAAATTTAACGATTAATGCTCATGGTAATGGAACGCATACAGAGTGTGTTGGACATATCTCTAAAGAAAAAATAACCATTAATCAATCGCTAAATAAGTTTTTTGCCCTGGCTCAGCTTATTACCATTGAGACTCAAAAAAATTGTGTGTTACTTGAAGATGTAAAAAAATCTTTTTTGGGAGGTTGTGATGCTTTTGTTATACGCACCTTCCCCAATACAGATGGTAAACTTACCGCGCAGTATTCGGGAAATGAGCCAGCTTTTTTAGAACCGCAATTATGTGATTGGCTTGCTCATAACGGAATCAAACACTTGCTTATTGACTTACCTTCGGTGGATCCGGAAGAAGACGGAGGCACTTTATCTGCCCACCACGCTTTTTGGAATTATCCACAACAACCACGTTTAGATGCAACAATTACCGAAATGATTTATGTGCCGTCAAATATTGCAGATGGCATTTACTTCTTAAATATACAAATTGCTTCATTGGAAACGGATGCAAGTCCAAGTAAACCGGTGCTGTACGCTACGAGCATACTTTAGATTAGAATAGAAAAATATCATGACAGATTTTATAGAGGAAGAAATAGACGACAACGAAGAAGCCACTGAACAAGAATTGTTTGAACACCATCGGTTTGTGGTGGATAAGGGACAAGTAATGTTGCGCATTGATAAGTATTTAATGCATAAAATTCCGAATGCGAGTAGAACCAAAATTCAGTTTGCAGCCGAAACTGAAAGCATATTGGTTAATGAAAAACCAGTTAAAGCTAGCTACAAAGTAAAAGGAAACGATGTCATTACTGTTGTTTTACCGCATCCTCCAAAGGATAATCATACCATCAATCCCGAAAATATTCCTTTGGAAATTTTATTTGAGGATGATGATGTTCTCATAGTAAATAAACCAGCAGGAATGGTTGTACATCCGGGTTATAATAACGTTACAGGAACACTTGTAAACGCTTTAGCTTGGCACTTAAAAGATACTTCGTTTGCTAAGGAGGGAAATATCCGTCCGGGTTTGGTTCACCGGATTGATAAAAATACAAGTGGTTTATTGGTGGTTGCCAAAAACGAATTTGCTATGACACACTTAGCCAAACAATTTTTTCATCACACTATTCAACGTGCATATATAGCGCTTGCTTGGGGCGATTTTGAAGAAGAAGATGGAACGGTAACCGGTTATATTGGTCGCAGCACCCGTGATCGTAAAGTGTTTACGATGGTTGATGATGAAACTGAAGGTAAATGGAGTGTTACACATTACAAAGTGTTGGAGCGTTTGAATTATGTAACACTACTTGAATGCAAATTGGAAACTGGCAGAACACACCAAATTCGTGTTCACATGAAACATATTGGTCATTCATTGTTTGCTGATAATACTTATGGTGGTGATCGTATCTTAAAAGGAACAACCTTTACCAAATACAAGCAGTTTATCGATAATTGTTTTTCAATTATGCCTCGGCAGGCACTTCATGCTCGTTCATTAGGATTTGTTCATCCTGTTACGGGAAAGGATATGTTTTTTGAAGCACCTTTACCATATGATTTTAGCACGGTGCTCGACAAATGGAGAGGGTATAACAAGAATGTTATCGAAAAGATCGAAGAGGCATAGTCTTAATTCTAAACCAACCTTTTTGTCAAGTTACATTAGATACAAATTCACGTGGTTAAATCTAAATGAGTTCCTGCACACAAAATAATTTCAAAAAAAACAGTAGGGTTAAAATCAATATTCTCTTATTTATACTTGTATGATGAACAGCGAACAAATATGTATTCAAGCAAATGAACTCGTGCGTAGAGTAGGCTATTTTATTCTTCAAGAAGCAAAAGCGTTTAGTTATGATAAAGTAGAGGAAAAAAGCTTTAATCAACTTGTTTCTTACGTAGATAAAACAGCCGAAGAACAATTGGTGAAAGGGTTGTCAGATATTTTCCCGCAGGCAGGATTCATTACTGAAGAGCAAACCATTGCCACCGAAGAGAAAGAGTATATGTGGGTGATTGATCCCTTAGATGGTACTACCAATTTTATTCACGCCATTCCCGTATATAGTATAAGCGTTGGTCTGTTAAGAAACAGAAAACCTATAATGGGCATTGTTTATGAAATAAACCGAGATGAATTGTTTTACGCATGGGAGGGAAGCAAAGCATACTTAAATGGCAAAGAAATTTCGGTTAAACAAAATGCAGAATTGTCTAAATCATTATTGGCAACAGGTTTTCCATATTATGATTTTGATGGGATGAAAGGCTACCTAAATGCATTACAATATTTTATGCAACACACACAAGGTATGCGCAGAATGGGCAGTGCAGCAGTTGATTTAGCCTATGTTGCCTGTGGCAGGTTCGATGGTTTTTTTGAGTATGGATTAAGTCCTTGGGATGTTGCAGGTGGCGCTTTTATTGTGCAACAGGCAGGAGGTCGAGTATGCGATTTTAAGGGAGGTGAGGATGCTATTTTTGGCCGATCTATTGTAGCATCATCAACAGCATTGTATCAAGCTTTTTTTGAGGTGGTAAGAAGCAGATTTGCCTAAGTGCAATATTTTTAGAGCATAAAAAATCCCCGATTGAAATATTCAGTCGGGGATTTTTCGTGAATGATTTTTGGTTTACAAAATGCCTAATTTCTTTTTAACGGCACCCATTAAGTTATCACCTTCTGGTTTGTATAATAAAGGAGTTCCAGGACTGCTGTCAAATACATAGGTATATCCACCTTCTTTGGCTGTAGCAGCAATAGTTGTTTTTGCTTTTTCGATGATTGGTTTCAATAGTTCGGTTTCTTTTTTACGAACGTTTTCTTGTGCACTTTCTTGAAACTCTTGGATGCGGCTTTGCATATCGCGCAATTCTTTTTGTTTCAAATCTTTGATTGCATCAGCCATCTTGGCTTCATTTTTTTGGAAGTCGTTGTATTTCTTTTCCAACTCTTCACTCATCTTTTTCAATTCATCTTGCAATGTTTTACCAAAAGCTTCCATATCGGTATTAGCTTTTTTATACTCAGGCATTTGTTGCATTAATTCTTGAAAATCGATGTACGCAAATTTTTGCGCTTTAGCGGAACCCAACCCCATGCACAATATCAGTGCTGCTCCTAAAATAAATTTTGCTGTGTGTTTCATTTGTATTCTGTTTATTAATTGAATTTTTATACCTAAAAATAGTGCCAAATATTATTTTCCACCTTGATTAGTAGTTGGTTTTTTATCTTTTGCCTTGTCAGCTTTGTTCACTGCTACACCCAATTCGCTTAATACTTCATCGCTTTTATCGTATTTAGCGTTGGAATACAGCATAATGAGTTCCCCCGATTTGGCAAATATAAAGTCTAATGCGTTTTGTTTTGCAATTTTTTGTACGGCATCAAAAACTTTATCTTGAATGGGTTTTATCAACTCTTGACGTTTTTTAAATAATTCGCCCTCGTAACCAAATTTTTGGTTGCGGTAATCTTTCAACTCTTTTTCTTTATCCTTTATTTCCTGCTCACGTTTTTTACGTAATTCTTCGGTAAGTAATACCTGTTCGGCTTGAAAATCTTTAACAATCTTATCAATAACTTGTTGTTTTTTTTCCAGTTCCTTTTGCCAATCCTCTGATAGTTGATCCAATTGCTTTTGTGCGCTTTTATATTGTGGCATCAGGTCCAAAATATATTCAGTGTCAACATATGCAAAACGCTGTGCCGAAACACTGTGTATTGCTATAAATCCTAAAATAAATGTTACAAATAATTTTTTCATGTGTGGTTAATATTACAAGAAAACTAAAACTGTTGTCCCAATAAAAAGTGGAAATTTCCTTTATTTACGCTTGGTTGTAGCGGCACGTTATCAAATCCATAACCGTAATCTAATCCAATCATACCAAACATAGGCAAGAAAATACGCACACCTACACCTGCCGAACGGTAGATGTCAAACGGATTAAAATCTTCGTATCTGCTCCATGCTTTTCCTCCTTCAAAAAATACGAGTGGAAATACCGTTGCTGAGGGATTGGTTGATATTGGGTAGCGCAATTCCATTGTAAAGCGGTTGTATATAATACCACCTTGCCTATCAAACTGCCCGGTATTTCTGTTGTAAACGTAAGGGGTCAATGAGTTATCGGCATATCCGCGCAATGCAATCAGCTCACGACCATCTAAACTAAAGCCGAGTAATCCAGAGCCTCCAAGCCAAAAGCGTTCAAAAGGAGTATAGCCTGCGTTGGGATTGTATTGCCCAATAAATCCGAAGTTTGTGCGCGTCATCAACACAAGCGGACGTTTGTTTCCGGCTAATTTACTGAACCAAGTAGCATCAAATTTCCATTTGTAAAACTCCAACCAACGCATTTTTTCTTTTTCGTCAATGGCAGTATAATCTTTTCCATTGAACAACGAATAGGGCGGAGTAAACTGAAGCGATAATGAAATATTCGATCCACTAGATGGATAAATAGGTTGATCAGTTGAGTTGCGCCCTAAAATTATACGGTAACTTAAACTGTTTGAAGCACCCTCGGGAATAAGTGATAGATAGCTTTGACCGGTAGCGCTGTAATCATTATAATACCGCTGGTAAGCAATTTGATTTTGTAGGGTAAAATAATCATCAGGCCATTTTAAACGTTTACCCAAACCTATGGTTACACCTGATGTGGTTAAGGCTGCCCTTCTGGCATCTGCCGAGTTGAACCCATTACTTTGTATGGAATGAAAAAGCGAAACGGATAATGCATTTGGTTTTCTACCACCTAACCAAGGCTCGGTAAATGATGCACTGTAGGATTGAAAAAATGTTCCATTGGTTTGAGCACGCAATGATAAACGTTGTCCGTCACCACTTGGAACGGGCGCCCAAGCTTTTTTCTCAAACATCCTGCGTGTAGAAAAATTATTTAATGTTAATCCCAATGTACCTACAATTGAATTTGCACCCCAACCGGCCGAGAGTTCAATTTGATCATTCGGTTTTTCTTCTACTTTGTATTCAATATCTACCGTTCCACTTGCTGGATTTGGAACTGGATTTACACCTAATCCTTCGGGATTAAAATATCCTAGTTGCGAAAGTTCACGTAAGGAACGTGTAACATCACTGCGGCTAAATAATTGACCAGGTTTGGTACGGAGTTCGCGCAAAATAACATGGTCGCTGGTTTTGGTATTGCCCGTTACAGTTACTTTATTAATACGTGCTTGTTCGCCTTCATGCATGCGTATTTCTATGTCAATGGAATCGTTTTCAACCAATACCTCAACGGGGTTTACCTGAAAAAATAAGTAGCCATCATCCATGTAAAGGGTACTAATATCCAATCCGGTTTGATTCATGTGAAGGCGAGCATCCAACGTGGATTGGTCATACACATCGCCTCTGTTAATTTTAAGTATACTTAACAATTCATCTGTTGTATATTTTGTATTTCCAATAAACTTGATGTCGCGGAAATGATATTTTTTACCTTCTTCAAGCTTAATTACAATTTGCAACGATTTTTTATCGTATCGATAAATCGAGTCAGTAACAATCGTAATGTCTCTGTAACCCATTGTTAAATACTTTTCGATGATACGTTGTTTGTCGTCTGTGTATTTGTCCTCTTCGTATCGTGATTTTGCGAATAACCTGCGTTTGGGTTTCGTATCTTTAAACAACTTTCTAACCTTGTTATGGGGTAATGCTTCGTTGCCCTCAATAACAATATCGTTAATCTTAATTTTATTACCGAGGTTTACTTCAATTTTAAGTTTAGCTGTATTCTTTTTGGCATCATCGGGTTCTTGGGTAATTTTGGCATCAGCATCCAAAAAGCCTTTTTCGGCATAAAATCTTTTTATCTCATTTCGAGTTGATGTAAGTAAATTATCAGTTATGATTTGAGCCGATTTGATGGTTAGTTCTTCTCGCAAGGTGTTTGCTTTTCCTTTGCTTAAGCCTTTGATGGTTAAGGTTGATAAACGAGGTTTTTCGCGTAAATAAATTTCTAGAGTAAGCTTGTCATCTTGAATGTCCATAATACGCACACTCACATCGTCAAATAATTTTTGTTTGTATAAATTATTTACAGCTTTGGTAATATCTTCAGAGGGGATTCTAATGGATTGCCCAATGGTTAGGCCCGAAAGTACCATCAATACACTCTTGTCGTAAAAATTGGTACCGGTAATAACAATATTGGCCAATTCATATTTTTTGGGAGATGAATAATCGATAAATGACTTCGGCTTCTCTGTGGCCGGTGAATCGATTATCTGTCCAATAACATTATTGGTAGCAATGCACAAAATCAGAGCAAAAAGTAAGTTGTTAAGTAAATATCTCATTATGCTAGTTGCTCGCTAGTTTTGCCAAACCGTCTTTCGCGTTGTTGATAATCTAGAATTGCTTGGTATAAATCCTCTCTGTTAAAGTCGGGCCAGAGCTTTGGTGTAAAATACAATTCACTGTAGGCTAATTCCCACAACAAAAAGTTGCTGATACGCTGCTCGCCACTGGTGCGAATCATTAACTCAGGGTGCGGATAATCTTTGGTAGATAAAAACTTATCTACCATAGCTGTATCAATGTTTTCAATTGCTACTTTTCCTTCCTTTGCTTCCAGAGCTATATGTTTAATTGCGTTAATCATGTCCCATTTTGCGCTATAGCTTAACGCAAGAATCATGGTTAATCGTGTGTTTCCTTTTGTTTCGTCAATGGCTTCGCCTAATTCGCGTTGACATTTAGCAGGTAAATCGTTTATATCACCTATGGCTTCAAGCCTGATATTATTTTTCATAAGGGTTTTGGTTTCTTTTCGGATAGTTGAAACCAATAACTCCATTAATGCATTTACTTCATCTTTGGGCCTGCTCCAATTTTCAGTTGAAAATGCGTAGAGCGTGAGGTATTGCACACCAATTTCAGCACAAGCTTCAGCAGTTTCTTTAACGGCTTTCACACCATTTTGGTGGCCAAATATTCTAAATTTGCCCTTGCCTTTAGCCCATCGTCCATTCCCGTCCATAATAACGGCAATATGCTTGGGTAGCTTTTGTATGTTCAGTTGATCTTTGAGGCTCATGAATTTTTATAAGCCTGCGAATTTAATAAAATCTGGCACACTTTAGGCTGTTAAATATACGATAGCTAAGTGATACACTACCAATTACATACCAATCATTAAAATCTACGCTACCTCTTCGGTGGCTTGCTTGGTATTGTGGGATACCATTGTTTAATTCGGCAGATCTATCAGCAAGCGCTGCCGCAACAGCTCCCATTCTTTTGTTTTGTTCAAAATTATCAATGTAGTTTCCGCTTACATCATCTATAAAATCGGTATATGTTTTGCGAAAACCAATGCTTGATTCAAAAGCCAAATTACGGGCAATATTGCACTTCACGCCCATGCCAAAAGGAATTGCAAAGGCAGAAGATTCATAAGACTTTCCTTCTGATTTTAAGCTTCGTAAATCATACCAAGATGATTGAAAATAGGTCTCGGGTTTATACTCAAACATTGCTATACCTATGAAAATATAAGAAGTGATTTTTTTGTCTAATACTTTTAAACCATATTTATTGAAATTAAACTCTAACACTCCCGAGTATTCTGTTATATCCGATCTAAAACTTAAATTTCGTGGTGCATTGAAATCGAAATTTTTATCGTTACCAGAGAGTTGTGTGTAGGTAATTTCGCCTTTAACGGCAAACGAACTTGATAAAGCATAACGGCCAAAGAAACCCAAGGATGGTTTTGTTTCGGATGTTACCATGGTTGGCGCTAAATCGCCTACATAATTTGCGGCACCAAGAGCCAAGCCAACTTCAAATCGCTGCGCATTTGCAGTGGTTATGTAAAGGGTAAAAAGGGTAATATATGTAATTAGAATTTTGGGCATCTCATTCCGGCATTAGGGAAAATATAGGTGAAGGTAAAGCCTCCCATCAAATACATGTCGTTAATATTAAATTTTTTAATTGAACGTTTATCTCCATCAACAAAAACGGTACGCCCATCAGGAGATGTTTCCAAACTTCTATCACTTAATAACGCAGCTTTTTTTCCACTTGCGCGTTCAACAACTCTTGGATCAGCATACGTTGAGCCAATATCATCTAAATAATTGGTATAAGTGTAGCGTGTGCCTAATTCTAAACCAATTGATACTCGCTTGCCGATACGTTTTTTGAATCCTATTCCTAAAGGAATGCATATTTGGGTTAATGCATATTTTTGTCTGTCGTTGTAGGTGGTGGTTCCTTGTCCTTCCGTTCCAAGCGGCATTAACTCAACTTCTTCACCCATTAATTTTGTTTTTGGGTTATAGTTAAAGATACCAATTCCGGCAAATAAGTAGGGTATTACCTTTCTTGTTTGCGTATAGCGATAGTTGTTTCTAATTAGATTGTATTCAAGTTGGGCCGAAACCTCAATTACGTTGGAATAAAAACTCAGGTTACGGCTTTTTTTGACTGCAGTATTAGCGTTTTTATCGTCTCCTGATATTTGTCCGTAGCCAACAAAACCCTTGGCAGCCCACTTTTCACCTAAGTTGTAACGTGCAATAATGGCGGCTGCAGGATGTGTCTTATCTAACATTACGCCATCGTTGCTCAAATCACCAAAATAGTTAGATCCACCTAAAAATAATCCAACCTCAATTCCTTGCGAAAAAGCGGCAGCTAAGGGCAGAAAAGAAAGATATAAGACTGTTAAAACTCTACTCAAACTAATACGCATAAATGCGAATATAAATTAAACTTTAGATTTTGTGAAAACTGTTTTAGTTTTCTAATAAAAGCGAGGACATCGAACCGCTCTACCTCTGGAGGATCTCGGTCCTTTGGGCCAAATTCGGTATGATACCGTAATTCCGTATATCATATAGATATCTGTAATGTAGTCAATCTTTCCGCGGGGCTTACCTTCAAAAATTGTTGAGATTTGGGTTTCTTGATTCATGCTGTTTTGGTTACGAACAGACATTATTCGAGCATCGTCAGACGGTAGACTTTCTAGGTTCGGGTATTTTGCATCTCCTACTACGTCATCTAACCTTGATGTTGAGGTTAAACGTGTTCCCAATTCGAATCCGATTTGCCAATTTTTGCTAAGGTAATATCGCACACCTATACCAATTGGCAAGGCAATAGCAATAGGTAGATAGGATGTTCCATCCGTGCGTAAAGGTCTGAGGGAAATTGGTTTGCCCGTAATTGGGTGAATGGCTTTGGGGTCGAAATAAAATAGGCCTATACCGCCCAAAACGTATGGTACAAAACGGGTGTACATTTTTCTCCCCTTGTTTAAATCGGGTATTAAGTTGTATTCTATCATTCCTGAAACTTCAATTACATCAGAATAAAAAGCGAAGTTTCTGTCCCTTTGCCATTTTGTGTCGCTTGTTCTAGCCAAGTTGGAATCGGCACCTTCAACCCTGCAATACATCAAATTACCTCTAAATGATATTTTTTTGTTAATATGGTAACGCATGAAAACGCCATATCCTGGACCAATGGTTTTGAGTTGAATAGTGGTTACAATATCACCATAGTAATAAGATCCTCCTGCGAGAAAGCCTAATTCCGTTTTTTGGGCATTTGAATTAAACGTTGATATAAAAAGTATAAGTATAACGTATGAACTACGGGCTACAAATTTCATTTTGGTTGCTTAAAGGTGCAAAATATAACTAATTAAAAATTCAATTGCCATTAAGGTATTACTAAGTAACGCTTATCCTCTTTAAGTGGCTTTTTAAAGTATTTGAATAGAAGCACTAGGTTCGTTATTTTGAAGTTTTATTCGTGTTTGGTATGGGAAGGCTGATTTTAAATATTGCGATTATCAATACCCCACATGAGCTTTTTGCGTAGCGTGTTTAGGTAATTCTCTTCATTAAAACGAACTAATGGAAACTTGAAATTGGCTCTTTTAATTGCCAGTTGTACGGATGATGTGATACTTTCAGAACGAGAATCGAGTGTGATTAAAAATCCGGTACTGCGCCCTTCAATCTCAAATGAAATTACATGTTCATCTGAAATAACCATCGGTCTTACATTTAAGTTATGTGGTGCAATAGGGGTGATAACTAAACTGTTTGATGTAGGATATAAAATAGGTCCGCCACAGCTTAATGAATAACCGGTAGATCCTGTAGGCGTTGATATAATCAATCCATCCGACCAATATGAATTGAGGTATTCTCCATTTACATAGGTGTGAATGGTAATCATGGATGATGAATCTTTCTTATGAATCACAAAATCATTCAGCGCATAATTTACACCATCAAATAACGGAACACTGGTTTCTAGTTGCAGCACCGATCGGTAATCAATAGAAAAATGACCCTTTACCAAATTATCAATGGCTCGCTTAATATCAGCTTTTGATTCGCCTGCTAAAAAACCTAACCTACCGGTATTGATGCCTAAAACAGGAATTGGTTTTTTAAACATATAAACCATGGTATCCAATATGGTTCCATCGCCACCTAATACAATAAAAAAATCGGGTTCGCTGATGTTTAAATCACTTTGTGAAGAAAACGTATCCGTTTTGCGCGGTTTAACACCGGATGCCACACATTGAGCTAAAAATACTTCCTCTGTAACGAAATCAATATCTTTTTCCAGCAGATAATCATACAACGATTGAATGAATGGTGCGTTCTCCTTTTTAAATACCCTTCCGTAAATGGCAATTTTCATTGTTTTGTTGTTAACCTATTATGTGTTAAGATATTTAATAAGCCACTCATATCGGGTGCTAAAATCGCTTGATTGATCCATTGATTGGTGAACGGAATGAATGCGGTATTGGTAGCGTTCAAGCGTTTGAACGATTGTGTTCAATTCGGGGCGATTTAGTTTGAGTGATACCAACACTTTTGAAAAATTTCCGGGTAACGTATTTACGAAAACATTTAAAATTTTAGCATCGTTGTATTCAACAATACGCGACAATTCCGCCAATGAATAATCTTGGGGTGTCATTTCTAATACAATTATACCTCCGGGTTGTGTGAGCGATGATGATTTGTATACTTGAACAATCTCTTTCACCGAAACTACACCTTTATATTCGGCTTCTTCATCACTAATTGCAATAACGGTAAAACCGGTATCGGCCATTAATTTCATTATTTCAAAAAAATGCTGGCCTTTGTTGGCGTATAGTTGAACCAATGGTTGAATAATTTTCTCAACTTTTGTTTTACCTGATTGGTTGTTAATATCGTCATACGAAACATAACCCAATAGTTTTCCGTTATCCACTACCGGTAAATGAAAAACTTTCCAATCAGACATAAACACTAAAGCACTTTCGCAAGAGTCTGTTTTTTTGAGCGGAAAAATATCATTTGATAGGAGTTCTTCGGCAAACATGTTATAATTTTATTATTCGCTGATAAAATGAATCAACTATAGTGTTAAACTCTTTATGGCGTTCCATCATAGGCGCGTGGCCACATTCATTCAATAAATGTAGCTCCGAGTCGGGTAATAACTGATGAAATTCTTCTCCAACTTCTGGAGGAGTTATGGTATCATTTTTTCCCCATATCAAACAAACAGGCTGAGTAATTTGAGGTATATCTTTTCGCATATTATGACGTATAGCCGATTTGGCCATCATCAAAATTCGAAGCACCTTTCCTTTATCATTAAGGGTATCAAATACCTCATCTACTAAAGCATCTGTTGCTGTTGCCGGATCATAAAAAGTAAGTGCAACCTTTTGCCTTATAAATTCTTTATCTCCTTTTTTAGGGTAACTTCCTCCCATTGCATTCTCGTACAAACCAGAACTTCCTGTAAGTACTAGGGAAGTAATTTTTTGAGGGTGCTTGCGGATGTATACCAAAGCTACATGTCCACCTAACGAATTGCCTAAAAAATGCACTTTGTTAAACTTTTTGTAGGTAATAAAGTCGTGAATAAAATCAGACAATCCTTCAACACTCAATTTTAAAATATTCATTTCAAAAATGGGCATGAGTGGAATAACAACTTTATACCTTTTCGAAAAGTGATCCAACACATCTTTCCAATTGCTCAGTGCACCAAATAAACCATGTAAAAGTAAAAGCACTTCTCCTTCACCCTGCTCGATGTAGCTGAATTTATCTTCTTTTCTTACCTGAATATCCATTAATCTTGTATGTAAACAAATCAAATATATGCAAAAAAAACTTACTGCTTGGGTGTTGCTGCTAATAAAAAGTTTTTTATCATGGTTACTCCATATTCTGTTTGGCATGATTCAGGATGAAACTGAATTCCCCATATTGGTAATTGCTTGTGCTTTAAAGCCATTACCTCGTTTTGAGATGATTTAGCAATGACCGACAAACATTCTGGCATTTGGGTAAGTAGGAGTGAATGGTATCGTGTGGCACTAAATGTTTGTGGAACGCTATGGAAAAGTTCATCCTGAGTGTGTAATATAGAATCTACTTTTCCATGCATTGGAAAAGCTGCCTTTACTAGTGTGGCTCCAAAAAATTCGCCAATGGCTTGATGTCCGAGACATACACCTAAAATGGGTTTGTGTTGGAAGGACTGTTCAATAACCTTCATTAACAATCCGGCATCTTTGGGTGCTTGCGGACCCGGTGATAGAACGATTGCATCAAACAATTGAAGGTTATTAAAAACGTCTAAATCATCATTTCTTAAAACCTTGCAAACTGCCTCGTGTTGCTCAATATAGTCCTTGAGCATGTAGGTAAATGAATCGTAATTATCCAACAGCAAAACAGTTAACGGCATGTTACTTTTTCAATAAATTTCTTTTCACCAAAACAACATAACCATTAAACAGTAGTTCTTTCAAATACTCGTTATATGGCTTTCTTCCACTTGGGTCAAAATTATTATTAACGCCTGCTATTTCTTTTTCTACAGCGGCAATTTTTTTAAGATATGGATAGTAAAAATACTTGCGAACGGCAATGGAAATTAAATAATATTTATCTGCAAAAATGGATTTGTTTTTTTTATAAAAACGCAAGCCATGATAATGATAAAAAACTGGTTTAAAGTCCAATTCTGTTTTTTTTTCGGTACCAATAAGGGTATTTTTTTCTCTTGAGAATTGATATTGCTGGCAATTCCATGGAGCCAATCCTCCTCCTAAATGTTGCAATTCCCATACGCCTTCAAATTGTGTAGTCCAGCTATCAAGGTATTTTTGGTCGCCAAACTTACCGTCTTCCATGCGGTTGTAACACCACTCAATACAGGCATCACGCCACCAATTAAGAACTTTTATTCCATTTGTATCATTCCTGAAATACATAAACTGAACGCAGTATTTTCCGCTTTTAATGCTTTGATCATACTGCTTGGTGTATCTGTGCTCAGTAATTAAAACTGAACAATTTTGAGGGATTTCATCCAGTAAAATTCTTGGCGATTGGTAGAAATACATGTCGGCATCCAAATATGTACAATGAGTTAATTCATATGTTTTGATGCAATATAAAATTAGGGAAGAAGTGCTCGTCCAACAATATTCTCCTCTGCTGCGTTCCTTTTTTACGCGGAGTAAATCTTCATCCTCAAACAGTTTGAGTGTTATGACTGTGGCATGTGTAAGATTAAGTTTACGCAATACATCTGCACAATTATCATCAAATGCGAGCATGTATAAATGAAAATGATCTGCTTGTTCTTCAAGAGAACGATATAAGGCAACACCACGACTCATGTAGTTGCTATCAAACAGTGTACAAAAATTCATTTTTGATGACATACACTCATCGGTTATTTTAGTTTGAAAAGATATCCTTTATAGGGCAAGGGGTTTCCATCAACATAAATGGTATGGGCTGCTTTAAATGAGCTTATTAACGTGTAGGATTGATCGAACCTGTTTAGAAAATCATTTTCATTCAATATCCAGCAAGGATAGGATGCTTCATAAATGTTTGGTGGCACTGTTTGGACAGTAATTCTATTTGGTTTGTTCCAAATTGGAATTAAATCAAACGCTATATACTTAAACTTGTGTTTAATCATGCTATCCAACATGTCAAAAGGTTTTTCGATATACTGAATTGTGCTTGAACTGATCAGTGTGCTCACACTGTTAAACTTAACACATGCGTCTATACTTTCGTAAAATTTGAGATGTTCACTTTCAAAATATTGTTTGCCACACCGCACAAATTTTTCTTGTTCTACAATGTTCCATGCTACCTCGTTTAGGTCTTTTAAAAATGCTTTGTTTTGAAAATACGAACTGCCCAACGAACCTCCAAAGTCAATCAAACTTAAGTTGCCTTTTTCTTGAGCGGCAATCCACATCAAAGCCGAAAGCAGTGGCCATGAATAGTCGATTTCGTTAAATAAAACTGAATCGCGTTCATACACTGCCTCTCCTGATTTTACTTTGAGCAAGGCATCTTTTACCTTGTTCAAAATAGCATCATCATCATAGCCCGAAGCTTGTTGTTGAGCTTCTGCCCATGTTGCATAGTTGCCTTTCCACCCCCAAGGATTTCCAAATAGTTTCAGTTTTACTTTTTGAAGTTTCGACAACATTTTTTTACTTATGAAATTCTTTTCTTGATGGCCTTAACAACTACTTTTAGCATTGAACCTAATTGTTGTATTTTTCCTTTCAATTGTTTTATTGAGTATTTCTCACATTCAGTAAAAATAGGTTCGTTATACTTTTCGATTGCTTTTTTTGCATACGAGTAGGCAACGTCATGCCTATTCTGCAAGGTTGCAAATAGCCAGCTTAACACATAATCGCGCGAAGTAACATCTGCTTGAGGGAGTTCATTCATGTAAATCATTTCGGCCCAACCAGGAACTGGTTTGATAGATTGATGAGCGAGTGTTTTGGTAAATGCTGATGGAAATAAAATGTTAAAATCAGCAGATGGTAATCTGTAAGGACCTTTTACCGTGAAGTGAATTAAGAAAAATTGTTTTAAGGATTCAAGGTATTGAAGAGTGTGAAAAATTTTATCTTCACCTTTGTAGGCATCAATAAATCCAGGCTCCAATTCGAGTAATAAAACATTTTGCTGAACATCTTTTGATACGGAAGTAAACAATCTTAAATCCGTTCCTTGTGTATCCGATTTAAACCAATCAACTTTTTGAACACCGGTTTTTTCCAGTACTTCATTTAATGTGATGGTATCAATTTGAGCTTCTTTTTCAACGTTAAACAATTCCGAAAAATGATATTTTGCTACTGATGTATTATCGGGATGCAGCAAGCTTGAGCAATATGGACTTTGAGTTAAATAAAAGTTGCGCTTCGTTGAGTTATTCTCATGTTTATCAACCACAATTTTACTAAAGCTAAAAAGTTTTTTAAATCCACTTTCTTCTTTTTCAATATACTCAAATTCACGGTTATCGGCATCAAAGGCAATACAAATTGAAAACCGAGCAATCGATTTCCACATTGGATTGATTCCATCAGAGGCACCAATATCCAATAGTACAGGTGGCTGATTAATAATGTCTTCTCGTTGTGAGATATTGTGTATGATAGATTGTAGCGTCATTTTACCTCTTGCAATGATTGGGCTGCAATTAAGTATAATGAAGTTGAATAAAAAACTGCAGCCAAGTTATTGATAATCTTTCAAGCGTTAGCCTATTATTTTTTAATTACATCTTTGAGACGATTGGTTTGAAACATATCCAACCATGAATCTGATGATAAGTTAATAATCTCAACATTCTTATAGGCTTTTGTAAGCATCTTTTTATAGAACTGGTATTGCAAAAATATTGCAAGACTTGACCTGTGGCTTTCTATTATATCCTCCCATGCGTTTACATCTGACGCATTTTGCCGCATATCCGACTGTTTATCATAAAAATGAGTAATTGTCTTCTTAAAATCTCTGAGCACTGTATGATCGCATCCAATTAAATAGATTTGACTGTAACCCATATAAATCAGAACAGGCAACATCATGAGTGGCCCGGTAATTGGGCTTAAAATGGGATAGGTGAGATCCACTTTATTTGAAAAATAAGGAGAATTCGAAAAATGTAAATAATGAACGATTCGATTGGTAAACAGATCGCTAGATTCTATCAGATTTCTATCCTTGATGCATAACACCATTTCCGTAGATTCAGGAAGTACATCATCTGCTTTCTTGAGCCAAGCAATGTAATTCTCAAGAATCAATGGCTTATGATAAGGAGCAAAGAAGTGAAATCGAGGATTTACAATATCAAGCTTTTCATGTAAGAAAAAATTACTAATGGTATAACAGTCCTCTCCGGCCAAAACTGATAAATCTTCTTGCTTAATGCTGGGTCCGGTTGCAATCATAAAAGCTCTCTTACCCTTAGCAGAGTCTTTTAATTTTAAATTAGCCCTAATTTCTCTTTTATCCCTAACCTTTGCGAACTTGATTCGCTCGGCCAACTTTAATAGTGGGCTTTCCAATATTGGAGGAATAAGTTCTGCAAACTTCATACGGCACCTATTGAGAATAAATATTCAACAAAAGCCCTTACTGCACCTTCGCCCCCGTTTACAGGTATGCCTATAATATTGTGAATGTTTTTTACCGCACGCACAGCATTTTGGGGACAAGCTGCATACCCTGCATGCTCCAGTACTTCTTTATCATTAATATCATCACCGATATAGGCCACTTCAGCCAACGAAATTCCTTGCTCAGCACAAATTTGTTTAAGGGTTTCCAACTTATTGTGTTGCCCTTGATGCAAGAAATCTATTTTCAGCTTCTGCGCTCTTCTACTCACTATGGTTGTATTTTCTGATGTGAGTATTGCCGTTTTAATACCGGCATTTCGCAGCAGTTCAATTCCTTTTCCATCAATCGTGTTAAACTTTTTGAGTTCATCTCCACTCTCACTGTAATACATCCCTGCATCAGTAAGCACCCCATCAACATCAGTTGCAAATAGCTTAATTCTAGCTCCAACGCTTTGCGCAGGTAAAATGTGCTTACGCATTAATGCTTCTGCTACAATCCAATCGTCTTGCTCATCTATTTCGGTAGCGGTGTATTCGGGCATTTCGTATACCCCAATATTTCCAGAAAGCCTGTTTTGATTGGCTACAATATTCTTCGTTTTATTGATGTACAATGCCCCATTTTCCATCAACTCACCTTTAAAGTCTTGTCTGCGGGGGCGTGAGGTAAAGTCATAATTGATGCTTTTTCCGTCTTCCGTCCAAAAAAATCTTTTGACACGCACACAGGTAAGCAGTGAGTCGAATTCATTGTTAAGATATGACTGCATTGCACTATCAACATCTTTAACTGTTAAAAAAGGACTTGTTGGCTGTACAAGTATAAAGGGGGTTGACTCGGCAATATTTAATGCGCCAATAACCTCAAGCATCACACTCTCTGTTGAAGCAGTATCAGTAGCATTTTCCGGATTTCGTCTGTATACCTCAACTTTAGATAAGTTGAAGGCTCTTGCTATTGTTTCAATCGTATCACAGTCGGTAGCCAAAACCACACGTTCCACAAAATCACTCTCATCAAGTGCTTTTAATGTCCAGTATATTAATGGTTTTCCGCAAAAATCCTTGACATTCTTAAGTGGAATTGATTTACTCCCACAGCGAGCAGGAACTAACGCAGTTGCCTTAACCATTCTTTCTGTACTTCAGTTTATCTTTTTGGACCTGTTCGATCGGAAGTATTTCCTTTGATTTATAGGTTAACGCTTTATGCGTTGCATGCAAATCGCGCACTAACTTAAGCATACCCGTTGGCTCCAAAGATGCGGCATGATCCGTTCCTTTCCAGGTTCTATCTTTTGTGAAATGTCGTTCAACCCAGGTGCCCCCTAGAGCATAAGCTGCATTATCAATTGCTATGCCCAGATGATGTCCTGAAAACCCGTAATCTTTAACTCTTGCTCCAAATGTTTGCTTTAACCTTGTAATCTCGAGCAAACAAACATCTTCAAAAGGAACAGGATATCCTGATGTACATGCATATATCACTAACCTGTTTCCTTGATTTGTTTCTTCAAAAAAGCTCACAATACTCGCTTCTTCTTCATGAGACGTCATTCCAAATGACACATGAACTTCGCCTTTATACTCATCACGAAGAATTTTAAGCATTCCAAAGTTATTGTTACATGCAGAGGGTACTTTAATGAGAGACGGATTTAAAGCAACTATTTCGGCAGCAGAAATATGATCCCAAACAGACGTAGAATAAGCTATTCCTATTGATTCACAATAAGCCTTCAATTCAGCGTGTTGTTGTTGATTAAATTCAAGAAATTCCCTGTGCGCACCATAACTATCTCCATATGAGTTATGTGGATTAGGATGGGGGGTATTGTATTGTTCTTCAGTGAGGAGTTCTCTATTGTTTCGTTTTTGAAACTTCGCCACATCTGCTCCGCAATCTTTTGCCAATTTGATAAGTTCTTTGGCAATACTCATTTCTCCTTTATGGTTGCAGCCTATTTCTGCTATTACTTTCGGTGTTTTATAAGTCATAGTTATTTCTATTTTATTAATTTCAAATTTCTAAGTGTTGTAAAGAAAAGGTATTTCCAATAGTAAGGGCTTATTTTAAACTTGTTTTTAATATAATTATTGTACAAATAGCTTTTTATCTCGGCAGACTTCGCTTTGAGCCGCGGGTCGGTGAGCGTAAGGGTTTCATTTCGCCTCCACCCCACCGGTTTCTGCAGAATTAATGTTGCTCTTTCATCTGCATACTTAACAGTAACACCAATCTGCTCCGCAATTTTAACCAAATAATCCTTATAAAAACTGTATACATGTGCATTTTGAAAATAGACAATCGGATCAAAATACATGGTATGGATGCAAAATATGCCAGGAACTTCCAGGATGAGGTATCCATTATCTTTTATTTTTTCGAAGATATCGTTAAGTTCTCGAACAGGATTACTCATGTGTTCCAATACATGCGAAAGGATAATTATGTCTTTTGACTGCCTAGGAACGGCTTCCTTGTAGTCACCGAACTGCAAATTTAAGCCCTTTGTTTTACCATACTCCAAATGCTCTTTGTCATAATCAATTCCTTCTGTGGTGTATCCCGCTTTATAAAACGGGTACAAAATACCACCGGCTCCACAACCTATTTCGAATACTGTTGCATTGCAAATATTGCCAATCTCTTTTTGAAAAAGCGCATAAAAAACTTCCCCTCTTTTGTTTTGATCACTGAACAAAGCCTCTGCACCCGACTCATCGGGCTGGTATATCTTCCGATATTCGTGCGTATAAAAACCAATCGTACTTGCCTCGTCAAATATTCTTTCGCTCCTTATGAGTCCGCAATTTGCGCAAAGCTTGCTTCCAATATCAAATCCATATCGGTCTTTATCTGTAATTGTAACATCGTCCTTACCATCCGAACCACACAAACAGGGAATTGTAATTAACCTATATGTACCATCCAGAATTTTTGACTTTACGATTTTAATATATCTTACCTGCTCTGCATTAAGCGATATTGATGGTTTTGAATCATCTGTATTTAAAGGGAAATTTGATGCCATCCTTCGTTATGCTTTTAATATTGTATGTTTACTTTTTTCTTAATATTACACACAGATTTTCTCCTCCTTGGGGGTATTTCTTACTCGTGATAACCGACATGGCTGTGATATATAGGTTATAGACAAATCGCCATGGCTTTTTTACAAAAGTGCCGAAATTCAATAATGAGTATTGGCTATTGTGATAAAAACTTCCCTGATTACAATATTCGGTAAAATCCTCCAATATTTCATATCCATACTTTGTTGCAAGCATCCTCATTGTTGTAGATGACAGCGCATAATTATGCCTTGGGGGATCAATGCAAAACCATGGATTCTCCTTCAAATCCTTCATACTTCTTTCCGGAAGTACATCCAGGTATCCTTTAACATGAACCTTGCGGTACCACTCCTCAATATTTTTATTTGGCAATGCAATAACCAGAACTCCTCCTGTGTTAAGCAATGCCGATACGTCCTCAAAGAAATCCTTTAAAAGAATAAAATGTTCGATAACATGAGACGTAAATACAATATCAAATAAACCCTTTTTTTCGGTTAATATTTTCACGCCATTTTCGGCTGCAATACGAACTGCGGATTGATCTATTTCATAAAGCCAGCTATCATAACCTACGTGTGCAAAACCCTTTGTAAAATTACCGCAACCACCACCAAAATCAAGTAGTTTATTTCCCGCTGTATGTTTCTTTAATACTGATGATATTTGTTTGGCCTTATTGGTAAACAACGTGTTGTTGATCCATTTGCGGATAAACGTTCCTTGGGGTTCGTTAAAATTAAATCCCTGGTAATAGGAAATTACGTCTGCCAGCTCCGGAAGCTGTGATGGATAAAAGGCATCGCAAGAGCTACAGTAATATGCATCTCCTTTATATTGAGAAAATTTTCCATATGTGGTAATGGTGTTAGAACCACAAATAACGCATGTTGCATCAACTGACTTCATCTTATTTATTTGGTGCGAGGTGTTTTTTGAGCCTGTTAAAAACATCCAACAGTAGTATGGATTGAGCTTGCATCAAAAAGTACCTTCTTGTTTTTTCAAAAAAGAGATTAATAATAACGAGGGATAAAAATTGTGTTATAACTGTTGCCAATGCCGATCCTTTAGCTCCCATAACGGGAATTAAGTAGAAATTAGCCAATAAATTAAAGATGGTAGCAAAAATAGTTGAAATCATCAACACGTTTTGACCTGAAACAATTGATAAATATGAACTCCTGAGAACCCCTAAACACATAAAATAGATACCCACTATTTGAATATTAAGAATCTCCACTGCCTCGTTATACTCGATACCAAAGAGCATGTTTAACACCCAGGCACCAAGTAACCATGTTGATCCAATAACTATAAGCCCGAACATTGACAGAGTGGTTGTAATTTGTCTGATTCTTCTATAAAAAAGCTCCTTATCTACTTTGTATACATTAATAAGGGAAGGGTAAACCGAAGATCCGATGATAAGCAAAAGTGTATAGGGAATTTCATATAACTTAGTAGATGATGCATACAATCCAGCTGCTCTATTATCCATCATATCCCCAATCATAATTTGATCCATTTTCATGTAAATAAATGTAGAGATATACGAAATGTAAAACCCGAACCCTTGCGCAACCATGTACTTCATTGTACTCCATTCTTTGCTCCATTTTCGGATGCTAAACCCCCTTTTTTCATAAATAATAACCAACGCAGCAGCGCTGAAAACCATCTCCAACAGCCATGTAACAGATAACAAGAACAATGATGCATTGCAAAGAATCATTGCCACCTTAATGCCAGAAACAATTATAAATGCATAGTTCTTTGCAAATATTGTGTACTTTGATTTTACTTGAGATTGAAAATAAAGATCAATAATATCAAAGGCCAGAAAAACATTACCAATTCCCATTATGCTAATCATAAGCATGGTATCCCTATCACGCATTTCATCCTTTATCAGAAAAATAAACAGCAGCGAGGCAAGGTAAGCGACAATTCCCGACATGAACTTCAGCCGGAATGCGCTTCCCATTAATTTGTCCTTCTTCTCGGGACTGGTTAGAATATCTCTAACTAATATACTATCAATACCCAAAGAGGTAAAAGAGCCGAATAAAGCAACGAAGGCCAACGCATAATTCAGTTTCCCATAATTCTCGGGAGCAAGGTAACGTGCCACCCAAGCTCCAACAATTAAAGCAACTCCCAATCTAACAACCCTATCAGAAACCAGCCAAAAAGTATTTGCAAGTACTACAAGTATATTTTCCTTTTCTCCAAATCTATTTGTTATCCTCTCAGGTATATACTTTCTAAAGTTAATGTCCATTCAGTTGTATCCTTGTTTGTAATAAACCATGCAAAATAACACAATTCAGACACATAATCATTTTTGATACCTCATTTTAATTAATAAACCATAACTATCCGAAAGTCTAAATTAGAAAAAGCGGAAAAGAACACAAATATTTGAGGTGTCTAACTACTCAATCAAATGAGCCTTTTCCGCAGAAACAAAAATAGTAATAAACCTGTAATTCGTCAGGTAATCGATTTAATTCCCCGCTTTATTATAACAAAGGCAATTAATCGCTATCAAAGCGACAAGTATTGCCACAAATACAAAACATACGACCAGTTAGTTGCCTTATTGTTCGGCCAGCTTTGTAAATGCAGTACTTTAGAAGATATTTCGGTTGGAATAGGTGTATCCGAAACCTTTATATCCGACCTTGGATTAGAACAAAGTCCGG
Organism: Bacteroidetes bacterium UKL13-3; assembly: GCA_001602415.1. GTDB lineage: Bacteria > Bacteroidota > Bacteroidia > UKL13-3 > UKL13-3 > UKL13-3. Next base: position 321,472 of record CP012155.1, read on the forward strand.
CTAAGTCAACCATGAGTGATGGTAATAAGAAGCGTAATTGGCAAGTATTTGAGCAGTTGTTTAATGAGCTACTCAAATATTATGGAAGTAGCCTTGCCAAGTATTCAAATCAAACCGTGATCGAAGATGTTAAATCACTTACAATCCTTATACGTGATAGCAGCACGGTTAGCCTATGCTTGAGTATGTTTGACTGGGCAAAGTTCCGAACAGCTAAAGGAGGCATTAAAATACACACACAATGGGATGAAGCTATGATGCTTTCCAATTTGGTTAACATCACCGAAGCATCTGTACACAATAGCAAGGGTTTTGAGCAGGTAGTATTTGAAAAAGGAACCATTATTATTGAAGATAAAGGTTATTGGGACTTTGGCGTAATCCGAGACAGGATAAAGGCTGAAAATACTTTTGTTACTCGAATAAAGGATAATACGGTTTATCAGGTCATAGAAGAACTGGAACTTCCTGACAAGGTTGATCAGCATATCCTGATAGATGAACTTATTCACTTAACGGGCAAGAAAGCTCTTGAGTTAAAATTGGAAACGCAAACCCTAAGAAGGGTTGTGGCATATCACCAAGAAAAAAACACAACCATAGAAATTATTACCAATAATTTAACGTGGCAAGCTTCTACCATTGCTGCACTATACAAAAGACGTTGGGATATTGAGACGTTCTTTAAACTGCTTAAGCAAAATCTGAATGTTAAAACCTTTATCAGCACGAGTCAAAATGGGGTTAAGTCTCAAATATTTGTAGCATTGATAGCTTATCTACTTTTAGAATTATTGAGAAGAGTAAAAGCAAAAGGTAAAACAGCCTTCTCTAATTTTGTAGAGAAAATACGTATCTGCTTATGCTATTATCTAACGCTTGATTAGGTAATACTCCGCATACAACCCAAAGCCAGAAGCGCTAGAATAAAACAAATCGTCTTTAACTTTAATGGTAATCATAAACTGTTTTGATCGTTTTTTAGGACTTTATTTCTTTCGATTTTTACATCGTATCTAATATTAACAAAGGTTTACAAAGAAGTTTTAATTGATTCTCAAAAAAGTTCGGATGAGTGTGATAATAAACCTCTAATTGTATCATGAATGGCTTACATGTAAACAAAACCCTTTGAATTTTAGCCAGAATACTATCGTTTTCTCTTGTATCATCTGCCTAGGTATGTAACACTTGCAACCCTATCTTCTCCATCAACATCGGGTACTTGCCTGCCACCAATTGAATAACAATACTGATGATATCAATTGTAATAACAGGCATGGACAACAAGTAGTATGAGTTATACAACCGATCGGTTTAATACTGCGAACCAAACAGCGTCATTCAATGCGACCAGTTCCGTTACCATCAATATTTTGACAACCGTGAACGTAGATGTGGGTTCCGATCAGCAATTGTTTAGTGGTGATTCTGTTACGATTAATATTAGTGATCCTAAAGCTTTGTTTACCCTTAGCGATACTATATCAATAAGCCCACTTCTTGTGGTAAACTTTACCAATAATAGCATTCCTATTCCCTTGCTGTACAATTGGTTGGTAAACGACTCTATCCCTGCCTACTATAATTCAACCGACCCAAGTCATACCTTTCTCTTTGTGGGAAGGTATCCGATAACACTAACGGTAACAGATGCCTTTGGTTGCGCGGATACATTCACCCGATTCGTAACCATTAATGATAATGTTGATGTTTATATTTATATTCCAAATGTATTTACTCCTAATAACGATGGCCTTAATGAGGTATTCAGGATAAAATATGATGTTGGTAATACGGTGATTTTAACTGGTACAATTTGGAACCGATGGGGAGGAAAAATTTACGATTTTCCATGCCTAATGGTAAATGGTGCGATGGAAAGGCAAAAGGTATTGATGTTTCACCGGATACATATTATTACATCGTAACTATTGTTGACAAGAAAAATGTAACCACTCAATACCATGGTAACATTACAGTTTTGAGATAATAACCTTCGCCTTTTAGCATAAAAAAACCTCAACCAATTAAATGGCTGAGGTTTTTTTGTATGTGAAGCATCAATTACGCTGTTGGTTCTGTTGCTGCAGGAGCAGCACCTTCTTCCTTAGCCGGAGCTTCGGCACGTGGTGGGCGAGGCAACAATACTTTACGCGAAAGTTTTGCTTTACCTGTTTTCTTATCTATTTCAATCAACTTCACTTTTATCTCTTCTCCTACTTGTAATACACCTTCCATTGTTGGCAAGCGGTTCCAGCTGATTTCTGAGATATGAAGCAATCCATCTTTACCTGGCATAAACTCAACGAATGCACCAAAGTCAACAATGGTTTTTACTTTACCAATATACTCTTCACCCACTGTTGGCACAGCTACAATACCTTTAACGATGTTCATTGCTTTTTGCAATGCTTCGCCATTGGTTGCAGCAATTTCTACAATACCGTTGTTACCAACCTCAGTGATAGAGATGGTAGCTCCGGTATCTTTTTGGATTCCTTGAATAACTTTACCTCCGGGTCCGATTACCGCACCGATGTAGTCTTTATCAATTACCAATGTTTCGATACGTGGTGCATGCGGTTTGTAATCATCAGCAGGTTTTGAAATGGTTTTGTTCATTTCGCCCATAATATGCAATCTGCCTTTTTTAGCTTGCATCAACGCTTCTTCCACCATTTCCCAACGCAATCCGTTGATCTTAATATCCATTTGGCAAGCAACAATACCTTTGCTGGTACCTACTACTTTAAAATCCATATCTCCTAAGTGATCTTCATCACCCAAGATATCAGATAATACAGAGTATTTACCTGTTTTCTCATCGGAGATTAATCCCATTGCAATACCACTCACGGCATCTTTTACTTTAATACCGGCATCCATTAATGCTAATGAACCAGCACAAACTGTTGCCATTGATGACGAACCGTTAGATTCTAAAATATCCGAAACAATACGAATGGTATAAGGACTTTCGGTTAAGCCTGGCAATACGCGTTTTAAACCACGCAATGCTAAGTTACCATGTCCAATCTCACGTCTTCCCGGACCACGGTTAGGTTTTACCTCACCTGTACTGAAAGAAGGGAAATTATAATGTAACAAAAATTTAGAATAACCGTGCATCATTGGAGCATCCAATAATTGTTCATCAAGTTTTGTTCCTAAGGTTACGGTTGTTAACGATTGTGTTTCACCACGGGTAAATACGGCACTTCCGTGAGCACCCGGCAAGTATCCTACTTCACTCCAAATAGGACGAACTTCATCCAACTGGCGACCATCCAAACGTGTTTTTTCGTTTAAAATCATGGCACGAACGGCATCATATTCTACATTACCAAAATACTTGTTTGATAAAAATTTATCTAATACCGTGCCTTCAGGTAATGTTGCTTTAAACTCTTCGCGAATAGCTTTAAAAGCAGCACTGCGCTCGGCTTTAGGCAATTTACCTTTTGCTACTGCGTAAATTTTATCGTATGCAAATGCGTTGATTTGAGCTTCCAATTCGGCATCACTGCGTTCGTGGTTATACTCACGTGCAGGCTTACGTCCACCCAACATTTCGCAAAGTTCCCATTGTGCTTTACACTGAGCAATAATGGCTTCGTGTGCAAAACGCATGGCTTTTACCATGTCTTCTTCTGTAATCTCGCCCATTTCGCCTTCTACCATGTTCAAGTCCTTTTCAGTACCTGCTACCATAAGGTCGATATCAGCATTTTCAAGTTCGCTGATGGTTGGGTTCAATTTAAATTCTCCGTTGATACGTGCAACACGTACTTCAGAAATTGGTCCGTTAAACGGAATATCACTTACCATCAAAGCAGCCGAAGCAGCTAATCCGACAAGACAATCAGGATTTAAGTTTTTATCTGCTGAAATTAACTGCAGCATCACTTGTGTATCGGCATGAAAATCCTCAGGGAACAAAGGACGGATGGCACGGTCGACCAAGCGGCTTACCAATACTTCATAATCCGATAATTTTGCTTCACGCTTGTGAAAACTACCTGGAATACGACCTACAGCTGCAAATTTTTCTTGATAATCCACCGTAAGTGGCATAAAATCTACATCTTCTTTGGCCTCTTTTGCTGCTACGGCAGTTGCTAAAATCATGGTGTCACCCATTTTTACTACTACTGATCCGTCAGCTTGTTTTGCTAGTTTACCTGTTTCGATTGAAATTTCTCTTCCATCACCTAAGGTAAAGGTTTTTGTTGTTGCTTTCATTTTTGTTATGATTTCCTCTTGCCGCAATTACTGCTAAAAATGCTTACCAACGCGGCTTTTTGGTTTGCATTGAAAAAAACAAAAGCAGGACTATTGCCCTGCTTGTTGTAATGTGTTAATAGAAATAAGAATGAAATCGCGAGGTAAGAGAAATTCTTACATCGTACATCTCAAATCTCAAATTCTTCATCTTACTTACGAATCTCAAGTTCTTTGATAATCGCACGGTAACGGAAAATGTCTTCGCGGATTAAGTAATCCAACAAAGCACGTCTTTTACCTACCAATTTCACCAGGCTTAATTCTGCCGAGAAATCTTTCTTGTTTACTTTTAAGTGTCCGGTGATGTGGTTGATGCGATGCGTGAACAAAGCGATCTGACTCTCAGCCGAACCCGTGTCTGTTTTAGACTTAGCTCTACCGTACTTTTCGAAAACCTCTTGTTTTCTTTCTGTGGTCAAATACATGTTGTAATGGTTTAAATGTTATAAATGAGGCGCAAGGATAGGGTTAAAATCGGGAAATACCAAATTTTGAGTACAATCGGTGACTTCGACCTTTCCCTTTGGGAAGCTCAGCCACCTTGGGGAAACAGAAAAACAGCAATCACAACAAAATGCTATACTGCGAAAAAATAGTTAACCACCACGAACACAAAGGTTACACAAAGATCACAAAGCTATTGCTAAGAGACTCAACGCTGTGAACTGCGTGGTAAAACAGAAAATGTAGAAAGGAAAAATACAGCCTCAGCTTTCATATTAAGCATTTTACATTTTGCGATTAAATGGTAAAACCTAACAATGAAGCCCACAAACCGTAGTTTCCAAATCTTAATTAATCATTAAAAACTGGAAATCAAACGATAAAACTTGCTTTTATACATTATATAGCTACCTTCATGTAGTTATTTGTAAACCCTTAAACCCACACCTTATGAAAAGCCGAACCCAACCTAAAAAAAGTAAGAATCAAAGACTCTTACGGCCCTCTGTTAATTTAGTCAAATTATTCAGTAGCCCATTTTCAATTTCATAAACCCAATTTCATAATAATGAAAACTATTAAACTCATTTTACTATCCACCATACTTCTTCTACTTAAGGAATATGCAGGTGCTCAGGTTTCTTTCAATGTACCTGCACCCAATACGGTGATTAACACCAGACGAGCTGTTGTTACTAATATTAACACATCTAATGCTAACCAGTATGTGATAAGCTATGCGGGAAATGGTGAAGCCGGCTCCGGAAGTTGGCCTACTTTGCCAAATAACCGACTTTTGATAATGCTCATGTCAAAAACCAGTGGGCCGAATCCAACACGCAACTGGCAAATTGTAAATGTACTAAGCTCTAACCCTTTCAGTCGTACTGTTACTGTAACCCCATTTGCATTTACCAATTGGGGAACCATAACTACAACTGGAAGTATAATTCAAATTATGAATGTCCCTGTTTATACGGACGTAACCATTGATAATGGAGTCTCTCTTACATGCGACCCTTGGAATGAATACACCGGAGGTGTTCTTTGTTTTATAGCCAACGGTAAAATAGAGGTACTAAGTGGAGACAATGATGGAGCATTTAATGTTGCCGGAAAAGGTTTTAAACAGCTTGTTGTAAATGGAGGAGCCGGGGGGCGTGGAGGCTATCGTTCGAGCACGGTAAAATTATTTGGCAGGTTAACAATGCCAATTTATTGCAACAAAACATTATGATTGATGTAGAAAGTTGGAACAGCGGTACTTATTTTATTGAGGTAACGACAACACTCCAAACAAAAACGTTAAAATTCAGTAAACAATAATTAATCCTACACCACCCTCATCATTTAGCTGGGGGTGGTGTTTTTAGCATGAAAAAAATTCTTCCACATATCGTCACAATCATCAGCATTTTTTTTGGCAATTGTTACGCACAAAATTTGGTTCCCAATCCAAGTTTCGAGGAATACAATAATTGCCCTCCTACTCTACAAGACTCTGATTTCTCAGATATTAAAAACTGGTTTTCACCAACTCTTAACCAATTATATTATCTTAACACCTGTGCTACTTCAATATCGCATAAAGTTCCTATTAATGCAATTGGTAACTGCATACCTCGAACAGGTAATGCTTATTCTGGTATACTAATTAGTGCTAACAGAAGTGATAGTAATACTCTATACGGTACCACAAACTATGCGTCCAATAAACTTAGCTCACCGCTTTTAGCCGATTCTGTATATCGTGTTTCTTTTTATGTTTCACTTGCCGAGGGTAATCCTGTAACAACACTTTATAGACAAATTGGAGCCATCTCAAGCATCGGAGTATATTTTAATACCACAAAGTTGAAATTTACCACAGAGGATACAATTCCACTAATACCTCAAGTGCTAAACCCAAGTTGGCGTTTTTTAGATGATACGCTTGGTTGGATGAATATCAAAGGTTACTATAGAGCGATTGGCGGTGAACAATTTATTACCATTGGTAACACTACAAGCTATGTAAATACTATATTTAAGATAGTGAAAATAATAGACACCTCAAGGTTTCTTACAAGTTGTTATTATATAGACGATGTAAGCCTTACACCCGTTTCTTTGCAGCCAACAAACAAAGATACATCCATGTGTGATGGGGATAGCATCCTTTGGAACAAACGCGCTGATTTTAATAGCTGTATTTGGAATGATGGAGACACTAGCAGCAATCGGTATGTAAAACAAGCGGGGACTTATTTTATTACCAATATATCGGGTAATGTGAGCATAACCGATACCATTACCATCGTAACGCTTTCGAACAACAACAACTACACACCATCCTATTGTAACGGCCAAACACTCACCTTACAAGCTGCGACTGCCCAATCGTATAGATGGAATACTCTCACTACTGCACCTTCTATTTTGGTTAACCAACCCGGAACATACTGGGTAAAACGCTCCAATGCCGGTTGCTCTGTTACGGATACATTCAGGGTTACCCAATATCCGTTACCCAATCTCAATCACCTTACCGATACTGTTGTTTGCTTTGAGGAAGGAGCACAACTTACCCTTACAGTCGGTAACTTTAAACAACAATTGTGGCAACCTATGGGTGATACCACAGCAAGTATTTTAATACAAACACCCCAACAAATTACCGTAACCGTAACCGTAACCGACAGCAATACATGTATTGCAACCAAAAGTATACTCATTGGCAATAGTTGCTCCGATTTTGTGTTTATTCCCAACGCCTTTTCACCCAATGATGATGGGTTGAATGATGTGTTTAAACCAATTACCCGCGAACTCGAATTTTATGAGTTAACAATAGTTAACCGCTGGGGACAGATACTTTTTACAACCCAAAATATAGAAGAGGGATGGGACGGAAAAAATGCTTCGGCAGGTGTTTATATTGCTCACCTAACCTATAAAGTAAAAGGGAAAAAGGAGCAGAAAACACTACAAAGCATTACACTTCTTCGCTGAGAGCGAAACCGCAGAACCGAAAAATGTAGAATGTAAAACCGCAGAACAGAAAAATGTAAAATATCGAACCGCAAAAGGGAAGCTCCTCCTAACTTTTACATTTTACATTCAGTGTGTTACATTCTGCGATTACTAAACAAATTCGGATAGGAGCATGTTGATGATATTTAGTATATTGGTCTATCAAAAATACGATTATGCTATGAGTGCAACACTTCGCAATTGGTTATATAGTTTGAGTCTTACACCCGGGTTGCTGGTAGTATACGGCAATATACACGGAGGCCTCTGGAGTGCCGGTAATGTGGTATATTCACTGGTGGTGCTTGGACTCATAGAAATGGTTACCAAAAGTTTTACTTCACAGGAAAACAGCGGAACAAATGATACGCTACCCAATTTTATATTGTGGTTGCATGTGCCGCTGCAAATAGCATGTATTGGCTCTTTTGTGTATGGGATAAAAAATGAATTGTTAGCAGAGCAGTATTTGTGGTTTGCTGCGCTGAGTATGTCAGTGTATACTGGAAGTGGAGCCATTGTAATGGCACATGAGTTCATTCACCGCAAGGATGCCTTATCGCAATGGGCGGGAAAGTTTTTGTTGTTTACAGCCGGAAACTTTTACTTTTTTATCGAACATTTGCGCGTGCATCACAAATGGGTAGGTACCGCTAAAGATTCGGCTACCGCCAAACGAGGTCAGTCGGTTTACGGATTTTTTCTTACCAGTGGTTTAGGTCAAATCAAAAGTGCTTGGAAGTTGGAAACCGAACGTTGCAGCAACGAAGGTAAATTGGTTTGGGGTTGGGATAATTACATGATTCGGCAATTGGTATACCATGTAATGTTTGATACAACTCTAGTATGGATTGTTGGTCCGCTTGCGCTGGTTGCATGGTTTGTGCATTGTATTGTAGCTAATTTCTTACTTGAATACGTTAATTATATTGAACATTACGGATTGGAACGCAGCGAAAAAGAACGTGTTACCGAAGTGCACAGCTGGCAAAGTGATAAGTTGGTGAGTCGTTTTGTGTTGATAGATTTAAGCCGCCATGCCGATCATCATTATTATGCTTCCAAGCCTTTTCACACACTAAATAGCTACGATAAAAGTCCGGAACTACCGGGAGGATATGCCAGTTTAATTATTCCGGCTTTAGTTCCTCCTTTATGAAAAAAAATCACACATCCTATTTTAGATGAACGTCAGTAGATTACCGTTAATACTGATAAATATCACTCAAATTTTATTTAGACTAATTACAAATAGTATATTTTTGCGCATTCTTAAATCTATTTATTCATGCGCTTTTTCACCCTGATTATTGTTTTCACTTATGTTACGTTTTTAGCCAACGCCTCAACCATTAAAGGTATTCTAAAAAAAGAAACTGGTGAGGCTTATGCTTTACAAGGTGTTTATTTAAGTAATGGGTTGAGCACCCAAACCAATAAAGATGGATTTTTTCAGTTTACCAACGTGTTAAAAGGTGAATATGATTTAAGTACCCAAGTAAACGGACAAAATGTATTTGTAGCGCTAGCTAAGATTTCCGATAATATTGTGGAAACGAATTTAGGAACGCTTGTCATCTCCAAAAATATTCAGTTACAAGAGGCACAGATTACAGCCGAAATCAATCGCGGGATTGAGCGCATGCCCGATGTAAAAGACAATGTAATTTATGCAGGAAAAAAAACGGAGGTGGTTCAACTCTCAACAGCCAGTGCCAATCTTGCACAAAACAATACACGCCAAGTATTTGCCAAAGTGCCCGGTATACAAGTTTGGGAAAGTGATGGAAGCGGTGTTCAGATGGGAATTGCCTCACGTGGATTGAGCCCCAATAGGATGTGGGAATTTAATACCCGCCAAAACGGATACGATATTTCTGCCGATCCATTTGGTTACCCGGAGGCCTATTTTACACCATCGGTTGAGTCATTGGATCGAATTGAAATTATCAGAGGTGCTGCCTCGTTACAATTTGGTCCGCAGTTTGGCGGTGTAGTCAACTTTATCAAAAAGCGTTCGGTGAGCGGTAAAAAAGTTGGAGTAGAATCGATGCAAACATTGGGAAGCAATGGTATGTTTAGCACGTTTAATGCAGTAGGTGGTACGATTGGGAAGTTCTCGTATTACACCAATATCAATTACCGCAGAAGTGACGGATGGCGAGCCAATAACGGTTACAATACTTGGAACGGGTTCGTTAATATGGGATACCAATTCTCGAAAAAATTATTGGTTAATTTCGAATATTCACGCATGGATCAGTTGGTGCAACAACCGGGTGGGTTAACCGACTCGGCATTTAAAGCGGATGCTCAACAATCAATGCGTAACCGCAATTGGTTTGATTTGAAGTGGAATATAGCTGCACTTAACATCGATTATCAGTTTACCGAAAACAATAAACTCAACATCAAACTTTTTGGTTTAAGTGGCACACGTTCAAGTGTTGGATTTTTATCGGGCATCAATATTCCCGACACTATTGCTAACGGTACATATGGCAAACGCACAATCGATGAGGATAAATACTTAAACTATGGAGTAGAATTACGCCACTTGTTTACCTATCATTTATTTGGCCAAAAAAGCAATCTAGCAGTTGGAGCCAGAGCTTATTCAGGTCAAACGGATCGTATTCAAAATGTAAACGGAAATAGAGGAGCAGGTTATGACTTATCTGTCGAGAGTAATATCCTCAAAAGAGGTATGGTGTACAAAACTCAAAATGTGGCATTGTTTGCCGAGAATATATTTAACCTTAACAACCGCTGGAGCGTTACTCCAGGGGTTAGATACGAGCAATTGGAAAACCAGTCGAGTGGAACGTTTGATGGCCGAACTGGATCGCAAAGCAGCAGCCGTAGTTTTATGTTATTTGGCGTGGGCTCGCAATATAAAGTGAGTGCTAAAACAAATGTGTATGCTAATTTTTCACAAGGATATCGCCCTGTTTTGTTTTCAGATATAACACCTGCCACAACCGATTCGATAGATGTAAACTTAAAAGATGCAAGAGGATACAATATAGATTTGGGGTATCGTGGAACTATTGGAAATGTATTAAGTTTTGATGTAAGTGTGTTTAGATTGGAATACGGAAACCGCATTGGAAATTATGCTGTAAACGGTAGAAATTTCCGAACCAATATTGGCACTTCGGTAAGCAAAGGAGTGGAGAGTTATATCGAGTTTACACCAACATCGTTACTCAAATATTTTAAAGGAGGACAAGTAAATATTTTTGCTACTATGGCTTTTATTGATGCTGTTTATACCGAGTGGAACAACCCTGATGCAACCAAAAATCAGAAGGATAAGAAGGTAGAAAATGCTCCGCAGCAAATCCATCGTTTTGGGTTAAACTACCGTTATAAAACGATTTCAACAACATTTCAATACAGTGTAGTAGGTAGTTGTTATGCAGATGCACTAAATAACGAGAAGGCTAATGCTGCCGCTACAGTTGGCAAAATTGCCGGTTATGAAGTTGCTGATTGGAGTGTAAGTGCAACATTATTGAAACGCTACAAGGTGAATGCTGGAATTAACAATGTTTTTGATACAAGATATTTTACACGCAGATCGGGCGGTTATCCGGGGCCGGGTATTTTACCTGCTGATGGTCGTATTTGGTACGTTGGTGTTGGCGTGAAAATTTAAAACACATCCAATACTATTATTCTAAATCATTACTTAGTTTATAGCGGCAAATGCGGTTGTTCTTTTTATCTGCCACGTATACCATTCTGCGGAAAAAACACACGCCACTTGGGTCGTTAAAACTAAACGGGCCGCTAGATGTACCATCGGCACCGGGGCCGCCAAAGCTAACAATTGCTTGTTTGCGCAAACCTGAGTTAGCAGGAGGGTTAATACCTTCGTAACCAATATTGGTGAACACGTACAACGAATCAGTTCCACTATCTACTACAAATGTGTATTGTAAATTATCTGGTGAAATATAACAGTCTTCGGGTTTTTTGAAACGAAATGATTCATACAAAAAACGATCGGCTTTGCCATAATCAAAATTAAGTAGGTTAGCAGCTTCACTGTATTGTGTTCCGAGTTCGGGATCATCAAACGCGTTTATGCTGAGTACTCTGTATTCAATTGGGTTTGTTTGGTCGGCTTGTGTAATGTAAAAACTTTTGCTGGTGCTCATCCCTTGCAAGCGTTGCGGTGGACCAACCTGTGTAGCAATAGATGATATTCCAATAGCCGATTTTAAACTTGATGAATTGGGATTTAATCCCATCGCAAATCCAATATTTCCACCCTCGGCATCATAAACAAGTATTCCGTTATCGGGGCGTACAAATGAGGTTACATCGTTAATAGGTCCTGTGCGAGTAACATATAGGGTATTATCGTAAAGAGTAGCTATTCCTGTAAATTGAACTTCTGATTCATCCTTTCGTGGAGCAGCGTTCTTACGAGAATCGTCACAATCAGGGTGAATGAGTGTATCAATAAATTGTGTTGCTCCACTAGCGGTATTTGTTAAGTGATAGATAGCTGGCAAACTTATAAAGGATCCACCAGGACCTCGTGGTTGCAATGTACGCCCAGCGACATACACATGCAAGCGTCTATCCATAGTTACATCCGTTGCTCCGTTTATGGTTATGCGGCTGCCAATGGTTCCCTTCTGATCCATGATAATTAATTCATTGTCGAGTGGATTAGCTTCATCATTTAGCGCTACCACATAAATATACTCATCGTAGCCAACATAAATATCAACTGGGTTCACTACATTTTGAAAAAAGGGAAACACTGGAACATAACCAACCGTACTTGGGTTTAATTTAGGATCAATTTTACCTTGCTCAAATACTTGATCTACTTGGTCATCTTGTTTATTGCCAAACAAACCAGTGCAAGATGAAACAACGCCCGAAATAAAAATCACTAAAATGTATAAACGATGTTTCATTATCTGATATTGATTGCTAAAGTGATACGGTGAATATTGCCCAAACGCGACTTAGCCAAAAATCCATAGTCGATATTCATATTTACAAAACGAGTAGGTAACTTAAGTCCTAAACCAGCCGATGGTGCAATGTATTTTTCATCGGAACCAAACTCATAACCTGCTCGTAAATGAGCCATATTTAAATACGTGTATTCAGTACCAAACGCAACGGTTTCGTTGTTATCGGTTGGATGGTTTAATTGTCCGGCAACCGTAAGCACGTGGTCGGCAGTGTGCAACGGATCAAAAGCTATTCCCAAGCGAAATACTCCTGGAACAGATACTTTGCTAAAACTCGTAATATCTGTTGGTCCACTAAATTTCAAAACAGAAACATCGCCCGTTGGACTCACATTAAATCCAAAATTACTGAAGTTAATACCAAAACGAGTATGCTTTACGCCAACATCATATTTCAATCCTAAATCAAATAATGCATTGTGAATGGTTGTACCGCCAAAACCTTCGTTTGCATATTTGGCGTTCACACCAAAACTAAAACTGTTGGTTAAAATTTTAGCGTAGGTAAGTCCTATGGTGTAATTAGAAACAGAAAATGTTCGTCCGGTTCCCTTAGATTCAAATTCGGTAGTTTCATCCATTGTTCCGTAATTCATGGAAAACACTTGGAATCCCAAATATGATAGTTTGCCAACCTTTTTTACCAGTCCAACATAGTTTCCAGATATATCTCCAAAATAACGCGTATGCGAGGCCATTACATGGATTTTACAAGTATCTATTCCGGTAATTCCTGCGGGGTTCCAGAAGATGGCCGAAGCGTCATTGGTAACCGCAACCGCAGCACCACCCATAGCCATTCCTCGGGCATCTGGACTAATTTTTAAAAACTGCATGCCGGAGCCACCCGTGCGCGAATTACCAAAGGTTGGTAAAATTTGTGCTTGTGCAAGGCTGCATCCCAAAAGGGAAAATATGATTACGTATCTGATTGTTTGCATGAAAGGTGGCAAAATAAAGCCAAAAAAGGGAAATACGGATGTTAAAAAATAGTGAATTTGAAAAGTAGTAGAAAAAGGTTCACTTTGCAGCCTCTCTCAAGCATTTACATGATTATTAAAACGCATTTAAAATATTTATCATACAGCCTCCTAAGTGCTTTGCTGTTTATAGTAAGTTGGCAACCGGTTTCCTTTATTCCTGCTGTGTTTGGGGCGTTTATTCCGTTATTGTTTCTCGAAATACAATTGCGTGAGGATGGAAAAGGAACAGGCTGGGTGTTCTTATACAGTTTTGTAACATTTTTAGTGTGGAATATTGGCAATACGTGGTGGCTCATCAATGCTACGCTTGAAGGTGCTTTGGCGGCTTTTATCATTAATACGTTGCTCATGTGTTTGCCAATGGTGGTGTACCATCGTATACAACAACAATCAAAAGCCTCGCATGCTGAGTGGACGTTTATGATGGCGTGGCTTACGTTTGAATATATTCACCACACATGGGAGTTTAGTTGGCCTTGGTTATCGTTGGGTAATGTATTTGCAGCTGCTCCAAACATGGTGCAATGGTATGAATATACAGGTGTTGTGGGAGGAAGTTTTTGGATATTGTATGCAAACATTAAATTATTTAGGCTAATTGTTAAATGGAAAGAAAACAGCAGCACACTCAATACCTCACGGTTAATGAACCTCGTTTTTTTTGTTGGTTTTGCACCGTTGTTTTTGTCGTGGTATGTGTTGGATAATTACAAACCTACAGCAGGCATTCCCATAAATGTTGCTGTTGTACAACCCAATATTGATCCTTACAAAGATAAGTTTGAAGGAATATCGCCCATTGAACAAACCCGCAGCATGTTGCAGTTGGCCGAAGAGGTTGTGGATAGCAGCATGCAACTTGTGTGTTTTCCGGAAACAGCTTTATTGGGTTCGTTGGAGGAAACAAGGTTAAATAGCAATGAGAATATTGTATTGGTTCGTGCATTTTTACAGAAGCATCCCAATATTACCGTTTTGAGTGGAGCTGATACGTACCGTTTTTATGAGACGGTAGCCGAAAAAACATTCACTGCCCGCAAGTATAGTGATGGAATGTATTACGATGCATACAATACCGCTTTACTCATTAACCAAACAGACAGTATTCAAATTTACCATAAATCGAAATTGGTACCCGGGGTAGAAAGTATGCCTTACCAACAAGTGTTGGGTTTTTTGGGGAAGGCTGCTATTGAGTTGGGCGGAACTTCGGGTAGTTTGGGTAGGAACAACGAAGCAGCGGTGTTTGATTTGGGACGAAATCAATTTGTTGCGCCTGTTATTTGTTACGAGTCTGTTTTTGGCGAATACGTTACGGATTATATTCAAAAAGGTGCAGGGTTATTGTGTATTGTAACCAATGATGGCTGGTGGGGAAACACACCCGGATACCGGCAACATTTTGATTATGCGCGGTTGCGTGCCATCGAAACACGTAGGTTTGTTGCCCGCTCGGCTAACACCGGTGTATCGGGGTTTATTGATGATAAAGGAGCAGTGATTGCACAAACAGAATGGTGGAAACCCGCGGCCATTAAGGCAACACTTACCTACCAAAAGGGCGAAACATTTTACGTGAAATACGCACACTTTATTGAATGGTTGCCGGTAATACTTTTACTGTTGGCGGTGTTTAGAAGAAGAACCCAAGCATAATTTTACATTCACAAGTGGAGGTATTTGAGCAAACAGCGGCATTAATTATTACCTAGTTGTACATTGAAAACTAAAACACTACATTTTTTATTACTTCTTACTTCGTTGGTGGGATATTTAGAATGGAGTGGTGATAGCCATTCCTTTTTAGTTGAAGCAGAATGGGAACTATTTTCAAAAGTATTTACCAGCCCTCAGTCGGTTATTCATCCATTTATACTCTTGCCATTTATGGGGCAGATACTGTTGGTTATTACACTGTTTCAACGCAAGCCAAGCAAAACGTTAACGTATATTGGCATTGGGTGTTTGGGGTTATTATTGGTATGCATGTTTTTGATAGGAATAATAAGTTTGAAGTATAAAATTGTTTGCTCCACTATTCCGTTTTTGGTTTTATCTGTATACACAATCAAACACCACAGCACAAAAAAGATTATAACCCTAAAGGGTGATTGACAAGGTTTATTTAGCTGTGACCATGCTAAAACACAACAATTGACCGACTACTTGACAATGCGTGAATCATACAATATATAGAGTTAATTACGATACTGTCCAAAAAAGTGTGTAAAGTTTAAAAATCTGATTTTTGTGTTTGAGACTTAAAAACGCAGAAGAATGAATTTTACACAAGAACAAATTACATCAATATTTGATGAACTAGCAAACAAAGAAAATGGGTATCAATCTTTGTTAAAATTATCATTAGAGGCAATCATGCGAGCCGAACGTGAACAATTTAATTCAACACACAATGATAGCTCCAACGGCTATCGATTAAGTAGTGTATTTGCTCACAAAAGTAAGATGGAGTTGGTAATACCACCAAGCAGGCATAACAAAAGATTACCAAACCGTCATTGACAACATTGACAGAGGAGTTGTCTTTAAAGGAACTAACCTTTGGATTTTGGTTTTTGCAATTTTCATTGCATCGCTTGGACTCAATGTAAACTCCACAGCAGTAATTATTGGAGCAATGTTGGTTTCTCCATTGATGGGACCTATTATGGGCCTTGGACTGGCAATAAACGATTTAGCACTGCTCCGAAAATCTTTTTTCAATTATTTGTTTGCCGCAGGTGTTGGTTTGGCAACATCAACGCTTTACTTTTTAATTTCTCCAATAAACGAAGCCCACTCCGAAATACTTGCACGAACTTCGCCAAACATTTATGATGTTCTAATAGCTTTTTTTGGTGGACTTGCAGGGATTTTAGCAACATCAAGCAGACAAAAAGGAAATGTAATTCCAGGTGTTGCAATCGCTACCGCTTTGATGCCACCGCTTTGCACAGCAGGTTATGGTTTGGCTACACTACAATTTCCATTTTTCTTCGGTGCATTTTATTTGTTCCTCATTAACACTGTATTTATTGCGTTGGCAACACTTATCACTACGCGATTTTTAAAATTTCCGTTCAAACATTTGCCAGAAGCTAAAGACGAATTAAAAGCAAAACGAATTGTTTTGGGAGTTGTTATTACAACACTTCTACCAAGTATTTATTTTGGTTATGACATTGTTCAACAAAACAATTTTCAAGAAAGCGCAAATAAGTTTGTTGAGAACGAAGCAATTTTTCCTGATGACTATTTACTCAAGAAAAATATTGACCTAAAAAACAAATCCATTACACTCATTTATGGCGGACAATTTATTGAGGCAAATGCAATTGCTTTATTGAAAAGCAAACTGCCAAAATATAATCTTGATACATCAGCTTTAACAGTTAGACAAGGGTTTGCTTATTTAAAAGACAGTAAAGAAAGTGAGCAGACAAACCAACTCACACTTGCACTCACAGAAAAGGAAAATCAAATCCAATTACTCCAAAATCAGTTGGACAGTTTGAACTCTCAAAATAAATTGACTAAACAAATTTTTAATGAACTTAAAACGCAATATCCTTCAGTTCAATCTTTTATTCTTCAACAGGTGTTTAATAATACAAATAAAGAACAAAGCCTCATTTGGATTTGCAACATAAAATCAAATACAAAAATTGACGGGAAAGAAAG
This sequence comes from Bacteroidetes bacterium UKL13-3, assembly GCA_001602415.1. Lineage (GTDB taxonomy): Bacteria > Bacteroidota > Bacteroidia > UKL13-3 > UKL13-3 > UKL13-3. The sequence continues at coordinate 338,882 of CP012155.1, forward strand.
AAAGAAAATTAAAGAATGGTTGAAAGTAAGAGTAAACTCAAGTGAGTTGCTAATAGATTTCACAGAAGAACAAGTCAGTAAAAAATAATTAATGGATTTATTTCACATCTTTTCAGGAATCATAGTTTTGTCGGCTGCATTTGCCTATATCAATTTTCGGATTTTAAAATTACCAAGTGCAATTGGTTTGATGTTAATTTCATTAATTTTCTCATTTGGGATATTAGCCGTGGGATATTTCTTTCCTTCGCTTAAGGAATCTGTTTCGCAAAATCTTTCAGGAATAAACTTCAGCGAATTATTATTAGAAGTTATGTTGAGCTTTATGCTTTTTGCAGGTGCAATTCATGTAAAGTATAAAGATTTAAAAAGTGAAAGTTTAAGTATTATTCTTTTTTCAACGATTAGTGTTTTATTAAGTACTTTCATTATTGGAACAGCGACATTTTATTTGCTTAACTTTTGCGGAATAGAAGTTCAGTTTATTCATTCACTTTTATTTGGAGCATTAATTTCACCAACCGACCCAATAGCAGTTATAAGTATTTTGAAAACGGCAGGTGTTTCAAAATCATTAGAAACTAAAATTGCAGGCGAATCACTTTTTAATGACGGTGTTGCAGTAGTTGTATTTATCACCATTCTGCAATTAGCACAATATAACAACGACATACAATTTTCAAAAGTGCTTTTAATTTTCGGACAGGAAGCAATTGGAGGTGTTTTATTAGGGATGATAATTGGTTGGATTGGCTTCAAACTTATTGCAAGCATTGACAACTATCAGGTAGAAGTTTTAATCACTTTAGCAATTGTAATGGGTGGTTACACCTTAGCACATTACATTCATGTATCGGGGCCATTGGCAATGGTTGCAGCAGGAATTATCTCAGGCAACCACGGAAAAAATTTCGGCATGAGTGACATCACAGCCGAATACGTAGACAAGTTTTGGGAACTGATTGATGAAACTCTAAACGCTACACTTTTTGTTTTAATCGGACTTGAACTTTTACTAATCAATGCACGCCCAACGATAATTTTTGTTTCATTACTGCTAATTGTTGTAAGCATTCTTACAAGATATTTTTCCGTATTCATTCCATCATTGGCAATACGACTAAAAGAAAAAATTACAAACCGAACATTGCTGCTTCTCACTTGGGGAGGATTAAGAGGAGGTATTTCAATTACTTTAGCTCTATCCATTCAACCATCAATGAACAAAGACATTTGGGTAACCATAACTTATATCATCGTTTGTTTCTCCATCATAGTTCAAGGTATGACGATTGGTAAACTTGCAAAGCGGTTAAAATGAAAACTAAAATGCCAAGAATACTGCAACTAATGCCAACGCATTCAACTCACTAACCCGCAATAAACAACTCAATAACTCAATAACTCCCCAATCTTAGCAGCAACTTTATCGGCATTGGGTAGCATCTCGGCTTCCAGTACCATATTGAGTGGAACAGCCGGAATATTTTTAGAGCCTATAGTGAACACCGGTGCATCTAAATTGGTAAAACATGTTTGAGCAATACGTCCTGCAAGGCTTTCGGCAAAGGAATTGAGCAGGGCTTCTTCTGTTACCACCAAACATTTTCCATGGCGTTTAACTGCGGCCATAATACCTTCTTCATCCAACGGTTGCAAGCTGCGTAAATCAACTACTTCAACTTTTCCGGGGAATTTTTTAGCAGCAGCAGTACTCCAATAAACGCCCATTCCCCAAGTGATAATGCAGCAACTTTCACCATTTTCTATCGCTTCTTCGCTAGCGGCTAAAACGGTATTTGCTTTCCCAAACGGCAGGATATAATCTTCATCAGGCTCTACACAACGGGCGGCTTCGGTTCCCGGATTTTTACTCCAATACAAACCTTTATGCTCCAACATAATCACAGGGTTTCCATCGTAATAAGCGGCTTTCATTAAGCCTTTCATATCGGCAGCATTGCTAGGGTAGGCAATCTTAATTCCTTTTAAGGTAAGCAAGGTTGATTCAATGCTTCCGCTATGGTATGGTCCGCCTCCTCCGTATGCGCCAATGGGAATACGAATGATGGCACTCACCGGATATTTACCCATAGTGAGGTAGGATGATTTGGTTATTTCACACACGAGTTGGTTTACACCGGTCCACACATAATCAGCAAACTGAATTTCCACAATGGGTTTCACGCCTACAGCACTCATTCCAACGGTTGACCCAACAATATACGCTTCCTGAATAGGTGTGTTAAACACGCGGTCGTTTCCATATTTGCTTGCAAGGGTTGCGGCTTCGCGGAAAACGCCACCCAAACGCGCACCTACATCTTGTCCGTAAAACATACACTCCGGATGTTTGGCCATCAATTCATCCACAGCATGTAAAGCAGCATCCACCATCACACTTGGTTCTTTACCTTCGGGAGTACGGTTTCCAACTTCTGCGGTAGCTCCACTCGGTGCATAAATATGGTCTTCAACGGATGAAATATCTGGATCGGGCGAATCAACGGCTTGTTTAAACTGTTGTTCAACTTTATAGGTTGCGTCTTTTTCAATCTCCACCAATTCTTGTTCACTCACACCAATTTGCAATAATAGTCCACGCAATTTCGGTTGAGGATCGTCTTTGCTGTGTTGTGCTAAATCGTCATCGGTACGGTACCATTCCTTGCGCACACCCGAAGTATGATGTCCTAACAAGGGTACTTTTGCGTGTACCAAAATAGGTTTACGGTTGTTGCGCACATAGTCAATTGCATCGGCAAATCCTTCATAGCTTTCTACAAAGTCGCTACCGTTTACACGCATGCGTTTTAAGCCTTTAAATCCTGCGGCATATTCATAGGCATCCATGGCGCGCATTTCATCGCCACTTGCACTGATCCCCCAATCATTATCTTGTACCAAATAAATAATGGGCAGTTCTTTTAACACAGCCATTTGAAAGGCTTCGGCTACTTCGCCCTCGGTAATGGAACCATCACCGAAAGAGCATACCACAACAGGGTATTCGCCTTTTGTATTTAAACGCTGACTTTCTTTGTATTTTATACCATGCGCCATTCCTGTTGTAGGAATAGCTTGCATGCCGGTAGCACTGCTCTGGTGAGGTATTTTAGGGAAACCATCACGCTTTAAGCTGGGGTGAGCATAATAGGTTCTTCCGCCCGAAAAGGGATCATCGGCTTTGCCAAGCAATTGTAACATGAGTTCATACGGACTAATACCCATTCCAAGCAACATAGATTCATCGCGGTAGTATGGCGAGCAATAGTCGTATGGTTTGAGTTGCATACCTACAGCAAGCTGAATGGCTTCATGTCCGCGGGAAGTGGAGTGCACGTATTTACAAATAGGACGATTGGCATCATACGTTTCAGCCATTGCACGGGCTTCACACATATGCATGTATGCTTCGAGAAGAATGTCTTTTTTTACCATGATAGAATGGCAATTTTACGCCATTTGAGTAACAATTCCATAACCTAAAATTATATCGGGATAATTGCTTGATACTACTATTTTTGCGATATGACAAGTGAAGTAACAAAGGCACCTTATCCGTTCCAAAGAATTGCTGTGGCAGTGGCATTTTCGCCACGTGTGGAGGCAATTTTAGCGGAGAGCAAAAGATTACAAGATCTTTTTAAGGCGGAGATGATTTTTATTCATGTTGGCGAAAAGAATTTGCAACAGGAACAATACCTCAAACATTTATTGCATCGTTTTGGGCTGGATGCTCCGGCTAATCAATTGTTGTGGGAAGTGGGTGACCCAGTTGAGGTGATTATTGATAAATGCAAAGAGCTTGAAGTTGATTTGGTAGTTGCTGGTGCGTTAGAGAAAGAAAGTTTACTAAAGTACTTTTTGGGTTCGGTGGCACGCAAACTATCGCGCAGAGCAAAGTGTTCGGTATTGATGTTGCGCGAACCTGATATTTTATCCAAACCGGTAAAGCGCATTGTGGTTGAAGGCAGCGATCATCCTAAAACGGTGAATACAGTAGATGTAGCGGTTTACGTTGCAAAACAAACACATGCCGATGATGTAACCATTGTGCAAGAGAGTGATGTAAGTAAAATGGCCTTGATAAGGAGTGATGTGTTTAGTGATGAAGAGTCGGAAGAGCATAAAGAGAAAATATTCGAAGATGAAAATAAACGATTAGATGATATTTTGAAATGTGCCGATTGCGGAACACTAAAAGTGAATGTGGAACGAATTGATGGGAAACCAGGCTATGTAATTACACAATATGCCCGCGAACAAAAAGCCGATTTATTAGTGTTAAATTCACCCGACACAAAATTAAATTTAATCGACCGTGTTTTTCCGCATGATATCGAATATGCTTTAGCTGATTTACCTTGTGATTTGTTGATCGTGCATTCGCGTGTGCAGGAACTAAGTGAATGAATGTGAAAAATGTTATGATGTGAAAATGTGTAGATGATATGCAAATGTAAAGTGAAATGAGAAGTCTTTGACCAGAATTAAATCATCATAGTAAAAAGATTATTAGCATGCAGAAACACTAACATATCAAAAAAATAACCCAATAACAAACAACCCAACCCAATGACCCACGACCAACTAATTTATTTATTCTTATGCTTAAGCGTAATGCTTTTAAGTGGTCGCTTGTTGGGTGAGTTTTTTCGCAAGTTGCGAATGCCGTTAGTAGTGGGAGAGTTGGTTGCCGGTATTATTTTAGGGCCAACAATTTTAGGTCATTATTACCCATACCTCACTGAGCATATTTTTACCACAAAAGGAAATATTGGATTGGTACTTCAAGGTATTACATCCATGTCGGTGGTGATGCTACTGTTTGCGGCTGGCATGGAAGTGGAGTTAGCCATTATTAGGCAACAGGGTAAAACAGCTTTAAAGGCAAGTTTTGTTGGTTTGATTATTCCATTGGTGCTAGGCTTTTTTGTGGGACGAGAATTTTACCATTGGTTTGGTGAAAACAACTCTGGAAATATTTTGGTGTTTAGCTTGTTTATGGGAACAGCCATGGCCATCTCGGCATTGCCCATTATTGCCCGCACGTTGATGGATTTAAATCTGTTCAAAACAAAAATTGGGATGATTATTATAGCAGCCGCGATGTTGGATGATTTGGTAGGATGGATTTTATTTTCGGTTGTATTGGGTATGATGAATACCGGTGTTGGATCGTGGGGATTTTTATATACGTTAGGGTTTACTGTTCTGTTTACCTTGCTAATGCTTACCGGAGGACGGTTCATCATTAATAAATTTTTGCCTTGGGCCAAACGTAAATTATCATGGCCGGGAGGTATACTAGCTATTTCGTTAGGTTTTGCTTTTTTGGGGGCAGCGTTTACTGAAAAAATCGGTATTCATGCCATTTTCGGAGCGTTTATTGTTGGAATTGCGTTTGGCGATTCAGTGCATCTCAACGAAAAAACCCGCGATATTATTCACCAGTTTATCACCAATATTTTCGCGCCTTTGTTTTTTGTTTCCATTGGTTTCAAAATAAATTTTGTGGCTAATTTTGATTTGAGTATTACGCTGGTTGTGATTGTGTTGGCTATTGTTTCAAAGTTGTTAGGTGCTGGTTTAGGTGCTCTATGGGGCGGACTTAAACTCAAAGAAGCTATGGCCGTTGGATTTGGAATGAATGCACGTGGAGCAATGGAAATTGTACTGGGATTGCTGGCTTTGCAAGCCGGTGTAATATCAGAACAACTTTTTGTGGCTATTGTGATTATGGCTGTTGTAACCAGTGTTATGGCTGGTCCAATGTTGCAATACCTCATAACAGGTGAGATGAAAGTGGGCGTGAGCCTCAAAGAAATTAATCCACTGAGCACGGATGATTGATGTATATTCTGTATATTCGATTGACTAATACATGTTGATATGAAACTAGTGCTTGATATTGATGATTCCAAAGGACAGACGTTAATTGATTTTTTAAAATCATTAGACTTTGTTAAGATTGAAGAGAGCTATGAGATACCGCAATGGCATCAACAGCTTATCAATGAAAGGCTTAATTTCTTTGAAGAGTTTTCTGAACAAAAAATAAAACTCAATGAAGTTATAGATAGAATTGAATCTCAGTTATGAGCTATGAAATTGATATCATAAACCCCGCGCAAAAAGACATAGAGGCAGCAGTTAGATATTACGAAGAGTTGCTTCCTGGCTTGGGTAAACGTTTTCTCACACAACTTAGAATTATATCTGCTCAACTTGTTGTCAATCCATTTTATGAGATAAAGTACAAAAGTGTACGAACAGTGTTAATGCCAATATTTCCATATCTCATACACTTTTTAGTTATAGTAGAAAAAAAGAGGGTTGTGATTTTGGCTATTGTTTATGCGGGCAGAAAACCTCTGGATTATACCAAGCGCGAATAATTATAAAACTTCAACTTATGTATACTAAATCCAAAACAAACAGTCTCTGTAGTTGTTAGAATTGTATGATTTCACCCATAGCCATTTTTTGGCACCGCAGAGATTTACGTTTAGAGGATAATGCAGGCTTGTACCATGCATTAAAAAGCGGTTTACCTGTTTTACCCGTATTTATTTTCGATAAAAACATCCTCGATAAATTAGAGGATAAGGCAGATAAGCGCGTTGATTTTATTCACCAACAACTCTCACTTCTTAAAAAACAATTGACGGAATTGGGTAGTGATATGCGCGTGTATTATGGAGAGCCAATGGATGTTTGGAAAACCATTACAACTGAATACAATGTTGCGCAAGTATACACCAACCATGATTATGAACCTTACGCATTGCAACGCGATGAGGAGGTGAGGGGATTTCTTGCAACCAAAAGTATAACACTACATACATTTAAAGATCAATGTATTTTTGAAGAGAGTGAAGTGGTAAAAGATGACGGATTACCATACACCGTTTTTACTCCTTACTCAAAAAAGTGGAAAGCAAAACTTAACGATTATTACCTTAAGCCATATCTTACTGAAAAATATTTCGAACACTTTCATAAGGTGGCAAACCCGTCATCGATTATATCTTTAAGAGCGATGGGTTTTAGTGAGACGGGAACAACATTTCCAAGCAAAGAAGTTGCTCAGGGTATTATTAAAAATTATTCGGAGCAACGCAATTTCCCGGCTGTTGCTGGGACTTCAAAACTGGGCATTCATTTTCGTTTCGGTACCATTAGCATTCGAGAGAAAGCACGCAAAGCAAAGGCGCTAAATGAAACCTTCTTGAATGAGTTGATTTGGAGAGATTTTTACATGATGATTCTGTTTCATTTTCCGCATGTGGCTTCGGGCAGTTTCAGAAAGCAATATGATAGGATACAATGGCGAAATAATGAAACGGAATTCGCAGCTTGGTGTGAAGGGAAAACAGGATACCCAATTGTGGATGCAGGTATGCGTGAGCTAAACGAAACCGGTTTTATGCATAATAGGGTGCGTATGATTGTGGCTAGTTTTCTCACTAAACATTTACTTATTGATTGGAGATGGGGCGAAGCTTACTTTGCAAAAAAATTATTAGATTTTGATTTGAGTGCCAATAATGGTGGTTGGCAATGGGCAGCTGGATCTGGTACTGATGCTGCTCCCTATTTCCGAGTGTTTAATCCGGCACTGCAAACCGATAAGTTTGATAAGCAGTTGGTGTACATTAAAAAATGGCTACCCGAACTACTAACTTTAAATTATTCGAAACCCATAGTTGTGCACGATATTGCCCGAAAACGTTGTTTGGAGGTTTATAAATTAGCCTTAGCCAAATAGTTAATCAATTACAATACCGAAAACCTGCACCAAACCACTCAACGCATGTGTGGCAAAGCGTGTTTTTTTTTAGATTATTCTGAGTGGGATCAATTGAGAAGTTGTAGTTGCTTGTAAAATCAACACCTGCTAAGTTGGTTTGCATAAATACGGTTTCTGTGCAATCGCAATCGGTGAGTATACTCTTTGATAAATCGGCTTGGGTAAAGTTGCTATGCATCAAGTTGCAAGTGCGAAAAATACTCTTGAATAGTTTTTTCTGATCAAACGAAACATAGCTTAGATTGGAATTAAGAAAGTGCGCTGAAAACCCAAATTCTTTTGTTTTGCTAAAATTACAACCTACTAACTTACACTCTGTAAATATGCATTCCTGAAATCCTGTGTTAATCATTTTTGAATTGCTCACATTACATTGCTCAAACGTACATTCAATAAAATTGATGCCAGATAAATCATTGAAAGTACAATTGCTGAATGAACATTGTTCATATTCCGCTTCATTCAGCGCAAATATTGCAGAATATTTTTCCTGATAACTCATTGAATGTCGGTAAAGATATTTCCGTTAATCAATACTTTGGCAACAGGATCTACTCCAAATGCATAAGGTATATATGCAAGTGTTGGAATGGGTTTGGTGATAATGAGGTTTGCTTGTTTTCCTATTGTTATGCTTCCATGTGTGGAACTTAACTCTATCGCAGCAGCACCGTTTATGGTGGTTGCGTTAATAGCCTCTTCGGGTGTCAATTTCATTTGTATGCAGGCAAGTGCAACCACAAAACTCATGCGACCATTGGGTGAACTACCAGGATTGTAATCGCTAGCCAAACAAAAAGGTAATCCTGCATCAATCATCTTCCGACCGGGTGCATAAGGTATACCTAAAAAGAAAGAACAATGGGGTAATCCAACGGGCATTGTATTGCCACTGAGTAAAGAGGTTATTTCCTCATCACCGGTATATTCTAAGTGGTCTACACTTAAGGCATCATGTTTCACAGCAACTTGCACACCTCCTGTATAGCCCAATTCGTTACCATGAATTTTAGCTTTCAGATTATAAGTTTTTGCGGCAGTTAAAATTTCATCGGTTTCTTCAACCGTAAAAAATCCCTGATCGCAAAATACATCGCAATAGTCGGCAAGATCTTCGGCAGCTACTTTTGGCAACATTTCGTTAATTACTAAATCAATATATCCTCTTCGGTTTTGTTTGTACTCAGCTGGAATTGCGTGCGCTCCCAAGAAAGTTGCTTTAATAGGAATGGGCGAAACGGCTTTTAATCTTTTAACTACACGCAACATTTTCAACTCATCATCAACGGTTAGGCCATAACCACTTTTAATCTCAATGGCACCTGTTCCAAATGCGATAACTTCGTTCAATCGTTTTAAAGCACTTTCGTATAGTTCATCCTCGCTCATGTTTTGCAGTTTGCGCGCAGAGTTTAAAATTCCACCGCCTGCTGCTGCAATTTCTTCATACGACTTTCCCTTAATCCTCATTTCAAATTCTTCCTCTCTACTTTTGGCAAAAACAATATGCGTATGCGAGTCAACAAATGTTGGTAATACCAATCCTCCTTGAGCGTCAATTACCTCGGCACCTAATGGAATCTGAGCATTAGAGGTAAACATTCCGTATGATGCAATAATCCCATTTTCAATCAGTATAAATGCGTTGTTTATTGATAAAAGCTCGCTCATTTCGCTGCCCGATTTTTTGATTACGTTGCGGTTATCAATGATTCCGTATAGTGTTTGAATATTATGAATGAATACTGTTTTCATGGTATGATAAATCATAGCAAATAACGTAAACTGTTTTTACTATTTTGCATCAAAATAATGGTGAGATGAATTTGAGTCGCATAAAAGAAATATTACATACACCTATTCAAAAAGGCGAAGAGGTTTGGATTGCCGATACCGCTCGTGTATTCGGGCAAGTTACTCTTGGCAATGAATGCTCGGTTTGGTTTGGTGCTGTGCTCAGAGGCGATGGAGATACCATTAAGGTTGGTGATAGAAGCAATATACAAGAAAATGCCGTGGTGCATGTTGATCCAGGATTTCCCACTACCATTGGAGAGGATTGCATTATCGGACATGGTGCTATTGTGCATGGAGCAACGCTTGGTAATAATGTACTTGTGGGTATGCATGCTACTGTTTTAAATGGAGCAGTTGTAGGAAAATTTTGTATCATCGGTGCTCATGCATTGGTTACTGAAGGAATGCTTATTCCGGATTTTTCGGTAGTGATGGGTTCACCTGCAAAAGTTGTGAAACAATTATCGGATATACATATTGAAAAGATAAAACGAAACGCGCAGTCATATGTTGAATTAAGTAAGGAATACATCAAATACTGGAATCATGAATAATTGGAAGGAAGAAAACAATGCTCTATACAAAACATTTGTGTTTACTGATTTTTCTGAAGCAATAGCTTGGATGGTAAAGGCTGGTTATGTTATAGAGAAATTGAATCATCACCCGGAGTGGACAAATATTTATAATAGAGTAGAGGTGAAGCTCAACACGCACGATGCAGGGAATACAGTAACAGATTTGGATAGAAAACTCGCAGATTTATTGGATGCCGTTTAGGGAATTTGTTTCCCGTAGATTTATTTTTGAATTAGCGTAATTAGCGGCTTTAAACTACGCTCTACAACTCAACATTATCTGTGCTAATCAGTGGCGATAAGTAAGCCGTTATTTGTTCCTGCTTCTAATAAGTGGGTGGCATAGCTATGCCATAGCATATACGGGTTAATATTCTTTATAATTCCTGCAAGTGCAATGGTTTTATGGGCTATTACTTGCGTAAGTTGTGCAATAGTATTGCTCATGTTGGGGGTAATAATGGGTTTACATACAAGTGCCAATTAAACCAATAAGTTGCGTATGTGCAAGCTTGTTCTTCTCGAAGGTTGCAGATGTATAATTTAGCCCATGCAAAGCCTTCAATAACTTCAAATGAAATGAGTGTTCCACCCATTTTTTCTTGTCGTTTTTTTACTTATTCCATCGAACAAATAATGGTTAATATTCTGCGGAAATTGTGTGCCACAAATATAAATCCAACATCAGCGGTGGCTCTTTTTAGTGATGATGTGGTCAAAGCTCCACTCTCTTATAATTGTCCCCGCAGGGATGCTTGCAACTCTAAATGCTTTTGCAAGTTTTGTACTTTCAGGCTTCAAAAGGCTAACGCCCGAAGATTCATTTTGACGGCTACAATATTTGCAAAAAGCTAGGTAAGATATATTCTCTTGGTCGCAATACTGACGCTTGTTTAGGTTGCTTTGTTCCCATTTTGAATAATGATGTAACATGGACTGCTTCGTGTTTTTTATGCGCAAAAATTCTCATCATTATTCTTTTTGGGAAATATGCACTTTAGCGGATACCTGCGTTGCAACTGCATTTGTTAAAGCATTGCATAATAATTATGGACACTACTGGCATTTACCACAACAGATGTTTACACTACCTCAAAGTGCCCCTAAACACAAGAGGCAAACCTTAATTGGTTTGCCTCTTGTGTGAATAAAGAATAGTGATTATCTAGTTTTTTACAAGTTTAATTACTGTTGTTTCACCATCTTTTGTTAATCTAACAAAGTAAAAACCTGCGTTCACGGCACTTGCGTTATTCACTGGTATCTCATTCTCACCTATGGTAACAACTGATGTTTGTCTTGTTATTATACGCCCTTGAATATCTGTCATCTCAATTATGGCAGTACCTTCGGTAGCTGCATTGAACACAACATTGTATGATGAGTTGTAAGGATTAGGGAATGCCAAAAGGCCTTTTACTGCTGAGGCTAAGGTCGAAACTTTAATTACCTGAGAATAGGTAAACTTACCATCAACATCAACTTGTTTCAAGCGATAGTATATTACATCTGCTTTTGCAAATGCATTAACATCAAGCAAGCTATAGTTTTTAACTATTCTACTGTTACCGACCCCCTTTACAAAATAACCAGTGCTTTCAAAAGAGCGTCCATCCTTTGATCGTTCAACTTGGAAACCTTGATTGTTTGTTTCTGTTGATGTTGACCAGTTAAGAATACCATCAATTCCTGTTGCAGTTCCGGTAAATGAGGTTAAGCTTACAGGTAATGGATTTACAGAAGTTCCTGCAATACCTATTTCAATGTTTGATAAAGTTAACCCAGTACGAGATAATACCATTGCTGTGTTAGATCCTGAGGTGATAACTTGAGCGCCAAAAGCTGTCCAAGGCGCTATAGGATTTGATCGAGAAACTAAAGCAGTGGTAGCATAGTTGGTAACACCACCGATATTATCTGCGTTAATCGTAATATTAAATGTGCCAGGAGATAACAAGGTAGGATAACTTAAGCGCCAAATACCATCCTTCGATATACTATCAAGTAATAATGCACCATCAACAAGAGGTAAGCCACCGGTAAAAGGAGCTCCGTTAACATAACTTAGATTTAATTCACCACCTGTTGGAGCGGTTGTGTAGTTAATAGTAGCAGATCTTCTATTAGCACCTTTCACCAATGGGAAAGTGTAACTTCGTGTAGCGGCAGCAATCCAACGTGTTAAATTACCCTCTACGCCTCCTGCTCCGGTAATCACACCAGTGGCGGTTGCAGAACGACCAACGATTGGAGTAATATTTGTTCCTGCAACAATTGTTCCTGATATTAAATTCAAGCTATCAGCTATTGTTAGGTTTGCAATTGAAGTTGTGTTAAGTGTTACCCTAGTATTATTATTTACAACCAATTTTGAAATTGTTTGTGTTGGAACGTTGGTTACAGTTATTGAGCTACCTGTATTAAATACCAATATATCATTTACATAAAGCGTATTACGAGCAGGTGTCCAATTAGAACCAACTGTGTAAGAAGCAGGTGATGTTTGATTCCATGTATAAGTAGTTGGAGGAGGTAAAGGTAAGATGTTAAAATTATAATCCTCTGTTTCGCCCCAATTTATGGGTAAACAAGCATCAGCAGCTAATGGAGTATAATTAAACATAGCACGAACCCTCATTCTGGTTAAACCAACAGTAGCTGTGACAGGTATAGTTATTGTTCCTGTTTGAAGCGTACTTAATGAAGGAGCTGCAGAGAATACAAATTCCGATGAACTGAAAATGCCATCATTATTATAGTCAATCCAAATTCCTAATCCATTCGTCCTACCATCAGCCCTAACTTGAACGGTAAATGTAGCACCAATAGTTGCAGCAGGAGTGATATTTTCATATTGGATATAACCATTAATATTACCATTACAACTTGTTGCATTATTGATGTTAACTGCCGCACCTATGGTAGTTACCTGACTAATAAAGTCACCAGCACAACCTAACAAGGTAGGAATACAATATGGGTCCATGATTTCACGGAATCCAATAGGTGCAGTTATGGTAGGGGTTTGTGTACCTCCTGAAACTATTAACCCTGTAAACTCTGCATCCACAATATTAGTAGTAGTTGCGGTCTTTTTAATATCGTATGTTACCCAAAAATAATTAGTCCCATTCCGTAATAACTGAGTGCCAGTTAAAGTTATTGCAAACGGATATGAAGTAGCAGGAGCAAAAGGCACCGTAGTTCCAAACTGGGTGGTTGTTGCAAAAACATTACTATTGCCGGTATACCATACTCTTATATTTTCAATATCAGCAGTATCAACTGTACCGTCTAAGTTAAAATTAATTTGTGTTAAGCCTGAAGTAGAACCAGTATCACTCATTACTACTTGCATTCCAATAATTTGGTTGTTTATAGTTCCTTTTATAACTTTATTTCTAGCTGCCTGAGTTGAAGTAGCACTCACAAAAGTCATCGGTGGAGCTATTTGTACTTTGCCAAAAGGGTTACCATTTGCAGGTAAACGATAAGTACCTAAAACGTTTATACTATCCAAGGTTGCGTCAATAAAATTACCATAAGAAGCAGAAGTACTTACATCATATGCTAACCAATAATTGATGGTGTCATTTTGTACTAACAATGTATCTGTTAGCACAAAGGTAAATTGACCGCTTGGAGAAGATACTGTTTGGAGTAAATCAGCAGTATTAAATGTTGAATTTATTGTACGGTATAGTTTAGCACTGGAAATATCACTTGCATTTGTTGTACCCGTTGTACTCATACGTATTTCAGTTAATACTGCCGAATCACAGCCATCAACTCTAAGTGGTATTCTTGTAATGGGAACATCAAGCGTACCTTTGTCAACTGCTCCTGTTTGTTGAACTGCTCCAACTGAATTAAATACAAGTGAGCCTGGTAATATATTAACCATATAATCTTCTGTTTCACCTACAAAGTAAGTTCCGCATGGTAAAATAGATGTGTTAGTTTCGCTTATAATAACACGCATACCTGTTCTCCCTATCGAGGAACCACATGGAATGGTTATATTACCAGTTGCAAAGAATCCTAAGCCAAATGGAGTTGCCGACATGTAAACTTGCTCTCCCGCATCTAAAAAAGATCCATTTTGATTAAAGTCGATCCATATACCCAACATACCCGAAGTATTACTATTACAAGTTGCAGTGTGCACAGAAAACGGAACAGTAGATCCTGAAACCAGATTGGGTGCAGGGAGTATTGTAAAGTTACTATATTGTCGTAAACTAGAACCTGCTCCAGGTGCAGCAATACTACAATTACTTGTATTGTTTAAACTACCTATTGTAACATTTAGTATTTCGCTATCAAAATTAAATGATGCAGAAGAAGAACAGTAAGGAGGGCGGATTTCACGATTTCCTGATGGTGCAGTAACAATAGGTATTTGAGGGGTTCCGTCAATAGTTAAACCAGTACATTCACCATCAACAATGCCTCCTAAGGTTGCAAATTGTTTGATGTCGTAAGTTAGCCAAAAATAATTAGTACCGTTTACAAGCCCTTGGTTTCCTGAAATAGTTAAGCTAAATGGGGCAGTTGTTGCAGGAGCAAAAGGAACGGTAGCACCAAATTGGGTATTAGCAGCAAATGTATTGCTGCTACCCGTGTACCAAATTTTGATATTACTAATATTTGCAGTATCAGGAGTTCCATTTAAGTTAACGGTAAATTGCGTTGCATCAATAGGCGCACCCGTTGCAGAGGTTAGCACTTCAATACTAATAATATTATTATCGGTGCTATTTTGTGCCACTCTAGAAACATCAATTTGTGTAGTAGTAGCGCTTACAAAAGTCATTGGGTTTAAAATAGTAATAGAACCGGAAGGATTTCCATTTGCAGGAACACGGTAACTTCCCAATATTTCCATACTATCAAGCACGGCATCTAATAAATTGTTAACTACTGCTGATGTGCTTACATCGTATGCCAACCAGTAATTAATGGTATCATTGGTTATAGCTAAGGTATCTGTTAAAGTAAATGTAAACGAACCACTAGGAGATGGAATTGTTTGACGTAAATCTGTTGTATTAAATGTGTTACCAACAGTACGGTATAGTTTAGCACTTACAATATTAGCAACACTTGTACTTCCAGTTGTACTCATTTTAACCTGGGTTAAAACTGCTGTACCACAACCATCTACTCTTACTGGAATACGCATAATTGGTCTGTTGGTTGCACCCACTGCAACTACACCTGTTTGTTGTTGAGTACCTATGTGCTTAAATACAATTGGATTGTCAACTATATTGATTACGTAATCCTCAACCTCTCCTGCAAAAAAAGATGTTCCACACGAAGCGGTAGCAGAACCAGATTCTTCAAGTATAACACGCATTCTTACATTACCTAATACTGCATTACACGGAACCCTAAAGCTACCCTGCAATGATGTTACATCTGTAGTTCCAGTTGGTCCTGTTCTATTTGGTAAAATGTATACTGCTTCTCCTGCATCCCAAAAGTCTCCATCATCATTCCAATCAACGTAAACGGTTAATCCTGCTTCAACAAAGAATCCACCAGAAATAATTTGATCAACGGCTATACTATAAGTGCTTGATCGCAACAAATTAGCAGGAGGTAAGTTTGTAAAATTAGAATATGTGCCTGTTGCAGCAGGGTTATTTAAAATTGGTTGTGCTGAACCATTGCTGAAAATGGCATTATTCATATTATCTAACAATTGCACACGTCCGATATCGGTATCGCTACCGAATGTTGGTTCTGCTGCACAATAAGGTAGTCTGATTGTTCTGTTTCCAAAAGCTGTTGTAACAGCGGGTATTTGTGATGTTCCAGCAACTGTTAACTGAGTAATTTCTGCATCAATTACATTGAGCGCAGTAGCAGTTCCTTTGATGTCAAATGTTACCCAAAAATAGTTGGTATCATTTAAAACCGACTGCAATCCGGCCAGACTAAAACCAAATGGAGCAGCTATTGCAGGAGCAAAAGGCACCGTAGCTCCAAACTGAGAGGTTGTTGCAAAGGTTTTATTGTTACCTGTATACCAAATTTTTATATTACTAATATCAGCCGTATCCGTTGTTCCATTTAAGTTTATGTTAATTGAGGAAACTAAAGCTGGCGCTCCTGCAGATGACATAATCACTCTTAATCCAATTACCTCACGGTTTGTTTCGTTTAAGTATACATTTGAAATAGTTGATTGAGTTACTTCCGAGCTTATATACGTCATTGGGTTTGAAATAGTAATAGAACCAGAAGGATTTCCATTTGCAGGAACACGGTAACTTCCCAATATTTCCATACTATCAAGCACGGCATCTAATAAATTGTTAACTACTGCTGATGTGCTTACATCGTATGCCAACCAGTAATTAATGGTATCATTGGTTATAGCTAAGGTATCTGTTAAAGTAAATGTAAACGAACCACTAGGAGATGGAATTGTTTGACGTAAATCTGTTGTATTAAATGTGTTACCAACAGTACGGTATAGTTTAGCACTTACAATATTAGCAACACTTGTACTTCCAGTTGTACTCATTTTAACCTGGGTTAAAACTGCTGTACCACAACCATCTACTCTTACTGGAATACGCATAATTGGTCTGTTGGTTGCACCCACTGCAACTACACCTGTTTGTTGTTGAGTACCTATGTGCTTAAATACAATTGGATTGTCAACTATATTGATTACGTAATCCTCAACCTCTCCTGCAAAAAAAGATGTTCCACACGAAGCGGTAGCAGAACCAAATTCTTCAAGTATAACACGCATTCTTACATTACCTAATACTGCATTACACGGAACCCTAAAGCTACCCTGCAATGATGTTACATCTGTAGTTCCAGTTGGTCCTGTTCTATTTGGTAAAATGTATACTGCTTCTCCTGCATCCAAAAAGTCTCCATCATCATTCCAATCAACGTAAACGGTTAATCCTGCTTCAAAAAAGACTCCACCAGAAATAATTTGATCAACGGCTATACTATAAGTGCTTGATCGCAACAAATTAGCAGGAGGTAAGTTTGTAAAATTAGAATATGTGCCTGTTGCAGCAGGGTTATTTATAATTGGTTGTGCTGAACCATTGCTGAAAATGGCATTATTCAACTCATCTAACAATTGCACACGTCCGATATCGGTATTGCCACCGAATGTTGGTTCTGCTGCACAATAAGGTAGTCTGATTGTTCTGTTTCCAAAAGCTGTTGTAACAGCGGGTATTTGTGATGTTCCAGCAACTGTTAACTGAGTAATTTCTGCATCAATTACATTGAGCGCAGTAGCAGTTCCTTTGATGTCAAATGTTACCCAAAAATAGTTGGTATCATTTAAAACCGACTGCAATCCGGCCAGACTAAAACCAAATGGAGCAGCTATTGCAGGAGCAAAAGGCACCGTAGCTCCAAACTGAGAGGTTGTTGCAAAGGTTTTATTGTTACCTGTATACCAAATTTTTATATTACTAATATCAGCCGTATCCGTTGTTCCATTTAAGTTTATGTTAATTGAGGAAACTAAAGCTGGCCCTCCTGTAGATGACATAATCACTCTTAATCCAATTACCTCACGGTTTGTTTCTTTTAAGTATACAGATGAAATAGTTGATTGAGTTACTTCCGAGCTTATATACGTCATTGGGTTTAAAATAGTAATAGAACCGGAAGGATTTCCATTTGCAGGAACCAAACGAATACTACCAATACTTAAAGTATCCACACGAACATCTGCTAAATTTCCAGAAGTTGCTAATGCACTAATACTGTATGCTACCCAAAAATTATTGACTCCTTCCTTCAATAATTTTGAGCCGGTAACGGTAAAGCTGCCACTTGGCGATGATACAGAACCGTATAATTCGTTGGTAGAATATGTTTTGCTTGAACCAGTATAAAACACCTTTGCTTCTGTTAAATTAGCTGAATTGGTGGTGCCAGCTGTATTGAGTAAGAGCGAGTTTAATGTAAGCGGTGAACCCAAAGAACCCGAAACATATACCTGAATATTCATAATGGCTTTGCTAGTATCGCCTGGTATCACATTCTGAATAACTTGTGTTGTTTTTACGGAATCTGCTGAAAACAAATAAGGCAACATATCTGCTTCATGCGCTCCTATATCAGGAAGAGTACCTCCACCATTAATCGAACCGGCAGGCCCTGGACGAGCATTTCCATCAATATCTGTTGTTACAAATGTAGCTGCACCATTTGATTCAAGAGGTGATTTTACACCTGCTTGCAAACGAAGGTTGTTTACTATTGAAATAAACGGAGGGTTGGTATAAAACGAATTAGTATCTTTTGTTGTAGCTGTTTTCCAGTCAGCAAGCGTTAAAAAGGAAGTGGCTCTTGTTGCACCTAGAGTTCGAGATACGCCACTCACCCAGTAACTATTTCTATCAACTTGCCCTGAATTAGTAAAAATAGCTACTGTGTCTAAGTACACATTTAAACATGCTTGTCCGGCTGCATCCGACTGGTTATTCACCAAGATATTGTTACGAAATTCATTTAAGGTTAAAACAGCATTATTCAAGAATATACACGATGAAAAGTTATCTGGACCAGCACCTGCGTTGGGTTTATTTAGTACAATAGTATTGTGGTTTAGCCTCAAATTAGTTGTACCCTTTGCACAATAAATTCCGCAATTTACAGAAGATGTTGGAATGCTAGAGGTATGGAAAGCCGTAATATCTTTTATGATATTGTTATAGATATTGATTGCATCGTTGAGAGTAGTTTCCGAAATAATCACGCCATAAGCTCCAGAACCCAATGCAGGTTGAGCAATGTCATGAATGTAGTTATTTCTTAAAATTGCTCCACTGTTTCCTGGTGCTAAGTTAACACCAGATACGTTGCTACTCCATCCAGTTGTGTAATCACCTCCTTGTATATCATTACCTTCTATAATTGCCGAACCAACATTGGCAGTGAGTGCTGTATAGCCTAAATATATGCCACACAAACCAATATTTATATCAGATGAATCGTTTCCGAATTTGTTGTTACGAATAACCAAACTATCCATAACATTGGTAGAGTGACCATAAGCATGAAAACCGTAAAGTGCTCTTTTAAACTCATTGTTTTCAACCAACCAATTATCATTGTCGGAAGCTTGAGTAGTTGCATTAAGGATAGCACCATTTGTTTGACCACTAGCTGTGATACAAAATCCTAATGTACCACTAGTTGCTGAATTACGGCCACCAATGAGAATACAGTTTTTAATAACAACATTGCGGCAACCAGTTCCTCCCGCAGCTGCAGATGAACTAAAGCGTAATGCAGAGGTGCCTATACCACCAGCAGTTGAATTTACTACCTGAAAGGTAAGATTTCTGCTACCTGGAGTAAACGGATCGTCTCCATCAATGGTGATATTATCAGCACCAATAAATTCGAGAATACCTCTACCCATTGTTGGAGAGGCGGCCGAGTTTACTACAACATTTCCAAGTGGTTTAATGATAACACTGCTATAACTTGCAGATCCTGAGCCAGATGCTACCAATTGATTTGGAGCTGGCTCTGTGGTGTTAGCAGTAACAGTAATAATAATATCACCTTGATGTGTACCAGCACTAATAGCTGCTAAGGCAGCATTTACAGTTTTGTAGATAGTAGGAGCCGTAGTTCCAGCTGTTGCTGTAAGGGTTACCTGAGCGTTTGTTTGGTAAACCCCAATGCACCCCATAAGCACTAAAACAGCCAATTTTTGGTTGATAAAACTGCTGATTGATTGTAGTTGTTTTTTCATGTTATATAATTATGATGTTGTTATGTAATTTTTTAAAAGGCTATAATTTGAGATTAATTTTCTACATTTTCCGTTGTGTTAAAAATCAGAAAAGGAGGCATAGAGAACAATTCGTTACATAATTTAGCATTCGAATAAAAAGCGAGAAAAGGCGGCTAAATGTGCCAGTGCATATGGCATTAATATTTTCCGAGTGCTCCTTATACATAATTTTTATCAATTTGCGTATTTATTTCAAAACGCTAAATTATAAATTTTATCATGAAAATATTTTTTTTTTGATGTATATCCCCAAATATACCTAACCGCAGATAGGATGCGGATTGGGGATTTAGATTTGTGGTATGAAAATACTACAATTTAAACAAGATTTTCCAGATGAGGCAAGCTGCCGCGAGCATTTCCGAAACCAACAAGAGACGGAAGGGGTTAAATGTAAAAAGTGCGGAAGCACCAATCATTATTGGCTTCGCTACAAGTACCAATGATAATGTAAAACTTTTTCGTTTAGAACAACATTACGCAGTGGAACTGTGATGGAGCATTCAAAAATGTCCTTTCAAAAATGGTACGAAACCATGGCTTTTATGAGTTCTACCAAAAAAGGTACGTCAGCCAAGGAGCTACAAAAACAAATTGACCATAAACGCTATGCAAGTGTTTGGCTGTTGATGCATAAAGTTCGCAAGGCTATGGGAAATAGAGATGATACATAGGGCTTAACTGGCATGTTAGAAATGGACGAGGGCCATTTTGAAGTAGCAACCAAACAGGGCATTAAATTAAAAGGAGGCAAAGGGAGTCAAAAGCAACAAAACGTGGCAGTGTTAGCAGAATCAATACCTTTGGAGGATTTAGACACAAGTAAAAAATCAAGTCATTGCAGATACTTTCGCGTTAATAAAATTTATCTGTGCTAATCAGTGGCGATTGATTTTTTCCGCAGAATTACAATGATTAGGAATATCGTTTAGCTGGTATTTATCCGATGCTTACAAGCTGTTATTTAATAGAGGTAGCGAACAGATATGTTGATAATTCAAACTTTTAATGGAATCCTCAAGCACGGGCATGTGCCGCATTCCGTGCGTATCCGAGCCAAGCATACTCACCATTTTATGTTCGATGAGGTATTCGGCCGCTTTTTGTACTTGTGGTGAGTAGTAGCCAATAAGTGAATTGATATTTACTTGAAACAACAATTCGGTATCCCATAACTCATGATACTTTTTC
Organism: Bacteroidetes bacterium UKL13-3; assembly: GCA_001602415.1. Classification (GTDB taxonomy): domain Bacteria; phylum Bacteroidota; class Bacteroidia; order UKL13-3; family UKL13-3; genus UKL13-3. Next base: position 360,072 of record CP012155.1, read on the forward strand.
GGGTTCATTCCAAAGTAAACATAACGTTCTGGATGAGCCAATACAGGAGTATATCCGTTAATGCGCAACGCAAAAATAATTTCAGTAAGATTGGGAGATGGCTCCATAAAAGGCATTTCGATCAATACGTGATTCCTTCCAAATGGTAGGATGTTACCACTGTCAATTTTTTCAAGCAGTGCATCATCTACCATGTATTCCGCTGATGCGTGTAGCTCAATCGGGATATTTTCTGTTAGGAGTGCGCTTTTAATTTCTTCAAGCAACGGTAAAATATTATGAGCACTGTTTTGGTAATAATCGCCCATAATATGAGGCGTGGTTATAACCTTTTTGTAGCCAAGAGAACTCAAATGTTTGAGTACATCTAAACTCTCTTCTATCGTTTGCACACCATCATCAATTCCAGGGAGAAGATGAGAATGTAGATCTGTGGTAATCGGGTTAACGAATGATTCGTCTGCCAGTTTTGGTTTTTTACTGAATAAACGATCAATAAGTTTCATGTTAATGTATTTGTTCCAAAAACGCTTTGAGTGAGGCAATATTCGGCACGTTTAATGAGTCTACCTTGCGGTGGTCAGCTACATAAATCGAAACCCAATCAAGTAGATAAATCATTTCATATACAGATTGGATACTAAAATTATCCATTGTTAAATTTACCACTTTGTGATTTTCTACAGAAAGTAAGTTGCCAATAAATTCAAATCGTGAGGATACACGGTCGTTTTGCAATGAATCTATTAAAAAGAATACGGTATCCAATGTTCCGTAGTATGATTCAATCACGTTATGGTTCATCTCCGGCAATACATGCTGAAAACACTCATGTTTAGCATTTTCCTGCACTTGTTGCGCAAAACGAATACCTACCGATTCCATCGGACCATCTGTTAAAACAACAAATTTTGATTTTGTTTTTGATTTGATGGCTTCAAAAATATCTTGAGCACTTTGCTCAAATGAAGCAGATGTTGCAAAGGTTTCAACCAAGTGTTTAAGTTCAGCTTGTATATCGCGTTCAATTAACTCAGCAAAAATTTTGATTAACAACGTGAGCGAAAATCCCAATGCCATACGGGGTTGAAATCCTGCTTCTACTTGCAAAAAGTATTGACCATCGGCCAATGCTAATTCTTTTAATTTTCCTCCTGTTGAGAGGGTTAACATTTTACTACCACGTTTTTTTACTTCATCATACATGGTAAGCGTTTCTTCGGTATTGCCCGAGTAGGAAGCTAATATTACCAACGACTTTTCGTTTACATAAGCCGGTAAGGTATAATCTGCAATGGTTTCAACAGGAATGGGCATTTCGTGAGCAAACAAACTTTTTACTATACGGCCCCCAATACCCGATCCTCCTAAACCGCCAATTACAATATTATTGAATTGATTGGCTTTTAAGCCGTGGTTTGTATAATGATCAATAGCGTACTGAATTTGGTAGCTAAATTTTTTGAGTGCTTCGTGTTGCGGATTCATAAGTGTATTTTGTACAATTAGTGTTTGTTTGTTCAAATATCTGTTTTCACATTTACATTTGAAACTTTTGTTTGTGTTATTTTATCAGTCCCATTAAGTATGCGCCATAACCACTTTTCAATAGTTTAGACGCTTCTACTTTTAACTGTTCTTTGTTAATCCAACCATTTTTATAGGCTATCTCTTCAATGCAACCAACTTTTAAACCTTGTCGTTCTTCCAGTACCTGAACAAATTGACCTGCTTGCATTAATGATGCAAATGTGCCTGTATCAAGCCAAGCTGTTCCTCGTTTTAAAACGCCAACTTTTAGTTTTTTACGTTCTAAATACACTCGGTTTACATCGGTAATTTCTAGTTCTCCGCGTGGTGAAGGTTTAATATTTTTGGCAATATCTACAACTTCATTATCGTAAAAATATAAACCCGGTACAGCGTAATTTGATTTAGGTTGAGTCGGTTTTTCTTCTATACTCAACGCGTTCATATTTTCGTCAAACTCAACAACACCATAACGTTCAGGGTCGCTAACGTGATATGCAAATACAACACCTCCATCTGGATTATTGTTTTCTTGCAACAACTGACTTAGTCCTGCACTGAAGAAAATATTATCGCCTAGCACCAATGCTACTTTATCGTTTCCAATAAATTTCTCGCCAATAATAAACGCTTGAGCAAGCCCATCAGGACTTGGTTGTTCAGCATATTCAAACCTGCATCCTACTTGACTACCGTCACCTAATAATTTTTTAAACCCAGGTAAATCATGTGGGGTAGAGATAATCAATACCTCACGAATACCTGCCAACATCAGAACCGAGAGTGGATAGTAAATCATAGGTTTATCGTAAACAGGCATTAACTGTTTGCTTACTGCAAGTGTTAAGGGATGCAAGCGTGTGCCGCTTCCTCCGGCTAAAATAATTCCTTTCATGTGTGAGTAGTTGGTTATCGTTTATCGTACATTGAGTCATAATATTTGGCATATTCGCCACTGGTTACCTCATCCATCCATTGTTGGTTTTCCATGTACCAGTTAATTGTTTTTTCAATGCCTTCTTCGAATTGTAAGGATGGCTTCCAACCCAATTCGTTCATTATTTTATTGGCATCAATAGCATAACGCAAATCATGTCCGGCACGGTCGGTTACATATGTAATTAGTTTTTCAGATTCTCCTGCCGGGCGACCTAAAATACGGTCCATTGTTTTGCAAATTACTTTAATCAAATCAATATTGGTCCACTCGTTAAACCCTCCAATATTGTAGGTTTCTCCTACTTTTCCTTTGTGGAAAACATCATCAATTGCACGCGCATGATCTACAACATACAACCAATCGCGCACGTTTTCTCCTTTACCGTAAACCGGTAGCGGTTTGTTGTTACGTATGTTGTTGATGAAGAGTGGAACCAATTTTTCAGGAAACTGATTCGGCCCGTAATTGTTGGAGCAGTTACTTAATACCACACGGATTTTGTAAGTATTGTGATAAGCTCTCACAAAATGATCACTTGCTGCTTTACTCGCGCTGTATGGTGATTGCGGATCGTAAGATGTTGTTTCCAAAAAGAATCCGCCATCGTGCAAACTTCCGTATACTTCATCAGTAGAAACATGGTAAAACAACTTATCGGCCATATTATCTTTCCAACATGTTTTAGCTGCATTTAGCAAGTTAACCGTTCCTACCACATTGGTCATTACAAAATCCATAGGGTTGGTAATGCTTCTGTCTACATGGCTCTCGGCTGCAAGGTGTATAACATCGGTAAATTGATGTTTATCAAACAATCCGTTTATCGCTGCTGCATCTACTAAATCAGCTTTAATAAAATGATAATTAGGTGACTTTTCAATATCAGTGATGTTTTTAAGGTTACCGGCATACGTTAATTTATCAAGGTTGTAAATTTCGTATTCAGGGTATTTGTTAACGAAAAGTCGAACCACGTGGGATCCAATGAATCCTGCACCTCCAGTAATGAGTATTTTTTTCTTTGACATATTTTAATTCTTGTTCTTAGGTTGTTTATTGGCTGAGGTGTTGTTCCCATTTCCAGGCAGTTTCAAGCGCATTTTCGAGTGAGCGTTCGGCCTTCCAGCCTAATTCATTAATGGCCTTTTCGCACGATGCAAAAATTTGTACAACGTCTCCTTGTCTTCTTGGTCCAATGGTATACGTTAAGGGTTGATTGCTTACTTTTTCAAATGTTTGTATAACCTCCAAAACGCTGTTTCCGTTTCCTGTTCCGATATTAAATACAGCATAATTGTTTGAAGAACGAAATGCGATTGCTTTTACGTGTGCCTTTGCCAAATCTACTACGTGAATATAATCGCGGATGCAGGTTCCATCAGGGGTTGGATAATCATTTCCGTGAACAGTTAATGATTGGTGTTTTCCGATGGCGGCTTGGGTAATAAAAGGCACCAAATTATTGGGAACACCCATTGGTAGTTCTCCTATTAATGCCGAATCATGCGCTCCAATGGGGTTGAAATAGCGCAACGAAACAATATTGATAGGAGATGCTTTTGCGCAGTCTTGTAGCAATTCCTCGCAAATCTTTTTGGTGTTTCCGTATGGTGAGTTTGCTTTTACCACAGGTGAATTTTCGGTTATAGGTAATGCATTGGCTTCTACATTTCCATACACAGTGCATGAGGAGGAGAATACCAAGTTGTGAATGTTAAACTCTGCCATGGTTTGGAGCAAATTAACCGTTCCTCCAACATTGTTTTCGTAGTAGGCCAAAGGTTTCAAAACAGATTCTCCCACAGCTTTGTATGCTGCAAAATGAATCACAGCTTCAATACCACTGTGTTTGGTAAACACTGCTTTTAGTTCTTCTTTGTTGCGGATATCTGCTTGTTCAAACACAACGGGTTTACCTGTAATCTTTGCAATATTATCGAGCACACTTCTGCTCGAGTTCTCAAAATTATCGATAGCAACAACATCATGTCCTGCCAATTGTAATTCAACAACGGTATGTGAGCCGATAAAACCTGTTCCTCCTGTAACTAATACTTTCATTGGGTGTTAAATGGGTTGCAAAATAATAATTTATGACGAATATGATAGTGTTTAATATGTAAATTGACCGTGTTTAGATTTTACCGTAACAGCTTTTTGAGAGGCTTGTTCTACATATCCAATAATTTGGGCATCAATATTATATGTTTTAGCTGCGGCAATTAACAACTCGGCTGTGGTTGCATCTGTATAAAACTCCAACAAACTACCCATGTTAAATACCTTGTACATTTCTTCCCACGAGCTGTTTGATTGCTGCTGAATCATGGTAAATAAGGGAGGTGTGTCAAACAAATTATCTTTAACAATATGAAGACCATTGGTGTAATGAAGCACTTTTGTATGCGCTCCACCAGTGCAATGAATTATGCCATGGATATCGCTAAAATGCTGTTTAAAAATTTCTTTAAGAACTGGAGAGAAGGTTCGTGTTGGCGACAAAATCATTTTTCCTACATTGAGTGGATGCCCGGCTACTGTATCGGTAAGTTTGAGACATCCAGTATAGGTTAATTCGGCAGGTACGAGCGGATCGTAACTTTCGGCCACCGACTTATAATGCGAAGAAAGTACATCATGACGTGCCATGGTTAAGCCGTTACTGCCCATTCCGGCATTGTACTCCTTTTCGTAAGTTGCCTGCCCAAAACTGGCAAATCCAACAATAACATCTCCGGGTTTGATATTTTTGTTATCAATAATACTGCTGCGTTTGGTGCGGGCAGTAACTGTCGAATCCACAATGATGGTACGCACTAAATCACCCACATCTGCGGTTTCGCCTCCTGTAGAATGAATGTTTACTCCATGGCTTCTCAGCATATCAATAAACTCTTCTGTTCCTTCAATAATGGCTTGAATAACTTCACCCGGTACTAAGTTTTTGTTACGTCCAATGGTGGATGATATCAAAATATCTTGATACACGCCCGATGCCAATAAATCATTTGTGTTCATCACAATCGCATCTTGTGCAATGCCTTTCCAAACACTCAAGTCACCCGTTTCTTTCCAATACAAATATGCTAGGCTTGATTTTGTTCCTGCTCCATCTGCATGCATCAAGTTGCAATATTGCTCATCACCACCTAAATAATCGGGTACAATTTTGCAAAATGCCTGAGGAAAAATTCCCTTATCTATATTTTTGATTGCCGCGTGAACGTCTTCCTTTTGGGAGGAAACGCCTCGTTTCATGTATTTGTCAGAAGTCATGGAAAATCAATATTTAAGCGCAAATGTATGATTTAGATTGCCGAATCAGTAGACATAAAATGGAAAAATTCGTTTTACCGTTTCTTTTTATAATCGGTACTTAACACCCTAAATGTTGTACGTCTGTTTTCTTGATGCTGTTCTTCGGTACAATCAACGCCATCGGCACAATCGTTTACCAGCCTCGTTTCACCATATCCAACAGCTGTTAAACGGTCTTTGGCAATACCTTTTTTGGTTAAATAATCCACACAACTTTGAGCACGTTTTTGCGACAGTTTAAGGTTATAATCTTCGGCTGCGCGACTGTCGGTATGAGAGCCTAACTCTATTGAGATTCCGGGATTCTGTGTTAGAATGATAACCAAGGAATCCAGCACTTTTGCAGCATCTGGCCTAATGTCGGCCTTATCCACATCATAATAAATTCCATTTAGGGTAAATTCATATTCTTCAGTTGGAATGGCATCCAAACTAAAAGATACTTCAACGGTGGAATCTTTGGTTAATCCTACCGGATTAAGTTGTATGGCTGCGCTGCTAAAATATTTATCTTTTTGAGCATGAATAAAGGAAATCAACTTAAGTGGCAATTCTGCTGTAAATGCACCATTTTCTGTTGACTTAATGGAAAAAAGTGTATTGTTCGAGCTGTCCATCAATGTAATGGTTGCAAGAGGCAAAGGCAGTCCGCTTTCTTTATCCAAAACTTTTCCAATAACTTTAAAAATGAAAGGTTTGTTCGTAATCGCATAAATATCATCATCGCCTTTTCCACCTTGCCTGTTAGAGCAAAAATAAGCAATGGCATCTTCATCTTTATTGATTTCAGCGGTCGGAACAAAGGAAATACCAAAATCATCGCCACCACTGTTAATGGGCGATTGCAAGTTTTGAGCTTGTTTAAACGTACCTGCCGAGTCTTGTGTTTTGTATAAATCCAGCCCACCCATGCCCGGCCAACCTTTTGATGCAAAATAGATACTGCCATCAGTTGCAGCATGCGGAAACATATCGTCTTCGTTGGTGTTTGCGCGTTCGCCTAAGTTTACGGGTGTTCCCCAGGTATCTTTTAGGTTGTTGTAGGGAATATAATAAATATCTTTTTCGCCAAATCCTCCGGGCATATCACTGGCAAAAAACAAACGTTTGCCATCGGCACTCATGGCGGGGTGACCAACGGAAAATGAATCTGAGCAAAAGGGAAGTGGGCGAGGTGTTACCCAAGTTTCATTCTCTTTGTACGATACATAAATTTTGCAATTCATTCCTTTTCCATCGGTGCCATTGCATTGTGTAAAGTAAAAAACACTGCCGGTGCTGTCCATCCATCCTGCACCTTCGTTAAAGTTGGTGTTGATGCCTCCTTTTAGATTACCCGGTTTACTCCAACTGTTTCCGCTAGGAGATGCAGTGAAAAAGTCAGAACATTTTTGGCCTGTCCATTCAAAAATTTCGTTACCAGTAGCCTCATTGCGTGACGATGACCAAATTAAATTTCCTTTTACATAAAACGGACTGTAATCCGAAAACTCCGTATTGAGTGCTGCAACTTCTTTAACCGTAAAACGTTTGGGATTGGCTTTCCACATTTGAGCTTCGGCACAAGCTTTGATTTCGCGTAAAGCATTTTTATCTCCTGGAACTTCAAATAAATAATCGCCAAATTGACGGTTGGCTTCTTCGTAGCGTTCAAAATTCTTTAAGAGCAATCCATATGAATAAATAATACGAACATCGGGATATTTGGTATTCACCAGTTTATCATACCATTCATACGCTTGTTTAAAATTATTAGCTCTGCGATAGCTTTCGGCAACCATATATAGCATGTCATTTTGCAATGCTTCATCGCGAATTTTGCCATATAGTTTTTTGTACAATCCGGCAGCAGTATTGTACTTTTTAATATCGAACGTAAGCTTGGCCTTGTTCATTTCGAGATCGAGCTGCATGGAGTTTACTTGCTGCGATTTGGCAGACAAACAACTAACAACTAGGAGCAAAAAGAGGTAAATATTGCGCATAAACAATATTACTAAACGAAACCCGATATTCTATTGTTGCGTGTAATATTCTTTCTAAGGTCAAGAAAAATTTGACCTGGCTATGATTGGACAAGTCAAAAAGCGCTTGTATTGAGTATACTTTGTATTACGCCATTCCATTATCCAAACTTTACGTTTATGGGTGCTATTTAACTCACTCCCATTATCCATTTTATCCACTTTAATTTTTTGACTGAATGAGGGAAATACTTCAGGCTTGGTTCTATTAAAGTTGATTTTTCTAAAACGCTTTTATAATGCGAAAACGCTCTAAATCCATGTTCTCCGTGATAAGCCCCCATGCCACTTTCGCCTACACCACCAAAAGGTAAATGGCTATTGGCAATTTGCATGAGCGATTCATTTACAGCTCCGCTTCCAAACGAAATTTCTGTTAACAGTTTATTTTTTATTGCGGCATCTGAGGTGAAAACATAACAGGATAGCGGTTTTTCACCGGCTTTAATTTTTGCAATGGCATCGTCTAGTGAGTGATAGGCAATAACAGGAAGTATAGGTCCAAAAATTTCTTCTTGCATCACTTTATCCTCAAAGGTTACGTTGTGCAATATGGTTGGCTCAATTATTCGTGCTTGTTCATCAACTGTTCCGCCATGGTAAACTTTTTCTTTGTCTATTAAATCAACCAAACGCTTGAGGTTTCTGCTATTGATGATTTGCACATAATTTTGATTTTGAACTGAAAAATATTGGGATTCAATCTCTTTTTTTACGAGTTCCAAAAAGGATTGCTCTAGTTTTTTTGATACCAATACATAATCTGGTGCAATACACGTTTGCCCGGCATTTAAAAATTTTGCCCAAACCAATCGTTTCACCGTAATTTTTAAATTGCAATCATCTGCAATAATGGCGGGGCTTTTACCACCAAGTTCTAAGGTTACAGGTGTAAGATGTTTGGCAGCTGCTGCATACACAATTTTACCTACTGCTACACTTCCTGTAAAAAATATTTTGTCGAAGCGTTGTGCTAAGAGATCTGTCGTTTCAGCTACACCACCTTCAACAACCTTAAAAAATTCGGGGTTGAAATGATTGTTAATTAGCTGAGCCATTACTTTACTGCATTCCGAGGCTATTTCACTAGGTTTAACTATAACTGTATTTCCTGCAGCAATAGCAGCGATAGCAGGCAGCAGTGAAAGTTGAAAGGGATAATTCCATGCACCAATAACCAATGTAACGCCCAAAGGCTCGGGTATGATATAACTTGTTGCAGGAAAATTGAGTAAGTTGGTTTTTACTTTTTTCTTTTTTGCCCAAGAGTTTACTTTATCAATGGTTTCATCAATCTCGGTGTAGAGTATTGAAAGCTCAGTTGTAAAAGTATCAAATTCGGATTTTTTAAAATCGGCATAAATGGCTTGATACAATAACGTTTCGTTCGTTTTTAAAAGGTTTCGGAGTTTTTTTAGTTGCTCAATTCGCCAACCAATATCTTTGGTTTGATTGGTGTTAAAAAAAGCGAGTTGATCTCCTACTAAGGTTTTCATTGTTTACTTATGGTAAATTACGGTTAGTTGTTTTTGCACCTGCGTTATGGGTTTTGGCAGCGTAGTAAAGTTGAGCTAAGATACAGAAATGTAGGAAATGAACTGCCCAAATACTTTGGATGAGCGGCAATAGCTTTTGGGTGCTGGTATTCCTGGTATACATCAGTACTACTCCAAACGAATGTGTGAACAATAAGGAACCGAAGCTCAATAGTTACATGGTTTCTTTGTGTTTGTTATATATCATCTGGCAAACTTTATCCATTGCCTTAAAAAGGGCAACATCAAAATGGGTAGCCTTGGTAATGCTGGTTAATGTTATAACAGCATTGTAAAAAATTTCATTGTTGTTACGTGTAATACGTTCAATAAAATTAACTTTATTACTTCCTTTTGGCGAACCTGAAACAATTACTTCTTCTGTGTTTGTATCTATGGCAAATAATACATTCATATTTATGTTCTTATTTTTTAATTACTGATGTAAATAACACCTTCCGTTTGAATTCGTTGTTTTCTTCTTGCATCGTGCTCCTTTTTTTGTAGTTCCAAAGCATTGTTGCGAAGTGGTTGATTCCCTCTTTTTTATTGTTTTGCTATCGCAACAATTTACGCCTACTCTTTTGTGGTGAATGTTACAATCACAACTATTCGATTTGCTGCGATTACAGCTCATACACAGCAACTGAATATTGGAAGCATCGCTGCTACCGCCACACGAAAATGGCATTATGTGGTCGTATTCTAACCTATTAGAACTTCCGCAGCACTGGCATACCCCTCCATCTCTTGTATAAACAATTTTTTTTGTTGTAGCTGATATATACCTGCTTTGCGCAAAGCCGCAAATGCTGATTAAGAATAGAAGGAGTAGTAAATATATTTTTTTCATTTCAAAAAGGTATCGGAAACCTGTTGTCAATTTAACAATTTAACGGTTTCGGGCTTGCGCAGTTGCCGATTGCGCAGCGTTAATTTGTCAGGCTAAGATAAATAATTTACGGAAGCGAAATTCACAACACTTTATAATACTGCCACTTGCCGGCTGGGTGCTGTTATAGGCTGCCAGATTTTTGTCGTCAAATTGCTATTCCAGCTTTTTGTGTCTTTATGATTAAGTAATTAATAAAAGCGCTGCAAGATACCAACATGAACTTGGCATCTTCAAAATCACAAGTCGATTCCTCCATTATCTCTTACTACTCTGTTTTAATACTGACGCTTCGATTTAAGCAGGTAAAGATTTGGGAGACGCATTCGTGCCTCATGCTGATTTTGTTAAGTTATTTTTCGAAAATAGCAAAAAACAGCCACCCAAGGATAGCTGTTAGATAATATTATCGATATAAAAAATCCAGATTTATAAATATTGGATTAGTTTACTACCCAAGTTTCACGCCCTGCTATTAGTTTATCCAGATCTCCTGCTCCATAACTTTCTATGGCATTGTTAATTTGGTTGTTGAACAATTCGTCAAATGGCATTTTATTGTTGTTTAAATAAAAGACTCCAAATGGGCGAGGGAAATGACCTTCAACGCTTGGGTCATCATAAAAACGAGAGAGAATAGTTGCTTTCACTAAATCCGTTTCATCATGAATCCAGAGATCATCAACTGAAACGTCTGCTAAATTTACAACCATTGGTTTGAATCCATCAAGTTTTATACCCAGCTGAGCATTCTCCCCAAAAATTAGTGGTTTTCCATGTTCCATTATCAATGTTTGTTGTTTTTTGCTGCCTTTTTCAGTGAAGATTTCAAAAGCGCCATCGTTAAACACGTTACAATTCTGGTAGATCTCTATAAGTGATGTTCCTTTATGCTCGTAACCTCTTTTAATAACGGCTTGTTGGTGTTTTGGATCCCGGTCCATGGTGCGCGCCACAAATGTGGCATCAGCACCCAAACATAATGCAATCGGATTAAATGGATAATCCAATGAGCCCATCGGAGTGGATTTAGTTACTTTTCCTTGTTCCGAGGTTGGCGAATATTGTCCTTTTGTTAATCCATAAATTTGGTTGTTGAATAACAATACATTTAAGTCTGGATTTCTACGCAGCATATGGATGAAGTGGTTTCCTCCGATACTCATCGAATCACCATCACCAGTAATTACCCATACAGATAAATCTGGTCTGGTAGATTTTAACCCAGTCGCAATGGCTGTTGCTCTACCGTGAATTGAATGCATTCCAAACGTATCCATATAATAAGGGAAGCGGGAAGAACATCCGATACCAGAGATGAATACAAACTCTTCTTTGGGTCTGCCCAAGTCAGGTAGAACAGTTTGTACTTGTTTGAGTATACTATAGTCTCCACAGCCCGGACACCAGCGTACTTCCTGGTCTGATGAGAAATCTTTTGAGGTTAATTTAACTGTTTCTATTGTCATAATTGTTCTTAATTAAATTAAACCAATATTTCCTTTATTTTATTAACCACCTCATGGGACATGAATGGTTGTCCCTGAATTTTATTGTATGGAATAGCATCCACAAAATATTTATCGCGAATGATTTTCACCAACTGACCATTATTTAATTCAGGTACAACAACGGTTTTAAACTTGCTCATTAATTCACCTAAATTTTTAGGGAATGGACTCATGTACCGGACATGAGCATGAGATACTTTATATCCCTCTTCAATCAATTGTGCGGTTGCTGTTTTGAGTGCACCGTATGTTCCTCCCCAACCTAAAATTAACAAATCGCCACTTTCGGCACCGTTATCTATGGTTTGTTCCGGAATATAGTTTGCAACCAAATCTACTTTCTCCTGACGCAGTTTTACCATTAATTCGTGGTTATCGGCATCATAAGAAATATTTCCAGTGATGTTTTGTTTTTCCAATCCGCCAATGCGGTGTTCTAAACCAGCTGTGCCAGGCAAAGCCCATGGGCGTGATAATTTCTCGTCTCTTAAATAAGGCATGAATTTATCATCACTTGATTTACGCTCTTTGGCAAACTCAACACTAATAGGCTGTAAGTCGGCTGTTTTAGGAAACTTCCAAGGCTCGGCACCATTGGCAATATATCCATCGCTTAAAAAGAATACCGGAATCATGTGTTCTAATGCAATGCGGCAAGCTTCATAAGCTAATGCGAAACAATCGGAAGGGGATTGAGCTGCAAGAACTATAACAGGACATTCGCCATTTCTTCCATAGTAGGCTTGCAATAAGTCAGACTGTTCAGTTTTGGTTGGCAAACCAGTGCTTGGTCCGGCACGTTGAACATTTACAATAACTAATGGGAGCTCTAACATGGTAGCTAATCCAATAGCTTCAGTTTTCAGGGCAATACCTGGGCCTGAAGAACCAGTGATTGCTAAATGCCCCCCAAATGCAGCTCCTATAGCTGAGCAGATACCTGCAATTTCATCTTCGGCCTGAAAGGTTTTGATGTTAAAATTTTTATATTTTGATAACTCATGCAACACATCAGATGCAGGAGTGATAGGGTAAGTTCCGTAGAATAGAGGCAATGTTGATTTAACAGATGCTGCTATTAAACCGTATGCTGTAGCTTGGTTTCCCATGATGCTGCGATAAATTCCGGCTTCCATTTTTGCTGGCTCAACATTGTAACGTTGAGCAAACATTTCAGTTGTTTCTCCATAACTCCAACCTGCTTGCAATACCTTAATATTCGCATCGGCAACGGCTTGGTTTTTCTTGAATTTACTACTGATAAATTCAACTGTGTTTTCAATCGGACGGTGGTACATCCAGTATAATAAACCGAGTACAAACATGTTTTTGCAACGATCGATTTCTTTAGTGCCGAGACCACTATCAGCAAGCGCTGCACGGGTAATTTTGGTCACATCAATTTCTTTAACATCGTACCCTTCCAAACTTCCATCCTTTAATGGATTTTTATCTTCCGGCACATTAGCTAAACGCATATTTTTAGCGTCAAAACCATCTGTGTTAACGATTATTACTCCACCTTTTTTTAGGTTTTTGATATTGGCTTTCAAAGCCGCTACATTCATGGCAACCAATACATCACTCTCATCGCCTGGAGTATTAATTTTGGTTGAACCAAAGTGAATTTGGTATCCGGAAACACCCGCAAGTGTACCGATAGGAGCCCTGATTTCGGCAGGGAAATCAGGAAACGTAGCTAAATCATTTCCAAATAGTGCGGCAGCATTGGTAAATTGGGTTCCGGTTAATTGCATTCCGTCTCCCGAATCGCCTGCAAATCTTATTACTACCGACTCAAGGGTTGTATCTGTTGTACTCATTTCTCGTAATTAAAGGAAGCACAATATTAGCAATTAAGTGTTAAAAAAAACGAATAACCGTTAGGATTAATCTGGGCATGATAAACTTCAGTAAATGCTGTCTCGAAAAGCAGAGCACAATATTGAAACAAAATCATTGACAAATAATAGTTAATGGATATATTAGTGTTGTAAATTAAGATGTTTATGAATCCATTTGAACAAACTAAAGAGTTGTATAATCAAGGGTTTAATATTGAAGAACTTAGGCAGCAACTTGTTGAATTAGGCTATGAAGGTGAAACATTGGAAGAGCACTTACGATTCGTGAAGAAATTGAAAACCCAAAAGCAGGTTAAGTTTGGGTTTAATCTTATTCTTGTTGGGCCACTTTTGTGCGTTTCAAGTTGTATTGCTACTTTTTTTCATAGCTACTCGGCTTCATACATGTCGTTTTCATTATACGGAATGACTTTTATTGGTGCAAGCCTTGTAGTGGTTGGACTTGGTTATGTTTTTGGATTTTAATTGAAAAGCATTAAGAATTATTCATCGTATCCAATATATTTGCGGAATGAGCAATGTTCGCATTTTTGTTACTGGAGGTACTTTCGATAAAGAATACAATGAGCTAAATGGTCAGCTTTTTTTTAAGGATACCCATATTCAGGAAATTTTAAAACTAGGCAGATGTAAGGTGGATATGAGTATCCGCACCTTAATGTTAGTGGATAGTTTGGAAATGACAGATACTGATAGAAGCATTATTGTGGAGAGTTGTAAACGTGCTGAGGAAGAACGAATAGTGATTACGCATGGAACAGATACCATGACAATCACTGCAAAAGTACTTGCAGAAAATATTACCAATAAAACCATCGTTATTACCGGAGCAATGATTCCATATAAGTTTGGATCAAGTGACGGTCTCTTTAACTTGGGAAGTGCCTTAGCCTTTGCGCAAACATTGCCTCCAGGAGTGTATGTTGCCATGAATGGCAGGTACTTTAATTGGGATAATGTTAAAAAGAACAGACAAACTGGTTTTTTTGAAGAAGCATAAATGCAATGTGCAGATGTGGAAATGAAATGATGTGCAGATAAAATAATTATTATAGCCGACAGCTAAAGGCCAACAACCAATAACCAATAGCCAACAGCCAACAGCCAGCGAATATGAAAGTAGCACTTATAACAGGAATAACAGGACAAGACGGAGCATATTTAGCCGAGTTTTTGTTAAACAAAGGATATTTTGTACATGGCATCAAACGCAGAAGTTCGATGTTTAATACCGATAGGATTGATCATCTTTACCAGGATCCGCATGATCGAAATGTGAATATAAAATTACATTATGGCGATTTAACAGATTCAACCAATTTGATTCGTATCATACAAGAAACACAGCCCGATGAGATTTATAACCTCGCTGCAATGAGTCACGTTCAAGTAAGTTTTGAAGAACCTGAATATACTGCTAATGCCGATGGTATCGGTACTCTTCGTATTTTGGAAGCACTTCGCATATGTGGGCTGACACAAAAAACAAAAGTATATCAGGCCTCCACATCCGAATTATATGGTTTGGTGCAAGCCGTTCCTCAAAGTGAAACAACTCCTTTTTATCCGCGTTCTCCATATGCAGTTGCCAAAATGTATGCTTATTGGATTACGGTAAATTATCGCGAAGCATATGGAATGTTTGCTTGCAATGGAATTTTATTTAATCATGAAAGTCCGATACGTGGAGAAACCTTTGTAACGCGAAAAATCACACGTGCTGCTGCAAAAATTGTACTGGGTATGCAGGATAAATTGTTTTTAGGAAACCTAAATGCCCAACGCGATTGGGGACATGCTAAGGATTATGTGGAGGCTATGTACCTCATTTTACAACAGGAAAAGCCTGAGGATTATGTTATTGCAACAGGTGTTACAACGCCTGTAAGGGAGTTTGTGAAAATGAGCTTTAAGCATGTTGGGGTAAATATTGCCTTTAAAGGTGAGAATGAAAAAGAAATAGGGTATGTGGAGTCGTTGGATGAAAGCCGTTTGAGGGAATTGGAGATCTCATCATGTCACCTGAAAGTTGGACAAGAGATTGTGGCAGTTGATCAACGCTACTATCGTCCTACAGAGGTTGATTTACTCATTGGTGATCCAACCAAAGCCCAAACCAAACTAAACTGGAAACCTAAATACGATTTGCCGGCATTAATAGAAGATATGATGCAGGGAGATTTGAAATTGATGCAAAAAGAACTCTTCTTAAAAACATCCGGATTTAAAACGTTAAACTATTTCGAATAGTGGAGAAGCCGCAGATTACGCAGATTCAGTTTTTTTATTAGCGAAATTAGCAGCTTAATATTACATGGAAAAACACGAAAAAATTTATATTGCAGGACATAAAGGAATGGTTGGATCGGCCATGCACCGTAAACTTATAAAAGAAGGATACACAAATGTTGTTGTTCGTACGTCAATAGAACTAGACTTGAGTAATCAACAAGCAGTAGCTGATTTTTTTACGAAAGAAAAACCCGAATATGTTTTTTTGGCGGCAGCTAAGGTTGGAGGAATAATAGCAAACAATACCTATCGTGCCGATTTTATTTACCTCAACTTGATGATTGAGTCGAATATTATTCATCAATCTTATCTTCATAAAGTGAAAAAATTGATGTTCTTTGGTTCATCCTGTATCTATCCGAAACTTGCACCACAACCTTTAAAAGAAGATTACTTGTTAACAGGCGAACTAGAATATACAAATGAGCCTTATGCTATTGCCAAAATAGCTGGTATCAAATTGTGCGAAAGTTATCGCGATCAATATGGATGTAATTTTATTTCGGTTATGCCGACTAATTTATATGGGTATGGCGATAATTATCACCCAAACCACTCACATGTATTGCCGGCTTTGATTCGGAGAATTCATGAAGCCAAAGAGAATCAGATTGAGTTTATTGAGGCATGGGGAACAGGTAAACCGTTGCGTGAATTTTTGTTTGTAGATGATCTTGCTGATGCTTGTTTTTTGTTAATGAAACATTATAACGAAAAGCAATTTGTGAATGTTGGATGTGGTGAAGATATTTCAATTAAAGACTTAACCGAATTAGTTAAAAAAGTGGTTGGCTACCAAGGGGAAATTCGTTTTGATACAAGCAAACCTGATGGAACACCTCGCAAACTTATGGATGCTACTAAACTTCGTAATATGGGATGGAAACCACAAATTACTTTAGAAGCAGGAATTGCACTTGCCTACCAGGATTTTTTGAAAGGGAAGTTCAGAGACGTATAAAAATATACTGCAATTGTAATTTTGTATGGAAGTTGACCGAATCAACTTTACCAATTTTTTAAGCAATAGTTGGCATTTTGCTAAGTTATCTTATTGTCAAGCACTTGTGTTAACTTAGCGTTAAACCCTTGATACTACTGCTACTTAGCAAGGTAACTGCTAAGCATCAATCAATTGTAAAGTCAAATACGAAAAGCCAACATTTGATGTTAAAAAATTACTAACCCTACTGAATACGCTAACCTATTCATTGCACAAAATCAGTTTAGTTTGGTTTAATACGGTTGATTGTGGTAGCGTGAATGTGGACAAAATATAAATGACTATGAATAGATTACCTATAGATGGAAATAGTAATGCACAAGCAATGCACATAAAAAAGTAACAGTGTGCATAAGTAACTTTTTGAAATTATAACTATCAAAAAAAATCTAGTGTACCTATATTTGAGAGGAACAGAAAGCAGTATAGAGGATAGATAGAAATGGCCGAAACAACTAAAAATACAAGAAAACTAACCCGTAACATAGATCTTAAGTCAATTATTGATGCAGGCAAAGTACCACCTCAAGCGGTTGACTTAGAGGAAGCTGTTCTCGGAGCTCTCATGCTTGAAAAAAACGCTATTACGGTTGTTGCCGATATATTAAAGCCTGAAAGTTTTTACAAAGAGGCGCACGTTATGATTTTTCAATCCATCAAGGACTTGTTTAGTCGTGCCGAGCCTATTGATATTTTAACCGTAACATCCGACTTGCGTAAAAAAGCGCTGTTGGACATTGTAGGAGGAGCTTATTATATTACATCTCTTACCAATCGTGTGGCATCAGCTGCTAATATTGAGTATCATGCGCGTATTGTTGCACAAAAGTTTATTCAACGTGAGTTAATTCGAATTGCCACCGAAATTCAGAAAGAAGCTTTTGAAGAGGCTACCGATGCATTTGAATTATTGGATAGTGCCGAGCGCAAATTGTTTGAAGTATCACAAGGAAATATAAAGCGTGATTACAAACAAATGAATTACGTTATCAAGGAAGCCATTCGTGAAATTGAATCGTTAAAAGATAAAGAAGGCGGCCTTACAGGAATTCCTTCTGGCTTTACACGTTTGGATCGAATTACCTCTGGGTTTCAAAAATCAGATTTAATTATTTTGGCTGCTCGTCCGGGTATGGGTAAAACAGCCATGGTCTTATCCGTGGCGCGTAATGCATCTTTATTATCCGAAAAACCGCGAGCTATTGCAATTTTCTCTTTGGAGATGAGCAGTAAACAATTGGTAACAAGGATGATTTCGGGCGAAGCTGAAATTACTGGTGAAAAACTCAAAAAAGGACAACTTGCCGAGCATGAATGGCAGCAATTAAACACTAAGATTGCTCGCCTCAATGAAGCTCCTATTTTTATTGACGACACCCCCGCACTTTCTATATTTGAATTGCGTAGTAAGTGCCGTAGGTTAAAGGAGCAAAACAATATTGAAATGATTATCATCGATTACTTGCAATTGATGCGAGGTGATGATGCTAACAACAAAAATGGTAACCGTGAGCAAGAGGTAAGTTATATTTCACGATCACTCAAAGCACTTGCAAAAGAATTGGATGTTCCGGTTATTGCACTTGCACAGTTAAGTCGTGCTTCTGAAAAACGTGGCGCGGCTGCCATCCCAATGCTTTCGGACTTGCGTGAATCGGGCTCTATTGAGCAGGATGCAGATATGGTAATGTTTATTTACCGTCCGGAGTATTATAGAATATCTGAGTTTGAAGATGGAAGTTCAACACATGGTGTAGCCGAATTACATATTGCCAAACATCGTAACGGAGCTTTGGATAACGTAAGATTACGCTTTGTGCATGAGTTTACTAAGTTCCAAGATTTAACTGAGTTTGAATACCAAACCGATCCAAGCATGCTTACCGATAATCCAGGAACAATTACTATCAGCTCAAAACTTAATGATTGGAGCAATGATTCGGATGAGTTTACGCCAGCTCCTTTTTAATAAAAAGCCTTTCCAACTTATCCTATGTAGCTGTTTCTTTAGGATGGTTAGTATTTATACCTCGGTGAAAGCACCCATGTCCGAGAATTTCTCAATACGTTTATTTACCAATGTTTCATGATCTAATTTTTTAAGGTCATCTATGTAACTTAATAATGACGACTTCATTGTTTTATACATTTCTTCTGGATTGGCATGCGCTCCCCCAAGTGGTTCAGCTATAATTCCATCAATGAGTTTATTCGACAACATATCCGTTGCAGTTAGTTTTAACGCTTCTGCAGCTTTGGCTTTATGATCCCAACTACGCCACAAAATAGATGAACACGACTCGGGAGAGATAACAGAATACCATGTATTTTCTAACATTAATACTTTATCTCCAACACCAATACCTAGCGCGCCACCCGAAGCACCTTCACCTATCACCACACAAATAACAGGCACTTTAAGAACACTCATTTCGAGTAAATTGCGGGCAATGGCTTCGCCTTGTCCACGCTCTTCTGCTTCCAAACCTGGTGATGCACCAGGAGTATCAATTAGTGTTATAATGGGTTTGTTGAATTTCTCTGCCAGCTTCATTAAGCGAAGCGCCTTGCGATAACCCTCCGGATTAGGCATTCCGAAGTTACGATATTGACGTTGTTTGGTATTACGCCCCTTTTGATGACCAATAACCATTACGGTTTGCCCCCCTATACGGGCAAAACCACCCACTATAGCTTTATCATCTTTTACATTTCGATCACCATGTTGTTCAATAAAATCCTCGAAAATATTTTCGATGTAATCCAATGTATACGGGCGGTCGGCATGACGGGAAATTTGAACTCTTTGCCATCCATTGAGGCTGCCATACACCCTTTTTTTCTCCTCCAGCATCTTTTCTTCAAGATCTTTTACAGTTGCGGTGAGGTCTATTTTGCTTTTTTCTGATAGCTGTTTCGCTTTTAGTAATTGCTCTTCAAGCTCTTGTATTGATTTTTCAAAATCGAAATAAGTTGTCATGTTATCTATTAAATGCTGTGCGCAAAGTAAATAAGAAACTAGAATAAAAAAGTTTAAAGTTTGAGTTGACAAAACAAAATATAAACCTATATTTGCATCCCGTTTGAGAGATAAGTCAATCAAACGTTGTTCTAAAAATAATGGTGTGGTAGTTCAGCTGGTTAGAATACCTGCCTGTCACGCAGGGGGTCGCGGGTTCGAGTCCCGTCCGCACCGCATTTAAATCCCATAAGTCAATGACTTATGGGATTTTTTTTGCTCGGGTACATAACGGGGTACATGGGATCAAGCGTAAAAGTTGTGGGGTAAAAAATAAAAGAAGAGATTTGGAGAGAATAAACATCCAAACATGAATGACTCCTTTAATATCTTAATAAAACTAATCCTACCCGAATCCATAGAAGACTATTTTGAGTTATTGGGGTAATATTTCACACGCGTAACAGATACCTATTTAATTATTAAAGGCTGTAAAGTTGAACGCGCATACAGATAGGCAAATAGTTTTCTCAGGCTCCGAACATTCAGCGCGCATAACAAATACCATCGAAGTTTTTTATAGTGTAAGTTTCTTACAATTTAACACACTCGCAACAGATAGTAATGTATTCAAAATATTAAACGCGTAACAGATAGGGATATAATTATTTTTAATTTAGCAAGTTGGCGTGTGAGAAAGTTGATTAACCAACGGTTAACGGTTATTAGCTCTCAGGTTTTAATATAGTACGGTCCCTATAAAAAGTTGCATGTGTGTAAATAGTGTTGGCGTGCCATGTACCCAAAAATTGTTCTGTTGTAAATACCCTCCTTACCCTCGTGCTTAACAGATAGTTAAATAATTATTTCTTACGGTTAAAATAGAGTGTTTGAGCAAGTAAAAGTAAGTAGGCTGTTAATGCTCCAATCAATAATCCTTTAATCATTTAATGTATATCCGCAAATATACCTAACTTTAGATAGGCTGCGGATTGGGGATTTAGATTTGTAGTATCAAAATACTACAATTTAAACAAGAGTTTGCAGATGAGACAATCTGCCGCGAGCATTTCCGAAACCAACGAGAGACGGAAGGGGTTAAATGTAAAAAGTGTGGAAGCACCAATCATTATTGGCTTCGCTACAAGTACCAATGGCAATGTAAAACTTGTTCGTTTAGAACAACATTACGCAGTGGAACTGTGATGGAGCATTCGAAAATGTCCTTTCAAAAATGGTACGGAACCATTGCTTTTATGAGTTCTACCAAAAAAGGTACGTCAGCCAAGGAGCTACAAAAACAAATTGACCATAAACGCTATGCAAGTGTTTGGCTGTTGATGCATAAAGTTCGCAAGGCTATGGGAAATAGAGATGATACATACAACTTAACTGGCATGTTAGAAATGGACGAGGGCCATTTTGAAGTAGCAACCAAACAGGGCATTAAATTAAAAGGAGGCAAAGGGAGTCAAAAGCAACAAAACATGGCAGTGTTAGCAGAATCAATACCTTTGGAGGATTTAGACACAAGTAAAAAATCAAGTCATTGCAAATACTTTAAAATGAAAGTTTTAGATAATCATAAATCCGAAAGCATTAACTCGCTATTTAAAAATAATATCAAAGAGTGCAGTATTGTGTTTACTGATAAAAGCACCAGTTACATCGATATTGCTAATTATGTAGAGGTACACGTAACAGAAAGGTCGAATAATAAAACAACAACATCTACACTTAAATGGGTACACATTGCAATTAGTAATGCTAAACGAACCCTGTTAGGAATTTACCACAAAACAAGCAGGACTTACTTGCAACGCTATTTGAACGAATTTTGTTACAAATTAAATCGCAGATATTTTGGCGATAAACTATTTGATATACTAACTCTTGCTGTAGCTAAAATTTATGGGTAAACTTGCGCATATACATAAATTTTTTCGATTCAAAATGACATGCTTCAATAAGGATTTATAAAAATTAGTACGTTTATCAAGCTAGGCACTTTTGTTACAAATTACCAAAATAGTGGAGGGAATAGGTTTTTGGAAATAGGGCTCAAACTCATCCAAATTCTTTAAACTGTGAACTTCTTTAACAATGTAAGTTCAAATAATAAATACAATTTTTTTTAACTTAGTATTCCAAAGTTATATAATTATGAAACCGTTAACCATTTATCTTGTAGAAGACGATGCCTTTTTGGGAGAATCTTTAAAGTACCATTTAGAGCTCAATCCAGACTATAATATTCATCTTTTTCAAACAGGAAAAGAATGTATAGAAAATCTCTATAAAAAGCCCAACATTATCTGTCTTGACTTTGTATTGCCAGATATTTCTGGCGATATACTTTTAACGAAAATTCAGGAAATTAATAATCAAATTCCCATTATAATTATTAGTGGCCAAGATAATATTGAAGTTGCCGTAAATTTTTTGAAATCAGGTGCAAAAGATTATATCATTAAAAACAACCATACGAAAGAAACACTCTGGAATGCCATTATAAAAATCAGAGAAAATTTGAGTTTGGTTCATGAAGTAGAAGAGCTAAAAGAGCAACTAGAGCAGAAATTTAGTTTTGAAAAATCTATCATTGGTCAAAGTGAAGCCATAAAAAATGTGTTTATTAAAATAAATAAAGCCATCACTAACAATATTAATGTTTCCATAACCGGAGAAACTGGCACGGGAAAAGAAGTAGTAGCCAAAGCCATACATTACAATTCCTATAAAAAAAACAAGCCCTTTGTAGCTGTAAATATGGCTGCCATTCCAAAAGAATTGCTAGAAAGCCAGTTCTTTGGATATGAGAAAGGTGCTTTTACTGGCGCAGATAATCGAAGTATTGGCATGTTTGAACAAGCCGATGGCGGAACTATTTTTCTAGATGAAATTGCCGAACTTGATTTAAACTTGCAAAGTAAATTACTGCGTGTTTTGCAAGAAAGAGAAGTAATTAGACTTGGAGGAAAAGACCCAATAAAATTTAATGCCCGATTGATTATTGCTACTCATAAAGATTTGGCACAGGAGGTGAAAAAAGGAAACTTCAGAGAAGATTTATATTACAGAATAATAGGATTGCCAATTGAGCTCCCTCCTTTGCGAGAGCGCGGAAACGATATCCTTTTGCTTGCAAAATATTTCATCGATTTATTTACTACTGAAAATAAAATGAAATCGATTCCATTGTCGAAGGAAGCAAAAAACAAATTAATAAGGTATTATTTTCCTGGCAATATCAGAGAGTTAAAATCAGTAATTGATCTGGCTTGTGTTATGAGTGATGGAAAAGAGATTACAATAGAAGATTTAACTTTTACAAGTATAAATGAATCTAACTTTCTGCTTTCAGAAGAAAAAACTTTAAAGGAATACACCTCAGAAATTATATTACATTATCTAAAAAAGAACAATAATGATGTATTGAAAACAGCTGCAAAGCTACATATTGGTAAATCAACCATTTATAATTTAATCCAAACATTAGAAAAAAATAAATTAAAATAACACCCCTATAATATTAAAAGTACGTGTGATAAGTGTAGTTTTAATCACATGTGAACTAGCCCTCTATACAATCGAATTTGTATAACTATTTAAAGAACTATAATCGGGAGCATTATTATTATAGCATCTGATAGTTAGAAATTAACTCTATCATATAGCTTTAAACGTGATTGAGCAAATTTTAAACTAAACAAACAGTTGCCAACTCAAAAAGTAATTTACCTCTTAAAATAAACCATAAAACTTCATATAAATTGTATCAAACTATTTGGGTAAAATGCTAATAAAATTATAGGTTCAGCATACCTATTCCTTTGTTAATAAAGCATTGAATAATCTAAACTCAACAGCATGAACAACATTATCTGTAAATGAAAAATATCATTCCTTGACTTTTGCTAAAGAAATGGTCATAACAAATAAAGTTTGCCTTACATAAGCCAATTTTGACCGATTAATTGCAGACATAAGTAAGGCAACATAAACAAGTTTTGAAATGAATAAAAGAAATGCCAAATTAGCATTTTAATAAAGGTGCATAGGGAGACAAAATCATTTAAAGAATCAAATTAACCAAAAAGTTGCATTGGCTAATGATATTTTTGATACAACTACCTAAAGCGGATTTATTCTTATGGTTATATCTCACCTTTAACAACACTAGAAAATTAGAAAAAAGATAATTAACCACAACAATTAAAGGTATAAACTAAATCAATTAAATATGGAATTTCACAATCTTTTGCAACAGCAAATTAGTCGCTATTTAAACTCTGATTATATTGAAAATCCTAATTTCAAAGAATTTATTAATGCTGTTAATGATTGTTATATTGCCTATGAAAGAGACAAAGACTTGACGAACCAAACCTTTCAGGAGAGGGAAAAAGAATATCATCAAATCAATCAAGATTTAACCAATGAATACGAGTTAAAAAAGAAGTCTATCGCCAATTTGTATGACAGTATAGAAGCACTAGAAGATAACTTTGAAGACATTAAAACAGATGATGATGTTGAAGATTTACTGTTTGTATCAAAATACTTGAGTCAACAAATACAAAAACGAAAAGAAACCGAAAAAATTCTTGTTACAACCGTTGAATTACTAAAAACATTACTTGCAAACCTTCGCTCTGGAATTTTAGTTGAAGATGAAAACCGAAAAATTCTCTTTACCAATAAAATGTTTTGTGATATATTTGGGATGACTGCTATACCTGAACAATTGGAAGGACTTGATTGTACTAATTCTGCTGAACAATCCAAGGAAATGTTTATAAACCCTGAATCTTTTGTATTACGAATTAATGCTATTCTATCGCAAAAAAAAATTGCTACTAATGAAATATTAGAAACCAAAGACAAACGCTTCTTAGAAAGAGATTATATTCCAATTTATATTAACAATGTATACAAAGGCCACTTATGGAAATATATTGATGTTACCGAGCGAATAAAGACTCAACTATTACTTGAACAAAGTGAAGAGCGCAATAGACTTATTATGAATGCTGCTTTGAATGCTATTATTACCATAGATAGTAAAGACAAAATTACATTTTGGAACAACCAAGCAGAAGTAATTTTTGGACGGAAAACAGAAGAAGTTATTGGCAAAACACTTAATGAAACAATTATCCCTATCCAACATAAGGAAGGATATGTTAATGGAATGAAAAATTACTTAAACACAGGAAAAGGGTGGATTTTAAACAAACAAATTGAACTTTCCGCTTTAAACAAAGATGGAAAAGAATTTCCAATTGAAATATCAATCATTCCCATTGAACAAAATGGTGAAGTGTTTTTCTGTTCGTTTATTCAAGATATATCACAAAGAAAAAAAGCACTAGCAAATATAAAATATCAAGAGCAAAAATATCGAAACATTATAGCCAATATGAATCTTGGAATAATCGAAGTAGATAATGATGAGATAATTCAGTATGCTAATCAAAGTTTTTCTGAAATTTCAGGATATGCTTTAAATGAAATTATTGGAAAAAATCCATCTGAAATTTTTGTTTTTAATGAAAATTCAGAAACAATGAAAATGAAAAAAGAACTAAGAAATCTTGGTGTTTCAGATATTTACCAAATTCCTGTAAAAAATAAACGAGGGCAATTAAGATGGTGGGCAATAAGCGGAGCTCCAAATTATGATGATAATGGGAAATTAATTGGCTCAATAGGAATTCATCTTGATATTACTGACCAAAAACAACTCGAAATTGATTTAGAAAAGGAAAAAGAAAAGGCAGAAGAAGCTTCCAAATCAAAAGAAGCGTTTTTGGCAAATATGAGCCATGAAATTAGAACTCCACTCAACGCCATAATAGGTTTTTTAAGAGAATTAAGTAAACAAGAATTAACAGATTTGCAAAAAAAATACATTGAAAATAGTTCTATTGCATCCAAACATTTATTGGCTATTATCAATAATATTTTAGACATTTCTAAAATAGAGGCAGGCGAAATGTCTTTAGAACAAGAAGATTTTAGTTTAAAAAATTCAATAAAAAATATTGAAACTGTTTTAGAACCGAGAGCTAAGAAAAAAGGTATAGAACTAATTGTTAACTATGATAAAAAAATTGCTAAAGTGCTAAAAGGAGATGCTTTACGATTGGAAGAAATTCTTTTTAATTTAGTTGGTAATTCATTAAAATTTACTGAAAAGGGCAAAATAGAAATGAATTGTAATTTAATTAACGACCAAAAAAAGTATCAAAAATTATGTATTTCAATTAGTGATACAGGAATTGGAATGGATAAAGATTTTGTTGAAACTATTTTTAAAAAGTTCTCTCAAGAAGATAAAAAAGTAACTAGAAAATATGGAGGAACTGGTCTTGGAATGGCTATCACCAAAGAATTAGTAAATTTAATGAATGGAGAAATAAAAATCGAGAGCGAGAAATACAAGGGAACAACTATCAGTGTATTTCTAAACATCGAAAAAGGAAATTACAAAAAAAATAAAGTTACTACTATAAGTTTAGATAAAAAAAGTATTGAAGGTGCTAGAATTTTGTTAGTAGAAGATAATGACATGAACAAGATGGTAGCCCAGAATTCTTTAAAATATTACAATTGTAGCGTTACCGAAGCCCAAAACGGTGCTGAAGCACTAGAAATTCTTAAAACACAAAATTATGATGTCATTCTAATGGATATTCAAATGCCAGAAATGGACGGTATTGAAGCTACCAAAATAATTAGGGAAGACTATAAAATTTTAACGCCAATAATAGCACTTACAGCTAATGCTTTCAAAACTGAAATTGAAAAGTGTAAAAAAGCAGGCATGGATGATTATATCACAAAACCATTTGACGAAGTTGTTTTATTTGAAACTATTGCTAAATATTTTAATTACAAAAAAAACAGTGAACATAAATTACATAAACCTGCCGAAACTAACTTATTATATAATTTAAATTCATTGCATAATTTGAGCAGAGGCAATAAAGAATTTGTTATAAATATAATAACCGTTTTTATAAACCAAACTACTCAAACTATAGAAAAAATTGACCAAGCAATTAAGAAAATTGATTATTTAGAAGTAAGCCGCTTAATTCATAAAATTAAACCTAGCGTAGAAGGAATTGGAGTTTTCTCTATAATTGATGAAATTAAACTACTCGAAAAAATAGCACATGAAACTCAAGATAAAGAACAAATTGAAAGCTTGTTTTCTAACATAAAGTTGGTCTTAGAAAAAGTTATAATTCAATTACAAAAAAATGAATTAGAATAGTTTCAATTGGAACACATTTCCAAAATTTGGAAAATAGCGCCCCATTAACTTAAGTAACCACTTGATTAACAAGTGGTTATTTTTTTTGGTTTAGTTTTGGTTTAACGGTTTAGAAATAAATTAAACACAATGGAAAATCAAACCCAACTGAAATTTTTTATCGTAGATGACGATGTTTTTTGTGCAAAACTATATGAGCAATTTTTAAATAACATCAATTGTAACGATATAGTTTACTTCGATAATGGAAAGGATTGTTTGCTAAACCTAAATCAGAATCCAGATATCATTTTTTTAGATCATAATATGGATGATTTGAGCGGATTTGAAGTGCTAAAGAAAATAAAACGATATAATCCTAATATTTACATTGTAATGATTTCTGCACAAGAAAATATAAAAACAGCTGTTGATGCTTTAAAATACGGAGCATTTGATTATATAATCAAGGATAGTAATGTAACCGATAAAATGACACAAGTTATCAATAAAATTCTTGTGGTGAAGGATGAAATTAGAAAATCAAATCCTAATTTAATACAAAAATTACTTGGTTTATTTTAACATAAAGATACTCACAAGAAAATGAAATCAATCATACAAACACTTGCAATCGTTTTGATATTTGCTTCATGCAAAACTACTAATTTGATAGAAAACCAATCAAAACAGTTAGATAATACTGTATTTTTAAATGATACTAGCTACCAATACAAAATAAGAAAAGACGATAAAATATCAATATCGGTATGGGGTGAAGACAACTTGAGCATTGGCTCTGTTTATGGCATTTACAATTCAAATGAAATTTATGGGAAATGGCTGTTAGTAGATGCCAATGGTAACATTGAAATACCAAGAATGGGTACAAAACACGTAGTTGGAAAAACCGTTATAGAACTTAAAGAAGAAATAAAAAAAGAATTATCAAAATTGTTGGTAACTCCAATTGTTGACGTAAAGGTACTTAATAAAGAAATTACAATAGTTGGAGAAGTTAGAAATCCAAATACTTTTCAGGTAGATAAAGAAAAAAATAACTTATTGGAAGTAATAAGCAAAACAGGCGGATTTGATTTTTATGCCAACTTAAAATCAATAAAGATTTTACGCCAAGAAGGTCTAAATGTAAAAGTAACAAGTATTGATCTAACACAATCAAATGATTCGTTAAATAACAATGTACTTCTTTATCCTGGAGACATTGTTATAGTTCCTTCAAAAAAATATAAGGAATTTGATAAACGACTTGCTAATATTATTCCATTTACAACTGCAATAAGCACACTAGTAATATTAATGAGATTGTTTTAACATAATTTTTATGAACGAAAATGTAAGAATACTTAAGCCATTTCTTAGAGGATTACCAATAATAATATTGTCAATTATTCTATCCATATTATTTGCAAAAAAGTATTTAAACTACGTTACGCCTATGTATGAAAGCACAGCAAAACTAAGACTGGCAGACGTGCATGAAGGCTTTACAGGATCAAACCTTTTTAAAGATTTAGATTTATTTGCTACATCAAATAAAATAGCTACAGAAATTGAAGTGTTAAAATCTGATGATTTAATTGGGGCAACTTTAAACCAATTACCTTTTTCAATAGAAATATATAGAAAAGGCGATATGAGGTCATCAGAATTATTCAGTGATTTACCAATACACATTGAAGGAACTTTTCAAACAAACAAAGCTTATGATAAACTTTATGGTTTAAAAGTACTATCTGAAAAGGAATTTATGTTGATGAAACCAAATGAAAGAACAGGAATAAACGGAACGTTTGGAAAACCCATCTCAATGTATGATGCACAATTTTTAATCACACTAAATAAAGATTTTATCAATTCGAAAAAAAATGTAAAAGTAATAGATAACTATGAATTTGAATTTCTTAGCAAGGAAAAATTAATAGCGAAAATTAACAAAGGCTTAGATATCGTTTCGGTTGATAAAGATGTTCCCGTTATTAGAATAAATCTTAAAAGTGCTGTTCCTGAAAAAGCAGCCCTATTCGTAAACAAATTAGCAGAAATGTATATAAAAGATTACATCGAAGCAAAATACAAAGCAGCAAATACAACTGTTGATTTTCTTAAAAATGAAATACGAAGTGCTAATCAAAAACTTATACATTCGGAAAATAACATTGAGAATTATCGAGATAAAAAAAGCATTGTTAACGTAACCCAAGAAACTGAATCTAATTTAAGGACAATTTCGGATTTGAAAATTCAACAAACTAATTTAAAAATGAGTTTAAATGCGATTAAAGATTTGAATAAATATATCGCAAATGGTAAAAATAACTATCTCGATTTAGCAACCGACTTTGAAGCTTTTACCGATATTCTTGCAACAGAAATGATTAAAAGCATGAAAAAACTTCAGGCAGATAAGAAAGATTTATTGCTGCTTTATACTCCTGATCATGAAAAAGTTAAAATAATAGATCAAAAAATAAAAGACCTTATTAATTATCAAATAGAAAGTGTAAGAAATACCGAAAAAAATATACAAATAAAATATGATGACTTATCAAATGATATTTCCAAATCAGAAAAAGTATTTATTGGTTTGCCAGAAAAAGAAAAAATATTGAATGCCCTTACCAGAGAATTTAATATGTACGAAAAGAATTACAATTTTTTAAATGAAAAACGCATTGAAGCAGAAATAGCTAGCTCAGCAAAAATTTCTTTTCATAAAATAATTTCATACGGTGAAGTTCCTAAATCACCAGTTTCGCCCATTCGAGTAATTATTATTGTTGTTGCTGGTTTACTAGGGTTTCTAGCTTCTGTTATGTTAATTTATATCGTTCATAACGCCAAAGCTAAAGTAAATGATGCTTTCACAATCGAAAAAAATAGCACCATTCCAATTGCTTTTTCAACTCGGTATATCAAGCAAAATGAAAGTATATTACACAATTTCTTAAAAGAAGCCATTCAAATGGAACTTAAAGGAATGATGCAAAAGCAGAGTATTATTGTAGTAAGTTCTTATGATAAATCTAAAGACCATTTATTTCATTCAACCAATTTAGTAAAAGCATTTGTTGCTCAAGGTAGAAAAGTTTTAGTGGTTGATGCAACAGGTGAGCTGCAAGGATCTATTAATAACAGTGACTACCTAAACTATACAGATAGCAAATTTTTAAGCGATACAAAAATTGTTTTTCAAGAGCAAATTACTGCAAAATTAAAAGGATATGATGTTTGTTTAATACACAATCAAGGGATTACTGAAGATAAACTTGGGTTGCTTTTTATGAGCCTTGCATCACAAAACCTAATTGTTTTAGACAGTAGAAAAACAGCCGAAAAAAACATTATTAACATTGAATTATTAAAAGACGAATACCAACTTCCAAATGTTTGGTTCATACTAAATAAAGCAGGTTACAATCCAAGTGTTTTTATTGAAATTAAGAAAATTTGGAATAAATATGTCATAAAACAAAAAGCCTAATAATGAGTTTCTTAAAAAAAATATTGCTTTCCCCTTCGCTTTTGGTTATTGCAGACCAAGCAATATCTAGTGGAACAAATTTTTTACTAACCTTATTGCTAGCTCAAAAATTAGACATTAAAAATTTTGGTCTATTTTCAACTATTGTTTTGGTTACCTATTTGGCTATGAGCATTACCAATGCGTTAATTATACAACCTTTTCAAGTTTCTATCTCTAAAATATCGAAAAAAAAAGAATATTATGTGGCTTTGTTTTTTGGACTTGTGGCTTTACTATCCATATTTATCGTCATAGTAAAACTACTTGTACTTCTCTTACCAAACTATAATGCATATAGTCATCAATCAAATGCCATAATTTGTTTCGTGTTTGGTTATTTACTTCAGGATTTCTTTAGAAAAATTTTTTTAGCTATCGCAAATATTTTAATGGTTGTAATCATTGATATTATGTTTCTAATTTTAATTTCAATTGCATTTTATATCCTAAACAATGAAATAACACTATTCAGCTCATTATTAATTTGGGGGCTAGCAAATATTGTTTCTTCCATTCCAGGTTTTTACTTTATTGTTATAAATTATGAAACCCCTATTTCTTGGAAATCTTTTTTACAAGACCATACAACGCAAGGAAAATGGTTGTTTAGCGTAGCAATTCTACAATGGTGTTCGAGTAATTTTTTTGTACTAATTTCTGGTATTTATCTAGGTGTTGAAGCACTTGGAGCATTGCGGCTGGTGCAATCATTCTTCGGAGTCATAAATATTGTACTTCAATCTGTTGAAAATTATTTTTTACCGAAAGTAGCCTTTCTGTCTACTAAAAATATTGATGAAGCGAAAAAATATTTATTAGAAATTACCGCTTATGGTGCATTAATATTTGCAATTATACTTTCTGTTTTGTCTGTTTTTTCAACTGAAATGATTGTTTTAGCCGGTGGATATAAATATGAAAGTTATGACTATGTAGTGAGGATAATTGCAGTATTGTATTTTTTTATTTTTCTAAGTTATCCCTTTAGAATAGCTGTTAGAATATTAGGATTAAACAACATATTCTTTATTGGCTATTTAATTTCTTTTGTTGTCTCAATACTAATATTTCATTTTTTACTAAAATACTTCAGTCTATACGGAGCCGTTTGGGGGCTTATTATTAATCAAATTATGATGATTTTGTACTGGCAAAATCAGTTGAAAAAAAAACAATTTCGATTATGGAAATAATACACATAGTATTAGGAAAAGCAAATCCAGAGAGGATGAATGGCGTAAACAAAGTGGTTTATCAACTAGCTACCAAACAAGCTGCGTTTGGTGAAAAGGTTTCTGTTTGGGGAATTGCGAACGATATAGAAAACAACTATAGTGACCGTAATTTTGAGACGCTTTTATTTGTAAAAAAAACTAATCCATTTGGTATTCCTGACGAATTTGAAACAGCTATTATTAAGAAAAAAGAGAACGTTATTTTTCATATTCACGGAGGTTGGGTTCCTGTTTTTTCATCCATTGGAAAATTGCTTAATAAG
The DNA here is from genome assembly GCA_001602415.1 of Bacteroidetes bacterium UKL13-3. Lineage (GTDB taxonomy): Bacteria > Bacteroidota > Bacteroidia > UKL13-3 > UKL13-3 > UKL13-3. The sequence continues at coordinate 392,250 of CP012155.1, forward strand.
TATAAACTTAAATTTGTATTTACTCCACATGGAGCCTATAATACGATTGCGATGAATAGAAGTTTTTGGACAAAACGTTTATACTTTTTTTTATTTGAAAAAAAATTACTTCAATATGCAACCAAAATTCATTGCATTGGAAAAAGTGAGTTAGTTGGATTAAAATGTATTTATAAGAATAGAAAATCCATTTTAATACCATATGGTTTTGAAAATAATGTAGAAGTATCATTTGATAGTATACAAAACCAAAATATTGTTTTTGGTTTTATTGGAAGATTAGACATTTACACCAAAGGATTAGATACTTTAATTAGAGGCTTTAAAGAATTAGTAAAAATACATCCCAATGCTCAACTATGGATTGTTGGAGATAGTAATGAAAAGACCAAATTAGAAAACATAGTTATCCAAAATAAGTTAAGTAAAAACGTGACCCTTTTTGGCGGAAAATTTGGAATCGAAAAAGATAATTTACTAAATAAAATGGATGTTTTTGTACATCCATCCAGAAATGAAGGATTACCAACTTCGGTAATTGAAGCGGCAAGTTATGGCAAACCATGCATAGTAACAGATGCTACCAATATTGGCGATTTGATTACATATTATCAATGTGGCGAAGCTATCAATAATCAAGATAGTAAGGATTTGTATAAATCCATGATGAAATTTGTATTGATTTGGAAAAACCAAAGCGCTTTTACTGAAATTCGACAGAACGCCACCCGAATGGTAAAAGAAAACTTTAATTGGAAAAAAGTAATTCAAGAGTTCAATTCAAAACTTTACAATGCATAATGAACTTTACGATAACAGAAAAAAATGAATTATTCTTAAGGAAGATAAACAATTATATGTTTATCATTCTTTTATTAATGGTCGCTTGCTTTTTTACGTGGAGTGAGAATGTAAACATTACAAGAGGAATTAAAATCGTTGGCAGAATGGGTGTTTTAATTTCTTCTATTCTTGTTTATAAAAAAATAATCAATTATGGTGCAGTAAATACCATGGGATATAAAAATTCTTTTTCTCCTCTATTTTATATATTTTATTTATTTCTTGGATTTATGTCGTTCATGTGGAGCACTGATCCAGGTTTTAGTGCTTTACAGTGGTTCATGACATTTCAAAGCTTTGTATTCGCCTATTTTTTTATTAAGAGTTTAAAAACTTTAGATACTTTTTACCCTGGTCACACTATTCGACTATACCATCTGTTGGGAAACACTGTTTTCATATTACAACTTATTTTTGCTGTTGGGCTTTGGGTGAATCCTGAAGTGTTTTTTAGACTTACCAATGGCGGTGAAGAAGCACGACTTGGTGGCACCATAATGAATCCAAACGAGCTTGGGATGCTTGCTGGTGTTGGTGTTGCGTGCTTAATATTTGATTTATACCGCTTCAAAAATAAAGCTTGGACAATCATCAAAATATTGGTTATTTTTTATGCACTATATATGACAGGATCTCGTTCTTCATTAATTGGTGCGCTTTTAATTATCTTTTTTCATATCAATCAAACCAAAAATAAAGGATTAAAACTGACAATTATTGGCGGTGTTTTATTGGTAATGCCTATTGCCATCAATCAAATTATTCTTAAAGGAGGAGACGAAAAAAGAATGGAGGAAATTTTAACCCTAACAGGAAGATTACCTTTTTGGCACGCCTTAATCACAGAGGGATTGCCAAGAGAACCGCTATTGGGATTTGGTTATATGCGAATTGATTACAAAGATTTTTTCCAAAGTGTACACACTTATCCTGGTAAAATGACGCACAATACTTTTATGCAAGTGCTAATGAATCTTGGTTTTATTGGATTAACAATTGCATTGTTTCAAGTATATTTTACATTAAGGGCATTCTTTACAGAAAATAAAGAAACAACACTGATGCTCATCGGAATTCTAATTCCAATTCTAATAAATTCGTTTACCGAATTTGGGATTTTTGGTGAAAGCAACTACGGAATCTTATTTTATCAACTAATTATATTTTCGGTTTCTTTTAAAAATAGAATGCACATCACTCCTATTCAAAAACTTCATTTAAAGAAAAGAAGACCCGAAGCTTTTGCCTAATTTTTCCATATTTCGGAAAAAATCTAATTTAATAAATCCGTATCTAACTATAAATCAATTATTTGATATAATGGTATGATATTGAATCATAGTATTGTAACAAATCTTGTACAATGGAAAATATTTTTAATACAATTGGATACTCTATTTCTTCAAAAAAAGAAAGTCAATCAGATGTTTCAATTTCTTTGCTTTCAATCAACAACCCAGACGGAACACCACGTTGGATTTGGAATGCAACATGCACCAAACCTTTATTTCTTAAATTTTATAATGTTGGAAGTAAAAGGGCTTTTCTTTTTGCCTCAATAATTAAACTGATATTTATTTTAAAACTTCAAAAAATAGCTTTCAAAAAGAACGCTTATTTTATTTCAGAAAAAGATAATCAACTAGTTGATTTGAATAACGATTGGGCACTTTTTACTGGTACAGTTGGACCAAATAATAAAGCTATTTTGTATGCCAATAATTCATTTTATAAAATTGCAACTACTTCAAGTGCAAAAGCATTAATTAAAAATGAACACCAAATACTAGAAAAAATTAATGCACTTTCTACAACATTTGTCACTCCCAAAACCACCGTAATTTCAATTAACATTATTCAATTAACAGACATTTCTATCGATGCCAAACGATTGAAAAAGTTTACCACCAGTCATTCCAATTCACTAGTTGAAATGAATAAAATTGAAACCAAAACTATAAAAATTTGCGATTGGAAATTATTCTCAAATTTAAAACAGGAATTCAACACAATTAATGACAACAGAATTCCTAAAAATATCATTCGCAAAATAAATATACTATTAAATACAATTGATGCTAATGCTTTTATTGAACTTTCACTTTCACAGGGGGATTTTACTCAATGGAATATGTTTGAGAAAAATGGCAAACTATCTATTTATGATTGGGAGTTGGCTTGTTTTGATATGCCAAAAGGATTCGACTACTTCCACTTTGTTGTTCAAAACAATGTGTTAGTTGAACATAAATGTTGGAAAGAAATATATTCGGATATTATCAATTACAGCAATAATAATTTCTCTGAAGTACTATTCAAAAACGACTTAGTTGAATTAAACAATTATTTAAAATGGTATTTATTAATCAATTGTATGCACTATTTAAAAGTGTATGCCGAGCAACCCAATTGGCACATTCAAGTCTATTGGTTATTAGAAGTTTGGAATGAGGCGCTAAATACATTCCTTACAGAAGAAAAAACACCAAGAGAATTAATTATCATGGATTTATTTGATGCTATTCAAAATAAGGAATATGCTGCATTGAAATTCCAAAATGGCTCTCCAGAAAAAGCAAGCCTAAATTCTGATATCGATTTGGTTATTGATAAAAAAATGAACGACACTATAATTCAAGTTTTAAAAAGTCATTCATTAGTGTCAAAAGTCAAAACTTGCAAGCGATCGTTTATGAATACCATTCAAGTTTTTACAAATGATGCCAATATTCTTTCAGTAGATTTAATCTGGCAATTGAAACGTAGAAATCTTGAAATGTTAGATGCTAAAAAAGTTATTGCAAACAATTTCATCAATACTTATGGTGTTAGAAATGCTTCAACTATCGACACTGCTCGTTATGTCGTTTTATTCCATATTCTTAATGGAGCAAAAATACCCGACAAATATTTGGTTTATGAAGAAGCAATTTCCAATTCACATGAAGTTATCGATTTGAATATATCTGGATATTTTAATGATAATACAAACGATAAATTTCTATTACAATACTTCATCAATCAATACAAAAGTAATAAAGGGTTTAATCATATAAAAAACACTTTTAATTACATTATTGACACCTTAAAAAATACCAAAAAAAGCAATGGATTTATAGTAACTTTTAGTGGTGTTGATGGTGCCGGCAAATCAACAATAATTGAAAATATAGCCTATAGAATTGAAAAACAACTTAGAAAACCTGTAGTGGTATTGCGGCATCGTCCATCAGTTTTACCAATTTTAAGTGTTTGGTCTAAAGGAAAAGAAAAAGCACATCAAGATACTATTTCAAGTCTTCCAAGACAAGGTAGAAATAGCAACTTTATCTCTTCGTTGTTGCGGTTTATGTATTATTATTTTGATTATTTATTGGGTCAATTTGTGGTTTACTTCAAACACATTTTAAGAGGTCATGTAGTAATCTATGATCGTTACTATTTTGATTTTATCAATGATAGTAAACGAAGTAATATTATTTTGCCAAAAAGCATTTCAAGATTTGGATATAATCTATTATTGAAACCAAAATTTAATTTTTTTCTTTTTGCAGATGCCAATATTATCCTAAACAGAAAGAAAGAATTAAGCAAAGAAACTATTGATGCTTTGACAAAAGATTACACACAATTATTCAATTCATTACAAGCTAATAGCAATTATTCTATATATATGCCAATTAACAATATTGATATAGAAACCACTTTGAATCAGATTATTAAAACAGTAAACCAAGCTTAAATGAAGTCGATTATTCAAAAATTAATCCAGCTTCGAAATCCAAATTTCAAGTTTGATGAGGCCTTAAATTCTTTGGCTTTAGTTCAATTTATTTGGATACAAATTGGCTATATATGTCGAGGTTTAAAAGTACTTTTTCTTCTAAGAAAACCTAAAGGGATGATGCTCGGAAAAGGTGTTTCGTTTTTCAATAGTTCAAAAATAAAATGGGGAAAATTTCTTCGATTAGGAAATCAAGTTTATGTTTCTGCTTTGAGCAAAAACGGAATTCATTTTGGCGATAATGTTTCTATTGGAGCTTTTAGCCGAGTAATTGTTTGCACTTCGTTAAATGATATTGGTGATAAAATTGTAATTGGAAGCAATGTTGGTATTGGTGAGTTTGCGTATTTAGGTGGCGCTGGCGGATTAAAAATTGGAGATGAATGTATCGTTGGACAATATTTAAGTTGTCATCCAGAAAATCATAATTATGAAAAAACATCTATTGCAATCCGTCATCAAGGGGTTTCCAGAAAAGGAATCGACATTGGCAAAAATTGCTGGATTGGTAGTAAAGTAACCATACTTGATGGAGTAAAGATTGGTGCAGGAAGCATTATTGCAGCAGGAAGTATAGTTACTAAATCGTTTAATGAAAATTCTATTATTGGAGGTGTTCCAGCTAAATTACTAAAAACAAGACCCAATGAGTAACAAAACTATTTTAGCCACTTGCTATGCCGTAAATCCATTCAAAGGTTCTGAAGATGCGATGGGTTGGAATGTTGTATATCAAATAGCACGATTCAATAATGTTATAGCAATAACAAGAGAAAATAATCGTGACGCTATTGAAAAATTTATGATAGAAAATCCAGATAAGGTATACAGTAATATTACTTATTTATATTTTGATTTACCTTATTGGATGCGCTTTTGGAAAAAAGGAAATTGGGGTTCAATGCTATATTTTATGCTTTGGCAAAGAGGAATAATCTCTTTTATCAAAAAACAAAATCTAACATTCGATATAACACATAACGTAAATTTTCATAACGATTGGACACCAAGCTATCTTTGGAAATTAGAAAAGCCAATGGTTTGGGGACCAATTGGGCATCATCCAATAATTCCTGTACACTATTTAAAACCTTATTCGTTTAAATACTATTTAAAAGACAGAGCTACATGGTTAGTTAAAAAAGCATTTTGGAATTATTCGTTTTCTTTAAAAAAAACAGTTGCCAAAGCAGATCATATTTTTTGCATGAATAAAGGTGTAGAAAAAGTACTAAATTTATCAAAAAAATCATTCTCAATTCAACCATCGGTTGCAACAGATGATTTTTCTTCAAACGTCATTTATCAAAAAACAAATTTTCACATTATAAGTGTTGGTCGATTTGTTCCCTTAAAAGGATTTGATCTGACTTTACTATCATTTATAAAATTTTTAGAAAATCTATCGGATACTGAAAAACAACATTGCACATTAACGATTGTTGGAACTGGACCAGAAAAGGCTTTTTATAAAAAAATAATAGCAGAAAACAACGTTGAGTGTTACGTAGAAATCATTGAATGGATTGATCGTAAAAAGTTGATGACTCTATATAAAAAATCGTCTGTATTCTTATTTCCATCTCATGAAGGTGCTGGAATGGTGGTAGCCGAAGCCATGTCGTTTGGACTTCCAGTTATTTGCTTAAAAAATGAAGGCCCAGGAGAATTTATTGATTCAACTTGCGGTTTTGCCGTTTCACAAACGGATTACAACAACACCATTTTAGAATTAGCAGAAGCATTAAGAATTTTACATTCCGACAAAGATTTATTACATAAAATGAGTATTAAAGCTAGAGTAAATTTTCAGAATAATTTTACATGGAATAGTCGTGGAGAAAATTTAAATACAATCTATAATAAACTATATTTATGAGGGTAGTAGCTGTACATTTATTAAATGATTTTAGCGGAAGTCCGAAAGTTTTGATGCAATTGCTCAACAGTTGTGCAAAAAAAAATATTGAAACTCACTTATACACCTGTGGTGGAAGAAATGGTTTTTTATCAGATATACCAAAAATTAACACCCATTTTTATTGGTATCGCTTTGCAAATAATACAGTAATTAGATTGCTTTTTTTTACTTCAAGTCAGCTTTTTCTATGCTTAAAATTACTTTTCTTTTTAAAAAAATCAGATGTATTGTATGTAAACACGGTTTTGCCTTTTGGTGCTGGAATCGTTGGATTAATTAGAGGATGTAAAGTAATTTATCACATTCATGAAACTTCAATTAAGCCTAAAATATTAAAGTGCTTCTTATTTGGTGTTGTTAAAAAATCAGCTACAGAAGTTATTTATGTGTCGAATTTTTTAGCCAACCAGGAAAATATGAAAAATTCAAAAAATGTACTTTATAATGTTTTAGAAGAGGATTTTGTAAGACGAGCGCAGCAACATTTAAATAGAGATAAAAATGCTAAAATTGTTTTGATGATTTGTTCATTAAAAGCCTACAAAGGAGTAAATGAATTTATAAAATTAGCTCAAATGAATTTGCACATTACATTTAAATTAGTGGTGAACGCAAATCAAAATGACATTGATGATTACTTTAAAAATCAAAAAAAATCAAAAAATTTAATTGTATATCCAACACAAAAAGATACCCATCCATTTTATCAAGATGCTAGTATTTTGGTCAATCTTTCAGATGTAAATTCATGGGTAGAAACTTTTGGTCTTACTATTTTGGAGGGAATGGCTTATGGTTTACCTGCAATTGTTCCTCCAGTTGGTGGAGTTGTAGAACTAATTGAAGACGGTGTAAACGGTTATTTAATTGACAGTAAAAAAGTAGAAATTATTTCAAAAAAAATAAATGAACTCCTTACAAATTCTGCCTTGTATAAAAGTATGAGTAAATATTCCATTGAAAAAAGTAAGTTTTTTAGCCAAGATTATTTTGACAATGAAGCAACCCGAATTATTTACAAATAGGACTAACATTCCAAATTATGGAAATCCATTAAAGGTCATATTTCATAAAAACTTCAAAACTAAATTGTTAAATAAATAGTCTAATTTTTGTTATACTCAATTAAATATCTAAAAGTTATGAATAAAAGTAAAATAGCCATAATTGGGACAGTAGGTTTACCAGCAAAATACGGTGGATTTGAAACTCTTGCAGAACATTTAGTAACTCACTTGTATGACAAATACGATTTTACTGTGTACTGTTCAGGAAAAAAGTACAATAAGGAAGAAAAAATAGCAAGTTATAAAGGTGCGAAACTAATATATATTAATCTTAATGCCAATGGTGTTCAAAGTATTCCTTACGATACAATTTCAATTCTAAAAGCATTAAGAAATAATGATGTTCTTTTAATTTTAGGTGTTGCTGGAGCATGGATTTTACCATTGATTCGCCTTTTTACCAATAAAAAAATAATTATCTCAATTGATGGTATTGAATGGAAAAGAGACAAATGGCCATTACTTGCTAAATTATATTTATGGTGGGCTGAAAAAATTGCCGTTAGGTTTTCTCATATTGATATTTCCGATAATGAAAGTATCCAAGATTACACCGCTTTGCGATACCAAACCTTAAGCCGTGTAATTGAATATGGCGCCAACCATACTTTAGAAGTTAAACCTACTCAGGAAGATTATATAAAATATCCCTTTTTGTCTCAACAATATGCAATAAAAGTATGCAGAATTGAACCTGAAAACAATGTACATCTTGTTTTGGAAGCATTTAAAGAAATGCCTCATAAACCACTTGTTATAGTAGGAAATTGGGGAAATAGTTCTTATGGAATGGCATTAAAAGCAACATTCGGTTCTATTTCAAACATTCATCTTTATAATCCTATTTACAATCAAAGAGAAATTGACCTGCTAAGAGGAAATGCTGCATTATATATCCACGGTCATTCTGCTGGAGGAACAAACCCATCCTTGGTTGAGGCAATGTATCTTGGACTTCCAATTATTTCATTTAACGTTTCCTATAATAAAACAACTACTGAAAATAAAGCCATCTATTTTTCATCAACGGCAGAGTTAATTACACGCTTAACAACAACATCAGAAAACGAATTATGTGCTCTGCGAAACGAAATGAAATCAATATCATTAAGACGATATAGTTGGGAAGTAATTTCAAATCAATATGCGCTACTAATAAAAGAAGCATTGCATAAAAACAAGAAAAATAGCATTTATAGTGATATTCAAAAACTTGATAACCACATTCTAGAAAGATACCAATTGGCTCATTTAAACAACTCTGAATTGTTTTACAATAAAAGATAATTATTATGAATACTATTATAGAATTTACATTAATTGGAACACTATCGCTTATCTTAACGCTCATTTTTATTCCAATTATAAAAAAAATAGCTGTACAAACTAATTTGGTAGACAAGCCAAATTATAGAAAAGTTCATGCAACACCAGTTCCTTTAGTTGGGGGAATTTCAATTGCCATAACAACATTTATAGTGTTGTTTGTTTCTGGAAATAAACTAACAATTATAAAAGAATATCTGCCTATACTATCATCTGGGTTAACGCTTCTCATAGTTGGTGCTATTGATGACAAAACAGATATAAGTGCTAAATACAAATTAATTATTCAATTACTTTTATCTTTTTTTATTGCCTTCTCTGGAATTAGAATCATATCACTTTATGGGCTATTTGGAATTTATGAAATTAATACTTGGATGCAATATGCTCTAACAATTTTAGTAATTACTGGTGTTGTCAATGCCTTTAATTTAATAGATGGCGTTGATGGTTTAGTTGGCGGCTTATCTCTTTTAGGGTTTACCATGTTTTTGATAGCTTCTACTTTTTATAATAATTATTTTTTAGGAAAAATAAGTGTGATCTTTATAGGAGCCATTATCGGATTTTTAAAATTTAATTTATCTAAGAAAAAAATTTTTATGGGTGATGCGGGTTCTCTTTTCATAGGATTTATTTTGGTAACTTTAGGGATAAAATTTATGGAAGATCAGCGTGTTAATAATGATTACGGCTATACTTATGGTTTTTTAATTCTTGTTGCCTTTTTTTCAATTCCAGTATTAGATTCTATGCGTGTATATATTGGAAGAATGAAAGAAGGAAACTCACCTTTTAAAGCAGATAAGTCGCATTTGCACCATTTACTCCTAATGGCCGGCTTAACGCATAAAAAAACTACTGTTTTTGTAGTAATATTTTGTATGATTCTATTTCTTATGGGATTAGGGCTAATTTCGTATATTTCCACAACACTTATTATTGTAGCCTACTTAACCCTTTTTGGGATTATTACAAAATTGCTTTTGATGATTTGTAGCTTACACAAGTGGCGTGATACCATTAAGCTATTAGAGCAAAAATAATATCATGTTTAACGGGTTGCAACCTTGATTTAGTTGCTGATTGCGCAGCCTTAAACTGTCAACACATCACAAAATTTGATGCGAAGTGGAATGTTCAAATAACCACTGCCCCCGTTTTTCTACACCCCCCATTAGACGATAGCTCTTCTTTTTCGATAGACGTTGTTAGTGTTATTTTTTGTTGTAAAATTATAACTATTATACAAGGTTAAACTACTTGGTTATGAATGAATACTTAACACTCTCAGAAGCCTCTGTACTCATAGGCAAAAGCAAAGAAACAAGTTGCTGATACAGTTCAATAAATGGTCGTCTGAAATGAAGTTTACATATTCATTTTTAATTCAATTTTGCTTAATTTTGAACTTACACTTAGTCCCGAACAAGTTATGTGTAAATTCACATTGAAAATCTTCCCTTTAAAGGAGTTTTCAGTTTTTATGAGGGGTATTATTATTTCCGTAATTTAGAGAACCGCATTATTTTCGGGGGTGGGCGAAACCTTGATTTTGAAACCGAACAAACAACAGACTTTGCTTCCAATTCTAAAATCATTCAGCAGTTAGAATTTTATTTAGCCGAAATGATTGCACCTCAGCAACAATACACCATTGAATACCAATGGCAGGGCATTATGACCTTCGGTAAAAATAAATTACCTATTGTACAAAAAATTTCAGAAAGGCAATTGATAGGTGCTCGGCTTAATGGAATGGGTATTGCAATGGGTAGCAAAGTAGCTGATGACCTCAGTAAATTGATGATTGAATAATTCACATTTCTTTTTTCGAAAAATATTTATCTTACCAACCATAACTAACAAGAAATAACATGAGTTTATTCCGCAAAAAATCATTGCACGAAATGCTGGCCATTTCGCACCTTACGGAAAAAGGAGGACTGAAAAGAACATTGGGTGCAGGTAATCTTATTGCACTTGGAATTGGTGCTATTATTGGTGCCGGACTTTTTGTACGTACTGCTGCAGCGGCTGGACAAGCCGCAGGGCCCGGAGTTACCATGTCGTTTGTAATTGCAGCTATTGGTTGTGCATTTGCTGGTTTATGTTATGCCGAATTTGCCGCCATGATTCCGATTGCCGGAAGTGCTTATGCTTATAGTTATGTAACCATGGGTGAAATTGTAGCCTGGATTATTGGTTGGGCATTGGTAATGGAATATGCACTAGGAGCTGCTACTGTAAGTATTGCTTGGAGCGAATATTTGAATAAGCTACTCGATGGGGCCATACCTTATGAATGGTGTCATTCTCCATTTGAAAGTTTTACCGACTCGTTAGGAGTGTTTCATCAGGGTTATATTAATGCTCCTGCGTTGGTTATTTTATTACTCTTAACATTACTTTTAATTCGTGGAACGCAGGAGTCTGCCATGGTGAATATGATTATTGTGTTTGTAAAAGTAGCTATTGTTATTTTATTCATCGTTTTGGGATGGCAATACATCAAACCCGAAAACCATACTCCGTATTTAATTCCCGAAGGAACTACCCCTGTTGTTGATAGTGCAGGAAAAGTAATTGCCGATTACACAGGTTGGAACAAACACGGTTGGGGAGGAGTGCTTGGAGGAGCAGCTATTGTGTTTTTTGCATTTATTGGATTCGATGCCGTGAGTACTGCTGCACAAGAAGCTAAAAACCCTAAACGTGATATGCCTATCGGTATTTTGGGTTCATTGGTGGTGTGTACTATACTTTACATTTTGTTTGGACATGTTTTAACGGGTGTAGCCAATTGGAAAGAGTTTGTTGATCCTGAAAAAGGACGAGAAGCTTCTGTAGCGTATGCTATTTCAACCTATATGACCAATTATAGTTGGTTGGCAACAGCTGTAACTGTTGCCATTTTAGCGGGCTTTAGTTCGGTTATTTTGGTGATGCTTATGGGACAAAGTCGAATTTTTTACACCATGAGTAATGATGGGTTAATCCCAAAATCATTTGGAGAATTACATCCTAAATACAATACTCCATATAAAGCCAACTGGATTTTATTTGTGTTTGTGGGATTATTTTCTGCTTTTGTGCCTGGCCACGTAGCGGGTGATTTAACCAGTTTTGGAACCTTGTTTGCGTTTGTGCTGGTAAGTGCAGGCGTTTGGATTTTGCGCGTAAAATCTCCAGATATTGAACGTCCTTTCAAAACACCATTGGCGCCAATTGTTTCCGTATTGGGAGCAGCCATTTGTACGCTTATGATTTTTGGATTGGACGCACAAACCTTAACCGTTGCTTTTGCTTGGATGGGCGTGGGGATTATTATATACTTTGCCTACGGAAGAAAGAGAAGTACGTTGCATAAGAAAAGTTAGTCATACAAATTGACATTTATATTCACATCACTATTTATGGATTTGATAGAAAGAGGTTTTGATATGTTGAAGCACGCTAAAACTCTTGAAGAGATTAAAGAAATACCTTTCAAGCCGGGCATTTCGAAAAAAAAGAGCGTGTGAAGAATTTTGTGTAAATGGTAGATGTTAGATTAGGCATCTGTTTTCAAAAGTAATTAAAAATTGATTTACAATTAGCCCCCAGTTTCTTAATCTGATTAGTCCACTTTCTTTCAATAATGTTAATCGCTAGATATATAGCGTGAACTGGGCTCTTTTTTTTGTTGTCATAATATTGTTTATTTACACCAATAATATAATAAACTTTAACAGATGCTACCTTAGGTTTAGTTCAACAGGTTGTTGTCGCAAGTGGGGCTTTCCCTATACTTTTTAACTTTGCCGCAGGTCGGTAGCTTTACTTCGCTATGAGTACATACCGAATCGCTCCCCACCTGCGGCAACAATCGGGACGTTAGCAGATATAGCATGGACAATTTCCATAACCAGTAACAGGTTAAATCAAGTCAATTTTGACTAGCCTTAAATTTATAAGTAATGACTTTCAATTTAACAGACTAAAATGAATTAAATCGGCTCGCCATCAGTTTCAAGTCGAATTGGGCTATCAATATCAAGCAAAAAAGCAATTTTTACCCCTAATGCAAAAGCAATTTTCTGAAGAGTATAGAAAGTGCAATTTCATGCCTTACGTTCATAACTACTGTATGTTGATTGAGATACCCCTATTATCTCGGCAACTTGGATTTGCTTAAGACCTTTTAGTTATCTTATAATCCTAATTCGTTTTGCTAATTCCATATTGGTTAAACGCTATATAATACAAACTTAACACATTTTTAAGTAATGTAACTTCTTACTTTATTTGCAACTAACCACTTAAAAATAAAGTCATGAAGACCTCTAAAATTTTTTACACATTATTTGTATCTATCTCTATTGCGTTTACTGCTTTAACTCCAGGTCTTAAATTCACACCAATAGGAGGTTAAAAATGAAATTCGTAAATTTTTTAATGATGGGATTACTACTAATCCCATCATTTTTATTTAGTCAAGAAGTAATTTCAGAAAAGGATTTTGGAATATACTTTACTCCTAGTTTAGGAGGTACATATGCAAATTATAAAAATCTAAATACTGAACTTCAAAAAAATGGATACAGTAGCTTTAACAATCTTCATTACGGTGTTGGCTTAGATTTAAGTATTGACTATAAAAACTTAACGGGATTTTTTCATATTTTTAGTTCTTTAGGTCAAACCAAAAAAAATAAATTTGGGTATAATAATTCCACTGACATCCTAAGTACGGAACTTGGGTTAGAGTATCGATTCAATTTAGATCTGAAAAAATCAGTTAAAATTTCTTTGTTTGCTTCACGTGGAAGTATGCTCTCAACTTTTCAAATTGAAAAACCTATTCATGCACCCGACTTTTCAAGTGCTTTAAACGCTGGGGGAAACATAACTTCTTTAGATAATATCTCTAACTTTTGGGCAGGAGGCTTAGGACTGTATTGGTTGAGACGAGAAAATTTAAGATATAATCTAAAAATGGGATATAGACGGAATGAAGATGTAGAATGGATTCCTTATACAAGTGAATTTGCTTTACCAAATTCACCAAAGGACAATTTAAGCGGAATATTTTTAAGTATTGGAATTGATATTAACATTAATGTGTTTAGGCGTAAAAACCTTTGAGTTTTGAGCTAAGTTTTATTATAAATATTTGCTTTAACTTTTAACACTGTCCTCCCATGACTTTTGAAAAGGGGTATGACTTTCTGCTTAATTTCATGAGACCTTTAGTCATCCCCGTTGTTGCGGCCGTGCCGTCCTTCGTTTGTTTTGTGCCTGGTCGTTCTAATTCACACGGAAGGCACGTCCGCGTGAACTGGGGGGGGGATTAAAAGCCTATTCAAACTGTTTTAATAGTGCAATTGATATTATATGTAGTTATTCTGTTTTGATAATTTTTTATGAGTTTAATGGTTGTTATGTTGTTTAGATAAGCTTACCTCTATAGTTTTGCTTTTGCGAAAAAGTGAACTTCTAACCATAAAGCCAATACAAATGCTGATGCGAGATAGAAAGTTCACTTAACCTCTGGAACCTCTTTTGGAAAACCCGTTAAATCTTCGTTTTATTAATACGTTCTGCTTTCACCGTCTTGTGGAATAAATATTTTTTCTGAAAATCCAATTTTTTCTACTTCATCTTTTAATTGGTTTCGTTTTGTGGGACAATGATTTACTGCTTCTAAATGATTAGCAATGACATGGTTTGGTGCATTTTTTACATATTTCAAAATATCATCCATTCTCATTAATAATGGCTGAAAAACATCTAATTGAGCAGTTCCGCAAGCCACAACTGAAATTTCAGGTTTTAACTGTGTTAATGCTTTATGTACATCGTTTGTATAAATTGTGTCCGCACTCAAATAAATAGACTTTTCATTTGGTAATTCTATATAAAATCCCATTACTTTTCCCATAGGTTTTGCTATAAACCCATAACCGTGAACTGCTGGGATACCTTGAATTTTTCCACCTAAAAAATGAGACTCTTTCCAATAATCAACTGTTTGAGATACATTTAATCCTTTTTTTCGCAATGTTGCCTCGTCATTTATGCTACATATAATAGGAATTTGTTTAGAGAGAAGAAAATTCTCGGCTTCTTTGTCTAAATGGTCTGGATGAAGATGTGTTATTAGGCAATGTGTTGTTTGTTCGACTAAGTTAATTGCATTATCTGGCAAATCTACAATAGGATTTCGTTGTGGCTTAAAACGAAATAGGGTAAATGTTGGACCTGCTGTTCCTTTTTTTCCAAGCATTGGGTCTACTAAAATTACTTTATTTCCTGCTTCTATTACCATAGTCGCATTTCGCAAATGATGTACTTTCATTATTTTATGTTTTTAATTTAAGCAAACTAAGTTGGTTCATTTTTTTCTATTTTTATTGATTAACATCAAAAAAATTAACAGCACAGATTTATTTAATCCGTACTTAATTTAAAATGATTAAAACTTGTTTAAGCTGTTGTATAATTGCGTAAAAATATAATTAAATTGAACTATTCAGTAGAAATCATATCCAACAATATTTTTGCCACAAACTCTTATCTAATAATTGATGAGGACAAAAATGCATTACTAATAGATCCAAGTTTCGATCCCAATGCAATTGAGGATATAATTAATAATTTAGGTATTACCGTATTGGGTATTCTTGTTACACATGCCCATCAAGACCATATTTATAGTGTTCAATATTTTAAAGATTTGTACAATGTGGGTGTATGGGCTTCGGAAAGATCAACAGAGATTTTTTGCGATCGCATCCAAAATCTGAGTTTTATAGGTTCAGAACATTTTGGTTTGCAAGAAACCATTTTAGAAATACCAGTAAACATTGTAGCAGATAAACAATCCTATCAAATACAAAATTTTATTTTTACAGCAGGTATTTATCCGGGTCATAGCATTGGTTGCACCGTTTTTGACTTTGGAGAATTGTTGTTTACTGGTGATTTTATCTTTAAAGAAACTATCGGCAGAATAGATTGGCCGGGATCCAATCCTAACGAAATGAAAAAAAGTTTAATGCGCTTTAAAGAACGTTATCAAAATTTAGATATGTCCATTTATGCAGGTCATAATGAGTATTCAAGTATTCAATATGAACTTACTAGGAATATATTTTTAGTAAACCCCGAAAATGTAAACTTGTTATAATACCTAAAGCATATCTTTAATAGCACAATGTAATTAGTCCTAACAATTGTTGTCCCAAAAGCTTTTAGGAGTATTATCTCATTACTATTCGAACTATTTTAACATTGCGGTACTGCAGCGCTGAAATTAACTGTTTATAAAAACGTTGGGATTGGCTATTCCCCGTAACTCATTTATTTAACCATCCATCCACCATTCCTTGTTTTATATCAGCGTATGCAGATAGCATAAAAACTACTACTGCAATTACTAAAATAGGTTTCCAATGGTTTAAAATCAATTGTTTCAAATCAGTGATTAATTTAGTCATGTTTTTTTTACTATTGGTTTAAGAAGATGAAATTGGTAATTCTTTAATGCCGTATGATGTAGGCGGCAGAAAACACTTTTAGTTAGCTGGCTTGGCCCAGAATATTTTTGGGTTTCTGGTTTTATGAACAACTTTTTTTTTACTCTTTGCTTTTGAACCTTCAATATAGTTATTTTGATCATCTATTGATAAGAGTTGGGCGTATTTAACTACTTTATCATCATTCGGGGTTTCTGTATCATACTCACTAATAATAGGACATTCTAATCGGTACAAGTTCTTGGCCATGTAGTGTTCTAAATAATACTGTTTATTTTGTGTTTCCTGTCTGTTCCAGTTGGCATCAGGATTAAGTATAAGCGGCTTGCCATTAATCAATCTTTCCCGCACCTCCTCTATTCCCAGCAGTTCACCCCTTTCATTCATTACATAGGCATTCATAGTTGGATCAATCCAAATCCACTTGTTTAAATCATTACTGTATACCATATTAATAACATGACAATCTGGATCGGCAGTATCTTTTGGTAAACAAGTTATAAACCTCGATTTTATCCCTAGTGATAAATAACATTCATTCAATACAGTTGCGAGTCCGCGACAATTTAAGCCTCTGCCTTCTTTTTTGCATACAGTAATCATGTTTAATGCGTTCTTAATTGCTGGATTAGCGTGTCGGCCATCATGTGGTATCAGATAATGAAGCCAATTCATTAAATTTAGTATTCTTGAAATTTCAGATCCTGTACCTGCAATGGAATCTAATTTTAATTCTTTTCTGATTGTAACAAGATTAGGATTACTCATAGACTGGTATTCAAATTTAGGAAAACCGTTGTTGGAATCATTGTAATTTTTGGCTGTTTTTAAAATGAAAAGATAGTCTCCAGTAAGCTTTAATTTGCTATTGAGTGCAACAAAGTCTTTTTCTTTTCGGATATTGTCTAAGTCCGAATCAAGTTGTACACGACCGTAATCATTATAACCTGCATCTATTGCTTTTTTCAAACTGGTTATGGCCGATTTCTTGTCATTAGAAATGGAGTATATACAACTTAAATTATAGTAGATGTTGCTCAACCAATGGGAATACTGTTTTTTATCATCAGCAGATAATTTTTCATATATCATTAGGTATTCAGAGAGTAATGCATTGTATCCCTCAACGTCTTTTTTTTCATATGCCACCTCAAAGCCATTGCCTTTTTGCTCAATAAAGTCATCCATACTTTGTGATGGAGTAGTTTGTGCAATGAGCAGTTGAATGCTCATTAATAATAAGAGTAGGAGGGTTACTTTTAGCTTCATTTTTTTATTTTTATAAGTGTATTACGAACGAACATTAAATTAGTTACAGGGATTTTATTTATGTTACGTTGTAAATATTAGTATTGGGATTTATAAGTTTCTTTTACCTCCAAACTGAAAAAAAGTACTAAAGGAAATAGTTGTCACTTTGCTATCAGTAGTTTTTAAAATTGAATTTAGCCCCCATTCATATCTTGTACCAAAACTAATTTCATTACTAATCTGATATCTAAAATCAAAAAATAAGGAAGAAAAATTTCTGGTTTCTGTACTTATATCTTTAGTGCCAGGTGCGGTTTTAAGTTCGGGATTAAACAAGTAATTTTGTAGAAGCCCTGTACTTAAATTCATACTCTCGCCAATGTCAAACATTGGACCAACATAGATGGCAAGATTGCCAGTTGTAAATTCTTGGCTTAATCCTGGACTTATTGCTACATTTCCATAATTACGCCATGAGCAATCAATCTGGGAATAGATAGATAGCCTATTGGTAATTTTTCTGCTGTAAAAAAAACCGCCACCTACGGCAACACTATTAAAGTCATCATTCAATCCAAAAATATTAGTAGATAAAATAGCTCCAAACTTATTTTTTGATGGTGTGATGTCTTGTGCAACTAATGTTGTTATTGTTGCACAAAGTAATGCGAGTGTTAAAAATGATTTTTTCATTTTGTTTTTTTGTATTGATTTCTTGTTTGCGTTAAACGTATATCCGCAAATATACCACTCCGCAGATAGGATGCGAACAAAGGGCAGAACTTTGCAACATGAAATTAATAAACTTTATCAAACAATTTCCTGATGAGCAAAGTTGCAAGGAACATTTTAGGCTTAAACGCGAGCAAGAAGGTATCAGTTGTAAAGAGTGTAGATGTACAAAACATTATTGGCTAAAAGCTAAGTATCAATGGCAGTGCAGCCGCTGTGATTTTAGAACTACACTGCGTAGCGGAACAATTATGGAGCATGCCAAATTACCTTTTCAAAAATGGTACATGGCGATGGCTTTTATGAGTTTAACTAAAAAAGGAATATCTGCAACTGAACTCCAAAAGCAAATGGATCACTCACGTTATGCAAGCATATGGAACTTGATGCATAAAATAAGAGAATCAATGGGTAAACGAGATTCTTTATATACACTTACAGGAATGATAGAAATGGACGAGGGCTATTTTGAAAAAGCCACTCCTGAAGGAACAAAGTTAAAGCGAGGAAAAGGAAGCCAAAAGCAACAAAACGTAGCGGTTTTAGCAGAATCAACACCACTTGAAAATTTGGATACAGGTATTACATCGAAACATTGCAGGTACTTTAAGATGCAGGTTTTAAATAATCATAAGTCTGATGCAATCAATAGCTTGTTCATTAACAACATTGAAGATAGCAGTATTGTATTTACCGATAAAAGCACGAGTTACGAAGATATTGCTGATTATGTTGAGGTTCATGTAAGTGAAGTATCAACTGAGATTACAACCAACACTACACTTAAATGGGTGCATATTGCAATTGCAAACGCCAAAAGAATGCTACTCGGAATTTATCACAAAATTAAAGGTCTATACCTGCAAAATTATCTCAACGAGTTTTGCTATAAACTCAATAGAAGATACTTTGGAGATAAACTCTTTGATAGACTAACTCTTGCCGTTGCTAAAACTTTGGTATGAAAAATAGTAAATATACAGATGTAAAACGTAAATCCATTAGGTGAGGATTCTCCAAATTACATTTTCATCCTTGTTGAAATGGGAAATGATTGTTGTTTACAGTAACAATATTGAGCAATGCAGGAGCAAAAAAAATCCCGTGAATTATGTTCACGGGATTTTACCTTATTTCTTAGGAGGAGTGCTACCCGGTTTCCCGGTTGCTTTTCCATCTTTGGGAGCCAACGTTTTATCAGAGTTGGCTTTCATTTCTTCTTTGTTTTTTGGAATGTATTTGTTATCCAATAAACGGAAGGTTGTTCTCCTGTTCATTTGGTGCTCGGCTTCGGTACACGTGCGTTTTATCCTGGTTTCTTCGCATTCACAATCGTTTACGAGTTTGGCTTCACCATATCCTTTAGCAACCATTCGCTCTAAATCAATTCCTTTGCGGTTAATATAGGCAACGGCCGAATCTGCACGTCTTTGCGAAAGGTCTTGGTTGTATGCCGAATCTGCACGGCAATCGGTATGTGAACCTAATTCAATTCTAATTTTAGGATACTTGTTTAACAACACAACCATTGTATCCAAAATAATGGCGGCATCTGGACGAATATTCGCTTTATCTAAATCGTAATAAATTCCTTCCAATGTAAATACAGTGGTGTAATCAAACGGAACTAAATCAAAGTTTTGAACGATATCAGTTGAGTATTCCAATCCACGGGTGGTTTGGCTGGCAATTTTACTATCGTAATAATCCTCTCGGGCAGCAAACAATTCGTAATCAGTTTTGGCTTTAAGCGTAATTTTATAGCTACCGGCTGCATCTGTTTTTACCACTAATTTTCCGGTATCGGTACTATTGGTTATGGTAATGTAGGTATTCGGTAGTATCTCTTTTGTTTTACTATCTCTGGCAACACCACTCAATGTGAAAATTAAAGGTGTCATGTAAAAACGGTAAATATCATCTTGTCCGCGGCCACCTTCTCTGTTCGAACTGAAATAACCACTTTCTTTATCTTTAGTGAGGGTCATGGCAAAATCATCACCGCCCGAGTTAATTGGCGTTTTCATGTTCACGGGAGCACTCCAATCCGTGTTTTCGCCTTTCGAATAATAAATATCTACACCACCTAATCCAACATGTCCGTTTGAAGAGAAATACAATGTACCATCATCGGCAATAAACGGATACATATCATCGCCTGCGGTGTTAATGGTAGAACCGATATTAATAGGATCGCCCCAAGTTTTGCTACGTTTAGTATAAGTTACATACCAAATATCTTTTCCGCCAAATCCGCCTGGCATGTCAGACGCAAAATACAAGGTCATTCCATCTTTTGTTAAACAAGGATGGCCGCAGGTGAATGAATCACTGCTAAACGATAATGGCTGCGGGTCGCCCCAAGCTGTTCCTTGCGCTGCTGCCGAGAATATACGGCAATTGGCACCTTTTCCGTCTTTACCATTACACTGTGTAAAATACATGGTAGAACCTTTTGGATCAAAACAAACTGTTCCATCATTGTAAGGTGTATTTACAACATCCTTATCAACCAAAGCCGGAATTTCATATTTGATATTGTTCGGATTCTTTTTGTCTACTTTGTATACTACTTTGTAAATGTCTGTAAAGCTATTTCCGGTCCAACCGTATGTTTTGCCACTGGTTCCTTTTTCGCGATCGGAGGTGAAATACAATTCATTTTTTTTGTACAACATAGGTGAAAAATCACTCCACTTTGTGTTTAACGATTTTACGTTCTCTACTACGTAGCGTGTTTTTTCGTTTTTCCACTTAAGAGCTAGCTCACATCCTTTAATCTCAACATCTACCTTGGTATCAGCCGAATTTTTCTTTTTGTAATTGTTTAACTCAATAATGGCTTCCGAAAACTTTTGGTTGCTTTTAAGTGCTTGTCCAAGTTTAAGCTGCGCTTCTGTATTGCTCGGATCACCCTTAACGGCTTTTCGGTACCAGTTTTCAGCGTTTTTTGTGTCATTCGCTAAACGGTAACATTCGGCTGTTTGAAAACAAGCTTCATTTTTCTCGTCTTTCTTTTTGGTTTTGCTGTAAACGGCCTTATAGTTCTCGCCTGCAACAAAGTATTCCTTCTTTTTAAAGGCTTCACGAGCGGCAACCATACTTCCCTTTGAAGGGCCGCAAGCATAAAATAAAGCTGAAAGCGAAATAAGCAATGCCGCAAACGCAACTGAGTAAGTTTTATTCATTTTAAAGGTTTTTTCCGTTAAACAATAAATCAAGTATAAGTAAATTATTTAACGAATAAAAGTTCTCTATATTTTGGTAATTTCCATAAGTCGTCTTCAATGATAAACTCAAGAGCATCACTGCTTTTGCGAATCTCATCAAAAAGAGGTTTTACCTTATGGCAAAATGCCAATGCGCGTTTATGGGTGTTTTCGATGTGATGAGCCTTGTCTCCTTCGGCAATCATTTTCTCCACGCTTTCGCGGATATGCTTTACATATTTAGAAATTTCTTCGATAAACTTAAACTGCGCTTCGTAACCGGCTTTATTAATACCAATTGATTTTAGTGCAGCAACATTTTCAGATAGTTTTTGTTGGTAGGTTAATGCCGAAGGGATTACGTGTGAAATGGCTAGTTGAGCCAATACCTTGGCTTCGATGTCAATTTTCTTCACATAACTTTCTTGCATAATTTCATACCGAGCTTCCAATTCGCGAGCGTTGAAAATATCATTTTTCTCAAACAGCTTTTTTGCGGAAGTTGAAATGTATGCATTGAGTGCCTCTGGAGTCGTTTTAATATTTGATAAGCCACGTTTGGCAGCTTCTTTCACCCATGCATCACCGTATCCGTTTCCTTCAAACAATATTGCTTTCGATGATTTGTAGTATCCTTTTAAAATATCTAAAATAGCTTCTTCCTTTTTCTTGCCTTTTTTAATTTGAGCATCTACTTCGGTTTTAAATTTATTCAACTGATCGGCCATGATGGCGTTGAGCACAATCATTGCGTTAGCAGAATTGGCCGATGAACCAACTGCGCGGAACTCAAATTTGTTACCAGTAAAGGCAAAAGGAGAAGTTCTGTTACGATCGGTATTATCCAATAAAATTTCAGGAATTTTCTTTACATCAATCGATGTGGCCGATTTGCTGCTCACCGCTGATTTTGTTTTGGTTGAAACTAAATCTTCCAATACTTGGGTTAGCATTGATCCGATAAACACGCTCATAATAGCCGGAGGAGCTTCATTGGCCCCCAAACGGTGATCATTGGCCGCACTGGCAATACTTGCTCTCAATAAATCAGCATTATCGTAAACGGCTTTAATCGTATTTACAAAAAAGGTTAAGAATTGTAAATTGGTTTGAGGCGTTTTTCCGGGAGATAATAAGTTTATTCCTGTATTGGTAATTAAACTCCAGTTGTTGTGTTTTCCACTTCCATTCACTCCTGCAAATGGTTTTTCGTGCAACAACACTTTGAAGCCATGGCGCTGTGCAACTTTTTCCATCACATCCATCAACAACTGATTATGGTCGATAGCTAGGTTTACTTCTTCAAAATTTGGAGCGCACTCGTATTGTGATGGCGCTACTTCATTGTGACGGGTTTTTAATGGAATACCCAACTTGTAACATTCCGTTTCAAAATCAACCATAAACGTTTGCACGCGTGGTGGAATAGAACCAAAATAGTGATCTTCTAATTGTTGTCCTTTTTCTGGTGCTAAACCCAAAAGTGTTCTTCCGGTAAGCATCAAATCGGGGCGCACATTATGCAATGCAGCATCAATCAAAAAGTATTCTTGCTCTATACCCAATGATGCGTTTGCTTTGGTAACATTTTTATCAAAATAAGCCGCACAAATATCAACCACACTTTTCTCAACGGCATGCAACGCTTTTAACAGCGGAGCTTTATAATCCAATGCTTCGCCCGTATATGCCACAAAAATGGTTGGAATACACAAAGTATTTCCGTTTGATCCTTCCATAATAAAAGCCGGAGAAGATGGATCCCAAGCGGTATAACCACGAGCCTCAAATGTATTTCTCAATCCACCATTAGGGAAACTGGATGCATCAGGTTCTTGCTGTACCAATGCGCTTCCCGCAAATTTTTCGATGGAACGTCCGTCTTCGGTAGGTTCAAAAAAGGCATCATGCTTTTCGGCAGTTGCGCCTGTAAGGGGTTGAAACCAGTGTGTGTAATGCGAAACACCTTTTGTCATTGCCCAGTTTTTCATACCCGATGCAATCTGGTCGGCCATCACACGATCAATTTTGGTTCCGTTTGAAATGGCATTGCTCACCGCTTGGTAGGCTTCTTTGGATAAGAAAGACTTCATGGCGATGTCGTTAAACACATTTGCATTAAAGTAATCGGATACTTTGGTTGAGGGAGGTGTAACAGTAACCTGAGTGCGGCTTTGGGCAAGTTCTAAAGCTTTGAATCGAAGTGTTGACATTGGTTTATAGGATATTGTGGTTGATGGATAATTTAAAGTGCTGCGAAAATTCAAAAAAAACGGCTCAATTGCTACATATTTTTATACATTTTTTCAAGATTGGTTTTTCAAGCCATTTTCTCAAATAAGATTTCTTTAGCTGTGGTTTAAATCAAAAAAAATGCCCCGGTAATAGTCGGAGCATTTCAAAAATTATAAACGAAACAGAGGTGAATATTGCCAAGGAATTCTCGACAAAATTAACAATAGCCCTATTGAGAAAAAGATCAATGATTTTTTGTGTTTAACCATTGCATCGGTAGCTTTTTTAGAGAGCGTTCGCCCTACTTGAATCAAAGCAATAGCAATTACGTTTATGGTAATATGCTCCAATACGATTAATCTGCTGTATGGGTCTTTCATGGCGGCACCAAATCCATTAGCCAAGGCTGCGTCTACGTTCGGACTGATCATGTACAAAATAATTCCGAGCAATAATTGAGCATGACAAAAAGCTACGAACAACGTGTGAGCCAAATTTTGAGTAGATGTATACTCTCTTTTATGAATAAGGCCCAAGGCCGATTTGGTGATGGCATATAACCCGCCAAGCAAAACACCCCAGCGGAGAATGTTGTGTAGAATGAGGATAGTTGAATACATGTTTTGATATGTTTGGGACGAATGTAAAATTTTAAACGATTATCTGAAAATTGTTAATGAGTTTTCTCTAAAGGGCGTAAAAGAATAAAGTTGCAGAGGAATGTATTAAAGAACTCGCGCCTGGATTCCCTCTAAGGCAGGGGCGTGTGGGTAATTGTAGGTTAATGTTAGCCAAACTCAATTTAGTAAGCCGTTACAAAAAAAGAAAATCAGGTACTTTTTGTGTTTTTTACTATTTTTACCTACGCTCTAAAACCCTATGAAATATTCTTTTTGGCATCAAATCCCAATTGTTAGGTTGCTTCTGCCATTTGCGGCAGGTATTGGCATATCCATGTTTTATCCTTTAGGTATTGAGTTGGCTTCCGCTCTGTTTGGGTGTCTTTTACTTGTTTCCATTTTTATTTACAATCGTTTTCAAGGTTATGCGCATCGTTGGTTGTTTGGTGGGAGTGTTTTAATGTGTGTTTTTTTTGGAGGATTTACATTGCATGCTTGGCAGTTGGATACTACATCTATCTTCCACTACCAACAGTTTAAAAACAGCAAGTATGCTATTGTGATGGTTAATGAACAACCTATTGCTAAAACAAGCAGTTATAAAATGAAATGCAAGGTTGTAACCGTTGTCGATAGTTTATACAACAATCATTTTGCCTCTGGTGAATTGGTTATGTACGTTGAAAAAACGCCCTCATTTAAGCTAACGTTTGGCGATGTATTGTTGGCGCCATACGCACATATTAAACCAGTAAGTCCACCACAAAATCCAGATGAGTTTGATTACAAAAGGTATTTAGCATTTAACAATATTTTCGATCAAGTATATTGTAAAGAAGGATCATTTATTCAACTTGGATTAAATAATGGGAATCAACTTCGCAAATGGGTATACCAAGTACAAAATTATTTTAAAAGTGTTTTGACGAGGTGCATTGGTTCTGCTAATGAAATAGGGGTTGCTGAAGCATTATTGTATGGCTTTGATGATGATATTGACGCGGAAACTGTACAAGCTTATTCCAACACAGGTACTTTACATGTGCTTGCGGTTTCGGGTATGCACGTAGGTATTATTTTTATGATTTTAGGCTTGGTGTTGAAGCCTTTGGATAAACAAAAACAGTTGCGATTATTCAAAAACATAATCATTCTTGTTGCGCTTTGGTTGTATTCTTTATTGTGCGGGCTATCACCATCTATCCTTCGTGCCACGGTGATGTTTAGTTTTATTATTTTCTCCTCAATATTGAATATCCGATCCAATGTATACAACACCTTAGCAGCATCAGCTTTCGTGCTATTGTGTGCCGATTCAAATATGCTGGCTAATGTTGGTTTTCAGCTAAGTTATTTAGCCGTTTTGGGAATTGTATTTTTTCAACCATACGTTTATAGTTGGTTTTTTCCATCTAATTGGCTGGTGGATGAGATATGGAAAATTACATCTATTTCCATTGCTGCACAGCTTACCACTTTTCCCATAGGGTTATTGTATTTTCATCAGTTTCCCAATTGTTTTTTGGTTTCCAACTTGCTCATTATACCTCTTACTACACTCATTTTATATATGGCAATATTGCTATTGGTTATTGTTAAATTTTCATGGTTGAGTTGGTTGCTCGGACAAGCTCTTTATTATACTATTGAGTTTACCAATGCTATTGTGTTGTTTGTTGAGCGTATTCCATATTCTTATGTAAACGGTATTCATATTAGTATTCCACAAAGCATTTTATTGTATATCATGCTGGGCTTATTTACTGCATTTTTTTTGTTACGAAGAACGTTTTACCTAAAGTTATTTTTAATAGCGAGTATACTATTTTTCATGGTAGAAGGTTTTCAAAAAGTTATTAATTATACTCAAAATAGATTGGTTGTTTATGCTGTTCGCAATGCAACAGTTGTTCAGGTTATGCGTGGAAATAATGCTACACTTTTCGGTGATTCTTTGTTTATGAATAACAAGGATAAAATGAAGTTCCACTTGCAACAACATACTTGGAAAAGCGGAATCGAAGAGTCGCAACAAGTGTATTTGGATTCGAGTTGGAAGCAAATAAACATTGATGAGTATTCCATGGTTATAAGTGGAAATAGTGGAGATGTTACTTCAGTGGGAAAATGTGAGTTATTGCTCGTTCGAAGCGAATTGAATTTAACTCAATTGGATTCGATTAATTTTCCAAAGAGAGTTATTATTACTGGGGCAGTGAAGCATGGAAAGGCAATGAGCATCAGAGAATATTATAAACGTAAAAATATTCCGGTTCAGTATATTGGCGAAACAGGATCAATTGAAGTATCATTGCCTAATTAAAATATATTACATGAGCGAATTAGTGTTATACGAGGTAAAGAACAGAGTAGGATACATTACCCTTAATAGGCCTGAAAAACGTAATGCATTGAGTTTTGAATTTGTGCAGCATATCAAAGACGCGTTGATTGTTGCTGAGCGTGATGAAACGTGTAAAGTAATTGTACTAAGAGCCAATGGTGAAGCATTTTGTGCCGGTGCAGATTTGGCCTACTTGCAGCAATTACAGCAAAATTCTTTTGAGGAAAACTTAGCCGATTCCCAGCATCTCATGCAATTATTCCAACTCATTTACAACAATAAAAAAGTAGTTATTGCTCAGGTAAATGGAGCGGCTTTGGCAGGCGGAAGCGGTTTGGCCACGGTATGCGATTTTTGCTTTGCCACACCTGAGTCGAGTTTTGGGTATACCGAAGTTAAAATAGGATTTGTACCAGCCATTGTAATGGTATTTTTGGTTCGAAAAGTAACCGAGCATGTTGCTAAAAAACTATTGCTCACAGGAGAAGTATTCAATGCTCAAAAGGCATTGGAATATGGCTTGATTAATGAGGTTATTGATGCTGATAAACTTGAGGAAACGGTATTTGAGTTTGCCTCAAAACTGTGCAGGCAAACCTCTGCTCAATCACTTTCAATGGTTAAGGAAATGTTATGTCAAGTACAACAGCTTTCATTAGACGAAGGCTTGAACTATGCAGCAAACATGAATGCTAACGCACGAGCCACTGAAGATTGCAAACGTGGAATTACAGCGTTTTTAAATAAAGAAAAGTTAAGTTGGTAACTGATTAGTTTTGGCTGTAGTTATGCGAAATACTATTTGCAAACTGAATGAAATCTTCCATCTTTTTAATTACACGTACACTCTCCGGAAAATCAATATCAGCTTTTACAAACTGGATACCCGACAATAATATTTTAGCATCGCTCCAAACGCTGGCTAAATTGTTTACCAACTCTTGCTTATCAATATTGATGTGCGATGCGGTGAGAATCGTGAAAATATAATCGGGCTTGTGACCTCCCAAGGCATCTTTGAAATCTCGCATAGGCACTTCTTGTCCCAAATACAGCACTTCATGTCCGCGTGCTCTTAGCAAATAATTGGCAAATAGCAATCCAAGTGAGTGTTGCTCGTTTTCGGGTAAAAATAACAAGA
Source organism: Bacteroidetes bacterium UKL13-3 (assembly GCA_001602415.1). Taxonomy (GTDB): domain Bacteria; phylum Bacteroidota; class Bacteroidia; order UKL13-3; family UKL13-3; genus UKL13-3. The sequence goes on from CP012155.1 coordinate 420,243, forward strand.
AACGTTTTTTGTATTCGGAGTGCCTGCCAATGTTTCCATCAATAGCAACGTATAGTTTTTGTTTGATTATGCCCGAAGCAAAATGTTCGTGAGATGGATGGATAGACCCCACTTGCCATAATACTCCTACTTCATTTAAAAACGGGAATACAACGCGCATAATCGTTTGCTCCATTCCTATTTGAATAACGCTTGTTGTCAAAATGCTGTGGAAAGCAAATTCGTCAAACGATAACATTGCCCCCATCAAACCCTTAACTTGAGTGTCGTAAATATTGTTGTGGCCCGATAGTTTAAGTATAAGTTCACCGATGTGCTCCTTACTCATGCGGGATATTTCCGAAATTTTGTAGCCGTGTTTGTTAAGTATGCTGATGTTGAGTATGTACTTCAAATCATCATCATCATAATAACGTATGTTGGAATCGGTTCTTTTTGGAGAAATGATACCATAACGTTGCTCCCAAATTCGCAATGTGTGACTGCGAATGCCTGAGACAGCTTCAATATCTTTTATCGAAAAAGTGGCCACGGTTTGAGTAATTTATTTTATTATTATACTCGGAAACATATGTTCAATACCTTTTGTTTTATATGTGTAACAAAAAAAGAATGAAAAAAGTATTGATTACAGGCGGTACGGGCGCTGTGGGAACACATTTAACCGAAATGCTTATAGCTAAAGGTTATGAGGTTGTTATGCTCAGCAGAAAAGCAGGAATGAAAAATGGAGTTCGTCTGTATGAGTGGAATCCAAGTAAGGGAGCTATTGATATTGCAGCATTTTATAACGTAAATCATGTTATTCATTTAGCAGGCGCAGGAATTGCTGATCACCGATGGACGGATAGCTACAAAAAAGAAATTTACGATAGCAGAATACAATCAACTCAATTGCTGGTGAATACAATTATCAGCAACAAATTGATGTTGGATTCCTTCGTGAGCACATCGGCTATTGGGTTGTATGGTAATGACGTAAACGGTGTTGCTGACGAAAACTACCCGGTTGCTTCAACATTTCTGGCCAAAGTATGCAATGATTGGGAAACAGAGGCCAATAAGGTTATTCCTTTTGGTATTCGAACTGTGTTGGTTAGGGTGGGTGTTGTGTTGGCTAAAGATTCGGGGTTTATACCCGAAGTGGCAAAACCAATTAGGCTGTTTGCCGGTGCAGCCTTAGGCAATGGCAAACAAATGCTCAGTTGGATTCACATGGAGGACTTGTGCAATATATACATTAAAGCCATTGAAGATAGTTGCATGGCAGGACCATACAATGCTGTTGCCCCAAATCCTGCAAGTAATTTGGATATAACGCGTAAAATGGCTGTTAAACTGAATCGTCCACTCTTGTTGCCCGCAGTACCACTGTTTGCATTGCGTTTGTTGTTTGGTGAAGTTGCAGCAACTTTAGTGGCCAATCAAAAGGTTAGCTGTCGTAAAATTCAAGAAAAAGGATTTACATTTTCGTATCCAACACTGGAACTAGCTCTTAACAATCTGTTGTAGGTATACTATTTAAGCGGTTTTTGCGTATTATTACCGCAACTTTTTTCAATACCGTTTTGAGAGCTTTTTCAACGTATTTTTTATTTCTGCTTGTCGCTTCCGCACTTTTCTCTGCATGCCGCAAAGAAGACGATTTTACTACCGATGCCGCGGCTCGTCTGTCGTTTTCGATGGATACTGTTATGTTTGATACAGTGTTCTCACAATCAGGATCTGTTAAACCTATGTCGATTACCAAGCAATTATGGGTAATCAACAACAATGAAAAAGGAGTAAAAGTAAATATTCGGATTGCCGGAAATTTGTATGGAATTTATAAAATTAATATTGACGGACAACCAACCAATGCCATAAGTGGAAAGGAAATTAGGGGTAAAGATTCTATTGTAATTTTTGTTCAGGTTTATCTTAATCAGGTTAACCAAAATACTCCGTTTATTGTTACCGATCAGTTGTTGTTTGAAACAAATGGCAATCAACAGGATGTTGACTTGGTAGCTTTTGCCCAAGACGCACACTATTTTAGAGGGCAAGTATTAAGAGGAGAAAACGGCAACTTACACTGGACAGCCGATAAGCCTTATGTTATTTACGATTCAATTCTTGTTCCTAAAGGATACACCTTGACTATTGATGCAGGTACCAAAGTGTTTTCTCATATAAAATCAGCTATTCTTATTGGGGGTACAATGGTTGTGAATGGAACACAATCAAATACTGTAGTGTTTGAAGGTGATAGGCTTGACCCCGATTATCGTGATAGAGCAGGACAGTGGGGAAGCATTCACCTATTATCGAGCAGTATGGATAATGTTATTACACATGCCGAAATTAGAAACGGATTGATTGGTATTCGTGTAGACTCATTATCCAATAATCAAAACCCAAAACTTTTGTTGCGCAATAGTATCATTAAAAATATGTCGTCAGTTGGTTTACTTGGTTTTACCGCTACCATAACAGCCATTAATAATGCTATTGTTAACTGTGGGCAGTTCACCTTTTATGCTCGTTTTGGGGGGAACTACAATTTGTATCATAACACGTTTGCGGCTTATCCTTTTCGGTTCAATCGTCAAAACCAACAATTTTTGTTAGATAATTCACCATTAACCAATGCCGAAGGAACACAGATAATTGCCACGTTTCCACTAAATGTGGTAATGGTAAATACAATAGTTTACGGAACACAAGAAGAAGAGTTGTTGATTAATAATGATCCAAAAGGAGGAACAAGTAATTTACTTATTCAACAATGTTTGCTCAAAACAAAACTTACAGCAGTAAATGCTAATGGAAACATCATCAATAAAGATCCACTTTTTGTGGATGCATCTAATAATGATTTTCAATTAAAAGATAACTCTCCCGCCAAGGGAAAAGGAGTGTTTGTAAATGTTACGAATGATTTGTTAGATAAGTCCCGAAGTATTTTAGCACCAACCATTGGTGCTTACGAATAATAGTGGAATCCTGATTGGTGAGTGTTATTGTAACGCTTAAACATATTAAGCATAAAATAGCCTTCAAGTGAGTGCAGTCATCTGGTACATCACTTCAGATTAATGCCTGTTTTATTGTTATCAGCAGATTAATAGTAGCCTCGGTTCACCTGGTTTTTCAAGCGGTGCGCTGTGAATGCAAGGATGTGTTGGGCAGTTAGGATAATCAACAGCAAGCTTCCATAGGTTACCTCTTCCTGCAGAAATGATAGTGGAATCTTGTGCTGCCTGATAATGTAGATCGAAAAAATGTTCACGCGCAAAAGCATCTAACACTTCATCCGATACACCGTATTCTTGTTGCAGTGCTCTACGTATATGAGGCAGGCGAATTTTTTGTTCGGCTTGTTCGTTGGGCAAAATATTACTTGGTTCACCATAGTAAGTACACAAAAAAGTATGGGTTGGCACAGGCGACCGATCAACATGAAATGAATACACATCGGTTGAAAAAAACGCGTTGGTTTCATCTCGCTCGTAGTGGGTAATCAGGTTAAGGGTAGGAGACGCTCCGGCCTGTTCCAACAAGTTCATATCGTTTAATAAAATAGCACGTGCTTTTTCTCCTTCTTCGCTTATTGCTAATGCCGTTAGGTACTCCTTTTCGATGATGGTAATGTTGCTGATGGATTTGATGGAGTGAACGATTTCTGCAAAATCACCAACGAGCTTCCGTTGCCAACATAGCGCATTTACGCTCTCCACAAATGGTGTAGAATCAAGTTCTTGAAAAGATGTGACGTATAGGATTTGAGGATTGGTTTTCATTCATAAAAACAGGCAGAGTATCACGTAAATGTAACTTACGTTCACTAATAGCTTGCACAAGTGTAGAAGAGTTTTTGAAGGATATAAATAAAAAGTGAAACAGCAGTTGTAACTCTCGATAACTGTTTCACCTATGTATGTTAAGCAATAGCTGCTTCTACTTTTGCAATCAACTCATCTGCGCGGTGGTGATTGCTTTGTAAAATATGTTTGGCCTCATCTATAATCTTGGTTGCGTATGCTGTGTCTTTTAATGATTTGGCATTAACCAATACATTAAAGTAAGCACCCCGCACAGCAGTCTTTGCACACAACACACCTACACCTGCATCTGTAATCGAATTTTGATTTCCTTTTTCAATCATCGCTGCCAGCATGTCCAAACTTTCGAACGAGAGTTTCATTGTTCTCAACGGAACTTCACAGGCATATTTTGTAGCATCCTCGATGGCTTGTGTACGTGTTTGTTTTTCGGCATCTGTACCCTTTGGTAATCCAAATGCATTCATAATAGCATTGAACGCAGCAGTATCATCATCCACAATTTTTAACAATTCAGCTTGAATGTATTGCCCTTTTTCGGCCCAATCGCTGAAGTAAACTGTTTGATCTTCCCAACCACGTTTCCCTGCTGATAAGTTGGCTACCATATTACCCAAGGCTACACCCATTGCCCCAACATACGCACTAATAGATCCGCCACCTGGTGCAGGACTTTCACTGGCTGTTTCGTTTGCAAACTCGCGCAAGTTCATGCGAATCAATTTTTCGTTTGCAGCATTGCGAAGTTTATATTCAATAATTTTTTGTTGCGGATCAAATGGTCCAAGTTCATCTAAACCAAGCGATTTTACAGCTATATGTATCAACTCTTCTTCGCTTACACCAACTGAGCGTTTTTGCTTGCGCAAGAAATATTGACCTGCATCCAACAATGCGCTCAACGGAATTAGGCCTACTAATTCTGAGCCCGTAACACGCACTCCTCTGCTTTCGGCACTCTTGCATACTTCATCAAAAGCTGTATGTACCGAAGTGATTTTATAATTGGTGAGGTTCATTGAGATTTGGGCGATATTATATTCTTCAATAAACCAACCAATAGCTTTTACGGCTTTCAGTGCGCCAGGAATCCGTATATCATTTCCATCTCCATCTTTGAGTACTTTACCTGTTATTAGATTTCCTTCACGTTTCACACGTCCAGCTTCACGTACATCAAATGCAATAGAGTTAGCTAAACGCACGGATTTAGTATTGAGGTTTACGTTATACGCAATTAAAAAATCGCGGGCTCCAATCACAGTGGCTCCTGCTATCACATTCATCACTGCTGCTCCAAAATCAGGTTTCCATTCAGGTTTGGTAATCTTATCAAAAAATCCTTCATACTCACCACCACGAATGATGGAAAGGTTGTTACGATCTTTATTGTGTTGAGCATATTCGTATAAATACACAGGAATATTTAATTCTTCACCTACGCGTTTTCCTAGCTTTTTTGCGTATGCAGCTGTTTCCTCCATGGTAATTCCACTAACCGGAATAAGAGGACAAACATCTGTGGCTCCCATCCGAGGGTGTTCACCTTTATGTTTGCTCATATCAATTAATTCCCCAGCTTTTTTAATAGCGCGGTAGGCTGCTTCAATTACTGCATCGGGGTGTCCTACAAAAGTAACAACCGTTCTGTTGGTGGCTTTACCAGGATCAACATCCAATAACATAACGCCTTCAACAGCTTCAATTTCGCTTGTAATTTGTTTAATGATATTGAGGTTATTTCCTTCACTAAAATTGGGAACACATTCTATAAGCGAGTCTTTGTTCATGATATGATTATTTAAGAGGTTGCGAAAGTACAAAAAAATATAAATGTCTAAGGTTTATTGTCGAATCGGATAACTGTTGATTGAAAGTGCGGGCAGATTCCCTTTAGGGCAGAGGCGCGTTTGGCAAATTGTCGAATTGGTTTATTGTCGAATCGGATACCTGTTGATTGAAAGTGCGGGCAGATTCCCTTTAGGGCAGGGGCGCGTTTGGCAAATTGTCGAATTGGTTTATTGAGGAATCGGATAACTGTTGATTGAAAGTGCGGGCGGATTCCCTTTAGGGCAGGGGCGCGTTTGGCAAATTGTCGAATTGGTTTATTGTCGAATCGGATAACTGTTGATTGAAAGTGCGGGCAGATTCCCTTTAGGGCAGAGGCGCGTTTGGCAAATTGTCGAATTGGTTTATTGTCGAATCGGATAACTGTTGATTGAAAGTGCGGGCAGATTCCCTTTAGGGCAGAGGCGCGTTTGGCAAATTGTCGAATTGGTTTATTGTCGAATCGGATAACTGTTGATTGAAAGTGCGGGCGGATTCCCTTTAGGGCAGGGGCGCGTTTGGCAAATTGTCGAATTGGTTTATTGTCGAATCGGATAACTGTTGATTGAAAGTGCGGGCAGATTCCCTTTAGGGCACGGCCGCGTTTGGCAAATTGTCGAATTGGTTTATTGAGGAATTGAATAACTGTAGAAAGTGTTTGCGGATTCCCTTTAGGGCATTAGTAATTTGGGCGTTAAGGATTGAACTACCTCTACCAAAAAAAGCCCGAAACACTCCATTTTTATGTGGAGCATTTCGGGCTTTAAGTTAAGTGTTGGATGTTTATTTTATTGTTTTACCAATTTGTGAGTGGTTAACTGTCCATTAACACTTAGTTGAACCATATATACACCTTTAGTTAATTGCGAAAGTTGTGCGGTTTCAATGGTGTTCATGCCGGTTGTGAGCGTTTGGGTTAATTCAACAACTCTTTTACCTGTAATATCCATTACCAATATTTTAGCAGTTGATATTACTTTACTGTCAATAGTAAATGTAAGTTCATTGTTAAACGGATTTGGATACAATGCAGTTATTGTTTCTTCATCAGTATTAGCATTTACACTCACAACTTGACTAATGGTTTCTTCTCCACTAAAGTCTGTTTGAACCAAACGATAGTATAGGGTTTTGGCATTAGCGTTTGCAAAAGCATTGGCATCTGAGAGTGAGTAGGTGCTTGTTTGAGTGCTATTACCTTTTCCTTCTACATAGCTTACCTTTTCAAATACTTTTCCATCAATCGAACGCTCAACAATAAAGCCCGCGTTGTCTGTTTCACTTGCAGTAACCCAAGTTAATTCAACGTCTGCGTTATTACGTTTTCCGTTGAAGTAAATTAGTTTCACTGGCAGAGGATTACTGTTAGCTCCAATTGCAAGTTGTCTTGCGAAAAAGGCTGGTGTGGATTGTCCAAATGTTACCGATTGTAATGCAAAACTAGCGGCAGTAGCACCAGTATTTAATGCTGTCCACGCTCCGTTTGCACCATTCGCTCTGTTAAATAGTAACAAATCGCTAGTGTTTACTGTTGATGTTAGGTTTCCTGCTCCTAGTTCAAATATTAAGTTGGCACTTGTAAAAGTACCCGATCCATAACGATATGCAATCCAAGAATTAGGATGAACAGCAGTTACTCCTCCTGGCAATGTTACAGGACTTGTTCCCAAAGGTGCTCCTGATATTTTATGAACATAAACAGAATCGAAACCGGTGAATCCAGTATAGTTGATTGTTAATCCGGTTCCTGTAAATATTTTTGGACCATCTAATGCTACAACTTGAATATCTGTAACAGGATTTAAAACAAGAGGGTAGGTAGCTGCAATCCAAGTTGGCCAAGCACCTGCCGTTAGGTTTACAGTATTGCAATTGCCAGAAGCATCAACAGATAGAGCGCCAGCGCCTTCATCGAATCGGAAGTAAGCCAATAAATTAGCACTAAAAGCATTAGGAGTTCGCTTGTGCATATTACTGCGAATGCTATGCACATCGAGTACCGAATTCCAAATTTGCAATTCATCTATCTCACCAACAAAACGTTCGTTGTTATAATTCTGACCAATTTTTAGTGTGACTAAATTAGGAGCGATAGTTCCTGTGTGGGCTACTGTTCCTTCTAAATTACCATTAATATACACACTCATTACTGCACCATCATAGGTTGCAGCAATATGAGTATATGTTCCTGCAGGTAAAGGGTTGGCTGAAACAACGGCATTTGCTCCGGCTGATGTTGTCAAGGTAAACACTAGATTATTAGCAGCATTTAACCAAAGAGCATATTGGCCTTTTATGATTGAACTATCTTTTGATATAATAGTTCTGTTGCCTGTTCCAGCTGCATTTCTATTAATCCAAGCTTGCATGGAAATGGTGTTTCCACTTAGGTTGATAGTGCTGAGATTGGTAACTTCTGCTGATGTTGTTCCGCTAAAACTGAGTGCAGTTCCTGCATTTGCAGCGGTTGTATTTACAACGATGAATGTATGGTAAAATGTATCGTTCAACGGATCAGAATCAGCAGTTAGTGTCGAGAATATTTTAGCCGTATACGTTCCTGCTGCAGTTGGCGTAAACACTGGAGTAAAAGTTACCGAAGTGATATCGTTCGGACTGAGGGAAGCAATACTACCAGATCCACTGTAGCTTGCAGGACCTGTAACGATATAGCTAACATTCACACCCGTTAATGTAGTTGTTCCTGTATTTTTAAATGTAGCAACCGGGGCTGCAGCAGAGCCTCCAGCAATTATTGCTGCACATGGAGCTGAACTAGCTGTGGCAGACAAATCGGAAGTTACGTTTAAGATACGAATATTGTCAATATCAACAAATGCATTGTTGGTTGTTCCAAACCAATCAAACTGGATTTTAACACGAACATTTTGCCCAACGTATGCTGAAAGTGGAATCTCCATGGTGGTAAATCTAGTTGAAGGAACATGCGCAGTTCCAACAACGGTTGATACTCTCGTAAATGTTTCACCACAATCTGTTGAAACCAAAATATTCATACTATCAACATTGGTTAAAACGGTAGCACCTCCGCCTGTGAAGTTGGTAATTCGGTAGTCAAATCTTAAAAGTGTATTGGCAGTAACACCCGCAATGCGAGGTGATATCAAATATGCATTGGCATTAAATGGTGTTGCGTTGGCTAAATTAACTCTAGCCGCATTGGTGTTGCTTACCCCAACATTTGCTGTTATAGCAAATCGATTGGTTGTAATTTCTGCGGGTAATGTGGTTGCAGCATTGAATGTTTGTGTGTATGGTGCTGAAAATGGCAAGGTAACAATTCGAGTTGTGTTCGGAAGTGTATCATTCACTTTGTTATTATCAACGGCTAACTGACACCATGCTTTGATAAGATAATTTCCCTGTACACCCATGTTATATGATGATGTTAACGCAACCGAGACGGTATCATCGGAAGCAAGTGTTCCAGATGTAACAGAGATTGGCCCAAAGTTAGACGTAACATTTGCCGGATTTGTTATTGTTCCGAATACTTGTAAAGGTGTGATTCCGAAATTTTGAGATAATAATCCGAGATTTTGAACAGTTACCCTCACTGCTCGTGAAGTTGAAGTATCAGCACAACCTGCTTGGGGAGCTAATATCCCTATAACACCTAAGTCGTCATTAATTTTAAGGCGAGGCTCAATCATGAAGCGGAACTGATTGGCATCATTTACAGCAAAATCATTCCATGCCAATGTTTGATAACCGACACCTTGTCTGAAATAGAACGTAGTATTCCTAATCGGATTTTCATTTTGATAGGCAAATCCAATATTGTTAGAGGATGTTTGTCTTACACCAACATAAAAAGAACCGCTGATTGGAATAGATGGTAATGATAAATTGAAGATACCATTAATTGTGTTTTGTGTGGATGAAACATACAAAGGATTGCGCGATGGACCGTTTGTGCCGCCCGAATCAGGATAAATAACGATTTGAAAAGGCCAAGGTCCTGTAAAATTAGGATTGGTGAAGTTTACATTTACCTGATTGATAAAATTCGGAACAGGAGTGGAGAATTTAGCAACAATCTCGCCATCAGGGTTTGTTCCAATATTGCCAAATTGATTGACAAACGGTCGAGTATAGCTTAATGCATTAAGGGTATTTTCGCGTACCCAAATAAATGTATCATTGGCTGCAAGCTGGTCTGGTGCAGGAAATACCCATAGTGTATCAAAACCTAATATGGTTGGAGTATACGGAGGCAAATTAATGGTGGCTTGTGCGCCAGATGCGATGTTAACCAATACTGAGCCAATTAAACCATTGAGGGAACTGTGAAGATAAACTGGAACATTCACTGCCGCTGATGTTCCAACATTTCTGATTACGGCTCTTGCTGTATCTATAGTACCAGTTGGTATTTTACCAAAAGTGTATGTGATAACGGTTTGCAAGTCGTTGTTAGTAATTAATGATGCTGGACCCTCAAATGCGCCTTTAAAAGGCCTTGTTACGTTTCTTGTAGTTCCGTATATATCTGTGGTTACCGTTGAAGGTGTACCTACAAGTTTTGCACCAGTATTGTTTATTCCAGTAACCGATAAATCTGCTAAATTGTTATTCACAAAATCGAGTATGCCAAAGGTTGAATTTTGTTCATTTGGAAAAGAGGCTGTTCTATATGCCGTTAGATTGTTTTGATAATTACCATTGGCAATAGCAATAAATACTGGACCATGTAAATTATTAAAGTCTGTAATGTTTGTTCCAACAGTTGGGGTGCTATTCCAATAGGCAATATGCGGGTTTGCTGCTCCTGTTCGTGTATTGATACAAATATTGTTTGTGAAAGTATAGGAGGTAGTTGTAGCGCTATTACTTTTTACGAAAGTAACAGATGCTGGATTTCCTGTTGTTCCGGCACCACTGCCTCCTAACCTAAATGTATTGTGCCTGCCAACAAAAGTAATATTACCTGCTCCCTGAAATTGCATTGCTCGTGCAAATGTTAATCCAGCATTTGTAGCAAGCAGCGAAATATTGTTGTTTGTCATGGTAACTGTAGGATTAACGGCTAAACCTGCTGTTGTTGGGTTTAAAAACAGGCCATAAAATTGTGCTACACTACCTGTTTGTAAATTGAAGATATTATTTCGGGTAATGGTAAAACTTCCACCGCTAACATTCGGGTTGAGGTTCACACCAATAACATTCCAACCTGCAAAAGATGCGGTATGCGAAATAGTATTTGAATCAAGAATGAGTGTTTTGATTGCATTAGCAATAATTCCTGACCCTTGGTTGTTCGTTAGCAAATTATTTGTAATAGATATACTATCCATAAAATTAGCTAAAGTACCAGTCATGTTAATGCCTTGTACGCCTCCAACAATATTACAATTGGAAATGCTGATTCTATTGTTTCCAACTGAAGAAACGGATGTGCTTAAACTGATGTTAACCGAAGCCGCTGTTGCCATTGTGGTGCTTAAGGTTGAATTAATATAACATATTGTTGTACTAAATACGCCATTAATCATTCGTATTGAGCAGGAACTTACGTTTGCATTCGGATTCGTATGTAAAAAACTAAGCAATCTCTGACTTCCTACTCCTAAAGGTCTTCCGTCAATGGTCACATTTCCAGCACCATTTAAGTAAATCAAGGAACGACCGCTTACAGAAGTAGCTATTACTTTCGCCACTGTTGCAGTATCTGCTGGTCGTATGAGAACTGATGTGTAACTAGAGAGTCCGCCTGTTCCACTTGCATCTAATCTACAAGAGTCTGTCTCCGTAGTATTAGCATGGACTCGAATATCAATTGCACCTTGATGCGTTCCATTGTTAATGGCATCAAAGGCTGCTTTTAAGGTGGCGTAACTGCTCGAAAGTGTTCCAGCAGTGGCATCTACAGTAATCTGGGCATGGATATATCCTGCCCACAAGGTAAATGCAAATAGTAAAACGAAGTTTTTGTAGTGTTTTTTCATATTATTTTCGTTTAATAAAAATCTAAGTTATAACTAAAAAATGACAAATGTCAAGTTTTTATTTTTCCGAAGATAAAATTGGTTCCTTAAAAGGGGCTTGTACATAGGGAAAACAGCATAATATCTAGTTTAAATAGGATTTGATACGCATACTAAATATATATGGTATAACTTTGCCGCGCGTTCGTATACCATGCATTTTTCAAAAACATATAACAAAGAAGTATTTTGCCTCGAAGGTGATTGGAACAAAAATCTAAAGCACCAAACCAGTGTGCAGGAAGTGCTTACGTTTTTAAAAAAGAACCGTAATATTGATTATATTCACAGGCATTGTGGTACGCGCGAAAATATTGCCTATTACTTAAAACAATGGCAACTTAAACGCTATAAAGATTATAGTATTTTGTATATAGCATTTCATGGTAAACCAAACCAAATTTTAGTAGGCAAAGAAATTGTTACCTTGGATGAACTTGCCGAAATGTTGGGACCCAATTGCCATAACAAAATTATTCATTTTGGAACGTGCCATACCCTTAATACCGATTTAAGACATATTAAACGTTTTTTACGCAAAACAAATGCTTTGTGTGTGTGTGGTTTTGGCAAGGAAATAAAGTTTGTTGAGGGATGCGTGTTTGATATTTTATTAATTGATATGCTTCAAGAGTTTCGTAACCTAAACAGCGTACAATTGTATGTTAAACAATATTATAAATCTCTTGCCGAAAAACTGGAGTTTAAATTAATACACTTGTAATTAAGTGTAGCTTAGTTAGCGCACACGCTTACGCGTAGTAAGATTTTTTTTACTACATCTTCAGTTGTAAACAAAATATTTTCTTCCTTGTAGGCATCTATTTTGCCTCGCCTTGCCAAGTAAGCAAACAATTTATTGAAACTCATTGCTCTATTTAGTCAGTAGCTTCATGAGGGTTAACTACTTCAAAATGCTCCCGTAGCGATTTTCTTTTAACAGTAATCCCACCTTGCAGCACTAATTTGGTTTCTTGTAAGATGAGTGTATTTCCTTCAATACTATTGGAGTTGTATCTCCATTCCACACTAAGTGCCTCTGTAATATCGCGCAATACAATAGGAGGCAAAGGCTTTGATTTCGCTAGACTTTCTTTTTTTTGCATCAAACCTTGGTAAGGCTTGTTACCCAAATTCACACTCAATTAAAGTTTCTTTCCATTTCATTCTGAAAACATTAGATAGTACTAATTATTTTCACCATTAAATTTTCTCCCACAACACTCAATAAATAAAATTTGTTGAATGGGTTAACAGTTAGACAACAACAATATCCTGAGGAATTTTTTTCTTGTTGTTTTGAAATCTTGAGGAGAAAATTTACCTTAGCAATGCTTTATAATAAACTCAATTATTTGCCCGATAGTTCAGTGATTTTCTAACCCTAAAATGTATATCAATGAAGTTTAAGCCCCAAACCCCTCTCTCTCTATTCTTGCGGAAATTATCATTTTCTAACCCTTGTTGTCGCTACAGTCATCCATTTAGGTTTTGTTTCGATTTAAATCAAATACAAAAAAATGTTTGTGTCTGTAATCAAAAATCAATAATAAACATCATTGTTAGTAGAAGAAGGTATCGAACAAAAGTGGATAAAAGAATATCAATAAAAAGGTATGCCACTTCAAATGCTTTTTTGACCATTTAATATATCAAACCTTAACAAGTGTAATTGGTAATAATCATGTAAAGATGCGGTAACATTAACATCATACAGAACCCATTTATTCGAGTGGTTTTAGTATCATGGGTTTGCATCATCAAAAATTAAACAGGCCTTATTAGTATGAAATTGAATAGTAATATCAATGTCAAACAATCATTAGCAATATTGCTGCTGTGCTTATGCGCGGTGTTGATGCCTTTGGTGGGGAGAGGGCAGGTGACAATTTTTTCTGAAAATATGGGTACTCCCTCTGGCACCACTGCAATTGCTTCTAATACATTTCAAAACTCAAGTACACTGAGTTATTCAGGGACAGCAGATATAAGAAATACAACATCATCGACAGGATATACAGGTGCATCAGGAAATGGAAATGTTTTTATCACAAACGCAATAAATAGGGATTTTGTAATTTCAGGAATTAATACAAGTGGTTATACAAGCTTAGCTCTTAGCGTTGGTCATTATAAAAGTACCAATGCGAGTAGTAATGAGTTGGCTATTGAGGTAAGTTCAGATGGCACAAATTATACTGCACTTTCATATTCTAGAGCAACTGGAACCGGAACTGTGAATTGGATTTTAATAATGCCAACTGGAACAATTCCATCAACAAATAATTTAAGAATTAGATTTAGAAATACATCTGTAACACAATCATTTAGGATTGATGATGTAATACTTACAGGTGTATTACCTGCTTGTACTGCGCCAACTACTCAAGCAACATCGTTTACATCAAACGCCATTACTACAACTACAGCCAATATTGCAGTTACTCGTGGTGATGGAAACAATGTATTGATTATTGGTAGAGACGGAACTGCTGTTTCAACCAATCCTTCATCGGGAACAATATATACGGCAAGTCAAACATTTGGAAGTGGTGATGCCATTGGAAGTGGTCGTGTGGTTTACAATAATTCCGGAGCGGGAGCAAATGCTCCAACAGGCAATATTGCAATAACTGGATTATCTTTTGGAACTACGTACCATTTTGCAACTTACGAGTATAATACTACAGGCACCTGTTACAGCACAACAAGTCCTGCAATTGGCAGTTTTACAACATTGTGTGCAACCCCAACAACCAATACACCTTTAACAGTTGGTTCTAAAAGTTTTACTGCAACTTGGGGGGCTGTTACAGGCGCAATTAGCTATAGCTTAGATTATTCAACTGTTTCCGACTTGTCATCCGGTATAACAACCATTGATGGAATTGTAGGAACGTCCCAAGTTATAACCGGCTTAACTTACAATACCCAATATTATTTTAGGGTACGAGCCATAAATGCAGCTTCGGTAAGCACGCCTAATAGCAACATTTCAACAACTACAACACTAACAGCTGCAACAAGTTTAGTATTGGTTGGTGTTCCGGCAGCCGGTTTTGTAGATACCTATTTACCAAGTTTTACAGTAGAAGCCAGGCGTGCCAATTCAACAATTGATGATGCGTATACGTCAACCATAACCATTGCAAAAGTGAGTGGTTCAGGAAATATTGGCGGTACGTTAAATGCAACATCCGTTAACGGAATAGCAATATTTGATGAAGTATCTTTTGATGCTACAGATACCTATAGTATCAATGCTACTGATGGAATGCTAACAAGCTCTGCAAGTAGTAATATAATTATTAGCGTAATTCCTAACTCATCAGATAGTATTGTATGGGCAAATAAAGCTGCTGCAACGGCATGGTATACCAACAATAACTGGAGTCCAATTACTGCTTCCGGAGCTTGGACAAGTGGTAATATTGCAAAGTTTAATAATTTAGGATTGGCAACTACCGCTGGTATTAACATGGGTACGAGTTTTTTGTCTATTGCAGCAATTGAGATAACATCATTACGGACACGAAATTTATCAATTGGAAATTCAGCAACAACTTCTGGTGCGCTAACATTAAACGGAGCTTATATTAATAACTTAGCTAACGTTATCATTCGTAATAATTCTGGTTCTATTCTCACGATACAAGATAATGAAACAGGTAGTGGCAAGATAATGGGTTTGGTATTAGGCAATACCACCGATAACAAAATTGTAATAGATGGAACGGGTGGTGTAACTATTAGTTCTATTATTAGTGGCAGTAATTCATTAACCAAGCAAGGTAGTGGTAGCGGCATACTTACATTATCTGGTTCAAATACCTATACTGGCAAAACAACTATAAACACAGGTTTTATTGCTTGTAGCGGAGAGAGTGCTTTTGGGGCAAATCCAGGTGCTTTTGTGGCTAATCAAATTACACTTAATGGGGGAGGTATACAAACAACAGGAGCAATTAACTTTAGTAGCAATAGAGGATTAACGTTGGGTGCAAACGGTGGTATATTTAATACTGCATCACATAATATTACATTACAAAATGTGGTAACAGGCAGCGGTTCGTTAACAAAAACGGGTACGAGTACGTTAATTTTATCTGGCTCTCATACCTACACCGGAAGCACCATTGTTTTGGCAGGAACGCTACAATTAAACAACAGTTCAGGAACATCCATGCCAGCAACAAACAATATAACAATTTCAGGCGGAACGCTAAAAGTTTCGGCAAACCAAACACTAAACAATATAGAGCTTAACAGTGGAACCCTAACCGTGGATGCTGGTGTTACATTAACTATTAATGGTACACTTACTTTCACCTCTGGTGCTACAATTAATGGTTTGGGTACTATTGTGTATGGAGCAAATGCTAAGCTTATATACACAGGCAGTAGTATGCAAACAACATCATCATTAGAGTGGCCTGCCACAAATGGTCCAGCCACAGTAACAGTGGGAAGCAATGGCATAACGTTGCATGCAAACAGAGCCGTTACCGTTGAGCTTGTGTTAAACGGAAAATTAGTTATTGGTTCAAATACGCTTACACTTGCAGGCATACTTACAGGTAATGGAACATTGCAGGGAGGCAATTCTTCCAACATAACGATTACAGGAACAGGTGCTTTGGGAACACTTAAAATGGATCAAACATCTACGGTAACAAGTTCGGTAGGTGTTTTAGTAATAAACCGATTAAGCGCTGGCTCAGTTACTATTGGCGATACACTTATTGTATTGGAATCTATCAATATTCAAAATGGAACGTTACAAACCGGAGGCAAACTCAAATTGGCTTCCTCATTAAATAAAACCGCTATTATCCCTGCCATTACCGGAACAGGTGCCATCAGTGGAAATATACAAATGCAGCAATTTGTAAAAAGTTCGGCAAGACGTTGGAGGTTTATATCTTCACCGTTTACCAATGCAACGTTTGAAGATTTGCAGCAAGAAATTTATATAACAGGAGCAGGAAATGGATCAACATTAGGAACACTTAATAGCAATGGGTTTGATGCCACCACATCAAATAGGCCAAGCGTATATTGGTACAATGAAAGTGTTGCAGGAGATCAAAAAAATGGATGGGTGCCGCTTACTAATAATACATCCTCACTGGCAAATCAACCCATTGTTTTGGGCAAAGGGTATAGAGTTTTTATACGTGGTGATAGAAGTGATATAGGTCGTTTGAGTGGAGCCACAAACAATCAAAATGCGGTTACACTTAATTTAACAGGAACTATTTATACAGGCGACTTTAATTTTAATTCACTGCTTACTTATACATCAACAGGTTCAACTGGCGATGGATGGAATTTACTTGCCAACCCTTACCCATGTGGTTACGATTGGAAGGCCTTTGTATTGGATGGGACAAACCTTTCTAATATTGACCCTATCATTTGGATTTACGATGCCAACTCAGGAGGGTATAAATCATATAATGCCAACTCAGGAGGAACCTTAAAAGATGGTATTATACCTCCGGGTGCAAGCTTTTGGGCAAAGGCTAATGCGGCTAGTCCTACAATGATTTTTAAGGAATCATTTAAGGTTACAACTGAACCAGACCAATTGTTTAAGAAAAGTGAATCGGATAAACTTATGTTAAAATTGGTATTTGACTCCGTAACAAGTGATATATTTATGTTGGCACATCATAATGCAAGTTTACCTACTGCCGATGTATATGATATTCGCAATATGAATGGAACAATAACTATGATGAGCAAAGGAACGGATGGGGTTGAATTAACCTACGATGCGCGTCCTTTAAAAGTAAGTAATGATACAGTTCAGTTATGGGTTTCGGGTGGAAATTCAACATATACAATTTTAGTAAATGACGTGCCTACACATGGCAAATTTTATTATTTAAAAGATAAAAAATTAGGTGAATCACATTTGCTATCGAGTGGTATGGTATACAACTATTCAACATTAAATAGCGACTCAACAACATTTGGAAATAGATTTGAATTAATTATAAGTAGCAGTGAATCATTGCCGGTAACATATCATTATTTTAAAGCATCAATATTCAATCAACATAGCTTACTCGAATGGGGCACAGCAAGTGAAATAAACAGCCACTATTTTAGTATAGAACGCAGCATAGATGGAACGCAATGGAAGGAAATTGGCACTCGAGCTGCCCAAGGCTTTTCTGTCACAAAGCATGCGTATTCATATTTGGATGATGCACCTGTGCAGGGTAACATAAATTATTATCGCCTCAAGCAAATTGATCGTAATAAACAAGTAACATACTCCTCCATTCAGTTGGTTAATTTTATTGTTAATGATGTATATTCTAAGGTGCTACTTTCTCCAAATCCAGCAACAAGTTTATTCAACATACAATCGTTAGTGCCCATAAGGTGTGTAACTGTTATGGATATGCACGGTAAGGTTTTGTTGACATCAAACGCAGCGGAAATAAATATTGAAGATTTAGTAATTGGGCCATACATTGTGAGTATTATACTTGCAGATGGTAAAGTGATAACACAAAAATTGCATAAGCGTTAGTGTATTATACGCAATACATCTTCCACCGTTTGTTGCGGTAACGAGCAGGTATAATCCTTGCAAACATAAATATAGGTTTCAGTTGTTGGTTTTTTGTTAGCCAACAACGGAATTGTTGACGAATGTGTTAATCTTATAACTATTGCATTGGGAGTATATGATTGCATAAGTTGCGTATATATTTCCTGTGCGTTGTTTCCAGTAATAATGAGTTGATAGAAACCATGTTCCAACCATCCTAACAGTTGCATCCAATTGGTGTAGCTGCTTGTATGCTTTTCAAATTTAGATTGAACAGCCTTCACCATCTGTTTGGCCATAGCATGATATTGGGGCTTATCAAAATAAAATCCAAGTTTATAAAGGCACTTAGCAAAGGTTGAGTTGGCAGAGGGAATTACGTCATCTTGTACATCAGTTTTACGTGTGATGAGTTGTGAGCCTTCATTGGATGTGAAATAAAACAGTTTAGAATCTTGGTTGTAAAAATATTGAATGGCTTGTTCCATAAGTTGTGCAGCTACGCGCAAATATTTTTCATCGCCACAAGCTTCATATACACTCATCAATGCATCGCACAATAGCGCATAATCATCAGCAAACGCTTCAATGCTTACTTTGCCATTTTTATAAATGCGAAACAGTTTTGTATCAACAAACATGTTATCAATAATGAAGTTGGCGCAGGTTGTTGCTTGTTGTAAAAACTTCGCCTCTCCAAAAACTTTGAACGCATCGGCAAACCCTTTAATCATTAACGCATTCCAAGATGTAATAATTTTATCATCAAGGCCAGGTCGTATTCTTTTTGCTCTTTTGTTAAGCAATGTTTCTTTGCATTGTTTAATTATCGCTTTAATATCAGCAATATGTTTGCCTGTAATTTTTTCGAGCTCGGTATCGCTTTTTGTTTTGTATAAAATATTGCTTTCGTGTTCCCAATTTCCAACAGCTTCAACCGAATAGTATAAACTAAATAGCTGCTCGTTATTGCCTAACAGCCTTGTTAACTCTGCTTGTTTCCAGATATAAAATTTACCTTCTATGCCCTCACTATCGGCATCCAATGCCGAGTAAAAAGCACCTTGAGGTGATGTCATTTCTCGATGAATAAATTCAGCTGTTTCGAATACAACCTTGCGGTACAATTCATTTTTGTTTTGCTGGTAAGCATGTGCATACAAACTCATGAGTTGACCGTTATCGTATAACATTTTCTCAAAATGAGGCGCTTTCCAAATCGAATCTGTTGCGTACCGCGCAAAGCCTCCTCCTAAATGGTCGTATATACCACCATCAGCCATTTTCCTTAGTGTAGTATGAACAGCATTGTGCATGTCTTCATCTCCTGTATAATAATCGTGTTGTAAAAACAATTCCCAATTATTGGGCATTGGAAATTTTGGTGCCCATGTATAACCGCCAAATAGGGTGTCGAAGTGTTTGCTCCAGCTATTCAATATTTCGGTTACTTCTTTATAGGAAATGAGTTCATCAGGTTGTTGGGCAATAAGATTCATTTTAACAATACCATTGGTGAGTTCGGCAGCATAGGTGGTGGCTTCATTTTTTTTGGTTGCATAAAAATCGGCAAGTGCGGCCAGTAACCGTTCCCACTCAGGTTTCGGAAAATAGGTTCCTCCATGTATAGGTCTGCCATCAGGTAGCGCGAAACAGTTAAGTGGCCAACCGCCTCGTCCGGTAAGCAATTGCACCGCATCCATATATAACTGATCAACATCAGGTCGTTCCTCTCTATCTACCTTAATACACACAAAGTTTTCGTTCATAATGGCGGCCGTGTCTTCTTTTTCAAAACACTCATGTTCCATCACATGGCACCAATGGCAAGCCGAGTAACCAATGCTAATCAATACCAATTTATCCTCCCGTTTGGCTTTTTCAAAAGCTTCATCGCTCCACTCATACCACTCAACCGGATTATGTGCATGTTGCAATAGGTAAGGACTTGAAGCATTTATAAGGCGATTGGTGTGTTTGTGTTGCATAGTGCGCTTGCTAGATATTAAATCGTTTCGAGGCAAAACTATACCTCTTTGATGATATTTTTCTTCGGGTGGTATCAATTCACTTGAAGAAATTTTTATATTGCAACAAGAAGTCAAGATAACTTCTGTATGTTTAACCACACAACAATTGTTAGTAGCCAAACATTTTAAACCCTAACCTCACATGCTCATCAGAACTTTTGGAAGTGCCGTACATGGCGTAAATGCTGTTACCATAACTATTGAAGTTAATGTTTCAACGCAAGGAATTGGATACAGTTTAGTAGGATTACCCGATAATGCGGTTAAGGAAGGAAAAGAACGAGTGGAGACTGCTGTACGCAATATTGAGTTAAAAATGCCGAGGCTGCGAACGGTAATTAATATGGCTCCTGCCGATATTCGCAAAGAAGGCTCGTCTTATGATTTGCCTATTGCGCTTGGCGTATTGGCAGCAAGCGAACAACTTAAATCGGAGCGGCTCGAAAAATTTATTATTATGGGAGAGTTGGCTTTAGATGGAACACTTAAGCCTATTAAAGGAGCTTTGCCTATTGCTATTCAGGCATGTAAGGAAGGTTTTGATGGATTTATTTTGCCAAAGGAAAATGCCCGCGAAGCAGCTATCGTCAATAATTTAAAAGTGTATGGAGCCAATAATTTAAAAGAGGTGATTGACTTTTTTAATGAAGACGGAACACTAGAGCAAGTAGAAATTGATACACGTAAAGAATTTGAACTCAATCAACATAAAAACGATAACGATTTTGCCGATGTTAAAGGTCAAGAAAATATTAAGCGTGCCTTGGAAATTGCAGCAGCTGGTGGACATAATGTTATCCTAATTGGTCCGCCTGGTGCCGGTAAAACAATGTTGGCCAAACGACTTCCTTCTATTTTGCCGCCATTAAATTTGCAAGAGGCATTAGAGACAACCAAAATTCATTCGGTTGCCGGTCGGTTAAATAAAGAAACATCGTTGTTGTATCAACGCCCGTTTCGGAGTCCGCATCATACCATTTCAGATATTGCACTCGTGGGTGGAGGCAACAATCCGCAACCCGGTGAAATTTCACTGGCGCACAATGGTGTGTTGTTTTTGGATGAATTACCTGAGTTTAAACGAACCGTGTTAGAAGTAATGCGGCAACCGCTTGAGGAGAGACGAATAACCATATCGCGCGCAAAGTTTTCCATCGAATATCCTTCGGGTTTTATGCTTATTGCTTCTATGAATCCTTGTCCCTGCGGCTATTTCAACCATCCCGAAAAGGAATGTGTATGTGGTCCCGGAGTGGTGCAAAAATATTTAAGCAAAGTATCTGGGCCGTTGCTAGATCGGATTGATATCCATATTGAAGTAACTCCTGTTGATTTTGATCAATTGGCAGATACCCGCAAAGCTGAAAGTAGCGAATCGATTCGAAATAGAGTAGTGTTGGCTCGTGATGTTCAAAACGAACGATACCTTGAAATGGAAAATATGTATTGCAATGCACAAATGAGCAGCACGCAAGTTAGGGAATGGTGTCAGATTTCAACGGCCGGACAAACACTCTTAAAAACGGCTATGAACAAGTTGCAACTTTCGGCACGTGCTTACGACAGGATTTTAAAAGTTGCACGAACAATTGCCGATTTGGCGCAAAGTGAAGAAATAAAAATTGAACATTTGGCGGAGGCAATTCAGTATAGAAGTTTAGACAGAGAGAGTTGGGGAGGTAATTAATGAAAAATTATAGTGTAACCATAGTATTGATTTTATTGGGAGCAACAGGTTTGCTTTATCCTGTATATATCAATGGATATCCTTTGGTATATTCTGATAGCGGAACTTATATATACAGCGGTTATGAAAATTTTGTTCCTGCCGATAGGCCTATTATGTATGGTTTGTTGATACGGCATTTAGGGCTTGGCTTGGGGCTAAAATTTTATATTGTTATTCAAGCATTATTGGTGAGCTCGAGTATATACGCAGCTTGCAAATTGTTGGTTAAAGATGCTAAGCAGTGGGTAAATATTGCCTATACCATATCACTATTTCTTGTGTTGTGTTGCACCACATTGCCTTGGGTAACATCATGGATGATGCCCGATATTTTTTCGGGAGTATCAGCCTTACTTTTGCTGGTACTATTATTTTCTCAAAAACTAGGCAAACAGACTAGTTGGATTGCTCTGTTATATGTTGTGTTAACACTCACGCATGTATCCAATATCATGGCTCATCTATTAGCCTTAATTGTAATTTCAATTTTATATATTTTCTATACACTATTATTTAAGAGTAAATGTATTTCGCTCAAACGAATTGTAACAGTTTGGGTAATTGTAATCGCAAATTATGCATTACTCTTAGGGGTTAATTATGCTGTTGCGCGCAAGGTGTTTTTATCAAAAGGCAGCGATATTTTTTTAACAGCAAAATTGTGCGATGATGGTTTGGTGAATACGTATTTAGAAAATTGTTGTACTGACGAAACACCTCGTTTATGTACACTTAAAGATTCGATACAACCACGTTTAGATCACTTTTTATGGAGCAGCAACAGTGTTTTATACAAGATGGGAGGATGGAATGAGCCAAGCGAAGAGTTTGCTATTTTGAATAGAAATATTTTAACCACCCCGGAGTTGTTAAAAGTATATGTATCGAAAGGTCTAAATAATAGTATCGACCAGTTTTTTACATTTGAAGTGGGGCAAGATTTTTTGAATTATGGTGATAGTGGAAGTGCACCGTTTGGCGCCATTAACTGGTTCATAAAAAAGGAAGTTCCTGCGTTTATGCAAAGTAAACAAAGTCACTCAGCGCTTAACTTTTCGTTTAATACGTTGAATTGTATACAGTGGTGTATTATACTCACGCTTTTTGTAGTTGCGGTGCTGAGTTTATTTTTAAAAGTTGAATCAAGTAGCAAATGGATATTAATAGCCATGTTTATGCTTCTGGCCGCTAATGCAATGGTCTGTGCATTTTTAACATCCGTTGGAGGAAGGTATCAAAGCCGTATAATTTGGATTGTTGTTGTAGTGATGGTGATCGAAACAATCAACAACAGAAAATATTTTATAAAGCTATTCCCAAATCTGAAATCTCAAGTCTGAAATCTTATCCCGATAGCTATCGGGACTCAAACCTCAAGTTCGCTCATCGGGTCCCAAAAGATGCGATTGAAATCAACCACTTGATCATCTTTTACCGTTACACCATCTTCTTTCAATAGCTCTTCCATGCGTGTTTCGGTTGCAAAATGATGTTTGCCGGTGAGCAATCCGTTTCTGTTGACCACACGTTGCGCAGGAATATCCGGAAATGTATGTGCAGCATTCATCGCATAGCCCACCACCCTTGAACTTTTAGCCGCCCCCAAGTATTTAGCAATGGCTCCATAAGTGGTTACACGTCCTTTCGGAATGAGTTTCACCACTTCATATACATCATTAAAAAAGGTTGATTGGGTTGACAAGGTGATGGGTTATAAATTTGTGAGCATAAATTAGATTGTTTCATAAAACAAACAAAAGCAATTTTCATTAAACGGTGTTTTTAATTGTTAGGTTCAAAAGTTTGTATTCTATGTTACCGTTTGTTTGTTTCAAATGTTCCAATACGGCAATGCCATTCCGAATGCGAAGCTCAGCCGCTTTAGGTTTGCCAATAATATACAACAGGGTTCGTTGTTTGCCAGGAGTAAGCGAATGAAAGATATCGCTTCCTGCTAAGTCTTGCTCGAGTAGTTCCTTAAATTCATCAGGCAAGGGAAGTCCGTATTCACTGTAATCTTTTACTAAAGACACAAGTATTTCATCTCCATCATTTACTTTCAGTTTGTTGCGCAGCTGTTTGTTTATGTTGATGAAAAAATTACCATCACCTAATGGCATCAATGCTGCCTGAAAAGATTCGGTTTGATTGAGTGTACAAACCACTCTTTTATCATTTCCATCTATAAACTTCAACGCAGTTTCCTTGGGCACTATCACATGAAAATGCCAAAGATTGCTGTTGAAACGATCGATAATAGCTTTAAAGGATGCAGTTGGTTTGGTCACATTGCAACTTAATACAATCAGTGTTAAAACAAAAAGCTCCACCGAAAGTATTGGCAGAGCTTTTGAACATAAATTTTTTGAACAGCGATTATCTTCTACTATAGTTAGGCGCTTCTTTAGTAATGGTCACATCGTGTGCGTGACTTTCTTTAGAACCAGCAGGCGTAATTTTGATAAACTTCGCTTTTTGTAATGCCTTAATATCTTTTGCTCCAACATAACCCATACCGGCACGTAATCCACCTACAAATTGGTAAATCACTTCTTTTAACTCACCTTTAAACGGAACTATTCCTACAATACCTTCCGGCACCAGTTTGGCAATTTCGTCTTCGGCATCCTGGAAATAACGGTCTTTCGAACCCTCTTTCATAGCTTCAATAGATCCCATTCCACGGTAGGATTTGAATTTACGTCCTTCATATAAAATGGTTTCTCCAGGAGATTCTTCTGTTCCTGCAAACAAGCTTCCACTCATTACGGTGCTGGCTCCTGCTGCTAATGCTTTAACCACATCGCCACTATAACGGATACCACCATCCGCAATTACGGGAATTCCTGTTCCTTTGAGGGCTTTAGATGCTTCGTAAATGGCAGTTAATTGTGGAACACCTATACCTGCGATAATACGCGTGGTACAAATAGATCCCGGTCCAACACCTACTTTCACGCCATCTACACCTGCGGCTGCTAATGCTTTTGCTCCTTCACCTGTTGCTACGTTTCCGGCAATAATATCCAAGTCGGGAAAAAATTTTCGTAAGCGTTTAATTTCCTTTAATACAAAAGCAGAATGTCCGTGAGCCGTATCAATGGTAATCACATCTACGCCAGCTTTTACCAGTGCAGCAATACGATCTTGAGTTTCGGGTGTAACACCAACGGCTGCTCCTACTAACAAACGTCCGTGTTTATCTTTACATGCGTTCGGATTGTCGCGTAGTTTTAAAATATCTTTATACGTAATCAACCCAATCAGTTTACCTTGTTTGTTTACTACAGGCAACTTTTCAATTTTATATTTCTGTAAAATAGATTCCGCTTTTTTCAAATCCGTTCCTTCAGGTGCAGTAATTAAATTTTCTTTGGTCATTACTTCACTCACCTTTTTGCTCATTACTTTTTCAAAGCGTAAGTCGCGGTTGGTTAAGATTCCAACAAGTTTATGTTTGTCGTCAATAATAGGTATACCCCCAATTTTA
Organism: Bacteroidetes bacterium UKL13-3; assembly: GCA_001602415.1. Classification (GTDB taxonomy): domain Bacteria; phylum Bacteroidota; class Bacteroidia; order UKL13-3; family UKL13-3; genus UKL13-3. Next base: position 445,719 of record CP012155.1, read on the forward strand.
TTGTCGCTCATTAATTTAAGTGCTTCTTTTAATGTTGCATTTACCAATAGCGTAACCGGATCCATGATCATTCCGCTCTCGCTGCGTTTTACTTTACGCACTTCTTCTGCTTGGCGTTCAATACTCATGTTTTTGTGTAGCATACCCACCCCACCTTGTTGAGCCATGGCAATAGCCAAACGCGATTCGGTAACGGTATCCATAGCTGCCGAAAGCATTGGGATATTAATTTTAATATTACGGGTGAGTTGGGTAGTGGTGTTTACTTCGCGGGGAAGCACTTCTGAAAAGGCCGGAAGGAGTAGTACATCGTCAAATGTGAGGCCTTCTCCAAAAAATTTATTTTTATCGTTTATCATGGCAAATAATCGTTTCTATTATTTGCCGTGCGAATCTATGATAAACTTGTTGATTTTGAACAATAAGTTTTGGAAACTGATAAATATTTTGTGTAAGTATATTTCACTTCATTAAAGCAAACATGAATCAGCTATTTTTTTAAGTGTGATTAAATAGGGATCTGATTTTATTTGAAGTTGGTTAAGTCCAAGTATGTTTATACGGTGAAAATTACTACTAAATAACAGGTGTTCGTTATATTCTATACTTTGTGAATGTGTAATTAATTTCATTTTTAGTTTACATTTTATTCGCGTATGTAAACTAATTGTGTAAATAGTTTACATTTGAATGGAATATGTAAACTAAAATACAAAAATGAGAATAGGGTATAAAGTAAATCAACCAGAAGGATATACTGCTTTTATCGCGGATAACTTTCCGGTTGAGGATGTAATGGATTTTACTCCGGATATACTGTTAAAAGCGGCTCAAGCAGAGCGACTAATAGGGAAACTTGACGGAATAGCCCATACGTTACCGGATGCTGATTTCTTTTTGAGCATGTACGTGGTGAAGGATGCCACCAGTTCGGCTCAAATTGAGGGAACTCGAGCAACTATGTTGGATGCATTGGAAATGAGTGCCGGTATTAACGTGAAGGATACAGATGCTGATGATATTTTGTACTATATTAAAGCATTACATTATGGTATAGATCGATTGAAGAGCTTTCCATTTTCATTAAGATTTGTTCGGGAGTTACATAAAGAGTTAATGACCAATGCTAGATCAACCCATTTTGCTGATCCAGGTGAATTCAGGAAGTCGCAGAACTGGATTGGAGGGGCTACCCTTCAATCTGCCTCTTTTGTGCCTCCACCTGTTTATGAGATGAATAGAGCCTTAGGAGATTTGGAAGCGTTTATTCATAACGAGAACGTAATGCCAGTTTTGCAAGCAGGACTGTTACATGCACAATTCGAGACAATTCACCCATTTTTAGATGGGAATGGCAGGACGGGCCGCCTATTGATTACTCTTTTTCTCTACCAGAGAGCAATTTTAGAGAAACCTGTATTGTTTTTAAGTAGTTATTTTAAAACACATCAACAACTTTATTACGATAAATTGAATGCCTATCATGATAATAAACCGAAAGAATGGCTTCATTTCTTTTTAGATGGGGTTATTGATACTGCTAACAAAAGTATTGATACTTCCAAGAAGATTACGCTGCTAAGAGAAGAGGACATGCGAAAAATTCAGGCATTGGGGAAAAGAGAAGCAGGTAGTGGGGTTATATTTTTGCAAACACTTTATAAAAATCCAATTACTAGTGCTTCTATTGTAGTGGCAGAAATGAAGTTTAGTAGAGCAGGGGCCGCAAAATTAATCGACCGCTTTGTGGATTTAGGAATTTTAAAACCGTTAGATGAATCTTCAAAATACGGAAAGACGTTTTTGTACGATAAGTATATGAGAATTTTTAATTAAGCACTATTGCTAAAATCGGTAAATGAGTCTAAAAAAAACATTAGAAAAGAGATAAAGCAAAGGATGATAATCTTAAATTGACGACAGGTTTCACTCTGAACATAACACTTAACAGACGAAATTAGAAACACATTTAAAATCATTTGAAAAAAATTATAATCCATGTAAAATCAAATTCTCAATCCTCTCAATTAATACAAGAAATTTGGGCTGATGGTACTAACTTACTGGTTAGAATTGATTTTAAATATTGACACAATAAAATGGCAAAACAGAAGAAAGAAACCGACAATGGAGAATCGCAAACACCTTTGAAAACAAAAATAAAGCGTGAACAAATAAAAGAAAAAGCAATTGAAGTTACCCTTTGGGAAGCAGCAAATAAATTGAGAGGAAGCGTTGAGCCAGCCGAATATAAACACGTTGTATTAGGACTAATTTTCTTAAAGTTTGCCAGCGACAAGTTTGAAGAACATAGAGCCAAACTCATTGCCGATGGCAAAGACAAATACATTGAAATGGCTGAGTTCTACAATATGAACAATGTGTTTTTCTTAGAAGAAACAAGCCGTTGGAGTTATTTGATAAAAAGAGCCAAACAAAATGATATTGCATTGCTCATTGACACCGCCTTGCACACCATTGAGAAAAACAACAAAGCTTTAAAAGGAGCATTGCCCGACAATTACTTTTCTCGTTTGGGTTTAGATGTTACCAAACTTGCTTCATTGCTCGACACCATAAACGATATTGACACAACGAAAGACCCCAAGCAAGATGTGGTAGGAAAAGTGTATGAATACTTTCTTTCAAAATTTGCATTGGCAGAAGGAAAAGGCAAAGGAGAATTTTACACGCCCAAAAGTATTGTAAACCTAATAGCCGAAATGATTGAACCTTACAAGGGCATTATCTATGACCCTGCTTGTGGTTCGGGTGGTATGTTTGTTCAATCTATCAAATTTATTGAAGCACATAATGGCAATAATAAAGAAATTTCTATATACGGACAGGAATACACCAACACTACATACAAACTGGCAAAGATGAACCTTGCCATTCGGGGTATTAGTGGAAACCTTGGTGAAAAAGCTGCCGACACGTTTGCAGACGACCAACACAAAGACCTGAAAGCCGATTACATAATGGCAAACCCGCCTTTTAACCAAAAAGATTGGCGAGCAGAAAATGAATTGAAAGACGACCCACGTTGGAGAGGCTATGATGTGCCACCAAAAAGCAACGCCAATTATGGTTGGATTTTAAATATGGTTTCTAAACTTTCCGACAATGGCATTGCAGGTTTTATATTGGCAAATGGTGCATTGAGTGGTGGTGGCGAAGAATACAAAATACGCAGAAAGCTAATTGAAAATAATTTGGTGGAAGCCATTTTAGTATTGCCTCGAAACCTATTCTATACAACTGACATAAGTGTTACGCTTTGGATTGTAAACAAAAACAAAAAAGCACAGACCAAAAAAATTGGTGACGCAACCCGCAACTTCCGTGACCGTTCAACAGAAATTCTGTTTATGGATTTACGACAATTTGGCGAACCATTCGAAAAGAAATTCACACAGTTTTCAGATGCCGATATTAAGAAAGTAACCGACACTTACCACCAATGGCAAAGTACCGCGATAGAAGCCATCCCTGAGTTTTGTTATTCAGCTACTTTAGTAGAAGTAGCCAAAAAAGATTTTTCACTCGTACCAAGCAAATACATTGAGTTTGTAAACCGAGATGAGAACATTGACTTTGACGAAAAAATGGAAACGCTAAAAGGCGAATTTGCCGACTTGTTAAAAGCCGAAGCTTCTTCAAAAAATGATTTATTAACCGTATTTAAAGAATTGGGCTTTCCTATTGATTTGAAATAATATGGAATTAGTAACAACACAAGTCATTGAAAGTAAAATCTTCACCATTCGTGGTGTTCAAGTGATGCTAGACCGTGATTTAGCAGAAATGTATCAGGTAGATACTCGTGTATTGAACCAAGCCGTAAAAAGAAATATTGATCGCTTTCCTGAAAAATTTAGGTTTCAATTAACCGAAGTTGAGATTGAGGACTTGAGATCACAAATTGTGACCTTGAACAGTTCAAATCAAAACTTGAAATCACAAAATGTGATGTCAAGTGAACATGGTGGTAGGCGTTATTTACCGTATGTTTTAACAGAGCAAGGAGTAGCAATGCTTTCGGCAGTATTGAGAAGCGAAAAAGCGGTTGCAGTTAGTATTCAGATTATGAATGCCTTTGTTGAAATGAGAAAGGTTTTAACAAATAATGCAGGATTGTTGCAGCGTGTAGAAGTCATTGAATCTAAATTGCAATTAAATGACAAAAACTTTGAAATAATATTTACTGCCTTAGAGAGCAGAAAGCCCGAAATAAAACAAGATATTTTTTTTCAAGGACAAATTTTTGATGCCTATACTTTTGTAATCAACCTTATCAAAAAAGCCCAAAACAGCCTAATTATCATTGACAACTTCATAGACCTAGATGTATTGCAAATGTTGTCACAGAAATCCAAAGGAGTAACAATCAAAATTATTACCCAAGCAAGCACTCCTATAAAAGCATTGGATGTAGAAAAATTCAATGCACAATATGGAAAATTAGAAATCAAGCACAGCAAAAAATACCATGACAGGTTTTTAATCATAGACAACAAAGAATTGTATCATATTGGTGCTTCCTTAAAAGATTTAGGAAAAAAATGTTTTGCCTTTTCTGTGATTGAGGATAAAAACTTACTGACTAACTTAATCAATAATTTATGAGGGTAAATTATAAGCCTATTGGCAAATATATCCAGAGAGTTGAACACCGAAATAGAGATTTAAAAGTTACTCGGCTTTTGGGCTTGAGTATGACCAAAGAGTTTAGAGAAACTACATCAAACATAGTTGGTACTGATATGTCGGTGTATAGAGTTATGAGCAAATATCAATTTGCTTGTGATTTTATGTCGCCCATTCGAGTAAATAAATTACCTGTTGTTTTAAAGCTAGATGATGAACCTAATTTGGTTTCACCTGCATATCCAGTCTTTGAAATAAAAGACAGAAATGAACTTGACCCTGAATATTTAATGATGTGGTTTCGCAGACCCGAGTTTGATAGATATGCAACTTTCAAATGTGATGCAGCGATAAGAGGTGGCTATGAATGGACAGAGTTGTGCGAAACATTAATTCCAGTTCCAAGTATTACCAAACAAAGAGAAATAGTAAAAGAATACAACGTAATACAAAATCGCATAGCCCTTAACCAACAACTCATACAAAAACTCGAAGAAACCGCACAGGCAATTTATAGAGCTTGGTTTGTGGAATTTGAATTTCCTGATGAAAAAGGAAAGCCATATAAAAGTAATGGTGGGGAAATGGTTTGGAATGAGGAATTGGAGAAGGAAATTCCGATTGGGTGGGAAAACATTACTGTAAAGGATTTTTGTATTGATATGAAATCAGGCGGAACACCAAGCAGAATTAATTCTGAATATTGGAATAGTAATGATGTGCCTTGGCTGAAAACTGGAGAAATAAAAAACAATATTATTCTTTCAACGGAAGAATATACTTCATATGAAGGTTTGAAGAATAGTTCAGCAAAACTACTTCCCAAAGACACGGTTTTAATGTCAATGTATGGCGTAAATGCTGGCGAAATAGGAATTTTAAAATTTGAAGCATCCACAAATCAAGCTTGTTGTGGAATGATTTGTAAAAATCAAATTCACTCGGCATATCTCTATTTTCATTTATTACACAATCAAGAATTTATTGCAAGCCAATCTATTGGTGGGGCACAGGAAAATTTGAGTAAAGATTATGTAGAGAAAATTCCAATCCTTAAACCAGTAGATGAAATACTTGAAATGAAAGGGCTTAAAATCATAATTGATAACAAAGAAGTATTGACAAAACAAATTCAAAAGTTAACGGAACTGAAAGATTTGCTTCTTTCAAAATTAGCCACAATAGAAAATTAACAAATCAAATTAAATATGGCAGAACTACACGTAAGCAAGAAAAGTATCAGCAAACTGTTTAGCGAAATGCAAAACAGAAAATTCATTATTCCCGATTTTCAACGGCCATATAAATGGAATGTAGAAAAGTGCGAAACACTATGGAATGATATTGAAAATTTCACTGTTACCGATGCAAAAATAGGTGCAGATTATTTTCTTGGAACAATTGTTTCCTACATTAACGAAGATAAAAATCAGGAAATCATTGACGGGCAGCAAAGGATAACTTCTTTCTTTTTGCTACTTCGAGCCTTCTTTAGAAAGTTAGAAGATATGCCACAAGATGATCAAGTAATTGGTTTGAAAACTAAAGTAGCACCTTGTATTTGGGATACTGACCGTTTTTCAGGAAAAGTAGTTGACGCTTCATCTATACACATAATGTCATTAGTGGCAACCGAAGAAGACAATGATACTTTCCATAAGATATTAGAAACTGGTGAAGCTAGTGAACTAGCTACCGACAACTATTCTGTAAACTATCGTTTCTTTAAAAAGCAATGTGATGAATATGCAACAATGAATCCGATGCAATGGAAAGAGCTTTGTGTAACGATTCTAACTCAGTGCATTATTTTACCAATAGAATGCGACACGCCTGAAACTGCCTTAACCATTTTTTCAACTTTGAACGATAGAGGTTTGCCATTAGCGGATTCCGATATTTTCAAAGCACAAATTTATCGCAATCTTGAAACAGAAGCGAGACGCAAAGAATTTACAACAACTTGGAAAGAGCTAACTCAAATTTGCAAGCAAGCCCACACATCAATTGATGATGTATTCAGGTATTACACTCACGTTCTTAGGGCAAGAAACAACGACAAATCTAAGGAAGTTGGTTTGCGAAAATTTTATCACGGTACAGACCAAAAATATACTCGTCTAAAAGATGCTAATCTAATAACAGAAATAATGGATTTGGCGAATTTCTGGAGATACATAAACATCAGTGTTGAACCCGAAGAAGAAGTTAATTATACAATTTCTGATGAGGCAAGAAAGCATTTACATTGTTTGTCGTGTTATCCAAATGAATTTTGGAAATATGCAACAAGTGTTTTCTTTTTGAAAAATAAGGATAGTGCAACTTTTGACCAAGACTTTTGCAAAATGCTGCAAAAATTAGTTGCATTTCTGTTTGCTAAATTTATTGATGCACCTTCGGTTAATGCTATCAAAGATGATATTTATAGTGCTTGCATAACTTTACAAAATCAAAACGAACTGCAATTTAGAATTACATTGAACGAAGATTTATTAAAACAACAAATTGATGGGCATTCTTCTTCAAGAATTTCAAGAGGATTACTTCTCCTTGATGCTTATTTGAATACAAATCAAACACAATTAATTCCTGAAACTTTTGACATTGAACATATCTTCCCTAAAAAATGGCAAGACACAAATTACAATGGTTGGAATATTGATGATGCAGTTAAATACTTAGACCGTTTCGGAAATAAAATTATTTTCGAGAAGAAACTAAATATTCAAGCAGGTAACGGCTATTTCGGAGTGAAGAAGCAAAAATACAGTTTATCAAAAATTGCTTGTGTTTTTGATTTAAGCACATACCATAAAAATGACTGGATTAAGGAAGATATTGAAGAACGTGAAACCAATTTTAAGACTAGTATTCTTTCATTCTTTACTGAACAATTGACAGCAAACTAAATGAAATTCACCGAAGAAAAATTAGAAAAGGCAAAAGCAATGGTTAATTATTAATGGTCAATTGTTAATGGTCAATTATTAATGATTAATGAAACAACGCAAATTAACAAGCAAGCATTAATCATTAAAATGTCAAGTTTTTAACATCAAAAACTTGACATTTCTATAAAAATGAATATCTTTGTGGTATGAACGTAGCAGAGCAAATAAGAAATACAATTGAATGCATACCCGAAAGTCAACCTTTTGGCTATGCAGATTTGGGTATTGAAGCCACTAATTTTTATAGTGCTGCTAAGTCTTTGGAACGTTTGCAAAAAAAAGGAGTCATAAAAAAGGTTTCAAAAGGCGTGTTTTACAGACCTGAAATTTCCACTTTTGGAGAATTGCCAGCAGATTCTAATGCAATTTTGAATAGATATCTATTTCGAGACGGAAAAAGAATAGCCTATATCACAAGTTATTCGTTATTTAATAGTTTAGGCTTAACCACTCAAATGGCATTTAAGATAAAAATAGCTACAAATGAAAAACGAATCAAAATTGACGAATATTACTTAAACGTAAATTCTGTGAAAAGTTATGTAGAAGTAACAGACCAAAACTACAAACTACTTGGATATTTAGACGCTATTAAAGATATTAAAAAAATACCTGATTGCTCAGTAAAGCAGGCAGTTATAAGAATGAGGAGTATTTTGAAATCATTGAATGCAACAGAAATTAGTGAACTTATTAATCTAGCACTAAATTATCCTTCAAGAACACGGGCTTTGCTTGGAGCTATATTAGAAAACATAGACTCAAAATTAAACTTAGATAAATTAAAAAATAGTTTAAATCCACTGACAAAAATAAATTTAAATATAGATGAAACAGTATTGCAATCAACAAAAAAATGGAATATAAATGCAACTACACCTAGACGAAACAAATTTTAAAAAAATTGTAGGAAATGCTTCCGCTTATTTAAAAATTCAGCAGGCATTTGTAGAAAAAGATTACTGGATAACATTGGTGTTAAGTCGTTTGGCAAAAAGTAAATACGTTGATGAATCCGTTTTTAAAGGAGGCACCTCTCTATCAAAAGGATACAATTTGATAGAGCGATTTTCGGAGGATGTAGATATTGCCATTATAAACGACAAGGGTAAAACAGGAAATGAGATTAAAACCATCATCCGAACCATTGAAAAAGAAATTACATCCGATTTAAAAGAGTTGCAAATGGATGGTGTAACAAGTAAAGGTTCAAAATTTAGAAAATCTGTTTTTGAATATGTGAGCACTGAAAAAGGCAATGCCAACAATAAACTTATTGTCGAAATAAACTTGTTTGCCAATCCTTTTCCATATCAACGACTTACCATTCAGAGTATGGTGTTTGACTTTTTGATGCAAACAAGCAATGAAAAATACATTGAGCAATACAATCTCCAATCCCTTGAAGTAAACGTTTTGAGCAAAGAACAAACACTATTAGAAAAGATGGTGTCATTGATTCGGTTTTCATTTAAGGAAAATACAGTTGAAAGTATCTCCGAAAAGATAAGACACTTTTATGATTTGTATTACCTAATGAAAAATAATGAATGTGCTGAATTTGTAGCATCAGATCCGTTTAAAAAACAATTCCATACAATTCTACAACACGATAGAGAAATGTTTGAAGAGCCGATTGGCTGGCAAACTAAAGCGATTTCGGAATCTCCATTGGTAAATGATTTTATAAATGTATGGCAACAACTCAAAGAAAAATACCAAACAGAACTTTCTGCATTAGCCTACAGACCAATACCTGATGAAAAAGATGTTGCAAAATGCTTTGAAGAATTATTAAAAAGAATTGAATGAAATTCACCGAAGAAAAATTAGAAAAGGCATTTACCGAATTGTTGGGGCAAGAAGGATTTCCCCACCACTTGGGCATTACGATAACTCGTAAGCCAGACGAAGTATTAATAGAAGAAGATTTACAAACCTTTCTTTTAACGCAATACGCTGGTCAAGGCATTACGGTAAATGAAATCAAATCTATTATTCTTCAACTCAAATCACTTTCCGCTTCCGACCTTTATGAAAGCAACAAAACATTTTTAAAAATGCTTTCAGACGGTTTTATTCTTAAACGAGAAGACACTCCAATAAACGTTTTATTCTTGCGGTGATATTTACAAGTCACGGACGAAACGTCCGCGACAACAGGGTTTTCCTTCTACCTCGGTGCTTCTGTAAAAATAAGCGTTTAACTCATCAATACTTATGTGATGAGGCAACCTATTAAAGTGCAAGGCTACGTAAGCCAACGAGCGACCATAGTTGGTTAACAATCCTTTGCTTAATTGTTTTACCATTACCTGCTCTAAAAAATAATCGTAAGCTTGGCTAAAGCCTATTACCGATAACTTTGCTTGATGTACAATTGTTGATGTTGTGTTTTTTTTAATGGCATAACTTTATTGTTTTGATTTTATTTCTTACAAAGTTTATCCTATTTTGCAATGAAATGCTACCGCAGGTTTAGTTCAACACGGGTTTTGCGTCAGGCGGGGTGACGTGCAAATTTGAAGCTTTGTGCTTCTATTCAAGTTCAGTGCTGGTTGACAGTTTTGTGCTCCGAAACCCGCCCGAACGCAAAGCCCGAAAACGTTGGCAGCAAGGCTATGAAACAACAATACCGACAAATTAAACCTTTAAAATTATGGAAGTAAATATATTTAAAGCATTTATTGCATCACCAAGTGACACGAATCTAGAAAGAGATTTGTGCGATAAGATATTTGAAGAAATAAATTTGGGCTTAGGTGAAATATATAAATTTAGAATCGAAAGTTTAAAATGGGAAAAAGATGTAAGACCATCCATAAAAGACAAAGACGGACAGTCAATTATATTTGAACAAATTGGTGAAAACTTCGAAATTTTCATTGGAATAATGAATAAAAAATTTGGTTCACCAACACCTAGAGCAGGCTCAGGAACAGAAGAAGAATTTAATGAAGCATTTAGAAGATATAAGGAGAAAGGCGACCTTGAAATAATTTTCTATTTTAATGAAGAGCCGCCTAAATCTATGAATGATATAAGTGCATCTGAACTTTTGAAAATCGAAGACTTTAGAAAAAAACTTCAACCAAAAGGCATTTATGGTTTTTATAACGGTGCTTCTGATTTTGAAGAGAAACTAAGGAAGCATTTAACGAAATTCTTTATTGAACAGTATAAAAAGAAAGAAAACACACCATTAAATGCACAACAATTAATAAACAAGGAAGCATTACGTAAATTATTCAAAAAAAGATTTAATGACTCTCTTAAGGGATTTGATGATCAACCCCAAATTTGGATTGAACCAGTTATCAGTCGGACAAGCGAACTGTCTCAAAACCCAGATGAAAATTACAGCCAAAGAGTACTAATTGAAGAAATTTTACTTTCCGACAAATCATACTTCATCAATGCCCCATCTCAATTTGGATTAACTACTTTAGCTCACCATTTGATATGTGAGGCTTGGGAAAATGATGAACTTTGGATTTATCTTGACAATTCCGCATTAAAACCTCATCTAGTAAATAAAGTGGTCAAAAATGAAGCAAATTCGTTAGACCAAATTCCTGAAAATGTTAAATGCATTGTATTTGACTCTTTTTATAATACTGATAAAGTATCCTACAAAAAGCTGAAAGATTTAATTGTGGCTAATCCAGAATGCAGAATAATTGTTCTTAATACTTTGGATGAACTGCTTTATATAAATAAAGAAGAAAATGAGAAGATTGATGAAAAAGAAACAATTATAGACAGAGAGTTTGATTTTCTTCATTTAATTGCCTTGCCAAGAACTCAGATTAGAAATATTGTACGACAATATAATCAAGAGAAAAATATTGGTGAGGAAACTATTGTTTTGAATAAAATCACAAAAGAGCTTGATTGCCTTAACCTACATAGAACTCCGTATAACATAATTACAATTTTAAAGGTATCAGAGAAGTATTTTGATGACAGTCCTGTAAACAGAACAAAAATGATTGAAATGATTCTGTTTGTTTTATTTGATATGGGAGAAATACCAAGATACAAAACAATGCCAGATCTTAAAGATTGTGAATATGTATTAGGTAGATATTGTGAAACCATGTTAAGAAATGAACGATTTAACTTCTCTAAATCGGACTTTATTACAGAACTTAAATCCTTCTGCAAAGAAAAATATATTGAATTGGATATTGAAGTTGTCTTTGAGATTCTCAATAACAACAATATTATTATCATGGATAATGATCAGTACCGATTCAAATCAACATTTTGGATATATTATTTTGGAGCTAAAAGAATGCATTCTGATGAATTTTTTCGCAAATATATTTTCAGTTCAAATAAATACTCTTCTTATCCAGAAATTATAGAATTCTATACCGGAATAGACAGGAATAGAGATGATGCCTTAACTATTTTGCTCCATGACATTGAATCAACGAGAAATATTGTAGAAGAAAAATTAGGTATAAAAGGAGATATTAATCCACTGAGTAATGCAAAATGGAATCCTTCAGAAAATGAAATAGAAAACATACAAACAGAAATAGGGGAAAACGTTCTTACTTCAAATTTGCCCGACTCGATAAAAGACCAGTTTTTAGACAAGAGCTACAATCAAATACGTCCATATAATCAATCTATTCAGAAAATATTTGAGGATTATTCACTTGTAAATTTAATGCAACAAATTAGAGCATCATCAACAGCATTAAGAAATAGCGACTATTCTAATCCAGAGTTAAAAAAGAAGTTGTTATTGGAAATTTATAGTTCTTGGAAACAATTATCAAAAGTATTATTCGCATTATCTCCTATGATGGCACTAAAAGGGAAAGCCACATTTCAAGGTGCAGCTTTTGAGCTAAATGGAGATTTTGGAGAAACTTTCGAGGAGAGATTAAATACAATTGTTCAAGTATTACCGACAAATATTGTTGGCTTTTTTCAAGACGATTTATATTCTCCCAAAATCGGACCTTTGTTTTACGACTGCTTTAATGATGAGAAAAATGATTTGATGAAACATCATCAAGCTTTATTAATTATTTTTAAAAGACCAAACGGTTGGAAAAATCAAATTGAAAACTATATAACTTCTATTAACAAGAATTCATACTATTTATACGCAACTGTGAATGCCTTAAGGGCAAAGTATCGTTTTGATTTCGCAAGCCAAGAGGAGTTGAAAGACATTAAGTATTTAGTTAAGCTAGGTCTTGCAAAGCATCATTTTGGTGGAGCAAAACCTAGTTTATCTCAAATATTAAAAATTAATGACAGCAACCTACCTAAAAGAGAAAACCTTGACTAAAAGCCCAGCTGCCAACAAATAGCGCTTAAACGAAGTGTACCCACTTCGATTTAAGCGTGTGTTGACTGAAGCGTGACGGGGTTTTTTGCGAGTTATGTGTTTTGAATGTTTGGGATTATTTTTGGCTGCTTGGTGGGTGTATTTTTAGTTGGTGCAGCTTTACTTTTTTAGCGCTTTAATGCGCTTTTTTTGTGCTTTTTGTTTTGCAGGCTGGTAACTTTTGTGTGTTGTTTTAGGTTTTGGGCAATGCGCGGCCTAGTTGCCTGTTTTAGGCAATTAACCTGAGTTCGGTTTAAGCCGCCAATGTCAATTGTTGTTCAAGTTGCTTGATAAGCTGAGGGTTTGTTTCCTCAATATCTTTTTTGATGGAAGGTTTTTTAGGAAAGAAAGAATACGCAGCAATTGCACTCATAATATTAAGAAGAAAACCGCTGATAGAGCGATGTCTTGTATGTTCAACTTGACAAATGTTTTTTAACTCATCATTTACGGTTTCAATCACGGACCGTTTCCTTAAAAGAAGTTTCTCTTCATTGCTCAATGCTTTAGATTTCATGTTTCTTCTTACAGCTGTAATGAGTTGTATACCGTTGCCAAAAAGCAGATCACTCAATGCTTTTGAGATATATCCCTTATCTCCAAATAGTTTTCCGAAAAGGTCTTTAGCCATATTGGTAATTGTTTTAGCATCTCTATCATCCACCCCTGTTCACGAGGACGTGCATTAGAACGACCAAGGACAAAACAAACGAAATAACGAAGAGAAGTCCCAATCGGAGTCTGACGATTCAAAAAAGAAAGCCTCCAATAAACGTTTTATTCTTGCGGTGATATTTACAAGTCACGGACGAAACGTCCGCTACAACAGGGTTTTCCTTCTACCTCGGTGCTTCTGTAAAAATAAGCGTTTAACTCATCAATACTTATGTGATGAGGCAACCTATTAAAGTGCAAGGCTACGTAAGCCAACGAGCGACCATAGTTGGTTAACAATCCTTTGCTTAATTGTTTTACCATTACCTGCTCTAAAAAATAATCGTAAGCTTGGCTAAAGCCTATTACCGATAACTTTGCTTGATGTACAATTGTTGATGTTGTGTTTTTTTTAATGTCATAACTTTATTGTTTTGATTTTATTTCTTACAAAGTTTATCCTATTTTGCAATGAAATGCTACCGCAGGTTTAGTTCAACACGGGTTTGGCAAAAGTGGCGGTTTCGTTCTCCGCAGACAATTTTGTGGTTAATCAAACATTGGTTCTCCGCATCTACATTTGTGGTGAAAATCGCCACCTTCGCCAAGCCCGAAAACGTTAGGCGTAATGCTAGGACGACCGTTAAACAAAATATTATCTTTGACAAAAAAGTAAAAACTAATAAATAAAATGACAATGGATTTTAAAGACCAAATCAAACAACTCGGAGAAAGAGTTGCAAAACTGAAAGACCAAATTCAGACAGAAGAAGCTACAAAAAATGCTTTCATAATGCCTTTTATTCAAGCATTGGGGTATGACGTTTTTAATCCGACTGAAGTTGTTCCTGAATTTATTTCGGACATTGGACTTAAAAAAGGTGAGAAAATAGATTACGCAATTTTCAAGGACGGCTCACCGACCATTTTAATTGAGTGCAAACATTGGGCACAAAATCTAAACATACACGATGGACAGCTTTTACGCTATTTTCACGTTTCAAAAGCCAAGTTCGGACTTTTGACAAACGGTATTGTTTACCGCTTTTATTCTGACTTGGTGGCAGCAAACAAAATGGACGAGAAACCATTTTTAGAATTTAATATCAATGAAATTAAAGACAATCAAGTTGAAGAATTAAAGAAGTTTCATAAGTCAGTTTTTGACGCTGATAGCATTACAAATACTGCAAGTGAATTGAAATTTATGAACGAGTTAAAACAACTTATTCAACAAGAATTAATAAACCCAACTCCAGACTTTGTTAAACACTTCGCAAGACAAGTTTACCCAAGTGTTGTAACTGCAAAAGTTTTGGAACAGTTTACTAACTTGACAAAAAAATCTATTCAACAACATATTAGTGACCTAATCACAGAACGACTTAAAACTGCATTGACAAAGGAAGACGAAGAAACTAAGAAACAAGAAGCAGTTCAAGCATTGGAACAAGCAAAACTTGACGAAGTAAAAGTAGTTACGACAGAAGAAGAACTTGA
Organism: Bacteroidetes bacterium UKL13-3; assembly: GCA_001602415.1. GTDB lineage: Bacteria > Bacteroidota > Bacteroidia > UKL13-3 > UKL13-3 > UKL13-3. The sequence goes on from CP012155.1 coordinate 460,830, forward strand.
AGGTTTTATGATAGTTAAAACCATACTTCGACAAAAAATTAGTGCTACACGAATTACGCACAGAGACGCACAATCATATTTTGCAATCTTACTTGACGACAATAACCGCAAGACAATTTGCAGACTTTATTTAAACGGAAGTAAAAAGTTTTTCGTAACACTTGACGACCAAAAGAAAGAAGTTAAAAATGAAATAAATTCTCTAGACGACATCTTTAAACATTCTGAAACACTTTTAAAAATCGTTGACAATTACGACAAAGCTAAAGACCCTGCGTAACCGAATGACAGAAGCACATACGCCTAACAAATAGCGCTTAAACGAAGTGTACCCACTTCGATTTAAGCGTGTGTTGACTGAAGCGTGACGGGGTTTTTTGCGAGTTATGTGTTTTGAATGTTTGGGATTATTTTTGGCTGCTTGGTGGGTGTTCATAGATAGAATGACTTCTTTTAGCACCTCCATGATAGGAACAGTTTGTGTGGTACGAGCTTTTGTATTTTTGGCTGGTATGGTAATCGTATTGTTCTCCAAATCAATATCGGCTATTTTAAGCCGAGTGAACTCAACCGGACGGATCATCCCATAATAGATGAACTTACAAAATAGCAAGAGATAAGGGTTATTCTTCTCCATACAATCAAATGTATCTTTGAATTCCTTGTCGGTATATACCCGGTTCCGATCGGATTGTGTAACCACCTTTTTGATTCGAGAAGCTCGATTTTCTTTGATAAGTTCTAAATCTTGCATCGTGGAGAAAACGGATTTGGTATCAATGAGATCATTGTTACGGGTATGTCCACTAATTTTATCTACAGATGCTCTGTAATCAAGGTATTCCATGATTTGCCGCTTGGTCAGCTTGTTAGGTTCCAGCGCCAAGAGTTTCCTATTGAGAAGATAGGTAGTAAATTTTTTAATTCTGTTTTTGAGTGACTTATAGCTAAGATCGGCAATGTGAAGTTTCTTGTGTTCGAGCACACGGTCAATACACTGTCCCAGGGTTGGTGCAAGGAGTCCAAGACTCTCAAGCATGTGTTCTTTGTTGTAATCTTGAAAAGGGCTATAGTTCTTTTCAAGGAGTAATTTTTTGCGTGAAGCAGGGTGTAAAGAGCCTCTTTTCGTTCTTTAACGTTTTGAATACGGTTAATGTCACCAGTTTCACGGAAGCGTTCAAACTTAAGAGTTGTTGGATTGATGTAATAATAGATGATGCACCAGCGCTTGGCGAAGTCTCCATTGGCATCATGAGCTTCGAACTTTTTGTAGTTTTTCATTGGTTTGAGGATTTTACTAAGATCGCTCAACGCAATTTGACTAACTTACACTCTCATTTTTGGCACAGCTGGCACACTTTCAAAAGAAAGGGTTTTAACGAATCGTCAAAACCCTTGTCTTTATTGGTTGCGGAGACAGGACTCGAACCTGTGACCTTTGGGTTATGAGCCCAACGAGCTACCACTGCTCCACTCCGCGATGTATCTTATGTTTGTTAGAACTATCGATGTATCGAAAACAAACGGTAATCTGGTTGTTTTTGGGGATGCAAATATAGATAGGTTTTAATAGAATGCAACAATTTTCTGAAATTATTATTGTTTCTTTGCAGTTCAATTTTAAAAAATGAAGCATCAATCTGGTTTTGTTAGTATTATAGGTAAGCCCAATGTTGGGAAGTCTACCCTAATGAACGCTCTGGTTGGGGAGAAACTTTCCATCATCTCGCCTAAAGTACAAACTACCCGCCACCGTATAATGGGTATTTTGAGCAAGCCTGAATACCAAATTGTGTTTTCAGATACGCCCGGAATCATTGAGCCAAAATACAAGCTGCATGCCGATATGATGAAGTTTGTGAATGAAAGCTTAGAAGATGCAGATGCAGTTATTTACCTTACTGATACATTTACTTCGGCCGAAAAGGATTCCGAATTAATTGAACGAATCAAAGTTATCAAGTCGCCCCTCATTATTGTAGTAAACAAGGTTGATGAGTTAAAAGAGACAGAGCAAATAATGGAGCGGGTAAAGTTTTGGCAAGAGCAGGTGCCAACATGTGAGGCTGTTATTCCGATTTCGGCTCTCAATAAATTTAACTTAGATGTGTTGTTGAGTAATGTATTAAAGCACGCTCCCGAAGCGCCACCATTTTACCCTGAAGATCAATTAACAGATAAATCAGAGCGTTTTATTGCTGCCGAGATTATTCGCGAAAAAATAATGATGCGTTATAAGGAGGAGATTCCCTACAGCGTGCAAGTTGAGGTTGTTGGATTTAAAGATGAAGAAAAATTATTGCGGATCAGTGCCGAAATTTATGTGATGCGCGATTCACAGAAAATTATTTTGATTGGAAGAGGAGGCGTTGCCATAAAGGCTGTTGGCGTTGCGGCAAGACGAGATATGGAACAATTTTTCGGCAAACAAGTATTCTTGGAAACCTTCGTAAAGGTTAAAGAAAATTGGAGAGACAGCGATCAAATGTTGAAGCAATTTGGTTATAAATCTGAATAATGTGCAGACGTGCAGATTTGGGAATGTGTTGATGGAAAGCCGATTAAGATATTAAAATGAAATGGAGTATCCCGACTTATCGGGTCAACCAATTTAATTGGTTGTGATTATGTGTTAGAACAATAAAGATATGGGAAATATAGTAGCAATAGTAGGAAGGCCAAATGTTGGGAAGTCGACCTTGTTTAACAGGTTGGTGGGTAACCGAAAAGCCATTGTAGCCGATTTTTCGGGTATAACGCGCGATAGGCATTATGGTAATAGTGAGTGGAATGGACGAGAGTTTTCGGTAATCGATACCGGAGGATTTGTGGCAGGATCAGATGATATATTTGAAGCGGCCATTAACAGCCAAGTGAAAATAGCCATCGAGGAAGCGGATGTAATGATTTTTATGGTTGATGTTGAAGAAGGGATCACGGCCTTAGATAAATCGGTAGCCAATTTGTTGCGCAGAAGCAAAAAGCCAGTAATGTTGGTGGTGAACAAAGTTGACAACCATGACAGAATGCATTCATCAAGTGAATTTTATGGTTTAGGGTTTGATAAAATGTTCACCGTTTCCTCAGCTTCGGGCAGTGGAACGGGTGATTTGTTGGACGAAGTGGTAGCAAATCTTCCACCGGTTGACGAAAATGCAGAAGAAGTAGAAAAGGAGAGATTACCACGTATTGCCATTGTGGGAAGACCTAACGTTGGCAAATCATCGTTGGTAAACGCTTTATTGGGTGAAGAGCGGAATATTGTTACAGAGATTGCTGGAACCACACGTGATACCATTGATACCTTGTACAACGGTTACGGACATAAATTCCTATTGATTGATACCGCAGGTATTCGAAGAAAAGCCAAAGTGAAAGAAGATATTGAGTTTTACTCAGTAATGCGTTCGGTGAAAGCCATTGAAGATTGTGATATTGTTGTGTTGGTTATTGATGCAACTGTAGGCATTGATTCTCAAGATATTAATTTAGTGCATCTAGCGGAAACCAATAGTAAAGGATTGGTTGTTTTGGTAAACAAGTGGGATTTGGTTGAGAAAGATCATAAAACATCAACCGAATTTGAGAAAGTAGTACGCAAAAAATTGGAGCCCTTCACAGATGTTCCAATTGTATTTACTTCTGCCCTCACCAAGCAGCGTATTCACAAGGCTATTGAAATGGCCATGTTGGTATATGAGAACCGTACCCGTAAAATACCTACTCGCAAACTAAATGATGTGATGTTGGCGCATATCGAAGCATACCAACCTCCTGCAATTAAAGGAAAGTATGTGAAAATTAAGTTCATTACTCAATTACCCGGGCAAAGTCCGAAGTTCGCTTTCTTCTGTAACCTGCCTCAGTACATAAATGACAGTTACAAGCGTTATTTGGAAAACAAAATGCGTGAAAGTTTTGACTTACACGGTGTTCCAATTACAATTTTTATGAGAAAAAAATAAAAATCTTGCATTTGTTATTAAAATAACTAGCTTTGCAACCGAATTTTAACCAATTAAATTTTATTACAATGAAAAAAGTATTATCAATCCTTGCTGCTGCTTCTATGTTAGCAGTAATCGCTTGCGGTCCATCTGCAGAAGAAAAAAAGAAAGCTGAAGAAAAACGCGTTCAAGATTCTATCGAATCAGCTCAACGTATGGCTGATTCATTAGCTGCTATGGAAGCTGCTATGATTCCAACTGATTCAGTTGTTGTTGATTCAGCTGCTGCTACTAAGTAATTAGTAACTGCGGAAACGCATTAAATGAGAAGAGTGCTAGTTTTAGCACTCTTTTTTTTACCCCAATTGAGTTAAAATATTTGTTTTTAAAAATTATCGGCATACTTTTGCCGTCCTAATTTGTATTTCGTATGCCATTAAGAACGTTTCAACCTTCTGTAAGAAAAAGAAGAAATAAGCACGGTTTCCGTGAAAGAATGAGTACAGCTGCAGGCCGCAAGGTTATTGCTGCTCGTAGAGCACGTGGTCGCAAGAAACTTACCGTTTCAAGCGAAAAACGTCACAAAAAATAAAAATAGAAATTTCGGAATTCGAATCTCGAAACTCGGAAAAAGTATTTTTCGAAATTCGGATTTAAGTATTCGAATTTTAACATGTATACATTTCATAAATCGGAAAGGCTGTGTGGTAAAAAACTCATTGCCCAACTATTTACAAAAGGAAATCGTGGATTCTCGCGATTTCCTTTTCGTTTTTCTTGGGTTACCACTTCGTTACCTGAAGCAGTGCCTGTGCAAGTTGTATTTGTTGTATCCAAACGGAACTATCCCAAAGCAACGGATCGAAATAAAATCAAAAGACAGCTACGTGAATTGTATCGGCTGTCTAAAAAATCTGTGTATGATTGTTTAGGCGAACAACAAATAGCATTGTCCATTTCTTTTAATTCACCTCAACCAAAATCGTATCACGAACTCAACGAAATTTTCACCCAATGCATCAGTCAATTGTGTTATGAACTTTCAAAAAATCGTTGAGGCTCCATTTATTTTTCTTATTCGGGTATACAAACACGTGTTATCGCCCATGTTACCCATGTCGTGCCGCTACACCCCAACATGTTCTCAATATGCCGAAGAAGCTATCAGAAAATATGGCGTAGTTAAAGGAATTTACCTAGGTGTAAAACGTTTGTCACGATGCCATCCATGGGGCGGTAGTGGCTATGATCCCTTAAAATAAGTTAATGCTTTTTCCGTTAATCAAATTAGCATAAAAATAATCGGAATAATCTGTATCATCGAACTTAAATTAGTCCATTCATCAAACGTAAATACCTTATCCAAATTTATACTTAAAGTAACCCATGAAAGCGTTTTTGAAAAAAATTAAATGGTATTATGTAGCAGGCGTATTTGCGTTGCTTACGCTCTTTTCTTTTAACAAAGCAAGCACCAACTATTTCGAAATATCTAAAAACCTCGACATTTTTGCTACGCTGTATCGCGAGGTAAATTCTTATTATGTAGATGATGTTGATGCAGGTAAATTAATGCGCAAGGCCATTGATGAAATGCTTAATTCGTTAGATCCTTACACAAATTATATTTCCGAATCAGAGATTGAAGATTTTCGCTTTCAAATGACGGGGCAATATGGTGGTATTGGTTCGCAAATTGGCCAAAAAGGCGAGTACATCATGATTACTGATCCCTATGAAGGTTATCCTGCACAAAAAGAAGATTTGCGCGCAGGCGATTTGTTATTAGAGGTAGAAGGTAATTCGGTAAAAGGGAAAAATAGCAGCGACATCAGTAAGCTGTTAAAAGGTCAACCTGGCACCAAAGTGAAGTTGAAAATAAAGCGGGAAGGTGAAGGCGAACTTATGAAAACATTAACCCGCGAAGAAATTCACGTTAAAAATGTTCCATACGTTGGAATGGTTGATGATCACACCGGTTATATTCGCTTACAATCTTTTACGAATGATGCCGGTAAAGAGGTTAAAGATGCTTTGGTTCAATTAAAGAAAAATGCCAGATTAAAAGCGGTTATCCTTGATGTACGTGGTAACCCGGGAGGATTGTTGCATGAGTCGGTGAATATTGTAAACGTATTTGTTCCACAAGGAGTTGAAGTAGTAAGCACTAAAGGAAAAATTAAAGAGTCGGAAAAAACATACCGTACACTCAATCAACCTATCGATATAGAGATTCCGTTGGTGGTTTTAACCAATCGTTCATCAGCATCTGCCTCCGAAATTGTTTCAGGAAGTATTCAGGATTTAGATAGAGGTGTGGTAATTGGTACCCGTACGTTTGGTAAGGGGTTGGTGCAAAATACCCGTCCACTCAGTTATGGAACACAATTAAAAGTAACTACCGCTAAGTATTACACACCATCTGGCAGGTGTATACAAGCACTCGACTACTCCCACCGAAATGAGGACGGTAGTGTAGGTGCCGTAGCCGATAGTTTGAAAAAGGAGTTTAAAACCAAGAATGGACGTAAAGTATATGATGGCGGTGGAGTTGATCCTGATATTAAAGTAACACCAAAAACGTATTCGAAAATTGCCGAAAGTTTGCTTCAAAAGCAACTCATTTTTGATTACGCTACCTACTATCGCGCCAAGCACAGCAGCATTGCATCGGCAAAAGAATTTAACCTAACCGATGATGACTTTGCTGATTTTAAGAAATATATATCGGGTAAGGAATACGATTACACAACACAAACCGAAAAGGCACTCGAGGAGTTCAAAAAGAAGGCTGAAGACGAGAAGTATTTTGATGGCATCAAAGCCCAATATGAAAGTTTGAAACAGAATTTCGCCCACGATAAACAAGCCGATATCGACCGTAATAAAGCTGAAATTGTAAGATTGCTGGAAGAGGAAATAGCACGAAGATATTACTATCAAAAAGCCAGATACGAAGCATCTTTTAAAAGTGATGAAGATGTGCAAGAAGCATTAAAGTTGTTTTCGGATCTTCCGCGATACCAAGCTTTGTTAAAGCCTTCATCTAAGAAATAACAATATCAAATTACCTTTTTGATTACTTTCGTAAGTATTCATTAATGTATTCTTTATTGTGTTAGCATTCTCCGATTACATCATTTTGTTTTTATTAGGTTCATTGGGAGCTTTTATCGCAGGCTTTTTAGGTGTAGGTGGTGGCATTATATACATTCCTATACTCGATTATTTTTTAACCAAGCTTGGCTTGCGCGATGATTTATTGGTAAAAGGAATTTTAGCCAATTCGTTATTTACTATTATTTTTTCGGGTGCTGTAGCCTCGTTCAAACAATATAAGATGAAGAATTTTTTCCCCAAGGAGATTCTTTATACTGCATTACCCGGAATGGTAACCGCTTTGGTAATGACCTACTTTATCAAAACAGGTACTTGGTATTCAAAGCAAGCATTCAATTATGTTTTTATCTTGATGCTGTTTGTAATCATTGTGCGTATGTTTTTTGCCAAAACACCAGCCACAAACGATTCGGAGCAAACTGAAAAATTTAAATACTTTTCGTACACGGGTTTGTTTGCCGGTATCATTACTGCCCTTTCGGGTTTAGGAGGAGGTGTTGTAATGACACCTGTATTTACAGATGCCTTGCGTGTGCCAATTAAAAAGGCAAGTTCTATTTCCAATGGTGTTATTCCTTTTTTTGCTATTGCAATTGGATTGTTCAATCTCACAACCACAGCACCTAAAATTATACCTGGTATGCAAATTGGATTTATTATGCTGCCTGTTGTGATACCAATGATACTCGCTACTTTTATATTTTCACCTTTTGGGGTTGATCTCTCTCAAAAAACAAAGCCCGAAATTATCCGATTGGTATTTGCCTCATTTATTTCAATTGTATTTATCAAATTAGTATATGAGATACTTTTATAGCCCATTATTTATTTGGGTATTGTTAAGCATTTTTTGTGTAAAGGCTCAACAATATCCATACAAGAAATCGCAAACTACATCAAGGTTAAAACAGCATGTTACCTTTTTAGCTGCTGATAAATTGGAGGGGCGTTTGGTTGGAAGTAAGGGCGAAGAACAAGCATCTATTTATATTGCTAAGCAGTATAAGAAAAGTGCCGTAACGCCCGCAACTGGAACACACAATTACCTGCAAACGTTTTCCTTCAAGCGCTTAACCTATGCATCCAACACGTCACTTTCATACAGTGCTATTCTTTCTAATCGAAAGGTAAATCTGAGTTTGCCTGTAGGATATACATTGTATCCGCTAGATTTTTCGGGAATAGGTTCTGTAACTGCACCGCTGATAAATGTGGGTTATGGAATTACAACCGAAACGGGAGATTATGATGATTACCGAAATGTTGGTGCTGTTCAAGGCAAAATTGTTTCGATAAATGCGGATTATCCCAATCGAAATATGTCAAAAGAATTTGCGCGTTATGCCGATTTAGAAGCTCGTGCCGATTCGGCCATTCGCAGAGGTGCTGTCGGAATTATTTTTTACACTCAAGATTCTGCCACTCAAATTCCCAACTACAAACAATATTTTACCTATTCATCTTTTCATGGTCGTAAAAATGTGCCAATAGTATTTAGTGCACAATCAAATTTATCTTTAGGTTTGGTACACGAACCCTATCAAATAGATGTTGATACGGTTACAAAAGTTTTTGAAGGACATAATGTAATAGGGTGGTTAGATAATAAAGCCGCAACAACTGTTGTGATTGGCGCTCATTACGATCATCTTGGTTACAATGAACTGGGAGGTTCAACATATATTTCAAGTGTTAAGAATGAAGCGCTGGTGCACAACGGTGCTGATGATAATGCAAGTGGAACAGCAGCTTTGATGGAGTTGGCGAAGACGCTTTCTAAATCTTCCTATAAGCGTAATAATTATTTGTTCGTAGCTTTTAGTGGTGAAGAAGAAGGGCTGTTGGGGTCTAATTATTTGGTGAATCATTTGCCAGTGGATAAGAACACAATCAACTATATGATTAACATGGATATGGTTGGGCGATTGGATACTTCTAAGCACTCGTTTGCCATTAATGGAACAGGTACTTCACCGGTTTGGGAAAAGGTGTTGGATTCTATAACGATTGATGGATTAAAGGTCAAGTACTCACAATCCGGTTCCGGTTCATCTGATCATGCTTCTTTTTATGTAAATGGCATTCCGGTATTACATTATTTTACAGGCTCTCATTCCGATTACCACAAACCTTCTGATGATGAAGCGCTCATCAACTATGATGGAATGTATTCCATTGTAAAACATATTTACACTTTAGTGGGTGCATTAGATAGTCGTTCAAAGCTCAGCTTTACCCCAACTAAAGAAGATACCGCAACCAAGGCAACATTTAAGGTTACCTTGGGCATAATGCCCGATTATTTATACGAGGGAAAAGGAGTTAAGGTTGATGGAGCAACTCCGGGTAAACCCGCGGCTAATGCAGGTATTCTAAAGGGTGATGTAATTATGCAATTAGGGAATATCAGTATTGATGATATGCAAACCTACATGAAAGCTCTTGGTAAATTTAACAAAGGACAAACAACAAAAGTTAAAGTTCTAAGAGCAGACAAGGAGTTGTTTTTAGATGTAACCTTTTAGGTATTGATGGGTGTTATTTTAGCAAGTAAATGCACCTTGTATTTTTTGCCTGTACTCATTTCCTCGCACATTGCATAGGTTCTGAGTTTTTCGAGCTTTCGAAACACCATCTTGCTTCTATTTGTCATCCTAAACAATGTTCCATTTGGCAAATCATCAAGCAGTATTACCGACAATTGTTTATTGTATTTCATCAATGCTTTCATCAACACTACATCACCGCTGTGTGTATATTTTGGTGCTTGCATGTGTTTAATAAGAGGCTGTTCAATATCAGGAGGAAAAATGTGCATCATCACTACCGGCCTCATACACGTTTTAAACTCTTCTTTCCATTCCACACCATGTGATTGGTGATGAGGTCCGTATTTTTTGAAGGTAACATGATGCGCAAGTTCGTGAATAAAGGTTATTAGGAAATCAAATGGATTCAAATTATGGTTTATACTAATCCTATTTCCTTTACCTAAATGCGGACTGTAATCTCCCAATCGATCTTTGCGTTCAACTTCGATGTGAAGATGAAGTTTATACAGCATAATAAGTTCTGAGCAATACTCTACAGCCTTTGGAGGGAGGTATTGTCCGAGCACCTGCATCATCTGTTTTTTATGATGCAATTGTTTGTCATCTATTTGTCCTAATAATAAAGATATATGCATGAACTTAAAACAACCTTAAATTTTAAGTTGTTTGTGATTTACGTGCAACAATACTTAAATTGGTGCCATTAATATAACAAATAAATGAACGACTTTGAATTAATCCCCAAAGAAGATGTTACCAAATATCACTTTGTAACATATGATGTGTTAGATACAAAAGAAGCCCGCACAGAGCGCAAGACCGAACTTGAAAAAGCAATGATTTTGGGAAACAGCGAGCATGTTAAATACAAGATTTTTTTTACTACAACTGAGGGATTAAAGGGCGTTGAAACAACCGTATGGGCAACCACTGAGGAAAATGTTACCCTCAAAGGAGGTGTGATTATTCCTATCTCGTGCATCAACAAAATCAGTTTCTTGTAAAACAAAAATGCCCCGAATAAACGGGGCGTTTTTGTGTAATGAATCAACTATAAAAACATGGCAACCTCCGTTGCCGGTTTTCCGTATTAAAAGTTGAGTACGGTTGATGCTGTTTGCTCTTCTGTTGCCGAAACAACTTCTGCCAAGCTACCCAATCCATTCTCCTTATTATCAGGCTTTTTCGAAACGTTTGCGTTTGTTTTTACTTTGGCCAACTCTCCTAAACCTGAGACTTCAAATTTATGGTCTTTTACAAACATACCCAAGGCAACAGCTTGTTTTATTCCGCTGATAGTCAAGTCAATCTCAAATTCATCGGCCGAAATTCCCCTGGCCGTTACCTGAAAAGGAATTTTTAAGTCCATAGCATAATCAAAAACAACTTGAATACTCTTTCTGCGAGCAATGAGTGTTACTTTTTCTTCCATTATTTGTGTGTTTTATTTTTGTTTGTATTGATAGTCAATGGCTTTTAAAATGCCTCTAACACTTGTAAATGTAGATGGTCACACCCAATAAACACGACTTTAACGGTTGTTGTTACGCACAAGTTCTTCGTCTAAAATGCCACGTTATGCACAAATATGTAATTTGTGTTAAAAAGATGTGGAAAAGGATGGGGTTATAAACAGTCTAAAATGCCATTTTATTATCAGTATATTGATAATCAATAGTTAACGTAAAATGGTAACATTCCCCTGAAGTACAGTTTTGCTTTCATCATAGCCAGTGTAAACTAACTTGTAAATGTATACATCAGTTGGCTGATATTCAAGATCTTCCGAAGTTCCGGTCCACTTATCGTTTTTGTTATCCGTTTTAAAAATTAACTGTCCCCATTTATTGTAAACAATTAGATGATAATCTTTTACGTATAAATCTCTAATGTTCCAGGTTTCATTCACTCCATCGCCATTGGGTGTAAAGGCATTCGGAATATATACCATGGGTTTTTGCATAAGCTCAATGGTATTCGACTGACTTTGTGCATAACCTTCAACAATACGAGGACTTCCTGTATAATACGTTGGTGATCCTTGTTGATTGGCTATAACGCTGTAAGCGAAGATTCCCGACTTCACATCCAAATCTGCATCCGAAAAGGAAGTATCATCAGGTGTTGCGAGTATGCTTTTTACAAAAGGAGATTCATTTCCTTGTCTCATAATTTCGTAGTTCGAAGTACCCGATTCCCAATAATCGTAGCTCGTCCAATTAATTTGGTGTGTGTAAGGTTTAGATGAACCTTTCAGTAAAATAGTGCAGGCTTCTAATCCGTTTGGTCCATAATTATCACATGTATCTTTCATAATCACATGGTAACAGTAGGAGTATTGTTGAACGTCTAAATCGCTATCAATAAAAACAGTATCGGTTATGGTGGTATATGTTTTTATTAATTGATAATCCTGTTGTGAAGCTTCTGTTTTGTAAATGAGGTATCGCGCAAAATCTTTTTCGTAGGTTTTTGGCCAGCTTATAAGAACTTTATTTTTTTCATAAACGGTAGCTGTAATCAGTTTTTGTTGATCGGGAATAAATTTCAGTTGCTCAAATGTTCCTAAGGTATCGGATGGTGGACCTTCTTTGCTGCACTGATTAACGGTTCGCATAAAATATTTGTAGTTATTTGTAGCGTACTGTGGTGTATTAGGATCGGAATAGTTCCGCAAATTTTTATCCATTACCGAATCAAGCAAGGAATAAGGGCCATCGTTTACAGCTCGATATATATTATATTTCTGAAAGAACGGTTGGTTGCCTGTTGAATCGCCCCAATAAAACTGTGTAGCTTTATCATCTATTAATGTCATGCACAATAAATCGGTTGCATTGATGGTGGGCATTGGAGCGGTTTTTAAATTGATGATCATAACAGAGCGGGTTGACAAAGGACAACCATTATCCGTTAATTCAACAAGCAATGTTTGAGTAGTACCTTCCGGTAAATCACAGGATGCCTCCCAGCAAACTCTGTTGGTTATTTTTTTGAAGCCTGTCATTACACTTGTCAATATTGGCTTTGCAGATATGTTTGTATCGGGCGAAATATTCTTCACAACCATAAATAAGGAATCCGTAATGTCGGTTCCTTCAATATCAAAACAAACTGTTTGGGGAGTATTTACTGTAATGGTGTTTCCAATAAGTGCACCATCGGTATTTTTGAGTACAATAAGTGGAACGGGTTGCGGACAATCCATCACATTAAACTGCAATTCCAATCGCACTTCTCCTAACTTAATTCCTTGTCTAAATTCTTCTACCTTAATAGCAGCAACATATACCCCGGCTTGTAAAGGGTTTACACTAATTTCACCGGTTGTGGCATTTATGGAAAGCGAAGGAGTTCCCATAATTTGTTGGTTGGTATTGTGAGCTCCCTGCCATGATATATCTGGGTAAGGACTTGGCACAGGATCCGCATCACTTCTGTTGGGTATGGCTGTTCTATTTTGGTCAAGTGTTCCATTAAGCGGATTCACAAATGAATATTTGAGCTGGTCACCATCTGCATCTTTAAAATCTAAGTTGTATTTGGTTAAACTTCCTACACACAAAAACGTGTTTGGGTTAGCGTTAAAATAGGGAGTAGAATTTACAAGGTTTCGGGGGGCAGGAATTTCCATATAAATAGCAATACCTGCAGCCCCAGGATATTGAATATTCACAATAATATTATTGCGGCAACAACGCTGGTATGAAAAGTAGTAGCCAACATTGCTACTAAATTTACCAGGAGCGAGCGTAATATTTTGTTCATAAATACCTATTGATGTGCAAGTGTTAGGAATGCCGTTGTTGCAATTGCTTCCGGCAAAGTTCAGCACCTCTTCGGAAACTAAACGCATTTTGTAGGTTTCAACAAGTTGATGGGTTACCTTATCAAACACACCAACTGTTGCCGGATCATCAAACTCTGCTCCCCCGCCATTACAATCTCTAAGTACTTTTAGGGTAAGCTTATAGTTGTTACCACTGATATGCTGCAACGAAAAAGCGCCACCAACAATATGTTTGGCAAAGGAGTTTTGTATATTCCATATTAGCATAAAAAGAATGAGTACCCTTTTCATTTAAATGGGAAGATAATCATTTTAAGGATTCTGATTATCAAGCTGGAAAAAATGACAATGTGGTTGCATCAGGATTTAAGAGGGGAATATAGAACAAAAAAGAGGCTGGTCTCAGTTTGTGACAGCCTCTTTATGATTATTGTTTTAGTATTTTAATTCTTTGGGAGTTGTTTTGTGTTTTAACCTCGAAAATATAAAGCCCCGGAGGAATCTGGTAATTCGAAATGTTGATATTTTCTGAGTTCGCACCAGATAACCTAAAAGGTAAATCGATGCTTAAAATCTCAACTCCAGACATATTAATGAGCTTTATGCTGACTATACCACTTTGCAGCAGAGAATAGGTGAAGTTTAGAGTTGTACTGAATGGATTTACAACGAGTATATTTTTTATGTCTGTCTGAAGATCCTGATCTTTTATTTCAAATGCGGGTATATCTTCTGATTTTTTAGTTAATGAATGATCCTTGTATTTAGGACCGGAGCAAAAAGAGTTTATTTCTTCTTGACTGTATCGCATTGAATTAATGTCGAATGGACAATTTACATTCGGCAACCCTATTGCCAAGGTTGTTTCTTGCCCAATATAGGTGTCCTTATCCACTATTATTTCATTTCCTGCCATAAACTCAATAGGGTAAGTACTAGAAATATTCAAATTAGCACCTAGTTTAAGATTCCGCATTACTTTAGTTCCATCTGAGATGGAGTTATTCTCAAGCGTTTCGTCAATTTTAGCGAGTGCAAATGGAGCACTCATAGCCGGTGCATTTCCATTTTGTGAATTGAATGTTGGATATTGACCGTCTCCTTCCTCCCATCTGTGAGAGTTATTGCCATCATCCAAACTACTACGCTGTTCCTCAACGAAATATGTCTGTAAAAAAATTACTTCCTTAGAAGGTTGGTCTTGTGCTATTGTTTTTGCTTTTATAATAAACTTTACGGCCAACTCTAAATAACCATTATTAGCAGGATCTGGAATATAATCACCTTCAATATTTCTGTGTAAGAAAATACTAACATTATCAAAGCATGAAAGAGGAACATAAGGAGTTCTTAAGCTAACGGAGACAGAGTCTTTTTTATCATTGTATGCGAATGATTCTGTTTCCAACCCTACGCTGCTAACTTTATCCACGAATCTAGGAGTAGTTGTAAAACCCACTGGTCTGGGGAACGGTGCCCCATATTGTTGACCATTGTCAAAATATTGGTCAAACTTCTTTGCAGGCATGGGTTTATATTTCATTACAAGACTTGCTTGAATATCAATTATTTCTAAATTAGCAGACGGATTAAGTGCAAATTTAATAGGTTCGGCAATTTTGTATTGCCTGATGTCGGGGAATTTAATCATACTGCCCGCATTTGCCCTATTCCAATAATCTACGTAGTCAACTTTTACTGGCTTTAAAAAACTAACTACTCCAAGTGGATTATCATAAATGGTTTTTTCGGTAACTACATTTTGGTTACTACCAGGGGTCCAATATATGAATTCCCCGTATGGACTACTCTGGGTTATTGTACCGTTTCCTCGAAACTCCAAATTAGCGCCAAACTGCATTGGACTTGTACCTCCGGTTTGTTTGTTTAAACTTTGAAAATAGTCAAGTACTCCAAATGCGGCTCCTAAGTATGGTATTGCGGTTAATAAATTTTTCATGTTGGTTGTGCCGAATAAAATTTGACTCTGCAAATCAATATGCTGCTTATTGGCAAACTTATCAATACCATCCATAGATTTGTTCCAAGAGTCATAAGATTGACTTCCCGACTTAATGATTCCATTCGCAACGTCAAAAATATTCTCTTTTCCTTTCACGTTGCCAGGGTTACTCGCAATAACTTGATTAAAGTATCCATTAATGCTCCCATTCAGTACAACACTCATTTGAGCGCTAGTCTTGTATTCAAACCTTATTTTACTTTCGTACATGCATGCACAAGGGTCATATGCCACAGGAAAGTCAGCATACAACCAATAACCATTTTGATTTACATAGGAATTTGGGGACGACATAATGGAACCTTTGATAAAATTTTCTACAGGGTTGGTAATTGGATACAAATGTGAAAAAATTGCCGATTCACGTGTGACCCCTGCATAAGGTTCATGCCTCATAGTAACTATTGCACCGTTTTGTGGTGATGTAGGAATTTGTACTGCTAAAAAAAATGCTCTTACTATTCCTGTATATCGGTTATACAAGCAAAAAAAAGGAGTATTTTCAGGAACTGTCGCATTACCAAACTCCTTGGCAAGCAATTCCCATCCGTCATTGGGTTGACAATCTACCGAGGTAAGAGAATTTGTCGCTGCAAATTGGCTGTAGAACTTACCTAAATTGGTATTTGTACTTCCGCTTGTAGTTGGAATAAAAGGACAGGGAACACCGGTTCCAGGTATAGAGCCTGGAGGTGAATAAAAAGGAAGATTGGGTCCACCAATAACGTATATGTCTGTATAAAACCTTGTCGCCAATCCCATAAAGAAACCGTATTAATAGATTTGTTATAGTTGCATTGTGCAATTCCTTTGTGAGATAACAATATAAGTATAACAATTAATGATATAAATAATTTTTTCATGCTGTTTGTTGTTTAAATTCTTCTACCTATAAACCTACGCTTAATGGGAATACTGCCGGGTGTAAGTATGTCTTTAGTTGCATACTGTATATCAACACCTGCTGGCGTAAACATACACCATCCTCTAGGTGATTGACAGCCTAATGTGCCACCTCCTTGTGTATTGTGATAATTAAGAAAAATTAGGTTGTAGGTGCTACTTATCTCTAATCCAAACTTATTATCTCTACATGAATCTGGAAAATAGTTAATGAAAGTGTAATAATTAGAATAGCCAGGGCGTTTTTCGTAGACAATCTCCATTCCAACCTCAATAGTCGGGTTTATCACATCATATCCGATATATTTGCCTAAAAACAGATTTTGCGGGGGGGATTCAATGCTAGGTGATATTGATTCAACTATTGTTAAAGCCTTTATTATAGTATCAATACCATCATCATTGGGATCGCAGGTGGTATTTGGTTTACGTTTACCTATTAATCGCATTTGGATTTTGGCTACGTTAGGAAAATATAACGGGAAACTTTTAGTTGTACTCTTAAACCCCGGGTTACCAACCACCTCCCATAAATACGTGTCATAATCCAATATACTTTTAAATGTATATTGGATGTTTTTGTAGATTGTATCACAAGACCATGCTATCCCCAGCTCATTACTGCATTGTTGCTGTAAATCATCTTGTACCAAAAAATCGGCAATAGGTCTTCTATAATTCTCGCATGGGTCAGTATCAGGATCTTTATCCTTGCAGGAATGAAGAACAATGGGGGCCATAACTAAAATTGTGTAAACGATATGGTTTAATAATGATTTCATAGTAGTCATTATTTTTGTTTCAGTTCAGTGATTTTTTGTTCTAATTCTGCAATTTTAGTTTGTTGTTCTTTTACTGCTTCAACTAATACAGGTATCAGCATTATGTAATTAACACTATATGTTCCATTCTTCTCGTCTACTTTGACAGCTTCCGGCAGTATTTGTGCGAGTTCTTGTGCCATGAAACCAATCTGATTTTTACCACCTTTCAGTAAAGCTTCTTTTTTCTTTTCCTCAATATTAATGAGCATTGCATCATTATAGTCATAAGTGTACGATTTGATGAGCTTTATTTTTTCAAGAGCATCTTTACTCGTTATAGTTTTTATGTTTGTTTTTAATCTCTCATCAGAGGTAATCTGAACACCTGCTGCATAAAGAAAGTTCGTATAAACGGCAAACATGGCCTGTCCTGGTGTTCCCACCCAACCCCCATAGTTGAAATGCGAAACGATTGAAGGATCGTCATACCAAGTGCCATTATACAAGTTGTGATAGTTTTGAATAAACATTCCGGTTCCAGGATATTCTCTTACCTCCAAACCTCCATTTATGAAGAGTTGCTTGGAGGATGGAAATGTTGGCCACCAGAGTGCACCAACCTGAACTTGGTCGGTGTTAAATACTTTGATTTGGGCTTTTGATGAAGAGATAGCAAAAATTACAGTTGCAGTCACTAAATTTAGATGGATTAATCTTTTCATTATAAAATAAATTTAGTTTTGTTTAAATGTGAAATTGAAATTCGTTGTTTAAAAATGAAAAAGCAACAATCTTTTTAAACAAAAAAGGTTGACCGTGATAGTCAACCTTTTAATATTAGAATATGCTAAAAGCTACTTAGCGTAGTTAACAGCTCTTTTTTCTCGGATAACCGTAATTTTTATCTGACCAGGGTAAGTCATTTCTTTTTGAATACGCTGTGATAAATCGATTGACATGATATCTGCCTGATCATCGGTAACTTTTTCTGATTCTACAATAACGCGTAACTCTCTACCTGCTTGAATGGCGTATGCCTTTTCAACACCTCCGTAACTCAATGCCATTCCTTCTAAATCTTTCAAACGTTTCATGTAGTTTTCGGTATCTTCTCTGCGTGCACCCGGGCGCGAACCTGAAATAGCATCGCAAGCTTGGATGATAGGCGAGAGAATAGAAGTCATTTCAACTTCATCATGATGCGCTCCGATAGCATTTACTACTTCCCAATTTTCTTTGTATTTCTCGGCAAGCTTCATCCCTAACAACGCGTGCGGTGTTTCTGGATCGTCATCTGGCACTTTCCCAATATCGTGGAGCAATCCGGCACGTTTAGCCAATTTTACATTTAATCCTAACTCGGCAGCCATGGTAGCGCACAGGTTAGCTACTTCACGTGAGTGTTGCAACAAGTTTTGTCCATAACTTGAACGGTAGCGCATACGACCAACCATACGAATCAACTCAGGGTGTAAGCCATGAATACCTAAATCGATGCAAGTACGTTCTCCAATTTCTACAACCTCTTCTTCAAGTTGCTTGCGTGTTTTGGCAACAATTTCTTCAATGCGTGCTGGATGAATACGACCATCTTGAACCAAGCGATGCAATGATAAACGTGCAATTTCTCTACGAATAGGATCGAAGCATGAAAGAATAATTGCCTCCGGGGTATCATCTACAATAATTTCCACACCGGTTGCAGCTTCTAAGGCGCGAATATTTCTTCCCTCGCGACCAATGATACGGCCTTTCATTTCATCGTTTTCGATATTAAATACCGAAACAGAATTCTCGATGGCGTGCTCAGCAGCTGAGCGCTGAATAGAACTTAAAATAATTTTCTTAGCCTCTTTGTTAGCTGTTAATTTAGCTTCATCAACTAAATCTTTAACCTTGCTCATGGCTTCGGTACGAGCTTCTTCAGTGAGGGCCTCTACCAATTGAGCTTTTGCTTCGGCAGCTGTTAATCCAGCAATTTTCTCCAATTGCTTCACCTGATTTTGGTGAGCTTTTTCAACCTCTTCTTTTTTGAGCGCTAATGTCTCTTGTTGTTTTTGCAAGCTGGCTCTAATTTGTTCCAACTCCTGATCCTTACGCTGGGTTTGCTCCAGTTTTTGGTTCAGCGATTGTTCCTTTTGTTTGATTTTGTTTTCGGCAGTGATGACTTGCTGGTTACGTTGCATAACCTCTTTTTCATGCTCTGCCTTTAATTGAATAAATTTTTCTTTGGCTTCCAGCATGCGATCTTTTTTCATCACTTCTGCTTTTGCCTCGGCCTCTTTCACAATGGAGTCGGCCTTGTTTTTTTGCATGGATTGGTTGACAAAATACATCAACCCGGCTCCTGCACCCAGGGCTACCATGACAATGATAACGACTAAATAAATTTCCATAAACCTATTAAATGGTTTTGTTAAGAATGAATAAAATAATGGTGGAAACTAAGCAGTAGTGCTTACAGTTGAACCTGTTTTAACAGGTGTTGGATTTCAGCTAATTCCTTACTCAGCCCATTGTCTTCAATCAATGGTTTGCTGCGCAATTGTATCAATTCGGTGGCCAATTCAAGGGCACACATCGATAGAATATCCTGCTTATCTTTAACTGAAAACTGTTTTTCGTACGCTTTCAGTTTATCATTAATAAGCTTGGCTGCTTTCCGCACTTGTTCTTCCTGCTCGGCATTTACGCTTAACGGGTAAAACCGGTCGGCTATATTCACTTTGATGGAAAGTTCGTCCAACGTTGTTTTGCTATTTACTACTTAGTAACCTTAAGCACTCGTCAATCTCTTTGATGTAACCGTTAACCAGTTTTTTGAGGTCGCGGTTATTATCAGATTGATCAAGCGTTTCAGCAATTTTAAGCATTTTATTCGTTTCTGCTAATGCTTTATTGCTATTTTTTTGATCTTCAAGCGAGTTTTTTAACAACTTATTTTCTTCCTCAACGGCTGCACAGCTTTTTTCAAGTTCATCAACCCGTTGCAATAGCTTGATGACTTTGAGTTTGATTTCTTCGGCTGTAACCGTTAGTGCGTTCATTTTTGTTGCGCGTTGCTTATTACGGGTTGTTTATTGTTTTAGACCTTGCATTTAAGTTTTGTATGGTTCATTCTTTCATTTACTCATTTTCAAATATTCTCATTTACTCATTACGAGGTTTAATAAGTGCTCAGAGATTACCAAACTTCATAAACTCTTTAAGAACCTCCTCTTAACGTGGCTCCCAATTCTTTCTCAAACTGTTTAACCAGCTTATTCACCACCCTATCAATATCTTGATCGGTCATTGTTTTTTCGTCATCTTGCAATAAAACGCTAATCGCATACGATTTTTTTCCTTGTTCAATTTTATCTCCAACATAAACATCAAACGCGTTGATCGACTGCAAGAGTTTGGGTTCTGATTTAAGTGCGATACGTTCCAGTTCTCCATACGTTACCTGTTTATCCAACACCAAAGCCAAATCCCTGCGCACTTTCGGAAATGCAGAAATAGGGCGGAACTTCATATTGTTGTTACGGATCACATCCATCACATTTTTCCACAAGAAATCGGCCATGTATACCGGCTGGCTGAGGTCGAATTGTTCGGTGATGTTTGGTTGGATGGTTCCAAATGTAACGAGCGGTTTTTTATTAAAAGAAAGGGTTGTGGTATTGTACAATCTTGAATGTGCTTCTGTGTACGTACTCTCTAAACGCTGATTCACACCCAGTTTAGCAAGTACATTCATCACCGTAGCTTTTATACTGAAGTAGTTAACGGTTTGTTGTGGTTGACTCCAACTTTCTCCATTTTTATTTCCTGTTAAATACAACGCAAAGTGGGTAGTTTCTTTGTATTTACCTTCAATGTTTTGATAGGTAAGTCCATACTCAAAACATTTTATATCGGAGGATTTGCGGTTGTTATTGTATTGCAACATTTCAAGTCCGCTGTACATCATTTGCATGCGCATAATATCCAAATCACTGCTTAACGGATTTAACATTCGTACTGCATGTTTCAATTCCTCTTCACTGTAATAAGCCGATTTGGTGAGGGAGTTGCAGGTAAGCTCGTAAAAACCGTTTGCACTCAAATAGTCAGCTACTTTATTGCGTAATCTGAAATTGCTTTCATCGGGCGAAGCGGAAATAGAAGACTTTACCTGAGTTGGGATAGTAATGTTATTCAATCCGAAAATGCGGAGAATTTCTTCAGAAACATCGGCTTCACGGGTAACATCAGAGCGGTAGGCCGGTAAAGATAAGGTTAATACATTGGCAGTTTCTGACACCACTTCAATATCCAGTCCTTTTAAAATGCGTTTAATATCAGTCAACGGAATTTCTTGTCCGATAAGGCGATAACATTTACTGATGGAGAAATTGAGCTGAATAGGTTGAATGGGTTGTGGATACACATCCACAATTTCTGAACTCACGGAACCACCTGCAATATCAATGATGAGGGAAGCTACACGTTTTAACGCATCAACAGTAATATTAGGATCTGTTCCGCGCTCATATCGGAATGAGGCATCTGTGCTCAGTCCGTGTGTTTTGGCTGTTTTACGAATAGATGCAGCATTGAAATAAGCACTTTCAATAAAGATATTTTTGGTTGTTGATTGAATACCTGAATCTAACCCTCCGAATACTCCAGCAATAGCCAACGGTTTTTCAGCATCGCATATCATCAATTCAATTCCTGTTAACTTACGTTCGGATTTATCCAATGTTGTAAACGAACTGCCGGCTGTTGCTTTTTTTACAATGATGGTATTACCTGCAATTTTATCGGCATCAAACGCATGAAGAGGTTGGCCCATTTCGTGCAACACGTAGTTGGTGGCATCTACAATATTATTTATGGGCGAAAGGCCAATTACTTTTAATTTATTCTGCAACCATTCTGGGGAATCTTTAACCTCAATGCCCGAAATTGACAAGCCCGAATAACGCGGGCAATCGGTATCCTCAACGTTAATTGAGATTGGATATTTCGGGTTTGAGATCTCTAAGTTTCGAATTTCGGATTTTTTATTTCGAATTTCGGCTCCAGTCAAGGCTCTTAAATCTCTTGCTACACCCAAGTGTGAAGCCGCATCTCCACGGTTAGCGGTTAAGCCTATTTCGATGAGGTAATCAGTGTACACCGGAAAATATTCAGACGCTTTGGCACCTACTTTATGTGTTTCGGGTAATACCAAAATACCGGCATGACTTTGTCCTAATCCCAATTCATCTTCGGCACAAATCATTCCTTCGCTTACCTCACCACGAATTTTACTTTTATTAATCTTAAAAGGCTCGCCCGAGGTAGGATACACGGTACAACCTACTGTTGCAACCAATACTTTTTGTCCTGCTGCAACATTTGGCGCTCCACAAACTATTTGTAAGGGGCTTTCGCCACCAACATTTACACTTGTTATACTCAGTTTATCAGCGTTTG
The DNA here is from genome assembly GCA_001602415.1 of Bacteroidetes bacterium UKL13-3. Classification (GTDB taxonomy): domain Bacteria; phylum Bacteroidota; class Bacteroidia; order UKL13-3; family UKL13-3; genus UKL13-3. The sequence goes on from CP012155.1 coordinate 483,377, forward strand.
GATGTTTGGCACAGGTTAATACTTCTCCAACAACGATACCTTCCAAGCCACCTTTGAGTGACTCAAATTTTTCAATGCCTTCAACTTCAAGTCCTGTTCCGGTAAGCATTGCCGAAATTTCTTCGGGTGATTTTTGAATATCAATCAGTTCGAGTAGCCAGTTATACGATATTTTCATTCAAATAGTAAATAATCTACAGGGTCTATCTGTAGCAGTTTAAGTTGCGAAAATAAGCATCTCAACTGAAATTTATCAGGAACTTTTGAGTTGCAGAAGTGTTACTTTTGTTAAGTAAAAATATTTATGAAGAAAAAAACATTGGTATTGGGGGCATCGCCAAACCCTGAACGTTATGGTTATAAGGCAACCGAGATGCTTTCAGAATATGGTCATACGGTAATTCCTTTTGGCATCAGAAAAGGCGAAATAAATGGTAAGCCAATGGTAAACGAGTTGCCGAAAGATACTGATTTTGACACTGTAACATTGTACCTCAATCCAACCCACCAGCGCGAATATCATGACTATATCATTGGATTACACCCCAAGCGAGTGGTTTTCAATCCCGGTACGGAGAATCCTGAATTTGAACAACAGCTGATTGAAAACGGAATACAATCACTTGAGGCGTGTACACTTGTATTGCTGCGTACCGGACAATATTAACATAGGTGTATATTCAGACGTTTGTAGATGTTGAAATTTGTTATAAAATCGTAGTACTATAAAGAAAGTATGAAAAGAATAATTGTTATCGCACTAGCCGTTGTTGCAATTGCGGCTTGTCAATCACCCAAAGAAAAAACACTTGCTGCCATCCAACAATTAGAGGCCAACGACAGTATTTTTAGTCCGGAGCAAATTGAAAAAGTAAAAGCAGCTTATATCGACTTTGCCAATAAATATCCTGATGATGAATTGGCTCCTGAGTTTTTATTTAAAGCAGGCCAACGCTGCAATGCCACGGCAAACCATGATCAAGCTTTGGCTCTGTTTCAGCAGGTAATTGATAAATATCCTAAACATAAAATTGCTGAAGAAGCATTGTTTTTGCAAGGCTATATTTATGAGAACAGCTTACAAGATATCAGTCGTGCAAAGACAGTTTACGTAAAATTTATTGAACTGTATCCAAACAGCGAATTGGCAGAGGATGCGAAATTCTCGATAGAAAATCTAGGAAAAACACCAGAACAAATTTTTGAGGAATTTGATAAAAAGGACTCAACGGCTAGTGCCAAAAAATAATCTAGTTGAAAGGGGAGCGAGAGCTTACTTTTTTGTTCTGAAATATTTAGGAATCGGTTAGTTATTCTATAAAAGAACGTTTAACCTCAATACAATTTTAATAGGTGTAGTATTGATTTTTGTTTCATCATTCATATAGCATAGGGTTTAAACCCTATGCTATATGAATTGTGTTTGGCTCAACATTATTTAAACCCTATGCTATGCAAATAATATTTCGGGCAATATTGTTCAAAATCAGAAATACGCTGCACAACTCTTGTTTCATCAATACCATTAGTGTATTACCAAAATAGATTTTTATCCTTAATCAATTCTTACCATATCATTCACAAATTCCTTATTCAAAATATCAATAATTTGTGATTTGCTCAACCCTTCCATGAGTTTACCTTCTTTAGCAACGGCCATGGTTCCTTTTTCTTCCGATACTACTATCACTAACGCATCGGTTTGTTCGGTAATCCCAATTGCTGAAAGGTGACGAAGTCCATACTTATTTAAAATTTCAGGATTTTCGCTTACCGGTAAAACTGCGTTAGCGGCTTTAATCTTGCTATTGGCAATAATTACAGCGCCATCGTGCAACGGACTGTGTTTGTTAAAAATACTAATCAATAATCTGCGGGTAATATGTGCGTCAATTACTTCGCCACTGGAGCCAATAAATTTCATTTCAGAAGTTTTAGGAAAAACGATAATTGCACCTTGGTTGGTTTCGGCTAAATATTCGCAAGCTTCAACAATCTCCTCAAAGTTGGTGTGAAAACTTTTTTCAATTTTCCAATTCCATGGAAGAAATCGAAATATAGATTTGTTCTCGGCTAAAAAACTAATTTTTCCTAAAAGCAGTAAGAATTTCCGAATTTCCTGCTGGAAGATGATGATGATAGCAAGGAATCCGAACTTGGTTACTTCCCCTAAAATCTTTTCAAGCAAAGGCATATTGAAGTAACGCACTAACATCCAGAAAATGTATATTGTTACCAAGCCAATAAGCATGTTAAAGGCAAGACTGCCTTTTAGCAATCGGTATAATTGATGTATAAATCCTGCAACAAGCAGTATATCTAATACATTAACCAATGTGAATTTAAAATCGTATAACTCAAATAACTCCATAAGTAGCGTTTACAATGTTAATACATTCAACGGCTTCTTTAACATCATGCACCCGTAAAATTTTTGCACCGTTTAGCAAGGCAATTGTGTTGGCTGCAGTTGTTGCGTTAAGCGCATTAAGTGCATCTGTTCCGGTAATTTTTTGCAACATACTTTTTCGAGATACGCCAACCAATATGGGTAATCCAAATAACGACAAATCGGCAAGTTTGTTGAGCAACGAATAGTTGTGTTGTAAGTTTTTTCCAAATCCAAAACCTGGATCGATGATAATATCCTTTATACCCGCTTCTCTTGCTAATATTACTTTTTGGGTAAAATATTGAACCAATTCCAATACTACATCACCGTATTGTGGGTTATGATGCATGGTTTGTGGAGTACCTTTTTTGTGCATCATAATATAGGGTACGTTCAGGTTGGAAACAATGTTCATCATGTTGGCATCATCATCACCACTGGCAATATCATTTACGATATGCGCGCCTGCCTCAATCGATAGTTTGGCAACATTGCTTCTAAAGGTATCAACCGATATGATGGCTTCTGGAAATCGGTTTGTAATAGATTCAATAACCGGTAGCAATCTTTGCAATTCTTCATCTGCTGAAACATCAATTGCTCCTGGTCTGCTCGAATAAGCTCCAATATCAATAAATGTAGCTCCTTCTGAAAGCATTTTTTCAGTTTGTTTCAAGGCTTCATCCACAATATTATGCTTCCCACCATCGTAAAATGAGTCCGGAGTCACATTCAAAATGCCCATTACTACAGGTTTTTCAATACTAATGAGTTGACCTTTAAAGTTTAATGTTATTTTTGGTGTAAGCGTTTGCAAATTGATATGCTCCATTATTTTTGTACAACTAACAAATAAACAGTTTACGTTTTGATTAATCAAACTTTACAACAATTCGATAAGGTCATTCAGAAGTGCAAAAGCATTTTTATTAGCAAGAGTAAAGATTACGGAACATCTTGGCGGGTAATGCGTTTGTCAACCATTACAGATCAACTTTTTATCAAAGCTCAACGCATCCGAAACATTGAAGAAAAAGGGTCTCAAAAAATTGGTGACGATATTGAGTCGGAATACATAGGTATTGTTAATTATTGTATTATGGGTTTAATTCAACTTGAGTTAAAAGACTCAAAAGAGTTGAATTTACCGATTGATGAATTAACGCTTTTATACGACAAGTATGTAACAAGCACCAAAATGCTAATGGAAAATAAAAATCATGACTATGGTGAAGTGTGGCGAGATATGCGTGTGAGTTCTTTTACCGATATTTTGTTGGTGCGGTTGCTGCGTATCAAACAAATTGAAGATAATAATGGACAAACAATTATGAGTGAAGGTATTGATGCGAACTTGCAAGATATGATTAACTATTCGGTGTTTGCATTGATACGAATTGATGAACAGAGGTAATGTGGAGATGTGTAAATATGCAGATGAAAAATTACAGTGTTTTGTCATGCTGTTTTCATCCAGCAGACTTCCACCAGTAATTTGGTAGTTATGCGATTGTTCAAGAGAGCAGATGCAAAGTTGCCTGAGCTTCACTAAGCGAAAGGTCGAAGATAACTTTGACAGTACTTTAAGAAAATTTAAATAAGATTATAACGAGTTTTGTTGTTGTATAAACGAAAATAAAAATGAAAATAATAACACAGATAAGCAGAATTTTGGTTGGAGTATTATTTATTCTCTCGGGCTTTATAAAAGCCAATGATACAATAGGTTTTTCCTACAAGCTTGTTGAGTATTTTGAGGTATTTCACACTCCGATATTTATTGATTATGCTGTGGCAATAGCAATGCTCATTTGTATTTTAGAAATTATGGTGGGTGTGGTATTACTATTTGGAGCATACTCAACTTTGAATGCATGGCTACTGCTACTCATGATTTTGTTTTTTACTTGGCTTACCGGATACTCGGCTTTAACAGGTAAGGTTACTGACTGTGGTTGCTTTGGTGATGCAATTAAATTAAAACCAGTTGAGTCGTTTATGAAAGATTTGGTGTTGTTAGTGTTTATTGTATTTATTTTTATTGGTAGAAAACACATCAAGCCATTTGTTAACTCCACTATACTTAGCATAGGAATTTCAGTAGCATTGTTGGTTACCACAGCATTTACTCTTTATACTTATATGTTCTTACCTAAAATTGATTTCCTTCCATACAAAGTTGGAAACGATATTAAAGCATTAATGACCTATCCTGAAGGTGCAGCAAGAGATAGTTTTGAGATGGTGTTTATATATGAAAAAGATGGTAAGTCGGTTGAACTTGGTGTGAATGATTTAGGCAAGATTGATGATACGTACAAGTTTGTTGACAGAAAAGATAAGCTCATAAAAGAAGGCTACAAATTGCCCATACATGATTTCAAGTTGTATGATGCGAATAATATTGAGTATACAGATACCTTTTTGAACGATAATAATTACAAGTTGGTTATTGTGCAGAAAGATGTGAAACAGACTAGGCAAGGAACTGAAGTGCAACTTGCAAAACTAGGAAACGAATTTCAGGAGGCAGGATTCAAGGTATGGGGTTTAACGTCATCAGCGCCTGAATTTGTTGAAGCCTATCGACACGAATACCAGCTAGCCTATAATTATTACACAATGGATGCTACTCCACTTAAATCGATGGTGCGCAGCAATCCTGGAATCATGCTTTTAAAAGGAAACGTGGTGGTGAAAAAATGGTCGAGTTATGCCATTCCCACAATGGAAACAATTCATAAGTACATGAAATAATCTATACAGCATAAATGGATTCATCCCAAACGTTGCCCAACCGAATTTACCTGGTTGGAATGATGGGTGTGGGAAAAAGCACACTTGGAAAACAGCTGGCTAACGCTCTTGGTTATTCTTTTATAGATTTGGATAAACAGATTACTTTTTTGGAAGGGCGTTCTGTGCAACAAATATTCGATCAAGAAGGAGAGTCTTATTTTCGCGAAGCTGAACACCATATTCTTCATCAAACGGCTACCCTTAATCAAACAGTGATCGCTACGGGTGGTGGTACACCTTGTTTTTTTAACAACATGGAATGGATGAACAAACATGGAAAAAGTGTATATCTTGAGGCCAATACAGCCTTTATTTTAAGTAGGGTTAGCCACAATACAGATAAACGCCCCTTGTTAAAAGGCAAGCAAACAGGTGAGTTGGAGACCTATATAACACATGTTTTAGCCCAAAGAGAGCCTTTTTATAGCAAGGCACACCATCGGGTGAGGTTACCTGTAAAATCCTTTCTGAATGCAGTAATATCAATACTTTAGGCAGGTTTTGAAGAGTTTTTTTGGGCCTGCAAATGACATAAGGGTGCGAAAATGTTGACAACGTGTTAAAATCTTCCTCGAAAAAAAAATGCCGAGTGCAGTGTTTCCGCTTGTTTTATTCATACCAATCACTAAGTTTGTTAAAGTAATAACCAACCAATTAATTTATAACTATGAACAAGTCAGATTTAATCGACAACATGGCAACTGCTGCCAAAATCACTAAAGTACAAGCTGCTGCTGCTTTGGATTCTTTCATGGCATCAACACAAACTGCTTTGAAAAAGAATGACAAAGTTATTCTTGTAGGATTTGGAACTTTCTCAGTTACAAAACGTGCTGCTCGTAAAGGCCGCAACCCACAAACTGGTAAAGAAATTAACATCCCGGCTAAAAAAGTTGTGAAATTTAAAGCTGGTGCTAACTTACAAGCTAAAGTTAAGTAATTAACTCTAGTAGTTAGACAATGGAAAATCCTGCTCAGTTATTGGGTGGGATTTTTTTATGCCTGATAGTTTGTATGAAAATGCAAATGGGAAAATAGGAGGGTATGCAAATGAGAGAATGTGCAGATGGCAAATTAAGTGATATAATATCCGATTTTGCTTGAGTTTTATATTCTAAAACAGCCGAAGTTTTTACAAAAAACCAAAGGCATTTAACTATGATTCATTAACTATTAACTAACTCAAATACACATTCACCTTTTTCTTTTCAATACTCACAGAAACATGTTCCTGCAACGTTGTTGAGAGTTGCATGCCTATATAATCAGCCGAAATGGGAAAGCTTTTGTGGTTTCGATCAACCAGTACCGCAACTTGAATGCGCTTGGCTTTTGCTCGAATAAAGGGAGTAAGGGCATACACCAAAGTTCTTCCCGTGTTTAAAACATCATCAACAACAATTACGTTTTTATCGGCAATGTTCAATTTTTCGTCACTCAAGTTTACGCTGCTTCCTGTCGGGTTTTCCTTATCAAGAGTGATAGTGACAAACGATATTTTGAGTTTTGAGATTTCAGAAAGTTGATCGGCTATTAGTTGTGCTATATACTCTCCACGTCCGTCAATTCCGGCAACTAGGAGTTCTCTGTCGTTGAAATGGTTTTCATATATCTGGTAAGCAATGCGCTTAATCATCTGTTTTACCTGAATATCGTTAAGAATTTGTATACTTTGCTTACTCATATAACCTAAATTTGCAGCCAAAGTTAATTGAACCCCAGTAAATTCAATAAGCAGGCTAGCAATTATTTTTATTGGAAAATATTTGGCTTAAACCAAAATATGGTTATTTTTGCCCCTCATTTTCGAACAATACCCGTTTGCATTTCTTTTTTTGTAGACAGTATTGAGCCGAGATTGAACGATATGGCAAAATCCATATAAACTTTAAAATTTTAAGAAATGAAAGCAGATATCCATCCAAAAAACTTTAGAAAAGTAGTGTTTAAAGACATGTCGAACGACTATTCTTTTATTACACGCTCAACAGTTGAAACAAAAGAAACCATCAAATGGGAAGATGGCAATGAGTATCCATTGTTTAAATTAGAGATTTCTCACAAATCACATCCGTTCTTTACTGGAACAAATATGTTGATTGATACAGCAGGACGTATTGACAAGTTCAACAAACGTTATGCTGCTAAGAAGAAATAATATCTTCACTTAATATTAAAAGTTCTCCCAACAGAGGGCTTTTTTTATGCCCATTTGAATTGTTGTATGGCCCGACATATAGTAATTTCCAATCGTTTCAATTAATATCGCGGTATGAACTATATACTGTTTGAAACGGAAATAGATAGAGGCAACCTGCTGCCCTTTACGTTTACACGCCCTGTGTCGGAGATAAGATGTGGTATTTTAACCTTAACCGATAAGTGGAAACGCTATTTGGAAGGTCCGCTAACGTTTAAAACACAAAGTTACCTTCAAACAAAATTTAAGATGGAGGCCTCCTCTTCCAATATAATGCTAAATGGAACGGTATTCCCCAACTCGGCATTGGTTACCGAAATCAATTCATTACAACTAAACGAAGCCTTATATTGGAAAGAGATTTTGGTTGCGGCCCATGTTAATGGAACGGATGAACTTACAGCTACCAAACGCATAGATTCATCGGTTAAAGAATTAATTAAGTTGAATTTTACGTATGATATTTTTGCTAAAAACGGTCGGGCTATTGAAGATGATTTTGAGTTGTTAACCAAAGGGCGTATTTCACAACCTATTTCACCAACCAATCAAGTTGTAAAACCCGCACGGGTTTTTATTGAAGAAGGCGCAACAGTTGAGTTCTCTATCCTGAACGCATCAACAGGGAGTATATACATAGGTAAGGATGCTGAAATAATGGAAGGATGCAAGGTTAAAGGTCCTTTTGCATTGTGTGAGCATGGCGGCTTAAAAATGGATGCAAAAATTTATCCTGCAACCACTGTTGGTCCATATTGCAAAGTAGGTGGCGAAGTAAATAACGCAGTGTTTTTTGCTTATTCAAACAAAGGGCACGATGGTTTTATAGGAAATGCAGTAATTGGTGAGTGGTGTAATTTAGGAGCAGATACTAATAATTCGAATTTGAAAAATACTTATGAAGAAGTGAAACTGTGGAATTACAGAACTGAAAAGTTTGAGAAAACGGGACTAACTTTCTGCGGATTAATGATGGGTGATCATTCGAAATGTGGTATTAATACTATGTTTAATACAGGAACCGTTGTAGGTGTTGCAGCCAATATTTTTGGGGCAGGATTTCCACGCAACTTCATTCCATCGTTTGCTTGGGGTGGGGCGCAAGGATTCGAAACCTTCATCATCAAAAAAGCATTTGTAACTGCCGAGGCTATGTGCGCCCGAAGAGGAGTAGCTTTTGATGATATAGAAAAGGATATTCTGAAAGCAGTATATGACGAAAGTGCTAAGTACAGATTTTGGGAAAAAGCTTAAATCGCTTATCTGGGGCTATCAAGTATCCTAAAGCAGTTGAACAACTAAACTAAACGAGAATAATATGAGAAAGAAAATTATTGCTGGAAACTGGAAAATGAACAAAACCTTTGATGAGGGAATGGGATTGGTAACTGAAATTGTGGCAATGGTAAAAGATGAGTATAACGGTTCGGCTCACGTGGTTATTATTCCTCCATTTGTTCACATCAATGCAGTGAGTAGAATGGTTTCTGAGCATAATAATGTTTTTGGAGGCGCACAAAATTGTAGCAACCACGATAGCGGAGCCTATACTGGTGAAGTAAGTGCCGCCATGATCAAAAGTTGTGGAGCATCATACGTGATTATTGGGCACAGCGAGCGCAGACAGTATTTTGGTGAACACAATGATTGGTTGGCAAAAAAAACGGATGCTGTGTTGAAAAACGGATTAACGGCCATTTACTGCTGTGGCGAAACATTAGAAGAGCGCGAAGCCAATAAACATTTTGAGGTATTAAAAGCTCAAGTGAGTGAAGGCTTGTTTCACTTAACAGCCGAACAATTTGCCAATGTGGTTATTGCATACGAACCTGTATGGGCAATTGGTACAGGTAAAACAGCTAGCACAGACCAGGCTCAGGAAGTACATGCGTTTATTCGCAACTTGGTAAAAGAGAAATACGATGAAACAACGGCCGATACCCTTACCATTCAATACGGTGGAAGCGTTAAAGCCGATAATGCAGCCGAATTGTTTTCGGCACCAGATATTGATGGAGCTTTAGTGGGTGGGGCTGCCTTGCAAAGCAGAAGTTTTGTTGATATTGTGAAAGCAATGAAATAGCAGATAAGTTTTTAAGGCGAAAATAGGATTTCCTGTTTGCGCTTTTTGTTTTTCAACGAACTGTAAATTCTTTCCACAATCTATTTACGAACATCAATAAGATAAGCGCTAAAAAACATACCTTGCTTGTTCATATTTCGTTTAATCTTCATGGTCAGAAAACTTGGTCTTATATTTTTATTTTCTGTCACTTTTCTAGTGGCAAAAGCGCAGTTAAGTTATGACTTGGTGCAGTTTAGTGCCGATTTTGAAAAGCACATCGAATCGCTTGGCGATAAACCAACGCAAGAGGCCATGGGTGATTTTTTAGGTTTTTACAATACGGGCAGGTTAACCAATCCTCAAAAAATGGCTGTTATAAAGTTGAGCAACCAAATGCTCAATTTGAATATGGGCGCTCCTACGTTTAACGATTATCTGCGGGCCATGAATGGGTTATTTGAAAATAACCAGGTAACTAAATTCGACAATTGGCACAAGGCACTTAATCTTTCACTTACCCAATCAAAAGATGAGTTTAAAAAGTTTCTAAAGATATCGCGAAACATTTTTGCTGATCATATCATTGCTCAACAAGGTATGATGAAATGGGTAAGCAGCAATATTGATATCAACCTTCAAACCAAAGGCGAAGCTGCATTTGTTGTTAAAAATACAGATTTAATTTGTTACACAGTTGGCGATACACTAGAGATTTATCAAACATCAGGAACATATTATCCTTCTCAAAATAAATGGGTTGGTACAGGAGGAAGGCTTGATTGGACAAGGCTTGGAATGGACTCGGCAAAAATGTATGCAGAATTGGTTAAGTATACTGTAGATTTTACAAGTGGGTTTGTTACTGCCGATACTGCTTGGTTGAATTATCCTTTACTATTTGAAAAACCCTTGGCAGGAAAAGTTATTGATAGAGCAATGACACAATCAATGGGCGAAAGTTCGGTATATCCTCAGTTCAATTCTTTTCAAGCTGTATTGAAAGATTTTCCGTTTGGCAGAGCCAAGTTTTCGGGAGGATTTGGGATGAAAGGAAAAACCATTATTGGAACTTCTGTTGATTCTGTTAAGGCTCAAATGGTTTTTAGTTATAAAGACAAGCCGGTATTAAAAGTTAAAGCGAAAGAAATTATTGTAAGAGGCGAGCGTGTTCATACAATGAAGGCCGAGGCTATAATTACTATTGACAAAGATTCTATCTATCATCCACAAATAGAATTTACCTATCGTTTAAAAGATCATTTTGTGTCCTTGTATCGCAGCGATCAGGGTATTTCTCAAGCGCCCTTTTTTGATACCTATCATAATATTGAGTTTTACTGTGATGAGATTAGGTGGCTATTGGATAATCCCAAAATCGACATCGACATGATTAATGATAACCAGCCGGCAAAGTTCGAATCCAATAATTATTTTAGGGATATACGGTATGAAAAAATTCAAGGGATATTGGATTATAACCCACTTGTACGTGTTAAACAATATACAGAAAAGCTAAAAATAACCGGTTTTTTTATTGATGACTATGCAGCCTTTTTTAAGAGTAACAAAAGTGATATTAAAATTCAAATGATTGAATTAAATGATAAAGGTTTTGTATCATATGATTCGGAGAGAGAATACGTAAAGGTAAGACGCAAGTTGCAAGATTATGTGAATGCACACGCAGGTAAAACAGATTTTGATGCGATTGCATTTTTCTCTGTTATCAAACGTTATCCCAATGCATCACTAAGTTTAATTAACAATGATTTGGTTGTTCAAGGAGTTCCTAAATTTTACTTTAGCGATTCTCAAAACGTATACATCATTCCCAAGGATCAACAAATTACGATGAAGAAAAACCGTAATATGGATTTTTCGGGAAAATTACATGCAGGTAAAGTTGTGTTTTTTGGAAATGGATTTTCTTTTGATTATACCTCTTTTCAAATACGGTTGAGCAATGTTGATTCGATGAAGTTTTTATACAAGGATGATGAAACAGGTACTGACTTGCCTGTAAAAAGTGCACTTCAAAATATTTATGGAACGTTATCAATTGATCATCCCTTTAATAAAAGTAGCCGAAAAAAATATCCGGGTTATCCTATTTTTAAATCGGACACTGGTGCGAATATTTATTACGATAAACCCACTACTTATAATGGGGTATACAATCGTAACCGCTTTTCGTTTAAGCTCGATCCATTTACGCTCGATAGTTTAAATGAACTAAACTTTGAAACCATAAAGTTAGAAGGTACATTGTTGGCAGGTGGCATTATTCCGGATATGCGGGGCGACTTAAATTTGCAAGAAGACAAATCGCTAGGGTTTAAAATTCCGGAAGCATCATACCCTATGTATGGAGGTAAAGGAACTGGAAATATCGCGTTGTATTTAAGTGATTCGGGGTTCTTTGGTAGCGGAAAATTGGAGTATCTCACATCCACCTCATCTTCCAAAAAGTTTGAATTATTTTTAGATTCAATGAATGCCGATTGTGATGCATTTGAGAATAAACGAAATACTCTTTTTCCTACAGTTGATGCAGTGAATACATACGAAAGATGGATGCCATATAGCGATTCATTATTGGTAAAAGATAAAGATCGCACGATGCAGGTTTCTGATAAACGTTCTGATTTTCATGGTGCGCTATTACTCACTCCTGCAGCAATGACTGGAAATGGTTTCATCGATATGGATAAAGCGAGGTTGATTGCAACGCTCATGTATTTAAAGCCGGATAATATTGTTACGGATGATGGTGTTTTTCAACTTAAATCGCATATTGATTCTACAAAGTTTGCGTTCAAATCAGGTTCGGTAAAAGGCAATATCAACTTAACCGCACGAAAAGGGGATTTCGTTTTGAATACGCAAGGAATCAATACCGATTTTACGTTTAACCAATATGCCGGTTCATTTGAGGAATTCACGTGGCTGATGGACAAACAAACAATCGACTTCAAATCAAAACCATCAAACGATGCAATTTCTTCCTATCTAATCTCGGTAAGAACTACTCAGGAAGGTCTCACATTTAAAACAGCACTCACCACACTCGATTTAAGAGATTATACATTGTATGCTAAAAATATTCCATTTATTGCGGTTGGTGATGCCCGTATTTTTGTCGACAGCCAAAAGGTTGTCATTCGTGAAGGCGCAAATATGGATGAACTTATAAACGCAAAAATAACAGCCGATACCATTAATAAATATCACAACATAGAACAAGCGAAACTTAAAATTGAAGGTCGTTTTGCATTGCGTGGAACAGGAACTTACGAATATGTTGATCAAAAAAAGAACAAGCAAAAATTCTTCTTAAATGAAATTGGAATTGATAGTGCACATCGTTTATTAGCTAAAACGGATATTCCGGATTCAATTCTGTTTTTTGCAGGTACAAATATTCGTTTTCAGGGAAGAGTGCTGTTGCGCAGTATTGAGAAAAACTTGGAGTATGATGGTTTCTTCTTGCCTAAACATAAATTACCTTACCCTCGCACCGATTGGTTCAGAAATACCGCTGTAATAAGTCCTGATTCGGTATTTATCAATGTTCAACAAACACCTACTAACCAAAACAGGCAAGCGCTTACAAATGGTTTTTATATTTCAAATGATTCTGCGCATGCTTACGCTGCTTTTTTTACGCGCAAACGAAATGGGTCAGATCCCGAATTAATGAAGGTGGAAGGCGTTTTGTATTACGATGAAAAGGACAAGGAGTTTCGTTTAGGTTCTTCCGAGAAGTTATTTAAAGAGGGACTTAAAGGAAATACATTACGTGTAAATGAAGGCAAACAAACCACTACGGGCGAAGGCAGGTTTAAGTTTGGGTACGAAACAGGAAAGTTTGAATTTATAACTGCCGGAACAGCAACCCTCAATGCTTCCGATACTTCTTTCAGCATGCACCTTGCTGCGTTGCTTAATTTCCCTATTCCATCAAGCGCATTAAAATTGATGTATGATTCGCTGTATAATCAATCTGATAATGGCGAAGCCCCATCCTTTAAAGCTGATTTTATGAAGAAAGCAGTAGCTGAATGGGTTGATGATAAAAACATAGTAAAAGCTACTGATGAGATAGATGATAATAATGTGAAATTAATCCCGGAATTGCAAAAAACCATATTTATTTCAGAATTGAAAATGAAGTGGAATCCGGCCTCACGTTCTCTCATTTCGATAGGCAATATTGGGATCAATTCTTTCGAGAAGTTTAGGTTGGAACGTATGGTAAAAGGGCGTTTAGAAATGACCAAACGCAGAAGCGGAGATGATTTTGTGTTGTATATTGAATCTCCTCAAAATGGAAGTTGGTACTTTTTTAAATACCAGCGAAACATTCTGTATGTTGTAGCTTCAGATGCATTGTTTAATCAATATATAAAAGATAATATTGACAAACTTTCGAAAGATGAGTTTAAACTTCGGCAGGCAAATATTGCTGATCGAAATCGTTATGTAAAAGCCATGAAAAAATAAGATGGTTAATAAATCATAGTTGCGGGTTATTCTATAATATTACATTAAGAAGTAATCGAACTACTAATGACGAATTTCGAATAACTCAATAACGAATAACTCAAATTGAAACATGAATAATTTAACAGTAATGATTTTAAGTTGTGTTGGGGCTTATTTATTAGGTTCTATACCCACAGCTGTTTGGATAGGGAAAGCCTTTTTTGGAATTGATGTTCGTGAGCACGGAAGTGGAAACGCTGGCGCAACCAATACGTTGCGCACCCTCGGTAAACCTGCCGGATTTACCGTTTTATTTATCGATTTTTTGAAGGGATTGTTAGCCACCAGTTTGGTGATATTTAATCATTCATTGGTAAGTGAAACTGAGGCATACTTCAACATGCAAATGTTGCTGGGTGCAATGGCAGTGTTAGGACATGTATACCCAATATTTGCCGGTTTTAAAGGGGGCAAGGGAATTGCAACATTAATTGGCGTAATCACAGCCATGAGCGGTTGGTTAGCCCTATGTTGTTTTGTAACTTTTGTCATTATTGTTTCTGTAAGTAAGTATATCTCTTTAGGATCAATGGTTTCCGCTATTTTAAGTCCGCTTTATGTTGGGTTAATTTATGAGTGGCATCAACCAACATTTTTGTACTTTTGCATTACAATAGCAGTTTTGGTTGTATACACGCACAGAGCTAATATAGGTCGCTTGCGTGCAGGCAATGAAAACAAGTTTAGTTTAAATAAAAAACCAACCATTGAAACGCAAAAAAAATGAGCGAACAATTGATTGAAGAGTTATTAGTTGAAGTGTTGGATGGAGTTCATTCGGGCGCAACACTCATTTTATACAATGATGATGTAAATACATTCGATCATGTAATTGACTGTTTGGTGCGTATTTGTAAGCACGATGAATTACAGGCCGAACAATGTGCAACATTGGTTCACTTCAAAGGCAAGTGTGATGTTAAGCATGGCGTAAAAGCAGATTTAATGGCTATGTGTAAAGCCCTGTTGGATGAAGGATTAAGTGCCACTATTGGAGAGTAATGTTTTACATTGCTTCATTTTGTAAATGATAAACATAAAATTTTAGGATGATAAATAAAGTAGTAAAGGATGCGCAAACTGCTATTGCTGATATTCATAGCGGTGCAGTTATAGGTTTGGGAGGGTTCGGATTGTGCGGCATTCCCGAAAATTGCATCAATGCATTGGTGTCGAAAGGAATCAATAATTTAACTTGTATTTCAAACAATGCAGGTGTTGATGATTTTGGCATCGGATTGATGTTGCAACAAAAGCAGGTGAAAAAAATGATCGCCTCTTATGTTGGTGAAAATGCTGAATTCGAGCGTCAATTATTATCGGGAGAATTGGAAGTTGATCTTATTCCTCAAGGAACATTGGCTACCCGTTTATTAGCGGCAGGTTATGGTATGCCGGCAATTTTTACTCCGGCAGGTGTAGGTACAGAGGTTGCCGTAGGAAAAGAAACACGCATGTTTAACAATAAAGAATATTTGATGGAATATGCTTTCGATTTGGATTTTTCCATCATCAAAGCATGGAAAGGCGATACTCAAGGTAATTTAGTGTTTCGTAAAACATCTCGTAATTTTAATCCATTAGTAGCAATGGCCGGAAAAATTACCATTGTAGAGGTGGAGGAATTGGTTGAAGCAGGCCAAATTGATCCGGATCATATTCACTTACCTGGAATATATGTACACCGCATCTTTCAAGGGACAGATTATGAGAAGAGGATCGAACAGAGAACGGTTAGTAAAAAACAGTAATTGGTGAATTAAGTTATTAGTTAATAATATATCAGCGTAAATCCGCGAAATCTGCGGGAAACAAAATATGGCTTTAGACAAAAATCAAATAGCAAAAAGAATCGCCCAAGAATTACAAGACGGATTTTATGTAAATTTGGGTATTGGAATTCCAACATTGGTTGCTAATTATATCCCCGAGGGAATTAATGTGGTATTACAATCCGAAAATGGCTTGTTGGGAATTGGTCCTTTTCCAATTGAAGGAGATGAAGATGCCGATTTGATTAACGCAGGAAAACAAACTATCACAACTGTTGCGGGTTCCTCGTTTTTCGATTCAGCCATGAGCTTTGGAATGATTCGATCAGGGAAAGTGAACCTCACTATTTTGGGTGCAATGGAAGTTGCCGATAATGGTGATATTGCCAACTGGAAAATACCAGGCAAAATGGTTAAAGGAATGGGAGGGGCCATGGATTTAGTGGCTTCGGCCAAAAATATTATTGTTGCCATGCAACACGTAAACAAAGCCGGAGAAAGTAAGTTATTAGCAAAGTGCTCACTTCCAATCACTGGTTTAAAATGTGTAAAAAAGGTTGTTACTGAGCTAGGCGTTTTTGATATTACTCCCGATGGTTTTAGATTGTTGGAGTATGCACCGGGTGTTACCATCGATTATATAAAGGAAAAAACCTTGGGAAGACTTGTCATTGCCGAAGATGTGAAAGAGATGGTGGTTTAACCTTAAAACCGACTAAAAATCATTTTTGATTGTAAAACACATCGTTATTTTCGCACTCGTTTTTGGTCAAGGATTCACGGCTGAATTTAGGCTCAAATCCTCAAATTATCACATAATCAAATTAACAACATAAACATGACTAAAGTATCGGTTATTGGAGCAGGAGCTGTAGGAGCAACCACAGCAGATGTAATTGCGTATCGCGAATTGGCAGACGAAGTAGTTTTGCTAGACGTAAAAGAAGGTTTTGCAGAAGGTAAGGCGTTGGATATTTACCAAACAACTTCGTTGTTGGGAATGAAAACACGTGTTACCGGCACAACAAATGATTACAGCAAAACAGCTAATTCAGATGTTGTAGTTATCACTTCAGGTATTCCGCGTAAACCAGGGATGACTCGTGAGGAGTTAATAGGCACAAATGCAAATATCGTAAAATCGGTAGCCGAGAATGTATTGAAACATTCGCCAAATGCAATAATCGTTGTTGTTTCTAACCCAATGGATACGATGACTTACCTTGCGTTGAAAGCAACAGGATTACCTAAAAATAGAATTATTGGTATGGGTGGATTGTTGGATAGCGCTCGTTTTAAAGGATACTTAGGCTTGGCGTTAAACCAACCAACTGCCGATATTCACGGAACGGTAATTGGCGGACATGGAGATACAACCATGATTCCGTTAACTCGTTTGGCTACCTTAAATGGTGTTCCTGTTTCGAATACGTTGTCTGCTGACAAACTGAAAGAAATAAGTGATGCAACCATGGTAGGTGGAGCAACGTTAACTAAATTATTAGGAACATCTGCATGGTATGCGCCTGGTGCGGCAAGTGCTTTATTGGTAGAGAGTATTGTACGTGATCAAAAGCGTGTGATGCCATGTTGCGTTAGCCTTGACGGTGAGTACGGACAAAAAGATATTTGTTTAGGAGTGCCTGTTACGATTGGAAAAAATGGATGGGAAACAATTGTTGATTACAAGTTGGATGCTGCCGAGCAAGAATTGTTTAATAAAAGTGCAGATGCTGTTCGCAACATGAACAATGTATTGAAGGAAATCGGAGCATTGTAAAAAATAACAGATCTTAATTTTATTATTCAATAGAGACGTTTCATTTGAAACGTCTTTATTGTTTTATATAGGTAGCATGAAACATAAGATTCCATTACACATTATTGAACTAGAAGCACAAAATTTCCACGTATTCGTGGATATGGAGATCAACGGAACAACCTGTCGCTTGTTGGTTGATACAGGAGCAAGCAAAACAGTTTTTGATGCTGAACGTGTTTTACGTTTTGTGAGCGAACAAAAAATAACTTCTCATGAAAGCAAATCAGTTGGATTGGGAGCAACTAACATGGAAACGAAAGCTGCCACAATCAAAAATATTACTGCGAAAAAGTTTAAACGTAAAAAAATGGAGGTTGCTATATTGCCTTTGGCACATGTAAATACAACTTATGCCGTACTCGAAATTCCTGAAATTGATGGCGTATTGGGTAGCGACTTTTTGATGAAATACAGAGCTGTTATTGATTTTGGTAATGCTCAACTCGTATTGACGAAAAGGAAGTAACGCTCAAAAGGAGTTAGTTTAGCTCCTCATATTGTCGAACTGCAACGGAACCTCAAAATCTTCCCCTCTCAGTCTGTTCATCGTAGCTTGTAACTCATCAATACTTTTGCTGGTTACCCTCACCTGATCATCCATTATACTGGCTTGTACTTTTAATTTTGCATCTTTAATAAATGTGGTAATCTTTTTTGCATGTTCTTTATCCAGACCTTCTTTAATAGGTAACTCCTGATAAACATGTCTGCCACTTGGGTGAGGTTCTTTGCTCAAGTCTAATATTCGTGGATCAAGGCCTTGTTTGGTAAATTTGCTTAAAATAATATCAATTAAACTGGTTAGCGCCATCTCCTGCTTAGCCTGCAGTTTAACTTGTTTAGCTTTTTTATCCAACTCAATGGTGCAGTCTTCATCTTTTAAATCATAGCGGTTTACCAGTTCTTTAATTGCAACATTTATTGCATTATCAATCTTTTGAAGGTCTATTTTGTTTACAATGTCAAAACTTGCCATGGTTATGTGTTTTAAGAGAATATTAAGATGCAAACTAACTATATTTGATGGTGAAATAATAATTTAAGGCGATGAAAAAAAGTATATTAATACTGTTGTGCTCAACCGTGTTGTTGATTGTACAATCTTGCAAAGAAGGTGATAAAGACGATAATACAACTGCAACGTCTAGTGCCTCAACAACTGGCTCAACGTTTGAAAGCGGCATTACATATAACTCCAAAGGTAAATTAACACTAATGTTTAATCCCACATTTGGTGCTCAGGCATTTGAGTTATCGCCTAAATCCTATGTAACCGCAGCAGCTGATACAATTAGAATAACTCAACTTACCTACTACGTAAGTAATGTTACGTTAACCACCTCAGCAGGTAATAAAATAAATTTAGGTAATTATGAATTGATTAGTCAAATACCCGGACAGCAAGCCAAGGTTTTATTGGATAGTATTCCTGCCGGGTGCTATACTTCCATTTCGTATATGATTGGTGTTGATAGTTTGGCAAACAGCACAGGAGTGCATACCGGTGCTTTAGATCCTTCATACGGTATGTATTGGGCATGGAGTACCGGTTATGTTTTTCTGAGATTAAAAGGACGTTTCACCAGTCAAAATACTGCTTACAGTTTTGATATTGGAGGTGACGGAAATGTGATGAATGTTAACCATGATTTATCTAACTATAAAACCGGTGGAACAGCACTTACCGCCAATATTAACGTGGATGTTGCGAAGTTTTTTAATACGCCTAATAAATATGATTTAAAAACTGATGCAATTGATATTCACTCTGCGGGAGTGCCATCCATTGCTAAGTTAAAGGTAAATATTGCCAATGCATTTAATATTACGGCTATTCAGTAGAGATTAAAAATGAAAAGAGTAAACGTTTTTTGTTTGTTATGTTTTGCAGTATTTTTTTTTGTACAAAGTTGTAAAAAAGATGATGAGGTCATACAAAATGGAACAACTACAGTAGTTCCCACGGATACAACTAAACCATTTGCACCTACACCATACTTGGTTCAGATTCCTGTTGGATTGCCACTTGATTATCCTATTCCTTCTCCCTTGGATAATCCATTAACAGTTGAGGGCGTTGAGTTAGGACGTAAGCTGTTTCATGATAAAATCCTATCCAAAAATAACGTTCAATCATGTGGTTCGTGCCACAGTCAGTTGTTTGGATTTACGGATGAAGCTAAACAATTTAGTTTTGGAGCAAGCAACCAAAAAGGTGAGCGCAATTCAATGCCTCTTTTTAACTTGGCTTATGTAGAAAAATTTGCTAAAACAGATCATCGGTTTTTCTGGGATGGTGGTGCCAAAAATTTAGAATCTCAAGTATTAGGGCCTATTACCAATCCGCTGGAGATGGAAGAAACCCTCACTAATGTGATTGATAAATTGCAAAAACATCCACAGTATCCCGCTTTATTTAAGAAAGCTTTTGGTAGCGACTCTATTACTACTGCCATGCTTATGAAGGCAATTGCGCAGTTTGAACGCATCATTGTTTCGGGTGAAACACGTTTTGATTAT
Source organism: Bacteroidetes bacterium UKL13-3 (assembly GCA_001602415.1). Classification (GTDB taxonomy): domain Bacteria; phylum Bacteroidota; class Bacteroidia; order UKL13-3; family UKL13-3; genus UKL13-3. Next base: position 503,492 of record CP012155.1, read on the forward strand.
TTTAAATTGTTTGGCGATCAGAGCAAATTAACTGCACAAGAAAAACGAGGGCTAGAGTTGTTTAATACGGAAGAAAAGGCCGATTGTTTTCATTGTCACAGTTTGAGTGGTGCATTTATGACTGATTTTTTATTTCACCACAACGGTCACCAAAGTAGCGATCCCGGACTTGGGCGCATCACCAACAATCCTGAAGACAAGGGCAAATTCAGAACGCCCTCCTTACGCAATTTGGTTTTTACAGCACCGTACATGCATGATGGTCGTTTGGCAAAATTGGAAGATGTAGTTGAGTTTTATAATTCTGGAGCAATTCGAACCTATCCTGCTGATCCATTTATAACCAAACATCCAAATGGTTTAGGTTTAACATCAGATGAAAAAGCAGATTTAGTAGCGTTCTTAAAAACAATGACCGATTCGACATTGATTACCAATACCAACTACTAACTTTAGAGTTAATATTATTGCTCAATGATGGATTTGTAACTGGCAACAGTCAGTAAGCATTCATCACCCAACTTTATGGCGAGATTTTTCTGCTCATGTCCGGCTGGAAAGTCAAAGGCAATAGGGTAATTGTATTCAGCAACATGTTCGGCTATTATTTCGAGGGCTGTTTTTCCGAATAGAATGGTATTATCCCGCATATCGCTCATGCCTCCAATAATCAGACCTGCAAGTTTATTCAGTTTGCCATTCCGCTTCATGTTCACCATCATACGGTCTATATGGTAAAGGTATTCATCAAGATCTTCTAGAAATAAAATACAACCATCAGTATCAATATCAGAAGTGGAGCCTAATAACGAAGACAATACAGATAAGTTACCGCCAATGAGTTTCCCTTTTGCAGTTCCAATTCTGTTAAGTGGATGTGAAGTAAAAGTATACTGTACCTTTTGGCCAAAAAGAACGTTGTACAACGATTCATTACTTTCTGCATCTGCGTTATGTGCTTGCATGGTAATTGGCATGGCAGCGTGTATTGTAGGAATGGCTGAATGCATAAAAATATGTGAATGTAGTACCGTTACATCACTAAAGCCGATAATCCATTTTGGATAATGAGTAAATTTTTTGAAATCCAATTGATCAATTATTCTCACGGTACCATAACCGCCACGAGCACAGATAATCGCATTCACATTTTGGTCATCCAACAATAATTGCATTGCCTGAGCTCTTATATGATCATTGCCTGCAAACTGACTATCGGTTTCAAAAATTCCGTGCGCCAATTGTACATTCAATCCCCATCGCTCAAATAGTGTGATTGCCGGTTGCAATTCTTCCAAACTCACTTTACGAGCAGTGGCTGTGATGGCAATGGTATCGCCTGCTTTAAGGTATGGGGGTGTTTTCATTAGAGAATGATTGGTAAGTTTTAAAAACAAGATAAAGATATATATCCTGAGAAGAAATATTCAAGTTCGAATGTTGAAATAATGCGTAACGACTAAAATAGAATGAAGAAGAGCATTCGAAATAAAATTGAACAATCTCCATGGCTATCGAACAAAGTATTCAAATCTATTTTCATTAAACCACTCGCGACCCGCAATAAACGACCTGCAACAAATAATCGTAAATACAATTAACAAATAACCAGTCAACTGTTTTCGATACAACTCCTTCCAAATATTTACTCGAACTGACTGTTCTTTCATTAACACAATTAACCTATCAACCGGTCAACATTATCAACCAATCAACTCTCTTCCTAAATATACTTCTCGTCAAATTTCAATTTGATGTCGGTCACAATTTGTTTAATCTCTTGTTCGTGGTTTTTATCACAAATCATCAGCACATCGGGAGTATCAACAATGATTAAGTTTTCGGTACTTTTTACAACTACAAGTCTGCCGTTTTGCCCGTTGGCACTAATCATACAATCTTTGGTATCGTAGGCAAAAATATTTTTTCCTTTAACTACATTGCCATGTGCATCTTTATCCGAAATTTCATACAAAGAGGTCCACGTTCCTAAATCACTCCAACCGAAGTCGCTAGGAATAACATATACATTAGACGCTTTTTCCATGATACCATAGTCAATGGAGATACTGCGGCATTGTTCATATAATTTTTGAACCTGAATGGCTTCATCTGAAGCACCATAATATTTGGAGGCTTCATGAAACAGTGCATATTGCTCATGCAAATGTTCTTTAAACGCATTGCGAATGCTTTTACCACTCCAAACAAAAATGCCAGCATTCCATAAAAAATCACCCGACTCCATAAACGTTTGGGCAATTTCCAAGGTTGGTTTTTCGGTGAAGGTTTTTACTTTGAAAATATTATTTTCTTGGCCCTCATCAATGTATTGAATGTATCCGTAACCGGTATCTGGCCTGTTAGGGCGGATTCCTAAAGTGATGAGCGACTCGTTTTTCCTGGCATAATTCATCGCCATTTCAATATGATCCATAAAGGTATCTTCATCCAAAATGAGATGATCGGAAGGGGCAACAACAGAAATAGCGTGGGTATTAATATGGTGAATTTTGGAACTGGCAAATGCAATACAAGCCGCTGTATTTTTGGCAGTAGGTTCACCCAAAACCTGATTCATGTTAATATCAGGGATTTGGGTTTTAACCAAATCCATATAAGCAACATTGGTAACGATGTAAATATTTTCGGGCAAAAAATGCTTTAGAAAACGTTTATAAGTTAGTTGTAATAAGCTGCTGCCTGTGCCAAGTATATCAAGGAATTGTTTAGGATAAGAGCTTCTGCTTGATGGCCAAAATCTGGTTCCTACCCCCCCTGCCATAATTATGGCGTAATGATTCTTATTTTTTTCCATTAATCTGTTATCTTCACACTAACGATTGGTTAGTTTCAATAGCATGCATATTACGCATGATTTATGTCACAAAGAACGATTTTAATCTTCATATTTTCAAAAAACGATAGAAGAGATTAACTTCGTCCCCCTTTTCGTTAAAAACCAAACAGATGCATCTTACTTTAAGATGCCATAAAGTAATACATTAGCGCATGAAAGCTGCAAAAACGGTAAAAAAGACGACCAAATCTACTGCCTTAAAAGGCGTGAAAGAAAGTCTGCAAGAATTTTTTGGATTTGATTCATTCAAAGGCGACCAAGAAACCATCATCAATAGTTTATTGAATGGTGATGATACGTTTGTTATTATGCCAACGGGAGGAGGTAAATCTCTTTGTTACCAATTACCAGCTCTAATGATGCCTGGAACAGCTATTATTATTTCACCGCTTATTGCGTTAATGAAAAATCAGGTTGACCAGATTCGTGCCTTCAACCACGGAACAGTGGCGCATTTTCTAAATTCATCGTTATCAAAAACAGAGATAACAAAAGTGAAGCACGATGTAACCGAAGGCAGTACTAAGATGCTGTACATCGCTCCGGAAACATTGAAGAAAGATGAAACAATTGATTTCTTAAAAAGCATTAATATTTCATTTGTTGCCGTTGATGAGGCTCATTGTATCTCGGAGTGGGGTCATGATTTTCGTCCTGAGTATCGCAGAATAAAGCAGATGATAAAGGAAATAAAAGATGTTCCGATGATGGCTTTAACTGCAACTGCAACGCCCAAAGTTCAACAGGATATTCAAAAGAATTTGCAGATGAATGATGCACTTGTATACAAGTCATCATTTAACCGCACCAATTTATATTACGAGGTAAGACCCAAAGGTAAAAAGGCCGATGTGATGAAAGATTTGGTTTCGTATGTAAAAACCAAAAAGGGAAAGTCGGGAGTTATTTATTGCTTGAGCCGTAAAAAGGTTGAAGAGATTGCCGAAGTATTGAAAGCGAATGGTGTTAAAGCATTACCATATCATGCAGGTCTAGATGCCAAAACACGTGCTGCCCATCAGGATGCATTTTTGATGGAAAGCACAGACGTTATTGTGGCAACTATTGCTTTTGGAATGGGTATTGACAAGCCGGATGTTCGTTTTGTGATTCACTATGATGTGCCGAAGAGTATTGAAGGATATTACCAAGAAACAGGTCGTGCCGGGCGTGATGGCATTGATGGCGATTGTGTTTTATATTACAATCCAGCTGATATTGATAAGCTTGAAAAGTTTATGAAAGACAAGCCCGTTGCCGAGAGGGAAATAGGGGAGTTATTGATTTTCGAAACACAAGCATTTGCCGAAACGTCTGCTTGCCGCAGAAAATTCTTATTGCATTATTTTGGTGAAGAGTATGATGATAAAGGTTGCGGTAAAATGTGCGACAATTGCCGTCATCCAAAAGCAAAAGAAGATGCGAAAGCAGAAGCAGTTTTAGCATTACAACTCATTAAAGAGATTGATGAAAAGCACGTTTTAAAGCACATAGTTGATATTTTGATTGGTAACAAAACACATGATGTAACCTTAAACGACCACCAAAAACTATCATCATTTGGTAAAGGAAAAAATTATGATGATAACTACTGGAAATCATTAATTAGAGTATTGTTGTTACAAGGATTCATTACAAAAAATATTGAAAACTATGGATTGTTGAGCATCAGCGACAAAGGCGAAACGTTTATTAAAAAACCTACTAAGTTTGAAATTGCGGTTGATCAGAAGTTTGATAAGGTACTGGAAAGCGATGATGATGGTGTAGAAGCTGAAAACGTTTATGATGAAGTGCTTTTTGTGATGCTTAAAGATTTAACACGTAAGGTTGGAAAGCAAATGAACCTGCCTCCTTACGTGATTTTTCAGGAACCATCGTTGGAGGAAATGGCCTTCAAATTTCCAATAACAATTGATGAATTGAGCAAGGTAAGCGGTGTAAACAAAGGAAAAGCCGTGAAGTATGGAAAACAGTTTATCGAGTTAATCGGTAAATATGTTGAGGACAATAATATTGAGCGTTCGGAAGATGTAGTGGTAAAATCGGTGGTCAACAAATCGGCCAAAAAGATTTCGATTATTACCAGTATTGATAAAAAACAAAGTTTAGAAGATATTGCCCGTAGTATTGGATTAACCATGCCTGAACTGTTGGATGAAATTCAGAACATTGTTTTATCTGGCACCAAACTCAACCTTAAAACATACATTAATGATATTGCCGATGAGGATATTCAAGATGAGGTGATGGATTTCTTTAAAAAGAGCGAAAAGGATTCGTTGGAGGAAGTGCTTGCCGGATATGGAAGCGAATTTTCGAAAGAAGATCTTCAATTGATGCGAATTCATTTTATTTCAGAGGTGGCCTATTAATTCATCTTTGAGATTAGGTAAGTAATTTTACATTTGTCGAAAATATAAGTCGTGTCAGAAAATCATCATAATCAGGTATCCAAACTTAGCTTAGCTGGAATGCTCGTTACATTGGGTATTATTTACGGAGATATCGGGACTTCACCGCTCTACGTAATGAAAGCAATTGTTGCCGATAAGGTTATTACAAAGGATTTAGTTTATGGTGGCTTGTCATGTATTTTTTGGACACTAACACTTCAAACCACCATAAAATACGTGATTATAACCCTCAGAGCCGACAACAACGGTGAAGGAGGAATCTTTTCACTTTATGCGCTCATTCGCAGGCGTAGACCTAAACTCATTTTTCCAGCTATTGTTGGAGGATGCGCGTTGCTAGCAGATGGGGTAATTACACCTCCGATTTCTGTTTCATCGGCAATTGAAGGATTACGAATTTTAAATCCAGATATTCCAACAATTCCCATTGTATTAACCATCATAACTATTTTGTTTGTTATCCAGCGGGTGGGAACTAGCATTGTAGGAAAAGCATTCGGTCCAATCATGTTCGTTTGGTTTGGAATGCTCGCTGTGTTGGGTATTTCTTCGATGAGCGCGCATCCACAAATTTTACACGCATTAAACCCATATTATGCTTACAATCTTCTATACAACTATCCTGAGGGATATTGGTTGTTAGGGGCCGTTTTTTTATGTACTACGGGTGCAGAGGCGTTGTATTCTGATTTAGGACATTGTGGTAAACACAATATTCGTGTGAGTTGGATTTTTGTGAAAACAACCCTTGTGCTAAATTACCTCGGGCAAGGGGCATATATTTTGCAATTTGAAGGTCAGGATATCACAAAGATGAACCCATTTTTTGGGTTGATGCCTGATTGGTTTTTGTTAAGTGGAATTGCTATTGCAACCTTGGCTGCTGTTATTGCCAGTCAAGCATTAATAAGTGGCTCTTTCACACTTATTTCCGAGGCTTTGCGGCTTAATGTATGGCCTAAAGTTTCGATTAAATATCCTTCAGAAGCTAAAGGTCAATTATATGTTCCTAGTGCCAATTGGCTATTGTGGGCGGGTTGTGTTGGTATTGTATTGTACTTCAAGGAATCCTCAAATATGGAGGCAGCCTATGGATTAGCAATTACAATTGCGATGTTGATGACAACTATTTTGTTAGCTAATTATTTGCGTAAAATAAACGCCCCAAGATGGTTTGTAAGCATAATTCTACTTGTTTACATTTCTATAGAAGGGTCTTTTTTATTGGCAAATCTCCAAAAATTTCCTCATGGTGGTTGGGTTTCAGTGATTATCAGTTTAGGATTTATTTTGGTGATGTGGGTTTGGTTCAAAGGCCGCAAAATTAAAAATAGACTCACAGAGTTTGTAAACCTCAAAAAATACTTACCTATTTTGCATGAGCTAAGTAACGATCAATCTGTTCCTAAATACGCAACGCATTTGGTCTTTTTAACCAGTGCCGATCATTTGATGGAGGTTGAAAATAAAGTTATTTATTCTATCCTCCAAAAGCAGCCCAAACGGGCCGATATTTATTGGTTTTTACATATTCACGTAGACGATCAGCCTTATACCATGCAGTATAAAGTTGATATTGTAGTACCTCAGGATGTGATTAAGGTAGAGTTTAAACTCGGTTTTAGGGTTGAGCAAAAAATTAATTTTTACTTCCGTAAAGTGGTGGAAGAGTTGATGAAGAATGGTGAGGTAGATGTAACATCCAGGTATGCCTCACTCAATAAACAAAACATTACAGGCGATTTTAGGTTTGTCGTCCTAAAGCGCCATCTATCTAACGAAAATGAATTATCGTTGTACGAAAGGCTCATTATGGATGGGTACTTTTTACTTGATAAGTTTAGTTTGAGCGAAGAAAAAGCCTTTGGGTTAGATACAAGCTCCGTTACTGTAGAAAAGGTGCCCATGGTAATTGCTCCTGTGAAGGATTTTAAATTGAAGCGGATTTATAAATAACCTGAAAATCAACATTTTTCAAGTGAAATTAAATCCCTTGAAAAAAAAGTCTAAATTTTTTTTAAAACGGGTTTGCATGTAATTATCCTTTTCATACATTTGCACCCCAATCTGTCCGATGGTGTAACTGGCAACACGACTGATTTTGGTTCAGTAGAGTCTAGGTTCGAGCCCTAGTCGGACAACAGAATGATAAGTGTCGGTTTTTTTAAACGAAATCCGACATTTTTTTTTAAATAAACGGTCCAATTGTAATAAAACTAAAGTACCATGACATCACTTCGCAATGAGGTAAAACTCTTCTCAGGTCGTAATTCGCTATTTGTAGCGGAAAAAATTGCATCCGCATACGGCAAACCTCTGGGCGACATTACCGTTTCGCAATTTGCGGATGGAGAAATTCAACCAAGTATAAATGAGTCGGTACGTGGTGCAGATGTGTTTTTTATCCAATCAACCTTTCCGAGTGCCGATAATTTATTGGAGTTGTTGTTGATGATTGATGCTGCCAAACGTGCATCAGCGCATTACATAACGGCTGTTATCCCCTATTTTGGAATGGCCCGCCAGGACAGAAAGGACCGCCCGCGTGTATCCATTGGATCGAAGGTTGCTGCCGATATGCTAAAGGCAGTTGGCGTGAGTAGGGTAATGACAATGGACTTGCATGCGCCTCAGATTCAAGGTTTTTTTGAGGTTCCGGTTGACCACTTGGATTCTTCGGTGATATTTATCCCGTGGATCCGCAACTTAAACGAAAGCAATTTAATTTTAGCTTCTCCGGATATGGGAAGTTCAAATAGAACCCGTACATTTGCCCGCGCTTTAAATCTAGATATGGTTATCTGTGATAAAGAGCGTAAACGTGCAAACGAAATTGCATCTATGACCTTGATTGGTGATGTGGCAGGCAAAGATGTTATTTTGATTGATGATATTATTGATACAGGAAATACGTTGGCTAAGTCGGCTCAAATGTTAAAAGATAAAGGAGCATTAAGCGTTCGCGCTATGTGTACCCATCCAGTTCTTTCAGGAAAAGCATACGAAACCATCGAAAATTCTGTAATTGACGAGTTAGTGGTTTGTGATACCATTCCATTGAAACGTGAAACAAGTAAAATAAAAGTATTAAGCGTAGCTGATTTGTTTGCAAAAGCAATCAGAAACGTCACAGAATTTGAGTCAATCAGTTCATTGTTTAATACAGGTGTTAAGTAAGTAGTTGAAAGTTTTTTTAATAACCAGCTAGTAGCTAAAAGCCAATAGCCAATAGCCAATAGCAAAAGATAATATTCGCATTCAATTAAAAACAAATGCAGCGCGAGGGTGAGCGAATACACTCAAGTGGTGCGAAACAAAAAAGTAAAAAAAATGAAATCAATTGCCATGTTTGGTTATTTGCGGGACGGAGTGGGTAAATCATCTACCAAAGTACTTCGAAACGAGGGTAAAGTGCCGTGCGTATTGTATGGTGGCGGAAAAGAGAGTGTAAACTTCTCTATGTATTCAGCAGACTTTAAACAGTTGGTGTACACTCCAAACACCTACAAAGTAAAGTTGGATATTGACGGTAAAATTTACCGTGCAATGTTAAAAGACATTCAGTTTCATCCAGTGAACGATTCAATTCTTCATGCCGATTTTCAAGAAATTGATGAAACTAAAGAAATCGAAATTGGCGTTCCAATTAAATTGGTTGGTAACTCAGTAGGTGTTCGTGCGGGTGGTAAATTGGTTGTGAAATCAAACAAATTACGTGTTCGTGCATTATCAGCTAACTTGCCAGATTTTATCGAAGTAAATATTGATAACCTCGAAATTGGTAAATCAATTAAAGTAGGTGAAATCAAAGTTGAAAACATGAAACTAATGGATGCGGTTAACAATTCAGTAGTATCAGTTAAAACTACACGTGCAGCGCAAGAAGAAGCTAAAGCTGCAGCAGCTGCTGATAAGAAGAAGTAATAATTGGTTATTCTTAAAAATAGAAAAACCCGGAGCGAAAGCTTCGGGTTTTTTTGTTGGACTTAGTTTACGAAAATAATTTTCTCTTGTTTATGTACAATCTGACCAATTTGTGTGATGGGTATCGACTGTTGTTTTGCAAGCAGCATAATATCGTTAAGCATAGTCGGAGCTATCGTAATGAGCAACCCCCCATTGGTTTGCGGATCGGGTAACAACGCAAACGATTCTGTCGCATCAACGGTTGGTGCAATACTCACCTTTTCGCTGTAAGCATTCCAGTTTCGATAAGTAGCATCCGGAATAATAAACTGTTGCGCATAATGGATGGCAGATTCCAATTTGGGAATAGCAGCATAGTTTATTTCGGCACTCAAGTTCGATCCTTCACACATCTCAATTAAATGGCCTAATAATCCAAATCCTGTAACATCTGTCATAGCTGTTACTCCCTTTTCTTTTCCAAGAATTTCACCAAATGTGTTGAGCTGAATAAGCTGTTTCGTTAAAATGCTTTCATGTTCGGGTAATAGTTTGCCACGTTTTTGTGCGGTTGCTAAAATACCCACTCCAATAGGTTTTGTCAGTAAAATAATATCTCCAAGTTGAGCAGTATTATTTTGTTTAATATTTTCAATAGGAGCCAATCCGTTTACTGATAGTCCAAAGAAAGGTTCTGGGGAATCAATCGTATGTCCACCCGAAATGACAATGCTGGCTTCTGCACAAATTGCTTTGGCTCCTTCTAACACTCTAGCGGCAACTTCGGCCGGAATTTTATCAATCGGCCAACCTAAAATGGCAATGGCAGTAATAGGTTTACCACCCATTGCATATACATCACTTATTGCATTGGCAGCAGCAGCCTGCCCAAAGGTATAAGCATCATCCACAATGGGCATAAAAAAATCTGTTGTTACGATTAATGCTGTACCGTTTTGTAAATCATAAACAGCTGCATCATCATTGTTGTTGTTCCCAACCAATAAATGTTGCGGATTTCCAGTTGTTCGGGTTGAGGCGAGTATTTGTTCGAGCACAGCGGGTGCAATTTTGCAGCCACACCCTGCACCCTTGGCGTATTGCGAAAGTTTTATCGGTTCGGTCATTTGTATCATTGTTGTGAGGTTTGAAGTACCAGTATTGCATTTGCTGAGGCATCAACAGTATCTGCAGGTATGTGATGTATGGGGCGATTCGATTTTTCCATCGACTGTTTGTATTGTTTGTCGTAATAGGAAAGTAAAATATGAAAGCATGCGTGAATATCATTTTCCAGCAAAAAGTTAATCGCATTTTTGGTATCCAATCCCCCAAGTCTTTTTTGAATTCGAATAATCGCATTTACTAACTTCTCTTTATCGAACTTGCCGTAACCGGTTACGATAAATTTCAATCGTTCCTCAAAAGGAATAGCTAACGCAAACAATTTAGCTTGCTGCAATTGATTGTAAAATTGTTCGGTAAGGTTAATCAATCCAATTCGCCTACTTTCATTTTCAATCCAAATAGGCATTTCTTGGATGAATGAGTTGTTGGCATCCATTTGATAGAACGGGAGTAATGCCTGTACCAATATATTTTCAAAATATTCTTGTGAAGGTTGAGGTGCTAATCCCATGCTGCCAAAAGCAGATCCTTTGTGTGATGCAATATGTTCTAAATCAATTACAGATTGCCCATGTTTAGTTAACTCGTGTAGCACCTCTGTTTTCCCACTTCCAGTATAACCACCTAAGGCAATAAAATTGAATGGCAAATCGAGTTGTTGCAATACCCAATGGCGGTATGTTTTATAGCCACCCTCTAATAGGTACACATCAAAGCCATAAAAACTCAGCAACCAAGCCATGGCTCCGCTGCGCATTCCTCCGCGCCAGCAATGCACTAACAAGGTTTTGTTTTCTTGTTTACGTTCTTTTAAGATGGCTTCGGCCTTTTCAATAAACAAAAGCATATTGGGTCCAAAAAATTTTAGCCCAATTTTGATGGCTTCTTCTCTGCTTACTTGTTTGTAGGTAGTTCCTATTTCTTTGCGTTGCTCATCATCAAAAATCGGGTAGGAATAAGCTCCTGGAATATGTGCATAGGCATATTCGCTTGGGCTTCGAACATCCAGCATAGGAATGGTTTTGCCAAGTTGTAAAAACTGTTGAATAGGTATTTTTTGAATAGGCATAACACTTTTGTAAGTGTTTGCAAGATATTCTGTTTGGTGGATTTTGTTGGGAAAGAAAAAAACAAAAAAGGCTGTTCGAATACAGCCTTTTTGTAGTTGAGTTTTTAGTTTTATGGGCGTTAAGTTAGATTTCTGTTAATGACTGTAGAGTCCCCTGTTGTGCCATCAAAGCCTGTTTTGAGAGAAATGTTATTTACTGTTACAGAAATTACGCCATTTACATTGGTCACAGTTACACTTCCTCCATCATCTTTTGAACGGTAAGCATTGCTTCCGTAGGAAGTATTTACTGATACATCCATGGGGTTAGTGCTTAAAAGTTTTGTCACGTAGGATACAATTTTATAGGTACCCGAAGCAGGTGTTTGCGAATAAAACCAAATTTGAAAAGAACTAATAGAATCATTGGTTCCACCCCCCATTAAACCATTATTCGTTCCTGAGCCATTCCACACAGCGGATGGACGGACTTACAAACGTTTTGCCATTAAATATCCATGTATTTTCTGCCACACTAGAAGTTGTTGATGTACTACTCGTAGTAGCCGTAGTAGCTGTGGTAGCTGTAGTTGCAGTGGTAGCTGTAGTCGCAGTCGTCCCGGTTGTTGTTGTTGTTGTTGTTGTTGTTGTTGTTGTTGTTGTTGTGTTGGTTGATGTGTCGTCTTTTTTACAAGAGGTGAGCACTGCTGCAGTAACCAGTACTACAAATGCCGCTAATTGGAGTGTTTGTTTCATGTTTGTGTTATGTTTTCTACAAACTTGGGGTAATTGCGAAACAGAGGCAATAGGACATTTTGCGTATTTTAATAGAGGGTTAAAAAAACAAAAGGCCACCCGAGGGTAGCCTTTATATGTGGTAAGTGAATATTCTTATTTTAGTACTTCTCTCGAAATTACAATACGTTGTACTTCGGAAGTTCCTTCGTATATCTGAGTGATTTTTGCATCGCGCATTAAACGCTCAACGTGGTATTCTTTTACATAACCATATCCTCCATGAATTTGAACTGCTTCTGTTGTAACCCACATTGCTGTTTCCGATGCATACACTTTAGCCATTGCACTTGCCATTCCATAATCTTGGTGTGCATCTTTTAAGGCTGCTGCCTTTAAGCATAGTAAACGGGATGCCTCAATTTGCGTAGCCATATCGGCTAACTTAAATTGAATAGCTTGATGGTGCATGATTTCTTTACCAAAAGCTTTGCGTTCTTTTGAATATTTTAATGCCAACTCATAAGCGCCACTGGCTATACCTAAAGCTTGAGAGGCAATACCAATACGGCCACCTGCTAACACTTTCATGGCAAACGTAAAGCCGAATCCATCATCACCGATTCTATTTTCTTTTGGTACCTTTACATCTTGAAACATGATGGAGTGAGTGTCACTTCCGCGAATCCCCATTTTATCTTCTTTCTTACCAACAGTAACACCTGCCCAGCTTTTTTCAACAATAAATGCATTAATACCTTTGTGTTTTTTTTCCACATCGGTTTGCGCAATCACTAAATAGTATGTAGCCGAATTTCCGCTGGTAATCCAATTTTTGGTTCCGTTCAATACATAGTGATCGCCCATGTCAATTGCAGTGGTGCGTTGTGACGTTGCATCACTTCCTGCCTCAGGCTCTGAGAGCAAAAATGCTCCGTGAACCTGACCACTTGCCATTGGTACCAGGTACTTTTGTTTTTGCTCTTCTGTACCATATGTTTCCAATCCCCAACATACAAGCGAGTTATTTACCGAAACTACTACAGAAGCGGAAGCATCTATTTTAGAAAGTTCTTCCATAGCCAACACATATGAGATAGTATCCATTCCCGATCCACCGTATTTAGGATCCACCATCATTCCCATAAATCCTAACTCGCCCAATTTTTTAATTTGTTCTGCGGGGAATTTTTGGTGATCATCACGTTCAATAACGCCTGGAAGCAATTCTGTTTGTGCAAAGTCGCGAGCGGCCTGCTGTACGTTTAAGTGTTCTTCGGAAAGTTCAAAGTTCATATGCCTGTATTTTTATATAGTTGAAACAAGTTGGGTGATGCGAAAATACTGATATAGCTTGTAATTGCAAATGTTAGCCGAATTTATGACAGGGATGGGTTATGGCTGTTGTGGGGATAAAAGGATTGAGGGTTTAAGATATTAAGATATTGAGGAGGATAGGTTGGAGGAGGATTCTAAAGCCATTAAAGGATTAACCAATAACCGATTAACATAATTAACCGATGACACAATTAACAAACATGCTATCAGCCATGTACTAAAATAACGGAGGTCTGCTTCGATAAACTCAGCATGACATTGCTATGAATGAATTAACCAATAACACAATTTACTATCAACAATGATCTATGAACTATCAACTCTCCCTAAAGCCAACCCTTCCGCTTAAACCAGATCCACACCGCAATTGTAATTGCCAGCATGAGGCCTATTACTCCCGGATACCCCCAATGTGCTTCGAGTTCGGGCATGTATTTGAAGTTCATTCCATACACTCCAACAATGAATGTTAACGGTAAGAAAAAGGCTGTAAAAACAGTTAAGGTACGCATTACTTCATTGGTTCGTTGCGAGGATAAAGAGATATAAATATTGAGAAGCGAGTGGATGTTTTCATAAACTTCCTCTAATTGTGTATCCGCTTTTACATAATAGTCTCGCAGATCTTGCATGAAAGGATTTTTCTTGGCAGGTAAGGCAGTTACTTTGTCGATAATCTCTTTGGTAATATTATTAAGTTTTCGAATAACATATACTTTACGTTTAATGAGGTAAAGATTTTTAAGCAAATCGGGGATGCGTTTTTTGAGGAAGATGCGCGCTTCGTAAAAGTCAATTTCAATATCCAGTTTGCCAATTGGCTCCTCATAACTGGCTAAACATGCTTTTACCAATTTGCTCACCACATCATGCAACTGTGTGTGGTTGTGGTATTTTTCAACTACTTCATTCACTTTTACAAATGGTTTACGGTGAATGGTGATGAGCAGGTTTTTGGTAAAAAAGATGGCTAATTTGCGTGTTAAACCTTGGATTGAGTCGGCATTTTTATCGCATTCAGCATCGTAGTAGCGGCAAATAATAAAGTGGGTATCCTCAATTAATTCGTATTTGGGCAAGTGTTCGGGCTGCATGCAATCCTGAATGGTAGAAGGGTGGAGGTGGTATTTTTCACCAAGTGCCAACAATTCTTCATTGGTAGGATTAACAACATCTATCCAATCAAAGGTAGAGTCTGATTTACTTGTAAATGGATGAATCATAAATCAAATATACTCTTTACGGCAAAACAGGAAAGCACACGCTTGTTTATGATAGGTCAATTGTCAAAAAAACGTCATGCAAAACTTTTCTGTGTCCCCTTACGTATAATATGGTGTGTAATATTTCATAATTGTGGGTATTGGTTGTTACAACCAATGAAGAAACCCTGGGAGGAGTCCCGGGGTTTTCTTTTTGTTGTTATCTGAAAATATTTCATTAAACTTGTTTATGAAATCACTTAAATTAACCCTAGAGAACCTCAACAAGGTTGACAGTTTCTCATCTCTCTCTCTCTCTACTAAGACAAGCATTTAAGAAGGTTTGTTTTATTCTGTTATTAACTCAGTCGTTAACCGCCTTTGCTCAACTTAAGGTAAATAATATAGGCTACATAGGTATTGGAAATAACTCTCCAACCTACAAATTAGATGTTGAAGGAACGGTTCGTTACAGTAATTGGACAGATGTTATATTAAATTGGTCTGGTTTGTCTGGCGGTCCCGTTATGTACCCTGAACAAGATTGGTACTTGCAATTAGGGAAAAGCACCAATAGAATTGGTAATATATTCGTTACAGGTATTCATACCAACAACTTATGGTATGATAGCGATGCAGAAGTAAAACAAGAGATTGAATCTGTAAAATCAGCGGTTAAATTGGTGCAAGCTTTGAATGGCAAAACATCATAGATTCAAGGATTATTTCTTTGAGAACCTGCCCGAAGTGGAGAAGAAAATATACACTAGAACACAATTTGGATTTATTGCAGAAGAATTAGAGCAAGTTCTACCAAGTCTTGTTTACACGGATTCTGGAACAACTCATTCAAGAATTAACTATATTGGCATTATTCCAATATTGGTTGAAGCTATAAAAGAACAACAATTACTCATTGATAGATTTGCTGAGACACAGTATGTGAAAAAGGATATTTCTGCTGGTACGTTTGAATTAATCAACAAAGAGAATGAAGCGTTTCTTCTTCAGAATATTCCTAATCCATACACTGAAAAAACGGAAATTAAGTTTAATGTTCCACAGAGTGCCTCAATCGCAATGATACTGATCTACAATTTGAATGGGGAGCAACTAAAAAAATACACCTTTTCCTCACATGGAAAGCAGAGTATAGTAATTAATGGTAATGAGTTTAATGCAGGCTCATATTACTATACATTAATCGTTGATAATAAGGAAGTAGATACCAAGAAAATGATTTTGGTTAAATAGTCGCAATATGAAAATGGTTTTAATATGCTTAGCCTTAATAACACAAGTTTTGTTATTTAGCTGTTCAAAGGATAGTCCAGTGAAAACTACACCAAAAGAGGAACCTGATTATAGAGATAAATATATAGGTAACTATGATTGTTTAGTAACTCACATTCAAGATATGCAAGGACAATCCAGAATGCAGAAGGATACATTTACTACAATTCACTTAACAAAAGATGAGGGTAAGGATTCTGCTTTGGTGATTTCATTTTTTGAGAATAAAAAGCTATTCTATCTGATGCCTAATGCTAATATTCATGATTATATAATAACTTTTAATCCACCATATTATGGAGATAGCGTTGGGTATTTCAAAATTGATAGTATGTATCTTTATTGGCTTGTATCACGTTCTCCAGGAGGAAGTGAATTATTTATGATGAAAGGAAAAAAACAATGAGAAACTATAAATTAATACTAATACTCACTATTGCATTGTATAAAGAGGATTTTGCTCAAACCCCTGCAAATGATCAAAACTGGAATCTTATTTTTAATGAAGAGTTTAATACACGACCAGCAGGACCAACATGGAGTATAGATAATTTAATGAACCATAATAATGAGCCTCAAATAGCTACAAATCGAGTTGATAATGTATTTGTTGGTAGTGGTATATTAACACTTAGAACAAAAAAAGAATCTTTTGTATATAATGGTGAAACATTTAACTATACGGCAGGACAAATTCGAACAATTAATACATTTAAGTATGGATTTTTTGAAGCGAAAGTATTGTGTCCAAGTGGTAAAGGGTATTGGCCTGCGTTTTGGTTGCATACAGGGGCTACTATTTATTGTAATTATAATGAAATTGATGTTTTTGAGAATGACGGTGGCAACAGCTACTTCTACTCTAATAATGTGTGGTATCAAACTCCAACTAATTGTATTCAAAACTCTACAACTCAGCATCCTTTCATGAATAAAGCAAATTCTTTCTTAATTTCAGACACTTGGCATCTTTGGGGATTAGAATGGGCACCAGATAAGTTGATTTTTTATTTGGATGGGAAAGAAATAAGAAGAGTTTATACGCAATATGTTACTGACTTTTTACCTATAATTATCGGTCAAGGCCTTTATCGTTATGATGATGCTGAAAATAGAGGCCCTGATAGCACCACACCTTTGAATGGTGACTTTAAGATTGATTATGTAAAGGTGTATAAAAAGATGTTCAATTGCAGTCAGAATACAACCATTAACGATTTTTCGACTTACACATACAATGTAAAGAAAAATATTATAGTAGGTGATGGGACAAATTCGATAGCTGTGCCTGCATCCAGTGCCGTAATGCTAATGGCAACTGATGGAATTACTATTTCTAACAACTTTACTGTGCCACTAGGAAGCGAATTTGGAGCTTTTAATACAGTATGTGAATAACTTAAATTTAACTTTTATGAAAACATTGGTGTTATTAATAATAGGAGTTCTCAGCATTACTGTATGCAGTTGTCATAAAGATGATTCGAACAGACAAGGCACTACAACGGGTGTAAAAGATACAGCAGATTATCGAACTAAATTTGCCGGTAGTTTTAGCTGTATGGTTATCAATACGTATAAATCAGATTCGACTCATATAGTAACGCAAGGGAAACATTTAGTTACATCAACTATTGAAGAGGGGAGTGATTCAACTATGAGGTTTACGTGTGATAGCAATTTCGTTGTGGTTCATTTGGTCACATTTTTCGGAGTAGTTACTGAATATGGAGGATTATTGTCATATGGAAAATTCACAAATGGAGGAGATAGTCTATACTTACGTGTTTATTCCTCTGGTCATGTAGGATCGAACCTGTGGGAAGTTGCCGGTAAAAAACAGCAATAACTAAGGTCAAATAAAAAAGCCTCGCAAACCCAAAATGTAAGCGAGGCTTTTTGCCAAGAGCTAAAGGCTAACAGCCAACTATGCTGAAGCAGTAGCGTTTTTGTTACGCTTACGTTCGTTTTCATCTAAGTAGATTATACGTAAACGAAGTGATTGAGGAGTGATTTCTACGTACTCATCACCTTGGATGTATTCCATACACTCTTCCAAACCCCGAGTTCTCGCGAACTTCCGAGTTCGTGAGTATTAGAACGATAATCTTTATATTAACCGAATGTTGCCAAGTAATATAAAACCCCAAGTCCTATTTAATACAACTTTAAACCCCATAAGCATGTCAGAATATCTTAAAACCGAAGAAGGAAAAACATACTTTATAACTTTTGCAGTAGTTGATTGGATTGATGTATTTACCAGAGAATGTTATGTCAACACTTTATTGGATAGCATAAAATATTGTCAGAAAGAAAAAGGGTTGCTGTTGTATTCCTATTGCATTTTACCAAGGCATGTTCATATGATAGCAGGTACTGAGAATGGAACATTGGGTGAATTATTGCGGGACTTAAAAGGATTTACCTCAAGAAAAATTATTAAGGAAATAACCGCAAATCCACAGGAAAGCAGACGTGAATGGTTATTGCAAGCATTTAAAAAAGCCGGAGCTGTATCTGGTCAGAAACAAAAATATAAATTTTGGCAACATAGCAATCATCCTGAGGAGTTGTATTCAGATAAGTTTATCAATCAGAAGGAACGTTATATTTTAATGAACTCGATTGAAATGGGAATGGTGAGCAAGCCTGAACATTATCGGTTAAGTTCTGCCTGCGAGGAAAGTCCTTTAAAAGTTTTGCCGTTGAGATAATGATTAGGAATTCTAATACTCACGAACTCGGAGGTTCGCGAGAACATGGGTTGTATTTCTATATGTGATATAACTGAAAACGCCTCGCAATCCCAAAGGAAAGCGAGGCATTTTTTATACTGTAAAATTAATCAACCAATCACTTAGTCAACCAATCAACTTAAATTAAGCAGTAACTTGAGACGAAGCATTTTTGTTACGTTTACGTTCGTTTTCATCTAAGTAGATTTTACGTAAACGAAGCGATTGAGGAGTGATTTCCACGTACTCATCACCTTGGATATATTCCATACATTCTTCCAAACTCATATTGATTTTTGGAGCCATACGAGCTTTATCATCCGTACCTGAAGCACGCATATTGGTTAATTTTTTCTCCTTGGTAATGTTTACTACTAAGTCGTCCTGACGGTTATTTTCGCCAATAATCATTCCCATGTATATCTCATCACCGGCCTCAACGAAGAAACGTCCGCGGTCTTGAAGTTTATCAATGGAGTATGCAATTGCTGTTCCTTGCTCACCGCTAATCATTACACCTGCCAAACGACTAGGAATAACACCTTTCCAAGGCTCAAATGCTTTGAAACGGTGTGCCATGATAGCTTCACCCGCAGTTGCTGTTAATATGTTGTTTCGCAAACCGATGATACCACGTGATGGAATTTCGAACTCTAGGTGAATCAAATCGCCTTTAGGTTCCATTACCAGCATATCACCTTTACGCTGACTTACCAATTCGATTACTTTACCAGATCCTTCTTGAGGAACGTCAACCGTTAAAATCTCGATAGGCTCACATTTAACACCGTCAATTTCTTTAACGATTACCTGTGGCTGACCAACCTGCATTTCATATCCTTCACGTCTCATGGTTTCAATTAAAACCGATAAGTGAAGAATACCACGACCGAATACCATGTATGAGTCTGCTGCATTTGTTTCTTCAACACGCAAGGCAAGATTTTTTTCCAATTCTTTAAATAAACGATCGCGTAAATGGCGTGAAGTAACAAACTTACCTTCTTTACCAAAAAACGGAGAGTTATTGATACAGAACAACATGTTCATGGTTGGCTCATCAATATTGATAGGTGTTAAGCCTTCCGGGTTTTCAAAATCGGCAATGGTATCACCAATTTCAAATCCTTCTATACCCATAACCGCACAAATATCACCTGCAAAAGCTTCTTCCACTTTCATTTTACCCAAACCTTCAAACGTGTACAATTCCTTGATACGTGATTTTTGGATAGAACCATCGCGTTTAACCAAACTGATAGGTTGGCCAACTTTAATGTTACCACGTAAAATACGACCAACCGCAATACGGCCTGTAAATGAAGAGTAATCCAATGACGTGATTTGCATTTGCAACGTTCCAATCTCTACATGCGGAGGTGGGATTTGAGCAATGATATCATCTAATAATGCCGTGAAATCTTCAGTTGGTGTTTTCCAATCTGGGCCCATCCAACCTTGTTTAGAGCTACCGTAAATGGTGTGGAAGTCTAACTGCTCTTCAGTTGCATCTAAGTTAAAAAACAAATCAAATACCTGATCATGGATTTCATCCGGACGACAGTTTGGTTTGTCTACTTTATTGATAACAACAATAGGTTTTTTACCCAAGGCCAATGCTTTTTGTAACACAAAACGTGTTTGTGGCATTGGTCCTTCAAACGCATCAACCAATAGCAAAACGCCATCGGCCATGTTCAATACACGCTCTACTTCACCGCCAAAGTCCGCGTGACCAGGGGTATCTATAATATTGATTTTGGTACCTTTATATTGTACAGAAATGTTTTTAGCCAAAATAGTGATACCACGTTCACGCTCAAGGTCATTATTATCGAGGATAAGATCACCTGTTGCTTGGTTTTCACGGAACAATTGGGTTTGGTGAATAATCTTGTCTACCAATGTGGTTTTACCGTGGTCAACGTGCGCTATAATAGCAATGTTACGAATGTTTTGCATTGTGCCTAATTAGAAAAATTGAGGCGCAAATGTAGGTAAAATAGTTAATAGTTTTATAAAATGATGGTTATTAGTTGTTTGTTTTGGGTGATAAATGTCAATTCCTTGTTATTGAGTTGATACTTATGAGAGAAAGGCTGATTTTAATGCTCAATATCCCTAATGGGAACGTGCCATTCTTCCGATTCGACAACCTTCCTCCGCGCCCCTGCCCTGAAGGGAATCTGCCCACTAATGCTAACGGGCATTCTCAATTTTTCCGATTCGACAACCTTCCTCCGCGCCCCTGCCCTAAAGGGAATCTGCCCGCGAGTGCTAACGGGCATTCTCAATTCTTTCGATTCGACAACCTTCCTCCGCGCCCCTGCCCTAAAGGGAATCTGCCCGCGAGTGCTAACGGACATTCTCAATTCTTTCGATTCGACAACTTTCTTCCGCGCCCCTGCCTTGAAGGGAATCTGCCCGCGAGTGCTAACGGGCATTCTCAATTCTTCCGATTCGACAACTTTCTTCCGCGCCCCTGCCCTAAAGGGAATCTGCCCGCGAGTGCTAACGGGCATTCTCAATTCTTCCGATTCGACAACCTTCCTCCGCGCCCCTGCCTTGAAGGGAATCTGCCCGCGAGTGCTAACGGACATTCTCAATTCTTTCGATTCGACAACCTTCCTCCGCGCCCCTGCCCTAAAGGGAATCTGCCCACTAATGCTAACGGGCATTCTCAATTCTTCCGATTCGACAACCTTCCTCCGCGCCCCTGCCCTAAAGGGAATCTGCCCGCGAGTGCTAAAGGGCATTCTCAATTCTTCCGATTCGACAACCTTCCTCCGCGCCCCTGCCTTGAAGGGAATCTGCCCGCGAGTGCTAACGGGCATTCTCAATTCTTCCGATTCGACAACCTTCCTCCGCGCCCCTGCCTTGAAGGGAATCTGCCCGCGAGTGCTAACGGACATTCTCAATTCTTTCGATTCGACAACTTTCTTCCGCGCCCCTGCCCTAAAGGGAATCTGCCCGCGAGTGCTAACGGGCATTCTCAATTCTTCCGATTCGACAACTTTCTTCCGCGCCCCTGCCCTAAAGGGAATCTGCCCGCGAGTGCTAACGGGCATTCTCAATTCTTTCGATTCGACAACTTTCTTCCGCGCCCCTGCCCTAAAGGGAATCTGCCCGCGAGTGCTAAAGGGCATTCTCAATTCTTCCGATTCGACAACCTTCCTCCGCGCCCCTGCCTTGAAGGGAATCTGCCCGCGAGTGCTAACGGACATTCTCAATTCTTTCGATTCGACAACTTTCTTCCGCGCCCCTGCCCTAAAGGGAATCTGCCCGCGAGTGCTAACGGGCATTCTCAATTCTTTCGATTCGACAATAAATCAATTCGACATCCACGCCAATTGATATTGTAAAATGTTTAATCAACAAGATTAGTGACTTCCCGAAGTAATTGCGTCCTCGTCAATACCTTGTTCTTTTAAAATGGATTTTACCCTTATGGCATAAAAAGCTAGGTACACAAAACAAGCAACTCCAACAACATAGCTTAGCTTAATTCCCAACAACGAATCAGAAGCCAAATATCCTTGTAGCAAGCTCACAAATCCGCCACCCATAATCATCATAATTAAAAAACTAGAACCTTGGTTGGTATGGCTTTTTAATCCACCGATGGCAAGGGTAAAGATGCATGGCCAAAGGGTACTGCAAAATAATCCAACGCTTATAAATGCAAATACACTGGTCATTCCGGTTGTGTTCATGCCAACTAATAACGAAAGGATTCCGAGTGCCGAGAAAATAAGCAACTGCCTTGCAGGTCGTCCCTTGCTCAAAATATTTCCGACAATTAATACCAATATAGCTATACCATAAATGTAAAAAGGAGTGATATCGTGCCCTGCAATAAGGTTTACGCCAAGGAAAAAGCCAAAGGCCAGGTAAGGAGTTAATAAACGAACGAGTGTTTTATGATTGGCTTTCCACTCAAAGGCATCCATGGATGAGGTCCACCGGCCAATCATTAAACTTGCCCAAAATAGTGATACAAAAGGTGCTAGCTGATCGGTAGGAGTATTTAAATACTGACGCATGTATTCCGGTAAGTTGCTTGCCGTTGATACTTCCACACCCACATACACAAATATCGCTATCATACCCAAAACCAACTGAGGGTAGGCCAGTGCACTTTTTCTTGATGTTGCTTTTTCGGCAACCGATTCTTCCTCAACAATGGTTTGATCGGGGATGGATGAGAACTTAAAAGCAATAGCCACTGCCAAAAATGCGGCACCCAAAATGAGGTAAGGAATTTTTACGCTATCAATGCTGGCTTCGGCTTTGTAACCCTCGGCATAAATGGAACCGAAAATAGCGAAACTTACCAATAACGGTCCGATGGTTGTTCCTACATTATTAATGGCTCCGGCTAAACTCAATCGCTGTGAACCTTTTTGTGGATGGCCTAATAAAATAACCAATGGGTTAGCAACTGTTTGTTGCAGCGAAAATCCCAATCCCACAATAAACAATCCGCTAATCATCAAGCCAAATGAAGCGGTTTCGGCAGCAGGATAAAACAACAATGTTCCTAAGGCTGAAACAACCAATCCAAGCGATAACCCATTTTTGTATCCTATTTTATTGATAATATCTGTTCCCAATATTCTCGAAATCAAAAAATATAAAATGGATCCAATAGTGTATGCCACGTAAAATGCAAACGATACCATTTGCGATTGCCATTGCTCTAAATTGAGTTTTTCTTTAAAAACCGGAATAAGAATATCATTGGATGCAGCAACAAATCCCCAGAAAAAAAATACAATAAGGATAGAAAACAACTGCGAACGCTGCGTGGCTGATTGACTCATAGTTTGTTGGTTAGGATTTCAAAAGTTGTGTTTTTATAACGGTCGGCAAAATATTGTTTACCCACAACCTGTATGGGGTGACTACTATATCACCCACCTTATCTTCCTTTTAAAACCAAAATTTACCAAATATGGAAAAGGGATGCGTTTTCCAATAATATGTAATAGCTTCGAGTATCAAAATAAAACTCAAGCACAAAAGTTATTATGTTGATAGTAAACAATACACCACAATGAAATATCCATTTTTATTTACACTGCTACTTGGGTTTGGATTGGCTGCTCCTTTAACTTGCGCCAAGCAAAAAGATAAAAAATCATCGGCAGATGAACATAAACGCTGCCAACCTAAACAGCCTAAACAAATGGCTTTGTATGCACCTCTAGGAACAATTAAGCAGGCCCAGGGAAGATCTTAGCGCATGATGAAAATAATTAGAAAGGAAAAACTATACTGGATTTGTCAGTTAGGTGGATGGCTGCTGTTTACCTTGCTAGAATTGGCAACCTATATTGGCATTGATGGTTTGAGCTGGAAATTACTCACCAATGCAGTTGTTAATTTTCTTTTGGGAATATCTGCCACACATTTGTATCGGGTATTTCTCATTCAATCAGGTTGGCTCACCTTGCCTTTATATAAAATTATACCTCGTGGAATGTTGGGTGTTATACTCATGTCAACACTCCTCACGGTAATTAATATTTGGCTTGATCGGTTTACGTATCCAGTTTTGCAAACTGTTCCTGTTGATGCCGGAACATTTTTCGGCTACTTTTTCAATCTTAGTAAGTATGTGTTGTTGTGGTCGCTTACCTATCACTTGTTTCAATACTGGGAACGTTCGTTAAAAGCCGAACGAGATCGTTATCAAATAGAGGCAATATTAAAAGAAAACCAATACAACAATCTTAAAACACAACTCAATCCGCACTTTTTGTTTAACTCGCTAAACAGTATCCGCACCCTTGTTGATATGGATCCTGAGATTGCCAAAAATGCCATTACCCAATTATCGGGTTTACTCAGAAGTTCCTTACAAATGGGAAAACACAAAACAGTTTCGTTGGCAGATGAGTTGCAAACGGTAAAGGATTATTTGGCTATCGAATCTATTCGTTTTGATGATCGATTGAAAGTATATTTTGATATTGATGAAGCGGCAGAAAAATGCAATGTACCACCCATGATGTTGCAAACCCTTACTGAGAATGCGGTTAAACATGGAATTTCATCACTCAAAAATGGTGGCGAAATTGCTATTGAGGCGCACAAATACAATGGAACATTACAGCTCAAAATAACCAATACGGGGCATTATCAACCTAAAGTAGAACATGAAGGTGTTGGTATTGAAAATACCTTAGAAAGATTAAAAATTTTATATGACAACCGTGCCACATTTTCAATACAAAATGATGGCTCCCACCAAGTAGTTACCGAAATAACCATACCCTTATGAGTGCCATAACCACATTAATTGTTGATGATGAAAAACTAGCCCGCGAAGGGTTAAAAGCGCTACTGAAAGAATTTAGTGAAATAGAAATTGTAGGTGAAGCATCTAATGCTGATGAGGCATTGGAATTAATAGATAAACTTAAGCCTCAATTGATGTTTTTGGATATTGAAATGCCCGAAAAAACAGGGTTTGATTTGTTGGAAGAATTGATTGAAACACCTTGTGTTATTTTTACCACCGCTTATAATGATTTTGCCATAAAGGCTTTTGAAGTAAATGCATTAGATTATTTGCTGAAGCCCATTCAGTTGCAGCGGTTGCGAGAGGCCATAACCAAAGTTAAAAAGCAATTATCAGATTTAACGCAAGAAAAGGAACGTTTAAAACTAACCGAAAATGACCAGGTGTTTATTCGTGATGGCGATAAATGTTGGTTTGTGAAATTAACGGATATTCGCATGATTGAGTCGGCAGGAAATTACGCTAAAATATTTTTCGATACCAACCAGCCTCTTATTCATAAAACGCTCAATGCACTGGATGAACGATTGAATACTGGCATGTTTTTTAGGGCTAATCGTCAACAAATAATCAACCTGCGTTATATCGAAAAAATTGAACCTTTTTTTAATGCAGGTTTTCTTATTTACCTTAAAGATGGAACTAAAGTAGAAGTAAGTAGAAGGCAATCGGTAAAGTTTAAGGAGATGATGAGTTTGTAGGGGAGCAATTGGCTATAGGCTGTTAGCCTTTAGCTATTAGCAAAAAATAAAAGGCCCGATTGACATTCAATCGGGCCTTTTCTATAAGAGGTATGCTCGCCAACCGCTAAAGGCTAAAAGCCAATAGCTAACTATTTCCCTTCAAAAGGAACCACAATGGCATCGCCCCATAATTCTTCTACTGCATAAAACTCGCGCTTTTCTTCCTGAAACACGTGTGCTACCACATCAAAATAATCTAACAATACCCATTCGTTATTAACTTGACCTTCGCGGTGACGAGGCCACTCATTGCTTTGTTTTTCTACTTCCTCTTCAACCGAGTTGGCAATGGCTTCTACTTGTTTATCGGAAACTGCGTGGCTAATAACAAAAAAATCGGCCGATGCTCCTTTAACGGTACGCATGTCCAAAATCTTGATGTCTTCAGCTTTTTTCTCATACATACCTTGTGCAACTTGCAATGCTAATTCAAGTGAATTGGCAGCGGGCTTAGGTGAGGTAGCTTTTGTTTTGGTTGGTTTACGGGTTTTTGCTACCGGTGTTTTTTTATTAGCCAACTCATTGGCTTCTGCTTCCTGTTCCCCTGTACGTTCATTTTTTTTGGTACTGGTTTTGGCGGCTGTTGTTTTTTTTGCTCCCGCTTTTTTAGGTGCTACTTTTTTTGGAGTTGTATTGGTTGTTGTAACTTTCATTGTGTATGCTTTCTATTTGGCTCAATGGTAATTGTCCTATCGGGCTAAATGATATATTTGTTGCAAAAGTAGGCATTTTGAATCAGAACTCAGCATATTCATTGGGTAATCACGTGTTGCACTTAGGTGAAGTGACCTCTACCAACGATCTTGCCCGTCAGTTACTTGACGAAAAAATAGTGCATCATGGTACTTTTATCAGAGCCGATATGCAAAGTAAAGGCAGGGGACAAGAGCAAAATATATGGGAATCGGAAAAGGGGGCAAACTTATTGTGCTCACTCATTCTCATTCCCGATGCTGTTCAAGTTGATAGTCAAGTATACTTAAATATGAGTGTTTGCCTAGCGTTGCGCGATATGGTTCAGGAATATTGCCCCACACGTAAGGTGAGTATAAAATGGCCTAATGATGTATATGTTGACGATCATAAAATTGTAGGTGTATTAATTGAAAATGCCTTCCAGGGAAGTTTAATCAAACATTCAATCGTTGGAATGGGCGTCAATATCAATCAACAATCGTTTACGTCTGCCAAAGCTTGTTCGTTAGCCACTATCACACAACAAACCTACGATGTAGCAGTTTGCAGTGAGTTGTTGTTGGGACATTTAAAGTTTAGATACGATCAGTGGATACACCAACAAAAACAAGCACTTTGGAATGATTATCATCAATATTTGTATAAGAAAGATGTTGTTTCATTGTTTGAAATACAAGGAACAATAGTATCAGGAATGGTAAAAGGGATTGATGAGGCAGGACGATTATTATTGCAGGTTGATGGAGAAATACGCTTGTTGAATGTAAAAGAAGTAAAATGGTTATGAAAAAAGGATTGGTAATTGATATTGGGAATACACGTTCAAAAGCAGCTGTTTTTGAAGATGGAAAAATGCTTTCAACGGTATTGGTTTTCTTTCCATCACAACCCGAATCGTTAATCGATTTAATTGAATTGTATAAGCCCTCCCACAGCATAGTTGTTTCAGTTAGCAACCTACCCGATACGTTGGTTACATTTCTCAATCAGCATTCACAACTTTTTATACTCACACAAACTGCAACATTTCCTTTTACGAGTGAATATGCAACACCGCAAACCTTGGGAATGGACAGGGCAGCAGGTGTGTCGGGAGCCATGCAATTATTTGCCCAACAACATTGTTTAGTAATTGATGCGGGTACATGTGTTACATTTGATTTTGTTACAAAAGAGGGTATTTATATGGGAGGTGCTATTTCGCCAGGATTGAATATGCGCCTCAAAGCCATGCACACCTTTACCCAAAAACTCCCCGATGTAGCTTTTGAATTCCCTAAAAACCATATTGGTAACTCAACCACAACAAGCATGTTATCGGGAGCTTACTTTGGTTTATTGGGTGAAATAAATGAAACCATTTCGCGTTATGAAGATCAATTTGGTATCATACAAGTTGTACTTTGTGGAGGTGATGCAGTGCTATTTGATAAACGCACGAAAAAGAGCATATTTGCATCGCCTGATTTGGTTTTACACGGGCTATTTAAAATACTTCAACTCAATGCAACATAAAGCCCTCAGGCTCTTTTTAGTTATTTTGGTAAGCTTAACCCTCGGTTTTAAAGCAACAGCACAAAACCTTACCAAATCCCCTTATTCCATTATTGGTATTGGCGAAATGCAGTTTCAAGGAACATCCTTGCAATCAGGCATGGGCCAAGTGGCGCAAGGTGTTCGCAGAAGTTCGGATATCAACATGCTCAATCCAGCATCTTATTCATCATTAAAATACACGGTTATTGATGGAGGCATTTTGTACAGCCAAGGAACACTCTCGCAAGGAAGCAACAGAAGTGATATTGATAATTCATCGTTCTCCTATTTCATGTTTGGTGTGCCTGTCTCTTTAAAACATAAAATGGGATTGGTTTTTGGATTAATGCCATACAGCAGCATGGGTTATAATGTTTCTTCAACGGCAAATTATCCATATTACACCGCAACCACTCAAATGGTTGGTACAGGCGGATTATCTAAATTCAATATTGGCTTTGGCGCACAAGTAGTCAAGAATATTTCGGCTGGTATAAATATTTCCTATTTGTTTGGTCAGTTATTTACCGATCTAAAACTACTCATCCCATCAGTTTATAATAATTATAATGTAAACAAAACACTCAATAGAGTTATTAGTGGAGCGCAAATACAAGGAGGAGTTCAATACCATAAAGATTTTGAGTTGGGATTGAAAAAAGAAAAATATGCTTTTACAGCAGGGGCATCGTACACTTTAGGCGCTTCGCTTAATGGTAATCAAGAACAATTTGTGCGTACCATGCCTGTTGGTTTTACGTCTCTTACCCGTGATACAACCTATTATGGTAATAATGAAAAAGGTACAATTGAATTACCTTATTCCTTAAGTATTGGTGCTGGTTGGGAGAAAAGAGATCACTGGACTGTTGCTGCTGATGTGCATGTTACAAATTGGTCAGCATACCGCTCGTTCGGGAGAATGGATACGCTTCAAAACAGTCTAGGGTTCAATATTGGCGGAAGTTATA
This sequence comes from Bacteroidetes bacterium UKL13-3, assembly GCA_001602415.1. Lineage (GTDB taxonomy): Bacteria > Bacteroidota > Bacteroidia > UKL13-3 > UKL13-3 > UKL13-3. The sequence continues at coordinate 532,410 of CP012155.1, forward strand.
TTCCCAATGCTACCGATTACAAAAACTATTTTAATAGAGTTGAATACCGTGCAGGATTGAAGTATGATGGTGGAAATGTGATTTGGGCTGATAAAAATATTAGCAGTTATGGCTTTTCTTTAGGAATGGGTATGCCTTTGGGTAAATCAAAATCGAAATTGAATATTGCCGGTGAATATTATGCCAGAGGTACAACAGCCAATAACTTAATTAAGGAAGAGTATTTCCGCATTGTATTGGGACTCAATTTTAGCGACAGATGGTTTCAGCGCTACAAGTATGACTAAGCATAATTTTTACATACTGTTTTTTGTGTTGCTGGTGTTGCAGGCTTGTACCAATGAATCCGACAAAGATAAGGTGATGAATGAGCGTATAAACTTGCCCATTGAAACCGGTAAAAATATCTACATTACCTACACCGATTCGGGTTTAACCAAAGCCAAAGTGTTTGCTCCTATTTTGGAACGATTTGCAACTGAAACACGCAATGAAACAGTAATGAAAAACGGTATTACTGCTTACTTTTACAGCAAAGATGGAAAGATTGATAGTTACCTAAAATCGAAATTTGCGGTACGCTATGATAGAGAAAAGAAGATGATAGCCCGCAATGACGTGATATTGGTAAACAGCAAAGGTGATACCCTAAATACAGAAGAATTAATTTGGGAAGAAGCCAAACAAACGATTCATTCCGATAAATACGTTCGCATTACCACCAAAGATGAAATTATTATGGGCGATGGATTTGAATCTAATACAGAGTTTACAAAGTATAAAATTTTTAGTATTCGTGGAACCATCAGTTTAAAACAATAATGCAAAAATTCATTGTATATAATTGGCTAGTGCTAGCCATATTGAGCGTGTTGGTTTGTACTTACATCAGTTTTTTTGAAAACTTTGTTGATGACAAAGCATACTTATATATACTGCTTGCCATTATTTTTGGAATTGTGTTTTACAAGCAACGAAAGAAACACGGTGCGTAGTGTTTTCTTAACTCTCTGCAAAAAGATGTAATATTGAAAGATGGAGAACTGGTTAATTATTGTACTCAGTATTATAACATCTGCATTTTTTGCGGGGATGGAAATTGCGTTTATAACGGCCAATAAGTTGCTTATCGAACTTAAAAATAAACAAGGCAGTATATCAGCTCGCATTTTATCACCGTTTGTAAACAATCCATCAAGGTTTATTAGCACAACCTTGGTTGGAAACAATGTGGGATTGGTTATTTATGGAATTTATATGGCCATGTTTTTAGATCCATACATACGTTTGTGGATTCCAGGAGCCAATGAAAATACCTTTTTGTTATTGTTCCTTTCCAGTATTATTTCTACAGCCATTGTTCTTGTAACGGGAGAGTTTATTCCTAAAGTGTTGTTTCGCATCAATCCCGATGTTATTTTAAGGGTATTAGCCGTTCCTTTTCTTATCACGTATTATATTTTTTGGCCACTGGTTCATTTTATAACTTGGTTGGCTGAGTTGATCCTCAATAAATTATTTCGGTTAAACTTTAACGAAAACACTCCTGTTTTTAGTAGGGTTGATTTGGATCAATACATTGCCGAGAGTTCGGATGATTTGGATGATGATGCGGATGTTGATACAGAAATGTTTCGCAATGCGCTCGATTTTGCCAACGTACGTGTGCGCGATTGTATGACTCCGCGAACGGAACTGATTAGCATCAACCTATCGGCTACGGTGGATGAGTTATATCAAAAATTTGTGGCAACCGGATTATCCAAAATTCTGGTGCATCAAGGTAGTAGCGATCATATTATTGGATACGTTCACCAAAAGGATATTTTCAAGAAGCCACAAACGATTCGCAGCATTTTAATTCCTATTGAAATAACAACCGAAACAATGCCTGCCAATGAGTTACTCAATATTTTTACCCGCACGCATAAAAGCATTGCGTTGGTGGTGGATGAGTTGGGTGTAACGGCAGGTGTGGTTACCATTGAAGATATTATGGAGGAGATTTTTGGAGAGATAGAAGATGAACACGATGTTGATCAACTTACCGAAAAAAAGCTTGACGATAAAACGTACTTATTTTCGGCTCGCTTGGAGGTTGATTATTTAAACGATAAATATGAATTGGATATTCCTGAAGGAGAGTATCACACATTGGGAGGGTTCATATTTGCCATGCATGAAAGCATTCCTACCCGCGGTGAAATTATTGAAATTCATCCATTCACTTTCACGATTCTATCCATTACCAATACCCGTATTAACGAGGTAAAGTTGATTAAAGGTTGATTTGCCATCTAGTGTTCAATGGATATTTTTCCAGACTGTATTTTTGTATCAGGTGTTTGAATAGTATATATGTATAAACCATTAGCCAGTTCAGATGTGTTGATGGAATTATTTGATTGGAATGAGTTATTCAGTATTAGTTTACCTTTACTATCAAATAGGTTTAGTTTGTAGTTAATAGAAGGATTTAATCCTAAAAATTGTATGTTGGTATTTGCCGGATTGGGAAAAGGGGTGTAATACGTATTTGAGTGATTTGTATACTCATTAATTGCATGTACAGAGGTAAAAATACCTTTGTTGTTAATTTTATAAGCATTGATATCATACAGCGGCACAGAATCGAATCGTGGTTCAACATAGGTTCCTACCATTTTTACTGTAAATAATATACAGCCGGTATCTGCCGTTGCTACCAAGCAGTAGGGGGTTTCTACAATATTATCACTAACTCTATTAAAATTAGCTGTCCATTTCTCCTTTAAGTCTTTATTCAGGCAAGTTACTTTAAATGTATTTGAAAATATTCTCAGAAATCCGAGGTAAAAAAAGGTGCGTGCGTAAAAAATAGCATCATTGTGTAAAAAATCTGTATGCTGTTTTATAGCGGATGAGTAGCCGAATGCTTCGCAAACGTTTGTAATTGAGTCAAAAGGTTTGTAATCAGATAGCCAAGGTTCGTATAAATGGTGCCGTTTTGCCCAAGTGGTGCTTGTACCTAACTCAACAGTAAGAGACTGACCCAGATTCTCATCTGTAAGGGTGTCGCCACCTAAAGGAGATAATTTGCCAGAAACCATAAATGTGCTATCCGATACACGAAAACAACTCGTGTTAAATTTATTAAACGTTCCATAATAATCATAATTGCCGTATTTGATGCCTACTAAAGTTGCGTAAGGTATCGTTATTACACCTGATTTTCTGTTAAACCTGTCCCATGATTGGCTTCCTCCTCCATTAGTCGTAATTTTCTGGTATATGCTATCATTGAGTTTGCATATATCGCCACCATGTAAGCCTATGTTAATAAATTTTAAACCAGTGTCCCATTCATACACTCCTGTAGTGTCGGGCACGGTGACGATAGTTGTTAAGTTACTATCCAATATAAATATGTTAGTATATATATAATCATTAATGGGTTTTAGGGTAATGTGGTTAACCATACCGTAATATTCATTGTTTTGAGCATCAAATTTAAATCGGGTATAAGTAGGTAAATACTCTTTTGGATTAACCGCAGAGTCAATAATGGTTTTATTGTACAAATTAAAATTTGAATCTAAGAGCAAGTAACCAAATGAAGTGGCTACATTGTATGGGTTTTTAACAGCAAAATAGGCAAAAAGTAAAAATCCGTCTTTGTATTCAAAAAAAGCACTGGTGCTTACTATTCCGGTGTCTTTTAATATTAACTCTTTTTTATAAAAGGGTTTGCCGGTTATTTCATTCACCTTAACCAAGGTTAGGTATTGTTTTGCATAATAACTGTTAAAATGGAGGTTGGCTAAAATAATAACACCATTGGGCAGCCTTTGAGCAGTTCCCGGTAAATCTTGGAATTGGGTATTAACCTCATTCCATGCCATTATACTGTTTTGTTGGGCGTAGCTCATGTTTATCTTTATGAGTAGCACAATTGCAAGCCCAATGGTGTTAATTATTTTCATTGCACTAAAATATTGAAATATTGTGATAATTCACCAGGAGTGCAAGGTTGAATCGTATAATGACTGAAAGTGTACCAAGCCTTGTAATCCGCTTGGTGTAAGCATAAATCCGTTTGGCAGTCTGAATTCTTTGCACAGTTACCCGCTACATCAAGGTTGGGTACAAATTGCAAGGTTGTTAATGCATAAGCACCACTCTGAGGTTGAAAATGTTTTCGGAGTAATAAATACCAGTGTAGGTAGGCTGTTCAACTTATCAAAAGGTTTAAATGTTGAGATAGTCGAATTCTTTAGACCCGAGAATTGAAAATGGTTAATTCAACCGTTGCACCTCAAATTGTGGAGCACCTTTTACACCTTGTTCATTGTAAAAATCGAGAAACCGCATTTTAAATAAGGTATTCGGTGTGGTGTTTTCTTTCACAAAATAGGTTACGTGTTTTCGAATGGTGTATTTCACATTGGTTAAATTTCCCAAGTCTGGCGATTTCCAATCGAAGCCAATTGCATCGCGTTGGTTTTTAAATGTAAGTCCTGAACTGTTCGTTGCATGAATATCATAAAAGGATAAGGTGCTATCAACTGCAGCAGTTGTAAATTTGGTATTGATAAAAACACCCGTAACTACATAGCGTAAGGGTGGGTTAAACTCATAGTAAATCCAACGGTAGCGCAAAAAGCAAATATGCCACTGTGTGAGTTCGGGTTCAAAATTGAGGTATTCGCCACCATTATCAAACGAAAAATACACATTGGCTTTTCGCTTGTCTTTTATGATATGTGCTCTTTTAACGTATGTTTTGGCCATATCGGCAAAGTCAATTACATACTCATCATCGGTAATGGCAATAATTTTAAATTGAAACCATTCCTTTCCCGCGCCTCTGTTAATAATGTATACCGTATCGGTTGTGTTACCGTTTTTGATACAGTTTTTAAGTACCAGCGAATCTGATTTACCAGATGATTCATCCCATTTAAACTGAAGTCCATTGGTGTAAGGGTTGGATTGGAAAGATGTTACGCCTGAGTTAGCAATGCGAATATCTTTTCCGCCATTCTGAAAAATATCTCTCCCGTCTTTGCTTGCATCAAAAGCCAAATCCCACGATTGAAAACCAACAGTTGAAGTGGCACCCGTTTCTAGGTTAACAAATATTTGGTTGAGGTAATCTTTACCCAAATCAACCCCTAGTAGTTTTACATCAGCATGTTTCTCAGGAAGCTTAATGGGTGTTTCTTCTTTCTCACATGAAGTGAGTAGGAGTGCCCCAAATAATATTGCTGCTATATGAAAAAAGGATTTCATGATTAGTTCCAACTTAAATTATATGCACAACTGATAAAAAAAGTTCTTCCCATGGCAATGGAAGCATTGTTACTTCCGGTTGTATGAATACCACTTGGAATATTTGCGTTAATATTAATTACATTCAATATGTTTTTAAAACCGGCCGTAATAGAAAGTTTTTTGTTGAAGAATGATTTAGCTAGAGAGGCATCCAATAAATGAAATCCATCTATATAACCGTTAATAATAGAGCCGCTTTTTACATCATACTGATAATTGCGTTGTTTAGCGTTGTATTTATAAAACACCGATGCAGTGATTGCTTTTTTGTGAAAGGTATATACAATATTGCTGCGCAGTTCTTGGGTAAAAAAGTAAGTATTGGTAACACTCGATTGGTGTAACGTGTTGTTAATACCGGTAACCGCATATCCCAATACAAACGCATAATTTGGCGCACGGTACTCAGTTGAAAAATTTGCACCAGTACTTTTAAATTCACTAATATTATTATACTGCGTTTGTTGTGTAAAAGGATTCATCACCAAATCTATTTTGTTGTGAATGCGATTGTAGAACAACGATGGTTCTACACGGAAAACACGATCTAATTTTTTCCATTCAAAACACAACCCTATTTGCATATTGTCTTGTGTTTCGGCTTTAAGATTGGTATTACCTTGCACATTGTGATTGGGGTCAACAAAGTTAAGGTATAACTCTTTAAGTGATGGAGCTCTAAAACCTTTACCATATGATGCTCTCAACACAATATTATCGGTAATATCCCATTTAACGTTGAGGGAGGGAATAAATGGAGCTTGAAATTTGGTGTTATGGATCACACGAATTCCAGGACGAATGAGTATCCTATTGATGGTTTTGATTTCAACACTTCCGAATGCACTGATATCAGTCATTGATTGTTTAGCGTTTATGATTCTGTTGCCTTGTGTCTCATCGCGGTTATACTCATAACCCACTTGATAGTTTAATTTACTTTTTTCATTTGCACGCGAGAGGGTTCCACGACTCATGGTGTTGTGAAAATAAGTTGTATCGTGCACATCGGGAGATGCTATAGGTTGTTCTTCTAACGATACCAAATCCTTGCGCACGGTATTGCGAATACGTCTGTAATAATTATACGATCCAACAATATTGAGTTGAAAATGATGATTTATTTTTCGGTCGTAGAAAAGCGCATTGGTTAACCTTCGGGTATAAAAATACTGATCGTTTCCATAGGCATAATAAGGAGTAATATTTGCCGAATCGCGGAATATTACTTTTTCATCAAATGCGCTGAGCTTGTATTGCAATGTTGCTTTTTTCAGGGAACGGTTTACAGCCATATCTCCAAAATACTGAGTGTTGGGTTTCCAAAGCTGAACACGTGAGGATTCATTGGGAGAATACCCATCAAAAAAGTTGCGCGCTACATTAACAGCGGTATTCCATTTTCCGATAGTAATGCCGCCATTTATGCCTGCATTATATTTTCCAACTGTTTCGTAATACGAGCTGGCTCCTAAGCGGTATCCAGTTGTTTTTTTTTTAGAAATAAGATTGATAACTCCTCCCAACGCATCGGTGCCAAAACTCACACTCATTGGGCCTTCAACGAGTTCGATCCGTTCAATATTGTTTAAGTTAATTTGATTGAGATCAATCATTCCGCCCTCGCGCCCTACTACCGGAATTCCATCAACCATAATTTTAACATTTTGCCCCGAAATACCTTGAATGCTCACGCTGCCGCCCAAAGCAGGATCATTGGCTATGCGCACATTCAGTTCGTTGGTAAGCACATCTTTTAAGTTATTTGCTCCTTGCAACTGAATGCGTTTTTGATCAATTATCCTAACCTTATAAACTGATTTTGTTAAGCTACCTTCACCGTATTGTCCGGTAACAATTACGTCATTGATGTATTGTGTTTTTTTGAGTGTATCGTTGGTTGTTTGAGCTGTTGCACCAAATATAAATAAACCAACAATCACCGGAGCAAGCCCGATGATTGTTGGTTTTAAAAAATATGAAATAAGATTCTTCAAAAAAATTACTGAACAATTAAGCGTACAACTTTTTTAGCCCCATTATTTTCAACACTCACAAAATAGATTCCTGCACCAAGTGTACTAATATCTATTGAGTTGTTTGATGCATTAACGGGTGTGTAAATTTGTAATTTTCCGGTGATATCAAAAATGGATACGTTGTAGTTTTTGGTGTCATTCAACTCAAAAGAAATACTGGTTGAAGCGGGATTAGGATACATGCTAACCAAGCCAATTGATTTTGCCGAAGCTAAACCTGTTCCTAATGTAATATTGGTTTTGTTAAACACAATTAAACCTGTGCTTGATCCTGCAAACGATTTGAATACCAATTTATCTTGGCGGTTGTTGGCTGTTTTGGTGAAATATGAAACCGAATCGCGAACAACAAAATTTGGTTGTCCGGGGCCTGGATTGGTTTTCCAATCGGTTCCAATTCCGGTAAGGTTGTTGGTATATGTTCCGGCAACAGCACTGTCAACGGGCACACCATCAGCGCGTGAAGTTAACAATGTTGGGTATGATAATGCACCTGTATTGGTAGAGAATATTGTTTGTCCAAATTGCGTATAATTTGCACCATAACGCGTGAATAACACATCCCAATTGCCTTGTGGTTCGCGGTTAAGTGTTGAATCAGTTATCAAGTTGTGATAGGCAAATAATTTACCACTAAAAGTCGATTTGTTGATGGTAACAGTTTTTAAATAACTGTTATCGAGGTTGGCATAGGTAAATACCCATTGTGTATCGTATGCAAGGCGTTCAATTTTAACTTTTTTGAAAACAGTCATGGTTGATTGGCCGCTTCCAAGTGTTACTCTAACTAAAAATACTTTTGTTCCGGTTAAGTCGTGACTGTTTTGATCGTATGCACCCCATCCAAAATCAAATCCATCGGTTACATCACGATATGCATTGAGTGCTCCTACATCCCAAGAACTATCGCTGTTGTGCGGATTCACCCATGTACGGTAACCAGTGGTATCAAATGAAGCAAAATTCGCAGGACTTTGTGTTGAAGCATAAACGGCAACACCACGACCCTCGTTAGCCAAAACGGTAGTTGAGCGCATTACATTAAAAGGCGGAGCTGCCGCACGAATGGCAAATGCCAAGTGCCAATCATTACCGGGAATAGTTGCTACAACACCATTTTTCATGCTGTAAAACACATCGTTTGGATAGGTAATACCTGCAATAGATTTGTTGAATTCTTTTTTAAAGGTTATTGTTCCGGTACTCGATCCTGCAAAACCCTCAAAAGCAAGTTTATCAATAAGATTGTCTTTGTTCTTTAAGAAATAGGTTAATGAATCAATCACCACAAAGTTTGGTTTTCCCGCTCCTGGATTGATTTTCCAATCGGTACCCACACCTGTAATTTTATTAGTAAAAGTTCCAGCTAATGCTGCGTTGAATGGAACACCTGCAATTTTCGAAACACTGATATTAGGATGAGATAGCGCACCTGTATTGGTTGAGAAGATTGTTTGATTAAACTGTGTGAAGTTAGCGCCATAGCGTGTAAACAGTAAGTCCCAAGATGCATTTGGTTCGCGGTTACGGCTTATGTTGTTTATCAAATCTCTGTAAACAAATAGTTTACCTGAGTAAGCATTTTTGTTGATAGTGTATTGCGCACTATCAGCATTATCCAAGCTTGAAGTAGTAAACACCCATTGCGAATCGCCTGCTAGCATATTTACCGTTAGTTTTTTGAAGATATTGCTGCTTCCAACAGTAATCCTGATTAAGTAAATTTTGCTGCCAAGCAGGTTATGGGTTATTGGATCATAAATGCCCCAACCAAAATCGAGCGGATTGGATGATACTTTATTGAAGGCTCCTAAATCCCATGTGCTATCGCTATTGTGTGGGTTGTTCCAAGTAGCATAACCTGTTGTATCAAAAGTATTCCAATTGGCAAAGGCTTGTGTTGATTCGTAAACTCTTACACCACGACCCTCATTGGCAATAATAGTTGCTCCTTGCATGGCATTGGTTTGAGATGTGACCTTACGCGTTGCAAATGCAATATGCCAGTTAGTTCCGGCAACTGATGCTACTACTCCGTTTTTTATGCTGTAAAAAACATCATTTGGGTAGCTCACTCCACCCGAAGGTGCGCCCAACGAAACCGAATCGCGCATGAAAGATTTTACATAATAACCCGCAGCAGGAGCCCCAAGAGCAACAGAGTCGGTAAGTGTTTGCGCAGCAAGGCCTGATAAACAAGCTGCAAACAGGATAGATAGTATTACTTTTTTCATTGATTATATGTTTGAAATAATGAACGCAAATAAAGACTACTAAGATTGCCTCATCACCATATATTTCGGCTTTTGACGGGATTATGACAATGCCTTAAAATACTGATGTTGGTCATGTTTTTAGGTCTGTAAAATTTTGAATAAATGGTTTGGTTTTGATCGGTTGAAAAGAGTAGTTCTTACTAAAATAACTACATGTTGCGTTAATTTAACTTCAAATCCTATATTCGGAAGGTCAAAAAACAAACAAACACATGAATCATCCTTTAGTTAAAAAAGCATTACCTCATCTATTTGTTATTGGTATTGCGTTACTTGTTATCATTACGTATTTTAACCCCATGTTATCGGGCAAGGTGCTCAAGCAAGCGGATGTGGATCAGTGGAGAGCTTCTTACGAGGAGATTTATCAATTTTATCAATCAACTGGAGAGCGCACATTTTGGACAGGTACGGTGTTTAGTGGAATGCCAACCTATCTAATTGGAGCTACTTATCAATACAATTTTACGGTTACACTTCAAACTTTTTTCAGCTCAGTTTTTCATAACCCATTAGATACCGTCTTTTTATTATTTATTTGCTTTTACGTATTGATGCTGGCATTTGAGGCAGGTCCTTTTTTAGCATTTATAGGCGCTATTGCATTCACCTTTTCTACCTTTAATTTCATTAATATAGATGCAGGCCATTTAACCAAAGGAAACGCTATTGCCTATATTCCATTGGTGCTTGCGGGTATTCAAATAACACTTCGTAAAAATAAGCTGTTTGGGGCTTTGCTTACAGGAATTGCCATGAGTATGGAACTAGCAGCCAATCATCTTCAAATTACCTATTACCTACTGCTTATTGTGTTGGTTTGGATGATTGCCGAAGTGGTGTTGGCTATTAAGGAAAAGAAATTCATGCATATTGCTGTTTGCGGTATTTTTTTGGCCTTGGCGGCTGGTGTGGGAGTGGCAACATACGCACCGGGATTATTGGCTACCGAAGAATATGGTCAATACAGTATTAGGGGGAAATCGGAGTTAACCAAAACCAGCAGTGGTGAAAGCAATGCTACCAATGCTTCTTCTGGCTTGGATAAAGATTATGCCTTGCAATGGAGCAATGGAGTAGCCGAGCCATTTACGTTGTTAATACCCGATTTTTATGGTGGAGCCAGCAATGGGGAACTTTCTACATCATCCGAAACGTACAAAATACTCAAGCAAAATAACGTTCCCAATGCCAAACAAATTATTCAAAGTATGCCGCTTTATTGGGGAACACAACCCATGACAGCTGGTCCGCAATACTACGGGGCTATTATTTGCTACTTGTTTGTGCTGGGATTAATACTTGTAAAGGGTAGAGAAAAATGGTGGATTCTTGCCATTTCAGCTCTTGCCATTGCGCTTTCGATGGGTCGAAATTTCATGTCGTTAACTGATGTTTTCTTTTACCATTTTCCGCTTTATAACAAGTTCAGGTCGGTAACATTTATTTTGTCAATTACGCAAACCTTGTTTCCGTTGCTGGGCATGCTGGCTATTCGCGATATTGTAAGAGGAGCGGTGAGTAAAGTAGCAATCAAAAAAGCATTATTGTTAAGCTTTTATATTGTTGGTGGATTGTGTGCCTTTTTTGTGTTGATGCCCGAATTGTTTTTTAGCATTTTTAGCATTGATAAAGGTGAAGGCATTAACGAATATTTTGTGAGCAGAATGGATACGCAATTGCCCGAATGGTTGCGTGATAGTTTGGTAGCTGATCGTAAAGCGATGTTGCGCATGGATGCTTTGCGTTCACTGCTATTGATTGGTGTTGCAGTTGGGCTGGTTTGGTTTTATGTAGAAGGTAAACTTAAACAAAATGTAATGATTGGGGTGTTAGCATTTGTTGTGTTAGCCGATTTATGGTTGGTAGATAAACGCTATGTAAACGATAGAGATTACCAAGCCAAGAAAAAAGAAAACCAAGCAGTGTTTCCAAAAACGCAAGCGGATGAAATGATTTTGCAGGATAAAGATCCGAACTACCGTGTATACAATACCACGCAAAACCTCACACAAGACGCCATTACTTCCTATTACCACAAATCAATTGGTGGGTATCATGGAGCTAAAATGCGCAGGTACCAAGAATTAATTGAGTTTCAGATTGCCAAAAACAATATGCAGATTTTTAATATGTTGAATGTTAAATATTTTATTGTGGGCGATAGTGCAAACAATTTATATCCGCAACAAAATCCGGAGGCGTGTGGTAATGCATGGTTTGTTCCGGAGTATGCCATGGTAGAAAATGCTGATGTTGAAATGGACTCAATGACGCATATTATGCCTAAGCAGAAAGCATTTATAGATAAACGTTTTGCCGATCAGTTAAAAGATATTACCGTGGAGGCCGACTCATTGGCTAGTATTAAGTTTGTTTCTTATAAACCCAATCACTTGGTTTATGAATCCAACACTGCAGCTCCGCAAGTGGCGGTATTCTCCGAAATTTATTACGATAAAGGCTGGAATGCTTACGTTGATGGACAGTTAACGCCACACTTCCGTTGCGATTATGTGTTGCGTGGTATGGTGGTGCCGGCAGGTAAACATACCATTGATTTTAAGTTTGAACCAAGTGTGGTAGCAACAGGTGAAAAAGTTTCATTGGTATCATCCATTTTACTCTATGGTGGTATGTTAATTATTGGAGGTTTGGGGTTGGTAAAACGGAAGAAAGAAGACGAATAAACTATCCCGAAAATAGATTGGTAATGCCATCGTGTTTCAACAGAAACCGGTGGCATTATTGTTTTACCGAATACGCTATTTGGATATCAAATGAAGGTTGGTTACATTTGAGAATAAGGAGGCAGCTTTGCATCCTTTAACTCCATTATAGGTAGTTAAAGGATGCAAATATTGCTCCTATAACGTAGTTACCGGAAACCCTATGACGACAGTGTTAACATTAAACAGACAGACATGAAACAAACATTTTTGGACAACATAACCGAACGACTGACTACCAGACCGACCAGCCAACGCAATGAAGTTTTATTTTTTGCCGACACACATTTTTTGTTTTTTAATTTTATTGCCTCCGCACATTGCACACATTTGCCTTTGCTTGCCGACACACAAGCCAAACTAAAAGCAAATTCAAAAGAGTGCAATCGCCAACGCACGAATGACCAAATTAATTAAGCCATTTATCTATGCACATATCTTCCTTATCCATCAGAAATTTTAGGAATTTCAAAAATGTAAAGCTGAATTTCAAAAATGGGATAAATACAATAATTGGTGAAAATGGTTCAGGCAAGACAAACTTGTTTTATGCGTTAAGAATTTTGCTTGACGACACACTACCGAGATACATTAATTTTTATTCCTCTGATTTTAACAGAGCTTTAGGGAGTTGGGCTGGACATTGGATAATTATTTCAATTGCCTTTGACGAGTTAGAGGCCAGTGAAGAAGCACAAGCGTTAGCGGTTCAATCAAGCGGACACATGGACACCGAAACGAAAGGCAGTTATGCTGTTTATTTCCGACCAAAATATCAATTCAGAAAAGAGCTTTTTGACTATTCCCAAACAGCAGGCAAGAACACAACTGACTTACAACTGATATTAGACAAACTAACACTTGAAGATTACGAAACGGTTTATTTAAGCAGGGGTTCAGCCGACTTTAGTGTTGATGCAACTTACAATCAGTATGTAGGAAACTTTGAAAAAGTTGAGTTTCCAGACCCTGACAATAAAGAAGAACTAATCTTTGGAACTTGGCTGCCCAAAGAAATCAATATTCACAATGAAGTATCATGCACATTTATTAAAGCGTTACGAGATGTTGAAAGCGATTTAAGGTCTTATGCAAACAATCCACTACTAAACCTTTTGAGAGGAAAGGAAAAAACAGTTGAAGTTGCAAAGCAAACCGAAATCATTGAGAGCATTGACAAACTAAATGAACAGATAAGTTCGCTTGATGAAGTAAAAGAAATAAAACGAGGTATTGACAAGAGCATTAAAGAAGCGGTTGGAACAACCTATGCACCGAACATTGATATAAAATCAGAGTTGCCAAATGAAATGGAGAAGCTATTTCAATCATTGAAACTGTGGGTAGGCGACCCCGATGATGAAGGTTATAAAGGAAGGATTTGGGAATTAAGTTTAGGCGGTGCTAACCTTATTTATCTTTCCTTAAAACTACTTGAATATGAAAAAGTAAAGACAGACAGAATTGCAAACTTTCTTTTGATTGAAGAACCCGAAGCACACATTCATACTCACATTCAAAAAACACTCTTCAACAACTTAAAAGAGAATAAAACACAAGTAATAATTTCAACTCACTCAACACACATTTCATCAGTAAGTAAAATTAGCAGCGTAAATATTTTAAGTCGTGGCGAAAGACAAGCGTTAGTTTTTCATCCTTCAAACAATTTAGAGCCTGACGAAATTGTTAGAGTTGAAAGATACTTAGATGCAGTGAGGAGCAATTTGCTTTTTGCTAAAGGAATTATTTTAGTTGAAGGCGATGCAGAGCAAATTTTAATTCCCGAAATGTTCAAAAAAGTATTTGGACTTTCACTTGATGAAATAGGAATTAGCTTGATAAATATAGGCAGCACAGGTTTTGAAAATGTTGCGAGCATTTTTCACTTCGACAGAATACAAAAGAATTGTGCAATTCTCACTGACTTAGACAAATCAATTGTAACACTTCCTGCTAACCCAATTGACGATGATGATTATCAAAAACATTGTAGAGCATCAGAAAAGAGTGGAGCAGAAAGAAAAGTTAGACTTACTGACTTTTGCAACGGAAATGATTTTTTAAAACCTTTCTATGCTAAGAACACTTTTGAAGTTGATTTTCTAATGAAAGGTAACAGCTATGAGTTTGTTCAATGCCTTGAAAAAATTTATTCAAGAGAAGCAGACAGGACTAAGGCAAAAGTAAAACTTGAGGATGCCTCTGTTGAAATTGCTGGTGTTGAAGTATTAAGGATTGCAGATAAGCAAGGTAAGGGTTGGTTAGCATTGTTGGTCGCTGAACAAATATTTTACAATACCTATATCCCATCATACATCCTTAAAGCCATTGCATTTGCTTCTGCACACATTAATCAATCCTCAAAAGTGAAAGCAATTATTTATCGCTTGAATTCAATTAGGAATAATGAAAATGACGACTTACAAGACGAAGCGAAAAAATTTAAGACAAGAGGAAAAAGCGAAGAGGAAATTTTAAAAACATTCTGTGACACATTCACAGAAGACCAACTGACGAAGTTCTTAGCACTGATATGATACTTGATAAATTAAATGATGAGCAAAGATTAGCAGTTCAGCAAGACGGAAATGTTTTGTTGACGGCTTGTCCTGGAAGCGGAAAAACAAGAGTAATTATTCACAAACTTGCTTATGAGGTTAGTCGACTTGAAGAAGGAAGCAAGAAAAGAATTGCAGCGGTAACTTTTACAGTTAGAGCATCAGAAGAAATTTTTAGGCGACTTAACGCTTTAGGAATAAGCAGCGAAAGAATTTGGTCAGGAACATTACATGCCTTTTGCTTGGAGTGGATAATGAAGCCCTACTCCTGTTACCTACCCGAACTGAAAAACGGTTTTTCAATTGCAGATGAAACTTTTTGCTCTGATTTAATTAGCGAACTGAAAGAGAAGTATGGACTTCAACAAATAGACCCTGTAAATCTTCGGTTTAACAGAGACGGTAGTTTTGTAGAGCCAAAAAGTGTTCAGAAAAAACTTTTAAAAGAGTATCACGAAATATTAAAACAGAAAAAACTTATTGATTTTGAATTGCTGCTTTATTACTCTTATCAAATATTGGAAACCTATCCGAAAATTCAAAAAACACTTTCAAATATCTTCAAACTGATTTGCGTTGACGAGTATCAAGATACACAAGATTTACTTTATGCTATCATTTCTACAATAATCAAAGCAGGCAATGGCAATACTTCTTTGTTTCTTGTTGGCGATACAGACCAAGCAATTTATGCTTCTCTAGGCGGTGTTGCCAAAAGCATGGACGAAATTCAAGCCGAGTTGAATGGAATGCAAATAACTCCATTAACACTTACTGGCAATTATAGGTCAAGCCAAAGAGTAATTGATTTTTACAGACACTTTCAAACTCAATCAATAGAAATTGAAGCTGTCGGAAACAATGCAGCAACCGAAGGTTTAATTACACTTAACAATACTATTCACAGCTCAAAAATTGTGGATGAAATTACTCGACTAATACAAAATAGTTTAGACAACGGAACTCCTGAAGATGAAATATGTGTTCTTGTTCCTCAATGGTGGTTGATTACTTCTGTTTCAAAAAAATTAAGAGCTACTTTACCTGAGGTAAACTTTGATGCTTCGGGATTAGCACCAATGTCAAGAAATAGAGAAAATATTTGGTATAAACTTTCTCGACTTTTTCTCACAGAACCAAATCCGAAAATTTATTCTTCAAGATATAGGTGGGCTAACGAGTTAATTGAAAACTTTAGAGTTATTACAAATACAGAGTTTATTGAGAAATACAAGATAGAAAGAAATTTATTACGACTTATTAATTCTATAAAGTCTGATGAAGCAGAAGGCATCGACTATCTTGTTGATTGCTTTGACCAATTTCTTTCTGCTGTTGAAATTGATTACACAAAGTATCCTCAATTGGTTGAAAACAGAAAACTATTCTTTGACAATATTGAAAGTCGCTTGAATGACCCTGATTTTAAAGTCCCAAGCGACATTCAATCATTCAAAAGTTTTTATAGAGAAATGACTGGCGTGATTATAAATACTTGTGTTGGAGTAAAAGGTGAAGAATTTGAAACGGTAATTGCCTACGGACTACTGTATGGATACATTCCACATTGGAATGAAATCTTTTCAGGCAATGCAATGGAGGCATCAAAGAAACTGTTGTATGTTATTTGTTCAAGAGCAAAAACAAACTTGCATCTTATCAGTGAGACAGGTAGAACAACAAGACGAGGAGATGAACTTACAATTACACCTGAATTAGCAAGCAAAGTATTTGAGTATGATGAAATATGATTCAAATTATTTTATAAAACCAAATCGAATGAAGAATTTTGTTTTTATCTTGGCTGTAATAATTTTTAATACAATATATGAAACCAACTAACATCGAACTAATAGAATCTTTCGCACAAGGCAAAGTAAATCTTCCGCCACCAATGGGAACAGTTGGTAATTGTGCCTCCATTGCATTAATCAAAGCCTCAATAGAAGTATTTGGATTAAACAATGTTTTCAAACTTGAAAAAACTGGTGACACATATCAAGTAACTTTTAAAAATAGCAAAAAAGTAACTTTTACTGAAAAGGAATTAGCAAGAAGTAATGAAGTCGCAGGGTTTGTATTAAACACAAAAAATCCTTCAAAACTTGAACTCTATACATCAATTCGTGACTACGCACTAATTGCTTTATGTTCAATGGTAAAAAGAGTTATGGAAATCGGTGAAGTAGGTGAAGGAAAAGGCGATTTTGAAAAAGCACTAAGAGCCTTGAATGACGGAGCAAACAGTCCGAGCCTTCCCGAAAAATTAGGATTAGAAGAATATAGTTATCGTAAAAGCTGGTTCAGCGGTGCAAGTGCTAAAGGAACTTTTGGTTGGCTTAAAGCTCATACAGTATTTATTTCCCAAGGTGTAAGAGATGATTATGGCAAGGTTTCATCTGATACTTGGAGATACCCCAGCAAAATTCAAATAGTTGAAGATAAAATTTAAAATAATCATATAAAATGGAAGCAAAAGACTTTATAATAAATGTTGGTCCTAATGGAACATTCCGACCTTCTGGTTCTTATCAAACCTTACCTGAACATATTGATGCAATATTTCAGCGTTATGAAACTGATAAAGTAAAAAAAATATCAATATACTTTCATGGTGGTTTGGTTAATGAAAAAAATGGAATGGAAACTGCTTTTAAAATGGGCAAACACATTTCGGATGCAGGACAAACACCACTTTGTTTTGTTTGGGAAACGGGTTTAATGGAAACAGTTTCATCCAACCTCACAAAGATTTCCGACACAAAACTATTTAATAAACTAATTAAAGTTTTGGTTAAGAAACTGTCTGAAAAACTGGGGTTTGATTTAACTGAGGGTAAAGGAGCGGGACAGCTTTTAACTGATGAACAAATTGACAAAGAATTATTTAAACCTATTCCTTTTGAATCATACAATCAAGAAAAATTAATAGTTACTGGCAAAGGTGCGGAAGCAATTACAATGTTGCCAAAAAATGAAGCTGATTTAATTCGTTCTTTAGAAGCAGATTTTACATATTTAATTCAAGCAGACCTTGATTTTACAAACACAATTGCAAAAACTAAGTTGACTGTTGACACAGGTCAACAAGGACAAGCAAAAGGCATTATTAGCACAGCAATGTTCATCAAACATGTTGCAATAATTGCATTTAGGGTGATTAAAAGATTTATCAATAAGAGAGACCATGATTTTTACCCAACTACAATAGAAGAAATTTTACGTGAACTTTATGTTGCAGAACTTGGGGCTTGGGTTTGGAACAATATGAAGGTTAAATCAAATGACATGTGGAAAGACAATCAAAAGTTTTCAGGTTTGAATCGTTTTGCTGGTAGATACTTACTTGATAAGGTAATTGATTACGTTAAGAAAAATAATGATGTTGAAGTTAACCTTATCGGACATAGTGCTGGCTCAATTGCAATTTGTAATTTGCTAAATACAACGTCAAATATTTATCCTCAATTAGTTTATAACAAAATTGCTTTTATGGCTCCTGCTTGCAGAATTGATTTATTTAATAAGGAAGTGGTTATGAATAAAAACAGGTTTAACCATTTTAGAATGTTTACTATGAACGACCAGTTTGAAACACATGATAAGCTTGTTCCTTATTTCTACACTCATTCATTATTGTATTTAATTTCAGGAATTCTTGAAGATGAAGGAAAAGATTTTGATGCTTATATTTTAGGATTGCAAAGACATATCATTGGCAATTATCCTTATGATTCTGCACAGGAATTGATTAATACAAATCAATTCCTCTTTGAAGCAGAAACAAATAGAATTGCATTTTCGCAAACCGATGCAACAGCAACCGATGGAATGAAAACCAAATCAGTATCTCACGGTGGATTTGATGATGACAATGACACAATTGAAAGCATAAAATATTTTTTAAAATAAGCCTATAAAATGGAAAAAGACTTTGCACTAATAATTGGTATAAATGACTATACCCCACCAGACGCTAATGGTCTTAGAACATTAGGTGGCGCAATTAGGGACGCTAATGATTTTGAGGAATGGGTTCTTAATCCCAATGGTGGCAATGTTCCAAAAGCAAATTGCAGAAAAATTATTTCAAATCCCAATCCTCTGAAACCAATTCAGAAAGAGATTGATGATGCTTATTTGGAATTAGATGATTTAATTGGTAACGGTGACGGACAAGCAAGGAGATTCTACTTCTACTTTTCAGGACATGGAGTTGGCTTAATGAATGCCACCAAAGAAATAGCACTCTGTTTAGCCAATTGGTCAGAAAAGAGAAGACATGAAGCACTTGGAGCAGAACTCTATAAAGAAACTTTTAATCAGTATGGATATTTTGATGAAATAATTTTCATACTGGACTGTTGTAGAAATACTAAGGTAAATATTAACCCTGCACACCCTTCTTTTTCACCAATAATGCAGGGTCAAAATGCAGGACAAACGAAATTATTTACTGCTTATGCAACCCAATACCAAGACCAATCATTTGAAGCCGAAGAAGAAAATTCAGAAATGAGAGGTGTATTTACAAAAGTCCTTTTAGATGGCTTAAAAGGTGATGCTCCAAATGAAAACGGGATTATTTCAGCAGACGGATTAAAGGATTATCTTATGAAACAAACACCAATTGAGGCACAAAAAAAAGGTTACAAGCAAATCCCTCAAATTATAGTTGATTCGTTTACAAAGGAAACTCCATTTATTTCACTGGTTAACTTTCAGAGTGAAAACATAATTTGTTATATAGTATTTAGTGATACTAGAAATGGAGATATAGAATTGATTGACAATTCAGGAGTAATCCATTCTTACAATGCAAGCCAGCAAAAAAATGTTCAAGTATCATTATCGAAAGGCTTGTATTTATTGAGAGATACTGTAACAGGTGATAAATATCCTATTCAAGTTTTACCTTCAAATAAAGAAATTCATGTTGACTTCTGAGAAAAAACTAAATCATACTCTTAGAATAAGAATTTCAGAAGAGTATAAATACCTTGTAAATATTACGGTATTTGATTCTAATAGCCGAATTATTGAAAGTCAAGCTTCAAA
This sequence comes from Bacteroidetes bacterium UKL13-3, assembly GCA_001602415.1. Lineage (GTDB taxonomy): Bacteria > Bacteroidota > Bacteroidia > UKL13-3 > UKL13-3 > UKL13-3. The sequence goes on from CP012155.1 coordinate 552,386, forward strand.
TAGATATGAGGTTTCATTTACACTCCCTATGGGCTTATACTCTGTAAGAATAGAAATGAATGGCGATATAAAGGATGAGGTAATTCTATTAGATAAAGAAAAGGAGTATCTAATTGGGGATAAAAATCCTTATACCACGGACAACATAAAAATCATTTCCCCTCCGAAACAATTTTCATCTGCACTGCTGGGTGAAACCTACGGTTCATCTCACGAGTATTATACCTATCCTTCAATTGAATGGAGCAAAAAAGAAACTTTTCAGTTTAATCAAGATAGTAATGGAACAAACTCCTCTCTTTTTATTTTTCTTCGTTTTCCATCTGTTGAAAGGTTTGATAGATTAAGAAGTTCTTTTTCTAAACCATTTTATTCGGACTTTGAAATCGTTGACGAATACGGAAGTGTATTAACACAATTTGAAACAAGAAATGGTATTGAAATTAATGAACAACAAGGTTGGATAGCTTTTAATGCTAAGTTGCCAAATGGAATTTATTACTTATTGTATAAAGGAAAAGAATCAAGACAAATTCCAATATACATTTACAAGAATTGGCATACTCAATTCTTTATGACTTTGGGTAATCAACCACTTTTTGGAACAACAAGAATTTTTCTATCTAAGTATAGAGAATTTAATCCCAATGAAAGAACATACAAATACATTGATATTTTATTAGACAAACTTCAAAATCAAGATTTCATTTTAGATAATGAGTTAATTGAAATGGCAGCTTACGGTAAATATGAATCTCCAATGTTGGGTTTAATCTGTTCATACATCTACCTGCAAAGCAAGGAAACCAAAAGCGACAACCTTTTTAATATCATTACTCAAAATATGCAGAATGTAATTTTAAAGGACAACGAAGAATCACCAGACCTTCGTGCCTTGAACATTTTAGCGGTAAATCATTTCCCAAATTACAAATACAAAAAAGGAAGCATTAAAGGCACACCAATGTTGAGAATTGGTTTTGAAGCTATATTAAAAGCATCAGTTCAAAACAAAGGATTAATACCTCAAAATAGTATTAATGATTTTATTTCCGAGAATATTTATTTTGATTCTCCTTTCAATACTTTTAAACCAATACCATTCAAGAAAAAAACAACTCGCAAGCAAGACAACATAGATAAATCTCTTTCAGGAAAGGAAGATGAATTACTTGAATCTATTAAAATTGATGGAATTGATTTGACAAAAATTTCGTCCCAAGAAGAAATGCTACTTCCAAAAAGTTTTAGTATAAATCCTAAAGTTGACAAATTTACCACAAGCATCAAAAATTTGTTTGACGAAAGTTTGTTCAGCTATATACAAAGCACAAACGAACCTGACATTGAAAATAGTTGGATAAAGAGTTCTATTGCAGACATAGTTAAATCAAACAATGACATGAGTATTAACGACATTTCTAACGACTTGAATGTTTCGGGAAATACTGTAACCAGAATATTTAACGACTGGAAAAAAGAAGCAAAGAAAAAGTATGGAAAATAAATCCACCGCACAAAAAAATACACTCTTGCAATTCGCACAATGCAACCGCACAGACCAAAAATTGCAAGAGAGTATTTTTTTTTTCCACCCAAGAAAAATTAAAAAAGAAAAAATCTCCAACGCTTCAAAAAAATAAAACTTCATTCCAACGCACCGTGCTAACTCTGACAAACAACGCTTTGAATGTAAATCGCTTTGGACAAAGTGTGTGCAAACACGACACGACACATGTTCGGACAGACAGAAGGGCATCCGGTAACAGCACCTACAAGAAATTGGCGGTTCAGTGGTTAAATGAAGCTTTGTGCTTCGTATCAAGTTCAGTGCTGGCAGACAGTTTTCGTCTCCGAAATCGCCAACTTCTTGTAGCCGCAAAACGTTACCTGCAAGCTTAAAAAAACAGACGACCATTGAAAAAAATTTACACGACATCAAAATATAAAGAGCGAAATTTAAGAAGAGCTAAGCGTTCTCTTAAAAGACGCTTGGTGTTTAAAGAATATAAAACAAAAAAGAATAAGGCAGACCAAGGAATAAGTCAACCTCAAAGGGAATACAAACGAAAGTTTGAAGAACCATTCAAAGACTATAAGAGAATTCAAGCACCTGAAATACTATCATTTATTGACAATCCAGTGGGCGTTGTTGAATTTATATCTGACTTAAAAAAACACTATGATGATAAGAAAAAAGTATTTGTAGTGCTTAATGATGTAAAAATAATAACTTATGATGCTATTGTTGTTTTATTATCAATCATGGTAAAATTTAAAGCAAATAAAATAGATTTCAATGGTGACTTTCCAACTAATCAAAATGCAAGAGATATTTTAACAGAATCCAAATTTCTAAAGTATCTATATCAACATTTTAAAGAGGAAGAAAGATATGAGTTAGGACAAAAAAGTTCAATTCATACACATGCTTGGAAGGACGTTGATTCAGAATTAGGTAATGAACTAATTAAGAATGCTAGTAAAACTGTTTGGGGTGACGAAAGGAGATGTCAAGGAGTGCAGAGAACTTTAATTGAACTAATGTTAAATACAAACAACCATGCGGACGATAGTAAAAAAGGTGAAAAACATTGGTGGCTATCTGTTCATCATGACAAAATTAATGGAAAAGTTAGTTTTGCATTTATAGACTTTGGTGTAGGTGTATTTACAAGTCTTAATAACAAAAGACATGGAAGTAAATTTTTTGGTATTCTTGACAAACTTAAAGAGAAAGTTAAATATGGAAACAATGCAGAATTACTCAAATTAATTATGGATGGTACTTTACATCGAACCGCAACAGGAAAGCCATATCACGGAAAGGGGTTACCCGGAATAAATAAAGTCAGAGAACGAAACCAAATTAATAACTTAAATATTATAACAAATAATGTTCATGCAAATTTGAATTCAAATGAATTTAACATACTCCCAAAATCATTTAGCGGGACATTCGTATATTGGGAATTAAATAATCAAAATGTAAATTGTTATGGAGAAAATTGAAATAAGCGTACTAAAACACTTTAGCCCAACTCCTGGACCAAGGTATATTCATGAAGGTAAGTTTTCAGGAGAACTTTTTAGACAGACTGTCCTTTATCCGAAAGTGTCAGAAGCAATTGAAAAAAACATTCCTTTTGAGGTAAATTTGGATAAGACAGCAGGATACGGAACTTCTTTCCTTGAAGAGTCATTTGGTGGATTAATCAGAATTCACAAGTTGTCTTATGATAAAATCTTGAGCTTGATGACATTAATTTCTAAAGAAGAAGATTATTTAATTGATGATGTTAATGAGTACTTAAATGATGCCAATGAAGAATCTAAGAAATAAACTTATACAATTTGGTATTTATATAACATTAATTGCTTTTGGCTATGCCATTGCCAGATTTGTGAATTTACCTCATTTTGAAGTATCAAAAACAATTGATATCTCAAATGTAATAACTTTAATAGTTACAGCTTGGCTAGCAATTTTGATTACGACCGTATTTGAAAAACAAAATAATGACTATCGTGTAGAAAAAGATTTAATAATTACAAGAGTGGGTAATGTTTTTGATATTGCAGCCTCGTTGCAATTAGAATCAAATACAGGAAGAATACATTTAACAGAAGCATCTTCTTCAATTAAGAGGATTAATTCGTCATTAGTTTCAATTTACAAAATAGTTGACAAATGCCATTTCTCAATTACTGACGACATAAAAGAAAGAATTAAAAATAATATCTCAGACCTACGAAGTATTTTAACAAACACTCCAGTAATTACTGACGAGGAGCTGACATCACAGGATTTGCCAATTACAATTAGAGACAGCATTGTACATTACAACAAGGACAGGGTTTCGGAAATAGAAGTGAAATTTGACGTACTAAAAGATTTATTGCTTGAATTACAAATTGAAATAAATAAGAAGTGAGAAAGCCAGCAGGTAACAAATAGCCCTGTTCGCGCTAGCGTCACGTTAGTGCGAATTTAGAACGACAAAACTTCTCTATACATTAATTCTCAAACGGACCACTTCAATAACATGGATTTATAATGTATGAATAGTTAAGCTAAAAAATTATATTAGCTTCATGTCCGAATACCTTAAAACCCAAGAAGGAAAAACCTATTTTATTACGTTTACCGTTGTTGATTGGATTGATGTTTTTACCCGTGACTGTTACGTAAACATTTTATTGGAAAGCATTCGGTATTGTCAACAGAAGAAAGGGTTGTTGCTTTATACCTATTGCATACTACCAAGCCATATTCACATGATAGCTGGATCTGATGAAGGAACGTTGGGCGAACTATTGAGGGACTTAAAAGGATTTACCGCACGGAAAATCTTAACGGAAATAAAGGAAAATCCCCATGAGAGCAGACGCGAATGGTTATTGGAAGCATTCAAAAAAGCAGGGTCATTATCGAGTCAAAAGCAAGCGTATCAGTTTTGGCAACACAGTAATCATCCAGAAGAATTATATTCCGTCAAATTCATCTATCAAAAAGAGTTATATATATTGATGAATCCTGTTGAAATGGGATTAGTGAGCCGCCCGGAACATTATCTGCTCAGTTCAGCATCTGAAGAGAGTCCTTTAAAAGTTTTACCGTTGAAGTAACCAATTGGAATGCTAAATCGCACTAACGTGACGTTAGCGCGAACAGGGTTTATCGTTGAGATAACCAATGGGAATGATAAATCGCACTAACGTGACGTTAGCGCGAACAGGGGTTAGGTCCGTCAGTTTCATTCTGATTTTTTTATCCGATGAAACAATGACAAAATCACTTTTTTCTCCAACATTTGAAAGATACTTTAGTTCAAAAGTATCCGTTCTGTTTATTCTGCAAAAGTCTTTTCTATTTACAATTAGCCAATCTATCACATCATTTGTTGAATAATCGTCTTCATCGGATATAATCAAAATCATCTTTATTTCTTCTAATAATTAATAAACATATAAATACATAATATTCCTAGCATTTACGCTGCTAATAGTTGAGAATACACTCTACTCTCCTATTGATTTGTCTGCCTTCTTCTGTTGCGTTTGTAGCTATCGAACGAGAACTACCCAAACCTTTATAAACTATATTGCTTTTGTTAATATTGTGCCCAATTAAATAGTCGGCAACAGCTCTGGCCCTTGCTTCAGAAAGATCTTTATTATCTTCTTCTTTTCCAATACTATCGGTATGGCCAACAATTTCAATTTTAAGAGTCGGATTTTGTTTGAGATAAACTACAAGCTTATCTAATTCAATAAAAGATTTTTCAAGAATCATACTTTTGTTTGACTCAAACGCAATATTCTTAAGGATCAAGGGCTCCCCCAATTTAGGGATTATACCTGTATCTGTTACTAATTGTTCCTTTCTTGTCCCGCCCCTTATATCATCTACGTGAAGAGATAGGCCATCAAAAGAAATACCACCTGGGGATAGATCTGGAATTTCTATCGTAAGTGAGTTAAGTACAGTTTTGCCATTAGTTGAAAAAAGTCTACCTGTTACATTCGTTGGTGTATTAAAACTAACTTCCACCCTGTACCAAACATTTAATTTATAGGTTTGGCTTCTAACTTTCAGAAGTGGATATGTATAATCCGGTGAACTTGCAAAATGAAGTGTATTCGTACTTGGATCAACGCACAAATAGTATCCATGTTCAGATGGAAGTGAAACAAATCCGAACCCACAACTTGCCCTAGTTTTTTTTTGAAAACGAATCCACCAACTAATTACCTGGCCGGGTTGGCCAATTTGTTTATCCTTACGTATTACAAAGCATCCATTAGTACAATCAAGTCCAAATCTCCCTGAGTGTGCCGAATTTCTAGTTTTTAATGCGTTATTATTCGTTCTGTTCTCCCAGGGTTTCCAATCCCAAACAGAGTCAGTCTCAAAATTTTCCAAAATAGGAAGATCGTTTTGTCCAAAAGTGTTTTTACTAATAGAAACTCCCAAAAAAATAATTATGAATACATGAATTCTACTTAATTTTTCCATCTTCTTATCTCATTTAATTTCCATTATGTAACTATTGTCAGTTATCTTGAAACGGCAGATACAGATTTGGTTACATATTTTGTATAATAAATCCCATTATATGGCTCCTTGATACTATTAGGAAATAAAAATAAATAATGGTCAAAGGGAAGTTTAGTGTAAATTGTTGGCATTGGTTCAAACTTGTTCCAAAGAGTCTCTCCTTGCTCAAATACATGATTTAAAGAACAAACACTGTTAGCAAAATTTAATTCCTTATCCAAGGTTAATAACGTACCAAAGGTAATTTTTCCATTATAAGGTAAAACTCTATTATGTATACCTCCACCAATGGTTATGGTTTTCCATTGGGGATGTTCTTTAATTTTTGCTTTAATATTTAAATACATAAAACTATCTGCATGTTCACTTTGGTCAATATCTTCTCCATAAAAAAAAACTTCAGCTTTTATATTTCTTTTTATTTCCACAATTGATTTAAACCATGCCTCAGAAGCCCTGCCATCCCCAGATGGGTTAACAAAGAATTCGCTTGTTAAAATACTTTTATTAGATTTCAGCTTTTTAAAATTCGCCATTTGATTTGAGGGAATTTCAAAACCAACTTGAACACTATCCCCATTTTTGGTAAACAATGCTACTAAACCCTTGACCAAATTTGCGGGTTCATTTGTACCATGTATTTCTCCAATTAAAATTACTCGATAATCAGCGAGAAGGTTGTAAATGTCTTTTTTTAGGCTATCAATATTATCAATTTTAACTGTTTCTTTTTTAAGATCTATAAATAAATCTTGTCCTTTAATATTGAATGAAGCCACTACTAATGTAAGAGCAATTAAGTTTCTTTTTAACATAGAATTTGGTAAGATTAACTAGCCGAAGGTACTAATTTATGTAGAAGGATAGTAACGGTTAACAGTAATAATGCAATTTAAGTTCTTTCCCTTTTATGAATTAATTTGAATATTATAATTAGAGTCAGAAAATTCCGACTCTAATTATTATTATTTGTTATTAATTTTGGATATCTGAATCGTCAGCAATCTCGGATGCCATAAAATTATCGTCAACGGCAAGAACTACAGTAGAATTTTGAGTGATTGTAGTTGGGCCATCATCGTGTTTACCAGCCATGTTCGCGCTAACGTCCCGTTAGTGCGAAAGAAGAATTCCCCATGCTAATCCTATCTTAACTGTTTTAAATAACCTCACAATTATGCCTCATTTGGTGTGTGCTGCGCTTAAGCATTCCGATGCATTCAACGTTTGCCGTTCTGAATTCACACTAACAAGATGTTAGCGTGAACGGAAATGCTAAATCGCACTAACGTGACGTTAGCGCGAACAGGGTTTATCGTTGAGATAACCAATGGGAATGATAAATCGCACTAACGTGACGTTAGCGCGAACAGGGGTAATCCTATCTTAACTGTTTTAAATAACCTCACAATTATGCCTCATTTGGTGTGTGCTGCGCTTAAGCATTCCGATGCATTCAACGTTTGCCGTTCTGAATTCACACTAACAACATGTTAGCGTGAACGGAAATGCTAAATCGCACTAACGTGACGCTAGCGCGAACAGGGAATTCAGTCCAATACAAATTGCTGGAATTCTCAAGGAGTTTGATAACAGAAAAAAAAGTCGACCTTATCATACCCGCTCCCCGAAAGGGCTAGTTCAAGTTTTATCGGAATTAATTCGCTAAGCTACTCAGGTCTTTATTGTTCCAACACACTTTTAATGCGCTGCAATCCTTCATCAAATGTTTTTTCGGTAGAAGAAACTTTAGAGGAGAGCATGTAGCGGAAAATTGGGTTATTGCCTACATCACCCGAATCAATCCAATGCAAAATGGTTTTGTTGTTGGCAGTTTCAAATACAAACTTACCATTGGCAGAGGCTTCGCCTTGGTTCATGTATAGGTTATAGCCAACGGTATTGTTGGGTTCGTAAGTGTTTAGTTCAAAACGTCCTTGTCCAATCAAGTTTCCATGAAAATATTGGCGAGCGCCAAGTCCTGTTTGTGTAGCATTGTAAAATACGGTTAAGGTACTATCGGTAGCTGTATTCCACAAACTCCATTTGGGCCAGTTATGGAGGTTACTCATAAACGTAAATACAGTGTCAACAGGTTTGTTAATTTCAACCGTACGTTTTACATAATAGGTATTCGGAAAAAATCGAGACACACCCACAAACAAAACAACCAATACAAAGAGGATAAAAAAATACTTAAACAGTTTCATGAACGATTAATTGGTAAACAAGAGGTAAAAAAATACAGCCGGAACAGCTAAAAATAATCCATCAAAACGATCGAGCACACCACCGTGTCCGGGTAAAATGGTTCCCGAATCTTTAATATGTAAATTACGTTTGAGTAGTGATTCAAATAAGTCGCCAAAGGTTCCAAAAACAACAACTAATGCTCCAATAAACAACCAGTCAATGGTAGAAATGGCATCAAAAAACTCAAAACGAGAAAGGGTATAAGCAACAATGCTCGTTAATAGCAATCCTCCGATGCTACCTTCCCAAGTTTTTTTAGGCGATACGCGTTCAAACAATTTGTGTTTCCCAAAACTGCGTCCTGCTAAGTAAGCACCCGTATCGCTTGTCCAAAGCAACAGAAAAAATCCCAAAGGCAAGCTTGCACTGTATTCAAACGAATTGAAAAATCCCATTTTTGTGAGCATTACCAAGGGTAGGGTAATATACAATAAACCGAGTACCTGAAAGGCAAGGGTAGAGAATTCATTATGGCTGTTTTCAAATAATTTAATAATGAAAATAACCAAGAAAATGGGGATTAAATGATAATACCACGCCAATGATAAATCTGCAGAGAATATGGATGCAAACATGATATATGTGATGGATCCGGCAATAATGCCCAAGTATTTTTCAATCCAGGACTTATCGGGTAAAACCAGTTCGTAAAACTCAAGTAAGCATAAAAAGTTAATTACAAACATGAGTATAAAAAACGACCATTCTTTAAACAAGGTGCAGCCTACAACTGCGCCAACAAAAAAGAATCCGGTAAGTGAGCGTTGAGCAAAGTTACTTTTCATAGGTATGAAATTAAATCAAGTCGTTGTTGTTAATTAAATGTAAAGCAGTGATGGCTTTTTCTGCAGGGCAATATACTTCTACTGTACCAAAAGCAAGATAACTACTGTCTCTTTTATTCATTTCTACCGCTTCAATATCATGTTCGTGTAGCATGGATAAAATAATTTCGGCTTCAATAGGGTTGGTGGTGGTAAATACTTTGGTCCAGTTATGCTCCATGTTCAAAAGGTTGCTGTTGTTGGTTGCGATGCATCAAATATACCAAACTCACACAAGCAACAATGCTTAGCACAATGGCATAAACAGGGAAGTGGTATGATTCGTCAAAAATGGCCCATTCGGTTTGGTCGAGTTTGTAATGGGTAATAAGTACTGAAATTGCATTATTCATAAAATGCACCAGCATTGCGGGCCAAATGCTTCCGCTGTATGCAAAAATATATCCCAACAACACTCCTAAAACCATGCGCGGTAAAAAACCATATACTTGTCCGTGGAAGGCACTAAATATAATTGCAGCACTCAAAATGGCTGCATGCGCATTGCCAAAACAAAAGGTAATAAATCGTTGTAAAGCCCCGCGAAATAATAGTTCTTCGGCAATAGCCGGAACTAGGGCAACCACAAATAGGTTAATCAGAAAGTCATTAATGGTATTGCCCGAAATAAACGCCTTCGTCATTCGGTTGGCAACCTCTTCCGTGGCTTTGAGTTGTGCTTCAAGAGCGGCCATTGATTCGGGCAATTTGAATTGCGCATTGATGTCTACCAACCAAGAGATGAGCGGAATATTTACCACGATGAACAGCGCAGCGGCCAACCAAAATAAAGGTTTAGGTTTTGCGGTAAGTTGTAAAAACGAATTACGCTGTTGCTCAATAGCTTTTGGAAATAACCAAGCAGGAATAAGCATGGCTCCAATGCTCACAATAACCTGAAGCACCTTGAGTGCATTTAATACATAAGGGTTGGTTTCATATTCGTTGAGCAGGTTTGGATTGGCTATAAAATCAAACCCAAATAACAGTTTGCATACATAAACTCCAACCAAATATGAAACAGTTGAAAAGAATAGCACCATTCCGCCCAAAATAAAGAGCCTTGTAAGGAAGAATAAAACCGCTTTTCCGGGGGTAGATGTGTTTTCCAACATTTGACGTATTTTTGTGGCGCGAATATACAATGGTAAAAATTGGTAACATAGAATTAGGAGAATTTCCTTTATTGCTCGCGCCCATGGAGGATGTGAGTGATCCACCTTTCCGTGCGGTATGCAAACAAAATGGTGCAGATTTGATGTATACGGAGTTTATTTCTTCGGAAGGATTGATTCGCAATGCCATTAAAAGCCGTATGAAGCTTGATATTTTTGATTATGAGCGGCCCATTGGCATCCAAATTTTTGGTGGAGATGAAGATAGTATGGCCTTAAGTGCTCAAATTGTGGATGCCGTAAATCCCGATTTGGTAGACATAAACTTTGGCTGTCCGGTGAAAAAGGTAGTTTGTAAAGGAGCAGGGGCGGGTATTTTAAAGGATTTGCCGAAAATGGTTAAAGTTACCGAGGCTGTTGTAAAATCAACCAACTTACCGGTTACGGTTAAAACCCGATTAGGTTGGGATGAAAACAGTAAGAATGTTGAAGAAGTTGCCGAGCGTTTGCAAGATGTTGGCATCAAAGCACTAACCGTGCATGGCAGAACGCGCGCCCAAATGTACAAAGGCGATGCCGATTGGACGTTGATTGCCAAAATTAAAAACAATCCACGCATTATCATTCCGATTTTTGGTAATGGCGATATTGACAGTCCGCAAAAGGCGTTAGATTATAAAAATAGGTTTGGGATAGATGGTATCATGATAGGCAGAGCAGCTATCGGTTATCCATGGATATTTAATGAAGTGAAACACTTTTTTAAAACAGGCGAAATATTAGATGCGCCAACTGTTCAAGATAGGGTAGATGTGTGCAAACAACATCTGATTAAATCAGTAGAGTGGAAAGGTGATTGGGTTGGAATAGTAGAGATGCGCAGGCACTACAGTCAGTATTTTAAAGGTCTCGATCATTTTAAAGAATTCCGCACTCGCCTGGTGATGGCCGATACAAAAGAACAAGTTTTGGAAACATTGGAAGATGTGGTAGAGCGCTACGCAAATATTGGGATAACTGCTTAATACCAGAATGAATTGTTCCTAGATACGTATACTCAATTCGTAATTTTAAAATAACATTACCTTTCTTTCGACAATAAATTTGTTTTCCTGTTACTCATATTGCATTATCTCTTTATTAAGAGGAGGGTATATTTTAAGAATGAATTGTTCGCAAGCAGTTTTGTATGCATCAATACCTGCATTTTCATCAGTAGTTTGAAATCCTTTTATTTCGTTTAATCCATTTTTATAGATTTCAATATTTTTGGTGTGTTCCAATACCGAAATGCTCATATCCAACGAAACGGAGCGCATGTTTCCCCAAATCGTTCCAAGAGCTTTTGTATTTGATGCAATATTGATCACATAGTCGGCATCATTCTCGTTTTTTACAAATACACATCCATCGCTAACCAATTGTTTTTTCAACGTAGATTCAATATAACTTACGTTCATCTCTTTTGATAGATTTCGCTCATGTGCTTGCATGAAAACCTTAATGGGAACAATGTTCAGCCTAATATTGGTTGATGGAACGTCTAATCGCATTAAGAGGTTTTGTAGGGTAAAATTCAAGCTATCAACTTTCATCATCCGATTCATATCGGCAGTTATGCGCAATATTTGTACGGTATTTTTTTCGTATATTTTGGAAACAGCAAATGATGCAATTCCACTTTGGTCGGTTTCTGTTTGCAGTGTACCGTCTATTTTCCCTTGTTCATTTGTGAGCATTAAGGGTAAGTAAGGTATGGTGTTTTGAGCGTCCTGGTTTTCTCTAAATGTAGCATTTACTTCAAATGGTTCGGAGATAGCTTTGCCAACTTTCCCATTCAGCACATTGGCTATTGATTTTAGTTGAATAGTATACAAATCATGCTGTATGCTTTGCAACAACTCGTTTACCAAAAACACTCTTTTCCCATTCAACACCGTTTGAACATCTTCCCCTAAATAAGGTTGGAGTGCAACCAATGCTCTCACTCGAAGTCTGATGCTTTGTACTAATTGCTGATTAGAAAGTGAGGAGGAAAGCTGAAAGAAATGTTCAGCTTGTTCTAGAGCAGCCAACATTTTTCGCCTGCGTAAATCTTTAAATTCTTCTTTTGAGAGGCGATAGTAAATCCAAAAATAATCTTTGTCTTCCCAGCTATCAACAACATTAAACGATTCAATGGTATTGAGTGCTGTAACTTTTACATCACTCTCAAACTGCTGTTTAAAATCTTTGTTATCTTGAAATTGTGAAAGTACAGAGTTTGCCGAAACAGTAACTTTTATTTCCGAAATTAAATCGTTTAGCGCATTCTTTTTGGCAATCTGCTGGTAATCGTATGGGTTGTTTATTTTTGATGCAATACCAACGCCAACATAGTAATTTTCATTGGTAGGCCTGTTCCTTACCCAATCGGGTTTAGTCTTTATTGCCTTGTTGCTTTTACAAGAAACAAGCACTGCCAAAACAATAAAAAATAGGAGGATAAAGCGTTTCATGGTGTTGAATCAAAAAGATTAAGAAAGAACCGAACGCAACAACATCCGATTCTTAAACATATTAAAATGTAGCAGGCAAATTCGAATGTTAATATTCAATATTCAATATTCGAATTTCTGAAGGTTATCAATAGCCTCTTTCTTTTGCCAGTTTATCCATTTCTTGGTTAAATATTTCTTCAAACTTTTTCTTGTCATAGTCTTGCATCAATTTCGCATTTTTCGAAATGCCTTTATCAATACCGTTAAGTATATTTTGTTTGTTGGCCTCAATAGCTACCCAATAGGTGTAGTTATTATTTGGTTCTTGGAATATCTTTTCGCCAATTACACGCACATCAGTTAAATCCTGATTGGTAACTTCTCGGGCCATTTCTTCAAACTTGTTCGAGAACTCTTGGGTGTTGCTTACTTGACGTTGATTGGTGTATTGTTCGGTAACTTTTTTGATGGTTGTTTGAATCAATCCTGCCATTTCCGATTTTGCATTTTGCAAGGCAATTTTTTTGCTGGTGGTTAAATCCATACTGTTGCCCGATGCTTTTGCGCGAAAGTTTTCTTTATCGCTTTGGTATTCTTTGGTGCTAAATGGAACTGATATTTCAATAGCTCCTGTTTGTTTGTCGATAGAAGGTGCAGCTTTTTTTGATTTACATGAAAGTAAACTCATACTCGCAATAAGCACTAAAATGGCAAAAGTTGTGTTAAGATAGGTTTTCATAATGATGATTGTTTAGCGTTATACAATCAGAATTACAAAATGAGTGCCAAGATGTTTAAATGAGGCTGAGCTTATTGATTTTCTTTTTGAAGCAAGCGTTTGGTGTGTTTGTAGCCAATGTCAAAAATTTCGCGCGCAGCCGAAACTTTAAAGAGTTGAAAGTTTGTGAGTCCTTCGGGTTCGATATACATATCACACTTTTGAATATTGTTAGTTACATTAGCTCTAATAGCCAAATGCAATACCCTATCTGCATAATTACGAAACGAGTTAAACTGCGTCATTTCCTTTACCGGATTTACATTCACACCAATAATATCATCGCATCTTCCCAATAATGGTTCAATAGGTAGGTTGTTCATCAATCCTCCATCAACGTACATTTTTCCGTTGATGGTATAAGGTTTAAGCACCAAAGGTATGGCCGAAGAAGCCATTACTGCATCTACAATTGATCCGTGTGTAAAATATTCGGTAGTTGCGGATCCAAAATCGGTAGCTGAGATAATTACCGGCATTTTTAAATCTTCAATACGTTCCACTTTCAAATGTTTGGTGAGTAATTTTCGTAAACCGGCAGCTTTTAAAACACCCAACGATGGACGATAAAACCGGAGCATTCGATACAAATCAGTGGTTTCAAAAATGGATAAAATTTCATCAGGCGTATACCCATCTGCATACAATACACCAACAATGGAACCTGCACTTACACTCGATATAATTTGAGGATACACATTATTTTCATTAAGCGCTTTGAGAACACCTAAGTGCGCAAATCCTCTGGCTCCTCCACCCGAAAGAACAATGCCCGTTTTATACAGTGTATTTTCTGTATCTATCAAAATCGGATTCCTCCGGAAAGTACGAAGTTGTAGTTGCTATATGCGTTAACTGCGGTGGGTGCTGGATTATTCGAATCTCCGGTTTTATATGGAGAAACAAGTTGGTTGCCAAAAGAATTTACTACTGCTGCATCAATAAATACTCTGTCAATTAAAAATCCAACACCACCTGTTAATGCATATCGGTTTAAATCATAGTTTCCGGTGTTTTTGTATGCACTTTCGTACCTAGCGTAACCCAATCTCACCCTATAATAGTCATCAATTTTTAATTCCGTTCCTATTCTCAAGTTTCCGGCCCTTTTCATTGTACTTGTAATTGCGTTATTTTCCGCTGAGAAAAAGACGTTATCGGCACTTAAACTCATTTGAGTGTAATCAATGGTTTCATAATCAACGGAAACAAAACCAATGCTAGGAAGGGTAACAGCACCGCTCATTGTGAACGTTGCAGGTGTGGTTATTTTATAGTCAAAATAATCAAACCTACCTGGATCTGCTACGATGTTTTTTGCATAGTTTACCGTGCTAACGGTAAATTTATAATCATCGTGCATGTCTATTCTCATGGGTGTTTGTGCTGCAAGTCCGAGTTTTAACCAATCTATCGGTCGAACAATAATTCCGAACCTGCCGGCATAACCTTTTCCACTCGAGTTAATTTGGGTACGCAAACCACTTGATGTGTAGTTGGGAACTGTTCCTTGCGACTGTTCACTTAAAAAAATATCTGTTTGAGAATAAACATATCTCATCACCAATCCTCCACCAAGGTATACAATATTGCCAAGGTTAACCCCTGAAGAAATATTGAATTCGTTTGCAGCACCTCGTGTTTGCATTTGTTGCTGTTGCAAGAGTTTTTTACCAGAAATACCATCTGTTAGTGCTCTGTATGTAGTTGCGTTATTTGCAGTATCTAAAAGGAAATTATAATATGCCTGCGCTCCAGGGATATTGGCTAAGTTATTTTGTGTTGAATTAAAATTATCCTCAATGGTATATGAATTTAACCCATTAGCGCTGTATTTAAAATAATCGAGTAATGAGTTTTGGGTATTTACGCCATTAAAACGAATATTGGATTGATAGCTTGAAACCCTGCTCATTCCACCTGCAATACTCCAACTTACCAACCCCTCTTTGCGATCTTCCCCCATTTCGCTGTATACTTTTGTGCCCACAAACCCTACATTTGGAATGTTAAAGTTTCCTCTAAAATCAGTTGACGAATTTCCTAAATAGGATGTTTTGCTATTGTTGTATTCCAAACCCATACCAAAGTTGGCTTCATTTCTTCTATACAATCCTAAACCTGCAGGATTGATAACCGTTGCTGAAAAGTCGGCTCCAACGGCCCCAAACGCTCCGGCAGCACCTTGCGAACGGGCAGTTCCACCTAAAAATGTTTCAGTGAATTTTAAAGCGTCTGTTTCGTTTTGTGCATATGCTATGGAAACGGAACTAAGCACACTAATGGCTATTATTTGTATTCTTTTCATAACTATTCAATACTTTAACTTTTTAGTAAATTAACGTCTGCGACCACCAACACTGCTTCCTCCTCCTGATGAGCGACCACCACCACCCGATGGAGCGCTTCCTCTTCCTCCTCCAATATTGGAGGGTGCTGATGGAGCAGGTGAGAATGATCCTCTCGAATCGTTGTTGGGTTGACGTTGAAATCCTTGAGATGGCTGATTGTAATTATTATCAGGGGCGCGTTGGAAACCTGGATTACTGTTTGGATTGGTAGTTTGAACAGGTTGCACTACTTCTTGCGGGCGGGTATAAATGGTTCTCCCATTTACATTTTCCAATCTTTGTTCACCGTTTGCTGGCGTGTATTGTCGTCCGTAGTTTGTAGGTGTTGTAGGATCTGGCGGCTGCGTGTTTCCTTGCGGTGTTGCTTGAAAATTTCTTCCTCCCGAATTTGTGGGCTGACCACCCGAATTGGCAGGCGGAGCAGTGCTTCCAACGCTCGGACGCGGCATTGAAATGGGTTGGTTTGTGTTGTTGTTGTTTGAATTTCCTCTGTCGTTATTATAGTAAATAGGGGAGTTTCCCCATCCCCAAAAACCATTATGATAAGGGTTTCCCCATCCCCAATTGTTCCAACCCCAACCTGTATTGCATCCATAAAAATCATTCCATCCCCAATTATTCCCCCAGTTGTTGCAACCCCAATTGTTTCCCCAGTTATTCCAACCCCAATTATTTCCCCAATTATTGAAACCCACGCCAAGACCTATTCCTGACCAAGAGTTCCATCCGAATCCGTAATTCCAATTGTTCCAGTTATTCCAACGATTTCGGTTGTTGAAGGAACGGTTTAACCATCTATTATTTCTGCGGTTTATCTCATCGGTTTCGCTGTTGGGTAAGTTAGTATTTACATAATAACCCGATAATGTTGGGTCTTTTGTGTAGGCAGAATCTTGTTGCATTTTATACGCACGATAGCCCTCAGCAGCATTCGGGTTAGGGGTAACATCATCCACACGATTGGTTGGCTGTCCGTATTGTGGTGGATTTTTCTTAATAATTTCATCCACATTTACCTCAGGAATAATAACGGGTTGCTTGCGGTTACTCGCTTTGGGAGAGTAATACACATCGTCTTCGGCATTGTTAAATTGAGCAGTTGATATGCATGAACTCAAGGTAAAAACCACCGATGCAGAAAGGATCCAGAATATATTCTTCATAACTGTTGAATTAATCTATACAAAGTAACGTACGAAAAATTATTTTTGCGCACGCTGATGAAAATACAAATACCGTTCCAAAAAGCCTCAGCAATATAGATACATGGAAATTAAGAAAGTAAAAAGAAGTGAAGATTACAGTGCTTGGTACAATAATTTGGTAAAACAAGCTGATTTGGCTGAACACTCGGCAGTTAAAGGTTGTATGGTTATTAAGCCATATGGCTACGCAATTTGGGAAAAGATGCAAGCCGAGTTGGACAAACGTTTTAAAGAAACAGGACACCAAAATGCATATTTTCCTCTTTTTATTCCAAAGTCTTTTTTTAGTAAAGAAGCCAGTCACGTTGATGGCTTTGCCAAAGAGTGTGCCGTTGTAACACACTACCGTTTAAAAACGGCCGAAAATGGCGAAATAGTAGTTGATGAAACAGCCAAGTTGGAAGAAGAGCTTATTGTGCGCCCCACGTCCGAAACCATTATATGGAATACTTACCGTGATTGGATTAAATCGCACCGCGACTTGCCACTACTAATCAATCAATGGGCCAATGTGGTTCGTTGGGAAATGCGTACCCGTTTGTTTTTGCGTACAACTGAGTTTTTGTGGCAAGAAGGCCATACGGCACATGCAACAGCCGAGGAGGCCATTGCTGAAACCAAACAAATGCTGGAGGTATACGCAGATTTCGCTGAAAATATTTTAGCTGTTCCGGTGGTAAAAGGAATGAAAACTGCCAATGAACGTTTTGCAGGAGCCTTGGACACCTATTGCATTGAAGGATTGATGCAAGACGGGAAAGCATTGCAAATGGGCACATCACACTTTTTAGGTCAAAATTTCGCCAAAGCGTTTGATGTAAAATTTGCAACCAAAGAAAATACACAAGAATATGTTTGGGCCACATCGTGGGGTGTATCAACCCGTTTGATGGGCGCTTTGATAATGTGTCATAGTGATGATGAAGGATTGGTTTTGCCTCCAAACTTGGCACCTATTCAAGTGGTTATTGTTCCAATTTTAGGTAAGAAGGAAGACGAGAAGGCGCAAGTATTGGAAAAAGCAAAAAACATACAACAGGCATTGCGCAAAAAAGGAATTTCGGTGAAGTTGGATGATAGAGATAATACCAGTCCTGGATTCAAATTTGCCGAGCATGAGTTAAAAGGAGTACCTGTGCGCATAGCCATTGGTATGCGTGATGTGCAAAATGAAACCTTAGAAGTAGCGCGCAGAGATACCAAAGAAAAGCAAGTAATGAGTATGGTGGATATTGAGAATAAGGTGGAGCATTTGCTTACTGCCATTCAACAAAATATTTACCAAAAGGCATTGGATTACCGCGATGAGCATATTCATGCTGTTAATACTTGGGATGAGTTTATGGATGCGCTCGAAAACAAAGCTGGATTTGTAAGTGCACATTGGGATGGAACTTCTGAAACAGAGCTTAAAATTAAAGAAATGACTAAGGCTACCATTCGCTGTATACCATTAAACAATCCTCAGGAAAATGGACAATGTGTACTCACTGGAAAACCGAGTACGCAACGGGTGTTATTTGCCAAAGCGTATTAGTTCAAAAACGCATTTTCATTATCGTTATGAATTCATGGTTGTTTTTTAACTTGTGAATAAATATGGCTGTACTCTTACACAGGTAATTTTGAAACTAAAATTGGAGCAACTATGATTGTATTGATTTGTGTTGAAACAATTAATCTATTCACCGCTAACATCTCCAAGTATGAACACTAAAATTAACCAAATTCAGGAAATTCTGTGCAAGAAATCATCTACTAAACAGCAAGTTTTTAGGCTTACTCAAGATATTTTCCGCGACTTAAAAATGGTGTTGCGTGATGTAGAAGCTGAGCTTGCTCCTAATCTTGTGAATGATGCGCCTCATGTGGAGGTTAAATACAGTGATAAGGGCGATTTTGAAGCGCATCTCAAATTTAGTGGCGATACACTAGTGGTAATGATGCATACGAATGTGTTTGATTTTGATGAGTCTCATTTTGTAAATAATTCCGCCTACGTTAAGGAAGATCCGTTACGCGAATTTTGTGGCATGATTCAGATTTATAATTTCTTGAGTGACTCCATTAAATACAACAGAGATAATGATGTTGGGTATTTGATTGCCCGTGTTTTCATCAACAAAGATCAACATTTTTTTGTAGAGGGTAAACGTCCGCTATCATTTTTGTACAACGATTTGGAGAAAAATGTAATTACTCCGCAAGCCCTCCGATCCATTATAGAAGAAGCAATGCTGTTCTGCTTAAACTTTGATTTAATGGCTCCTCCTGTAGATTCTATCAATTACATTTCTGTTGAGCAAAAAAACTTTATGAGCCATAGCAGCGGAATGCCAACCGGAAAACGTTTGGGTTTTGTGATGAGTTCAGAACAGCTGGATACTTGATAATTGTTAGAAGATAGATGTTGGAGGATAGATGTTAGATTTTGTTAAGTGAGCGTATGCTAACTCTTGTGGATATCGGTATACCCTAAAAATCAAACCGAATGAACCAATCAACTTAATCAACTCATTACACTACTTCCTCAACTTAGCTTCTGCTCGTTGTTTATCTTGTTTGGTTGCGCGCTTGCTGCCGCCAAAAACCGAAATGGTGAAGTAACGTCCGGGGTACTCCTGCATGTCTTTCATTAAGGCTGTAAGTTCAGCACTTGTTTTATTGATATTGGTGTATAAGCTATCATCATTTGCGAGTTTGCCTAATGAGCCTTCGCCTTTGTTAACCTTATCTAGGGTGGTAGCAAATTCTTTCATCACATCGCGTGTATGATTGATGGTAGCAGTTAAATCAGATGAAGCAACTGAATCGGTAATGCGAGCAACACTTTTAAGTGCCTTGTTAATGGCTTCGTTGTTGTTTTTTAAGTTGCGGGTAATCGATTCCATATTGGTAAGCATACCTTTCAACTTGTCGTATTCTTCTTCTGTTAACTTATCAAACCGCCCGGTGATGTTGCGCATATTGTGTAAGGTTCCCGAAAAATCATTGATGCCACTTGCTAATTTTTGCGTTCCGGTTGAGTCGAATACATCATTCATGCTCAGTAAAACACGATCTAGCGTAGCCAAAACCTGTTCGCTTTTTTCTTTTAACGGAGTTACAATCTTTTGGATAGAACTGGTAATTGACTCCTCATAACCCGCCATCAGTGTGTCTTTATTGGCTAATATTAAGCCACTTGATGCAGGAGCAATTACAATATCTGTTGACCCCAATAAACCTTGGCTTGATATGGTAGCAGTTGTTCCTTTGGGAAGTTTGATACTGTTTTCAACAATTAAGGTTACCAATAAATGGTTTGGGTCGCCCTCATTGAGCATTCCAATCGATTCCACTTGGCCTACCTTAAGTCCATTAATGGTTACAAGTGATGATTTTACAATGCCACTTACGTTATTGTATACAACATAATATTTGTTGTAACCGTGCAATGGATTAAAACCTTTGAGGAAATTAAAACCAAGTACAAGAAGGGTGATTCCAACAACGGCAAATAACCCAACTTTAATTTCTTTAGTGTATTTCAAGGGAAGATAAATTTAACGGCACAAAAATAGTGTTTTATCACATACTGCCATTATAATCTCGGGTTACTTTAGGTTTTCTACCTGCTTTTTATACTGTTCCACCGATTTTGCTACCGCATTTGCAATTTCCACCTGCCCTTCTTCTGATTGCAAGTAAGCACGCTCTTGTTTATTGCTAATAAAACCTGTTTCAATGAGGATGCTGGGCATTTTACTGCGCCATAAAACCATGAAAGGGGCTTGCTTAACACCTCTACTGTTGCGTTTAATCTCTTTAAACTGTGCTTCAACTTTTGCAGCCAATGTTAAACTTTGTTCCATAAATGCATTTTGCAAAAAGGAAAAGTAAATATTGGCTTCAGGGGAGTTAGGATCAAATCCTTCGTATTGTTCTTGGTAATCTTTCTCCAATAAAATTACGGAATTTTCGCGTTTAGCTACATTCAAGTTTCCTTCGGTTTTGTTTAGTCCCATTGAAAACGTCTCTGTTCCAAACACTTCTAATTTTTTGTTGGCGTTGCAATGTACCGATATAAACAAATCTGCATTTTTACGATTGGCAATGCCTGCGCGTTCGTGCAACTCAATAAACTCATCAGTATCACGGGTGTATACTACTTTTACATCCGGCATTAGTTTTTCAATTTCTTTACCAACTTTCAACGCAATGCTCAATGTAACGTCTTTTTCGCGCGCACCACCGTATGTTGATCCAACATCATGCCCCCCATGTCCGGCATCTACCACAACTGTTTTGATTTTTACCTTGTGTATATTAAGCGGCTTATAGGAACACAAAGCCATAGCGATGATCGCAAAATATAGTATGCGATTAAATTGCAGGATATTTTTAACTTTAATTAGTTTTGCGCGGATTGACATATTTTGGATACAATTTTACGTTTCTGTTTCGATGGCTCAAACTTGTGGGAGGCAAAATTATACCATGCCTGCTACTTATGTGCTGTTTTGTATACGGACAGAATGCTCCAAAACCTTTAAAGAAACCATCTAAACCCAAACAAATTAACCGACCTAAGTTAAAGTTGCCTGCAAAGGACACTACAACCATTGTGCCGAAAGATACTTGGATGGATGCTATCTCATTTCAAGAAGAGCCGGAGGACACCACTCCAATGCGAATTTCCAAGGATGCGATATCTACGGCAGTAAAATATTCGGCTCGCGATTCCATGCCTTACGATGCCATTAACAAAACGTTTTATTTGTACGGAGACGCCAAGGTTACGCAAGGTGATTTAACACTAGAGGCTGATTTCATAAAAATTGAACTCAACAAAAACTTGGTTACAGCAATGGGTACCAAAGATACAGCAGGTAATTTAAAGGGTAAACCCATTTTTAAACAAGCGGGAACGGAGTACAAGGCCGAACGTATTAAATATAATTTTAAAACCAAAAAGGGATATCTAAGCGAGTTTAGAAGCAAGGAGGGAGAAGGTTATATTCATGGGCATGATGTGGCTAAGGATGAAGACAATACGTTTGGTATTGAAGATGCAAAATACACGACTTGTAATTTAGATACTCCACATTACCATATTGCCGCAACGCGCATCAAAGTTATTCCTGAGAAAAAGGTAATTACGGGTCCGGCAAATTTGCAAATTGAAAATATCCCTACACCTCTGGTATTGCCGTTTGGCATTTTTTCGATAAAGCGCGGACAAGCATCTGGGGTTATTGTGCCCACTTATGGCAGTTCACCGCGGCAAGGTTATTTTCTCCGTGAGGGAGGATATTATTTTGGACTGGGCGAACATGCAGATTATCGATTGAGTGGATCGATTTATACCAATAAAAGTTGGGCGCTTAACAATGCATTGCGCTATTCCAATCGTTACCATTTTGCGGGAGACTTGGCAGTTAATTATGCGCACAATATCTTTTTTGAGCCATTCGATCCATTGTATCAAGTATCGAAAGATTTTTTCGTAACATGGAATCATCGCTCGGATCCTAAAGCTGTTCCTGGTAGCTCGTTTTCGGCCAATGTAAATATATCGAGTGTGAGTCCGCAAGGAAATTCCTTTCTTGCCAATAACTCATACAATCCATCCAATATTGTTACCAATCAATTAAACTCAAGTATATCCTACAACAAATCATTTAAAGGCGGAAAGTACAATCTGGCAACCACTGCACGCATGTCGCAAAATACAGCTACTCGTGCGGTGAGTATTTCATTACCTGACATTAATTTTAACGTTACCAACTTTGCACCATTTAAGCCTAAATATAAATCGGTTGCCGATAAGTGGTACGAAAACATCACACTTAATTACAATACGTCATTTCGAAACTCCATTAATACAAGAGACTCTATCTTGTTCAGAAGTTGGACAGGGAACGAGTTTGCTAAGTTTTATGATACTGCTGGCAGTTATGGTATTTCGCATAGTTCGCAAATTCAAACATCTTTTAAAATATTGAAATTTTACACTTTGGGTACGAGTATTGATTTACGGGAATATTGGTACGGACAAACCATACGTAGAGATACATTGGGTACACAAAATGTGAATGGTTTTGCACGAGCCTTTACATACGAACCTAGAGTAAGTTTGAATACACGGTATTATGGAATGAAAAATTTTGCAAATGGAAAAGTTGCGGCTATTCGCCATGTGGTTGCACCAACGCTTGATTTTTCATATGTGCCTGATTACAGCGATGCATCTTGGGGGTATTTTCGCTCTTATAAAAACGCTCAAGGGCAAGACATAAAGTATTCTATTTTTGAGAGAGGAATTGCCGGAGGTCCATCACAAGGGCGAAGGGGTAATATCGGTTTCTCAATGGATAATAACATCGAAATGAAAGTGCGCAGGGGAAAAGATACTGCTCAAAAGGAAGATAAGATTCAGCTATTTGAAACTTTTAGGGTAGAAGGTGCATACAATATTTTTGCCGATTCGTTAAACTTAAGCAGAATCAATTTGAGTGCGCGCACCAAACTTTTCAAAAATATTACAGTGAATGCATCGGCTAATTTAGATCCATACGTAAACAATATTTCAACTAACAATAATGGATTTAAAACGGTAACGCGTGTCAATACTTTCTATTGGAACAACAAGCGTACTTTGGGGTTAATTACCGATGGGAATATTGGCGTAAATGCCACGTTTAACAGAGATTTATTTAAGCCTAAATCATCAACAAAAAAACGTTACGAAGGTGAACTAAAATACATTAATGAGAGTCCGATGGAGTATTATGATTTTAATGTTCCTTGGAATTTGAATGTTAATTATTCAATTACATACAACAGGTTTAATAATCTAAACAATACCGCTGCAAGCAATTATACCCAAACGTTGAATTTTAGCGGAGATGTTAATTTAACATCTCAATGGAAAATTGGCTATAGCTCGGGGTATGATATTCGAAACAAAGAACTCACTTTTACGTCCATTGATTTTGTGCGGCAATTGCATTGTTGGGAGTTTAGGTTGAATTGGTTTCCTATTGGAGTAAGACAAAGCTTTTTGTTTACCATCAATGTTAAATCGAGTTTGTTACAAGATTTAAAAATGACCCGAAGAAGAGATTGGTTTGACCGAAAAATTTAACCATTAAAGCATGCACATTAAAACGATAGCCATTTTACGCGAAGGCAAAACACCACCTGATCTCCGCACTCCACTTACACCTCAGCAGTGTGTAGAGTTGATGCAAAAATTTCCCGGAGTAAAAGTTATTGCGCAGCAATCTCCTCACCGTTGTTATACCGATGCTCAATACACAGCAATGGGTGTTGAGGTAAAGGAAGATGTTTCGGATGCGGATATTTTATTGGGAGTGAAAGAGGTTCCAATTGAAAACCTTGTTGCTAACAAAACATATTTATTTTTTTCTCATACTATTAAAAAACAACCACACAACAGAAAGTTGTTACGTGCTATTTTAGCACAAAACATCCGTTTGGTTGATTACGAAACGTTGGTGTGGGATGCCGGTAATCGTATCATCGGTTTTGGGCGTTTTGCAGGCATTGTAGGAGCGCATTATGCATTTGTAATGTGGGGCAAAAAATTTGGCACTTATCAACTTAAAGCGGCCCACGAGTGTACAGATATGAGGCAACTATACAAACAATATGAAGGATTGAAATTGGCTCCTATGCGCATTGTATTGTGTGGTGATGGGCGTGTGGCTCATGGTGCAATTGAGTTTATGCGTAAACTTAAAATACACCATGTAACACCCGAAGAGTTTTTAGAGAATACCTACGACCATCCTATTTATGTGCAATTACGTAGTGAAGATTATTACGAGCGCAAGGACAGAAGAGAATGGGATAAGTCTGATTTTTATAAGCATCCCGAAGATTATCGAAGTAGTTTTGCTCCATACTACAAGCATGCAGATGTGATGATAAACGCAGTGTTTTGGAAAGAAGGTATTGAGCCGTTTTTCTCTCACGAAGAAATGAAACGTAGAGATTTTGCCATAAAAATTATTTCAGATATTTCATGTGATATTCCTGGTCCGTTACCTTGTACACTCAAATCAACTACTATTGAAGATCCTTATTTTGGATACAACGTGTTGTTAGAGGAGGAGGTTGCTGCGTTTACCCAAGGGTGCATTGATTTGCAAGCCGTAGGTAATTTGCCATGTGAACTACCCATAGATGCATCGCAAGAATTTGGCGAACAACTTATCAGGCACGTTTTACCCAACTTGTTGATTGAAGACAAGGGTGATATGATTAAAAATGCCACTATTGCCGAAGGAGGAAATCTTACCGATAAATATAGCTATTTAAGTGATTACGTTGGATAGTTTGTTGCTTTACCGACTGTTACATTCTGTTAGCCTAATAAGTTCCTGTAAATTTTATTGTTGACTGACAATCGTTTTGTTTTGTAGGATTAAATGGGGTGTATATTTGCCTCCTATTTATTGATAATACAACATTACATGGCCAGAGGCGGACGAAATTTTAATAGCAACGGAAAACAAAAGGACGAAACTCCTAAAGTAAAAATATCAAAAGAAAGTTTAGGGCAAGCGCTCATTCTGTTCTCTTACCTAAAACCATACCGGACCAAGTTTGTGTTAAGTTTGGTGTTTATTGCGCTTTCTGCATTTACAACCAGTATGTTTCCGTTTTTCTTAGGAAAGATGATTGATGCTGCTGCTCCGGGTGCATCAGCCGGTATGATGGGCAATACTCCTTCCATGTTAGAGGGAATGGGATTGAAAGATATTCACTGGAGTTTGAATACCACACTTGCGCTTATTTTTTTACAACTTACCATCCAAACAGTATTTTCCTTCATGCGCGTTTACCTGCTCACTGAAGTGGGAGAGCGATCGTTGGCTGATATGCGAAGA
This sequence comes from Bacteroidetes bacterium UKL13-3, assembly GCA_001602415.1. Classification (GTDB taxonomy): domain Bacteria; phylum Bacteroidota; class Bacteroidia; order UKL13-3; family UKL13-3; genus UKL13-3. Next base: position 578,353 of record CP012155.1, read on the forward strand.
GATGTGTACAGCAAATTACTCAGCATGCCAATGAGTTATTTTACCGAAAAACGAGTAGGAGAGTTGAGTAATCGTATTTCTTCAGACTTATCGCAAATACAAGATGCTATATCCTTCACGTTGGCTGAGTTTTTAAGGGGTATTTTTACACTTGCTATTGGGTTAGGTTTTATTTTTTGGATTAGTGCGAAGTTGGCATTGGTAATGCTTGCCGTTGTTCCTGTAATTGCCGTTTTGGCTGTGGTTTTTGGTATGCGCATCCGCAAAATGTCGCGCAAAGCACAAGATCAGTTAGCCGAAAGTGGAACGATTGTGCAAGAAACCTTTCAGGGAATATCTATTGTAAAAGCGTTTACAAGTGAAGTGTATGAAATTGGTCGATACGTAAAAAGTGTTTACGCAGTGGTTGATACGGCTATTGCCAATGCGCGGTTTCGCGGTGCGTTTATTTCTTTCATGATATTTAGTGTGTTTGGTGCTATTTCCTTTGTAATGTGGTATGGCGCTAATATGATACAGTCGGGCGAACTCACCATGGGATCGCTTACGATGTTTGTTATTTTCTCCATGTTTGTTGGCGGAACATTTGCCGGTTTTGCCGATATGTTTTCGCAGTTGCAAAAAACATTGGGCGCTACTCAAAGCATTCGCGAAATACTCAGAAGTGAAGGCGAACCTGTTTCCTTAAAGGAAGCATCTGTAGTTGATTTGCAGTATTTGTTGAAAGGAAATGTTTCATTTGAAAAAGTAGCGTTTAGCTATCCAAGTAGAAATGATGTACCTGTTTTAAAAGAAGTATCGTTAACGGCAAACAATGGTGAACAAATTGCAATTGTTGGTCCGAGTGGTGCCGGAAAGAGTACTATTGCCTCACTATTGTTGCGTTTCTACGATCCAACAAATGGTAGCATCTTGTTTGATGGAAGACCGGCATCTTCTTTTCCATTATCACAATTACGGCAACAAATGGCGTTTGTTCCGCAGGATGTTATTTTGTTTGGAGGGAGCATCAAAGAGAATATTGCTTATGGTAAAGCCGATGCAACCGATGCTGAAATTATGGATGCTGCCCGTAAAGCCAATGCGCATGATTTTATTTCGAAATTCCCGGAGCAATATGAAACAATAGTTGGCGAACGGGGTATTAAATTGAGTGGCGGACAACGTCAGCGAATTGCCATTGCACGGGCCATTTTAAAAAATCCGGCTATTTTGATTTTAGATGAAGCAACCTCTTCACTAGATAGCGAGAGTGAACAATTGGTGCAAGATGCCTTAGAGAACTTGATGAAAGGCCGAACGTCATTTGTGATTGCACATAGGTTATCGACTATTCGCAATGCTAATAAAATTGTGGTGATTGATAAAGGCATAGTTTCCGAAGCTGGAAACCACAACGAGTTAATGAATCACAACGGATTGTATCGAAAATTAAATGAGATGCAGTTTGAGTTCGGGAGTGTCTTTCAATCGCCTGCTTCTGTAAGCGAGTGATAAGATTGAATCTACTTTAGGATGAAGGTGTAGCCACAGATTACCACAGATTTATTTTTATAATGAACCGATATTGTTTCCCGCAGATAGCGCTGATGATCGCAGATTAGCTTTTAATTTGTGCAATTAGCAGCTAATAAATTTCTCGTAACATCCGGTTGTTTGAAGTTTGCAACTTCAAACATTTTACACAACCAAGTCCATTTGCAGTAACATCTGCAAGTTGTAAACTTGTTTGTGTAGTTTAAAACTTCACAGAGTATACATCTCTTATTTATCAACATAAAAAAGCCTTCCTGTTGCAATAACAAGAAGGCTTTCCTTTGAGTAATGTAATCAACCCGATTACCTCATCAACTAATCACTTACTTACCCAGTTTCGTTTTCAAACCTGCATCTAATGCATCTAAAAACTCTTCGGTGTATAGGTAATGTTTGCCATGCTCCACTTTGTTTCCGTGAATACAAACTGCTAAATCTTTCGTCATTTTTCCGCTTTCTACTACTTCTACACATACTTTTTCAAGTGCTTGGCAGAAGTTAATCAACTCGTGGTTTCCATCCAGTTTACCACGGAACTCTAAACCGCGTGTCCAGGCAAAAATGCTGGCAATTGGGTTGGTTGATGTTGGTTTACCTGCTTGATGGTCGCGGAAGTGACGTGTAACAGTTCCATGCGCAGCTTCAGCTTCCATTGTTTTTCCATCTGGAGTTACCAACGTAGAGGTCATTAATCCTAACGAACCGAAACCTTGTGCAACGGTATCCGATTGTACATCTCCATCATAGTTTTTACAAGCCCATACAAAGTTTCCGTGCCATTTTAATGCAGAGGCAACCATATCGTCAATTAAGCGGTGTTCGTAGGTAATACCTGCAGCTTCATATTTAGCTTTGTAGTCGGCTTGGTAAATTTCTTCGAAAATATCTTTGAAACGACCATCATATTTTTTCAAGATGGTATTCTTAGTTGACAAGTATAACGGCCATTTTTTCTGCAAAGCAGTGTTGAAGCATGAATGCGCAAAACCACGTATACTTTCTTCGGTATTGTACATCGCTAATGCCACACCATCTCCTTTAAAGTTGTATACTTCGTGTTCAATTACCTGCCCATCTTCGCCTTCAAATTTGATGGTTAATTTTCCTTTTCCTTTAGTTACAAAATCTGTTGCACGGTATTGATCCCCAAACGCATGACGACCGATACAAATAGGAGCAGTCCAATTGGGAACCAAACGAGGCACATTGCTGCACACAATTGGCTCACGAAAAACAGTACCATCCAAAATATTACGAATGGTTCCGTTGGGCGACTTCCACATTTGTTTTAAGTTAAACTCCTTCACACGAGCTTCATCAGGCGTAATGGTTGCGCACTTAATACCTACGTTGTATTTTTTAATTGCCTCGGCTGCGTCAATCGTAATTTGGTCGTTGGTAGCATCGCGGCTTTCCATTCCCAAATCATAATATTTAATATCTAAATCGAGATACGGAAGAATCAATTTGTCTTTAATAAACTTCCAGATGATACGGGTCATCTCATCACCATCCAATTCAACAACCGGATTGGCTACTTTAATTTTGGTCATATACGTTTTACGTTAAAAATTCAATAGGCGCAAATATGGGAAAATGGCGTTGAATAGCACAGATAAATTTCGGTTTACTGTTTGTAGTACTTGCTTATAAAATTGATAGTAATACTATCGGTTATACAAGTCTCTGATAGCCACGCTCGCCACGGTGCATCCAAATACAGCGGGCATATAGCTGATGGTTCCTGGAGCTGATTTTTTATTGCGTGCACCCACCATTATTAAGCCAGAGTCGACTCCAGCTTGCTCGGCACTAAACACAACAGTAACTCCTTTATAGATGCCGAATTTGTGTAAATATTTTCGGGTGTATTTAGCAAGTTTACAGTTATAACTATCGGCAATATCGGCTACTTTTACTTGGGTGGGATCAACTTTTGAACCCGCACCCATGCTGCTAACCAATGGTATCTTTCGATCCAAACAAGCTTTAATAAAAAACACTTTCGGACTTAAGGTATCAATACAATCTAAAGCGTAATCAAAGTTTCCTTCATCTAATATTTTATGGGTGAGTTCATCTCTAAAATATTCGGGAACAACGGTAAGTTCTAAATCGGGGTTAATATCCAGTAAGCGCTCTTTTAACACTTCTGTTTTCATCAACCCTTCTGTGCTATGAAGCGCAGGTATTTGGCGGTTGCGGTTAGTTGGATCAACAGTATCTGCATCCACAATTGTCATTCGACCTACACCGGCTCGGGCAATCATTTCGGCTGCAATGCCACCCACACCTCCAAGTCCCACTACTAACACATTTGAGTTTACCAATTTGTGCAGTTTTTCTTCGCCTAGTAATAATTGGGTTCGGCCCATCCAAGGTTTTACTTCTTTCATTTTGTTAGCTGTTAGCTATTGGTCGTTGACCTTTAGCTGGTTTTTAGTGTGGCGAAATTATGAAAGACAATGGATTTTAATTCATCAATATGCATCTTTTTTAGTTCGGCTGCCTTTCTATAGATATCATCGATGTGAAGGTGATGTGAAGTGTCGGTTTCAAGGAAGATGTTTTCGAGGGGAACGGTTTTAAATGTTTGTTCCGATTTAGGCTCGAATAGATTTTTACCAAACGATAAAAAGGCATTATATTTTAGCAATTCTTTAGCTTGTTGTTCATTGCCTTGAAACTGATGAAAGATGAAAGGGACTTTCGTTTTTTTGAGAAAAGGAACCAAATCACCATAGCTTTTTACAGCGTGGATAATCACCGGTTTTTGCAAGGCTCGTGCAATATTGAGTTGGGCTTCAAAATAGGTTAGCTGTTTCTGGACAGGTGTATCAATGGCCCTGTCAATTCCTATTTCGCCAATGGCCATTACCTTTTCGGAGGAGGCAAGTTCAATCAACTTATCGGTACATTCATTTACTGTCATTTGTTGCAAGTGCCAAGGGTGTAATCCTACAGATACGGCATAGGGAAAGTTTTGAATGCTCTCGCTGCTAAGTGATAGATAGGCATTGCGTAACACGAACTCATTCATTAGTTTAGGTTTGTGATGTGAATGAATATTGATGAATAAATCTTTTTGCATCTTAAAATCTAAATAAGGTAAAGTTTTTAGTATCCGAAAATTTTAACCGAGATATTTAGTAGCTTCGGATAAAAATTAGGAATATGAAGTCACGGGTGCGTTTATTGTTTGTACTTTCTGTGTTGTTGTTTAGCTCCTGTCAGCTAGGACGTTTTGCGTGGTATAATTTTGCTAATATTACCGATCACAAAATTTTCCCAACAAGAACATTGACACTATCTGATTCCCCTTTTACGTTCTTTAAAGGTAAACAGATTGCTCCCAAAACAATTGAAATAAATGGGAAGTCTCAATCTTTTGAAGCATTTCTGAAAGAGCATAAAACTGTTGCTTTTATGGTTATTCGAAATGATAGTATTTTATATGAGAACTACTTCTCAGGGTATGATTCTTCATCTATCGTTGCTTCTTTCTCAATGGCTAAATCCTATACTTCTGCATTAATTGGTTGTGCCATTGATGATGGATTGATTTTAAGCGTAAATGAGTCGATTACCAAGTATATCCCAGAAATGAGCAAAAACGGTTTCGATAAAGTTACCATAAAGCACTTGTTGCAAATGACTTCGGGAATTGATTTTAACGAGAGCTATTACAATCCTTTTGGAGATGCAGCAACATTTTACTATGGCAGGCAATTGGATAAAAAAACAATAAAGTTGAAACTTGCTAAAGAGCCTGGAACACAGTTTGAGTATACCAGTGGTAGTACCCAACTGTTAGGCTTGGTATTGTCTAGGGCACTAAAAACAGAATCGATTACGCAATACTTTGAACGTAAATTATGGAAGCCGATGAATATGGAGTTTGAAGGAAGCTGGAGTTTAGACAAGAAAAATGGAATGGAAAAAACATTTTGTTGTTTGAATGCGCGTGCTAGGGATTTTGCGAAATTCGGTCGCTTGTATCTTAATAATGGGAACTGGAATGGAACACAATTGGTTTCATCGGCATGGGTTGTAGAAAGCACAAAAGCTGATAGTAGCGAGGGTGGAGTACCTTATTATAAATATCAATGGTGGCTTGAGCCTGACAACATCAATCAATATTGTGCTCAAGGACATTTAGGGCAATATGTTTTTGTGGATAAGGAAAAGAAGATCATCATCGTCAGATTGGGTTCAGGATACGGAAACGTAGATTGGACTTATGTTGCATCAAGCCTTGCGCAGAACTTGCCATAAAAAAATCCTTCCCACATAAGTGAAAAGGATTTTTGAATATGTATTAACTAGGAGATTATCCTTTCAATTTTTTTGCAGCTTCAATAATTTTCGGCATTACATCAAATGCATCACCAACAATACCGTAATCGGCAGCTTTAAAGAATGGTGCTTCTGGATCTTTGTTGATAGCCACAATTACTTTACTTGAACTCACTCCTGCTAGATGTTGGATAGCCCCACTAATACCTACAGCAATATATAAATTAGGCTTGATAGTGATACCTGTTTGACCAACGTGTTCAGAGTGTGGTCTCCAATCCATATCACTTACTGGTTTTGAACAAGCGGTAGCTGCACCTAAAATGCCGGCCAAATCTTCAATTAATCCCCAGTTTTCTGGTCCTTTTAATCCACGTCCACCGCTCACAACAATTTCAGCTTCCGTTAACGGAATTTTACCTGTTACACGTAATACTTCAATTGTTTGAGTCACAAAATCAGCATCCGATAAACCTCCATCAGCAGCAACCACATTAGCAGGTTTGTTGTTGGTTACAAGATCAAATGTGTTTGGTGTAATTGCTAATACTTTTACAGCAGTTTTTACATCTACATCAGCAAATGCTTTTCCGCTAAATACTGCACGTCTAACGTTAAACCCTGCGGTTGTATCTGGGTATGAAATCACACCACTTGCAATACCTGCGTTTAATTTAGCAGCCACGCGTGGGGAAACTGATTTTCCACTGTAGGTGTTAGAAATAACAATGATGGTTGAGCCTTCAGCTGTTGCTACGTTTGCAATAGCTTTTGCGTATGCTTCGGCTACAAAGTTTGCTACTTTATCACCTTTGATGCTTATTATTTTATCGGCACCGTAGTTAGCTAATTCGGCAAGTTTGCTGTCGTCAACATTTCCAATAGAAACGGCAACGCATGTTGCTGACGTTTTTTTAGCTACTTCACTACCATAGCTTACGGCTTCAAAAGTTGATTTTTTAAATACTCCGTCAATACTTTCTGCAAATACTAATATACTCATGTTTTTTTGCTTTTTGCTTTTAGCTTTTAGCAGTTGGCTAAAGACTATAAGCGTGTTTAAATTTTATTTTGAGATAATGTGCCAAAGGCTAATTGCCAGCAGCATCTCTCTTATATAACTTTCGCTTCGTTGTGCAATAAATCGATTAACTGTTCTGCTTGGTCGGCTGGAATTAATTTTACGCCACCTTTAGCAGCAGGTAAATCAAATCCAACGGTTAAAGATGTAACGTCACCCGAGGTTGGTTCTACAACCGTTAACGGTTTGGTACGTGCCGCCATGATTCCACGCATGTTTGGAATACGTGGTTCTGTAAGTTCTTTTTGCGCACTTGCAACCAAAGGAAGTTTACAGCTTAATTTCTCGCGGCCTCCATCAATATCACGTTCCATTGTTGCTACTCCGTTTTCAACATCAATTTTGGTTACAACATTTACGGAAGGAATGCCTAACATTTCGCCTAACAATCCTGCTACTTGTCCGCCATTGTAATCAATAGATTCACGTCCAGTTAAAATTAAATCAAAACCTTGATCTTTTGCATAGGCAGCAATTTGCTCAGCCACAAAATAAGCACTGGTAGGTTCGGCATTCACACGAACAGCATCGTTGGCTCCAATTGCCAAAGCTTTACGAATACTGGCATCGGTATCGGCCAATCCAACGGTGATGGTGGTTACCGTTCCACCTTGTTTTTCGGTTATCTCTAACGCACGGGTTAACGCTAACTCATCGTATGGATTGATGATAAACTGAACACCTGCAGTATTAAACTTCGTGTTGTTGTCGGTAAAAGTTACCTTTGTTGTCGTGTCTGGCACGTTGCTTACGCAAACTAATATCTTCATACTTTCTGCTTCTATAAAAGGGAGACAAAAGTAGCTAAATTTTGTTTTTAGAAAAATGTCAAATTCTCGATTCGATAAACTACTTGAAATGCTTGAAAAACAGCCCGATGATTTATTTTTGCAGTATGCATTGGCTATGGAGTATTTAGGATTACAGCAGCCCGATAAGGCTCAAACCCTTCTCATGCAAATTATTGCAACCGATGAACATTATGTTGCGGCCTACTATCAATTGGGGCTATTGTTACAAGGTAAAGATGAAGCAGCAGCAATAGCTATTTTTGAAAAGGGGATGCAAGAAGCCCAACTAAAAGGTGACCGGAAAACGGTGAATGAGTTTCGGAGTGCGTTAGATGAGTTGTTGTATTGAGACGTGCAGATGCGCAGATGTGAGAATGTGCAAATGAAAGGCACTATGTCAGTCTTATTTATCGCTGTTTTATGAAACACAAAAGAACTACCAACGAACATTTCGCACCTCGATAAACTCGGTGAGACATTACTTTCACGCTGATATTTCCAAGGCCACCTGGGTACTATGCATATTAATAATGTGTAAATGTGCAGATTTGATTATGCTTCTCTCTCTCGCTTATGTCCTGTTAGATGTTTAATAGAGAGACAACATAGTTGAGCATCGCGGTCATGTTGAATAAGGGTTTGCGTAAAAACAAAAAAGGACAACTCGCCAAAAAATTGGAGTTGTCCTGTGTGGTGGAGCTGCGGGGAGTCGAACCCCGGTCCGGAGATGGAACGGTCACGCTTTCTTCATGCTGAGTGACACATTATTTTTCGTGGTTGGTCAGGCTGTGTTACGGGCCAAACCTACCCTTATCCTCTTGGGTACTGATGCGAAGTAAAGGCCACAGCTCATCAGGCTTTTCCAAACGATGCCTCTGATGTAAATGCGGTTAAGCTAACACTTACGAGACAATGGCTAGTGCGTAATCTTCCTGATTAGGCAGCCATAGCGAATTGATTTTCGCCAATTGATTGTTCGGGTATTGTGATTTACGAGCCAATATCCCAAGTCTCGGCATGCTTACGCGCCTATTGCACATCCCGTCAATTCCGGTCAGCCCCAATTTATTTGAGAAGTTAGATATGAGAATTGAGAATTGTTACTCAATGCTTACTATTTTGTTTTCAAATAAGATTTCAAAGATAAACGAATAATGTTGATTTGAGATTTACGATGTGAGATTTGCGAGTGTTTGGCATTTCAATCGCTTTGCCATTCAATTTTTGAGTTAGAAATTATATTTAATTCCAAGCGTATACATTAGCCAATTTGGGTTTACGTTTATCGTTTGGTAAGAGTTGAGTTGTCCATTTGTGTTGAAGGTTGCTGCATTCAAATCAATCATATCAATAGCTGTGCTTCTCAAATAACTCACTTTGGCAAGTGCCATTAATTCTTTGTGGGTGTTAAATCGGTATTTCACTTTTAGGCCTAATGCTAAGTTTAGTCCATGTGCTTTGTTACTGCTCAGGTAATCGCCTGATGTTTCAGAATAATTCGTTGTGGAATTACGAATCTTTGTCTCCGTTTCTTTGTATGGATTGAGACGAACCCTGCTATAGGCTATGGAGGCAAATGGAGCAATAAATGATCTTCGGTATTCTGCTTCTAGATAATAGGAATATACCTCTAAACTGTTTTTGATAACTGTTGAGTAGCTGGTATCTCCTTGTTTTTGATAGAAGTTGTTGGGTGATTTTCCAAAATTGGTGTAGTCGGCATTCATCCCAATGAGCCAATGTAAGCTGGATTCTTCTTCGCCAAAAATACGTGTAAGATTGATGCCAATATCGAAGCTGAACGCTGAACTGCCGCTAACCTGCTTGCCAAAGGAGCCTGTTGGAGCAAGGTAAGAATAATAAGCACCAATGTTGAAGATCGGTGCAATTTGCGTGAGCAGATACCATACAGGGTTTGACACCGCATCTTGCAATGCTTGTGTTTGCAGAGGTGTTAATTCTATTTTCTGCATACCCGAATCAACCACCATTTTTTCCGGAAGTTGTTTTTGGGAAGAGTCGGTTTGTGCAACGGCTATCACAGGGTATGCCAGTGGCAACAACACTAAAAGAATATAAGTAATTGTAATGCGCATCATAGGCTGTTTGATAATACCAATATAAACAGTTATCAAGTAAAAACTATGCCAGGTTGCAAATTCTGCACAAATTCCATTTCTCTGTTATATTTGCGCCCATTATGACAAACGACCAATTTAAAGAGTTGAAGTCACGGGTAGAAACCCTAAGGAGGTTTCTTTGACTACGATGTAAAAAAAATACAGGTTCTTGAAGAAGAACAACTAACGCACGAACCCGGTTTTTGGGATGATCCTAAACGTGCCGAACAAATCTTAAAAAACACCAAGCTTAAAAAAGTATGGACGGATGGTTTTGAAGAAGTGCAAACTTCATTTGATGACCTTGCCGTGCTGTATGAGTTCGAATTGGCTGGTGAGGCTACTGAGGAAGAATTGGAAGCGCACTATCAAACAACCAAAAAAGTTGTAGAAGAGATTGAGTTCAAAAACATGCTGAGTGGAGAAGAGGATCAGATGCATTGTGTGCTTAATATTAACTCGGGAGCGGGCGGTACAGAGAGTCAGGATTGGGCTTCGATGTTGATGCGCATGTATTTGATGTATGCCGAAAAGCACAACATGAAAGCAACCGTTTTGGAACAACAAGATGGAGATGGTGCAGGTATCAAATCATGTTCTATTCAAATTGAAGGAGAGTTTGCTTTTGGATTTTTGAAGGGGGAGAATGGGGTGCATCGCCTGGTGCGAATTTCTCCATTTGATAGCAATGCTCGCAGACATACATCTTTTGCTTCGGTTTATTGTTATCCATTAGTGGATGATACCATTGAAATTGAAGTAAAAGACGCAGATATTGAAATTCAAACATCACGCTCGGGAGGAGCAGGAGGGCAGAACGTAAATAAGGTGGAAACAAAAGTGCAGTTAACGCATAAACCAACTGGAATTGTGATTGTGTGTCAAGTTGAACGTTCACAAATTGGAAACAAGGAACGTGCCATGAAGATGTTGAAATCACAATTGTATGAATTGGAATTGCGCAAGCGCGATGAAGCCAAAGCAACAGTAGAGGCTGGTAAGAAAAAGATTGAATGGGGATCGCAAATTCGCAATTATGTTTTTCATCCTTATAAACTGGTTAAAGATTTACGAACAGATACTGAAACCAGTGATGTGCAAAGTGTGATGGATGGTAATTTGGATGCGTTTATAAAAGCGTATTTGATGGAGTATTGAGAGATTTGCAAATGTGACAATGTGGTGATTTGATGATGAGAAGGATGTGCAGATGTGATGATGATTAGAATAGAATAGACAAGGTGCCTGAGCTTCTGCGCAGCAGAGAGGCCGAAGGCACTTGTGCCGAGGCAAACAGCAAACAGCAAACAGCAAACAGCAAACAGCAAACAGCAAACAGCAAACAGCAAACAGCAAACAGCAAACAGCAAACAGCAAACAGCAAACAGCAAACAGCAAACAGCAAACAGCAAATGAAAATATTTTGTATAGGAAGAAATTACAGTGATCATGCTAAGGAATTGGGGAATGCAGTTCCTGAGAATCCTGTTGTATTTAGTAAACCAGATACGGCTTTGGTAAAAAATGGAGAGCCATTTTATTTACCAGATTTTAGTAATGATGTTCACCATGAGGTAGAGCTTGTTATTAAGATTTCCAAAATGGGGAAGAAGATACAGGAGAAATTTGCACGGAATTATTTTAACGAAATAGGATTGGGTATCGACTTTACGGCAAGAGATATGCAGCAACAATTGAAGGAAAAAGGATTGCCGTGGGAATTGGCTAAAGCTTTTGATGGATCGGCTCCGATAGGGGAGTTTATGGATGTATCCAATGTTGATTTGGGTAACATTAATTTCTCTTTGCAAAAAAATGGTACCGTTGTGCAAACTGGGAATACAGCTCAAATGATTTTTTCGTTTGAGCAAATTGTGAGTTTTATTTCACAGTATTTTACGTTGAAAGTGGGGGATTTGATATACACCGGAACTCCTGCAGGTGTTGGTAAGGTTAGTGTTGGAGATAAACTCGAGGGATTTATTGAAGAAACAAAAATGCTTACTTGCGAGGTAAGGTAACCGAGCTATTGATAAAATAGCTCAATTGTTTTTGAAAGTATTAATGGCCTTAATAAATAGTTTTATGCCTTTAAGTGTTCTCTTGCGTTTGCAAATCACTATCCGCATCAGAGGATGATAATCTATAAATTGATTCGGCAGGAGAAGGAGTATAAATTTCTAAGAAATGCCAACCTAAATTATGTATTTTACACGCTGTAAAAATTTAGCTATGCGTTTACTTTCTTTGGTTACATTTTTTCTGATTTGTTTTACCCATGCTGCGCTTAAAAGTCAGTCACTATATCCGCGAAATTATTTTGTTTCGCCAATGGATACACCGTTGTATTTAAGCGCACCATTTGGCTCCCTGCGCGATAATCATTTTCACAGTGGCATGGATATTCGTACCTATGAGAGAGAAGGACTTCCCATTTATGCCGTTGCCGATGGTTACGTGGTGCGAATCAAATACGCTTCAAATGGCTACGGAAAGGCCGTGTATATTAACCATCCAAACGGTTATACAAGTGTATACGGACATTTACAAAAAGCCGAAGGTGAACTGGCTTCATACATCAAACGCTACCAATACGAGATAGAGCGTTTCGACTTTGATCATTTTCCTGGAGTAGGAAAAATGAACGTTACCAAAGGTCAAATCATTGGATGGAGCGGAAACAGCGGAGGCAGCACGGGTCCGCATTTGCACTTCGAACTGCGCGATACCAAAACCGAAGATGTTATCAATCCACAACTGTTTGGCATTCCCGGTGTAGATGTGTATCAACCCATCATTAAAAAAGCAGTGGTATATTCACTTGATGCCAATAAACCCTTAGCAATTGCCACCATCGATCTTACTAAAAGCAACATGGTTATGGGGTTGGATGCTGTTCCAACCTACTTGGATACAATTAAGCTATCGGCAAATACAATTGGATTTGGAGCCGAAGCTTATGACTACCTCACCAATACCAACAATGAGTATAGTATTTACGGCTTGTTATGTGTGGTTGATGGAAAAAAAATGTACGAGCATAAAATGGATCGTTTTAGTTTTGATGATTCGCGATGTATCAATGTTCACATCGATTATGGTTTGTACAAAGAAGGAAAAATAAGGGTTCAAAAATGTTTTAAGGACGATGGCAATCGCATTGCTGTTTACAACTATTTACGAAACAAAGGGAAGTATATCATGTCGCGCGATTCGTTAGTTCACAACGTTTTACTTACAGCCTACGATTTTGATGGACGTACAACATCCGTGCGTTTATTTTTTAGGTATGATGCAAAAGTTCCTGTGCAGGTTCAAAAATATATACCCAATGGTGTAGCTGTATTTTACCCAACAAAAAATAACAGTTATAAAACAAAAGAAATAGAAATTCAGGTTCCTGCAAAAGCGCTTTATGATACACTGCTTTTTACTTATAAAATCTTGCCTACCGAAAAATTCGCCTACTCGGCAACACACCAAATTCAGGATGCTTTAACGCCTTTAAACAGTTCCATTTCTATTTCCGTAAAAATGGATGCCACAGCCGAAACAGTGAAAGATAAACTACTGTTGGCGTCCATAAATGCCAGTGGAAATATTTTAGCAATTGGTGGGGGTTATGATACGGATAAAAATGGTTGGGTAACGGCCCGAACCAGCACGTTTAGCAATGTTTTAATTGTGGCCGATTCCATGGCTCCGGTTGTTAAAATTACCAATGCAAACAAAGAGGGTATGGTAAAAGATACATTGGGAATGAATATTAAAATTGAAGATAATCTATCGGGCATTGCATCCTATAAACTTACTTTAAATGGTAAATGGGTGCTCACGGATTATGATGCCAAAAATGATATGCTTACTTACTTGTTTGATGAAAAAACAGTTTACGGACAAAAACAAGAAGCCATTATAACTGTTTCGGATAAGAAGGGAAACACCACAGTTGTAAAAAAAGAAATCACTTTTGTGAAGTAACCCCAATTCATTCCTAACATAACATACACAACATGGCAATTACATTACAAGTAGGCGACAAAGCTCCTGCGTTTAAAAGCATCAATGAAAAAGGCGAAAAAGTTTCATTAGCCGATTATAAAGGCAAAAAACTGGTATTGTATTTTTATCCCAAAGATAGTACTCCGGGTTGCACTGCAGAGGCTTGCGATTTGCGCGACAACTATGAAATGTTTCAAAAACAAGGCTATGAAATTTTAGGAGTAAGCCCCGACTCAGAAAAATCGCATGTGAAGTTTATCGAAAAATATGAGTTGCCATTTTCATTGCTTGCCGATGAAGATCACAGTGTTGCCGAAGCATTTGGAGCATGGGGCGAAAAAAGCATGTATGGCAAAAAATACATGGGCATTTTGCGCAGCACATTTGTGATTGACGAAAAAGGAAAAATTGAAAAAGTAATTGAAAAGGTAGATACCAAAGCGCACACCAAACAAATTATTTAATTTGAGATTGACGATTTACGATTTGAGTGAGATACACTATTAACCCAATAGCTATTTCACTCAAATTTCACCTTCCCATTTGGCAATAACATAGGTTGCTAAACAATTACCAATCAAGTTTACGGAAGTTCTTCCCATGTCCATCAGGGCATCAATGGCTAAAATCGCAAATGCCTTTTGCGGATCCAATCCCAAGGAAGCAACTGTTCCAACCAAAATTAAAAACGATGCACCTCTCACTCCAGCAACTCCTTTGCTGGTAAGCATTAAAATCACACACATTTGTATTTGTTGGGCAATGGTTAAATCAATGCCACATACTTGCGCCACAAACACCGATGCAAGCGATAAGTACAAAGTGGTTCCATCTAAATTAAAACTGTAGCCTGTTGGCAATACAAACGCAACTACTTTACGCGGGATACCCATTTTTTCTAAGTTCTCCATAGCCTTAGGTAAAGCGGCTTCCGAGCTTGCAGTAGCAAAGGCAATGGATAAGGGTTCGGAAATATGTTCAATAAATTTTTTGAAAGGAAGCTTTACCATTAAGCCAATAGGAACCAATACTACCAATACAAATACAATGAGCGCAACATACAGCGTAACCAATAATTTTAACAAATCGTGGAGCACGCCATAACCCATGCTGGCCACTGCATAACCAATGGCACCGCCCACTGCCAATGGGGCAACATACATTACCAGGTTGGTAAACTTAAACATCACTTCAGCCAATCCTTCAATGGCACTTACCATTTTTTCTTTGCGCTCACCTTTAACTTGCGCCAAGGCAATGCCAAACAAAATGCTAAAAATAACAATTTGTAAAATCTGATTATCTGCAACCGATTTGGCTATGTTCTCCGGAAAAATATCAAGTATTACATTGTGGGTATGTTTTTGTTCCAAGAGTTTGTTGGCCTTGTCTACCTGCTCCGTTTGTGCTTGCAATGATGATCCTACACCGGCCTTCGAAACATTAATGGCTACCAATCCAATAAACAAGGCAATGGTAGTTACAACCTCAAAATATAAAATAGATTTCCAACCCATACGGCCCACTTGCTTTAAATCACTGTGGCCAGCAATACCCACAACTAAGGTAGAGAAGAGGAGTGGGGCAATAATGGTTTTTATTAAACGTAAGAAAATATCAGAAAAAACTTTCATCTCCTTGGCTGCATCCGGAAAAAATTCAGCCACTTCAATTCCCAAAAACATAGCTAACAAAATACTTGATGTTAATGATTTGGAGCGAAGTGTGTACCAACCTAATGTGCCAATAAATACCCAACGAACGGCATGCAACAATAGGGTGGAAAGCGATGCAACTTCCATCCAGTTGAGTATATGCAACGTGGAATCAATAAAAAATAAAGCGAGTATGCCAAAAAGCAGTTTGCGGTTGTCCATGTTTCAAACCTAGCAAAATCAAAGGAATAAAAAAGGCGGGAGTTGATAGGGGTTGACTGGTGGTTAGTTAATAATGTTAATTGAAGAATCGGCTAGCATCGTTGACTGAGCGGAGTCGAAGTCATCGGTGCGGGCTTCGACTTCGCTCAGCCACAGCACATGCCTACGTTTTTAGCCAATAGCTAAAAGCTAATAGCCAATAGCTTTTAATAATATCAACCGTTCACTCTATAAACTTTACGTTTAGCCTGATATCAGTGATTCGAGCTGTCCGGTTTGTAAAAGTTAATGGAAGTGGAATTAATGCAATACCTTAAACCAGTTTTATCTTTAGGCCCATCATTAAATACATGTCCCAAGTGACCACCACAATTTGCACACATTACTTCGGTGCGAACCATGCCATGCGAAAAATCTTTATGCTCAATAATTTTTGTTTTGTCTAATGCTTCATAAAAACTTGGCCAACCGCATCCGGCATCAAATTTAGTATCTGAAGTAAACAACTCTGCACCACAAGCAGCACATTCGTATGTTCCCGAATCCCAGTGTTGGTCGTATTTACCAGTATATGGTCTATCTGTTCCTTTCTGACGAATAACATAAAATTGCTCTTCCGTAAGTTCTTTTTTCCATTGATCTTCGGTTTTATTTACAGGAACATTCATGGTGTTATTGTTTAATGATTTTGAAGTATTGAGAGCCTTGTTGCTGTTGGATGTGCAAGAGGTAAACCCCAGCAGGAACAGTATTGAAATCGTTGATGTGAATAGTATTTTTTCCATAATCCAATTGCATACTTTTATTAACATACATTTCGCCCATTAAGTTTTGAAGCTCCACTGCGATGGTTGAAGGTCCGTTGCTGTTAATGGAAATATATAACTCTTCAGTAAACGGATTGGGTGCAATGTCAACAGCTGCTAAATCGGGTTGTGTCCAATCAACAGCTACTATGTTTGAGTAGTTTTCTTTTCCATCAAAGTCCATTTGTTTTAAGCGATAAAAAATGGATGTTGTAGGGTAGATGTTGGAATATTCCGGATTGTTATCTAAGTATTGATAGTATGTATTTTTTAGGGTTGTTCCTGCTCCTTTCACAATGCCGATTTCATTCCATGTTTGGGCATCATAGCTGCGCTCCACACCAAATGATTTGTTATTGATTTCACTGGCAGTAATCCAGTTGAGCAATACTTGTTCATTTTGCTTATTTGCGGTAAACGAAATAAACTCAACAGGCAAGGTGTTATCATTTGAGGTAAGATACCCAGTTGTTTGATAATTGGTTGTTGTATACCATCCATTGTATTCAATTACCGCGTAATAATAATTTGTACTTTGAGTAAGATTGGTAATAGTAACACTGCTTCCTGTTCCATTATACACCACAAAATTTCCTGAACCTATTTGTGGGGCCGATGCAATATTGCTGCTGGCATTATAGTGAAATGTATCTAAAGGTAAACCGGTAATAGCAGATCCGGCTCTTACCAAAACAAGCCTGCGGTTTCCGTTTCCACTTTTCCAATTTAGGGTAACACTTGTATTACTGTTATTGGTAATTATAAGATTACTTGCTGCAATAGTTGGTTCCGAAGGGACACTTCCGCCCCAAATACGCTGCACAAATTGCGGACTGTCGATAAAAGGATTGCGGTTGTTTTGCAACGCAAAGATTGCGTTGTTGCGTTTCATTTCTTTATCGCTCACCGGGTCGAGGTTATTCCATTCTTGTAATAAACTTAATTGCCAAGGAAGAAAACAAGGAAAACTTGTTCCATTCAACACATCTGTTGCGCCAGTATTACTTACCCAAGAAGCAATAAGGTTTTCATAACGCGTAGCCATGTAAAAATAACCTCTTGCAAAATCACCTTTGTACTCGTCAATGGGTTCAAAAACAGTTCCTATATATCCGTAGTTTAAAGTTGATGTTCCTCTTTTCCCGCCATACAACGAAGTGTAATTTATTGTTGTTACATTACCATAAGGGAAATTGCCTCTTTCTCCATTTACCTTTCCATCAGAAGCAAAAACATGGTGCACATCAGAAACCATTGGTGTAGCTGAGCCAAACCAACTTTGCGGAAAAGAATGCTCTCTGTTGTAGCAGTTTCCTTCTACCGAGTAACTACCGCATTGGTTCGTAACCATTGTATATTCGTATGGAGAAGCTTGGTCAAATCGAGTAGAGTAAACATCCCAAACTTTTCCATTAGGTTGCACATCCGAAGTAGAATAAGCATTCCAAACACCAGGTGTGTAACTTAAAGTTGTATGTCCTAAAATCTTGTTGTACAAAACGGTTTTCAAAGTTGCTCCGCGCTGTGTGTTTACAGTTGAATAATAGGAAGCTGGAATTCCCCAAGTAACGCATGTTCCTGTTAAACTAATATTTTGAGTGGTAGATCCTACACTTGTATTGCTTATTGTTCCTGTTATGGTTCCCGTTGCTGCCGGACTCAATCGAACATAAACAACAGTAATGGCAACCGTTCCCGATGTTGGAACAATGGTAAGGCTGCTGCTGTAACCAAATCCATAGGTTAACGAAACCTCGTATTGCGCACTTGCTGTAACAACAAGATTGGCTGTTAAAGCAGTTCCAGAAACAGTATATCGTTGAGAAGTCGAACTGTGAAACGGATAAACATTTCCAAAATTGGGTAACGAAGCAGTACTACTTGTTATAGTACCGGCATCTACTATTCCTGCAAAAAGTAAGAATAATAAGAGTGTGGTATTTTTTTTCATGCGGCAAATATATTTACCGCACGTTAATTCTGTCTTAAATATTCATGCTCAAGGCAATCATCTCTGCACAGCGTTCGCCATCCATGGCAGCACTTACAATTCCTCCTGCATAACCCGCCCCCTCGGCACAGGGGTACAAACCTTTAATTTGCGGATGCTGCAAGGTTTCTTTATCTCTAGGAATGCGAACAGGCGAAGAAGTGCGCGATTCGGTTGCTACCATTACGGCTTCATTGCTCATATACCCCTTCATCTTTTTTCCAAAAACCTGCAACGCATCTCTCAATGATGCACTTACAAAGGATGGAAGAATATCGTCAAGCGAATGGCTTTGCAATCCTGGTAAATAAGAACAATTCGGTAGCTGTGTAGAGTGTTTTTTATTTACAAAATCAGCTACACGTTGTGCAGGTGCCTGTAAGGTTTGAGTTGCGGCAAAAGCTTTTTGCTCTATTGATGACTGAAAATACATTCCGGCTAATGCACCTTGTTTTTCAAAAGGTAAAAAGTCTTTAGTTTCAATCGAAACTACTAACCCCGAGTTTGCAAATTCATTATTACGTTTGCTTGGGCTCCATCCGTTTACTACAATCTCGCCAGAGGCAGTGGCTGCTGGCGCAATAATACCGCCCGGACACATACAAAATGAAAACACACCTCTTCCAACAGATTGATTAACGATGGAATAGGAGGCCGGTGGTAAATAATCACCACGCACATCGCATTTATATTGAACCGAATCAATTAACGCTTGCGGATGCTCAATGCGCACACCCAAAGCGAAAGGCTTGGCTTCTATCAAAATATTTTTGCGGTGTAATAACTCAAAAATATCTCTTGCCGAGTGGCCAGTTGCCAATAAAACATGTGACGTTTGAATAACCGTATCTCCATTTACTTTAATACCTGTAACTTGTTTTCCATTTAACAAAATATCGGTAAGCTTGGTGTTAAAATGCACCTCTCCTCCATAATGCTCAATGGTTTCACGAATACGCGTGATAATGCCCGGTAGTTTGTTGGTGCCAATATGTGGATGTGCTTCATACGTAATTTCATGCTCGGCTCCATGTTTTACCAGTAACCTTAAAATACGATGTACATCGCCACGTTTGGTTGAGCGTGTGTATAATTTCCCATCGCTATAAGTTCCAGCACCGCCTTCACCAAAACAATAATTCGACTCCGGATTAACCGTATTAAAACGCGTTATCTGCGCTAAATCACGTCTACGTTCCCTTACCGCTTTACCTCTTTCGATGATAATGGGTTTAATTCCTTTTTCAATACATTTTAAGGCTGCAAATAAACCTGCAGGTCCCGCTCCAACAATTATAATGGATGGTGCATTGCTTACGTTCTTAAAATCAAATTCATTCGCTTTTTCGGCAATCTGTTCAGTTTCTTGTACATCAACTAAAACATGATACCGAATAGGCTTACGCCTTGCATCAAGCGACTTGCGAACAATGGTGATTGTAATTTCTGTTGAGATGCCCAGTTGTTTGTACGCATTAACTAAAATGGTTTTTTCGGTGAGGCAATGCTCCGGAAGCATTGATAATTCTATACGTTTCGTCATGGTTAGGTATTTATCCTAAAGATTGTTCTGGCAAATATCAATCTTTTACTCAACAAAATATTTTTTTATCGAAGCTACGTAAATGTATAAAAAAAAGAATGTGTGCAGTATGCTAATGTTTTGAATTAATTTGGTGTCGCCTATTTTTAATAATCCGGAAGTTAGATATCATGTTTCAATACTTATACAAAAACCATATCTCTAATAGTACAAGTTAAATTGTCTTAAACAGTTATTTTTCGAATGCATTCGGGATCATTATCTCATTATTATCCGAACTTTTATAATATTGAAATTTGTATTTTATAAATCAGTTTAGGTTGGTTGTTCTTAGTTTTTTGTTTTTGTCAACACAGCAAGGTAATGTTCCCAATTTAAATTAATTTTACCCCCGATTCAACATAAAACACAATTCATGGCTGATATTCAAAAACTAAACGGTTTAGCATCACAAGTTCGCAGAGACATTTTACGCATGGTTCATGGAGTAAAATCCGGTCACCCGGGTGGATCATTAGGGTGTGCGGATTTTCTAACTGCACTTTATTTCGAGATTATGGATCACAATCCTGCATTTAATATGGATGCTAAAGGCGAGGATGTTTTCTTTTTATCTAACGGACATATATCACCTGTTTTTTATAGTGTATTGGCTCGTTCAGGTTATTTTCCAGTAAGTGAATTGGCTACTTTTCGTAAACTCGATTCGCGTTTGCAAGGACATCCGGCAACAGCCGAACATCTTCCTGGAGTGCGCATTGCAACGGGTTCGTTAGGACAAGGAATTTCAGTTGCCGTAGGTGCTGCTACCGCAAAAAAAATGAATAAAGACTCCAAGCTCGTTTATGCCTTAATGGGTGATGGAGAAATTGAAGAAGGACAAAACTGGGAAGCGTTCATGTTTGCTGCCCACCATAAAGTAGATAACCTCATTGTTACCATTGATTACAACGGACAACAAATTGATGGTTCTACCAAAGAAATTATGGGCTTGGGCGATGATATTGCCGATAAATTAAAAGCCTTTGGATGGCAAGTGATGTTTATGAACGGACATGATATGCAAAATATTTTGGACGTAATGGCGCAAGCCAAAGCTGCTACCGGAAAGGGGAAACCAATTTTTGTGGTGATGAAAACTGAAATGGGTTATCCTATTGATTTTATGATGGGATCTCACAAATGGCATGGTGTATCACCCAATGATGCAGAGCTTGCCAACGCACTCTCTCAACTTCCCGAAACCGCTGGTGATTATTAATACTTCGCTGTTGCAAACGATATCACGATACGTACTTTTGTTATGCATGTTTGTTGGCTTTTTGCCACCTAAACAAGTCGTTGCACAACAAAAAGTGAAAACACGTATCTTGTTTTTACTCGATGCATCGGGAAGTATGTATGCAACAATGGATAAAGACAATAGGATTAATGTTGCTAAACGATTGCTATCAAAATTGATGGATAGTTTGCAAATAGCAAAAGATGTAGAAGTAGCTTTGCGAGTGTACGGTCATAATAGTCCGCCATCTAAAAGAGATTGTAAAGATACCAAACTGGAAGTGCCGTTTAAGCAACACAATCATGCCGAAATAAAAAAGGAAGTAAATAAGCTTACGCCCAAAGGAACCACTCTTATAGCCTACTCGTTACAACAAGCTGCCTACGATTTTCCCAAAGAACCAGGTGTTCGCAATGTTATTGTATTAATAACGGATGGGATTGAAGAATGTGATGGAGATCCTTGCGCAGTCTCAGAGGCCTTACAAAGTAATGGTGTTATTCTCCGTCCTTTTATTGTAGGTATTGGTGGTACTGAAGAGTTTCGCAAAGCATTTGAATGTGTGGGTAGATATTATGATGCCAATACTGAGGCTGATTTTGATAATGTGTTAAATGTGGTGATAAGTCAAGCATTAAACAACACAACAGTTCAAGTAAACTTATTAGATGCATATAGTAAACCAACCGAGTCGAATGTAAACATGACGTTTTATGATATGCACTCGGGTCAGATGGTATATAATTTTGTGCATACCTTAAACGAAAAAGGTAATCCCGATACATTACCACTCGATCCTATTTATAAATACCGCATGGTGGTGCATACTATTCCAACTGTTGAGAAAAACAACATCGAAATTACACCAGGAAAACATACCACAATTGGTGCAGATGCACCTCAAGGAACATTGCTACTAAAAGTTGCTGGTGCTACCAACTACAGCAAACTGCAATACATCATGCGACTGCACAATCAAGATAAAACCTTGCATGTGCAAGATGCAAACACACCTGAAAAATATATTGTTGGCAAGTACGATATGGAAATTTTGAGCGTTCCCCGTATTGTCCAAAAAGGCATAGAAATTAAACAAAGCTATACCACCACAATTGAAATTCCACAACCTGGAAGGTTAATGATTACAGCCGTTACTCAACCATACTATGCTGATATTTATATGATGGTAAAAAATGAATTGGTATGGGTTTATAAGCTTCCAACCGAAAGCAGAAACAACTCCATTTTGATTCAACCGGGAAAATACAAAATTATTTACAGAGCAAAAGGTGCCTACCGATCCAACCAAAGTTTTGAAAGAGAATTTACAGTTACATCGGGTTCGGCTACCAATATTACATTGAATTAAAGATTAAATAATATATACAAATGAAAAAGTTCGAAATCCAAAATGTAAAAGATACCCGCTCAGGTTTTGGAGCAGGATTGCATGAACTAGGTAAAACCAATGAAAATGTTGTGGCAATGTGTGCAGACCTCACGGGTTCATTAAAAATGGATGCTTTTCAAAAAGATTTTCCTGAGCGTTTTATTCAAGTTGGTATTGCCGAAGCCAATATGATTGGTATGGCTGCTGGGTTAACTATTGGAGGTAAAATTCCCTTCACCGGAACATTTGCAAACTTCTCTACCGGTAGGGTGTACGATCAAATTCGTCAGAGTGTTGCCTACTCAGGTAAAAATGTTAAAATTTGTGCATCACATGCCGGATTAACATTAGGAGAAGATGGAGCAACACATCAAATTTTAGAAGATATTGGGTTAATGAAAATGTTGCCGGGAATGACAGTAATCAATCCTTGCGATTATAATCAAACCAAAGCGGCAACCATCGCTATTGCTGCACATAACGGTCCGGTGTATTTGCGTTTTGGCCGTCCTGCAGTTCCTAATTTTACGCCCGAAAATCAGGTGTTTGAAATTGGAACAGCACTGATGTTAAATGAAGGCTCAGATGTATCTATTTTTGCAACTGGTCACCTTGTATGGAAAGCCATAGAAGCCGGTCACATCCTTGCCGAAAAAGGAATCAATGCCGAAATTATCAATATACACACCATTAAACCATTGGATGCAAAAGCAATTTTGGAATCGGTTCGTAAAACGCGCTGCGTAGTAACCGCGGAGGAGCACCAAATGAACGGAGGATTGGGTGATAGTATCGCACAATTGTTGTCGCGCGAGTTGCCTGCTCCACTAGAAATGGTTGCCGTAAACGATAGTTTTGGAGAAAGTGGAACACCCGATCAGTTAATGACCAAATATGGTTTAGACGCTGTAAATATTGTGGCTGCTGCCGAAAAGGCAATTGGCCGAAAAAACTAATCAACTAACCGTAACGGTAAGTTAAAAGAGCGCACCTATGAAAATAGTGCGCTTTTTTTATGCCCATTTGTATGGCCTATTATCCATTTTCGCGCCTATGTTTAAAACACTCTGAATAACTACTAAGGTTTAGGCTTTTATGGTAACAGCAATTACGGGAGTTTTGCTAATCAATAGTATAATTAAACAACGTATGAATATAAAAAGATTGATTTTAGCAGCCTCAGTGGTGCTGTTTTCACAAATGGTAATGGCTCAGTTCGATCCAAAATCGCCCATAACCGATCCTAAAACGTTTAACGAAAAGTCGTATAATTTTTTCTTATCAAAGCGCATTAAAACAACCATGCACCAGCGCGACTCATTGCACGATTTGGTTGTTGCTTTTAATAAAGATACCACATTAAGAGGCGTTGAGTATCGTCATTTAGATTCATTGTACCGCGCTTTGGTGGCGAAGTACAACGAGTGTAACGAAAAAAATAATTCATTAAAAGCACAATATGCCGAGATGAATGCCAAATACAACGAACTCATGAAAAAGAGTTTGAGTGATGCAGAAAGAATGAGCGCAGCGCTTAAAATTAAAGCAGAAGAATTGGAAGCAAGAGAAAAACGTTTGGCAGAGTTGCAAGGAATCATCAATAAACAAGATTCATTGTTAAATGCATTAAACGATGTAGTAAAGAAAGCATTGCTTGCTTTTAATTCTGATGAGATTAGTGTGGAGATGAAAAATGGTAAAGTGTATGTTTCGATGAGTGATAAATTATTATTTAAATCGGGAAGTGCAGCTGTTGAAGAAAAAGGCTTGGGTGCTATTAAAACCTTAGGTGATGTGTTAAATAAAAATGTTGATATTGATGTATTGATTGAAGGACACACGGATAATATTCCAATTAAAACAGCTAAGTATGAAGATAACTGGTCGTTAAGTGCCGATAGAGCGTTAAGTATAGTAAGATTATTGAGCACAGAACACAAAGTTAATCCTAAGAGATTGGAAGCCGCAGGTAGGGCTGAGTTTTACCCTAAGGCATCAAACGAAACTGCTGATGGTCGAGCCAAAAACCGCAGAACAGAAATTATCCTCTCACCTAAATTGGATGAGTTGTATAAACTTATTGAAAAGAACAGACGCTAAACAATACTCATAACGTATCAAACGGCCGGTATCATGCTCTGATATTGGCCGTTTGTATTTTAGGTTTTAGCAAAGCAAAGGGTTGTTTCTGCTAGCTATTGTTCCTACCTTTGCCTCCATGAATTCACCAATGCAAAAACATACTGCCGATTATTATATGGATTTGGAGCACCATTATGGTGCGCATAATTACCACCCTTTACCCGTTGTAATTGATAAAGGCGAAGGCGTATTTATGTTTGATGTAGCAGGCAAAAAGTATTACGACTTCCTTTCGGCATATAGCGCAGTTAACCAAGGTCACTGTCACCCTCGGATTATCAAAGCACTAACCGAACAAGCGAGTAAGCTTACGTTAACCAGTCGTGCCTTTCACAATAATTTACTAGGCGAATACGAAAAATACATCACATCCTATTTTGGGTTTGATAAACTATTACCCATGAATACCGGTGTTGAAGGTGGCGAAACAGCCATTAAATTAGCAAGGCGTTGGGGGTACACGGTAAAAGGTATTCCCGAAAATCAAGCAACAGTATTATTTGTTGAAGGTAATTTTTGGGGAAGAACCATGGCTGCTATTTCTTCCTCAAACGATCCAAGTAGTTACGCCAATTTTGGTCCTTACATGCCTGGATTTAATTTAATTCCCTACAATGATTTGCAGGCATTGGAAAATGCATTTAAAGCTAATCCCAATATTGCCGCGTTTATGTTCGAGCCCATACAAGGCGAGGCAGGAGTGGTAGTTCCGCAAGAAGGATATTTAGCAAGTGTACGTAGTTTATGCACACAATATAATGTTTTGATGATTGCTGATGAGGTACAAACAGGCTTGTGTCGCACAGGTAAAATGCTTGCTTGCGATCACGAAAATGTGAAACCAGATATTCTTATTTTGGGTAAAGCACTTTCAGGAGGTGTGCTGCCGGTGTCGGCTGTATTGGCTAATGATGAAGTGATGCTAACCATCAAACCGGGTGAACATGGCAGTACTTATGGTGGTAATCCTTTAGCATGTGCAGTTGCCACCGAGGCGCTCAAAGTTTTGGTGGATGAAAATCTTGCCGATAATGCCGAAAAAATGGGAACAATTTTTAGAGCACGTATGGAGCAACTCAAAACAAAAACACATTTAATTGAAACAGTTAGAGGAAAAGGATTGCTTAACGCAATCGTCATTAAACCTTTTGGAGATAACAAAACAGCTTATGATGTATGTTTAGCGATGAAAGAAAATGGATTACTCGCCAAACAAACGCATGGCGATATCATTCGATTTGCGCCACCTTTGGTGATTACCGAACAACAAATACATGCTGCTTGTGATATCATCGAACAAACAATTTTAGGCTTGGTTTAAAACAAAAAGAACCTCGTTAAACGTTATATAAATAACCACATGGCAATTGGCTTTGTGGTTATTTAGTTTTTATACATTTTATATGCATTATTTTACATCACACAATCCATATACTTATATCACCATGGCGCAATACCCAGTTGTGTCAGCAGGTATGATTGAACAAACATTGCAAACGGCAAATACTGCTCAGCGTCAATGGAAAAATAAAGATGTTGCAGAACGTGCTCAAGCAGTTTTACAATTAGCACAACTCATTCAACACAACCATGAACAATTGGCTCAATTAGCAACTGTTGAAATGGGAAAAACATTGTTTGAGTCGAGGCTTGAAGTATTAAAATGCAGTACCGCTTGTGAGTATTATGCTGCCAATACTCAACGTATAGTAGCACCAACAACGGTTACGCATATAGATGGTAGAAAAGTAACAACTTTATTGGAGCCCTTAGGTGTAGTATTGGGTATTTTTCCTTGGAATTTTCCTTACTGGCAAATTATAAGAAGTGCTATTCCGGTAATAATGGGCGGTAATTGTATGATTGTTAAACCTGCCCCCAACACTCCGCAATGTGCAATTGCTTTGCAAGATTTGTTTAACCAATGTGGGTTGCAAGAAATAGTTCAAACAGTATTTGCCACTAATGAGCAAGTTGCTGAGATGATTGGTGATGCACGGATAAAAGCTTGTACGCTTACAGGAAGCGAAAAAGCGGGTGCAGCAGTAGCATCCAAAGCAGCGTTTCACATTAAAAAATCCGTATTAGAATTAGGAGGAAGTGATCCTTTTATTGTGTTAGCTGATGCGAATATGGACTTGGTGATGGAAAATGCTTTAAGTGCAAGGTTTCAGAATAACGGACAAAGTTGTATTGCATCTAAACGTTATATTGTTCACCTAGATGTGATAAACGAGTTTACAGATAGGCTGAAAGCAGAAATGGCAAAACTAATCGTTGGCGACCCAATGTTACCGCAAACCAATATTGGTCCGCTTGCGCGTTTAGATTTGAAAACAAAATTGTCTCATCAGGTATCTGAGTCGTTACAGGCAGGAGCAAAAATTGCTTATCAAGCATTTGAACCCAATACCGAAGATTGTTTTTATCCTCCTACTATTCTTACATACATACCAAAAAATAGTATTGCCTACAGCGAAGAACTTTTTGGTCCTGTATTGTCATTGTATTCAGTGGCATCAGCAGAAGAAGCTATTG
The DNA here is from genome assembly GCA_001602415.1 of Bacteroidetes bacterium UKL13-3. Taxonomy (GTDB): domain Bacteria; phylum Bacteroidota; class Bacteroidia; order UKL13-3; family UKL13-3; genus UKL13-3. The sequence goes on from CP012155.1 coordinate 605,747, forward strand.
CCCTGGCGAATGACACGGAATTTGGTTTGGGCGCTAGTATTTGGAGTCGGAACACCGAGTATGCTCAAACATTGGCAACACAAATAGAATCAGGACAAGTATTCATCAACGCTGTAACCCGCTCAAACGCTGCATTCCCTTTTGGGGGAATTAAAAAGTCTGGTTACGGACGAGAAATGGGTGAGGAAGGCTTAAAAGAATTTTGCACAATTAAAACTATTTGGGTGTAAAACTACGTGTATAAAAATAGTTGGCTGTTTTAGGTAAACGGTTATTTTTGTATACCAATCCAATGAACAAGAAAAGATCCATTTTAATTGTAGAAGATGAGCAAATCAACAGAGAATTGCTGAGGATTTTTTTGGAATCTACCTACCAACTAACTTTCGCTGCAGATTTTGATACCGCAGTTGCATATGTTGACTCGCAACAATTCGATTTAATTATTACCGATATCCGATTGGGAAATCGTTTGGATGGCATTCAACTCCTCAAACATATTAGCACACAAGGTTTGAATAAAAAAGTACAGGTAGTTGCATATACGGCATCTGATACCAGCATCAATCAAAAGAGTTTTGCAGAAGAAGGATTTGATGGATTTCTGTCAAAACCGGCTAATCAAGAAGAAGTACTGATGAATATAGCTGCATGGCTGCGATGATTAATATCGATACATGAATGTGTTGATGTTTCCGTATTGAGTTTCAAACCAGTCATCTTCTAAGTGAATTTAGCCATCCAAAAGCAAATCCTGATTTTACTTCATTGAAACCTTAGCTATTGTTCTGCTTAAAGCCGATAGAAGGTTTCACGGGGATATTGCTATAATCTACCACAAACTCTTCAACATCTTCCAATTTCAGTTCATGAATCATATCAATGGTGCGCAAATCAGGTTCAATTTTAGCCAACCGCAAATGTTGGTTTTTAATTGATTCCTCTATTACTTTTCTCACATTACGTGCATTTCCAAAAAACTTGTTACGGGTTTTGGATAAAAACTCCATATACGATTTCAAATGATCGAGTGCTTTTTGCTCGCCTGTAATACTATTGCTGGCAAGCATTTTAACAGCAATTTCAAATAGCTCGGTTGCTCCATAATCCTCAAACAAGTATGCTCTATCAAAACGCGAGTGCAGGCCTGGATTTGATTCTAAAAAGTGTTTCATGTTATCGGTATATCCTGCAACAATAACCACCAACTCGCCTCTGCTATCTTCCATTCTTTTTAAAATGGTTTCAATGGCTTCTTTGCCAAAATCATTTTCGCCACCTTCGCTCAAAGCATAAGCCTCGTCAATAAACAATACCCCACCCATGGCTTTGTTCAATATCTCATTTGTTTTGAGGGCTGTTTGCCCAACATAACCGCCCACCAAAGCTTGTCTATCACATTCTACTAAATTTCCACGTTCCAATATTCCCAGTGCTTTGTATATCTGCGCAAGCAAACGAGCAACAGTAGTTTTTCCAGTTCCCGGATTGCCAGTAAATACAGCATGCAACGAGAATGTTTGACGAATATCTCGTCCTATTTCTTTGTAAAATCTTACCAACTTTACCAACTCATCAATTTCATTTTTGATGTTGGCAAGACCAATCATGCCGTGCAAGGTGTTGAGTGCCGATTTGAGTAACTCTTCATCAACAGGAATATCAGCAAGATCTCTGTTTTTAACGTTGAATATTTTTTGAATATCAATTGCAGCAATTGTTGATAAATCTTCTTTACTTAATTCATTTGGATTATCTGTTTGCATAATACGCAACCCCATATTCATTTTACTCTCGTCAATAAGTGAGTTTACATACCGTGCATTTCCAAAGGTTTTATCTCGTTCGCGATAAGAATCCACCAATTTTTTATACAATAATTCACGTGCTTCGGGGTTAAAAACAATGGCACGTTTTTGTGCGGTATAATCGGCAATGAGCATCAAGTCTTGTGGTGTATAATCAGGGAAATCATAGTGCATGTTAAAGCGTGATTTTAACCCCGGATTGGATTCCAAAAAGCTGCTCATCTCCTCGGGATAACCCGCAACAATAATGGATAAATCACCATCACCATCACTCATTTCTTTAAGTAAAATTTCAATGGCTTCTTTTCCAAAATCTTTGGAGTCATCATTTTTTCGCGCAAGGGCATAAGCCTCATCAATAAACAGGATTCCGCCTTTTGCTTTTTTAATAATTTCTTTGGTTTTAGGCGCTGTTTGTCCAATGTACTCAGCAACCAAATCCGACCTATCGGCTTCAACCACGTGGCCCTTGGTAAGTAAACCGAGTTCATGATAGATCTTACCCAACATTTTAGCAACAGTAGTTTTTCCAGTTCCTGGGTTTCCTGTAAATACTGCGTGTAGGTTTATTTTGTCGGTATCTTCAAACCCTTTTTCTTTGCGTAGTTTAATAAAGTTAAGGTAAGTAGTATACTCCTTTACTTTTTTCTTAATCGAATCCAATCCAATTAAATCATCCAACTCTTTAATGGCAACACCAAAACCCTCCTCGGCATTTGTTTTTTGGGAAGGCCGTTCAATGGCTTTTGATTTCAGTTTAACCGGTAGCTTCGGAATATCTGTTTCATCTGTAAAAACCTCTCCCACTTCAAACGGAACGGTGGCAATAATTTGATCCATAAACACAATATCTACCGAGTAAATATCATTCCCCCAAGTACCTTTTTGATCGGCCCCCCAGCCAATGGTGCATTCAAATTGAGGCTCTTTGGTATTTACCTGAAATATTTTATCGATACTGCCTTTAAGTTGCCCGCTGTGCGTGCGGAAATTAAAAAAGAGTTCGCAAGCCCACTCATCTTTACTTTTAACCAAGTTTTCGGCAGCCAATTCAACCCAAACATAACGGGTATCTTTTCCGCTAAAGGCCACAACATATTTGCGTTCTTTTTTGGGAACATTTGAATCAGGACCTTCATACAAACGAATATTTTGTGGGTTAAAAAATGGGTTTACCGTTTCGGTAACGATACCTTGTTCTTCTACATGAAATATTTTTTCGGACACAAATACATTATCAATCCAAGCTTCCCAGCGGTAGTTGCCATGTTTCCAATAAGCACCGGGCGTTTTTACTCCCCAACCTTCGCGCACAAAAACAATATTCTCATCTTTCCTGATGGTTCGATCGGCAACAAGGCTGCATATTTCTGTGCCATCCGCATTATTCACGCATTTTAAATTGATGCGAACATCCCAATCTTGTTCATCAAACAATTTATTGAAGAAAGAGAGTTCGCAATAAATAAAAGTACATTCAGCCTCATCATAAACCAATCGATACTTTTTTTCATTGTTGGCCAGCCATTCTGTAGAACCAAAAACTTTTAGATCTCTGAATTTATAATTGGTGGGTTTTTCTTTAGCCATGGTGGTGTGTGTTTAGTTGAAGTGCCTATTCAAATAAGATGCTAAGTTTATGGATAGATTCCGTAAAATAAATAAGGTTGAGTCAGACGTGTGTAAAATTCATGTAATCAGAAAAATAGGTTTTACACAAAACGTGAGGGCAAAACAAAATGATATATAAAAATAAAAATATTCAACAAACCCTTGCCTTTTACACATACATCCTTACATTTGCACTCCTTTGTAAGGAGAAGGAGAGGTGCCTGAGTGGCCGAAAGGACATGTTTGCTAAACATGCGTACTGGAAACGGTACCGAGGGTTCGAATCCCTCCCTCTCCGCAACAGACAAAAAAGATACTAATCGGGGTGTAGCGTAGCCTGGTATCGCGCCACATTTGGGATGTGGAGGTCGTAGGTTCGAATCCTGCCACCCCGACAAAAAGCTCAGTAGTTCTGAGCTTTTTTTGTTTTACATCGAATCTTTTCGGTTCGTCAACTTGTTATTTTAGCAATGATTACGCAACAAGACATTCTCAAAGCACTCTCAACTGTTCAAGAGCCTGATTTACGTAAGGATTTAGTTACGTTAAACATGATTAAAGATATCGTTATTAATGATAATAACGTAACCTTCACCGTTGTGTTAACCACACCCGCTTGTCCGCTGAAGGAAAAAATTGAAACAGATTGTATCAATGCTATTCACGAACTTGTATCACCGTCATTGCATGTTAAAGTTGAAATGAGAGCTAATGTTACTTCCAACAGAATGGATAAATTGGTTTTACCCGGAGTGAAAAATATTATTGCTGTGGTATCGGGTAAAGGTGGCGTTGGTAAAAGTACCGTGTCGGCTAATTTGGCTTTGGCGTTACACCAATTAGGTGCTAAAGTAGGTTTACTCGATGCCGATATTCATGGTCCATCAGTTCCAATGATGTTTGGTGTGCATGATGAAACGCCCGATATGAGGGATGTAAACGGAAAACAATTGATGGTTCCGATTGAACGTCATGGCATCAAATTGTTATCCATCGGTTTTATGATCGACCCTAACCAAGCAGTTGTGTGGCGTGGACCGATGATTTCATCTGCATTGCGTCAGTTTGTAAATGATACCGACTGGGGTGAATTAGATTATTTGATTTTAGATATGCCTCCCGGAACAGGAGATATTCACCTCACGATGGCTCAAATTGTTCCTGTAAGTGGAGTTGTATTGGTTACCACACCGCAAGATGTTGCCCTTGCCGATGCGATGAAAGCAGCTGTAATGTTTGAAATGTTGCCAACTAAAATTCCGATGTTGGGCGTGGTAGAAAATATGAGCTGGTTTACACCAGCCGAATTGCCGGATGCGAAATATTATATCTTTGGGCAAGGTGGCGGACAAAAAATGGCCGATAAAATTGGAGTTGGACTTTTGGGACAAGTTCCGTTGGTGCAGGGAGTGCGTGAAGGTGGCGATACCGGAATGCCGGCTGTGCTGGATGATATGAATCCGGCCAAAGAGGTATTTTTGACCATTGCTAAACAAGTAGCACAGCAACTAGCTATTATAAATTCGGCTAAAGTAGTTACAGCTTAATTGTTGAGGAAGTATTATCTTCGAAATGAAATGAACATGACAGAACTGGAACAAAAAATAGAAATTGCCCTTAACAGTATGCGTCCTTTTTTGCAAGCCGATGGGGGTGATGTAGAGTTGGTAGAAATTACGGATGATATGGAAGTTCGACTTCGCTTAAAAGGTAATTGCAGCAGTTGCGAAATGAGTGGAATGACTATGAAAGCCGGAATTGAAAATGGACTTAAAAGTGCTATTCCTCAAATTGTGAATGTAGTTGCCGTAAGCTAACCAATTTCTCTGCTTACGGTTCGCCCCAATTTTTTTACGTTTCATCTTATTCATTCATCACCTCATTCATTGTGTGTGTTCTTATGGGGGTTGTTCGCAGCATTTTTGTCTCCGAAATACAACACTGCTATGAACAGAACAATATCAATCATCACTAAACTTTTTGCGGCAACATTTAAGGTGCTTTATGTTTCAATAAAAACTTTTTTGTTTACTTATTGTGTAGTTTATGCTACCAATGCCTTTGCCCAACAAGGAACCCAAACCATTCGCGGAACGGTAATTGACCGTGAAAGTAAACAGCCCTTAATTGGAGCTACGATTTCAGTTTCAAATGGCTCTATCATTGGCGGAGCAACCACTGATACAGAGGGAAATTTTAAAATTGAGAAAATTCCCTTGGGGCGCAAAAATATTAAAGTAACCTATATTGGTTATGAAACACTCAACTATCCTGATGTAATGGTTACGGCAGGTAAGGAAGTTATTTTAAATCTTTCATTGGTTGAAGCAGTTACCAAAATGAATGAAGTTACCATTTCGTATGATCGTAAAAAAGATCCTACCGTTACCAATAATGAGATGGCAACAGTGAGTTCAAGATCTTTTAATCCCGATGACACCAAAAAGTACGCAGGAGCATTAGGTGACCCGAGTAGGATGGCAGCAAATTTTGCAGGTGTTGTTTCGGGTAATGATAGCCGCAATGATATTGTGGTAAGAGGAAATTCGCCCAATGCCATGTTGTGGCAAATGGAGGGTGTTAATATTCCTAACCCCAATCACTTTGGAAATAGCTTTAATACTGGCGGTCCTGTAAGTATCCTTAATAGCAATAATATTGGTAAAAGCGATTTTTTTACGAGTGCTTTCCCTGCTCAGTATGGTAATGCAAATGGCGGTGTGTTTGATTTGGTTTTAAGAGAAGGAAATAATGAGAAGAGAGAATTTTTGGGACAGGTTGGCTTCAATGGTTTTGAGCTAGGAGCGGAGGGTCCTTTTTCTAGAAAATCTAAAGCATCTTACATCTTTAATTACAGATATTCAACGCTTGCTTTAATGCAAAAGATTGGTTTAAATGTTGGTACCGGAGCTGCAACTCCGCTGTATCAAGATATGAACTTTAAAGTTGCTATTCCAACAAAAGGAAAGGGCAAGATTACCTTCTGGGGAATGGGTGGTTTTAGCTCTATTGATTTGCTTGGTAAAGATGTTGATACCACAGAAATTAATTTTTATGGACAAAGGGATCAGAATACTTTACCCCGTTACAGAACAGGTGTTGCAGGTGCCAGTTTCGAGAAGAGTTTAACGTCAAAAACATGGGCCAAATTTACACTGGCTGCAAGTCATAGTTACAGCAAATTTCAAACGGATAGCTTAGCACTACCATCTGATAATATATACAGAAAAGCTCAAGGTTATTTTCAAGATAACAAATACTCTGCGGTGCTAAATATTACCCATAAAATTAATTCGAAGAATTCAATCAATGCAGGATTTACCCATGATCTAACACAATTTGATTATTTTAATAAAGATGTTTACAACAAGGGAACGATTGATAGCGTGAGAGTGAACCAACAAGGTAATGTGAACTTAACACAAGCCTATGCTCAATGGAAACATCGTTTTAATGCAAAATTTACCACCAATGTTGGTCTACACTCACAATACATGAGCGTTAACGAACAAATTGTTTTGGAGCCACGCGTTGGATTAAAGTATGCATTAAATGAACAGTCGAGTATCAATGCAGGTTATGGTTTACACCACCAAATGCTTCCTATCTACAATATTTTTGTTCAAAACGCACAAGGTCAACAAACCAATAAAAAACTTGATTTTACACGATCAAATCATTTTGTGTTAGGGTATGAAAACATGTTAACACAAACATTAAAATTCAAAATTGAGACCTACTATCAATTATTGAGCGATGTTCCGGTTAACAATTATCCTTCTTCCTATTCCAGTTTAAATGTTGGCGCAGCATTTCAACCAAGTGATGAAAGTGACCTAGTAAATAAAGGAACTGGAGAAAATTATGGAGTTGAGCTCACTTTAGAACGATATTTCAATAAAGGCTTCTATTATTTGATAACAGGATCATTGTTTGATAGTAAATATAAAGGAAGTGATGGCATTGAGCGAAATACCGCTTTTAATACCAAGTATGCAGCAAATATTTTAGCCGGAAAAGAATTTGCACTCGGAAAAAAGGGAACAATTTTGTATGCCAATGTGAAGTTTACAACCATTGGTGGAAGATATTTTACACCACTTGATTTTATGCAGTCACAAGCACGCTTAATTGCAGTATATGATAAATCAAATGCGTTTAGTGAAAAACAGACGGCTTATTTTAGAATGGATGTGAAAGCTGGATACCGCAAGGATTTTAAATCAAGTTCAATGGAGTTTTCTGTCGATTTTCAGAACGTAACCAACCATCAGAATATTTTTAGTCAAGGTTACAACAAATACAGAAACACTATATCATACAATTATCAACAAGGCTTTTTTCCGGTACCAACTTTCCGATATACGTTTTAATGGGATTGTCATATTGATTAAAAACACGGTTGATATGGAAACCTCGATACATTCATCAGGGCAGATTGAGTCAAGTTGAATGTATCGTAGCATATACCGAATACAAAATTACCAATACCTCACTTTATACAATACCTCAATCGGTACAACCCCAAAAATTGTTATATACATTTTTCAAATAAATAGTATCTTCAAGTTAATATGGCATTTAAGAATAAAGCAAGTCCTGGTATTTTTAATAAGAAGGATATCCTTGTCAGGCATATAATTATTGTAGTTTTAGCATTGTTTTTTGGTACGGTAGGAAAAGGTGCCGAATCAACGGAAGATGTTGTCAGGATTATTCTCTCAACGTTTGTGAAGATTGCTATTATTTGGAATGGCAATATTTTGTTGATTGACTTAATTGATAGGGATTTAAGTTGGGACAAACAATTACATCTCAAACTTATCTTAAGTGGAGCAATTGCTTTATGTTGGCCAATACTCGTTAATTATTTGTTTAACCTTTTTTTGTATCCAATATTTCTTGGACACCCTTGTAATCTTCAATCGAAAGAAACCATAACATATTTAATCATTAGTGTAGTTATTACGCTTTTTGTAAACAGTGTTTTTGTTGCTATTGCCTTCTTTAGATTTTGGAAAACAACCATCAAGGAAAAGGAGGAGCTAAAGCGAGAGAGCTTGACGGCAGAGTTTGAAACATTAAAGAATCAGATAAATCCACATTTTCTGTTCAACTCCTTAAACACACTCACCAGTTTAATTGAAGAAAACCCTAAAACAGCTGTTAATTTTGTGCAAAAATTATCAAGTGTATATCGCTACTTGCTTACTCAAAAAGATAAAGAAACAGTAACGCTTCGCGAAGAAATTGAATTTGTAAGATCATACATCTACCTTAATCAAATCAGGTTTGGTAATAACCTTCGTTTTCATATTGATATTGAGCCATCTTTTTTGGAACGAAAAATTGTTACCCTTTCTGTTCAAATGCTTATTGAAAATGCAATTAAGCATAATGTTATTTCGCAGCAGCATCCTCTTTCCATAAGTATTGGTGTGCATCAAGATAAAATATTTGTGAAAAATAATTTACAACGTAAAATGGTGATGAGTGACAGCAATGGAATTGGGCTCAATAATATTGTTCACCGATACAGTTTTTTAACTGAGAAGGAAGTTGAAATAGTTGATGATGATATTGATTTTTATGTATCATTACCCTTAATGATTGGAACATCTAACTAATACAAAGAGTGTATGAATATAGTTATTATTGAAGACGAAGCACCTGCATTAACGCGTATTCAAAAGTTGGTTCGCGAGGTTGATGCTACAATTAATATATTGGCAACAGCTGATAGTATCGAATCAGCTGTTAACTTATTTAACCAATACAAAAACATTGAATTAGTATTGATGGATATTGAACTTGCCGATGGTCAAAGTTTTGAAATTTTTAATAGGGTAGAAGTGCTTTGTCCTGTTATATTTACAACAGCATATGATGAGTTTGCGTTAAAAGCATTTAAGGTAAATAGTATTGATTATTTGCTTAAACCTATTGTGATTGATGATTTAAGGCAAGCAATATCAAAGTTTAATACGTTTAAAAATATTCAATCTTTTCCCAACTACCAACATCAGCTAGAGTCTATATTATCAACTTTCACCACTAAGCAAACTTCTTATAAAAACCGATTTCTTATCAAAGTGGGAACCAAAATGGTTTCTATTGCTGTTGATCAAATAGCGTATTTCCATGCATCCGAAAAGCTGGTTTATTTATACACGCAACAAGGACAAAAACATATTGTTGATTATTCATTGGATGAACTCTCGCAATTATTAGAACCAACTCTTTTCTTTCAATTAAATCGTCAGTTTGTGGCTAATATTATGAGTATACAATCTGTACATACTTATTATAATGGCAAGCTTAAAGTAGCATTAATACCCACTTTTTCAGAAGATGTAACTGTGAGCAGAGAACGTGCCGCTGATTTTAAGTCGTGGTTAGATTCTTAACCAACATCAATCGCAAAAAAAAGCCTACACATTTTAAATGTGCAGGCTTTTAGTTATTAAGCGTGGTATGAAAATTATTCTACCACCACTTTGCTCGAGAACTCATTGCCATTTTGGTCTTTAATTACAACCATATACAAGCCTTTGTTCATTTGGGTTAAATCAACTTCTACTTTGTTTGATTGAGCTGTTTTAGTGTAAACGGTTTTACCTACAACATCCATTACTTGAATAGAAGCGATTGATGCATTGCCTTTACTTGCAACCGTAAACAATCCTTTACTTGGATTTGGATAGATAGATAAGTTACTGTTAGCACTTAATTCTTTCACCGAAGTAAAGCATGGTCCATCTTCAATCACATTGATTAAACGTTGTGTTGTGAAAGATTTATTACCCGAAGGATCAGTAACGGTATACAATGCAAAGTAATAACCTGGTCTAGTAACATCCACTTTTGATAAATCAAGCACCATTAATGTTTGCAATAAAGAATCCGGCCAGTAATTGTCTTTAATTTTTACACCTGGCTCATTGAATGATTTAAAACGGCATTGCTCAAACGGATTGTTGCCCAAGAGTTCAATCTCCGGTGCAATGCGGTCAACTACTTTTACCAAACGTGTTACATTGGCTGTGTTACCTGCTCCATCAGTTGCTGTGTATGTTACCAAGTAATTACCCAATAGATTCATGGCAGGTAATCCTGTTCTTACCGTGGTTACATTCGGATAGTAATTATCACTTGTCTCTACTCCCGGATCGTTAAACGAGGTGTATACATCTACCGTTAATGGATCTTCGCCTCTTAAGCTAATGGTTGGTGGTACCAAATCTTTTACCACTACCGTTACAAAATACGTTGGTGCTACATTGCCCGATCCATCTACTGCATTGTATATTAAACTGTAACTGCCCGGTATGCTTGGGTTAATTACACCTGTTCTGGTTGGGGTAATGTTTTTCCAGTAATTATCATTCACCTTAATCGGATCCATATACGGTGTTCCTACTTGGTGCGTAATGGTGCTTGTGCCTGCATTGGTTACAATGCTCGGAAGCATAGTATCCATTACCACCACTTTGCGTTGTTTGGTGGTGTTAAACCCAAACTGATCCGTGATTGAATAGGTAATAAAGTATGTTCCCAAAGTGGTTGAATCTACCAATCCTGTTCTTACAATCAGGCTGGTTAAGTTTGACCCGCTATTGCTGCTTGCTGTGGCTCCTTGCTCGGTGTAGCTGTTGTATACCTCTATGGCTATACTGTCGCTTCCATTTAAGCTCAAGCTTGGTCCGGTTTGGTTTACCTCTACCTGCACCGTTCTTGTTATCGTATCTGAGTTGTTGCCATACAAATCGGCAGCTATGTACTTTAAGGTGTAGTAACCCACTTGGGTGGTATTTACTGTTCCAAATACTTGGTAGCGACTGCTTATATCTCCCTCTAAGTTATCAATCGCTATTACACCTTTTTCAATATACGGCTTGTTTACTTCTACTTTCTCCAAGGTTGATCCTTTTAACGAGATGGTTGGAGCAATTAAGTCTACTGCGATATTGATTCCATATTCTTCCCAGCAGCCCAAAGTAGCTACCTTATCGGTTATTGCTGTGCTACCATAAGTAACACCAATACGCATGCGCGTATTGCCTATTGGAGCATTGGCTGGTACCGTAAAGGTGCCCGTGGTTACTGCTTTGGTTTGGTTGTTTTCGCTAATGATGGTTTCGATTGGCTCATCGCCAAAGTTGGTATTGCGGTTAAAGTCTATCCATCCTCGGGTACTCATCGGATCGTTGGCACTTGTGCGTGCAGTAGCAAGTGTATAGGTTACTCCTCTGAATAAATTGGCCGATTTTACATTGAACAACGCATGGTAAATCGGTGTTTGCAATGCCGTAGCTGTATCCATATTGGCAAGCGTTACCCTGCTGATACCAATATCTAATGAACTTGGTAAATACGGTTGTCCGCCACTGGTTGGACAGCCCGAGCAGCCAGGATTACCAAATGCGATGGCACTCACATAACTCAATTTGGTGCGGCTATTGCTTCCTTGTTGGTTGGTGGCTGTTAAGGTAATATTATAATTGGTGGCACTGTTGAGCAATACAATCGGGTTTTGTGAGTTTGCATTGGTTCCGTTTAAGTAGGCTACATTATTAGGTACAAACGTCCATAACCATTGGTTCGGGCCATTTTGACTCATATCTGTAAAACGGAATGTATCGGTGGTAAAGCCCGACAAGCGGTTTACCCCAAACTCTGCCGATGGTGCTGTGTTTACAGGTAAAAACTGAATGTTCTTACAAAACGTATCGGCTCCTACGCAGTTAAACGCTTTTAAGCATATTTTGGCTTTGTATGGTGAAAAAACCGCAAATGTTCTGCTTGGATTGGTGCTTATCGAATCTACTGCCGATGATGGGTTATCTATACCAAATACATTATCGCCATTGGTATCCCATGCATAACTAATGTTTCTTCCGGTGGTGGTGTTTACAAAGCGTACAGTGTATCCATCATATACCGTATCGGGCATGTTGAATGATGCATTGGGTTTGCCATAACTAGCCGCTGGTGCATCCCATCTTACCACATAACCACTATCGCCTGCTGGGGTGGCACTTGTTGGATCGGCTATTACCGTTTGTAAGTAGGCAATTCCGCCCGGTACTTTAATGGTTCTAAAGGCTGCCGGTACCACACTGCCGCCCATGCGTGCAATGATTGGACCCGTGGCACTGCCCAAACGAATCAATAAACTATCAGATGTGCCCGGGGTTACATTGGAGCGCATCCTAAATCTGTCCATATACAACGTGGCTGTATCTGAGCAGGTGGCAATGGTAAAGCCTTTGGCGCAGGTTCCAATCAAATTGGGAACATACGTTCCGCCAACGGTATATAGTTTTGCTGAGCCTTCGTTTTCTCTGGCGATTGTATCTTTTGCCGTTGAAGATCCTTTACATACTTCGTATCCTGAAATGATTTTGATGTATCCAGGTTTACACATCGTATCGCTTCCTCGCAAGTTAGACGCTACTAAGCATACGTCAAACAAGCCTCCTTCATTGGCATTAAGTGTTGGATTTTGGGCACCTGAACTAGGTGAAAAGCTATTGAAAAATGGTGCCAATGGATTGTAAAAGCCCGGCTTTAAATACCAAAACCAGCTTACCGGACCGTTGTTGGTTAAGTCAAACATGTTGGCAAAATCATATACTCCAATTACACGCCTGTCGGCAAAAAAGTCGGCTCGGGGTTTGGTTGCTGGGGTGTCTGCGTATATCGTATCAATATAAGTATCGGAACCGAATTGGTTTACTGCCGTTACTTTTACCCTGTAAAATCCTCTGTTTGGAAAGGTATATCTGAAATTTACAGCGTTGTTAACTGTATCAATAAACACATCATTAATGCCTTGAGATGTTTTAGGGGTGCGAATTTCGGGGTGTGAGGCGTAAGTACCATTCCGGTTTGTTCTGTTATATCCAATGATATCCCAGTAGCTTTTGTTGGCTCCCGTGCTGGTGTTTACTATCGTGCGCGGGCTGCCAATAAAAACTGTATCCATTGGGGTTTTACTATACGCAAAACTTGCAATTGGGGGTACGGTAACTGGTGTGGCACCTAATACTTGTAAATTGTAATCCTCAACCTCTCCGAAAGTAAGTGTAGTTGCACAGGCATCAGTATTCAAAGGAACATTAGCAAACCTGCACATAACGCGTAGGCGAACAATACCAGGTGATGCCAATGATGGAATAGTAAAAGTTCCAGTATTTACGGTTGTGTTACTTGCTGGTGATGCGTAAACCGATTCTGTAGCATCAAAAAGTCCATCATTATTCCAATCAACCCAAACCCTGAAGCCTTGCCCCCACGCAGCTCCTGATTGCACATTAATCGTTATAACATCATTAGGATTGGCACTTAGTAATTGGTTAGGGAAAAATGTTGTATTACTGGGCAAAGTACCATTACACCCTGTGGTAAGATTGTTAATATTGCGAACACCACCTGTGGTAAATACATTGTTGATGAAATCATCGGAAGTGCAAGCTGCAGTAAAAACGGGCATGCAGTAAGTTTGAGCATAGCTATTCTTAATGGAGAACAGCATACTTAATAGCACAAAAACTTGAATGACCTTCTTTTGATGGATTAGCTTATGTATTAGCATAAAATGATGAATTAGTCTTGGGTTGGTTTTTAGTGAAAAGTTGATTTAATCAATTATCAGAAATAAATTGTTATAACAAATATATATAATTATAATAGAAATCATTGTTTTTATCTAAAACAATTTCGACAGGTGTTTCTTAATGCAGTAAAACGATGGTTTAACTAAATTATACTTGAGTTGATGGAAATGATATGTTATTTTATACAAGTATATTATCTTGCGCATATCTATGAAAGAAAATTTACCCCTAACATTATTACATCAAATAGCCATTACGCTCATTCCAGGTGTTGGAGATGTTCTCGCCAAAAACTTAATTAGTTATTGTGGCAGTGTAGAAGATGTTTTCAAAGCTAAAAAATCACATCTTCTTAAAATTCCTGGGGTGGGAGAAAAAGTAGCATCAGCCGTAGTTAATTTTAATGGTTTTAACCGTGCGGAGCAGGAAATTGTATTTATTGAAAAACACAACGTAAAACCGCTTTTTTATTTGGAAAAGGGTTATCCAATACGACTTAAACAGATAGAAGACGCGCCTGTGTTACTTTATTATTTGGGTGAAGGAGATTTGAATAATTCCAAAATTGTGGGAGTTGTTGGAACACGCAAAGCCAGTGAATACGGTAAAGCATGTGTTGACAATTTGGTTGAGCAACTGGCCGAAACAGGTTGTTTAATACTAAGTGGGTTGGCTTATGGAATTGATATTCATGCACACCGTAATGCACTCAAATTAAACTTGCCAACGGTTGGTGTACTGGCTCATGGTTTCGATAGAATATACCCTAGTCAACATTCAGCAACGGCAAAAAAAATGATAGAAACAGGGGGCCTACTAACAGAGTTTATGAGTGGAAGCAATCCCGAACGTGAGAATTTCCCTAAACGAAACCGAATTGTGGCTGGTTTATGTGATGTATTGGTAGTTGTTGAAACTGCGGACAAGGGTGGCGCTATGATTACAGCCGAATTGGCAAATGGTTACAACAAAGATGTGGCGGCTTTTCCGGGAAGGGTTAATGATGAATACAGCAAAGGATGTAACAAGTTAATCAAATCAAACAAGGCAACACTTATTACTAATGTAGATGATTTGTATTATTTGATGGGATGGAATAATACACGTCCAAAGCCTAAAGTGCAACAAACACTCCCATTGGATCTTTCGCAAGCAGATCTTGAAATCTATTCTTTTATTAAAAACAAAACCAAAGCAGGTATAGATGAGATTGCCTATGCTTTGCAAATTGATTCGGGGAATCTTTCGCTGCAATTGCTCGAAATGGAGTTTAAAGGATTGATACGAACATTGCCGGGTAAGTATTATGAGTTAACTTAAGATCAATGTGAAATATGTGCAGATATGAAAATTTGTAGATGAATAGCAGATGAATTGATTGATTTAGTTAGATGTTTTGTTGCGAACTTTAAGCGTAAAAGTAAGAATAGCTCCGATATTCACTTTCATCTTCAGTCATACACTATTTGATGAAACATAAACCGAATGATGCTTTTCATATTTTAGTACCTATCGTTCATTCAATCGTAAATAATGGATTAACCCGATAACAAATAACTACACAATGAATAATCCACCCAAAACTTTTCTATTTTTGCAGCATGAAAAAAAAGATATTTCTTTCTATTTCTCTTATTGCTCTTTTAGCAATTGGAATGATTTCTGTTTCGTTCACACAAAAAAAAGGTAACAAACCTAAAAAAGTTATATTCCTCATTGGCGATGGAATGGGGCTTACACAAATATCGGGGGCGATGAGCGAGTATAACGGACAAAATGCATTCGAGCGTTTTAAGGTGATAGGATTAAGTAAAACCCATTCGGCTGATGATTATGTTACCGATAGTGGAGCAGGCGCAACGGTTTTTTCTATTGGTAAAAAAACATTTAATGGGGCCATTGGTGTTGGAGCTGATACCGTTGCCTACGAAAACATATTTGAAAAACTAAAAAAGAAAAATATTGCTACAGGCGTTGTTGCAACCTCCTCCATAACACATGCAACACCTGCCACATTTTATGCACATGTTGGTAGCCGAAACAGTGAAGATGATATTGCTGCCTTCTTACTAAAAGGGAATTGTGATATCGCTATTGGCGGAGGCTTCCAGTTTTTTAAATCGAGAGCAGATAAAAAGGATTTATTTGCCGAGCTAAATAAACAAGGATTTGTAACCATTGGCGATACGGTTAACACATTTAAACCACAAACGGCCACACGCCTTATTTATACTTTGGCAACCGATGGAATGAAAACGATGTTGGACGGTCGTGGTGGTTTTTTAAAACAAGCTACCTTGAATGCAAGTGATTTATTGGCGAAAAACACAAATGGTTATATGCTGATGGTAGAAGGTTCCCAAATTGATTGGGGAGGTCATGCCATGAATTATGAATACATGAAAACGGAGTTGCATGATTTTAATGAAACCATTAATGCTGTATTGGATAAAGCAGAAAAAGAAGGGGACATTCTTGTTGTTGTTACTGCCGATCATGAAACAGGTGGATTAGCATTAACCGTTAATAAAGAGAATCGTAAATCGTTCATTCCTAAATATACCTACAACAAACATACGGGTGTTATGGTTCCAGTTTTTGCGTATGGACCAGGAGCGGAGGAGTTTGCAGGTGTGTATGAAAACACAGAAATATTTTACAAGTTTGTTAAGCTTTTGGGATTGAAATAATGGAAATAAGTAAAGCAATTTTATTGGCAGGTTCGGTATTGGTTATTGTATTGTTTTTTTATGTTGTGTTGCCAAAACTAAATCTCAAACATCAATCGAATATTATTTTTAAAGGATTACTATTTTTTGGAATGATGGGCTATTTGGCCTTTGATTTTTACATAAAAGAAAAGTATTGGTACATATTGGTATTAGCGGGAGGAAGTGTAGCTTTTCTGATGTTGCTTTTTGCCCGCAAAAGTGAAGACTAATTAAAACGTTGTTGGTAAATGACAATAGTTTTATCTTTTAACCGTAAACAGCATACCGAGAACCGATTCAACTAAAGTAATTCTAACTCTTTGCGATAGTCGTATTGAATATCCTCGTGTAGTTTGGCTAACTCTTTATCAATTTTTTTGAGTTGGGCAGCAAATAAGTTGACCATAGCCGTGCTGTTATCAAAGCGGATGGGGTTACGTTTGTATTGTTGTAAAAAATGGATGAGGAGTTCAACTGTAATCTCAGGTTTCGCTGCATACTTAATATGCTTGTTTACGAATCGCAATACTTTACGAACACTCTTTTTAGTAAAATATAGGTTGGTATAATTAATCGATTTAAATTGTTCCTCTACTTCTTTTTTGATAGCATCAATATACGATTGGTCATCGTGTGCTTCAAACAAAAAGTAATGCAATAACTCTTTGTTTTCCTTTTTGTATTTGGCTAAACGTATTGCTATGTCTACCAGTTTCGGGTAGGGTAAGGTTTGCAATTCTTTTTTGAGTTCGGAGAGGGAGGAGGTGTCCATACTAGCTCAGTAATACTTTCCAGGCATCCACCGGTTTATTGTTTTCTAAAAACTGATGTGCCAGTTGGTGGAGCGCTTTTTGTAATGCACTTTCATCTGCGTTATCTGCGTGAATTTTTTGCAAGTCTTTATTCATCCGCTTAAACACTTCAATGCTATCTGCATCCGGAAGAATTTGTTCGTTGGCCAACATTCCCAAATCATTTCCAGTTAAGATTCTACTTAATCTGATGGATTCAGGTAATTGATCTACACCCATTCCCAAATTACGGTTGGGTTTTGGAACTTCAAACAGTCCTTTGTTGGCACGCACATAATAATCATATCCTGCACGTGCTACTAAATCCAATTTCTCCTGATCAATTCCACCTGTTGCTGTCAATACTTCATCAGCAACGTGCATCAATAACATTTCACAAATGATTAAATTTCCGGCACCACCTTCTTCTCCTGTATATATAATGTCGCGAACCTTACATTCAAATTGTACGGGTGATTCTTTTACACGGAAAGGTTTTACAACATCCGATGCCAATGGTGTGAACCCTGATTTTGTAAACTCATTCACACCTTTGGGATATTCGCAACTTGATAAACTCATTTGTTGAACCATTGCATAGTTAACTACGTTGATCACAACTTCACCGGTTTCCAAAACATTTTCCAAAGTATGTTTGATGGTATTATCACGCACCCTGCGTGCTGGAGAAAATATAAGCGTGGTTGGGTTGCTCCCAAAAATATTGAAAAAGCTAAACGGACTTAAATTAGGATTTCCATCTTTATCAATTGTACTGGCAAAACAAATTGGGCGAGGTGCTATGGCCGTAAGCAACATATTGTGAAACTCGGCAAGTGGTTTATCTTTTGGTACTATTGTTCTCATGTACGTTTTATAATTTCGCGTTGATTATTGCGGTTTTTTAATTGGGCGGGCTTCGATGAACTCGTTCAGTATGCTAATTTTACACATCTACAAATTTGCACATCGTTATTCGCCTTTCGGAAATACATCTATCTCATGCATTTCTTTAATAAATTCTCCGTAGGTTCCTAAAAACTTAGTTGCTTTTACGGTGCGGTCGTCTATCCAATGGTAGTTGCCACCCCTAGGTTTACCAAACATTATTCCGTGGTATTTGAAGCCATGTTCTTTTAACCAAATTTCAGTATTCTCTCGGTGCGCTTCCAAACGCGAGGTGAAGAAGGTAATGATATGTCCTTCATTATACCATTTGTTTACATATTCTTTTGCATGTGGAATTTCCTCGCAAGTTAACATGCGTTCTGGTTCTTCGTTGGGAACATCTTCACAAATAGTTCCATCAATATCAATCAAATAATTTTTGATATGCTCGGGTAATAATGGACTTGCATTTTTTCCATTGGCATCCAAATGTGCCTCTAATTTAATTTCGTTGATGTCCATTTTATTCGGCTATAATGAGGTAATGATTTTTTTTGCCTTTTTGTGCGATAATATATTTCCCATTTATTAAAAGACTTTCGTCAACAGTAGACTCTGGGTCGGTATACTTTTGTTTGTTAAGGTAAGTTCCTCCACCCACAATCATTTTACGTGCTTCACCGCGTGAAGGGAAAATTTGTGTTTTATCTGAAAGCAACTCAACAATATTAATGCCCGCTTCCAATTCGCTTATGCTGATTTTAGATTGTTGAACACCTTCAAATACATCCAAGAAAGTTGCTTCATCCAAACTATTTAATGCATCCGATGTACTTGCACCAAATAAAATGGTGGAAGCTTCAACCGCAGTATTGTATGCTGTTTCTCCATGCACACGAATCGTAATGTCTTTTGCTAACATTTTTTGTAAGGCGCGTAAATGAGGCGCAGCAGCGTGTTCAACCTCTAGTCCTTCAATTTCAGTCTTGGATAATAACGTAAAAATACGGATCCAATTTTTTACATCATCATCACTTGCATTCAACCAAAACTGGTAAAATTTATATGGAGATGTTTTTTTCGGATCTAACCAAATAGCGCCACTTTCTGTTTTTCCGAATTTGGTTCCGTCACTTTTTTTGATGAGTTGTGTTGTTAACGCAAAGGCTTCTCCACCATCTTTTCTGCGAATTAACTCTGTTCCCGTTACAATATTTCCCCATTGATCGCTGCCTCCCATTTGGATTTTGATGCCATGGTGTTTCCACAAATAATAGAAGTCGTAACCCTGAACCAACTGGTAGGTAAATTCCGTAAACGACATTCCGGTTTCGCCTTCCAATCGTTTCTTCACACTATCCTTGGCCATCATGTAATTTACCGTAATGTGTTTGCCCACATCGCGGATAAAATGCAAAAAGGAGAATCCTTTAAACCAATCATAATTATTCACCATCACGGCACTGTTGTCTCCGGTATTAAAGTCTAAAAATTTCTCTAATTGAGCCTGCAATCCTGCAACGTTTTTATTGAGCGTTTCTTCATCCAACAAATTACGTTCAGCACTTTTACCGCTGGGATCACCCACCATTCCGGTTGCTCCTCCAACTAGGGCATAGGGTTTATGTCCTGCCCGCTGAAAATGAATCAACGTCATTACCTGCATTAGGTGACCAACGTGCATGGAGTCGGCAGTGGGATCGAACCCAATATAACCGCTACACATTTCTTTGTTCAATGTTTCTTCCGTTCCCGGCATTATATCCTGGAGCATGTTTCTCCAGCGCATTTCTTCTACAAAATTCATCTTGTTTCGTTCTCTAATGGTCGCGAAAATAAGGAAGGTTTTTGGTTTTCGGTTGACTGTTTTGGGTTTTTGCTGAGACGAAGTGTTTTCATCAGATTTCGCAGATGGACGCAGATTAGGTTAACATAGCTAGAGCTTCGCATTTTCCCATCTTCAAATTTTCTAATCTACACATCCGCACATTTCGCATCTCACATTTGCGCATCCTCCTGCTATAATCTCACAAAAAGCCTTATTTTCGCCCCACTAAATTTACATACATGAAACACGTTGCATTAAATGATTTACACGCTTCGCTTGGCGCAAAAATGATTGAATTTGCAGGATACAATATGCCTGTTTTATATACGAACCTTATACAGGAACACCTTGCCGTGAGAAACTCGGTGGGAGTTTTTGATGTAAGTCACATGGGCGAGTTTATGCTTAAAGGAGAGAAAGCTTTGGATTTAATTCAATTGGTTACGTCAAATGATGCTTCTAAATTGGTGGATGGAAAAGTGCAATACAGTTGCTTGCCGAATGATGAAGGCGGAATTGTGGATGATTTATTGGTATACCGCTTTTCGGCTGATGAGTATTACTTAGTAGTAAATGCTTCCAATATTGAAAAAGATTGGAACTGGATTAGCAAGCACAATACGTTTGGTGTGGAAATGAAAAATATGAGCGATGATTTGAGCTTATTTGCAGTGCAAGGTCCGAACGCCATTAAAGTGGTTCAGAAATTAACAAACGTTGATTTATCAACTTCTGAATATTATACGTTCACCACCGGAACAGTTGCCGGATGTGAAGATGTGATTATCTCCAATACCGGATATACCGGAGCAGGAGGATTTGAATTGTATGTGTGGAACAACGATGCCCGTAAATTGTGGGATGCCTTATTTGAGGCAGGTTCAGAGTTTGATATTAAACCGATTGGCTTAGGTGCTCGTGATACCTTGCGTTTAGAAAAAGGTTTCTGTTTGTACGGAAATGATATCAATGATACCACTTCACCTATTGAAGCCGGTTTAGGTTGGATTACCAAGTTCACTAAAGACTTTATTAAATCGGATTATCATAAAGGTTTAAAAGAAAATGGAGTGGCTAAAAAGTTGGTAGGATTTGAAATGTTGGAGCGTGGCGGTATTCCTCGTCAACACCATACCATAAAAGATGCTTCAGGAAATGTAATTGGTGAAGTAACTTCCGGAACACAATCGCCATCGTTGAACAAAGCTATTGGTATGGGATATGTAGCTACGGCACATTCAAAAGTTGACAGTGAAATTTTCATTGAAATTCGTGATAAACAAATTAAAGCTAAGGTTGTAAAAATTCCTTTTTTATAGAATTTTGTCTATTTTCTTAGTATGAAAAAACTTCTTTTATCGGCAAGTCTGTTTGTTGTTTCGGCAGTTGCCATCGCACAATTACCTAAAGTAAAAGTTCCCACGAAAGCCACTTTAGAAAAACAGGCGGAAGCTCAGAAAGATGCGATGTATACTCAACTTATTGGGAAAGATGTAGCATCCGTAATGAAAACTTTTAACATGAAGGATTCCATCGGTAAAACAAAGTATGCTTATATACCGCAAGTAGAAAAAGGTACTCGCTATCTGTTGTTGGCCATTCCTAATGGAGATGAATTAGCCTTTAAAAACAATAAGCTAGCAGCCATTTTACCTAAACAAAATCCATACAAATAATATTTAAAGACATTGCTTAAGAATTAAAATGCTGTTTCAAAAGAAGCAGCATTTTTTATGTGATTCTTCTGATAATCTGTCAAACGGCTTATCTTTGGTTTTTCTGCAATTAGGTTATGCTTAAGTATATAATTTTATGCATGTATGTCTTACTCTCTAACAACTATCTTAGGGCGCAATCCATTGATGCAAAAGATAAATGGAAGTTGGTAAAACCTGGGATGAGTGAACCGCAACTAAAACAACTCATAGGGGAGCCTACGCGCTTTGAACCCTATACCACCGTTCGTTACAATACTTTTGATACATCTGTATATTGGCGCTATCCCGATGAGAAAATAGTTGTGGTCACCAATCATTTAGTGGAAAGAATTGAACACAACCGACAACAATTGCTTATCTTCATACAACAACACGCGTCCAAAAAAGATAAGGACGGGTTAATCATTATCAGCCATGGAACAAAATAAACTCGAAGTTGTACTCACACCCGCATTGTTGCCATTGTATGAAGCACATGGAAAAATAGTTGTGGTGATTGATATTTTGCGAGCTACTTCATCTATGTGTGTAGCTTTTCATACGGGTGTCACAAAAATTTTACCCGTTTCTACTCCCGAGGAATGTCGCTTGTTTAAAGACTTTGATTTTTTGTGCGCGGCCGAACGAAATGCCATTAAAGTACAAGGTTTTGATATGGGAAATTCACCGTTTGAGTTTCAAAATCCATTAATCAAAGATCGCAATATTGCCTTTACGACTACCAACGGAACGAAGGCCATTAAAGCAGCCAAAGAGCAAGGTGCAGCAGTAGTTGCCATTGGTTCCTTTCTTAATTTAAATGCAATGGCTAAGTGGTTGGTAAAACAACAAAAGTCGGTGTTGTTGGTATGTGCGGGTTGGAAAGATAAATACAATTTGGAAGACACCTTATTTGCCGGAGCGCTGGTGAATTTGCTGAAGAACGATTTTACGATTGAATGTGACTCCGCATTATCGGCCGGATTATTATACGAAACAGCTTCTGCAAACCTGGAAGCAGTTGTGCGCAAATCTTCGCATGCACAACGATTCAAATTAACATCCATTCATGAGGACGATGTGCAGTTTTGTTTGCAACACAATACCATGAATCTAGTGCCTGTGATGCAAGGAGAGTATATTGTTTGCCCGAGCCAGGTGGCGGTGTAGGGGGAATTCGCTATTCAACAATTGTTATTCGAAATTTGCTTAATCTAACGGGAGGGGTTAATGATTGTAAGATTACACCTCCTACTTCGGTTGAAACATAAAATACGGGTAATAATAAAAAAGCAGAGCCCAATAGCAAAAATTGATCGCGTGAAGAGTTGTTTATGAATACTCCGGTAAAAACGAGTGAGAGTTCTGTTAAAGCAGATGCAGTATAACCAATTTGTTTGAAGACTCGTTTTGCATTGTTTGGACGAAAACGAATTTCTTGTATATTATTAATGTTCAAATGTTCATGTCTTTCTGTAATCAGAATTGAATCCGATTGATAGGCAATGATTCTATCCTTTTTTATAGTTGAATCAAGGTTTGTTTTGATGAATACGTTTTTGATTTTTAAGCGATAGATTTTCTTTGAAATAGAGTCTTCTATTTCAAGATAAGGCTTATTCCTGTAGTTCTGCGCATAAGTACTACTTGATTTTATAATAAGTAGGATGGAAAATAATATACACCAAGGAAAAAGTTTCATGGTTAGAATTTTGTTAGTAATGAGGCTGAGAATTATATAGAGAAAGGTAATAGATTATTCGGATTATGCAATGTTGAATCAGAATCTGATCCTAATTTATTTTCTCTCAATATCCGATCTTTGACATGATGTAATTTTGTTTGCAACACAATACCATGAATTTGGTGCCTGTGATGCAAGGGGAGTATATTGTTTGTCCGAGTCAAGTTGCGGTGTAAAAAGCAATTCGAATATGAAAATTCGAAACTCGAAAATCAGGAAAACCTAGCTTGGGAAATGCATTCCTTACTTTGGTAGCGTAAATTTCAGATGAATAGTGTCTTTGGTAATAGGTATGGATAGGGCGAATATTAAACAATTATCTACGTCCAATATCTCTGCGATTTTGATAATCTGATTTACTTTTTTAGGAAGTAAATTTTCTGATTAAGTTGGTTTAAGTTGTTACAGGTGTAGTTTTAGAAAAGTAATAATTTTAACATTCAAGGTATCAACTCCATCAACCAATCAACTATATTTGCCCTGCAAATTATTAGTGTAGTTGAATATACAGCAGTTATTAGGGATTTACAGCGAAAGTGATCGCTTTAAAACTATTGCAGGAAAGCTCGGTTCCCTCTCCCCGGTTAAGCTTCGCCTGACGGGATTGTTGGGTTCCATCGATGCCATTTTAGCCGCCTCATTATATACATTGCAACCACGAACCAATGTGTTTGTGTTTAATGATGTTGATGAGGCGCGTTACTTTCATGCCGATTTAGAAAACCTGCTGGAAGGAAAAACAGTATTATTTTTTCCATCTTCGTATCGCAGACCGTTTCAAATTTCGGGATTGGATAATGGTCTGGTGCTGGAACGTGCCGAAGTGCTCAATCGGTTAAACCAACATGCGCTCAATGGTGAGTTGGTCGTAACAACAGCCGAGGCATTAGCAGAGCTGGTGATTACCGAAAAAGATCTTTCGGCCAATACCTATGAGTTAAAAGTGGGTCATCCATTCGATTTGGAATTTTTCATCGACTTCCTCACTGAACATCATTTTGAACGCAGCGATTTTGTGTATGAAGCGGGACAGTTTTCAATACGAGGAGGTATTGTGGATGTATTCTCGTTTAGCAACGATATGCCCTACCGTTTGGAGTTGGATGGCGAAATGATTGAAAGCATCCGAACGTTTGATCCCAACACGCAGTTGTCTGTAAAAAGAGTAGATCGTTTTTTTATTATTCCCAACGTTCAAAAAGGAATAGATGATCATACCCGGCAAAACTTTTTTCAATACTTACCCAACGATACTATTTTTTGGGCAAAGGATGTAAAATTATGCATCGAACAAATAGAAAAAGGTAGAGAGAAGGCACAAGTCATTTACGAAAAGTTTGAGCCTATGCCCGATCAGGAGGCATTGCAACCTGTAGATAGTATTTACGAAAACGAAAAGGTCATTCTCGATACCTTTAAAAAAAATAAGTTTGTAGAGTTTGGAACACGTTATCATTTTAAGGTTGATGAAACAATATCTTTTGCTACTTCGCCTCAACCGCTCTTTCATAAAAACTTTAAATTATTAATCCTTAATTTAAAAGATAATCAGCGCCAGCAACTCACCAATTTAATTTTTTCGGAGAGCAGCAGGCAAGTGGAAAGGCTGTATACCATTTTTGAAGATTTGGACAGAGAGGTGGAGTTTGATCCAATTTACTATGGTCTTTCCAAAGGGTTTATCGATCATGATTTGAAATTAGCGTGCTACACTGAGCACCAAATATTCGATCGTTTTTACCGCGGGCATACCAAAAATTCTTATAGCAAAAGTCGCATCATTACCTTAAAAGAATTGAGGGATTTAAAACCCGGAGATTTTGTAACCCATATAGATCATGGGGTGGGAAAGTTTGCGGGTTTAGAAAAAATGGAAGTGAACGGACACATGCAGGAAGCTGTTCGCTTAATTTACCGTGATAATGATTTGTTGTATGTGAGCATAAACTCGTTGCACAAAATTTCGAAGTATGTTGGTAAGGATGGAACAGAACCTCGCGTAAACAAACTAGGAAGTGATGCTTGGGAAAAACTTAAAACCAATACCAAGAAAAAAGTAAAAGATATTGCCCGCGATTTGATTAAGCTGTATGCCAAACGCAAAGCCCAAAAAGGCTTTCAATTTGCGCCCGATAACTATATGCAAATTGAGTTGGAAGCATCTTTTATGTATGAAGATACACCCGACCAAAGCAAAGCCACAGCTGATGTGAAGAAGGATATGGAAACGGATCAGCCAATGGATAGGTTGGTTTGTGGAGACGTTGGATTCGGTAAAACGGAGGTGGCTATTCGTGCAGCTTTTAAAGCCGTATGCGATAGTAAGCAAGTAGCCGTGTTGGTACCAACAACTATTTTGGCCAACCAACATTACCGAACGTTTAAGGAGCGGTTAAAAGATTTTCCGGTTACGGTAGATTATATCAACCGATTTAGAAGTGCAGCCGAACAAAAGGAAACGTTGCAAAAAGCCAAAGATGGTAAAGTGGATATTTTGATTGGAACACATAAGTTATTAAGTAAAGATATTAAGTATAAAGATTTAGGGTTGCTCATTATTGATGAAGAGCAAAAATTTGGTGTAGCAGCTAAGGAAAAACTGAAAGCCATTAAAACGAATGTGGATACACTCACCCTTACAGCTACGCCCATTCCGCGTACATTACATTTTTCGTTAATGGGTGCTCGCGACTTGTCAATCATCAACACGCCTCCTGCCAACCGCCAACCTGTAACAACTGAATTACATGCATACAATGATGAGTTGTTGCGGGAAATTGTAATGAATGAAATTGAGCGTGGCGGACAGGTATTCATGGTGCACCACCGTGTAAAAGATATTTACGAAATAGCCGATAGGATTATGCGTATTTGTCCGGGAGTAAAAGTGGGTGTTGCACATGGTCAATTAGAAGGTGATAAGCTCGAAGACGTGATGATTAAGTTTATTGAAGGTGATTATGATGTGCTGGTAGCAACTACCATTATTGAAAGCGGATTGGATATTCCAAATGCCAACACCATCATCATAAACAATGCGCAGATGTTTGGGTTGAGTGATATGCATCAGATGCGCGGACGTGTGGGTAGAACCAACCGAAAAGCATTTTGTTACTTGATGGTTCCAAGCATGCAAATGTTAACATCGGAAGCCCGCAGACGCTTACAAGCCATCGAAGAGTTTAGCGATTTAGGAAGTGGATTTAATGTAGCGATGCGTGATTTGGATATTCGCGGTGCCGGAAATTTATTAGGTGGCGAACAAAGTGGTTTCATCTCTGAAATTGGATTTGAGATGTACCACAAAATTTTAGATGAAGCCATTCAAGAACTGAAAGAAGATGAGTTCACCGAACTATTTAAGGATGAACAAATGCACAAACTCGAATCGAAGGATTGTACTATCGAAACCGATTTTGAAGCATTGATACCTGATGAGTATGTGCGCAGTGTAAGTGAGCGCGTGAGTTTATATGGCGAGTTATCACGCTTGGAAACAGATGATGAATTGCTGGCTTTTGGTAACCAATTGCGTGATCGTTTCGGCTCCTTGCCACAAGCAGTATTGGATTTATTAGAATTAATTCAATTGCGAACTGTTGCCAAAAAAATTGGTTTTGAAAAGTTGATTTTAAAGAATGCATCAATGGCGGCATACTTCCCCGATGAGAAAAAACAGTCGTATTACCAGAGTGAGCAATTCAGTAAAATACTATTATTTGTGCAGCAAAATTCTCAACGGTGTAAAATGAAACAAACACCTAAAAATTTGATTTTGGGTATTCAACATGTTTCGGGAATCGGGCATGCGAAGGGAGTGTTGGAGGACATGGTAAAAGCAATAAGCTAGGAGAGCACCAAATTTGGAGTTTCAAATTCGAAATTCGAAAACGGTTTAGAGAAAATTCGTTGTTCAGAAAGACGTATGTTCTCTTATTTAAATCGCTCAATCGATCTTCTCATTATCAAACTCTTTTCGAATTTCGTGCTTTAGTATTCGATTTTATTCCTCCAATAACATCTTTCTCAACATATCCAATCCTTGCAATGCTGTTCGGTGAATAGTACGTTCGCGGTTATCGCCCATGTTAAATTGTTGCGCAATGGTTTGGGTTTTACTGCTCACCGCAATCCAAACAGTGCCAATAGGCTTTTCTGCCGAGCCTCCATCGGGGCCGGCAATTCCGCTTGTTGAAATAGCGTAATCAGTATTCAATTTTTTGCGCACGCCTTCGGCCATTTGTTTCACACAATCTTCACTTACCGCTCCAACTGTTTTGAGTGTTTCGGGTGAAACATTCAATTCATTTATTTTTATTTCATTAGCATAACTAATTACACTTCCTTGGTAATAATTCGAACTGCCCGGAACAGAAGTTATTAAATGAGCCAAGTATCCTCCAGTGCAACTTTCGGCAGTAGCTAATGTTTTTTCTTTTCCTTTCAACAGTATACCAACAACTTTTTGCAGTGAATCATCTTCTTCTCCAAATATGTATTCACCAATACGTTCATATAAATTTGCGATGATCGTATCCATCTCTGCTTTGAGGATTTCTTGATTAGAATGATAGCCACTAAACCGCAACCTTACTTGTCCAACATTCGGAAGGTAAGCCAGTTTAATGTGCTTGGGCAAGTTATTTTCAAGATCTTCTATCTTTTTGGCAAGAAACGATTCTCCAATGGAACATGTTTGAATGGTGCGGTGGATGATAGCGGGAAGATTAAATCTTTTTTGCAAGCGCATAACACAGTGCTCTTCAAAAATTGCTTTCATTTCAAACGGAACACCTGGCATGCTAATAAAAATTTTCCCATCTACATCAAACCACATTCCCGGAGCTGTTCCACTGCTGTTAAATAATACATCACAATTTGCAGGCACCATTGCTTGGTTTCTATTCGAGTCAATCATGGGTAATTTTCGCATTCTAAAAATCTTACTCACCCATTCCAATACTTCATCATTCAAAATTAATTCAGATCCAAAATAGTTGGCAAGTGTATGTTTGGTTACATCATCTTTTGTTGGTCCCAAACCACCGGTCATAATAATAATGTCGGCACGTTTTGTTGCATCATTCAATGCTTGTTTAATATGTAGTTGTTGATCGGATACTGATGCCCGATGCACTACGGAAATGCCCATCTTGCCAAGTTCTTGTCCAAGCCATGAAGAGTTTGTGTCAATAATTTGGCCAATTAATATCTCGTCTCCTATAGTAATAATTTCTGCTTTCATAATTTGAAATTTCCGTTTGTTGCAAATGCGTATTCAATAATATGCATTCACTTTGTATGATGATGTAAAATTTTATGATGAACCATTATTGAGAGATACAAAAACGAATCATATATTTTTTTATGTACAAAAAAATATACTCTAAAAATCTTTACGAATACATCTCAACTAATTTCGATTTTTCTTTTTTTCTTTTTGCATAAAACTTATATGCTACGAATTTTAAATCGCCAAAATGCTGAAGATTACTGTAAAATTAAGCTCTTACAAGCTTTTGTGTTTAAGTATGTATGATAATTTAATTTGCGAATTTCAAAAAAGGTATAACTGTTTGCATTTCAGGTAAAAGAAAATAATCACATTTTTGTTGATTGTATGATTGGTGGAGATGCCAATAAAATAAGGTGTTTACATGTTGTGTTTGCAGTTATCAACAGTTTTATGTTGTAAGTTTTTAGTGCTGATACTGAACAAGTACTTGAATATTATAAACACTCTTATAACTTTGTTTTCGTAATCAATCAAATTTTTAAAAACATGGCAACTAAAAAAACAACCAAAAAAGCAGCTCCTACAAAATCAGCTGCTCCAAAGAAGGCTGCTCCTAAAAAAGCTGCTGCTCCAAAAAAGGCTGCTGCTAAGAAAGCTGCTCCAAAGAAAGCTGCTCCTAAAAAAGCTGCTCCTAAAAAAGCTGCTGCTAAGAAAGCTGCTCCAAAAAAGGCTGCTGCTAAGAAAGCTGCTCCTAAAAAGGCTGCTGCTAAGAAAGCTGCTCCTAAAAAAGCTGCTGCTAAGAAAGCTGCTCCTAAAAAGAAGTAATCTTTTAGGAAACGAAATCAAAAGTCCTGCATCTTGTTTGCGGGACTTTTTTTTTACCTTTACCTCACTAAAAATATTCGGATGAAAAAGATTTGTATTGGTTTATTATCCATCTCAGTAGTTGTTGGCAATATGGCCTGCAAAGCTAAAAAGTGTGCAAGTTTCTCAGATCCCAAAAATAACTCTCACGTGAATTACAATAAGAAGGGATTGGTGAAAAGTAAAAACAAACGCACCACAAGTTGGACAGATAAATACTAACGGGTGAATTATCTTTCTCATTTTATAATTGATTTTAAACCAGGGGAGCACTATTTTAACGGAGCTCTTATTTTGCCAGATATAGCTAAGCGTTGGATAAAAACATTTCACCATCCCAATCCATCACCTTTTTTTACACCCAACCAACAATTATTATTACAAGGTTGTTTAAGTCATTATGCACGCGACAAGCAATTTCATGCATCTTCTTTTTTCGAAAGGTATCAGCATATTGCAAACGAAACACTCAGGTCAATGCCTTTTTCAGAAAATGTTCAACGCAAATGGTTTATTGCGCATGTATTAACAGAGTTGATGATTGATCGGGCTTTTGTGAAAAAATTCCCGCACCTTGTTGATTCATTTTATGAATCATTGAACCTCATAGATGATATTCAACTTTCTGGCTTTTTAAACCACTATGGAATGACGGATACAAACGATTTTTTTACTTTTTTTAATCATTTTCGATCGGTAAAGTATATTTATTACTATGCAGATAATAACAAGTTCTTATATTCGTTAGGTAGAATTATGATGAGGGTAGGGCTAAACGATTTTAATGATGAAGATGGCCAATTAATGCTAAATGCTATTACCCAAATAGAATCTAATAACCTGAGTGATGGAGAAGCATTGCTCACCGAACTGAAGGAAGTATTTAAGTAACACATGAAACAAATTCTGATTAGCATACTAAGTGCGTTAACTTTTGGAGTAAATGCCCAAATATTAAAATACAGCAACGAGTTTTTATCTATTGGGGTTGGAGCAAGAGCTGCCGGTATGGGCGGAGCATTGGTTGCTAGTGTTGATGATGCCACAAGCGCTTATTGGAATCCTGCGGGGCTAATGCATATTCAAGATAATGTTCAGGTAGCCTTAATGCACAATGAACAGTTTGCAGGTATTGTAAAACATGATTACGGAACAGTATCCTTTAAGTTCAATGATAAAAGTGCTGTGGCATTATCAATGATTCGTGTTGGCGTAGATGATATTCCCAATACGTTAAACTTATTTCAAAACGGGCAACTTGATTACTCGCGCATTAAAAGTTTTTCATCGGTTGATTATGGTTTTATTGGATCCTATGCGAGAAGTATGCCAATCAACGGATTAACAGTTGGAGGGAATGTTAAAGTAATTCGCAGGGTTGTGGGGGAGTTTGCCAGTGCCTGGGGGTTTGGTTTTGATGTTGGTGCTCAATACCGATTTAATAAATGGCTAACTGCCGTATCCATTCGCGATATCACAACAACTTTTAATGTTTGGAACTACTCTTTTTCTGAACAAGAAAAGCAAGTTCTATTGCAAACCAATAATGCATTGCCAAGCAATACACTTGAGCTAACTGCACCAAAAATGATATTGGGCGTAGCTCGCAAGTTTATGTTGTTTAAAAATAAGGTGAGTGTTATGCCTGAACTGAACACAGAATTAACTTTTGATGGAACCAAAAACAATATTATTCAAAGTAAATATTTTAATGCGGATCCGAAGTTTGGTTTAGAGTTGGGCTACAAAAATTTAGTGTTTGTAAGAAGCGGTGTGATGAACATTCAATCCATTAAACAAATTGACGGGAAAAAGGAATTGTCTTATATGCCATCGGTAGGTGTTGGTCTCAAAATCAATAACCTCTCCATAGATTATGCCCTGTCTAATTTTAGTACCGGTGCCGATTTGCCGTATTCAAATATCATTTCCCTCAGGTTAGGAATTAACAAAAAGGGATAAACCGCATTTTTATTGTTGATTGCAGCGTGTACTTTTGATGCTTAATCAACTAGGTATGCGTAACATCTTTTTTATAGTTTTCCTTTTTTGGGGTTTGTTGCTTGAAGCACAATCACGCGATAAGCTGTTCTTTTCAGCAAGTGTTAATCCAACAATAACAATGGCTTTCAATAGTTCATCTTCCTCAAAACTAACCGGATCATACCCTCCTCAAACCCTTACGCAATACCAGGACTCAATTGCATCATCTGAAAGCTACAAACTTTCTGTAGGTGCAACCGTATGGGTAAATTATATGCTCAATCAGCGATGGACTGTGCAGGCTGGTTTGGGTTATAGCGAAGTTGGATTTTCGCGCCAGCAAAAAAGTATTCAGTTTAATGATAAGTTGTTTCCAGGTATTGGAGCAAACGGTAAATTGATAGAGTTTTCGAATACAGAAAAAAATATTGACTACCGCATGCGTTATCAGTATATCACGTTACCTATTTTGTTTAATTACTATGGTAAACGAAGTGGTGATTTTAAATGGACGTATTATTTTACTGCAGGAATTGGTTTAAATATGTTGGTAAAGCATGAAATGAAGGCGGTTTTAGATCAGTTTGTGGTTGAAGGACAAAAGGTGTTTCATATTGATTCAACTGGTTACGAAGGAAGAACATTTGCCACAAACCTTTTTATAGGAGGCAGGACCGATTATAAAATTGATAAAAGCTTAAGTGTTTTTGTACAGCCCTTGCTTACTGTATTTCCAATGTCGGTTTCTAAAACCGATATGAAATCATACCCAATAGGGCTGCAAGTTAATTTGGGAGTTTCGTATGTTTTGGGTAAGGATAAAAAGGATGAATAGTATACATCGTTTTACAGTAAGAGTTTACGGTTTGTTGGTTAACAATAACAACGAGATTCTATTATCAAAAGAAAAGATTGGAGCATTCCATTTTACCAAATTTCCAGGTGGTGGTTTAGAGTTTGGTGAAGGCATCAAAGATTGCTTGGTGAGAGAATTTAAAGAAGAAATGAATATTGATATTGTTGTTGAAGATCATTTTTACACTACAGATTTTTTTCAAAAAAGTGCTTTTAGGGAGAGTGATCAGTTGCTCGCTATTTATTATAAGGTAACCTCACTTGATCAATTATCTGCTATCAGATTAGATGAGTTTGATATTGAGAATAATGGACGAATAGAGCAGCAGCAATTTGTGTGGGTTCCAATACATCAGCTTACTACCGAAATAGTAACTTTTCCGATTGATAAATTAGTTGTGAATATGTTAATAGCAACGTATAACTAGCTCAGTTTTCGTTTGTATAGCTGAACGGTGTTTTCCAAACCATAATAAATGGCATCGCAAACGAGTGCATGCCCAATACTCACTTCCAGCAAGCCATTTATTTTTTGGCTAAAAAACTGCAAATTTTCTAAATTCAAATCATGTCCGGCATTTAAACCAATGCCCAATTCGTTTGCCTTATTTGCAGCAGCAATAAAAGGTTGAATGGCCTGCTCTTTATTTTTGGGATATTGTGCGGCATATGACTCGGTATAAAGTTCAATTCTATCGGTACCTGTTTCTTTAGCACCTTCTATCATCTTTACATCTGCATCCACAAAAATTGAGGTGCGAATGCCATGCTCTTTAAACATCGAAATAGTATCAATTAAATAATCTCTGTATGTAAGAGTATCCCATCCATGATCGGAAGTTAATTGTCCTTCGGTATCGGGAACCAATGTTACTTGAGTAGGTCTGGTATCTAAAACAAGTTTTATAAACGCCTTCTCTAATGGATTTCCTTCAATATTAAATTCTGTTGTTAGGTGCATTTTAAGTTCCCTCACATCCGAATAACGGATATGTCGTTCATCAGGACGAGGATGCACGGTTATTCCTTCGGCACCAAAACGTTCAATGTCTAAAGCTGTTTTGAGTACATCAGGGTTGTTACCTCCTCTTGAATTTCTTAGGGTGGCTATCTTATTAATGTTTACAGAAAGTTTGGTCATTTATGAAAGCGTTGAAGCGCAAGTTTATTGTTTAATTCATCTTTACCCAAATTTTATGGCGCAATGATAATATCATGTTCATCTAATAGGGCTTCTTTTCTAAATCTAAGAATAAGTTGAGCCACGGTTACAATATCTTTTTGGCAATAGTGCCGAATGCGTTCCACATCTTTATCTTTCCAATATACCTCACCCACCATACTTCCGTCAATGTCATCTTTTGGCGTTTTGATGTTGAACGCGGCAGCTAATAACTCAAGTGATGTATAGGATTTATAATCTCCAAATTTCCATAAGTCCATCGTATCAAGTAAGGTTACTTCCCAAGGTTTTTTGCCGGCAATGTTAAGTATGCGTGGAATGTCTATTTGCTTAATAAGGCACCTCCGGGAGATGTAAGGATAATCAAATTCTTTTCCATTATGTGCGCACAATAAATGATCGGGATCGTCAAAATGGCGGTCGAGCATTTGGGTAAATTCTTGCAACAACAATTTCTCATCATCACCATAAAAAGATTTAATACGAAACTGCCAACTGTTTCCGCTGCGGGTAAAATACCCTGCCGAAATACACACTATTTTACCAAACTCGGCATAAATAGCAGCACGTCCATAGATACTATCGGGAGTTTGGTCGCCTTTGCTGTTAAGAATATTGGCTTTTTTGTTCCATAAATATTGCCATTTTTCATCAAGCATTTCATAAGATGGTTGTTGCGAAACAGTTTCAATATCAATAACAAGTACTTTGGTTAAATCAAGTTGTTCGAGCATGGGTTATTTTTTAATAGGTACAAGCAATTTAC
Organism: Bacteroidetes bacterium UKL13-3; assembly: GCA_001602415.1. Classification (GTDB taxonomy): domain Bacteria; phylum Bacteroidota; class Bacteroidia; order UKL13-3; family UKL13-3; genus UKL13-3. The sequence continues at coordinate 640,331 of CP012155.1, forward strand.
ACATTCAAAACTCAAATAAACAATAATTTAGTTTCTTTGTGCAAGTATGACATTGCCCAATGTAAAAGAGTATATTATTCACTCGCTTGAAAATTTGTATGGTAAAGAAGAATCGCTGGCTATTGCTAATTCACTTCTCAGCCATATACTGAGTGCTTCTGTTTTGCAGTCGTTTGATAATATAGCTCCATCCAATATTGCACAAAACGATTTATTAAAAATAGAAGCAGTAGTTAAGCGTTTAGTCAAAAGTGAACCCTTACAATATGTGTTGGAAGAAGCATGGTTTTATGATGTACCTTTTTATGTAAACAAATACGTATTGATTCCTCGTTCCGAAACAGAAGAGTTAGTTGATTACGTTTTGAAATCACATCCAAGAATTGAGTCTAAATCAGATCTGTTTATTTTAGATATTGGAACAGGTTCGGGCTGCATACCTGTTACGCTTAAAAATAATTTACCATATGCTAGAGTATATGGGTTGGATGTTTCTGAAGAGGCATTGAAGGTTGCAAACAAAAATGCGCAGAAGTTGAATATTGATGTAACATTCATACAAGCCGATATTCTCAATGATGAACTAGCAGCGTTGCCTGATTTTGATATTATTATTAGTAATCCTCCATATATTACCGAAACCGAAAAGAACGAAATGCATTCCAACGTAATAGCCCATGAGCCTCATTTGGCTTTATTTGTGAGCGATGGAAATCCCCTTCAGTTTTATGAAGCAATAGTGAAAGTTGCAGGTAAGAACCTAAAAAAAGGAGGGTATCTGTATTTCGAAATCAATTCAGCTTTTGGTAGTGAGGTAAAGAAAACCATGGAAAAAAATGGTTTCAGTAAGGTTGCTATTACAAAAGATATGCAGGGTAAAGATCGCATCGTAGCAGGTTTAAAACACCGATAATCTCCTTAATTACCCGCTTATACAAGGGGTGTATTTTTTACACTCTAATTTACTTTCTTTGAACAAATTCTTAATGCATGAAAAAGTACTTATCATTTATGGCGTTTGTGTTTATGGCTGCAATTGTATTTGCACAAACGGGTTACGAACAAAAAACATCACCTGACGGAAAGTTTACCTACCTCACAGTTCCCAGAGATCCATTGGGTGTGCGCATTTATAAACTTAGCAACGGACTTACCGTAATGCTTTCTGTTAATAAAAGCGAACCTCGTATTCAAACCTTAATCGCAACCAAAGCAGGTAGCAAAAATGATCCGGCTGATAATACCGGTTTGGCGCATTACCTAGAGCACATGTTGTTTAAAGGAACCGATAAATTTGGATCCAAAGACTGGCCAAAAGAAAAAGAGCAATTGGATAAAATTGATGCCTTGTACGAACAATACAACAAAACAACAGATGAGGCTAAACGCAAAAAAATCTATCGCGAAATTGACTCATTATCGGGTGTAGCATCTAAGTATGCGATTGCCAATGAGTATGATAAAATGCTTTCAACCATCGGGGCAACCGGCACCAACGCTTTTACTTCATTAGAGCAAACGGTTTATGTAAATGATATTCCCCAAAACCAAGTTGCCAATTGGCTTTCTATCGAAGGTGAGCGTTTTCGCAATCCTATTTTGAGGTTATTTCATACAGAGTTAGAAGCTGTTTATGAAGAAAAAAATATTTCATTGGATAACGATGGTCGCAAAGTTTTTGAAGCCATGATGAGTAATTTATTTACCAAACATGCATACGGAACACAAACTACCATAGGCACAGTTGAACACCTAAAAAATCCATCGTTGGTAAAAATCAGAAACTATTACAACACGTATTATGTGCCAAACAATATGGCTATCATCATGGCTGGAGACTTGGATCCTGATAAAACCATTAACCTCATTGCCGATAAATTTGGGTACATGCAATCTAAACCTGTTCCCGAATACGTTTTTGCCCCCGAGCCGGTAAAGGCAGCTCCAACTGTTGTTAATGTATATGGTCCTGATGCCGAAAACCTCATGATTGGTTTTCGAATGCCTGGTGCGTTAACGCGTGAAGCCAAATACATGGCGTTGTGCGATTACATGATGGCAAACTCAAAGGCAGGATTTATTGATTTAAATTTGGTTAAAAAACAAAGAGTCTTATCGGCTTCATCATCTACTTGGCCCAACAAAGATTACAGCATTTATTTCTTATCGGGTAAACCTAAAACAGGACAAACACTTGAGGAGGTAAAAGACTTATTATTGGCACAAATTGAGTTGATAAAAAAAGGAGATTTTGATGATGCCACCTTAAAAGCAATTATCAATAATTTTAAGGTTGATCAAATTAAAAACAACGAAAGCAATGCAGGAAGAGCCTATACGATGCTTGATGCTTTTACGGTTGGTGCTGATTGGAAAGATAACGTTTCATTTTTAAACGACTTATCTAAAATTACTAAGCAGGAGATTGTTGATTTTGCCAATAAGTATTTTACCAATGAGCAGGTAATTGTATACAAACGCACCGGTGAAGATAAAAGTGTTGTAAAAGTGCCTAAGCCTGAGATAACTCCCGTGGATGTGAACCGTGATGATATGAGTCCTTTTGTTAGAGGTATCGTTGATAGTAAGGTAGAGAATATTAAACCAGTATATATTGATTTTAACAAGGACGTTATTATTCGCAATATTGGAGCAGACAATAAAGTGTACTACGTTCAAAATAAAGACAATGGATTGTTCTCGATGTTTTATGTGTTGGATATGGGTAAGTTCCACAACATAAAATTACCTACTGCAGTTAACTTACTGCAATACTTAGGGACAGATAAATACTCTGCCGAGCAGTTGAGTAAAGAATTTTTTAAGATTGCATGCGATTTTAGTGTGTTTAGCAGCGATGAACAAGTATATGTTTCGTTAAGTGGATTGGACGAAAACTTCGAAGCAGCAACTAAATTGTTTGAGCATGTTTTAGCCAACGCCAAACCTGATGATGCTGCATTGCAACAAATGGTTGAACGCACATTAAAAAGTAGAATAGATGCGAAATTGAGTAAGCAAGCTGTGTTTGGAGCGTTACGTCAGTATGCCATCTTTGGAAAAAACAGTCCATCAACTTACTTATTAAGTTCCGATCAGTTAAAAGGTCTTAATTCGGCCGAGTTGGTTGAAATGGTCAAATCGCTTACTTCTTACAAACATAAAATATATTATTACGGTCCGCGTAAAACGGATGACTTGGTCACCTTTTTAACAAAAGAACACAAGATGGCTAAAAAGCCGCTAACGTATCCAGCTCCGGTAGTATTTACACGCAATGAAACAGTAAAAAACACTGTGTATTTTACCAATTACAAAATGGTTCAGGCTGAAATTATGTGGTTAAATAAACAATCGTTAAAATATGATACCACTATACATCCTTATGCCACGATGTTTAATGAATACTTTGGTGGGGGCATGTCGAGTATCGTATTTCAAACCATTCGTGAATCAAAGGCATTGGCATATTCAACCTATTCACGTTTTCAATTGCCTTCTAAAAACACAGATCCAATATATGTGATTGCTTATGTTGGCACCCAGGCAGATAAGATTAACGATGCTATTCCGGCAATGAATGAGTTACTAACCAATATGCCAATAGCCGAGGTAACGTATAATGCCGCGAAAGATGCATTGAAAAGTCAGTTGGAAACCGAGCGTATTAACAAAGAGGATATTATTTTTAGAATGGAAAGTGCTAAGAAATTAGGATTGAATCACGATGTGCGAAAAGATGTGTATGAAGCGTTAGATAAAATGTCGATTACCGATTTGCAACGTTTTTTCGATCAACATTACAAAAACAAAACATACAATTATGCCATTATTGGCTCAGCCGATAAAGTTAAAAAAGAGGATCTTCAGAAGTATGGGAACCTAGTTGAGGTTTCGTTAGAGGATATTTTTGGCTACTAACAATCTATGTATAATCGAATACAAAAAAGGCTACACTTTTCAGGTAGCCTTTTTTGTTAAATATTGTTTTTAGCCATCATGCAAGTCAACCAATACTTTTTGCCTCATATATATCTATATATATATCAATTTATAGAGCATACTATCCCCATCAAATTAGAGAGCGTAAAAGATCCGAAACAGCAATTGGATAATTGGAATTCATTGAACCAGGGCATACATCCTTTTCATTTTCTGAATGAATGGAGCTCCTCAATCATTCTTTTGGATAAGCCCCCACCGGTGAAACGGATTCCTGAGAACCCAAGCGGCAGGGGCAGTTTTTTGCTAGTCTAATCCAATTATTGGAGTTTTTCCATCAGTAATAATCACTTTGGTATTGTTTGATCGCGACAAATTTTGGAAAGCTTCGATTTGCCTATTTTTTAATACTACAGGAGTTAAACTCTTGTTTAACATATCATTTGCCTTCGCTTGCGCATCCGCTTCTAATTTTACAGCATTGGCTTTACCCTCTGCTTCTATTTCAATGGTTCTTCGGTTCCCCTCTGCAGCCACAATTCTTGATAGCTTGTCGCCTTCGGCTTGAATAACTTTACGTTCAGCTTCACGTTTTTCCCGATCCTTAATAAACTCCATACGCTGTGCATCCTGTTCAGCTTGTAATTTTTCCTCAATACTTTTTGCCAATCCATTTGGCAATACGATGCTTTTTAACAGCACTTGTTCAATTATAAAGCCTTTTCCTTCAAGTACTTCAGTCATGCGTTGGAGTATTTCTTTCTCTATCATTCCTCGTTTGGCGCTGTGCATATCCTTTGCATCAAACTTCGCACACACATCAGCTGCAGCACTTCTAAATACTGGTTTTATCAAGATGTCTTCAAATTGCATTCCTGTATTTCTTAAAATATTAGGCACTTCATTTGTTTTAATTTTATACAAAATTGAAATCTCTGAATTTACGGTGAGTCCTTCTTTGGATGGTAAACCTAAACTCAATTCTAAATTGACAGTGCGAATAGGAACAGTGATTATTTTAGAAATGATCGGATTAAATCCTCTCGGTCCCGATTCTAAAATTTCGGGATTTACCCTGCCTAAGGTGCGCTTCACACCCACCTCATCTTGAACAATAACTTGACATGAAGTTGCTAGCATAATGATTCCCGAAAGTGTAATAAATGTTTTCATATGTTTATTGATTTGATAAAATAGTTACGACAATTATTTTGCCATTTTATGTTTTTCAGTTTATATAAGTGTCATAATATTGCAATAAATAAACTTGTTGATATAATCAGCGGTAACTTGTTTGCTTGCGTGTCGCCTATTGGAATATAAAAATGAAGCAATTGATAACAAAAGATTCATTCAAGGCTTCGACAACCAATCTGAGAACAACATGTAAAATGAAGAGGTAATCTCCGCCAGAGGAGAGCTTGGCTTGCATACGATGATGAATATGAACAAAAGGTAGGTCAAGTCTTGCAGCCTTTTCTATTGCCCGATTAATAAGGAACAGCTATCTTCGCCCGTATTGATATCCGCTGCACAACATACCTTTCTCATTAAACAAAAAGCAGCCGCATTAGGATTCTCTTTTTGCGGAATATCCAAAGCAACGTTTCTGGAGCAAGAAGCACCACGTTTGGAAAAATGGCTAAAAGAAGGAAAGAATGGACAAATGCAGTACATGGAAAATTATTTCGATAAAAGATTAGATCCACGTTTGTTGGTTGATGGCGCCAAATCAGTCATCTCTTTTTTGTATAATTACTACAGTGAGATAAAACAAGACGATACCGAAGCCCCGAAAATTTCGAAGTATGCGTATGGAGAAGATTACCACTTTGTGCTAAAGGATAAGTTACAGGAACTACTGCAGTATATTAGGGAAACAATTGGAGAAGTGAATGGTCGTGCATTTGTAGATTCAGCTCCGGTGTTGGAAAGGGCATGGGCTGTTCAGAGTGGATTGGGGTGGGTAGGGAAAAACTCTAATATCATAAATAAGGGAAGTGGTTCATTCTTTTTTTTGAGTGAACTGATTTTAGATTTAGAACTGGAGTACGATAAACCGGCAACCGATCATTGTGGAACCTGCACTGCTTGTATTGATGCCTGTCCAACAGATGCTATTGTGCAACCGCACACAGTTGACGGAAGCAAGTGTATTTCCTATTTTACCATTGAGTTAAAAGATGCTATTCCTACTCAAATGAAAGGTACATTTGATAATTGGATGTTTGGTTGCGATGTGTGCCAAGATGTTTGTCCGTGGAACCGATTTTCAAAACCTCACCACGAACCCCGATTTGTTTCCAATGAAAGCTTATTGAGTATGAAAAAACAAGACTGGCTTGATATTACCGAGGATGTATTTAGCCAGGTTTTCAAAAATTCGCCTGTAAAACGAACAAAATACAACGGTTTAAAAAGAAATATTGACTTCTTATTTAACAACGATTAACTATACTTGAATTTGCAAATGAGGCTTTACATGATGCCAATTAAACATACAATTCTTTTTATTGTGATAACCATTTTGGGTATTTCAACTGTTTCTGCTCAGCTTAAGCAGGGCGATTCAGACCCTTTAGGCTATGGAATAAAGTTGGGTATTAATTACTCTATGAATGGAACCAGATACTCCAATTGGAGCGGTTTGGCAGGTGCTAATTTAGGTGTGTTTTTTTCTAAACCCATTAACAATAGGTTTCGCTGGTTTGTTGAACCATCTTACTCTTCAGTATCATTTAGAGAACGTGAAAAAGATATTCGTTACAACAATCACTACATAGACGCGAATGCGTTCGTGTATTTTTATCCGTCACCTATCAATACTGATTTTGCTTTCATTGGCGGAATTCGCCCTACTTATTTAATGGCTCATAATTCAGAAGTTTTTGAAACGGGTGCTTATACTACTAGGCCTTTGGATATCAACCAAAACAAGAATGGGCGTATTGATATGGGGTTAATGTTAGGATTGAGTGTTGCTCTTTCGCCTGTTGTAAATCTTGAAATGTTATACAATCAATCGCTCACAGATAAAAACGAATTACAATTGGTTCAAGGCCGTTCATCTGCATTTGAAGTAAACCTGCGTTTAAATGCTGTGGCTTTGCGCAAAAGCTTGGAAAGTAAAAACCAATCGATAGAAGAACAGGTGCTACATTACCATAAAGGAGCATTGTTAGTAATGCTAACCACCACCAACGAGAAAGAAATAAAACGTTTGCGTGAGGAAGGAAGAGGTGCAGATATTAATTTGTTGGAAACGGATGTTATGATTAGGAATAATAAAGTGATTAAGGAGTTTAACAAGAATTTCACTTTTTGCCCGGTTTATTATTTTCTAGATACGAGTATTTACAAAGTAATGTCGGGAAGCACAAAAGGTATTTTCGTGAATTACAACCTTCAACTCGACACTAGTATCATTTTAAACACTGAAAACTATTTTATAGCGTCCTTTTGTGAAGATATATCCGAATACACCAAACGCAAGCACTTTGGATTGTTTGTGTATGATAAACAAATGAATCAATTGGAAAATCCGTTTAATGCTCCCAACCAGCTAGCTGCACCCGTTTTTGATTACGTGGTTGTAAAAGCTACCGAAAACAAAACACGCAAACCATCATACATAACGGTTCCATTTGAGAAGTTGGTGAGTAAATTTAATACGCGTTTATTCCGTTATATTAATTGATGCAAGTTGAATCGTATAACTGATTTACCATTTTAAATATTAATGTATTCTGGATCCTTGAGGAGTGAGTTTTCGCATGATGTCGGCTTCACCGTCCAAAATTTCTTGCCAACGTTTTTTTACATATTCTTCTCCTTTATACACTTTGGCTAAATCAATAAAGGTTTTGTAATGACCGGCCTCACTTACCATAAACTCATGGTAAAACTCCTTTAAATAGGCATCATTAATGTTTAAGGAAAGTACCCGAAATCGCTCACAACTGCGGGCTTCAATCATGGCAAGCAATAATAATCTTTCGGCTACTTGCTCGTTGCGATCGCCACCCCGAGTAATCAGTTTCATCAATTCGTTCACATAAACATCTTTGCGTTGGGGGCCGAATTTGAATCCTCTTTTCTCGAGTTCTTTCAAAACTTTACGGAAATGGCCCCACTCTTCGGCAACAATTGCTGTGCATACTTTTACCATCTCCTCAAATTCGGGGTATTGCACAATTAATGATATGCCTGTTGTAGCTGCTTTTTGTTCGCAATAAGCATGGTCAATTAAAATTTCGTCAATTGATTTTTCGGCAGCATTGGCCCAGCGAGGATCGGTGGCAAGTTTAAGTCCTAACATGAAGGCAAATGTAACAAGTTATTATAAAATATATGAGCTTGTTGTCTGTTATAAGCAATAATAAATCATATCTAATTAAAGTTTGGCAAGATTATTTTTTATATGTGGTAGCTTGTAGCTTTTACACGCTCAAAAGGAATCAGTTGTAATAGTACAAACAAAAAAACGGGAAGAGCAAATGAGCCTTCCCGTTTTTGATGCAATAAGCGAATTGTGTTAATGAATAACTACAAGTTTTATCTTATCAGACTTTCCATTTGAAGTTAGTGAAACAAAGTAAATTCCATCTTGAACATTAGCGGTTGGTAATTCAATTTCATTCATACCCGAAACACCATTTAAATTTATTTTATCTAAAAGGAGTTTTCCTTGAATATCTGCTACGGAAATGATAAGCTCTTCGGAAGTTTGCAATGTAAATGATAGCGTACTATTACCGTTGGTAGGATTTGGGTATAATTTCATAAACCTATTTGTGTTTATCTCACCTAGTCCAACTGCCTTTTTGCGTAAAACTAATAAGTTAAATGTTTGCGAAGCTTGCAGAGAATCAGCCTCCTCATATGCTCTAACTGTCCATTTTAACAAAATAGAATCTCCATCAGGTATTGACTTAGACGACAGTAAATCATCTATTGCTCCTGCCGTTAAGGTAAGTTTGTTATCAGATCCTGCATTATCTGCATTAAGGCTTATCCAAGGATTTACGGAGGTTCCAGACGTTTGGTCTAACAACCATTTATATGTAGCACCAGTTGCCGAGGCCGACCAATTAATAACTACAGGAGTTGTTTGGTTTTGTTCTACTTCAAGACGTGTGTTATTTGCAGGAGAGGTTAATGCAAATGGCTGTAGCTTACGTTTACGAACAATATTAATATTGAAATCTTGCGAAGCCTTTAATGAATCACCATTGAGTTTGTAAGCATAAACAGTCCATTTTAATTGCGCTGAATCACCTTTTTTAACAGAGAGTGAAGCAAGAATATTATCTACATATCCCGATGTTAAGGTTAGCATATTGTCATTTCCATTATTGTTTGATGGCACTCGTAAAAGAGGAGCAGCGAAGCTTCCTGTTGGAGTTGTTGCAAACCACATGTATTTGGCGGAATTTGAAGATGCACCCCAATTGATATTGATGGCAGCAGTGCTGTTTTGTTCAACCTCAACTCTAGCGTTGTTTGCAGGTGAAACGAGGTTGAAAGATCCAAGTACAATAGGTGCTGGTGTGCGAACAATCCAAATATTATGCGACTGAGATGCAACCATTGAATCGTTACCTAAGTATGCATAAGCAGTCCATTTAAGTAAAATAGAATCGCCTCTTACCACACCTTTTGTTGCTGCTAATGTATCAAATTGACTGTAACTATAAACAAATGCGGTATCTGAATTTTTAGGTCCTACTGCCCAAGGAGTATTGTAATTACCTGTTGCAGTCGTTACAAACCATTTGTGCGAAGTTGCATTCAATGCTTTATTCCAGTTAAATATTATAGAAGCACTGCTTGCTACTGAAGTTACAATTTTGCTATTGTTTGCAGGATTTGCCAAGTTAAAAGAAGATAATTGTGGTATGATTTCTTTTTTTCGCAAGCCTTGCAATTGATAACCTAACGTACAGCCAGCAGCCGGAGACGAACAAAATTGAATTAGTGTTCCTTCAAAGGTAAATGGTCCGCTAGGTATAGCTGTTGCCGGAGCATCATCTAATTCAGTATCTTGAGCAGCAATTACTCTCAGTACCATTGTATCTCCTAGAGTGGTTCCATCCCAAATAGTATAGTTGGTGCCGGCAGCAAAATTTCCGGTTGCAACAGTTCTCAAGTTGGCAACACGTACCAGTTTGCTTTCATATTGCTCACCGGCTGTGTTAATTTGCTTTAATGTAACCACAACAGGAGTAGGTAAGGTTACGTTTTTTGCGAGTATGGTAACACGGTTGTTTCCATTGTATGCTCCACTAGTTAGTTGAATTTGTGCATAGTTGCTAAAATCATTACGAGTACCAATAATTTCTACACTGTCACCTTCCTTTAAACCACCCGATAAAATTGAGTCAACCATGGAGCCTATACTTTGTCGAACTGCTATTGCACCTGTTGCATCCTGTATGTAAATGAATCTTCCCCATGCTCTTGTAACAATTCCACGTGTTCTTAAAATAGTAGCTTGTGATACCTGTCTGGCTTGAGCAACAGTTAGTAGAGGGTATTCAAAAATAATTGAATCGGCACGAGCATTTAACAATTGAATGCGCTTATCGCCTTGTAAGGTTGTATCTCTGGCTGAATATGCTGAGGTTGTTGTATTGTGACGAGCTAGCATGTATTCGGCAAAAGCATCTTGCTCGCTTCCTTTAGCAGCAAAAGTTGCTGTTCCATTTACTTTGATTGCAGTATCTAAATTTACCTGAGCAGTTACCACTTGAGGGAAAGGATAATTATCGCCACCAACTAGTGAACCTGGAGCAGAGGCATTCGCCAAAAAATTTAAGGTTACTATTTTATATATTCTTGTTGTATCTCCGAATAATTTTCCATCGCGAACAATTGTATCTTGCTTGTTACCCAATGAATCAATTATTACCAATGAAACAATTTTATTGTTTGCTGAGCGAGTGCTGTCGTAACTAAACGTCACCCCGCCTACTTGAGGGAATTGTCCTGGAGTTGTGTTTGGCACTGTTGCTGAAATTCCATGCTCTAATAATTTTTTTAATCCAAATGCATTTGTTGTTACAATTACCAATCCGTTATTAAAGCGCAAGGAGTTTTCAATATCCAATTGCGAAATATCTCCTCTGGCTTTTCCTGCAGATGGGTTTGCTAAAGTGTTTTCTAAAATTGTAGTAGAACCAACAGCATTTACATATCCAATGGCTGAACGAATACCGCCACCATTTTTTATAGATACACGCACCTGAGGGTCTATTTGCCTTGCATACCACAAATTTGCATCGCTTGATAGGTTGCCTAAGTTTGTTTCTTCTGTTCTTACAAGGCTTCTTCTTCCTTCAAGAAAAACTGTTGATTTTCCAGAAATATTACCATCTTTTGTATTGATAACAGTTGAAATAGCAGCAGTTAATGTGCGAACAGCGTTACCTTTTGTGCCATTTACAAATGCTGCACTGTACGACCCCCATAAACTGGTTACCATTGCTGTATCTGCGGCATATGCTCCGTTAATGGTTGAGTCTAATAAGTTGGGTAATAATCTTCCTAATGAATCAAAATCACATACAAAACGACCAACATATTTCCATTCACTTGTTGTATTTAAAATGGCTAATGGCTCATTGTCAAAATTGGTTGTTAAAATCGGATACTTGTCGGTAACCGGAATTCCAGGTCTTATTCTGTCGTTACCATCGGCACACAAACTATGTGAACCTCCAGCAATTATAATATCAACTCCTTTTAACAATGGAGCAAGTGCTTTTTCATTAGCTAATTGTTGCAAGTGACTCAATAGAATAATTTTGTTGATGCCCATTAATCTTAACGAGTCGATGGCTGGTTGCAAAACAGCAGCCAAAGCAGGCATATTATCCGAACCGCCTGAAATTACATTAGTAGCTCCTATTGAAGAGATGGTTGCTAATACTTGTGTAGTTGCACCCACAATACCCACTCGCTCTCCATTCATTAAAATTACTGCTGACGGGGCAATACCTTTTTTCTGATTATTATTCGTTATGTTTACAGGGGTTTTAAAACTATCAACCAATAAGCGTTGTGTAGTTGTTAAATAATTTAAATTTATGTCTGCTGAAAAATTAAGATTAGCACTAAGGAATGGAAACTGAGCGCCTATCCAACGTTTATCAACTCCATTTGATCTGATATCAACACCTATAATGCTGTTAATTTCAGGTGTTCCCAAATCAAACTCGTGATTTCCAAAGGTCGAACCTTGGAAACCCATTATATTCATCATAGCAATATCTGTTCTGCCTATTGCTGCTCTTAAACCTGCTGTAGTTCCTTGATAATAAGTTGATGCAGTATTTCTAAGAGGTGCTTGCATACTTGGGTCTTCGCCAGCCGATAAAAATGGGCTAGGAATAAAACAATCACCCGATGCTAAACGCACGGTATTTAAATATGTATCTTCTAAATTATCCATTACAGCAGCAAAGTTGGGAGCATCTATTGGAGCATCCAACCCAGATTCCATATCGGATGCGTGCAAGATTTGCAACCGGAAAGCACTAAGATTGGAGGGAGGGGTATAATTTGTTAGCTTCTTGGTATTACTTAAACGATATGTAATTACTTGACTTGTGTTACCCGTTGCAGTTGCAATACCATTTGCAAGTGTCGATTTTTGTCCAAAATCATTATCATTTCCAATAGCAATGGTGCTGTCATTTATGATGGCTAAACCTTCTGCTTTATCTAATGTTGCAGGCCAGCCGCTGGCTAGCAAATCCATCACCAATGTTTTAGTAACAGCTTTAATTCCGTTGTTTGCCAAGCCTGTTGAATCAATTAATCCTTCTAGAGTTAAGCTTCCATATAAACCAGAGGTAACACTAGTAGCCTGATTGATATTAATTCGGTAAAGACGCTTGATGTCGGATGCTCCGCGAGCGGCTGATTCTAATACAAGAAACGTGCTATCGTTAATTGCTGCCATATCACCTATTTTCCAGTCGCTCGTTCTTATCTGGTTGGCACCACTGGCTCCAATAATACCATCGTTTAAATAGGCAAGCATGCGTTGGTTACCGCTAGTGGGGTCTATTTCTAATATACGGTGAACTCGTGAGTTATCGCCAATAGTTTGAGTAGGATATAAAATAGGACTTTGAATCATTGCATAAATTTTTCCATTTGGAGCAATAGAGATGCCTTCAAATCCGCGATTGTTTTTGCGGTATTTAAATACGGTATCAATTTGCATATCTATCGTTTGCGCTCCAGCTAAGTTTGCATAAGGAGTATATCTTTTTGTAACTACACCAGTTAAATCAAGCTTCCAGATGGTAGCTCCGCCTTCTTCGCACAACCAGAAGTTTCCATTTTTATCAACAACCAAACCTTCAGGGTCTATACCAAATGTGTCTTTTGGTGTAGTTTTTAAATTAAAGTTCGAACAGTTTAATACTGTATCTGTTGATGCTATCTCGCTTGCGGTACTACCTAAACCTGTTGGATTAATAATGCCTGACGCACCTGTTCCATTAGGACGTTTGATGGTTATTGTTTGTAAAATGTGTATCGAATCGCCTTGAATACGGATACGATGAATTTTTGGGGTGTATGATGGGAATGCATACATTTTATCATATGTAGGACGGCATCCTGCAAGGTTTGCATTTGCACAGTCAATGTTTACACCTCTATCCGAACAGGTCCAAAATTCTGTTCCGTTTGTATTTGGAATTGGAAATAAGGTAGAAAAGCCAGCCTCTCTATAATTAATACCTTGAAAGGTTCCAATAGGTGCTGAGGTATTATTTTTATATTCCTGCAATTTGGTAATTCCTTGTGTTTCTGGAGTAGTAATGCTAAATAAAGCTACAGTTGCACTTACCTCATTGGAAAGCATAATCATATTTTGACCGTTAGGACTTTCGGAAGCAGGAATAAATACAATTCCTTCTGGACCTAAGTCGCCAACAGTTGCAATATTTGCCTGGTTTGGTGTTACATTAAAATTTCTTGAATTTATATATTGTACAAAATATGGAGCCATGGGATTGGTGATATTGTAAATCATGATTCCACCTATTCTCTCTAAAGCAACAAATGCATATGTGCTGTCTTTTATTTTACCAACCGTTACCGATTCTGGTTCCGGACCTTTGTTATCGCTCCTATCATCTAAGGCATTAGTATTATGTCCTGCGTTGAAATTAGCAGGGAACCGGGCAAGTGTATTTCGTTCAAAGTCATCTTTACTATCCCATACCAATGCTCCAGTTGTGGCATTCCAAATAGTAAAACTACGACCACCATAAGTGAAAATACTATCAAATTTTCCATCATTATTAAAATCACCAAAACGGTTTGTAACATTTAAGCGACCTAAAGCAGCGTTGGCTTTTAGAGTAGCAACATTACTTGCTAAACCGCCAAATTTTGCAGTATCTAATACATATGACGCATCACTTAAACGAACCTCTTCATTATTTGCAGAACCCCAATCAGCACGGGCATCACCTTCATTTGCTGTTACCAAGTATTGTTGTCCGTTTGCTTTGTAGGATGAAATTCCATCAGGTAGAAACAAACCGAATACTGGCCAGTTGTTGATATTGGCTAAAGCTGTACTTCCTGCTCCATCTCTGTCTGATGGGTCTAAGCCGGCACCTGTTACATTATAATTTTTAAATCCTAAAGGCAATAAACTTGTTACAGTTGCGGTGTTAATATTAACTACTGCAATGCAATTGTTTTCCTGACAAGTAACCCAGGCTGTTGCTCCATCGTCTGAAATTGTGATGTATTCTGGTTCTAAATCCTCTGCTACTGTGGAGTTACGAAGAAACGTTCCACCTAATTGAATCCGACCATACACTCGAATAAGCGGATGAAGAATAGTTGGAGCATTAAATGCTGTGAAGTTTGCCGTTTGAACATTGGCTTGTGTTAAAGATGCTGCGCCACCTGAAAGATCAATAATTGAAATAGAACCTTCGGGATCAATAGTGTAGCCAACATTTGGTTCACCTTCATTTGCTACCAATAGTTTTGAACCATCAGGAGTGAACACAATATGATCAGCATTGGCACCAACTTTTACTTTGCTGATAAAGTTTCCATTGATGTCCAAAAAAACAATTGAACTTGGATTTGTTTTTCCGTTTGAGTCAATTACAGCAACGGCTACTAATCCATTTTTGCAAGCCACAGAAGTCAAGTCAATACCATAAGGTTTGATAGAAATCTTAGATATTTGTGACGGAAGTGCAGGGTTACTAGCGTTTACAATTCGAAGCGAACTGTCTGGTCCATTTGTTACAAACATTCGTTTAGATGTTGGATCAAATGCTGCGATTTCTGCAGCACCTCCATCTGAAGTATAATTACCGATGGAATAACGACCCAAAAATTGAGCATTGATTTGTGCTTTTGCTTCAAACTGCAACAGCAGCATTGCAATCCCACTAAAAAATAAATAAGTTAATTGTTTTTTCATAATGTATTGTTGTTTGACAACAAATCACAAGCTGCAATATTATCTTATTGCATTAGGTGTATTAACGAAATGTAATTAAATCATTAATTTATATCCGCTATATTACCAGTAAGTTTTAGCAACGGCAAGAGTTAGTCTATCAAAGAGTTTATCTCCAAAGTATCTTCTATTGAGTTTATAGCAAAACTCGTTGAGATAATTTTGCAGGTATAGACCTTTAATTTTGTGATAAATTCCGAGTAGCATTTTTTTGGCGTTTGCAATTGCAATATGCACCCATTTAAGTGTAGTGTTGGTTGTAATCTCAGTTGATACTTCACTTACATGAACCTCAACATAATCAGCAATATCTACGTAACTCGTGCTTTTATCGGTAAATACAATACTGCTATCTTCAATGTTGTTAATGAACAAGCTATTGATTGCATCAGACTTATGATTATTTAAAACCTGCATCTTAAAGTACCTGCAATGTTTCGATGTAATACCTGTATCCAAATTTTCAAGTGGTGTTGATTCTGCTAAAACCGCTACGTTTTGTTGCTTTTGGCTTCCTTTTCCTCGCTTTAACTTTGTTCCTTCAGGAGTGGCTTTTTCAAAATAGCCCTCGTCCATTTCTATCATTCCTGTAAGTGTATATAAAGAATCTCGTTTACCCATTGCTTCTCTTATTTTATGCATCAAGTTCCATATGCTTGCATAACGTGAGTGATCCATTTGCTTTTGGAGTTCCGTTGCAGATATTCCTTTTTTAGTTAAACTCATAAAAGCCATCGCCATGTACCATTTTTGAAAAGGTAATTTGGCATGCTCCATAATTGTTCCGCTACGCAGTATAGTTCTAAAATCACAGCGGCTGCACTGCCATTGATACTTAGCTTTTAGCCAATAATGTTTTGTACATCTACACTCTTTACAACTGATACCTTCTTGCTCGCGTTTAAGCCTAAAATGTTCCTTGCAACTTTGCTCATCAGGAAATTGTTTGATAAAGTTTATTAATTTCATGTTGCAAAGTTCTGCCCTTTGTCCGCATCCTATCTGCGGAGTGGTATATTTGCGGATATACGTAAATCATTAGTTAAAAAATAACTGATGGCGTTTTTTGATGAAGCCTTGTTGATGCTAAGTTCTTCAACCCTTTAGGAATGTTTTTATATTCTTTGGCATAATGAATTAAAATGGTTTGGCTGTAATAACTGTGCTCACTGCATTCAAACTCTTTTTAACATTGTTCATACTCTGCCTAAAAGTATGGTGTAATTTTATGGCACCATTATTCTCGTTTACATCAAATTGAGTAAGCACTAAAATGTTTAAGCAGTAACTCAATGGTTTGGAAGAATTGAAATAATGAAGACTCATAGGATAAATATGGCGAATCAAGGTTTGTAGTTTTGACAAACACATTACCATAATTGTATATTTAACACCAAAGTGTTTGTGTGTTGGTTGAAGTTTTGTACATGATAAAAATGGAAAAGATATATAAAATGACTGCAATGATGATTGACGAGTATACTATTCTACTGCTATTGAATTTTAGCTGCCATATATTTAATAATATTTAATAAACAGAAAACATGTTTTTATGCGGCTTTCGATAGAGTTATATTTCAGGTTATACCTTGGTAATGATTTATTAATGTTAATAAAACAGAATCATTATATAGCACACAGTTATTTGCATTTCAAATAAATAAAGAAAATGAAAAAAAATTACTTCCTGCCATATTTCTTGCTTCGTCAATAGCAACAATGGCGCAAATTCCTTTTCCAGTAAAAATTGACACTTCATGGAACATCAAAACTGTTTGGATGCCGAAGTCACCTTTAAAACAGCAAGTTGTATTTGTTGGTGGGGTTGATACCGTTCAAACTACAGCAACTTATGGTAATGCTGCTGGTTCAACAGTAGCTAAGCAATGGCATGATTTTATTGGATTTACTCCCGAAACGGATGCTGTTAAAATTGCATCAGGTGACTTAGGATGGGTAATCGTTAATCATGAGATGGTAGAAAAAAATGATAAAGTTGGTGATGGCGGAGGTATGACAACTTTTAAATTACGCAGAATAAAAGGGAACGTTTTAGAGGTTGTGCCGCAAACATTAACAGATGGTCGTTCGGGTAAGTTTTTTAATGTTGATTTTGTGAATACTGTTGGTGAAACAGGTATGAATTGTGGTGGAATATCTGGCGATCATGGTCGTATTTGGACTGCTGAAGAGTGGTTTCAATCTAGTAATACGCAGATTGCGGCTGGTGTTCGTGATACATCAGATTTTGTTATTGGAACTACAACTCCTGCAGGTTTTCCTGGGTTTAATGGTAAAAAATTAAAAAAATACCAGAATTTAAATTGGATGGTAGAAGTTGATCCTAAAACGGGTAAGGCTATTAGAAAGCAATATAATTGGGGTCGCGCGGGGTATGAAGGAGGTGTTTTAATGAATGATAACAAAACAGTTTATTTGTTTGAAGATGGTACTCCAGGCTTATTGATTAAGTTTGTTGCAAATGTAGCAGGCGATTTTACCTCTGGCCAATTGTATGCCCACAAAGCTGATGCCCAAAATAAATGGATTCCAATTGAGAATGATTTAGATACATTAATTAACTTAAGAACCATAGCATTTAAGCGCGGTGCAACAATGTATACCCGTTTAGAGTGGGGAGCTGTTAATAAAAGTAATGGTAAGATTTATATCACTGAGACTGGTAATGATAACCCGGGTACTGCCTTCAAAACAGGTATAGGAGCAACGGGAAATATTGCAAATCATTTGATTGCAGCGTATAAAAATAGATATCAGATTGTGAATGGTACTTCATTCCCTGGTACCGATGCTGCGGCTAGTGATTCAGTTCGCAATGGTGCTTTTAAAGATTACTATGGTAGAGTTTTGGAGTTTGATCCAATTACAGGTGTAGTTCGCACCTTTTTAGAAGGTGGTCCTTATCATACAGCATCAGCATCACAAGCGGTTAATAGCTACCCAAATGTTCATTTTTCAAATCCTGACGGATTAAACTTCGCATACATAAAAGGTAAAACGTATATGATTATTCAAGAGGATTTAAATGGACGTACTTGGAACAGAATGCCCGCAGAATATCAAGCTGGAAATCAAACTATATGTGAATCATATTTATTGGATATGGATATCGCTAATCCAACATACAGTGATTTGATGCGTATTACAGCATGCTCACCTGGTGCTGAAATTACGGGTGGTATTGCAATTGATAGCAGAACAATGTTGTTCAATGTGCAACATCCTGATGGAGCCAATACTTTTCCTTACAACAACTCATTAACTTATGCAATTAGTGGTTGGGATGGAATAACAACCGCGGTTGAAGAATACTTTAAATCAAAAAACAATTCACTATTCTCAGTATATCCTAATCCGGTTGCAAATGAATTAACGCTTAATAAAGTTAGTGATATTGCAATATATGACATGACCGGAAAGCGTGTTAAAGTATATCGTGATGTTGAAGTGGTAAATGTTTCTGACTTAACATCCGGTGCCTACATTATCATGAATGCAGACGGAGATAAGGTTAAAATTATCGTTCAGTAGTAATAATAACACATAATTAGAATGATGTAACGCCTGTGGCTATATTAGTCATGGGCGTTATTTCTTAAATATATTGTAATGCCAAAAAATACAATTCATGTTGCTTTAGCAAGTATTGCCTTCGTATTTGTTATATTCTCTTTCACTCAATCTGTTAAATCCGATAAGGTCATTTTTGATACATATAAATTTAACTATAACAAACTAAAAATTGAAGCAAATCAGTTTTCAAGTCGTTTACATTTAGTTGAACCAACCTCTGTTAATAAAAAAGATATTATTTTAGCATACCATCAACTAAGGGATGCCTTTAAAGCTATAGAGTTTATATGGGAGTATACAGATCCTAATTATGTAAAGGAGTATATAAATGGTGCTCCATTACCTAAGTTAGATAAGTCTGCACCCGGTATTTTAATCTTACAACCACAAGGTTTTCAGGTTATCGATGAGTTACTCTTCGAGGAGCATTGGAACATTGAAATTATTCGTGAACAAGCAACACTATTATCTCAGGCTATAAACAACTATCATTTTCCTGCTAAAATTAACGACAGGATAGTTTTTGAGGCTTTACGGGTAGAACTTATCAGGTCTTTTAATCTTGGTTTAACAGGGTTTGATGCCCCTGCATCAGATAGATCAGTGATAGATGCAAGGGTTGTATTTAAACAACTTAAACAAACTATTGAAAGCTATAAAACACAAATTCAACATGTAGATTCCAATTTATATAAAAACATCGAACTTAAATTTAATCTTGGTTTAAAGCAGCTTAACTCAAATATTTCTTTTGAAGAGTTTGATCGGTTGGGGTTTTTGAAAGAGGTGGTAAATCCGTTATTTTCAGATGTATTAACAGCACAGCATTTATTGGGTATTGAAACAATTTACGAATCTACTTCAGGAACTAAATTTGCGTTAAATTTTGAGGCAACTAACTTGTTCTCTAATCAAATACTAAATGCAGACTATTATGTAAATATTCCTCAAAATGTGCCATCATCAGCATTAGCAAACCTTGGAAAGTTATTGTTTTACGACCCTATTTTATCTGCATCAAACGAACGTAGTTGCGCCAGTTGCCATAATCCGTTAAAGGGCTTTGCAGATGGAGAATCTAAAAGTTTAGCATTTGGGATGAAAGGTCGTGTTGAGAGAAATTCTCCTACGTTAATCAATAGTGTGTTTAGTGAGCGATACTTTCATGATTTAAGAGCTGATGCTTTAGAGGATCAAATGGAGCATGTAGTAGTGAGTGAGAGGGAGTTTAACACAAATATAATTGAAGTTATTTCTAAACTTAATCAAAGTAACGAGTATGTAACCTTGTTTAAAGATATATATCAAAATGAACCAGCACCAATAAATAAACATACTATTGCGTTTGCAATTACTGCTTATGTTAAATCATTACATGGTTACAACTCATTGTTTGACAAGTATGTTAGAGCTGAATCGAATGAATTAACCCCCTCCGCTAAGAGAGGCTTTAATTTATTCATGGGAAAGGCCGCTTGCGGTACGTGTCATTTTGCACCAAATTTTAATGGTACAGTTCCCCCACTATACAACGAAAGCGAAAGTGAGGTATTAGGGGTGCCTGAAAACCCATATAGTAAGATATTAGTTATTGATAATGATGAAGGACGTATTGCTGCTAAATTAAAGGAGAGTGTTCCTTTTTACCGCTATTCGTTTAAAACAGCTACCATTCGCAATGTGGCTTTAACAGCTCCTTATATGCACAATGGGGCATATAAAACGTTACAGGATGTAATGGATTTTTACAATAAAGGTGGAGGAAGTGGTATAGGAATTAACGTTCCCTTTCAAACATTATCAGTTGACCCATTAAAGTTGAATAAAAAAGAAATTACAGATATCATTTCATTCATGGAATCGTTAACAGACACATCGGGTTTAACAAGTGTTCCCAATTCATTACCTAAGTTTAGTACAAAAAATGATTGGAATGATAGAAAAATAGGAGGTGTATATTGATGAGATTTAGTTTGTGGATAATTGTATTCGTATTTTTTTATTCTACAGAAAACCTCATCGCTCAGGATACAACATACTACGGATCAATTCAATCAATAATAAATAAAAAGTGTGTTAGTTGTCATAAGGCAAATGGATATGCACCGTTTGATTTATCTAACTACGATGATGTTAAACAACGGGCTAGTTTTATAAAATATGTAGTACAGAATCGTATAATGCCGCCTTGGAAAGCAAATAATAATTATCGTGATTTTGCGGATGATAAATCGTTAAATGATGATGAAATAGCACTCATAGTGAAATGGGTTGATAGTGGTTGTATGAAGGGCAGGGGCGATATAAATTCAGTTCCAATAGCAAGTCTGTCAGACGTTAATAAGCCCGATTTGGTTTTAACAATGTTAGATACTTTTAGTGTTCCTGGTAACAATAAAAATACTTATATCTGCTATAAAATTCCTTTCGAGATAAATCATGATACCTTCGTTAAAGCTGTTGAGTTTTTTCCTGGAAACAAATCGGTTGTTCATCATGCCAGTTATCAGATTTTAGAGGTAGCTGATGATGTTGATGTTTTTAAAGGGCCGTATTATTTTATGTATGATGCAGATACATTAAATCGTGTGAACGATAAATATGATTACAAATATTTACATCTAATAGGAAATCATGGGGAGTTACCAGTAGAGTTATACCATAATGGTTGGCTGCCTGGATCATCTCTTCAAAAATATCCATCAGACATAGGATTTCGACTACCTAAAAAGGGAGTTTTACTGATTCGTAATTTTCATTATTCACCTACTCCAATTATACAAAAAGACTTATCTGGCTTTAATATTTATTACAGTTCAACTTCACCTTCAAGAAAGATTGGCTTTGCAGCATTTAAACCTAAAAATCCGAAACCAGATGGCAAGTGGGTTATTGAAGCAGGGGATAGCAATTTTAAGTCAGTTATCAATATTAGATTTCACAATGATGTTTCTTTGCTTAATATTAACCCTCACATGCATCGATTAGGAAGATATTTTAAGGCTTATGCAATAACACCTAATCAGGATACCATTAAACTGGTAGAAATTTTAAACTGGGATTTTAATTGGCAGGAGTTTTATCGGTTTAGACATATGTTAAAAATACCCGCAGGTTCAATATTACATGCAGAAGCAATTTATGATAATTCAGCCAATAATCCCGAAAATCCAAACAACCCTCCAAAGGATATTTTATTTGAGTGGGGTATGAATGATGATAGTGAAATGATGCGATTAGTTTTATTGTATTTGCCTTATAAAAAAGGTGATGAAAATATAAGTTTGGAACACTAAAAAAGTAGGGGTTAAACTATAATAGCTGTTTGTTTTATAGCGATTATTTAACACAAATAGATACTTCTTCAAGCAGCCTTTGGCGTTTATGGATAAGTAGAGGTGCTGTTCTGGTATACCGAAAGCATATCTGTTTTTGTCTGATGTAATTGACCTAAACATCTATTTTCCGAAAGCTTTCGGGAGCATTAACTAATACTATTCGGACTGTTTTAACATTACAATTGGTAATACTCCATTAGATACCAAACACATGTTACTTAATTTATACAACAAACGAGCACCTACGTTTGCATCCCATTCGTTTTCACCTGGGGCTACTTCATTAATGTCAAACCCAATAATTTGTTTTTTAGATTCCACCAATTTTTGGATTAAATAAACTACTTGTTCAAATTCAAATCCTCCTGGCACTGGAGTTCCGGTGTTTGGACACAATTTCGGGTCTAATCCGTCAATATCTAAACTAAGGTATATTTTATCGGGCAGGGTTGAGACAATTTGGTTGCAGATATCTTTCCATGTTTTGCCCTCATACTGCTGATGTTTAATATCGCTATCGAAGAATGTTTGAATTCGGTCGGATGAGTCGATAAGATTTTTTTCATCTTCACAATAATCTCTAATTCCAACCTGAATTAGTTTGCTTACTTGAGGTATTTTTAAAGCATTAAACATGATGGATGCGTGCGAAAATTCAAAACCTTCATAGGCATCACGTAAATCGGCATGTGCATCAATTTGTAATATCGCATATGATTCGTGTTTAGTGGCCAAAGCTTGCATCAATCCCAGCGGAGTGCTATGATCTCCGCCTAACAATGCTACTACTTTATTTTTCTCAAGCTGCTTGGTTGCTTCTTTTTTGATATGATTATTTAACTCCTTACACGCTCTATCAATTTCCTTTTTGATAGCTTTCATCTCTCCATTTTTTGCAGCTGTTTTACCCTGAGCATACATGTCAATATACTTCTCAGCTTTTTTACGAAGTTTCTTACTGGTTTGTTTAATCTCCGTATTCACTTCTTGCATGGCTACGCCCAATTTCCAAGCATCTTTTACAAACGGGTCGTACAAGTCAACTTGATACGATGCTTCGTAGATAGCTTCCGGTCCTTTAGCTGTTCCGGCACTATACGAAACAGTTACTTCCCAAGGCACAGGAATAATAACCAGATTTGCCTCAGAAGGGGCAAATGGCAATCCGAAAATATTGTGGTCGGCACTTCCGATATCATTCGGATTAAAAGTTGTAAGGATGTCTTTTTTATTCATAATTGAAGGCGAAAATAGCAAGTAAAAGTGGGATTCAATATTAAGTTTGAATGGTTTAACTAAACCATATTAATCTGTCTTTTTATGTTGTTTAAACTCAATTTTATACATAATCCAACCGATGCCACCAATAAGATGCAGCATCACAATTCCAACTATTGCGTATGGTAAAATTATACAGCAAAGGAATGAACCCACATTGAAAAATAATATGATGCTCTTATGGATTTTAAACAAAAAAGGATTGGTGATGCACTTAATCTTTATAAAATTATGTATGGTATTCAATCCATTTTCGTGCATTCACAAAGGCTTCAATCCATGGCGAAACTTCATCGTTTCTTTCAGGATAATGTGCCCAGTTCCAAGGAAAGATAGAGCGTTCAATATGTGGCATCATCACTAAATGTCGTCCTGTCTTATCGCACATCATGGCGGTGTTAAAGTCTGATCCATTTGGGTTAGCTGGGTAACTTTCATAACCGTATTTAGCAACAATATTGTATTGTTCTTCGGTATAAGGTAAGTTAAATTTACCTTCGCCATGCGATACCCAAACGCCTAAGGTTGTTCCCTCTAAAGTAGAAAGCATTACTGAACTATTTTTTTGAATCGTTACTGATGTAAAAACACTTTCGTGTTTTTGCGAAACATTATGATGCATTTTACTGTGTATTTCATGCTCAGGGTTAATCAACTCTAACTCCATTAACAATTGGCAACCGTTGCAAATTCCTACCGATAAGGTATCTTCTCGTTTAAAGAAATTCTTTAAAGCCGTGTTGGCTTTTTCATTGTATAAAAATGCACCTGCCCAACCTTTGGCTGAACCCAATACATCCGAGTTGGAGAATCCACCAACTGCACCAATAAACTGAATCTCTTCCAATGTTTCTCTGCCCGAAATCAAATCGGTCATGTGTACATCCTTTACTTCAAAACCTGCCAGGTACATTGCGTTCGCCATTTCACGCTCGGAGTTACTTCCTTTTTCGCGAATGATGGCCGCTTTAGGACGAGGTTTAGTGATATCAATACTTGGTTTTTTGCCAGTAAAGTGTTTAGGAAATGTATATTGCAACGGCTGGTTTTTATAGTTGCTGTAACGCTCCTTTGCCATTCCGTTTTTAGATTGTTTAGAGTCCAATAGGAAGGAAGTTTTGTACCAGGTATCGCGTGTTGTGCTTACATCAAAGCTGAATACATCTGCATTGTTTTTAATGCTTACGGTATTGCCTTCAACTATGGTTCCAATATTAAATGCCTCAATTCCGTTTTGTTCAAACTCTGCTTCTATACTCGCATCTGCTTGAAACACTACCGCTATATTTTCATTAAAAAATGCTTTTACAGTATCAATCTCTTTTAGCAATGATAAATCAAATTTGGCACCAAGGTTTACATCAGCAAAACACATTTCTAACAACGTGGTAATTAAACCACCGCTTCCAACATCATGTCCGGCTTTAATTTTACCAGTTTTAATTAACTCTTGTAGTGTGTTAAATGCATTTTTAAAGTATGCTGCATTTTTTATAGTTGGTACATCAACCCCAACTTTATTTAAAATTTGTGCAAATGATGAGCCACCTAATTTAAAAGTATCTTGAGATAAGTTGATGTAGTAAATATTACCGCCATTTCTTTTTAAAACTGGCTCAATAACTTGGCTAATATTGTTGCAGTTTGCGGCAGCCGAGATGATAACAGTACCCGGAGCAATCACTTCATCGTTCGGGTATTTTTGTTTCATCGATAAAGAATCTTTTCCGGTTGGAATATTGATACCTAATTCGATGGCGAAATCAGAACAACTTTTTACAGCTTCATATAAGCGAGCATCTTCACCTTCATTTTTACAAGGCCACATCCAGTTTGCAGATAACGACACCGAATGTAAACCGTCTTTCAATGGAGCCCAAACAATATTGGATAATGCTTCAGCAATGGCAGTTCGTGATGCAGCAATAGGATCAATCAAAGCCGAAACAGGTGAATGACCAATGGTAGTGGCAATTCCTTCTCTACCTTTATAATCTAGAGCCATTACGCCCACATTGTTTAGTGGCAATTGTAACGGACCAGCACATTGTTGTTTAGCTACACGTCCGCCCACACAACGATCTACTTTGTTTGTTAACCAATCTTTACAAGCCACCGCTTCTAACTGCAATACTTGCTTTAAATAGGTTGGTATATCTTGGGTTGAATAGGACAAATCAGCATACTTAGTATGAACGGTTTTATCCGTCATGATGGTTTTAGGGGAGCTTCCAAAGAAATCTTCTAATGCATAATCCATTGGCTTGGCTCCCGTTGATTTTGATTGGAATGTAAACCGATGATCATTGGTTACATCCCCAACAGCATACATTGGCGAGCGCTCTCTGTCGGCAATACGTTGGAGGGTATCTATATCGTTTTCCCCAATCACTAATCCCATGCGTTCTTGTGATTCGTTACCAATAATTTCTTTGGCTGATAAGGTTGGATCGCCCACCGGTAATTTGTCCAAATCAATTAATCCACCTGTTGCTTCTACTAATTCTGATAAACAATTTAAGTGCCCACCTGCACCGTGATCGTGAATGGAAACGATTGGATTATGATCGCTTTCTACCAAACCACGAATGGCATTGGCAGCACGTTTTTGCATTTCGGGATTCGAACGTTGAATGGCATTTAACTCAATACCTGAACCAAAGGCTCCTGTATCGGCCGATGAAACTGCAGCGCCACCCATTCCGATACGGTAGTTTTCTCCACCTAAAATCACAATTTTATCACCAGCTTTAGGTGTGTGTTTAATAGCTTGATCCAGTTTGCCATATCCAATACCTCCGGCTTGCATGATTACTTTGTCGTAACCAATTTTACGGTTGTTTTCTTGGTGTTCGAATGTTAATACCGAACCGGTAATTAAGGGCTGACCAAATTTATTTCCGAAGTCAGATGCTCCATTGGATGCTTTGATTAAAATATCTATTGGTGTTTGGTACAACCAAGGTCTTTCAGCCATTCCATTTTCCCATGGTCGGTTGGAACCATGAGCGGATTCGAATGATTCCAATCGTGAATAGGACGTCATGTAAACAGCCGTTCCTGCCAATGGTAACGATCCTTGTCCACCGGCCAAACGATCGCGTATTTCTCCTCCCGAACCGGTTGCTGCACCGTTAAAGGGTTCAACAGTAGTTGGGAAATTATGTGTTTCAGCTTTTAGGGATAATACCGATTCAAATTCTTTTTCTTCGTAGAAGGCAGGTTTATCAGCACTTTTAGGTGCAAACTGGGTAACCTTCGGACCTTTCAAAAATGCAACATTATCTTTGTATGCAGATACAATTTCGTTCGGATTTGTTTCCGATGTTTTTTTAATCAACTTGAACAATGAGGTAGGTTTTTCAATACCATCCACGACAAATGTTCCATTGAAAATTTTATGTCGGCAGTGTTCTGAGTTGGCTTGCGAAAACGCAAAGATTTCAGAGTCGGTTAACTTACGTCCAAGTTTGATGGAGAGATTATTGAGGTAGTCAACTTCTTCACCACTCAGAGCCAAACCTTCCGATTTGTTGTAAGCATCAATGTCCGATATTTCTAAAATCGGTTCCAGTATGATGTTAATGGTAAAGATATCCTGATTTAGTTCCGCGTACTTTTGCGAAAGCATTGGATCAAAATCAGTAAAATCGGCTATCACTTTTTCAAATTCCTCAATGCGTATAATGCCCGTAATGCCCATGTTTTGGGTTATTTCAACGGCATTAGTACTCCAAGGGGTAACCATTGCAGCACGTGGACCAACATAATAATCTGTTAGTACTTGATTGTTCAGTTTTTGAGCGTTATCAAAAAGCCAATTGAGTTTTTGGGTATCCTCGGATGAAAGCTCTTGTTGTGACTGAACTGCAAAAACAGTGTTGTGTTGGTTTACAAAAAAATGAATCATTTTGTACGTGTTTGAGTGGTTGCTTTTGAAAGCGCGAAGGTAATTGAATTCACTCAATATGTTTGTTCGAATGATAGGAAATGAGGCTTAAAGGGCAGTTAAAGAATCCCCAATCTTTCAACATTGTTGATGCGGATTGTTGTATAAGCACTTAAGAGCAAATTGCTTACAATCAGCCATGACTTTTCTCAAAGATTTTAGTTTTTACAAAAAAGCGGTGTATGAATCTACTTTACCAATGAAAATACATACAAACATTCGCGAGCAATTTGTTTGGAGCGTTCGTCATACGTAGCCTCTTGTTCGGGCGTATTATCAGACGCTTTAGGGTCGTTGTAGGTTGTGCCAATGCGCAGTTCCACTCCCGGAATAAACGGACAGTTTTGTTCTGCATCACCGCAGGTCATAATAGCAGCAAAACCTTGTTGCGGATTGGCAGCATCATTGTATACTTTCGAAAAACATACAGTTTGTAAGTTCTCGCCAATGGCTACAGTATATTTAGGATTGCTGGTTTTTCCATCATCGGTTATCACAAAACCTGTTCTTTTGAGTGAATTGATAGCATTGATATTAAATGCAGTTGCTTCGGTACCTCCCGAAAAAGTAAGCACATTTGGTATTTGGTAATAAGCTCCGGCAACAGCCGCCCATACTTGCCCAAAATGACTCCTACGCGAGTTGTGTGTGCACACATAAACCAGCTGAACAGGTTCTCCGTTGTCTTTTTTCTGTTGAATATAGGCACTTATTTTTGACAAAAGTTGTTTACGTTCTTCAGGAATGGTATTGAATGATGCTGCTATATTGTTGCAAAACTGTTGAATGGCTGCAAACATGATTGTATAAAATTATTTGGTAAACGAGGATTGTTTTTTGAGTGCAAATTGTACGAGTAGGATAAGAATAGGAACCTCAATAAGCGGCCCGATAACAGCAGCAAATGCGGCTCCTGAGTTTATTCCAAAAATGGCTATGGCAACAGCAATTCCCAATTCAAAATTATTACTACCTGCAGTAAAAGAAATGGTGGTTGTTTCTTTATAGTTTCCACCCAATTTTTTGATTAGATAAAACGTGCTCAAAAACATGAATAAGAAAAATATAGTGAGCGGAATGGCAATCTTTATCACATCAAAAGGAATAGCTACAATCATTTCTCCTTTTAAACTGAACATTACAACAATAGTGAAGAGTAATGCCACCAAGGTTAGCGGACTGATAGCAGGAATAAATTTGCGGTTAAACCAGTCAGCTCCTTTGATTCTTATTAAGGTGTAACGCGAAATCATTCCACCAAAAAATGGAATGCCCAAATAGATGAGTACACTTTGCGCAATTTCGCTTATACCAATATTTACTTCATAACCTTGTATTCCTATAAGGTTTGGAATATACGTTACATAAAACCAAGCATAGGTGCTGTAAAAAAGAATTTGCATAATACTATTGAGGGCAACCATGCCTGCGCACAATTCATTATCGCCTTTGGCTAAATCGTTCCAAACCAAAACCATTGCAATACATGGAGCTAAACCAATAAGCAACATACCCGCCATATAATCGGGATGGTTGCGCATAAATACGTATGCCAAGCCAAACATTAATGCAGGTCCGATAATCCAACTTTGAAACATTCCAATGGCCAATATTTTCGGATGTTTTAAAATCTTACCTATTTCTTCATACTTTACTTTTGCCAGAGGCGGATACATCATCACTATCAAACCAACGGCAAGTAACACATTGGTACTTCCGTTTTGAAATCCACTCAACGCATCTTTGGATGATGGAATAAAATAACCGATACCCACGCCAACTATCATGGCGAGAAAAATCCATAAGGTTAAAAAGCGATCAAGAAAAGCGAGTCGTTTATTCATATGTTAAGTATTAGGTTGTCCGTATTTTAAAATGATCCCAATTTGTCCAGCATGATAATCCGTGTGCGAAACAATACGACCCAATGCAGCTGCTTTGGTTCTCGTTCCAAATTCTTTAGTCGTAATTTCTTCGTTCCATTCTAGTGCATCTACATTTTGTATTGCTTGTTGCAGAGATATTAAAGATTCATTAAGGTATGCAGTTAACTCAACAAGTTTGGTGTATTGTCCTTTATCTCTCCCTGCACCTAATGTTTCGATGGAAGCTTTGATATCCAATCCGAATACATTGCGAGCAAATAATTGTTCTACTTCGCCAATGTGTTTTAATAAAAAACCAATGCAATTCGATTGAGGATGCAATCGTTTCAATAAATCAGTTTCTCTAATGTTTGGAAGTTGATTGGTCAATCTTGTTCGGGCTTCAAGCCACAATGCAAGTAATACTTCTGTTTGATTCATCATTTGAAAATTAGGTTTATCTTTGCTAGCAACATCCTCCTCCGGGAGTGCAACTATCAGGAGTAGCCACAACGGTTAAGTCGACTAAGTTGCGCTTAATTTTTTCGGGTGGAATTCCACATTTATCTTGTGCTAAACAGTTGGTTATTTTAGTAGTTAATTCGAAGCAACTCGTAGCAGCATTAAAATATAATCCGTACTTCCCGATGGTTTCTGCTTGATATTCTACTTCTATTCCGGCATCGGGTAAACGCAACACACGTTCTGATAAATCAATAATATCAGCTAATTTTTGAGGGGCCAAACGATGGTCGAAATCGTTGGCTTCCCACAACTGAAAATTAACTACTTGCTCGTTTCTTAACGTTCCACCGCAATCAATAAATTGTTTCGTAATTACACCCACTTCGGTAACGTGGAAGTGAGCAGGAACCATTGTACCATTTGGTAATTTGAATTGTACTTCGTTTAATGAAGGAAGTACTTTTTTGATATCTGATAGTTTCATCTTTAAGTTGATATGTTAATTAGGTTAAATGTGCTAGGGTATAGTTTTAAAAAGGCTAACAGCCAAAAGCCAATAGCGAATTTTCCACCAAATTAGCAACAAGTTTTGTTAGGTCGTAATGCCATTAAATCATTGGTCATTTTGTTAAAGTCGGTCATGTACTGTTTCAATACATCCCAGTTGATGCAATAGCAGGATTTGGGTCCGTTTAATGTTCCCTGAATCAATCCCATGTTTTTCAACTCTTTCAAATGTTGCGATACCGTTGATTGCGCCAGCGGCAATACTTCTACAATTTCTCCGCAGATACATTCTTCGCGCTCTGCTAGTGTTTTTAAAATAGCAATACGAGCGGGATGCCCTAGTGTACGTGCAAAATCCGATAAACGAATTTCGTCTATCAGGAAATCTCCTTTTTTGTTGATAGCCATATATTAAATGTATATCGCAAATATACGATTAATTATAAATTATAAAGTGATATTTAAGCCTTAACGATGCAAAAAGAATTAGGTTATTAAAAGAAATCTAAAACAAATGTAGTAAGGTGCTATGATTTTTGAAATGGGGGATGGGATTGATGCAAAGATTGGAGATAAGCTGTATTCAAGCATAAACAGATAACAAAACTACGCTTGTTGCCCAGCCAATAAATACATTACAGCCATGCGCGTAGCCACACCATTCTCCACCTGATCCAGAATGATTGCATTTTTGGAATCGGCTACCTCACTTGTAATCTCAACTCCGCGGTTAACTGGGCCAGGATGCATAATTACAATTTCTTTGTCTAAACTATCCAAACGATATTTGTTTACTCCATACAACATACTGTACTCTCTTAGTGAAGGGAAATATTTTATATCCTGGCGTTCGAGTTGTATGCGTAACATATTGGCCACATCACACCATTGAAGGGCTTTCATTAAATCATGTTCCACTTTTACCCCGAGACTTTCAATGTATTTTGGAATGAGCGTTGTTGGTCCGCAAACCATCACTTCGGCTCCTAATTTTTGCAAGCAGTAAATGTTAGATAGAGCCACACGTGAGTGTAAAATATCTCCCACAATCACTACTTTTTTCCCTTTTACGCTTCCTAATCTTTCACGAATAGAGTAGGCATCCAGCAACGCTTGAGTAGGATGTTCATGCGTTCCATCACCGGCATTGATGATTTGTGCATCAATATGTTTAGCCAAAAAGATACAAGCACCTGGAGCAGGGTGACGCATCACCACCATATCCACTTTCATGCTCAGAATATTTTTTACAGTATCAATTAAGGTTTCCCCTTTGGAAACGGATGAAGAAGATGCCGAAAAATTAACGATATCGGCACTTAATCTTTTTTGGGCAAGTTCAAAGGAGATACGTGTACGAGTTGAGTTTTCGAAGAAAATATTGGCAACCGTTATATCGCGCAACGATGGAACTTTTTTAATCGGTCGGTTAATGATGGCCTTAAAATTATCGGCTGTTTCAAATACCAATTCAATGTCGTCTCTGGTGAGATCTTTAATTCCAAGTAAATGTCGTTGACTAAATTTTTTCATTTGTTAGCTGTTAGCAATTGGCTGTTAGCTTTTGGCTTTTGGCTTTGGCTAGTCTGTTTTTATTAATAATACTAATGGTCAAAATTCTTCATCCTTAATATCTTAATTCCTTAATTTTCTTTTCGAATTTCGTGCTTCATTATTCGAATTTCTTTACTCATTTACACATTTAGTCATCTACTCATTTTCCTTCAATTCGTAACAATATGCACTACATCATTTTTAGATGTTTCTTTCCACTCCACTTTCACCTTATCGTTTGCACGCGAGTCTACTGCCATTCCTACGTAATCGGGTTGAATGGGCAAGTGACGACTAAATCTTCGGTCAATTAAAACAAGTAGTTCAACTTTAGAAGGGCGACCAAAATCCGTTAAGGCATCCAATGCAGCGCGAATGGTTCTTCCTGTATACAACACATCATCAATGAGTACAATATTTTTATCTTGAACACTGAAGTCCATTTTGAGTTCACTTGGAATTATTTGTTCATTACCCCTGCGAAAATCATCGCGGTAAAAAGCAATATCCAATTCTCCGTAAAGGATTTTTGATGTATTCAGAATTTCACTGATGCGTGCATGGATTCTGCGCGAAAGATAAATGCCACGAGGCTGCAAGCCAATTAATGCAGTTTCGGAAAAGTTGCCATGCTTTTCTATCAGTTCGAAACACAGGCGGTCAAGCGTGATGTCGAATTGTTTTTTTTCGAGAATTACTTTTCCGTTCACTTAGTTGATTGCTCTTTTAAGTTGATGAATTCAATATTCTTTCCATCCTTGCTAACAGCAATAATCGGATTGGATGAATCTTTAATTTTATCCAAAGCTTTTTTTACTGCAAGCTGAATGCCGC
This sequence comes from Bacteroidetes bacterium UKL13-3, assembly GCA_001602415.1. GTDB lineage: Bacteria > Bacteroidota > Bacteroidia > UKL13-3 > UKL13-3 > UKL13-3. Next base: position 673,169 of record CP012155.1, read on the forward strand.
TGGTCAGTTTTTCGAATAGTTGTTTATCGTGATTCGACATATTTCAAAATCGATTGATAGGTTTCATTATCATAAATTTTTAATTCGCCTTTAGCTCCCCAAAAAATAGGTTTGGGTTCAGATTCTGAGTTGTTATAGATACTCCAATGATTACACAAATGTATGAAATGATTTAACAGGTTGTGTATTCCTCTCGAATATCTTAATACGATACCCTTATATCTAAGAGCTATTTTGTTTCCGACAACGCCAAAATATGATCAAATTCCTCCGGTCTCACTACTCCCACACTTAACCTCGCTAATCGCACCAAATCCATTTGTTGCAATTTTTTATCTGCCTTAATTTGTTCAAGCTTAACAGGCTTTTTCAGTTTTTTGAATGGCTTTAATTCTACAACACTCCAGTCGCCCTCAGTAGCTGTTGGGTCAGGATAGAATTCCTTTACAACCTTTGCAATGCCTACAATTTCCAAGCCTTCGTTACTGTGGTACCAAAATACCAAATCGCCTTTTTTCATGGCGCGTAGGTTGTTTCGTGCAGCGTAATTGCGTACACCATCCCACACGGTTTGTTTGTCTGTTACAAATTGATCCCAACTGTATTTGTAGGGTTCTGATTTTACTAGGAAATAATTCATGGTTCAATAATAAAGAAATTCGGAATGCGAAGTGAACAAAATTGCGAAAGGTAAAAACTGAAGTCGTTTATACTAAACCTAAGAATGCAATTTGAGCCATCCCTAAGACTTCAAAAAAGTAAAAAAAAATCCCGACCTGTGTGGTCGGGATTTTATGATTTTACATTGTTAGCGTAAAGTTCTGCTTTTACTATTAGTATCAAATAGACTAACACTTTTCACATAAACATACTTTTTTTTAGAACTAACCTGAGTGCAATTTCCAAGCAAAAACATATTGTGCTTTTTTGTTGGGACTATGGAAATCATATAGGTATTCCAATGTGCCTTTTTATGTTTTGTTCTTTTGCTATTTGACAAATCAAATAGTTCATAAGAACTACTTAAGGATGAGTTTAATTGTTTAATTGTAAACTCGTCTATGTAATTTACTTGAGAAGTGTCGAACAGCAGAAAACTTAGGGCATAGTCTTTTATATTACCGAATAGAGTTATTGAAAAATTATAACTGTGCATCGGTTGGGTTTCCGTATCAAGGTTACAGTAAATATATTCAAATACCATATCAGTTGTTAAGCCAACAATATCAATAGTATCTAAGGCTTTTTGATAATAATCTACTGTATTAATAGCTTTCCAACTCGTTACATTATTAATTCCACTAGAATGTCTATCTCGATATTCTTCTGACCTTATAGAAAAACAATTATTTGGAATTAACTGATTTTGTGAAGTTGCTACTTTTGTGAAAAAGATAAAGAAGATAAAAAGTAAAACTTTTTTTTTATTCAAAAAGAACAGCCCCTGTTTTGCTAAATTGTTCATTAAAGCGAACATTATAACTGTATAATCCATTTGTAATGTCTAAATCTCTATTATTCGTAGTATTATTTGTCACATTTTTAACAATGACGTTGCCTTGTTGATTTACGAATGTAATACTTATGTTAGTGACTTGCGGTAGGTTGCTTGAATTAGGAGTAATATTAACTGCATATGAGTCACTAATTGGATTGGGTGATAACTTAACAGTGTAGTCGGTTTCGAACAAAAGTCTAGGAATACGATGCGTAGAGACTAGTGTTTGGTTCGTATTTGGGATTTGTAGGGGATTTTCATTTGAAAATGAATATGAAATAGATTCGCCAGTAACTGATAGAATTGGAAATAAACCTTCATTTGTCAAATTTTCAATGTCTTGCGTTGATACAAGGATTTCTGCTAGCTCGGTTTTTTTGTTCTTAAAAACTACCGACAAATTGCTAAAATTAACTTCAGAAAAATTATCAGTATAGACTACTGGTGGTTTAGGGATAGTTTTACCTTCATTCCAACAATCTTCAATTGTAACTCCTGGTGCTGGCACAAATTTACTACAATCAATATTGGCTGAGGTAACTGTCCAATAAGTACGTCAGTTGATTGTGTAGATAAAGTAAGTTTTAGAGTGGGCAACTGTCATGGTGCAAAAGAATAAAGTGCACATTGTCAATATTTTTTTGGTTAGTGTCATTTTTGTTTTGCGGTTTTGAATTAAAACCTGCTGAAAATTTAGGTTAAAAATGATGAAATGTTTGGCTATTTGAATTAGTATAAAGATCTTCTTAATCTATATCAGAAGCCATACCAACGTTTAAATGGTTTTTCTAAAAAAGCAATTATTAGAGTTATTTTAGCAACTATTAGTTCCTAACCAATTGATAGACAATCATAAAAATTTGCAACTATGAAAAAGTTGCAAGAAATTTTAAGGCTAATGAGAGTTGAAAAAAAATTAAGTCAGGAAAATTTAGCAACAGATTTAGGAATTTCGATTACCGGATATGCTAAAATTGAAAGAGGTGAAACGGATATAAATTATTCTCGTTTGGAACAAATCGCTTCTTACTATGGATTGAATGTAGTGCAGTTGTTAAGTGTAGGAAGCGGAATTAAAACAAATGCTACAGAGGAGTTTAAGGATAAAGAAATAGCGCACCTAAAAGAAATTATTAAACTACTTGAACAAAAACTAGAATTGATAAATGAAATAAAAGCAATCAAAACCAGGAAGAAGATTAATCCAAGTAAAAGGTAAAAAAAAATCCCGACCTGTGTGGTCGGGATTTTACATTTTTCAAAAAGACAAACAAATATTATTTGGTTCCTTTTTCTAATTGAGCTTTTAATGCAGCTAAACCTTCAACATCAGCAAAAGTTGATTTCTCTTGTGATTCGTTTGATTTTTTAACAGCTTTAGCTGTTTTCTCTTTTTCTTCAGTTTTAGCTTTTACTTCTTCAACTTTTTTCACTTCGTTGTCTGCTTTCCATACTGATGTATGTGAAACTACAATACGTTTGTTCTCTTTATTGAATTCGGTTACTTTAAACTCAAGACCTGAATCTTCTTTCGCAATTGATTTATCTTCTTTCGTTAATTGTTTGATTGGAGCATAACCTTCAACACCGTAAGGTAGAGCGATTGTTGCACTCTTCTCATCCACTTTCATAACAGTACCGGTATGCACCGATCCTACTGTGAAAATAGTTTCAAAAGTATCCCAAGGGTTTTCGTCTAATTGTTTGTGGCCAAGGCTTAATCTGCGATTTTCCATGTCCATTTCCAATACAATTACATCCAACTCTTGGTCTTTTTTCACAAATTCATTCGGATGTTTGATTTTCTTAGTCCAGCTCAAATCTGAAACGTGAACCAATCCATCAACACCTTCTTCTAATTCTACGAATAAACCGTAGTTAGTCATGTTGCGAACAACACCTTTGTGTTTAGAACCTACAGGATATTTAGTTGCGATATCTGTCCAAGGATCAGGTTGCAATTGTTTAATGCCCAAGGACATTTTACGCTCGTCTTTATCCAAAGTCAATACTACCGCTTCCATTTCGTCACCCAACTTCATAAAGTCAGAAGGGTTGCGTAAGTGTTGGCTCCAGCTCATTTCTGAAACGTGGATTAAACCTTCAACACCTGGAGCGATTTCCAAGAATGCACCGTAATCAGCGATGTTTACAATTTTACCGGTTACTTTAGCACCTACCTCAAGATTGGTGTTTAAGCTATCCCAAGGGTGTGAGCTCAATTGTTTTAAGCCAAGAGAGATACGTTTCTTCTCATCATCAAAATCAAGTACTACTACGTTGATTTTCTCATCCATTTTCAATACTTCTTCTGGATGATTGATACGTCCCCATGAAATATCAGTAATGTGCAATAAACCGTCAACACCACCTAAGTCGATGAACACACCGAATGAAGTCATGTTTTTAACGGTACCTTCCAATACCTGACCTTTTTCCAATTTAGAAAGGATATCAGATTTTTGCGCTTCGATATCTTCTTCAATTAGAACTTTATGCGAAATTACTACGTTTTTGAACTGGTGATTTACTTTTACCACTTTAAATGGCATTGTTTGTCCCACGTACACATCGTAATCTTTAATAGGTTTAGTGTCAATTTGTGAACCTGGTAAGAACGTGTCAATACCCATCACATCTACAACTAAACCACCTTTTGTGCGTGTTTTAACGTAACCGTTAACGATTTCGTCATTTTCCTGAGCCTTCATGATGTTTTCCCATGCACGTTCGCTCACGGCTTTTTTGCGTGAAAGTACAAGCTGACCATTCATGTCTTCTTTGTTTTCAAGCAATACTTCTACAACGTCTCCAATTTTCAAATCCGGAGTGTCGCGGAATTCTGTTCTTTGGATCAAACCATCCGATTTAAATCCAATGTTAAGAACTACTTCTTTTTCGGTGAAACCTACTACAGTAGCTTTAACGATTTCTTTTTCAGCAATCGTACTCAATGTTTTTTCGTACAATCCTGAAAGTGTTTCTTGTTCTGCTGGCGAGTAACGGCTAAAGCCTTCCTTGTCCATGCTCCAGTCAAAGTCAGCTGCTGGTACTGTTAAGTTGTTGTTAGTTTGTGTCAATTTTTTTGATCTCCTTTCGCTTAAAAAAGCGGGCAAACATACAAAAAAGATGTGAATAGCAAATAGAATATGATAAAAAAATGGAACTATTTTACAGATATACTGTCTTTTACCACAGGCACATATCTGAAAGTATCGTTTTGCCAAAAGGCTATTCCTGCGGTATCCCAAGGTAATCGCTCCATTTTTTGCCAATATTGGTGTTCAAAATGATTGCTTTCGGGGTAATCTCTCTTTAAAATAATAAAATGAGTACCCGTTAGTGTTCTTCTATTTTTGGAACTCCAATACCGCAATATTTTTTCTAGCCCTGTTAATGAAAGAGGATTGTTTTGGTATAAATAATGAGTGTAGGTTTTAGTCCAAGCTCCTTTGCCACTGGTGTGGTAACCTTTTAAATCCGTAAGCGGGAGCAATGTCGTTTCTCGGATTGTAGAATCATAGCAAGCAATGGCAATCATGGTACGTTTTGCTGCAATGCCGTTATCTAAAAATAACCCTCTGGAGTTTATTCCAAAAAGGGATCGGGCAATTTGGGATGGCCGTGAAAAATTGGTTGACTGATTGGATTGCTTTTTAGGCATAAAATGAACAGCCTTTTCGGTAGTTAGTTGTTTTATGAAAAAACGTGTTGATACAAAAGACTGCACCGCTGTTGCAAAAAGGGTAAAGCACACTAAAGCATATATTTTAAATTGTGGAGTAACGCGCAGTGGGGCATTTGTAATGCTGGGTGATAACGAAAAATGCAATAGTTTCAGGATACCTCTGTGCGCTCCCGATGCAACAAAAAATGCTAAAGTCTTATACAGCCAATAAGAGTTTAATAGCTGCACAAAAACTTGTTGGTTATTTAAGTTGAGTGCGCTCTCTTTATCATCAGTTACTTTTTTAAACTTATGTCTGAAATCAAGTCCCGAAAAAAATGCCCAAGCCCTGTTTGCTATAATAGTATTTTCACTTACAAAAATATTTTGAGGATTCGGAACTCGGATTTTTCTTGACAGCATGTTCCAAAACAAATCAGGGATAAATAGCAGGTAAAATATAAGTGTTGCTAATGCGATTTCCGGGAAATAAAACAAGGTTGCTATACCCACGTGAAAAGCAATTCCAATAAATATGGTCAGTTTTTTGAACCTTTTGGAGAATATGAGAAACACAAAAAGAATCTCCCAAATAATAACAAAATAGTTTATTGCTTTCAATGGCCATTCAAAATCGGCAATATAGTTAGCCAACCCGTGCCATTTAAAAAAAGGCATATTTAATGGAATCCACAAACCAATACCTTGCTGCCATATCGGAGAACCAATTTTAGTAATGGCAGATCCAACATACATCAATCCTAAAGTGAGGAAAATAAAAATAGTGTATTGGTATTTGGGAGTGGTTTTGGGCGATGCATCAGCACACATCACGCGACTAACCATCGCATCAATTGAATAAGATTTTGAAATAGGGAAGAAGATACACAGAAAACTGCCCATCAGCATTAAATCACTGTAGTAAGATGCAATTCCACTTCGGTTAAAAAGTTGGTACGCAAAAACAATACAAATATATTGCACAATGGAAATGTATTTGGTGAACCATCCCATCATCATCATGGCTGCACAAATTGCCCAAACCCATAGAAAGGTGTTAAAAGGGAAAGGGTTTTTGGTTATTCCCGAAATGGAATCGAAAATGAGTCCTTTGTAAACATTGGTAGAATAAATAGTAAACAGTATATGACCAAAAAACAAGATACGAAACAGCGCAAAATTGATTGAAACAGACGGCAAGTTGTTTAGATCAATGTATTGTGTAACACGATTAATGAGTTTGGTTATCATGCTTTGTATACAAAGTAAAAGATGCCAATAAGAAAAGTGTTAAAAGGGGTGAGTGAAAATAGCGATTAATTTTAGGCACAACATGCACAATTGAAAGGGTATTCCCACTGTAAATAAAAGCATATTCAACTAAGCAGGCTGCCAATAAAATATAAAAGCTAACAATAGCCATTTCTTTGTTTACTAAAAAATTAATAATGCCTGAAGGAACAATTATAAAGAGTAAACTGTAAACATATGCAGTTAGCCAAAAAGTAGGGTGAGATAAATGAGATGACAAGGCGGTGGAGTATTGAGGATATGCAGGGTTCATGAATGAGGCCGCTCGAGTATTCAAATAATCAGGGGTAATCATATCTTTAAAAATACTCAATCCAAATAGGATGAATAATAACATGATTCCGTATGTTTTTTTTTTTGTCATTTACTTATCCTGCCATATTTGGTTGCCCAATATTTCCACATCAGAAAAACCAATCCGTAAATTAGGAAAATAAAAATGTATCGGTGAAAAAAATTATAGTAGTGAGATTTGTTGTATGCAAGCATTACTAAACTAAAGGTGCGCAAAACATTGGCTACATGAATAATAAGTAATCCTATTAAAATAAAAGGAATTTTCACCTTCCATTTCCCTGGATAGGCACAAATAAATAGAGTGAATAGTACAAATAACTCTTGCCCATTGCATGAAGCGCCAATGCGCACTATTGGTTTCTCGATTGGAGGAATAAACATGAGTGTATTTCCTACTTTTGGGGCGGGCAAATAGTAAGAGTTAAAGCCAAATAAATGGAGTAACATATTTGTTCCCTCAGATACCCAATTGGTAAGATAATGATCGAGTGTGCCTTCGGGTTTGATAAAAAATTCATAACTAACAAACCAAACTGCACATAACGACAGAAAAACGGAAAGAAATAAGATGAGCTGCGACTGTTTGAGCATGATGAAAAGGTTGTAAGTAAAATTTTACCCTTTCAAAGATAATAGGATAAGAAAAACAACGGGCTTATTTTTTGGAATACAATTTTTTGATGCCATAACCCACTCCGGCAACAATTAAAAAACCTAGTCCACCATCAACAGAGGCATTGTCATTAACATCATCAGCATTGTTGTCTCCTAAAAAACCAGATGGGTCCTGCGCAGATACACACAATGAGGTGAAAATTATAATGATTAGAATTGTGAGATGTTTTTTCATTTGAAATTGTAGAACAAAAATAGGTGTTTTACGTAATTATCCAAATGAGTATTGCACAAGCAGTAGATTTTGCGGTATGAACAAACAATAACTAGCACTAAATTGATTTATATCCTTTTAAGAAATCGACAACATGCATGCGTTTTTTACCTTCCAACTGTATTTCTTCTAAGTTAACAAATCCATCTGCTGCTCTAAAAGATAGGGTTTTACGGTGGTCAGTTCTCACTTCTCCGCTGGTTAATGCACTCGTTTCAATTGAAAAAGTAGCGCTGTAAATTTTAAGTATTTTGCCATTAAGCTTGGTAATGGCACCCGGGTAGGGAGATAAACCTCTAATTTTATTGTAAATAGTTAGACATGTTTGGTTCCAATCAATCAAACAATTTTGGGTAAAAATTTTAGGGGCAATTTTTTTGCTGGAGTTTTCCTGAGGAATTGGTTTATAATTTCCAGACGCTATGGCTTGCAAACTTTTTACGATTACTTCAGCACCCACTTGCATCAATTTATCGTGGAGTTGGCCTGCATTCATGTAGGTAGCTATGGCAACTTTCTCACTCAAAATCAAATCTCCGGTATCAATTTCATGTTTTAATAAAAACGTAGATACCCCTGTTTCTGTTTCTCCATTAATAATTGCCCAATTAATTGGCGCTGCGCCTCTGTAATCGGGTAGAAGAGATGCGTGTAAATTAATGGTTCCTTTAGGAGGCATATTCCAAACTATTTCGGGTAACATCCTAAAGGCAATTACAACCTGAATATCAGCATTAAAACTTTTGAGTTGCTCAATAAAAATCGGGTCTTTCAATATTACCGGTTGCAATAAAGGTATATTATTAGCAAGAGCATATTTTTTTACAGCTGATTCTTGTAATTTCATTCCTCTTCCGGCCGGTTTATCGGGTGCGGTAACTACTGCAACAACGTTGAATCCCGCTTTGATAATTGCATCTAAAGAAGGAACAGAAAAATCTGGTGTGCCTAAAAATATTACGTTCAAGTTGATGGTTTTAAGTTTAGTCTTTCCAAAGGAAAGGGAATAATAAATAGGCCAGTGCCATAACAATAAAATTTATGGCAAGCACAACAAGTAGATCAGGAATAATGAGAGAAGTATCAATTCCGTCCATTGCTTTTTTTGAGGCCTTAATCAATACCAACAACAGTGGAATAATTATAGGGAAACTAAGTACGGGCATTAATAAATGACCATTTCCACTTTTAGCCGCAATAGATGATAGCAAAGTGAAGATGGTTGAAAACCCTAAACAGCCTAGTATAAGAGTAAGAAAATATATTCCGGGCGATTGGGCCATATTCCCTAGTAAAGTGTTATAAACAGCAAAACAAATGAAGGCGATAAATACCATAAAAATGCTGTTGTAAATTAATTTGGCGATAATGATTTGTTGTGGTGAAGCTATATTGTAATAGTACAAAGAACGCCCGCGGCTCTCGCCCATAAAACCTTTTGCTACAGCACTAATGGAAGAGAATAATAAAATAATCCAGAACAAGGCATTCCAAGTAGGAGCATTTAGTATTTTTACGGCTAAAAAAACCAAAAAAACGGAAGACACAACATGCAATAAAATGCCGTTCAACGCATATCGCATGCGCCATTCCGTGGTAAGGTCTTTTTTTAGTAATGCAATAATTTGTGTGTTCATCGAGCCTTATTTATAAAAATATACAAAGTCGGTGTACAATAAATATTTTTTTCGTGTTACTCTAAATTCGTTTAGCTTAGGTTGCCAGCTTGCCCTAATTTCTGCTTCTGTTTTACCGGCAATAATCTGTTTTTTTAGTTCATCTGTTCCAGCAAGTGTTGTGAAAAAATCAGTAAAAAAGGTCGCTTTTGAAGTGTCTTCTTGGTAAGCATTCATAATCCAATCTAAATATAAACGGGGCTCTTTGTTGAATATGTTATTCACAAAATTAGTAACCAAACGTCCTCTACATAATTTATCTTTATAAGGTGGATTTTCGGCAACACCTGCAATAGCTTTTGGGGTAAAAGTGTAATCTCCTTTAGTGTTTTCCGGCTTTCCAAAACATTCAAACGGTTTGTCAGTTCCTCTGCCTAGGCTGTAATTAGTGCCTTCGAAAAAGCACATACTTGGATACAACGCAATCGACTCGGCTGTTGGTAAATTAGGTGAAGGTTTTACTGGAAGTGAATAGCGATCGTTGTGCGTATATCCTTTCATTTTAATGATTTTGATATTGCAAGTCATTCCATCTTTTAACCATTTTTCACCATTAATCATCTGCGCGTATTCGCCAATAGTCATTCCATGAACAACAGGTACCGGATGCATTCCTACAAACGATTGGAATTTTTTATCGAGCACAGGTCCATCAACATAAAATCCATTTGGATTGGGTCTATCCAAAATAACAAGTTGCTTTTTTTGCTCAGCACAAGCTTCCATAACGTAATGAAGTGTGGATATATAGGTGTAAAAACGAGCACCCACATCTTGAATATCAAACACTACAATTTGAATATCTTTCAAGTCGTCTTTAGTTGGTTTTTTATGAGTGCCGTATAATGAGATTACTTTTAAGCCTGTTTTAGCATCTTTGTTGTTTTTAATGTGAACACCGGCCCCGTGATTGCCTCTAAAACCATGCTCGGGTGCAAAAATTGCTTTAATGGAAACCGGTAGTTTCTGCAACGAATCAACCAAATGAGTTTGCCCAATGGTTGATGTTTGGTTTACTACCAACCCGATTTTTTTTGCTTTTAACAATGGTAAATATTCATTCACTTGCTCGGCACCTGTTGTTAATTTTGGTTGAGCATACGTTACCTGAAACAAACAAAGCATAAAAAAACCAAGGAGCTTCTTATATTCGGACATTCTAAATGGGTTCAAGTTTTTCATATATTATAGCAAGACGACTTTCGCTGCAAAAAGGTTCCGGAACTTCGCGATTAATTATTCGCATTGCTACCGGAGCAGTTGCTTTGAGTATTGCAGTGATGATAATTTCGATTGCAATTGTAAAAGGTTATCAGTCTGAAATACGCAGTAAAATTATCGGTTTCAGTACGCATATACAAATATCGAGTTTGGATATGAACAATTCCTTTGAAACAACTCCCATTTATAGAGATACAGTTTTAGAGAAATTGCTCAAAAAAAACAGTCATGTAACTCACCTTCAACCTTTTGCTATTAAAGCTGGTATTTTTAAAACCAAGGAAGATTTTTCGGGTGTAGTATTAAAGGGCATTGATACCACGTATGATTGGCGCTTCATAGAGCAACACATCATTGCAGGAACAACACTTTTTTTGAATAAGGACAGTGTTTCGAATAGTGTTTTGTTATCAAAAGTATTGGCCGATAAACTAAAGCTGAAAGTTGGCGACAATGTTCTATTATACATTGCACAAGAGCCTCCCCGTGTTCGCAAATTTACTATTTGTGGTATTTATCATACAGGTTTGGAGGAAATGGATAGGTTTTATGCTTTTGTTGATATACAGCAGGTGCAAAGGCTTAATCAATGGTCGGCCAATGCCATTAGCGGCTATGAAGTAGGGTTAGATACTTACGCAATGATGGATGAGGTTGCAACCGAACTATTAGGGAATTTGCCGTATTATTTAGAGATACATACCATTAGGGATTTATTTCCACAAATGTTTGATTGGCTCAATTTATTGGATTTAAATGTATGGGTAATTATTATTCTAATGATTATTGTGGCATGTATAAACATGGCAACAGCCTTACTTATTTTAATAGTTGAGCGCAGCAATATGATTGGATTGCTCAAAGCAATGGGCGCCAACAACCAAAGCATATCGCGTATTTTTGTTTACATGGCCTCTTATCTTATTTTTTGGGGAATGATAATAGGTAATATTGTGGGTTTGGTATTGTGTTTATCGCAGCAATATAGTGGTTGGTTTAAGCTTTCTCAAGAGGCCTATTATTTGAGTGAAGTTCCCATATTGTTGGAGTTTACAGATGTGTTATTTATTAATATGGGAAGTTTTGTTATTTGTTACATCGTTTTATTACTCCCTGCAACGTTTGTTTCTAAAGTTACACCCATTAAAGCTATTCGCTTTCAGTAACTGTTTACAATAGGATTGAAACAAGGTAAATAAGCAACGCTAAGTAAGCTGGTAAAAACAATACGAAAAGTGCAAATAATACTGAGTCGTAAAACACAGTTCCTTTCGTAAATAATTTACTCATTATCTGCATTGCCCAATAGTGAGGCAGGGTGATAACTGCTTTGTGAAAACCGGAGGATAGTATTGATGCAGATGCAGCTTTTGTATCTATAGGTATGGGTTGATAAAGAATTTCTAAAATATCGAGTTTGTTGCGCTCAGTTTTTTTTCATGAACGCATGAGTTGTTGGTGATCGGTGCTGTTGATTTGCAGCATTGGATTGAAATATGCCAACGTCTTGAGGCTTTCGGTAATTCGGCTATTTAGCCATTTTACAAAAGTAGCCCCTGATTCATTTTGTGTGTTTTCTGCTGAGGTAATAGCTTTTCCAACATTCAGTACAACTGATTTTCCTCCACCATCAAAATGTTCGTAGGTTAAACCAATGGGTATAATTACAGTCTTTTCAGTTTGCGGTTCGCTCCAAGCACGTTCAGCAATGCGAGCTGACCCTTTTTTGAGAGGACGTAAATACCAGTTTTGTTCACACCATCCCTCTCCAAAAATAAGTACCATCCCATTTTTTTTAGAATTTCTTGCGTAGCATCAAAAGTAGATGGGTTTTTCCCGATATTTTCTTTCCCTTCACTAATGCGATATACAGGCATTAGGTTGAAAGATTTGAGTATGCGGCTAAAAAATTTGTTGTTAAACGCATCGCCACGAGCTAAAAAATGAATAGGACGTTTCATAAAAGCAGCAATAATCAGAGCGTCCAAAAAGGCATTGGGATGATTGGCTACCAAAAGTGCTGGTTTGTGGGTTGGAATATATTGCAGCCCATCAATATATCTGTCGCAAATACAATTTTAGTCCGTTACGAACAATCCATTTGGTGGCATTGTACATTTTCATTCATGCAATATGGTAAATTATTGAGCATAAAAAAAGCCTCAACATTTCTGAAGAGGCCTTTACGTTTCGTGATAGTTTTATCTATATAAAACAGCTTTTATAGCTTTTGTGGTACGTTCTACGTTTGGCAAAAACTCTTGAACAAAAGTTGGCGCATATCCAAGTGGGGTATCTGTTGTACAAATACGTTGGATGGGAGCATCTAAATAATCGAAGGCACGTTTTTGTACCATGTACGTTATTTCTGTGGAGATTGATGCCAATGGCCATGCTTCTTCAACAATAACCAAACGGTTAGTCTTTTTTACCGATTCAATAATGGTATCATAATCTATTGGACGTACGGTCATTAAATCAATTACCTCGCATGATATATCTTCTTTGGATAATTCTTCGGCAGTTGCCAAAGCCACTTTCATAATTTTACCGAATGATACAATTGTCACATCTGACCCTTCTCTTTTTATCGATGCTTTACCAATGGGGATAATGTATTCCTCTTCAGGAACCTCTCCTTTATCGCCATACATTTGCTCGCTCTCCATGAAAATAACAGGATCATTATCTCTAATAGCTGATTTAAGCAAACCCTTTGCATCAGCAGGGTTTGAAGGAACCACCACTTTTAATCCCGGACAGTTAGCAAACCAGTTTTCGAAAGCTTGCGAGTGTTGTGCACCCAATTGGCCAGCAGAACCTGTTGGTCCTCTGAATACGATTGGAATATTAAACTGCCCACCACTCATTTGATACACTTTTGCCGCAGCATTAATTACCTGATCGATAGCTACCAGTGAGAAATTAAACGTCATAAATTCGATTACAGGGCGTAGTCCGTTCATCGCTGCACCTACACCAATTCCGGCAAATCCAAGTTCGGCAATGGGGGTATCAATTACACGTTTTGCACCAAACTCGTCCAACATTCCTTGACTTACTTTATAAGCACCGTTGTAATCTGCAACCTCTTCACCCATTAAAAAGACGTTTTCATCTTTGCGCATTTCCTCGCTTAAGGCTTCTCTCAATGCTTCTCTGAACTGAATAACTCTCATTTAGTTTTGATTTTAAGTGTGCAAAAATACACGTATTCTCATCCTTTCAAAATAGAATAAAACAAGAATACAGAATGCTATGTGTATAGTCCTAATGTAAAGCAAATAAAATAGTTGCGACTAATATTAGCGTGGTTTCTGAAATGATACGGAGCAATTAATTTCTACAAGCCGAGCGGAAGTGTAAATTCAACCACTAATTGGTAAGATGATTCTGCTGTAATTTTTGTTAACGTTAGATTGCCATTATGAAGTTTTGCTATTTGTTGCGCAACCCATATTTGGATATTATACTCGTTATAACTTTCATCAGGTGAAGCCGATTGATTAACGAGTGCATTAATTGTTTCGGTTAATGCTTCAACCTGCCATGAGATTGATATTTTGAGTGTATTGGAAGTGGTTGTAACAGCAATTTGAATTTCCTTACTTGTTAAGAGTGTTTTGATGCAAGTATTTAACACACTTGTAATGGCAACAGAGAACAAAAGCGGGTCTAAAGAGACGTTAGCTTTTTTATGGCTGTTAGTTGTTATGGTAATTCCTTTAGATACAATATCACTTTCCAATTTATCAATACTTTGCTTGATAACATCATCAATAGAGCAAGATGTTATGTTTAATGTGAGGTTATTGCTTATTATTCTAATCCAGGTAACTAAGAATTGTAATTGAAAAAAAGATTTCTGAGAAAGTTGATGCACCAAAACAGCAAACTCCTTTTGCTTATCTGTTGATAAAGAATCAAAATGCGAAGAGAGTAAATCACTAAAGCCAAGCATGCCATTAAATGGACATCTGGCTTCATGGCTCAAGTGTGACAGTAATTTGTAGTCAATTTGTGCATGCGGAGTTATCGTTTCTTTTTTCATGAAACACTTTTAAAGTGTTGAGGTAAGCTTGAATTTATTTTTAATAATTGAAAAATAATTCCGACTCACTTCGAATGGTTCTGTTATTCCTCTTAGATACAAAATACCCGTATCATAGGTGCCTTTGTTAATTTTGATAACATTATGGAGGTTCACAATGGTTGAACGATGTACGCGGAAAAAATCATCCATTGGTAATTTATCTTCCCAAATTTTAATTAAACCATATGTCCCAAATTGGGTTCCATCTTCCAAACAAACATTGGTGTAATTTCCTTTGGCTTGAATATAATTGATATCTTTTATTTTGATAAATTTCATCTCGTTATTAATATTCATCAACACCAAGTTGTTAATACCAAAACGACTATTCTGTTTATGAATATTTTCTATTTCTTCTACTTGTTTTTCAACTAAGCCTATTCGGCCTAAAGCATTTTTCAAACGGTCAAAACTGATCGGTTTAACGATGTAATCAATCGTATTATACTCGAAGGCCTTAACAGCAAATTCAGTAAAAGAGGTTGTAAAAAGAATTTTAGTTTGAGGAGCTAAATATTTAATTAAGTCAAGAGAATTGGCACCTTGTAAGTCAATGTCCAAAATAACCAAATCAACGATTTCTCTTGATTTTTGTAATAAATTTTCAGCGTCTTTATAAGTAGATGCAATCCCGATAATATCAATAAAATCAAAGCTCTTGAGGAATTCGGTTAGTAAGTTTACAGAAGCACTATCGTCTTCAATGAATACGGTTTTGATTACCTTATTGCTCATGGTTTTATCTGAATTGTAGTAAGTACGGTGTGAAAATACGTAGTACGGTACAATTATCCAAAAATAGTTTTGGGTGTAATCATTACATTTGCTGTAATTATAAAATTATGGGTACTGAATTTAAAGCATTACAATTATTTTCTCCAGACAATTGGAAACAATATGAACTTATAGATGCAGGAAATGGCGAAAAACTTGAACGCTTTGGACAAGTTGTTACACGTAGGCCTGAGCCTCAGGCATTATGGGATAAATTACTTACCGAAAAGGAATGGCAGCAATTAGCTCAGGTTTCGTTTGTGCAAAAGGGTAGTCATAGTGGAGAATGGCGCAAACATAGGCCTGTTGGCGATAAATGGCAAATTAACTACAATCATGAAAAATTGAATATTACCTTCAATTTATCGTTAACTTCTTTTAAGCATATTGGAATTTTCCCGGAACAAGCGCTTAACTGGGATTTTATTTACAGAAATGTTAAGGCAATGAAATTGAGTGAGCCACCTAAGGTTCTTAATTTATTTGCTTACACAGGAGGTGCTTCATTAGCTGCCAAAGCAGCTGGAGCAGACGTAACGCATGTTGATTCAATTAAGCAGGTTATCAGTTGGTCGCGCGAGAATATGGAATCTTCAAGTTTAATCGATATACGCTGGGTTGTGGAAGATGCGTTGAAGTATGTGAAACGTGAGGCTAAACGTGGAAAGAAATACAATGGGATCATTCTTGACCCTCCGGCATATGGAATTGGAGCCAATGGCGAACGCTGGAAATTGGATGAAAATATCAATGAAATTTTAAAAGAGATTGCTCAAATACTGGAGCCAAAGCATAATTTCCTGATACTAAATATGTATTCGTTGGGAATGAGTGCACTTATTACGGAAAACCTTATTAAAGGACATTTCGGTAATCAACGTAAAAACATGGAGGTTGGTGAAGTGTATCTGCCTGCAACAAGCGGTTTAAAGCTGCCATTGGGTATTTTAGCTCGCTTTGCCAATCCATAAATTACATTTTGTATTTTTTCTTTATTTGGAAAAAGTAGTTTCGGCTAACCTCAAAAGGTTTGTCGTTTCCTTTCATAAACAACCTTCCAGTATCGTTGGCCCATTTCTCAATGCGCACCACATTTTGAAGGTTGATAATGGTAGAACGGTGGATTTGGATAAACACGTCCTCAGGCAAACGTGCGTCCCAAATTTTAATAGAGTTATATGTAACACTCAATCGGCCATCCGCTAAATAAACCTTTGTGTAGTTTCCGTATGCCTCAATATAGTTTATCTCATTTATTCTCACAAATGAAAGTTTGTTGTCAAAACTCAATAGAATGATATGATCGGGTCCAAACTTAGCATTTGCTTCATCACTCCAATTATCAGTTTCTTCCCACTTATTATTAACCTTTTCAACCGCTTTGGTAAGTCTATCGAGGCTAATGGGTTTCAATAAGTAATCAACCGCATTCAACTCAAACGCTTTAATTGCAAAATCACTGTATGAAGAAATGAATATAACCATTGGCTTGTAATCGATTTTGCTCAATAAATCAATAGATGTAAGTCCATTTAAGTCAATATCTAAAAACAGCAAGTCTGGTTTTTCTTCTTGAATAACATCTTGCGCTTGTTTAAAATCTGAGGCCTCGCCAACAACTTGTATTTTATCAAAATTAGTGAGTAGTTTTTTGAGTACCATTCTCATACTTTCAACATCATCAGCAATTACTGCTTTTATTACATTTTTCATCGAGATTTTTAAATTACAAATTCGTACAATGTTTTTTCTGGAGAGTCGTGTTTTGTTAAATAGAATAACTCATTTAGCTACCTCAGTAAAAATTTAACAGTTTAATTGGAGTCGCTTTTTCTTTCATCATCGAAGATATCAAAATATCGAACAAGTTAGGATTGTTTCTATTATTAAATCTCCAAGTAAACTCATCAAGGTACGGTTGTAAATGTTTTGCTTGGTGATGGTTCCCTCTTAACCAGGCCTTGAGCATCATTACTTGCCTATGAAATAACCTGAAGTTGTTTTTAGGCACCGACACCTCCTGTTTTAGCCATGTAAATAAGTATTTCAAAGGTCTGTAACCTCGCCATTTATCAGTCCTTATTAATGCTTCCTTGCTTATATACTTTTGAAAAAACGGCTTCAATTGTTTCGTTCCAGCACTAGGTATTTGGTTGGCATAACATCGTACAATTCCCTTTTTCTTCATTTGTATTACCATCACTACTTGTTTCTTCTTTCCTTTACTTCTGCCGGGTTTACCCGTTTCAGAACCTCCTACAAAAAACTCATCTATATCCACTTTGCCATCCAAAAGTTTAGGCTCTTTAATATTCATCGCCTTCATTGTTTTAAATTTATATCCGCAAGTTTACCCATAAATTTTAGCTACAGCAAGAGTTAGTATATCAAATAGTTTATCGCCAAAATATCTGCGATTTTATTTGTAAAAAAATTCGTTCAAATAGCTTTGCAAGTATGCCTCGCTTATTTTGTGGTAAATTCCTAACAGGGTTCGTTTAGCATTACTAATTGCAATGTGCACCCATTTAAGTGTAGATGTTGTTGTTTCATTATTCGACCTTTCTGTTACGTGTACCTCTACATAATTAGCAATATCGATGTAACTGGTGCTTTTATCAGTAAACACAATACTGCACTCTTTGTTATTATTTTTAAATAGCGAGTTAATGCTTTCGGATTTATGATTATCTAAAACTTTCATTTTAAAGTATTTGCAATGACTTGATTTTTTACTTGTGTCTAAATCCTCCAAAGGTATTGATTCTGCTAACACTGCCACGTTTTGTTGCTTTTGACTCCCTTTGCCTCCTTTTAATTTAATGCCCTGTTTGGTTGCTACTTCAAAATGGCCCTCGTCCATTTCTAACATGCCAGTTAAGCCCTATGTATCATCTCTATTTCCCATAGCCTCGCGAACTTTATGCATCAACAGCCAAACACTTGCATAGCGTTTATGGTCAATTTGTTTTTGTAGCTCCTTGGCTGACGTACCTTTTTTGGTAGAACTCATAAAAGCCGTGGTTTCGTAACATTTTTGAAAGGACATTTTCGAATGCTCCATCACAGTTCCACTGCGTAATGTTGTTCTAAACGAACAAGTTTTACATTGCCATTGGTACTTGCAGCGAAGCCAATAATGATTGGTGCTTCCACACTTTTTACATTTAACCCCTTCCGTCTCTCGTTGGTTTTGGAAATGCTCGCGGCAGCTTCCCTCATCTGGAAAATCTTGTTTAAATTTTGGTATTTTCATACCACAAATCTAAATCCCCAATCCGCAGCCTATCTGTGGGCTGACATTTTTTATTTGGGGTAAGTATATGAGTTATTCTATTGTTAATTATTACACCAATAATACTATATATACTTTTAAAATGCAACAAGTAACGCATTTGTGTTTATTTCATTTAAACCATTTGTTCCGAAATTACGACACTTTTAAGTTTTTTGATTGACATAATTCGGGCTAATTGTTGGGATTGTGTATTAAACAGACTTTTATAAATTTATTAAACATATTGTGTTGTGAAATAAATTTTCTTTCATAAAAAGTTACTTACAACTATTTCACAACTGTTAACAAATCCCTTACAGATGAATAAGTGTCCAACTTTGTTACGTCAAGTGATTTCCAGTCCATCCAAATAGCCTCTGTGATATGCTCTTCTTTTTGTGGCACAAGCTTTCGGTTATCGCTGCAATGCATAGTAAACCAATAGGTTATTTTGAGGAAACGATGATTGTGTTGTTTGTAACAATGATAAGATGCAGGCAACTTTTCGGAGATACTTAAGCCATTTATACCGCATTCTTCCTCAACTTCTCTTATTGCAGCTTCCTCATCTGTTTCTGTTCCGTCTATTTTTCCTTTGGGTAAATCCCATTTGCCGAGGCGCTTAATGAGCAATACTTCTTTATTGTCATTAAAAACTACACCTCCAGCAGCTTCAATGGGAACAAAGTGGGTGTAAAAATCTTTGAAGGCAAACTCAGGGTCGTCAGTAACCATCAAAATTCCTTTTGATTTAAGGCTCTCGCAGTCTTTTATGTATTCTGCAATTTTTGCGGGATGATGTTCTACACGCTTACAGCCCGAAAATGCACTTACATCTTCCGATGTATCTGCAATAATGAATGGCTTCTCGTTGATGAAAATTTTATACATTTGCCCGATGCAACAATATGATATTACAGCTGCTAAGATAGCAGAATATTTATTAGAAATAAATGCCATTAAACTTAATCCAGATGCACCGTTCACTTGGACATCCGGTTGGAAGTCGCCTATATACAGTGATAACCGACTCTCACTTTCATTTCCTGAGGCACGTACATTTATCAAACAACAGCTCGGTAAGCTCATACATGATAAATTTTCTGCTGCCGAAGCAATTGTTGGGGTAGCAACTGCAGGTATTGCGCCAGGTGCATTGGTAGCTGATGAAATATATCTTCCTTTTGGTTATATTCGTTCAGAAGCTAAAAAACATGGAATGGGTAAACAGGTAGAAGGAGATATTCGTCCTGGGCAAAAAATTGTTGTTGTTGAAGATTTAGTTTCCACTGGAAAAAGTAGTTTGCAGGCTGTTCAAAATTTAAAAGAATATGGCTGCGAAGTATTGGGTATGGTTTCTATATTCACCTACGGATTTGATATTGCAACTGAAGTGTTTGCTAATGAACAGTGTCCTTATTTTTCGTTGAGTAATTATAACGTGTTGATTGATGTTGCTGTAAAAAAAGGTATTGTAAAACCTGAGCAGGTAGCAGTGTTGAATGAGTGGCGAAAATCTCCATCAACTTGGGGACATTAGGGGATGTGTTGATGTGAAGATGAGCAAATGTGAAGATGTGTTGATTGGGAATGAAGCAGGTGAGTAAGAAATAGAAAAAGTACACAAAAGCTAAATCACTAATAATCAACCCGAAATATAAACGCGTAACAAACAGAACTAAATGGCTAAAGTAAAAGATGCATTTAAAATCATATTCGCAATTTATTTTGCCATTTCAACCTTCATAGGTTTTGTGGTTCTCTACCCGTTTTTTGCATTATTTTTTAGTAAACCTAAGTGGTATGGAGCGGGTCACATAACCCGTAAAGTATGGGGTTGGTGGTTGTTTATCTCAGGAGGGTTGTGGGTGAAACAGATAGAAGAAAAATCTATTGATTGGAAACAATCGTATGTGGTTACACCCAATCATACATCATATCTGGATATACCCACTTTAGCCGTTAAAATGCCTATGTTTATTAATTTTATGGCAAAGATAGAATTGGCGCGTATCCCTTTGTTTGGTATTTTTTTCAGAACAATTGATATAGCTGTTGATCGTAAAAATGTTCGTCACTCTGCTTGGGCTTTTCAGCAAGCAAAAGATCAGTTGGTAAACGAGCATAAAAGCATCGTTATATTTCCCGAAGGAACAATTCCTCCTCATGTTCCTAAAATGGGCCGTTTTAAAGATGGACCCTTTCGCCTGGCAATTGAAACGCAGCGACCTATTTTGCCTGTTACCATTATTGGCAATTGGGTAGCTTTGCCAGATAAGGGTAAATTGAGGTTTCGTCCGGCTGTCATAACGCAATACGTGCACGCACCTATCTCCACAATTGGTATGACCTTAGATGATGTGGATACCTTAAAGCAAAAAGTATATAACCTTATTGAACAAAAATTAGCAGAATATGGATATTTCGAATGAGTTAGTAGATAAGTTGGCAGATTTGGCCAAGCTGGAATTTAACGGAGAAGAGAAAGAAAAAATTAAAACAGATTTAGCCCAAATCACGGCTTTTTTCGAGCAGTTGAATAAGGTTGATACCGAAGGTGTGGAGCCTCTTATTTTTATGAGTGATGCAGTTAATATCCTTCGTGAAGATGAAGTGAAACAAGAAATTACACACGAAGAAGCACTGAAAAACGCGCCTGCCAAGGATTCGGATTACTTCCGCGTTCCGAAGTTTATTGATAAATAGCTACCCTCACCATGACACCACAACCCGTTATCGAACTTAAAAATATTACTCGTCATTTTAAGATAGGCGATACAGATGTGTATGCACTTCGCGGTGTTGATTTGATGATTAATCGCGGAGAATATGTGGCTTTTATGGGGCCTTCAGGTTCGGGAAAATCTACCTTAATGAATATTTTGGGTTGTTTAGATACACCTACCGGAGGTAAGTATGTGTTGAATGGAAAAGATGTAAGCAACCTTTCCGATAATGAATTGGCTGAAATTCGGAACAAAGAAATTGGATTCGTTTTTCAAACCTTTAATTTGTTGGCTCGAAATACTTCGCTTGATAATGTGGCATTGCCACTTGTATATGCCGGTTACAGTAAAAAAGACCGCACCGAAAAAGCTGTAGAGTCACTCAAAAGTGTTGGATTGGCCGATCGTATGGATCATAAGCCAAACGAGCTTTCGGGTGGGCAACGTCAGCGTGTGGCCATTGCTCGTGCATTGGTGAACAATCCCTCTATCATATTAGCAGATGAGCCTACCGGAAATTTGGATACCAAAACATCTCACGAAATCATGGAACTGATGGAGGTTATTCATCAAAAAGGAAATACTGTTATTGTGGTTACGCACGAAGAAGATATTGCCCGCAGAGCCAAACGTATCGTTCGTTTAAGAGATGGCGTTATTGAAAGTGATACTTATCAGTAGGGTATATCTTTATCAGTTTTCAGCGAGCGAAGGAACCCTTCAGGGTAGGTTCCCGGAGGCAAAGATTCACCGCAAAGACGCTATGGCGCAAAGACGCACAGCATTTACAGAGCACAACTACAGAGCACAACTCCCATTTGAGAGCGAGCGTAAATACTTTAGGGCATGGTAGCGGAGACGTAATCAATTATCTTCAACTGTAAAATATACACCGGATATTCCGTAACAAGATTCCTAAAAATTTCTATTTTGCAAAGGTGAAACTACTCTCATACCTGCAAAAAAACTTAGCTTTTGATGTACGTGCATTTTCGTTGATGCGCATTGGTGTTGCAATCATTATTTTGCTCGATTTAAGTGTGCGCGTTTCCGATCTGGAAGCCTTTTATGCCAATACCGGAGCAGTGCCTCTCAGCATGATTTTTCAGTACAAGTGGAATGATTATTATTGGTCGTTTCACACCATTAGCGGTTTGTGGCAAGTTCAATTACTCTTGTTTCTGTTTGCTGCTTGTTGTGCACTTTTATTGTTAATTGGGTATCGCACACGGCTTATGACTTTTTTATCATGGGTGATGTTATTGTCGTTGCATAATCGAAATGTACTGATACTACAAGGTGGTGATGATTTACTGCGCATGATGCTTTTTTGGGGAATGTTTTTGCCTTGGGGAAAACACTATTCTTGTGATCGGCTGTTGAAGAAGGAAGAACCGGAATCCAATACACAGATATTTACTCTTGCCACGCTCGCATACATTTTACAGATTACCTATTTGTATACAGGTTCGGCATTGTTAAAAGGGCCCGAATGGCATACCAAACTGGATGCGTTGTATTACGTGTACAGTCTCGATCAAATTGCATACGCGCAAACAAAGTGGCTGTATTATTACCCCGAATTGTTAAAGGTATTAACTGCCATTGCGTTTTGGTTTGAGATGCTGGTACCTATTTTATTTTTTATTCCCTACAAAAACAATTTGTTCCGAATACTTGCCATCATTTTGATTGTTGGCTTTCACTCCTTCAATGCATTTAGTTTGCTCATTGGTTTTTTTCCGTGGATAGGAATGATTTCGTCAGTCGGTTTGATACCTTCATCTGTTATGGATAGGTTAGAGTTGACATTCAACCGCTGGAAAGGAAGTGTTGCACAATCATTTTTAGGCATTTCAACGTTGTTTTCCCGAGTGCTTACTTGGCAACCAACAAAGGCTGCTCCAACAGGAATCATCAGTCAATATGTATTTGGTGTGTTGATTGCTTATGTGTTTGCATGGAATGCCGGAAACCTCTCTTTTTATCACTATAAGTTGGCGGATGAAGTAAGGTTTATCGGATACACACTACGCTTAGATCAAAACTGGGGGATGTTTGCTCCGGGAGTGTTTAAAGATGACGGTTGGTTTGTGATGGAAGCCACTACAGCCAAAAATCAAAAGATAGATTTATTTCACCCAACGGATTCGCTCACCTACAAAAAGCCGGAACGTATTACTGCGATGTTTAAAAATGACAGATGGCGCAAGTATTCCGAGAATTTTATTTTTACGAGCAACAATTTTATGCGCGGATATTTCTGCAACTATTATCTCAAAAAATGGAATGAAGAACATCCTGACCAACCGGTAACAGCTTTATCTATTTTATATTTCACAGAACTTACAGATCCCGATTATCATTATGTAATTCCAAAAAAAGATGTGCTGTGTAATTGTGTTTATTAATTGCGAATGACGGTATTTAGGTTCAAACAATTTGCGGTAAAACAAACCGATTCGGCCATGAAGGTTGGAACGGATAGTGTGTTGTTGGGTTCGCTGGTAAAAGCAAAATATCCGAAACGTATTTTGGATATGGGTACCGGAACCGGGCTGCTAGCGTTAATGATGGCACAACGGTTTAATGAAGCATTGATTGATGCGGTAGAAATTGAGGAAAAAGCATTTGCTGAAGCCACATACAATGCAACCCAAAGTGTATTTTCCAATCGGATAAAAGTGGTTCACCAATCAGTGCAAGAGTTTGCTCAAACTACAGATGAAAAATATGATTTGATTGTAAGTAATCCTCCGTATTATGAAGCGGAAAACAGTTTTGGAATTCAGGTTCAAAATCGATCACATGCTCGCCATACGGTGTCTCTTTCGTTTGATGCATTGCTTGAGAGCATATCAAAATTGTTATCCGAAAAGGGAATGTGTTGGATGGTATTACCAACAATGGAAGCGGAACGAGTTATGGCAAAAGTAGCACAATCAGGATTGTATTGTACGCATCAAATCGCGGTACATCCCAATCCTAGTAAAGCGTTTAATAGAATAATTTTTTGTTTGACAAAAACAGGGAGTGACCCCATTCGGGAGACTTTTATGATCAAAAATGAACAAGGTGTTTACACCGATTCGTATCGTGAGGTAACATGGCCATTTTTGTTGTGGAATAAGTGAGTTAAAATTAGCTGGTCAAAGAAATAGTTGTAAGTCAATGTGTCTGATGATTGAACTATCATTGATTCTTCTAAAAGGAATGCCAATCTAACTTAGTTTATTTATGTTTCTGTCGGTCAGGTAAATATTTATAAAGTATGTCATAACTATCCGAAAGTCTAAATTAGAAAAAGCGGAAAAGAACACAAATATTTGAGGTGTCTAACTACTCAATCAAATGAGCCTTTTCCGCAGAAACAAAAATAGTAATAAACCTGTAATTCGTCAGGTAATCGATTTAATTCCCCGCTTTATTATAACAAAGGCAATTAATCGCTATCAAAGCGACAAGTATTGCCACAAATACAAAACATACGACCAGTTAGTTGCCTTATTGTTCGGACAGCTTTGTAAATGCAGTACTTTAGAAGATATTTCGGTTGGAATAGGTGTATCCGAAACCTTTATATCCGACCTTGGATTAGAACAAAGTCCGGCTAAGTCAACCATGAGTGATGGTAATAACCTGAGTTCGGGATAAGAAAGTGTTGATTATTTTGTTTATAATTATTTGGTAATCAAATAATTAGTAGCATTGGAAGTGTTAATTTTGTAGTCCAAAAAAACATAAAAAAAACACCAATGCTACAAGATAAAATTACAGAAACTTTTGTAAAAGTTGATGATTTCTGCAATGAATTTGAAATTTTGTATTCAAAACACCAATTACCCGCACCATCAAACGTTAAAACAAGAAATAGAAAAGCCGGAATGTGTGACTCTGAAATTATCACACTCCTGATTGCGTTTCATGGTGGTCAATTCAGGAATTTCAAGCATTTTTATGTAGACTATGTGTCTGTTCATTTAAGAGAAGATTTTCCCGGATTGGTTTCCTATAACAGGTTTATTGAATTGAGTCATCGTTGTGCTATTGCATTCATGTTGTTTCTCCATCATTGTTGCAAAGGCGAGTGCACTGGCATTAGCTTTATTGATTCTACTGTACTGCGTGTTTGTCACAACAAAAGGATAAAGCGTAATAAAACATTTAAAGGCTTTGCAGAGGTTGGTAAATCATCAATGGGATGGTTCTTTGGCTTTAAACTTCACCTGATTATAAACGACAAAGGTGAGATATTATCTTTCTTTCTAACCAAAGGAAATGTGGATGATAGAGATGCTAAAACAATTACCAATATGACTAAAGACCTTTTCGGAAAACTATTTGAAGATAAGGGATATATCTCAAAAGCATTGAGTGATCTGCTTTTTGGCAACGGTATACAACTCATTACAGCTGTGAGAAGAAACATGAAATCTAAAGCATTGAGCAATGAAGAGAAACTTCTTTTAAGGAAACGGTCCGTGATTGAAACCGTAAATGATGAGTTAAAAAACATTTGTCAAGTTGAACATACAAGACATCGCTCTATCAGCGGTTTTCTTCTTAATGTTATGAGTGCAATTGCTGCGTATTCTTTCTTTCCTAAAAAACCTTCCATCAAAAAAGATATTGAGGAAACAAACCCTCAGCTTATCAAGCAACTTGAACAACAATTGACATTAGCTGCTTAAACCGAACTCAGGTTATTAGGTAAACGGGGGCAGAAATCCTCATTTGAAATTGATGTTAAAAAGGAATTAATCCAACAAATAAAAACGAGTTCTCTGTCCTTATCAACAATGATTGTTCATCCTAATCCAGCAAGCAGTATGCTTTTCGTGAAATTGCCTGGAGGATTGAATGCCTTAGAAATTCGTATTACAGATATTATGGGTAAGCACATACAAACTATTAGTCCGCAAGCAGCATTCAGTGAGCTATCCTTTCCAATTCAGTTAGAGAATGGTTTGTATTTTATTGAGGCCTTAAATAAAACAAGTATTTTGGCCCGCCAAAAGATTATGATCGTTAAGTAGTGTTGCCGATAATAACGTATATCATTTCAAAGGACTGTTCACATTCGCGCAGTCCTTTGTTGGTTTTACAATTGCAAATTGTTTAGGAAAAGTACCCAATCTGAATCAAACAGAAAAGTACTCGCAATCACGAACTAGCAATGAATACTCAGTTTAATTGACTTTCTCGTTCTACAAACTTCACGCAATACGTTTCAAGTTCTGTTAGAATAGGTTCATAAAACTCTTTTGAAAGTGGCATGTGAACACCCCTGCTTTGTATTTTGTTCTGCAATATCAATTTAGCCGCAATAGCCATTGGAAGTCCCACTGTTTTTGCCATCGCTGTTAATACTTCATCTTCTCCTTTCACCACCAATTCACTTTCAATTCTCAATTCTGAATTCTCAATTCTGAAATTAATTTGGTGTTTCATTACAATCATATCCAACTCGCCTGATTGTAATTTCCATTTTTGTTGTAAAACGGTTTGTAAAATTTGAGCAGGAGTAGCCTCGTGCAGGGTGATTCTTTCGTCCGAGAGAATGCCTAACCAAACCAGTTTTTGAAAGGAATCGCTTGCAGCATCAATATTCAAATGCTTGCATATTCTGTTTTCCAGTTGTGCTAAGTCGGTTCCCGGAACAAAAGCATTTACCCATTTACGCAAGGTAAGTTTGTTGGCTTCATGAATCACAAACGAATCATCCGTTAATCCCAATTTTACCAATAAATTCCAAGCTTCGCTGTAGCCTTTTTTACGAAGTGTTCCGCGTAAAACCGTTTTAGCTTGAGTAATGCCATACGGTTCAATATATCCCAACGAATCGCGGTTGGCGTATGATTCAAATTCGCCATATCCATCCAGTGTTACTTGTTCTGTTTGTTCAAAAATATGGGCTACCGGAATAAATTTTAACACACCGTTTTCTAAATATTTTGCCGTTGCTTGTCCGGCCAATACCACATTGCGCGGGTTCCATGTAAATTTATAGTTCCAGGGATTATCGTCATATTCGGGCGCAACCAATCCGCCACAAAACGATTTAAAAGATGTAACAGTTCCTCCGCGCTCTTCAATCTCATGAATAATTTTCATTGCCGATAAATGATCAATTCCCGGATCAAGTCCACATTCATTCAGTAACAATACTCCTGCCTCTTTTGCTGCTGCATCCAGTTGTTCCATCTCTTCTGAAATGTAGGAAGCAGTGACTAAATGTTTTTTATGTTTGATACAATCCTTAGCAGCCACTATGTGAAGGGTAGGAGGAAGTAACGAAATCACTAAATCATTCGCAGCAATAGTTGTTTCTCTGGCACCATCATCCATAATATTTAAGGATATCGCGTTGGCATGAGAATGATTATGTATTTTGAGTTGAGCAGCCGCGAGGTTTGAATCGGCAACTGTTATTTGCCAGTTTTCAGTTGAGGCATGGTCTAACAAATATTTTATGAGATACGAAGAGGAAAGTCCCGCACCGAGTACCAGTATTTTTTTCATGATGTTTTTACCTTTTCAAGTAGTGATGCGAAACTAACAAACCTTTCAATTATTTTTTGTAATCTTGAGAAACTATGGAAGAAATAAAAACAACATCCACCATTCAACAATATACATCGGCAACTGAACTTTCTTTGGAAGATCAACAATTATTGAACGATGCAAAGGCAGCTGTAAATACATCTTATGCACCGTATTCTAGATTTCATGTGGGCTGTGCACTCATACTCGAAAATGGTGTAATCATTAAAGGAAGCAATCAGGAAAATATTGCTTATCCATCCGGACTGTGTGCAGAGCGTGTTGCCATCTTTCATGCGGGAGCATCTTATCCTGATGTTCCGGTAAGAACAATGGCAATAACGGTTAAAGCGGAAGGGTATGTTGTTGATAAACCCATCACCAGTTGCGGAGCCTGCCTGCAAAGCATGAGTGAGTTCGAATTAAAGTTTAATAAACCCATGCGTATTATTCTTCAAGGTGAAACCGGAAATATTTGGGTTGCAGATAGCCTGCGTACCTTCATTCCTTTTATGTTTTGGGTAGATGAGTTAACCAAATAGGAGTATTTTCTGAGCTTATCAATCATCCTTCATCGAACTCAAGGTTTCATCTAAATTTTGTCAACTTTCTCCAACATCGTTAAAAAACTATGCATTTACATACTCTTAATCTTAAATTCGCCCCTAAATAACATAAAACGAATAAATGGATATTTTCGAAAAACTCGCAAAAAAAGCTGGACCACTTGGACAACATGCTGATGATGCCTACGGATATTATATGTTCCCAAGATTAGAAGGGGAAATTGGACCTCGTATGACGTTCCGCGGAAAGTTAATGCTAAACTGGAGTTTAAATAACTACCTAGGACTTGCAAACCACCCCGAAGTGCGTAAAGCCGATACCGATGCTACAGCCGAATATGGTTTGGGTTACCCAATGGGAGCTCGTATGATGAGTGGAAACTCAGTATTTCATGAGCAATTGGATAGGGAGTTAGCTGAGTTTGTAGGTAAGGAAGATGCGGTTTTGCTAAACTATGGATATCAAGGAATGGTGAGTGCCATTGATGCTTTGGTTGACAGACATGATGTAATTGTATACGATGCCGAGAGCCATGCGTGTATTGTGGATGGCGTAAGGTTGCATATGGGAAAACGTTTCCTATACAAACACAATGATGCTGTTAGTTTGGAGCAACAATTGGTGCGAGCTAAAAAAATTACCGATGAAACAGGTGGTGGTATTTTGGTTATAACAGAAGGTGTATTCGGAATGACTGGATCACAAGGAAATATTGCTGAGATTATTGAACTTAAAAAGAAATATGACTTCCGCTTGTTTGTGGATGATGCGCATGGTTTTGGTTCAATTGGTAAGGGAGGAAGAGGAATTGGGTTTGAACAAGATTGTAACGATGGCATTGATATTTACTTTGGAACGTTTGCAAAAAGCATGGCCTTAATTGGTGGTTTTGTAGCCGCCAAAAAAGAAGTAACAAAATATTTACGTTATAATTTGCGTTCGCAGATTTATGCTAAGTCGGTGCCAATGCCAATTGTAAAAGGAGCGTTGAAACGTTTAGAATTGATACGCAACCATCCTGAATACAAAGAGCAATTGTGGACGATTGTTCGAGCTCTGCAAGGCGGCTTAAAAGAAAAAGGATTTGATATTGGGCACACCAACACAATGGTTACTCCGGTAATGATGAAAGGAACTGTTGGCGAAGCTACAGGTGTGGTGCATGATTTACGCGAAAACCATGGTATTTTCTGCTCGGTTGTAGTGTACCCTGTTATTCCAAAGGGAATGATTTTATTGCGTTTAATTCCAACAGCGGTTCATACTCTTGCTGATGTAGAAGAAACCATAAAGGCATTCGGTGCTATTCGCAGCAAATTGGAATCGGGAGCCTACCGCATGGAACAAGGTATTGTTGCCATGGGCGAAACCCACTAGTGACAAATTAAGAATTGAAAATGAAGAATTGAGAAGTTGAAGTACAGATTTTTCTAGAGTTATTGACTGATTGAAGTTAAAACCACCAAATTGGAAGTTGGAAAGTGTTAGTAGTATTGGTAACTGTGCGAAGGAGATTCGAAATTTATAAGAAGTAAAAATCCCCACGATTTTCATCGTGGGGATTTTGTTTAGTGTCAAGCAGGGTATACCGAAGCCTTAATCAAGCTTAGTTCACCTAAGCCTCATTTCTTCATCAATTTCACCAGTTTATTGGCAGGAATGGTAATTTCTGTTGATCCCAGCGAGTATGGTCCTACTTCGTAATGATTAAAAAAGAAAGTTATTCCATTTTCGTTCAGGTAAAAGTTATTGTTGAGGTGAAAGCGATTTTTCTCAAACCAATAACCGGCATCTTCCAAACCCTGATTAGGATTAATTCCTTTCACCGACCGAAATTCAGTTTCGCCTAATCCCATCAATTTATAAATAGCAGTGCTATCAAAAAAATCTGTTAAGATCATTTTTCGTCCGCTAGCTTTCTCAATTACGCTATATAACTTATAACTGTTCGGATGCGCTCCTCCAGTGAAAGTACGCTCATCGTATACTAATGATATCCATTTGGGATTTTGGCTGAGTACCATTAAGCTTTTTTCAACAAACCATGGCGTAGTATATATATTTTCTTTTTTCTTAAAAGCAATGTATGAAGCTATAAAATTATGTTGCACACTGTCGGGTGATAGAATATTTTTTTCACTATCACCAAATGTATGTTGAATGATGGCAGTTAAAGAATCGGCAAGTAAACCGCTGGTATTTATAAATTGAGGGTAAGCAAACTCAATATAGGTGCAGCCACTGGAGTCTTTATCACATCCATCAATTGATTGCATCATGGTGATGGTTTCATAGTTAAGCGAATCAGCTTGTTCCGCAGGGGTTGTTGTTAGAGTTGGGTTGCTTGAACAAGAAACCAACATGCCAGCCAACATTACAATACTTATTATTTTTACCATTGTGCAAATATAAGTACCCACCCGGCATTTACAGGATGAAATGTAGATGAGAAATAACATCATTGAGGCATACTTTATTGTATCAACCTAACCAAAATCAGTAAAAATTTGTATAAAAACCTGAAAATAGTATATTCGTTCAACCATAAAATTTATCCCTAATTATGAGAAAGCCATTCATTTATCAAATCATTTTACTTGTTACATTATCTTTGGTTATACCATTGCAATTGCTTGCGCAGGGGGAATGGCAGGATAATTGTCGCCCGATTTATCATCATTTTCAATCGGAAGAGTTTCAGGCAATACTTGAGCAACCTTTTGAGTTTAGTAATTCGGAAAAAGAGGTGTTTAACTCAATATATAATTCGAATAGATTCAGTTCGGATTTAATTTCCGCTCAATTCGACTTAACAAACATTAATTAGCTAAAGTTATTAAAGGATTTGTTAGATGTTATACCTTCTGATAGGTATTTTATAAATAGGAGAACAATTGGTGTTGGAGGAGAATATTGCTCAGGAACAATTGACCCTTGCTTATTTAATATCCCAACAAATAATCACAGAGTAGATAAACAGAGTAGATAATAAGCTTTCGGTGAATTATATGTTAGGAGGCGTGGTTCCAAATATTCCGAGTCCCGTTTTTGATATAAATACTAAAAATTCGTGTACTGGATTTATGAGCCCGATTTTTTATGTGAATGAATTTAAACAATTTGGTTTCGGGACAAATCAACCAGCTTCTACATATCATTTTGCAACACCAAGTTTTCAAATTGGTTCTTCTAATACAACAATGTTTAAGGTTGCCGATGATGAAATTCGATTCTCTAATGGCAATAACGAGCTTTTTAAAGTAACAGGAACCGGATTAGTGTATGCGAGAAGGATTAAGGTTACTACTGCTAATCCGTTCCCTGATTACGTTTTTGATAACGACTATAAATTGATGCCTTTAAGTGACCTCAATACGTATTTGAAAACGAATAAACATTTGCCAAATATTAACTCAGCTGCGGAATATGCAAAAGAAGACGGAGTGGATATTGGAGAGTTACAACTGAAAATGTTAGAGAAAATAGAAGAACTAACGCTTTATATCCTTCAACAGGAAAAACGGATTGCAGAATTGGAAAAAGTAACTAGTAAATAAATTTACAGGAATATGCACATTTGCCTTCGTATAAACAGAGTATTCTTTTTAATAGTATTGTGTTGCAGTTACAATGCCTTTGCACAACTGAATGTAACGCTTGGTGCAAGCCTGCGATATGCAAGACCAAATTCGCTTACCAATATTATTGCAACGCAGGTGCAGGTTGGAATAAACAAAAACAAGCACAGCTATAACGTATTTTACATAACGAATTTAGCTAATCCTAAATACGGGGGAGCAGGATTTGAGTATGACTACACTTTCATTTCTAAAAAAAAGTTCGAAATTGCAGTTCAACCTGAAGCCTGCTTTTGGTTTACACCCATCACCTATAATATTGTAAATGCAAGTGTACCTGCCTACCCTGATTTATATAATAAAAACGCTATCAGTTGCAATGCCGGTATCTGTGTTGCATACAAGATAACCCCTCACATCAGCTTAAAACTGGCAAACAATTTTGGTTGGTGTTATTCGTATAACCGCATACCTGAAGAGATTAACGATAAGTTTGCTAAAAAATACGCTGATAAAATTTCTTCGTATTACTATCACTTCCAAATTGGTCTTATTTCAACTTTCAAGATTTAACCTTATGAAAAACTACCCTCTAATATTTTCAATTATTTTATTAATAAGTGTTAACTCATTTGTGACTGCGCAAACGAATTTAATTACCAATGGAGGATTCGAAGGTGGTGTAAGAAAAAACAGTGATTGTTTTACTCATCCCTAGTACATTTCCTACGAGTGGAGATGGAAGTTTAAATGGATGTAACGCATGGTATCAAGCACTTACAGACCCAAACGGGTGTAGTACCTTCGGCTTTAACTGCCTAACGGCAGACTGGATTGAATCTAGGAATTTTTTTATTGCTAGCAGTTTTGTCAATTCTATAGGGTTACCTCCTTTACTTGGTTTAAATGGGAAATGTGCAGGAATGGTTAAGGGTTACAATGACTTTGTTGAAGGAATACGTGCAACGTTAAATGCAAATCTAAAAAAAGGGAAGTATTACCAATTAAAATTGAGATTAGCAGTATCAGCAAATAGTGTAACAAACTTAAGTGGTGTGAAAATTCATTTTACAAAATTCTCCGAGTATTGGAATGCAAGCACATTAACTTCTTCAAACGTAAAATGGGAAAATGTGCATACTTTTTCAATTCCAGCAAATTCGGCACACATGTGGTATGATTTTGTTTATGATTTCAGAGTTCCTAATGAAGACGTAGATGGCGGTGGCCCTGATGAATTAGGAAATTTAATCATTCGCAGGGACGAAGATGATATAGGAGGCTACCTGTTTGTAGATGATGTTTCTTTAGTGGAAGTAGACCCATGTAGTTCTTTATGCTTAGAGGATAAATTCAAACAACCAATCACATACAATTGTTGCGGAGGCTCAAATAGCACAATACCCAATGCAATGAATACTAATAGTCCGTTCAATTTTATAGTAGATAATGCAACTGAAGTTGAATTCAAGGTTTGGGATAGATGGGGTGGGATGGCAAAAAGAATAAACCAAGTTAATCCTAATGGCTTAAAATGGGAGTTTGACCCTGCGAATATATTGAACGGACAATTCGATTATTTCAGATTTATGTGGAAGGGAGATGATGCACAAGGCGTTTTTCTACCGTTAGATGTATACACGTATCAACTTTCTATGAAAAATTGTGGTCATACAAAAGATTTAGATGGAAATATTACCATTTTAGGTGTTCAGGAAAGAGTCTATTCTATATTTGACGTTCAAACAGTTAATACATCTTGTTGCCCAAATCAACTTAATATTGACAATGTCATCTATTCAGCCAATGAGGAGTTTACTGCAAATGATAAAATTTTGGTGGCAACGAGTGGTGCTGTATTAATCAATAACGGAGTAGAGGTTAAGTATAGAGCAGGAAATGAAATAGAAATCGGGCCAAATTTTGAAATTGCTTCTGGTGGTTTGTCCGATATATATTGCAGTGGTTCCAAGTGTAATTCTACCGTTTATCAAAAAGCCGGACGTTCAGGCTTTCAGGAGCCTTTTCCTGGCCTAATAATAGAGCTACCTGTAAAAGATATAAACGAAAAAGACAACAGTGCGGATCATACTAAATCTTCGCACTTTGAAATTATTCCTAATCCGGTAAGCGATGGTATTTTTTTATGCGCATTTGAATGCAATAAACCGGATGGATTGTTTACTATTTCTATCGTGAATTCAGTAGGAAAAGTTGTCAGGACTATTGAAACAATGTATTCTTCAAAAAATAATGGTATTCTTGTTACCGGCTTGGAAAACATGGAAGCAGGTTTGTATTTTGTCAACATCAAAGGAAATACTTTTGGCGCTGCAGCAAATCTGTTAATCACAGCCAAATAGTTTTATGCGATGCGAAACTTAATTTTATTTCTTTTATGCTTTCCTCTTTGTGCTTACAGCCAGATGAGCATTAAAATTGGTGCTTCCGCTGGTTTATTGTATTCGCATCCTGTATTCAAAGTACACGATCAATCTCCAGGTAGTTCTATATTTAAACGATATGGTGATGAAACTCTCTCTGGTTGGGGGGCTTTTTATTCATTAAATTGCATATTATTTAAACGCAAGTGGCTATTCGAAACAGGAATAGTACATACGACCTCGGGATATAGATCTATTCCCAAGAACTTACGTTTTGGCGATCGAATTGATGAACAATTCGGTTTTGTGCAAACTTCTGCCCCGGTAGACTATGTTGAATTAAAGTTCGTATTCAACAACATTCGCATTCCTGTATTGTTGGGTTATGCTTTCACCCTATCCCAAAACAAACGTCATAAGCTTATTCCGCAACTGGGTGTTTCAAACAATCTTTTATACAAAGTGCAGAATGAGTTGCTAACTAATTACACAGATGGAAGCAGAAGAAAAGAATATCCCTCAGGTAATCAATCCGTCTATAAAGCATATTCGGTTTCTGCATTAGGTGGTTTAACGTATATGTATGAAATAAAAAGGTTGGGTATTGCAGCTACTTGTTTTTTCAATCAATATTTAACGCCTACTGCTTTATATTCTGACGTAACGGAATATGAGTATTTTGGAACAGCAAAAATCGGTGTGTTTTATACCTTGTATTAATACATCTGCTTTCACTACTTACATGGTAATCTTCATCCTTTACTAATCAAAATCAGGTTTTGCGATAAAAACCTGAAAATAATATTGGTAAATACAAAAGTGCTCTTATATTTGCAGCCCGGTTTTGAAAAACTGGAACACTTCTCGGTATAAAGACTGATGGTTAAATACACTTCTGTAACCCGCTCAGCACTGAATATTTTAAGTTATTTAAAATATTTTTTGTCAGGCACTTGCTTAGCTAATTTATTCCATGTACTTTTGCCGTCCTTTAAAAATAGAGTAAACGAACAAAAGTTTTAATATGCCAACCATACAACAGCTTGTAAGAAAAGGCCGCACAGACATCAACTACAAGAGTAAATCTCCTGCATTAGATTCTTGCCCACAGCGCAGAGGCGTGTGTACACGTGTATACACTACTACACCAAAGAAACCAAACTCAGCTATGCGTAAAGTAGCTCGTGTGCGTTTAACCAACGGTAACGAGATCAACGCTTATATCCCTGGTGAAGGTCACAACCTTCAAGAACACTCTATCGTATTGGTACGTGGAGGAAGGGTAAAAGATTTGCCGGGTGTTCGTTACCACATTGTGCGTGGAGCATTGGATACTGCCGGTGTTGCCGGACGTAATCAAAGACGTTCTAAATACGGAACTAAAAAACCTAAGCCAGGTGCAGCTCCAGATCCAAAAGCAAAAGGTAAAAAATAATCAAATTAGGAAAGTTTAGATAACATGAGAAAGTCGAAACCTAAAAAACGCATTTTAACACCAGATCCTAAGTTTAACGATACGATGGTAACACGTTTCGTTAACAACATGATGTGGAGCGGAAAGAAAAGTACAGCTTTTGCAATTTTCTACGATGCATTGGGCAAAGTAGAAGCTAAAATTCAAGAGCCAGGTATTGATGTTTGGAAAAAAGCATTGAATAACGTTATGCCTTCAGTAGAAGTAAAAGCAAGACGTGTGGGTGGTGCAACATTCCAAATTCCAATGGAAGTACCTGCTGACCGTAAAATTGCGGTAGGGATGAAATGGATGATTGAGTATTCACGCAAACGTTCTGAAAAATCAATGGCTGATAAATTATCTGCTGAGATTATTGCTGCTTCAAAAGGTGAAGGAGCTTCAGTTAAGAAACGTGAAGACACACACAGAATGGCTGAGGCTAACAAAGCGTTCTCACATTTCAAAGTAAGTTAATAATAACCCATTAGAGCGAATATAAACGAATGTCACGCGACTTAACATTAACAAGAAATATTGGTATTGCAGCGCATATTGATGCGGGTAAGACTACTACGACCGAGCGTATCCTTTACTATTCTGGTGTAAATCACAAGATAGGTGAAGTACACGATGGAGCTTCTACAATGGATTGGATGGTTCAAGAAGCAGAGCGTGGTATCACAATTACATCGGCAGCAACTACTGTGCCTTGGAAATACCGCAATAAAAATTATCATATCAATATCATCGATACACCAGGTCACGTTGACTTTACAGTGGAAGTAAACCGTTCTTTACGTGTATTAGATGGATTAGTTTTCTTGTTTTCTGCCGTTGATGGTGTTGAACCCCAATCAGAAACCAACTGGAGATTAGCAAATAATTATAACGTAGCTCGTTTAGGTTTCGTTAATAAAATGGACCGCTCAGGTGCCGATTTCTTGAACGTTGTAAAACAAGTAAAAGAGATGTTGGGTAGCAATGCAGTTCCTTTACAATTACCTATTGGTGCTGAAGATGGATTTAAAGGGGTAATTGATTTGATCAATTTCCGCGGAATGATCTGGAATGAGCACGATAAAGGTATGACTTTCCAAGAAGTTGAAATTCCTGCCGATATGGTAGAAGAGGCAACCGAGTGGAGAGAGAAATTATTGGAAGCAGTTTCGGAGTATGATGATAAATTGATGGAGAAATTCTTTGAAGACCCAACATCAATTTCAGAAAGAGAAATTTTGGACGCTTTGCGTAAAGCAGTTATTGACATGAAAATCGTACCTATGTTATGCGGTTCTTCATTCAAGAATAAAGGTGTTCAAACAATGTTGGATTTGGTAATGGAATTATTGCCTTCTCCAATGGATAAAAAAGAGATTACAGGTATCAACCCTGATACAAACGAAGAGGTTACCCGCAAGCCGGATGTAAACGAGCCATTCACAGCTCTTGCATTTAAGATTGCAACTGATCCGTTTGTAGGACGCCTAGCCTTTATGCGTGCATACTCAGGTAAGCTTGATGCAGGTTCATACGTACTAAACACCCGTAGCGGAAACAAAGAGCGTATTTCTCGTATCTTCCAAATGCATGCTAACAAGCAGAATCCAATCGAAGCATTAGAAGCAGGAGATATTGGAGCAGCTGTAGGATTTAAAGATATCAAAACCGGTGACACCTTGTGTGCTGAGAAATTCCCTATTGTATTAGAAGCAATGGATTTCCCTGAGCCGGTAATTGGATTGGCAATTGAGCCTAAAACTCAAGCTGATTCTGATAAATTAGGTATGTCGTTGGCTAAATTAGCTGAAGAAGATCCTACATTTAAAGTAAAAACAGATGAGGAAACAGGTCAAACTGTAATCTCAGGAATGGGAGAGTTACACTTAGAAATTATCGTGGATCGTTTGAGACGCGAGTTTAAAGTAGAGTGTAATCAAGGTGCTCCACAAGTAGCATATAAAGAAACAATAACTAAACCGGTGATTCACCGCGAGGTATACAAAAAACAATCAGGTGGGCGTGGTAAGTTTGCGGATATTCAGTTTGAATTAATCCCGGGCGACTCAGCAAAACAAGGATTGGAATTTGTAAACGAAGTAGTAGGAGGGTCGATTCCTAAAGAATTTATTCCTTCTATCCAAAAAGGTTTTGATAAAGCAATGGCTACGGGTGTATTAGCAGGATATCCTGTTGAGAGCTTAAAAGTTCGTTTGTTTGACGGTTCATTCCACGCAGTGGATTCGGATTCGGTATCATTCGAAATTGCAGCAAGTATTGCCTTTAAAGAAGCATCACGTAAAGCATCACCAGTATTATTGGAGCCAATCATGAAAATTGAGATTTTGACTCCAGAAGAAAATATGGGAGATGTAATTGGTGACTTGAACAAACGTAGAGGACAATTAGACGGTATGGATACACGCGCTGGTTCACAAGTAATCAAAGCAAGAGTTCCACTTTCAGAAATGTTCGGATATGTTACTCAATTACGTACATTATCGTCAGGTCGCGCAAGCAGCACTATGGAGTTTGATCATTACGCTGAAGCTCCACGTAACGTACAAGAAGAAATATTAGCAAAAGTAAACGGTAAAGCAGCTAAAGCTTAATAAAATGGTTAATCAAAAAATCAGGATCAAATTAAAGTCTTTCGACTACAATCTTGTTGATAAATCAGCAGAAAAGATTGTGAAAACAGTAAAGTCTACAGGTGCAGTAGTAAGTGGTCCAATTCCACTTCCAACACACAAAAGAATTTACACAGTTTTACGTTCGCCACACGTAAACAAGAAAGCAAGAGAGCAATTCCAATTGTGCTCATACAAGAGAGTATTGGATATCTACAGTTCAACCGCTAAAACTGTTGATGCATTAATGAAATTGGATTTGCCGAGCGGAGTAGATGTTGAAATCAAAGTATAACTTGTAAAGAGATTAAGATATTATGTCTGGAATAATAGGTAGAAAAGTAGGCATGACCAGCGTGTTCGATAGCAACGGGAAACAAATTCCGTGCACTGTTATCGAAGCAGGGCCTTGTGTAGTTACACAAGTTAAAACCACTGAAAAAGATGGTTACCGAGCTGTTCAGCTAGCGTATGGAGATAGGAAAGAAAAAAACACTCCCGCTGCGCAAAAAGGAATCTTCACTAAAGCTAACACTACTCCTAAAACGAAGTTGGCTGAATTCAAAGGGTTCGAAGAAGAACTTACATTAGGTCAATCCATTGAGATTGGTTTATTTGAAGTTGGCGAATTCGTTGACGTAGTTGGAACCTCAAAAGGAAAAGGTTTTCAAGGTGTTGTAAAACGCCATGGATTTAGCGGTGTGGGTATGCAAACACACGGTCAGCATAATCGTTTGAGAGCGCCTGGTTCGTTAGGAGCATCTTCCGATCCTTCACGTGTATTCAAAGGAATGCGCATGGCTGGTCGTATGGGTGGTGTTCGCGTTAAGAAAACCAACTTGGAGATTTTGAAAGTTTTCAAGGAAGAAAACTTATTAGTTGTAAAAGGAAGTATTCCTGGTCATAAGGGGTCATTCTTATTAATAGAGAAATAGTGATGGAAATAGCAGTATTAAATACATCTGGAACAGAAACCGGAAAAAAAGTAAAGCTTTCTGAGACCGTATTTGGTGTTGAACCAAACGATCACGCTATCTATCTTGACGTAAAGCAGTACCTTGCCAACCAACGTACAGGAACACACAAAGCGAAAGAGAAAAGCGAAGTAAGTGGTTCTACCAAAAAATTGCACAAGCAAAAAGGTACAGGTGGAGCTCGTAAAGGTAGTATCAAAAGCGGTACAATGGTTGGTGGAGCTCGTATCCACGGTCCACGTCCTCGCGACTACAGTTTCAAATTGAACAAAAAATTGAAACAATTAGCTCGTAAATCAGCATTGACTTACAAAGCTAAAGAAAACAATATCACAGTTCTTGAAAGCTTCAATATTGACGGTCCAAAAACCAAACAATACTTGAGTATTTTGAACAACTTGAAGTTGAACACGGAAAAAACCTTATTGGTTATTCCTGATTACAACGACAATATTTACAGATCGAGCAGAAACTTACCTAAAGCAAAAGTGATGACAGCAAAAGATTTGAATACGTATGAGATTCTTGCTGCTAACAGATTGATTTTAGTTGATTCTTCGGTTTCGGTTATTGAGGAAATTTTAAATTCAGCAAAATAATGAGCACACTTAAAAAGCCTTTAATTACTGAAAAGTCAACCGCTCATAGTGAGAAGTTGGGACAATTCGGGTTCATTGTTTCAAAAACAGCAACCAAACCTGAAATTATCAAAGAAATAGAAGCCTTATATTCGGTAAATGTTACTGGTATTAGCACAATGCGCTATGCTGGTAAAGCAAAATCACGTTTTACCAAAAAGGGTTTGTTCGAGGGCAGAAAACCTGCATTCAAAAAAGCAATTGTTACATTGAAAGACGGTCAAGTAATTGATTTCTTCCAAAACATATAATAAGCAATGGGAATTAGAAAATTTAAACCCGTAACAGCCGGTACCAGATTTAAAGCCGTAAATACTTTTGAGGAGATTACAAAATCTACTCCAGAAAAGTCTTTGTTGGTAGCAAAAACTCGCTCAGGCGGTCGTAACGACAGCGGTAAAATGACCATGAGATACATGGGTGGTGGACACAAGCAGCAGTATCGTATTATTGATTTCATTCGTGAGAAGTTATCGATTCCTGCAACTGTACATTCAATTGAGTACGATCCAAACCGTAGCGCACGTATCGCATTGTTGCACTATGTTGATGGCGAAAAAAGATATATCATCGCTCCTCATGGATTGAAAGCAGGTACCTCAGTAATGAGTGGCCCTGGTTCAGCTCCTGAAATTGGTAACACCTTACCATTATCAGAAATCCCTTTGGGAACTGTAATTCACAACATTGAATTGCAACCGGGTCGTGGTGGTAAATTGGTTCGTTCAGCAGGATCATTTGCACAATTGCTCAACCGTGATGGTAGATATGCAATCGTGAAACTAGCTTCAGGTGAAACACGTATGATTTTAGTTGCTTGTTCAGCTACTATCGGGTCGGTTTCTAATCCTGATCACAACCAAGAGCGCATGGGTAAAGCAGGAGCTAACCGTTGGAGAGGTCGCAGACCAAGAACTCGTCCGGTAGTAATGAACCCTGTGGATCACCCGATGGGTGGTGGTGAAGGTAGAGCTTCAGGAGGACACCCACGTTCACGTAACGGTATTAAATCGAAAGGTTACAAAACACGTACACCTAAGAAATATTCTAACAGATTCATCATCGAAAGGAGAAAGAAATAAGATATGGCACGCTCTCTAAAAAAAGGACCTTATATTGACGCAAAACTTGAGAAAAAAGTTAGCGTAGTAGTTGAGTCTAACAAAAAAACTGTCATCAAAACTTGGTCGAGAAGATCAGTAATCTCTCCGGATTTTGTTGGACAAACATTCGCGGTGCACAATGGAAACAAGTTTATCCCTGTGTATGTAACCGAAAACATGGTAGGTCACAAGTTAGGTGAATTTGCTCCTACCCGTACATTCAAAACTCACCCTGTTAAAAAAGACTAACGATGGAAGCAGTAGCAAGATTAAATAATTGCCCAACGTCACCTCGTAAAATGAGATTGATCGTTGACCTTATCAGAGGTAAAAAAGTAGAGGAAGCATTACATATTTTACGTTTCAACAACGCAAAAGAAAGTGCACCACGTGTTGAAAAACTATTACTTTCTGCCATCGCTAACTGGGGTCAAAAAAATGAGGGTGCTCGTGTAGAAGAGGCTGAACTATTTGTAAAAACTGTGTTTGTTGATAGTGGTGCAATGCTTAAGCGTGTGCTACCAGCTCCACAAGGACGTGCACATAGAATCAGAAAACGTTCTAACCACGTAACACTTATAGTAGATAGTAAAGCAGCTGCAAAAACAGCCGCAGTAGAAACAGCAACCGAAGCATAAAAAAGTAAATATAATGGGACAAAAAGTAAACCCGATAGGAATTAGACTTGGTATCGTACGTGGTTGGGAATCGAACTGGTACGGTGGTAAGAACTTTGCCGAAAAACTGATCGAGGACGAAAAGATCAGAAAATATTTGAATGCTCGTATCACCAAAGGTGGAGTTGCACGTATCATCATCGAACGTACAATTAAGCGCATCATCATCACTATTCATACATCTCGTCCGGGTATCGTTATTGGTAAAGCCGGTTCAGAAGTTGATAAGATAAAAGAAGAAATTAAGAAGCTTACTAAAAAAGATGTTCAAATTAACATTTTTGAAATTAAGCGTCCTGAGTTAGATGCAGCCCTGGTAGGTGAAACTATTGCTAACCAATTGCAAGCCCGTGTTTCTTTTAAACGTGCAGTTAAAATGGCGATTGCTTCTACCATGAGAATGGGTGCTGAAGGAATTAAAATTCAAGTTGCAGGTCGTTTAGGTGGAGCTGAGATGGCTCGAACCGAAAGCTACAAAGAAGGCCGTACGCCATTGCATACACTTCGTGCTGATATCGACTACACAATCGCTGAAGCTTTAACAGTATACGGAAAGATCGGTATTAAAGTATGGATCTGTAAAGGCGAAATTTACGGTAAACGTGATTTGTCTCCTAACCTGGGAATGAGCAGTACCGAAAACAAAGGTGGTGAAAGAAGAAATGATCGTAGAAGCGACAGACCTGAACGCCCATCACGTGGAGGTAATGACCGCAGAGGCGGTAGTGGTGAAAGAAGACCGTCAGCAGGCGGAGATAGAAGACCAAAGAA
The DNA here is from genome assembly GCA_001602415.1 of Bacteroidetes bacterium UKL13-3. Classification (GTDB taxonomy): domain Bacteria; phylum Bacteroidota; class Bacteroidia; order UKL13-3; family UKL13-3; genus UKL13-3. Next base: position 715,916 of record CP012155.1, read on the forward strand.
ATAAATTTTTGACAAATTAATTTTAAACTGTAAGAATAATGTTACAGCCAAAAAGAACCAAATATAGGAAAATGCAAAAGGGCCGTGTTCGTGGAAACGCAACACGTGGTGCCGAGATTGCATATGGATCATTCGGATTGAAATCAACCGAAGTAAGCTTCCTCACCGGAAAACAGCTTGAAGCTGCCCGTGTAGCATTAAACCGTTACATGAAACGTGAAGGTCAAGTATGGATCAGAGTTTTTCCTGACAAACCAATGACTAAAAAGCCTGCAGAGGTGCGTATGGGTAAGGGTAAAGGAGCTCCTGAATACTGGGTAGCTGTTTGTAAGCCCGGTACAATTATCTTCGAAGCGGATGGAGTTCCATTGGCAGTAGCTAAAGAGGCTATGAGACTTGCATCTCAAAAACTTCCGGTAGTTACTAAGTTTATCGTAAAAAATGATTACGCAGAATAATATGAAAAATTCAGAAATCAGAGAACTATCGGATAAAGAACTTGCTGGAAGAATCAAGGAAGAAAGAGCTCAAGTAACTAAAATTAAATTTAGTCACGCGGTGTCTCCTATCGATAGCCCTGCTAAAATTAAAGAAAGCAAGAAATTAGTAGCTCGTTTGCTTACCGAGCAGTCAAGACGAGCATTAGCGAATGTTCAATAATATTTAGAAAATGGAAACAACAGTAGAAACCAGAAATTCGCGTAAAGTGATTATCGGAAAAGTTCTGAGCAACAAGATGGAAAAAACCATCGTTGTGAGCGTTGAACGTAAGGTAATGCACCCGAAATATGGAAAGTTCATCAAGATGACTTCCAAATTTAAAGCTCATGACGAAAAGAACGAGTGTGGTATTAACGATATCGTTAAATTGATGGAGACGCGTCCGTTGAGTAAAGATAAAAGATGGAGATTAGTAGAAATTATCGAAAAAGCTAAATAAGATGATACAACAAGAAAGTCGTTTAAAAGTAGCCGATAATAGCGGTGCCAAAGAAGTACTTTGTATTAGAGTATTGGGTGGTACAGCAAGACGTTATGCGTCTGTTGGCGATAAAATAGTAGTAACGGTAAAGTCTGCTATTCCTTCAGGAGGTGTTAAGAAAGGTGCAGTTTCAAAAGCTGTAGTTGTTCGCACCAAAAAAGAAGTGAGAAGAGCTGACGGTTCATACATTCGTTTTGATGATAATTCTTGTGTATTATTAAATGCGCAAGATGAACCCAGAGCAACTCGTATCTTCGGACCAGTAGCCCGTGAGTTACGCGAAAAACAATTCATGAAAATCGTTTCATTAGCACCGGAGGTACTATAATATGGAAAGAAGATATAACAAACAGGCAAAACTACATGTTAAAAAAGGTGACATGGTTCAGGTTATAGCCGGTGACGATAAAGGTAAAAAAGGACGTGTATTACAAGTTTTTGCTGCAACAAACCGTGCGTTGGTTGAAGGCATAAACATCGTAAGCCGTCACACCAAACCCAATGCTCAAAACCAACAAGGTGGCATTATCAAGAAGGAAGCATCTGTAAATATTTCTAACTTGATGTTGGTTGACAAAACAGGAAACGCAAGCCGCATCGGTCGTAAACTAAACGATGCAGGTAAATTGGTACGTTTCTCTAAAAAATCAGGCGAAATAATTGACTAAGGATATGTATACTCCAAGATTAAAAGACCAATATACAGCTCAAGTAGTTCCGGCATTAAAGGAAAAGTTTGCTTACGCTAACGTAATGCAAGTTCCTAAGTTGCTAAAGATTTGCTTAAACCAAGGTGTTGGAGCTGCAGTTGCAGATAAAAAATTAGTAGACCAAGCTGTTGAAGAAATGTCAACCATTTCAGGACAGCGCGCAGTATCTACCAAATCTAAGAAAGCGATCTCTAACTTTAAATTGAGAGAAAACTTGCCAATTGGTGCACGTGTTACCTTAAGAGGTGATAGGATGTACGAATTCTTAGACCGTTTAGTGTCGATCTCGTTACCTCGTGTACGTGATTTCGCTGGATTGAATGATAAAGGATTTGATGGACGTGGTAACTACACATTAGGTGTTACTGAGCAAATCATCTTCCCAGAGATTGTTATCGATAAAGTAAACAAAATCAACGGTATGGATATCACTTTTGTGACTACAGCCGAAACCGATGAAGAATGCTTATCGTTATTAAAAGAGTTTGGTTTACCATTTAAAAATCAAAAATAATGGCTAAAGAATCAGTAAAAGCACGTCAAAGAAAAAGAGAAGCTGTAGTTGCTCGTTATGCGGTAAAACGCGCGGCATTAAAGGCAGCGGGAGATTACGAAGGATTGAACAAATTACCTCGTAACGCATCACCGGTTCGTTTGAAAAACCGTTGCAAACTAACAGGTCGTCCTAAAGGTTACATGCGTGATTTCGGTATTTGCCGTAATCAGTTCCGCGAAATGGCCTTAATGGGTAAGATTCCTGGCGTTACCAAAGCAAGCTGGTAATTAAAATAAAAAAAAATTGTTAAGGGATGGGAATATGCATATATTCGCACCCCTTAATTTTTATAATTACAAACAACTCAGTGAGCAAGAGTGCCTTTGGCTAACTACTCACGAGTAAAATTTAACAAACATGACTGATCCAATTTCAGACTACCTAACAAGGTTACGCAATGCGATCAAGGCTAACCACCGCATTGTAGAAATCCCGGCTTCAAATTTGAAGAAGGAGGTTACTAAAGTACTATTTGAAAAAGGTTACATCTTAAACTACAAATTTGAAGATGTTGCTAATCATCAGGGTACCATTAAAATCGCTTTGAAATACAATCCTATCACCAAAGCGTCAGCAATTAAATCATTACAACGTATCAGTACTCCAGGTTTGCGTAAATACTCAGGTATCGCAACCATGCCACGTGTTATTAACGGGTTAGGTATTGCTATTTTAACAACTTCTAAAGGTGTAATGACTGATAAAGAAGCCCGCAAATTAAACGTTGGCGGTGAAGTTTTATGTTACGTTTATTAATCAACAGGAGGTAAAAAGATATGTCACGTATAGGAAAAGCGCCAATTGCATTACCTGCCGGAGTTGAATTAAAAGTTTCAAACGGTAACGTAGTAACAGTAAAAGGACCTAAAGGAGAATTGCACCAAACTGTAGATGCAGATATTAAAGTAGAAGTTGAAAACAACGAAATTTTAGTAAAACGTCCTACAGATCAAAAGCGTCACAAAGCCATGCATGGTTTGTATCGTTCATTGATTAGCAACATGGTTGTTGGTGTTACTGCGGGTTACAAAGTACAACAAGAACTAGTGGGTGTGGGTTACAAAGCTGCTAATGATGGAAACATCTTAGATTTAACTTTGGGCTACTCGCATCATATTTACTTCGAAATTCCGAAGGAAGTATCTGTGAAAACAGAACAAGAAAAAGGTAAAAACCCGATTATCACACTTGAAAGTGCTGATAAACAATTAATCGGACAAGTAGCCGCAAAAATCAGAAGCTTACGTAAGCCTGAGCCATACAAAGGAAAAGGTATCAAATTCGTAGGTGAACAATTAAGAAGAAAAGCCGGTAAAACAGCGTCTAAATAAAATCGAAGAATTATGTTGGCTAAAGTACAAAGAAGAACAAAAATCAAAGCAGGCATTAGAAGCCGTGTTTTTGGTACACCTGAAAGACCACGTTTGTCGGTTTTCAGAAGTAATAAACAGATATACGCTCAAGTTATTGATGACGTTCATGGCAAAACACTTGCTGCAGCTTCATCTAAAAACTTAACCAATAAAATGACCAGTGTTGAGAAATCGGCATTAGTTGGAAAAGCATTAGCAGAAAAAGCCTTGCAAGCAGGAATCAGCACAGTAGTATTCGACAGAAATGGTTACTTATACCATGGTCGTGTAAAAAGTTTAGCTGATGGTGCCAGAGAGGGAGGTTTAAAATTTTAATAACAATTATAAGGTGGTAGTAATGCTCCTTTAATTAAAGAAAGATATGTCAACAGCTAACGTAAAAAGAGTAAAAACAACCGACATCGAACTCAAAGAAAGAGTGGTATCGATAAACCGTGTTGCCAAAGTAACCAAAGGTGGTAGAACATTTAGTTTTTCTGCACTTGTGGTGGTTGGTGATTCAAACGGAATTATTGGTTACGGTTTGGGCAAGGCTAATGAGGTAACCGATGCAATCAATAAAGGAATTGATGATGCTAAGAAAAACCTCATCAAAGTTCCGGTATTAAAAGGTACAGTTCCACACGAACAATTGGGTAAATATGGAGGAGGACGTGTTTTCTTAAAACCGGCTGCTCATGGAACAGGAGTAATTGCAGGTGGTGCGATGCGCGCAGTATTGGAAAGTGCTGGTGTAACAGACGTATTGGCAAAATCAAAAGGTTCTTCTAACCCGCACAACGTGGTTAAGGCAACCATTGATGCTTTGCTCAACATGCGTGATGCATTCACTATTGCTCAACAAAGAGGTATTAGTTTAAAGAAAGTTTTTAACGGAGAGTAATAAGATGGCAACAGTTAGAATCACACAGGTAAAATCAATTATTGACAGACCTGAACCGCAAAAAAGAACCATCAGAGCTTTAGGATTTACCAAAACTAACCAAACATTGGAAAAAGAAGGTACTCCGCAAGTGATGGGTATGATCAGACAAGTAGCGCATTTGCTCAAAATTGAAAACGTTTAATCAGATTAAGCATAATGAAATTACATACATTAAAACCAGCTGCTGGTTCAATAAAAAGAGAAGGTAAGCGTGTAGGACGTGGAGAAGGTTCCGGAAAAGGTGGAACCGCGGCACGTGGACACAAGGGTGCTGGATCTCGCTCTGGTACTAGTACCAAAAGAGGTTTTGAAGGAGGTCAAATGCCTTTATACAGACGTATTCCTAAGTTTGGTTTCAAAAACTTGAACCGTGTTGAATATGCAGGTATTAACCTTGATAAAATTCAAACATTAATAGAAGAGAAATCATTAACATCAATTGATTTGAGTACGTTTATCGAAAACGGATTGGTTTCTAAAAAAGAATTAGTTAAAGTTCTAGGTCGTGGCGAAATCAAAGCGGCAGTAGAAGTTAAAGCTCACGCATTCTCGGAAACAGCTAAAAAAGCAATCGAAGCTGCGGGTGGATCAGTAGTTCTTGTTCCTACATACAAAGTAAAAGCAGAAAACGCCTAGTACATGAAAAAACTCATCGAGACCATAAAAAATATCTATCGAATTGAGGAGTTGAGGTATAAATTAGCCATCACCTTCTGGTTGTTACTTATTTACCGTTTTGGTACTTATGTAACCTTACCAGGTGTTGACCCTAATGCTTTGGAAGGTTCTGCCAAGCAAGCTGCCGGTGGGATTTTCGGATTGATTAATATGTTTGCTGGTGGTGCTTTCGGTCGTGGATCTATCTTCGCCTTAGGTATCATGCCTTACATCTCTGCATCAATTGTTGTTCAGTTACTAACCATGGCTGTTCCTTCTTTCCAAAAAATGCAAAAGGAGGGAGAAGATGGAAGAAGAAAAATTAACCAGATAACACGTTACTTAACCATTCTTATTACTGTTGTTCAGTCGATTGGGTTCTTAATTAACTTAAAATCTGAAAATCCAGGTGCGATTATTTCTATAACACATCCTGAAGTAGTTTCTGATTTCTTCTTCATGATTACTTCCGTAATCGTATTAACAGCAAGTACCATGTTTGTTCTTTGGCTTGGTGAGCGTATTACCGATAAAGGTATTGGAAATGGTGTGTCATTGATTATCATGATTGGTATCATTGCTCGTTTACCATTTGCTTTAAAAGAAGAGTTCAACTTCAAGTTATCTGAATCAGGTGGAGGATTGGTGATTTTCTTAATCGAATTGGCTGCATTGTTTGGTGTTATTATGGCTGTAATTATGTTGGTGCAAGGAGTAAGAAAGATTCCTGTTCAATACGCAAAACGAATTGTAGGAAATCGTCAATACGGAGGAGTACGCCAATATATACCTTTAAAGGTAAATGCTGCGGGTGTTATGCCAATCATCTTTGCTCAGGCGTTGATGTTTATTCCCTCAACGGTTGCTCAGTTTTTTCCAAATGAAACAATGCAAGGTATTATTGCACAGTTTATCAATCCTGGATCATTGGGTTACAACCTAACATTCGCTATCCTCATTATTATATTTACGTATTTCTATACTGCGATCTCTGTTAATCCAACACAAATTGCTGATGATATGAAACGTAATGGTGGTTTTATTCCGGGAGTTAAACCGGGTCAGGCTACTGCAAGTTTCATTGATCAGGTAATGTCGCGCATAACTCTGCCTGGTGCTTTGTTCTTAGCGGCTATTGCAATCATGCCAGGATTGGCGGGAGTACTAAACATTAATAGTCAGTTTGCTCAGTTTTACGGAGGAACGTCATTGTTGATTTTAGTAGGGGTAGTATTAGATACATTACAACAAATCGAAAGTCACTTATTAATGCGTCACTATGATGGCTTAATGCAATCGGGACGTATAAAAGGAAGATCAACGGTTGGTGCTGCATAAATAAATTGGCAAATAATAAATAATCTGCTATTTTTGCAGCCCTTAAATTGAAAATATGTCGAAACAAGCTCTTATAAAACAAGATGGTGTCATTACAGAAGCATTATCCAATGCAATGTTCAGGGTACAACTTGAAAACGGACATGAAATTATAGCACACATCTCAGGTAAAATGAGAATGCACTATATTAAAATTCTGCCGGGAGATAAAATCTCGGTTGAAATGTCGCCATATGATTTATCAAAAGGTAGAATAATTTATAGATACAAATAACATGAAGGTTAGAGCATCAGTAAAAAAACGCAGTGAAGACTGCAAGATTGTGAAACGTAACGGAAGAGTTTACGTTATCAACAAAAAGAATCCAAAATTTAAACAACGTCAAGGATAATAAATAACTATGGCTCGTATATCAGGTATTGATTTACCAAAAAATAAGCGTGGTGAGATAGGTCTTACCTACATTTTCGGGATAGGCCGTTCAACTGCTGTTAAAATTTTAATAGAGAATGGAATTAGCTTGGATAAAAAAGTTCAAGAGTGGGATGATGATGATTTGAACAAAATCAGAAAGCATATCACTGAGTTGATCACTGTTGAGGGCGAATTACGTTCCGAAAAACAATTGAACATCAAACGTTTGATGGATATTGGTTGTTACCGTGGACTGCGCCATCGTAAAGGCTTGCCAGTACGTGGTCAACGTACCAGAACAAACTCACGTACCCGTAAAGGTAAACGTAAAACAGTTGCTGGTAAGAAAAAGGTTACTAAATAATAGTTTGTAAATAAGAATTAGCAATGGCTACAAATACAGGTAAAAAAACTAGCAAGAAAAAAACTGTTGTGATTGACTCTCTTGGTCAAGCTCATATTCAGGCTAGTTTCAACAATATCATTATATCTATTACCAACTCACAAGGTCAAGTAGTATCTTGGGCTTCGGCAGGTAAAATGGGCTTCAGGGGTTCTAAAAAGAACACTCCATATGCAGCTCAAATGGCCGCATCTGATTGCGCTAAGGTTGCAGTTGATTTGGGAATGAAAAAAATTGAAGTGTTCGTTAAAGGACCTGGCTCAGGACGTGATTCAGCTATCCGTACGTTAGCCGGTGCAGGTTTGGAAGTAACTACCATTAAAGATATTACTCCACTTCCACATAACGGATGTCGTCCTCCAAAGAAGAGAAGAGTTTAATTATTAACGAATTACAAGAAAGAAGCAATGGCTAGATTTATAGGAGCAAAAACTAAAATCGCACGTAAGTTTAAAGAAGCGATTTACGGTCCTGATAAAAACTTTGAAAAAAGAAATTATCCTCCGGGACAACATGGACAATCGCGCAAGCGTTCCAAGCCAACTGAGTATGCTATTCAGTTGACAGAAAAACAAAAGGCTAAATATACTTATGGTTTGTTAGAGCGTCAGTTCTACAAAACGTTTGAGGAAGCAGCTCGTAAGAAAGGTGTTACCGGTGAAAACTTAATGAAGTTTTTGGAAGCACGTTTGGATAACACAGTTTATCGTTTAGGATTTGCAACAACTCGCAGCATGGCTCGTCAGTTGGTTAGCCATCGCCACATTACTGTTAACGGTAAGGTTGTTAATATTGCTTCTTATTCGTTAAAACCTGGTGATGTAGTTGGTGTTCGTGAAAAATCTCAAACACTTGAAGTGATTTCAGATTCAGTAGCTGCAAGCAACCCATCTAAATTTAACTGGCTAAGTGCCGATCAAAAAGCATTAAAAGGAACGTTCTTGGCTTATCCTGAAAGAGAAAGCATTCCTGAAAACATCAAAGAACAATTAATCGTTGAGTTGTACTCAAAATAATAATTAATCTATTACATAAATGGCTATTCTCGCATTTCAAAAACCTGATAAAGTTATCATGCACAAAGAAACTGACTTCTTTGGTCAGTTTGAGTTCCGCCCTTTGGAAAAAGGATACGGTGTTACCATCGGTAATGCTTTGCGCAGAATTCTTCTTTCTTCTTTAGAGGGTTATGCAATTACATCCGTAAAAATCACTGGTGTTGAGCATGAGTTTTCTACCATCAAGGGTGTAATTGAAGATGTAACTGAAATCGTATTAAACCTTAAACAAGTTCGTTTTAAACGTGTTGTTGACGGTGTTGATAGTGAAAAAATATTCATCAGTGTAAAAGGCCAAGAGCAATTTACTGCGGGTGAAATTAGTAAGCACACAAACGCATTTAAAATCCTAAATCCGGAATTGGTCATTTGTAATATGGACCCTAAGGTTCAGATTGAAATGGAGATTACGGTTGAAAAAGGTAGAGGTTATGTTCCTGCAGAAGAGAACAAACCTAAAGATGCTGTTATCGGTTTAATTCCGGTTGATGCCATTTTTACACCAATAAAAAATGTGAAATACAGTGTTGAGGACTATCGCGTTGAGCAAAAAACAGATTACGAGAAGTTAACTGTTGAAATCTCAAGCGATGGATCTATCCACCCTGAAGATGCATTGAAAGAAGCTGCAAAAATATTGATTCAACATTTTATGTTGTTCTCTGATGAGTTAATTACTTTAGATACTCAGGTTAAAGAGGCTCCGCAAGAAGTTGATGAAAATGTACTACATATTCGTAAAATCTTAAAAACACCTCTATCTGATCTTGATCTATCAGTGCGTGCTTACAATTGCTTGAAAGCAGCTGATATCAAAACTTTGGGTGAGTTAGTAGCATTTGATATTGCCGACTTGTTGAAATTCCGCAACTTCGGTAAGAAATCACTTTCTGAGTTAGAAGAACTTGCAAGAGATAAGGGCTTAACTTTTGGAATGGATGTGGCTAAATATTTAGGTAACGAAGAATAATAAACAGACTGTAAAACAGACAAATTTTTTGAACGATGAGACACGGAAAAACAGTTAATCACTTAGGAAGAACAGCCTCACATAGATCTGCAATGTTAGCTAATATGGCATCTTCGCTAATTGTTCATAAGCGCATTACAACTACTTTAGCTAAAGCTAAAGCATTGAGAAAATATATTGAGCCAATCATCACTAAAGGTAAAGATGATTCAACAAACTCACGTAGGGTAGTATTCAGTTACCTTGGTAACAAGGATTCTGTAAAAGAATTATTTGGAACTGTTGCGCCAAAGGTTGGCGATAGACCAGGTGGATATACTCGTATCTTAAAGTTAACAAACCGCAAAGGTGATAACGCAGAAATGGCAGTTATGGAGTTAGTTGACTTTAACGAGGTGGTGATGAATGACAAAGCAGCTAAAGCTGAAACGAAGAAAACAACCCGTAGAAGTAGAGTAAAAAGCAATAAAGCAATGGGCGATTTGGCAACAGATGAAACAACTGTAGAGTAATTTTCTATTACACATATTATATAAAAAAGACGACTCACTAAGTCGTCTTTTTTTTGTATTGTTTTGCATGGTAGCGTGCAAAAAAGTGACATACAAGCAAACAAGTGTGTAGCGCATTGAATACTGCGTAAAATAGCTGTTTAACCTGAGTTCGGTTTAAGCCGCCAATGTCAATTGTTGTTCAAGTTGCTTGATAAGCTGAGGGTTTGTTTCCTCAATATCTTTTTTGATGGAAGGTTTTTTAGGAAAGAAAGAATACGCAGCAATTGCACTCATAATATTAACCTGAGTTCGGTTTAAGCCGCCAATGTCAATTGTTGTTCAAGTTGCTTGATAAGCTGAGGGTTTGTTTCCTCAATATCTTTTTTGATGGAAGGTTTTTTAGGAAAGAAAGAATACGCAGCAATTGCACTCATAATATTAAGAAGAAAACCGCTGATAGAGCGATGTCTTGTATGTTCAACTTGACAAATGTTTTTTAACTCATCATTTACGGTTTCAATCACGGACCGTTTCCTTAAAAGAAGTTTCTCTTCATTGCTCAATGCTTTAGATTTCATGTTTCTTCTTACAGCTGTAATGAGTTGTATACCGTTGCCAAAAAGCAGATCACTCAATGCTTTTGAGATATATCCCTTATCTCCAAATAGTTTTCCGAAAAGGTCTTTAGTCATATTGGTAATTGTTTTAGCATCTCTATCATCCACATTTCCTTTGGTTAGAAAGAAAGATAATATCTCACCTTTGTCGTTTATAATCAGGTGAAGTTTAAAGCAGAACCATCCCATTGATGATTTACCAACCTCTGCGAAGCCTTTAAATGTTTTATTACGCTTTATCCTTTTGTTGTGACAAACACGCAGTACAGTAGAATCAATAAAGCTAATGCCAGTGCACTCGCCTTTGCAACAATGATGGAGAAACAACATGAATGCAATAGCACAACGATGACTCAATTCAATAAACCTGTTATAGGAAACCAATCCGGGAAAATCTTCTCTTAAATGAACAGACACATAGTCCACATAAAAATGCTTGAAATTCCTGAATTGACCACCATGAAACGCAATCAGGAGTGTGATAATTTCAGAGTCACACATTCCGGCTTTTCTATTTCTTGTTTTAACGTTTGATGGTGCGGGTAATTGGTGTTTTGAATACAAAATTTCAAATTCATTGCAGAAATCATCAACTTTTACAAAAGTTTCTGTAATTTTATCTCGTAGCATTGGTGTGTTTTTTATGTTTTTTTGGACTACAAAATTAACACTTCCAATGCTACTAATTATTTGATTACCAAATAATTATAAACAAAATAATCAACACTTTCTTATCCCGAACTCAGGTTGTTTAGGTAAATTGCGTTGCACTCTTACAGGCAGGCCTTCGGTATTTTCAAAGGTCATTCCTTTTTACATTTTGGTATGCACACTAAATCATAAAATTTTCTTAAAGTAATCTATCTTATTTGTAGTTTATAAAAACACAGTAAATTTGAACAGTAAAATTTGGCTATTTCAGTATTCGTAGAACACAGAAATAGTTGATACCACATAACATTAATATACATGAAGAAAATTGTTACGCATCTTATAGTGTTTATCTTATTTTTAATACATTATAGCACTTTTGCCCAAAAGCAAAATAACCAATGGCAATTTGGGAATAGCAAAATTAACTTTAATACAAATCCACCGAGTGTAGTTGCTAGTCCTCCTTATTATGATCCTGACGGTTATAATTTATATTCTTCTGTTGCTGATAGAAATACTGGAAAATTATTGTTTTATGCGACTAAAAGTCAGGTTTGGAATGCTAATAATCAAAAAATGTCTAATGGTGACATGTTAAAGGATTCATCTGGTAGACTTGTAATGGTCCCTTTAGGTTCTGATTACGATTTTAGCCCATTTGTTATTGTTCCAAAACCAGGAAGCAGCAGTTTATATTACATCATAACTAAATCCGATTTTTACAATTATGACGACAATACGCACTTTTCTGGTATATTTTATAGCGTTGTAGATATGACGTTGAATGGTGGATTAGGCGATGTTGTTTTAGGTCAAAAAAATAGGTTACTATTTCAAACTAAAGGTGGAGGGCCGGCTATGGCTGTTATTCCTGCTTCGGATGGCTTGAGTTTTTGGTTAATAGGATCGGATACTGCGGATGCTCTTTTTTCATTAAAAATTGATAGCAAGGGCTTTCAAGCTACACCTGTGCGTTACAAAATAGGAGTTAATTTTTCTGACAACCCGTCGGTCTTCGACTTGAAAATTAATAGACAATTTAACAAACTCGCATTTGGAGATGTCCAAAGAATAAACATATTGGATTTTAATAACACAACTGGCGTTATATCAAATTTAATAAGCTGGCAACAATATACAACAAACGTTGGATTGCTATCAACCGAATTTTCTCCAAATGGTAAAGTGTTGTATGTTAGCAATTATCAATCACTTGTTCAATATGATATTAGTAAAACCACAGGTGTGGCTATACAAAATTCTGCTGTTGTTTTGGAGGACATTACCCCCGGTACAGTCGAGCATAATGGCATCTTACAGTTGGCCAGTAATAACAAAATATATTGCAATTGCGGTAAATTTCTTTCTGTTGTTAATTGCCCAAATAAATTGGGTGCTGCCTGTGGGTTTCAACCAACCGCAATTTCATTAGACACATCATCATGGGAATTCTATAGCTTACCCCCATGGGTGTATTATGCAAGCGATGCACCAGCACTAATTTCAAATAGCATTGCTTATTCCGATTCGTGTTTTGGTAGGGCTACTCAGTTTTTTATTAAAGATACTACTGGCATATTAAATGTTACGTGGAATTTTGGTGACTCAGCAAGTGGAGCAAGCAATACTGCGGTAGGCTTAACTGCCAACCATGTTTTTTCAAAAGTTGGCAACTATACCGTTCGGGCAATAGTAAGTAATGCATGTGGCGTTGATACTTTATTTTTAAATAGGGTTACAATTATTAATTGTGTTCCAATAACAGGCTTTAACATCATAGGCGATACATGCAATGTTGCTACAAAGTTTACGTTTAAACCCATTGGAACAACCACAGCAGATTCCCTAATTTGGACCTTTGATGACCCTAACAGTGGCGCAAATTCTTATATTTCATTTCCGGCCAACCCCAATGCCTTACATACATTTTCTGCCGCTGGCATTTATAAAGTATGCCTTATTTTACAGGAGCCAGGTTTTCCTTTAGATACTGTATGTAAAACGGTTAATATTGGCCAATGCTGCAACGGCATTATCACAACAAAAGACTCGTGCCTTCAAAATAGTATTCCATTTTCAATTATAAATGATAGCACAATAACAAGTGTTACGTGGAATTTTGGTGACTCAGCAAGTGGAGCAAGCAATACTGCGGTAGGCTTAACTGCCAACCATGTTTTTTCAAAAGTTGGCAACTATACCGTTCGGGCAATAGTAAGTAATGCATGTGGCGTTGATACTTTATTTTTAAATAGGGTTACAATTATTAATTGTGTTCCAATAACAGGCTTTAACATCATAGGCGATACATGCAATGTTGCTGCAAAGTTTACGTTTAAACCCATTGGAACAACCACAGCAGATTCCCTAATTTGGACCTTTGATGCCCCTAACAGTGGCGCAAATTCTTATATTTCATTTCCGGCCAATCCCAATGCCTTACATACATTTTCTGCCGCGGGCATTTATAAAGTATGCCTTATTTTACAGGAGCCAGGTTTTCCTTTAGATACTGTATGTAAAACGGTTAATATTGGCCAATGCTGCAACGGCATTATCACAACAAAAGACTCGTGCCTTCAAAATAGTATTCCATTTTCAATTATAAATGATAGCACAATAACAAGTGTTACGTGGAATTTTGGTGACTCAGCAAGTGGAGCAAGCAATACTGCGGTAGGCTTAACTGCCAACCATGTTTTTTCAAAAGTTGGCAACTATACTGTTCGGGCAATAGTAAGTAATGCATGTGGCGTTGATACTTTATTTTTAAATAGGGTTACAATTATTAATTGTGTTCCAATAACAGGCTTTAACATCATAGGCGATACATGCAATGTTGCTGCAAAGTTTACGTTTAAACCCATAGGAACAACCACAGCAGATTCCCTAATTTGGACCTTTGATGACCCTAACAGTGGCGCAAATTCTTATATTTCATTTCCGGCCAATCCCAATGCCTTACATACATTTTCTGCCGCGGGCATTTATAAAGTATGCCTTATTTTACAGGAGCCAGGTTTTCCTCTAGATACTGTATGTAAAACGGTTAATATTGGCCAATGCTGCAACGGCATTATCACAACAAAAGACTCGTGCCTTCAAAATAGTATTCCATTTTCAATTATAAATGATAGCACAATAACAAGTGTTACGTGGAATTTTGGTGACTCAGCAAGTGGAGCAAGCAATACATCAACTTCTTTAACACCTACACATTTATTTTCAGCAATAGGCACATACAACATACGTTCTATTATAAATTCTTCGTGTGGTATAGATACATTGTTTAAAACCCTTGCAATAACAAGCTGCGACAGTACTATTGATGTTTGCGAATTATCCATTGCAAACGTATTTACTCCAAACGGTGACGGAATAAATGACAAGTTTTATCCATTAACTAAATGCACAACTGAGCAGTATGAATTCTTCATTTATAATAGATGGGGTCAACTGGTTTACAAAACAACTAACCAAACAGATAAATGGGATGGAAAATATAGAGAAGAAGACTGTTCAGAAGGAGTTTATATGTACTTAATACGATATAAATATCCAACACAACCTGCCAAAAACGTTTACGGGTCAATTTCTCTTTTAAGGTAGTGACAGAATAAAATGAATTAACGTATTTAAATAAAATTACCCTTGTACTTGTTGGTGTTTTCTGTAATGTATAACTCATTGCACAACCTAAATGGAAATCAACAAAAATATGAAATGTAGTTGGGTTTATATTTTTTACACTGGGTCTTTTTCTTTATGTATATGAAGATTTTTTATGGTAGAATAGTAGTTGCTTATGAACTTTCGAAAATCTATTAAAGATTAAGCTAAAAATAAAAGGGTTAGCAAGTATTGTTTTGCATGGTGAGTAAAGAAAAAATATCATCTATTTAATCACCAACTTGAGTTGCTCCAATAACAGTTCGTGTTTGCCTTAAATAGCGTTTAATCCTTGTTTATGGTAGTTCATTACAGTAAGTAGGTCAATATTTTCGTTAGATTTAATAACGAATAATTCGGCTAAATCTTTTTGGACAGTATCTTTTATCATCTATACAAATATGTTTTTTGCCGAATTGTCTACTTTCCTTTTAATCATCTTTTTATTTATAAAACTTTAAGAAACGCAAAACTAAAATTATATTAACTTCGTTCATTATTTTAAAATGTATTAAAAATGAAAAACATTGGATTCATATTATTAGGAGTTATTTTATTTACAACAACATCTTTTAAGAAGTCTGACGAGCTGAAATGGATGACTTTTGATGAAGGATATAAGCTTGCTCAGAAGAAAGGAAAGATAATGCTAATTGATGTATATACCGATTGGTGTGGTTGGTGTAAACGAATGGATAGAGATACCTACGCAAAATCTGAAATTATTAGTTTACTAAATGAAGATTATGTAGCAATAAAATTTAATCCTGAAATTAGCGGTGTAACTTACACGTTTGACGGTAAAAAATATTCTGGAGAAGAACTTGCCCGGGTTATCAGCCAAAATCAACTGAGCGGTTACCCTACAACAGTATTCTACTATCCTAAAAGCAAAAAAACAAACGTTGTAGGCGGCTATTTTGATGCCAACAGATTTAAAGGTGTGTTGGAAGGAATTAAATCAGAGTTTAAACCCACAACAATAAAATAAAAAAAAAGTCCTGCAGTGTACAACCTGCAGGACTTTTTATTTTTAGACGGTAAAGGAATTATTCTCCCATTTCAACCTTTATATTGTATTCGCCACCAAAGGCTTTCTCTTTGATTTTAGCTTCTATCTCATCGGCTAATTCTGGATTGTCGAGGAATAATTGTTTAACGGCCTCACGACCTTGGCCCAACTTGGTATCGCCATAGCTAAACCACGATCCACTTTTCTTCACAATTTCCATATCACTTCCTAAATCTACAATTTCGCCCACTTTTGAAATTCCAGATCCATAAATAATATCAAATTCAACTGTTCGGAAAGGAGGAGCAACTTTATTTTTAACAACCTTAACTTTAGTACGGTTACCAATAATATCATTTCCTTCTTTTAATTGGCCAATTCTACGAATATCCAAACGAACTGAAGCATAAAACTTCAAAGCGTTACCACCAGTAGTGGTCTCAGGGTTACCAAACATTACACCTATTTTTTCACGCAACTGGTTAATGAAAATACAGATACAACCAGTTTTATTAATTGTTCCAGTGAGTTTTCGTAATGCTTGACTCATCAAGCGTGCTTGCAATCCCATTTTAGAATCACCCATATCACCTTCAATTTCTGCTTTAGGTACTAGTGCTGCAACCGAGTCGATAACAATAATATCAATTGCACCTGAACGGATTAAAGCATCTGCAATTTCGAGAGCTTGCTCTCCGTCATCCGGTTGCGAGATGAGTAGGTTATCTACATCAATACCTAATTTTTGCGCGTAGCCTTTATCAAAAGCATGTTCAGCATCAATAAACGCAGCCATTCCACCATTTTTTTGAACTTGTGCAATGGCATGTTGAGCCAATGTTGTTTTACCAGAAGATTCGGGGCCGTATATTTCAATAATTCTTCCTGTTGGAAATCCACCAATTCCTAGTGCTATATCCAAACCTAATGATCCTGTTGAGATAGCTTCTACTCCTTCAACCACACCGCCATCCAACTTCATGATGGTTCCTTTTCCATAGGTTTTTTCTAGCTTATCAATGGTAAGTTGAAGTGCTTTTAATTTTTCTTTGTTGTCTTGTTTGTCGCTCATAATAATTGATTATTCTTTTTCGAATTTCTGATAAATACCTTAAAAAAAAAGGGATGTGCAAAAAATGTATACCAATTTCTCTGCACATTTTTCTTCTGTTTTCGTGTACAAAGATTATCGAGTTGTTCGCAGCCTATCTGCGGGCAAATTTTTTTTTTCGATAGACTAAATATTTTTTTTAACTAAATTTAGAGAACGGACAACAAATTAACTTGTTTTAATGTTATGTGATTGTTAATTTTGAGACACTTAATAGTTAAGTAATTTGCATAAAACTTAAAATCAATATGTTATAATGACCTTTAAAATAGACGTTCGCTTCTTTCTTCTACTTACAAAACAGTTGGGAATACTGCTGTTGATGGTGAGTACTGCGCATGCGAATGACTATTCCAAACCGGTTAAGATTGATTTATATGGACACTCATTGGTTTTTACATTTCATGAAAGTTTTGAGGTGGCGAGCAATCAATGTTTTAGTGAAGAAACATTGCAAAGCAATGTTGATCATCTTTTACAAAACGAAAATGTAGAGTTACTAATTGCAGAGATGGACGGTTATGCGCTCTCTTTACAAATGGATGATATTGCATACTTGTTGATGCTGAATAAAGTAACAAACACCATTCTGAAAGAAGGAAGCGATGATTGTAAAACACTATTTAAATATACAATACTGCATAAAAAAGGATTTGATGTATTTGTTGGCTATACTCAATCGACCATAACGTTATACGGTAGAACCAATATGATGATTGATAACTGCTTGTTCATAGAGCGTGGTAACAAGAAGTATTTTGACTTATCTTTTAATCAACATGCAGAGCCACACGCGGAACATTTATTTGTGATGAGGCATCAGGGGAAAGCCCTTCCGTTGGTAATGAACATGATTACACCTCCTGCATTTGGTGCAAAACAAACCAAAAAGGTAATGCCTTTTGAATACGATGGATTCTTGTATTTTTTCACCTCAAAAATTAACCAATCATTGGTGGAGTATTATAAGGAGTTACCAACCATCAACATTAGTAATGTTTACCTGAATTATGGCTTGTCATCTGCCGCTACCGCATCCTTAATTCAAGAGATGAAAAAGGCCACATCATCAATGTCGACTACCGAAGGAGTGAATTTTCTTTTGCGTTTTGTACAAACAACATTTGAGTATAAAAAAGATGAATTGGTTTATGGTCAGGAGAAGTTTTCTTTTCCTGAAGAAACCCTCACCAATGCTTATTCAGATTGTGAAGATAAAGCCATGTTATTTGCAGTATTGGTTAACAAGGTGTATGGTTTAAAATCGGTAGCGCTTTATTATAAAGATGCTGATCACATCAATATAGCGATTGAGAGTTGGAAGCAAAATATCAAAGGGAATTTTGTGTTCAACGATCACAACTATGTAATTTGCGAGCCTACCGGAAAAGGATTTAATATTGGAGAGAGTTCTACTTCGGTTCATTTAGCCAGCCTTATCGACTGGTAATTCATTTATCTACCTTATAGATATAGTACGTTTGGTTTACGTTCACCGGATTGAGTACATGCATGGTTTTATCCAACAAACTCGATTCAATTGTTGCTTCGTAATTTAAGCCATGCACATATTGTTTAATGGTTTCAACACGTTTATCAATATTATCAGCTTCCGAAAAAATAATATAATCGGGTAGGGGTAGATGGTATTTAGTGATGCTATCAAAAACTACTTGAGCAGGAAACTCTCCGGCAATTTCGTAAGGTTTATCCCATTTTCCAATGTAAAACAATGGCATCATTACTGCATTCCATGTATTACTCGATTCAATCATATAATGCTTCATGTCTTTTTTATGATACAAATAACTCATTGCATCAACTCTACTTATTTTGGTTGAACTTGGTGTTAAAAGGATGAGTAAAATAATGTTTGTTACCCAAAAGAAATTCCATAATCGTTTCATCCATAATGGTCGATTTATCCAATATGCCGATTGGCTGGTAAAGCTTGTCCAACCGGCTATTCCGGCCATCACAAAAAATGGAATTACGGGTAAAATAAAACGTTCTTGTTTGTTTGGGAAATAGCTGTGAAAAACAAAAAAACATAATGCGGGTAAAATTATCCAGAGGTATTGTTTCCATGACTTGTATATGCCAAAAAACAAGAACAAACTTATTGGAGGAATCATTAAACCACTTACCAGTAAAATGTAATTATACCACGGTCCATTAATATAATTTGTAGCGTTGGCAATATTGTAATTGGTGTATTCTTGAAACTCAGCAAAGGGTCGGCCCCAAATGAACATATCAATTCCACCCTGAATTAAAACCATTGAAAGGGCTGCACCAATTCCAAAGTAAACACCTTGTATCCATTTGCGTTGCATCCAAATAGCTAACCCCATTCCGCCAATAAACATGATAGTTTGAAAACGAAACGAAAAGGCAATTCCTGCTACCAATCCTGCTACTAAAAATCCGAATAGTTTATTGCGTTCGTCTGCCTTTATCAATAGCCAAGTGGCAACCATCAATGGAGGAATGCAAACCATTTCAACCATATTCCTTACACTCATCATTGGTATAAACCAATACAAGGCAAGAATAAGTCCTACCTGTTTGGCAACTTTTACTCCGCTTAATTGTGCCGATATTTTGTAACCGTAAAACACAATAACCATGCTGTATAAAGCATGCAATATTCGTACGATATACATTTTAATGGCTGGATCATTTAAACCTATTGTTTTAAAAAATAGAAACAGCAGAAAATGCATTCCAGGGTAAAACAAACTATGTCCGCTGGCTACTGTATTGCCATTCCAAGGCATCCATGATTTGTAGTCAACACCATCCACCCATTGCTGGGCAACCTCTATAACTAAAAAATGATCATCAGAAAATCCGTATCCGTGCGAAAAAACAGCAGCAATTAGGCGCACAAACAATCCCAAAAATAAGATGCTGCGAAGTGGATGTTGGTTATAATAATGTTGAATAAGTTGTAACATGCTTAATTGAGGAATTAACGTTTAATATCTTCTGAACTAACCAAGGCCATTGTTGCAGTTCCTTTTGCAATAAGTGTTTGTTGATTGCCTTTGTGCACCCATAATTCGCTTTCGCAGAAATGCAAACGAGAACCAGCTTTGACAACGCGCCCAATAGCATGGAGTGTATCGCCTTTGCCTGGGTTGAAATAGGAAACTTTCATCTCTACAGTAACAACACCTTGACCTTTTTTTACGAGTGTAAATGCAGCAAACCCCATTACAATATCCGAAACGGTTGCAGTTACTCCTCCATGAACAAACTCCATTTGCTGTAAATGATGTTGCTCTAACGACAACGAACCTTCTATATAACCGGCATCGATGGTGTGAATACTAAAACCTATAAAATTAGTGAAATGATTACCACTAATTTTTTCGCGTACCATTTCTATAAATCCGGGTTCTTGTGGTGTAAATGTCATATTTGGTTGTTGCAGACTGTGGTATAAGTATTCAGAAATATATTGTTTCTGTTTGTTATAAGCCTATGTTTTACTTCTGATTATCATTCTTCTGTTTGTTTCACTTTGGTTATTTTGATGGGGATAAACAATGAAATGATTAAAATTCTTACTTTTGGTGCACTGCGAAAGTACACAAATTTAAGAATGAGCAAACAAGCACTTCCAACAACTAAAAATTATATTGATAGAGAGCAATTGAGCCAAATTGCTTCTACGTGCGATTTGTGGATATTATTTGCTGCTGATAAGATTACATTATTAGCTGCCGATAAAGGGAACAAGCGCGTGGCAGGACTTACTGTATTAGAGAGTCCTGATACACATATTTTTCAGAAAGGATTGTTTGAATTGCGCGGTTGGATAGAAGAACTTGAATTGTATGGATTGGATTACAACAATACTCATATAGTGTTTGAGAGTCCGGAATATTGTATTGTTCCCGAGGCTTTATTTTCAGCCGAAAAAGCCGAAACTATTATAGCGCTCCAACATGAGTTTCCCAAATTTAGTGCGGTTTTAACCAACCGCATTCAGCAGCGTGATTGGGTGAATGTATTTGCCATTCCGCAACTTTTTGTATCAACAGTTAAAGTTATTTTTCCGCAGGCTGATGTTTGCCATTATGCTGAGTTTATGTTGCAAGCGTTTGCTATAATCAACCAGAAACAACATGATACTTTATATGTAAACATTCATCCAACCTATATGGATGTAGTTTACTTTAACGGGCAAGAATTATCATTTTCCAACACCTTTAAAACAGAAGCCGATACGGATATTATCTATTTTATTTTAAGTGTTGCCGAACAACAAAAAATAAATGGAGATAAACTTAAATTGGTATTAACCGGAGATGTTAACGCAAACGGGGCTTTATTATCATTATTAAAAAAATACGTGCCTGAAGTATCTCTTTACAAACGCGATTCAGAGTTTTCGTATCCTGCATCCTTTCGTGAATTTCAAGATCAACAATATTTCACATCCACTGCTGTTTTGTTGTGCGAATAATAAGTGGTATTCATAGAAGTATCTTAATTCAGCCTCCCAAAGGGTTGCCTGTTCGTCCTACAACCGATAGAGCCAAGGAAAGCTTATTTAATATCATTGAAAATAATTTCGACATTGACACACTAATAGTGCTTGATATTTTTAGTGGTACCGGCAATATTGCATACGAGTTTGCATCACGCAGTGCTATAGATATTACCGCAGTTGATGTAAATGAGAAGTGTGTGAATTTTATAAAGAGCGTAAAAGATAAACTCAAGCTTAATACACTTAAAGTGCTAAAAAAAGATGCATTTGCTTTTTTGAATAATGCACCTCAAAAGTATGATATCATTTTTGCCGATGCTCCTTATGCACACAAACAAATTATCGATATTCCTCGTATTGTAAATACGAACCAGTTGCTTACCGAAAAAGGTTGGCTTATTGTTGAACACGAGAGTTTATTGGATTTAGATAAAGAGCCCGGTTTTTTTGACAAACGCGTATACGGACAATCAGCTTTTAGTTTCTTTAAAGTTTAACGCGTATTATTTTGTACTTTCGGAAGTACAATGAAACTCCTCACCGCACAACAAACAAAAGACTGGGATGCATACACCCTATTGCACGAACCAATTTCATCGTTTGAGTTAATGGAACGGGCTGCAACTAAATGTGTTGTTGAAATAACAACTATTTTGCACAAACAGCCATTCATTAATAAGGTTGTTATTTGTTGCGGTCCGGGAAATAATGGTGGTGATGGCTTGGTAATTGCACGTTTGCTTTTTAAACAAGAGTGGAGTGTTACAGTTTTGTTGTTTACACAAGGTGTAGCAACAACATCTGATTTCGATATAAATTGCAAACGATTACCTGAGGGTATTGCTGTTATTGAGATTACCTCCGAAGACGATATCCCCATGTTTAGTAATCAACAACTTGTGGTTGATGCACTATTTGGAAGTGGATTAAACCGTGCTCCCGATGGATTATTTGCAACGGTAGTTGATTTGATTAACGAATCGGAGGCTTATGTTGTAGCAATTGATATTCCGAGTGGATTACCTGCAGAGGTTAATGACGTAGAGGAAATTCAGAACCGATCAATTATAAAAGCTAATAACACATTTACTTTTCAGGTTCCCAAAAAATCGTTTATGCATGCAGAGTGCGCAGCATACACTGGAAGTGTTACTATTCTGGATATTGGTTTGCATCCTAATTTTTTGCCAACACAACCTGCACAAGATTTTTACATTTCGAACGAAATGGTGAAATCTATTTTTCATCCACGTTCGACCTTTAGTCATAAAGGTACATTTGGCCATGCACTCATGGTTGCAGGCAGTTACGGAAAAATGGGAGCAGCTATTTTATCATCAAAAGCGGCCTTGCGAATGGGTTGTGGGTTACTTACAGCATACGTTCCCAAAGTAGGTTATACCATAATGCAAACAGCTTTACCCGAAGCAATGCTGCTTACCGATGATGAAGTATTTGAATTGCGAAACTTCCCACAAACACAAACGTTTTCGGCAGTGGGAGTGGGGCCTGGAATCGGCAGGAATGAATACACCGAAAAGGGATTATTATCATTTCTCAAACAACTGCATCAACCTTTGGTGTTAGATGCTGATGCGCTAAATTGCATTGCATTAGAAATAAAAATGAACCCCGAATTCTCTTTTCCTCGCAATTGTGTTCTCACTCCACATCCAAAGGAATTTGACCGATTAACAGGCCATTGTAATACCAGTTTTGAACGTTTGCAAAAGCAACGAGTGTTTGCCCAACGCCATCAAATTGTTGTTGTGTTAAAAGGGGCTCACACTTCCATTGCAATGCCAGATGGAAAAACATACTTTAACAGTTCGGGTAATCCTTTGTTAGCAACTGCCGGAAGTGGTGATGTATTAACAGGAATAATAACAAGTTTGCTTGCACAACAATATTCTTGTGAAGAATCTGCAATAATGGGAGTATACCTGCATGGATTGTGTGCCGATTTGTGGAAGGAGCAGGGTAATGAAACGATGATTGCAAGTGATATAATTGAAATGATTCCCCAAGCATTGCATAGATTATTGAATTAAAATCCGTTGCTTCGTAATACCATAATTCACTGTATGAAACGTATTGCATTATTCCCTGGAACCTTCGATCCTATTACGGTAGGACATTTAAATATATTGGAACGTGCTATTCCTTTGTTTGATGAAATTGTAATTGGCATAGGACACAATAGTTCCAAGTCAACTTTGTTTCCGTTGGAGCAGCGTGAGAATTGGATTAAAGAAATTTTCCAAAACGTGCCTTCGGTAAGGGTTGAGTCTTACGAAGGATTAACGGTAGATTTCTGTAAAAAAATAGATGCGAATTATATACTCCGTGGATTGCGCAACATGAGCGATTTTGATTACGAAAAAAATATTGCACAGATGAACAAGTTGGTGAGCAACCATATTGAATCGATATTTTTAATGTGCGATCCGGAGTATACTCCTATTAGTTCATCTGTTGTTAGAGATTTGATTCGCAATGGTGGCAACGCTGCGCCTTATTTGCCCGAAGAGGTTAAGTATTGATGTATTTGTAATTGATAAAGAATAGAACAATTAATTAGACCCCATTTGTGTTAATTGAAAATCGATTTTTAGTTTTTATACTCATACTCTTGAGCTTATTGGCTTCTTCATGTGTGAGGATTTACCTCAGAGCGATGGGCGTAAAAAAAGCACGAACAGTTGATAAGGAAGTGCTCTCGAATTATCTTGATAAACTAAACATCCAACCCGACCAAATTCTTGAAGTAGACTCTGCCAGATACCATAAACTTATTAAAACAAAACTTCAAGATTCATCAACTTACAAATATCCAAATTGGTGGGTGCAAAATCATCTTCAGCCAACCCAAGTTATTTATTTCGATAAGTATGCTGGTAAATCAATTGCAGCTTATTTTAATTGTATTGCCGAGAGTAGTTTTCCATTCAATCTTACTTACAATAAGTACAATGAACTCGAGTATTTTCCGCCTCTCACGTATTCGGATAGTAAATGGATAGATACACTGTTTTCTTTAAATGAACTATTGGGAACTATCAATGATTTGGATACTAAAACGTTTGTTTTTAATAACAATGGTAAGCGGTATTTGGCTCTGATATATTATAGCCTATTTGTTGAGAAGCAATCAACCAATCTCATTCGCGAAACCAATACCCATATTCGAAACTGTATCAAAGATAGTTGTCAGGTCTTGTACATTAACATGGACAACTATATGTTTCAGCAAATGAAGTAACAATTACTTAATCACAAACTGCACACCTGTGCGAGTGCGTTGTTCAAGCAGCAATTCACGTTTTCCTAAAATAGCTTTCAATCCTTTTTCATCATAGTGCATTACGGTAAGCAGCTCAATGTTTTCGTTTGATTTAACAACAAATAATTCTGCTAAATCTTTTTTCAAGAGTGCTAATTTTTCAGGTTTATTATCTACACAAATACTAAAACTAATGGCCGAATTTTGCATGAGGTTAATATTGATTCGGTGTTTGGCCAGTGTGGCAAAAATGCCGCTCAAATTATCCTCTACAATAAAGGAGAAATCTTTACTCGAAACCGATAACAGTACCTGATTGGTCTTGGAAATATAGGTTGGAATATTTTTCTCTTTGCTGGTTGTTGAAACAGTTGTCCCTTTGCCTTTAGGGTTGATAAACGATTTTACATACAACGGAATATGCTTGCTTTGCAATGGTTGAATGGTTTTGGGATGAATAACTGTTGCTCCGTAATAGGCCATTTCGATAGCGTGGGTGTAACTTAAGGCATCGAGTTTGATTGCATTCTTGATTTTTTTTGGATCACCGTTCATCACGCCATCCACATCTTTCCAAATGGTTACCGAATCTGCATCCAATCCAAAAGCAAAAATAGCAGCCGAGTAATCAGAACCTTCTCTACCTAAAGTTACTGTTTTTAAATCCTGACTACGTCCCACAAATCCTTGCGTTACCACCATTTGTTTTGTAACAATGGGTTTGAGTTTTTTCTGAATCATTTCGGTAGTGGCTTTCCAATCAACTTTCCCCTCTCTGTGTGTGCTATCGGTAACAATAAAGTTTTGGGCTTCCATCCAACGGTTTCTTCTTCCTATTTCGTTTAAGTAAGTGCTGATAATACGACTTGAAAATACTTCGCCATAACTCACAATCTGATCGTACACACAATCAAAACTGCTTTCGGGTTTGGTTTCCAAAATACACTCCAACTCTATGAACAGGTTTTCAATATCATCATACGCATTGCTGTCTTTGTGTTGCAACAATCCGGCAATAATTTGATCATGAAACGCCTTAATTTCTTTGTATATCGTATTCTTGGATTTTTGCTTTTTGTAATAAGCCTCTGCTAATTGCTCTAATGCATTGGTTGTTTTTCCCATTGCTGATACTACCAACAATAATTGCTCTTTGGTAAATAGGCTCAATACATTGGCTAAGTTTTTTACAGCTGCTGCATCTTTTACCGATGCTCCTCCAAATTTGAATACTTTCATTGTTTATCCAGATATTATTACCGACCCCGCGAATATAGCAGTTTCGCCATTTTTTTGTAATGGTTACCCATAAAAGTGGAACCTCAAAGGCTGTCTGTTCTTGATATTAACGTATTTGCCTTCTTCTTTTTTAAGCAATAACTCATTAACCCAATAACTCATTTACTCATTCACTCATTTACTCATTCACTCATTCACTCATTTACTCATTCACCTAATAACTTATTTACTCATTCACTCATTTACTCATTCACTCATTTACTCATTCACCTAATAACTTATTTACTCAATAACTCTTTCACCCGATATCCTCCTTCTCAAACAATACATATCCACATTTATCTTATATTCGCGGCACTATCAATATTAAACTATACTTTTATGTCACAATTTAATTTTACCACACTTGGTCAGTTTATCATCGAAAAACAAAGTGAATTTCCGTTTGCAAAAGGGGAACTTTCGCGGTTGTTGCGAGATATTGGTATTGCAGCCAAAGTAATAAGTAGAGAAGTTAACAAGGCAGGAATTGCTGAAATTATTGGTGATGTTGGAGAAATTAATATTCAAGGTGAAGATGTAAAGAAACTCGATCTTATTGGTAACGAAATGTTTACTACAGTGCTTGAACGAGGTGGCGAGGTATGCGCATTTGCCAGCGAAGAAGAAGACAATATGGTTGCTTTGAAAGGTACACATTCTAAAAACGGGCAATACGTGGTGTGTATCGATCCGTTGGATGGTTCATCAAATATTGATGTGAATGTATCTATTGGAACAATATTTTCTATTTACCGCAGGGTAACTTCGGTTGGAACAGAGCCTACTTTGGAAGATGTATTGCAAGCGGGTAACCGTTTGGTTGCTTCCGGATATATTATTTATGGATCGTCAACCATGTTGGTATACTCAACCGGTAAAGGAGTGAATGGATTTACGCTTGATAATTCTATTGGTGAATTTTGTTTATCGCACCCTAATATCCAAACACCTAAAGATGGAACGATATATTCATTAAATGAAGGTAACGCTTCCGATTTTCCGGAAGGTGTTCAAAAGTATATTAGCTGGTGCAAGGAGAAAGATAAAGAAACCCAACGCCCTTATAGCGCTCGTTATATTGGTTCAATGGTTGCCGATTTGCACCGTAATTTATTAAAGGGTGGAATTTTTATTTATCCGCCAACAGCAAAAGCGCCTAATGGTAAATTGCGTTTAATGTTTGAATGTATTCCAATGGCGTTTATTGTTGAACAGGCAGGAGGTATTGCCACAACAGGCAAAGAGCGTGTATTGGATATTCAACCCAAAGAATTGCATCAGCGTGTTCCAGTTTTTATTGGTTCTGCTAATATGGTAAACAAAGCACTTTCGTTTAGTTAATGATGTTTAGTTACCGTTTTTGGTGGATACTTATTTTTATTGCATTCTTATCGTTTAATACCCAAGCGCAAGTGACCGACACGTCTTTATTAATTGGAACCATTGAATATAAAAATCTGAGTTCATACAGTTGGTTCGATTCTACATTTAAAGCATACGTGCCAGCTAAATTGGTTACCGATAGTATTCAACTTTATGCTCAAGATGTAAAGTTAATGGTGGTACTCGGAACATGGTGTGGCGATAGTAAGGAACATGTTCCTACTTTGTGTAAAATTGCTTTACAAAGCGGCATCACCCTTAAACAAATTGAATTTATTGGGGTTGATAGAAAAAAGCATTGTCCTTTGCCCGATATAACTTCCCTCAACATAGAATATGTTCCAACTATTTTCGTTTTTGTAAAAGGAATACTTAAAGGGAAAATTATAGAGACTCCCGAAAAACTATTGGAACAAGATTTACTTAACATACTTTCTCGATGACAACAAACAAACCTCTTATATTAGTATGCAATGATGACGGAATAACCGCTCCGGGAATCCGCAACTTGGTCGATGCAATAAAACACTTGGGTGAAGTGGTCATTGTAGCACCCGATAGTCCGCAAAGTGCCATGGGGCATGCAGTAACTATTAGCAAACCGTTACGACTTGAGAAGACAGATATTTATGGCGAAATTCAATCCTATCAATGCAGTGGAACGCCCGCTGATTGTGTGAAATTGGCTGTAGATAAAGTAATGCATCGCAAGCCCGATTTGCTTGTTTCAGGAATCAATCATGGTTCCAATTCATCTATTAATGTATTGTACTCGGGTACGATGAGTGCAGCCATGGAAGGTGCTATTGAAGGTATTCCCGCTGTGGGTTTTTCTTTGTGTGATTTTGCTTATGATGCCGACTTTAGTTATGCCAAAAAGGTAGCAGCTCAAGTAGCAGAAAACATTTTGAATAACGGTTTACCTCATGGAACACTCTTAAATGTTAACATTCCCAAAGCAACCGAAGCTGAAATAAAGGGTATTAAGATTTGCAGGCAAGCAAATGCCAAATGGAAGGAAGAGTTTGACGAGCGCAAGGATCCTAACGGACGAAAATACTTTTGGCTAACAGGAAAGTTTATGAACAACGACAAAGGTGAAGACACGGATGAGTGGGCCCTTGCCAATAATTATGTATCCATTGTGCCGGTACATTTCGACCTTACAGCACACCATGCTATTCCTTTTTTAAATAAATGGAATTTCTCTATTTAACTTTTTATGATGAAAATTAAAGACTCAATGTTGCTTGGCCTGTTATTAGGATTGGTTATTCCTGTGTTAGGTGTGATGATATTTTATTACAGTAAATTTGCTGCGGTTGATTTATGGCAATTTTTACAAGTAGCTACCAAACATAAAGTGCTTTCGCCTATGCTAAGTTTATGTGCAATTCTCAACTTAGGAGTGTTTTATATCTTTCTCAACAAAAACTTATACCTCACAGCCAGAGGCATTATTCTCGCTACCATAATTTATGGAGTAACAATTGTGCTCTTAAAATTTGTGCTGTAAGGTTAGATGAATATATTTGCCAGTGTTATTTGGGAATTGAGATTTGAGAATTAAGACTTAGGATTTAATTCGTGCATCAAACATCTTCAATCTCAAATTCACTCTGGGGGATTAGCTCATTTGGCTAGAGCGCTTGCATGGCATGCAAGAGGTGGTCGGTTCGAATCCGATATCCTCCACGATTTGTGAAAACCCTTGCACAGCAAGGGTTTTCACATTTTATAGTTGACCAAAATTTAAAAATTGAGAGAAATAAAAAGTTAGCACTCAACATGATCAATGATGGCATAGATACATTTTGTACTATGGTAATAATGTTGGACCTAGTATTTTGAACCATAAGATAGTTCCACTAACTCCTCCGATAATAAGCGCTGTAACGAATGTCGGTTATTGCTTGATCGGAATGATATAGATTATGATGTAAAGCAACATAAATCCACCGCATACCCCAGCTGTTATTGTAAGTACCATTACGGATATTATTTCGAAACAGCTGCAAATTAATATGCACTCCATCCATGTAGGCTCCAAAGAGGGAATGTTTGAGGGGGCAATTGAACTCGAAGTATTTGACACCAACCAGTTGGAAGAACTCATGAATAAAATCAACGCTGCAAGTCCGCTCATCAAAGTAAGCCGTGAAGATGCGCAGCAGTTGGTAAAGTGAGCTTACCTCCCGATAATAAATCGTTTGGTGTATTCGCCTTGATTGGTGGAAATACGGATAGAGAACAATCCGGAAGGCATATTGCTGGTATCGATTGATATGGAAGCTGCTTCGTTTGTATCTTCTTGTTGGATAAGACGACCCATATTATCTATAATTGTATATCACACTCATCCGAACTTTTTTGAGAATCAATTAAAACTTCTTTGTAAACCTTTGTTAATATTAGATACGATGTAAAAATCGAAAGAAATAAAGTCCTAAAAAACGATCAAAACAGTATATGATTACCATTAAAGTTAAAGACGATTTGTTTTATTCTAGCGCTTCTGGCTTTGGGTTGTATGCGGAGTATTACCTAATCAAGCGTTAGATAATAGCATAAGCAGATACGTATTTTCTCTACAAAATTAGAGAAGGCTGTTTTACCTTTTGCTTTTACTCTTCTCAATAATTCTAAAAGTAGATAAGCTATCAATGCTACAAATATTTGAGACTTAACCCCATTTTGACTCGTACTGACAAAGGTTTTAACATTCAGATTTTGCTTAAGCAGTTTAAAGAACGTCTCAATATCCCAACGTCTTTTGTATAGTGCAGCAATGGTAGAAGCTTGCCACGTTAAATTATTGGTAATAATTTCTATGGTTGTGTTTTTTTCTTGGTGATATGCCACAACCCTTCTTAGGGTTTGCGTTTCCAATTTTAACTCAAGAGCTTTCTTGCCCGTTAAGTGAATAAGTTTATCTATCAGGATATGCTGATCAACCTTGTCAGGAAGTTCCAGTTCTTCTATGACCTGATAAACCGTATTATCCTTTATTCGAGTAACAAAAGTATTTTCAGCCTTTATCCTGTCTCGGATTACGCCAAAGTCCCAATAACCTTTATCTTCAATAATAATGGTTCCTTTTTCAAATACTACCTGCTCAAAACCCTTGCTATCGTGTACAGATGCTTCGGTGATGTTAACCAAATTGGGAAGCATCATAGCTTCATCCCATTGTGTGTGTATTTTAATGCCTCCTTTAGCTGTTCGGAACTTTGCCCAGTCAAACATACTCAAGCATAGGCTAACCGTGCTGCTATCACGTATAAGGATTGTAAGTGATTTAACATCTTCGATCACGGTTTGATTTGAATACTTGGCAAGGCTACTTCCATAATATTTGAGTAGCTCATTAAACAACTGCTCAAATACTTGCCAATTACGCTTCTTATTACCATCACTCATGGTTGACTTAGCCGGACTTTGTTCTAATCCAAGGTCGGATATAAAGGTTTCGGATACACCTATTCCAACCGAAATATCTTCTAAAGTACTGCATTTACAAAGCTGTCCGAACAATAAGGCAACTAACTGGTCGTATGTTTTGTATTTGTGGCAATACTTGTCGCTTTGATAGCGATTAATTGCCTTTGTTATAATAAAGCGGGGAATTAAATCGATTACCTGACGAATTACAGGTTTATTACTATTTTTGTTTCTGCGGAAAAGGCTCATTTGATTGAGTAGTTAGACACCTCAAATATTTGTGTTCTTTTCCGCTTTTTCTAATTTAGACTTTCGGATAGTTATGAAATGAATTAAATGAATTAAACAATCCTAGCATGGATGTTGATCAATTAAACCTAAGCCAAAAGGTGAATCAATTTCAACATGGTGGGGTTGTGTTTACCGAAAGAGAATTGTTTATTTTAAGTGCCACGCGAAGTGGTATCAAAGTAACTGAGATTGCGAGACAACTTGGAATTACAACAAGAACAATCTCCCTAATTAAAGAATCATTGCGTGATAAACTTGAGGTAAAGTCCAATCCGGAACTTGTTCTGGAAGCCATGAAGAATGGTCTTGTTCAATAATTACCTTGCTTTAGTTTTCTTTAATAATTTGGTTATCAAAGTAGTCGACAATCTTTCCACGCATATTTTAATCCCCAAATTAAACGCTTATTTTGCGCCTTGTTAAGCAATCGTAATTATGCCATCCAATCAAGTTTCACCTGCTGTAAAAGAGGAAGTTAAGAGTCTGTTTATTCAGTTCTTGGAGCAAAAACAGCAGCGTAAAACTCCGGAACGTTTTGCCATATTGGATGAAATATACAGCAGCAAGGAACACTTTGATGTTGAAACCCTATACGTGCACATGAAAAATCGTAATTACCGTGTGAGCAGGGCAACGGTATACAACACCTTAGATTTATTATTGGATGCTGGTTTAGTAGCCAAGCATCAGTTTGGAAAAAACTTAGCGTTGTATGAGCGTTCATACGGTTTTCGTCAACACGATCATCTTATTTGCAATGAATGCACGCGTATTTTAGAGTTTTGTGATCCGCGTATTCAACAAATAAAAAGCACAATGGGGGAGTTGTTGCAGTTTGAAGTTACCGGTCATTCGTTACATCTGATGGGAAATCCGAAACGCGATGATAAAGGAGTTTGTTTAACCTGTCAGAAGAAAAAAGTATGATGTGCAAATGTGCAGCTGAGATGATCTGCATAGGGCTCACAGAATGAACAATGAAACTCGCAATTTGAAAAGGTACTGTTAACGCACAAAGAACCGAAATATATTCACCCGATTTAGCGGGTATAAGAAAGACAACGAGCATAAAAGCCAACAGCTAAAGGTCAATTGCCGATAGCTAATAAATATAAAACAAATGATAGACGTAGTATTAGGATTGCAGTGGGGAGATGAAGGTAAAGGGAAGATTGTAGATGTTCTTACGCCACAATATGATGTGGTAGCCCGTTTTCAAGGTGGTCCGAATGCAGGACACTCGCTGGAGTTTAACGGACAAAAACATGTGTTGAATACCATTCCTTCGGGCATTTTTCATGAGCATTGCACCAATATCATAGGAAATGGAGTAGTTATTGATCCGGTAACCTTAAAAAAGGAAATTGAGAAAGTAGCCTCTTCGGGAGGCAATCCAACAAAAAATTTGTTCATCTCACAAAAAGCACATTTGATTTTGCCAACACACCGATTGGTTGATGCAGCAAGTGAGGCAAATAAAGGAGAACATAAAATAGGGTCTACGTTGCGTGGAATTAGTCCAACGTACCAAGATAAAATAGGAAGAAGTGGATTGCGCATTGGCGATATTCTAGCGCCTAATTTTAGACAGAAATACAATGCTGTTGTTGCCAACCATAAACAACTCTTAGATCGCTTTAATTTTGAATACAACCTAGAGGAGTTAGAACCTGCATTTTTTGAGGCTGTTGAGTTTTTAAAACAATTTCCTATCATATCCTCGGAATACATGATTAACGATTTGATGAGTAAAGGGAAAAAAATTATTGGTGAAGGAGCTCAAGGTACGTTGTTGGATATTGATTTTGGTTCCTATCCATTTGTAACATCATCAAACACGATAACCGGTGGCGTGTGTAATGGTTTAGGTGTTGCTCCTCAGAAAGTAAATAAAGTATACGGTATTTTTAAAGCCTACTGCACACGTGTTGGAAGTGGGCCGTTTCCAACCGAACAAGAAAACGAAACAGGAGAGAAGCTGCGTAAATTGGGATTTGAATTTGGTGCAACAACAGGAAGGCCCCGCAGAACGGGGTGGTTAGATTTGCCAACCCTTAAATACGCAATCATGTTAAACGGAGTAACGGATTTGATTTGCACCAAGAGTGATGTACTCAGTGGGTTTGAAGAGGTATTGGTTTGTGATCAATACCAGATTGAAGATAAACTAACCAACGAAATTCCATTCAATATTGCCGATGCAGTTATCAATCCTCAGTACAAATCCTTTAAAGGATGGAGTGAGGACCTTACCGGTATTCGCCAATACAATGATTTACCTGAAACATTTAAACAATACATGAACTATGTTCAGGCATCAATTGATACCAAGTTGAGTATGATTTCGATTGGGCCCGATAGAGAACAAACTATCTTCATGTAAACTCAAACTATCGAAGGTCTTTACATGTTACCTTCCTATCATACGGAACATTCGTTTATTCCTTTAGTAGCTTGATGGTTTTTTGCTCATCCGGCATGAATATTTTCATAAAATAGATACCCTGCGGAAGTTTCTTAAGTGAAAGAGTATGTCCCGATTGAACATTACTTTCCTTATGCAAAATTAGTCCATGTATATCTTGAATGACTATTTCCATGGGCGTGGATTCTTGATTGGTAATCAATAATTGGTCGCTAAATGGATTCGGATAAACTGTAAATACCGGGTGATTTGTATGATTAGGTAAGTAAACGGTAATGAGATCTGAATATTCGAAACGACCATCAAAATCCACTTGTTTTAGCTGATAATAAAGTTTTCTGAAGTTTTTTTCTGCTTGTTGCAGTTTGTGAATGAAACGGTAATTACTCAGACTGTTAACTGTTCCGCTTCTGTTCACATAACCAATTTCTGTCCAATTATTTGCATCAATACTTAACGCTACAGCAAACGGTCTGTTATTAGTCTCGCTGGCGGTTGTCTTTCAATGGATGAAAAAGTGGTGTACACGAATGTACTAACTTTTAGTCTTCATCATCAAACTTATCGTTGTCGGGTGTTGTATCCTCAAAATGATCTATAGGTGGTTCGCCCAATACCGATAGCATTTGGTGAATGTCATCAACTTTGGTTGGTTTGTTCATCTTTTCATAAGCAACAACTAAGTTTCGCAGCACACGTTTAATTATATCTACATTGGAACATGCTTCAAAAAACTCAAGTCGGGGTTCAATCTGGATTTGTTTTAAAAACTGTTCCAAATTAGCTTTACTAAACACAGCACCATTGTTAAATGCATTGATGTAAAAAAGTATTTTGCCTCCCGATCGTTCAATATTCGATGTGTGATTAAATGCATCGCTGATGTTAATGCCCATCGATTCTTCTTTGTATCCTAAAACAAAATGTTGTGGAAGGTTAACACCGTATACAGGAATATTTAACCGCTGTGCCACTAACATATAAACAACTGCGAGCATAATGGGATTGCCTCGTTTGCTTTCTAATACATTATTGATAAACGAATTTTGAGGGTCGTGGTACTGATCGGTGTTCCCTTTAAATCCATGAACGGAGTATATCACATGGTTCATGATTCTGATTTTTTCGTAAGCCGATAAATCATAATGCATTTCCAACCAAATATCTAACCGAATACGGTCAATCTCATTAGTGAGCAATTGTTTGCTTAAGTCGGGATAGCGGTATTTTGCAACGATGTAGAGGCCCTCAAGTAAATCCTGTTCAGGGCTTTTACTCCAATTGCGCAATTCTTCGAGTTCGTGGTCAAATTGAATTTTATGAATGATATTTTCAACACGTTGCTGATGTTGCGCACTGTTGATACTATCCCATTCATTTTCCAAAATAGGAATAACATCGGCACCAAGTGAAAGCAGTTTTTGCTCTACGTGCTGCACAACTTCTTCATCCTCGTCTTCCAGTAGTAAAATCAGTGCTAAAACTTCTTTATCACTTAGCATACGTTAGGCTTTCAATTATGATTTAGCTTTTTTAGCGCCTACTTTTCGGGGTGCTACTTTCTTTGCCGCTGTTTTTTTAGCTGTAGCCTTTTTGGGAGCTGCTTTTTTAGCTTTAAATGCATCAGGCATCTCCGCTTCAATAAGTTTTTTTACATCATCAATTGAGATGGTTGCAAGTTCTTCGTTGGTGTATTTTTCACCATCTTTTTTGCGCCCAATTTTAATCATGTTTTTGCCTAAGCGTATAAATGCTCCCCAACGACCATTTTCTATCGAGATTTTTTCAGCAGGCCATTGCTGTATAAAACGATTGGATTCTTTATCAATCTTTTTCTCAATCAACTCGTTCATTTGCGGCTGAGTGAGGGTGTCTAAATTATAAGCACGCGGCACATTAATAAACATATCGTTCCACTTAATAAATGGTCCGAACCTGCCTTTGCCTTTGGTAATCGGTTTGTTATCAAACATACCCACAGGAGCTTCGGCAGTTTGTTTGGCTGCAATTACTTCAATAGCTTTTGCCAAATTTACTTCCATTATTTCTTCACCTTTGGGCAACGAAATAAATTCTTCTCCCCACTTCACATATGGTCCAAAACGACCAATATTTACTGATACTTCTTTGCCTTCAAACTCGCCAATGGTACGAGGTAATTTGAATAACTCAATTGCTTCTTCAAGTGTAATAGAATCCACGCGTTGACCTTGCAAAAGTTTGCCATATTGCGGTTTTAACGCTTCATCATCACTGTTTTCGCCAAGTTGCACAAACGGCCCAAATCGGCCAACTTTTGCATAAATATTCTTTCCTGTTTTAGGATCTGTTCCCAGTAATCGTTCGCCACTCTGACGTTCGGCCGTTTCAGTTGTTTTGGCTACTTCTTTATGAAATGGAGTGTAAAACGATTCAATCATTTTATTCCATTGTAACTGCCCTTGTGCAATTTCATCAAACTCTTTTTCTACCAAAGCGGTAAAATTGTAGTCCATAATATTTTCAAAATGTTTGGATAAAAAATCGGTAACAATCATCCCAATATCACTTGGGAAGAGTTTCGATTTTTCGCTCGCAAATTTTTCACTTAATACATCGCGGCTAATTTGATTTTGAGAAAGTGAAAGTGAGGTAAATTTACGTTCTTTACCTTCTCTATCTTCTTTAACAACATATCCTCTTTTTTGAACTGTGCTAATGGTTGGTGCGTATGTAGAGGGACGACCAATCCCCAACTCCTCGAGTTTTTTAACCAAACTCGCTTCAGTATATCTAGGGGCAGGACGGGTAAATCGTTCAATGGCGTCAATTTGAATAAGATTCAAGTTTTCGCCAACTTTTAAGGGTGGCAACATTTTACTGTTATCGTCATCTCCTTCATCATCGGTGCTTTCCATGTATACCTTTAAAAAGCCGTCAAACGTGAGTACTTCACCCGTTGCAATTAAACCAATGCCATTGGTTGAAATGCCAATATTTGCAGTGGTTCTGTCAATTTGAGCTTTGCTCATTTGTGAGGCTATAGAACGCTTCCAAATTAAATCGTATAAACGTTTTTCTTGGGGTGTCCCATCAACATTTTGGTTTTCAAAATAGGTAGGACGGATGGCCTCATGTGCCTCCTGTGCACTGTCGTTTTTGGTGGTGTATCTTCTTGGATTCGAATAGCGCTCACCATAATTTCTGCTGATGGTTTCTTTTGCGTTCGCAATAGCCAATTCCGATAAGTTTACCGAATCGGTACGCATATAAGTAATGAATCCATGCTCATACAATTTTTGCGCAATTTGCATGGTTTGCGAAACAGAGTAGCCCAACTTTCTGCTGGCTTCTTGTTGCAAAGTTGATGTAGTAAATGGAGCGGAAGGTGATTTTTCTGCTGGTTTTGTTTCTAGTTGGTTAATCACATAACTAGCATTTTTACAACTTTCTAAAAAGGCTTGTGCTTCTTTTTCGGTATCAAAACGTTTACCCAATTCGGCTTCCATTTGTTTGCCGCCAACATTAAATTTCGCAGTAACCTTAAAGGCTGATGAATAATTAAACGCATTGATTTCGCGTTCACGTTCAACAATTAATCTAACAGCAACAGATTGCACGCGACCGGCAGATAAATTGCCTTTAATTTTTTTCCAAAGCACGGGCGAGAGTTCAAATCCCACTAACCGATCCAACACTCGTCTGGCTTGTTGGGCATCTACTAAATGCTTATCAATTTTGCGCGGATTTTCGATAGCCTTTAATATGGCAGGCTTAGTAATCTCATGAAAAACAATGCGCTTGGTTTTGGCGTCATCCAATTTTAATACCTCTGAAAGGTGCCACGAAATTGCTTCTCCTTCGCGGTCCTCATCGGATGCTAACCAAATCATATCAGCATCTTTCGATAATTTTTTTAGCTCGGCAACAATCGCTTTTTTATCGGCCGATACTTCGTATATGGGGTTAAAGTTATTGTTAATTTGAATAGCATTGTCTCCCTTGGCCAAATCTCTAATATGGCCGTAACACGATCGTACCGTAAAATCTTTGCCAAGAAATTTTTCGATGGTTTTAGCCTTGGCAGGCGACTCCACAATTACTAAGTTTTTAGTCATGTTCTTTCCTCCGTTTCAACTGTAATAAGAGTGCGAGTATACTATTTTTATACTGTTTAGCATTCACTTACCCCGTTTTACTAAGTTTCCAAAATTCAACCGAAATTTTTAATTAACCAATAATTTGTGGCTAAATGCGGTTTCATCAGTCTCAAAACGAATAAAATACATTCCAGGTTTGATGTTCGTGGAAGGAAGGGTAAGCTCTTGTTTGCCTGCGGATAGTTGTGCGTTTTCAATTGTTGAAAGCTCCTTACCGGTAATGTCTATCAATTTAACAATAACCTTACTTGCTGTTTTTAATTCAAATGAGAGGGTTGTAGCTTCCTTCATTGGGTTTGGAAACATAGTAAAGTTTATTTGCTGTTTCGCGTTTTCTTCAATGCCGGTTGGCCAATTGGTGAGGGTAAAGTCATCAACAAAAATATTGTTGCCTCTTCTGTTTACGAACTCAAAACGGAATCGAGCGTGTGTAAATGTTTTATATGCAGATAAATCAATGGATACTTTTCTCCATTGGTCAGTTGTCGGAAAAAACTCATTTGCTGTGGCAGGTGCAGTAGCTAGATCTGTTCCCAATTTGGCAAATACCCTTTGTTCAGTCATTCCAAAATCATTGCTAATGTATAAAATTAACGAATCGTTGGATGATGTTGAGCGTTGTGCATAAGCGTAATGAAACGCTACAAATGGGGCTGCATTGGGCGAAAGATCAAACTCCGGTGATTCGAATCCATCACGAATATTTGTACGCACCGTGTTGTTTGTGAAGTTACGCATAAACATGCATGATGAGCCACTGTGCGAAACGGTATTGTTTTGTTGCCATCCGTTTAATGGGTTTCCAAAGTTGTTTATTTTCCAGCCCGAATTGGCGAAAGATGAACCTTCAAATCCCATAAACGTAGGGAATTTGAATGGTGATGCAGGAACCGGCAAGTAGTTTCCTGATGCATTAATACCTGCGTATGCAACATTATTGATGCCGCTTCCGTAAATAGTGTTTCGGAAATTAAATAAAGCACTGTATGCTCTTGTTTTTTGGCCAACAGTATAAGTGTTCATGCAATTTCCGTCTGAGTAATCCATGTAATTGGCAACCATATCTGGCAAATTGGGAATATCGTTGTTGCAACTATTTTGGTTGGTGGCACATCCAGAGCTTGATTTTGAAACAGGAGGAGTATCACAAACCTGATCGCCTTCTACATTGCAATTTGCCGCAGTTCCACCCACACAACCACCTTGAAAAGTATGGTATAATCCTAACCAATGACCAACTTCGTGTGTTACTGTTCGTCCTCCTTGGTTTATTTGAGAAAACCCAACTGTTCCAATTTGGTCGGCACGAATAACCACGCCATCAGTGCTTGGTTTACTGTTTCTATCCCAAGGGAATTGAGCATATCCAAGCACAATTCCTTGCCCAGTCGAAAACCCCACGTTAATTGATTTTACAACCCAAACGTTTAAATACTTATCGCTATCCCAATAACTCAAGGCTTTTACATTGTCGCGCGCATCGGATGTGAGTGTGCTGTTAATTCGATTGATGCCATCGTGTTTTTGTCCGTTAGGGTCATATTGTGCCAACCGGAACTCTATTTGCATGTCGGTTGAAGCTACATTTGTACTAAAACCAGGGGTGTTAACTTTTCGCCTAAAATCTTCATTCAAAATTCGGATTTGATCCATAATTTGAAACTGCGAAATATTTTCCTGACTATCTTTTGCAGCATTATATATCACATGAAATACAACCGGTATGTATATGATTCCATTTCCTTTTTTGGTGAATGATTGTACTTGATTGCGAAGCAGCATGTTCGCTTGTTCCTCTCTTGTTTTGGCAAGCGGATCAATAAGTGTTTGGTGCACATGTAATTCATCAGTTGCACAAGGAATTACTTGCTGAGCAAACGAAGTGTTTAATGAGAAGAATAGGAAAAGAAGTACTGTAATTTTGTTATACATATTGATTATAAAAAAGAGTAACACTCTTACTACTAAGAGCGAAGCACAAATAACGCGTTTATTTGTTATTTACAGATGACATTATTCAGTTGAATGTTTGCGCCAAAAGTTACGAGTACACTTTGTTGCGCAACAGCTGGTCAATCATTACCAATGCTGCCATGGCCTCTACAATGGGAACAGCTCTGGGTAATACACACGGATCATGTCGTCCAGTGGCATTAAGTGAGGTTTCGGCAGCATCTGTGTTAACCGTTTGTTGTGTTTTACTAATGGTTGAAACCGGCTTAAATGCACATCGAAAATAAATGTCTTCACCATTAGAAATACCTCCTTGCACTCCTCCCGAGTGGTTGGTGAGGGTGGTTATTTTACGGTTTGTTGACACGAAAACATCATTGTGCTCACTGCCTTTCATGGTTATACCCTCAAATCCACTTCCAATATCAAATCCTTTACAAGCATTAATGCTCAACATGGCTTTGCCCAATTCGGCATGTAATTTATCAAAAACAGGTTCGCCTAAACCTGCAGGTGTTCCGGTTATTAAACATGTTAGCGTTCCTCCAACACTATCACCTTCGGCTTTCATCTGTTCAATAAGCTGAATCATTTGCAAAGCCGTTGCCTCATCCGGACAACGAACAGCGTTGTTTTCGGTTAACGATAAATCTAATTCGGTATATGGTTTGGTTACTTTAATATGGGCTACCTGCGAAACAAATGCGGTAATGGTTATTCCGTAACTGTTGAGGAGTTGTTTGGCTATGGCTCCGGCAATAACGCGTGCAACGGTTTCGCGGGCAGATGCCCTGCCACTTCCTCTGTGGTCCCGAATCCCATATTTTTGCTCATACGTGTAATCTGCGTGTGACGGACGATACACATCTTTCAGCGCATCGTAATCTTGAGAACGTTGGTCTTTATTGCGCACAATAACCGCTAAAGGTGTTCCGGTTGTTTTACCTTCAAACACTCCAGAGAGCACTTCAATGGATTCGTCTTCTTTTCGGTCGGTTGTAATTGCTGACTGACCGGGTTTCCTCCGAGCCAGTTCTTTTAAGATGTTATTTTCATCAAAAGATAGGTTGGGTGGACAACCATCAATCACCACACCTAAACCTACACCATGGCTTTCACCAAAGGTTGTTATGCGAAAAAGTTCGCCAAATGAATTTCCTGCCATGCTTGATGTAAATGATAAATACTAGAGCACGAAGTACGAAATAATAATGGAATAAAGGAAATATGTTCAATTGCGAGACACTCATTTGATTTGAATATTTAATTTGTCGAAACCATCACTGAAAAATTCTTCAAATGTTATTTGATGAATCCAACCGTATTGAAATAATACTCAATCGGCATTCAAAATTAAAAGAACTATATTTGTGGTATGTACTAATAGTATATACTTTTGTTCCATTATGAAAACATTATCATTAAAATTAGATGACGACATCTTTGAAGAGGCAGAAGATATTAGGTCTAAGCTTCATTTGGCAAGAAATAGGTATATCAATGAGGCCGTTAGTATCTACAATCGTGTAAACAAGAAGCGATTGTTAAAAAAACAACTCGCAAAGGAGTCTTTGCTTACCAGTAAAGACTCTTTAGAAATTTTGCACGAATTTGAAAAGTTAGTGGATGAAAATTAACCAGTATGATATTTGGCTTGCAGATCTTAATCCAAGTAGGGGCACAGAACCCGGAAAGACAAGACCTGTAGTTATTGTTCAAACAGATTTGTTAAATGAAACTCATTTATCTACTTTAATTTGCCCGATTACAACAAATGTTCAGGCAGAAATTGAGCTTTTGCGTGTTCATTTGAAAAAGAATCAACTCGATAAATTGAGCGATGTTTTGGTTGACCAAATACGTGCCATCGACAACAAAAGACTTATTTCACGACTCGGGCAATTAACCAAGGAACAACAAGCAAAACTTCGAAACAATCTTAGAATAGTTCTCGATATATAGACTTCAGAGAAAGATACTGCGTTTAGCAGCGGCCAGAATGCGCTATTGCTTTTCTCCAAGTCACTGTGTTGCACTAATTAAACCAACCTCATTGGATAACAAACCCAACCGATTTTAAATCTTCCCAAAAATGCGGATAGGATTTTTCAACCACTTCAGGATGTTCAATCGTAATCGATTCTGTTATCAAAGCCAACGGAGCAAATGCCATTGCCATACGGTGATCGGAATAAGTGGAGATGTGAGATGTGAGATTTCGGATTTGAGATTTCGGATTTGAGATTTCGGATTTGAGATGTTGGATGTTGGAGGATGGATTTTGGAGTTCCTCTTTCTGTGGACTGCCGACTGCAAACCGTGGACTCTTCCTCACTTCAAGTTCATCATTTGTTATGGTAACATCAAATCCGAGTTTGGTCAACTCTAGTTGAAGGGCTTCCAATCGGTCACTTTCTTTTATGCGTAAGTTTTGCAATCCGCTTAGGGTTATTGGGGTGTTTAGTGCAGCAGCGGTAACGGCTATAGTTGGAGTTAAATCAGGAAAGGATTTGAGATTTACAATTTGAGATTTGAGATTTTGGATTTCGGGATTTTTTCGAATTTCGTGATTCGAATTTCGTGCTTCTTTCGTTAACCGAATCCCGTTTGGTTCTTCGGTGGTCAACACATCAAAACGTTCCATATACTCAGCTATCACAGCATCACCTTGCAAACTATCTAACGATAAATCTTCGAGCAGGATATTGCACTCTTTGCTTAAGGCTGCCATTTCATACCAGTAGCTCGCGGCACTCCAATCGGACTCAATAAAAAGATGTGAGTCCCGATAGCTATCGGGATGAGACTTTGGAGTTGAGATTTTTTTCGAATTTCGAATTTCGAATTTTTGTATTTCCCTGGGTATTTCAATACTCAAACCATTCTCGTTATTTAGCTGAACGCTCCACCCAAATCTCTCCATCAATTGGGCTGTCATTTCAATATACGGAAAAGACGTAACTCTTCCTATAAGTTTTATGGTTAATCCATTTTCACACAAGGGAGCAATCATCATCAACGCACTTACATACTGGCTGCTGGTTGATGCAGCAATAGAAACTGTTCCTCCGGTTAGTTTTTTTCCATTGATGCGAAGAGGAGGGAAGCCTTCCTTTTCGGTATAGGTAATATCGGCACCCAGTTGTTTAAGCACATCAACCAACTCTTTGATGGGGCGTTGTTTCATGCGTTCATCGCACAAAAGCGTAACGGATGTATAAGGTGTTGCTGCAAAATAGGCCGTCAGAAAACGCATGCATGTTCCGGCATTTTTAAGATGAATAACACCTTGGTGTTGCTTCAATGCTTGTTGCATTAACACAGTATCATCAGCAGTTGAAATATTGTTTAATGTAAGTGACGCATTGCTTATCTGTTGTAGAATTAATGCACGGTTGCTAATGCTTTTGGAGCTGGGTAGTTTAATGTTTCCGGTAAGAATGGAAGTAGGGTGTGAAAGAGTTACTGCGGTCATAAACCATCGTAGTAGTTGAGTGCAGCAGCAATTTGCGATTCGCTGCATACATGATTGATGGAACCTTTCCCAATTTTACGCAACAAGGTGAAATTGATACTGTCTTCATTCTCATTTTTCTTGTCTTGGCGCATAATCGAAATGAGCTCAGGAGAAAGAATAGTGCGCAAAGAATATTTTGGAAAGTATTGGGAAATAAACTCGCCAATCTGCCTCAATTCTTTGTTTGATAAATCCAGCATCACTTTAGAAAGGTAGGCTTCGCATATCATTCCAATGGCTACTGCTTCACCATGCTTGAGCGGTTTTTTATCACGTTGCATGGAGTAGGATTCGATAGCGTGACCGATGGTGTGACCAAAATTCAACACTTTTCGGTAAGATATTTCATGTGGATCTTTTTTAACCACATCCAATTTCAATTTTATGGAACCGTTAATTAAACCACTTATTTTTGCGCTATCATCAAATCCCGTTTTAACAACCTTTTCCCAATACGATTTATCTAAAATCAAACCGTGTTTAATCATTTCGGCAAATCCATTTAGGAATTCATCTTTGGGTAAACTGTTTAATAAATCGGGATTAATATAAATGGCTTTAGGTTGCGTAATTACACCAATAGCATTTTTTACACCATTGTAATCAA
The DNA here is from genome assembly GCA_001602415.1 of Bacteroidetes bacterium UKL13-3. GTDB lineage: Bacteria > Bacteroidota > Bacteroidia > UKL13-3 > UKL13-3 > UKL13-3. The sequence continues at coordinate 759,684 of CP012155.1, forward strand.
TACCGGTTTTTCCACCAATGGACGAATCAACCATGGCCAGCAGGGTAGTAGGTACATTAATAAAGTCCATACCACGTTTAAAGGTAGCCGCACAAAAACCACCAATATCTCCAACAACACCACCACCCAAATTAATTAAAACGGAGTTTTTATCGGCATGTTGTTTTTGCAATTCATCCCAAATAAACTGGGCTGTGGAAATGTTTTTATGTTGTTCGCCCGATTGTATGCGTATTAACTTAATATCGAACAAATATTTTGTGAGGGCAGGAAGACAAAATTTTTCAGTATTCTCATCTACCAAAACAAAAACTTTGGAATATGAGCGTTCAATGAGGTTTTCGAGCAATAGCTCAAATACATCATTACCAATATAAATACTGAAATCTTTTAAGTAGTATTCCTTCAAAATTTTATTTTTGCGCGAACAAATTTGAGGTTTTTCAGTTAATTTCTATAATAATAGTATACATGCCACAAGCAGCCACCTTTCAATCCGCTACTAATCTGAGTCTTGAGAACACAGAAATCGCTTTTCGCTCTAAGTCAAACAGCGATTTGCAGCGTTCATATTACCTTTTTAAGGCGATTGGTTACAATTGGCTGGTAAAATTGGGACCTCCAATGGTTGAGTTTGCCTTTAATATTCACCTACCCATAACAGGTATTATTAAGGCAACTGTATTTAAACAATTTTGTGGTGGCGAAACCATTGATGATTCTGTGCCAACTATTAAACACCTAGACGAGTATGGCATTGGCTCTATCTTAGACTATTCGGTTGAGGGGAAAGAAGAAGAAAAAGAATTTGAGCACACTACCGAAGAAACATTGCTCACCATTGATAAGGCAACCAACAATCCGCAAATTCCTTTTTGTGTGTTTAAAGTTACAGGCCTGGCACGTTTTAATTTATTGGCAAAAGTGAATGCAAAAGAGGCCTTATCAGTTAGTGAGCAAGAGGAGTTTGATAAGGTGAAAAATCGTGTGGAGCGTATTTGCCGAAAAGCATTTGATAATAAGGTTCGTATTTTTATTGATGCTGAGGAAACATGGATTCAAGACACAATTGATGCTTTGGCGCGCGAAATGATGTTGAAGTTTAACAAAGAAACGGCTACGGTTTACAACACTATTCAACTATACCGTCACGATAGGTTGGCATTTTTAAAACAGAGTTATGAAGATGCCTTAAAACACAATTATTATTTAGGAGTAAAATTGGTGCGTGGTGCTTATATGGAAAAAGAAGCAGCTCGTGCTTTAGCGTTAGGCTATCCAAATCCAATTCAACCCACAAAACAAAGCTGCGATAATGATTATGATGCGGCTCTCACTTTTTGTGTAGAAAAAATTGACAGAATAAGCATTTGTGCGGGTACCCACAATGAACAAAGCAGCATGTTGTTGGATCAACTCATGCAAAAGCACTCATTAGCACCAAACGATAAACGTATTTATTTTTCTCAACTGTTTGGGATGAGCGATCATATCAGCTTTAACCTTTCGAGTGCAGGGTATAATGTTGCCAAATATCTGCCTTATGGTCCTGTAAAATCAGTGATGCCTTACTTATTTAGGCGTGCTGCCGAAAACACATCTGTAAAAGGGCAGTCGGGCAGAGAGCTCACACTTATCAGCAAAGAAGTAAAGCGCAGAAAAGCCGCCAAAAGGTAATAACGCAACTTATGTTGCAATAGGCTTGCAATGAGCAGGTTGTTTCAAAAATGAATATACGGTAGTTGCAAGAAAAAAGTTTAATACGACATTAACTCTTTACTTTTCAGCAAATAAAGTATTCAACACCCCTGTTGATACGTGGTGTACAAGTCCAACTTTCCTTTCTCTTACTTTGAAGAAATAGAATTGAACAAAATTGTTCCACGAAAAACATGCCGTGAAACAATTACAGGAAAATATACACCATGGGAAAAATTATATCAATTGTTAATCAAAAAGGAGGAGTTGGAAAAACAACCACTGCCATTAATTTAGCGGCAAGCCTAGCTGTATTGGAGTATAAAACGCTTGTGGTGGATGCCGATCCTCAAGCTAATACAACCTCAGGATTGGGTTTTGATCCGCAAAATGTGAAGTTGGGTTTATATGAAGTGATGATTAACGATACCCAAGCAAAAGAAGCGTTGTTTAAAACTGAATTTGAGTATTTAGATGTGCTGCCTTCTACCATTGATTTGGTTGGTGCGGAGATTGAACTCATCAACCTTCCAAACAGAGAGCGCATCATGAAACATGCCCTCGAGAAAATTAAAGGGGAATATGATTTTATTATCATTGATTGTTCGCCTTCGTTGGGCTTAATTACCACTAATGCCTTAACTGCATCCGATTCGGTTATCATTCCAGTGCAGTGCGAATATTTTGCATTGGAAGGTTTGGGTAAATTGCTCAATACAGTAAAAATTGTACAAGCTGGGTTAAATCCCGATTTGCAAATTGAAGGACTACTCCTTACTATGTACGATATGCGTTTGCGTTTAAGTAATCAGGTGGTGGAAGAAGTGAAAATGCATTTCCAACAATTGGTGTTTGATACCATCATTCAAAGGAATACGCGTTTAAGTGAAGCACCAAGTTTTGGTAAACCAGTAATTGCGCACGATGCAGAGTGTAAAGGAACGGTAAACTATCTTAACCTTGCAAAAGAGTTGTTACAAAAAAATGGAATGACCAAACTGAATCAGCAATTCGAACCGCAATCGTTGAATTAGTTATGGGAAATTGAGTGATTGGGTAAATGGGTGATTGAGTAAATGAGTAAATGGGTGATTGAGTAAATGAGTAAATGAGTAAATGGGTAAATGGGTAAATGAGTAAATGAGTAAATGAGTAAATGAGTAAATGAGTAAATGAGTAAATGAGTAAATGAGTAAATGAGTAAATGAGTAAATGAGTAAATGAGTAAATGAGTAAATGAGTAAATGAGTAAATGAGTAAATGAGTAAATGAGTAAATGAGTGAATGAGTGAATGAGTGAATGAGTGAATGAGTAAATGAGTAAATGAGTAAATGAGTAAATGAGTAAATGAGTAAATGAGTAAATGAGTAAATGAGTAAATGAGTAAATGAGTAAATGAGTGAATGAGTGAATGAGTGAATGAGTAAATGAGTAAATGAGTAAATGAGTAAATGAGTAAATGAGTAAATGAGTAAATGAGTAAATGAGTAAATGAGTGAATGAGTGAATGAGTAAATGGTTGAATGAGGAAGAGCCAATCACCAACAGCCAATAAAATTCGAATTCTTGTCAAGCTGAGTTCATCGAAGCAGACCTCTGGTGATGTTAAAATGACAAAATAAAATTAATAAACAGCCAACAGCTAAAGGCCAACAGCCAATAGCCAAATAAATTGAAAACAGAAATGAGCAATCCGAAACGAAATGCATTGGGCCGTGGATTAAGTGCCTTATTGGAAAATGCAAGTACAGATGTAACCACAACAGAATCAAAACCTGCTAACTCCATTAGCGAAATATTAATTAGTCAGATAGAGGCAAATCCTTTTCAGCCACGTACCGAGTTTGAAGAAAACGCGTTAAATGAATTGGCAGAATCTATTCGCGTACATGGCGTTATTCAGCCTATTACAGTTCGTAAAATGGGGTATGATACCTACCAAATTATTTCCGGTGAACGCAGAACCCGTGCTTCTATTATTGCCGGCATGACTAAAATTCCTGCATATGTTCGTGTGGCAAACGATCAGGAAATGCTGGAAATGGCGTTGATTGAAAACATTCAACGTGAGGAACTCAATCCTATTGAAATATCGTTAAGTTACAAACGCCTAATTGATGAATGTAACTTAAAACAAGATGAATTAGGTGAGCGTGTAGGTAAAAACAGAACAACCGTAAACAACTATTTACGCTTGTTGAGGTTGCCCGAAAAAGTTCAGTTGGCGTTAAAAGAAAAGGCGATTTCAATGGGACATGCACGTGCTATTATCAATGTGGAAGATCCGCAAAAGCAAGAGTGGATGTTGGAGCAAATGTTATCAAATGAGCTAAGCGTGCGCGATGTAGAGAGCCTTGCTCGTGAGGCAAATACTTCACCTGCTAAAAAAGCGGAGAAACCTGCAGCACAAAAAAAATCGGAAGTGTTGGTTGAGTTTCAACAAAATCTTTCTGATAAGTTTAATACCAAAATTTCCATTAAAGCAGATGATAAAGGACGTGGAGCCATAAAAATTCCGTTCCGCTCCCAAGCCGATTTGCAACGTATTTTGGATATGTTGGGATAAGATTTATTACGAGTCATTCAGAAAAAAGCCTCCTGTAATTTGTTTGATAGGAGGCATTTTTAGTTAAGGAAGTTTTTTAGGTTTCAGTTTTGTTTATTTTTAAATGCAACAGGTTGAAGCAATCCCCAATCCGAAAATAATTGGATTAATGTTAATCTGTTTTCTACCCCCATTTTATTTTTTATGCGCTTTATGTTCATATCAACGGTGTTGGGTGATATATTCATCAAATCGGCTATTTCTTCTCGTTTTAAATTATGGTAAATAGCACTAACCAATAAAATATGCCTATCAGTTATTTTTATATGCTCACCATTATGGGCTATTATATGATGACTCGATAATTCCGATAATTCCGAAAGTTGCTTCTTAATTGGTTTCAAGCTGCGAATCAAATCTTGGTGCATAAGAGGATCAATGTAAAACTGACCCGACCAAATATGTTGGATAGCCATATTCAGTTTGATGGCAGCAAATCCCTTAAGGAGATATGCGTCTACTCCCACATTCTTGATTTGTGCCGGGAAACTCAAATCAGCAAATGATGTGGCGCATATACATTTAGTAATTGGATACTCTTGTTTTATAATCTTGCAGGCGCTTATTCCATCTTTTTTGGGCATGATGGTATCGCTTATTACAAGTTGAGGTTTATATTGCCTGCAAGCATTGATTAGTTCAATTCCATCTTCTACAACGGCTAACACATGATGACCGAGTTCGCTGGCAATTTTAGCATGTAAAAATTTGTCAATGGGGTTATCGTCTGCTACAACGATGGTTAGTTTTTTCATAAGGTTGGTTTATACTTACATCAATATTAACAAAATGAATGGAAAACAAAAAGTATGGTTTTAGTTACATTTTGTGATACAGAATTGATAGATGTTTGTATTCATAAATTTTATAATCTATGAAAAACACCCTACACATCTTTGTATTATCTGCTTGCATAATCACTGCTCATTTTGCAACTGCTCAATGGAGTGGACCAACTGCCAATACGTTAAGTACGGCTAATAATATTAAAATATCGCTGAATGGTGGTTCTGTGGGAATGCCCGGTACAACATTCCCCAATATTTTTGAAACACAACTAACAGGAATGGGAAGTGGCACAAGTGTTTTGTATCCGCTAACCGTGAGTTATGGTGGTAAAGTTGGTATAGGAACCAATACCCCAACAGCAGCATTGGATGTTAAAGGTAATATGAGGATAAGTGGTAATACTGCAAACCCAACTTCAATTGAAACATTTAGCCGAGGAAACATAACTATCACTACGGATGGATTTCCGGTGAGTAGAGGCTTGTTTATTAAAAGTCCCACAGCTGATATATTGAATGTAACCCCGGAATTTTTGAGTTACTCGTTGGCTGGAAATACCGTTTTGAAAGTGGATGCTAATGTAAATTCTTTTGGTGATATTATTATTAAAGACAATAACAATGATATTAATTTTAGAGACTACACTGATGGAACTGTGCGAGCGAGAGAAGTTAGAGTTAACCTTGCAACTATTCCACCCGATTACGTATTCGAAAAATCATATAACTTGCTTCCAATTGAGGAGGTCGAAAAATATATTATCCAAAACAAACACCTTCCTAACGTTCCGTCTGCAAAGGAAATGATGGAACAAGGTTCAATGGATGTAAGTGCTATGCAACTTAAATTGCTTGAGAGGGTAGAAGAGCTTACCTTGTATATTATTGAGTTAAAAAACGAAAATGAAAAATTGCAAAAGCGAGTATGCTCTATAGAAAATCAAAAATATTAGTATTGATGTTGTTATCAATCACAATTGGGAATGTTTCGGCACAACATAAATGGAACATGACTTTTAAAGCTTATCCATCTGTAACGTGGTTGCATATCAACTCAAGTTCACCAGCCTACAATAAGCGTTGGGAAAATGTAAATCTGTCGTATCCGGCAAAAGGAGGATTTGGATTGGGTATTGGGCTGGAATACGCAGTTTCAGATAAGGTAAGGGTGTTTGCCGATTTACGATACAATAGTTGGGGTGGAAATATCTACGCAATTAGAAATGATCCTACTTTTTATCTTGATTTGGACATTAACTACCGAAGTATTAACATACCTGTTGGAATAAAATATTATTACAAAGCCAAGCCTGCATATAATCTTTATCTATCAGCAGGAGCTGGACTAGACTATACCTATCATGTAAGTTTCATTCCCACTAATTATTATGGTTCGGTTCCTGCAATAGAAAGAAATGCATCGATGCAAACCTATTATGTATTATTAGGAACAGGTATTGAGTTTAAACTAACCAATAAACTAACCGGAACAATAGGTATGGAGTTCCAAAATGATAGATTGTTTAATCCAAACCGCATTCAAGATTTTGGAGGGTTATTTGGTCAGGAAGAAATTCCACTTTCTTATTCGATGGTGTTGTTTCATGTAGGAGTAATAATGTAACGAGAAAAGATGTAATTATGAAAAATGTATTTTTATTTTTATTTTTTTTATTTTTTGTAAAGGTAGTCCAAGCACAGCTGTTTTACAAAAATGATTCTGTCAGGCGTTCGCCAATTATACATGTTGGATTGGGGGCGTACTCAGGTAGTTATATGCTGAATCCTAACTCAGGTAGTTTAACCTATAATAATAAACCAGGTGTAGATCAAGGGATAATAGCTAGAGTATGTTTGGATGTTTTTAAAAATATAACAATATCGTCTGACTTGAGATATTCATTGCAAAGCAGTATGGTTGACATAAGCAATCACAAATACAGCGAGCACTTTTATTTACAATTAAGCGGCTGGCAGATTCCGTTTACTATCAAATATTCATTTATAAGTAAAAAACAAATTGAAATGCTCGGAATATATGCTGGAATGAGTTACAATAGAATGCTCTATGAAACCAGTAGCGATTACTTTATCAGAGCGCAAGGTTTTATCGGAACTACTGGTGGAGGAGCAACAATTAATGGAATTGAAAAAACATACTATTCTTGGCTAATAGGGTTATCAAAAAAGTTAGATTTAAAACAAGGATTTAGTTTGGTTTTATTCAATGAATATGAATACAAGGATAAGGCATTTCAATCAGGTGCAAGTGTTACAGATATAAACTCTGGGGTACATGAAAGTTATGTGTCGGTTTTTAATTCATCATCAATCCGTTTGGGGGTAATTTTAATATACTAATCATGCGAAAATTCCTAGAGTTCTATCTTGTTTACAGCATACTAATTAGCAAATGTTTCTGTCAAATTCCAGCTAACCTTGTTCCAAATTTTAGTTTCGAAGAAAGCATCCGTGAATTTGATGAAATTCGTTGCATAACCAGACCTGTCTAAACTAACGTGTCTTTCTGGCATCGTGGCTGGGAACCAAAAAATGAGGAGATAAAAACTGATCCTAACCGAGAGAATAATAGCCCTAATTGGAGGTCGTTTCTTAACGATAAGAATGCTGATGAATGCTATCCATGTGAAAACAAGGTTGTAAATGCGTTTTTGGATGATAAATACGTTTTTATGGGATGTGACATTGATACTAGAAATGGTGAAAATATATTTACTCCTTTGCATTCAAAACTAGAGATTGGCAAAAAGTATAAATTCAGGGTATTGGCCTATGGTACTCCCAATAGTCATTTTAATATACACATTAGTAAGAAAGGTAAAGGATGGAAGATACTGTCCAAAAAAGTGTGTAAAGTTTAAAAATCTGATTTTTGTGTTTGAGACTTAAAAACGCAGAAGAATGAATTTTACACAAGAACAAATTACATCAATATTTGATGAACTAGCAAACAAAGAAAATGGGTATCAATCTTTGTTAAAATTATCATTAGAGGCAATCATGCGAGCCGAACGTGAACAATTTAATTCAACACACAATGATAGCTCCAACGGCTATCGATTAAGTAGTGTATTTGCTCACAAAAGTAAGATGGAGTTGGTAATACCACGAAGCAGGCATAACAACTATTACCCACTTATTTTGAGTTTAATAAAAGATCAGGATAAGGAAAGTCAGGAACTCGCATTTGAATTATACAGAGCAGGCTTAACCACCGAACAGGTAGGCGAACTTTTTGGTAAAGTATACGGAAAAACGTATAGCAAATCAGCAATCAGTGCAATGATGGTAGATGCACGTGCAGATGTTTTTAGCTGGTTAGAAAGAGAGCTAGATGCTGTTTATCCAATAATCTACATTGATGCTACATATTGGCATACCAGAAGAAACGAACGCGTTTCAAATGAAGCTTATTATACAATATTGGGCGTAAAGCAAGACAGAACAAGAGAAGTTTTAAGTATTATTAATCACCCCACAGAAGGCGCAACTAATTGGGAAGAGGCCTTTGAGTCCCTAAAAAACAGAGGGGTAAAAACAGTTGAGTTGGTAGTTTGTGATGGATTAACAGGTATAGAAAATGTGATATCCAAAGTCTTTCCAAAGGCAACCATCCAATTATGCACAGTACATTTAACCCGAAATATATTGGCAAAAGTAAAACCAGCCGATAAACAAATGGTTGCTGATGAATTAAAACAAGTTTTATACCCTGACAACAATGATGATACATCTGCAATAGGGGTTAACAGATTTAATCTTTTCATAGAAAAGTGGACGAGTAAATATCCATCATTTAAAGTGTATAAAGGCTTTAGGTATGAATATTATTTCAACTATTTGAACTACCATGTTAGCATTAGAAGAATGATTTACACAACCAATTGGATTGAAAGGCTCAATCGAAATTATAAACGAACATTACGAATGAGAACCTCAATGCCTAACCCTCAATCAGTAGTTTTCTTATTGGCTAGCACCGCTATGAATAGAAAAGAGTTTCTATTTCCTATTTACCAATTTAAAGACGAATCGAAACTTTCCTTTTTTTAACTATTTTCGACTAACAATACTTGAATACTAAAAATCTACTTTACACACTTTTTAGCACACTACCATTAAAGGAGCACAAGGGAGCATTAACTATTACAATCTTGCGGGTGATAAGGTGCTATCATACAACAAACAATTGCAGTTGCATTATGTTACTGTGCCTCTAATGGCTCGTTATTCAATAGGTGAGAAAGGAATACAAGCGTTTGTAAATGCAGGAATGTATTATGGCTATTTAGCGGGTGCTTGGGTAAACCCGCAAACTAAAGGCATAAGCCATGATGTAACTGCAGATTTTAAACGCAACGATTTTGGTTTGGCAAGTGGCTTAGGAATGTTGTTTCATTTTAACAATATGTATAGTATTTCACTAGAATGGCGCAATAATTATGGCTTAACCAATACTGGTGCACAATCAACTAACCAATACAATAGAACCAATCTTTTTCAATTGGCTGTTCAGTATCATATACCTGACAATAAATAAGGCTGAAGTTAACTATTTGTAAACTAGCGGAAAACCTTTTACCATGCACCAACGCAGTAATAACAAGGTAAGTTGCCTAAATTTTCGTGAACCTTGAGTTTTGACTTTCACAAAATCAAGCGATGAACAATGCAATAATTGCGTTTTAGATTATCAGGATAGTTTGTTTATCCAACTTATTAAAGTAAACTAAATATTTTTCTTCAATTTCAAAATCGAAAAATCTGTATCTACTTTTTTGATGGTATTGCTCAGATGTCCCAGTCCGGTGATTTCCATTTCCACCACATCACCATCTTGCAACCATTGAGGTTTGTAGTTTTTGTCGTTTAACAATCCTGTACCGTTTAATTCAAGGAAACAACCTGTTCCAACTGTGCCGCTGCCAATTACATCACCCGGTAAAATATCTACACCGTAAGCACAACGTTCTACGATCTCTGCAAAGGTCCAATCCATATCGCCCACACTTCCTTCGCTCACCAATACACCATTTACCCAGCATTTCATATTAAGGTTGTAACTGTTTCCAACATGACCCGGTTTGGCAGGAACTTTATATTGCTCCAATTCATCAGGAGTAACAAAATAGGGGCCAATAACGGTTGAGAAGTCTTTTCCTTTAGCCGGCCCCAGGTTGAGCAACATTTCCTCCATTTGTAAAGTTCGTGCGCTCATATCGTTCATAATCATGTAACCCGCAATGTATTCATCAGCTTCGGCAGCTTTAATGTTGCGGCCTTTTTTTCCGATGACAATGGCTGCTTCCAATTCGAAATCGAGTTTTTCGAAATGATCGGGCATGCAATCAATTACTCCCGGTCCTTGAATCGCATTGTGATTCGTAAAATAGAAAATAGGGTATTGGTCAAATTCTTTAATCATTTCCACACCACGGTTTCTGCGGGCAGCCGCAACATGCTGACGAAATGCATAACCATCGCGACAAGATGTAGGCTGTGGAACTGGAGCTTCCAATACCACATCTTTTTCCAAAACAAAAGGTTTGGTAACGTTGCCGGCTTTAATTTGCTCATCCCATTTTTTTGCTTTTTCCATCATGGCTTCTCCTGCAAATAAAAACTTGCGCATTTTATCCGGGAATGCAGCATCCAGTTCCTTTAACGGCCAGATTTTACCATCATGAATGATTCCCAGTTGGGATGATTTGCTGTGTGTGTATGTTACTAGTTTCATATGTTTGTTGATTAATGGTTCATAGTTGATAGTTCATGGTTCATGGAAGTTATTCCAATGATTTTCGCAAACCTTGAATCATTTTTGTTAGCTCTTCCTCTTTATCATAAATAAGGTTAAAATCTTCTTCTGAAATAATATTGCGTGTTTTTGCAATAAAAATACAACTTACAACTTCAATTCCTGAACGCATAGCAATACCTAAAAATCGCCTAAATTCAGCTTTCGATTGTCCTTGTGATCTTTCTGCAATATTCAAAACAGTTGAATCGGCAGCTCGTTTAATTTGGGAGGTGAGTATGAATAGCTCCTCTTTAGGAAATTTTTGAGAAATAGTATTAACAATTTCACTGAGTTCTAAAGCCTTTTGCCAAACATGTAAGTTCTCAAACTGAAATGCCATTATCCTAATATATTAACCGTTGGTAATTTTCCTTTCTATGAACCATTTACTATGATCTGTGAACTATTTTCAAAGTTTAGGTAAATTTATCTTATCGGGTACAATAAACAATTTATCAAATTCATGCAACAGCTTACGATACACAGCTTCTGCTTCCATCTTGGTGCGGTAGTCGCCTACGCGTACTTTAAAATAGGGTTGTTGGTATATCAGGTAAACCTCTTCATCGGGCATTAACTGCAATAATTTTGTTTTAGCATCCTGCGCTTGTTTGCGTTCCGATCCGAAAAAAATTTGCACACGGTAACCTTGAATGCCATTGGCCGACTTATTGGTTTCAATGTTTTTCTCAACCAATGAATCCAGTCTACTATCGGTTTGTACGCGTACGAATGTGTTTTGCGCATATACATTGGTGAGCATCCAGCACAATAGAGCTAAAAGCAACGATATGGATTTACTGTTGTTCAACACCAATAATGTTTAAACTGCTTGATGTGCCAATTTTAGTTGCTCCCGCTTTCATGAGTTCCACTGCAAAATCATGGGTTTTAATGCCCCCCGAAGCTTTTATTTTAATTTTAGCCGGAAGAATAGAACGCAATAATTTTACTGCTTCTACAGTAGCTCCTTGTGGCGCGTAACCAGTTGATGTTTTAACATAATCCACTTCACAATCGATACAAATACGACAAGCTTTGTCAATTTCTTCGGGAGTTAAATAGGCGGTTTCAATAATTACTTTCACTTGTTTGTTTTGCAAATGACATACAGTAGTAACTGCTTGAATATCGTTTTGAACCGTAGCGTAATCGCCCGATTTAAAAGCGTTTATGTTTAAAACCATATCCACTTCATCAGCACCTGAAATAATAGCTTTTTTAGCTTCTTCTACCTTTGCCGCAACAGTTGAATAGCCTAACGGAAACCCTACTACACTAACAATCTTAATCGCAGTTCCAGTAAGTTCTTTTTTAGCTAATTGCACAAAATAAGGTGACACACATATACCATAAAAATGATAACCTTTAGCCTCATCGCATAGTTTAATAATATCTTCTTTGGTGGCATTTGGTTGTAAATTGGTATGCTCTATGGAAGCCGCCAATTCAATCATTTCTTCTACATTCATCTCCATTTCGTTAGTCATTTAAATACATATTAGTTCAACTCTTCTTTTCCGTGGCACGATTTATACTTCTTACCACTTCCACAAGGGCATGGGTCGTTTCTTCCTATTTTATTGGTGTTCACAATTTGTTCTTGCTTGCGCTCTCCTTGTCCGGCAGCTGCAGTTGCTAATGCCATGGCCTTTTGCACATGCTCTATATCTTCGGCTCTGCTGGTTTGCAATTTAGGTTGAGGTTTAGGCTGTGGCTTAGCTTCTTGAACAGGATTTGCTGTTTGTTGCGGAATAAATCCTTTAAACAACATCGGTAGCACTTCACGGTTTATGCGACTAACCATATCTTTAAACAAGTTGAACGATTCTAACTTGTAAATTAATAGTGGATCTTTTTGTTCGAACACCGCATTTTGAGATGATTGTTTTAACTCATCCATTTCGCGCAAGTGTTCTTTCCACTCATCATCAATAATCCAAAGTGTTGCCATTTTTTCAAATGTTTTGGCTACTTCCAATCCTTGGTTTTCGTATGCTTTTTTGAGTGGAACAGGAATTTGCATTCCTCGTATGCCATCGCTAAATGGTACACCTACAAATTCTATTTGCGATCCACGGGTTTCGTATAAATCTTTAATTACTGGGAATGCTTCCTGCGCCAAATGCGCACATTTTGTATGGTAATGGTTTAGTAGTTCAGAAAATAATTGGTCAGCAATTTTTTCCACTCTACCATTTAAGAAAGTTGATTCATCAAGCGTTGTTTCGAATGAGAACAAGCGAATCAATTCCAGTTTAAATTCACCGAAATTCTTTTGATCTTGGTACATCTCCACCAACTCGTGACTCAAATCGGCAAGCATGTTGGTAATATCCAATTCGAGTTTATCTCCGTATAATGCGTTTCTACGTTTACTATAAATAACCTCACGTTGCGAGTTCATCACATCATCATATTCTAGCAAACGTTTACGGGTACCAAAATTGTTCTGTTCTACTTTGCGCTGGGCACGTTCAATGTTTTTGGTAATCATGGAGTGTTCAATGTTTTCTCCTTCTTTCATTCCCAAACGATCCATGATAGAAGCAATACGTTCACTGCCGAATAAACGCATCAAGTCATCTTCGAGCGATACATAAAAACGAGAAGACCCGGGATCACCCTGACGACCGGCACGACCACGTAACTGTCTGTCAACACGCCTCGATTCGTGACGCTCGGTACCAATAATAGCTAATCCTCCGGCTTCTTTCACTCCTTCACCTAGTTTAATATCCGTACCGCGACCAGCCATGTTGGTTGCAATGGTTACGGTTCCTGCTTGTCCAGCTTCGGCAACAATATCCGCTTCACGTTGATGTTGTTTAGCGTTTAATACATTGTGTTTGATTTTGCGCAATTGCAACATCTTACTCAACAACTCCGAAACTTCAACAGAGGTAGTTCCTACCAATACCGGTCTACCTGCTTCTGTTAACTTTACAACATCATCAATAACGGCATTGTATTTTTCACGTTTTGTTTTGTAGATTATATCATTTTCATCTTTACGCGAAATATTGCGGTTGGTAGGAATTACCACCACATCCAATTTGTAAATTTCCCAAAACCTCACCTGCTTCTGTTTCGGCAGTTCCCGTCATACCGCATAATTTGTGATACATGCGAAAAAAATTTTGTAGAGTTACCGTTGCGTAAGTTTGGGTAGCGGCCTCAACTTTTACATTTTCTTTAGCTTCAATAGCTTGGTGTAAGCCATCGCTGTATCTACGTCCATCCATACACGACCGGTTTGTTCATCAACAATTTTCACTTTGTCTTCTTGAATGATGTATTCCACATCGCGCTCAAACATACAGTATGCTTTTAACAACTGATTAATGGTGTGAATGCGTTCCGACTTTATCGAAACTCCAACATCAATTGTTCTTTGTTTTGAGCTTTTCCTCGTCACTTATAGTTGATTTTTCGATTTCGGCAATCTCGCTTCCAACATCAGGAATAACGAAGAAATGAGGATCCTCACCTGATGCTGTAATCAACTCAACACTTTTTCGGAAAGATCAACAGAGTTTATTTTTTCATCAATAATAAAAAACAAATCAGCATCTACTTATGCATTTCCTTTTGCTGGTCTTGCATGTAATAGTTTTCTGTTTTGTTCAATAATTGGCGCATGCCTTGCTCTCCCAAAAACTTGATGAGTGCTTTGTTTTTGGAAGACCTCTGTATGCTTGTAGAAGTTTAAATCCACCGTCTTTTTCATTGCCTGCCTCAATCAATTTTTTAGCTTCGGCAAGGCAGTATTTACAAACGCTTTTTGTGCGTTTACTACGCGCTCGATGCGGGGTTTTAAGATATGGAATTGCTGGTCATCTCCTTTGGGAATAGGACCGGAGATAATCAAAGGTGTACGGGCATCATCAATCAACACCGAATCCACCTCATCGACCATTGCAAAGTGGTGTTTACGTTGCACCAATTCACTTACATCCCTGCTCATATTATCGCGCAAGTAATCGAAACCAAACTCGTTGTTGGTTCCGTAGGTAATATCAGCTAAATAGGCTCTTCGTCTATCGGGTGAATTGGGTTGGTGGTAATCAATACAATCTACACGCAATCCGTGGAATTCGAATAGCGGAGCATTCCATTCGCAGTCACGTCTTGCTAAATAATCATTTACGGTTACAATATGAACTCCCTGTCCGGCAAGTGCATTTAAGTAGGCAGGCAAAGTAGATACGAGGGTTTTTCCTTCACCCGTGGCCATCTCCGAAATTTTCCCTTGGTGCAACACCACGCCACCAATTAACTGCACATCATAATGTACCATGTTCCACACCACCGTATTCCCGGCTGCTTCCCAACTGTTGCTCCAAATGGCTTTTTCGCCTTCAATGCGTACTGGCTTTTTTAAACGGGTATATGCCGTAAGTTCTTTATCGAAAGTACTTGCTTGAACAACCAATTGTTTGTTCTCGGTTAGTCTCCTGGCAGTTTCTTTAACCACAGCAAAAGCTTCGGGTAAAATTTCCATTAGCACTTTTTCCAACTCCTCATCGCGTTGTTTTTTCAACTTATCCATTTGTTTGAAAAACGTATCTTTTTCATGGATATCTAGATCAACAACTTCGGTTTGTGCTTTTAATGAATCCAATTCAGTATCAATATCTGAAAGATATTCAGCAATGCGTTGTTTGAATTGAGCAGTTTTGTTTCTGAGTTCATCATCTGAAAGTGATTGCAATTTTGCAAACTCTTGGTTGATGAGGCCAACATATGGCGTGATGGTTTTAAGGTCGCGTTCCGATTTGCTTCCAAATATTTTGGTAACTGCGCTGAGTATCGAATTGATCATTGAACTGTTATAAATGCTTTTTAAGGGCGGTAAAAATAATACAATTAACCGTTTTACCCTAAGCATAAATGCAGCCAATTGATTTTTATCCGACTTTTTGGCATGGTTTTTACATAAAGGTTTTTACCTTTGAATACAAGTTTATGAAAACAATATCTTACCTGCTGTTAATCAACGTTATTTGCGGATTTGAAACTGCTTCAATGGCACAAAATAAACTGGAATCTACTCCTAAAGTGTATAAAAGCACTCCCGTACAAACGAGTAATCCACGAATAAAATCTCAACAAGGAGCTCCCGTAGCAACTCCTAATCAACCGAGTAACAATTTACTGAGAAATAATAATTCTCGTACGACCACATCTCCCGTTAAAGATTCGGTGACTCAACCCGCATTAGTTAATCATTCCAACGAGCTTATTCATGGCGGTTTAGTAAACTTTGGTTTTGCGATTGGTATTCCTCGTGGCGAGTTTAAAGATGCATCAGGTGGCGATTTAGGTTTTGGGTTTGATCTTACCATTTTGGCAAACTTGAGTGGAGGGAAACGTTCGGCAGCAGACTGGGGGGATCGGTTTGTAAATGTTTATGCTGGCGGTAATTTTCAATACCTACGGCAAAATGGTGTTACCGATAACCATACCGAGGAAAATTCATTTTCAAGAACAGCTATTGAATCAAAGGTGGTAAATAATATGTATGCGTTAAATTTAGTTTCACGAATAGAATTTTTTCCAGGACTTGTGAAGTTGTTTGCCGAAGCCAGTGCTGGAGGTCGTTTGTTTAATGGCGTTCATAAATTAAATGTGGAGGATGTTCCTACGGGACCGTTCACCAATCCGAACGACACTCGTATAACCGATTACAGAAATGGATTAAGCTCATCTGTTGTTGGAAATATAGCAGGTGGTGTCGGTATCAGAGCTGGTTCAGATCAATTTAAAGTTGAGTTAAAGGTAATGTATGTAAAAGGTACAACCGCCAATTATGTTGACATCGAAAGCGTTAAGTTTGATCGCAATACCAATAGTGCAACATACACAACCAAAAGCTCCACAACCGATATGATTATTCCACAATTGAGTGTATCGGTTGGGTTTTAAGAGATGTTTTTTATTTCCCTGAAAATTTTAGCTTTGTCTGCTGTATACATCATTAAATAGATTTCTTGCACACATGAAAGTTACCGAACACATAAAAAACGCCAAGTCAACACTTTTTTCTATTGAAATTTTACCTCCGTTAAAGGGCAAAGATATTCAATCCATTTTTGATGGTATTGATCCTTTGATGGAATACAAACCTGCTTTTGTTGATGTTACTTATCACCGCGAAGAGTTTGTGTTGCGCAAACGCAAGGATGGAGGATTTGATAAAGTGTTTACCCGAAAGCGCCCAGGAACAGTTGCCATTTGTGCAGCCTTGATGAACCGATATAAAATTGACACCGTACCACACTTGATTTGTGGCGGATTTAGCAAAGAAGAAACCGAAAATGCCCTTATCGATTTAAACTTTTTAGGGATTGATAATGTGCTGGTATTACGTGGAGATAGTATTAAAAACGAACCCAATTTTATTCCTGAGCCTGATGGTAACAAAACATCACTGGAGTTATTGCACCAGGTAAAAAACATGAATAATGGGATTTATTTGGATGAAGAAATTTCAAACGCAACACCATCTAACTTTTGTATTGGTGTAAGCGGATATCCCGAAAAACATTTTGAGTCGCCAAACATGAACAGTGATTTGCGTTGGCTAAAACAAAAGATTGATAACGGTGCTGATTATATTGTTACCCAAATGTTTTTCGATAATAAACGTTTCTTCGAATTTTTAGATCAATGCAAGAAAATGGGTATTGATAAACCTATTATTCCCGGTTTAAAACCACTTACCACCAAAAAACAACTAACAGTATTGTCTAAGTTGTTCCATATCGATTTCCCCGAAGAACTTGTATTGGAGGTAGAGAAATGTAAAGACGATAAAGCTGTAAAACAAATTGGTATTGAGTGGGCAATTCAACAATCGCTTGAGTTAAAAAATGCTAGTATTCCTGTTTTACATTATTACACCATGGGATTGAGTGAGGCTACTAAAGCCATTGCAAGTAAGGTTTTTTAGTTTGTTGCAAACAAGGCTGAGTTTACTCATTTAGTTTGTTATTCAATCTGATTTTTTGTTGTTAGGTTTTTGCTGATGATTTGTGCTTTGGATACTCCGTTGTACTCAAAAATAAGATATTCTTGTTGTTCAAACATGACTCCTGTTTGTAGGAATAATTTAAAGTCGAATGTTATAGGAACAATAACATGCCGATACTTATGATGATTAAGAGAGTGGTGTTTTATTAGTGCTGTTTTTGTAACTCTGTCTATCTCCGTTAAATATTGAATCTGTGGTTTTATTTTAGCCTGAAGGTAATAGTCAATAGCTATTAATTGTTGCAGAACTTTATCCTCATGGAAGGCTTCTTTGGAGTATGCAGTAATCAAATTGTACACATCATTTAAGGTGTGTTTGTGAAAGTCTTTATGTTTACCGAAGTATTTACCCAAACCCAAAAGGAAATCAAAAATACTATACTGTTGTGATACGTATTTTAGTGTATGAATTGCACGTTTTTTATTCCAGTAAATTTCCAATGCTTCTTCAAGCAATGTAATTTGATATAACTCATCTCTTGTTAAATAGTTACTTTCAATAATTTGATAGGGAGGAAGAGGATCAAAAATGTAGCCATGTTCCTTATATTTTTGCCTTACGGGCGTTCCTCTTAAAAATTTGAGAAAACCCAGTTGAAGTTCCGGAGGGTAAAGTTTAAATACTTCTTCAATACTGTATTTAATATCAGCCCATTCATCAAGTGGCAAACCAACAATTAAATCCAAATGCATTTCAATTTTATTATCAAGTTGTTTGATAACGGCACTTGTTTTATCAAAATTCTGTTTGCGGCTAACCTGTAAATTGGCTTTTTGATTGACGGTTTGAATACCAATTTCAAAACGGAATAAACCTTCAGGCACATGCTCCTGAATATACTTTACAATATCAGGATGAACAATATCGGCTGTAATTTCAAATTGAAACACGTTTCCGGGTTTGTGGTGTTCAAGAATGAAGTTGAACATATCAATGGTAAAATCTTTTTTAACGTTGAATGTTCGATCTAAAAACTTAATTACCCTGCCATGATTCATCAAATACAATAAGTTGGATTTAATGTCTTCAATAGGAAGTGTACGTACTTTATTATCTAAACTTGCTAAACAAAACTCGCATTTATACGGGCATCCACGAGAGGTTTCGATATAACATACCTTGTTGTATAAATCTTCGGGAGCATCATTTTTATATGGATTGATACCTCTGTAATTCTCCAAATCAAACATCACCTGCTTAGGCAACAGTTTAATTTCTTCTCCATTTTTGTAAACTAAATTTCCAACAGATTCAATATTGGGGTAGGCATCTAAAAATTCAGCAAACGGAATTTCACCCTCTCCTAAAATAATGTAATCAACCTCTGGTAACGTAATTACATCATTGTATTCGTAGCTAACCTCTGGCCCTCCCAACATAATTTTGATGTTAGGATTCAGTTTTTTTAATGCACGTGCTGTTGCTAAAGTTTGGGTGATATTCCATATATAACAACTGAATGCCACTACATCAAAGTCCTTATACTTTTCAGCAATATCATTCGGATTTTCTTTAATCGTAAATTCTCTCCAATCAAGTCCCTCGCGATGCTTATTTAATTCGTACAACAACCGAATGGCTAAGTTGAGGTGTATATATTTAGCGTTTAAAGTGGTAAGTAAAACTTTCATACAAGCTGCAAAGATAGGTGATTCCTTGAATTCTGTTAATGTATCAAAATGCATTAGGGTTAAATATGTATGTTGTTTGGTTTGAAGAATAACATCTGTGAATTATGTAACAGCTATGCGCAGCATCTAAACTATCTTTGATAAGTTAATCAGCGTTCTACTCTGATTAAGGAAAGGAACTCAATTTGAAATTATACATCAAGTATATGGTTAGCAATCGCTGCAAAATGGCAGTTAAGGAAGAATTGCGAAAACTTGGATTGCATTTTATTTTGGTAGAGCTTGGTGAAATTGAAATTATGGAGGATATGTCGGATGACCTTCGTAGTATTTTCAAAGCCGCACTCCATGAATCTGGGCTAGAATTAATAGATGATAAACGGGCTGTATTGATTGAGAGGGTTAAGAATATCATTATTGAAATGATTCATCACTCAGACGAGGTGCCAAAGGCTAACATGTCTGATATTTTGAGTACAAAGCTTAATTACAACTACACTTATTTAGCAAATCTTTTCTCTGAGGTTCAAGGAACAACCATTGAACAGTTTGTTATTTTACACAAAGTAGAACGCATAAAAGAACTCATTATTTATGATGAACTCAATATCACCGAAATTGCTTGGAAGATGAATTATAGTAGCGTGGCTCATTTGTCCAATCAGTTTAAAAAAATAACAGGACTTAGTCCAACACATTTTAAGCAATTAAAGGATAAAAGACGCAGCCCAATAGAGGATTTATAGTAGCTCACTTATCACATCATGGAAACACGAAAAGACGAAATACAATATACCCGAGAGATCATTAATATAAGTTTCGATTCATACATCATAACTAATATTAATGGAGATATTGTGGATGTAAATCAATCTTTCTGCTTAATTACTGGCTTAGAACGTGAACAATTAATCGACACTTCTTTCTTCAACTACTTTACTGATTTTAAAGAGGTAAAAGCAGTGTTTGAAAAACTATTGTTAAATGAATCAGTTACCAATTCATTGCATACTATTAAACAAGTAGGCGGATTTCAAACAGAGGTTTTGTTAAACGGCACAGTTCACAGAAACGAATTGGGTGGTTTGCAAGGTGAAGTTATTGTTGTGAGAGCAATTGCTGAACAAAAATGGGCGATTGATCTGCGAAATGCCAATAAGGAGCTAGCTTTCCAAAATAGTGAAAAAGAGAAACGAGCCGCAGAGTTGGTAATTGCAAATAAGGAACTTGTTTTTCAAACAGGAGAAAAAGAGAAGCGAGCCGCAGAGTTGGTAATTGCAAATAAGGAACTTGTTTTTCTAACAGAAGAAAAAGAGAAGCGATCCGCAGAGTTGGTAATTGCAAATAAGGAACTTGTTTTTCTAACAGAAGAAAAAGAGAAGCGAGCTGCAGAGCTGGTAATTGCCAATTATGCTCGGAGCATCATTGAAGCCAGTTTAGATCCACTATTTACCTTAACACCCGATGGTAAAATTATGGATATCAATAATGCATCGGTTAGGGTTACTGAGGTTTCTAGGGAAAAGATGATAGGTACAAACTTTATCAATTATTTTACTGAACCAAATAAAGCAAAAGAGGTATATGAGCAAGTTTTTGCGAATGGTTTTGTAGCCGATTATCCTCTTACGATAAGAGACGGAAAATTAACAGATGTTTTATTTAATGGCTCTGTATATAAAGATGAGCAAGGGGATATTTTGGGTATTGTTGTGGTAGCAAGAGATATAACAGAACAAAAGAGGAATGAAAGGGAATTAACAGAAGCCAAAATTTTTGCCGAGCTGGCAACCGGAATTTCAGAGGAAGCAAAAGGAAAAGCGGAGTTAGCTACACGTATCGCTACCGATGCAGTTAAAGCAAAGCAACAGTTCTTGTCCAACATGAGTCACGAAATCAGAACGCCCATGAATGCGATTATCGGTTTTACAAAAGTGTTACTCAAAACAGACCTATCATCCAAACAAACAGAATATTTGAATGCTATTAAAACAAGTGGCGATGCATTAATTGTTCTGATTAATGATATTTTAGATCTAGCCAAAGTTGATGCAGGAAAAATGACGTTTGAAAAAGCCCCATTTAGGTTGGCTGCTTCAATTTCTTCAATGGTTCATTTGTTCGAAACAAAAATTCAAGAAAAAAATCTTGAGATAGTTAAAGAATTTGATCCGAATATCCCCGAAGTGCTTGTTGGCGACTCCGTGCGTTTGCATCAAATTATTTTAAACTTAATGAGTAACGCTGTTAAGTTTACCTACAAAGGAAAGATTACTATATCTGTAAAACTCATCAGTGAGGATGATAAAAAAGTGAAAATAGAATTTGCTATAGCCGATACAGGAATAGGTATTTTAGATAGTAAGATGGAAAAAATTTTTGAAAACTTCCAACAAGCATCCAGTAATACATCTCGATTGTTTGGTGGCACAGGATTGGGTTTGGCTATTGTGAAACAGTTGGTTGAATCACAAGGTGGACATATTCATGTGAAGAGTGAAATTATGGAAGGATCGGTATTTAGTTTTAGCCTAGATTTTGAAAAAACAACAGAAAAAGCTGAACCAGAAACTGAGTACATTGAGAGAGAGCAAGATATGAAGGGTATTAAGGTTTTGGTAGTTGAAGATATTGCACTTAATCAATTGCTGATGAAAACCCTTTTGGATGATTTTGGATTTGAAAGAGACATTGCGGCAAACGGCAGGTTAGCTATTGAAAAGTTGGAAAATCAAGCATATGATATTATTTTAATGGATTTACAAATGCCCGAGATGAATGGATTTGAGGCAACTGAGTATATTCGAAAGGTGATGAAATCAACCATCCCTATTATTGCATTAACAGCAGATGTAACTACAGTTGATTTATCGAAATGTATGGCAGTAGGCATGAATGATTATATAGCTAAACCTGTTGATGAAAAATTATTGTATACAAAAATAATTACCCAAGTGCGAAAGTCATCAGTTATAAAATTTGCTGCTGCCGAAATAGTTGATATACCACAGACAGCAAAATTAAAACATACCGATTTGTCGTATTTAATCAAACGAACAAAATCCAATCCATTGTTAATGCTCGAAATGATTCAATTATACCTCGAGCAAACACCGCCATTAGTTATTACAATGAGGCGGAGTTTAGAGCAAAAAGATTGGAATGCTCTTCAGGCGGCTGTTCATAAATTAGGCCCCTCTTTTTCGATAATGGGTATTAGCAAACATTTTGAAACTATGGCTCATAAAGTTCAAGAGTTTGCCAGTAAGTTGGAACAAATGGATGGAATATCTTATATGGTTTTGGAGCTTGAGAAAGTATGCCTTGAATCATGCAACGAGCTGAAGGAGGAGTATCATAGAATTAAAACGAAACAACAATGAGCGAACATAGCGACATAAAAATATTTTTAGTTGACGATGATGCAGTATTTCTAAAGGCTCTTGAGATTGACTTTTTGAGTAACGAAAAATTCAATATTGAAACATATCCAACAGGGGAATTATGTGTTCTTAATTTGGATAGAAATCCTGATGTTGTTATTCTCGACTATCAACTTGATGGTATCCATAAAAGAGCCATGAATGGTATTCAAACACTGGATAAAATAAAAGCATTTAATCCAGATATTCCTGTAGTTATTCTTTCGTCACAAGATAAGATTGAAGTGGCAGTTAATTGCATGCACCACAAGGCTTTTGACTATGTTGTAAAAAGCGAAACCGCCTTTTTTCGTTTGCAAAAAATAATTCCTGCAATATTTAAGTTGAAAAAACTAGAGAAGCAGTTAAAGTGGTATATGGAAAGAATGTAGCACAAGGGTATTTAAGCTCTCGCAACTAACGCCAACGGCTGTTACGCCAATCTTTTTGTTGAAGTTTTGAGTGAAAGGTCCATGCAACAATTCTACTGATTTTTTGCCCTTGTGCCATTTCAATTAGTTTGGTTTCGACTGCATTCACTTCTTCAAGCTTTTTAAATATGGATGCCAACGTGGTTTGTTTTGAAACTAAACTGCTAAACCATAAGCATTGTTTAGAAAACATCACGCTCTCCGAAATCATGCTTTGTATAAATAATTTTTCGCCTCCATTGCACCACAGTTCGTTTGTGCTTCCGCTAAAGTTTAATGCAGCTTTGTTCAGTAATTGTTTGCCTGTAAGGTTTCTCACTTTTCGCAAATTTGCCATTCGAGCTTCCTCCGCACTTGCATGAAACGGTGGATTACATAACACAAAATCAAACTTCTCCTTGGGATGTATAATTCCCTGGAAGATTTGTGATGCATTGGGTTGGTGACGTAAAAAAATGGAATCAGCTAGGGGGTGATTATGATCTAAAACATGTTGCGCATGTTCCAATGCCTTCTTATCAATATCCGAACCTACAAATTGCCAATCATAAACTTGATGACCAATGAGCGGATACACACAGTTTGCTCCAACACCAATATCCAATCCTTTTACTGAACTGCCTCGGGGAATATTTCCTCCATTACAAGCTGCCAGTATATCGGCTATATAATGAACATAATCCGACCTTCCGGGTATGGGCGGACAAAGATATTGACTAGGTAAATCCCAGTAAGTAATATTGTAAAAATGTTTAAGTAATGCTTTGTTTAGTGTTTTTACAGCAATGGGATTTGAAAAGTCAATCGACTCATCTCCAAACTTATTGCGCGCCACGAATGGAGTTAGCTCATTGCAAGCTTTTGTTAACGCAGTAAAATCATAACGTTCATTGTGAACATTGCGTGGGTGTAGTTCATTTTTATGAGGCTGTTGCATGTTTGTTATCTCCCGCTCCTGCGGCCTCCTTGTTTATTGTTAGATTTACTTGCTGGTCGTCTGTTGCGATTATCCTGATTGTTGCGACTTGATTTTGGAGCATTACGCTTTGAAGAACCAGTTGTATTGTTTTTACGTGAATCGGTTGTTTTGGAATGAGGAGAGTGATTTGTTTTGGTAGTAGTTGTTGTTTTTTTTGTGCCGGTTTTTGATTTTTTTACATCATCCGAAACAGAACTTTCAATTAAACTGTAGAGCGTGTTCATTTCTGTTTCGGTTAAATCACGCCAATCACCCAACGGTAGACCTTTTAAGCTGATGTTCATAATTCGCACACGTTCTAATTTGGTTACTTCATAGCCGAAGTATTCACACATCCTGCGAATCTGTCTGTTTAATCCTTGCACCAAAACAATGCGAAATACAGTAGGGCCCTCTTGCACAATTTTACATTTGCGCGTAGTAACGCCCATCATCGGAACCCCGTTGGCCATCCCTTGTATTACAGCTTCGGTTAAGTGTTTGTTTACGGTAACAACATATTCTTTTTCGTGGTTATTTCCCGCCCGCAATATCTTGTTAACCATATCTCCATTATTGGTTAAAAAAATGAGTCCTTGTGAGTCCTTATCTAATCTTCCAATGGGGAAAATACGTTTACTATGGTTCACAAATTGTACAATATTATCCCTCACACCTTCTTCTGTAGTAGAGGTAACTCCTATGGGTTTGTTTAGTGCAATGAAAATAATATCCTCACCTTCTCGTGGCTCAAGATCATGTCCATTTACCCTAACCCGATCACCTACTTTTACCTGATCACCTATACTTGCTCTACGTCCGTTAATAAAAACATGCCCTTGTTCAATATATCGATCTGCCTGGCGCCTCGAACATAAGCCGCTTTCACTAATGAATTTATTTAGACGAATGTTTAACGATTGCATGGCGCAATTTAAGAGATTTGGTTGATTAAGTGATTAGGTTGATTGAGTTGAATCAGGGAAATGTGCAGATGTGAGAATGTGAAGATTTGCAGATGGAGGATTATTTATTGAGTGGAATACCATCTTCAGTCAGCAAGGCGCTGCCTGAGCTCCACGAAGTGGAAAGGTCGAAGGCAGCTGTGCGTTGGAGCGTATAGATGAGTGATTAGTTAAATGTGCAGATGTGAGAATGTGAAGATTTGCAGATGGAGGATTATTTATTGAGTGGAATACCATCTTCAGTCAGCAAGGCGCTGCCTGAGCTCCACGAAGTGGAAAGGTCGAAGGCAGCTGTGCGTTGGAGCGTATAGATGAGTGATTAGTTAAATGTGCAGATGTGAGAATGTGAAGATTTGCAGATGGAGGATTAAATAATGAGTGGAATACGATCTTCAGTCAGCAAGGCGCTGCCTGAGCTCCACGAAGTGGAAAGGTCGAAGGCAGCTGTGCGTTGGAGCGTATAGATGAGTGATTAGTTAAATGTGCAGATGTGAGAATGTGAAGATTTGCAGATGGAGGATTATATAATGAGTGGAATACGATCTTCAGTCAGCAAGGCGCTGCCTGAGCTCCACGAAGTGGAAAGGTCGAAGGCAGCTGTGCGTGGTGACCTTGATAAACCCAGATTTACAAGAAACACAGAAGCCACCTCGAATCTTAATTTGAGATGGCTTCTGTAGTGAATATAAAATTGAATTAAGCGAGAATGGTATGTTTACACGCTTGTAAAATTGCTTCTGCTTTTTCTTGTGTTGACGATTCGCTATAAACACGCAATACAGGTTCTGTTCCGCTTGCACGAATCATTACCCATTCACCGTTTCCTAAATGGAACTTGAATCCATCCAAATCTTCTACTTTTTCAATGGTGTAGTTGCCGAATGATGCGTATTTACCGGCTTTGCAATTAGCTAATACTGTTTGTTTAATTTCTTCGGTAATGTGTAAATCAATACGACCCATGGCAAAACTTCCAACCACATCATATACTTCCTGAATCAAATCGTCAAGACTCTTGCCTGTTTTGGCCATAAACTCCCATAAGGTTAAACCAATCCAAATACCATCACGTTCCGGAATAAAACCTTTGATGGCAATTCCACCACTTTCTTCACCACCTACCAATACGTTTTCTGTAACCATTTTTTCACAGATGTATTTGAAGCCAATTTTGGTGATTTCAATATCTAAACCATATGCTTTTGCAAGAGCTGTAATTTTAGAAGTTGCACTAAAAGTAGTGATAACTTTACCGCTCATACCTTTGTATTTGTGCAGGTAATGTACCAGCAACAAAATGATATGGTGCGAATCCACAAACTCTCCTTTTTTGTTGTACAACCCAATACGATCAGCATCCCCATCGGTTACCAATCCACAATCAATATCTTCACTTTCCTTAATTAACTCACTGAATTCAGTAAGGTTTTTATGAATAGGCTCAGGTGCTTGTCCATCAAATCCTGGATTTTCTTCACAATGCAAAAAGGTGATATCGGGGAACAACCTCCGCATTGCATTTTGCCCAGCACCATACATAGCATCGTAGGCAAATTCCATCCCGCTGTTTTGAATTGCAGCTAAATCAAATTTACTTTTTACTTCTTCAACATACATGGTTTCTAAATCCACATATTCAATCATCTTGGATTGCACCAATGTTTCAATGGATGAAAGGGTAGCGGTAACGGTGTTGGGAATGGCATTTTCTACTTCATCAATTACAGCCGGACTGGAAGGTCCTCCGTAATGTGCTTTGAGTTTAAAACCATTGTATGCCGGTGGATTGTGGCTTGCGGTGATGATGACACCTAAAGCCGCATTGTGCTTTACAGCCCCCAAACTAATCATGGGTGTAGATACAAATCCTTTGGCGAGTTTTACCTTAATACTATTGGCACACATAATTTGTGCAACGGTTTCGGCAAACAACTCACCTGCAAAACGACAATCGTGGCCCAATACAATGTTTAAATTATTGGGGTGATTTTTTTTGATGTAATCGGCTGTTCCTTGTGCAACGCGTTTGACGTTGTCAACAGTAAATTCTGCGGCAATAATACCGCGCCAACCATCTGTTCCGAATTTTATTTGATACATAGTTTTACGTTAATTTTTATTTTGTTCGATAAATTCTTTACCAATCTCAATATAGAATCTATCTGAGTTCATAGCCTTTAATAGGATGGTGAGATGATTTTCAAAAATAGTGATTAATTCTTTGTTGGAGATATTTCCTAATGTAATTCTGATTAACTTTTTAGAAGTCCCGGATATAAAATGACTATTTCTGAAGTCTTGGTCTTTAGATATCACCACATAGTCATTTGCGTCTGCCAATTTACAAATTTCACTATCCGTTGTGTTCCATTTTTGTTGAAGACCATTTACATACAGGGCTTCAAATCCATGTTGTGATAAAAACTTTACGAGTTGAATGGAGATGTGTACATCGCAGAGAAATCTCATTAAGCAACCTCTTTTAACGATTTACCTGATGCCAAAATTTTAGCATATTGGAGGGAAGCGAGAATATCTTCTTTCTCCAACTCAGGGTGGTCATTTAAAATGTCATCAAACGACATCTCACTTCCCACTAAGTCGAGGATTACTTCCACGGGCCAACGCATATTTCTGATGCAAGGCTTGCCATGACAAATCTGCTCATTGATGGTTATTCGTTCGAGATAGTTCATGTATCAAAAATAGGAATTATTATTTAAATAATAAGCGATGTAATAGACAGCTCTTTATAACTTGAGTTTCACATTTTAAAAGGTCTATTCTCGCGCTAACTATGTGTTTTGGATTTTATTTGATACCTACTTTGGTTGATATAATTAATTGATAAAATCTAAGGTGTCTCCAGTTAACTTGTCAATATGTTTTACGATCTTCTCTCCGTCTAAGTAAAGGAAACCTAAGTAATTATAACCATTTCCATCATATACACCATTTTTTAATAAATAGAGATAGTCGCCATTTTGTTGTTTTGTACTACTGTCTAGGTAACTATTTCGACCATTGTACACATCTTTATCTTGTGTACCGACTAAGCTATATTTTAACATACCCAAGGAGTATTCATATTGGTCATCAAAATAAGATTCAAACTCAGAATAACTTTTATAGTAGGTTCTCTTTACGGTAATAATATTAGCATTGTCAATACTATGATAGTGTAAAGTAAATGTAGTTAAGTTATACATTGAATGACATGCACCACTCATTAAACAGGAATTGTCACATACATCTATAGTGGTTGTCTCTGGTAGTATTGAAGATTTTAAATATATGATTGTGTCTTTTGAATTTTTTATTGCAATTAAAGTATCTTTTGAAAAGTACATATTTCCTTCAGCCGCATTTACACAATGCTCAGCTTTTGTGTCCTTGCAATTATTTTTATTGCATGAGATACCAATAATGCAAAAAGGAATAAGAACTAAGAATACCTTCATACAAGTTTATTTACACAAACGCGTTAATCCCCGTAATATCCATACCGGTAATCAGCAAATGAATATCATGTGTTCCTTCGTAGGTAACAACGGATTCTAAATTCATCATATGACGCATAATCGGATATTCGCCTGTGATACCCATGCCGCCTAGCATTTGGCGTGCATTGCGTGCAACGTTTAATGCTAAATCAACATTGTTACGTTTGGCCATACTGATTTGAGCCGGTGTTGCGCGGCCTTCATTCATCAATACACCTAATCTCCAGGTTAGTAATTGAGCTTTGGTAATTTCGGTTAACATCTCGGCCAGTTTCTTTTGTTGCAATTGGAAACCTCCAATCGGACGGCCAAATTGTTCACGCTCCAATGAATAGCGAACAGCAGTATCGTAGCAATCCATGGCAGCACCCAAAGCGCCCCAGCTGATTCCGTAACGCGCACTGTTCAGGCAAGTCAACGGACCTTTTAGTCCTTCAACACCCGGTAAAATATTTTCTTTCGGAACCAGTACATCGCTAAATACCAATTCTCCTGTAGCTGATGCACGTAAGCTCCATTTGTTATGCGTTTCAGGAGTTGAAAAGCCTTCCATTCCTCGCTCCACAATAATTCCTTTAATTTTTCCTTCTTCGTTTTTTGCCCAAACAACTGCAACATCTGCGTAAGGTGAATTCGAAATCCACATTTTAGCTCCGTTCAGGATTACGTTTTTGCCATCGCCTGCATCTTTAAAATTGGTCGTCATGCCGGCAGGATTTGAACCGTGGTTAGGCTCCGTTAAACCAAAACATCCCAGCCATTCGCCTTTGGCTAATTTCGGAAGGTATTTATGTTTTTGCTCTTCGCTACCGAATTTATAAATAGGGTACATTACAAGTGAACCTTGCACGGATGCAGTTGAACGCACACCTGAATCGCAGCGCTCTAACTCTTGCATCATAATACCGTATGTGATATAGTCCATTCCGCCACAACCGTATTCTGCGGGTAGCTGCGGTCCGAAACAACCTAAATCTCCAAGTTGTTTCACCATGCTGTATGGGAAAGTTGCTTGTTGAGCAACGTCTTCAATAATGGGCGACAATTCTTTCTTAACATAATCGCGCACCATATTGCGGATCATTTTATGTTCGTCTGTCAATAATTCATCCATTAAATAATAATCAGGATGATTGTATAAATCAGGCTTATTGGCTCTGTGAAAATTCTCGGTTGAAGTGGCTTTTGTATTGCTCATATTTTTGGTTAAATATTGGTGCGAAAGTAGGGTATTTTTTCAAAAAGAAGTTGATAAGGTTGATTAAGTGATTGGTTGATTAAGTTAATAATGTTGATTAAGTTAGCCGGGTTAATATTAGAACTATAATAGGATAATAAGTAAGATTCAATGAAGTACATAACAGCATTAACAGGATTAGAGTTTTACAGTTACCACGGATTATATGCCGAGGAGCAGATTTTGGGGCAACTATTTAAGGTGGATATGAAAGTAACGATCGATATTGATAAACCTATTACCTATATCGAGGATGCAGTGGATTATGAAATTTTGTTCAATACGGCTAAAGAAGAGATGGCTGTGAGTCAGGAGTTGATTGAAACCGTTGCTCAACGCATTTTGGCGAGGTTGCAGAATCATTTTGTTACAGCGACTTCCATCGAGGTCACTATTTATAAACCGAACCCTGCGGGTGTGTTTAAGAGTGGGGTGGCGAGTGTAACTTTTAGTGTATAAAAAAAAAGCCCCAAACATTAAATCGAGGCCACTGAAAAAGTCATTTGATTAACAAATGTTAGTAAAAGGGGTAAAAAACGGCAATGTTTTTTGCCCCTTTTTTTGTTTCTTTATTAAGAAATTTAACGGCAGCCAAATGTTATTACAACAGCATAAAATTCAGATTAGTAACCATTCTTCGTTATAAGATTTAATTGTTCCGAAGCACAATTTGCTTAGAAAAATTAATGAATTAGTAGACTTTTCCTTTGTATACGAGGAGCTAGTAAATAAATATTGCATGAATAATGGCCGAATGGCGGAAAGTCCAGTTCGCATGTTCAAGTATTTACTTTTGAAAACAATTTATACAATATCTGATGTTGATGTAGTTGAGCGTTCACGATACGATATGTCATTTAAATACTTTTTAGAAATGATACCAGAAGAGGAAGTAATAAATTCTAGTTCATTGACCAAGTTTAGAAAACTACGTTTAAAAGACACCGACTTGTTAGATTTATTAATAAACAAAACAGTCAGTATAGCAGTTGAAAAAGGCATCATTCGTTCAAAGTCAATTATAGTAGATGCCACACATATGCTATCAAGATCAAATCCATTTTCAGCAATAGAAGTATTACGTGAACGCTCTAAGTTACTCAGGAAAGCGGTGTATTTGTTTGATGAGGAATGGAAAGAAAATATGCCACAAAAGAACATTGATAATGATTTGGAAAAGGAGTTAGCATATTGCAAAGAGTTAGAGCAACGAATAGAAAATGAACCAACTATTAGTTCAATACCTGGTGTAAAAGAAAAACTCAATTTACTAAAAGAAACGATAGAAGATACGCAAGAAAATTTCATCCTATCAAAAGATACTGATGCAAGAATTGGGCACAAATCAGCTGATAGCTCATTCTTTGGATACAAAACACATATAGCCATGACCGAAGAGCGCATTATTACAGCAGCAGTAGTAACATCGGGTGAAAAAGGAGATGGGCCAGAGTTAACAAAACTTTTACAAATGAGTCAAGAAAATGGAATTGATGTGGATACCATAATAGGCGATACCGCCTATTCAGGAAAAGAAAATCTTAAAATTACAACAGAGCAAAATATTAAAATAGTAGCAAGGCTAAATCCCTCAATCACACAAGGCACAAGAAAGGATGAAGATAAATTTGATTACAATAAAGATGCAGATATGTTTGTTTGCCCTGCTGGTCATATGGCATTAAAAAAGGCTCGTCAAGGCACAAAAAATATTGGAAAAAACCAAGCAGTAACATACTACTTTGATACAGACAAATGTAAAACATGCCCTTTAAAAGAGGGTTGTTATAAAGAAGGAGCAAAAACAAAAACCTATTCGTTAACAATTAAATCAGACCTACATCAAGAACAAACAGTCTTTCAAGAAACCGATTATTATAAAGAAAAATCAAAGCATCGTTATAAAATTGAAGCAAAAAATAGTGAGTTAAAAAACATACACGGATACGATAGAGCAATATCCTATGGCATTAGTAATATGCAAATGCAGGGTGCACTGGCAATTTTTGCAGTCAACTTAAAAAGAATTATTAAATTAACAGAGTAAACTCTAAAGTTACGCGAAAAAAGGTCTAAAAATGCATTTTAGGGTGCAACAAGAACCATAAAACATCCTGTAAATCTCAAAAGTAAAATTACAAAAAAGCGATTAAGTAAAATTTACATTTTACCTAATCGCTCTAAATTAAGTTTTCATCAAAATGATGCTTTTCAGTGGCCTCCAATTATGCTGCAAGGCTTTTTTTAATGAGTAATGAAAAGGCTTATTGAACAAATAATTTTTTAACAACAACTGCTTCTCCTGATTGTATTTTTACAAAGTAAATACCTGATTTAAGAATGCTTACTGGCAACGTATTAGATGTTTGCGATGCAGTAAAAACAGCTTCTGTTTTACCTGTAACTCCAATAATGCTAATTACATCTTTGTGCGGTATTAATCCAACTAGAACCGCTTCCTCTTTTGCAGGATTTGGATACAAATTAATGGCATCTAATCTTGTTAACTCTTCTACGCTGGTTATAACACTGTTTCTGATAAAAATATTACGAGTAGATTCTGAATAACGAACTATGCCTTTCGACTGGGCTTTTACCCGCCAAATTCCTGCAAACAATACACCTGAAGTAATACCCCTTTGATTAGCCAATTGTAATATAAGCTTTTTGGGTAATTTAATCCCAGGGCTCATACCTGAAGGAAGGTCAAAACGCGGGTTACTAAAATCACCGCCAACGGTATCCAATACAAATGTATAAGTAGTTGTATCAACGCCATTTGGGTGCTTACTAGGAGTCCAACTCAATAAAACGGAATCATTTAAATTTGTGCTAGTAAGCAAAATGGTATCATTCTGCAACGGAGTTAATAAGTTAAAGGGACTTAACGTTATAACACTGTTTCTGATAAAAATTTTACGAGTAGATTCTGAATAACGAACTATGCCTTTCGACTGGGCTTTTACCCGCCAAATTCCTGCAAACAATACACCTGAAGTAATACCCCTTTGATTAGCCAATTGTAATATAAACTTTTTGGGTAATTTAATCCCAGGGCTCATACCTGAAGGAAGGTCAAAACGCGGGTTACTAAAATCACCGCCAACGGTATCCAATACAAATGTATAAGTAGTTGTATCAACGCCATTTGAGTTCTTACTAGGATCCCAACTCAATAAAACGGAATCATTTAAATTTGTGCTAGTAAGCAAAATGGTATCATTCTGCAACGGAGTTAATAAGTTAAAGGGACTTAACGTTTGGCCATAAAGATTTGATAATGAAATTAATGTACTTAGGAATAGAAGGGTTAAGACCTTGTTTAAGTTGTTTGGTAATCTGCTGATTGTTGTAAATGTTT
Organism: Bacteroidetes bacterium UKL13-3; assembly: GCA_001602415.1. Taxonomy (GTDB): domain Bacteria; phylum Bacteroidota; class Bacteroidia; order UKL13-3; family UKL13-3; genus UKL13-3. Next base: position 793,141 of record CP012155.1, read on the forward strand.
TTTTCATAAATGTTTGTTTTTTGGGTTAGAATAATTGATTTATGGGTCTATATAAAAAATGCTAGCACACACAAGTTATGCAGTATAAAACAGACCCGTATTCCATACAGCAAATTCTGTGCCATTAAACCTATTTCGCACAAACGTGTCTTTGGCGAGTAAACTACTAAACATTTTTAAATTGTTGTTTCATAAGCTGTTGTTTTGTTTTTTGTTTAAAATTAAAACGTATATCCGCAAATATACCACTCCGCAGATAGGATGCGAACAAAGTCTAAAATGTCATACCCTTTGAACATAATCTGTTATTTTTACATAACTATCCGAAAGTCTAAATTAGAAAAAGCGGAAAAGAACACAAATATTTGAGGTGTCTAACTACTCAATCAAATGAGCCTTTTCCGCAGAAACAAAAATAGTAATAAACCTGTAATTCGTCAGGTAATCGATTTAATTCCCCGCTTTATTATAACAAAGGCAATTAATCGCTATCAAAGCGACAAGTATTGCCACAAATACAAAACATACGACCAGTTAGTTGCCTTATTGTTCGGACAGCTTTGTAAATGCAGTACTTTAGAAGATATTTCGGTTGGAATAGGTGTATCCGAAACCTTTATATCCGACCTTGGATTAGAACAAAGTCCGGCTAAGTCAACCATGAGTGATGGTAATAAGAAGCGTAATTGGCAAGTATTTGAGCAGTTGTTTAATGAGCTACTCAAATATTATGGAAGTAGCCTTGCCAAGTATTCAAATCAAACCGTGATCGAAGATGTTAAATCACTTACAATCCTTATACGTGATAGCAGCACGGTTAGCCTATGCTTGAGCATGTTTGACTGGGCAAAGTTCCGAACAGCTAAAGGAGGCATTAAAATACACACACAATGGGATGAAGCTATGATGCTTCCCAATTTGGTTAACATCACCGAAGCATCTGTACACGATAGCAAGGGTTTTGAGCAGGTAGTATTTGAAAAAGGAACCATTATTATTGAAGATAAAGGTTATTGGGACTTTGGCGTAATCCGAGACAGGATAAAGGCTGAAAATACTTTTGTTACTCGAATAAAGGATAATACGGTTTATCAGGTCATAGAAGAACTGGAACTTCCTGACAAGGTTGATCAGCATATCCTGATAGATGAACTTATTCACTTAACGGGCAAGAAAGCTCTTGAGTTAAAATTGGAAACGCAAACCCTAAGAAGGGTTGTGGCATATCACCAAGAAAAAAACACAACCATAGAAATTATTACCAATAATTTAACGTGGCAAGCTTCTACCATTGCTGCACTATACAAAAGACGTTGGGATATTGAGACGTTCTTTAAACTGCTTAAGCAAAATCTGAATGTTAAAACCTTTATCAGCACGAGACAAAATGGGGTTAAGTCTCAAATATTTGTAGCATTGATAGCTTATCTACTTTTAGAATTATTGAGAAGAGTAAAAGCAAAAGGTAAAACAGCCTTCTCTAATTTTGTAGAGAAAATACGTATCTGCTTATGCTATTATCTAACGCTTGATTAGGTAATACTCCGCATACAACCCAAAGCCAGAAGCGCTAGAATAAAACAAATCGTCTTTAACTTTAATGGTAATCATATACTGTTTTGATCGTTTTTTAGGACTTTATTTCTTTCGATTTTTACATCGTATCTAATATTAACAAAGGTTTACAAAGAAGTTTTAATTGATTCTCAAAAAAGTTCGGATGAGTGTGATAGAATATGACTGTTACTGTACTGGTTTCGGTACATTTTAAAATGTACCGAAACCAGTACAGTAGGATTTCTAATTTTCATTGATTACTATTGAAGTATCTATGAAAAAAATAAACTCCTTCATCATAGCTGATGATAATCCCATTGATCTTTTTCTACATGCTAAAATAGTTAGTGAACTTGGACATCACGTGGTAGGTTTGGCGGAATCTGGTGACAAGCTTATTGAGTTGTGTAAATCGCACAAGGTGGATTATGTTTTAAGTGACACAATTATGCCAAGAGTTGATGGGTTCGCTGCGTGTAAAGTTATCAAAGAGGAGTTCCCAAATACAAAAGCGATATGTGTATCATCATTCAATGATTTAACTTTTCCAGTCAGACTAAAGAACAATGGATTTGACGCATATCTGCTGAAGGGTTTTACCTCGTATAAACTCAATGCTGTAGTTAACCAGTTAGAATAAAACAAGTTTATAATAGATCCAATACTTCATAAAAATTTAATAAAACAACTCAAGCCAATTAAGGGCTACCTATCAGAATTATCAGAACTATCAGAACTATCAGAACTATCAGAACTATCAGAAAATTTTTACTTTGAATACAACGGAAGTAAGGTTAAAATTTCAGACAGACATATTTTGTTAGTGAGTGCTATTTATCACAGTCTAAGACGTGAGGAAATCGGAAACCTAATGAATATTGCTCCAGATACTGTTGACCAGAATATTAAGAGATTTAAACAAAGACTTGGTGTGGAGAGCAAGATGGAGTTAGTGAAATTATTTATAGAATGGGGGCTTATCGTTAATCTTACGAGATAATTGATGAAGATTTAATATATATGCAAAGCCAAAGCCCCGAATAACAAGTATTCGAGGCTTTTCATAAAGTCATTTTTAAATAGGTGGCTGAGCTCCCGAAGGGTATGGTCGAGGTCACCTTAGGCATTATACTCCAGTATCGTGCAAGATACTTTCTTTTAAGAAAGGATGTTTGGTTGGATACGTGTTAGCCTTAGCCAAGGTGCTCATCACTACATAAAGGAATAAACCTGCGAATAATCCTAAAAAGCCAATTTCCATTAAGCCTACACCTTGTGAAGGAGTTTCGATAATTCCGGTTGGGTTTTCACCTGTAACCGCAGTAGCTAAGTTCATTGCGCCCGGCATAATGGCAAGGTACATATCGTTCCAGTGACCAATCAAAATACAAGCACCTACAAATATACCAACCTGAAGGTTACGTTTAGCACCTCTTTTCATAAAGAAGAAAAACGGAAGGATAAAGTTAAGCACGAGATTCATGTAGAAAGAGAATTTGTAAGAACCAAACATACGTGGTTCGTAGTATGCAACTTCCTCAGGAATATTTGCGTACCAAATTAACAAGAACTGTGCAGTCCACATGTATGTCCAAAACATTGATACGGCAAATACCCATTTACCTAAATCATGCATGTGTTCATCACTTGCAATACCTTGTAAGTATCCGTTGGAACGCAAGTACCATGTAAGTAAATAAATTACCGTCATGGCGCTAGCCCATCCTGAAGCGAAATTATAAATAGTAAAGATGGTTGAATACCAGTGAGCATCAGTGCTCATGGCAATATCCCAAACAAACATGGAGAATGTAAACCCAAAAATAACCATGAATGCAGCCGATAGTCTGAATGTTTTGTCAAAATTTTCTAATCCGCCAATTTCGTCTTCGTTACGCGAATACTTGCGGAACATGGCAGCACACCATGTCCAAAAAGCAGCAAATAATCCAACACGTGCAAGGAAAAAACTTTTGTTTAGGTACCAAGTCTTTTTAGCCAATAATGGATCTGCATCCATCACTCCATCATGTGCCCAGTGGTAGATTCCTCCATGGAATACAACTAAACTCAAAAATACAACGGCAAATACAGCAATAGCGCCATAAGGCATGAATCCTGTAACGGCTTCAATTACCCTACGCACGGCTACGTACCAACCGGCATTCGAAAGTTGATTGATAGCTAAAAATGCAGTTGCAGTTGAAGCTATGATAAAAAAGAAATATCCATTGAACAAAATGCTGGCCAATAGTCTTTTGATTGGCAGGTGATGATTTTGTTCATCTGAAAAACCTTCCACATGCGGGTGGTAAGTGAAGAACCCTATCAATGCCAATAGCAACCCTGCGCCCATCAAAATATAGGCAAGGCGTTTTGCTTTATCGGTAAAGATGAATTTCTCTTCTCTGATTTGAACTGTTGTACTATGTCCCATTTCAGTAAATATTGTTATTATAGTTTAGTATTAGTTAGTTGCTGTTGCAGCTGTTTCTTTTGAGGTTGAAGCCGTTTTTACACCACTTAACTCGTAAATGTAATGAACAATTTGCCAACGTTGTGCAGGTGTAAGTACACTACCATAAGCACCCATCAAGTTTTTACCATGAGTGATTGAATAGAATGCTTTGCCCGGATTGATGGTGGGTAAACGATCTCCGTAAGCAGGTACCTGTGGATATTTTCCGTCAGCTACAATGGTTCCTTTTCCCAAACCGTCTTCACCATGACAAGGAGTACAGTTGATATTATACAATCGTTTTCCTTCGGAGATATTTTGAGCAGTTTTAGGCAATGGATTGATCCATGCAGACGCAACTTCATAGTTGTCATTCGATTTGGCCATACCATACGTTGCATATTCTATTTGTCCGCGAGCGATAGTTCCTTTTACCGGTAAACGCATGTTCATTCCATAAGGATTGATGGTATTAGGTTTATCTGCAAGTTGCGACATTGGCTCATAAGCAAATGAAACATACATATTGGGAGCATATTCCGTTCCCGGATTATCTCCACCTGCACTGCAAGCAGTCATTAAAGAAGCTAAACCTGCTATTGCTAAAAGTGTATATACTGTCTTCTTCATATTAAATATCCTTAACCCTTTCTCTTACTTCCAATGCACCGCCTGAAACAAAAGCTTCTTCCAAAGATTTTACATCAGTTTTAGTGTGAATATTTACGGCAATTACAAAACGGTCGTCTGTTACGCGCAAGTCTATCACATCAGTATTTCTTCCAGGAAACATTCTGTTTACAAAAAAGAAACAACCCACCATCCCGAAAGCGGTAAACAAGATAGATAACTCAAATGTAATCGGAATATAAGTAGGAATGTGCAACGAAGGTTTTCCTCCGATATTCATTTGCCAGTCAAAGTATGAAGCATATACCTGTAAAGTTACAGCGGATAACAAACCTGTCATAGCAAAAACAAACGCAGCTGTAGAAAGTCGAGTTCTTTTTACACCAATAACTTTATCTAAGTTGTGAACTGCAAATGGAGTGTATACATCATGCACATCGTATCCTGATTTAACTAAGTTTTCGGTAACTGTGAATACTGTATCTGCGTTATCGTAAACCCCAAGCATCATTTTATTAGCCATGTATTACATCTCCTTTCTCTACACCTGAATGTGCAGTATGAGATGCTTCATGATGATGATCATGAGCGTTAGTAGGAAGAATTGATTTTACTTCAGCCATATTAATTGTAGGTAAGTATTTGCAGAATAAGAAGTAGAATGTGAAGAACAATCCAAACGAACCAAGCAAGATTGCAAACTCAATATAAGTGGGAGTGTACATTGTCCAGCTCGATGGAAGAAAGTCGCGGTGCAATGAAGTTACGATAATTACAAAACGTTCGAACCACATACCGATATTAACAATGATTGACATTACAAAAATAAACCAAGGTGTAGAGCGGGCCCATTTAGTCCAAAACACTTGAGGTGCAAGTAAGTTACAGCTCATCATAATCCAGTAACTCCACCAGTATGGTCCAGAAGCTCGATTAATAAATGCATATTGTTCGTATTCTACACCAGAGTAAGCAGCAACAAAGAACTCAGTAATATATGCCAAACCTACCATTGTTCCTGTTAACATTACAATCCGGCACATCGCATCTAAGTGTCCCATTGTAATATACTCTTGTTGTTTTAATACCACACGACCAACAACTAATAATGTTAATACCATTCCAAATCCTGAGAAAATAGCACCAGCCACAAAGTAAGGAGGGAAGATGGTGGTATGCCAGCCTGGTACCAATGATGTTGCAAAGTCCATTGATACAATTGAGTGAACCGAGAATACGAGAGGAGTTGAGATACCTGCAAGAATCAATGAAATCATTTCATAACGGTGCCATGTGCGTGTTGAACCATTCCAACCCATTGAGAAGAAATTGTAAACGAATTTGCGAACACCCTGAGCTCTATCACGAACGGTAGCGATATCTGGTATTAAACCGATGTACCAGAATACCAATGAAACCGAGAAGTATGTTGAGATTGCAAATACATCCCATACTAACGGTGAATTAAAGTTTACCCAAAGTGAACCGAAAGCATTTGGCAAAGGAATTGGCCAATAAGCTACCCACGGACGACCCATGTGAGAGAGGATAAACGATGCAGCACACAATACTGCGAAAATCGTCATTGCTTCAGCCGAACGGTTGATTGACATACGCCATTTCTGACGGAACAATAACAACACTGCCGAGATTAATGTACCTGCGTGACCAATACCTACCCAGAATACGAAATTGGTAATATCAAATGCCCAACCAACGGTTTTGTTCAAGCCCCATGCTCCTATACCTTCTAACATGGTCCAGGTTGTTGCAGCAATCCAAATTGCCAATACAACGGCTGATAAGCTAAACCCTATCCACCATGATGTTGAGGGTTTGTTTTCCAAGGGACGCAAAATGTCACGGGTTACATCTGCGTATGTTTTACCACCGGTTACTAATGGTTCTCTTATTGGAGATTCGTATGACATATATTTTTATTAGCTTTTTAAACGTTGATTAATTATGAATGAGCAGCGTGTTCGTGAGCTTTCTCTTCATGTTTTTCTTCTTTGTGCTCTGCTCCATGTCCAGCATGAGTACCAGCAATTGTTTCGTCTACATTTCTAATCTTAGTCATGTATGAAACAGATGGCTGAACATTGTATTCTTCTAACAATACATAGCTTCTTTCATTTTTGAACAACTTAGCGATTTCGCTATTCGAATCATTAATGTCACCGAAGATGATTGCGTTAGAAGGGCATGATTGCTGACAAGCAGTTTTAACATCGCCATCTTTAAGGTTACGACCTTCAACTTTAGCTTGCAATTTACCTGCCTGAACGCGTTGAATACAGAATGAACATTTTTCCATTACTCCACGTGAACGAACGGTTACATCAGGGTTGATTACCATACGACCAAGATCGTTGTTCATGTAGAAATCAAACTTGTCGTTTTCACGGTATTTAAACCAGTTGAAACGTCTAACTTTATAAGGACAGTTATTAGCACAGTATCGAGTTCCTACACAACGGTTGTAAGCCATGTGGTTCAAACCTTCTGAGCTATGAACTGTTGCCAATACCGGACAAACGGTTTCGCACGGAGCGTGACCACAGTGTTGGCACATCATTGGTTGGAAAGCAACTTTTACGTTTTCAAAGTTGGTTGTTTCGTCAATCAAACCTTCATCTTTACCTTTCAACATGTTTCCGGCTAAGCCTGCTTCACGTGTAAGGGCTTTTCCATCTTTATCTTTAAAGCTGTAGTAACGATCGATACGAATCCAGTGCATTTCGCGACTGTTCAATACCTCTTTACGCCCTACAACAGGTACGTTATTTTCGGCTGAGCAACTTACCACACATGAACCGCAACCTGTACAAGCGTTCATATCTACAGCCATTGCCCATCGGTGCCCTTTGCTATCACGCTCATCCCATAATGAAATGATGTGTGCGTGTTTGTGGTTTCCAGCTTTAGGATCTTTAATAAATTCTTGCAGCGAAGCTTCGCGGATAATATCACGACCTTCAATTGTATGGTGCGTTTGGGTTTGAGCCAATTCGTATTCTCCCGAAACTTTTGTAACCGTTACATCAGCAGTATTGTATCCAATTGTTTTATTGAATGAAGCCAAACCAAAAGCATTCTTACCAACGTATTTAGCTACTTTACCACCGCGGGTACGACCGTATCCAACCGCGATTGAAACGGTGTTATTGGCTTGTCCTGGTTGAACTAAAACCGGAATACTTTCAATAGTGAATCCTTTGGTTGAAATCGAAACTACGTCACCGTCTTTTACTCCTAACTGATCAGCTGTTACTTTTCCGATAGCTGCGTAGTTATCCCAGCATATTTTAGAGATTGGATCTGGTAATTCTTGCAACCAAGGATTGTTTGCATTTCTTCCATCTCCTAAACCTACTTTAGTGTATAAACTGATTTCAATTTTATCTTTTGAAGAAGTGTATGCTTGATATGCTGCATTAACAGCTGAGGTTGGCAATACGTTATTCTTGTATGATTGAGCTGTTTTTTCGCCTGCGTACATAAAACCATCATGTAATGATTTGTTCCATGTTGCTTCGTTAACACCCATTGCACTCCAGTTAGCTTTTACAAAAGTATAATAGTCGTTAGCGTTACCAGCCCAACGCAATAAACTTTCAGGAGCTTCGCGAGTGTTAAATACTGGAGAAATGGTTGGTTGAATTAATGCGTAATAACCTGCTTTAGGTTCTGCATCACCCCATGATTCTAAGTAGTGATTATCTGGAGCGTAGAATTTGCATAATGCGCTGGTCTCATCAACTGTTGTGTTTGTTGAAACGGTTAACGCTACTTTTTTCAAACCGTCTTCGAAACGTTTTACATTGAAGTAACTGTATGCAGGATTGCTGTTCATGAAGATGACAGCATCTACACCACCATTGTTCATTTCAGTAACAAATGCTTCGAAAGTAGCATCATTACTGTATTTTTGGTTAGAGTAGTTATCTAAATCAACCGTTGTTCCGATATTACCCAATAAACTGTTGATGGCATTTACCAGTAATTGGTTATCCAAATTATTTGAACCTGAAACAACTAATGAAGCACCTTTTGCAGCCCATAATTCTTTAGCCGTATTCTCAACAGAGTTTAACGCTAATTCAATATTTTGAGCCCCCGAGAGGGTAGGAGCACCTGCCATTGCGGCTAACTTATTGTATAAGCTAATCAAAACAACACCTTCGGCAGATGGTTTGATAGGGAAACGCATATCAGCATTTGAACCAGTTAATGATAGATTAGACTCGAACTGAATATGACGGCTCATTTCTTTGTTACCATTTCCAGCAGTACCCACTTTACGGTTCGTTACCCATTGTTTGGTAAACTCAACCGGTGAAATCCATGTACCCAAGAAATCAGCACCAAAACTTACAATTACTTTTGCTTTATCGAAACGGTAGCCTGGAACAATTGCTTTACCAAATGATTGAGCATTCGCTTCAATCATTGCGCTGTTTGAAACAGCCTCGTAAGTAATATGTTTTGTGTTAGGGTATTTGGTAGTAAATTCTGCAATGGCTTTTTTAGTAGAAGGACTGTTAACAGTACCTGATACTAAACGAATATTTTTTGCTGAGGCTAAACCTGTTTTAATTTTACTATCTAAGGTATTCCAGTCAACTTCGTTACCTTCTGATTGTGGTGCTTTTAAACGCTCGTTGTCGTATAATCCTAGGATTGAAGCATGCTCAACAGCACTAGCGCCACCTTTAAATATTGGCGACTCAGGATTTCCTTCGATTTTAACAGGACGACCTTCGCGTGTTTTAACCAATATACTAGCTCCTGTTTCAGGGTTAGTAGTTGCATACCAATTTGGAATACCTGGAGTGATATTTTCTGGCTTTACAATATACGGAATAACATTTTTAACTGGGGCTTTGTTACAAGCTGCTAATGCTACTGCCGAAACACTAAATCCGAAATATTTTAGGAAGTCGCGTCTGTTTGACGTTAACTCACCATCTTGTTCGGTAAGCACTTCTTCTAATGGAATACCTTCAGCAAACTCGTTTCTTTTTGCTTTCAAAAACTTAGGATCGTTGTTTAACTCCTCTAATCCTTTCCAGTATGTATTTTTATTTTCCATGGATAATTTTTTCTCGTTTAAATGTTGGAATTCGTAATTCTCAATTCGTAATTCTCAATTATTAATAGTGACATTTACCACACTCAAGTCCACCAACGTTTGCAACTGTGGCGTATGACTTACCTTGAGCTTTTAAATCGTCATGCAATTTTTGGTAGTAGTCGTTGTTTGCAACATCCACTTTCGCTTCGCGGTGACAATTAATACACCAGCCCATTTGCAATGATGATTGTTGCGAAACTACTTTCATTGTTTCAATCGGACCGTGACATGCTTGACACTCAACTTTACCAACTTTTACGTGTTGTGCGTGGTTGAAGTAAGCCAAATCAGGTAAGTTGTGAATGCGTACCCATTTGATTGGGGTTTGTGGTTTGGTTGGGTCGTAAGCTTTTTTATCGGCATCCCATCCAACAGCATTATATATTTTTTGAATTTCTGGAGATACCTTTCCATCGTAATTTTTACTTGCAGTAACATGCATATGGCAGTTCATACAAGTACTTGCAGAAGGAATGGTAGCTTGTTTACTCTTATCCGCACCACTGTGACAATACAAGCAGTTTATCTTGTATTTACCAGCATGTAACTCATGCGAGTAGTTGATTGGTTGTGTTGGAGCATATCCTTGTTGCACACCTACTTCTTTATTTCCATAATCAAACCCTACCAAGCCAGCAACAACTGTAAAAGCTAGGATTACAACGATGGTACCCACAACAGGGTGTTTTTTGAATAATTTATAGCGAACAGAAGTTGGTCTTTCTTTCCATGATATTGTTTGTTCAACTTCCTCAGCAACAGCTTCAGGGAATTTTTGCGCATACAACTGATCAACAACTTTGCGGATGCTGAACAAAATAAATACAATCACAAATAAGATGATTGCTATGATGCTTAATCCCCAAAATGTTGTTGAATTGTAGAAACCATCTTGTGCGGTTTGTGCAGTTCCTGTTGTGGCATCGCCACCGGCAACATTAGCTATTGCAGCAGCAGCGGGCTTTTCGCTCTCTGCTTTGATGTATTCCACTATTGAAGCTAACTGGCCGTCCGAAAGATTTTCGAATGAAGTCATGATCGACTCGTTGTTTTCTTTGTAAAGAGCAACGGCAGTTGCATCTCCGCTTTTGATTAGCGCTTGAGAATTCTTAATCCACTTGATAAGCCAAGTAGCTTCTCTTCGTTTGTGAACGTCTTTCAAGGCAGGACCAACAACTTTTTCATTGATGGCATGACATGAAGTACAGTTTGCTGTGAATAATTTTTCGCCCTCTGCAACGTCTGCAATAGCAAAACGTGTTGAGAATGAAAGAAGAAGAAACAGTGAGGTAAACTTTAATAATCTCATTGTAAAATGCTGATTTCTTTAGTGATAAAACAACCTGTGATTGATATGGAAAATACACACCAAACCCATATTGAACGCGCAAATATATTGACAAAAGTTTAATTCAATCACGGCTGGGTAAAAAAAAATTATTTAGAGGGGTTCTAAATAAAGAGGGGTTTATAAACTTGAAACATTTAACAAACAATATCAATGTTTTATATATTCTTTTGATATTTTTTGTTGCCAAAAATGTTAAATATTTTTTTCCTGGGGAGAAAGATTTAATTCAACACGCACGAGTCTGTTGATTAAGGACGAAAGGAGTGTTTGTCAGTATCTAGGATTTTGTTTTTTGCTTGAAATCTAGTTCTTCAAAAACAGAATTTTGACTCAAAAATTCGGGCACAATCTCTTTCATCTTACCTACAATCAAGTCTTTGTTTTGCCCACTATACAATGCTATTAAAACATCTACCTGTGTTTTACTCCAGACAAAATCATACGTCCGCACTTTGGCGATCATTATTTTTGGATGGTAAGTTGGCATGGTAGTTTCCTGATCGGCCAATAGTTCTTCTTTTAATTTTTCTCCAGGACGTAAACCTGTGAAAACGATTTGAATATCCTTACCAACTTTGAGTCCTGATAGTTTGAGCATTTTACGCGCTAAATCATATATTTTAATCGATTGCCCCATATCGAAAATATATATTTCTCCACCGTTACCCATGTTTCCAGCCTCAAGCACTAATTGACAAGCCTCGGGTATGGTCATAAAGTAACGTGTAATATCAGGGTGGGTTACGGTTATGGGGCCACCTTGCTCGATCTGTTTTCTGAATTTTGGAATAACCGAACCACTCGATTCTAATACATTTCCAAATCGAGTGGTGATGAATTTGGTGTGGTGAATATTTGTTGCATCTAAGCTCAAATGAGTATTTAACGATTGTACATAAATTTCGGCAATGCGTTTTGATGCTCCCATCACATTGGTAGGATTCACTGCCTTATCAGTTGAGATCATTACAAACTTTTCTACTCCGTATTCAACAGCTATGTCGGCAATTAATTTTGTGCCAGCAACGTTTACCCAAATGGCTTCCGATGGGTTATCTTCCATTAAGGGAACATGCTTGTATGCGGCTGCATGGTAAACAATATTGGGAGCGTATGTTTCGAACACATTGCGCATGCGAGCTTCATTTGTAATATCTCCAATAACGAGCTCAATACTGTTTTTGTAGTTTAATTTATAATTAGTAGAAAGTTCATGATCAAGATCGTACAATCTAATTTCCGATTTATCAACCAAAATGAGTTTTAAGGGGTTAAAGTTCTTTAAGATTTGATGCGCCATTTCGCTACCAATAGATCCTGCAGCACCAGTAATCAAAATTGTTTTTTGAAATAGCTGTTGTGCAATGGCACCTTTATCTAAAACAATGGTATCACGTTCAATGAGGTCTTCAATTCGAACTTGTTTCAACTGATTATAACTCAACTCTCCGTTAATCCAACGTTCTACAGGAGGTACATTTCGTATGTTGATTTCAAGTTCAAGACATTTTTCAATAATTTCTTGACGCCTAGAAGTTGATAGATGCTGGGGGGAAATGATGAGTTCTGTTATGTTTAATTTCTGAATAATATTTTCGAAATCGGAATCGAAATTGTAAATAGTTATGTTGTCGATGTATTTAAAGGTCTTACTTGAATCATCATCAAAAAAGGCAACTACTTTTTTTTCTACTTTAACATTGCTGTGTTGCTCAAGTTTTTGTTTGGCAACCATTCCAGCATCACCAGCACCGAATATGGCATAATTTAATACAATGTTTTTATCGGGTTGGTTGGCCCGCATAAACATTAATTTTACAGATAGCCTGAAGGCTGTCATTAATATCAAGGACCCTAAATAATCAATGATGATAACCGAAAGAGGGATGATTTGTGTGTGTGTAGGCGAAAATTTAAAATATAGAATGTCGATTACAGCCATTAATATGCTGCTAAAACTAACAGTGTAAAATAGCCTTATTCCATCTTGTAAACTAGTATACCTTATGATGCCAGCGTAGATTCTAAAGTACCTGATAAATACTATTCGAATGGCTAATACAAGAGGCAGCGGATAGAAAAGGGCAATGTTGTATGCTTCGCTATTGAAAAAATTGAACCGTAGCAGTGTTGCAAACACAAATGAAAAGGTACAAATGGCAACATCAATGGCAAAAATGATCCACCGAGGTGTTGTAGTTGCTGAAGGAAAAAGGGTTTTATAAATATGTGCCATCACTTTACGAAAATAGCTTTTTTATGTATATATCAACTTATTATATTAAGTATTCTTAACGCAGTTATCAATATGATCTTAAAATCTTGCAATACACCAATTTTGTGAACGTACTCGAGGTTAATTCGTAGTTTGTCGGGCATAATCTGTTGAATATAGGTTTGCTCTGGGTTTGTAGATTGTGCCAATAGGTCATTTTCGTTAAAATAACAGATGGATGCATAATCTGTAATGCCAGGTTTTACTTTTAACACATTGAGTTGCTCGGCCGAATAAAGATTAACATATTTCCTCACCTCGGGGCGTGGACCCACCATACTCATATCTCCAACAATAACATTGAATAGTTGTGGCAGTTCGTCAAGTTTATATTTTCGCAGAAAATACCCCATTCGGGTAATTCGGTTATCCCTTGCTCCAATGGTTAGTTGTCCGAGTTTCTCAGAGTTAGGTTTCATGGTTCTGAATTTGTATAAACAAAAATCAACGCCATCTTTACCTACTCTTATTTGCTTAAAAAAGATTCCTCCTCTGGATTCTAAAGCAACAGCTATAGCAATAAGCACAAAAAAGGGAGACAAAATGATGATGCCTCCCAAACTGAAAATAATATCGAAAAAACGTTTGATGATTAGCTGCATTATTACTGCAACATACCTATCTTTTAACTATTGTGCAACTTAGCTTTTCAACACCTCATTAATTGATGATACAACCGCTTCAATTACTGTTTTTAATTGAGATTCGGTTAAATCAACGTATACAGGAAGCGAAATTTCGTTGGCAAAATGTGCGTAGGTATTCGGGTATTGGCTGATGTTGTAACCAAGTTGTTTGTAAAAACTTGTCATAGGCAAAGGTAAAAAATGCACGTTTACCGAAACTTGTTTTGCAAAAATATGTGTAATAATTGTATCACGCTGTTGTTCCGTAATGTTTTGGATGCGCAATGGGTAAACATGAAATGAAGATGTTTTTTGTTCATGTTGGTATTGTGGAATTATTGCCCAACCGAATTGTTTGAAGGCATTTGTATAGGTATCGAAAATATGTTTACGCTTACTCAGTATACCAGAATCATAGCGAGACAATTCAACCAATCCAATTGATGCCATAATATCGGTCATGTTCATTTTGTATCCGGCTTCTACGATATCATATTTCCAATTGCCGGGTTGCGTTTTGGCAAGAGCGTCTTTGTTTTGACCATGCAATGTTGTAATGCAAAGTTGGGTGTAGATTTCTTGGTTGTTAAACGGAGCGGGTAAGTTAAATGCTATAGCTCCTCCTTCTGCTGTGGTTAGGTTTTTTACGGCATGAAATGAGAATACTGAAACATCTGTAAATGTGCCTGCTTTTTTACCATTATACATTGCACCAAATGAGTGTGCCGCATCGCTCAAAATAAGAATGCGACCGAGTTTTTGTTGCTCGGGAGTTGCGGCAGCAAATAATGATTTGATTTCTGGTTTTGTTACGATTGAATGAAGTTCATCATAATCGCATGGTAAACCGGCAAAATCAACTGGCATTATTACTTTTGTTTTAGCTGTAATAGCTTTTTGTACTGCTTGTGCCGAAATATTAAAATCCTCCCCAATATCTAAAAATACTGGTTTAGCCCCACAGTGTACAATAACATTAGCTGTTGCGCTGTAAGTGTAGGCAGGCAAAATAACTTCATCTCCTTCTTTCACACCAAACCATCTGAGCATTATTTCTAAACCAGCCGTTGCCGAGTTCAAGCATAATGTTACAGGATTGCCACAATATGCCGAAAGTTCTTTTTCAAAACGTTTGGTTTTAGGACCTGTAGTTATCCAACCGGATTTTAGTGTATCAACAACTTCGTCAATAATTGCCTGATCGATATGTGGTGGAGAAAATGGAATCATTGTGTTAGAGTGGAGGGTTGAGTTTAGCGCCTTCTTCTTTACAAATATGGATGATTTCTTCAAAGTAGTTCCACAACTGTGGTTTAATAATCATGTTTTCGGGATGAAATAGTATACAAGCAGAACCTTTATATTGTTTTAACTGCTCAAGTGTTTGTCTAAAATCCTGCATCACCTCATGATAAGGTTTGGTAAAAAAAACATTGTCTAACAAAATGAGTGGAATGACGGTTAGGTCCAATACTTCTCCTGATAAACTATCTACTGGTTTATATTTTCCGGGGAAACCATTTCGCAAACCAACTGTTCTGGCATATCCAAAACCGAGGTCGAATTTGATATTAGCAGCAACCAATTGTGGATAGAGCGATTGCGGTTGAAAGTTCAAAAAATGACTTCGGTGAATTGATATAGGATGCTTTATAGTTTTTGCTAATACTGCTGATTCGCGTGTAATTGTTTTTTTTTTGTCGGCTTCATAGGATGAGTGTAATCCTATAACAGAGTTGAAGGATTGGAGCAATTGAATGAGTTCTGTAAATAGTTTTTGGTTAATGCCATACCGAATATCGAACCTGCCAATTTGTAATCTATTGCTTGCTCCAACGCAGAAAATGCCTTGTATTCCTAACTCTTTTTCAAGTTGTAATAATTGCTCAATCGAGCGTAAAAAAATACTACCATCCAATAATTGATTCCCTTTAAGCCAACTATGATTGGAAACGAATGACCGAGCATAATTTAAGAAAGAGTAGGGGTGAAATGGCGAAAGCCAATCAATATCGTGGGTGATGTGAATGGCAAACTCATCATTGTGTTCAGCTTTTGTAAAGGATGACATTTTACTGAATTTTCCAGAGTTTTTTGCTTCCTCATAACATTGAATAAGTGCAGGTGAAACAGGGTAGTTGGGGTTGAGTAAAAAACTTTCCCGAATGATCTGTTCTAACTGCGATGATGAAGAAGAGGAAGTTTTCAATTGGGTATTAAAGATTTTTAATCATCACATAAGAAGGACCAGCTTCACTTTGGATATAGTATCCGTTGCGTTTATATGAACGTATAGCTTGTTCATTATTTTTTCGCACACTTAGCTGTAATCGTTTGGCTCCCATTTCAATTGCTTTTCGTTCAAATTCTTTTTGCAACAGCGTACCTATTCCTTTTTGCTGCAGGTTGGGAAGCACACCTATCACTACCAGGCCTGCGGTTAATGGCTCATTCTTAAAAACTAGCTTTTGTGTGGCAATAGGTTGCTCTTTTATCAACCCCATTTTTCGTTTAATGTTGGTAAGAATGAATGCATATTTGTTGCGCAATTCGGGATGAAACAGCAACCAAGGTTTTTTGATAAACGAAAAAATTGCACTGCTAAATCCGAATTGAGTCATGCCACTTCCCGAACCATAAGCATCACTTCCATCAATAAGGAAGCCACCGCAATAGCCTATCACTTTTCCATTTTCTTCAACATAAAATAAAAATTTATTCGATGCGCTTACATACCAATGCATCATGGAACTTATAAACGATATTCCCAACTTGCTACTCAATGTTTCAGGGAATGCGGCTATGTGGCATTGGGCTATTTTAGGAATAGCATCCTCGTTGGCATAGGTGATGAGATTCATTTTGATTGTTTTATTGCATTAAGATATCGTGGTAATCCGAGGATGAAACCACTTCCATAGCTTATGTGCAAGGTTAAAAAAGCCACAATACTTAATAGTTTTGTTGTAAGGGGTAATGTATTTGCAAACGCATTAACAAGTATACCTCCAGTGTACAAGCACAATGGTATGTAGGCAATATAACCAACTGCTAAACTTAACAATGTTACTAGTAGCAAATAAACAACAAATACGGAAGGGATGATATGCCGCAGTTTAATACCAGATTTTACCTTTGCAAACACAAGTGGTTTATATAAACCGTATTGAAAGTATTGGTTGAATAAGGCTTTAAACGAATTGCGTACATAATAGCTGCATTCCATTTCTGGAACCATTAAAATTTGAAATCCTTGTGCGTTCATTCTGTAGTGTAATTCGTCATCTTGGTTGCGCAGTAAAGATTCATCTAATAATCCTGTTTTGTGAAATATTTCTTTTTTATAAACAGCAAAGGCTACGCTATCTACCAACATTTTTTTCTTCTCGGTTCTAAATGGAGTTCCTCCAACACCGAATTTAGAGCTCATTGCAAACGCGATTGCATTTCCGGTAATGTTTTTTCCCAATTGGATAAGTGGACCACCTACCACGTCACATTCGTTTTGCAAGTAATGTATAGCGGTATCAAGATATTTTTCAGGATAAATGGCATGTGCTCCTAGTAGGGCAATGTATTTTCCTCTTGTTTGGTTAAACACTTTATTGAAGGCAAACGAAACATATTTTTGAGTATTGTGAATGATATGAAGATTCGGGAATGTTAACTTTTTTATTGTGGACAAAGTATTATCCGTGGATCCGGCATCGCAAACAAATACCTCAATTGAGCAATTGTTGTTGCAGTAAAGAGAAGTTAACAAGTCTTCAATATGTTTCTCTTCATTTAATACAGGAATAACTACACTTATATCAATCATTTTTATTATGATTTTGAAGCGATGAAACAACAAGTTGTGGCTTGCCCGAAGGTGAATTTGGTATATGTTCTACTTCGTTGAAATGAATGGTAATTTCTTCTTGAAGCTCTTCTAAAATTCTGGATTGTATATTTTGTAAGATGCTAGGATTGAATCCTGCATCACGAATAAATTCTATGGTAATTTGAGATAGCTCATGTTGCAATACCCTGAACTGTTTGATTTGCGGAAGATGCTCGAAGATGCCCGTAAACGAATGCACCACCATCGAGCGTCCTTTAGGCGTGTAAATGATGTCGGTATCTCTACCAATGATTTTTTTAAACATCGGAAAGGCTAATTCTTTGTTTACGGGATATTCACTGCGAGGCAATTTTACTGCTAAATCTCCAAGGTAATATCTTATTAGCGGCATTTCGTATGCATCCAAATGCGTTACCACAACATGGCCTATTTCACCATCTTTAACATCTTTTCCTTCACTATCTAGTAGCTCAACATATACTTGTGGAGTAAGTATGTAATGGTAGTTGGAATCTTTTTGGGCGGCAATTACAAAACCTTCGGTTGTTCCATACAAATCAAATACTCTACACTGAAAGGCTTTTTCGATTGTGCTTCTGTAATGGTCAAATAGTTTATCACCCCAACTTAAAATTGATGCAAAATGGAAGTCTGTTTTGCCATGTGCTAACGCAGTTTGAGCATAAACATATAATGAAGATGCATAACCACCAAACGTTGCATTGGGTTTGTTTTTAGAGGATTCCAGTGCTTCTAATACGTCTTCTTGCTTTAAGCCAAATGCTGCTTCATATCTAACATTAAACAAAAGGTCTTTTACTTTTTTCTCTATACTTCTATTAGGTGTTATTCCGGTTTGTAACATGGGATTTCCCATTTTGTAACCAGCCCATTCCCATAATACTGTTTGTAAAGCAATAACCTTTGATTGCTCTTCTTTACTCATGTAAATGGTTCCTTGTATACCAGATGAACCACTACTTTTTTCGCAAACCATTTTATGTTTAAGGTTTGGATGCCACATAAAATCATCAATATTTTTCTTGATTTCATGTTTGTGCAAAATGGGAAAATCTTTTAACGTTAGCTGATTGATTGTGTTGAGCGATTGGTAATGCGGAATATGTTGAGCCGCATGGTTTAAGATGCGCTGCAATTTTGTATTTTGGAGTTCTTCAAGCTCCTGTTCATTGAGTTGTTGAACAGATCGCCAATAGTTGAGCCATTTTATAAAGGAAGTGTTGCGAGCAACATCTGCAATAGGTAAAATGCATCTCTCTAAGAATTGATTATACAGCATTTGCCGGTTGATGGGTGTATTCAAATAAGTAGTACTTACGCCAAATGTAAAAGAAAAACAATTGCAATTGAAGCTGATAAAATCTTTGAGTGTTATTTTTCGCAAAAAGGTTTTGAACCGATTCTCTGCTTAGCCCAATCCACTCAAAAATATCGGAATTTATGTATTCTTGGTATTCAAATGACAGTTCCTCACTCTGTTTAATCAGCATTTCCCATGGAACACTAAAACCAACTTTTTGATGGTTGAGAATGTAATCAGGCAAATGTTTTTTCATTGTTTGCATGAGGATATATTTTCCTTTTCTACCCTTAAGGAGATGTTTTGTGCTGAGCGTTCCCAAACCTTCCATCAGTCGGTAATCCATAAAAGGATCTCTACATTCCAGTGATGCACCCATGGTTGCTCTATCGTTTCGATCATTGAGCGATTGTAAATACGTATGTTGATCGTAATATAATAACTGACGGGAAATATCTTTCGGGTAAAGTTGGGAAGCCTCTCTTGTTATTTCATCACGATAGGTGTTTGTTATATTGAGGTAAGGAAGGTTAAGATCGTTAAAATCAGTTTCGAAATAATTGGCTCCATTTGATTTGATGAGTTCATTTATTGTACCGTTAGCAATATAACGTTCGAGTTTTTTGATCCGAGTATTTTTGAACCTATCAGGAGTAATAGATAATAGTGTGTTTAGTACATTTGGATGCTTAAGGTATCGAAATACCTTGTAGCGTACATATCCACCTAAAAACTCATCAGCACCTTCTCCTGAAAGTAATACCTTTACATGCTTTTTTGCAGCCGAAGCCAGCGATAAAATTTGAGGGTCATTCAAGTGAACAAGGGGTTCATCATAAGAGACTGTTGACTTTACTACAGCTTGGAATAAGTTCGTTTTTTCAACAGTGATGCCATGAAAGGGAAAGCTTAGTGATTCTGAGTATCTTTTTGCAATGAACGATTCATCATACTTATAATCACTAAAACCTACATTGAAAGTGTGAATGTGTTCAAAGTTGCTATGTTTTAACGATGCAGCAATGCTGCTTGAATCAATGCCTCCACTGAGCATAACACCTACCGGTACATCAGCAATCATTCTACTTTTAACAGCGTCATGAAATGTTTCTTCAAACCAATTATATGGGTGGTCAATTTTCGGGTGGTTTTGAATTTGCTCGCTCAACTTCCACCAACGAGTTTGCTGGAAAGAGCCATCTGGTTTTACGAATGCGTAATGGCCAGGTAATAGTTTTTGAATACCTTGAAGCAGGGTTTGGTTACCAGCAACATGTCTGTAGTAGAGCCACTCATTAATATTGGCTTGATTGAGTTTTGCCTGAATACCACTTGCAAAAATAGCTTTTGGCTCAGATGCGAAACTGAATTGATCTTTGTTGATGTGATAATAAAAAGGTTTTACGCCTATCCTATCTCTGCAAATAAAAAGTTCCTCTTTAAGTTGATCCCATATTGCAAATGCAAACATTCCATTTAAACGTTTGAGCATTGCGGGACCATAGCAAATAAACAAATAGAGCAATACTTCTGTGTCGGACTTGGAACGAAATGTAAACCCCTTTTGTGCTAACTCGTTCCTAAAATCATTGTGATTATAAAGTTCACCGTTGTATACAATCGTGAAACGTTTATCATCACTATGCATCGGTTGGCTGCCAGCTGCACTGGTATCAATAATTGACAATCGTTGGTGTGCAAAACCTACTGAATCATTTGACCAAATGCCACTATCATCAGGCCCTCGATGCGCAATAGCATTACCCATCGACCGCAATATTTGCGGGGAGACTTGTTGTTGATTAAAGTTTAATATACCGGCAATGCCACACATAATGTGTCTTAATTAAGATGTTTAAAGGTGTAAATTAGTTAAAATAGTTATCCAACTTTTTAATACTTCTTCGGCCGAAAAGGTTTTACTAAATGTTATACCATTGGCTATAATTCTATTTTGTAATTCATGGTTTTGATGTAATTGAATAATTAAATTAGCCATGTCTTCAATCGAATTATCTTTTGAAATAATGGCTTGTTTTTCGTTTTCAACATAATAAGGAATACCTCCCACATTTGTTGTTACAATTGGTAATCCCATAGCCATCATTTCGATAAATGACACAGGTGCATTATCTATTTTATTGGTGCACAAATATACGGTACATTGTGATGCTAATTCGTTTTTTGTTTTGTTGTCAATTACGTTGTGTATACTAATATCTTTTGCATATTGGCTTGATTTAATGTATGTTAATATTTCGTTTAAGTAACCAAAGTCTTTACCTGCCATTGTAAGTTGGGCTGGTATGTTTTGCGCTCTTATGTATTCTAAGATTTTTATTGCCTTAAGAGGATCATATGTTGGATGGTACGACCTCATCCAAAAAATGCGAATAATGTCATTAGGTTTAGGCTTGTTCTCGTATTCGTTCAAGTTAACGTAGTTGTGAATTAACAGGTGATTATTTTCTAATAATGGTATGTTTTTAGAAATGAATGTGCTGGGCACAGTAATACAATTGCTGTGTTTGATAATCGTGTTTAAAATAAAATGTTTAATGGGATTACTCCGATAAGCATTTGGAATGTCTCCTCCATGCAGTGTACTTATTATTTTAGTACGTTTAATCCACCCCGTAAGCACGGTCAACCCTTCCAGGTAAATGCCAAGCGTGCTGTATACTTGAACAATTATTACATCCCCTTTGTTGAGTTTCAGTATTTGAATAATCGTATCAAAAATTCGGATCAGTGGATTGCGGAAATGGGATACAATAGTTGCATTCCAGCCGGCCGAAACAAGTAAATCGCGCAGGTATTGACCTTGCGTTTTAAGGTCACTCTGTTGGTTTAAATCTGTTCCTACAATTACTACTTTCATTTGATCTGTATTATTGTGAGTCTAGTAAGGGAGCCGAATCAAGGTAAGGTTTTGTTTTCTTTTTGTGAGGGGTTTCCCGAATGGTGAGTAGGCTCATACTTATAAATAAAGGCGTTACATAGGTTCGCATAGCCGCATGAAAGGAAGTATACAATCCTATAATGAAAAACGCAATCAAGATAGCTTTGTTCAACGAATCTTTATTTTGGGAGATGATTAGAAATGGAAACACAAGTATCGTCAAGAAAAAGAATAATCCGAACAAACCGTGTTCAGCTAATAAACGACTTAATTCAACGTGCGCAGCGGTAGGCACCTCTTCTGTTGTTGGCCGTAATTCTTTGGACGCTCCGGCACCAACTCCTAACAAAAAATTTTCTCGCCATAATTCAACATCACCTAAGAATATTTGATATCTGTTAGTTGTAAACGTATTGATGTCAAGCTCTTTACTTCCGGCAATTGTACCTGCAGTTTCACCTTTATACCTCAAGCTTAAATTATTACCGGTAATAGAGTCAACAAATTGAAAAACAAATAGCCCAAGCACGAGAATCGGTATCAGGTATATGGTTATTTTAGGTAGGCTAATGCTATTTTTAGTGTTCTGAGTCACTCCTGATAGCGAAATAAGGAATAGAAAAGTTAGAATACCTAATGCTCCTCCAATCATTCCTCCTCTCGAAAAGGTTAATAGACCTTGTAATACAAATCCCATCATTACAATAATGTCTAATATTTTATTTCCCGATAAAGAAGATTTTGTAATCCATAACATGAAACTTAACAATAAACCCAATCCTAAAATGGTAGACACTTGGTTCGATCCAAATCCCCCTGATGTGTCGAAATTCGCACTTAAACTAAAATCAATGGTGTCGTAATCGGGTGTGCGTACAAAGGCAAAGGCCAGAACACTTATCGTTGGCAGTAATGCCAATTTTATCAGATTAAATAGTTGCGTTCTGTTAATGATTTGGCCTTTAAAATAAATTACACCCAAGGCTAAATCAACAGGTCCCATAATATTAAAAATACGCTCGTCTGTTGTAACAGATCCTGTTTGATCGTAAAATGCTGCGGGTATAATAAAAGCCAATAAAATCAGGCCAATGTAGCCTTTATTATATTGTGAAAAGATACCATAAAAAAACAAAGCACATAAAATATACTTACTCATTTCGTAAGGGATAATTGGACTTGTTCTCGCCATACGTGAGAGAATTTCGAAAGACGACATATATACCAACAGGTAATTTAACCGAACATTTAGGCCTTTTTGACCTGGTAAAATAGTTGGTATTTCAATAGCAAGTACACCAAAGAAAAAGGCAAAAAGCACTGTTGTACTTGAAGCCGAGAATACGCCTAAGGCTATATGCAACAAAACACTGTAAAGTGCAAATCTATTGTTGAGTAAGTTTTTAATCAAAGTAATTATTATTTGGCTTCATTCGGGTAGTAAGATACTACAATGTGTTTAGATAAGAATTGTATTCTTCGAAAAAGCACTCACCGCTAAATTCTGTTTTGATGTGTTCATAAAATTTACTCGATTTATCCTCCACTAAAGAGGGATTCATCAATAATAGTTCAATTACTTTTGCTAAACTTTCAACATCGTTTGGTTCAACAATCCATCCGAACTCTCCATCTTTTAATACGCTAGCGCATTGTCCCACATTGGTAGAAATTACTGCTAATTTAGCTAGTCCGTATTCAAGCAAACTCATGGGTAGACCTTCAGAATTAGAAGTAATAACACCTATAGAGGCTAAACCTAAAAACTTTTCAATATCCGTAACTTGTCCCATTAGCATAACGTTATTTCCTAGTCCATTTTCTTGAATAAATACTTTCAGCGTATTAGTGTAATGTTCATCTATTTCTTTCCCGATGATTATAAGTTTAAATTCAATTTTTTTTCTATGCACAATCACTAGAGCTTTTAATAGCATCATGTGATTTTTTACGGGTAATAAATTAGCATTAATCACTATTGTTTTGATATCCCTGTTTTGGAACGAAATATTTTTCAAAACTGGGAAGTTAGGTAAGTATTTTATGTTTGAAGGTTCCATCAACAGGTAGTTATGATGCCAATGTGTTAACTCATCATTTACAGTAATCGTTGCATTAAGGAAAATAGAGAGTACTTTATGAATGATTTTGTCTCCTGATACTTTTCGATTTCCATAATGATCATGCCAAATAAGTTTCGTAGTTGGAATTAGTATTTTCAATAAACAAGCCCAGAACAATGTAGTAGAGTGGCTATGTATGTAGTTTGGTTTAATCTTTCTAACAAAACGATAGATCTTCAGAAATGTAAAAAGATCCCATCTGCTTTTTTTATTGGTTAATAGTATTTCTGTTTCTCTGTTAAGAAGTGGCTTCAACGAATGTGGAGCCCGTGTTACAACAAGTTTATTTTCAATATTGTGAGAACTTAACATATTGGCTATGTTTACACACATTCTTTCCGTGCCACCAATTTCCAAACTATCTACAAGTTGAAGTATTTTCATACTAGTTTTTGTATTTCCAACTCAAATTTCTCAAGTGTATATTGGCGCGACCAATCTACTCCTCGATATGCAATTAGCGAATATTCTTTTGGAGAATTTATTAAAGAAAGAATATTGGCTACAGCATTTACTAAATCAAAAGCTATTACCCCTCTCTCTCCATTAGCAAGCATCCACGGTACACACGAAACCTGCGTTGTAACCGGTACACACCCCCACCACATGGCCTCTGCCACTGCTTTGGGCCACCCTTCACTATCAGAGAGTAGTACCATAAAATGACTGTCTCGGTAAGCATCTTTTAAGGTAGCGCTGTTAACGTTTCCGTGCACAAACGCGTTGTGTTGCATGTTTAGCGTTATTATTTTTTTTTCTAAAGAATCGCGTAGTGAGCCTTCTCCATAGAAGTGAATTTCTATTGCCACGTTTCGCTTGATAAGTTCATGTGCAATCAATAAACTATCTATTGGATTTTTACCACTTTCAAGAGCGCCTACAAACATGAGTTTAATGATATCTCCTGTTTTCAGTGTTCTGGGCTCAATAGGTAATAGATCTTTTTCACTATATGAAGCCGTGAAAAAAGGAACAATATTTTTTGTTCGGTCGTGCCATTCTCCATATACCAGTGTTTTCATTCGGTGTGTAAGAATAGTGTTTCTCAATAAACGTTGTTGTAACCGATAGGTGAAAGGTTGTTGGCTCTGCCAATCCCAATTACCTGCATACTTTGCTGTTTTCTTTTTGAATGGAAAAAATAACTGGGCAAAACATCCCAATAATCCCATATTACCCGGACATCTTAAATGAATATGATTGGCTCTGAACATCGTCAAGAGCAACACAGTCATAATGTACGGAACAACCCAAAGGCTTTTCAGTACATTGATACCATTGGTAAGTTGAAACGAAGGAACACGAATGAACGTTACATGATTATGGGTGTAGCAGATATCTATAGGATTGATGGTTGTTTGCTTGGATAATGGAGCAACGATAATGACGTGTTGCGCGTTCTTGATCCACAGATTCATTTCCCGAACATAAGGTCCATAGGCATAATAATTTCCATTAGCATAGGTATGCATGACATGGGTTACAATCAAAAAGCGCGGAATCGTCATGTTTTGAAAATAGCGTATACGTTTGAAATAGTTAGATTGTGCGGCTTTTCTCCCCTCACGCCCCTGCCCTGAAGGGTTCTCACGCATGTTCTGTTTTTCAGTCGTGGGTCGGTCTCCCTTTAGGGTTGGGGTAGTATTGGACTTTTCTCCCCTCGCGCCCCTGCCCTGAAGGGATCCTTCGCACATTCTGTTTTTGCGTTGTGTCTTCCTTTTTCTTATGTTTTGGTTAGCGGAGATTGTTGTAAATTGTGTTCAAAGGTTTGAATGTGTTTACGAATATCCTTCACGATTTCGATAGGACTATATAGGGCTATTTCATTAGGATATCTTATCGTTTGTATTCCCCATTCTTTCATAAGAGTTTCTCGTTCCTTGTCATATCTTTTGACATCCAAATTGTCTGTATGATGGTTGCCATCTAATTCAATGACTAGTTTAAGTTTGTGAGCATAGAAATCTGCAATAAACATTCCGATAGGATGTTGCCGTCTGAATTTATACCCATTAAAAGACCCGTCTTTCAGATAATTCCAGAGATTCTTTTCCGCATCGGTCACTCTCTTTCTCAAGTTTTTCGCTCTAGCAAAAATCTCCGGAGAGGCACCGTAAAACATGTCAGATTTGTTATTCATAAGAGGGTTCTTCCTTACATGTATTTTTCTATTTGTGTTACGGATAGAGCACCCTTTAGGGTGGGGGTAGTGGAGACTTTTCTCCCTTCGCGCCCCTGCCCTAAAGGGTTATCACGCACGTTCTGTTTTGAGTCGCAGACTGTTCTCCCTCTAGGGCTGGGGTAGTGGAGGCTTGAATAATAGTAACTCTACCCATGCAACAATTCTACCACAAAAATCGCCCCATGCTTGTTTGCGTTTAAGAGAGTTTGTTGTTAATACATTACTGAGCCTGAAGAATGCTAAAAGCAAAGTGATAATATGCCATTTTATAGTGTTTTGTATTCCCGGTTTAGGGTGTTTGAGTCGCCAAACGTACCATCCATTTCGCACAACCATTTTTCCGAAAGTATATGTATGCGGGCGACCAGAACCTGCATGATGGTGGGATACTTTGGCCGCTGTATTGGTTAATAATCTACCAAACCTATTTGCTCTTACTGAAAAATCAAAATCCTCGTATAAACCATATCCTTCAAAAAAGGTAGAAAATTGAATATGGTTAAAGATGGTTTTTCTGTATGCGGTAATACCTCCCATGATGTGATCAACTTCATATTGTTTTCCGGTAGGAGGTAAGGAAGATTTTCCATGTCCGTATAATGGAATGTTACCGGGTTGTATATGAAGTGGAAATAAGCCAAAAATTGCTCTGAAACGATCTCGCGCTGATAATTTCAAGTGAAAGCCATCCAATTGTTGTGAAAATTTTGGGATGCTTTGATTTGTTTGGTTGCGTTTCCAGTAGCATTCATTTGTGATGAATCCATCGCAACCAATAACTGTTGGGTCTTTAAATGCTGTTAGCATTTGTTCAAAAAAATCGTGTTCCAAAATCACATCATCATCTAGAAAAAAGACTATTTCACTTGCCGATGAGAGTTGGTTGATTCCAATGTTTCGTTGTTTGGTGAGTCCACGATTGGCATCATTTACCTTGATATATTCAATCGGTAATAAAGTAGTAATAGGATGAATGATGGAAGCGGTTTCGGTATCGTGAGATCCATCGATAATCAATACCTGTTTCGGTTTACACGTTTGTGGTAATATAGAGTGTAATAGGCTCAGAGTCGGCTGCGGACGCATATAGGTGCAGATGATAACTGAAAAAGGTAGATGTGTATTATCGTAATGCGAAGGTTGGTTCACGTTGTTATTTATATCTTATTCCCAATGCTACAAGTTTTTTTGCATACCAAACAGATTTGCTGTATTGTAATAATTTATATGGAATATTCAAGATTCTGAGAGGCAAACGTAGTTTACTTCCCCTGCCTAAATAGTACATAAAGTACTTAATTTTATACTCGGCAATTTGTTGGGGAGGGAAGTGTTTATGAATATAATACATAATTGTTGGACTAGGTACGGGCCTTATCCATTTAACCGGAGTATCCAATTCCCAAGGTTGTTGTTTACGTTTTTTGCCAAGCAATTTTGCTTGCGCTCCCCACCAGCGATAACCACCTGATGCGGGTTTTAAATGTAGGTTTACAGAGAATGGATTATATAAAACAACAACACCTGATTTTACGAGTGATAACCCAAAGTCGCTGTCTTCTCCATATCCGCCATCATAGTTTACATCATTGCCAGTAAGTTTTGTTACATGCTCTCTTTTAACACAAGAGTTTGCATTGTTAAAACCGGCTGTTACACCAACTTTAAGTATAGGATGCGTTAAGCGTTTTTGTGCAAGGTCATCAAGATTTTGCAAGTGGTTCTCCGCTCGTATATCTAATCCATTGCAAGCTCCGGCATTATAAGTTTGCAGTAACCGAATATGATTTTCAATATAATCGGGTGCAAGGCGAATGTCATCATCTCCGAATACAATAAAATCTCCGCTACAGTATTCTATACCTTCATTACGGGCTCGGCAACTGCCTTTACTTGTTTGCCATTTTACTACAAGATCAAACGGATAATGAGATGTGTTGTAAAGCGATTCATCTCTCTGGTCGGGAGGTGTTGCATCTATTACAACTACCTGTGAGGGTTTATACGTTTGGTTGTTTAAATCATCCAACAACTGCAATGTGTAATCTTGCCGCATCATCGTTGGAATGATATAACTTACGGTCGGTTTCCCTTCTATCGGCTTTAACATTTTGGGTGCAATAACCGGAGTGTTTCGATCAAATGTTGCGTTTCTTTTCGCGTAGAAAAAGGCTTGAATATCTTTCCAATTCCAAATGCCTTTGCGGAACAACATATAAAGCGAATGCCCCGACTTAAATTTCTTACGGAAAAACAAATACTCATCAATAACGGGAATAGGATTACAAGATATCTTTGTGTCGGTATATAAGCCTTTTACATAAAGAGGAACTCCTCCGTTACGTATCAAATCATAGCCAAGCGAAAGGGCTTTCATTTCATTTGATTGATAGGCATTGTCAAAACCTTTGTATAACTCCCAAATAGTTTTCCGTATCACAAATTGATAGGGATTAATGCGCCAGCTTATACATTCATTGAGATTATCAAAATCATTTGTGTACCACCAGGCCGTATGAGTTTGATACTGAATATTAGAAAATGCGTTTTTAAAACCTTGTTCAAAGGAGCTGTGCCAGCAATCGCCACAGCCCGAAGCCAAGTTCTCAAGCATACTTATTTCGGGTTTACCGGAGTATAAAAGTTCTTCACCTTTGGAAGTGGTATATGTTTTAAGATCCATTAGTGTTTACCAATTGTGTGTAGACGTCAACACTTTTTTGAGCCGTTAGCGTAATGTTAAAGGCTTCCGTTATTTTTTTACGGGCTAGCTTACCCATCTTAACGCGCAACTCAGGATTGTTCAGAAGCGTAATAATGTGGCGCGAAAACTCTTCGTGATTGTTAGGATAAGCTGTCATTCCCGTTTGGTTGTGATCAACTATTTCGTTAGCCCATCCAATATCAGACGTAACAATGGGTTTTTCCATAGCCATAGCCTCTAACCAAGATACCGGACATGCTTCTGCATAAGAAGGAAAGATACACAGCGTTGCATTGTTTATGTGATGCCGAATGGTTTCGTAAGGCACTTTACCAAGATAAGAAACTTGTTTGAGGGTTTCTTTTTCAAACATCGGTTTCATCAGCTCCCATGTTGAGGGACTGCCCGATTGTATATCGGAAGCATCTGCTCCAATAAGTATAAGGTTTACGTCCGAAATTTGCTTACGAACCTTATTGAAGATTTGAGGAATTTCCAATACTCCTTTTTTGCGGATTAAGGTTCCGAAATATAAGATATAAGGAGTGCTTGATGTAGCAGTTTCCTCCGGTATAAAAATGTTTGTGGGTATACCGTTGTGAATAACGGTAAATGGTTTGTTACTCTTAAATATGGTATTTGTTTGTTCTCCCACAAATTTACTCACGGCAATAATTCCATCTGCCTGCGCATAAGCCGTTTGTTCTTGAAACGTATTCCACCATTTAACCTTCCGGCTCTCAAGTGCGCAGAAATAGCTGTCCGAACCGTGGAGGCGCATCACCATTTTGCACTGAATATTAATCCATGCTGAAATCCCGGTCCAGTCGGGTACTTCCAATACTTCAATACCGTAAGTTTTGCAATCGGCATTAATGATACGTTCAATTTTTTTACGTGTAAGCCACCAGCTTAAACCTTTAAAACGGACGTTCCGTATTCGAATAAGTTTTACATCACCATCAAATACATATTCATCACTCGATTGACCGTACACATAAACCCTTACGGTATGTCCGGCCTCCGTGAGCGCATGAGCCAGTGTTTTAATACTGGATCCTAAGCCTCCTGATGGACCGGAATCAAGATGAGGGTATTCGGGTGTGAGAAAGGCTATGTTCAAGGGTTATACTTTCAATTTATAAAAATAGAGCTTAGAAATGGGGTCGTGCACTATTTTCGAAATACGATTTCTCATCACACCAGGGAGCTTCGAATATGAAATTCTGGATAAGGCATACTCGATTTTATAGGTATCCAAAAAGTTCTTATATAGCAGTTCTTCATTCTGATTGACTGGAAAACATCGTTTTTTAAATATGTTTATGGCCATTTGGCTGTAATTTTTTCTGTAGATATTAACGTAATAGCCATGTTTCTTCTCAACCGTTTTAAAATCATCAATTGCCCACCTGTTTGCACTCAGGTTTACCACATCCATGTTTCTTCCAATAGTTGAAAGAAACCAAAGGTGTTCTTTATTTTCATAGATTTCGGATCTTCCCCCGATACTATCAATCGGCAGGTATACCCCAATCGGTTGTTTGATTTCATTCATAAGAATGGAAGAAACCTCTGAAATAAAATATTTACTGTGTCCGCTCAAAGAGTTTCGAGAAGTATACATCTTCTCCTGTTCATAATTATGATATATCCCGAATGACAGGAAACCAATTAAAAGTTTGATGTATATGCTGCGGAGTCGATAATTGGATATTTCCTGAATAAGTAGATGTGCTAACGCAAATACAGCGATGTTAAAGTAAACATTTAAAAAGTTTGTGCAAAATTGAAATCCATCGTGTATTACAAAGTTCAAAATACAGTAAGTTAAATACGCTCCCACACAACTAACAGACATGAATACATTCATCGGTCGCGTTTGGTCTTTTGCCCATGTACTTCCCATTTTATTCAGCAGAATAGCTAGTGCAAGAAGGATTAACACATAAGGGAGAAAGGATAATAGTAAGTCCTTGTGAAAAAAGTTATGGATATAAACAAGGAGATCAATCGGTTTACTGAAGGTATCTTCTCCAAGCTGTCCACTCATTATCTTTTGTTCATATGCATAGTAAAGAATGATTAGTAGTAAACATCCCATGTATTTCAAGAGACGTTTTATATAATCTCCCTGCTTATCCGTTGCAATTAAGAGTGCCAAAATTAGGGGTACGAATAAACTTATTGGACTAAAGATAAACAGGAACAAAAAACTGGTATAGGCCACTTCGTATTCTCTGTTTTGATAATGGTAAAATAGCAGTGTAATGAATACATAATTGATAGAGAGTTTCGGAAATCCGCTTAAACTATAGTAGTACGTGAGTCCTGAGTAATCGTTGGTTTGGTAGATTGTAAAAAAAATAAATGCAAAGGCGGAAAAGATCTTAATAATAAGTTTCGTATGTAAGTGTTTTAGAAGTAATTCATAAACAGTAATGACTACTAACGAATAATTGATAATCCATACGATATTTTCAAAAACGACAACGGTATCAAAAGAGGTAAGTTTTAAAAACAGGGCACTCAACCACGTCTCATTGAAACGATACGGAGAATTAAAATGTAAATCGAAAAGAATATTCTTCGAGGTCATGGTATTTTCATTACCTGTTAACACGAAATACTCTGCAATTTTCATGTAGGTGGTATGATCTGATGCAGGTATATTATTGTGTTGGTATAATTCATTGTATATAAAGAAACTCTTGGTTATGTATACCAGCGTGAATAAGATAAGCAGAGGAACTAACTGTGGTAGAGAATTTTTTTTACTGAGACTTGGAGTATTCATCTTACGTATCAGCTTTATATAGTATACAACCAGTGGAATATTGAATATAGCTATAGTGTTACATCCGGTAATTACTAAAGCTGTTACACTCGTTATCAAGATATGCCCAATTATCAATCCATGTAAATGGGATTTGTTGGAGGTCACGTAGCAACCAATAACAAGACAGATTATAAGATAAAGAAGGCTGTAAAAAAACATCGGAAGCTAATTCATTAAAGTGATATACTTTTCAACCATTTGGTCAATCGTATAGTGGTTTCGAATGGGTGCAGAAATATCGCCCCGGATACTTATCTCGCCCGAGCACAAATCCTTCAGTAACATACTTAATAGTGTGGTTTTTTTGCATGGGAAGATATATCCATTGCTATTATGGATGACTACTTCCTCATTGCCGCCTACGGCTGTTGTGATCACCGGAACATTAGCGGCTAAACTTTCCAATATACCCAAACTAAAACACTCCATATGTGAAGGATGAATGAGGTAATCATACCTATGGTAAATGGATCCCAGCTGGGGAGAGTTTCCTTTAAAGGTAAACTGAGTAGTTAGTTTTTTTTGCTCAACCAGAGCTTTAAGGTCTGGAGCGTATGGACCATCACCATACACATCAATATGAATATCGGTGCGAATAGGTTCGGGTAACAGCGAAACCGCTGCTATTAAATCTTGTATTCCTTTAGAATAACGAAGGTGACAGGCTGTTAAAAAAGAGGGTTTTATGGGACTTCTGTTCAATCGTTTTTGTATCGAATCGGTTACAATGCCATTGTATATAACAATTGTTTTTGAGGCCACTGTTTTTCCAAAGTCGTTCCTTATTTCGTTAATCGTGTATTGCGATACTCCAACAAGGGTATCAATATACCGGGAGTAGAGCAGGCCTTTTATTCGCTTGGAAATTCGTTTCGTTAACGAATATCCCTCTATAGGGCGAGGGTTATGATCTACAGCTATAAGTTGGGCGTTCGGCAAGTGTTTTTTTACCTGTTTGTAAAAAGGAGTACAGAGTTCTAAAAAGTGACAGAATACAGTGTCATACTTTCTTTGCTCATGTTCAATATATCGAAGGAATGTTTTTTCAACCGAAGGATTTCCGGATGCAACAATGGTTAAAGTTTTATAGCCACCCTGTTCGGCAGTATTAGGGAAAAACCAATCAACCTCATAACCGGCCTTTTTAGCGGCTTCATCAAACTGCCAAAAGAAGTGATCCATCCCTCCGATACGATCGGGTAATAATTGGTAATTAGAGAGTACGGCTATTTTTTTCATGAAACAATTGAATGAAGTGTTTGGGCGATACGGTTGCTGGTCCCATTTATTTCACCTCCTATTTCCAATCTAATAAAAGCTTTTCGAGCCTCATTTTTGATTCTAGGATTTTGCAAGCAATCTTCTATTGCCCTTGTCAATTCTGATTGATTATGCACTATATATGAGGAATTGCTTTCAACTAGATGTGTAAGATGTTTGTATTTTAGAAAATGTTGGTCGTTAAACAACTCATTTTCATTGTTACCGAAGACAGGGTTAATAACAGGTTTTTCAAAAATGAATGCATCTAGCGATATTGTTGATAGGACATTTATTACAACATCTGAGTATGCAAGAAGTGAGCGTAAAGTTAATATATCATTCGTTGTGGGAACCCTTTGAGTCCAAGGTTCCGGGTGTTCCGCACGAGTTAATTTCCATTCAGGAAAGTTCCAAATAATAAATGGATATTTATTTTTCAAGTGCATGAATCTATCAGGCTCTTCTGCAGGGGATGTTCTTATTATTAAGTTAGCAATTACTTTTTTACTCTTGATTTGTTCGGCTAAGATTTCAGCATAAATAGGATCATTTTCGCTACTCGAATCGTTGCAGGTGAAAAGAACAGTTGGAATATCGGTTTTTATTTTGAATCTCTTACTAAAACTGTCTTTCGATTCAATGTAACGCTCCAATATATAGGGCTCAAATTGTGGCGTTCCTACAATGAATATGTTGTCTTTATCCACTGATTCGTAAAAGTAAATTAATTCCTTCTTCATTAGTTCGCTCCAAACTAGGTAATAATCAAATAAGCCAGCCATTCGTCCTTTGGATGCCAAATTATCCCAACTAAAGATAAACGAGGCTGTTTTTATTTTTTTTCTTTTGGCCGAAGCAATTATCGGTGCTATAAACGGTGGTCTCTGATGCGTGAAGAAAAGTATGTCAACAGGGTTTTCTTCAAGGAGTTTATCAAATAGAGAGTTGTTTTTGTGAAATCTGAAGGAAAGTTCTTGTAGCTTTTCAATGAAAAGGATATTTTTCTCGCTATGAAACCAGTCTGTTATTTTAAATATTGCTCGTGTAAAAAATCCTCGAAGAGTTTTCGCGTTATTGTAATTTATCTTTAAGTTATCCCTAATGCCATAATTGTTGGAGGCATATTTTTTTAAATGAGCAATTTCTTTTGTTTTCCGGAAAATCCATGTGACAAAATGTTCTTTAAAAATTGGGATCTCTTTTATACGGCAATTTATTGAATGCCCAGAATATGCTGAATTAGGTAAGCAAGAGAATATAATAACCTCATCAAATTTTTCTTTTGCTTCACGAATAAAGTCACTCAAAATAAAGTTTCGGAATCCAACACCATCGGTTATTACAAGTCCTAGTACAGTTTTATTTCTTTTCATAAACTACCAATTCTACCGTGATCGGAATATGAGCGATGCACAATAAAGTCATTTGGTAAAGCGGTTTCAGAAAGAAAAGATATGTTTGAATATCTTCCTTTCTCAAGTGGATTGAGAAGCCAAGGAACACAAGTATTTGAGTCTAATTGCCATCCTTTTTCTTCTAATTTTCTACATTTTAAATCGTTCCAAGAGGTTATATAATCCATCCAGTTGTATCCCATTTCCCAAGCTTCCTCCTCAAACAACAGATTTTCATTTAAATCAACGATTCTGGCACCACCTACTTCTGATTGGTCAACCGCTGTGGTTTGGCCAATAAATTCTATTCCTTTCAGAGAGGGTTGTTTGAAATAATGATTATCCTTATGATTCAATTTTACGGCATTTATTTCCTTCGGGACACAAACTTCTTCGAAGGTGTTTTTACATATTGGATTAATTTTCACTAGTCGTACTAAATTATGGTATCGTATCCATCTCATATTTCTGTATAGTCTTAAACCTGCATCATTTGCAGCTGTTGCAGCTAACGGGTGATATTCTCTGGCCATTTTATACAAATCTGTAAGAATACCTTTTCCCCGATATTTTTCGCTTAAGAACACATTGATGATCCATGCAATTCCACCTCCAAAAGACGCTCCGACATGTCCGACAATTTCTCCATTGTCATCTTTACAAATGAACGATCTTCCGTAATTAGGATCTCCATATTGCCATTCCCAGAAGAGTTTGTTCTGTAAAGGATGATTTTGCCTATATATTTTATTGTAAAACAAGTTTAATGAAGGCCAATCATTTATTGATGCTACTTTTATTTCCATTTTTACAGTTGAGAATAGTTTTTGCCACCTGGTAAATCATTACAGTCGTATCTATTTAATAATAATAAGTTGCTGTTTGTTGTATTTGTTCCGGTGATTGTTGTAAAACCTAGTTGATAACCTTCCTCATGAGCCAAATCTCCTATTTTATCATTGATTGCAGCATCCTTTCCGTATGGATATGCAACCGAAATTATGGGTTCATTGCATAGTGTCTCGAGATATTTTTTTGATATTTTTAGCTCTGAGATGATTCTATTTTCTGAATACAATGCAAGAGGCAAATGACTGTGTGTATGGCTACCTATATATCCTAATTTTGCTAAGTTGATTATTTCATCTTGATTCATGTATAGTTTTTTAACCATATCTTCTTCATCAAAGTAATCACAGAAAAATGAATCTATAAAGGACTCTACTTCTATCGGATTGAGGATGATATTAAGTAGATATTTTACACTTGCATTTGCCGGGTCATCATAATGATAAAAGCTCTGAGCGGTATTTTTTTCGAGTGCAGTAATTTTTCTTCCAAATTTACCTTGAATGAGTTTAATAATTTCATCGGGAGAAATTACAGACCTTACCAGATGAATCTTATGAACAGCACTAACTTTTCTTTCTATATGATTGATGGTATTTATAAAAAAGTACGCAGGGATTTTATGCATATTGAGTATTGGGAGGGCATACTCATATTGTTCTTTTAATCCATCATCAAATGTGATAAGCATGAAGTTAATATCTGATGAGAGTACATTTTGAATATCATTTTGTAATGCTTCAAGTGTAATGAAACTGTATGTTTTTCCTAGTTCTCTGATTTGATTATCAAATTGTTCTTGTGTAACTCCAAAGATACTTGGATATTGGTTTTCGAAGCTGTTTCTTATATAATGATAGTTACAAATAGTCAACATTTTTAATTCTTTAATGATTGAGTAAAAGTTGTGAAAGAAGACTTCATATTTTGTTTGTTATCTTATATTTTTAATCTGACCTAAACAATTCTCTTTATATTAATATTTACGCATGTTTAATAAAATTCTACAAGCCTACACCATCGGAGATAACGATTCCTATTTTTTTATGGCCATTGCACTAATTCGGGTATAGAAGGTTCAGGTGATTGATGGCGAATTTTCCACTCAAAACGTTTGTGTGCGTATTCAATGAGTTGATTAGTTTTGGTTTCTATAGCTTGTTCACTGAGTTGAGAAATTACTTTCTTGCGTTTGTCGTAAAATACTTTTTGTTGGGCGGGTTGTTGAAATTGTTCACATACCGCAACTAGTTTTTTCTCTATATCACCCCGAGATTCAGGGGTGGCTGTCATTCCTCCATACTCCAGTACCAGTTTGTCCATTGATGATTGAGCAGCCGTAATAGCAAAAATGGGAATACCATCCGAAATAGCTTCAGTTAATTTTCCTTTTAACAAATCACTATGCAAAGGACCATCAAATACCAGTGAACAATCGGATTGTCGCAGAAAGGTAAGTGATTCTTCATGTGTTACTCCCATTTGTATGGTACATTGATGGAAGGTTGATTTAAGCCATTCAATCGAATAGTCATCATATTGTGACAACAAAAACCGAAAGTCACATTTTTGTCCAATGGATGATTGGGCAAATTGTCTTAATTCCTCTTGTACAGCTTTTGAAAATGCAGAACGGTAGAACGTGCCGGAATAGATAAATCGAATATTTCGCGTCTCGGAAGGAAATGAGTATAGGGATTCACTATCTCTTGATACGTGAGGGAGAACAAAACACCTATCAGGGTCTAGCCCATATAGGGTAGAAATTTTAGTAGCCAATTTTGCGGAGGGGAAAGTCCAGCATTGCGCACAATCACGTGTTTGTTTGAGCAACTGATGATCACCCCAATCCGGAACAGGTTGTGTTAGATCTTCTAATGTCTTAACGTCAATAGGGTCATTGATATTTACAATAAACGCGAATGGTTTTCTGTTCCAAACCGAAAGGATAGTATACAGAGAGTAACACGGAAGGATTCGCACCCAAACAACCGAATCGGGATTGTTATCCAAAAAGGTAGTAAGGGATTGGTGATGGTGTTTCCTCCATATTCGGAGGAATAAGTTTGACTCTCCAGTTTGAAACAATAGTATTTTCTGCAATAAACGAAAGGTTAGTCCACTGAGTGTTCGGGTCGATTTTTTTGAGAAGTTGAAAAGAGTTTTTAATAGTGTCGACCCTTTGGATGCTTCTTTTGCTCCCATTCCGGTGAATGCACTAATAACTGATACCTTTCTTCCGGATTTCTGCATGATTGCTATCCAATTTGCATTCACAATTCCTTCACTTGATTTCGTTTCGGGATACACGGCAAAAGCATCTATCAGCAAACTAGTCTTTGTTTGTTTCATAGTTTGTCGAGTGTGTGTTTAAGTTCATCAACATCACAATACGCAACAAGATCGGATCTGTTTAGGTTGAAATTTTCAGGAGCATTTTTCCACTGTTGGTAAAGGTTACTTATCAACTGCGCTATTTTCTCGCTATCATCAATTTCTGCCCAAAACGGATAATCTTGTCCAAGCAGCCGTTTGGTTTCACTCTTTTCGGGAGCTAATAACAATATTGGACGGTCGGCTTGCACACAATGTGGAAATTTACCGGGTAAAAAAGGACTGATAGTTGACTTTGCTTCTATAATAATATTCACACTTGTTTGTTGTTGCAGCAGTATGGATGTGTTATAGTCCAATTGACTGGCAATAACTATTAAGGGGTTTGATGCAAATGTTTGAAGGAATTGTTTATAGTAGTCATGTCCACCTATCAGCATCAATTGCGTATCGTTTAAGGCTTCCGGGTGGTTGTTTAAAAAGATGTCGAATCCTTTTAATAGTCCTGTTGGATTGCGTGGTGACAATAAATTTCCTGCATGTAATAAGGTAAAGGAATCCTTCCTGAAAAAAGAAGGTAATTCTATCGTCAAATGCGTTCTGTAAACTTGATGCGGAATCACTATACCCGTTTGGGTGAAAGTTGGAAAAAATTGGCCCATCCATTCCTTAAGTAATAGGCTTGGAAAGGCTGAGTAAGTTGCTTTTTCAGAGACCTGATAAAAAAAATGCTCCTTCTGCTTGTAACCGTCTTGATACCAATTATAGGGTTTCGGATAACAATGAAAAGGATAAGGGTCGTGTACGTAAGCCATCCATTTGGAGTGCCACTGGGGAATTTTTAATAGGGCGTGGTGAGGTCTGAAACTGGCCGCCTGACTGAGTGTAAGCACTAAATCAGGTTTAAATGTGTTTTCATCTTTTATGGCCTTTTTGATGCTATTGCTATCGTTTAAAAAGGTAAACGAAAATCCAATTGCATTTTCAATAACCTTGTTTAGGTTAATCCCTGTCCAGCGGGCAAGTAATCTTTGCAGTCTGCCTAATATAAAGAATAGATTCCATTTTTGCTCAGCAATACCTACACAAGTAACGCCTTCTAGTACAATTTCTTTTCTTGAATAATGATACACTTTAACAATGTATCCTGCTTTGTTAAGATTAATAATGAGTGCAATATTCGCCTTTGCGCCACTGCCAGCATTTTCATCAATTGAGTCTACTACAACAAGTATTTTTTTTACCATCAATATTGTAAAAGTATATCAACAATACGCTTGGCAGCTAACCCATCTCCATAAGGATTTGATGCAATAGACATTTGCTGATAAATAGCCGCATTATCTAATAATTCTTGTGTAGCTGTAATAATGGATTTGGCATTGATGCCAACAATTTTTGCAGTTCCAGCCTCTATGGCCTCAGGTCTTTCGGTTGTATCTCTAAATACCAACACCGGTTTGCCAAGCGAAGGAGCTTCCTCTTGTATGCCTCCCGAATCTGTTAAAATAAGGTAGCAGTTTTTCATCAAATAAATGATGGTAGGATAATCAACCGGTGGTATTAATGAAATATTTTTTGACTCACCAAGTAATCTCCTTACAGGTTCTTGCACATTTGGATTTAAATGTACTGGATAAATAATTTGAACATCATCCCTTTGTGAAAGAGTGGCAAGTGCAGCACAAATGTTTTCAAAGCCATCTCCAAAATTTTCTCTGCGATGCCCTGTTACAAGTATTATTTTTTTGTTGGGTTGAATAATTGACTCAGCCAACTTCATATCGGCAGATTGAAATCCATTGTCGATTTTTTGCAATCCAATTTGTATAGCATCAATTACTGTGTTGCCTGTTACTGTAACTGTTGATGGCAATATTCCTTCATCTATTAACTGTTGCCGTGCTAGTTGGGTTGGTGCAAAATGATAATCAGCAATGCGGGCTGTAAGTTGTCTGTTTACTTCTTCAGGAAAAGGAGCATATTTATTAAAGGTGCGAAGTCCTGCTTCCACATGGCCTACTTTTATACCACGGTGGAATGCCGACCACGCTGCTACAGAGGAAGTGGTCGTATCTCCGTGAACCAATACGATATCTGGTTTAGCCTTGTCTAATACTGCATCCATGTTATCAAATATGCGCGATGCAAGTTTATTGAGTGATTGATTGGGTTGCATCAAATCCAAATCATAATCGGCTTTGAGTTCAAAAAAATTCATCACGCTGTCGAGCATGCCTCGGTGTTGCGCTGTTATACAAATTTGTATGGGTATTCCTGCAGCACGAAACGCCAATACAACTGGAGCCATTTTTATGGCCTCTGGTCGGGTGCCAAATACACAAAGAATATTTTTGTAGCTCACTATTAAATGGATTTATTTATGAATTATTTAGGATGTAGTTATAAAATCGATATTGCACAATTTTAGCAGCAAACTGATTTTGTAACGCCAATAAACATTGTTGTTGGTAATATTCATAATTGGTTCTCAATTTATAAAAAGCGTCATATAATTGTTTGCTATCATTAGTGGAAACAATAATCCCCGCTTCGTATTGTTTTAATAAATCGCCAACTGTTGAGTCTTGCGGACCATGATACACAAATGGAATTCCAGCACCGATGTAAGTTATTATTTTAGTAGGAAGCGATAATTGGGCAAATGCCAATCTTGCTGGGTTTAAATCATCACAGGCATAGCCTATGTCAATTGTTTTTAGTACTTGGTTAAATGCAGCTTCGGGCATGTTTTCATAAATGATTGTGTACTCATTTTTCCATTTACTCAATTTACTGTCGAATAAATGCAAGAAACTGGGTTGGTCATTTTGCATTAGCTCCATAGCTTCAATAAGCGGTAAGGGCCATGGTGAAGGTACATTTCCATAACCGCCCATTAATACGTTAATGCTTGTTGAATCACGTAAACTATTTGTAGGAAAATTTGAAGGAATGCCTCTAGTGATAACAATAGCATTTATATTATATTGTGTTTTGTAACTATCCCTCATTCTATTTGAAATCACGTCAACAGATTTTGCATTAGACAATAAGGTTTGAAACAATACTTTTCCTTCTTCTTTTTTTGTTGATTCTAATTCCACAATTGGATCGTCATGTACTGTAATATGAAATGGAATTGTGAGTTGGGTTGAAAGCACACTTAGTCTATATAATTCGTTATAGGTAACACCGCATATTATCCATAGTAGTTGGATATTATTTTTCTTAATAATCTGATTCAAGTCGGACGCAAACAACAAACTATCTAGCTTTCGAATGAGTTTAAATTTCCCTTGTCCCCTAATATATCTAGGTTTGAAGGGCAGTATATTAATATTATTGACTTTGCTATTTTTTTGATTGCGTTCAACACTAAATGTAGTCCAACTTAGGGTTACATCATTAGGAATGTTTTCAAGTAAACTTCTTATAATAACTCCACCACCCCAACCGCTGTCTGGCAAATAATCGGCAAGTACAAGTATGTTTGTTGTTGGGTTGCTCATTGTTATCGGGTATTGTCGAATTGGTGTAATCGGGTTGTTGTCGAACTGTGAAGTTTCCGTTCCGACCATTTTAATTCTTAACTCTTCAATCGTTTATGCCAATTTTCGATTATTTCTTCAAATGTCACTTGTATGTTCTTGGTCAGTTTCCAGTCTGGATAATGCGCATACATTTTGGTTAAGTCAGAGTAATAACAAATATGATCACCTTCACGATTTGTTTCAGTATAGGTATAATTCATTTTTTTACCCGATAGCGATTCAACAAGGGCAAAAGCTTCTAAGATCGAAATGGAATTGTTTTTCCCGCCACCAATATTATAAACTTCGCCTTTGCGTGGATTTTGAATAAATGCATCAATAAATGTAGCCACATCATAAGCGTGAATATTGTCGCGTACTTGCTTGCCCTTATATCCAAATATGGTGTACTGTTTTTGTTCCAAATTTGTTTTGATTAAATAACTCAAAAATCCATGCAATTGCACCCCTGAATGATTGGGGCCAGTTAAACATCCGCCACGCAGACAAGCTGTGTACATGCCAAAATATCTACCATACTCTTGTACCATTACATCTGCTGCTACTTTTGATGCTCCAAAAATGGAGTGTTTACTTTGATCAATGGTAAATGGTTCACTAATTCCGTTTGCATAATTTGAATTTGCATACTCCCAACGCGTCTCTTGTTCAGTCACCGCAATTGCATTTGGAGCATCACCATAAACCTTGTTGGTCGACATATGCACAAATGGAGACTCTGCACAAAACTGACGGCAAGCCTCTAAAAGGTTAAATGTGCCAACTGCATTCACATCAAAGTCATCAAATGGACGTTGTGCTGCCAAATCGTGACTGGGTTGTGCAGCCGTGTGAACAATAGCATCTGGCTTATGAGTTTCCAGTAGCTGCAATACAGCTTTTCGGTCGCGTATGTCTAGTTCAATATGAGTGAAGTTCGAAAACGATTGGGTAAGACGTTGCTGGTTCCAACGCGTATCGCCACCGGCTCCAAAAAAGTCGGCCCGCATATTGTTGTCCACTCCAATAATTGAATGTCCTTGCGATGCAAAAAAGGAAACAACTTCACTTCCAATTAATCCACTGGACCCTGTTACGAGTATTTTCATTGACGAGTATGTTTTACAAATAAGAGTTTAAATTTCTTGAATCGGGGTGAGGATATAATTTTAGCTATCCACTTGTTTGATTTCAAGGGAAGCTTGATACCTTTGTCTATCACTAATTTCAAA
Organism: Bacteroidetes bacterium UKL13-3; assembly: GCA_001602415.1. Lineage (GTDB taxonomy): Bacteria > Bacteroidota > Bacteroidia > UKL13-3 > UKL13-3 > UKL13-3. The sequence continues at coordinate 835,695 of CP012155.1, forward strand.
GGTTGTTCTGTGTAACCATTGTTCTGCGCTATGACCCCATTCATCCATGCTTCCGGAACATTTCCCATGTGGTACACGTAACCGGTAACGGTAGATAACCGCAAGAAACCACCTTGTTCAACCGGTTTGTCCAAATAATCTTTTTCGGCATTGTTTATATTTAATCCCGAACTGGTTAATGGTATGTACGGAATAATATTTCGATTATAGGTTGCACAAAAATGTCCTGCTCCCAGGCAGGCCTTTTTATTCTTATAGGTCAGATAGATGGGGTGTTTTTCAATATCTGTCAGTTGATTTCCTGTCCCAATACTCTGTTTAAATAGGCGGAGCGATTCTTCGTCTTTATTTGACTCTCTGGTTAAATTTCCTTTTGTAAAACCTAGATACCATGACCATGTAGTAAACGTATTGTAAGCCGCAGGAAAAGGTATTGGACTCACCATCCCTAAGTTAGGAAAAACAGTGTATAGGTTTTCTACCTCACGTTGCCAGCCTACTTTAAACAGAACATCACAATCTGTTATGGTGATAAGCGGTTCAAAACAGGATTTCATTGCTCCCACAATCGGATCTACTTTGCCTTTGTTCTCAGCGTTAATGATTAACGTATCGATGATTTTTTGGTCAGTTAAATCTATCAGGTAATTCAGCACCTCTTTGCTGCAACCGTTGGCTATAATAGTTAAGGCTGTTTGTTTATGAGTTGTTTGTAGAAGAGATTGAATACATAATTGTACTGTTTCAAAAGAATGCTGAAAGTATCCGGAATCATTCGGTATATAAATCGGAATGATTACACGATGCGTGTATTTCTGTTCTGGTAGCGTTTGCAGTTTTGCTGGATTGTCACCTTGTCTCATAAATTTCACTTAAGAGCTAATAATCGCGCTAATTTCCTTTTCTATGTTTTCAACTGTAATTAACTGCATACATTCTTTGTGAATATTATTCGAACACTCAGTAAGCCAACATGGAGCACACGGAATGGAACTGTAAATATTTCGATTCATTGCATAACCGCTTTGCCAAGGCGCTTCAAACCCTCCATATATAATTACAGATTTAGTGCCAACAGCTGCGGCTGCATGCATTAAAAAGCCAACTGTACCTACAAAGACATCTATATTTTGCAGTAAGGAGAATGTTTGGGAGATACTCAACATGCCTCGAGCATCAAAATGTGCTTGAATAGGTTCATCATTCTTTAGTCCAATTTGAATAATATGGTAAGAGGAAAATGTCTTTTCGGAAAGTTTTTTAAAACGATCTGCGTACCAAGTTTTATTCTGTGTCCACTGGCTATTGTAACCTGTGTGAATAGCTATTATTTTTTTTTGTGATGAACTGAGTAAATTAGATAAGCCAGAAGGCAGGTTGCTGACATCAGTACTACCGAAGTATCGAGGTCTAGAGACTTCTATTTTTAGTTTTACTAAACTAGATAATTTTTTCAATATGTGATTGTTCTCCAATGGTGCATATCCAAGCAATTGGTGTTCAATTTTTATCCCGATTATTTTTAGAAAGCGTACTAACCATTTTAGCTGATATGCATTGGAGATGGGAAGTACTTTCACGTGAGGATTCTGTGTGAAGACTTCCTTATAGTTAGTTGCAATCCATATGGTTTTGCCAATCTCTGCACCTTTTTGCGCAGCTATACTATTAACTAGTAAAGCATCTCCAATCCCAGCAAATCTACTGTAAATAATCATTATAATAATCTACCTTTTAATCCTAAATATTTCTCTTTCCCAGATAGTCTGAACGCATCCAATAAGTTTCGCTTTTCAATTAAGCGCAATACTCTGTGATGAAAAGAACTGTCGATTCTATTGAGAAGGGGGGAAGAGAAAGGAGCATATTTCTCTCTTACATCCCCCATACTTCTGAGATATCCCTCCCAATCATTGCTTTTTCGTTCATGTCCAGAGCGAACGATCCCAAGAGGTTCACCATCAATAAACTTAATCCTATTCTTAGGATAGGTTTTGAATATGCGAAGCCAATAATCATAATCCATTGCCATGTGGATAGATTCATCGAGGCCTCCTATTGTATCATACACTTCTCTTCGCCAGAACGCACTCTCTTGATTTAAAATTCTTAGATTGTAGAACAAGTCATTATAGGTATATGAATACTTCGGTAAGGCTGTTCGGGTTATTCCGTTGGAGTGTGAAGCATTATTTCCCCATAAAAACACTAAATTGTTATCAGACTCGAATTCTTTAGCTATTCTGTTTAAAGTCCCCGGAGTGTACATATCATCGCTGTTTAGCCAACAAATAATATCACCTGTCGCTTTAGCAAATCCTTTGTTTACAGCATGACTTTGACCACTGTCTTTTTCAGAAACCCAATAACTTAATTGAGATTCATACTTAAATATCTTATCAATAGTATTATCAGTGCTGCCACCATCAATAATGATGTACTCCAAATTTTTGTATTGTTGATTTAAAACGGATAGAATAGTGTCCTCAATGAATATGCCTTGGTTGAAACTAGGGGTAATCACTGAGATTTTTAATTTTTCATTTTTCAATGGTATGGAGGTTTTGAGTTTTGTCCAAGTTTCAGGGAAGCTTACAGAGGTTGACATCTGCTATTCTGAGAGGGTATCTATTTTTATATTGTTCGGGCTCTAATATAAGATATCCAAAAATCAGGTTCATATTTTTCCCATGCGTGACAACCAAATGGTAATTGGTCATTGTTCAAATGAAATAGATAGGAAGGTTCTAATTCAAAGGAAAATTTAAGAGCTTCTTCAGCCTTGGGGACTTTAAACCAATTAAAATTTTTAGCAACTACTTTACACCAAAAGTAATCTTCATGAAACTTGTAATCATTCAAAAGATAATAGGTGTTGTTGATAGATATCAGCTGTTTCACTAGTTTAAAACTCAATTGCAGATAAGCCTTAAAAGACCTTTTTGGCTGGAAATACTCTTTAACGAGTTTTTTTGGTGATACTATGTAGGAGAATGAGTGAAGAGCTTTAATGTGGTCTCTTACTTTTCGTAATGAAAGTCCCCCATTGCCAGTGTCATCAAATTCGAGCAACCCATTTTTTTTTACAATCCATGGAGCTCCTATGTATGAGTATCCCTTGTTGCACCAATCTTTTAGTTCGTCTCTGAAGACAAATGCATCAAGTTGATATATAAGAATGAAAGTATACATCTTAAAAGCCTTATAAAAGGATGGTGCAATCATTAACTTATTGTAACCTTTGATATTCTCGAAGTATGTTTTTTTAAAGTACTTAACAGAATAGGTAATGTTCTGTGCATTCATTATGGCAGTGTAATAAGTTATATCACAGTGCTCAAATGTAACAATGGTTATCTCATAGTTTGATAAGATGTTAATGCATTGATTGAAAGAGAGAATTTCTTGTTGGTTGGGTCTGTTTTTATAAATTGGAATAACAATTGTTACTGTACTCATAGATTAATATTTACGATTAGCAGTTTGTTAAAGTACTCAATATATGCTTGCATTTTCTCTGGTGAACTTGATTGAGTGATAAACTTGATGGGATTTTTAAAGATTTTAAAGACTGATTTAGAGAAATACGATTGAAAATTTCGAAACTTTATTTAGCTGTGGTGTAATCATGGCAATGCTTTCGGTGATTACTCCATACACATGTTTATTTTATGCTTTTTGATTCGAGTAGGTTTAGTTTTTATTGAGTGTACCTATTTGGAGACACAAGTATCGAGTTCGTCTATGAACTATTTATTCTTTGGTATCGGGTTTTACATGTAAAATATCACTATGAGCTAATTTTTCATGATGATCGATACTGGTAGAATATTGTTTTTATTATCCTATATTTAGCTTACCCCTTCGTTTGAAAACTTACAGTAAGTTAATTAAGTTTATTCAAGCTTAATATTGACATAGACTAGTCTTAGACCTTTATATGTTTCAAGAATTTTCCTTAAAACATATGTAATTCCTTCTGTAAAAGTCAATGAAAAAGCTACAGACTAGATGGTTAAATTAGCTAGTGATTTTATTTCCGAATTTTATTAGTAGACGAAATCTATTTTTAACAAAATTTTTCGCTTGTCGTTCGATTCGTTTATAATATAGAGTCCAAAAAACTAGTATTTTATATTGTGATAAGCAATTATGTAGTAACTTGAAGGTATTATAATTTAATTGGTTGTGGTAGATAATAATAGTCTCAGCAGTTGAGAACAGGCGATTTAGAAGAATTTTTTGTATCTGATCATTAAACGAGGGGATTAAATAGTACAACATCAGAAACCATTTTTGTACTTTTTGTTCTTCTGATGTCAAGCTGTGTACCCCACCTGGATGCCTCCTGTATACTGCCATCGTATCTGGCAGCTGTTTTATTTTGCCATGCTTGGCTAGCAACATGTATATGAAGTAATCTCCTATTGGTGTGTGTTGCATCCCAACAGGTAGAGAGTTTAAAATATTCCTGAATAGCACTGACGGAGTATGTATATAGTTCCCATATTCTGCTAGGGTTGTAATTTGCTCGTAATTGTGGGGAACTTTCGTAATGAAATCGCTAAGAATCGTGCCGTCTGATTGTTCGATATCTACAGGGTGAAAACAAAGTACATATTCAGGATTCTTATCAAGAAAATCAACCTGTTTCTGCAGTTTGAGCGGATCGGTCCAATAATCATCACCGTCACACAGAGAGATGTATTCACCGGTACACATTTTTAAGGTTGAAAGAAAGTTTTCTTTTCCCGGAATACCCGATCCTTTTACCTCGCGTAGGTTTAATCGTATTATATCCGGATGTTTTTCGGAATAGCTTTTTACAATTTCCCTCGTACCATCTATAGAGTTATCATCGCCAATGATGATTTCAATAGGAAAGGAAACTTTCTGCATGAGTATCCCGTCAATACACTGTGAGATATAATCCTTTTGATTATATGTGATTACATGACAGCTAACTTTTTTTCTCATAGTCAAATCCACTCTGCAAAACCGATTCCTGTTTTCCCAAATCCATTACCATTATAGAAGAGCCAAGTTTTTTCGTCTGTTTTTATAACACATGGATACGTCTGCATTGCCGAATCCCAACCGCTTTCTGAGATGACAATACCACTTTTCTCGTCCTCACGTTTCCATGTAACACCATCCAAAGATTCGGCATATCCAATTCGATAGCTGTCCTTCCCATCTCTGTAGTCAAACGATCCACGATACGTAAACCACATTTTATATACTCCGTCTTCCTTTATCACTGAGGGTCTTGCAGTGCATTGGAATTTTTCAGAGGGAGGTATACAAGTGATATTAGGTCGCATCCAATCTATGCCATTCTTCGAATGTGCATACTTTATTTCGTATAGCGGTTCAGGTTTAGTATTCACTATAACAAATCCCGTTGAGGATGCATACCATAAGTGCCATATATCATCTTCTCTAAGTACACAGGGAGAGGCTGTAAAAAAAGGTTCGTACTTATTTCTTTCGACTATAGCACCTTGAAAGGCTCTTTTAAATGTTGCTCCATTATCGTTACTTATTGCTAAACCAATCGAGTTTCTGTATGGAACTGAAACACTTGGATTCCATCCAACATAGTATAAATATATCTGACTTTCCGTTATCCTCACAGCTGAGCATGGCATGATACCATCATCATCGAATGTGCCAAGTTCACCCAGTTCTAATATCGGTTCATTGTGGATGTATTTTACAATTGCAGGATTTAATGCATCAACATCAAAATACGTTGGAATACTCTTACCCTCTTTATTTCTGGGTGCGTAGTAAATCCTGATTGTTGTTTCATTTATTTTCAATGCTGTTGGGACACAAGCATGTGAAATCATCCAATCGTTATAGTTATCGATATTAAGTATTACTCCTTTTTTTGACCACATACTAACCTTTAGTTTTATGTGAAATACTATCAATTTCGATACTTTTACCCTCTTTCATTGATGATTTAGCACCATGCCAAATACTAAAATCAGGAGTATCTTTGGTAATTATTGCTCCCATACCTATGAGCGAAGCTTTTCCAATGATTGTCTCATCTCTGACTGTTGCATTGACACCAAAGAAGGAGTTTTCACCTATTTCACAACAGCCTGAAATTACTACATGGGAAGTAATAAAAACATGGTCTTTAATAACAGTATGATGTCCAATATGATTTCCACTCCATAATATACAGTTATTACCAATTTCAACAAATGGCTGTATAGTGTTATCTTCAAAAATGAAACAGTTTTCTCCAACGTTCAAGTCAGGCCAAGTTGTTGCTTTTGATGATATATAACTTACGCATGTATAGCCTTTTTCTTTTGCAGTTTCGTATTTTGCTTTTCGAAGAAAACTCATCTGCTTGAAGCTTATCGGTAAGAACATTTTGTAATCTGACGGTGGATAATATTGGTCAATGTCTTCAAAAGGTACAACTGGTAATCCTCTGAATTCTTTTTCTTGAATATAGTCCTTGTCAACAGTAAACGCGACAACTTCGTGTGGAGAGTCGTGTGTAAAATAGAAATGAGCCAAGCTAGCAAGTTGACTGACACCGAATATTACAATTTTTTCCATGTTTTTTTATTTTAGAATAACTCGTATTGACCTAAAAAATATTGCACAGTTGGAACGTCATTAAACATCAGAACATCTATAATGGAGAGGTTAGGAACAAATGGTTCTTGATACTGCTTATATTCAATATTTTTTGTTTTAAGAAAATTGAGTTTTATCCCGGCTTTACTAAATTCTTCGGTTGAGTATAATTTCATGCCTCCTGATAGATTAATGTAGTTTGAAGCGCTTTCCCGTTTACAAATGTCAATTATCCTATTTTGACCATTGAGTTCTGAATTTAAATACTTCACGGATGATTCTACGAAAATTGTATTTATTCCAATATACGCTGCAACCAGTTTAAGGCTCAAAGTTGCAAGATTACTTATGTTCTCTGATTTCAGATTGAGTGCCTCTTGGAGCAGGGGAAATACACTTTTAAAATGAGGAGCTCTCTTATAGTTTGAGTCGATTGTTTTGATTAGTTTATTTTTCCATGTTGGATATAATTCATCATTAATCGCTGTTGCGTTAATTTTTTGAAATGAACTTTGGTTTTTAAGAGGTATTGAGAATAGGAATGATTTTGAGTTAACGAGGATTGAATTTCTGTTTATCCACCCCTGTTTAATAAACGTTACATCATCATATACGATGAATTTATCGACAGCATTCAATAATTGAAAATACCCGATATACGGAAAAAGATACGGCTGCATGATAGCAATTTTCATACTAATTATTGAGCGTTCTAAGAATAATTCTACAGATCATGTCGATCTCTGTATTGGTCAGTGAATGGTAGAGAGGTAAGCATATTATTCTTTTAGCTATACTCTCACAATTAGGTGTTGGATGCGACTTGTATAAGCTAACGGTATTCAGTGCGGGATAGAAATATCTTCTAGGACTGATTAGACTTCGTTCTAAAATAGTGATAATACTTACTGCTAACTCCTCTGATTCAACCATAATGGGCATGTACGCATAGTTATAGTTTGCTTCTTTGGTTAGCGTAAGAAATTTTATCTGAGGATGTTTAAGCCATTGCTGGTAATGCAGGCACTGCGCTTTTCTCTTTTCGAAAATGGGGGCCATATACTTCAGGTTGACAATCCCCATGGCTGCGTGGAATTCTGAATTTTTTCCATTAATCCCCACTTCTGCAAATTCTTCCGGTCCGGCATGTCCGAAATTACGCATGAATGCCATTTTTTTGATTAGTTCCGGATCGTTGCTAAACAGCGCGCCTCCTTCAACTGTATGAAATATTTTGGTAGCGTGGAAACTGGTGGTACTGATATCGCCATAGGCAAATACACTTTTTCCTTTATAGGTAGTTCCAAAACAATGTGCCGCATCGTAAATTACTTTCAGGTTGTGTTTTTTGGCAGTGCGGTCGATAGCTTCGATATCACATGGATTACCATATACATGCGTAGCCAGTATGGCAGATGTATTGGGGGTGATAGCTGCTTCAATTTTTTGTGGATCAATATTAAATGTTTCCGGGTGAATATCGACAAATACAGGTTTACATCCTTCCCAAACAATACTGCTGGTGGTGGCCACATAACTAAAAGGCGTGGTAATAATTTCGCCTGTTAGCCCTAACGCTTTAATGGCTATTTGCAAAGCAATGGTTCCATTGTTTACATACAATACATGAGGTAAACCCAGGTAGTCTTTTAGTTTAAGTTCGAGCTCATTTACCAATGGACCATTATTGGTAAGCCATTGGCGCTGCCAAATATCGGCAAGCAGTTGCTGATATTCTTCTATGGGTGGTAAAAACGGTTTCGTTACTGGTATCATGTTGTCCATTCAAAAGTATGTCTGATATATCCCACTTCTTTTCCCATCCAAGTGCCTAAAGCACGCTGTTCGGGTAGAATTTGAAAATATAAGGTGTCAGGATCATAAAATATTTGATCGTATCCGTTTTTACTTTGATTAAGAATCATCAATTCCATTGAATAGGTTCCTTCATTAAAGAAGCCTGCAGGAATAATCATTATTGCTTTATTTTCTCCGATAGTGACTAATTCTCGCTCATTATCCGATGCCGTCACTAAAAAGTACTTACCTTCATCATCCTTAAGTTTAATGTTAAAGTATAGACTTTCAAGAGTCGTTTGATTGTCATAACTGAACTCAACCATAATTTCCTTATCACGTAGGATATTGTCTTTAAAGGTTGAGTAAGTATTTTTTATGCCAACAGTTTTGAGTACGAATCCTTGATTTGTTTCATTAATTACGCTGTAGTTCAAGGATTGGTTATTTCCGCCCAAATATTTTCCTACGGCATTATCAATTTCTCCTGAGTAGTTTAAATGTCCATGCTGCAAAACCATACCTTTTTTACATAAAGATTTCACACTTGCCATATTATGACTGACAAACAAAACTGTCCTTCCTTCGCCTTGGCTTACTTCGCCCATTTTACCCAAGCATTTTTTTTGGAACTCAGCATCGCCCACTGCAAGCACTTCATCTACAATTAATATTTCACTTTCAAGGTGGGCAGCAACAGCAAATGCTAAGCGTACATACATACCACTGCTATATCGTTTTACTGGCGTGTCAATATACCGCTCCACACCACTAAAATCTATAATCTCATCAAGCTTGCGTGTAATTTCTTTTTTGCGCATGCCTAATATGGCACCATTCAAATAAATGTTTTCACGTCCTGTAAGCTCAGGATGAAATCCTGTGCCTACTTCAAGCAAGCTTGCTACACGCCCTTTTACTTTTACGCTACCTGTAGTGGGTGCAGTAACACGTGAAAGCAATTTGAGCAGCGTACTTTTACCCGCCCCATTTTTTCCAATAATACCAACGGCATCACCTTGTTCAATTTCAAAGTTGATATCCTTAAGCGACCAAACTATGTCTGATGTTCCTTTAGTACTGCGGTCGTTTGTTTCTCCAATTTTCAAAAACGGATCTTCATTGCCCAATATTTTGGTAGTCCACCAGCGGTGTATATCCCTACTAATGGTTCCTGTTCCAATCGTGCCTAATTGGTATGCTTTGGATAGGTTTTCTACTTTAATGGCTGTTGTCATTTTTGTTGTCGAATCGGTTATTTGTCGAATTGGGGTAATCGGGTTATTGTCGAATCGGGGTAATTGGGTTGTTGTCGAATCGGGGTAATTGGGTTGTTTTCGAATCGGGGTAATCGGGTTGATGTCGAATCGTGTTTTGTCGAATCGGGGTAATTGGGTTGATGTCGAATCGTGTTTTGTCGAATCGGGGTAATCGGGTTGATGTCGAATCGGTTAGTTGTCGAATCGGGGTAATTGGGTTATTGTCGAATTGGGGTAATCGGTTTTTGACGAATCGGGTTGTTGTCGAATCGTTTAATCGGGTTGTTGTCGAATTGGGGTAATCGGTTTTTGACGAATCGGGTTGTTGTCGAATCGTTTAATCGGGTTGTTGTCGAATCGATAATCCAGTTCGACAGTTAACCGATTCGACCTTCCTTCAGTTCGACAGTTAACCAGTTCGACCTTCCTCCAGTTCGACAGTTAACCAGTTCGACCTTCCTCCAGTTCGACAGTTAACCAGTTCGACCTTCCTCCAGTTCGACAGTTAACCAGTTCGACCTTCCTTCAGTTCGACACTTAGCCAGTTCGACCTTCCTCCAGTTCGACCTTCCTTCAGTTCGACAGTTAACCAGTTCGACCTTCCTTCAGTTCGACACTTAGCCGGTTCGACATTCTTTCAGTTCGACAGTTTGGTCCTACCTCATTTCTTTAGTTTATGGTTTCTTGATAGGAGATATGTGTGAAAAGCATTAAGTTTATTTAGTAGCTTATCAATATCTAAGCGCAATGATTCGTATGTCTCATTATTAATATACTCCATATCAAGTGCTGTGATAATATGGTCAATGGTTTCTAATCCACTAGCATATGAAATATTTATAAAGTGTGCCCTGTCTTTGTCAGTTGCTCTGCCGCTTCCTTCAACAATATTCGCACTTATACTGCCCACAGATCTTTTGAGTTGAGAAGTTAATCCATACATCTCTTCGCGAGGAAACTTTTTGGTAATAGTGTAAATTTCTTTTTTAAGAGATCTAGCAATTTTCCATACTTCCAAGTTTTCAAATGCATACGTATGAGGCTTCATTTGGTATATTAATTAGTTGTGTTATTGTCTAATCGTGTTTTGTCGAATCGGGGTAATTGTGTTGTTGTCGAATCGGGGTAATCGGGTTATTGTCGAATCGGGGTAATTGGGTTGTTGTCGAATTGGGGTAATCGGTTTTTGACGAATCGGGTTGTTGTCGAATCGTTTAATCGGGTTGTTGTCGAATCGATAATCCAGTTCGACAGTTAACCGATTCGACCTTCCTTCAGTTCGACCTTCCTCCAGTTCGACAGTTAACCCAGTTCGACCTTCCTCCAGTTCGACCTTCCTCCAGTTCGACAGTTAACCGATTCGACCTTCCTCCAGTTCGACCTTCCTCCAGTTCGACAGTTAACCGATTCGACCTTCCTCCAGTTCGACCTTCCTCCAGTTCGACAGTTAACCGATTCGACCTTCCTTCAGTTCGACCTTCCTCCAGTTCGACAGTTAACCGATTCGACCTTCCTTCAGTTCGACCTTCCTCCAGTTCGACCTTCCTCCAGTTCGACCTTCCTCCAGTTCGACAGTTAACCGATTCGACCTTCCTCCAGTTCGACCTTCCTCCAGTTCGACCTTCCTCCAGTTCGACAGTTAACCGATTCGACCTTCCTCCAGTTCGACCTTCCTCCAGTTCGACCTTCCTCCAGTTCGACAGTTAACCGATTCGACCTTCCTCCAGTTCGACCTTCCTCCAGTTCGACAGTTAACCGATTCGACCTTCCTCCAGTTCGACCTTCCTCCAGTTCGACAGTTAACCAGTTCGACCTTCCTCCGATTCGACCTTCCTCCAGTTCGACCTTCCTCCAGTTCGACAGTTAACCAGTTCGACAGTTAACCAGTTCGACCTTCCTTCATCTCTAAACTCCTCCATTCCCTATCAAATCGTATCAATAAATGTTCGTTCGGTTTTGTTAAAAAATAGTATTCCTATCAATACAATTACCAATGTTACTGTAGTAGTATAACCCAAGCTCCAAGCTGAGAATTCGCCACTACCTAAAAAGGCATATCTAAACGTTTCAATTATACTAGTCATTGGGTTAAGTTCTATCCACTTTTTGTATTTTTCGGGAGCGGCACTCAGCGGATAAATTACAGGTGTAGCATACATCAATAACGATACACCAAATTGAATAAGGAACTGTAAGTCCTTGTATTTAGTGGTCATAGCGGTAATAATCATTCCTATGCCTAATCCTAAAAATGCCATTAAAACGATAAGCAAAGGGAACAATACTACAGCCCAAGTAATGTTAAATGCACCACCTGTAACATAAAAGTATCCCATTAAAATAAAAAACATCAATAGTTGAATGCCAAAGCGCATCAGGTTGCTTACCACAATAGTTAAGGGCATAATGAGCCGGGGGAAATATACCTTACCAAATATGCCAGCATTAGCTGCAAATACAGTACTGGTTTTATTTAAGCAATCTGAAAAATACCCCCAAGCTGTGATGCCTGCCATATAAAATAAAGGCTTCGGAAGTCCATCGGAGCTTAATCCTGCAAGGTTGCCAAACACAAAGGTGAAGGTAATGGTAGTAAACAATGGCTGTATCAAAAACCACAATGGACCTAAGATGGTTTGTTTGTAGCCCGATATAAAATCACGCTTCACAAACATTGCAAGCAAATCGCGGTATCGCCAAACGTCTTTAAGTTTTAAATCAAACAACGATGATTTTCCATCAATGATTAAGTCCCATTCTTGTTGATTTTCTTGCATTATTTTTTATTAAATATATTGAGCTAAGCTAATGTACTGCCAAATATTTACTGATTGAGCAGGGTTGGTGCAAAAACCGATATACTCAGAAAGTAATTTGCCTTTTTTAAAGTATGAAGTATTATCAAGTTTATCAATGCTTTCAATTACCAATGGTTTAAGCTCATTCGCTAACCATTCTCGCTGGGGAGTTTGCATTGCCCTTTTGGGTGCCAAACTAATAGCAGAACCTAAGTATGAATGAACCAATTTACGCAGCATCCATTTGGTATTACCATCATGGTATTTTTCTGTATATGGTCTCGAAAACGCTAACTCCACTAATCGGTGATCCAAAAAAGGTTCACGTAATTCTGTAGAGTACATCATTGATATCCGATCATTAAATCGTAAGGCGCGTGGTATTTTTGTATAAAACAAATCGCGGTACTGCAAGTTCATTACCCTGTTGTCAAAAGGTGACGCATACTTTTCTACAATAGCCAATTCTTTAAATTCATCACTTAATACTGCAATATGGTAAGGTGAACTTGTAACTCCCTGAACATTGAAAGCAGTATCATTATGGTAATAATCATAGCCCGCCCAAGCCTCGTCCATTCCTTGTCCATCAAGCAAGACCTTCGTTCCATTTTCCTGTGCTTGCTCAAATATTTTAGCATAAGCTAAAGTTGGTATTCCACCAAAAGGTTCGTCCTGGTAGTAAGATACTTTTTGCAGCAGTGCTGGAATTTCGTCAACAGTAAGCTTGCATTTATGCAACGGGTTACCAGTTTGAGCAATCATGGGTTCAACCCATTCCAATTCATCGTATCGTGAATCACCTGTATAAAAAGTGTAGGCTTCAATTGGCGAATGAGGAAAGCATTTATTAACCAGTGCGAGTAGGGTAGAGGAGTCTAACCCACCAGAAATATTAAACCCAACAGGAACTTCAGAACGAAACCTCAGGTTAATGCTCTCAATCAATAATGCTTCATACGTTGCAGTTATATCTTCTTTGTGTTGAGCAATGAGTGTAGATATATTTTCTTCAAACGTATACCACTTTTTAATCTTCGCGCCTTCTGGTAACGAATAGGTTAAAAAATGCCCAGCAGGCAATTGTTCTATTTGTTCCCAAAAAGTTTGATGTGGCAAACCATATGTTCCATAACAAAAATAATTTGCCCATACTTGATCTTGTTTTTTTTGCTCAATTCCACTTGCCCACAGTGCTTTTATTTCGCTTGCAAATCGAAATGATTTGTTTGAAACCGAAAAATAAAATGGTTTAACGCCAAAACGATCACGGGCTGCAAATAAAGTTTGTGAGGCGGTGTCCCAAATAGCAAAAGCAAACATGCCGATTAGTTTGTCTAAACATTTTTCGCCCCATTGCATCCAAGCTGCTAGTACAACCTCGCTATCAGTTTGCGACTTGAATGAATATGTAAACTGCAATTCCGATTTCAACTCCTTGTAGTTATATACCTCTCCATTAAACACAAGCACATATCTTTTATCTTCGCTGTACATTGGTTGTTTTCCTTGTTCGCTAAGATCAATAATGCTCAATCTATTAAAACCTAAAGCAGCAGTTTTATCCTCACTTACAAATTTTCTTGTAGCATCTGGTCCGCGGTGGTGTTGAACTTTTACCATGGTGTCAACCATTTGTGATGCTTCAGTATGAAACAGAACTCCGCTAATACCGCACATAATTTAGTTGATGCGAGTTTTTAATATTGTTTCTGCTCGATGCCAATCTTCAATAGTATCAATGTTTACATAATCAGTAGGATCAGATTCTAGATATCCTATTGTATTTCCAAAAAAGGAATGCTGATGTTTAATCACATTGGTTAGGGTTAGATAAATGCTACCATCCCTAAAAAATGTCTTTGGCAATTCTTGCCTGCGTGGTATAATTGTTTCGTCACCGGTTGCAATTCTTAATAAACCCTTATTATCTGGCTCAAATACCCAATGCGGATTGTACTCATGCGGAACAGGTAATACACTTATGAGTGTATCAACTTTTTGTTTTATAAAAGCATTAATACATTCATCAATAAAACCTTTTTGTCGAAACGGACTGGTTGGTTGTAATAAACAAACTGCATCAAAATATTTCCCTTGCGCTTCTAGGTATTGAATACAATGCAAAACAACATCAATTGATTTGGCTTCGTCTGTTGCTAATTCGGCTGGTCGAATAAATGGAACTTCAGCACCCAATTGTTTAGATAATTTTGCTATATTTTCATCATCGGTAGAAACAACAACACTGTCAAATTGCGTGCACAATAATGCTGCTTCGATGCTGTATGCTATTAAAGGTTTATCGCCAAGTAGCTTGCTGTTTTTTTTTGGAACACCTTTTGAACCGCCTCTAGCGGGAATAATAGCTAGTAATCTCAATTAGTATTCAATTGTTTTATGAAACAGTAACGGAACCGTAGCCAATAAATCAGCAATTGTTTTTCCTGCATTACCATTCCCATAAATAAGTGATGAATGTGGTTTAGGATTTTGTTGTATTGAAGCAATTGCGTTTTTAATTTTAGCCGCATTGTAATCTACATCCACAACATTATTTCCTCGTTCACGTTTATGTTGGCGAGTACCAATATTTACAACAGGTACTCCCAGGTATGCACATTCCCGAATCCCCACACTTGAATTTCCAACCAAACAATCTGCCTTCAGGAGTAAACGTAAGAAATCTTCTCCTTCCATATTTTTGAAAAAATGCATGTGTTTAGGTTGATGGTGCTCTCTAAAAGCTCTTATGCCATTGGATGTTCCATCGGCACCGGCATCTACATTCGGCCAAAACCATAATACCGGTTTTGATAAGTCTTTCACCGCTTCCAATGTTTCTTCAATGTGTTTTCTTGATTCTTTATATTCATTGGTTACAGGGTGTTGCATTACCACAACATAACCATTCGAAAGGTTGGGATGATTTCCTACACCTCCATATTTCTTGTATGGATCAAATGCAGTATTAGTTTGTTTTAAAACTTCTGCTGCAAGGTCAATGGATGGGCAACCGGTATTGAAAACAAACTTTGGATTTTCACCTAGTTTCATTACTCGTTCATACGCTCCCGCTGATGCTACAAAATGATAATCGCTTAGTTTGGTGATAGCATGTCGTACTTTTTCGTCAATATTTCCGGTTACCTCTCCACCTTGTACATGGGCAAGTGGAATATTCATATAAGAAGCAGCAATGGCTGTTGCCATGGTTTCAAATCTGTCGGCAATGGTTACTACAATATCGGGTTTGAGGTTATCAAACACCGTTGATAGTTCGAGTATGCCTAATCCTGTTGTTTTAGCAGCAGCGGTTAAGTTTTCACCTTCCAGTACATTAAACACTTTGGCGGCAATGGTGAATCCATCTTGTTCAATATAGTTCACTGCTGAGCCATACCTTTCGAGCAGTGCCGAAGCGGAGACAATCACTTGCAGTTCCAATTCGGGGTGTTGTTGTATGGCTTGCAAGGCAGTTTTTATTCTGCTGTAACTTGGTCGTGCGGTGATTACAACTGCAATTTTTCGTTTACTGTTCATAAGATTTTACCACTGAGGACACGAAGATCACGGTGTTAAAGCGCAATTCTTTTAAAGCCGTTTTTTAATAAGGTAACATTGAAGTTTATTAATAGCCCAAGGCGTACTCCCAATAATTTCATGTAAGTAATAACCTGAGCATGATGAACAGGATGTATAGCTTCAACTGATTTTGTTTCAATGATAATGGTGTTCTCCACAACTAAATCCATTCGATATCCGCAATCCAATTTAACATCTTTATATACCAATGGTAAAGGGACTTCGCGTTGCACATATAAACCTCTTTGCAATAATTCAAATTGAAGGCATGTAACGTAGGCAGATTCAAGCAACCCGGGACCTAGTTGTTTGTGCACTTCAAGTGCTGACTCAAAAATAATGGTACTTTTTTCTCGTTCGATGATTTCCATAGGATTTATTAATTATAGGGTATTATATTTAGGTAGTGTTTTGTCTTCCGTGTTCTCCCGTGGTTACAAAAGATCGTTATTGGAAAGAAAATCCCATTGCTGTTTATCAACCTTTAGTGTTTTATTAACTACAGATAGGTAATCTTTGGCAGGGATACCTCTATCGCCCGGTTTCTTCGATTCCAAATCACTCAGTTGAATAACATGACCAGCTTTGAGTGACTTATTTACGGCTAAACTTTTCCCAAAAAGTATTTTGAGTTCGTTAAAGGGAGTGTTGTCTTGTTTGGCATGGTGCGATTGTAATGCATCGGATATCTGCCGAATACCTTTAACAAGAGTATGAATTTGATTTATGGTTAAGGAGGCTTTCGTATCGGGTCCAAACATGGTCTTATCAAATGCACAATGGAATTCAATCATTTCAGCTCCTAAGCTAACGGCTGCCAATGGCGCAAAAATATCTCCTGAGTGGTCGGAGAATCCTATCGGAAGTCCGTACCGTGTTTTCATTTCACTAATGGCTGATAGTCCCCATTGGTGAGGTAATGTTGGATAGGCAGTTGTGCATTGTAAGATAGAGAGAGAGTTTCTGTATGGTTTTAAGAAAGCAATCGTAGCATCTAACTCTGCCCAGTCGCTCATACCTGATGAAAGAATAATGGGCTTACCTGTTTTTGCAATGGCATCCAGCATTAAGTAATTGGTAATTTCTCCCGAACCAATTTTGTATCGTTTAACGTTTAGTCTTTCCAACAACTCAACTGCAGCTACCGAAAAGGGAGAAGAGATAAATTCCACTCCTTTATCTTCACAGTGTTTTTTGAGTCCTGCCCATTGATCGGGTGTAAATTCCATACGTTTCCAATAATCGAAACGGCTTTTATCTTCATAACTAAATGGAATACGGAATTGCTCGAATGAGCTGCTCTCTGCATTGGCAATATGTGTTTGGAATTTTACGGCATCTACACCACAAGTTGCAAGTGCATCAATATAACTGTGGGCAATTCCTAAGCTGCCTTCATGTGCTTGTGCTATTTCAGCAATAACGAATATAGATTTCATATAAGCCTTGTGTTAGCTGAGTATCTCAATATGCGGTTGTTCCAAAATTTTGGATTGCTGCTCCTTGAATTCTTTTTTTGAAAAAATTACAAACTGAATTTTTTTGTGTGGCATAGTTTCGTGATGAAACGTATTTAGTTGTTAATCTCCCAACTACCCGACTTATCGGTTCCCTTGCGTTTAACTTTTTGTTGCACCTTCAACTGTTCAATATCTCTGGCTATGGTTCTTCGTGTCACCGAGAGGTTGCTGGCAATCTCAGTTGTGGTAATATTCGGATTTTTATGCATGAGTTGCAGAATGAGTTGCTTTCTTTTTTCTGTGACATTTTCTGTGACATTTTCTGTGACATTTTCTGTGACATTTTCTGTGACATTTTCTGTGACATTTTCTGTGACATTTTCTGTGACATGCTTTTTTTGCAATTGCTTCAATTCAATTTCAATGCCTCCGGCAAATTCACGTACTTTAGCTTTTGGCAGTTTTGCATTTGTGAGTGCGTCATTTATTTTGGCAATACCTCGTCCCCATACTTCAATAAAGCCGGCTTTAAAAAATACTTCGGCAATACGCTTGTTACGAGGACGTGAAGGATGTTTTCCCAACAGTTTTTTGATTGATAAATCACTCGGGAGTTTTCCTTCATTCCATAATATCAGCTTATTGTTGTATACGCTTAGCTGGATTGATGTTCCAGTATAATCCTTGTGAACGATAGCATTGAGTATAGCTTCGCGAAGTGCGTCTTCCGGGTATTCGAGGGTTTCAATGCGCTGTAAGCCGTTATAGCTGATAGGGGATGTAAGGTATTTGGCGCGAAGTATATCCATTACCTGATCTGCCATTTGTAAGATATTGCCTTCTACTACATCTTGAAACAGAAGATCTGAATCATCCTTTCCAAATCTGCCTATTTTAAAAGAAGCATTGGCGAAGAATCGTTGTGGCTTTTTACCGAATATAAGTAAGGCAGCATGGGTTATTTTTCCTTCCGGAGAAATGAGGTTGAGCTTTTCTAAAACAGATTTAGGTGTTTCTGATTTAGACTGGAGTGGTAATCGTTTACTTCCTATTGCATACCTGGTAAAGTATTGGATGGCTAAAGGGTCTATATCTTTTAGGGTTGCAGCATTTACAGGAAGTTCGTCCCATGATTTACCGTTTTTGGTCAGGAGGAATTGTTGCAATAAAGCCCCTTTAAGTTCTTGTTTGGTACTTCCAGAGCGGTAATAGTATCCACCTTGAAAGGAGATTGGAACACTACTGGGTTGTACAATAATTTCGATATAATGTAATTTATTCTTGCGAAGCAAATTAACTTCGGGCATGATGCCTAACTGTTGAATGATTTTGTTTGGAAGATCATCAAGCAATTTTTTTGATTCAGAAATACCTGTTACCACACCTTTATCGTTAATACCGATATATAATTTTCCTCCTTTCGCATTTGCAAATGCACAAATCCATTTAAGGTATTCGTCACGCCAAGATAATTTATATTCGATGCTTTGTGATTCAGGCATACTCGTTTGACTAATTCAAAATTTCAATATGCGGTTGTTCCAAAATTTTCGATTTCTGGATTTTGAATTCATCTTCGGAGAAAATAACAAACCGGATTTTTTTATGAATGATTTTCTCTGCTTTTTCGGTTAAATTAAGCAGATAGGTTTTGTTAATATCACCAATAAAAATCAAATCAATAATGGGGTTGTCGAGTCCTTTGGCCAATTCACCAACCAGATACACCGCCTCTACATTACCCAGTTTCCCAATTACTTGTTCAACAATTTTATCCAACCCGGTATACTTCATCAGAATATTTTGAATATCCGAAAACATGGGATGTAAGGTGTTGGCTGTAAATATTTTTTTGTTTCCACTCAACGAAGTGCGCAACAGTTTTGCATCTTCAAACTTATTTAATTCTAACCGAATGGAGTTGGTGCTTTCACCAAACTCGCTTTCTAAGTTCCGCAAATAGGACGATGTTTTGCTGTTCAGGAAAAACTTAAGCAACAGTTTTATTCTGGTTTTAGATGTGATGAGGGTGTCTAGCAAAATAGTTTGCGATTTAAATTAGCTTGTTTAAGGAACTGTGAAGTGTGTTTAAGTATTATTGATGAGAATGTTTGAATCACAGCTTCGCCTGGTAAGTTACAGTTGTGCAACAATAAATTGAGTAGTTTAGTTACTCAAAAATAGATTATATGAAGTGAAATACAAGTTTTTGGTAAAAAAAACAAACGGTTTAGGAAATGGAAGGCTACAATAAAGGATAACTACTAATATGGTTTTAGGTGCTGGGCTGGAATCTTAAGCAAAAGATGAGTTCCGAGTTGTACTATATTTATGGCAAAATACCGATTGCCATGCTGCTCGGCAATAATTCCTCTGTAACCTTGGAGCGGGCCGGCAATTACCTCAATAAGTTGGTTCACTTCAAACTGTTCGGATGAGGTTTGCAGTTCGTCAAAGTGGGATAATGAGAGTTGAATGGCGTTAATAATTTCGGCTCTTATAGGTGAGAGTTCTTTTCCAATTCTTATGAATTTAACTACACCTAATGTGCTCAAAATAGCTACATGTTCTTTTTCATAATGAATATTTACAAATACATAAGATTTAAACAATGGTTCTTCTACTTTCTTTTTACGATCGCTCCATTGTTTGATGGTAGTTTGTAAGGGTAAATAAACGTCAAATCCTTTGTTTGTAAGTAATTGTGCTACTTTTTTTTCGGCACGGGGATTGGTATAAATGGCATACCATTTTTTCTGATTAAAAACTTTCATAGGTTAAGGGTTACAAAATGGGATTGAGAAATTTGTTTGAAATAGTTTTTTAGGTGAGTTGTGGTTGCTATAATTAAATTACTTCGTCAACTATATAAGGCGGTCGTTTGCGGCTGGCTTCGAGGTTGCGCCACAAGTACTCACCAATTATGCCAATGGCTATCATCTGAAAACTTGATACCAATAAAAATACTACCATCAATGCCGACCATCCTTGCACATCAACATGTCCGGTTAATTTTGCCCACAATACATAAATAGCGTAAATGAATGATCCCAATCCCAATAGTAAACCTGCTGTTGTAATAAAGCGAAGGGGAGTATAAGAGAATGAAATAAAGGAATCGATGAAGAGTTGAATTTTCTTTTTAACCGTCCAACGCGATTTGCCAATGGCTCTTTCTTTTCGTTTATAGGCTATCGAAATGTAATCATATTTTAACCACACTAATAAGTAAAGTGAGTTGGTGTTTTTTTCTTCTAAAGCAACTACTTGTTCGCGGAGTTGTTTATCAAATAAACAAAAATCGAAACCACCTTCGGGTAAATTGGGTAAAGCATATTTACGAATTAACTTTTGGTAGTAGTTAGCAAATAGTTTGCTCAAAAACGGATCTTCTCTGTCCTCTCGGTTAGCCAGCACAAGTTTTATTCCCTGCTTCCAATACTCAACCATTTTAACCATCAGTTCAGGAGGGTCTTGTAAATCTGCTGCAATAACTATGTTACAATCTCCGGTTGCATATTTCATTCCGGCTTGTATGGCATTATACGATCCAAAATTCCCCGACAGTTTTACCAGTTTAACTTTGTTAGGATATTGCGCCTTAAAAACTTTGAGTGCTTCAAATGTTTTGTCTTTACTTCCGTCATCAACCATTACGTATTCAAACTCTATGTCGGAGGCAAACAAACTTTCGTTGGCAATAAGTTCCCGCGCGGTTACAGGGATATTTTGCTCATTGTAATAGCAAGGTATGATGATGGATATTTTAGCCATGTAAAAATTGTTGAATATGAGATGACACGTAGGTTATTTCTTCATCTGTCATTCCTGGAAACATGGGTAAGCTCAAACACGTGTTGGCAATTTCTTCAGCAATCGGATAATCACCCGGTTTTCCATTTAATTCACTATAGGCTTTTTGTAAGTGCGGTGGAACAGGGTAGTGAATCAATGTGCCAATTCCTTGTTGTTGCAAATATTGCTGCAGTGCATCACGTTTAGATGTTCTGATAACAAATAAATGAAACACAGATGTTGCACCATTGGCAATTGTTGGTAGCACTAAATCTGTTGTTCCGGCAAGGAGCTCCATATACTTGGCTGCAATATGGTTTCGGTTGGCATTCCACTTAGCAAGATTTTTGAGTTTGATACTTAGAAATCCTGCCTGTACTTCATCCAATCGTGAATTGATTCCTTGTTCATCGTTGTAATATTTTTTTTGTGAACCATAGTTGCGAATAACCATTGCACGTTGGGCGAGTGCATCATTGTTGGTTGTTATTGCACCTGCATCACCGTATGCGCCTAGGTTTTTTCCAGGATAAAAACTCGTGCCGTTTATATCACCAAAACTTCCGGCAAGTTTGCCATTATAGGTAGCTCCTTGCGATTGTGCATTGTCTTCAACAACAGCAATGCCATGTTTTTTGGCAATGGTCATTATCGAGTCCATTTCACAACATTGGCCGTATAAATGCACTGGCATAATGGCTTTGGTACGTGATGTAACACTGGCTTCAATTAGTTCGGGGTTGATATTGTAAGTGTCCATTTTGGGTTCAACAGCGATAGGTGTTGCGCCCACATAACTTACCGCCAACCAACTTGCTATGTATGTGTTTGAAGGAACAATTACCTCATCGCCTTTTCCAATATTAAGTGTTTTGAGTGCAATGATGAGGGCGTCTAACCCATTGGCAACGCCAACGCAATGATTGGTTTGGTTGAAGTTTGCGTATTCATTTTCGAATTGTTTAACCTGATCGCCTAAAACATACCAAGCTTTATCAAAAAAGTGTTCGAAAGATGCTAGTGTTTCAGCCTTTACATCGGCATTCATTTTATGGAACGATAGAAACGGAATATTCATTAGAGTATTTTTTTTAAACCAGTTTCGGTTTGTGTATAAATAACGCCTTCTTCCGAAATCCATTCGGTTGAAGTATGAGGTTTGAGTTTTTGCCCAAATTCATCTACCCAGCCTTTTAAACGTGCCGGATTTCCATAAACAAGAGCGTGGTCGGGAATGTTTTTTGTTACGACAGAACCAATTCCACTCATGCAGTATTTACCTAGCGTAATTCCTGCAAGAATCGTACTGTTTGCACCAATAGACGCACCCTCGTCAATAATTGTAGGTTGAATGGGCACATATTGTTTGCTTCTGGGTCTTACATCATTTGTAAACACTACGTTTGGACCTAAAAAAACATTATCTTTAATGGTAACACCCTCCCAAATATAAATTCCCGATTTGATAGTAACGTTATTCCCAATTACAACGTTGTTTTCAATAAAACAATGGTCGCATATATTACAGTTTACGCCAATTGATACCTTGCTGAGTATATGAACAAAGGCCCAAATACGGGTGTCATTTCCCACCTCTGACGTATTAACGATTGCTGTTGGGTGTATGAATGGAGGTCTGGTTTCGGTTCTTATTTCCCCCATATCTTTTTGAAGTTTTCGTAGTCTCTGATATAATCTTTTTCATCATACAACGAAGATGCCAAGGCAACTTGAATAGAGGTATGTGAATATTGCATGGTATGCCATACATCGGGTGGAATGTATACTGCCTGATTGGGTTTGTCGAGCACAAAGGTATGTAGCTCTCCATCTGCCGACTCGGTGTTTACGATAATTCTACCTGCAACAGCAACTAAAATCTGTTGGGTTTGATGGTGTGCATGTCGGCCTCTAACAATACTTTCGGGGGTATAATAAGTCCAAAAAATACGCTTTACCTCAAAAGGTAGTTTGTCGTTTTGTGCAACCGAAATATAACCAATACCGGAATCACCCAGTTGGGCAAAATCAATAATATGTGGTTTAGGGTACTTACTCATGTTTAGGTTTAGATTTCTTTTTACCGTTTGACTTAAATAGTTTTTTAATGAAAGAAAAAGGTGAAGAGGATTCATCTGGTTCATCTGCATAGTAGCCGGAATAATACGAATCGGTATATTTTCTTCCGTAATATCCGTAACCACCTTTTCCGTAATACCCACCACTGCCGCTGTGATACCCACCACCTTGATTGCTCTTGTATATACTGCTGTATACAACAGAACTCGTATCAAAAGCATTTAACAATATGTAAATATTTTTGATATTACTATCTGCTTTTAGCCTGTCAGGAATAACAGCAAAATCTCTTCTCGAATATTGTGAACGAATAACATATAAGTTGATGTCAGCCATACCCATAATGATTAATGAGTCGGATACTAAGCCAACAGGTGCCGAGTCAATTAAAATATAATCATAGGTAGATTTAAGTGTTTCCAATAAATCGCGCATTTCATCTGTTTGAAGCAACTCGGCCGGATTAGGCGGTGTTGGTCCTGCTGTAATAACATCCAAGTTTGGATATTCAGTATGCTGAATGATTTCATCCAACGATGATTTTCCAATGAGGTATGTGGTAAGCCCAATACTGTTCGTGATATTCCCAAAAGATAGATGCACTTTCGGCCGTCTCAAATCACAGCCAATAATGATTACTTTTTTATTGAGCATGGTAAAAGAAGAAGCGAGGTTAATGGTGCAAAATGTTTTTCCTTCACCGCTCACCGTGCTCGTAACACAAATTACTTTTTTATCTTTTCCCTTACTAATAAAACTGATGCCTGTTCTTATACCTCTTATCGATTCTGTGAAAACAGATTTAGGATTTCGAAAGGTGTATATGTCATATTCGTTGTCTTCTGTTTTGATTTTCTTTACTACACCCAAAACAGGCACGTTGCTTAAACTTTCAATGGTTTCCTTGTCGGGTATTTTTTGGTAAACCAAGCGCGATAATACAATGCTTCCAACCCCTATACCTAACCCCAAAAGCCAAGCTAAACTGTATGATTGATTTGTGTTAGGGTAGATTGGCCAAGAGGGAGTTTGAGACGCTTGCACAATAGCGGCATTAGGAGTGATCGAAGACTTACTGATAGATGTTTCTAACTTCTTTTCAAATAAGTATGTGTATACTTTTTCGTTTACTTTAAAATCACGTAAAATATTGATTACCATACGCTGTCGCATGGGAATGCTCCCAAGAATTGCATTAACATCGGCAATTCGTTTATTGGTAAATGCAATACGCGAGTTGATTTTGTCGGTTAAACTTTTAATGGTTCTAATTAAAATGGTCCTAGTTTCTTTCAACTTTGTCTCATTTTCGATGGCTACCGCGCTTTGCGCAGTATTTCGTTGTAGAAGTGAAACACGGGTTAATACTAAGTCATTATAATTTTGTAATAGGCTTGGTATATTTTCTACATCTTCTTTATCAAAGGCAATGAAATTTATTGGGCTATCCTTGCTTTCGAACAAACTTTTTTGAAGGTTATTTATCATGTCTTGTTTAATCAACAAGATGTTTTTTTCACTCTCAAGACCAGCTAATTTGGCCACTTGTGTACTGGCAACAGCATCAATCTCAATTCCGTTATTTTTACTCTTTAAATCAGATAGTTCAAATTCGTTTTGCTGCACCTTGTTGGTAATTTCCATTAACTGCTTATCAATAAAGTCAATGGTTTGTTGGGCTGCTTGCGATTTGTTATTAACGGTTTCTGTGATGTAGAATTTAGCAAAGGCATTGAGGTAATCGCTTGCCAGTTGCGGAACCTCATGTGTAAGTTCTAGGCTAATTAAACTTGTTCCTTTTACAATTTCTACATTTACTCCTCCTGCATATCCCGGTGCAGCATTTTCGTAACTCGAGCGGTTACAAATAACGGTTCCAAAATCGCTTGTAAAAGTGTTTCCACCGTTGGGAGCTTCCACCATTATCAGGTGATTTCGATATGCGAAAGGTTCACCAATTTTATGAACACGTTTCTCATTTTTAGTTTCTGATTCGAATATCTGAAAACTTTCGGGCGTAAGGTATTCTAAATTAAAACTGAAATTGGGCTGTGAACTATCAATTTGAAGCGAAACAATTTTAAAATGAGTGTTGGGGTATTGTTGGGTAGTAACAAAATTACCTTTCACAAAAAAGGTATATTCTAATCCCATAAGTGCCAATGTTTTTTCGGCATATTTGGGAGATCTGATGGCTTCACTTTCCGTTTTTAAGAAGTTATCAAACTTGCCAGAAGTTCTTCCGTATTTGAATATGTCACTTATTTGGGTTGGTTTTTCATCATCCAATTTGAGCATGATTCCTGCTCTGTATAGTTGCTTGGTATACCTTAATTGTAGATACGTAACCGTAAGACAAATAGTTACCGATAAGACAATGATGTACCACCTACGTATGAGGATGACGAGTATTTTATTGATATCAATACTCGTCTTTTTTCCTTCATAGTCGCTATTTTCAGTGTAGTCTGTCATGTGGTTTAGCGTTGCGAAATGAGGTAAACATTTGCTACGAATAATGCCAATTGCATGGTTGCCATTACGATTGCAAAAATGGGCTGTACTGCAACATAAGGTTCGGAATTTGCTTTTACTCCATATGGTTGTACATATACAATATCGTTATCTTGCATCACAATTGCAGGCGACTCTAGTGCTTCAATTTTGCGTAAATCAACGATAATAATCTCTTTGCCTCGAATAATTCTGATGTCGTTTTTTTTGCCCGATTCACCAATTCCACCTGCTTTGGCAATAACATCAACAATGGTTGTATTTTCCTTATCAAGGGTTATTTTACCAGTTGATCCAGCTTCACCCAAAACTGTAACACTAAGAGATGGTATGTTTACATCGATGATAGGATTCACAATAAACTTGCTGTATTCTTTCTCTAATCTGGCAGAAGCTTCTAAGCGTGTTAATCCCACTAAGTTGGTTCGACCAATTATGGGTAAGATTGTTGAGCTATCATAGTTTACCATATAGGTTACTTCGCCTGTTACTGTTGATGTGGCACTTTGTGCTGCAGCCGATCCAATATCATAATTATTTAAAAAACGCACTGTTAACCTATCACCAATTTTGATTCGATGGCGGTATGAAGTGCTTCCACTATCTTGGGCATTTACAACTAATACTGCTTGTTTGGATTTAATCCGTTTAGATGTTTTAAACAGGATGTTTCTGTTTTTATAGGAACAACTTTCAGACAAAAAGAGGATTCCAAGTAGCAATAATATGGTGGAGTATTTGTGCACGTTCAGTATATTTATGCAAGTATAAGATTTTATCGGCAATATAAGGTGATTAATGCCAATAAACGCAAGCATTTTAGGCCCCGTGATCTTTTATAATTTTTGATAACCATTTGAGCATTAAAAAGATGCTAAGGGCGGCAAATAAAACAATAATGCAGTTTACAATAAAAAAATACTGTTTGTCTTCATAAGTATCCCACAAACTGGCCAATACACCGCTGAGTTTGTTGCCGATAGATGTGCTGAGCATCCAGCCACCCATCATCAAAGCTGCAAGGCGGGGAGGAGCTAATTTAGAAACGAGCGACAATCCCATTGGACTCAAACATAATTCACCAACGGTTATAACTCCATACGTTCCTATAAGCCACCAAGCCGATACTTTTTCTGCACCATTCATTCCAACATGAACGGCACTAATCATAACGGTTGTAGAAACTGCCGTGATAATCAGTCCCCAAAATATTTTACCAGGAGTGCTCGGTTCAATGTTTCGGCTGCGTGCCCAAACAAAAAAACCAACAACTAAAGGCGTTAAAATAACCACAAAAAAAGGATTGATGGATTGGAACAGTTCAGTTGAAATAAGTTGCACCGATTCACCTTCTTCAGGCAATTTTGCAGGAGGTAAATTCTTGTAGTAAAGAGGGTAGTCAACAACTTTTTGCATCTTGCCTTCAGCCGTTTTAATGGGACGGAATTGAGGATCAACTAGTATGACAGAATCCTTTGTATAGGACACTTCTTGAACCATTCCCAATGCTTTTGCAGGTGCCACCACAGCCGCAGGTAATTCTCTATTTGTATAACTTTCAGCCCAGGTTGTTAGAGCTGTTCCATTTTGTTTGAAAATGGCCCAAAAAATAACAACTACTCCCATTATGGCCAATAATGCACCAATGGGCTTTTTATCTTCTTCGTTTGAACGCACATATAACGAAACATAAAAAAGCAGGATTGGAATTGCACCAAAAATGAAGGCATCTGTGCTATCGCTGCCAAAAATATTTCCCGGAATAAACCAGCCCAAAATACCTGCAATGATTGCCGGTAATAAAACGATTCCTAAAATTTTACCAACGCTCATGTCCTCAGCTTTGGCGGGTTTAATGGTATCAACATGTTTGTAATGTTTACTACCCGCCCAAAAAATGGCAATGCCAATAAACATTCCTATTCCGGCTGCAAAAAACGCATATCCCCAGCCAAAATTATTACGTAAGTATGCTGCGAAAAAATTACAGATAAAGGCCCCAATATTAATTCCCATGTAAAAGATATTATATCCCGCATCTTTATTGGCTTTGTATTGTGGTTCACTATATAGATTACCCAATAAAGTTGAGATATTCGGTTTGAAAAAACCATTTCCAACAATCATTAAAGCCAGTGCAATAAAGAAGGATGTTTCGCCTGGAATGGCCAGGCACATATAACCAAGTCCCATTAAAACGCCACCGATGGAAATCGCTACACGGTATCCAAGAACCCTATCAGCAAGCAATCCACCCACAAATGGGGTAATAAATACAAGAGCAATGTATGTTCCGAAAATATCTGAAGCTTCTTTTTTTTCCAATGCCAGACCTCCCGCTTTGGTATCGGTCATGTACAAAAAGAAAATACCGAGCATCAGGTAATACCCAAAACGTTCCCACATTTCAGTGAAAAACAAATAATATAAACCTTTGGGGTGTTTGTTAGGAATAGTAGTTGTCATGGATTCGAATATGCGTTAAAAAAATAAACCCTGCAACTTTTTACAAGATGCAGGGTTTAATGTGAGTTTAATTCCAGAGGTTATTGAACCCCGTGCATCATTTTTAATAAACGTTTGCTCAAAAAGAATAGGATAACCGAAGAGGCTCCTGCCAATCCAACAAACACCATGAAAAAGTCGTAAAGGTTTTTAATTTGCATACCCAAGAAAGAAGGCTTCTCAGGTTTTAAATTCCAAATCTGAATTTTTGTAGTTTTTACAGGAACCTTATCAACAACTTTTTCAGTTATTTCCTGTGTGATGAGTTTGGTTCCATTGTCAATTAAAACAGACCTATCGAAATTATCGTTTGCCATTTTTATGAGTTTTAAATGGAAATTACTCACTTCTGCAATTTGTGCAGTAGTGTCTATTGATACAATACTATCAACTGCGGAATTTGATAATGATTTTACTGTTTGAATTGCCACTACTGGTAACTGGCTAGTGGCTTTTGGGTCGCCACTCCAAACAGTTGTATCCATCATAAACGCTGATAGTTTGTTTAATAGCTCTGGATTTGTTTCGTTGCTAATTGATTTTTCAATTTTAACTTCTTCTGGATAGAGAGAGCTTAATGTTCCTGCAAATTTATTGGCCGAAGCCGTTGAAAGAAACCAAACCCCCATAAGTAATGAAGCTAAACGGGCAGGCGATAGTTTATTTACCATTGATAAACCAATAGGCGATAAACATAACTCACCAAAGGTGTGGATGGTGTATAAACTAACTAGCCAGCCCATCGATAATTTTGTGCTCGGATCAATCCCTTTTACACCAAAAGCAATCACCAAATATCCAATTGCTAACAAGAATAAACCCAATGCCTGTTTGAAAGGAGAGGCAGGTTCCATGTTGCGTTTACCTAATCCGCCCCAAATCCACACAAATATGGGTGCAAATATTACAATGGCTACAGCATTGATACTTTGAAAGTACGATGCAGGTACAATTTTTCCAAAAAGATGACGATCCGTTTGTTCTTCGGCAAAGTAGGTGAGTGAAGCACCAGCTTGTTCAAAAGCTGCCCAAAAGAATATAACAAAAAATGCAGCAATATAAATTACCCATATTTTGTCTTTTTCCACTTTGCTAAGTTTATCGTCAGAAATTATAAAACCAGGCGCCACAATTGTTAAGGCGAAAATAAATGTACCAATAAGGTCAAGATTAAAAACAAAGAAAAATAGCACAAACAAAGCAATGAAGACGGAACCCCAAATGTAAATTTGTCTTGGGTTAAAAGGTAGTTTATCACCTTCGTTTTCTTCTGTTTCATTCCTGCTTACGTTTGGCTTAACACCAATTTGAACCCCCTCCGGGGTAACAATGTATTTATTCTTGAGCATCACAAATAAAATAACACTCACAATCATACCTGTACATGCAGCTAAAAATCCCCATTTAAAATCTGCTGGACTTCCGGTATCTCCTAAATAGCCGCATAACAATGGTGCTATAAAGGCCCCTAAGTTAATTCCCATGTAAAAAATAGTGAATGCCGAGTCAACTCGTTTATCTCCCTCGGGATACAATTGACCAACCATCGTTGAAATATTCGGTTTGAAAAAACCATTACCAAATATTAAAAACCCGAGGCCAACAAACATAATTAAAGGAGCAAAATCTTCTTGATAAAAACTTCCCGCAATGAACATGAAAAACTGCCCAATGGCCATCAGAATACCTCCAATAATAATAGACTTCCTATTTCCCCAATACCTATCGGCCATGTATCCTCCTAATAGAGGTGTTAAGTAGACTAAACCTGTGTAACTACCATAGATTTGTGAACCTAATGACTTGTCAAATAATAATGCTTTTGCCATGAAGAGAACAAAGATTGCTCTCATGCCATAATAACTAAAACGTTCCCACATTTCTGTGACAAATAGAACGTATAAACCTTTTGGATGTCCTGTTGATTGACTCATGTATGATTAATTTATGGAATGCAATATAAAACTCTGCTCGAACTATGCAAGCGCAGATGTTATGTGGTAAGGTAGGTGAATAAAAGCATGACAAGGTAGAGTAGAATCATGCTGCCAAAAATGGCAGCTACAATAACCAACATATCAATAATGGATTTCTTATTCATGTTAAACGCCAAACTGTGTTAAGTGATGATTCAAGTGTTTACAAGCACTGATGTTCCATTCGTTTACGCTCATCTTACCAAAAAAAGGATGGGCATAAGGAGAAACGTTAGCCGGGCCACCTTCCGAAAATTGATTGATTGCTTTGAGCAAGCGTGCTTTTTCTGTTCAAAATCTTTTTCTTCTTCGGTGGTTATAAAGTTTGGACTTGTTGGTAATCCGGTTTTGTATGGTTTTGAATTGGTGATTAAATGTTTAAACAATGGACCCAAAATATAGGAGATGAGTTTACGCGGTTCTTTTTCTTTGCTCATGGCTTTCTCTAGCACAATTGAAGTATGTGCTAACATTTGCGCAATATTCATTTTGCCCCATTGTGGTTTTGAATGAGCAGTTAGTTTATGAACACGTGAAACAAAATGTTCAGCTGTTTCCGGTTTAAAAAGGTTAGTATGATTCATTGCTATTTTTTGAGTGGATCTAAAACAATATTATTGGAAATTAACCTACTTGAATGTTGAACCGTCAATATGTCGATTTGCTGGTCGTTAACTATTCTATATATGATAAGGTAGTTGCCTTCAATTAATTCTCTTATAAATGGATTCTCGAGTTCTGGAACCATTCTACCGGCATAGGAATTTTCTTCAAGAATAACTATTCGATTAAAGAAAGATTCGATGACCATTGATGCATAGTATTCAGAATCCAAAGCAATAAACTCTGCTATGTGATTGGCGTCCTCCAGGGCATTGATTGTCCAGTTTACTTCAACCATTTTGATAAGTGCTTTTTAGCCTCATCATTCGATATAATCTCTCCATTTAGAGACTGCTGAGTTCCTTTATCTATTTTTTGTAGCAAAATAATCTTTTGAATTAACTCCTCAGACGAAAACTCATCTGGAAGATCTTTTATTGTTTGAATAATTTGCGCCTTTGTAATCATACTCGAATATACAAAATGGTGTGATATTTTATACTCGTTTATAATTTCTCTAAAATGAAACGCGTCATTTTATCATACAGGTGTAAGCGGGTTTTAGCACCGCCAATTCCATGGTTTTTGTTAGGGTAGTATTCGCTATCAAATTTTATACCTTTATTAATCATAGCGTTTACCATTTCAACAGCGTTTTGAAAATGAACATTATCATCCGCGGTTCCATGGATAATGAGGTAGTTCCCTTTGATCTTATCTACATGGTTGATAGGAGAGTTGTCGTCATAACTTTTCCCGTTTTCCTGAGGTGTGCGCATAAAACGTTCGGTGTAAATATTGTCGTAATACCTCCAATTTGTTACCGGAGCCACGGCAATGGCAGCTTTAAATGCATCATTACCTTTACTAATTCCCAAGCTCGACATGTATCCTCCAAAACTCCATCCCCAAATACCAATCCTACTTGCATCAATGTATGGAAGTTTACCCAGCTGTTTTGCAACATATATTTGATCTTCAATTTCGTATTTACCCAATTGCAGGTAGGTTGATTTTTTGAAGGCTTCTCCTTTAAAACCTGTTCCTCTTCCATCAACACATACGATGATGTATCCTTTATTAGCAAGTAATTGATACCAAAAATAATTGCCGCCCATCCATCGATTTACCGCAAGCTGATGTCCCGGACCGCCATATACATACATTAATACAGGGTACTTTTTATTGGCATCAAAGTTTAATGGTTTAATGATAAATGAATTGAGTTCTTCTTCATACGCGTTTTTGTATGCGGTCATCTCCGCTTTCGCGATATTGAAAGTGGCCATTTTATTGGAAAGTGATTTGTTGTCTTCCAATACTCTTAACTCTTTACCTTTAGCATCGCATAATGCATAATAGGGAGGGGTGTTTATAGACGAATGGCTGTGCAAGAAGTAGGTGAATGTTGCATTAAAAGTTGCGTTGTTCCAACCTTTGCTAGTGGTAAGTTGTTGCTTGTTTTTTCCATCTAATGAAATGGCATACACATACCTTTCGGCTGAGTTCATTTCCGATGTGGAAACAAAGAGTGTTTTCTTTTTCTCATCAATGCCATAAAATTGATCAATATCCCAATTGCCTTGTGTAATCTGTTTCATCAAATTACCTTTCATATCATATTGATATAAATGATTCCATCCTGTTTTTTCACTGTTGATGATAAACGATTTTCCATCATTCAAAAAAGTAATTTCCGGAACGTCAATGTATGCTTTGTTTTCTTCTGTATAAACAATGACTGTTGATCCATTTTGGGTATTTCCCATGAGCAGTTCTAGTTTGTTTTGAAGGCGGTTTAAGCGTTCAATGCATAGTGTGTTTTTTTCTTTTGTCCATTGTATACGAGGGATATAAATATCTTTTTCGGTGCCAATATTCATCAATTGTTTTTTGCCAGATTGAATATCGTAAGCATAAATTTCAATCACTGAATTTGCCTCCCCTGCTTTTGGGTATTTAAACTTATACTCCTCGGGATACAACTTGCCATACATCGGCATTCCGTATTCTTTTACTGCACTTTCATCAAATCGGTAAAAAGCTATTTGTGTGCTGTTGGTATTCCAATAAAAACCTTTTGAAAGTGCGAACTCTTCTTCGTACACCCAATCAGTTGCTCCGTTGATAATGCTGTTTGTTTTTCCATCGTTGGTAATCTGAAATTCTTTGCTTGAAGTTAAATCGTAATAAAAAAGATTATTGCTGCGCACATAAGCAATTTTTTTTCCATCGGGCGAGAATGCTGCTAACATAACTGCATCCGAAAATGGCGTTATTACGGTTTTTGTTTTGAGGTCATACACCGAAATATTTGCAGAAAATGAATGGCGGTAAATTTGTTTAGGATTGGTGAGTATCAGAAGTTTTGATTCATCGGCACTCCACTCATAAGAGAAACCCGAAAATCCGATTTCTTTACTTTTAGCCAACGTATCAACAGCTTTTCCGGTTGCAAAACTGTATCGTACAATATTGTCCTGGTCATCTTGAGCCGAATAGTATTTGCCATCACTCATCGAGTTAAATCCTGCTACTCCTTTAGCAGAGAAGGTTCCCTTGGTAAAAATGTCTTCAAGCGTTATTTCCTGTTGTGCAGATACTCTTATTATCGCTGCACTCAAAAATAGAACCGCAAAGGCGCAAAGGCGCAATGTTTTGTTTGTCATATTAAAAATTATTTACTCTTCTTTTAAAGCCGTCAACGAGCTTCGGTACATTGAAATTAATGAGAAACCCTAATGGTTTGTCTGCAAGTTTAAGATAAGTGATGAGTTGAGCCTCATGAACAGGTAATAGAATTTCAACAGCTTTTAACTCTATTATGATTTCCTCT
The DNA here is from genome assembly GCA_001602415.1 of Bacteroidetes bacterium UKL13-3. Classification (GTDB taxonomy): domain Bacteria; phylum Bacteroidota; class Bacteroidia; order UKL13-3; family UKL13-3; genus UKL13-3. The sequence continues at coordinate 869,511 of CP012155.1, forward strand.
ACCACCAACAAATCCAATCTAAAGTCCAATTCTAAAGCTTCATTTTTATATTTTACGGGTAATACAACTTGTCGTTGTACAAATAAATTTCTATTTCTGAGGTCTTTATATAAGCATATTTCGTAAACACTTTCCAATAAACCGGGACCAAGTTGTTTATGAACTTCAATTGAAGCATCCAGAATTTGTTTACTGATTACGTCTAACTTTTCCCTGTCCATAAAATAGTCTTTGCGCCTTTGTGTCTTTGCGGTAAAATTGTACATGCAATATAACAAAGTAACCGCATCGCAAATAAAGCAGTTTCAATCAATAGTTGGACAATCCTTTGTGATTACTAGTAAAGAAGAAACCCATGAATACTCCCGCGATTACACTGAAGATTTGGAGTATTATCCTGATGTTGTGGTAAAGCCCAGAACAGCAGAGGAAGTTGCAGCTATTGTGAAAATATGTAATGATGCAAACATTGCACTCACACCTCGTGGAGCAGGAACAGGTTTAAGCGGAGGTGCTTTGCCTTTTTATGCTGGAGTTGTTTTGTCGATGGAGCGGTTTAACAAAATTTTGGAAATTGACGAACGTAATTTTCAAGCAACGGTTGAGCCAGGTGTTATTAATGAGGCTTTTCAAAATGCAGTGCGGGAAAAAGGATTGTTCTATCCTCCCGATCCTGCGAGTAAAGGTAGCTGCTTTTTAGGAGGAAATGTAGCCCATGCAAGCGGTGGACCAAGAGCACTGAAATATGGAACTACACGTGATTATGTATTGAATTTGCAAGTAGTATTACCAACAGGCGAGATTATTTGGACGGGTGCCAATACCTTAAAATACTCAACTGGATATAACCTCACTCATCTCATGATAGGAAGTGAGGGAACGTTGGGAATTGTTACACAAATTGTGTTAAAACTCATTCCACATCCGCAGCATACCTTGTTAATGTTAGCTCCATTCAACTCTCCCGAAAAAGCATGTGAAGCGGTGAATGGAATTTTTTTAGCGGGAACCAATCCAAGTGCCTGCGAGTTTGTTGAACCCGAAGGCTTCCTATTATCGGCAGCCATGACGAATCTGAGTTTTACTGTTGAAGAAGGAGTGGAAGCGTACTTATTAATTGAGGTGGATGGTAATGATTTGGATGCAATGATGAAAGAATGTGAAGTGATAAGTGAAGTGTTGTATAAACATGAAAGCGGTGAAGTGCTCTTTGCCCAAACAGCTGATGAGAAAGAATATTTTTGGAAGCTGCGCAGAAGCATTGGTGAAGCCACAAAGTTTAACAATACCTATAAAGAAGAAGATACAGTTGTGCCGAGGGCCGAGCTACCTGCGTTGTTTCGGGGAGTAAAAGAAATTGGTATGCGTTATGGTTTTCGCACGGTTTGCTATGGACATGCAGGTGATGGGAATCTACATGTAAACATATTGAAGGATGAGTTGACAGATGATTTTTGGGGCATTGATATTCACCAGGCCATTATTGAGATATTTACCTTGTGTAAAAAACTAAAAGGAACCATTAGTGGCGAGCATGGTATTGGATTGGTGCAGAAGCCATACATGCATGTTGTGATGCCGGAGTTTCAGTTGGAGTTGATGCGCAATATCAAAAAGGCGTTTGATCCGAAAGGGATTTTAAATCCGGGTAAGATTTTTTAGTTTGTTGATGTTGGAATCCTATGTTGTTGATTAAAACAGGATCTTATTTAAAGTTATTCAGTTATCGGGCTAAACAACATCCAGAAAATACTCGTCCTTTTTAATTGATCATATAATTCAACCATGAATCTGCGAGAATCTGTGGCATTTTCTCAACACTGTTTTGCCACATATCTTTACTGTTACAAACGATGTTTTTCATTACGCATCACATTAGCCGATGTCCATTCTATTTTGGATTCAAACGGCCGTATACGAACTGCACATGCTGTTAATTGGCAAAGACTACAACTGAAAGGCAAACAAGGATCGGGGTGGATAAAGAGTTCGACCTTGTCATGGAATTTTGCGGTAATCAGTTCTTCAATATTTTTCAATTCATCGTGCGATGTTTTCAAATCATTATACCAAGGAAGTGTAATATGGCAATCGATATGATAGCTTGAACCGTATTGTAAAATTCGCAGGTTGTGAATATCAATCCAATTTTCGTTTCGGTTTTCGTTAAGCACCTCAATAACACCTTTAATAATACTCTCGTCAGCTTCATCCATCAAACCTGCTAGCGATTTGCGTACAAGGTTATAGCCTGTAAAAATAATAATGCCTCCAAAAATGATGGCAAAAACATTATCGAGATAAACCAATCCGGTGAGGTGAATAATAACAACTCCTACAACCAATCCTAAACTACTCCAAGTATCGCTCTGCAAATGTTTTCCATCGGCAATTAGTGTTATAGATTTATGATTTTCTCCTGTTTTAATTAAAAATCTTCCCAATAAAAAATTGGCGATACCAGCAACAGTTGCCAGCAATGCACCAACTTCTAATTTGTCAATGGGTATGGGGTGTAGCATATTCATGATTGATTTTCCGATGATGACAATCCCTGCTAACAAAATTAATCCACCTTCAAATCCTGCCGAGATAAATTCAATTTTGCCATGCCCGTATGGGTGATCTATGTCTTTAGGTTTAGCAGCTACCTTTAAACTATAATAGGCAAATGCTCCAGCAACTACATTAATTATGGATTCGAGCGCATCACTTAAAATGGCATTTGAATGAGTGATGAAAAATGCAATAAATTTGATGAGCATAATAACAATACCTGCTATCAATACATTTCGGATCGCTTTTATTTTGATGTAAGATGATTTTTCCAAGTGTCAAAAATAAGAAAGGCGCCTCAATTGAAGCGCCTTTCTCAAAAAAAGAATTTGTGTTGAATTATTTAGCAAGCATTTTACCACTTGTTTTAAATCCTCCTGCTTCTACATTGTAGAAATAGAATCCTGATTTAAAATCACCTGATACTTCCAAAGTATTAGCTCCTACCAAAGTGTTAGTATATGTTTGAGCGTATACCACTTCTCCTAAAATATTAATAACAGAAACTTTAACATCAGCTTTTTCTTTTAAGTTAACAGGGATGATGGTTGAATTATTAAATGGATTAGGATAATTGGTGCCAGCAGTAAATAAGGTGTTTTCAGTTTCGTTCAAACCAACTTTACCTGCTTGAATATCTGCTAAAGAAATGCTGTAATAGATAATATCAAACGGCCCTGTTTTATTAGGATTATACTCAACACTATAAAATCCAATATCATTGCTTTCCATAAACGTTATATGTAGTTTTCCGCTGGCAATAGCCGCACTGCCAAACATCTGCTCTTTGCTTAATCCCATTGTAGAGGTTAAGTTTTGAGTTTTGTTCCAAGTTGCACCATTATCTTTTGAAAATGTAATATTAATATCTCTGTAGCAAGATCCTTGTGCATCTAAATCATCTTCTGATAATGCGGAGTAGATTAAATAAATAGTGCCATCCGCACCTATAACACTGTATGGCATTGTGGCAGCTCCGGCATTTGCATAACGTGATCGATTGTTGGTGGTTCCAGGATCTAATGTTCCGTTATTGTTTGCATCAACAGCTCCGGCAACACTAACTATGCTGTCTGGGCGGCCTTCGTACCAGTAGTCAATGGAATTGGTTCCTAAAAATACTGATAGTGCATTGGGATTAGAATTGGTATTCCAACTAACTCTTAAACGACCCCAAAAGCAATGTGCTTTTCCTGTTGAGTCTAATCGAAGAGCCATGCTCCCATCCGTTACAGTAACTGTATCATTAAATGGGGTATTATTGTATGCAGGGTATGGGAATGAATCAATGATGGTTCTAGTCCAACTTGTTCCATTATTAGTCGACTTCCACAAGGCAATGTCAGCAGTGTTATCGCCAATTAATACAGCCACATTTGAACCTTTTGCATCAATTGCATATTTATCTGCAGCACCGTTTAACCAACGAGTAGAATCAAATCCAGGTAAAGTAATATTACTCACTTCCCAAGTTGAAGTACTAAATTTATATCTTGAATAAACAATTGGGTTTTTTACGCCTGCTTTGAATACCGTATCTGTTTGACTTTTTTCAGGGTCTGTATAGTTTGCGATTACGTGCATGTAATCGCCTGAAATTGCTGTGCGTGGCCACAATACAGAAGGTTGGTTAGTTGCAGGTGGAAGTACCAAATTGCTAGTCCATTCTGTGCTCCCAATAGCACCATTTGTATTGTAGATCAACCCTGCAGATTTACTGTTGGTATCTACACGGTGACTCATGATGATTTCTGAGGTACCGTTGTAATCAAAATTTGGATATCCGGCACGGAATGGCTCAATACGGTTTTTGGTAACAGGTCCCCAAGCAGTTCTATCAAAATGGTTGTATCCCGAACCTCTTCCTAAAAATTTATTTATGTAATTGTCGCTTGATGTTGTCCATAAAACACTCACCTTCCCGTTTTCGTAAGCTAATACCCTTTTGTATACAGATGAGTTGGTTTGACGGTCAAAAAATGTTGACCCCACAATTTCCCATTTCGCATATTTACCATAGCCACTTTGTCTGGATGTGTAGGTATTGTCATTAACTCTTAAAGGAGAAGCCATTTCGTAATCGGTATTGTTACTAATATACGGTAATGGCTTATCTAATTTTGCCGAAGGTTCTTTCGTAGCTTGTTGCGCGCTTGCTGCAATATTCAAAGCTAATAATCCTATTAAGTAAAGTTTTTTCATGGTGTGTTATTAATTAATTGTTAATTGATTTCGCAACTCCAAAGCTATTAAAAATTTGGTAGAATCCAACTTCTGTTGCTAATTAAAAAATTATGACAATTATTGGTTCCTCTCTTACAAGATAATTGCATAAATAAGTATACAGCCCCAAAAGGTTAAATTGCTTGCCCTTTCCTATTTTTTTTCAACATACACCTAATTGTTGTTTGAGGTGTGGTACTTTTGAAACGAAGATTTTAATAGTTGAAGAACCCTATTACCCTTTTACAGTTAGAATTTTATTATGCGAATTTAAGCCAAGATGACTCAGTTTTCACACTTACATGTTCACACCCAATTTTCGCTGCTCGATGGTGCAGCCGATATAAAAAAATTATACACAAAAGCCATTGCTGATAATATGCCTGCCATAGCACTTACCGATCATGGTAATATGTTTGGCGCATTTAAGTTTGTTGCCGAGGCATACAAGCATAAAGGAGCTGATGGAAAGCCTCTTGTAAAACCCATTGTAGGTTGCGAGTTTTATGTGGTAGCCGATAGGCATAAAAGAGCCTTTACAAAAGATGACAAGGACCAACGTTTTCATCAATTATTATTGGCTAAAAACGAACAAGGGTATAAAAATTTAGTAAAATTATGTTCTCTTGGTTACATGCAAGGACTTTATGGAAAGTATCCACGTATTGATAAAGAATTGATTTTACAATATCATGAAGGGTTGATAGCAACCACCTGTTGCATTGGGGCAATGGTTCCTAAAATGATTTTACGTAAAGGAGAGGAAGAAGGCGAAAAAGAGTTTAAGTGGTGGCTCGATTTATTTGGCGATGATTATTATGTAGAATTACAGCGGCATGATATTCCCGATCAAAATAAAGTAAACGAAGTATTGTTGAAGTTTGCGGCCAAACACAATGTGCCCATTATAGCGTCCAATGATTCTCATTATGTAGATCAAAAAGATGCTAATGCGCACGATATTTTATTGTGCATTAACACAGGCGAAAAACAAAGTACTCCTAGTATGAAGGACTTTAGTGATGATGATACTTTTGTAAAAGGAAAACGTTTTGCCTTTGCCAACGATCAGTTTTATTTCAAGAAAACAGCTGAAATGGCTGCGTTGTTTCATGATATTCCGCAAGCTGTTGATAATACAAATCTTATTGTTGATAAGATCGAATTACTGGATTTAAAACGCGATATTTTATTGCCAGCATTCCCATTACCTGATGGTTTTACCAATCAGGATGATTACCTGGAACATCTAACTTGGACGGGTGCAAAAGAACGCTACAAAGAAATTACTCCCGAGGTGGAAGAGCGCCTAAAATTTGAGCTGCACACTATTCGCACCATGGGATTTGCCGGATACTTTTTAATTGTATCCGACTTTATTGCCGCAGGCCGAAACATGGGTGTGTTCATTGGTCCTGGTCGTGGTTCGGCTGCTGGTTCGGTGGTGGCCTATTGCATTGGCATTACCAATATTGATCCCATCAAATATGATCTCCTCTTCGAGCGCTTCTTAAATCCAGATCGTAAGTCGATGCCCGATATTGATACGGATTTTGACGATGATGGTCGCCAAAAAGTAATTGATTATGTAGTTGATAAATATGGAAAAAACCAAGTAGCCCATATTGTAACCTATGGTTCGATGGCCGCCAAAATGAGTATTAAAGATGTGGCGCGTGTAATGGATTTACCATTGCTCGAATCCAATATGTTGGCCAAGCTAGTGCCTGATAAACCAGGTATTTCACTAGATAGGGTTATTAATGCTCCAATTGATGGAGATAAAAGTTTGCGTGATAAAGAAGGCTTGCAAAGCGAAGATATTGATAACGTAAAAAAGCTTCGCGAAATACACGCAGGTAATGATTTGCAAGCAACAGTATTGAAAGAAGCACTCATCCTAGAAGGCTCGGTTCGCGGCACAGGTATCCATGCTGCTGGTATCATCATTGCACCAACCGATTTAACCGATTTAATTCCAGTATCAACCGTAAAGGATATTAATTTATTGGTTACCCAATATGATGGAAAGGTAATAGAAGAAGCTGGTGTAATTAAGATGGACTTTTTGGGTTTACGCAATCTTTCCATTATTCGCGATGCCCTTAAGCTTATTAAACAAAACCATGGTATAGAAATAGATATTGATTACATTCCATTGGATGATAAAGCAACACTGGATCTTTTTGCCAGAGGCGAAACCAACGCCACGTTTCAGTTTGAAAGTCAGGGAATGCAAAAGCATATGAAAGACCTTAAACCCGATAGGTTTGAGGATTTAATTGCCATGAATGCTTTGTATCGTCCGGGGCCAATTGCATACATACCCAATTATATTGCCCGTAAGCATGGAAGAGAACCAGTAACCTATGATTTGGATGCCATGGAAGAGCATCTCAAGGATACTTATGGCATTACGGTATATCAGGAACAAGTGATGTTGCTCTCGCAAAAACTCGCAAACTTTACCAAAGGAGATGCGGATGTGTTGCGCAAAGCCATGGGTAAAAAGGATCGTCCTACATTGGATAGACTAAAACCTAAATTTATAGAAGGGGCTAAATCTAACGGGCACGATGAAACCATTCTCGAAAAAGTGTGGACCGATTGGGAAGCATTTGCACAATACGCTTTCAACAAATCACACTCTACGTGTTATGCGTTTGTAGCCTTTCAAACAGGGTATTTAAAAGCACATTACCCGGCAGAGTATATGTCAAGCGTGCTTACCCATAACCAAAGCAATATTGAAAAAGTTACATTCTTTATGGAGGAATGCAAACGAATGGGTTTACCTGTATTAGGGCCTGATGTGAATGAATCGCAGGTTAATTTCTCGGTAAATAAAAAGGGTGAAATCCGTTTTGGATTGGGTGCTATAAAAGGTGTTGGCGAAGCAGCTGTTGAAGAAATCATCCGCGAACGCGATGAAAACGGTCCGTTCAAGACATTGTTTGATTTGACTTCTCGCGTAAACCTCAGAGCAGTGAATAAAAAAACGCTTGAAGGTTTAGCCTTGGGTGGTGGATTAGATTGTTTCTCAACGATTCATCGGGCACAATTTTTCGCTCCCGAAGCAAGTGATGAACCTAATTTGCTGGAGAAAGCTATTCGATACGGGAGTAATGCTCAAAATAATGAATCTGCCAATCAGCAATCATTATTTGGCGGAACACAAATGGTAACGTTAACCGAACCTACTATTGCGGCTTGTGAACCTTGGACTCTGATTACCAAACTCGCCAAAGAAAAAGAAGTAATTGGAATGTACCTATCTGGACACCCGTTGGATGACTATAGAATTGAGTTTAATTATTTCAACGTAACTGATATTAATAAAGCCGAAGAGTTTAAAAACAAAGATTTGAACATCGCAGGTGTTATCACCGATGTGTTTGAACGCATGGGTAAAAACAATAAACCTTATGGCAGTTTTACGTTGGAAGATTATTCAGGGAATATTCGCATAACCATGTGGAGCGAAGATTTTTTGCGGTTTAAACATTTTCTCACCAACGGACAAATGCTTTACATTAAAGGTAGCATGCGCCCCGGTTTTCGCAGTCCCGATCAATTTGAGTTTAAAGTAAACCAAATTATGCTACTGGCCGAAGTAAGAGAGCGGTTGCTGAATAAGGTAACACTCACGCTCAAGTCAGATAAACTCAAAAATGGTTTTTTGCAACAATTTCAATCAATCGTACAAAACCATAAAGGAAACGCGGTATTAAAACTAAACATTATTGATGATGCCCAAAAAATGGGTGTGAATACGGTAAGTACCCGTTTTAAAGTGAATTTCGAAAATGAAATGGTGAAAGCACTGGAGGAAATGGAGATTGAGTATAAGCTTAATTAAGAAGGCGATGTGCATATTAGCAGATTAGAGGATGTGCACATGAAGAGAAGTGAGGATGTGCCAAGGGGGCATTTAGACATTTACACATCTGCACATCCTCACATTTCCACATCATATTCTGCCAAATTGTACCAAAAACAAAAAAGGAACTTAAATTGCACATACATTAAACACATAAACAAAATATAAAATGGCATTAGAAATAACAGACAGTAACTTCGAGGAAGTTGTACTAAAATCAGGCAAACCCGTATTGGTAGATTTTTGGGCAGAGTGGTGCGGACCTTGCCGCATGGTTGGTCCGGTTGTAGATGAATTGGCAAAAGAATATGAAGGAAAAGCAGTAATTGGAAAAGTAAACGTAGATTTTAATCCTAAAATTGCTACCGATTATGGCATTATGAGTATTCCCGCTTTATTGTTCTTTAAAGACGGTAAGCTTGTAGATAAACAAGTTGGAGCAGTTCCAAAACACGTATTGGCTAACAAATTGGAAGCACAATTGGCTTAAGTATATGGCTACGATTATAACGGATCAAAATTTTGAGGAGTTGGTAGTTAAATCGGGAAAACCGGTTTTACTGGATTTTGGTGCGGAGTGGTGCGGACCTTGCCGCATGGTGGGCCCGGTGGTAGATGAACTGTCGAAAGAATACGAGGGGAAAGCTATTGTCGGCAAAATTGATGTAGATAGTAATCCGGTTATCTCTACGCATTTTGGCGTAATGAACCTGCCCACCTTTTTGTTTTTTAAAGATGGACAATTAGTTGATAAACAAGTTGGAGCCGTTCCTAAACACGTTTTAGCAAACAAACTCGAAGCCCAAATGGCTTAGTTCGAAATTATTCCTCAGGAATAACGGCTGCATCGGTAAATGATGCGGCCGTTTTTGTTTAATTAATACTTTTCCACCTCTCAGAACAATAATCTTAGATCATACTCGTTTACAAAAGAAAAAATATGACACGAATTGCAGTAGATGTAAGAAAAAAACTTTTATGCTGTAGGCGATGGTATTGCTGATGATACTATTTCTATTCAAAATGCCATAAACAGCGGGCTTCCAGTTTTTATTCCTCCTGGAAGGTATAAAAAACGCAAACAATTAATTTGTCTTCAAATGATTTTTTTGGCGCGGGTTCTGCATCTACTATCTTTGAGATTCACGGAACCAACGGATTTCAAACATCTTTTTCAGGAGATAGATTTGCAACTAAAATCAGTGGTTTTAAAGTTATTGCCTACAACGAATCATGTGATAATTATTGTGCAATAAAATCTAAAGTATCTTCAGGTATTAGCGATAGAGGTATTGGATTTAAGTTTTCCAATATTGAAATCGGGAATGGAAGCTCTAAGCATTTTGGGGCTGCATTTTTTATTACAGATTGCTTTAGGCTGTCTATACAAAATGTAGGTATTACCAACTGCATGAATGCAATTGCATTGTATGGTCAAGTGGTCGGTGCCACAATTACGGATGTCACCTCAAATTTTGATCATTTGCCTTTTAGTACTACTGTCATTCCATTAATTTTTGGGGGCTCCACAAGTATTGGCTGTGGAGTATACGTAAGAGGAGCCAGTCATTCCGGAATTTATCAGATACCTGAATCTATAAAAATAACTAACTCTTCATTTGTTCAGCATGATATTGGGATTTATCATCATGATGGATTGTTTTGCAAATATCATCAGGTTGATTTGGACTTTTGCAGACGTGTGGGGTTTTATTCATATTCCGATAATGGTTGCTCTTTATCTAGTTCTTACATAGCGGTACGTAACCCTGATCAACCAACTTATGGCATTTATATTGATTCAAATGATGTTGCAAATATCAAGCAACTAAATTTGATAGAAAATTATATCGTGGGTTATTCGGAAAATCATTCAGATTCTATTGCTATAAACTGTAATGGGGATCGTCCTGGTTCTCCTGTAATAAAGCAAGGTTTCTCAATTATTCGAAATGAGATAAAGTCATTAAATCCAGCTTTTAAATTCAAGTATGGGATATATATTGGACATTCAAAGCACTTCGAGTTATCCTCAAATATAATATACGCTGATGCGAGTTCTTCCGAGGGTATAAGTTCTTATGCTCCCGAATTTTTTGCTATACGAGATAATACAGTAATAGGAAACAACATAAGCCTTACTGTTGGAGACACTCCTCATGAAATTTCAAACAATGAATGTACCAATATGACTTTATTGTATCCCTCCTCAAATAATTCTCCATACAATACCAAGTTAGCCGATACTGTAAAGTATAACAACTTTATAATGGATTTATCTGGTGGTTGGACAAATGGATTTTTAAGGATAGGAGAGGCTTGTATCTGGTATGACTACACTAACAATCAATTAAGGGCTGAAAGCGCGAGTTCACCAAGCAGCGAAAATTCTGGTTCGGTGATTGTTTAATTGCGTTTCATTTCTATTCATATCGTTTTTTCGCCCAATCTTTATTAAAGGTTGGTGAATTAGCTACTTCGTCCCATTTAATCCATTCGTGTAAGTCAGTCGGAATCTTTGGTTTTTCAATGAAAAAGCAGAACAGATTTTGTTGTTTCTTAAATAGGATTACGAACAATGCAAAGAATGGATGAATACATCGAAGCATCATGTATTTTAAAAAACTTTTTTTATCATGTTTTAAGAGAAATGGGAAACGTGTTCCGTAATTGTATTTGAAGTTATGCTTTGCATAAGGAGTGTAAGAGTTAATTGTCTTTTCAATTTCTCTTTCTGTCCAACGATAAATAAAATTAGGAATTTCGGTATTATTTACTCCCCCAGTATATCCGTTTAAATATATGCCAAAGTATTCATAATCTTGGGTGAAGTTAAATTTAATCATTAATCTCATGATAAATGAATCACGTGCTTCTGTAGCCATCACTCCCTTTTTTGCTACTCTATACATTTCCGTTATTACTCGATGTGGAGATGAGGCATGGTGTATGGCTTCGTGAATGACTACGTAATCAAAAGAATTATCAGGATAGGATAATGATTCTGCATTTTGTAAAGAGTAGGAATAGGGTGACCAATCTAAGGCTGCCATTTCTGGACTAATATTTGAAATCACCACATTCTTAAAACCTGATAACTCAAGTGCTTTTTTGTCATCGCTGCCACCGCCACAAACTAAAATTGTTGAATCTTTATCTAAATATTTAAGTAAATTTATCTTATAAAATTCTTCTCTAGTGGTTAACATAGTTCTTAGTTTATTTGCAATATATTAAAAAAATATATTTCTCGGAGTAATAAAACCCTTTTTGGGGATATACTCTTAATCTATTAAATAGATTTTATTCCTCAAATATATCACTATTTTCTAGTATCGTTTGTTGTTTCAATCGTTCGGCTTCTATCAACGCTTCGAGTCCTTTTTTTTGTAATAAGGATCTTGCAAAATACTCACATCATATAGGTTTGAAACTTTGATAATGTAACTGCCAATTAACCTTTGGGCTAACCAGTCACCAAGCGAAACGGCTGCATCAGTATTTGATGTGGCCGTTTTTATTCTACAATACTCACATATTTAGGTTTTTCTAAATGTCTAATATTTGTTTTACGTTGTGCATTTAGAGCCATATACTCTCCTGCCGTTTTTCCTCTCTTTGCGATATTACGTTTTAGCTCTCTACTTATAGTTGATGCATGAACGTTTAATTGCTCTGCGATCTTTTTTTGACTGAACCCTGCTTTTATTAAACATTCAATCTGATATCTTTGCTCTAAACTGAGCTGTTTGTAATTTTTTGACATAGACAATCCAAAGATTGCACTACTTGGTCAAAAGAAAAAAGCCCTCAAAAGCTTTTTTTTTTTTTTTAAAATTGCACTTATTTGTTGAACTCAGCTAGTCAATACGCAATGAAATACTTCATTTTGCTCATCCTTTTAAGTGTTTATGTGAGTGGTCATGCGCAACAACGCAAAGTGCTCAGTGGTTTTGTTAAAGATAAATCGAGTAAAGAGTTGTTGATAGGGGCAACGGTTGCCATTCCGAAATATAAAACAGGCACGGTATCCAACGCATATGGTTTTTATTCCATCTCCCTTCCTGCCGATACGTTTGAAGTAATTATTAGTTATGTGGGTTTTGCACCCAAAGCTTACAGAATTGATTTGCGCACCGACACCGAATTAATGATTGAATTAGATGAAGCTAAATCGTTAAAAGAGGTAGTTATTCAGGCTGATAAACAAACCATGCGATTGGCTGAACAAACCCGCATGAGCGTTATCGAAATTCCAATTTCTCAAATAAAAGATATTCCTGCTTTGCTAGGAGAAAAAGATGTATTGAAAGTTATTCAACTGCTGCCGGGTGTGCAAAAACCGAGTGAGGGTAATTCTGGTATTTATGTTAGAGGTGGCGGTCCGGATCAAAACTTAATCATCCTTGATGAGGCTAATGTTTACAACGCTTTTCACTTGTTTGGTTTTTTTAGTTTGTTTAACGGTGATGCCCTTAAAAGTGTAGAGCTCACCAAAGGCGGATTTCCTGCACGTTATGGCGGACGGTTATCATCTGTGATCGATATGAGTATGAAAGAAGGTGATAAACAAAAATACAGAGGGGAAGCAGGTATTGGTATTCTGTCATCTCGTTTTGTGTTTGAAGGACCCATAGTAAAAAACAAAGCTTCTTTTTTGGTTTCTGCCCGCAGAACGTATTTTGATATTTTAACTCGTCCCTTTATGCCAAGTGAAGGAAACGGAGGGTATTATTTTTATGATGTAAACGCGAAAACAAACTGGGAAATTAATTCAAAAAATAGGCTGTTTGCCAGCGGTTATTTTGGAAAAGATAAATTTGGATTCTCCAGCAAGCAAAATAACGCATCATTGGAAGTCGGCCTAAACTGGGGTAATGCAACAGGAACCTTGCGTTGGAACCACTTATACAATAACCGTACTTTTAGTAATACATCATTTATCTTTAGCGATTACAGGTTTGGAATTTACCAGTTGGCTAGTTTTGATGGGAGTAAGTTTGAGTTGAACTATCAATCGGGTATTCGCGATTGGTCTATCAAACATGATATTGAATTTAGGCCTAATCCAAACCATCTCATTAAAGCCGGTATACAATTGATTTATCATCAATTCACACCTTCTGCTTATGTTCTTAAGGATCAGTTTAGCGGACAAGATTCTTCATCTGAAATTTCAATCGGTTCTTGTGAAAATGCTATTTATGTTGAAGATGAACTTAAAATTGGAACAAGAATTCGTGTAAATCCAGGAATGCGTCTCAGCCATTTCTCTGCAAAAAGTAAAAACTATTTTAACCTTGAACCTCGCTTAAGTACTTCTTATAATATCAAGAGTGATTTAGCTGTAAAAGGATCTTTTGCGCTTATGAATCAATACATACATTTATTGTCGAATACAGGTGTAGGATTACCCACCGATTTGTGGGTTCCGAGCAGTGATAATTTAAAACCTCAACAAAGTTGGCAAGTGGCAGCAGGCGTGGCTAAAGATTTTTTAGATCTAAATTTTAGTTTAACCATTGAAGGATACTACAAAGGCATGAGTAACATTATCTCTTATAAAGAAGGAGCTAGTTTTTTGGAAGCTGATGGAAGCGCATCGTCAAATGACCCATATAGCTACGAAAAAAATATTACATCAGGAAACGGTACGAGTAATGGCGTTGAAGTATTGTTGCAGCGAAAAATAGGTAAGTTAACAGGATGGATAGGGTACACACTTTCGTGGACAAAATGGCAATTTGATGAGTTAAATTTTGGGAAACCTTTTTTTGCCCGATATGATAGGCGACATGATATATCTGTGGTTGGAATTTATAAAGTGAAAGAGCAACAAGATAAAAAAAACGGAATCACACTTTCTGCTACTTGGGTTTACGGAACCGGTAATGCCATAACGCTTCCTATTGCCGAATACAATGCTCCTATCCATTCACCTTCGGGACGTATAAATATGTTTGGTGATATGGGAAGCACAGCTACGGTTTACACAGCCCGAAATGATTTTAGAATGGCATCATACCACCGCATGGATTTTGGCTTGCAAATAACTAAAAAACTAGATTGGTACATCCGCACATTTGAGTTGAGTGTTTACAATGTTTACAACCGAATGAATCCATATTTCTATTATACATCAACCGATTCAAAAGGAAATGTTAATCTCAAACAAATTACACTGTTTCCCATTATTCCATCTATTTCTTGGAACATTAAATTTTAACTGTATGAAACGAATTTATTTTTTGGGTTTGCTGTGGATGAGTATTACCTTTATGGCGTGTGAAAAAATTGTAACAGATGTTGAAGTTCCTATAATTGAATCCCAAGTTGTTGTCTTTTCATTCCTCTCGCCCGAGGATAAATGGATTAAAGTTGAGGTTACTAAAAGTAAGCCGGTATTTACCCGCACTGTGAATGTGGGAGCAGTTAAAAATGCTTCAGTAACCATTGCGAATGATGGAGGGCAATCGGCCACTATTCCGTTTGTTGATTCCATGAATGCTTATGTTTTGCCAACACTTCTTTTTCCGATTGAACCGGGAAGAGTATATACAGTTGAAGTGATGGTTGATGGCAAAAAGGTTTCGGGTAGTTGCATTATTCCTGTTGATAAAATTGGTTTGGGTGAATTAAGGTACAAAAAATTGGGTGATTCATCAAATGGTTATGGTGGTCCGTATTTTAAATATGCGTATCAGTGGATGGATCCGGCAGGAACTCAAAATTATTACCGACTGGCTATTGAACAACAATACACTTATATTTCTAACCTTGATACGGTTTTAGTAAAAAAAGATGTTTGCAGCAGCATTTGGACGGATCAAAACAAGCAAGGAAACTATTTCACAGGTGTGTGCGATGATTATAACTATAGTTCCGATGAAACAACCGTTAAAGCATACTTGCTAAATACCGATATTCATTACTATGAGTACCACATAAGAAGGTTGAATTATTTTGGTGAGAATCCGTTTAGCGAACCTTTTAAGCAATACAACAGTGTAAATGGCGGATTGGGAGTTGTAGGCGCATTCAGAAGAACAGAAAGAACCTTGGTAGTTCAATAGATAGTAAGCAGGGGTTTAAATTGCCTATCAGCCAGACTCAGAAGGAAATGCAATGTAAAAACTCCATTGATCTTTAACGCACAACCTATAGCTTCGCTAAATAGAGCTTTATTTCAACCTAGCTCAACTACAGTGTATTACACTCCCACGTGAAGATAGTATAGAACTACTATTGATTCCTGAATTACATAATCCCCATTTTCGTCCGTTTATCACATTACGCTCTTCATTCCACATTTTTTTATACATTCGCGGTTCAATTTTTTAGAAAACGTTATGAAGAATTTATGTAGAAGCCTCATTGCAATACTCTTAATCAGTAGTTTGCATGTAAAAGCTGATGAAGGAATGTGGATGCCTTTGTTGCTTAAAAAGTACAATTACGAAAAAATGAAAGCTATGGGTTTAAAACTAACCCCAGAGCAATTGTATGATGTAAACAACTCGAGCTTAAAAGATGCTATTGTTTGGTTTAACGGAGGGTGTACAGGTGAGATTATTTCAAATCAAGGACTGGTATTAACCAATCACCATTGTGGCTATGATGCGATTGCATCGTTGTCTACTCCACAAGATAATATTTTAGATAACGGTTTTTGGGCAAAAAGCACCAAAGAAGAAAGACCAAAGCCAGGTATGTGGGTTTCGATTGTTCAGCGTATGGATGATGTTACCGATAAAGTTTTAGCCGAATTGAAAGATGTTCCTGAAAAAGATAGAGGTAGTAAATTGCAAGGTATCTTCAAAAAGCTATCGGATGAGGCTGTTAAAGGTACACATTACGAAGCACAGGTTCGCGAGATGTTCAAGGGGAATGCATATTATGTATTCATCTTCGAAAAATTCACTGATATCCGTTTGGTTGGAACACCTCCGCAAAGTATAGGTAAATTTGGTGGAGATCCTGATAACTGGGTTTGGCCACGTCATACCGGTGATTTTAGCATGTTTCGTATTTATTCAGGTAAAGATGGTAAGCCGGCAAAATACTCAGCAGATAACGTTCCTTACAAACCCAAACATTTCCTACCTATATCGTTAAAAGGAATAAAAGAAGGCGACTATGCAATGATTTATGGTTTCCCGGGTCGTACCAACCGTTACGAATTTTCAAATGGTATTCAGTTGGCTCAGGATAAAGTAAATCCAACCATTGTTGCATTGCGCGATATCCGCTTAAAAGCATGGAAAGAAGTGATGAATAAAAGTGAAGCCGATCGTTTACAACTATCTGCCCGTTATGCTCAAATTGCTAATTACTGGAAATACTTTATCGGTCAAACCGAACAATTAAAGCACTTAAAAGTGTATGAAGGTAAAGTAGAAGACGAAAAGAAATTTGCTTCGTTTGCTGCCGGTAAAACCGATTTTGAAAATGTATTGCCTAATATAAACAAAGCTTACCAAGCTTATGTGCCTTATGCTCTGCAACGCACGTATTTAATTGAAGGTTTATTTGGTATTGATTTAACGTCACTTGTTTTTAGTATGTACGCTTACGAAACAGCAAAGGATACAGCTGCTGCCAATAAAGCTATTAATACAACTAAACAAAACCTAGATGCAGCTTACGAAGAGTTTTTTGCAGGTGCAGATGAAAAAATCATGTCGCAAATTTTGTTGATGTATTACAACAACATCCCTAAAGAGCAACAAGCTCCATACATGGCTACCATTCTTAAAATGGGAAAAACACCGGAAGAAGCTATTGCCAAATTTGCCAAAGAAGTATACGCCAAAAGCATGTTTGCCAACAAAGACAAATTCAGAGCATTTTTGAATAAACCATCGGTAAAAGCTGTTCAAAAAGATATGGCCTATCAGTTTGTGAAATCGTTTTACGAAAACTATATTAACAATTACAAGCCGAAAGTGGATGAGTTTAATGCTACGGTTGGTAAAGAATCAAGAGCATTTATTAAAGGGTTAATGCAACTATCGCCCGATAAAACATTTTATCCTGATGCCAATTCATCATTGCGTTTAACCTATGGAAGCGTTCAGGGTTATGAGCCCAAAGATGCTGTGAAATACAACTACTACACAACCTTAGAAGGAGTAATCGAAAAACACGATCCTAAAGATTTTGAATTTAATGCCCCACAACGTTTAATTGATTTGTACAACAACAAAAACTATGGTCAGTATGCAATGGAAAATGGAAAACTTCCGGTAGCGTTTATTACCAATAATGATATTACTGGAGGAAACTCTGGTAGTCCGGTAATTAATGGCGAAGGTCAATTAATTGGATTGGCATTTGATGGAAACTGGGAGGCCATGAGTGGTGATATCGTATTTGATGCAAAATATAAACGCACCATTAATGTTGATATTCGCTATGTATTGTTCTTGATTGACAAATATGGTGATGCGCCAAATATTATCAACGAATTACAAATTGTACGTTAACCAATAAACATGCAAAAGACACTTTATTCTTTCATCATTGCGTTGGTATTATTTTCGTGTAACAATGATCCGCGCTTAAAATTACCTCAAACAGGAAATTATGGTGTAACGTTTACTGCCGATAGTGTTCTGTCAGTTAAACAAGTTGCAGAAGCTTTAATCATCGGTGATGATATTCCTGTTACTGTATCCGGAACAGTTACCCAATACTGCAAAGGTGAAGGTTGTTGGCTTACACTTAAAAATGATGATGGTGAAGATTTGTTTATAGATGTAAAGGACAAAGCCTTTGTGCTCCCTTATAACATCGAAAATAAAACAGCCATTGCACACGGTGTGGCTAAACGAGATACTGTTGAAGGTAAAATACAACTCAGTGTGGTTGCCGATGGTATTTTGATAAAGTAAACGTATAGTAAATATGCTCAGAAAGCCTCAATGCTACAAGTTCTATGTTGAACTTGTGGTATTGAGGCTTTTGTTGTTTTGACCAACTTGATTTTACTCAAAGTTGCAATGCGTTTATCGAATCGGGTTTGTATGTCAAGCTGAGTTTACCGAAGCCAAACTCATTATTGCCAACTGCCTACTTTTTTATTGCCTTCTTTATTGCGCGATGGATTTCAAGGGGTAGCCCAGGTTATTTTTACGCAAAGTCGCAATGATTTTATCGAATCGGGTTTGCTCTCGTGATTTGCTGCCAACTGCCTACTTCTTTATTGCCTACTTTTTTGCGCTTTAGGGGCCAGGGGTTGCGAAGAGTATTGAGATTATACTGTTTCATAAATAACCAATCCAGTTCTTAGTTTGGGTTCAATCCAAGTTGATTTTGGCGGCATAATTAGGTTGTTTTCGGCAACTTCTTTTACTTCTTCAATACTTGTTTGAAACAAGGTAATTGCCAAATCACAATCTTTACTATCAACAGTTTCTTGTAAGGTTCCAATTCCTTTAGTGCCATCCATAAAGGCAATTCGCTTATCGGTTTTGCTATCGTTTATGTTAAAAATCCGTTTTAATATAAACTCTTCAACAATGCTAACATCCAGCTTATCCAACGTTCCATTTAAGGTAGCCGTATATTCTGCTTTAAGTTTTAAGAGGTAAGCACTTTTGTTAAAATACAAACCAAACTCCTTAGGTTTTAATGGCTGAACGGGCAGGCTACCGCTTGGAATAATATCAAAATAGGTTGCTATTTTTTCAAGAAAATCAGGTTTGGTTACCAATGCATCTTTAACCAAACGGTGGTATTCAAAGATGTGAAGTTTTGAAAATGGAATTAAGCAAACGGGGAAAAAATTGAATGCTTCGGTTCCGTCAAATAAAGGATTTACGTTGCGTTCATATTCACAGTAAGCTGCCGAACCTGCGCTGCGGTGGTGACCATCGGCAATGTATAATTTAGGAATATTTACAAACTCATTGCGAATCAATTCCACATCTTCGGGTTTGCTTACCACCCATAAGTTATGCTTTAATTGATCGGCACTTATAAAGTTGTATTCAGGG
This sequence comes from Bacteroidetes bacterium UKL13-3, assembly GCA_001602415.1. Lineage (GTDB taxonomy): Bacteria > Bacteroidota > Bacteroidia > UKL13-3 > UKL13-3 > UKL13-3. Next base: position 889,167 of record CP012155.1, read on the forward strand.
ATATGATTTTCAGTATAATGATTGATTACCTTTTCAATATTGGAAGCATCAGGATAGGTGAGGAGCACTGGATTGCCTAATTGCTTGAACCACCGGATATGTTCGGCTAACTCGTTTTGTTTTTCGGTTAAGGTGTTTTCGTGTTTGAGAATGTGATTGTTGTTGTAGTCATCCACACTTGCCACAGCTATAATTCCGGTGTAGGCATTGCTTCCTTTGATTACGCGGTAAACATAATAGGAGTCTGCCTCATCTTTAATAAGCCATCCTTTTTGCTTAAATGCTTCGAGATATGTTAACCCAAGCGGAAAATGTTTCTCCGGATTTTTTTTCTCGCCTTTAAAATGCAAATAGGGTTTAACCACATGCAGGTAGGAGTGAGGATTGGTTTCCAACTCGTTGTACGACTTATCCCGGCTTCCCGAATCATAGGAAGGAGAAGATACCTGAGCAACGGTTTCGCGAGAGGGACGTAAGGCTTTAAATGGTTTGACTATGGCCATGGTTAGCTATTAGCTTTTGGCTGTTAGCTTTTGGCCATTAGCTATTAGGGAAAACCACCAAAAGCCAATAGCAAAAAGCCAATAGCTATTATTTCTTAAAAAATTCAATTACTTTTTCGGCTAGCTCAATTCCTATACGGTTTTGAGCTTCTATTGTGCTACCACCAATATGCGGACTTACACTCACATGATCGTGTTGTAAAATATCCATGTTTACCGGTGGTTCTTTTTCAAATACATCCAATCCGGCAAAGGCTACATGTCCGCTGTTTAAGTTGGCTAGCAAATCAGTTTCACTAATCACACCTCCGCGCGAGCAGTTTATCAATCCTACTCCTTTTTTCATCTTCGCCATTTTTGCAGCATCGATAATGGCTTTATCACCTTCGTTAAACGGAACGTGGAATGTAATGAAATCGGAGTGTGTGATAACCGACTCTTCGCTTACCGTTTTGATGTTTACTTTAATGCGTGAGTTTTCACCTAAAGCAGGTAAGTTTACAATCAAGTCGAGTGTTTCCACGTATGGATCAAACGCAAGTACTTTCATTCCTAATCCGATAGCAATTTTAGCTACTTCTTGTCCAATTCGTCCGAAACCATAAACACCCATTGTTTTACCTTGTAACTCTATTCCGTTACTGGCAATTTTTTTCAAGTTACCAAATTCTTCATTACCTTTTGAAGGCATTACACGGTTGGTAATTTGGATAAAACGAGATCCGGAGAATATATGTGCAAACACCAATTCAGCTACCGAAACTGATGATGAGGCCGGAGTGTTGATAACAGCAATACCTTTGTTTTTGGCGTATGCCACATCAATATTATCCATTCCTACACCACCACGTCCAATCAGTTTTAAATTGGGACATGCATCAATTAAATCTTCACGAACTTTGGTAGCACTGCGCACCAAAATTGCATCATAATTATTTAGCTCGGTTGCTAATTTTTCTTGCGTAATTTTAGTTGTGTCAACCGTGAATCCTGCGGCTTCTAAAATCTTTTTTCCATTGGCATCAATGCCATCGTTTGCTAATATTTTTGTCATTTTTGAATATGGCTTTTTGCTATTGGTTATTAGCCTTTAGCGAATTACAATTTTGTGTACAGAATTTACTGATATTATAGAAAATGATTTGACAAAAGACATTTACACATCTTCTAATCTTCACATTATTTTTTCATTGCTTCAAACTCCTTCATTGCGTCAACAAGAGATTGTACACTTTCTATTTCTAATGCGTTGTACAAACTTGCACGCAAGCCACCAACTGAGCGGTGGCCTTTTAATCCGCTTAAGTTTTTGCTTTCGCAGAATTTTAGAAACTCAGCTTCGTATGCTGTATTGGTTAATACAAAGTTTATATTCATGCGGCTGCGGTCTTCAACAGCAACGGTTCCAGTAAATAGGCTATTGCGATCAATCTCTGCATATAGCAAATCGGCTTTTGCTTTATTACGCACTTCCATAGCCTCCAATCCAATCGATTTAATCCAGCGTAACGTATGCATACACACAAAAATGGCGAACACACTCGGTGTGTTGTACATACTTCCATTTTCAATATGAACTGCATAATCCAACATGGTTGGAATTTTTTTACTAACACGTTTTTCCAAAAACGACTTTTTAATAATCACCAATGTTGTTCCGGCAGGACCCATATTTTTTTGGGCTCCAGCATAAATCATATCAAACTGTTTGGCATCAAACGGACGGCTAAAAATATCCGAACTCATATCACAAATTAACGGTACTCCATTTGTGTTCGGGAATGAAAACATTTCGGTTCCGTAAATAGTGTTGTTACTGGTGCAATGAAAATATTTGGCATCAGCCGGCATGGTATAATCTTTTGGAATATAGTTGAAATTCGTGTCTTCGCTCGAAGCTACTACGTTAACGTTTCCAAATAACTTCGCTTCCTTAACAGCGCGACTTGCCCATACTCCAGTGTTGGTGTAAGCGGCAGTTTCGCCTTCGCCCAACCAATTCATTGGAATCATATCAAATTGCAAACTCGCTCCACCTTGTAAAAAGGCCACTGCATAATCATCTCCTAGTTGCAATATATCTTTTACCAATTGTGTTGCTTCGGCAACTACAGCCTCGTATTCTTTGCTGCGGTGCGAAACTTCAATAAGTGATAAACCTGTTCCTGCAAAGTTTTGTAAGGCTTCAACGGATGCATCAATAGCCGATTGCGGAAGAATAGCCGGTCCGGCTGAAAAATTGTGGATTTTGCTCATAATTACTTTGTTTTAGAAAGCTATGCGAAATAAATCTTTAAAAGGTGAATTCACCAATTATTCCATAAATTTGTTTCAAAACACAACTAATCACCAAAGCTTTTTGTCTAAACGTTATTATGAGTAAGCAATTATTTATTTCCCTCTTTTTTATGTTGGTTTTGGTTTCTCCAGTTTTATCGCAGAGGCGCATGAAACAAATGGATTCCGACAAGCAGGCGCAAGAAGATGAGGTTAAATCCTACGAGCAACAATCGTGGAAAGATAAAATGGTATACGGTGGCAATTTTTGGCTTGCTTTTGGAAGCGCATCGTCTATGGTATACTTACAGCCGTTGGTTGGTTATAAGGTAACAGAAAATTTTACTGCCGGTGGCGGCTTTACTTATATTTATTGGAAGCAACAATATTTCTTCTCCAACAATCAAACAATAACCCTAACTGACAATATTTATGGTTTAAACATGTTTGCAAGGCACAACCTATTCGGGCCAATTTTCGCGCATGCCGAGTACCAACCCATGAACTTTACTTCGTATAACTATTTGCAAGAAAGTAAACGTATTTGGAGCAATTCGCTATTTCTCGGAGGCGGTATCAATCAATCATTTGGCAAAAGCGGATCGGGTGCATACATTCTGCTATTGTATGATGTTTTATGGTCAGAAAGAGATCAAACAAATCCGAGGGCATTTGATAAATCATTCCGACCATCTCCGTTTGATATTCGTTTCGGATTGTTCTTTTAAAACAATTGGTTAATAAATACCATAAATATCTTAGGTTTTAAGAACAAGGTAAACACAATCCCATAGATGGCTCCATACAAGTGTGCATCATGGTTTATATTATCGTTACTTCCTTTTTTGCCCATGTAGTATGAATATCCTAAATAAATTACACCTAATAAAATGCCAGGTAATCCTATAATTCCATATAAATAAATATTACGAAACGGATCGAATAAAATGGAAGTAAACACAACAGCCGAAACAGCTCCCGATGCTCCCAACGATCTATAACCTGGGTCATTTTGATGTTTAGCGTAAGTGGTAACATTTGCTGCAAAAATGGACGAGACATACAGCAGCAAAAACACCAGCCACGAAAGTTCACCGAAAGCATAATTGTAATAAACTTCAACAGCATTGCCAAACGAGTATAAAACAAACATGTTTACAAACAGGTGCACAAAATCACCATGCAACAATCCGCAGGTTACATATCGATACCATTGTTTGTGGTGTTTCATCATGTAAGGCGAAAACACAAATTGATCAATGAGCGAAGTTTTGGAAAAAGCAGCTAAGCTTACAATGGTTGTGATGATGATAATGTATAATGTCATGCGTATACTTGTGAGCAGCAAATATGATTAAAGTTGGCATTTTATCCGATACGCATGGATTTATTCCTGATGCATTGTTTACTTTTTTTGAACAATGCGATGAAATATGGCATGCAGGTGATTGGGGCGATTTAGAAACTTTTCAAAAATTACAGGAATTTAAAAAACTACGTACCGTTTGGGGAAATATTGATGGGAGAGAAGTACGTTTGGAAATGCCCGAGATAAATAGGTTTACTGTTGAAGAGTTAGAAGTTTGTATGCTACATATTGGTGGTTATCCTGATAAATACAGTCCTCAGTTTAGAAAAGAACTCCTAAAAGGGAAACCGGATGTGATGATTTGCGGACATTCACACATTTTAAAGGTGATGAGAGACAAAAAAATAGGGTTAATGCATTTTAATCCAGGGGCGGCAGGTATTAAAGGGTTTCATCAGGTGTGTACAGCTTTAAGACTTAACATAGATGGAAAACGAATGTTCGACCTCGAAGTATGGGAAGTTCCAAGAAATCAACTGTTAGTGCAACCAAATAAATAATCAGGTTGTCTTAACTAAAAAAAGTATTATTTTCCGCCTTTCAAAACTAATAAATTTAGTATTGCACAGTAGTAAATAACTGATGCATGCTTATAAATAAATTAAAATACATACATAATATGAAAAGACTTCTATTGAGTGTAGCCGTTTTATTATCTGGGTTTGCAGTTTTTGCACAACAAAATGTTTGCGGAACAGATGAGCATTACAAGCAAGGTGCAGCAGAGCATGCAGAGATTGTAGCTAAACGTGCGGAATTTAACCGTGCATTTGCAGAGGCAATGAAAACCTACAATCCTAACGACTATAAAGTACAAAAAGGATTGGGTAAAAATTCAGCACCTAAATACATTATTCCAGTTGTAGTTCACGTGTTTCACCAAAATGGGATAGAAAACATAAGTGATGCTCAAATTAAAAGTGAAATTGCTCAATTGAACAAAAGTTTTAGAAGAACTAACAGTGATACAGGAAACACACGTTCTATTTTCAGAGATATAGCTGCTGATGCACAAATAGAATTCAGACTGGCTCAAAAGGATCCTCAGGGCAAATGTACTAACGGTATTGTGAGGTTTTACACCCCATTGACTTCAAAGGGAAATGATTTGGTAAAAAAAATGAGTGCTTGGGATACCAAGAGATATTTTAACATGTGGGTTGTAAACAGCATTAACAGAGGTCCAGGTGTTGGTGTTGCAGGGTATGCTCAGTTTCCTTTTTTTGCAGGCGGTTTTGGTTCTGCAACAACAGATGGAGTTATGATTATTCACAATGAGTTTGGTAATATTGGAACATCTTTACCAGGTCAAACCCCTAATGTTACAACTGTTACTCACGAGGCAGGTCATTGGTTAGGATTGTTTCACCCATTTCAGGGAGATAGCTGCGACAACGAAGGTGATGGAATTGCAGAAACGCCAACTACTTTTTTCGTAGCGAGCACAACTGAACCTCTTCGTAACCGTTGCAATATTCCAAATTTTAACTCATGCTCAACTGATAATCCAGATTTGCCAGATCAATACGAAAACTTTATGGACTATTTTATTGGACCATGTGCAAGTAATATGTTTACGCTGCAACAGGTTGCCCGTATGCATTTTTGTTTAGAAAATTACAGAAGAGATTTGTGGCAACCGTCAAATTTGGCATTTACAGGAACTTCTGATGGTTACTCATGTCAAGCTTTGCCAATAGCATCGTTTAACATGTCAGCACCAGGAAAAATAGTGTGTGTGGGTTCTACTGTTAATTTCAGAGACAACTCATACAATGCTACTGTAAACGCATGGTCATGGAATTTTGGTGAAGGAGCCACACCTGCAACTTCTTCCATACAAAATCCCACGGGTATTTCATATGGTATTCCGGGATGGAAAACAGTTACTTTAACTGTTACAGGACCCAATGGTTCAGGTACTACTGCGGTAAAAGAGTATATTTATGTGCAACCACCAACTGATTTTTCAGGAATCGCTACTGGTGCGGTAAATGCCGATTGGGATTACGCCAATACCTTTTTAGCTGATGGCTGGTTTTTTGAAAACGAATCAACCACAAATTGGAAACGCACGTCAACGGCAAAAGTTAACGGTAACAATAGTTTAGTTTTGGAAACAAGGGGATTGCAATATGGATTTACTTATTCTTTGTTATCACCAACGTTTAATTTAGCTGGTGCAAGCAATCCTTATTTTTCATTCAGCTATTCATTTGCAGCTAACTACTTGGGAGCAGGAAATACAAACGACTCAAGAGATGCGATGCAGATTTTTGTTTCATACGATTGTGGTAAAACATGGGCACTAAGGAAAACAATCGCAGGAAGTCAATCGGCACCAGGAACTGCAAATCCTTTAACAACATCCGGTGGTCCAATGCAACCTTCCGCCTACTATACGCCAAGCAATCCTTCACAATGGAAAACGGATGGTGTTGCAGGTAGTGCTCTAGGAAGCGGAGCGCAACTAGCAAGTGTTAAATTCAAATTATCGTTTACTTATCAAGGTGGTAATAATTTTTATTTAGATGCCATGATGGTAGGCTTAAAATCGAGTTTATCTGATATAACTGCTAAAGATGTTAATTTCAATATTTCACCAAACCCATTTAACGCCACTGCCGACATTTATTATGAGTTAAATGAAAGCAGTTTGGTGGAAATAAAACTATTTGATATTATGGGTAAAGAAGTTGCAACCTTGCAAAAAGGTAAACAAGAATCGGGCAAACACATTGTTAGTATTAATCGCTCGGAGTTAGGTTTACAATCAGCAATGTACTTTGTAAAAACATCAATTGGAAACAGTAGCTTCAGCACAAAGGTGATGATTAATTAATCCTTTAAATAGTTATTGAAAAGGGTGATGCAGCAATGTGTCTCCCTTTTTTTATGCACCCAATCGTTGGATTAGGCCGTTTCCCTGTTGTAAAATCAGCCCCTAATTGGCTTGTTTATTTTCGATGATAGTATGTTGGTTGATTCTTGCCAGAAGCACGGATTTAAGGTTAAAACTTCTAGAAACTACGTAACCTAAGCAAGTAAAGAGTACTTTAGTTTATTAATACCCATTCCAATTATAAAACAGTTCGAAATAGTAAGGGTATAATGATGAGACAATGCCTTTTTGGGCCAATTATCTTAAACTATTACAGCACAATGTTCTCGAAATAAAACAATATTAGAACACTGGATATTTCACCCACAAAAAAGCCGACCCTTTTGTGGAGTCGGCTTCATAAATGGAAGCATTTTAATAATGTATCACTTTACTTTTTGTAGAGCAGGAATATTTATACTAGCAAGGTAAAATCCTCCGAAAAGTAGGCTGTTGTAGAACAAGTCACCCATTAAGCTGTTTTGGAAAAATGGTAAACCTGCGGCAAAACATTGTGCTAAACCTTGGCCGTTCATTGGGTATAATGCAGGAGCATGAAAAAATCCTCCCATCCAAACCGCAAAGTTTGTTATTACAAAGAAAATTACTGAAGCACTAATAGAAGCACCAGCAACCCTAATGGCACTTTTGTTTGTTTGCAATGTTAATCCTAACAAGGCGATTAGTGCAAATGCACCGTATACAGTGATTACTTGCTCAGTGAAATACCAGCCGTTGAACCCCATTAATGCATCACTCAGCAACATGGCCAATAGAGGAACAATTATTGCCAAATACCTGTTGGTTATGTAGGCACCGCCAAACAATGCCATTGCAGCAATTGGAGAAAAGTTAGGTGCGTGGGGTAATAAGCGCATGATAGCTGCCACAAATACAATGGCTACAATAATTAATATTCTTTTATTCATATTGGTTTATAATTCTTTTTTGTTAGGAACTTCGGTTACGAAAGTAATGTCCTAATCTAAATTATCAAAGGATGGTTTTGCACATCTTTTGGCCATTAATCCCCAAACTGTTCCTTTCAAAAAAAGCGTTGGGTAAAATGTAAATAAACCATGAAATTGCATCCGCTTAAATTATATTAACCAAATGAAAAAGTTATTCTTAGCATCAGCAGCAGTTGCGTGTATGTTGTTTACAACCAGTGCACAAACAGCAGCAGTAGCCGACCCAACCAAACCTCAGTTAATTGAAAAAGTTACTGCCAATCCGGGTGAACTTGTAATTCCATACGAAAAATGGCGTTTGCCAAATGGCTTAACCGTAATCGTTCACGAGGACCATTCAGATCCAATTGTTCATGTGGATATAACGTATCACGTTGGATCAGCACGCGAAACTCCAGGTAAATCAGGTTTTGCTCACTTTTTTGAGCACATGATGTTCCAAGGATCAGACAACGTAGCTGATGAAGAACATTTTAAAATTGTGCAAGGTGCTGGTGGTCAAATGAACGGAACCACCAATCGCGATCGTACCAATTACTTTGAAACATTGCCTAAAAATTATCTTGAAACTGCTTTGTGGTTAGAATCGGATAGAATGGGTTTTTTGCTGGATGCGGTTACCCAAAAGAAATTTGAAGTACAACGTGCAACGGTAAAAAATGAAAAAGGACAAAATGTAGATAATGTTCCTTATGGCCGTTTGGATGAATACAAAAATCAGATTCTATACCCAGCCAACCATCCTTACAGTTGGTCGACCATCGGTTACGTGGAAGATTTGGACCGTGTAAGTGTTGAGGATTTGAAAAACTTTTTTATGCGCTGGTACGGACCCAACAATGCAAGTTTAACAGTTGCTGGAGATGTAAATCCACAGGAGGTTTTAAACCTAGCCATGAAATATTTCGGTTCCATCCCTCGCGGGCCGGAAGTGCGCAAGCAACGTGTTGATCCTGTTCGTTTACCTGATAATGTGTATGCAAATTATGGCGATAATATTGTGTTGCCTCTAACTTATGTTACTTATCCAAGTGTTGCCAACTACCATCCTGACGAGGCACCTTTAGATATTTTGGCTTCAGTATTAGGAAATGGAAATAACTCCATCTTCTACAAAAACTTTGTAAAATCTGAAAAAGCAATACAAGTATTTGTACAAAACCCATGTGCAGAGTTAGCAGGAGAGTTTACGATTGGTGCGTTATCATTCCCGGGTAATGATGCGGATATGGAGGCCTTGATTAAACAAACATTAGAGGAGTTTAACAAAACAGGAGTAAGTGATGATGATATGGCACGCGCCAAAGCTCAGTTTGAGGCAGGTTTAGTTCAAAACATACAAAGTGTTTCAGGCAAAGCATCAGTATTAGCTCAATGGAATTACCTGTTGCCTAACAAACCCATGAATGTGAAGGATGAAATTGCCCGTTACAATAAAGTAACAAAAGAGGATGTGATGCGTGTATTCCGTCAGTATTTATATGGTAAAAATGCTGCCATTGTAAATGTTTGGGCAAAACAAAAAGATGCAACGGCTAACAAAGACGGTAAAGAAGAAACCAAAGCCATTAGTTCATCTGGTGTTGCATCAAAAACTGAATTAGAGTACAAGGGATTATCTTACAAAAAACCTGCTGATAATTTCGACCGCAGCAAAAAACCTGAAATAACAACCGCAATTACTCCTGTAGTTCCTCAAATGTATCGTGCAACATTTGACAACGGATTAAAAGTAATCGGATCAACCAGCAGTGAAGTTCCATTTGTATCCATGATTTTAACCATTAAAGGTGGTAACAATGCGTTAGCAAATGATTTGAGTAAATCAGGTTTAGCGGCATTAACAGCTAGTATGATGGAAGAATCTACTCAAAATTATACATCTGAACAATTTGCGAATGAGCTCGAAAAACTTGGAAGTTCAATTAGTTTTGAAGCTACCCGAGATGCTATTACCATGATGGTAAACGCACCAAAGAAAAATTTGGATGCCACCTTAAAATTAGTTGAAGAAAAGCTACTTCGTCCGAAATTTACTGCCGAAGATTTTAAATTGATTCAAAAACAAACAGCTGAGGGTATTAATGCCGAACGTGTAAATGCAGGTGATCAGGCTAACAAAGCTTATGCCCGTTTGTTGTATGGTAAATCAATTTTAGCAGAGCCAGTAAGCGGAACCATTAAAAACATCCGTGCAATGGGAGTGAAAGACATTCAGAATTTTTACGATAAATTCTTCTCACCAACCTTAAGTAATTTGGTTGTTGTAGGAGATATTACCGAATCTGAAATTATGCCTAAGTTAGGATTTTTGAAAAACTGGGCTAAAAAAGATGTGGTGTTGCCTCCTGTTGTTGCTGCAAATGTTCCGGATGGTCCAACTCAAATTTATATTATTGATAAATACAAAGCAGCTCAATCGGAATTGAGAGTGGGATACAGAGCGTTGCCGTATGATTATAATGGTAAATTCTTTAAATCAACTGTTATGAACTTTCCGTTGGGAGGGAACTTCAATAGTCGTTTAAACTTAAACCTGCGTGAAGACAAAGGATTTACATACGGTATTAATGCAAGGTTTAACGGAACAAAAGAGTATGGTGCCTATACCATTGCTGCAGGTGTTCGTGCTTCATCTACCGATAGTTCGCTAAAAGAGATATTCTCTGAATTAAACAAATACCGCGAAAATGGTATTACTCCAGAGGAATTAGCATACACTAAAAAAGCACTTTCTCAAGGAGATGCATTGCGTTATGAAACTCCGTATGATAAGGCCAATTTCTTGGGACAAATTGCTAAGTATGATTTGCCAGCAGATTATATCTCACAACAAAACAATGTATTGCAAGCAATTAATAAAGCTGAAATTGATGCTTTGGCAAGAGAAATGTTGCCAATAGATAAAATGGTAATTGTGGTTGTTGGCGATAAAGATAAAATCATCAAGTCATTAGAGAAACTTGAGCTAAACTACCAACCTGGATATAAATCACCAACAGGTGGAATTAAAATTGTTGATTACAAATTAGATTAGTTTCGGTTACCATCTTTTCAGAAGGTCGCTTACAAGTTGTATGCGACCTTTTTTTTGGTTAAATCCTTGAATTTATCCTTCTTAAATGAATACAATTTTTCTTTGAAGTGCCGCTTTTGTTATAGGGCATATTGTTGAATACTTGGACAACATTTTTTTATTCTTGCTGAACACTTACAGGCTATTGTTGTGATCCATGATAATTTTCAACACTCATAATTATACTATAGTTACGGTTTGTAATTTTAAAGTTCAGTTATTTTACTATCACTATTTTAGTGGCTTTCCACACATCATCAACAACTGATTTTATTTACTTTTTTGCGATTGTAAAAAAAGTAAATTTGCCAACCTTTTAAGAATCCAGTTGTTATAATTTAAAACTTTTTATATGCAAATCAACGCAAACCACAAAGACGAATTTATTTACCGCCACAATTCTTCTATGAAACATGATACGGAAGCCATGCTTAAAACCATTGGTGTAGCAACGGTAGATCAATTGATTGATGAAACTATTCCGGCCCACATACGGTTAAAGCACCGCATGCAATTACCGGAGCCAATGACGGAAGTAGAATTGCTAGCTATGTTGAGTGAAGTGGCATCTAAGAATAAAATTTACAAAAATTTCATCGGACAAGGTTACTATGGAACCAATACTCCTCTTGTAGTATTGCGTAACATTTTCGAAAACCCAGGGTGGTACACAGCGTATACTCCTTACCAAGCTGAAATTGCTCAAGGACGTTTGGAAGCATTGTTAAATTTTCAGACAATGATTATCGACCTAACGGGAATGGAAATTGCAAATGCCAGTTTGTTAGATGAAGGAACAGCCGCAGCCGAGGCAATGCACATGCTGCACTCAGAAGCTAAGAATGCCAAAGCAACTAAATTTTTTGTATCTGAATTGTGTTTCCCGCAAACCATTGACGTATTAAAAACACGCACAGAGCCTATCGGTGTTGAACTAGTTGTAGGTGATCACAATACTATTTTGTTAGATGATACCTTTTTTGGTGCGTTAATTCAGTATCCTGCCAGAAACGGTGAAGTTATCGATTACAGTGAGTTTATGGCAAAAGCCATACAAAATAATGTATTGGTTGCAGTAGCAGCCGACTTATTATCGCTAACGCTATTAACCCCTCCGGGCGAGTGGGGTGCCGATGCGGTTGTGGGATCTGCTCAACGTTTTGGCGTGCCAATGGGTTATGGTGGTCCACATGCAGGATTTTTTGCAACTAAAGATGCCTACAAACGTCAGATGCCGGGCCGTTTAATTGGTGTGTCTATCGATAGTCAAGGTAACTCTGCTTTGCGTATGGCATTGCAAACGCGCGAACAACACATCAAACGCGAAAAAGCAACATCCAATATTTGTACTGCTCAGGTTTTACTATCTATTATGGCTAGTATGTATGGAGTGCATCACGGACCGGAAGGATTGAAAGGAATTGCAGGTCGTATACATGGATTAACAAAAGCATTAGCCGATGCATTAACATCAGCAGGTTTAGAAGTTGTAACTAAAAATTACTTCGATACGATTACTGTAAAAGTAACCGATGCACAAGCATTTCAAGCTAATTGTGAAAAAGCTGAAATCAATATCAATAAAGTAGATGCAGCAACTATTCGCATTTCAATAGACGAAACACACACTCCTGTTGATATCCAAAAATTAGTTGAAGTTCTTACTGGAACAGTTATTAATTATCAACCATCAACTGTGAACGTAACATGGCCTTCAAGTCTTTTACGCAAGAGTACTTTTATGACTCATCCTGTATTCAACTCTTACCACAGCGAGCATGAAATGTTGCGTTATATCAAATCATTGGAAGCAAAAGATTTATCACTTTGCCATTCAATGATTGCTTTGGGTTCGTGTACGATGAAATTGAACGCTACTGCCGAAATGATTCCGGTAACCATGCCAGGTTTTGGTCAGTTGCATCCATTTATTCCGCGTAACCAAGCTTTAGGATACACACAAATATTCAACGAACTTTCAGATTATTTGCAACAAGTTACTGGTTTTGCAGGTATGAGTTTGCAGCCAAATTCAGGAGCTTCGGGCGAGTATGCAGGTTTGATGGTGATTCGTGAATACTTAAAATCAATTGGGCAAGGTCACCGAAACATCGCATTAATTCCTTCATCAGCTCACGGAACAAATCCTGCAAGTGCTGCAATGGCAGGTATGAAAGTAGTAGTTACCAAAACATTGGAAAACGGTTATGTTGATATTGATGATTTAAAGGCCAAAGCCGAAGAGCACAAAGATAACTTGGCTTGTTTGATGGTTACATATCCTTCTACCTATGGCGTTTTTGAAGAGAATATCATTGATATCTGCGCTATGATTCACCAAAACGGTGGTCAGGTATACATGGATGGTGCAAACATGAATGCTCAAGTTGGGTTGACTAGTCCGGCTAATATTGGAGCGGATGTATGTCACTTAAACTTACACAAAACATTTTGTATTCCACACGGTGGTGGCGGACCAGGAATGGGACCAATTGGCGTAGCAAAACATTTGGTTCCGTTTTTACCAGGTCATTCGGTAGTGGATATGCAAGGTGGCGATAAATCCATGAGCGCAGTAAGTGCTGCACCTTGGGGCAGTGCATCTATACTGTTAATCTCTTATGCATACATTCGTATGATGGGAACGGAGGGGTTGGAGCAAGCAACAAAATATGCCATCTTAAATGCCAACTATATCAAGGCTCGTTTGGAAAAACACTACCAAATTTTATACGTTGGAAGCAAAGGTCGTTGTGCACACGAAATGATTTTAGATACACGTGTATTTAAAGGGGCAACTGGAGTTGAAGCAGAAGATATTGCTAAACGATTAATGGATTATGGATTTCATGCACCAACCATGAGTTTCCCAGTTGCTGGAACCATTATGATTGAGCCAACCGAAAGCGAACCCAAAGCAGAGCTTGATCGTTTTTGCGATGCCATGATTGGAATAAAAAATGAAGTAGATGCCATTGCAAATGGAACAGTTGATAAAGTGGATAACGTATTAAAAAATGCGCCACACACAGCTAGTATGGTTATTGCTGATGAATGGAATCATGGGTACAGTCGTCAGGAAGCGGCATTCCCATTGCCTTACGTTCGTGCCAATAAATTTTGGCCAACAGTGGGCCGTGTAAACAATACGCATGGCGACCGTAACTTGGTTTGCTCATGTTTGCCAATTGAAGCTTACGAAGAGTCGGCTGCTAATTAATTAATAATTCATAATTAATAATGAGTAATGAATAATTGTTGGGGAGGAATTGTCACAGATTCTTACAGATTATTTAATAGAAAGGCGGAGTAGAAGTGCTTCGCTTTTTTTATGCTCCACACACCTGCGTAACTCTGTCCTTAAAGGGAAGCTACCCGCACACTTTGCGAACTCTAACCCTCCGCGTTTAAATATTTTCCTAGCGCCTTTGCGGTGAATAAATGTTCTCTGCGCTCACTGCGCCTCCGCGTTTAAAACATTCTTAGCGTCTTAGCGGTGAATAACTACTCTGCGTATTCCGCGGTTCCGCGTTTAAATATTCCTCCTTGCGCCTTGGCGTCTTTGCGGTGAATAAAAATTGAACTTGGCACGCTAATTCATATCTTCGAAGTACAAATAAACACATTATGAAAAGAGAATTTGCAACACTGGCCTTAGCCTTTTTTACTACCCTTATTTTTGCACAAAATGAAACTAAGCCTCTTCCTCGCACCATCGAAGTAACAGGCAGTGCCGAAATGGAAATAGAACCTGATGAAGTATACTTAAGTGTGAATTTGCGCGAATACATGAAGGACAAGAATATAAAGGTATATTTAGCAGAGATCGATAAAGAATTTCAAAAAGTATTGGCTGCTGTAAAAATTGATCTTAAGAATGTTTCGGTAGAGGGAGCCAACGCTTATTATAATTATGAATATTGGCGTAACGAAACAAAACGCACTGATTTTTTAGCATCTAAAACCTACATCATTAAATTACCAAACCTCGAAAAATACAACGATTTAATGCAAAAGTTGGATAATAAAGGCATAGAGAATGCCTCCTTGCAGCACACCGAAAATAGCAAAATAGAAACCTATCGCCAACAAGTAAAAGTAAATGCTCTGAAAGCCGCAAAAACCAAAGCGAAATTAATGGTTGAGTCAATTGGTAGCCTTTTGGGTGAGGTTGTTTTTATAAAAGAAATAAATAATTCGAATATGTATCAACCGATGCTCTATGAATCAATGAGCAATAGGGTATTAAATGCCCAAAGTTCGGCAAGCGCAGAGCCGGTTCAAATGCAAAAAATAAAAGTTAAATACGAAATTGAAGCACACTTTCTGATTAAGTAAATTGGTGTATATTATTCTACAAAAATCCATTTTTAATATAGCGAATTTTCTTTTTTTTTTAGTCAAAACGTATATCCGCAAATATACCACTCCGCAGATAGGATGCGAACAAAGGGCAGAACTTTGCAACATGAAATTAATAAACTTTATCAAACAATTTCCTGATGAGCAAAGTTGCAAGGAACATTTTAGGCTTAAACGCGAGCAAGAAGGTATCAGTTGTAAAGAGTGTGAATGTACAAAACATTATTGGCTAAAAGCTAAGTATCAATGGCAGTGCAGCCGCTGTGATTTTAGAACTACACTGCGTAGCGGAACAATTATGGAGCATGCCAAATTACCTTTTCAAAAATGGTACATGGCGATGGCTTTTATGAGTTTAACTAAAAAAGGAATATCTGCAACGGAACTCCAAAAGCAAATGGATCACTCACGTTATGCAAGCATATGGAACTTGATGCATAAAATAAGAGAATCAATGGGTAAACGAGATTCTTTATATACACTTACAGGAATGATAGAAATGGACGAGGGCTATTTTGAAAAAGCCACTCCTGAAGGAACAAAGTTAAAGCGAGGAAAAGGAAGCCAAAAGCAACAAAACGTAGCGGTTTTAGCAGAATCAACACCACTTGAAAATTTGGATACAGGTATTACATCGAAACATTGCAGGTACTTTAAGATGCAGGTTTTAAATAATCATAAGTCTGATGCAATCAATAGCTTGTTCATTAACAACATTGAAGATAGCAGTATTGTATTTACCGATAAAAGCACGAGTTACGTAGATATTGCTGATTATGTTGAGGTTCATGTAAGTGAAGTATCAACTGAGATTACAACCAACACTACACTTAAATGGGTGCATATTGCAATTGCAAACGCCAAAAGAATGCTACTCGGAATTTATCACAAAATTAAAGGTCTATACCTGCAAAATTATCTCAACGAGTTTTGCTATAAACTCAATAGAAGATACTTTGGAGATAAACTCTTTGATAGACTAACTCTTGCCGTTGCTAAAACTTACTGGTAATATAGCGGATATACATTTTTTTTTTTTAACCAAATCAATTTAAAGTTAAAAATAGCTCTATTTTTTACATTGAATGTGGGTATGTTTTATGTTTATTTTATTGTAAGTAAATTATAATCAGTATTTTATATGTAATTTTCAAGATTAATATTTTTTTTATTTGTTTATAATCTACTAAATTATACATTGCGAAACGTTAATATTCTTTATCAATATACATAATAGAATCTATGAACAAACAACTCCCCAAATTTCAACTATTATTATCTTTTACGTTGCATCCTACCTTGTTTAAAGACCAGCAATTGGAATCGTCACATAGGTCTTCATTTCACATTCCCACTTTTATTTTAAGCAAGTTGCAAGCTTCACTTACTTTGGTGGTGTATTTTCTTTTTCAACTAAACTATAAATCAAATTAAATATGAATCAAATTTTTACCAATCAAAGGTATGCCAAGCATACTCTGAGTGTACTATCCAAAAGTATCTCACTCAAATGGGCAATGGTTTTGTTGCCGTTTTTTTTGTTAAACACATTACATGCTCAAACCACCTACACCTGGAATCAATCAGGTGGTGGGTTATGGACGACCACAACAAACTGGACTCCCAATGGAACACCAGGGGCCAATGATACAGTTATTATTAATCCATCGGTAGCAACACCCATTACAGCAGTGCCAACGGGTATTATACTTGGTGCTGTGAGAATTACTTCAAGTGCGGCAGTAACAACCACATTTACAGCTAGCTCCGTAGGTACCTTAAATGTAGTACAATTTACCATTGGCGGAACTACGGCCGCTAATACCTGTACATTTGCATTTGGTGCGCTAACGACTATCAATATTCCAACTGGTGGTTTTTTTACCGTAAACCAAGGTGGTGCTTTTTCGGGGGCATCTGCCATATTGTTTACTTTACAATCGGGTGCTACATTAAATTGGGCAAGAGATGGTGGAACAATACCCGTTGCTGGATACAATGCCAATTCAACTATTAACGTAACAGGAGTTACTTCGACAACCGTTGCGGCAACGACTTCGACATGGGGTAATCTTATTTGGAATTGTCCGAATCAAACTGTATTAGGTAACCTTTCTAGTACTATTACTGCTATAGCAGGATCCGTAACATTTTCGAATACAGGAACGGGTTCGTTTCAATGGGGAGCGGCACCAACTACTGCAGTAGCAGGAGCTATGTCAGTTACAAACTCAACTATTACTGTTTCAGGAGGAACTGGTGTCGCCTATAATGGTGGATTAACATTAAATTCTGGTGGTATAATAAATACAACAGCAGCATCAACTTTTGCTGTAACTGGTGGTAATTTAACTGTAAATTCAGGAGGAACGATAAATAATGCCAGTGCAACAGCACTTACTGTAAATATTAATGGAACAAATAATTTGTCAGTAAATAGTGGGGGACGTGTATTAGCAACAAGCACAGGTACCAACACTTTTGTAATGAATGGAACCACCCAAGCAATTACCAATAATGGAATATTTACAGGATTAAATAATTTAACGATTAACGGCACTACCACCTTAAACTCCGACCTTACGGTTAATAATTTAACAATAACATCCGGACCAACAGGCTCACTCAGTGTAGCTTCAACAAAAACACTAACAGTAAATGGAACGGGGGGAATTGCAACTTCAAGTGCACTTAATAACAATTTTTTGGGTGGATTGGGTAATGTTATTTTTACTTCACCAATCAATACATTAACCATTGGAGGAAATGGTCCTGCTATTCAAAGTGGAAGTGCCACAGCAACTATTCGTAACTCGGGTACTATTACCATTAACTCACCAAATATTACATTAAATGGTGGATTAGGACAATCAACAGGAACGGGTTTTCCTGCAAGTTTTACAACTGGAACAGTAACTTGCAGTACAGTGGGAGGAACCACCATCACCCAAAATACCAGCTTTTTTAATTTAACAGGAACAACTACTATAACCATTCCATCTGGTATTACTGCAACTGTGATAAGCGGTGGCGCATTAGTGATGGCAAATGCAGCAAGTGCCATAACAGTTGCTCCAACTGGAACTTTACAAGTAAATGGAACAGTAACATTTGGTGCAACAGCAACCATTACAGGTGCTGGTACATTTACACTTGCTTCAGGCGCAACTCTATCTACAGCTAGTACTGCTGGTATTACACAACTTACACCAACAGGATCGGTGCAAACTACAACGCGTAATTATAACAGTGCAGCAAATTATAATTATACGGTTGCTACTGGTAATTCAGGTGATGGATTGCCAGCTACTTTAACAGGTGGAACAGTTACAACCTCGGGTGCAACATTTACCTTAACCCGAACAACTACTTTTAATAATCTAACAGTAACAGCTTCTCCGTTTCAGGTTGGAGCCGGAATAACTTGTACAATTAATGGTACCTACTCAGCAGCAGGTGCTTTCAATATGACCGGTCTCGGTAATTTTACGGCTGCATCAGGTTCAACACTTATTTTGGGAAGCACATCGCCAAGTGGGGTTCTTCAAACAGGAGTTGCTGGAAATATTCAAGTGAGCGGAGCAAGGACGTATGCCCCTGATGTAAATATTACTATTGCTGCTTCAGCTAATGCAACTGGTTCTGGTGTTGGAGGTTTCCCTTCATCAATAGGCCGTTTAACCATTACTTCATCAGCCAATGTTACCTTATTGCAAGCAACTACAGTAACGGGTTTATCTTTACAAAGCGCAGCAAATTTGGTAACCACCACCACCAATTTATTAACCGTAACAGGAACAGCCAACAATAGTGTGAGTAGAACTTCTACAGGTTTTGTAAATGGCCCAATGGCTCGTACATTTCCTACCAGTTTTAATACACCTGGGGTGTATTTATTTCCTATTGGAAAAACGGCTTCACAAAATTTTGAATTATACAACCCAACTGTAAATAGTTCAGGCTCTATAACCATTCAAGTGGAATCATTTGGAACTGCTCCTGCAGGAGGAACATCAAGCACTGGATTAACAGGTTCAATGAGTACCAGATATTGGGCAGTAAGTGCCATTACTGGAGCTGGAAGTTTAACCGGATTAAGTAATATAAGAGTAACCGAAAGCAATTGGACAACCTTGCAAAAATTAGGCTTATCCACCACCTTGAGTGGTGCCTATACATCCATTGGTGGTTATACATCGGGTAATACTTTATTAAGTACCTCTGCACTCAATACAACTACCATTTCGGGTGGAGTATTTATTGGTATTGCAAACTCTTCTGGTTTAACTGCTGGATTTACTGCTGGAACTTATGCAATTGGTCCTGGTTCATATACAGGCTTTGCAGGTACATACACCAGTATTGGTGCTGCCTTGCAAGCTATGTCGGGCTTTAGCTCATTGGCGGGAGCAGTGGTATTGGAATTGCAAACGGATTATGTACCAACAGTTGAAACTTACCCAATCAATATCGGTAATAGTTTACCTACAACTTTGGCCAATAATATTACCATTAGGCCTAATTCGGGTGTTGTTGTTCCTATAGCTTTCACAAGTGACGGTACCAACTTTGCCAATGCAGGAGTATTTGATTTTAATGGAGGTAAATTTGTTTCATTGGATGGAAGACCCGGAGGAACAGGAACATCGCAAATGATTTCTGTTACCAATACGGGTAATGGTCCTGCGGTAAGGTTTATTAACGAAGCACAAAACGATACTATACGCAGGGTAGTGCTTCAATCAAACAATCCATTAGCAACTACTGGTGTGGTGTTTTTTAGCACAGCTATTGCTTCAGGCACAGGAAATAATTCAAATGGATTAGATTTTTGTAATATCAATGCAAATGGTATAAACCCTTATGGCATTATATCAGGAGGTTCTTCAGGAACTGCCAATGAACAAAACAGGTTAAATACCATTAGCAATTGTAATATTTACGATTTCTTTTCGGATGTATCATCCGTTGGGGCAAATGTTGGAATATTCCTATCCACAGGTTCATCAGCATTTACCATAACAGGTAACAGTATTTATCAAACTGCCGATAGAACGTTTACAAATAATATAAATGGGCATAGGGGAATACTCATAAATAGCATAGCGAATAACTCAGGTAACTTTTTGATCACCAATAATTTTATTGGAGGTCAGGCTCCAAGTTGTGGTGGTGTTTCGATGAAATATTTAACGGCTTCTTCTGTTATTTCGGCAGCTACTAACTCCTTTTTTGGGATGCAAATTGCCCAAACAGCTACTCTAGGTAATACGACTAGTATACAAGGCAATACCATTCAAAACTTAAGGGTGGACGGAATTCCAGCTTCAGCGGGCCCATATATATTCGTTGGAATTATTTGTACTGCAGGTGATATTAATGCTGGAACAGTAACTGGCAATACCATTGGGTCAGGAACAGGAACTGCTTCGATTACCGTTAACAATAATAACTCAACATTTTCTGCAGCAGTTGCTGGATTTGATTTACGAGGTTTAAATACAAACCTACAAAACAATACTATTGGGTCAATTACTGTTTCTGGAACTTCTACTTCTGCGGTTAGTGCTCAAGGAATTTCTATTGGTAGTGGGGTTACAGGAACGCTTACGATTTCAGGCAATACAATTGGAAGTGGAACAGCCACCTTTGGAAGCGGAACTGCCAATAGCATTAATTTTACTTCGGCTAATATGCCAGTGCAGTTTACTGCAATTTCTAATGCGGCTATTCCTGCTACTGCCACACCAGCCACTCCCATCACTAATAATATCATTGCAAACATTACGAGCAGCAGCACACATCATACTTCTTTTGTCCGTGGAATTTTACATTCAACAGGATCCATATCTCCTGCAGTAATTACAGGAAACATTGTTCGTAATTTCAGCAATGCCAACACTTTTCCGTTTGCCGATAACTCGTTAAATCAAACTAGCGGAATTAATATCAATGCTGCATCGGCAGTGGGTCACGTGGTGACCAATAACCAAATACACAGTTTAAGCAATACAAATGCTGCTTCATCAACAGGAGTTGTAGGTATTTTTTTCAATGGAACCACGGGCTATAATTTAATAAGCCGTAATTTCATTCACTCACTAAGTGCAAGTGGTTCACAAAGTTCAATAAGAGGTATTCATAATTTTGGAGGTAATGCTACTATACAAAACAATATGATACGTTTGGGAATAAACCCAGATGGTACCAATCAAACTACTGATTTAGATATTCAAGCAGTTCGCACTACCTCAACAGCAGCAGTTAATTTACTTAACAATAGTATTTACGTTGGTGGAACAGGAGTAAGCGGAGCACTTAACTCATTTGCGTATTACAGAGTGGGTGCCAATACCTTACAAGACAGTATTTTTAACAATATTTTGGTGAACGAACGCAGCAATGTCTCGGGCACAGGTATTCATTTTGCTGCAGTATTTCCGGCAGCCAGAACTGCAACCAATATCATCAGTAACTACAATATATACAGGGCAAGTGGCACAGGTGGGGCACTTATCAATACAGGAAATACCTTTACAACTTCGCTTACTTTTTCTCAATATCAGCAATCGATGGCTACTTTTACTGATTTAAATTCAGGAGTAAGCACTGGTGCAGATATAATTTTTACCTCCGCTAAAACTGGCAGAGCAGATGGAACAGGAACAAATGTAAGTTTGGCATTAGCCAACCCAAGTGCAGCCAATGGAACCGGTGTTGTGGTTTCGGCCATGACGGAAGATTTTAATGGAGCAGCCAATAGAACTGGGGTAAATGGACAAGCTACCAATATTGGGGCGAGCAATACCGCAACAAGTATTACAGCCAGTGAAGATATTTTTGCTCCTGTAATTACTTACCCGATACTTGCTAATAGAGGAAACGCCAATTTAAGTGTAACAGGTATTACCATTACCGATCAAGGTGCAAGAATTCCGGGAATTGCCAATGCGAATAGACCTCGTTTTTACTATCGCAATGTTTCTACTTCAAGCACTTGGGCGAGTGTGCCAGCAAGTGCTATAAGCGGAAATAGTTATTCATTTACAATTGATTATAGTTTGTTAACTCCAACCGGAGCAAATTTGGGAAATACCATTCAATATTATGTAGTAGCTCAAGATGCGGCTACTGCAGCTAATCTTTCTTCAAATCCAAGAGCAGGATTTGTGGGAACAGATGTCAATACAGTAACCACAGCTCCTACTACACCCAATAGCTTTACCATTGTACCTAGTTTATCAGGCACAGTAAATATTGGCGGAACAGCAGCAGCATTAACCGGAGGCGCAACTTATGCTACCTTAACTGAAGCCATTGGAGATATGGCAGGTGGGCAAATTATTGCCATTCGCAGAACAAATAAAGGAAGTGGTTATACTTCCGCACCTACCGTGGTGTTTACAGGTGGCGGAGGAACCGGGGCTGCTGCAACAGCAATCTTTGCCGGTGATTCGGTAGTATCGATACTAATGACCAATTATGGTTCAGGTTACACTTCTGCACCTACAATTAGTTTTACAGGTGGTGGAGGCGGAACAGGAGCAGCAGGAACAGCTGTTCTTTCTGGAGGATATGAAATTTCAGGTGCTACCAGTTTTAATCTAACTTCAACTTACAACTCAGCATTGGAAAATTACCCTATTGTATTTCCTTCGCTTGCGCCAATTAACGCGAATGCTACAAATACTTTAACCATTAAGCCAGCAAGCGGAGTGACAACAACAATTAGTGGATCTGTTGCAAGCAATTCCTTAATTCGGTTAAATGGTGCAAGTTTTTTAACCATTGATGGAAGTAATAGTGCTGGAACAGATAGAAGTTTAACCATCACCAATGCGTCTACAACTGCGCCTACCGCAATTTCACTCGTTAGTTTGGGAACTGCCGCAGGAGCTTCAAACAATACGATCAGAAATTGTAATATTAGTACAGGGGTAAATACAACTTTAGGTTATGGAATAGCCATAGGAGGAGCTACTCCTGGAACAGCCGGATCAGACAATGATTTTAACGTTATTCAAAATAACAATATCACACTTGCAGCCGTGCCAATTTATGCAATTGGAAACGCTTCCTTAAGTGCAACGGGTATGGATAGTATAACTATTATCGGAAATACAACTGACGTTACTACTGCATCAAGTTTAGCCGTCATAGGAATAAGGGTAGGAAATTCCTTAAATTCAGTAATTACTCAAAATACGGTAAGTGCAGAATCAAACAGTACTACCTCACCCGTGGGGATTTCATTAGAAACAGGTTTTATTAATTCAACAGTAACTAGAAATACGATTACGAAAGTTTTAGCAACAAATACAGGTGGATATGGTGGACGTGGAATTACCATTGGTACAGGAACCGCCACAAGTAACCTTACTATTTCCAATAATGTATTGTATGGAGTAAATGGTTCAAATTGGAATGCTTTTGCTGGTTCATCTTCAATGGGAATATGCATTGGAACAATAGGAGGTAGTGGAACTTTAACTACTACAACAGGTGGGGTGAATCTTTACAATAACTCCGTGAACATGACAGGAAGCATGGGTGCTGGGAGCACTGCCGCAACAACAGCAGCATTATATATTGGCTCTGGAGCTTCGGCCTTGAATATTCGGAATAATAGTTTTGTGAGCACTCAAGTTGCTACAAATATAGGTCAGAAGAACTATGCTATATTTTCTGTGGCAGCAAATACTGCTTTTACAAACATCAATAACAACAGCTATTTTGTAAGCAATACCTTTAATGCAGCTTCTGCAATTGTTGGTTTAATTAGCGCAACAGATCAATCCACATTGGCTGCATGGAGAGCTGCAAGTGCTCAAGATGCTAACAGTATTTCATCTGATCCATTATATAATGCAGCAACAAACTTACGTCCACAATTATCATCACCTTTAATTGGTGCAGGAACCCCAATAAGCGGTATTACAACCGACTTTTTAGGAGTAACACGCAGTGGAACAACACCCAGTATTGGTGCTTATGAAAATGGGGTAGATTTAAATCCACCAGTTATAACTTATACTAATTTAAGTACATTTACTTCATCAACTACCAATAGGGTATTAAGTGCAACCATTCTAGACTCATCGGGAGTAAGTTTATCGGGAGCTTTAATGCCACGTATATATTTTAGAAAAAACTCAAACGCTTGGTTCTCGGATGCAGGGGCGTTAAGCAGTGGAACAAGCAAAAACGGTACATGGACATTTACGATTAATGCAACTACTTTAAGTGGAGTAACAGCTGCGGATACAATTGCCTATTATGTGATAGCTCAAGATATTGCCGCTACTCCAAATGTTACTTCAGTGCCTACAACTGGTTTAGTAGCTACAGATGTAAATACGGTAACTACTCCACCAACCTCACCTAATGTTTATTATGTAGTTCCATCATTAAGCGGAACGGTAAATATTGGTGGTAATGGTACTGGACCAAGTATAGGTAATACCTACGCAAGTTTAACTGAAGCATTTGGAGATTTAAGTGTAGGTAGAGTTAGGGCAATTAGGGTAACGGCTGGTGGCTCAGGTTATACAAGTGCGCCAACAGTTGTATTCACTGGTGGTGGTGGAACAGGAGCCGCAGCAACGGCCAGGTTTAATGGATCGGGTGCATTATCTTCAATTGTAATGACGAATTATGGAAGTGGTTATACAAGTGCACCAACCATTGCCATTACAGGCGGTGGAGGTGGAACTGGAGCCACAGCAACGGCTATTCTTTCTGCTGGACAAGAGTTAACAGGAGCAACTACTTTTTCACTTACTTCAACTTATAATACTACAGATACAGTTGAAGCATATCCAATTGTGATTCCGTCATTAACCAATAATGGTGGTTCAACAACCAATACCATAACCATTATGCCAGCAAGTGGTGTTGCTACAAGTTCTATCAGTGGTTCATCAACAACCTCATCTATTATTGATTTTAATGGAGGAAGTAATGTAATTATTGATGGAAGAGCAGGTGGCACTGGTCCTATTGTGTTAACAATTGAAAACACTTCGGCTACGGCTGGCGCATCTACGGTTAGGTTTATTAATGAAGCTTCAAGAGATACGGTGCGTTTTTGTAATGTATTGGGGTCGGGAACAGGTGCAACTACAGGTACTATTTTAATTAGCACCACAACAGGAGCTAATGGAAATGATAATATAGGAATTACCGATTGTAATATAACCAATTCGGGTGCAAACTTGCCAATTAATGGCATCTTCAACCAAGGAACTACAACAACCAATGCTACGTTCAATAATGGTCTTTTTGTTAATAACAATAATATCAGCAATTACTTCAATGCAACAGCTGCCTCTACTGGTATTCAGTGTCAAACGGGTACTGGAGAGAATATTATTACCAATAATCGCTTTTTTCAAACAGCAACCAGAACCAACACAACAGCTGCAGTCCACAGAGCCATTTGGGTTACACCCAATAGTGGTGTGCTTACCACAGGAAGTAGTAATGTAATTACAGGAAATTATATTGGGGGGAATGCAGCTGACGGAACAGGAACCTATACAATAACAGGAGCAACAACCCATACATTTTTAGGTATGGATTTTTCTGTGGGATTCGCAGCATCTACCTCTGTACAAAACAATACCATTACCAATATCAATTTTAATACTGCATCTACCTCTGCTCAGGCCTTTACGGGTATTGTGATTGCGAATGGAAATGTGAATGTTGGAAATTCTACGGCCAACACAATTGGATCAACAACAACCAACGGAGCCATTACATTTACAACCAGTGGGAATATTGGAGGTGTTACGGGTATCAATATTATTGGAGGTGCTACAAGTGTGGATACTATTCAAAATAATATTGTTTCGGGTATTGATATCAACGGATCAACTGTTTCGGTGTGTAACTCATTTAATGGAATTGTTTCTACAACGCCAGCAACGGTTCTTATTACAGGTAATACCATTGGAAGCGGCACGCTAGCCAACAGTATTAATGTGGTAACGGCTTCAACAAGCGGATCTATTTGCCCAATGCGTGGCATACAAACCACAGGTGGCACTAATGTTACTATAAGTAATAATTTGATTGCTAACCTAACTACCAATTTAGCAGCCACAGGAACCCAAGCATCTACATTAACTGGTATCGCCTCAAGTGGAACTACTCCAAACACGACAATAACAGGCAATACCATTCGCAATTTATCAACGGCCGCTCAGGTTACGAATAACGGTGTAGCTTCTTCTGCTTTATTGGGCATTTCAGTATCGACATCAGCTGGAACAGCAAACGTAACCAATAATACGGTTCATTCCCTTTTATTATCTGGTGCAGCAACTACTGGTACTGTTACTGCTACAGGTATTATTTTTTCAGGAACAGCAGGTACTGTAAGCAAAAATATTATTCATTCAATTGATTTAACAGCGGTAAACAATGCTGCAGTTATATCAGGTATCGTGCAATCAACAGGCACAGCAACATACTCGAACAATATGATACGTTTAGGTATCAAGCCAGATGGAACTGATTTAACTACAGGAGCTTTGATCTCAGGTATTACCAAATCAAATGCTACAAATAACAATTTCTTTTTTAACTCCGTGTATATTGGTGGAGCCAACGTAGTAAGCAGTACCAATACTTTTGCATTTAGGAGAATCAGCACTGGTACGGATAGCTTGTACAATAATATTTTGGTGAACGAACGCAGCAATGCTTCGGGATCAGGTAAAAACTATGCCATTGTATTAAATGCTACCACCACCATGCGTAGTGATTATAATATTTTCAGGGCATCAGGAACTGGAGCTGTATTCTCATCACTTAATGGAGGTACTAATGACTCAACCTCATTCCAATCATACAGGGTTGGTTTAGGATTAACACAAGATATGAATAGTGGAGTGGGTAATCCTAATTTTGCAAATGCTACGGGGAATGCAAGTGCAGTAAACTTAAAAGTAAGTGGAACGACTCCCGCAGAAGGTGTAGGTTTTCCAATTGCATCTATTACGGATGATAGAGAAGGAGATATAAGAAGTTCAAATACTCCAACAGATATTGGTGCAGATGCAGGAAATTATACAGCATCTGATATTTACACACCTATCATTACCTATACCAATCTTGTTAATTCAGGATCAACATCAAATAGAACACTGGTGGCAACCCTTACTGATGTAGGTACTGGAGTTTCATCTGCTCGCGTTTGGTTTAGGCGTTCTGCTCCATCAGCCACAGCTTGGGCTAGTGTGGCAGGAAGTCTTAGTGCAGGAACTGCTAATAATGGAACTTGGTCGTTTACAATAGACTATAGTCAGTTAAGCTTAACACCAGTGGCTGGCGAAGTTTATCAATATTATGTAGTAGCACAAGATGGAGCTGGAAGTCCTAATATTTGGTATCAACCGGTAGCAGGTGCATTGCATTCCGATGTGAGTACACAAACTACTGCACCAACAACACCTAGTAATTATACCATTTTAAGTCCATTAGGCAGTACAACTTTTACTGTAGGCTCGGGTGGTACTTACCCAACCTTAACAGGCTCGGGAGGACTATTTGAAGCCATTAACGCTGCTTCATTAGCAGGTAATAGTACGGCACAAATCATTAGCGATATTACAGAACCGGGAACAGTACCATTAACCAATGCAGGTATGAGTGGTTTTACCTTAACCATAACACCTGATGCCTCATTGCGTACCTTAAGTGCAGGTATTACAACGGCCATGATCGATATTAATGGTGCGCAAGGAGTAATTATTGATGGAGGTGCTTCTAAAAATTTAGTATTGCGCAATGCGATAGGTTCTACACCTGATGCCACAGTAGGCGCAACCATTCAATTCAGAGGAGGTGCCAGTAACGATACGTTGAGAAATTGTATTGTAGAAGGAAACGCATCAACAGCAACTATTGGAACGGTAATGTTTGGAACAGGAGTAAATTCTAATATTGTGTTAACCCGCAATAGAATTCGTTCAGCTAATGCATCCATTACCAATTTGCCAGCTAATGCCTTGTATTCAAATACCGCAACTAACTCAAGATTGTTTATTGGTTCGGCTGATGCTGCAGATAGCAATATGATTCACGATTTTACGAATGCGGGTATTTTATTTAGTTCTGTTGGTGATTCTATCAGAATTAGGAATAACCAATTATTTGAAAGAGTTGGAGTAGCTGCTCATACTTATGTAAGTATAGGGACTGGAAATGCGCATACAGTAAGCAATAATAGTATTTATCAAGTAGGTGGAGTAGCGCATTCAGGTACCATAACGGGTATTTCTGTAACTGGTTCAGGTAATGGACATACCATTGATGCAAATAGCATTGGGGGGTCGAACATTGCCAGAGGAGGCACTCCTTTATCTACAACAGGAACTGTGACGATCATTGTAGCTAATGTTGGTTCAACAACCACAACTAACATCACCTCCAATTCTATATCTAATTTATTATCAACTTCCACTTCATCAAATAATTCAATAATTTCAAGCTCAAGTGGCAATATCACAATTGGAGGTTCTGCAATCGCAGGTAACACAATAGGGGGACTTATATCAGGAGATATTACTGCTTCAAACACTATAGATGGTATTCTTTATACCGGAGCAGGAATAGTAAACATAAGCTTTAATACTATACAAAATATAACCTATGCTGACCCAGATTTTGAAAAACTGAGTGGAATTTTTGTGAGTAGTAATCAAACTTCCGCAATTGCATCTGCAGCTACTGCCACCATAACCAATAATACCATTTCTGGTTTAACTTACAATACATCTGCCACTACAAATAGTGGGGTATTTTTCCCTTATGGAATATATATAAGTGTAAATACTTCTGGTAATAGTATAAGCAATAATCAAATATTTAATTACTCGCTTGCAAATGCATCTGGTGGTCTTCCATTTTCTGGAATATTTGTTACTGGAACAACTGGTATTAATGTAAATGCAAATAGAATCTATGGTATTACAAGTGCAAGTACCCAAACCACCACCTCTGCACCAACCATTCGTGGTATTCAAATAGCAGGTGGCGCAGGAACTTATAGCAATAACCAAATTACTTTAAATACAAATACAGCATCAACACAGCCACTATTAAGAGGTATTGAGTTAATCGGAACCGGAGCAGTTAATGTGTTTTATAATTCCGTATTTATTGGTGGTAATGCTGCTGCTAATAATAACACTTACGCTTATTTAAGAACTGCTAGTTCAGGAACACAAAATGTTCGTAATAACATTTTCTATAATAACCGCTCAGGATTGGGAAGTCATTATGCTATTGGTTCAGTGGCGGGAACGGTTGTGGGTTTAACCAATACCAATAATTTCATGGTTGCGCCATCTGCAAATGCTATTGGAGAGGTTCCAACAGGAACTGCCAGAACCTTGGCAACATGGAATAGTAGCACAAATGGAAACACAACCAATCTTGCATATGACTCTTCAATTGTTACCTCTTCAGCGTTGTTTCCATCGTTTTCATCAGGTAACCTAACACCTAATTTGTGTTATGTTAACAATACCGGAACTCCAGTAACAACAACGGTTGATTTTGCAGGTAATACCAGAAGTACAACTACACCTGATATTGGATCAGTTGAGTTTTCAACAGCTTCAGGATTTCCAAGTGTTACCACTCAACCGATAACTCCTGCTGTTGTATGCTCAGGAAATGGGGTTGCAACACTTACGGCCGTTGGGTCTGGCATCAATAATATTGTTACCTACAGGTGGCAGGTTCGTCCGGCTTCAACTTGGTTAACAATTGGGCAAGATTCTTCCGTTTACGCTGGTGCGGGAACAGGTACATTAACCATTACCAATCCATCTTCTGTTTATAATAACTATCAATACAGATGTATTGTAGGTGGTTCATGTTCGCCTGCCGATACAACTGTGGCAAGAACATTAACCATAAATCCGTTAATTGCATCCAATACAGTAACAAGCGCGCAATCAATTATAACAGGTCTAATACCATCATCACTTACGGGTTCAACCCCAACAGGAGGCGATGGATCAACATATTCGTATCAGTGGCAAAGTAGCACAACCAGTGCAAGTGCAGGATTTACGGATGCGAGTGGAACATCAACCACTCAAAATTACGCACCATCAGCATTAACAGCTACTACTTGGTACCGCAGAATTGCAAACTCAGGTGGATGTAGCGATACCTCATTGGCAATCCAAATAAGTGTGTTCCCAGTAATAACGGGCAATACAGTAAGCAGTAATCAAATCATTTGTAATGCAACAACACCTTCAGCTATAACGGGTTCAACACCGAGTGGCGGAAATGCATCATACAGTTACCAATGGATAGTGAGCACTACCAATGCTACAAGCGGTTTTAGTAATGCAACGGGTAAATCTACCAATCAGAATTACTCACCAGGATCATTAACTGCTACTGCATGGTACCGCAGGGTTGTAAGTTCGGTAGGAGGTATTGATACATCGGCAGTAATGCAGGTTGTTGTAAATCCGGTAATAGCAGACAATACAGCAACTGGAAAACAAACCATTTGTACAGGCAGCACAGCATTCGATATTATTGGTTCAACCCCAAAAGGTGGAACAGGAACCTACACGTATAGCTGGTTGAGTTCAACTACAAGTGCAACAGCAGGATTTGCTGCAATAAAAGGATCGAATACAACCATCAACTATGCACCGGGTATATTAACTGCTACCACATGGTACAGAAGATTAACCACATCAGGCGGTTGTACAGATACAAGTGCAGCGGTTGAAGTAACAGTAAACCCTGCGATAGCAGACAATACAGCAACTGGAAAACAAACCATTTGTTCTGGAAGCACAGCATCAAGTATTATTGGTTCAACCCCAACAGGTGGAACAGGAACCTACACGTATAGCTGGTTGAGTTCAATTACAAGTGCAACAGCAGGATTTGCTGCAATAAAAGGATCGAATACAACCATCAACTATGCACCGGGTATATTAACTGCTACCACATGGTACAGAAGATTAACCACATCAGGCGGTTGTACAGATACAAGTGCAGCGGTTGAAGTAACAGTAAACCCTGCGATAGCAGACAATACAGCAACTGGAAAACAAACCATTTGTTCTGGAAGCACAGCAGCAAGTATTATTGGTTCAACCCCAACAGGCGGAACAGGAACCTACACGTATAGCTGGTTGAGTTCAATTACAAGTGCAACAGCAGGATTTGCTGCAATAAAAGGATCGAATACAACCATCAACTATGCACCGGGTATATTAACTGCTACCACATGGTACAGAAGATTAACCACATCAGGCGGTTGTACAGATACAAGTGCAGCGGTTGAAGTAACAGTAAACCCTGCGATAGCAGACAATACAGCAACTGGAAAACAAACCATTTGTTCTGGAAGCACAGCATCAAGTATTATTGGTTCAACCCCAACAGGTGGAACAGGAACCTACACGTATAGCTGGTTGAGTTCAATTACAAGTGCAACAGCAGGATTTGCTGCAATAAAAGGATCGAATACAACCATCAACTATGCACCGGGTATATTAACTGCTACCACATGGTACAGAAGATTAACCACGTCAGGCGGTTGTACAGATACAAGTGCAGCGGTTGAAGTAACAGTAAACCCTGCGATAGCAGACAATACAGCAACTGGAAAACAAACCATTTGTTCTGGAAGCACAGCATCAAGTATTATTGGTTCAACCCCAACAGGTGGAACAGGAACCTACACGTATAGCTGGTTGAGTTCAACTACAAGTGCAACAGCAGGATTTGCTGCAATAAAAGGATCGAATACAACCATCAACTATGCACCGGGTATATTAACTGCTACCACATGGTACAGAAGATTAACCACATCAGGCGGTTGTACAGATACAAGTGCAGCGGTTGAAGTAACAGTAAACCCTGCGATAGCAGACAATACAGCAACTGGAAAACAAACCATTTGTACAGGCAGCACAGCATCAAGTATTATTGGTTCAACCCCAACAGGTGGAACAGGAACATACACGTATAGCTGGTTGAGTTCAACTACAAGTGCAACAGCAGGATTTGCTGCAATAAAAGGATCGAATACAACCATCAACTATGCACCGGGTATATTAACTGTTACCACATGGTACAGAAGATTAACCACGTCAGGCGGTTGTACAGATACAAGTGCAGCTGTTCAGATAACAGTAAACCCTGCGATAGCAGGCAATACAGCAACTGGAACACAAACCATTTGTTCTGGAAGCACAGCAGCAAGTATTATTGGTTCAACCCCAACAGGCGGAACAGGAACCTACACGTATAGCTGGTTACGTTCAATTACAAGTGCAACAGCAGGATTTGGTTTAGCAACAGGAACGAATACAACCATCAACTATGCACCGGGTATATTAATTGTTACCACATGGTACAGAAGATTAACCACATCAGGCGGTTGTACAGATACAAGTGCAGCTGTTCAGATAACAGTAAACCCTGCGATAGCAGGCAATACAGCAACTGGAACACAAACCATTTGTACAGGCAGCACAGCATTCGATATTATTGGTTCAGCCCCAACAGGCGGAACAGGAACATACACGTATAGCTGGTTGAGTTCAACTACAAGTGCAACAGCAGGATTTGGTTTAGCAACTGGAGTAACAACTTCTTCAATCTATTCTCCAGGAACAAGAACATCGACAACTTGGTTCAGACGCTTAGTTATATCAGGCGGTTGCACAGATACAAGTGCAGCTGTTCAGATAACAGTAAACCCTGCGATAGCAGGCAATACAGCAACTGGAACACAAACCATTTGTACAGGCAGCACAGCATCAAGTATTATTGGTTCAACCCCAACAGGTGGAACAGGAACCTACACGTATAGCTGGTTGAGTTCAACTACAAGTGCAACAGCAGGATTTGCTGCAATAAAAGGATCGAATACAACCATCAACTATGCACCGGGTATATTAACTGCTACCACATGGTACAGAAGATTAACCACATCAGGCGGTTGTACAGATACAAGTGCAGCGGTTGAAGTAACAGTAAACCCTGCGATAGCAGACAATACAGCAACTGGAACACAAACCATTTGTACAGGCAGCACAGCATCAAGTATTATTGGTTCAACCCCAACAGGTGGAACAGGAACCTACACGTATAGCTGGTTGAGTTCAACTACAAGTGCAACAGCAGGATTTGCTGCAATAAAAGGATCGAATACAACCATCAACTATGCACCGGGTATATTAACTGCTACCACATGGTACAGAAGATTAACCACATCAGGCGGTTGTACAGATACAAGTGCAGCGGTTGAAGTAACAGTAAACCCTGCGATAGCAGACAATACAGCAACTGGAAAACAAACCATTTGTACAGGCAGCACAGCATCAAGTATTATTGGTTCAACCCCAACAGGTGGAACAGGAACATACACGTATAGCTGGTTGAGTTCAACTACAAGTGCAACAGCAGGATTTGCTGCAATAAAAGGATCGAATACAACCATCAACTATGCACCGGGTATATTAACTGTTACCACATGGTACAGAAGATTAACCACGTCAGGCGGTTGTACAGATACAAGTGCAGCTGTTCAGATAACAGTAAACCCTGCGATAGCAGGCAATACAGCAACTGGAACACAAACCATTTGTTCTGGAAGCACAGCAGCAAGTATTATTGGTTCAACCCCAACAGGCGGAACAGGAACCTACACGTATAGCTGGTTGAGTTCAACTACAAGCCCTTCAATAGGATTTACACTTGCAGCAGGAACAAACAATTCTAGTGATTACGCACCACAGCCATTAACCCAAACAACATGGTTCCGTAGAGTTGTGAGTTCAGGAGTTTGCTCTGCAGATACTTCAGCTGCAATTGCAATATCAGTAAATCTAAATATAACGGCTTCTGTTTCAGTATCTGCAACAGCAACTTCCGTTTGCGGTCCTGGTTCAATTACCTTTACTGCTTCACCAACAAATGGAGGAACCACACCTGCATACCAATGGAAATTAAATGGAGTAAATGCGGGGACTAACAGTAATACATATACCTTAACAACTCCTCTGGTAGATGACTCAGTTTATGCGGTATTAACATCCAATGCAACACCATGTTTAGCCAATGTAACAGCAAACAGTAATGCTATAAAACTCACCAATTCTACCATAACGCCATCTGTTTCAATTTCAGTTCCTGATTCATTTATATGTTCAGGGAATTCAACAACATTCACTGCAATACCAACTAATGGAGGTAGTTCTCCTACATTCCAATGGAAAAAGAATGGAGTAAATGTTGGAACTAATTTGAACACTTATACTGATAACAATTTATTAGCTGGAGACTCAATTGTTGTGGTACTTACTTCTAATGCGACTTGTTTGAGTTCAACGACTGCTACAAGCAATTTCATCAGAATGAGTATTCGCATAGCAACTGCAATATCTGTTCATCCAGTTGGAATCAGCAGATGTATTGGTTCGTCAGCATCATTGAGTGTTTCGGCTATTGGAGATGGAGTTAGAACATATCAGTGGAGAAAAAATGGTGTTAATATTATAGGAGCAAATGCTGCATCATTCAATCTTCCGGCTGTGGCATTAATCGACTCGGGATCATATACAGTTATAGTTACTGCAAATTGTGGATCAGATACTTCATTGGTTGGCTATTTAACGATAACAGCACCTGTAACTAATAACTCAATTTCTGGAACGCAGTCAATATGTTTTGGTAATTCGGTAAGTCAATTATCAGGTGCTTTACCTTCGGGTGGCAATGGTAACAACTACAGTTATTTGTGGCAATCGTCAACTATTAGCTCTTCCGCTGGATTTACGGCTGTGGCTGGAACAAATAATTCACTCAATTACAAGCCTAATTCACTTTCTCAAACTACTTGGTTCAGAAGAGTGACTAGTTCTGGAGTTTGTACACCAGATACAAGTGCAGCGGTTGAAGTAACAGTAAACCCTGCGATAGCAGACAATACAGCAACTGGAAAACAAACCATTTGTACAGGCAGCACAGCATCAAGTATTATTGGTTCAACCCCAACAGGCGGAACAGGAACCTACACGTATAGTTGGTTGAGTTCAATTACAAGTGCAACAGCAGGATTTGCTGCAATAAAAGGATCGAATACAACCATCAACTATGCACCGGGTATATTAACTGCTACCACATGGTACAGAAGATTAACCACGTCAGGCGGTTGCACAGATACAAGTGCAGCTGTTCAGATAACAGTAAACCCTGCGATAGCAGACAATACAGCAACTGGAAAACAAACCATTTGTACAGGCAGCACAGCATCAAGTATTATTGGTTCAACCCCAACAGGCGGAACAGGAACCTACACGTATAGCTGGTTGAGTTCAACTACAAGTGCAACAGCAGGATTTGCTGCAATAAAAGGATCGAATACAACCATCAACTATGCACCAGGTATATTAACTGCTACCACATGGTACAGAAGATTAACCACGTCAGGCGGTTGTACAGATACAAGTGCAGCGGTTCAGATAACAGTAAACCCTGCGATAGCAGACAATACAGCAACTGGAAAACAAACCATTTGTTCTGGAAGCACAGCATCAAGTATTATTGGTTCAACCCCAACAGGTGGAACAGGAACATACACGTATAGCTGGTTACGTTCAATCACAAGTGCAACAGCAGGATTTGGTTTAGCAACAGGAACGAATACAACCATCAACTATGCACCGGGTATATTAATTGTTACCACATGGTACAGAAGATTAACCACATCAGGCGGTTGCACAGATACAAGTGCAGCTGTTCAGATAACAGTAAACCCTGCGATAGCAGGCAATACAGCAACTGGAACACAAACCATTTGTTCTGGCAGCACAGCATTCGATATTATTGGTTCAGCCCCAACAGGCGGAACAGGAACATACACGTATAGCTGGCTGAGTTCAACTACAAGTGCAACAGCAGGATTTGGTTTAGCAACTGGAGTAACAACTTCTTCAATCTATTCTCCAGGAACAAGAACATCGACAACTTGGTTCAGACGCTTAGTTATATCAGGCGGTTGCACAGATACAAGTGCAGCGGTTCAGATAACAGTAAACCCTGCGATAGCAGGCAATACAGCAACTGGAACACAAACCATTTGTACAGGCAGCACAGCATCAAGTATTATTGGTTCAACCCCAACAGGTGGAACAGGAACATACACGTATAGCTGGTTGAGTTCAACTACAAGTGCAACAGCAGGATTTGCTGCAATAAAAGGATCGAATACAACCATCAACTATGCACCGGGTATATTAACTGCTACCACATGGTACAGAAGATTAACCACATCAGGCGGTTGTACAGATACAAGTGCAGCGGTTCAGATAACAGTAAACCCTGCGATAGCAGGCAATACAGCAACTGGAACACAAACCATTTGTACAGGCAGCACAGCATTCGATATTATTGGTTCAGCCCCAACAGGCGGAACAGGAACATACACGTATAGCTGGCTGAGTTCAACTACAAGTGCAACAGCAGGATTTGCTTTAGCAACTGGAACGAATACAACCATCAACTATGCACCGGGTATATTAACTGCTACCACATGGTACAGAAGATTAACCACATCAGGCGGTTGCACAGATACAAGTGCAGCTGTTCAGATAACAGTAAACCCTGCGATAGCAGGCAATACAGCAACTGGAACACAAACCATTTGTTCTGGCAGCACAGCATTCGATATTATTGGTTCAGCCCCAACAGGCGGAACAGGAACATACACGTATAGCTGGCTGAGTTCAACTACAAGTGCAACAGCAGGATTTGGTTTAGCAACTGGAGTAACAACTTCTTCAATCTATTCTCCAGGAACAAGAACATCGACAACTTGGTTCAGACGCTTAGTTATATCAGGCGGTTGCACAGATACAAGTGCAGCGGTTCAGATAACAGTAAACCCTGCGATAGCAGGCAATACAGCAACTGGAACACAAACCATTTGTACAGGCAGCACAGCATCAAGTATTATTGGTTCAACCCCAACAGGTGGAACAGGAACATACACGTATAGCTGGTTGAGTTCAACTACAAGTGCAACAGCAGGATTTGCTGCAATAAAAGGATCGAATACAACCATCAACTATGCACCGGGTATATTAACTGCTACCACATGGTACAGAAGATTAACCACGTCAGGCGGTTGTACAGATACAAGTGCAGCTGTTCAGATAACAGTAAACCCTGCGATAGCAGACAATACAGCAACTGGAAAACAAACCATTTGTACAGGCAGCACAGCATCAAGTATTATTGGTTCAACCCCAACAGGTGGAACAGGAACGTATACGTATAGCTGGTTGAGTTCAATTACAAGTGCAACAGCAGGATTTGCTGCAATAAAAGGAACGAATACAACCATCAACTATGCACCGGGTATATTAACTGCTACCACATGGTACAGAAGATTAACCACGTCAGGCGGTTGCACAGATACAAGTGCAGCTGTTCAGATAACAGTAAACCCTGCGATAGCAGACAATACAGCAACTGGAAAACAAACCATTTGTACAGGCAGCACAGCATTCGATATTATTGGTTCAACCCCAACAGGTGGAACAGGAACATACACGTATAGCTGGCTGAGTTCAACTACAAGTGCAACAGCAGGATTTGGTTTAGCAACTGGAGTAACAACTTCTTCAATCTATTCTCCAGGAACAAGAACATCGACAACTTGGTTCAGACGCTTAGTTATATCAGGCGGTTGCACAGATACAAGTGCAGCGGTTCAGATAACAGTAAACCCTGCGATAGCAGGCAATACAGCAACTGGAAAACAAACCATTTGTTCTGGAAGCACAGCATCAAGTATTATTGGTTCAACCCCAACAGGCGGAACAGGAACGTATACGTATAGCTGGTTACGTTCAATCACAAGTGCAACAGCAGGATTTGGTTTAGCAACAGGAACGAATACAACCATCAACTATGCACCGGGTATATTAATTGTTACCACATGGTACAGAAGATTAACCACATCAGGCGGTTGTACAGATACAAGTGCAGCGGTTCAGATAACAGTAAACCCTGCGATAGCAGGCAATACAGCAACTGGAACACAAACCATTTGTACAGGCAGCACAGCATTCGATATTATTGGTTCAGCCCCAACAGGCGGAACAGGAACATACACGTATAGCTGGCTGAGTTCAACTACAAGTGCAACAGCAGGATTTGCTTTAGCAACTGGAACGAATACAACCATCAACTATGCACCGGGTATATTAACTGCTACCACATGGTACAGAAGATTAACCACATCAGGCGGTTGTACAGATACAAGTGCAGCGGTTCAGGTAACAGTAACAAGTCCAATAGCAACAAACGTGGCAACGGGTAACCAAACTATATGTACTAATTCAACACCATCTGTATTGTCGGGTTCAACAGCAACAGGTGGTAATGGCTCGGTTTACAATTACAGTTGGTTAAGCTCTACCACCAGTGCAACCGCAGGATTTGTATTAGCAGCAGGAACCAACAATTTGGTTAATTATACATCTTCGGCTTTAACTCAAACTACGTGGTTCAGAAGAGCAGTGTCATCAGGAGCTTGTGCTATTGATACAAGTGTGGCTGTTCTAGTAACAGTAAATGCATCCGGAATTTGGACAGGATTGGTAAGTTCAGCATGGTCTAATACAGCAAACTGGAGTTGTCCGTTAGTTCCAACGTCAACAACAAATGTTACTATACCTTCATCAGGAGTTACCAGCATGCCATTTATAGCGGATGCACAACAAACAGCTAACCTCACTATTTTAGCAGGTGCAACACTTACCTTAAATGCGAGCTCGTCACAGTTGAGTATTTTCGGAACCACGACCAATAATGGAACGTTTAGCAACACCAATGGGAAAGTGGTTTTTGCCGGAAGTGCAACCCAAATAGTACCTACAGGAACATATGCTAAATTGCAAATCAATAATGCTGCAAACGTAACATTGGCAGGTCCTGTTACAGTTAACGACTCGTTGATTTTGGTTAACGGTAGGGTAAATTTGGGAGCCAACAACCTCATATTAGGTGCTGCGTCATTTGCAACATCAGGAAGCAGTAATAGCTATGTTTCAACAAATGGAACAGGAGCGGTTATTGTTCAGAATGTTGGTTCAACCGGAAAAACAGGATCTGTAATATTACCAATAGGTAACAGTACATTTAATCCTGCCATCTTAGCAAATACAGGAACAACTGATACCTATACAGCGTGGGTTATTGATAGCGTTACGAATTCATATAGCGGTTCGGTGCCAACAGGCTTAAAGCTAACCACAGGTGCTGTTAACAGAACATGGATTATTAATGAAGGAGTAGCAGGAGGAAGCAATGCAACAGTTACGTTGCAATGGTTAGCAACTGACGAATTATCGGGCTTCACTAGAGGTGCATCATATGTTGGAAGGTATAACGGTGCAACATGGACAACCAATCTTATTGCAAATGCGGCATCGGGTTCAAATCCATACACGCAAACTCGTTCTGGTATTAATGCATTCTCTCCATTTGGAGTTGGAAGCAATGGAACGTTACCTGTTGAGATGTTGGGCTTCACAGCAAATAAACGCAAAGAAGCAGTGAAAGTAAATTGGGTAACTGCTAGTGAAATCAACAACGATCATTTCATCGTTCAACGTTCGGCTGATGGAAAAACATTTGTTGATATTGCCAAGGTAAAAGGAAGTGGAACAACCAATATCCTTTCAAACTATCACCATGTTGATGAGAAAGCAACAGCATACGCACAATCTGAAAATGTAACAATACTATATTACAGGTTGATGCAAGTTGATTACGACAATAGTACTGCTCATTCTGATGTTGTTGCCGTGAACATGGCCGTTGAAACAGATGAAATGCGAGTTGATGTTCATCCTAATCCGTTCACAGATATTACTGGATTAACGGTAAAAGTTATTGCCGATTCAAAATCAACAATTAAAGTAACAGATGTTCAGGGACGCTTGGTGTTTGAAAAATCAGTAAACCTCGAACAAGGTACTAATACCATAATTATTGATGAATTGGCAGCTGATGCATACTCAGGCGTGTATTTTGTAACTGTTATCACACCAAACGAATCAATTGTGAAGCGAATTGTGAAAGGCAAATAGATTTAATAAGAGTTATCTGTACAAAAAGAGGAGTAGGGAAACTTACTCCTCTTTTTGTATTTTTATGCCGATGAATAGCTTGATTCAATTTCAATATTAACTAAAATAGAAAACTAACGATTTCGCTCAAATGCAATTTGGTTTCGAACAATGTCCTTACTGTGGTAATTCTTTCGGATTTGTATACATCCACGGTCACTACCAATGCAAACGTTGCCATCAAAATGTAATGCCTTGTTGTGGTGGTGAACAAGAGATTATAAAAGATGAAGATCAGAAGAAATCGACTGATAGTCAAAATGCTTCGGAAGAGTCAAGCAGAAGATAAAACTTCTTACATCTTTTATTGTATTTAATTTAGACTAATTATAGATAAGTAAAAAACTTGTCTTACATTCGCACACTAAATTATGGCAGAAGAAGTAGATATTATAGATCAAGTGGTTGGCCAAGAATACAAGTATGGCTTTACCACCAATATAGAGATGGATACAGCTCCAATGGGGCTTACCGAGGATACCATCCGTTTTATTTCGGCAAAAAAAAATGAGCCCGAATGGATGTTGGAATACAGGTTAAAAGCCTACAAATATTGGCTTACCTTACCCGATCCGAATTGGCAAAATTTTCACTATCCCCCGATTAATTATCAGGATATTATTTTTTATGCTGCCCCCAAGGAGAAAATTAAATTAGATAGTCTTGATCAGGTAGATCCGGAGTTGCTTAAAACTTTCGAAAAGTTGGGTATTTCTTTAACTGAGCAAAAGCGATTGACCGGAGTAGCAGTTGATGCTGTATTTGATTCGGTTTCTATTGCTACTACTTTCAAAGATCAACTGAAAGAAAAAGGTGTGATTTTTTGCTCAATGAGCGAGGCTATACATGAACATCCTGAGTTGGTAAAAAAATACCTAAGTTCGGTGGTTCCCCATACCGATAATTTCTTCGCGGCCTTAAACTCGGCTGTGTTCAGTGATGGATCATTTGTGTACATTCCAAAAGGTGTTCGTTGTCCAATGGAATTATCTACCTACTTCCGTATCAATGCCGAAAATACAGGTCAGTTTGAGCGCACACTTATCATTGCCGATGAAGGCGCTTACGTGAGTTACCTCGAGGGTTGTACTGCCCCGATGCGTGATGAAAATCAATTGCACGCAGCAGTGGTAGAACTTGTAGCTCTGGATAATGCCGAAATCAAATATTCAACGGTACAAAATTGGTACCCTGGTGATAAAGAAGGCAAAGGCGGTATCTATAATTTTGTAACCAAACGTGGAATATGTCTTGGTGATCATGCTAAAATCAGCTGGACGCAAGTCGAAACAGGATCAGCCATCACATGGAAATATCCTAGTTGTATACTAAAGGGCGATTATTCGGTGGGAGAATTTTTCTCTGTTGCCGTTACAAACAACATGCAACAAGCCGATACCGGTACCAAAATGATTCATATCGGTAAACATACAAAGAGTCGCATCGTATCAAAAGGAATATCAGCAGGTAAATCCCATAATACATACAGAGGTTTAGTGAAGGTAAATAAAAAGGCTGAAAAAGCTCGTAACTACACACAATGCGATAGTATGTTAATTGGCGATCGAAGTGGAGCGCATACGTTTCCATATATCGAAATCAATAATAAATCGGCAATGGTGGAGCACGAGGCCAGCACAAGTAAAATTGGAGAAGATCAGATCTTTTACTGCAACCAACGTGGTATTGGAACTGAAGAAGCTATCGGACTAATCGTGAATGGTTTTTGCCGTGAAGTATTAAACCAATTACCCATGGAATTTGCAGTAGAAGCTCAAAAATTACTGGCAGTTTCCCTAGAAGGGTCAGTAGGATAGAAGAGCTCTTAGCTACTAGCCTTTGGCTTTTGGCAGGAAGCGTTTAGAAGATACAAAATATATATATATTAACACATAAAAGCCAACAGCTAAAAGCCAACAGCCAATAGCCGACAGGCAGCCAACAGCAGCACATGTTAGAAATAAAAGAACTAAAGGCAGAAATTGAAGGAAAGAAAATCCTGAACGGAATAAACTTGGTAGTAAAACCGGGTGAAGTACACGCTATTATGGGGCCAAACGGTGCCGGGAAAAGTACCTTGTCAAGCGTTTTGGCAGGCCGTGCCGATTATGAAGTAACAGGTGGTACCGTTTCATTTAACGGAAAAGATTTATTGGATATGGCTCCAGAAGACAGAGCCCGCGAAGGAGTATTCTTAGCATTTCAATATCCGGTAGAAATTCCGGGTGTGAGCACCACTAACTTTCTTAAAACAGCTATCAACGAAAAGCGCAAGTACTTAGGATTGGAGCCGATGGAGGCAACCGACTTTTTAAAGTTTATGCGCGAAAAAATGGAGTTGATGGAAATGGACAAAGCCTTAACCAGCCGTAGTTTAAACGAAGGATTTAGCGGAGGCGAAAAGAAACGCAATGAAGTGTTTCAAATGGCCATGCTCGAGCCTCAGTTATCCATTATGGATGAAACCGACTCTGGTTTGGATATCGATGCATTACGTCTGGTTTCAACCGGTGTAAATAAATTGAAAGATGGCAAGCGTTCGTTTGTAGTGATTACTCATTACCAAAGATTATTGGATTATATCGTTCCCGATTTTGTGCATGTATTGTACAAAGGGCGTATCGTAAAAAGTGGTGATGCAAACCTTGCCAAGGAGCTAGAAGTAAAAGGTTACGATTGGATTAAAGAAGAAGTAGAAGCAGGCGCATAATATGCAAATGTGCAGATTAGATGATGTGCAGATGAAAATAGTTTCTGCGAAATCAGCGATATCTGCGGGAAACTATCAACAGCAGATGATATAAAATGAACTTACAAGAAAAGATTAATCAAGATTTTTCTCAATATAAAACGCAAGCCAATAGCAGTGATGCTTTTGTGCAATTACGTGAACAGGCTTTTACAGAGTTTGAGAAATTGGGTTTTCCCTCAACCAAACACGAAGAGTGGAAGTACACCAACCTGAAACCTATTGCTGAACAATCGTTTCAAGCCACTTGTGAAATCAATCCTGCCGTCCATGCATTTGTAAAACAATCGATTTTCTCAACGATTCAAGCCAATCGATTGGTTTTTGTGAATGGTTCGTTTGTGCAAGAGTTATCAACCATGTTGGAAACAAATACCGAAATCATTATTGGTAGTTTAGCAACTGAACGTCATAAACATAAAACGATTTTTGAAGCACATTTTGGAAAGTATGCGCAAGTTGAAGGACAAGCGTTAAACGCGCTGAATACAGCTCTTTTGAGCGATGGTGCATTCGT
The DNA here is from genome assembly GCA_001602415.1 of Bacteroidetes bacterium UKL13-3. Taxonomy (GTDB): domain Bacteria; phylum Bacteroidota; class Bacteroidia; order UKL13-3; family UKL13-3; genus UKL13-3. The sequence goes on from CP012155.1 coordinate 933,074, forward strand.
TGTTGTTCCGGATGGAAAAACAGTCTCACATCCGATTGTTATTCTAAATATAACAGATTCATCTGCTATCAATGTATTGGCTCAACCACGTAATTTGGTAGTTATAGGCAAAAGCGCATCGGTAACGATTATCGAAGCGTATGAGGCAATGGGGACAAATGCAGCTTTTACAAACGGTGTAACCGAAGTGTATGCTGCTGAAAATGCTCACGTTGAACACTACAAAATTCAGCAACAAGCAGGAGAAAGTTACCAAAATAATTTCACTCAAATATTTCAAGAGGCTAATACAAATATTAACCATGTAACCTTAACCCTCGATGGAACGATGGTTCGCAACAATCTTCATTTTTACATGAATGGAGAAAATTGCAACAGTTTATTATATGGTTTATACATCACCGATTCAAAAGATTTTGTCGATAATCACACTAGAGTGGATCATGCCAAGCCGAATTGTTTCAGTGATGAAAAATACAAAGGCATTTTAAAAGACCAGTCAACGGCAGTGTTTAATGGTAAAATCATGGTGCATTTGGACGCACAAAAAACAAATGCTTACCAGCGCAATCAAAATATCTTATTGAGCGATGACGCTACGGTTAACACAAAGCCTCAGTTGGAAATTTTTGCCGATGATGTAAAGTGTACCCACGGAGCCACCATTGGTCAGTTAGATGAAGAACCAATGTTCTACTTGCGCAGCCGAGGTATTCCTGAGGATGTTGCTCGTAAATTATTGCTGAATGCCTTTGCCGATGATATTGCCGAAAAAATAAATATTCCCGAATTGGTCACACTTCTTGAACAACAAATAGAGCATAAATTGTAAATTCTGTTAAGTTGCGTAAGTATGTATCTCAATATGATCATTGATAATAAATAATAAATAAAGGATACCAAGTATCCCCAAAATGAATCAACCCAACATCGATATCGACTCCATTCGCAAACAATTTCCCATCTTGCACCAGCAGGTAAATGGAAAACCACTGGTGTATTTGGATAATGCGGCAACCACCCAAAAGCCGCAATCAGTAATTGATGCTCTTACTAAATATTATTCGGTTGATAATGCCAATATTCACCGTGCCGCTCATACATTAGCCGCACGTTCTACTGAGTATTTTGAAGATACTCGAAAAACAATTCAGCAGTTCATTAATGCCCGTGAGGCCGAGGAATGTATTTTTACCAAAGGTGTTACCGAAAGCATTAATCTTGTTGCTCAAACGTGGGGACGAAAATTTTTGAGTGCTGGTGATGAAGTTGTTATCACTGCGTTAGAGCATCATAGTAATATAGTGCCGTGGCAAATTATCTGTGAAGAAAAAGGTGCCATACTGAAAGTGATTCCCATCAACGATGCGGGAGAACTGTTGATGGATGAGTATGAAAAACTTCTCTCTGCCAAAACTAAACTTGTTGCGTGTGTATGGGTAAGCAACGCCTTAGGAACTATTAATCCCGTAAAAGTAATTATTGAAAAGGCACATGCGGTTGGTGCTGTCGTATTGCTTGATGGTGCGCAGGCTTGCTCTCATTTAGAGGTAGACGTGCAGGCACTCAATTGTGATTTTCTCACCGTTTCATCACACAAGCTTTATGGGCCAACAGGTGTTGGTGTTTTGTATGGAAAGCGCGCATTGTTAGAAGCTATGCCTCCTTACCAAGGTGGAGGTGAAATGATTAAAGAAGTAACATTTACGCATACAACCTATAACGAAATTCCATACAAATTTGAAGCAGGTACTCCCAATATTGGCGATGTAATAGCCTTTAAATATGCATTGGATTTTGTAAGTGGAATAGGGAAATACAATATAGCCACCCACGAAAACGATTTGTTGAATTATTTCTCAAAGGGTATTCAACTAATCAACCAATCAACCAATCAATCAATTACATTAATTGGTACTGCCCAACAAAAAATATCCGTACAATCATTTACTATAAATGGAATGCATCATTTTGATGCGGGGATGATGCTCGATGCAAAAGGAATTGCAGTGCGCACCGGACACCATTGTACGCAACCCCTCATGCAACGATTGGGTTTAGATGGTACCATCCGTGTATCGTTTTCCGTTTATAACACCCGTGAGGAAATAGATATATTATTATACGCATTAACCAAATTATTACGGTTATCATAGTGACAAATCATCATGAGTCCTCACAATAACCAATAACCAATAACTAATAACCAATAACAAACTGGCAATGCCACAATCAACAACCGATATACAAAACGACATCATCGAGAATTTTTCGCTGTTTGATGGCGACATGGAAAGCACTTTGTTTTACCTGATGGATTTGGGTAAAAAGTTACCGGTTATGCCTGCTGAGCACAAAACAGAAGATTATATCGTTAAAGGTTGCCAAAGTAAGGTATGGGTATTCCCGAATTTTAGTGATGGAAAGGTGAGCATGGAAGCTGATAGCAATACCGAAATTACTAAAGGTTTAGTGTATCTGTTATGGAGTATTTGGAATAATCGAACACCAGATGAAATTCTGGAAACGGAATTATTTTTTATTGATAAAATAGGAATGAGCCGAATGATTGGCAGTCAGCGTAGCAACGGATTTGCCAGTATGATTAAACAAATGAAACTTTATGCTTTGGCGTATAAAAATTCTGATAGAGACGCATAACGATCCTGCTCTTGCGTATAAGTGGAGAACCTTGACTCCATAGTACGGGTCTCAATAAATAAAAAGGAAAAACAAAATGGAAGAAACATCTAAACCGATACGAACATTTGTTGATGTTCAAAACGAAGCCATTCAGGTTTTGCAAACGGTATACGATCCGGAGATTCCGGTTAATATTTATGAGTTAGGGTTGATTTATGAGGTGAATGTTTCCAATGATTTGAACATTGAAATCATCATGTCGTTAACTTCTCCCTTTTGTCCTGCTGCACAAAGTATGCCTGCCGAAATTAAAGAGAAGCTAAGTGCAATGGAAGGTGTAAAAGAGGTAGAAGTAAAGGTTGTATTTGAGCCACCTTGGTCGCAGGATTTAATGACTGAGAGCGCCAAATTGCAGTTGGGTTTTATGTAATCGGGTTGAAAGGTTGCGGGTTGTTTATTACGGGTTGCAAAGTTGAGAGGATGTTATTTGGTTAATGACTATTCATTACCCAGTTCTTTTGCTTACTTTCAGTTATTGTAATTCCCTAACACCCTCCTAAAAGCCAAGAGCTAAAGGCCAATAGCCAACAGCACACCCTAATCAAGCACTAATTGCAGAACTTCCACAAAAATCCTTATTTTCGCACCTCAATTTTGTAACAGATTATAAATACAATATGGCTTCTACAGCAGATTTATCCAAAGGATCTTTTATCCGTCACAATGGCGAGTTATGCCAGGTTTTAGAATACCAACACCGTACTCCTGGTAACTTACGTGCCTTCTATCAAGTAGTATTGCGCAATACCAAAAGTGGTAAACAAATGGAACACCGTTTCCGTGCAGGTGAGAGTATTGAGTTCGTTCGTGTAGAGTTTCGCGAAATGCAGTTCTCCTACAAAGATGGAACAAACATGGTATTAATGGATCCTGAAACATTTGACCAAGTGTATATTGATGGAAAATTGTTGGGTGATACAGAAAAGTTCCTGAAAGAAGAAATGATGATTAAAGTAGCTTTTGAAGGTGGTGAAACTCCCATATCTGCAGAAGCTCCAACATTTGTTGTATTGGAAGTAACCTATACCGAACCAGGTGTGAAAGGTGATACCGCAACCAACACCTTAAAACCTGCAACGGTTGAAACAGGAGCGAACGTAATGATTCCGTTGTTTGTGGAAACAGGTGAAAAAATTAAGATTGATACCCGTACGGGCGATTACGTAGAGAGAGTGAAATAATTTATTTTCGAAAAACGAATACCTAAAACCTCCCTTGTGGAGGTTTTTTTATGCAACGTGTTTGAGATTTATATATGCTTAACTTTATCCCAGCGCTTCAACTGCCAGGTTACTTCACCTGTACAAATCAATTTTTGATGAATATCAAAAGCTTGTACGGTATATGTTTGAGTGGTAAGTCCTGTTTGTTGAAGCGGAGTAATAATCGTTTGCTCAAGTAGGGTAGAGTTTATCTCAAATGTAGCCCTCACGTTACTTTTCGCTTGAGCATGGTAGGTGAGTTTAATCTCTTTAAGTATAATTCGATACAAACTAGGATCTAATCGCGTCATTAGGCCAATACCACAAGCGTATTCGCAAAGCGTAGCCAACGCACAAGCATGCATACCCTTCAAATGGTTTTGATTCGATTTCTTGTAAGGTAACAAAATGCTCACACGAGTATCAGAAAGTGATTCTATCGTTACCTTATGTGAGCGATTAAATGGAATTACCCGCCATAATACGATGTTTAATAACCATAAATAGAAGGGTGATGTTCTAGCTTTATTTGCAATGATGAGAAGTTGCTTCATAGTCTTTTATTCTTATTATATACAATTCTTTATCTCTTAGCGCCTCTGCGGTGAATCATTCAAGTACAATAATTTATGGTATCAAAACTCTTTGCGTCATAGCGCCTTTGCGGTGAATCTTTACTTACTCACCAATCCTCTCACTCTTTGTATTCTCAGCGTTCTCCGCGCCTCCGCGTTTAAAATTCTTTGCATCTTACCGCCTTTGGGTTAATCATTTAATTGCTCTAACGCCTCAAGGTATTCCCGTTTAATGTTCTCAATAATCTCAGCACACGGCAATACATCATCAATCAACTCAACTGATTTTCCAGCACACCATAAGGTTTGGTAATTATTGGGCAGAACTGATTTCTCCAGTCGTTTCATTCCCCTTATTTGAATGAGCATCTTAAACCACTTCTTTGTTTGCTTATTTTTACTCATCCATCTTTCGAGCCAATTTTGTGTGTAGCCCATCTTCTGTGCAGCTGGAGTATTTATAATACTACAAGGTGTACCCGAGAGTTTTTCGGTCATTACAATATCATCCATCTTGGCTTTAGTTATAGCATCTTTATAGGCATTGTTCACGCTGCATTCTGTGCTATTGATAAATCGTGTTCCAATTGAAACGGCATCTGCCCCCAATACTTGCATGGATAACAATGCTGTTCCATTGGTAATTCCTCCTGCGGCAATCACTGGTTTATCTGGAAAGTTTTTCTTCAAAGCAGGAACCAAAATATGCAATGGGTTAGGCCCAGCATGTCCGCCCGCACCTTGTCCTACAGCAATAAATCCGTCACAGTTTAAATTGCAACATTTTTTAGCATGTTCAATATTGGTCACATCACAGTAAACTTTTGCACCATAAGCATGTGCTGCTTCAATTACTTGTTTAGGACTTCCCAATGAGGTGATATAAAAAGGAACTTTGTGTTTTACGCACGTTGCAAGGTGTTTTTCATAGAGCGGATTACTCTTTTGCACAATAAGATTTACCCCATATGTGCCGCTTGTATGTACTTTTAATTCTTGGTTTAGGCTGGTAAGTATGATGTCCAGCTCTCCATCTTTTCTATAGTTAAGAGAAGGAAAACAGCCGGAAATGCCATTCCGTATGGCTTCTTTCATCATGGCTTCGTTCGAAACCAAAAACATGGGTGCCATAATAATAGGCATCGAAATATTTAATTGCTCGGATACTTGACTTTTCAATTTCATAGTACTAATTTAGTATTTAATATTATGCATGCATAATAATTTTTCACATTTTAATTATTGAGTTATGGAACCTACACGATTATTTGATTTGCTTCCAAGGTACGAGAAGCTATTTAATAAAAAAGACATGCTCACATACAAAGTGAATGGTGTTTGGAAAAGCTTTAGTGCTTCAGAGGTAGTTGATGATGCCAATTTAATTAGTTACGCATTGTTTGACATGGGATTAAATAAGGGCGATAAGCTAAGTATTATTTCTCCGAACCGCCCCGAGTGGGTGATAACAAATATGGGTATTATGGAAGCAGGTTGCATTAATGTGCCCATTTATCCAACCATCAGCCAAAACGATTTGGTGTATATCCTGAACGATGCGGAGGTTAAATATGTCTTTGTTCCGGGACAAGAGTTGTATGACAAAGTCAACGCAGTTAGGTCGAAGCTTTCTGGCCTCATAGATATTATAACCTTTGATAACGTTGAAGGCGCTACCGATTGGAATTCGTTGCTGGTGAAAGGAAGAGAGTGCAAAAATAAGGAGAAACTTGAAGAGATTAAAGCATCGATTGACACGCATGATTGCGCTACCATTTTATATACATCGGGCACAACAGGTAATCCCAAAGGTGTTATGCTTTCGCACAATAATTTATTGAGTAATGCTATTGCCAATAAAGATGCAGCCTTATTTGGTAAGGATTGGAAAGTATTGAGTTTTTTGCCACTAAACCACGTTTTCGAAAGGATGCTTACGGTATTGTATTTATACCAAGGACTCTCCATTTATTATGCCGAATCGATGGATAAAATAGCGGATAATCTAAAGGAAGTACAGCCAAATTGTTTTGCATCGGTTCCGCGTTTACTAGAAAAAGTATACGAGCGCATTGTAGCCAAGGGGCATGAATTAACTGGTATTAAGAAACAATTATTTTTCTGGGCACTAAATCTTGGATTGCGTTATGAGCTAAACGGAGCCAATGGTTGGTGGTATGAAGCACAATTGAAACTGGCAAACAAACTTATTTTTAGCAAGTGGCGAGAAGCTTTAGGCGGAAAGGTTGAAGTAATCGTATCAGGAGGAGCGGCTTTGCAACCCCGCCTAGCAAGAGTATTTACTGCGGCCAATATTCCAGTATTGGAGGGCTACGGACTCACAGAAACGTCTCCAGTAGTTGCAGTTAATTCGTTCCAACCCAATTCAGTTTATTTTGGAACAGTGGGGCCTGTTATAAAAGGTGTAGAAGTAAAGTTTGCGCCTGACGGTGAGATATTGGTTAAAGGTCCTAATGTAATGTTGGGGTATTATAAAAAACCAGCAGAAACTGCCGAAGTAATGGAAGACGGTTGGTTTAAAACAGGTGATATTGGAGAGTTGGTTGAAGGAAGATTTTTGAAAATTACAGATCGTAAAAAGGAAATTTTTAAAACATCAGGTGGTAAGTTCATCAAACCTCAACTTATCGAAAATATGCTCAAAGAATCACCTTATATCGAACAAACAATGGTTATAGGTGAGGGACATAAATTTCCAGCTGCTCTTATTGTTCCGGCTTTTGCAGCACTCAAGAGTTGGTGCGAGCGAAACAGCATTGAATACACAACAAATGAGAACATGATTACCAAAGATTTTATCATTCAAAAAATGAGAAAACAAGTAGATGTTACCAATAGATATTTGGCACAATTTGAAATGATAAAAGAGTTTGCATTAATTCCTCATGAATGGAGTATTGATGGAGGTGAACTCACTCCTAAATTAAGTTTAAGACGAAAAGAAATAATGCGCATAAACGAACAGCTTATTCACAAAATTTATAGTTCAGAAACGAGAGTGTAGATTTTACAAAAAAAATATTATGCATGCATAGTAAAAAATTATACATTCGAACTAAGTATTCAAAGTAACATGGCAAAAAAGGAAACAACTTGCTCTCGTATTAAACAAAGCTGGCATGCAATAAGCCGCATGTATAATAATGAGGCGGTGAATCACGAGTTAACAACCACTACAGGATTTATACTTCTTAATATTGATAGTCATGAAGGCACACCCTCAACGCAAATAGGTCCACTGCTGGGTATGGAAGCTACAAGTTTAAGTCGCACCATGAAACAGCTGGAAGAACGAGGAATCATTAAACGGAAAAAGGATAAACAAGATGCACGTGTGGTTAGGATGTTGCTCACCGAAAAGGGGAAAAAGAAGAAAGAAATCTCAAAGAAAACAGTGAAAGACTTTAACAAAATAATTGTAGATAAATATTCACCGGCACAGTTAGAACTCTTCCATGAAATGTTAGACGATATAACAGCCATAGCCATTGAAACAAAATTTAATAATAAGTGATCGAGAGTTGAATGAACTGTTTGTTAACATACAAACTAATTATCACAAACAACTAATTAATCATTGATTGATATTTCGGTTATTTTCCGAATCAACCAATTACAGAATCAACTAATGAACTAAAAAATGAACTACAAGATACGAAAAGTTGCTATTTTAGGTTCGGGAGTAATGGGTTCCCGTATTGCATGTCATTTTGCGAATATTGGCGTGCAAGTGCTCTTGTTGGATATTGTTCCGCGCGAACTAACAGATACCGAAAAAGCCAAAGGACTTACTTTGGAACACAAAATCGTTCGCAATCGAATTGTGAATGATGCGTTGCATGGTGTTATTAAATCAAATCCATCGCCTGTATACCATAGCAAAGTTGTTGAGCGCATTATCACCGGAAATTTTGAGGATGATATGAAAGACATTGCTTCATGTGATTGGGTGTTGGAAGCTGTAGTTGAAAATCTAGACATCAAGAAAAAAGTATTTAACCAAGTTGAGCTACACCGAAAACCAGGAACACTCATTTCAACAAATACATCTGGCATTCCCATTCATTTGATGTTGGACGGACGAAGTGATGATTTTAAAACTCATTTCTGTGGAACACATTTTTTCAATCCTCCACGTTACCTTAAACTTTTGGAAATTATTCCAACCGAATTAACCCGTACTGATGTGGTTGATTTCTTCATGCATTATGGTGATCGCTACCTCGGTAAGACCACCGTGCTATGCAAAGATACCCCCGCCTTTATTGCCAATCGAATTGGTGTGTATGCCATTATGGAAGTGTTACATGCTGCAAACGAACTTGGATTATCAGTAGAAGAAGTTGATAAACTTACGGGTCCAGTTGTGGGTCGACCAAAATCTGCTACATTCCGCACGGCTGACGTTGTCGGTATTGATACTTTAATTAAAGTAGCCAATAATTTAGTTGTTGATGCCAAGTACGATAAATCTAAAGATATGTTTGTGTTGCCAGAATACTTAAAAAAGTTGGATGAAAACAAATGGTATGGCGATAAATCAAAACAAGGATTTTATAAGAAAACAAAAAATGAAAAAGGAGAAACAGAAATACAATCGTTAAACCTAAAAACATTTGAATATGGGGTACAGCAAAAAGCAAAGTTTGCCACACTCGAAGCCACCAAGCCAATTGATGACTTGAGTAAACGTTTTCCGATATTACTTGCTGGAAAAGATAAGGCAGGCGATTTCTATCGACATACATTTTTTGGTGCATTTGCATACGTTACTAACCGTATTCCTGAAATTGCCGATCATTTATACCAAATTGACGAAGCCGTTTGTGCCGGCTTTGGCTGGGAAATGGGGCCATTCGAAATTTGGGATACGCTCGGAGTGCCTAACACACTTGAACAACTAAAAACTGCTGGGCGCAAACCTGCAACATGGGTTGATGAAATGCTTGCCTCTGGTGCCGATACTTTTTACAAAACCGAAAATGGGGTGCGTAAATATTATCACATCGAAAGTAAAACATATAAGCCATTACCGGGTTCAGGCGAAATAATTATTCTCGATCATATACGAAAAAATAGCAAAGTATGGAGCAATAGTGGCGCAACCTTGCATGATATTGGTGATGGAATTTTGAATTTAGAATTCCAAACTAAGATGAACACAATGGGCAGTGAGATTGTCTCAGCCTTAAACAAATCAATAGAAATTGCCGAAAATGATTTTCGCGGATTAGTGATTGGAAACAATGCTCCAAATTTTTCGGCTGGAGCTAACCTAGCGATGTTACTCATGTTTGCCATCGACCAAGAGTTTGATGAAATTGATATGATGGTTCGTGCATTCCAAAAAACAATGATGCGCGTTCGTTATTCATCTATACCTGTGGTTACCGCTCCTCACGGATTAAGTTTGGGTGGCGGTTGCGAAATTAACTTACATGCCGATGCGGTTCAGGCTGCTGCCGAAACATATATAGGGTTAGTAGAAATGGGCGTAGGACTCATTCCCGGAGGCGGAGGAACAAAAGAACTCACCCTACGTGCAAGTGATGCATTTGAAAAAGGCGATATTGAATTGAACACCTTGCAAAATGCATACATGAACATTGCAATGGCCAAGGTTGCAACTTCTGCTGCCGAAGCTTTTGACATGGGAATATTCCGCAAAAATGATCGTATTAGTATAAACGAACGCAGGCAAATTGCAGATGCTAAGCAGCGTGCGGTTGAACTGGCAGATATGGGTTACACGCAACATACGCAACGCAAAGACATCAAAGTACAAGGAAAATCAGGTTTAGCAATGTTTCATATTGGTGCGAGTTCGATGTTGCGCGGACAATACATCAGTGAGCATGATAAAAAGATTTCGGAGAAACTTGCATGGATTATGTGTGGTGGTGATTTAAGCTATCCTCAATTGGTAAGTGAGCAATATCTCTTGGATTTGGAACGAGAAGCATTTTTGAGTTTATGTGGCGAACGTAAAACATTGGAGCGCATTCAATATACCCTTAAAACAGGAAAACCTTTAAGAAATTGAGATTTAAGAATTTGGATTTGAGAATTAGGGAGCTGTTAGCAGGAATATTTAAAGTTACATAATCGCTAAAGGCCAAAAGCTAATAGCCAAAAGCAAACAACATGAATGCATATATAATAAAAGGATTTAGAACAGCAGTTGGGAAAGCTAACAAGGGAGGCTTTCGGTTTACCCGCCCGGATGATTTAGCGGCTGAAGTAATAAAATATTTAGTAGCGGCAGTGCCCGAGTTGGATCCTTCAAGGGTAGATGATTTAATAGTTGGTAATGCAGTACCGGAGGCAGAACAAGGAATGCAAATGGGACGTATGATTTCGCTACTTTCCCTACCCATTAAAGTACCAGGTATGGTTGTGAATAGATACTGTGGTAGCGGTTTAGAAACTATTGCAATGGCATCAGCAAAAATTCATGCAGGTATGGCCGATTGTATTATTGCTGGTGGAACAGAAAGTATGAGTTTAGTGCCTACAATTGGTTGGAAAACGGTATTGAATTACGACATCGCTAAAAGCCACCCCGATTGGTATAGCAGCATGGGAGCTACAGCCGAATCGGTGGCTTCCGAATACAATGTATCACGTGAAGATCAAGATGCGTTTGCATTTGCTTCTCACCAAAAAGCATTAGCTGCCATTAACGAAGGGAAATTCAAAAATCAGATTGTACCGGTAACCGTAAAGGAAACTTATATAGATGAAAAGGGTAAGCGCAAAACACGAGATTTTGTGGTAGACACGGACGAAGGTCCACGAGCAGATACTAGTCTACAAGGTTTAGCCAAATTAAAGCCAGTATTCAAAAACGGAGGCAGTGTAACAGCAGGTAATTCATCTCAAACATCCGATGGTGCATCATTTGTGATTGTGATGAGCGAACGGATGGTGAACGAGTTAAACCTCAAACCCATTGCTCGCATGGTAAGTTATGCTGTGAGTGGAGTAGAACCTCGTATTATGGGAATTGGTCCGGTAGAAGCCATTCCGCTGGCTTTAAAACAAGCAGGTTTATCTCTTAATCAAATACAACAAATAGAATTAAATGAAGCCTTTGCAGCACAATCGTTGGCGGTGATGAGACAGTTAAATATTGATCCAGAAATAGTGAATGTAAATGGAGGAGCAATTGCATTGGGGCATCCATTAGGATGCAGCGGAGCAAAATTGAGTGTGCAATTATGGGACGAAATGAGAAGGAGAAACCAGCAGTATGGAATCGTTTCCGCATGTGTAGGTGGCGGACAAGGTGTTGCCGGAGTTTACGAATTGTTATAACCGCAGGAATTGGTGCGTTAGAGGCGCATAATATGTGCCCTTAAACTATTTGTAATAATGAAAAATTAAATTTAATCAGCCAACAGCCAAGTGCTAGTGGCTAAAAGCAAAATAATATGGAAACCACAACAAAAAAAGCCATTAAAGGTGGAGAGTTTTTAATTAAAGAAACAGCTGCTCACGATATTTTTATTCCGGAAGAATGGAATGAAGAACAAAAGATGATAGCCCAAAGTTGCCATGATTTTTTGGCAACAGAAGTGTGGCCTATTTTGGATAGAATTGACTCACAAGAGGAAGGATTGATGGTCAGTTTAATGAATAAAGCTGCCGATTTAGGTTTGCTGGGATTAAACGTGCCAGAGCATTTGGAGGGGTTTGAAAAAGATTTTGTAACAGGTATGCTCGCAACAGAAACACTCGGTGCCGGACATTCATTTGCTGTTGCTTTTGCAGCGCATACCGGTATTGGAACGCAACCTATTTTGTATTATGGAAACGAAGAACAAAAAAATAAATACATTCCCAAATTAGCCAACGGTGAATGGAAGGGGGCTTATTGCCTAACCGAACCTGGCTCTGGAAGTGATGCCAATTCTGGGAAAACCAAAGCAACAATCTCGGAGGATGGTAAACATTATATCTTAAACGGACAAAAAATGTGGATCACCAACGGAGGTTTTGCCGATGTGTTTACGGTGTTTGCTAAAATTGATAACGATGAAAATTTAAGTGCCTTTATTGTAGAGAAAAATTATGGAGGTATCACATTAAATCCAGAAGAACACAAGTTGGGAATAAAAGGAAGTTCAACACGTCAAGTATTCTTTAACGATTGTAAAGTGCCAGTTGAAAACTTGTTGAGTGATCGAGGAAATGGGTTTAAGATAGCTGTAAATATTTTAAACATGGGTCGAGTAAAATTGGCTGCTGCTGCGCTCGGAGCATCAAAGGCAACTGCTACCAAAACCATTCAATACGCAAATGAAAGGAGCCAGTTCGGCAGACCGATTTCAAAATATGGAGCCATAAAATATAAACTAGCTGAGCAAGCTATCCGAATTTATGCCTGCGAAAGTGCATTATACCGCGCAACCCAAAACATTGAAGATGCGATTCACGATTATGAAGCAGGTGGGATGTCGCACGAAAAAGCTATTTTAAAAGGAGTAGAACAATTTGCTCCCGAGGCTGCTATGCTCAAAGTAAATGGAAGTGAAGTATTAGATTACGTTGTAGATGAAGGCGTGCAGGTATATGGTGGAATGGGCTACAGTGCCGATGCTCCAATGGAAAGAGCCTATCGCGATTCTCGCATCAATCGCATATTTGAAGGTACAAATGAAATTAACCGCATGCTTACTGTGGATATGATATTAAAGCGTGCCATGAAAGGTGAACTAAACTTGATGGAACCTGCCATGAAGGTTATGCAGGAGTTAATGAGTATACCCGATTTTAATGAGGAAGAAGAAACGTTGTTTAGCAAGGAGAAAAAATACATTTCTAATTTCAAAAAAGCAGTGTTAATGACTGCCGGAGGTGCCGCTCAAAAATTGATGATGGATTTAGGTAAAGAACAAGAAATACTCATGAATATCTCCGATATGGCTATTGATACCTATTTGGCAGAGTCGTTACAATTACGTGTTGAAAAACTAGTAAGCATCAAGGGCGAAGAGGCTTGCAAACCACAACTTGACATGATGCGAGTATTTATTACAGATGCTGCCGACAGAATGAATAAAAATGGTAAGGAAGCCATTAATGGATTTGCCCAAGGCGATGAGCAACGCATGATGTTGTTGGGATTAAAACGTTTCACCAAAACAGAACCCTTCAACACCAAAGATGCTCGCAGAAATGTTGCAGCGGTATTAGTGGATGCTAATAAATATTGTTTTTAATTCGTAATTCTTAAATCGTCAATCTCAAATCTCAAATCCAATGTCCCTCGAAAAACAATTTGAACAAGCATCCAAAGATGTACATACATTAACAGAACGTCCGGGAAATGACGTTTTACTAAATTTATATTCTCTTCATAAACAAGCATCCGTAGGCGATGTAAACGCTGATGAACCTGGTAGGTTCGATTTTATTGCAAAAGCCAAATACAATGCTTGGGCAACAAAAAAAGGATTGAGCCGAGAGGATGCCATGCAGCAATATGTTGACTTGGTTAACTCATTACTGGCATCAAACTAATGGAGTCGGTTGTATTTGAAAGCAAAATCATGTGGTCGCAGTTAGATGCTAATATGCATTTGCGCCATTCCGCTTATGCTGATTTTGCTGCTCAAGCACGATTGGAATTATTGGAAAAGTTGGGTTGTGGAATGAAAGAGTTTGCTAAGCATAAAATTGGTCCGGTGTTGTTCAGAGAGGAATTAATTTACCTCAAAGAAGTCGGTCCGGGCGATACAATCAGGATAACGTGCGAACTCAGTAAGTTAAGCCAAGATCACTCTCGCTGGTCGTTTGTGCAACACATGCACAAAGGTGATGGAACAAAAGTCGCAACCATAAATGTTGATGGAGCATGGATTGATACAGAAAAACGCAAACTGGCTGCACTACCTCCTGAATTACTAAAGGTGTTTCAGTCTATTCCCAAGATAGAGGGTTAAAATGTTAATTACCAGACATAACCAACAAAATTATCAGCTCATTTATCCGTGTACAAACGTTTATTTTCGTTTATAAACGGATAACATACGGTTCAGGTTTTTCAGTTGCTACATCTTTGCTCTGTCATTAAACCGACAGCGTTTATTCACCGCCTTATTCGTTATGGTACCAGCGAGATAAGGAGTGCCTAAGCGTTAAATTTTAGTATGTAAACTTTAAATAAAAACTGATTATGAACCTCAGAAACAATGTTCGCCTAATTGGCAACTTGGGACAAAACCCCGATGTAAAAGACCTCAATGGAGGCAAAAAATTAGCTAAATTCTCCTTAGCTACATCCGAAACTTACAAAAACGAAAAAGGGGAGAAAGTCACCGAAACCCAGTGGCACAATTTAGTAGCTTGGGGCAAACAAGCTGATGTTGTGGCCAAGTATCTAAAAAAAGGAAGTGAAATAGCGGTTGATGGAAAAATACATTCCCGCAATTACACCGATAAAGATGGTGTAAAACGTTACTTAACCGAAATAGTGGTAAACGAACTCCTGATGATTGGTGGTAAAAAAGAATAATTTAAACAGAGTTTCCCGCAGCAGTAAAATGAATGCAAGCTTTATTGCTATCCGTTGGAACCTGCGGGAAACTTCTTTCAATTGATGCTTTACCTCTTTGCACTGATTGATTAAGATGCCTCTAATTTGCTAAGCGGTTAATTCCAATTCAAATCCATGCGCGGTTTCCCCTTAAGGGGTCAGGGGTAGCGCTGGTGGAATATCATGCTAGTTCATGTGCGTTAATTTGCTAATCCAATTCAAATCCGTGCGCGGCTTCCCCTCTAGGGGGCAGGGGTAGCACTTGTAAAATCTCAGATTAATTCCTTTCTGGTTAATCAGTTAAATTGCTTATGCCAATTCACATCCTAGCGCGGTTTCCCCTTTGGGGGCCAGTGCTAGCGCGGCAGACATGTCAGGCTGATCCACTTGCTGTCAACTCTTTTACTGCAGATAGTATAACAGTTAATAATTATTTTTTTTCATACCATTAGAATTACTCCATATTTGAATCCAATGAACCTTTCTAATTCAACTCCTCCAGAACAACTGCTTAAAAAATATTTTGGATATGATCACTTTCGGGGAGCGCAAGCCCAAATTATTAACCATGTTACAAATGGGAATGATTGTTTGGTATTAATGCCAACGGGTGGAGGCAAAAGTATTTGTTACCAAATTCCTGCCTTGCTCAAAGATGGAATTACACTTGTAGTATCACCTCTCATTTCCTTAATGAAAGATCAGGTTGACGCATTGGTGGCCAATGGAATAAATGCTGCATTCATGAACAGCAGCCTGAGCATGGATCAAGAAAATGAAATTGCTTCACGTTGTTTTCATGGTCAAATAAAACTGCTCTATATGTCGCCCGAAAAGGCTTTGGCCTCATTAAACATGTTTCTAAAACGGATGCCAATTTCATTAATAGCAATCGATGAAGCGCATTGTGTTTCGCAATGGGGACATGATTTCAGGCCTGAGTACAAAGAGTTACATAAATTACGAGAACAATTTACATCAGTTCCAATCATGGCGTTAACGGCTACTGCCGATAAAATTACCCGAACCGACATTCTCAAATTATTAGGTTTGCGCAATCCTCAACAATTTGTCTCATCATTTGATCGGCCGAATTTGAGTTTAACGGTAAAACCCGGATTAAACAAAAAGGAAAAATTACGCGATATATTTTCTTTCATAGAGAAGCATCCAAACCAAAGTGGAATTGTTTACTGCACCTCTCGAGCCAATACCGAACTAATTGCCGGTGAGTTAACTCAAATGGGAATCAATGCAAAGCCTTACCATGCCGGCATGAGTAATGAAGATAGAAGTAAGGTGCAAGAAGATTTTTTGAATGATAATATTCAGGTGGTATGTGCCACAATAGCATTCGGAATGGGGATCGACAAAAGCAATGTTCGTTTTGTTATTCATTACAATCTACCTAAATCGATTGAAAGTTATTATCAAGAGATCGGCCGTGGCGGGCGAGATGGGATGCATTGTGATACCATTCTCTATTATGCTTTAGGTGATTTAATGATGTTGCGCTCATTCGCCCAACAAAGCGGTCAGCCCGATATTAATATCGAAAAACTTACCCGCATTCAAGAATATGCCGAAGCCAAACACTGTCGAAGACGAATACTCCTGAACTATTTCGGAGAGCAACCTACTCGAAATTGTGGCAATTGTGACGTGTGCACTCATCCCCCCACCCAGCAAGATGGAACGTTGCTCGCTCAAAAGGCATTATCTGCTTTAAGCCGCATTCAACAAATGGGCGAACAAGTGGGTACACATTTGTTAATTGATGTGTTGAGGGGAATGAAACATGCTACTATTTCCGACCGAAAACTTGATCGCATAAAAACCTATGGAGCCGGAGCCGATGTAAGTTCGCGTTTATGGCATTCCTATTTATTGCAAATGATTCAGCTTGGCGTATTCGAAATAGCGTACGATAAAGGTAACATATTAAATAGCACACCATTTGGTGAAGCCATACTAAAAGGTGTTGGAAAACTGTATTTGAATGAACCAATCGAAATAGACTATTCCCCCAAACGAAATCGAAAACGTTCGGATAAAATATTCGATAATCAAGTTTTTGACGACAACAACAGGAATGCAGATATTCCACTATTCGAGCAACTCAGACTCCTGCGTAAACAAATCGCGGATGACGAAGGACTTCCTCCGTATGCTATCTTTCACGATTCAACGTTAAACGACATGGTTGCCAAACTTCCTCAAACCGAAAATGCTATGCTGCAAGTTTCGGGTATATCTCAAAATAAATTAGTAAACTATGGAGCTCGTTTCCTAAAACTTCTGCAAGAACAAACAAATGCCAAAACGGATTCTGTTTCCCCATTATCAGCATTAACCGAGGATAAACTTCTGGCATACAAGGCAGAATTAGAAGAAAAAAAATTGCGGTTTAGCGCAGCAGTGGTAGCCAATGTTCTTATAGGCGATACGTCCATTCGCTATTACGGAATAGGTAAGCAAGTATCCTTTTTTGGATTATTAAAAGGAATGATGCCAGATGACGAAATTCGTAAGCGAATCAATCCTATATACCAGCCCATCGAAAACGAATTAAAACAAAAGCGTAAGCAACAATCAGAAAGTTCCCAGGTTGAGCAGTTAGAAAAGTTAAAACAAGTTGAAGCCTATTTCGCCAAGCCAACCTTTAATCATTTACCTCAAGCGGAGTGGAACACTATATATCTATCCACCAGAGAAATGCGATACCAAAAGCACACGGAATCGGCTTCAGATGCAATCAAAGAAATACGCAAGCAATATCACAGAGCCAATGAACCCTGGCTTCCTGAAGAAGTTTCCATCCTTCAAAAAATAATAAGCTCCTGCAACGATCTAACACTCATAACCAAAACCATGGGACGAACTGAAAAATCAATCCTTTCCGTGCTAACACGATTTCCTATTCCCCAACATCTAAACTAATCAGCTCCTCAATCAACCTAACCTTTAATTATTCGCTTCCTAATCAACTTAATAGCTTAATCACTAAGGTCAATGGCGTGTCCCCAATCCGAACGCAGGTGTCTCAGGCACGGGGTCGGGCTATCCGTTCCAAGTCCTCACCCGCAGGTATGCGTGTTTCGGGCTATCCACTACTATCCCTCACGCAATATTAGATTTACCAACAAACCCATGTAATACCATCAACCTTCCAAATCCCTCAATAAACTTAATCAACTTAATCAACTTAATCAACTCAAATACCCAACCGCTCAATCAACCCAATTACCCAAACAACTCAATTACTTGAATTCAAAAAATAAGTCATTGATAAATAGGGTAGAGGGTGATAGAAAAAAAATAAAAGGGAGTAAGGATTTGCAAAGGATAAAAAACGCCTTACTTTTGCCTCCCCTTTGAGAGATGGGTTAACATAAAAAGTGTTAAAAAGTTCTTTACAGCATAAGTAAGTGAGCCCAAGCAGAAATAAAAAAAAGTTTTAAAAAACTTAGAATAAAGTTTGCCAAAGCAAAAAAAGCATCTACTTTTGCCACCCCTTAAATAATGGGTGTTACAATAAAAAGTAACAAAAGAATAAGTTCTTTAAAAAGCGGAAAAGAAAAAGGCTTAAGTCAGTAATAAAATCGGAATCTGCAAAGATTTTTAAAATAAAACTTGACAATAAAAAAAAAGCACTTACCTTTGCCACCCCTTAAACGAGAGAATAAGGGAAACACAACAGAAATATCACAGCCGCGAGGCAGCAGATATAAAGTTCTTTGAAGATTTGGAATAACGGACATCAGTAGAGATACTGATAAAAATTTTTGAGTAATAATCCAATGATAGCTAATATTAAACATCTTTTACAATGAAGAGTTTGATCCTGGCTCAGGATTAACGCTAGCGGCAGGCATAATACATGCAAGTTGAACGAGATAAGTTGTAGCAATACGGCTTTGAAAGTGGCGCACGGGTGCGTAACACGTATGCAACCTACCTTTTACCGGGGAATAGCCTCTCGAAAGAGAGATTAATACCCCATAATATATTTGTTAGGCATCTAATAGATATTAAAGTTCAGGCGGTAAAAGATGGGCATGCGGTTGATTAGTTAGTTGGTGAGGTAATGGCTCACCAAGACTTCGATCAATAGGGGGTCTGAGAGGATGTCCCCCCACACTGGTACTGAGACACGGACCAGACTCCTACGGGAGGCAGCAGTAGGGAATATTGGACAATGGGCGCAAGCCTGATCCAGCCATGCCGCGTGCAGGATGAAGGCCCTATGGGTCGTAAACTGCTTTTGTACGGGAAGAAATGTCACTACGTGTAGTGATTTGACGGTACCGTGAGAATAAGGATCGGCTAACTTCGTGCCAGCAGCCGCGGTAATACGAAGGATCCAAGCGTTGTCCGGATTTACTGGGTTTAAAGGGTGCGTAGGCGGACTTTTAAGTCAGTGGTGAAAGCCTGTAGCTTAACTATAGAATTGCCATTGAAACTGAAAGTCTCGAGTGTGGTTGAGGTAACTGGAATATATCATGTAGCGGTGAAATGCTTAGATATGATATAGAACACCAATTGCGAAGGCAGGTTACTGAGCCACAACTGACGCTGAGGCACGAAAGCGTGGGGATCAAACAGGATTAGATACCCTGGTAGTCCACGCTGTAAACGTTGAATACTCGATCTTAGCGATACACAGTTAGGATCCAAGCGAAAGCGTTAAGTATTCCACCTGGGAAGTACGATCGCAAGATTGAAACTCAAAGGAATTGACGGGGGCCCGCACAAGCGGAGGAGCATGTGGTTTAATTCGATGATACGCGAGGAACCTTACCTGGGCTTGAATGTGAGTGACCGATGCCGAAAGGTGTCTTCCCTTCGGGGCACAAAACAAGGTGCTGCATGGCTGTCGTCAGCTCGTGCCGTGAGGTGTTGGGTTAAGTCCCGCAACGAGCGCAACCCCTATCTTTAGTTGCCATCAGGTTAAGCTGGGGACTCTAAAGAGACTGCCTACGTAAGTAGTGAGGAAGGTGGGGATGACGTCAAGTCATCATGGCCCTTACGTCCAGGGCTACACACGTGCTACAATGGCCGCTACAAAGGGTTGCCATATGGTGACATAGAGCTAATCCCTAAAAAGCGGCCTCAGTTCGGATTGAAGTCTGCAACTCGACTTCATGAAGTTGGATTCGCTAGTAATCGGATATCAGCAATGATCCGGTGAATACGTTCCCGGGCCTTGTACACACCGCCCGTCAAGCCATGGAAGTTGGGAGTGCCTGAAGTCGGTAACCGCAAGGATCCGCCTAGGGCAATACCAGTAACTGGGGCTAAGTCGTAACAAGGTAACCGTACCGGAAGGTGTGGTTGGACCACCTCCTTTCTAGAGTTAGGATATACTCAAAAATGTCTGTTATTTCAAACATCTTCAAAATCTTTAATAATATTAAATATTAATTGGTTTAAGACTAATTAATGCCACCGGGGCACACCGGTTGTTCTTAACTTAAGAATGCTGTAGGAAAATAAAACACTATCCAATAGCTAATTATCAGGAGGCAATAACCCTTCTGAGTTGTAGACCAAACATAGTCTCGTAGCTCAGTTGGTTAGAGCGCTACACTGATAATGTAGAGGTCCCCAGTTCAAATCTGGGCGGGACTACACACACTGCTATTGGGGAATTAGCTCAGCTGGCTAGAGCACCTGCCTTGCACGCAGGGGGTCAACGGTTCGAATCCGTTATTCTCCACCAAAGCTAAAGGCTAACGGCCAAAAGCCAATAGCCTTTAAGCTACAGTTCTTTGACATATTGAAAGAAAACATAATAAGAAACACAATTTCTAAGAGACAATTTTAGGATATATATCAATAAGTTACTAAGGGCGTATGGGGGATGCCTTGGCTCTCAGAGGCGATGAAGGACGTGACTAGCTGCGAAAAGCTACGGGGAGCTGCTAATGAGCTTTGATCCGTAGATGTCCGAATGGGGAAACCCGTCTGATTTATCAGACTTAAAGCTAACCCACTGAACTGAAACATCTAAGTAAGTGGAGGAAAAGAAAACAAAAGTGATTCCCTAAGTAGTGGCGAGCGAACGGGGAAGAGTCCAAACCAGCTATGTTTAGGCATATCTGGGGTTGTAGGACTGCAATATGTGCTGTTAAAACGAAGTTGAAGGGTCTGGAAAGTCCCATCACAGAGGGTGATAATCCCGTAAACGTAAGGTTTAACACACTAGCAGTATCCTGAGTAGCGCGGGGTCGGAGAAGCCTTGCGTGAATCAGCCAGCACCATCTGGTAAGACTAAATACTACTGAGAGACCGATAGCGAACTAGTACTGTGAAGGAAAGGTGAAAAGAATCTTGAACAAAGAAGTTAAAAGAACCTGAAACCATACGCTTACAAGCGGTCAGAGCCCTTTAGTGGGGTGATGGCGTGCCTTTTGCATAATGAGCCTACGAGTTACTCCTCACTAGCGAGGTTAAGTCCTGATGGGACGCAGCCGCAGCGAAAGCAAGTCTGAATAGGGCGTATAGTTAGTGGGGGTAGACGCGAAACCTGAGTGATCTACCCATGGGCAGGTTGAAGGTACCGTAACAGGTACTGGAGGACCGAACCGATAAGCGTTGAAAAGCTTCCGGATGACCTGTGGGTAGGGGTGAAAGGCTAATCAAACTGGGAGATAGCTCGTACTCCCCGAAATGTTTTTTGGAACAGCCTCGAGTAAGAGTGTCGTAGAGGTAGAGCTACCAATTGGGTGAGGGGGAGTCAAATCCTACCGAGCTCAGATGAACTCCGAATACTACAGACATGTTTCTCGGGAGTGAGCCCTTGGGTGCTAAGGTCCGAGGGCGAGAGGGAAAGAACCCAGACCATCAGCTAAGGTCTCCAAATCTATACTAAGTTGAACTAACGTGGTCCAGTCGCAATGACAGCTAGGATGTTTGCTTGGAAGCAGCCATTCATTTAAAGAGTGCGTAACAGCTCACTAGTCGAGCGACCGGGCGTGGATGATAAACGGGCATCAAGTATAGTACCGAAGCTATGGATTTCTAGCAATAGAAGTGGTAGGGGAGCATTCTAACAGCTGCGAAGGTGTGTCGTAAGGCATGCTGGAGCGGTTAGAAAAGCCAATGTAGGCATAAGTAACGATAAGGCGGGTGAGAAACCCGCCCACCGATAGACTAAGGTTTCCTGATCAACGTTAATCGGATCAGGGTTAGTCGGACCCTAAGGCTAAGCGATAAAGCAAAGTCGATGGACAACAGGTTAATATTCCTGTACCAATTGTAATCTGATGGAGAGACGCAGAAGTGAAAGTCCCGCGAACTGACGGAATAGTTCGTTAAAGCTCGTAGATATATCTTTGGTAGGCAAATCCGCCAGAGATGTCGAAGGTGATAGTACCGCAAGTCTTCGGACGCGTGGATAGTGGACCTAATCAGGCTGTCAAGAAAATCTTCTAAGGCTAAATTACAATTGACCGTACCTCAAACCGACACAGGTAGTCAAGGAGAGAATCCTAAGGTGCTCGAGTGATTCACGGCTAAGGAACTCGGCAAATTAACCCTGTAACTTCGGGAAAAGGGGTGCCTCCTTCGGGAGGCCGCAGAGAAATGGCCCAGGCGACTGTTTATCAAAAACACATGGCTATGCAAAATCGAAAGATTACGTATATGGCCTGACACCTGCCCGGTGCTGGAAGGTTAAGAGGGGATGTCAGCCGCAAGGCGAAGCATTGAATCGAAGCCCCAGTAAACGGCGGCCGTAACTATAACGGTCCTAAGGTAGCGAAATTCCTTGTCGGGTAAGTTCCGACCTGCACGAATGGTGTAACGATCTGGGCACTGTCTCAGCCGTGAGCTCGGTGAAATTGTGGTATCGGTGAAGACGCCGGTTAATCGCATCGGGACGGAAAGACCCCATGCACCTTCACTATAGCTTAGCATTGACTTTGGGTAAATAATGTGTAGGATAGGCGGGAGATTGTGAAGCGGTGTCGCTAGGCATCGTGGAATCAACCTTGAAATACCGCCCTTTATTTACTTGGAGTCTAACCCATACTGTGGGGACATTGCTTGGTGGGTAGTTTGACTGGGGTGGTCGCCTCCAAAATTGTATCGGAGGCTTCTAAAGGTCCGCTCAGCACGCTTGGTAACCGTGCGTAGAGTGCAATAGCATAAGCGGGCTTGACTGTGAGGCCTACAAGCCGAGCAGGTACGAAAGTAGAGTATAGTGATCCGGTGGTTCTGTATGGAAGGGCCATCGCTCATAGGATAAAAGGTACGCTGGGGATAACAGGCTGATCTCCCCCAAGAGCTCATATCGACGGGGAGGTTTGGCACCTCGATGTCGGCTCGTCACATCCTGGGGCTGGAGAAGGTCCCAAGGGTTGAGCTGTTCGCTCATTAAAGTGGCACGCGAGCTGGGTTCAGAACGTCGTGAGACAGTTCGGTCCCTATCTGATGTGATCGTTGGAAGTTTGAGAGGATCTGACCTTAGTACGAGAGGACCGGGTCGGACGTACCTCTGGTGTATCTGTTGTGGCGCCAGCTGCATTGCAGAGTAGCTACGTACGGACAAGATAAGCGCTGAAAGCATCTAAGCACGAAACTTACCTCAAGATGAGACTTCCTTTAAGGGCCGTAGAAGACTACTACGTTGATAGGCTACAGATGTAAAGACAGTAATGTCATAGTCGAGTAGTACTAATTACCCGTAAACTTAGATTTTCATATTCTAAAATTGTCTTATTGTGTTTTCTTTCAGTACTTGTCAATTTTGGTTGTGTATGTAAATACATCCACCATTTACCATATTTATGGTGACTATTGCGGTGGGGTCCACCTCTTCCCATTCCGAACAGAGAAGTTAAGCCCACCAGCGCAGATGATACTTGGGTAAAACCTGGGAAAGTATGTCGTTGCCGTAATCTTTTAATCCTCTATCTTAATCGGTAGGGGATTTTTTTTTGCCGGAAATTGGTCTATTGACGCATATCTTCTGTATTTATTGATACTGTCCAAAAAAGTGTGTAAAGTTTAAAAATCTGATTTTTGTGTTTGAGACTTAAAAACGCAGAAGAATGAATTTTACACAAGAACAAATTACATCAATATTTGATGAACTAGCAAACAAAGAAAATGGGTATCAATCTTTGTTAAAATTATCATTAGAGGCAATCATGCGAGCCGAACGTGAACAATTTAATTCAACACACAATGATAGCTCCAACGGCTATCGATTAAGTAGTGTATTTGCTCACAAAAGTAAGATGGAGTTGGTAATACCACGAAGCAGGCATAACAACTATTACCCACTTATTTTGAGTTTAATAAAAGATCAGGATAAGGAAAGTCAGGAACTCGCATTTGAATTATACAGAGCAGGCTTAACCACCGAACAGGTAGGCGAACTTTTTGGTAAAGTATACGGAAAAACGTATAGCAAATCAGCAATCAGTGCAATGATGGTAGATGCACGTGCAGATGTTTTTAGCTGGTTAGAAAGAGAGCTAGATGCTGTTTATCCAATAATCTACATTGATGCTACATATTGGCATACCAGAAGAAACGAACGCGTTTCAAATGAAGCTTATTATACAATATTGGGCGTAAAGCAAGACAGAACAAGAGAAGTTTTAAGTATTATTAATCACCCCACAGAAGGCGCAACTAATTGGGAAGAGGCCTTTGAGTCCCTAAAAAACAGAGGGGTAAAAACAGTTGAGTTGGTAGTTTGTGATGGATTAACAGGTATAGAAAATGTGATATCCAAAGTCTTTCCAAAGGCAACCATCCAATTATGCACAGTACATTTAACCCGAAATATATTGGCAAAAGTAAAACCAGCCGATAAACAAATGGTTGCTGATGAATTAAAACAAGTTTTATACCCTGACAACAATGATGATACATCTGCAATAGGGGTTAACAGATTTAATCTTTTCATAGAAAAGTGGACGAGTAAATATCCATCATTTAAAGTGTATAAAGGCTTTAGGTATGAATATTATTTCAACTATTTGAACTACCATGTTAGCATTAGAAGAATGATTTACACAACCAATTGGATTGAAAGGCTCAATCGAAATTATAAACGAACATTACGAATGAGAACCTCAATGCCTAACCCTCAATCAGTAGTTTTCTTATTGGCTAGCACCGCTATGAATAGAAAAGAGTTTCTATTTCCTATTTACCAATTTAAAG
This sequence comes from Bacteroidetes bacterium UKL13-3, assembly GCA_001602415.1. GTDB lineage: Bacteria > Bacteroidota > Bacteroidia > UKL13-3 > UKL13-3 > UKL13-3. Next base: position 958,297 of record CP012155.1, read on the forward strand.
ACGAATCGAAACTTTCCTTTTTTTAACTATTTTCGACTAACAATACTTGAATACTAAAAATCTACTTTACACACTTTTTAGCACACTACCTATTTATTACGTTATTTGATATTGGTATGCAACTAAAGCACACATCTTTTATCCTCTGTATTCTACTCTATATAGTTTCATTATTCTTTTACGAATATGGAAAGGCATGGGTAAGTATTACGATGTTTGGTATCTTGCTGACCTCATTTGTTCAAGAACCTATTCAAGTACACGCTCAACAATTTTGGACAAAGAAGTCTCTGGTTCTGCTAACACTGTCTACATTTCTTTTGCCGTTATATCTCTATAACAGTATCGATTTACATTACTATTATGAAAGGGTACAGATAAGAGCACCATTTTTAGCCTTACCCTTTGCTTTTGCATCTGGCATGGCTATTACGCGACAGGTATATCTTAAATTGTTAAGTGGATTTGTTTTGTTAGCCTTTTTAATTGCCCTAGTTACATTTATAAACTATTTATCCAACATTGATATAGTTAATGAGAGCTACTTGAGGGCGAAAGTGATGCCAAGTATTCTGAATCATGTTCGGTTGAGTATTATGTTAGCTATGGGTAGCTACTTGGCATATTATTTATTTAGAGAGAACTTTAAGTGGTGTTATAACTTTGAGAGATGGTTCTTTTTGACAATTGCAGTAAGTTTATTTGTATTCGTTCATTTGTACTCTGTAAGGAGTGGTTTAATTGCACTGTATGCTGCGGTTTTTGTAGAGATTGGTTATTACGTTTATAACAGTAGAAATTATAAGAGAACTATAGGTATCCTTTCCGTTATCATTCTATTGGTATTTTTATCTGTTAGGTTTATTCCTACTCTTAATAATAAATGGACTAATACCTTAGCTGATATACATGTTTATCAAACGAATGCATATCCTAATTATAACTCTCTGACAACACGATTTATTTCCTATGAAGGAGCTATTGCGATCTTTAAGAATGCTCCCCTGTTTGGATGTGGTTTAGGAGATATTAAAACTGAAATGGATTCGTATTTTAAAGCACATTATCCTATGATAGATATTTCTATTCTACCTCATAATCAATTTCTGTTTTGGTTGGCGGCAACAGGAATTGTAGGTTTGATTTTCTTTTCTGTTACATTTTTCTTTCCTCTATTTCAAACAAGAAATTGGTCAAATAGAGTACTCATCGTGCATTATACTATCTTGTTTTTATCCTTTCAAACGGAGCCTATGTTAGAGACTCAGCTGGGAGTAGCCTATTCGTTATTATTTATTTTATTGCCGCTTACTCAGGAGTATAAGTATAAGCTAACCGGTAGTAGTGCATTGTAAGGAATATAGTTTTTTGTATTTCATAGCAACTTCATTGGCTGTAATAGTTGCAATAATCCATCCGTATTTTCCATCAAGGAAACCTTTCTTGAATATGTAATCCCTCGTGAATCGGAAGATAGGACTCATGATTATTTTAAACCATGAACTTTTTTTGCCTTTTGCCAGATAGGCATTGGCTGCGATGGAAGAAAAATAGTCAGACTTTTTTTTATGCTCGTCAATAGATTGATATGAGTAATGAAGAATCTTACCTGGAAGGTGTTTTATGGCAGACCCCTCTGTCATTTGATATCTATCGTGGGGATTGGTACCACTCCATTTTCCTTTTCTGCTGTCCCACAGTCTAAGTTTAACATCAGGATACCAGGCTCCGTGGTAGATCCATTTTCCGCAGTAGTTATTCAAACGGTTAACTGAGTACCCATCGCATTGCCAATCTTGTTTAATCTGTTTTATTTGAGTGAGGAATATTTCATCTGGCATTTCATCCGCATCTAACGATAATATATGAGGAAACTTAGCCTGAGTAATGGCGAAATTCTTTTGTTCAATATGGCCTTGAAATAGATGTTGAATAACTCGTGCTCCCTTTTCTTTGGCAATTATTAATGTATCATCTTTTGAAAACGAATCAATCACAACAATATCATCGGCAATGCTTTTTATGGCATCAATACATTTTCCGATGTTGCGTTGCTCGTTATAGGTAATAATAACCACACTTAGTTGCACCTCTGCCATGCTATGGTTGATTGTATTTTATGGTAATACGATTACTGTCTGCAGTCAGCCCAAGAGACTTAAGCATTTCATCATTTAAGCTAATATTTATGCATAGAGGTAATGGGGCTGTTTGTTCTATTTGAATAAGTATTTGTTTTTTAGTTTCGGGATTTGAACATAATACAAAACTTCCAAGAGCAAGTGTTGGGTGCGTATTCAGTAACGAAAGATTAGCTATCCCAGTTTCTTCGATTAAGTTTTTTGATGACGATAGATAGTTTTTAGGAACTTCTTCTTTTGCAGAGAGCGAATTCAAACAATTCCACTTTTCAAAAGATTTCATTGAAACATTTCCCGATACAATTAATTGCTGACCAATTTCTATTTTATTGTTTTTGATTCCATTCCACTTAACAACTTGCTGAATATTTACTTTGTATCTAGCAGCAATTTTGGTTAAAGTTTCACCTGGCTGAACAAGGTGCGTTTTGTATAGGTTCAACTCTTTGATATCTGCGTTAGCATGTGATTCATCGATGGTTATTTTAGTGGTATCAGCTGCTATTTTTTCACTTTTTGTAAACGATGGACTTATTGGGATATTGATTTTTTGACCAATATTTAATTGTTTTAACTTCGGGTTTGCTTTTAAAATATCCTCCACAGTTGTGTTATATCTTCTTGCCAAAGCAATTAACCCTTCACCTTTATCAACTTTATGAATGATAAATGAAACGCCTTTTTGCTTGGTTATTTTCACAGAGTCTAATGGGTTAGCTTTAACGGCCATACATCCGTGCAAAAAATAAACAACGAAAAATAGAATTGAGTACTTCATTTTACATTATAAATAACAGTGGTTGACCAAGCTTGAGGTTTATCTGAGAATAAGGCTCGCGTACTTGCCCAAACAACTTTGAACAAATCAGACCTACGATAACGTTGTAAACTTTCATCATCTAACCAAAGGCTGTATGTGTAATATACATTTTTTTCATTGGCATCTTGCAATAGCTTTAAGCCATGACAACCCGGAAATAAAGCTATTTGCTGTTTTGAGTTATTAAACACTTGTATAAATTCATCCAATTTTGTTGAATCAAATGTCATGCGAACAATTCTGTTAATCATAAAATTCTATATTAATAGGTGCTCCGGTTTTAAGTCCAAGAAGTTGACCGGCATTTCCAGCATTCATGGCTATTTCCAGAAAACCACTCTCGTTAAATAACGCAAGTTCACTTCCTTTCTTAGCATCGTTATAGTTTAGGCTAATATAATCGATTGCAAGTTTGCGGCTGAAAAAAATTTTGAAAGTGGATTTAGTAGCAAGTTTTTCTTCAAACACGGTTTTGGAAATATTGGTAATGGCGTTATCGAATCCATCAACAAAAACGATATTTCCCCGAATTTGAGAATCATCAATAACAGGCATGAGTGATTGTTTGATGTTTTTGATTTCACCTTTATCAGCAAAATTTGTTACCGGTAAACCATTGATGAGTTGGATGGCCATAAACGCAAAAAGATTTTTTTCGGGGAATAAATCGTTTTCGTGAATAAACTCATTTTTGATTGCGTAAAACGTTGCCGGAGTTTTTTCAAATAGTAAGGAAAAGATACCATTATCTGCTCCAATAAAATACTGTCCGTCACTTTCGGCAATAATGTATTGTCCGTTGGAAGCAAAGTTTGTATCAATACAAATTAAATGAACAGAACGAAGCGGATAATGCCACACCACCTGTTTTAGTAAGTAAGCAGCTTGCAACACATTATAAGGCGTTACCATATTGGAAATATCAACAATTTGGGCCGAGGGCAATTGCGTATAAATAGCTCCCTTAACTGCTGCAGAGTAAGGGCTGTTATTGCCATAATCGCTTGTAATTGTGATGAAAGCCAATGTTGTGTTTTGTATTTAAATCGTGTCTTCGAATCTTTTACATTAAAATGTATTCACATTGTGCAAAGTAACTTATTACACTACTACATTTGTGAAACAAAAATACCATTCGTAATTGAGTTTAAACAACTAAAAATACATACACTTGGTTAACAAAGAAATTATTATTGAACACATTGAACCAACCGAACTGTTAGGGGTAAATAACCGTTATTTAAAAAGCGTTCAGCAATTTTTCCCGAAGGTGAAAATTATATCACGCGGAAATCAGTTGTTCATAAGCGGTGAACTCAGGGAGATTGAGCAGGTTGAAAATAAATTGGAAGCGTTAACCAAACACATTAAAGAATACGGAAACCTGAATCAAAGTCAGTTGGAAAATATTTTAGGAAAAGAAGACTCAACTGTAACTATTTATGACGAACAGGCTGCCAACTTGCAAGGCGAAACGGGTGATGTGATTGTATACGGCAATGGCGGTAAAGTTATTCGGGCCAAAACACCTAACCAGAAAAAGATGGTGGAAGCAATGAAGCACAACGATATTTTGTTTGCTATAGGACCAGCAGGAACCGGTAAAACATACACTGCTGTTGCTTTGGCAGTGAAGGCTCTCAAAAATAAAGAAATAAAACGGATTATTTTGGCTCGTCCTGCTGTTGAGGCTGGTGAGAATCTAGGTTTTTTACCTGGTGATTTAAAAGAAAAAATTGATCCCTACCTGCGACCGTTATATGACGCGTTAGATGATATGATACAACCCGAAAAGCTGAAGCAACATTTAGAGAATAGGGTGATTGAAATAGCCCCGATGGCCTTTATGCGAGGACGCACACTCGATAATGCTTATGTTATTTTGGATGAAGCACAAAATGCTACAGATTTGCAGTTAAAAATGTTTTTAACTCGGATGGGGCCGCATGCTAAATTTATTGTTACAGGTGATTTATCGCAGATTGATTTGCCTAAAAAACAACAATCGGGGTTGGTACGGGCTACTAAAATTTTAGAAGGAATTAAAGGAATTGAATTTGCCTATCTTACCTATGAAGATGTGGTAAGGCATAAATTAGTAAAAGATATTATCAAAGCTTACGATAAAGACATTGAATAAATAATAAAGATTGTAGCATATGGAAAACGCATTGGTTTCAACACAATATACATTTAAGAATCAAAAAGGATTTTACAGAGGTAAAGTGCGCGATGTATATAATATTAATGATAATGTATTGGTGATGGTTGCCTGCGACCGTATTTCGGCATTTGATGTAGTGTTGAAACGTGCTATTCCCTTCAAAGGACAAGTATTAAATCAGATTGCTGCGCACTTTTTGGATATGGCTTCGGCCATTGTGCCAACATGGAAAGTAGCCAGTCCGGATGAAAATGTAACCATTGGTGCTTTTTGCCAACCGTATAAAGTAGAAATGGTTATTCGTGGGTATTTATCGGGGCATGCCTGGAGAGAATACAAAGCCGGCAAACGTATCATTTGTGGCGTTACCATGCCTGATGGATTGCGCGAGAATGATCGTTTCCCTGAACCAATTCTTACACCAACCATTAAAGCATCCGAAGGGCATGATGAAGATATTTCGCGGGAAGAAATTATTAAACAAGGATTGGTTAGCGAAGAAGAGTATGTTCAATTGGAAGATTATACTCGCAAACTTTACCAAATGGGTACGGATGCTGCAGCCAAACAAAACCTTATTTTAGTAGATACTAAATACGAGTTTGGAAACAAGGATGGACAAATCATGTTAATTGATGAAATTCATACACCTGATTCCTCACGTTATTTTTATAAAGATACTTACGAGGATATTCAGGCTAAAGATCAACAACAACGCCAGCTATCTAAAGAGTTTGTGCGTCAGTGGTTAATTGAAAACGGATTTCAGGGTTTGGATGGACAAGTACAACCCGAAATGAGTGATGATTTTGTAAACATGGTTACCCAGCGTTATATCGAGTTATACGAACACATCACCGGCAATCCTTTTATAAAAGGCAATTATGCCGAAATGGAACAACGCATAGAACGAAATGTAAACGCTTATTTAGCTGGTCAATAATCTAGTATTATCTATACCCCGAAAATTGCAACGATTGAAATGTGCCAATGGTTGTTTGACCTTTTTGAATATTGAATTCGAAGTTTGTGGTATCCATGGTAGTTTTATCGGAGTGGGTTCTTAGAGTGAATCGTTGTTTGCCTTTGGGTAGGGAAACGCGTATATAGTTAATAGAATATGGAAGCAATTGCCAATTGCGCGTATCGGCTTGTTCCGAAATGGCATTCACCAAACTTAGCGCCACACCCAGACCTTGGTTTTCTTTACGCACCTGAGCTTCGGCAACTTGTTTTAAGGCAAGACGGAGTAAAGCCTCACTCAATTCTTTAAGCATTCTATCTTCCAATGAGCGGTAAGCTATAGCGTCAATGTTTTCGGCTGTTTCAAAAGAGCCTTGTATGTTTAATGAATCGAGTTTATAAGAAGCAGACTGATACAAAGGCACTCTCGAAATATATTTAGGGAAAGCCACACGAATAATTTTTAAGCCGGCTAAACTATTACTTTGTTCACTGTTACCCACATAAAATGGAATAACCAATCCCAACTCGGTATTTACAAAATTCACTGTTCCGTTTCCGGCAGGAAGTATGGTAAAGTTGATGCTGGATTCATCTTTAACAGGCCCTAAGCCATTGTTCCAAAAAAACAATAACGATCCGTTGTTTGGTTGTTCTTTTTCATATTTGAGTTTGAAATTTTCTTCGTATTGCCTGCCTTCTTCATAAAATCCGGTAAGGTAAGCTGTACGAATCAAGTCTTTTTTTAACTGCAGTGGGGTAGAGGTGTTGAGCATCTTAACATAATCCTCTTCATATATTTCGAATGCATTACGGTAGGCAATAAATGCATTGTTGTAATCCCGTTGCGCATCATATATCATTCCCATCAGGTTGTGCACAAAGGCATCGCGTTTGTATTTATTTTTTCCGTTGTAGCTGTCGGTAATTTTCTGAAGTTTCAACTGCATTCTTTTACACTCAACCAATGCAGCATCATAGTTTCCCATTTGAGCGTAGTTCAAAGTGGTATAATAATGCACCATTAACTGCTCAAATCCTTCGCCTGCGTATGGTTCAACTTTGGGGTTGCTAATTAAACTTAAGGCCTTGGCGGCATAATTCTTTTTATAATCCTCAATATAATAATCCGCTAATTGAAAATATTTGTTGCTCTCTTCGAAATTTCCAATCATCCAATAAACCGTTCCGCGGTTAAGGTAATAAAGCAGGATATCCTTTTTCCTTTTTTCTAATCCTGACGAACCCAGAATTTTGTCTGCATCATCAAGTCTACCTTGGTAGATTGCGGTCATTAATGATTCATTTTTTTGATAATAAGTGGCGCACGAAGTCAGGAAAGCGGCCATGAGCAGCAAACAAAAGAATACACTATTTCTTTTCAGAAAATTCATGAGGCTTTGAGAGAGTTATTAGGTAAAGGAAGGGTTGGGTTTTCCTAACCAACCCTTTGTGAATACTTAATTTTTAATGTATTTCTTGATGTCTTTTTCGCCAATCCAAACTTTTTCGTTGGTTTCTAAATCGGTTAACTCAAGGTTAACTTGGTACGAAACCGTTTTTTGATTTTTGTATTGGTCAACAATGGATGAGATTACACCGTTTAGCATAAAGTCGGCACCTTTTTCTTTACCCCATTTTTTCTTAGACTCTTCGCTTGCAAAAGTTTGTTGATCGTTGCGCTCATCGCGCACTTGATTTCTTTCATCGCCCGATTGCACAACTCCTACAACTCCTGAATTAACAAAAGATCTTTCCAAGTTTTTGATGAAGGTAATTGGATCGATTTGTTCAGAACTTTTGTTTTTTACACTACCTACAATTACAACCGGCTTGCGACCATATTTTTGTTCGAAGTTACTTCTCCAAGGGCGTTGCAAAACATCGGTTGTCATTTCATTGGCAACCAGTTTTGAGTCAGTATCATTCCATCGGCCACTAATATCGGTTTGCTGGTTTGGGTCGATACGTTGAACTTTTCGGTTTGCACATGAAGTTCCAAGTAATAATAGGGAAGCAATCATGGGTGCAATAAATAGCTTTTTCATAAGTGATGTAATTGTTTGGTTCAAATCTATAAAAATGATGCCAGAATTGTATAAAGACAAAAAAAAGGGGCCGAAGCCCCTATGAAAATGATTTTGAATTATTCTACAATCAACACGCCTTGCATTTTTTGCCAATGTCCCGGGTATGTACAAATGTAAGTGTAGGTTCCTGCTTCGGGAGCGGTAAACTCCAACGTAACTGATGCACCGGGTTGAGCAACGGCTGATCCTGCAATAACATTTGCGTTAGTTGAATTGAAATAATTTTGGTCTTTTAGATTAATACCTTCCATAGCTACATCTTTTTCGGTGCCTTGTTTAACAAAAACGATATTGTGCAACATGGCAGCATCGCTTCCTGTGTTGGTTAAATTAACTTTTACCTTCGAACCAGCTTTTACCTTTAGTTCTTTGGTATCGTAACTCATGTCGGACATAGTATTTCCAACTGCATTCACTGTAAATTCATACGATTGCGCAGGTGCATTTTGAGAGGCGGCTTCCGTTGATTTTGGAGATTCTCCACCGCACGAAGCTAAAAGTGTTGCGGCAATTCCTAGTGTGATTAGTTGTGTTTTCATTTTGTTATTATTTGTGTGTTTATATTATACTAAACCAACGAGCACTCAAAATGTGTTATTTTCCGAACAAACCTTTCAATTTTTTCTTGGCTTCATCTTCTGCTTGTTTTTTTAAACGATCTTCTTCAGCCTTAGCTTTGGCTTCGGCTTCTTTTTTGATTCGCTCAGCTTCTGCTTTTGCTTTATCTGCTTGGGCTTGAACTTTGGCTTTTGCAGCATTTATTTCTGCTTGAGCTTTAGCTTCTGCTTCTTTTTTGAGTTTATCAGCCTCGGCTTTTGCTTTAGCTTCAAGTTCTTTGCGTTTTTTGTCTGCCTCGTTTAATAATTGATCTTTAACCGAATTGGCCTCGTTTTTGGCAATTTCGGAAAGGTTAGATTTTACAGTTGGAGATGTGAAAGTTCCACCTAATCCTAAGTTTACGTTAATCAATTCACTTAGTTTTACATTCGTTCCGGCTTTAGCATTTGCTTGTGCCATTATTCCATCCAATGCGTTATTCGCTGTTCCAAGTGCAGCGCGTGGTATAGCAACAGTTCCTAGATAATCAATTGTTTGATCGAGTCCGGTAGATCCTGACAGGGTAAGTTTTTGACTCGCTATCATCATATCAAAAGGTTTGGTGAACACGCGACCTTTTTCTACTTTAAACTGGATACGAACATTGCGGAGTGTAGGGTCTTTAAGTTTGTCGTATTTCAATACTTCTGCAGCTTTGTTGAATAGTTTTACATTGTTGAATCCTGCTTGTGGGACGTTTAATGTACCCTCGGCAAATAAATCGTTGTATACAGGATTCAAGTGTTGATCGAGAACGGTGTTCATGTTGAAATCGGTTGAGAAATCACCCACCATGTTTTCAGCAATGGGTGCAATTTTTTTAATGGTGTTAAACGTTGCAAATGCTTTTTTGAATTCCATTTTGGTAATGCCAAAAGCCATCGTCATGGTTGGCTTTTTAGGATTGGTAGTTTCGTAAAAACCATTCATGCGCACACCTGCATCAATCACATATAGTGCAATATTGTTAAACGCTAATTTTGCTCCGGTAATTATAACCTGTCCGCCAAAATTGGTGATATCCATATTGGTGTACTTCAATTTTTTGATATTTGCATTTAGCGTAAAATCAATGTTGTCTGGTATTTCTGGCGCATTTAAACTAGCTGTGTCAGGTTGCTCAGATTGAGTAGCTGTTTCAGGACTTAAAAACTCGTTTGCATCTATGGTATTTGATGTAAAGTTCAGATTTCCTTTTAGTACGCCTTTACCCAATGTGTAAGCAAAGAAGTTGGATAGTTCTCCATTCATTTGCATATCGCTGTTTCCAATTTTAGCATCAAACGACTGTAGTTTTACATTTTTAGGATTAAAGCTGAGCGAAGTTGAATTGATAAACATTGGTTTAGGTAAATCTTTGCTGGCAAACATGAACTTACTCAGTTCAATGGTTCCTTTGGCATCAAAGTTTTCGTATTGTTTTGCCTCAATTGTACTCATACTTCCTTTGACTGTGAGGTCAATCGCAAATAACCCGCTAACTTTCATGCCTTCATCCAACGGAACAATTTTGGTGATGTTATCTAAGTTGAGTTTTCCTTTAAAGGCAGCATCAATTGCGGGATCTCTCATAACATTGGTTGCAATCATTTTAGCATCAAATGGGTCGTTCATTATTTCAAAATGAAACTTTGACAAATCAACTTTTGTGTTGTTAAGGTTGCCGTTGGGATTGGTAACAGCCAATGCAATTTGAATATTATTTACGGGTGCAGGTAAGGATGGATATTGGAACATTGCATTTTCAACCAATAAATTGAAGGCAAATGCAGGTAGTGAGGTTGCATTGTAAGTTCCTTTTGCAAATCCGTTGAAACCAAGTTTCCCCGAGGTTTTTACGCTTGCAAAATCCTTGGTATAAACGCCAGGAACTAATGACAAGAAGTTTTTAAAATCTGTTTTGGTTGCTTGGTAGGTGATATTCATATTAATATCGTCAGTTTTCATTGCAACGTTTCCATCAAACCCAAACAGGAGTTCATTTAAAGCAATTTCATTTTCTTTAAAGGTGAATTTCATTTCTTTCATGTTTGCATCAATATCAGCGTTTACGGTAGCTTTCACTTTGTTGAGGTAGGTTAAACCACCCGTTGTGTAACTGAGTTGATCGCAATCCATTGATATGTTAAGCAAGAAATTATCTTGTGAGAAATCTCCTGTAAGGGTATGGTTAAAATTGGTTAACACAGCTTGCATATTCCCCACTTTGTCATCATAAGAAATATTGGCCTGATTAATTTCGAGTTTTTTAAGGGCGATGTTAAATTTTGTTTGAGCGGTGTCTTCGGCCTTGCCTGTGGTATCGGCTGTTGCTTTTACAATATCCCAGTTAGCCTTGCCATTTTTTAGCACAATAGCATGAATATTAGGCTCGTCAAGCAATATTTTAATAATTTGGATTTTTTCTCCTTTAATTACACTCATCACATCTAATGTTGCTGAGAATGTTTTCATGGACATAAGGGTATCTCCTTCAAATTCGTTTACACCAACAATACTTAAGTTGTGGATGCCGAGTGTAAAGTTGGGGAAACTTTTAATGAGACTTAACTCAATATCATTATCGAAATTTACAACAGCGTTAATGTTGTTGTTCGCCTGATTTTTAACAAGTTGAATAATTTTATCTTTAAAGAAGAAAGGAATAGCGACTAAAGTGGCAACCAATAATAATAAGGTTACAACAATGGTAATAAGGATTTTTTTCATAAAATGGGGATTGTAGATTAGCGTAGAATATTGGTTAAAGTATCTTTTGAGAGAGGTTTGATAAGCATGTCCTTTATATAAGGATTGTTTTTTGCTTTTGATATATCATGCTGATTTACAGAAGAAGAAAGAATATATATAGTATAAAGTTGTTTGACCTCGGTAGGTAGCAAGTGGTAAGCTTCCAAAAACTGAAATCCATTCATAACGGGCATTTGAATATCCAAAAATATGATGGTATGGTGGTTTGAAGTAGCACCTAAATTTTTAATATGATTGAGTGCGATTGTTGCGTCACCAAACGACTGAATAGAAGTTTCGGGAACGGTAATTTCAATGATTTTGCTGTGCAGTAATTGATCAATATCATTATCGTCAATCAATATCAAGTGGTGTTTTACATTGGTGTTCATACTGCTATTTGGTCGGAATTTTAACTGTAAAAAGAGAACCTTTGTAGGGTTTTGATTCAACAGATAGGGTTCCGTCTAATTTGGTAATTGCATCCTTAGTATTGTACAAGCCGAAACCTGACCCTAGAGCATGTGTGGTGGCTCTGTAAAACATATCAAATATTGAATGTTGGTATTGTTCCTCAATACCTATACCATTATCTGCAACTGTTATCACTGCATATTCACTTGTTACAGCTAAGTTAACTTTTACAAACTTATTTTCAATATTATTTTGTTGGTATTTAAAGGCATTCTCAATTAAGTTATTGAGAATAATTTTTAATTTAGATGGATCACTTCTAAATATCTCCGTTTGGTTTGTTGTAATAGAAAACGCAACATTGCTCATTTTACTCGTTAGGCCATAAATATCTTGATAATGTTTTGCAAGTATTTCGAGGTTTATGTCTTCAATTTCGAGTTCACCTTGGTTGAGCTTGTAATAATCGTACATGCTATCAACAAATCCCTCAAGGTTTCTTAAAGATGCAGTAATCATGTTGATAAGTTCGGCTCTTTCGTCCGGGTCATCTTTATCAGAAATAATACGCAATGCACTCCTAACACTAACTAATGGGCCTTTTAAATCGTGAGCAACACTGTAAGCAAACTTACTCAGTTCGTTGTATGCTCTTTGAAGCGATGTGTTTTTTTCTTCAAGCAAAGCTGTTGCCAAGTAAAATTTATAAGCTTCCTCAATAGCTGATTTGACATCAAGTTCTACCCAAGGTTTTTTAATGTAACGAAAAATATGGCCGCGGTTAATTGATTCAATAACCGATTCAATATCACTAAAACCGGTTATGAGCAAACGCACGGTCATAGGATGAGAGTAACGTATTTGTTCAAAAAATTCAACACCCGTAATCTCAGGCATCCGCTGGTCGCTTAATATAATTTGTACATTATAATTGTTCAAATGGTCTAATGCTTCTTCCGTATTTTGAGCCAACAAAATCGTATAGTCGAAGCGAAAAGTAGCCTTGAATGAGCTTAAATTGTTAACCTCATCGTCAATGTATAAAATGGTAATTTTTTCTTGTTTTTCCAAGGGGACTAAATTAAGGATTTATCTGGATTATGGGTATCTCTATTTTAAATTCGGTGCCTTTGTCTGATTCGCTTTTAACGGAGATTGTCCCATGATGTTTTTTGATGGTGTTATACGAAATGGATAAGCCCAATCCCGTTCCTTCTCCTACAGGTTTTGTGGTAAAGAAAGGTTCAAATAGTTTATGTTGAGTGGCTTCACTCATTCCAATTCCATTGTCGGCAAAGGTTATTGAAACAATATTTTCGGAAGCTTGAGTTGTAATAATGATTTCTCCTCCCGATTCGCCTTCAAATTTTTTATGAATGGCATAAATGGCATTCGAAATCATATTTAAAAATACTTGGTTGAGTTTACCCGGATAACACTCGGCAAGAGGCAGGTTGGCATAATTTCTGGTAATTTTTATTTTACCGTTTAATTGGTTGTTTACAATAATGATGGTTGAGTCTAAACCTTCATTTACATCTGCTTTTTTCAAGTCATCTTCATCCACACGCGAAAATATTCGCAGGCCTTTTACAATTTCAGCAGTTCGGGTTGAACCTTCATTAATTCCTCTCAATAAAAATTCAACTTCTTCCGTCAGGTAATCAAAGTCGTATTCGGTTTTGATTGCCTTAATTTGTTTTTGTTTATCTTCTGTTGAAATATCTGAGGTGGCAATCGTTTCAATCTTTGTCATTAAGTCGAGTAAAATATCAACATCTCGTCTCAAAGGTTTTACGTTTGATGTAACAAAATTAATAGGGTTATTAATTTCATGAGCAATGCCTGCGGTAAGTTGCCCTAATGAGGCCATTTTTTCAGATTCAACCAATTGGGTTTGGGTTTCTTTGAGAGCAAATAGGGTTTTTGAAAGTTCCTGATTTGATTGATTTAGTTCATGAGTACGCTCAGAAACCTTACCTTCAAGAACAAGATTTTGTTGGGTAATAATACGTTCATTTTCTTTCGCTTGGTTTAGAGATTCAAGTTGGGCTGCAGCTGTTTCTTCGCGGTAGGTATTTATTTTATCGGCAAGAGCAAACGAAAGGAGTACAACTTCTAAGGCGGATCCCACAGGCATAATGTAAAATGTAAAGGTATTGTATTCAATTACTCCTGTATCACTCAAAACAAATAAGATGATACCACACAAAAATATTGACCAAGCAATCAGAAAAAATGTTGCAGGGCGATATCCTTTTCGTTGTATTTTAATTGCCGATATGAGCATGAAAATTGATACCAGTGATGCATTTAACTGAGTGAGTTTAAATGAAACGGAACCTTGCCCCACAAAAACGAGTGCTATAGCAATGGCATAAACGAAATACAGAACAGTTGCTATTTTATTGAACTTCGGAATAAAATCCTTTGATCTCAGAAACTGCTGCATGAATGCCATGCCTGTAACTCCCGAAAGTACTGGAAAGATGAGTAAACTTCTCTCCTCAATCCATGGAGAATTGGGCCACAAGTATTGGAATGGAATTCCAAAAACTCCTATTTGAGTAAGGAGCACGGTTATTATGTAGGATACGTAATAAAGATAACTGTTGTCTTTTACCGTAAAATAGATGAATAAATTATAAAACAACATTACCAACATGAGTCCGATGTAGATGTTCAAAACGGTATCCTTCTGTTTGATTTGATTAAAAATCACTTCGGGTTTTCCGATGGATAGAGGAAAGCGGCTGATGTCTGAACTTGTTAGTTTAAATACTATTTGGGCAGTATCATACTTTGCAATCTTGATATCAAACAAGAAATTGGGTTCGGCATATTTACGATTATTGAAAGGGGAATTATTTCCATATTGGATGCTGTCCCATTTATTGTTCGAAAGGTTATAAAAGGTAATATTGTCGAGTGATGGATTGGCTACATTAATCAAAAACTGCTCGTCATCTGAATAATTAATAAATGCACATTTATACCAAATGGGATTTGTTCCAGCATTGTAATTGGGAATATCTCTGTCGGACTGAGAAAGGTTAGTTAACGATCCGATGTTTTGAATGGTAACAAAGTTGTTGGTTGTATCAATGATATATTGCAAGTGGCTGCCAATACTCATTGGGGTGGAGTGGTTATTGATGGGCACATAGTTACTGCCAGAAATGGCACTGGCAGTGTGGCCGAAAAAAAGGTGAGCAAACAATAATGTTATACCCACCAGTCTTTTATGGTTTCTCTTCATTACTTATATTGGTAATTTCTAATTGGTACTGAATATCGTATGTGATTTTTGGGCCTTTTTCTGAACGGAGTTGACTGAAATCCTGGCGTAAAGTAAGCATTCTCTCTTTATCATAAGGATAGGCTGTTTCCAACGTTTCGGCATTTAATATACCCAATACCCTAGTAATATAATTAGGATTGGGATAGGCAAACTCACCGTTTATTCCCATTGTATTATCAATTACAAATCCTACCTGCGTAAACATAGGCAAAGTGTAATCGGCACAAATGCCCATTAATGTTCGAAAACGTAGTTGTGTTATGATTGCAATACTTGCTCGGGTGAGAATCATGCTGATACCTTTTCCCGCCACACTTTTGCTGTTCCATAAACCACAAAGCTCGCCTACACCTCCATTTTCTTTGTAATATGAAACAATATCGAGAACCTTTTGATCCATGTGTCCTATGGCTGTTTCAATAGGAAGAGGAAGTACACCATCGGCAATTTGAACCCTTATTCCACCCACAATTTCACTGGTTTCGGTTTCCTCCGCAACTACAACATATACATGTGGATTGTCAATCCAAACAGGGGTGTGAGAAGTTACATTTGTTACACCATAATCTTTTAGAACAACGGTGTGCCCTTCTACGTATTTATGGCAGGTATTGGGCTCATCAATTGCTCGAAATGCTCTAAGTTTGATCATGCTTATTTGGTGGTTGATTCTAATTTTTTATCAGCTATTTGCTGTTCAATATCCATGTAATATCTTCCGGAATCGTGAAATTGATTCAATAGGATTCTTCGGCACACATCAGCACATAATGCGGCTCCAAGAACTACAGAGGAGGCTAGTTGTGGCCAGGTGCTTATTGTGCGTTTAATTTCTTTCATTGATTCTTTTAATCGATCCGACATTGTTTCTGCACCAATAATATTCAATACAAAGGGAACTTTTTCCTCATTGGTTAGATTTTTAATCTGTGTTAAATCTGTTTCACCTGTTAATCCATGCAAAATAGGTCGATTAGGCTCCAAATCAAAACGCTCTATATCCATCATTCCCCTGTCATTTGTATCCATAACAACAGGAACCTTAAGTTCCCTGGCTTTTAATCGGCTGTTAATCTTCACATCAATACCATCACATACTTCCACGAGTATATCTAATTTTTGATTATCACTGATGAAAAAGGAGTCGATATTCTCTTCTGTAATGCCTTCTGGAAAAATTTCTACATGCATGTAAGGATCTATCTCAGCAATTTCTCTGGCTGCAATAATTACTTTTGGTACACCTAAATTATAGACACCTGTGCGTATCCTATTGAGGTTACTGAGTTCAAGCGTATCAAAATCGGCTATACGAATAGTACTGCATAAGCGCTCAGTTACGAGTGTTAGAGCTATGGAATGACCAACAGAAAGACCAATTACTCCGATTGTTTTACCCAAGAGAATAGTCTGTTCATCTGACGTAATTTTATTGCGATTTCTATTGGTACGAACCTCAATAAATTCTTCTTTTTTAAGTAAGTGAACCAATGATTTGTTCCAAGGATAATAAACCCAATTACTGTGGTTGGGGTGATTTTGAACAAAAAGATGAGCTTCTTTTGCAAGCGTTTCTTCTGTATAAAGGCGAGAGGGGTTTCTAAGTTTAATTAATTCTTTGAGTTGATTGAAATAAGTATCTATAACACGGGTTTCCATGTCATCAATCAGCATCTCAATGGAATGGTGATCATCTTTGTTTTGGCTATCTAAAATTTGCGGCTTGTAAACCGGTTCAGCAAAGTGTGTCGAGTTGTTTCTCATTGTGTTCGAGGACGTTTTTCAAAAATTGTATGATATTGCAGATTAAATTGAGAATAAAAATTACATTGATGCGTTAAAATTAAGTTTTTATTTTAATTTTACGCTGTTGATATAAATAAAATGACTGATCATAAAATAAAAATTTTATATGTAGACGATGAAGAAAACAACTTGTTTTCGTTTAAAGCTACTTTTCGATTAAAGTATCAAATATTTACGGCAATAAACGGAACCAAAGCTACTCAAATACTTGATGAAAATCCAGATATAGAGATTGTTTTCACAGATCAACGCATGCCAGAGATGACTGGAGTAGAGTTTTTAGAGTCAATTTTAGAAAAACATCCGGATCCTATCAGGATACTTTTAACGGGTTATGCTGACTTATCAGCTTCAATTGATGCAGTTAATCGTGGCAAAATATTCCACTATCTCAGTAAACCATGGAATGAAGAAGAGTTGCATATGGCTATTGAGAGAGCTTACGCTGTGTTTAAGGAGAGAAAAGAGGAAAAAGAGTTAAATAAAAAACTCATACACACCGCTGATCAAATGGAGTTCATGTTGAGACAAAAGTTACTTTCCTAATTCGTTTCGGTTTTTCAGTTCAAACTGTTTTTTATCACTTTCCAGTTGCTCCATTTTTTCTTGCTCTTTCTTACGCTTTGCTTCTATTCTTTTTGCTGAACTGCAAGAAGCTAAAATGGTGATACTTGCTACTAAGGTAAAGGCGACTATTGTTCTCATAATCTTAATAATTTACCTATTGCTTGCAAATACATTGCCACAAGCTAAGGTTTAATCTTGCCAAGGTAAATTACCAATATTGTGCATGAATCGTTGAATAACCTGTGCTTTTCGATTGATATATGAGGAGGGTTTGCCTGCATTCCACCTTCGAGGGTTGGGAAGGCAAGCAGCAATCAATGCCGATTCGCGAGATGAAAGTTTGGATGCCGGTTTGTTAAAATACTCTCGTGCGGCAGCCTCAACACCATATATGCCATTGCCCATTTCAATAATATTGATGTACACCTCCAAAATGCGTTTTTTGGTCCATAACAATTCAATTGATAGCGTAATAAAAACCTCAGGCACTTTGCGAATCCAACTTCGCTTTGGGGTAAAAAAAAGATTTTTGGCTGTTTGCTGTGAGATGGTGCTTGCTCCTCTCAATTTTTTTCCCCGCTTAAGCTTACGCTCAATTGATTTTTTTATTTGTTCAAAATCAAACCCGTAATGTTCTATGAATTTAACATCTTCGGAAGTAATAACAGCTAAGCAAAATTTATAAGAAACATAATCAATACTTGTCCAATCTTTCGATAGTTTCATCGGTTTGCCATCGCGCACTTGCTCATACACTCTTACCAAATGCAATGGTGTAACAGGAACAGGCATCACTCGGTAAAGAATAATAAAAAACATTGTTACCTGAAACCCCAATATGATAAGCAACCACACCAATCGTATTAACTTTTTAAAAAGTACCGATAGTTTATTGCCTCCTTTTTTTGCCATGTTGCAATTTTAATACAAAGTTGGTTAGATTAACATGTCACTTTATATTTATAATGCACAGGTTGTTGTTGACTGTTTAATTATACAATGGATGAGAAAGGCGATTGGCTTTTAGCATCAATTGTAATGAGATGATTCAAAATCATTTTAACCCGCTACCCAAAACTCGCAACTCGCAACAATTAGTCGGCAATGAGGATCCCGATAGCTATCGGGAGGCAGTATGCAAAATAAAATACGAAATGAACAACCCTATAACTTCTCTCGGAACTCGGAACAAACTAATCCTTGCAATCTGTGTAATCTTTACAATCTTTGTGTTCTTAAATTAACTGTCAACAATTTTGGCAAAAGCAAAGTGAGCAATCACAACCTCTTGAGCAGGTGGGGCGCAGGGGAGGAACTCTTGCGCAACAAGATGATTTCTTGAAAAAATATGCAGCTTATGTGGCCTCCCAAATTAACCTAACCAAAGAGGATATTCTGTTGGATGTTTGCTGTGGAAATGGACTGCTAACCCGTTTTTTGAAACATATTGTAAACAAGTTGTAGGAGTCCATTTTTCGGCACAACATATTGAATATGCGCAACAAAATTATGCTACACACAATATTCATTTTTATTGTGGGAATGCACTAGAGTTAAATCAACATTACGAGTTAAAAAAATATGCTTTTACTAAATCAACCTTATGTTTTTCGTCCCAGTATTTTGAGAGTGTTTCTCTTGGTTTATTAGTTGTTGAGCAACTGAAAAACATCCTTCAGTCAAATGGAACAATTTTCCTTACAGATATCCCCGATAGGGAAAAATGGTTCGCATATTATGATAGTCCACTCAAAATTGTTCGATTGCTTAAGCAGATGTTGCTTCAGAAAAATGATATGGGTAAATTTTGGAGTATAGAAGAGCTTGATTTTATTGCCAAGAAATGCCATCTCAATGGACTTAAAGTCATTCAGCCAGAGGTTTTTCCGTATGCGCATTACCGTATGGATTACCTTTTGCAAAAGTAGTTTGGTAATTGCATGCTGGGGCAATTCTGAAAATGTAATAACGCTGTAGATAGTCCTGCTTTTTTTATAGAAAAAACTTACCTTGCGCGACTGATGAACGAGATAGACGTAGAATACAATACACAGCGCGAGCACATGATGATTTCGGAGTATGGTCGCAATATTCAAAAAATGGTAAACTTTGCGATGGCCGAACCTAGCCGTGAGCGCAGAACTGTTTTAGCCAATGCTTTGATATCTTTAATGGGTAGCTTAAATCCGCAATTGCGTGATGTTGCCGATTACAAACACAAATTGTGGGATCACTTATTTATTATTTCCGATTTTAAATTGGATGTTGATTGTCCATATCCTTTGCCAACAAAGGAAAGTGTATTTCGCAAGCCTGATTTGTTGGATTATCCGCAAAGTCGCATTCGCTTCCGTTTTTATGGTAAAAACATTGTGAAAATGATTGAAGCGGCCACCCAAATGGAAGATGGAGCGATGAAAACTACCTTCATTAACCTTATTGGCTCGTTTATGAAAAATGCCTGTAAGAGTTGGAATGCTGAAACACTTTCGGATGAGGAAATTTTGGCACATTTGGAGATGTTGAGTGACGGAAAAATTAAAGTGGAGGATAATGAGAATGTAGAGTTCCGTACGGTCAATTTTGGTAACAATACCAATAATAACAACAACCGAAATAACCGCAACTTTAAAAATCGTAATAACAATAATAATAACAACCGTAACCGCAATAACAACAATAATAATGTCGGTAACCGAAACGGTGGTGGCAGCGGAAATAACAACAATCGCAATTTTAGGAATAACAATAACAACCCAAACAACAATAATAAAAACAGAGGCTAAGCCTCTGTTTTTAGTTAACCGAAATGCGGACTAAATAGAGAAATTCGAATAATGAAGCACGAAATTCGAAGGAGGAATATTCAAAATAGAATAACTCAATGTTCGTTGCCCCAAAATATATAACTCGTCAACCCGTAACTTCCCATAAATAACCCGCAACGTTAGCAACAACCAATTACCAAACACATGAAAGAGTACGATTTTAAAGCGATAGAACAAACGTGGCAAGATAAGTGGAGAAAGGATGGCCTTTACAAAGTTTCTGAACACACAGAAAAACCCAAATGTTATGTACTGGATATGTTCCCTTACCCAAGTGGCGCAGGATTACATGTCGGCCATCCGTTGGGCTATATTGCTTCCGATATTTATGCTCGTTATAAACGGTTAAAAGGCTACAATGTATTGCATCCGATGGGATATGATTCATTTGGTTTACCTGCCGAGCAATATGCTATTCAAACAGGGCAACATCCTGCGATTACAACTGAAAAAAATATTGCACGATACCGCAAGCAATTAGATAAAATTGGATTTTGCTACGACTGGAGTTGCGAAGTGCGCACATCTGATCCTTCTTATTACAAATGGACTCAGTGGATTTTTATACAACTTTATAACTCTTGGTACAATCCACATTCTGATAAAGCGGAAAATATTGAAACGCTTATTCAGCTTTTTGAAAAGAAGGGATTTAGCGGAGTAGATGATACTATTCTAACAGGCGGGATTGAACTCGATTTTTCCAATTTTACAGCTACTGAATGGAAGACGTTTGATGAAGAGCAAAAACAAAAAATATTACTCGGTTTTCGGTTGGCTTATTTAAGTGAGGCGTTTGTAAATTGGTGTCCACAACTGGGTACGGTTTTGAGTAATGATGAAGTGAAAGACGGTGTGAGCGAGCGAGGCGGCTATCCTGTAGAGCGCAAATTGATGAACCAATGGAGCATGCGCATCACTGCTTATGCCGATAGATTGTTAAAGGATTTAGAGGGATTGGAGTGGAGCGAAAGCCTGAAAGAAACGCAACGAAATTGGATTGGAAAATCGCAAGGAGCCAGCATTCATTTTAACATACAGGATCGCAATTTTGATATTGAAGTTTTTACTACGCGCCCCGATACTATTTTTGGTGTGAGCTACTTGGCCGTTGCCCCCGAGTATGAATTTCTAGATGATTTGTTACATCCTAATTACATGGATGATGTAATGGATTATGTTGATGAAGCCAAGAACAGAAGTGAACGCGAACGTTTGGCTGACGTAAAACGTATTTCAGGAGCCTTTACAGGAATGTATGCTGTGCATCCGTTTACTGGACAAGAAATTCCAATTTGGGTAGCGGATTATGTATTGGCAGGATACGGAACAGGTGCCGTTATGGCTGTTCCGGCACACGATTCGCGCGACTTTGCTTTTGCTAAACATTTCGACTTACCCATATTACCAGTGCTTGCCATTCCGCAAGGACATGATTTGAATACCGAATCATACGATGCTAAAGAAGGGAAACTAACCAACTCCGATTTCTTAAATGGACTGGATGTAAAAGACGCTATCAAAAAAGCGATAGAGTATATTGAGAAACGCAATATTGGAAAAGGGAAAACAAACTTCCGCTTGCGCGATGCCATTTTTGGTCGTCAACGGTATTGGGGAGAACCAATTCCGGTGTATTATAAAAACGGAATACCGTATTGTTTGCCCGAAGATAAATTGCCGTTAGAACTCCCGGCTATTGATAAATTTTTACCAACCGAAGATGGCGACCCCCCCTTGGCGCGTGCCGAGAAGTGGATGTGGGATGAAACCAAACAAGAAGTAAGTACCGAAGGATTTCCGATTGAAACCACCACCATGCCAGGTTGGGCAGGTTCCTCATGGTATTTTTTGCGCTATATGGACCCAACCAACCAACATGCTTTTGCTTCGAAGGAAGCCGTGGAGTATTGGAAAAACGTGGACTTGTATTTGGGAGGAAGCGAACACGCCACCGGACATTTATTATACGTGCGTTTCTGGACCAAATTTTTATACGACCGTGGATTTATTCCGGTAAACGAACCTGCTCAGAAGTTGATTAATCAGGGGATGATACAGGGACGAAGTAATAAGATATCAAGATTAGAATATGGATATCACGGGGCGCCCTTAGGAGATCAATCTTCGGTTTTACGAAGAAATATTTACGTAACAAAGGAAATTGGTGAAAAGATAGAAAACGGTGACTTATCAGATGTTGAAAGTTTTTTGACTGAAATTATCAATAAGGATAATCCTGGCTCTAATGGAACGGCACATCCTTTCAATATCAGAATCAACAGACTTAATGTAGATGTGAATATCGTTAAGAATGATTTAGTAAGTTTAAATGACTTCAGAAATTCTATTACGGGAAGTAAAGATGCTGTGTTTTTAGGAGCAACTGATGATAAAATAGAGTGTAGTTGGGAAGTTGAAAAAATGTCTAAGTCGAAATACAATATTGTCACTCCTGATAATATTGTTGAAGACTACGGAGCCGATACTTTGCGTTTGTACGAAATGTTTTTAGGTCCGCTGGAGCAAAGCAAACCGTGGAGCACACAAGGCATTGAAGGAGTTCACCGTTTCTTGAAAAAACTGTGGAAGTTGTTTTACAATCAGGAAGGAAACTTTATTGTTTCGACTGAAGTTGCGGATAAAAAAGAACTCAAAGTATTACACAAACTCATCAAAAAAGTTGGAGAGGATATTGAGAATTTCTCATTCAATACTTCTGTTCCTGCCTTTATGATTTGTGTGAACGAACTCATCGAGTTAAAATCGAGTAAAAAAGAAATTCTGGAAAACGTGGTGATTTGTTTAAGTCCTTACGCCCCGCATATTGCCGAAGAATTATGGGCCGCCTTAGGCAATAAGGACTCGGTTTTTAATGCTCAATTCCCAATTTTCAATGCTCAATTCTTAGTAGAAGATACGTTCAGTTATCCAATATCCATTAACGGGAAACATCGTATGAATATGGAGATGAGTTTAACACTCACCCAACCGGAAGTAGAGCAATTGGTTCTTGCCGATGAAGGCGTGCAAAAGTGGCTGGAAGGTAAAACACCTAAGAAAATCATTTTTGTAAAAGGCAAAATTGTGAATATGGTTTTGTAGTGGAAGTTGATAGATCACAGTTGGTGGTCCGTAGGTTTCTGTTGTCTATTTGTGATTTTTTGTTTTGAAAGATAAATATTTAAGAAGGGAAAATAACTTAGGTCTGCCGACATCTTACAAATGGCAGCTCTGCCCGATATTAATTCATCTTTTCTATTTAATTCCCCCAATAAATTGCTAATCTTCTTTCCTGTTGCTGCCCAATAGCGAGCTTAAATTAATAAGCAATGTGCTATTAAAAGATAGCTGATTAGCTTCGTGTTCATTTTTGTATTTTGTGCCGTTTAAATCAATATAGCAATAACTTCCTGTAAAAGGATTAGAAGTATATAAGGCAGATAAACGCCATTCGGCAATTACTCTTTGTTTAAACAAAAACTCAGATCCGATACCGAAATTAACCGCAGTGCCCCAATTGCGAAAAGAGTTGTATGAATATTGTGATTTTAGGTTAAAATCGCTCACATTAGCGATTGTAGTATCAATTGAATTCGAGCTTAATTTTCCTCCAGTTACATTGTTGACATTAAAAAAATTAAAGCCTGCTATCCATTTTAATTGTAAATGATCATTGTGCTTATAAAACGTTTGGGTGAAATTTAGTTGGTGAAAATTTCTTCTTTCTGTTCTATTGAAATGACCTGCATTTTCTAAGTTAAGAGGGTTAAATATGTTGTAATTAACAGAATAAGCTAAGGATGAATATCCATGTATTATATCTAATAATCCACTCCATACCGATAGTTCCATTAGGCGGTATTCTTACATTCCATAAATTATCCCATGAAAATGTTTGGAAACTTTTGGCATGGGCCCAACGATCATTGCAGAAAAGACCCATTTTGTTGAATCCCTTGTCTTCTTCTTCGTATTCCTATAAAATTGGTTTATCTAAAGTTTCGTGTAAGATAATCGTGTTTGTTATCAATTCACTATTTCTGAGTTGTGGCAGGTATCTTGTTAATGCAGGAGTTAAGATATATGCCTTATCATTTTCCTTATCTACTTTGATGATTTTATCTTCAATTT
This sequence comes from Bacteroidetes bacterium UKL13-3, assembly GCA_001602415.1. Taxonomy (GTDB): domain Bacteria; phylum Bacteroidota; class Bacteroidia; order UKL13-3; family UKL13-3; genus UKL13-3. The sequence continues at coordinate 982,852 of CP012155.1, forward strand.
GAATGATTAAATCTTTATTAAGTAGAGAAGTTAAATTCTCTAACCCATCCCACAGCGTATCATTTTCTGAAAGTGTTTGTCTTAACGGGGTGATAGAAAGTGCAAGGAGGCTATCTTCAAAATTTGTTAACTCATCTGGAGTCATATTTGAAATCCGATACATACTTGTTTCAAAATCTTGTTGCGTTGGGTAAATTAGATAATTATGGTTAGATGATACTGAGGATGTTGCAATTTTAGACTGGTTTTTCGGAGGAACCTGTTGTTGCGTGTAGTTACTTGTAATGTCGCTTTCCTTTGTGCATGATTGGGATAACACCGCCAGGCAAGCTAAAATTAAAAAGATTTTACTTGTTAGTTTAGTCGTTTGTTTGTTTGTTTGTTTGTTTCATAAGGTTAAAGTTTATTCTGCAACAGTATTTGTTTATTTCATTACTAACAACTTATACAAACCCTAATCTGTTCGATTTATGGAAATTGGTAAAAGAATTAAAGCAATAAGAGAAAGCAAAGGTTTAACACAATATTATCTCGCTGCTAAATTGGCTATTACACAACAAACATATTCATCATTTGAACAAAAGAGTGGTGATAAAAAGGTTTTTCAGATAATACGAATAGCTGAAGTATTAGAAATTGATGTATGTTTAATTTTTACACTTGATATTCCAATAAACAAAGAAACTATCAAACTAAAATATAGGTTAGCATAAATTACACCACCGACAACATTAAAACACTACCTAACATGCAAAATCCTTTTCAGTTCGATTTTGAACAGGGAATGGTTGTGCTTATTGATAAACCGTTGGAGTGGACATCCTTTGCGGCTGTTAATAAAATGAAGTATACCATGCTCGCTTATTTGCGCAAGCAGATGGAATTGGGAAATTACACATTGGCAGCCGGACAAAAGTTACGCATCAAAATTGGACATGCCGGAACATTGGATCCGCTAGCTTCCGGGTTATTGATTGTGTGTTTAGGAAAACAAACCAAAAACATTGACAGCTTTATGGGAATGACGAAGGAGTATACCGGAAGTTTTTATATTGGAGCCACCACACCTTCTTTTGATTTGGAAACAGCCGTGAATGAAACATTTTCAGTTAGTCATATCACCACCGAATTACTTCATCAAACAGCTCAACAATTTATTGGCGAACAACAGCAATTTCCTCCCGTGTATTCGGCTATTAAAAAAGATGGTAAAAGATTGTATGAATCGGCAAGGGCTGGAGTGGAAGTTGAGTTAGAGTCGCGCACGGTAACTATTTATGAGTTTGAATTAACAAACATTGCATTGCCAATTGTTGAATTTCGCATTGTGTGTGGCAAAGGAACCTATATCCGCTCAATTGCACAGGATTTTGGAAAAGCCTTGGGCAGTGGTGCTTATTTAAACAGCTTACGCAGAACCAAAATTGGGGAATATGATGTTACTGATGCTGCAACCGTGGAAGCCTTTGTTGATTGGGTGAAATTAGCTGAGTAAGATGAGTATAATTCCTCTTGTTTAAGGTGGATTCAATATTCTTTAAAAGAAAAGCCCCACATTGCTGTGAGGCTTTTTTATTTATACTAAGTTAATCTTAATTCGTTTTCCGATTTCTTCAATGTCGGCTTTGAATTTTTTGTCGGTTTCAATAAGGTCGTTTACCGTTTGGCATGCATGGATAACGGTTGAGTGATCACGTCCGCCAAAGTGCATTCCAATTGTTTTAAGCGATGACTTGGTTAAGTCTTTAGCATAGAACATAGAAATCTGACGCGCTTGTACAATTTCGCGTTTACGTGTTTTCGATTTTACCAATTCAACAGGGATGGTGAAATAATCACAAACCAGTTTTTGAATAAACTCGATTGAAATTTCGCGCGAAGAGTTTTTAACGAAGTTTTTCAAGATTTGTTTAGCCAAATCAAGAGTAACTTCTTTACGGTTTAACGATGATTGAGCCAACAATGAAACCAAAGCACCTTGTAATTCGCGAACATTGGTGTTGATGTTGTGTGCTACGTATTCAACTACATCTCTGCTTAAGTTAATGCCATCAGCATACATCATATGTTCGAGGATGGCTAAGCGTGTTTCAAAATCCGGCCCTTGTAAATCGCATGAAAGTCCCCATTTAAAACGGGATAACAAACGCTCATCCATACCTTTTAAATCTTTCGGTGCACGATCACTGGTTAAAATGATTTGTTTGCCTAATTGATGCAAATGGTTAAAGATGGTAAAGAATATTTCTTGTGTTTTTTGTTTGTTTTCTAAAAACTGCACGTCATCCACAATCCAAACATCTACGTGTTGGTAGAAGTTTACAAAATCTTGGTTGGAGTTGTTGCGAATAGAATCTACAAACTGGTTGCAAAACTTCTCAACGGGAACATACAATACAATTTTATTTTTACTGTTTTGTTTAATCATGTTACCGATGGCTTGCACCAAATGAGTTTTACCCAAACCGGTATCACTAAATATCATTAGCGGATTAAATGATGTTCCTCCAGGTTTATTTGCCACTGCATACCCAGCCGAACGGGCAAGGCGGTTGCAATCACCTTCGATAAAATTATCAAACGTTAAATTCGAGTTGAGGTTTGAATCAATATTGATTTTTTTAAGTCCCGGAATGATAAACGGATTTTTAATGTTGCTACTTAAGTTCAGTGGTACATTAATGTTTTGGGTGTCAGATTTTGCATTGGTGCTACCAGGCAAATTTACTACATAAGGATTTGCATTATTAGTAGAGTTCTCTACTATTATGTTATACTCCAATCGAGAACCAGTTCCCAATTCTTGTTTCAACGTTTTCTTTAATAACGTAACATAATGTTCTTCCAACCATTCATAGAAGAATTGACTGGGAACTTGAATCGTTAAAACCTTATTTTCCAATTTAATTGGTTTAATCGGTTCAAACCAAGTTTTAAAACTTTGAGGCGATACATTGTCTTGAATTAACTTCAAGCAATTGTTCCATACATTTTCGGCTGATTTTTCACTCATCTTTGATACTCTTTTCGACTCGAAAGGTGATATAAAAAATGTGAATAAAAAAATTTTAAGGACAATAAATTTTTATAACTGAATCAATAAAAAGCTAACTGCTTATTCATCATAGCTATTTGCTATTTTCAATATATATTAAAATTTAAAAACATGTGGAATAGTATGTGGATAGCTTGCTTTTTTTAAAAAAAAATAAGAGTATGTTAATAAGGTATAAGTGGTTGTTAACATTTGTTGCTACCAATATTGATGATTGTAGTATTTGCTTGAAAGTCTTTGTTTTTCAAGGGTTCAAAGGTGTAGTCAATTCGACCTAAATGAATGCCTGCCCAACCCACTTGGTTCACCATCACCTCTTTACCTATCTTATTTTTAATGCGATCGGGTTGTGGTAAAAACGTATGGGTATGACCACCAATAATTAAGTCGATATGCTCACTTTGTTCGGCAAGTTTAACGTCTGAAATTTTATCACCTCCATACTTATAGCCCAAGTGTGAAAGACAGATAATTAAATCACATTTGTGTTGGTTTTTGAGCTGTGCGGCAACCTTGTTGGCATTCGCCACAGGATCATTGTATACTATGCCTTTATAGTTTGCATCGGGTACTAATCCAGCTAATTCAATTCCTATCCCTAATACGCCAATTTTAATATTGCCCTTTTTGAGAATTTTATATGGCTTGATGTGTTTTGCCAGAGGTGTTTGGCTCACATCATAGTTGCAATTAATAAACTCAAATGAAGCATGGGGCAGTTGTTTTATAATGCCTTCGATGCCATTGTCGAAATCGTGGTTGCCAAGGGTTGCTGCATCGTAACCCATTTGGCTCATTAGTTTATATTCCAGTTCTCCGCCAAAAAAGTTGAAGTAAGGTGTACCTTGAAAAATATCGCCTGCATCTAGCAACAATACATGTTCACTTTCTGTTCTGATTTTTTCGATGAGGGCAACTCTTGCTGCAGCACCTCCTAATCCTTGCGCGTTGCTACCATCCATTGGAAATGCTTCAATACGACTGTGCCAATCGTTGGTATGTAAGACGGTGATGGTTGTTGATTGTTTTCTTGCGAAAACGCTCAAGGGAGAATTTGCCAATAACCCAAACGCACCAAAGGATGCAGCGGTTTTAATAAAGCGTCTACGGTTTAACTGTAATTCTTCCATTGTTTTGCATATTTAATTGTCCTGCTGATTTTACGTATTCCAAAATAGCATCTCTCAATTTATAATTCAGTCCAGTACGTTTACTGTAGTTTTTCAGCATAACTGCATTGTCTCCACCGTTAGCAATATAATCGGATGTGATTAAGGTGTATGTTTTATTGAGTTGCAGTAGCTCTCCTCCAATCATAATATCTACAGCCTTGTTGTTACTTATTGTGAATTGTACACCTGCTAAAGGCCAACCACCATTGGCTGCAACTAATTGAAGGAGCTCATTTAATGTTGTTCCGTTGATTTCTAGTACATCAAGCATATTGTCAAAGGGCATTAATTCATATATTTTGCCAACGGTAATATTCCCCGCAGCAATAGATGGAATGCGTATTCCTCCATAGTTCATTACCGAAACATCGATGGGTTTAGGGTAATTTTTGGTAGCATACCAAACAGCCGCATCGACAATTAAATTACCTAATGTTCCTTCCGGGCGCTCTTTTAGTAACGTGGTTTGGGTAGATCCTATCACCACATTCATTTGTGCATCTAACTGTTTTTTGTATGGTGCTATAAAATAATGCGCGGTTGAATCATACAACTTAAGTGAGTCATACTGGATGCGCGTTGATGATGTTTGCTTACCGGTTTGCACATATTGGGTATTGCAAGCTTGAAGCAAAAACCATGTAATAAGTGTTAAAAATGAATGTTGGAATTTCATGGATGCAAGTAAGAAAAGTTTATAGCAAATAGAAGTTAAATTTCTGGGGGATGGATAGCTGATACTTGATGCCTGATACTCGATGCTTGATACTCGATGCTTGATGCTCCATTAAAAATACCTGTTTTGAATATTTTCAAGTGCGTTGTTGATAATCGTCTGTAACAGCAATCGAAACAAATCTTAAATCTCAAGTCTTAAATCTCAAATTTAACTACGCTCTATACTCTCCAAATGTTTTTCTAAACACATCCGCCACTTCTCCTAAGGTAGCAAAGGCTTCAACGCCTTCAATGATTTTGGGCATTACGTTGGTTCCATCTTTTGCGTGTTGTTCCAGTTCGGCAAGCAACGTATTTACTTTGTTGTTATCGCGTTCATTTTTTAGTTGGTTTAGTTTATCCGTTTGGACGGTACGAATAGAATCATTAATTTTAAACGCGGGAGGTGCAACCTCCTCTTTAATGGTGAATTTGTTTACACCCACAATAACTTTTTCAGTGCTTTCAATTGCTGTTTGGTATTTGTAAGAAGCGTCAGCAATTTCTTTTTGCATGTATCCTTGTTCAATGGCATTTACCGCTCCGCCCATCGCATCAATCTGTTCGATGTATTTCCAGGCTGCAGCTTCCACTTCATCTGTTAACGCTTCCACAAAATAACTTCCACCCATTGGATCAACTGTATCCACCACACCACTTTCAAAAGCAATAATTTGTTGGGTGCGCAAGGCAATGCGCGCAGCATTTTCAGTTGGCAAACTCAAGGCTTCATCAAAACCATTTGTGTGTAAACTTTGCGTGCCACCCATTACGGCTGCCAATGCTTGCAAGGTTACACGCGGAATATTATTATCAGCTTGTTGCGCCTGCAATGTGCTTCCACCCGTTTGCGTGTGGAAACGTAACATCTGTGCTTTAGGGTTTGTTGCGCCTAATTCTTTCGACATCCGTGCCCACATTCTGCGAGCTGCTCGGAACTTGGCTATCTCTTCAAAAAAATTATTATGTGCATTAAAGAAGAATGAAAGTCGCTGACCAAATACATTAATATCTAATCCTTTTGCAATGGCTGCTTGAGCGTATGCCTTGGCATTGCTTAAGGTGAATGCAATTTCCTGCACTGCGGTGCTTCCTGCTTCACGAATATGGTAACCTGAAATAGAAATGGTATTCCACTTCGGAACGTCTTTAGCGCAGTATTCAAAAATGTCGGTAATGATGCGCATGCTCGGTTTAGGCGGATAGATATAGGTTCCGCGAGCAGCATATTCTTTTAAAATATCGTTTTGAATGGTTCCCGAAATTTTAGAAATATCGGCACCTTGTTTTTTAGCTAAAGCAATATACATCGACAATAACGTTGATGCGGTTGCATTGATGGTCATGGAAGTAGTGATCTTTTCCAGTTCAATACCATCAAATAAAACCTCCATATCTTTTAGCGAGTCTATTGCTACACCCACCTTCCCAACTTCACCTTCACTCATCATGTGATCGCTATCGTATCCAATTTGCGTTGGCAAATCAAATGCAACCGATAATCCCATGGTTCCATTGGCTAGCAAATATTTGTATCGCTTATTACTTTCTTCGGCAGTACTAAAACCTGCATATTGGCGCATGGTCCAGAACTTCCCACGATACATATCGGGTTGGATGCCACGTGTAAACGGAAACTCACCTGCTACATCCTTCAATGGTTTTGCTTCGGTGTATGTTTGTTTTATTTCTATTCCTGAGTCGGTTGTGTGTTTGGTCATTTGTGTTGGCTTTGGGCCATTTGCTTTTAGCTGTTAGCTTTTTGGAAGAATCATCCGCCAAAAGATACTAGCCATTAGCCAATAGCGAATTAATCAAAAATTAAATGAAACTCTTTGCGTAAAAAATCCAATGCTTTTTGGGTAGGTATACTTTCCATTTGAATCATCGTTTCAAAGATGGCTTTGCTTAAATCCAAACCTACAGCGTTTGGTCCTAATTGCGAGTAGGCAGTATTGATAATGTTAATCATCTCTTCTTTGGCAATGCGCACCATCTGCCATGTTTGAGGAGATACATAAATTTGTTGTGATACGTTATGGTTAAACTCACTTTGGATATCTTGTATCAAATCCACTTTTAATTGTGAAGCAGAAATGCCTGGCTTTGTAACACGAAAGATGAGACTATTTGGAGTCATACGCTCCATCAAAATAACCAAACGCTCGTATGCTTGCAGTTTGATGGGAGTAACCAATTTTATGTTTTCAGCTTTCAGATTTAGACTTCTGCGTTGGTATTCGTTTTCAAAAAAATTCTTTAATAAAAAGTTCACTGTAAGAAATACAATGGTTGCCGGTAAAATGTATTTTAACATTTCGAGAATATAAGAAAGTGCACTATTTTCCATGTTTACTGTTTATTTTTAAGGATGGCGAATATACAAGCCTACTATCATTGAAACAAAGCAAAAAGAGGAAAAATAGACATGTTTTGGACGGGTGTAGACAACCTGTGTGTATAGGTGGGAAACTATTTTTTACAAAAAACCTGTGTGGGGTAAATTTGCTTATTACGCATGAAAAAAGCTAAACAAAATAAAATCAGTACGGTAGACGAATCTATTGAGGTTGCTCAAGATTTTGAGAAGGAGGTAGAAGAGCCTAAGCCGCAACCCAAAGGGAAAGGAAAACTTGCGTTTGTAATGGATGAAAGGCTTCACAAAGTGTTGGGGTTGTTTTTCATCTTGTTTGGTGTGTATTTGGTTATTGCATTGTTTTCTTTCCTACTTACGTGGCAAGCCGATCAAAGTTTGGTGTTAAACTTGGGATGGGATATGTTTTTGCAAACCGACCCTGATGCAGCTGAAAATTGGTTAGGTAAAATTGGTGCTTGGGTAGGATATTCTTTTGCATACAAAGGATTTGGAATTGCATCCATGTTAGTTTCATTATGTTCTGTAGCAGTTGGAATAAAGCTGCTAACCCAAACCGAACCTATTCCTGTTGGTAAAACCATTCGTTATTCTTTTTTTGGAATTATTTGGATTTCGCTAGTAACAGGCTTTGTATTTACAGATGTTTGGCAAATTTTGGGAGGAACCTTTGGACACTTTGGATTTTTGTATTTAAAAGGACTCATAGGAACTGCAGGAGCCGCACTGTTGCTTATTTGTTATGCGTTAGTATTTGCTGTTGCCGTGTTTAATATCAAGTTTTACCAACCTAAACCCGAGGTAACAGAAGAGGCGAAGGAAGATGTTCCGCAGGAGGAATCATCAAACAATGCTTTTATTCCGCCTATTTCCATTGATGAAGCCAAAGCATTTGAAAACGAACCGCTCAATCCGGATGATTTTGAGTTGGTGGTAAAGGAGAATATTGTTGAAGAGCTTGCCATAGAGGAGGAGCCGGAAAAAAAAACGAATGAAGAAATTGTTGAAGATATAATTGTAGCAGAGGAAGAGCCTTTGGAGGAACCAGAGATAGAAATGCCTACAATACCTATCGAAATTATTCCTGCTGCAATTGCTCCGGTGTTAAGCACAATGGATGCACTCACTACCGATAGTGGTTTGGTGTTGGAAGTGCAAGAAACGCCTGAGGAGGAAGTGATTGAAGAAAACTTAGCTGCTGCCGAATACGGATCGTTGGATAGCGAATACGACCCAACACTGGATTTTGCCAATTATCAATTCCCAACAATGGAATTGTTAAATGATTATGGGGGAGAAGGAAAAACAACAGTTGAAACTGCCGAGTTGCAGATTAAAACCAAAATGATTGAGGATACCCTCAAGAATTACAATATTGGCATCAAAAAAATATCGGCAACCATTGGGCCCACAGTTACCTTGTATGAAATTGTTCCGCAAGATGGCGTACGTATTGCCAAAATTAAAAACCTTGAAGATGATATTGCGTTGAGTTTAGCGGCATTAGGTATTCGTATTATTGCTCCAATCCCTGGACGAGGAACAATCGGTATTGAAGTGCCAAATGAAAAACCTGCAATGGTGAGTATGCGCTCTGCATTAAGCAGTACACGTTTCCAAAATGCAGAAATGGATTTACCAATTGCTTTCGGAAAAAATATCCAAAACGAAGTATTCGTAACCGACCTAGCCAAGATGCCACATTTATTGATGGCTGGTGCTACCGGACAAGGTAAGTCGGTTGGGTTGAATGCAATCTTGGTATCATTGCTCTACAAAAAACATCCGTCACAAATTAAGTTTGTATTGGTTGATCCTAAAAAGGTTGAGTTGAGTATTTACAAAACAATTGAACGGCATTTCTTAGCAAAAATACCGGGCGATGGAGATGCAATTATTACCGATACCAAGCTTGTAGTGAATACCTTAAATTCACTGTGTGTGGAGATGGATAGTCGCTATGATTTGTTGAAAGATGCACAAGTAAGAAACTTAAAAGAATACAACGCTAAATTTATTAGCAGACGCTTACCACCAACGGATAAAGTGCCACACCGTTTCCTTCCATTTATTGTTGTAGTTATTGATGAGGTTGCCGATTTGATGATGACCGCAGGTAAGGAAGTGGAAATGCCAATTGCTCGTATTGCTCAGTTGGCAAGGGCTGTGGGTATTCACATGATATTGGCAACTCAACGACCATCGGTTAACGTAATTACGGGTATGATTAAAGCTAATTTCCCGGCAAGAGTAGCTTTCCGTGTTTCGCAAAAAACAGATTCGCGCACCATCCTTGATGCAAACGGTGCCGATCAATTGATTGGAAAAGGTGATATGTTGTATACCGTTGGGAATGATTTGGTACGATTACAATGTGCCTTTGTTGATACTCCTGAGGTAGATAAGATTGTAAACTTCATTGGCGCGCAACCCGGCAGAGAACCCTATTTGTTGCCCGAAGTAAAGAACGAAAGTGAAGATGGAGGAGGCGAAGATTATGATCCGCGTGAGCGCGATAGTTTGTTTGAAGAAGCCGCAGGTATTATCGTGCAACACCAGCAAGGTTCCACTTCGTTATTGCAACGCAGGTTAAATTTAGGATACAACCGTGCCGGACGATTAATTGATCAACTGGAGAAAGCAGGAATTGTGGGTCCGTTTAAAGGCAGTAAAGCCCGCGAAGTGTTGGTTGCTGATGTATTGCAGTTGGAAGATAAATTAGCGGAGTTGAGGGAGCGATCGTAATGATAAATGGTTTTACAAATAGAAAAAATAAGCCATAAACGGTAACCAAAATAAGGCTTCCGATAGTTTGCGGTAAGCTAAGTAATGGTTGAGAGTTGCTCGCTTTGTATAAATAAACAAATGTCCGAGGCTTATCATCAAATAACTAAGAAGCATGGGAGCATAAGCTGTTGGTGCAAGAAATAAGAGTACTGTTATACTCAGCGTGCAAATTAGCTGCAACGATAAAAATAAGGACTTAGAATATTCAAGTCCTAACACCCTCACCAGTGAAGTATTGTCCATTTCTTCATCCCATTGAAGTTCAATAATCGAAATCAAAAGTAAATTAATGAAAGCGATGGTTGCAAGTAGAAGTGCGCAATAAATGGGGAAAGTGATGCTCTTATTTTGTTGATGTAACAATAATATTGGAGCCAGATACATTCCCGCTGCATATATGATAGCAATGGCAAGTTCTTTATTATTATACCATAATGGTTGGGTAGGATTGATGCGCACAATTATCAAGTGAATTGCAACACATACAGCCAACGTACAACCAACTGTAAATAATAAATAAGAAAACGGATGCAACACATACCAACCCATTACAACACTTATACAAAGCATGAGTGTAATAATAGATTTGAGGTTACGTTTAATGAATTGGTGACGAGGAGAAGGGTATGCTTGTTTTTTGCGTGTTACATCTAACACGTGATCGGCAAGGTAAATAAACCAGGTACCTAAAGGAAGAGAAACATACCAACTAGTGGGTAAGGTAATAGCCAATAGTTTAGGCAGGGGTAACATGCAACAAATCACTCCTAACACAACATCAAGACTAAGGTTGCAGAAAATTTGATAATATTGTAATACTTTTTTGAGCACGTAAATGAAATTCAAACATACAGTTTATGCAGTACTTATGGGTTTGTTGTTTTTGCAAACACAAGCACAAGAAGAAAAACCTTACAAAGAGCCAACAGGGTTAAATAATTGGTATATTGAGTTAGGAGGAAATTCACTGTTTTACTCAGCCAATTATGAAAAGGTACTCATTAAGCAAGGTCGTTGGGGATGGGTTGGTCGTGTGGGGTTAGGTTATAATCCCGGCCAATACACCGTGTTGAATAAAGTTACCCTAGAAGGAAATACGTATATGGCACCTTTTCATACATCGGTATTATATGGTCCGTATAAAGAGAAATTAGAATTAGGATTGGGTTTTACACTGGTTGGTCAAGGAACCACCAGCCAAGAAGTAGTGCCAACAGCAGTATTTGGGTTTAGAGTGGTTGAAACCAATAAAGTTTGTTTTCGTGTTAACTACGCTCCATTTATTCGTGAGGGAAAATACTACGATTGGTTTGGGGTGAGCATTGGGCGTAATTTTAGTGCGGGTAAATAATTCGGAATACTTTTTTTTATCAGAATTACAGTTGAATCAGATGACCAATTGGGGAGTCGATTTTTTTTGGTTCGGTATGCTAACACACTTTTATCGGATATTATTCTTTGTTCTCTAGAATTTCTAATAGTTTTTGGTTTAAGTATAGTTTCTCTTTTCCAACTTTTTCTGATTTCAAAAAGCCGTTTTCTTCTAAATCTATCAAATAATTTCCAACGGTTTTTAAGTTACCTATATTTTCGTCAATCAGGTGTTGACGTTTGGTATATGGCAAACGGAATAAAATCTCAATCAAGTCTTTAGAATAAACTTTTGGCAACTTCTTTTTGATTTCATTTGCTGTCTCTTCCATGGCTACGGTGATTTTATTCAGTCTTTTTAGGCCTTTATTGGAAGTTTCTTCAATCATATCGAGCATATACAAAATAAAATCCTCCCATTCGTTTTTTTCGGTCACATCTCGCAAGCACCTGTAATATTCCGCCTTATTCTTAATAACCTGAGTTCGGTTTAAGCAGCTAATGTCAATTGTTGTTCAAGTTGCTTGATAAGCTGAGGGTTTGTTTCCTCAATATCTTTTTTGATGGAAGGTTTTTTAGGAAAGAAAGAATACGCAGCAATTGCACTCATAATATTAAGAAGAAAACCGCTGATAGAGCGATGTCTTGTATGTTCAACTTGACAAATGTTTTTTAACTCATCATTTACGGTTTCAATCACGGACCGTTTCCTTAAAAGAAGTTTCTCTTCATTGCTCAATGCTTTAGATTTCATGTTTCTTCTCACAGCTGTAATGAGTTGTATACCGTTGCCAAAAAGCAGATCACTCAATGCTTTTGAGATATATCCCTTATCTCCAAATAGTTTTCCGAAAAGGTCTTTAGTCATATTGCTAATTGTTTTAGCATCTCTATCATCCACATTTCCTTTGGTTAGAAAGAAAGATAATATCTCACCTTTGTCGTTTATAATCAGGTGAAGTTTAAAGCCAAAGAACCATCCCATTGATGATTTACCAACCTCTGCGAAGCCTTTAAATGTTTTATTACGCATTATCCTTTTGTTGTGACAAACACGCAGTACAGTAGAATCAATAAAGCTAATGCCAGTGCACTCGCCTTTGCAACAATGATGGAGAAACAACATGAATGCAATAGCACAACGATGACTCAATTCAATAAACCTGTTATAGGAAACCAATCCGGGAAAATCTTCTCTTAAATGAACAGACACATAGTCCACATAAAAATGCTTGAAATTCCTGAATTGACCACCATGAAACGCAATCAGGAGTGTGATAATTTCAGAGTCACACATTCCGGCTTTTCTATTTCTTGTTTTAACGTTTGATGGTGCGGGTAATTGGTGTTTTGAATACAAAATTTCAAATTCATTGCAGAAATCATCAACTTTTACAAAAGTTTCTGTAATTTTATCTCGTAGCATTGGTGTGTTTTTTATGTTTTTTGGGACTACAAAATTAACACTTCCAATGCTACTAATTATTTGATTACCAAATAATTATAAACAAAATAATCAACACTTTCTTATCCCGAACTCAGGTTACAAAGATTACCGCAGTGGAGGGCAGCAAAAAGTAATGGAGTTAAGCGGGGTAGAGTTTTTGCGCAGGTTTAGTATGCATATACTACCAGCAGGGTTCAGAAAAATACGGCATTACGGCATATTGGCCAGCCGTAACAAACCCAAGTTGCGCACCCAACAAATGCAAATGGGTATAATACCCAAACGACAACAAGCATTAATAACGTGGCAACAAATGCTGTTGCAAAAGCATGGAATAGACATAGAAAAATGCCCATGCTGTAAAACCGGAGTAATGATACGCTTAATGAGTTTTGAAGCCAATGCACCACCATTGGCATTGCTACACCAAGCCCGCCAGCAAGCGTTAAATATTGCATAACCTTAATTGCCTAAAACAGGCAACTAGGCCGCGCATTGCCCAAAACCTAAAACAACACACAAAAGTTACCAGCCTGCAAAACAAAAAGCACAAAAAAAGCGCATTAAAGCGCTAAAAAAGTAAAGCTGCACCAACTAAAAATACACCCACCAAGCAGCCAAAAATAATCCCAAACATTCAAAACACATAACTCGCGAAAAACCCCGTCACGCTTCAGTCAACACACGCTTAAATCGAAGTGGGTACACTTCGTTTAAGCGCTATTTGTTAGCGGTAGTTTTTATTTATTTTCGTTGTCAGCCCAATTTAGAATATAGTCATATAAGTCAGTCATTTTAATGTTTTTATTTTCTTCATATTTTTCAAGCAATTTTCGATTAAATTTTTTAAAATTAATAAAACCACGACTTTCTTCCATTTGATTTTCCACTTTTGGTAAATATTCAATTAAATCATCTTTTGAATAATTGTCTTGCACATATAAAGAATAAACTGCAAAAGTCATATACTCATTGAACACATTATAAGGGACTTTGTACAAACTTGTAACTTCTCCTTTTGCCCATTTTTCTCTGTTAGAAAATGATTTGTTTATTCTATCCAAAAATTTATCCGAAACTGGATTTACATAATTATGATCAATTTCAGTAAAAACAACTCTACTCTCTATTAATTCATTCATTACAGGTGAAAATTCTTTATCCATTTCTGCTTTTGCGATAAACATAAATGATTGATTGAAATTATTTGATTCGAAACTATTAGTAGAATGTGCACCCGATATAAATGGCGAAAAGTAAACTACATAAGAACCATATCCAAAACCAAATTTTTTGTCCAACCAATTTTGCATTTTAGAAATTGGATTAAGTTGATTATAGGTTGCTATTAAACTATCGTAGTAGGTTTTATGGTTTTTATAAAACACTCTAAAATTTGATTTTTTTGCAAAATCTTCAAATAATTTTACATCTTTCATTGGGTCAAATGAATACCAACCTTTTGCAAATTCTTTAACAATTTGATTATTTTTTATTTTGCCATTTTTGTCAAATTCATAAGCACAAGCATTCATTTTTAAAGCATAATAATAATAATACGATTGATTTGAAAACAAAGAAATTTTCGCATCTTCGCTGTATTTTAAGTCTGTTATATATTTATTAATGGTGTCTAATGCAGGATGACTCAAATAAGGTTTGAAATACTCTTTTACTTCTTTGTAGTAATCTATTTTAGTGTCAAACATATTACTGTCTTTTTCGGCATCCTTATGTAAAACCATTAAAATATTTACTAATTCGCTTACTTCAGGAATTTGAACAATAGTCTTACTATCATTTGCTTTTATGTATTCTTTGGTAAAATTTACATTTGGTATTATACCTTTTATTTGAGTATATGCTTGCTCATTTTTACTGTTTTGAATAATAAAGTCTATCGTTTTACCTACACTTAAATTAAAAAAAATAGAGTCTTTATCTGCCTTAAATGTTACAATATTTATTTTTCTTGAACACTCAGCTTCAAAAATATCTGGTTTTATTTCTGGCGATACGTTCCATTTTTCAACTACAACTTGATTGTTTATTAAAATAGATACAACTTTGCTTTCTGTTTTAAATATTGTTTGCCCAAAACTTGAAAAGCTTGCAAATAAAGCTAATGCTAAAATGAAATGTGTCTTCATATTTATGTTTGTTTTTAAGTATTAATCTTCTGTTTGACGTTTCAACTATCAATTTTGTTACAGGTGGTGGGTAAAATTACCGCTAATCGGGTCAGGCAGGGGAATTGCACCCCGACCTTCCCACAGAACCGTGCGTGAAAGTCTCCCTTCACACGGCTCTTCTAGTTTAGTTACAAATGTAATAAAATTACACTTCGGATGTTCCAAATAATTGGTTGTAACCTTGCCATTTGTTTTGCAATCTTCCCATTGCTGGTTGTTGTCCAACTAATAACATAAACTAGCTTAGCCCTTCGCTCCACATTCATTACAACTGCTTCTTCACTACTACGACTAAGTCTGCCCCCAGCATCTCAAGCACATCCTTTCTTGTCTGCTCCCCCTGTCAGCTGACGGGTTTTACAGAACGATGTTGAGTTCACTTGTTCCTTAAAACAGCCTATGTATGCGTCTTGCCCACTTAACCCCGGATGCCATGTACCCAGTAATCAGGTGTCCGGTACACTTTGTCATAGGTACAAACGTAACCACCTATTTTTGACATCGTTTATTGCCCTTACGAGGCTTCATCGTTGGGTTCACTTTCGTTCAACTCACATACACTCACCTACAGAAGTCGTTGCTCCCGTTTTTAACCTTATCGCTCACCACCAGCTTGTTTCCAATACTCGCAGCATAAGGCGGTTTGATAACTATTCCTGAAAATCGTCATCGAGAGACCTACTCTCATCTGTTTTAAAGCACCAATCAGCCGACTGCTGATTGTTCAAGTCACACACGTTTGACAGCTACAAGAAGTTGGTGCTTGTCAGCACGAATATAGTTGCGAAGAACTAAATTTCCATGCACCACAAATGTTTCTGCGTATCACAAAACCACCAATTTCTTGTAGGTGCTGTTGAACTAAACCTGCGGTAGCATTTCATTGCAAAATAGGATAAACTTTGTAAGAAATAAAATCAAAACAATAAAGTTATGCCATTAAAAAAAACACAACATCAACAATTGTACATCAAGCAAAGTTATCGGTAATAGGCTTTAGCCAAGCTTACGATTATTTTTTAGAGCAGGTAATGGTAAAACAATTAAGCAAAGGATTGTTAACCAACTATGGTCGCTCGTTGGCTTACGTAGCCTTGCACTTTAATAGGTTGCCTCATCACATAAGTATTGATGAGTTAAACGCTTATTTTTACAGAAGCACCGAGGTAGAAGGAAAATCCATCAGCTACTTTAAGCATGCAGTTTTTGCATTACGTTTTTGGTTCAGAATATTTGGTATGGAAGATGCAGCCATTAAACTACCCAGTATCAAAAAAAACCAAACCTTACCAGTAGTATTATCAAAGCAAGAGTGCAAACAATTGTTTAAAGCACCACCATCATTTAAACATCGTTACTTGTTAGCGTTTGCTTATGCAGCAGGTTTACGCATGAACGAGCTTAGGCTAATAAAAATAAGTGATGTAGATGTAAACCGCAAATGCATACACATTAGACAAGGTAAAGGCAAAAAAGATCGGTATGTAGTTTTATCAAAATTATTGGCCGATAGGTTAGGCATGTATTTGGCCGAAGTAAACCCACAAGTTTATTTGTTTGAAGGATTAACACCCGGCCAACCCATGGGCGAACGTAGCATACAATACGTAATAAACGAAGCCTTAAAACGCACCGATATAAAAAAATCGGCCTCGATGCATACACTACGCCACAGCTTTGCCACACACCTTTTAGAAGATGGGGTTGATTTGCACAGCATACAACAAGCACTAGGACATGCAGATTTGCGCACCACTATGATGTATTTACACATAGCGCAAATAAAAGCCAAGGCAGTGCACAGTCCGTTTGATACGCTTTACAGCCATGGTAAAGCCTAATTACGAACTGGCACAAGTAATACAACACCACCAAGCAAACTATTATAAACAACACCGGCCACATGCACACATAGCCAAAGTACTGCAAGCCATATTGCAATGCCGTACACAAGCCTTGGGCGGACATGTAGATGGGTGTAACACCTGCGGACATTTACGCATAAGTTATAATAGTTGCGGTAATCGTCATTGCCCCAAGTGCCAAACCACCCAAAAAGAAAGGTGGATAGAAAAACGCGAATCAGACCTGTTAAACACCCATTATTTTCATGTAGTATTTACCTTACCGCAAGAGCTAAACAAGTATTGCCTGCAATACCCAATAGCGCTGTATAACCTATTGTTTAAAGCCAGCAGCGATACCATAAAAACATTTGCAGCAGACGAAAAACACTTAGGCGCACAAGTAGGTATGATAAGTGTGTTACACACTTGGGGGCAAAACTTAAGTTTACACCCGCACGTACACATGATAGTACCATCAGGAGGAGTAAGCCGTGCAGGCTTTTGGAAACCGAGTAAATACAAACGCGATTTTTTGTTTCCGGTAAAAGCATTAAGCAAAGTTTATCGGGCAAAATTTATGGAAGGATTTAGGCAACTGCTCACCTCGCAAAAGCAAGAGCTAAACAAAACCTTGCGCGAAATTTTGTATCAAAAAAGTTGGGTAGTGTATGCCAAACAACCCTTTGCCGGCCCAAAGCAAGTAATAGAATACTTAGGACGTTACAGCCATAAAATAGCCATAAGCAATCATCGCTTGTTAGATGTAAATAACCAAACGGTAAAGTTTACTTACAAAGATTACCGCAGTGGAGGGCAGCAAAAAGTAATGGAGTTAAGCGGGGTAGAGTTTTTGCGCAGGTTTAGTATGCATATACTACCAGCAGGGTTCAGAAAAATACGGCATTACGGCATATTGGCCAGCCGTAACAAACCCAAGTTGCGCACCCAACAAATGCAAATGGGTATAATACCCAAACGACAACAAGCATTAATAACGTGGCAACAAATGCTGTTGCAAAAGCATGGAATAGACATAGAAAAATGCCCATGCTGTAAAACCGGAGTAATGATACGCTTAATGAGTTTTGAAGCCAATGCACCACCATTGGCATTGCTACACCAAGCCCGCCAGCAAGCGTTAAATATTGCATAACCTTAATTGCCTAAAACAGGCAACTAGGCCGCGCATTGCCCAAAACCTAAAACAACACACAAAAGTTACCAGCCTGCAAAACAAAAAGCACAAAAAAAGCGCATTAAAGCGCTAAAAAAGTAAAGCTGCACCAACTAAAAATACACCCACCAAGCAGCCAAAAATAATCCCAAACATTCAAAACACATAACTCGCAAAAAACCCCGTCACGCTTCAGTCAACACACGCTTAAATCGAAGTGGGTACACTTCGTTTAAGCGCTATTTGTTATAGCCAGTGGTTCTTGTCGTCCTTCTTGGAAAAACATTGTCAGTATTAGGTTTCAGTGACTTTTGTATGTCGGCAATTTCCATATTATATTTCTCTTTTCCCGATTAATGGATTTAATTCAACTGATAATGCAGCTTCAATGTCTGTGGTTATGTCCTTATTCACAATTTCTAAGTAATAAAATCTGAACTTCCAATTAGGGTCAGCCCAATATTTTAATTGCAATGAAAAAGTATGTGGATGTCCAAATCCTAAATGCTGTCTTGTCCGTGAGTGAACATATTCCTTAACACTACCAACATATAAAATATTTGTATCATTGTCTTTAGCTGAAGTCGGAAGTTTGGCGGTTGACCTTCGCAAATCATTGCCATCTTCATCTTTATTGTCAGCCGAACGAAATGCTGCTAATTTAATGAGCAACTCTTGTTTTATTTCGTTGTCAACTATTTCATAGATATAAACAACAGAACCTTTTATATTTTCTAAAAAATTCAATTGAGAAACACCTACTTTCTCTCCTTTCTTTCTTGCATTTACTGTTTTTGCAATATCGGAGATTGTAAATTCAATGGGTTTAGAAATTTTCAGAATAGGCTTCAAGTCCTCAAGTTCGTTCTTTCGCTTGTCGAGGGCTGATTTTCTATTATCCAATATTTTATTAAAATCTAATTTTTTCAAATCTTAGCGTTTTAGTTTAATCTCTTTTATTCCATCTTGGTCGGTTACCATTATTTTCCATTTTAAACATTTCGATAATGGCTCTTTCAATCGGTCGGGGAATGTCTTTTGCGTTGTCACCACAAGTAACAAACCAGTGAATTTCCAAAGTCGAAATTCCATCTAATTTCATCTGAATAGGGAAAGTTATACTTCTTCTGTCGCCAAATTGTTTGCCTGTTAAAAATCTTCCCCTAAGCCCATCCTTTCTATGGATAATATTTCCGTCTGCACCTTCTCTACCAGAAATACCAACATAAACAAGTTCTTTATTTTCAGAATAGAAGGTATACAAACCGCTGTAATCCTTTCGTATAGGAATATTACAAACCGAACTCAAAACATCATTAATACGAAAATGAAATCTTCCTTTGTTTTCATATTTCTCCAAGTCTGCTAAAAGTTCTTTTGTTTTTCTCATATCTGTCAAAATAGTTCGTCCTTGTTTATATGCTTAAATATTGGTCGGTCGTTTGTCGTTTGCACGGTCGTCCTACCATTGGCTATAACGTTTTGCCTTTAGTTTGCATCAAGAAAAAAACATTAACTTAACCGAAAGAGAAACGGGTGAACTCAAACGTTTTGTAGGAATAAATTCCTTTAAGCTGCATAAGTCCCGTTTCCCCATTCGGACTTGCAAGTACTAATTGGAATATTGGGCGTTAGGGCCCGTTAAAGGCGATAGCACAGCAAGTTTTTTTGTTTTATCCTTAAATACGAAATTATGGAAAATGTTGAAGAAACCATCGGTATTGATGTATCAAAAAAAACATTAGATGTACACCTACATCACAAGCAACTACACAAGCAATTTATCAATGACGAAAGTGGTTACAAAAAGATTTTACAATGGATAAAATCACAAAAGGTTTTAATTACACAATCAGTAATATGCTTTGAACATACAGGCTGGTATTGCTTGCATTTAAGTTATTATTTGCATCAGCATCAGGTTCGCTATTGTTGTGTAAATCCAATGGAAATTAAACGATCCATTGGGCTGAAACGAGGTAAAACAGACAAAGCAGATGCGAAAGAAATTGCGCGTTATGCATGGCTTCATCGTGAGGAGTTGGTAGCCAGTGTGCCACCGCCAGAGAAACTTATTGAGTTGCAACGGATGATGAGCCTAAGGGAGCAAATAGCAAAGCAATTACGTGCTTTGAAATGCCTTGAAAAGGGAATGCAGGTGCTAACAGTAAATAAACAAACAGAAGATGTATCAGAGGCGATGATAGCAGAAACCATTTGCCACCTGGAACAACAAATGAAAAAGTTAGAGAATGCAATGGTGAGTTTAATCAAAACGGATAATCAGATGCATAAACATTATAAACTAAGTCGAAGTGTAAAGGGAGTTGGATTGGTTTTAGCAGTGCAAATGTTAGTGCATACGCACAACTACACACGCTTTGCAAGTTGGCGCCAGTTTTCTTGTTATTGTGGTTTAGTGCCATTCCCACATCAGTCAGGCACGAGTATTAACGGGCGCATGAAAATTCATCCCATAAGTGACCGAAAAATGAAGAGCCTATTATCCATGTCGGCCATCAGTGCCATACAACACGATAAGGAACTAAAGCAATACTATGAAAAGCGAGTAGAAGAAGGGAAACCTAAAATGGTAGTACTAAATATAATCAGAAACAAACTTGTATCAAGGGTTTTTGCAACTATCAATCGCGGCACACCATATGTTGAACTAAGCCAATATGCTGCCTAAAATATATTAAGAAAAAACTTGTTTTTGATCTTGGAATGCAGCTACAAGAAGTTGGCGATTACGGAGACGAAAACTGTCTGCCACCACTGATCTTGATACGAAGCACAAAGCTTCATTTAACCACTGAACCGCCAATTTCTTGTAGGTGCTGTTATCGGTTCGGTGTTCTTCTTCGTCCGCTTGGTTGTCTGTCGGTTTTACGGTGCGGTTGGACAGACACACTCTTTGCCAAGCTTGGGTTGTAGCGTTGGCTTGTGCGGCTTGGCAATGTGTGTGGCTGTGAAGCGTTGGCATTTTCTTAGATTAATTTTGTTCCGTCCATTTTATACAAGTCGTCCAACCAGTTTGCTGAACCAGTCAAAGTGTTGACAGTCATAAAATCAGTATGGTTTTCTTGCATTGTTTTTTTTTGTTTATTGTTTAAAGTTCCGTTTGATACAACAGCTGCAACATCAACCTTTTCCCAACCAATAATTCTACCAGTAAAAATTGAATATTTGATTGCTCCAGCTTGGTCTGTTAGTTTGTATAACGAATCAGATAGTTCGTAGATTCCTTTGAATAAATCTCCTGCTGCATTAGTCTGTCTGATTTGAATATTTTCACCTCCTGCAACAATTACTTCAATTGAATTTTCCTTATGTAGCTTTTCAATGGCTTCAACAACTTGAATTACCCTTTTTATTTCTCCTTTGTATCTTTCAACTCCAACATCAGCGTGACTTAATGGATTAAGAAGAATACGCAAATATTTCTTTAACTCTAAATACAAAGGCGGAACTGCACCAAATCTTGGCCAAAAAACATTTATGGAATTCTCCAAAATGTTTTGAAAAGGCATTTTATTGTTGCTCTTCTCACTGCTTTCTTTGTCTTTCCAACAATATTCTGGTAGCCATTTGCAAAATATTTCTTCCGAATATTTTCTGATATAGTTCGCTGCTGCTGGATAATCGTGTTGTTTGTAATGCTTTACTGCTATTGCTAAATCATTTTGCTCATAAAACACTTTGGGCTTTTCAAAACTGTTTGGGTCAGAATCATCAATATCATCTGCATACATTTCAATGAGTTTCCAAGTGTCCTTCTTGTTTGCAGGAAGGTTTGAAATATCATTCTTTATGAATGTAAATAATGAACGGTCGTGGGTAAGAATAAATGTTTGATGTCCTTTGTCTCTATTGGCTTCTATTGCTTCTGTTTCGTCATTAAACCAAGCATATTCATCTAAAATCAATTTTACAATTTTGTCTCTATTGGACATATCCAAACTTATCATCAAGTCATCAAGCACAAGAATTTTTACTGGTGCATCTTGAATTCGTCTCTCCATTATGGCAAGTCTGATAGCTAATGCTACTGCTGAAAGCCTAGCTTCATTCAAAAAGGATTGAGGTTTTGTTACTGGACCAGTTCCATTAAAATCGTCTATTCTTAAGCGTATTGCAAAATTTGGTTTGGTATAATTTGCCTCAGATAATTTGTGTGCTGAAATCTTTATTAGTTCAAGATGAAAAGTAATATTGAATTTCAGTTTATCTTGAATAATCGGATTAACACGTTGATTGATGTTTTGAATTAATGTTCCTAAATCTCTTTCAAAGCGTTCAACTAAATTATTGAATTCGGTATATGCAGCATTATGTGCAGCCTTTTGCGGAAATCCTAATTCACCATTTTTCTTTGGATAAGTTTTATCAGGACCACTTTCTACAATTTTATAAATAGAACCAGCATTACGTAATTGAATTGTTACGCCCAATTCGTTATGCCAATTGGTATCTGTAAACTGAACATATCCTAAAACAGCATCTTCAAACATTGAAAAAAGGTCGACTTCTTCACTGTGTTTTACGGAATGTGATCGTTGTAAAAGTCTGTAATTCAAAAAATCGCTAGCAAGTAAACTTTCTTTTGCATCGTTATTAGCATTAATTGCAGTGTTTTGATGACTTACTTCAAAATCTGAATCGTCATTCATCACGATTTTTATGAAGCTATTATCCACACCATCCGCATCAGTTGTGGCGTGAATGTTGACCAAACTTTGTGGATTTAGTTTGTTGAAATATTTTTGAATTTGTGTTGCATCAGACTTTTGCGAACTTTCCAATAAGGTGTATAATGCCCAATAAAAAGAGGACTTGCCAGAACCGTTTTCACCATAAAGCAAAATATTCTTTCCATCTATTTTAATAGGTTCTGTCTCTGGAAAGAACTTGAAATTATTAATATGTACTTCTTTAATTCTTTTCATCTCTAACTTGTTGCGGCATTAATTCTTGCTATGGTTTCACTTCTGCTACTGGCTATCAAAATACGGTTGCGGATTGAATTGTCTTTTTGTTGCAACTCGTAATATACTTTTTGGATGATGGCTTTTTTATCCTCTGCATTGGTGATATCTGGAAATGCTTTTTCTGTTACAAATTGCAACACATCTATTTCCTTGGCTTTCATTTCTTCCTCAAAATAAAGTTCGTACACCATCATATTTACCAAGTCTTCAAAAACTTGGCTTACCGCTTCATTGCTGACTTTTTCTAAAGCAGGAGCTTGCTTTGGGTCGTTTAGGTAAATGAGATATTCGGCAATGTTTTCATAAGGTTTTCTAGCTGTTTCTTCCAATTCTGGAATTGGCAATTGCTCCACAAATATTTTAGACCATTGATTAGTTCCAACACCTGTAGAAGATGAAACTTTATCTAAATACCATTCCATTGTTTTGGAATTTAAAACCGTCATCAAATACTTATTACAATGACTTGTCATTATGTAAGCAGGTGCAGTTACATATGTTTTGTTTCTGTCTAAGGCAAATGCAGGTTTGTCAGAAATTGATAGCCAGACCAATTTCTCCTTTTCAAATTCATCTTTATAAGTTGCGGCAGCTCTCTGCATTGCATACCACTCGTATCTGATGCCTGTTTCAGATTTATTTCGGCTTGATAATGGCTCTTTATATTGTAGAAAATGGCTGTATAAGTTAGGGAACTTATGCTCGAAGGCTTGTTCTGCTATTTCGGATGCACCACTAATTGAATCATCATTTTCTAATGGAAAATGCCACGGAATGAAAAGAACATAGATATCATCAAACAAATAACTATACTTCTTTATGTTTCTTCCTCTTAAAAATGGCTTTATATATTCTGCTAAATGTGGTTCTACTTTTAATAGCTCATTCTTTTTATTTTCGTCAATAAAGAAAGCATCATTAAAACCAGTTAGGAAACCTCTGAAAAATTGTAAATTCCAATCCTTTAATTGAGTCCCTGTTTCAGCTATTTTGTTTTTTATTTCGTAGTCTGATTTTGAAAGTATTACCCAACTTTCTTTGGATAAATCACTCAATAAAATTCCGTTTTTGCTAAGATAATCATTAATAGAAGAGCCAATTTTATAATCTCCTTTTACAGCAACAGCCTCTAATTGTTTGTTCCAACTTTCACGCTTTGCAATTAAGATGTTTACTTCAACAGTTGCAGAAGGAAATATTTGTGTGTCCTCAAAATTTAATAAAATTTCAGGGTTGCATTTACTTGTAAAATAATCTCTTAGACTTTCGCCAAATTTAGTTCGCATCCAAGTGTTTGAAGTGATGTAGGAAAGCACACCACTATTTTTTTTCAAAAGGTCAATCCCTTTTTCATAAAACAAGCAATATATATCACCTGTTCGGGCAAAGGATTCAAAACCTGCATCTTGAAGTATGTCGGTTTCCTTGCCCATTTTTTGCAATTGTATATAAGGTGGGTTGCCTATCATCACATCAAAACCGCCTTTTTCAAATACATCCATAAAATACAAATGCCACAAGAAGTAAGGTCGTTCGTCTGTTTCTTGTATTTTGAGCAATTGGGTTTTGGTGACTTGCAATTTGTTTAAATCACTCACATAGCCATCATATTTTTTCTTTCCTGCTGTTTTTAAGTTCTCGGTATTTCCTGCTTCGTTTATCCAGCGGTGTAATTGGTTTTCTCGTAATTCTAGGTTATACTCTATGTGCTGAAGTACTAACTTATTAATCTCCGCACGTATTTCATTTTTCTTTTCGCTTACTTCAATCGTGAAAAATGTTTTAATCAGGTCTTGTATTTTTTGGGTTGTATCCGATTGCGAAAACGTGATTTTCATTTGGTCTTCTTTTAAGTTCCCAAATAAATCTCTTTCAGGTTCTGCAATTCGAACATCACTTTTAGTTTTGCCCATTTGACTCAAATCAATACCTTCAAATTTTTCCAACAAACTATTGCCTTGCATAATCTTATAATCCAAGTTGGGCAATGGGTGTGGGTTCAATTCATCAACCACTAACGAAAGCCAAAAACGAAGTTGGGCAATGTCAACAGCACCTTTTTCTAAGTCTACGCCATAAATGGAATTTTGAATGATGTTCTTTTTTACTTCGGCTGGTTTAAAGTCTTTATTGGTTTTTAGATATGGATAAATAAAGCGTTTAGCTTCAAAAATCTCTTGCAACATTCCAATAGGGAATGCACCCGAACCAATGGCAGGGTCACAAACTTTAATATCGTCCAGTTTTTGATTGAGCAAAACGGCATTTTCTTTTTCAGCCAATAAAGGTGAAGCGGTATGAAAGCGAATAAACTGTTCAATGTCTTTTTGCTCTTGAAATGTATTGAGCAAATACTGAATCAAACTTTCCTTGCACATATACTGCACAATTTCTTTAGGCGTATAAAATGCTCCTTTGTCTCGGTTGTCTTCCAGTAGGTTTTCAAAAATATGCCCAAGCATTTCAGGGTCAATGCCTACTTCGTGATCATCAGGACTGTTTTCATCTATCGTGAAATTGTATTGCTCAAAGAACTCCAATAATTCCTTAAAGTAGTCAGCGGGAAAATCAATTTTTAAAGTGGCTTTGTTTTTTTCAGGTTCAAATAAACCACCATTTAAGTATGGAACACGAGAGCCATTCAATTTACCGTTCAGACCTTTTACTTCAAAAGTGTCGTTAGGTCTTTTGGTGTTGAGTGTTTCAAAAAACAAATGGGTAAGACACTGACTTTGGAAATGTTCAGGTTTAGAAAAATCTTCAAACAGTTGTTGCATAAAGCGTGGTTCGCCATCTATCCAATCTTTGGTGTTTGGCGAACAACCCATCCAACCTTTTTTCTGTAAAAAATGCAGGAACACAATTCTTCCCAATAGTTTTTTTGCAAAATCACGAATTGGTTTTTCCTGTTTTACTTTATCGTCCTTTTCTGCATCTATTAATTTTGTTCTATATGGATTTTCTTCATCAGCTAAATACTTCCAAAACTTCTCGTAATGAGCTTTGTAGGTTTTAAAGAAATCTTTGTTTAAGGCTTCCACCGAAAACACTTCTTTCAATTGGTTAATGTCCACCGCACCTTTTTCTTTCTTGTCTGCCAAAACCAACATTCGTTTGGCTGGTGTGGTGCAGGCTTCATTTGAACCGAGCAAATACGTGTATCGTTTTGGCTTGGTTTCGCCTTTTATGAGTTCACCAGTTTCTAAATCAATGCTTGCTTCTTTGGCAATGAATGAAAAACGATAATCAACTTGTTTTTTATTGTAGAAAAAAGCCAAAGAACCGTGAATGATGTTTTGGTCAATGTGTTTGGCTGCAATTTCACGTAAACCTTGGCGGTTGCGAATAATACTAATAGTATCGGCAACTTCCACGGTGAAAATTGCCAACTGTTTTCCATCATCCAGTTTTACTGTTCCTATTTGTTTACCGTCAATTACTTTGTCGTTTTCAGTAAACAAGTTTTCTGGATGACTGAAATAGTCAATCTTCTTGAAGAATAAATTCAAAACAGTTTTCCATTGGGCAGGGAAATATTTATCCTCGTCCAATTGGAATTTGCTTTTCAATATGTCTTTAATGTCTTTTTCTTTCATTGCTTAAGAGCTAAAACTTTCAGTGATAATAATTTCAGGATTCAAGGTTTTAACCCTTACAATTTTCTTCTCGAATACCTGTTCGGCTTCTTCATTCATTAAAGGATAGGCTTTAAGAATCTCAATGACTTTCTCCAAAATGATAGCAGGTTTCAAAGGGAATTTTTTCAAAGTGCGTTGAAACTTATTGATATCTCTTTGCAAGTTTTGAAAACGTCCTTGTCTTAATGCTTCTTTAGCTTTCAAGATTAAGGCTCTTTCTTCTTCATTGGTTAAAGCAAGGTTGAGCATAGCATCCAAATAGGCATTTGCCTTTTTTTCGTTTGGTCCTTGTGTGGTATCAATCTTTTTGTCTTTGGCTTTTTCCTTTTCCAACAAATCTGAGAACAACAGAATTCCTGATTGTACTTGTTCGTGGTGTTGTGAGTGCAAGGCAATTGCTTTTTCTAAAACTTCTGCTTCAAATATTTTTACCGTTTCTAAAAAGGTAAGTTCTTCTGTTTCTTCGTTTCCTTTTACTAAAATGAAAGCATCTCGTTTGCTATCTTTGATGTAGCAAATAGTACTTTGATTAAAGTCTTTATTTTTTCTACCAACCCTTGCTCGGAAAGGCATATTCTTGATTTGCTTAAACAGCCCAGGTGTTTTTTCCTTGATGTCTCGAATCATCATCAAGTAAGCCAATTTCTCGTCTTTTTCTTCCTCCATTTCTTTGTCGAAAAGACCAAAAGTTTCGGTTTCTTCGTCAGGCGAATATATTTGGCTGTCTTCACCCAATGCAGCGTGAAAAGATTGCAATTTCATAATTGCTTTTTTCTCCAATTCAATATCATTGTTCACTTTAGCAGTAGGATAGAAGTTGAAAACGTGAACTTCATCAGCTGTTGAACCAATTCTGTTTACACGTCCAATCCTTTGCATCAATCGGGTAGAGTTCCAAGGTGTATCATAATTCACAATCACATTAGAACGGTGCAGGTTGATACCTTCAGCCAATACTTCTGTGGTAAGAATGATGCTATAATCATCTTCTTGTTCGGCTTTGGGCAAGTTGGCGTCAAAATTTTTGCGAACAGTTGGCATTTTGTCTTTGCGTGATTTGCTGTCAACCGAAAGAATGCTTGCTGTGATGTGTTTCTTTAATTCTCTTTCTAAATATTCAGTAGTTTCTTTGCTTTCAGAAAAAACCACCAATTTAGATTGTGGATTTATTGACTTGCTCAAAAGTGTTTTTTTCAAATACTCCACAAACACTTCCAATTTTGGATCTTCACTTACTTTTTCCCATTCAGCCGATAATTCTTTAAGCAGTTTTAAATCATTTTGTAATCCCGGCAGGAAATCATATTCAAAATCATCAGGCTCGCAAATATCAATTGTTGGGTCTTCAATAGATTTTTCTAACACCAAGTCCATTAATTCTTCTTCTCGTCCTTCATTAATCATATCAGAAACTGGAAGATTGGGAGCAATGAAAATGCGACCATTTTCAAACATTGTTACCATTGCCTCGGTAGCTTTCATAAAACGGAAAAGCGACTGTTTGAAAGCGAAAAAACTACTGTCAATTCTTTTTACTAAAAGCGTTTTCATAATCTTGGCTAATTGAGCCGAAATCATATCCGCTTGTTTGTATTTGTTCTTTTTATGTGGCTTTAAAAAACCAATAGCACGATAACGATTGTATTTCAACCCTTGTGTTTCGTGTCCTAAAACGTGAATAGTTTTGTCATATAAATCTTCCAAATGTGGTTCAAGCACATAAAGTATTTTCTTAGGCTGTTTTACTTTTGGAAATTTGATGTCTTGTTTTTCTAGGTCATTAGAATAAAGTTCGTGAGCCATCAAATCCGTTCTTGTTCTTCGAACAATAAGCGGTTCAATAACTTTGGTTCTCACTTTTTCATATATCTTTTTTACGCCTGCCTGAACTTTTGCAATATCTGGTTCGTCCTTTAATTTCTTATAAGGATCAATTATCTCTTTTCTAAAAAAGTGCTGTAAATTTCCTGTTTCAAGTGTTGATTCTTTGCTGTCTTGAAAAAGATAAACTTGGTTAGCAATATCTTCAGGTCTATTGTTCAATGGCGTTGCAGAAACAAGTATAACACGTTTAGGAACGGTTTTGCCGTCAGGCAAAACTCTTCTTGTTGGTGTTTTACAAATCTTCTGCAATTCATTATACATTCCAGCTGTGTCCGAACGGAATTTGTGTGCTTCGTCCACGATTATTAAATCGTAAATCGTTGCATCATTGATTTTATGCAAACTTCCATTTGTAATGATTTTTACATTGTCTAAGTTGAATTTTTCAATTGTTTCAGCCCAGTTTTCTTTTAATGCAGGCGGTACAATAATTAGTGTTCTGGAACGGTGTTCAGGAAAGCCATTTGTATAAAAATATTTCTTAGCGATAAGGGTTGAAACTATTGTCTTTCCAAGTCCAACAACATCAGCCAAGAAAAATCCATTGTGTTTCATCAATTTTGTGAAACCATCATTTACGGCATCTACTTGATAGGAAAGTCTTTTGAACCCTTTTGGCAAATCAGAAATTGAGTTTGGGTCAAACTCAATACTTTTCCCGAAATACTCAATCAAGAATTTTAAATAAACTTCATAAGGCGTGTAATTGTCATTTAAGTATGTTTCTTTTTGAAGCTTTTCTATGCTGTCCATATCAACAGGAACGGCTTCTTCCCAAAGTCTGTCAAAAGTTTTGGTTGCAAAATCAATGTCTGAATTATCTCTTAACTCAACATTGAATTCAAAGTTTTTAGAAAGTCCTGCATCAGTCAAGTTACTAGAACCAGTAATTACAGAACCATAACCGTGGTCGTGTTTTTCTTGCTCTCTGAAAATATAAATTTTAGCGTGAATGTTTTGTTTCGGGTGAATTTTGATTTTCACTTTTCCAGTGGTAATGTCTTTAATCAATTGAATCATTCCACCTTCAACAGTCTTGTCGTATACTGCTTCTTGGATGTTCTTTTTAACTTCCTGAAAAAATTCTTCTTGTGCCTTTTCTGCATCACCGTCAAATAAAACTCCTTGCTGATTGGCTTGATAAACCAAAGAGTCAATGTTGATACCTACAAGAATTCTTATTTCTTGAGCACTCTCAACAAATTCACGAATTTGAAAATATCCAGATGCACGGAAGTAACCAACCAAAGCATCTAAGAAATGGATGTTTTTATGTTTGAAAATACCTTCTATTTTGTTTAGAAGAGTATTCTGTTCCTCGTTGGTAAAAAATTTCGTGCTCATATTTTCTTCAATACATTTTTAAGTCCATCAGTCAAAAACTCCAAGTCTCCAAGTTCTGATAAAATAGTCGACTGGATAAACTCAATTTGTATTTCCTTTTCTTGAACTTCTAAAGTCTTAGCTAGTGTCGGCAACATTTCCTTTGTCGCCACTCTTTCATTGCGTTCAATTTTGCTTAGAATAGAAGTGTCTATGTCGAGTTCAGCAGCAACTTTTCTCAATGGCAGTCCTAGCTGTTCTCGTCTATTTCTTAAATACTCTCCAAATAAATTCATTTTGTCTATATTGTTTTGACAGATTCGTCAAAAGTACGATTTATTTTTTAATTCTGTCGTCCGTGCGTTGGGTAAATTCAAGCTCTTTTGGTTTTGCGAAGGGTCGGCTTTGTGTGTCGGGCAAAACCAAATGTGCTTGAATGTGCGGCTGGCTTTTTACACTGACCGATAACGTTTTGCAGCTACCCGAAGGGCGGGACTTTTACCACAAAACTTGATTTGAAAAACGAATGTTTGATTAACCACAAAACTGTCTTTGGAACACGAAACCCCGCCTTTTGGGTAGGTGCTGTTATGCCTTCGTTGTTCTTTTCGGTCGTCTGTTTGTCGGTCTGTTGTGCGGTTGGGCAGGCATACTCTTTTGCAAGCTTTGGCTTGTGTGTCGGCTTGTGGGGCTTGAAAATGTGTATGACTGCGAAGGGTTGGCTTGTTAATTGTCGGGTTCATCTTCATTAATATTTTGCCAGTCATTTGATAATTCCTTCCAATTAACTTCTCTTGGTTCATTCCTAGTCCATACATCCCAAAAATCAGGGTCGTCCGATTTTGGTCTGTGTTCTTTTTTAAGCTCTCTCATTTCTACTAAAATCGGCAATGGGGAAGCCCAACCCAATAAAATAGCTTTACGAGTTGGGAGAATAGGAAGCTCCTGTAAAAGTCCACCAATATTGTCAGGCACAAGTCGTCTTACTAATTCTTGGTCTCTATCATTTACAATTCGATGTAGCAAGAAAGTATTACATTGAGATAATACCGTTGGAGAAAGCTCAGAAGGTCTTTGAGAAGACAAGGTTAAACTCAATCCAAATTTTCTACCTTCTCTTGCTATTTTTTCAAACGACTGAGTGCAGAGTTGTGATGCAGAGATTTCTTCACTACTGTCATTATATCGTTTTATGAAATTATGAGCTTCTTCCATAACCATTACTGTTGGCAATAATTCACCTGTCATTTTTCTGTAACGTTGTAATGATTCAAAAACAACTCTTGAAATAACGGAAACAACTAAATGCGTTATGTCAGAGGGAACTAAGGATAAGTCTATTATTGAAATGCCGCCAATAGTAGATTCAAGCCAATTTTCTAATGTTACACCTGCATCTTCTACAACAACTGATTTCATTCTATTGTCTGCTAACAAAGTCCTAATTCTCATTGTTAGAAAATCAACATACTGAAGTTTACCTTCTTTCTCAGCTAAACTATCAATGTAATTTGGCATCTCCTTTACATCAAATGGAATTGGGTCATCTTCATTACTCTTACTATTGACAGATTCAGGAAAATGGGTTTGAAGCAAAGAAGAATACGTGTTAATTATTGTTTCTACTTCACTCACTAGAAAATCGTGATACCAAGGATTTTCATTATAAACCCCACCGTATCGGCTACTTCTTATGGTTTCAATTATATGAGATGAGTCGGTTAATGCGGTTTTATATGGTTCATCAAGTTGTTGGGAATAGTGATTTATCCCTTCAATAAAGGATTGGATTTTATTACCAAATTCGTTTTTACCCGGCTTACCCGAATAAGCACTTGGACCATTATTCAAATCAGTTTGAAGTGAAAAAAGACTTGTTAAAAGATAGCGTTTAACTCTACCAACAATAATTCCAGTTTGGTCAATTGAATTTGTTTTTAACTCTCTCAATGCTTGTTTTAAAAGAGGTCTTTGTGTTCGTCCGCTTGCATTTGAGAAAGAACTCCATTCATAACTATTCCATAACCAAGCTGGAACTTTTAGGGCTTTCGCAACTTCATCCTCACTTACTTCGACTTTGAATTTTTTTATTTCACAATTTAAACCATTAAAAGCATCTGTATATTCTCCATTCGGGTCAAGAATAATGAACCTTGTATTAAGTTTTGTATCTCGAGGAAGTCTGCTTGAAGCTTCTTCTAATGACCATCTAATTACACCTGCAACACTACAAGATTTTCCGCTACCTGTATTTCCTAAAATTGCTACGTGTCTACCAAACAATCTATCAGGATTAATTTTGACATCTGCATTTCCTGCGATGGGGGCAACTCCAATTTTTACACAAGCATTTTTTTCTTTATTCTCTACAATTGATTTTAATTGAATATCGCTTGGTAGAATAACAGAATCGCCAACAGACGGGAAACTATAAACACCTCTTTCTAAAGTGTAATATTTGTCTTCAATTTTCCCCTCTTGTTTTAATGTGCCCATTGGAGTAATTGACATTTTCCTCAGAGGGAAAGGCAAATCAATTAAATCAAAATCCTTATATCCTTTTCTTTTAGGATATTGACTGTGTTCGACACCAAGCCAACTTATCAAACCCACTAATGCTCCATTTTCATTTGGAATTAAAACAAAGCCATTAATTCTGGGAAACAAAGTCGGTGTGCCTGTGTTTAATGCTGTATTTTGAGGTGCAGTTATGTCAAGTATAACTTTTATCTCACTCGGTGAAACATAATCAACAGTTCCAATTGTCAAGTTCCGCAGATGGTCAAAATCATATTGATTTAAATTGCTCATTCTTGCTCCTCAGTTTTAGTTTCTGAATTATCATACCCTTTGCCTTTATCTCCTCTATTATCTTTCAGTTTTTGCATTTTAATTGTTAATCTGTCAATGGCAGATTTAGGCAAATAATACTCAACAAGGTTTGTAAGTTCGCCAAAATGTTCTCCAATCAATAAAGTGCATTGAGCAGAATTTTTATTTTCTAAAAACTTTATTATTCTTTCTCTTGCTGCCCCAAAATTATTTGGTTCCCCTTCTTTTGCCGAATTTCTATCATAAGCTATAATAACTAAGTGAGTTGAAGGAATTGTAAGCATATCTTCAATTACACGATTAATATGACTGTCTCCGAAGCCATATCCATATGTAATAATTACAGAATTTGGTTGACATATTGCCGAAGAAAAATCTCTAAACAATTCTGCGTAAGGATAAAAAGATGTTTCTAAATCCTTGGAAGAGTTGGGGTAAATCACAACTTGTTCTGTAATATTTTTTGGAATAGCTGGATGTGTATTCGTTGCACCAAAAGGAAGTAATGCTTTTATTATTTTATCCTTTTCAAATTTCCAATCAACAGACCCGTGTAGTTTTGTCAATCTCGCAACCCCTTCGACATATCTTGGCTCACCTCTTATTCCTGGCGGGTTGTAATGGTAATCAAGCTCAAGCCTTGTATTTCTAAAAATAGGTTGCAACTTCCCTTTAAATCTATCTAACAATAAAACTCCTGTTGCATCACAAGCAAGTTCAATAAAGCGGTCATAATTGGTAGTGAACATATTTAATCGTTCTCGTGAAGCCGCTCTGCTTGTAAAACTTAGAATGAAACTTTTTAACAGGTTGAATGCCTTTATAGCATTGGCATCCTCATTATTCAATTTTTCTAAAAAATCATTTTCTGTTTTGAGAATAGAATTAATAAATTCTAAAAGTTTCGTATTCAATTCCGCATTTAATTCTGACCCTCTCGCATCATCAATTATATTTAGACCATTAATGAGTTCTAATGCAATTCTTATGTCATCTTCAATATTTGCTTCTCCTCTGTTTGTCTTAATAGCTGATTCATCAGCCTTTTCCTTGATTTTGTTTGCTAAGGCGTGAGCTAAAGTTAGCCTCCACATTTCCTGTGGTTTTACACCTGATAAAAATGATATTGCACTTGTCAATCCCGAACCAATAAGTAATGAAAGATGCTCACTTTGGAATATTGCGGAAAGCCAAGGTTCAATATCTTTTTTCAGTTCTTCAGCTTTTATTTCTTCAGTATCCGAGGTGCTGATTATTTTGGTATTTGTTTTAAGAATGTGTTTTTCGCTCCAGTCTATTCCAAAAAATTCCATATTACATTTTATTTAAGTTGAAAGAATTGTCGCTATTTATGCTCATTATTTAATCTGCTTAATCGTTTCATCACCGCTTATATTTCTAACTTTTATTCTCAAAGGTTTATTATCGCTTATTATTTTGCCATCCCAAAAGTTCTTTGATTTTACTCCGTTGGTAATTACATAACCGAGTTTGTCAATTTTAATTTCGGTTGTGCTGTGCCATTGTCCGTCTGTGTTCTCACAATCGAGGGCAATAAGTTCTATGAGTTCTAAACTTTCTTCGCTGATGTTGATAGGATTAAATGCTTTGCCTCTTTTAATGGATTGTAAATTTCCTTTCTGGTTAAACTCACCGATTTTCTGAATTAAACGGTCGCTTATGAATTTGTTTATTTCTGTTTCGTAACCGTCTTTGGTTTTGGTGGTTTTAAAATCTATGATGTCTTCAATTACCACATCGTGTAATAGGTTTTTAAGGTCTTTCAGCTCAACTTCTATTTCTGTGGCGTTGTTGTCTTTTATAAATTTCTCCAGTGCCTTTTGGTCGTCAATGTCTATGTAATAAACGATTACTTTTTTGGCGTTAACTTCTAAGTTTGATAGTTCCTGATTTATAATATTGTTAATGGTCGGAATGTCCAAAACTTTTTCTTGTGTATTGAGCAAATTGGGCACATAAACTGGCACAATACCTTCTTTGCTTTTTGTGATTGCACCAAACCAAAAATTACTAATTCCTTTTACTCCTTTTTGTAAGCCTGGAATGAGTGTTGCCAACTTTTCCATAGTTTGTTGTGGATTGCGAAATAAACTAACTCCATCTTTTATTTCTACAATTTGAAAATTGGCTTTGCTCTCTTTCAATCTATCTCTAACAGTTTGAATGCTATTGATACCTATATCAACGTGAATAAATTTTCTTTTTAAATCACTTGCAGCTTTTGCTGTTACTCCGCTACCTCCAAAGAAATCTGCAACAACCATTCCTTCATCGCTACCTGCATTTATTAATCTCTGCAATAATGCTTCGGGCTTTTGTGTTGCATAATCAATATCAAACCTCTCCTTTGCCATTGGGTTTACCAATGGAACATCCATCCAAGTATCGTCAACTCCTTTATCTGTTTGGTCGTAGTATATTAACTCACCATTTTCATCTTTCTTTTGAACTGCCTTTTTTAAGTCAGAATCCCAAACTCTTGCAGTTTGCTTTCTTTGCTTATCAACTGGAACTCGAATTTTATTGAATTTCGGTGTGTCTGAATTTGAATAGAAAAAAATCACATCGTGATTAGAATGAAATCCAGTTGCCTTTCCTGCAAACTTGTTATAATGCCAAATTATTTCATTGATAAATCCTTCTTCGCCAAAAACTTCATCCATCAAAATTTTTGCATAGTGTCCAATTTTGGTGTCAAGATGCAGAAAAATGCCAGCGTTTTCACTCATAATACTTTTTATAGCCAGCAGGTTTTCATATAGCCAATTGAGATAATCTTCTTTCTTCCAGATGTCACCATACATTTTTTCTTCAAATGCTTTCAATTCTTCCAAGTCCATTTGCTGTTCAGCTTCTGCTATTTTTGCAGCTATTTTTGGATTTCTTCTTAAATAAATATTCTTCGCATAGTCTGCACCACTGGCAAAAGGTGGGTCAATACAAACCAAATCAACCTTAATACCTTGTTCTTTCAAATAGGCACAAGCCGAAATACATTCGCCACGTATTACCAAATTTTCAGAAGGTTTACCTACTGTTTCCAATGGTTCTACTTCGTAGTATGGCATACCTCTTTTTATACGGTCGTAAACTTTATCGTTTTCACGATAACGCAATACTCGCTGTGTTCGAATAATGTTGTCTAATATCGCTTGTCCTTCAACCGTGTTCGGGTAATATGGAATGTATTTTATTGGCATATCTTAATCGTTAAAAAACTGGTTTAACTTGTTGTTCAATTTTGTAATGTTGGCTGTAATGTTTTTGCTGTCTTCCAAATACAGGAAGTCGAAACGTTGGTAGCCGAATTTTTCTTGGTTGAGTTTTAAAAACTCGGTTTCTACATAGTTTTTCTTTTTCTGAAAAACCTTGTCTTCTGCATACAAAGCACCTTTTGTTTCTATGAGCAGTGCTTTATGAATTTTGTCTTTGGCGGTTCGTTTTACAATTAAAAAGTCGGTGGTGTATTTGCCAATGTTTTTCCAATACTTGCCTTCTTTGGCAAAGCAGTTAATTACAAATTCGGTTAAGCCACGTTCACCATTATAGTATATTTCCAACTCTTTAGTTTTGAAATCTGCTAATCGCAAAGTTTCTTGAAGTGCCTGTATCTCAAAGCCACTGCTTCCGCTTCCGCCAAAATTGTAAGGCAAATAATGAAAGGAATTGTTTTTAGCTTTTACAACAGGTGTATAATCTTTTTGTGCTTTGAAATCTTCCCATTCAGGAGCCCATTTTTCCATTCCTTGAGCTTTCATATTTTCAAACATCACATCATAAGCCCTTCTAATTTCTTCCCAGTCAAAATCTACTTCATCATTGCTTTTATCTAATTCAAGAATTTTGTTTATGTCGGCTTCGTTTGGATAGAGTTTTGGATTTTTCTCTACCTCTGTCAATTTAGAAGCAATCAGCAATTCGGCTTCTTTAGGAATTACTTCTGTGTCTGTTTGTAAATCTCTTTTGATACTAAATGCAACTCGAATTTTAGATTGTATCAAATGCAAATCATACAACTCATTGAAAAAGCGGTTTCCGTCTTTTTCAAAAGAAACGGTTTCAAATATTTCGTTTAATTCCGTGTTGTATTGGTGCAATTGTGTTTCCGAAATCAATCCAAAACTTTGGCGACTTATTTCAAAAAGCCATTGGTTGTAATTGGCAAAGGCAATTCCTGTTTCGTTAATGATGTCAATAGTTCCAGTATCAATGTTTGAAATTTCGCTGGTGCTTATCAAAGCCGAAGCCTTGTAATCTTCCATCTTTTTAATGATGGCTTTTAACTTGGCTTTTGTATTTGCTGTTTCTTCCTCGTCAATGCTTTGGTAAGTAACTTTCATTTGATAAAATTCTACTTTCGGCAATTGCAAATATTCCATTCGGCTGTGGCGTTCCACCATTTCGGCTTTGCCAATCCGTTTGGTGCTATTCAGTTCGTCAATGCTGCTGTTTTGCTCTTGCTTTAGCTGCTTATTCAGCGTATCGGCATTGTCTTTATTCAGCCAAATCAAAGCGGTTTCTTCTTTTCCTTTGTCCACTTGGCGTAAACATCTGCAAGATGTTTGCAGCACCATATTTTGTGGGCTGTCGCCTTTTTGCGAAAGAATTACGCCTGTTAAACTTGGACAGTCCCAACCTTCTTTACCTACTTGCACTAAAAGAATGTAACGCTTTTTTGAAATAGCCAAATCCAATGAACGGAACTCTAATTCATTCTCTTTTGGCAAAGTGTATTTTTTATTTCCTCCGTGAAATTTCAAAATCTCGGCAGGATTGATTTTCAATTCGCTTGTCAGAAACGGATAAACCTCTTCTTCTAAAACCTCAATGTTACTGCAATAGATAGCTATTTTAGCAATAGCCCCATTTTCATAAACTGTTTTCTTGTATTGTGTATCAAAGTCCTCAATTCCTTTTTTAATGATCTGAAAACGTTCAAGGTTTTGTCCGATTTTTACTGTTGGGGTTTTCAGGAATTTCTTAATTGCTGTAACCAACGGATAATAATAAACCGTGTTGGTTATTTGCGAAAATTTAAAAGCGTAATCACCTGCTTTGATTGTTTCAGCACCTTGTAAATATGGTGTTCCTGAAAAACCTAAAACGGTTGTGATGTTTCCTTTGCTGTGCCAATAATTTACGGCTTGCCGTAATTTAATATCATCAGTCGCAGCGTGGTGAACTTCATCTATTAAAATTGTAAGGTTCGGAATTTGTCCGAACAATCTTTTTAAATCGTTGCTTGTGTCTTTTTCTTCTTCTTCAAGTTCCAATTCTGTTTGAGCATTGAATTTGAAACTCTCCAAAATCACTTTCTCTGCATTTACAACAAACACTTGTCCGAATGGATTAGGCAAACAAGCATTTACTTTTTGAGCATTTGGATTTCTTGCCTTGTTACTTTTCTTCGCTGATTTCTGCTCGTCCAAAACATCAAACTTCAATAGTTTTTTCAGTTTGCTTGCTGATGGTTCGGGCAATACCCAAGAAGGGTCGTAATTTTCAATTGTCTTTAAACTTGGAACAATAGAAGATTTTAAGCCCGAAGGAATAAGCACCAAAAAATTATGTGCAAATGCTTTGTTCTCTGGTTCATTGTCGGCAAAATATAAGTCCAAATAAATAAAAGCAGCCATTAGAAAAGTTTTACCTGCACCCATCGGCAAACTCATTAAGTAGTCGGCATAGCTTACATTGTAGAAAATACTTTTTATAATAGTGTCGTAATCTAATTCAGTTGGTTTGTCAACAATTAGTTTTTCGAGTTCGGGGAGTAAAGAACCGTTTCCGTTTTTTGTTCTTGCAAAGTCATACAATGCAAAAGCGTCTTTGTTGGCGGTTAAAAAATCTCTTGCCGTTTGATTAATATTAAGTTTTGATAAGTCTGTGCCATTAGTGAAAAAGCCTTCTGAAAATAATTGCCAAAGTGGTTTATTCTGTCCTTGTATTTTCAAAAACAAATAAGTCTCAATTGCTTCAATTTGCGTATCACGTAACTGTCCTTTGTCACGGATATACTTTATCAAATCACTAATGGTGCAGTCGTCAGACTGCAACCATTTGTTTTTCTTTTCTTGTATGATATAATGAAGCATTACTTTTTCTTGTATTTAATTTTCTGTTCAGCAGCTTTCAAAACTTTGTCAGCCAAATTCTCGTCTTGCAGGTCGTAAGCTACTTTGTCGCTTAACCACTCAACTAATAAAGTTTCCTTGTCGAGCTTGTAGAACTTAGCAAATTTCAGCACTTGTTCTTTTGTCGGCTTGCGTTCGTTGCGTTCAAACTTGCTAATGATAGCTTGGTCAATTTCAAGTTCGGCTGCAACCTGTCGCAGGAACAAACCTTTCTCTTCTCTTGCTATTCGTATTAGGTCACCAAAGTTACTCATAAGACAATATGTGTTTTGACAAAACCGGTCAAATGTAATACTTATTTTCGGAATGTCAGTCCGTGCGGTTGGAAAATTTTAGCTCTTTTGGTTTTGCGAAGAGTCGGCTTGTGTGTCGGGCAAAACCAAATGTGCTAAAATGTGCGGCTGGCTTTTTTGTCGTTGTCTGTCGGTTTGCACGGTCTTTTTACAATGAGGCATAACTAGCTTATAGGAGCAACTTTTGCATCCTTTAACTACCGTATTAGGAGTTAAAGGATGCAAAAGTGCTCTTTGTTTGCTCAAATGTATGTGGGGTTTAATAGTTATCCAAATCATCAAATGGGCTTTTAATATTTTGGATGTTTATATGGCTAATATACTATCTCTTTTTGTTGTTACTCTTCTATTGTTTTTTTCTAATACTACCGGCCCAATTAGGCAAGTATTTGGGTTTAGAGAGGCTGAAACAAACAATGCACCATTTATTCAGAATGGAAAATATTACGATTGGTTTGGGGTGAGCATTGGTTATAATTTCATAAAGGCAAATAGTTTTGTGTTTACGTTTCATCTAATACCTCGACATGATCTAAAAAAAATGCCCCGAATTTCTTCGAGGCACCTCTTTTTAAAATATTAAATATTAAATTTCGAAATTCGAAATCAATTGTTCGAAATTCGAATTTCTGTATTCGATTTTTCTCATTGTTATTTTTTCTTATTCAAATCTATACCGCGCTGCTTTGCCATTTCCTCAAGCTTTTGCTGGAACTTAGAAACTTTAACCGGTTTCTTTTTATTTTCCTGTAATTGGGCATGAATAACTTTATCATCCACAAAACTGCGGATAGCCAATTGTTGTGCAATGGTGGTTAAGTTGGATAGGAAATAATAATAATTTAAACCTGCCGCGTAGTTATTCAACACAAACATGAAAATTACCGGCATAATATAACTTAACCATTTCATCTGTCCGGTAACGGCTGTCATTTGGTTATTGTAATGTGTGTAAACCAATGATGAAATCGTCATCAAAATGGTAAATAAACTCACGTGGTTTCCATAACCCGGTAACGTAAATGGAAGGGTGTAAATACTATCGTAGGTTGATAAATCTTCGGCCCATAAAAAGGCTTCCTGGCGCAACTCAAATGCCGAGGGGAAAAACTGGAACATGGCAAACAAAATGGGTAATTGCAACAACATTGGAATACATCCACCCAATGGGTTTACACCTACCGTGCGGTAAAGTTTCATGTTTTCCTGCTGGATTTTGGTCATGTCATCACCATACTTTTCTTTAATCACATCCAACTCGGGTTTCATTACACGCATTTTAGCTGCCGAGATATACGATTTGTATACCATTGGGAATACAAGCGTTTTGATGATGATGGTAAGCAATAAAATAATGATTCCGAAACTACCAATGTATTGACTTAAGAAGTAAAACACATTGATTACAAAGTACTTATTAACCCAACGAAAAACGCCCCAACCCATTGGTATAATGCGCTCAAGCTCAATGTCTAATTTTGCTAGGGTTTTATAATGGTTCGGACCAAAATAAAATTTCATGCCAAACGATTCATTGTTGGTGTGAGTATAAGGAATTGTTACATTGGTTGAAATGGTTTTTAAGGTTTCTAAACTTACATCGGTTAGTGTTTCGATGTTTCCACCTTCAAAATTTTTATCGGCAATAATGGTGGTGTTAAAAAATTGCTGTTTGTATGAAATCCATTGAATAGGGGTTGTTATATCTTTTTTCTCGTCTTTGGTTTCGGCAATAAATTCTGGTGTTACCTCAGGCGTTTTATAGTAAGCAGTTGTGGTATTTACTTCATTGGCGAAATTCTTTTCTTGATTTAAGATTTGTTGTTTCCAGTTTAAATCGAGGTGGTTATTACTTGCAGCAATGGTTTGTTGCATGCCTACCAAGTTTAGTTTATAACCAAGCATTTGTTGGTTATCGGGAGTGAGGGTGTATACTTGTTCAATGTATTGACCTTCGCCCAACTTTACTTGCATAGCCAACGATTTACCATCATTGTTTACAACAGGAGTAAAGTATAAGTTTTGCGTTTCAATGGTTTTTCCATCTTCGGTTTTAAAGGCGTAATTAAATTTGTTTTGTTCACCTGTAAAAAGGATAAGGTCTTTTTTATCAAAACGTTTTTGGTTTTTTAATTGAACACTGTATATCCGTCCGCCTTTGTTGGTAAAAGTTACGATGAGTTCTTCATTTTCTAATTTCGTAAAAGCTTCTTCTCCTTTGCTAAAAGATGCAAACGTTCCATAAGTGGCAGTGGCTGCAGCACTATCAAAGGTGTTTTTCTTGATTGAGTCGTTAACAGTGTTTGCTTGCAGTTCCAGCATTTTTAAACTGTCTTGCTGTTTGCGCATCATGCTTAGCGAATCCTGCTGATGTTTTAAGGTTTGCAACTCGGCCTCACTCGGTTGGTTGTACCAAGCAAACCCTATGAGTATTAAAAAAATTAGCACGAGGCCAATAATCGAATTTCTGTCCATTTCCATAAGTTCTGTAAAATCGGGTGCAAAAGTAAGGTTAATCGGCTATGAAGCAAGAAAAAGAAAGGTCAAATGCCGCTTATTTGAGGTTAAGTATGCAACTATTGGTTATCTGTTGGGCAAAAAGAAAAAATTTTGAGTGGTATATTCCATAGGATTAAATAGAACTAACTTGTTACGCTGCAATACATACGTTTGATAATCTAACTGTTGTAGGAATTGGAAACAATTCTGACGGTTTTCATTATCCCACAATTCACAGTAGATAATGGGCTTATTGTTGCCAATCAGTTTTTGTCCACCTAAAAACACCTGGTATTCAAAATTTTCAACATCAATTTTGATGGCGTGGATGGGGATATTTTGTAGTTCGGGAATATCATCCAATCGGTATTGAGGTACACTAAAGGTGATTCCAGAATTAAACTCGGTAATGCTTTTATCAACCACATGCGCTAATCCCTGCATTTTTACCGATTGTACCACAGGCAATACCATCTGTGTTTCTTTTGCTTCGTTACCTAATGCACATTCAAAAAGGGTTACGTTTTGTAAATTATAAAAGTGTATTACTCTTTTAAGTGTTGCTATGTTATCGGGCATTGGCTCAAAAGCAAATACTTTTCCTCGTGTTGCTTTCTTGGCAATATTGGATGTCATGATGCCAATATTGGCACCAATATCTAATGCCGTTTCATCTGGTTTTATCAATGATAGAAAGTGACTGAAATCGCCTTCATTACTGTCCTGAGCAATTGTTTTAGATTTATACAAAGCAAATACAAACAGGTAGTTTCTGAATCCCAGTAAACGCTGTAATATGGCTTGTATGAGTTTTTTCAAGGAGTAATGATTTGATGCAAGTCAAAGACTTGCTCGTATAAGATGTTTGAAGTTTTAAACTTCAAACAGGAAAGTCAGGTTGAGTCTATCGAAACAGCTTTGTATCATCAAAACTCAACCTGCTGGTATTTTATGAATTACTGTAAGCAATCGCTTCTTTCACAAACTTAACAAACAGAGGGTGTGGGTTTAATACTGTGCTCTTGTATTCTGGATGAAATTGTACACCCATAAAAAACGGATGATCTTTAATTTCCACAATCTCCGCAAGTTTGGTATCTGGATTAATTCCGGTAATCGACATCCCGTTAGATTCGTAATCTTTTTGGAATTTGCCATTGAACTCGTAACGATGGCGGTGACGCTCGGTAATTTTTGTTTTTTCGTATGCTTTATATGCTTTGCTATCTTTGGCCAATTCACATGCATAAGCACCCAAGCGCATGGTTCCGCCCTTGGTTGTAATTTTTTTCTGATCGGGCATCATGTCAATTACCGGATGTTTGGTTTTGGCATTCATTTCCGTAGAGTGAGCATCTTTAAATCCTAACACATTTCGTCCAAATTCGATAACGGCAACCTGCATTCCCAAGCATATTCCGAAGAATGGAACTTTTTTCTCGCGGGCATATTTAATAGCCGATATCTTTCCATCAATACCTCTATCACCAAAACCGGGAGCAACTAAAATTCCATCTAAATGACCCAGTTTATATTTAGCGTTTTCATCAGTAATCAACTCCGAGTGTATGTACTCCAGTTTTACTTTACATTCGTTTTTAGCTCCTGCGTGAATAAAGGCTTCTGCAATAGATTTATAAGCATCAGGAAGTTCAACATATTTACCTACTAACCCAATTTTTACTTCATGTTTAGGGTTTTTATGACGGGTTAAAAAGTTTAACCAACTATCCATATCAGGATCATTTTTGGCCGAAAGTTTGAGTCGGCTTAAAACCGTTTTATCCAACTTTTCCTTTAACATAGCCATTGGAACATCATAAATGGTTGGCATGTCTAGGGCTTCAATTACTGAGTTTTGTGTTACGTTGCAAAACAAAGCAATTTTGCGTTTCGCCTCTTTGCTAATAGGGTGTTCGGCACGGCAAACCAATACATCGGGTTGAACTCCGCTTTCCAACAACATTTTTACAGAGTGCTGTGTAGGCTTGGTTTTTAACTCCTGCGAAGTGCTTAAATAGGGAAGGAGTGTTAAGTGAATAACCATTACATCCTCCGGTTTTAATTCCCATTTTAACTGACGAACAGCCTCTATATAAGGCAATGCTTCAATATCGCCAACGGTTCCACCTAGCTCGGTAATGATAATTTCATACTTACCACTTTCGCCAAGCAATTTCATTCTACGTTTAATCTCATCCGTAATATGAGGAATTACCTGAACGGTTTTTCCTAAGAAAGCACCTTCACGCTCTTTATCCATCACATATTGATAAATACGACCAGTGGTTACGTTGTTGGCTTGTGAAGTGGGAACATTCAAAAAACGCTCGTAATGACCAAGGTCAAGATCGGTTTCGGCACCATCTTCCGTAACAAAACACTCACCATGCTCGTAAGGGTTTAAGGTTCCTGGGTCGATATTGATATATGGATCAAATTTTTGGATGGTTACACTGTAACCTCTGGCTTGTAATAATTTAGCCAATGATGCAGAGATAATGCCTTTACCTAATGATGATGTAACACCACCTGTAACAAAAATATACTTACAATTATTCATGAATGAAACGAGTTTTACTTGTAGAAAGTGG
Organism: Bacteroidetes bacterium UKL13-3; assembly: GCA_001602415.1. Taxonomy (GTDB): domain Bacteria; phylum Bacteroidota; class Bacteroidia; order UKL13-3; family UKL13-3; genus UKL13-3. Next base: position 1,027,197 of record CP012155.1, read on the forward strand.
GTTAGAGGAGCAGGAAACCCTTAACTCGTTAGCCCATAATAGTTGTTGACTATATGGGATACAAATGTAAGCTAAAACGATTGACTTGCCTAACTGCTTTTACGCAGTTTTCAAATACTTTTCAACACGTGCCAAATCATCAGGGCTATCAATGGCAATATTTTCAATGGTTGTTTCAACAAGAGTTATGCGGTAACCATTTTCTACCCAGCGCAGCTGCTCCAAATTTTCGGCAAGTTCTAAGTTTCCTAACGGCAGTTGGGTAATTTCCAATAGGGTATCTTTTCGGTAGCCATAGATGCCAATATGTTTGTAGTAAGCAATAGGAGCTTCGGGATTTCTGCGGTATGGAATAGGAGATCTTGAAAAATAAATCGCATCGCCCAAATGGTTGGTAATTACTTTTACCACATTCGGGTTTTGAATATCAGATTCAGATGTTAGCTTTTTTTTCATGGAAGCCAGTTGGGTATGTGGCTGATGAAAAGCAGCAGCAAGGGCATTTATTTGGCTCGGATTGATAAACGGTTCATCGCCCTGAATATTGATAACAGCATCACACAATCCGTTGTAACGTTCAATAACTTCTGCGCATCTATCTGTTCCGCTTTGATGTTGGCTGCTTGTCATTTCAACTATTCCACCAAATTGTAAAACATGATTAGCAATGCGTTCATCATCGGTTGCTACAATTACATCTGTGAGTGTATCGGCTTTTTTACATTGCTCGTACACGCGCTCAATCATGCTCTTTCCCCCTAAGTCAATTAGAGGCTTGCCAGGAAAACGAGTAGAAGCATACCGTGCAGGAATTATTCCGATGATGTTCATTGTGTGAAATTTTGTGTTCGAAAATAACGTATTTGCATATTACATAAGCACAATAATTTATGCAGCTAACACAACAACGACTTATTCATCTTCTCCTAAATAGTATTGCCATATTTGGGGTTTGGATAATATATAAGATGATTGAGGTGAATGCTATACGTGGAGATGAGTTTCTATCCTATCTGCATTCGGATCCTCGGTGGACCTACACCCAAATTATTCAACATATTCATGGTGGAGCAGATAATTCATATACACATGCTATTGTTTTAAGATGGATATTTGGATTATTCGGCCATACCATCATTGTTCAAAGATTACTCTCTTTGTGTTTTTGGTTGTTGGGTTCCATATTGTTGTTGCGCATTGTTAAAACACCAAATAACAAGGGTTTTAATTCCTTTTTATTGTTCTGTGTTGGGTTTGCTAATTTCGGTTTCTTTTTGGCAACCGATGGTAGGTTTTATTCCATCTTATTTTGCCTGGCAGTAGCATCATTGTATGTATACTTTAAGAAGCAACAATGGAAGGTATTCACTTCCATGATTGTATTTACTGGCATTCAAATGCTCGGTTTGTTAACCTCTCCAAACTTTATTGTGTTTCAGATATTATTTGTTGTTACGCATATAGCAATGATGGTTTGGCATGATCGTAAGGAAGCGTTTTTTGCAATCATAAAATGGGAGGCTTGCTTGTTGTTGAGTGTGGTACTGTATTTCTCTTTTTTTAAAGTGCCTTATTTTCATACCTATTTCTTACATGGCTTTTTTACCTCTGTGGCCTTTTCAACAGGAGATATAGCCACATTTGTGAGTATTCCTTTTCGTTGGTTTATGTTACCACATTTTCCATTTTGTTCTGATAGGGTTGATGGGATGGTATTTCTGTTGGCAGTGATTGGATTGACAGGATATTTTGCAAAAAAGATTGTTTCTGCTGTGAGGTTATACGCTCAGGTATCAAAGTTTTTTGTTTTGATGGCTATATTTTTATTGCTGGGTATAGGTATTCAATTGGTATTGTATTTTTTGATAGGCATTCCAATGTGGGAAAGCCGATATTATGCAACTGTTTTTTTTGTGCTGCCTTTAGCTGTGCTATCACTGTTGCGAGATGTTTTATCAATTAAGATAATGCTGTTGATATGCTGCTTATGGTTTATGCGTTTAGTTGCAGTAGAGTACCCTAAACTTGAGGCAAGAAGAATGGACTTATTGAAAGTAAGCGAACTACAACTATTGGTGATGAATAACCCGAAACCATCATTGTTTATCGATCAATTGGAAAACAGGCAATCCTCCCAGTTTGTTGCCATGGCAAATGTGTATATAAGGTTTCCGAATTTACGTGACAAAATATTTCTGCAGGTTGATTCAACTTCGAGTGAGCGAACTGCTTATTTCAAACGATTAAGTGATTGGCATTATCCGATTGGGTTAACCTTTGAAGCGGATAGTGCTATGTTTACTATTCCATAAAAAAGCCCGATTCAATGAATCAGGCTTTTTTTAATGTTATATGTGTTTAGATTTCTCTATTTACATCCCATGCTTCCATATAATCGGCAACACGTTTAAGGAAGGAACCTCCTAATGAACCGTCAACTACACGGTGATCGTAGCTGAGAGAAAGGAACATCATATGACGTATAGCAATAACATCTCCCATTTCAGTTTCCATCACAGCCGGTTTCTTTTTAATAGAACCCGTTGCCATAATAGCCACCTGAGGTTGGTTGATGATAGGTGTTCCCATCACGTTCCCAAAACCACCTACATTGGTGAGGGTGAATGTTCCACCTTGAATATCATCTGGAGAAAGTTTGTTTGCGCGCGCACGGTTCGCTAAATCATTTACCGTTTTGGTTAAGCCAACGAGGTTCATGTTATCGGCATTTTTGATAACCGGAACAATAAGGTTACCCGAAGGCAATGCTGCTGCCATTCCCACATTGATGTTTTTACGTTTAACGATGTTTTGTCCGTCAACAGCAATATTTATCATTGGGAAATCCTTGATGGCTTTAACCACACACTCCACAAACATTGGGGTGAAAGTTATTTTTTCGCCTTCACGTTTTTCGTATACTTTTTTAGCTTTTTCGCGCCATTTCACCATATTGGTTACATCGGCTTCTACAAAAGAAGTAACGTGCGGTGAAACATGCTTGCTCATCACCATGTGATCTGCAATAAGTTTGCGCATGCGATCCATTTCAACAATTTCATCACCCGGCATCAATGTTACCTTAGGTGCCTGGTGCACAGCTGGAGTGGATGGTTGCGCAGGAGCAACCGGCTTGGCTAATTCAACAACAGGTGCAGCAGCGTTAGTTGCCGGTGTGGTACTTCTGTTTTGAACGTAAGCTAAAATATCGCGTTTGGTTACGCGGCCTTCATTGCCGGTACCCGGAATAGTTTCCAGTTCCGACATGCTAATGTTTTCTTCTTTGGCGATGTTTAAAACCAACGGAGAATAGAAGCGATCACCTCCTGAATTGCTTGCAGTGTTGGCGGCAACAGCAATCGTTTTTTCTACTTCAACTACAGCAGCTTTAACTTCAGTTGTTGTCTCAGCTTTTGGGGCAGGAGCAGTTGGCGCAGCAGCACTTCCTTCCATTGCAATAATGGCTATTACAGCACCTACCGCAACAACATCACCTTCTTTAAAGAGCAGTTTTTTCAATATTCCACCTTTGGGCGAAGGGACTTCAGAATCTACTTTATCGGTTGCAATTTCTAAAACGGTTTCGTCAGCTCCAATGGCGTCTCCTTCGTTTTTGCTCCATTTAATAATGGTTGCTTCGGCAATACTTTCACCCATTTTGGGCATTACTAGTTCAAAATCAGCCATGTTTTAATTCTTTATTCCCGATATATTCGGTACGGTTAATCAGTTATAGATAGGACAAAAATAAGTTTTTGGAACACTAAAGCAAGTTAGGTTAATGAGTAATTGAGTTATTAGGTAATTCGGTTAATGCGTAATTGGGTTAAGTAATTAGGTATTAACATAATCAACAAACTACTCCCCATCATCATTAATCATTTCCCACAATTTATCTTTTAGTTTAGTGATATTATATCCTGTGGCCGAACTAATAAACATATGCGGAACTCTTGGAAGTTCCTTTTTAATGGCCGTCATCAATTCATCATCAAGCATATCTGATTTACTAATAACCAACAAGCGTTTTTTATCCAATAACTCTTTATTATAGAGCTTGAGTTCGTTTACCAATATTTTATAATCGTCTTTAATATTGTTACTATCAGCAGGAATTAAGAATAGGAGGGTGGCATTTCGTTCAATATGACGGAGGAAACGTGTTCCTAGTCCTTTTCCTTCATGCGCGCCTTCTATAATTCCTGGAATATCAGCCATCACAAAACTTTTGTAATCACGGTATTCAACAATTCCTAAATTGGGAACCAGGGTTGTAAACGGATAATCAGCAATCTCAGGTTTGGCGGCACTCATCACACTTAACAATGTTGATTTACCTGCATTCGGAAATCCTACCAATCCTACATCTGCTAATACTTTTAGCTCAAGTATTTTCCATTCTTCCTTGCCAGGCTCTCCTGGTTGAGAGTAGCGTGGTGTTTGGTTGGTTGATGTTTTGTAGTGCGCGTTTCCTTGTCCACCACGACCCCCATACAATAACACTTCTTCTTGACCGTCTTCAGTAATTTCAAATAACACTTCTCCGGTTTCGGCATCTTTAGCAACCGTTCCCAATGGAACTTCGAGGTAATCATCTTTACCATCTTTTCCATGCTGGTTGGCTCCTCTACCATTCTCTCCCGGTTCGGCAATAATATGTTTACGGTATTTTAAATGGAGCAATGTCCATTGCTGAGAACTTCCGCGCACAATAATATTCCCGCCACGACCGCCATCTCCTCCATCTGGTCCGCCCATGGCAGTGCGTTTATCCCGCAAAAAGTGCATAGCACCTTTACCGCCCTTACCAGTTCGGCAACATATTTTTACGTAGTCAACAAAATTTGAATCAGCCATGTGTGTTGTTTATATTAGAAAATGTGCAGATGTGTGTGATGTGAAAATGTGCAGATGTAATTAAACTAGCACATTTGCACATCATCTAATTTGCACATATATTATGCTTCAATTGCTTGACACAAATTGGTAAAGATACTTTCAATTTCACCAATTCCATTTATGCCCTTGTACTTACCTTGTGCGGTATAAAAATCTTTAACCGGCATGGTTTCTCCATTGTATACGTTAATGCGGTTTTGGATAACTTCCGGGTTTTGATCATCGGCACGGCCGCTATCTTTTCCTCGAAGTAATAAACGTTTGCGCAACTCTTCTTCCTCAACTTCTAGGGCAAGCATCATCGAAATAGCTGTTGATTTAGATGCTAACAATTCATCCAAGGCTTTAGCTTGCGCTTGTGTACGTGGGAATCCGTCAAAAATAAAGCCTTTTGCACCCGGGTTTTTATTCACCTCGCCTGCTAACATTCCAATGGTCACTTCATCCGGTACCAATTGTCCTTTATCTATAAAACTCTTGGCAAGATTTCCCAATTCAGTTCCGCCTTTGATATTAGCCCTAAATATATCACCCGTTGAGAGGTGAATTAAACCATATTTTTCAATGAGTTTAGCCGATTGTGTGCCTTTTCCCGCACCTGGTGGTCCAAATAGTACAATGTTTAACATGTTTTTATGTTTAGATGAATATTGCCTAAAATCTTAAAGTGCGAATTAAGCGAAAAAATATGGGTTTGCTGTGTTTGGTTCTCGTTTTCTGTTTTAGTGGTTAGCCCAAAATGCTAAGAGGAATAGCCTAGGCAGACCTCTCAACATAAATATGCGGCAAGTTTCGGCCAACACCATCGTAATCCAAACCGTAACCCACTACAAATTTATTTTCAATTTCAAAACCAATATAGTCGGTTTGTACGGGGTGTTTGAGTGCAGCTTTTTTTAATAGAAGTGTAGCAACTTTAACAGATGCCGGTTTATGCGCGTGTACTTGTTCTAAAATATGTTTCATGCTGAGTCCAGTATCAACAATATCTTCAATAATTATTACATCACGGTCTGTAAGCGATTCTGTAAAACCAATAAGTTCTTTAATGCTATCAGTACTCTTTGTTCCTTGGTAGCTTGATATTTTGACGAATGAAATTTCGCTTTGAAACTGTATTTCACGAAGTAAATCGGCAGCCAGCATAAAAGCACCGTTGAGTACTGCTAAAAATAACGGATTTTTGTATTCATACTCTTTGCTTATTTCTTCAGCAATGAGTTTTACTCTTTTTTGTATCTGATCATTCAAAATGAAAGGCTCGAAAAGGCGGTCGTGGATTTTTATGATATTCATAATGAGTTTAATTGCATGGAAAATTAATGAATTTAAAGGTTATAGTTTTTGTAAATGATCAAAATTGATATGTTATCAATTAATAAATTATAGAATAACTCATATACTTATCCCAAATAAAAAATGTCAGGCTGCGGATTGAAGAAAGAACTTTGAATAAAAATAACAGATTATGTTCAAAGGGTATGACATTTTAGACTTTGTTCGCACATATAGCGAAGAGTCGCTTTGCCAAGAATATTTGAGCAAACGCGTTCAGGTGTATACTGAATAAAAGAATTGAATAGAGTATTTTGAACATATTGCAAGTATACTCAACTGGATTCAAAGTATTGATTATGATGTTAGATGTTTTAAAGGGTTTTAATTTATAACGGATACCCATATTGATTTTTAGTGGTTTAATGATATTGCTAAATTAAAACGGTCTATAAAGCAAATAATTAAATGATTAAATAAAAAGATGAATTAGTTTTTGAAATCCATTATTCTACCACGCTCTCGTCTGAAACATTACGAATATGTTTCAACATTAGTAAGCCAACCATCAACCGAATAGGCTTGCCGGGACGCCCATTGTCCTTACAATATAAAGGTTCAAAGGCATCTTCAAATAATTGCCAATTAATAATGTTTGCTAAAATAAATAGCGGATGCTTTGGGTTTAGTGTACTTTTAAATGAGAAAAAAGACCGGTTTGGTTTTGAGATTTTTTCTTGTGTAACATATTTTTTTGCTGTAATTCTGGTGTAAAAAGAGAAAAAGTGGCAAATAATAATACCAATATTTATTACATCACGGTCTGTAAGCGATTCTGTAAAACCAATAAGTTCTTTAATGCTATCAGTACTCTTTGTTTCTTGGTAGCTTGATATTTTGACGAATGAAATTTAGCTTTTAAAGTGAATTTCACGAAGTAAATCGGCAGCCAGCATAAAAGCACCGTTGAGTACTGCTAAAAATAAAGGATTTTTGTATTCATACTCTTTGCTTATTTCTTCAGCAATGAGTTTTACTCTTTTTTCAATCTCATCTGATAAAATAAAAGGTTCAAAAAAAACGGTCGTGTACTTTGATTATTGCCATTAGTGTTGTTTACTTGTGCTTTCCTTTTCAAATATAAGCTATGACATCAGACTTTAAATGCAATTTGTGCCAATCATCAAAAGCCCATCAGGTTCCGTTTAGGTATGCTTTTAAAGATCGGTTTTTATGGTTGATGCAATGCGATGAATGTGGCTTACGCTCTATTTGGCCGCGTCCATCTGATTCGGAAATTGTTGAAATGTATGCAGCCGAATATTTTACAGAGGCAGATTCGGCAACACACCACATGAATGATGAGTATGTGAAATTGTTGAGTGCAGGCGATTACTCATCCTCCGTAAAAGAAATGGAGCAATATGCGCCCCAGGGAAGTTTTTTAGAGATTGGATGTGCTACCGGTAATTTACTAAATGCCCTCAAAAATGCTGGGTTCAAGGTTAAAGGAATTGAACTCTCCGAATTTGCTGTTAAATACGCTAAGGAGCATTTTGGAATAAACATTATTAATAAACCGTTTGATGATAAGTTATTTGGGAATGAAGTTTCGGAAAATGAGTTTGATATTGTATTAATGGGAGACGTGCTCGAACATTTTACCGATCCAACGGCTTCTATGCGTTTGGTGAATAAAATTTTGAAACCGGGAGGTGTGGCCATTATTCATTTACCCGGAACGCTCAATTTGTTATCGAGCAAGCTTGCTTTTTTGCTTTATAAACTGATTGGAACGCAAAAAACAATGACCATTCCGCCTTATCACCTCACCGAGTTCAGTGCAAAAACGGCTCGTAAAATGTGCCTTCAAACAGGCTTTTCAAAAGTGGTAATCAGGCAAGATGTTAAGCACCCAAGCACTATTCCGTTGCGCGGTAGTTTTATAGAAAATATGGTAAAAAAATATTTACAATACCCCAATTACTATCTAACTAAATGGTTTGGTATTGACGGTGATAGAATTTACATCGAAGCTTTTAAGTAGGTCTATTTCGAGATGCGGTTTAATACTTGAGCCATTTGTTTTGTTAGGTTGTTAAATGAATACTGCTCAATGTCCTTAGGCGATGTGCTCGGAATATTATTCAGCCAATTTGTGTACCAGTCAGAAATAGTTTTTTTGATGCCTGTATAATCTTCATACAAACATGTTGTTCCTGTTTCTGTATCGGCAACAATATTTGCTACATCGCCATCTTTGGGGCCTAATACCAAAACAGGCTGCCGCGAACCAATGCATTCAAAAACTTTTGCCGGAACACGTCCTTTGTTGTTGTATTTGATGCCTTCTTCGTGAGTGTTAATTAAAACGAGTTGCACATTGCTATTTGCTAAGTAACCAAACAATTCACTTTTGTTAATCTGACGATCGTATCTAAGTTGCTGCTTGAGTCCAGTTTGTTCGATAGCCTGAAAAACTGAAGCATCAACCATTCCTGCCAAATGAATACGTAAATGTTTTTCGAATGTTGGAATTTCTGTTTTGAGTTCCTTTAAGGCTTTCCATAAGTTGAGCGGATTACGGTCGGTTCCAAATGTACCGAAATGGCTTATGGTAAAATGTTCCCCACGCTTGTATTGAATACCAGCAAAATCACTTTCATCATAGCCAAATGGAATATAATCAACATTTCTTCCACTCAGTTTTTCCAAATCATTGCACCAATTTTTACTCACCATCACCAATGCATCGGCCTGTGTAACTACTTCTTTTTCGAGGCGAATATGTTTGTTTCGCGCCAACTTGGTCATGTTAAACTTCGAGAAGTAATCAATCTCTGTCCATGGATCTTGCCAATCACTTACCCAAGGAATGCCAAATTCTTTGTGTAGCTGTTTGGCAATAATATGCATGGAGTGAGGAGGACCATAAGATATAATTGCATCTACCGGATGGTGTTTTAAATACTCTCTCAAATAATTAACTGATGGTTTAATCCAAAATGATCGCGCGTCTGGAATAAAAAAATTAGCCCGAATCCATAATCCAAAATCATGTATAAACGAGCGCTTCTTTTCGGTAACTAAAAAAACGTCCTTTACTTGCTCGTTTGCTTTTTTGCCTTTCGCTATATTAAACAAGCCATAAGGTTCAAAGATGGGCGTTTTCAAGAACTCAACCCCATTGGGTAAATCCTTTTCCGTACTCGCATCAATTATCGGGTAACTCGCATTTTCAGGGGCATAAATTATAGGCTCCCAACCGTGGTTACGAAAATATTTCACAAATTTTAAGTTGCGAACCACACCAATTCCCCCGCATGGCGGCCAATAATAGGCTATGTAAAGTACTTTTTTCAACGCAAACGAAAGTAGGGGAGAATGAGGAGATGTGCAAATGTGAAATTAAAGGTGTTTTATATAGGGCTTGCTGAATAACTCAGAATACTTTAATTTATATATTTTGGGGCACAAAATACGTAAACAAATGCAAGGTAAAAACCACGATAACCCAATAAAATCAAACAGAATGCTTGCATCTACAAAGAAGTACATTAGTCCAAATAAATTAACTTTAGAAGGATTTGAGACACCATTCTAGCATCAGTTAACAACTGAAAATCGTTGGTTAAACTTTCAAGATTGTTACCATGGGACAACGTTATTAGTTTATACAACAATCAGTTTGTTTCCAAAGAAGGCAGACCGCCAATAGATGGACTCATAGTGATAGGAGCAGTTATTATCAAACACATGCTCAACCTTTCAGACAGAGAGACTATTTCGCAGATTCAAGAGAATATGTTTATGCAATATTTTCTAGGCTACTCAAGTTTCACAAATGAGCCACCATTTTGATGCAAGTTTATTTGTAGACATTCGAGAGTGATTGAATCTTTCAGTCACACCAGCAATTTCAGAATTAGTCCTAGCCCACCATATTGATAAGCTTGAGAAACAACAAGCATCAAACCAAAACATATCGTCAAAAAAGCATAACGACCAAGATGATAAAGCAGGTAATGAAAAAGAAAATAATGAAAAAATATTGCACAAAGAATTATTGCTGATGGATGCGACAGTTGCACCTCAAAACATAACCTTTCCTACAGACTTAAAAGTTCTTAACTCAGCGAGGGGAAAGAGCTAGGAAATCATTGATAAGCTTTATAATAATCAAATACAATTAACAGAAAAACCACGCACCTACAGAAAAACAGCAAGAAGAGATTTTTTATTAACATCAAAGAAAAAGAACAAAATCGTATAAAGAATTCCGAGAAGCTAATGTAAAACAACTTAGGTATTTAAAACGAAATATCGGTCATATTGAAGAACTTTTAATTGTGTATCAAAACGACATCAAAAAATCGCCACTAAAAGAAAAACTGAGTGATTATTATCAAACCATAAAGAAGGTTTATGAGTAACAAAAATACATGTACGAAAATGGTTTAAATAGTGTAGAGGACAGAATTGTAAACATCCATCAACCACATGTACGGCCAATTGTTAGAGGTAAAGAAGGCAAAAAAGTAGAGTTTGGAAGTAAGATACAACTCGCACTTATCAATGGATTTAGTTTTATTGGCAAATTAGATTGGAACAACTTTAATGAAGGAACATGCTTAAAACAATTAGTTGACAATTATTACGAAAGATTTAAATTTTATCCTAAAAAAGTACTAGCAGACAAAATATATTGTACTAGAAAAAACCGAGGCTTTCTTAAAGAACCTGGAATAAAACTAGAAGCCAAGCCACTAGGCAGACCGAGTAAAGAGGCAATGTCAATTCATGTAAGTCCTGGAGAGCGAAATCCAGTTGAAGGAAAGTTTGGACAGGCTAAAACAGCATATGGAATGAATAACATTTTGGCCAAACTAAAAACTACTTCTGAATCTTGGATAGGCTCAATTGTCTATGGTGATAAACCTCGTCAAGTTGGCGGGGCTTGCACCTCCATGGCTGCTTAAATCGCACCTTAACATGTCGGGTATTTCCAACATTTAATTCCTTTACCATATCGGAACACAATGTTTCAATTGATTAAACAATCATAAATTTTTATTGCAGCTGCTTTGGGAGGGGGCTATTCCTTAATAAATTTTACTATCACAGAAGAAATACCATCATTAAAATGGATATAATAAATCTCATTATTTAAAAGAGTAGTATTTATTGTGTTATTGTTTTCAAATGTATCAGTCATGATTAATTTACCACTCAAATTGTAAACTTGATAGTTAATTTCATTTAAATTACTGTTTGTTTCAATAGTTAACTTATTGTTACACGGATTTGGATATACTTGAATATTGTTGAGGTTATTCATTTCTTTTATACCAACACTTGATTTTTTTTCAATCACATAATAAATGGCGTTATTTATATTAATGTCATTCCATTGTCCTGCTATACCCAAAGAAGTGGTTGGAATTGGCCATCCTGCCAAAGCAATTGCACCTGCATCCTGATTGCTTTGAAAATCATCTGGTTCCATAATAGTGCCTGTTCCATTTGATTTACCCCAATTATTATAGTTTGAAGCAATAGGCAATCCGGTTGCTCCTTTGCCATTCCAGAAATTGATTCCGGCATCATCATTATTTCCATCCCATAACCATGTACCCTCTGTTTTTTTATCGGTAGCCCCAATCCAAACATAAGCCGCACCGCCACCATCCGGAACGGTAACATAAGTGGAAGAAATTCCTGCGGCAATAATTCCATTGTAAACAGCTAATTGTTCGTTTACATCATTTATTTCTACCAAGTAACCTCCGCGCTCCACAGCACATGCAGCTGCGCTTACCCATGATTTTAGCTCCTTCACAACCTCATAAGTTTTACCTCCATAGCTAAAACTATAGATATTGGATTGTGTAGCACATTGTGCTGATACATTAGTATGCCAAAATGGTAAATAGATTAACAAAATTTGTAGTATTTTACATTTCATCTTTGTTGTATTTTAAATTTTTTACTGAATTAGGCTTTGGAGAATAAAACTAGTTAACACTATTTACTTTCATGTCTCGAATTATTTTTTCTGCAACTATTTTAGCTCTGTTTTATTTGTACGTTCTAAATTAGCTGAGTTCAACAAATAAGTGAAATTTTTTAAAAAAAAACAAAAGAAAAAAGCTTTTGAGGGCTTTTTTCTTTTGACCAAGTAGTGCAATCTTTGGATTGTCTATGTCAAAAAATTACAAACAGCTCAGTTTAGAGCAAAGATATCAGATTGAATGTTTAATAAAAGCAGGGTTCAGTCAAAAAAAGATCGCAGAGCAATTAAACGTTCATGCATCAACTATAAGTAGAGAGCTAAAACGTAATATCACAAAGCGAGGAAAAACGGCAGGAGAGTATATGGCTCTAAATGCACAGCGTAAAACAAATATTAGACATTTAGAAAAGCCTAAATATGAAGTATTTATAAGTAAAATGAAGCTTACCATTAGTAGCTATATTAAAAATGAAAGATGGAGTCCTGAATTGATAAGTAACTCCAGTTAACGATATGGTGAGCCACGAGCGAATCTATCAATGGATATGGGAGTGTAAGCATACTAATACGAAAGAAACTAAGCCATATAAGAAGCTGTATCAATATTTAAAGCATGGTAAAAGAAGGCGAAAACGAGGCAATAGAAAAGATAGTAGAGGCGTTATTTTAGATAGAACCCCAATAGCTAAACGCCCAGCAATTGTAGCTCAAAGAAAGCGAATAGGAGATATTGAAGTGGATTTAATGATGGGAAAAAATCATAAAGGAGCATTATTAGTTATGACAGACAGAGCTACTTTACATACCAGACTCAAAAAACTAACGGCAAAGGGCAGAATCGGAAGACTTCTCTATTAAACATAAATGTCTTAATACTAAAAGTTTTTTTGTTTTTAACATTTCAGAGAAGTGTTTCAACAAAAGTCTATCCCCCTAATTGGGTATTTTGTGGGAAACCATTCGTTTTAACTTTGAGCGAAACAATTGTAGTTGCCATATAATTTAGATACTGCAATGTTTAACATAAAATAACTCAATATAAAAATAACAGTGCTCAAGTTGCTGATGGTTGAAAGTTTTTACTATACATCAATGCTTTACAAATTCATTTTGATTGTTTCAGTCTCAGTTAGAGACAATAGTTCAATCATATTATGTTCAACAAAACATTCAAAGTTGTAAGGTGTTTATTTTCCTTATCAAGTTAGTATGTCAAAATATATATCCGAACTCAAAAAATCGATTGAACCACTGAGGCAAGAGATCATTAACCATAAGGTATACTCATCTATAAAAGATATACATGATCTTAAAGTGTTTATGCAATATCATGTTTATGCCGTTTGGGATTTCATGTCTTTGCTTAAATCGCTTCAAAACAACTTAACATGTACAACAGTTCCTTGGTTTCCAGTAGGTTCGGCTGACACGCGTCACCTTATTAACGAAATTGTTGTTGGTGAGGAGTCAGATATAGATTTGAACGGAGTTAGAAAAAGTCATTTTGAGCTATACTTAGATGCTATGCATCAATGTGGAGCGAACACATCTAACATTGAAACTTTTATAAAAAAATTGAAAGACACGAATGACTTTGACTCGGCATTCATCTCTTCTGAAACTCCTGATGAGGCAAAAGATTTTGTAAATTTCACCTTCAAAATTATTGGAAGCAACAAAGATTACCTGCAAGCAGCAATATTTACATTCGGCAGGGAAGACCTCATTCCTGGAATGTTTCACTCAATCGTTAATGATATTCATAAAAACTTCCCCAATAGCATTTCAATCTTTAAATATTATCTCGAAAGGCATATAGAAGTTGATGGTGATCATCATAGTCATCTTGCATTGCAAATGACATCTAACTTATGCGGACATGATGAACAGCTATGGCAAGAAGCGAAAGAAGCGACCGTAGAATCGCTTCATAGTCGACTTGCACTATGGGATGGTGCATACACCGCAATAATTAATAGAATACCTGATTCCAATCAGGTACTAGTTGGTGTTTAATTTAGATAAAAAAACACTAAAATTGTTGAAGTTATTTGCTACCTATCATAGATTGCTAACAAACATAAAACAGAACAAACAGTGTCGGAAAAAACGCTTATACAAAACATCAGTATCATCAGTGATGGACAAATTATTATCGGAGACGTACTTATTGGTAATGGTATAATCCTTAAAATTGGCGACCTATCCAACGATGGGAATTCTAGAATTATTGATGGAACTGGCAAGTATTTATTTCCTGGTATAATTGATGGTCAAGTTCATTTTCGTGAACCAGGTCTTACCCACAAAGGTGATTTATATTCCGAGAGCAAGGCAGCCGTTGCTGGTGGTGTTACTTCTTTTATTGACATGCCTAATACTTTTCCAAATGTGTTAACCATGGAAATACTAGAAGAAAAGTATGAACTAGCCGCTGAAAAATCATTGGCCAATTTTGGTTTTTTTCTTGGAGTTAATGGCGATAACCTCAATGAAGTTATCAAGTTAGATACAGCCAAACTTCTTGGTGTTTCTGATGATGGGCTCTATTTTACCAAAAAAGGTAATCTGTTAGCTGATAACCCTGAAACAATGGAAAAGCTTTTTGCCAATTGCAAATCAATCATCGCCATTCATTCTGAGAAAGAACAAATTATAGAAGAGAATGAAAAAAGTTATCGCGAAAAATTTGGAGAAAATGTTCCAATTGAATGTCATCCGATTATTCGCAGTGAAAGAGCTTGTTTTGAAGCAACCCAAAGAGCCATTATTATCGCCAATAAATACAATGCGCGACTTCATATTTTACACTTAACCACTGAGGCAGAAACGCATTTGTTTCGGAATGATATTCCTCTGCAAGAAAAAAATATTACGACAGAAGTATCTGTTCATCATTTATGGTTTTCTGATAAAGATTATAGCCGTTTAGGGAGTTTAATTAAATGGAATCCTGCAATAAAAACTGCAAATGATAAAAAAGGGTTATTAAAGGCCCTGCTTGACGATAGAATTGATATCGTGACTACAGATCATGCCCCCCATACCCTCGAAGAAAAACAAAAGCCATACTTCCAATCAATGTCGGGAGCTCCTATTGTGCAACATTCGTTAAATATTATGCTTGAATTCTACAAGCAAGGTCTCATTTCGCTTACGAAGATTGCTGAAAAAATGTGCCACAACCCAGCCATACTATACAGAATTGAAAACAGGGGATTTATACGTGAAGGTTATGATGCAGACCTTTGCATCGTAGACTTAAATAATCCTTGGACTGTTAGCAAAGAAAATCTGTTGTCTAAGTGTGGTTGGTCGCCACTTGAAGGTACAACGTTTCACTCAAAAGTTACCCATACTTTTGTAAATGGAAACTTGGTTTATGACAACGGAGATTTTTTTGAAAAAACAAAAGGAAGAGCATTAACAACCAGTAATACTCACTGAAAGTACACTCCAATGTTTGAGAATAGGAAACTACTTATAGCAACAAAACATCAAAAGGAAACTGTAATTGCACCCATCCTAGAGAAAGAATTAGGGGTTGTTTGTTTCGTAGATGGTGATTTTGATACAGATTCTTTAGGTACATTTACTGGAGAGATAGAAAGAACACTTGACCCTGTTTCAGCAGCCAGAGATAAATGCCTGCTAGCAATGAAACAAAATGAATGTGATTTGGGAGTTGCGAGTGAGGGATCATTTGGGCCACATCCATCATTGTATTTTGTAAGTGCAGATGATGAATTTCTGATTTTCATCGATACCAAACATAAGATTGAAATTATTGTAAGAGAATTAAGTACATCAACCAATTTTAATGCAAAGCAAGTTCAAACCTATGAGGAACTTCTCCTATTTGCGGAACAAAGTAGCTTCCCATCGCACGCTCTCATTTTGCGTAAATCCGAAAATGAAAATGCAGATGTTATTAAAGGTATAAGTGACTTTGACACATTGCAATCAACCTTTCATTTCCTCTACTTAAAATACAATTCTGTTTATGTTCAAACAGACATGAGGGCAATGCACAATCCTACAAGGATGAGTGTTATCAAGGCTGCAACACAAAAATTAGTTGAAAAAATAAAATCAACTTGTCCCAATTGTGTTATGCCTGGTTTTGGTGTGAAAGATGTGAAGAGAGGAATTGAATGTGGATTGTGTGGATTACCAACCAACGCTATATTGAGTTACGTTTACGTTTGTGAACACTGCAAATTCCAGAAGGAAGAAATTTTCCCAAACAAAAAAACGACAGCAGATCCATTGCATTGCCAATATTGCAATCCTTAAACGGCATCTTTATTTTGCAAGTGGACTATTCTGTTTGTTTTGAAGATTACTCTTTTAAAAAAATTATTTTATCCGAACGGCTAATGCCTCCAGGATTAATGCCTGGTTGTCCCTCTGGAATTTCCATACTAAGTTGTTTGTAATAGTCTATCCAAACCGGGAAGAATGATGAATCTTGTGGTTGTTTAAATGTCATTGGCTCTAACCTGAAAAATGGTTTTCCGTTATTCGAAAATGCAAAAGCATCATAAATAAGTTCGGAGCAATAATATTTTCCGTTATTGTATATAAAGGGTTCATCATACGGTTTTCCTAGCTGCGCTAAAGCAAATTGAATAGCATTTGGAACGAGTTTAATGCTTTTTTCTGCTAACCGCGCATGCACTAATGGGTGTGCGCTCCGGTTCTTAAATTGTTGAATAAAAGTAAGCTGAACTTCTTTGCCGATGGCCTCAATAATATAAACAGAATCATTGCGTAAATATACCAACCCAATATGCGAAAAATTTTGTCCGTTGTAGCCTTGCGTAACCGTTTCAATCGCATCACACAAACCTCCACAATCCAAATCTTGAAACAATAAATCACCTGTTTGATAGGGCTGTGCTTTGGCCGTAAAAGCCAATAAGGTTAAAACGAAAACTATTTTTTTGTGCACGTTTATTATTGTTATTGAGTGATTGTGTAAATAAGTGAATAGCTACTCAAAGAGTTACAGCAGCTCTTTTAAGTCTATCGTTAATGGCTCTTCCTAAGCCTTCTTCCGGAAATACTTCTGCTATGATAACATCAATATCAAACGTATCAATGGTGCGCATAGCGGCAAAAAGATGTTGTGCAGCTTCGTCCAAATTTTTTTCAGGCGATAGTATTATTTGGTTATTCAGAGGTATTTCACTGTACGATTCATTAAACGATATGACGCCTATTTTTGTGGGATTGTATTCACCCAAGTATGCACGTGGATTGCCCACAATAAGTTTGTGGTGTGTTGCGTAATGCCTTGCTAACTGTCCCGGAGCAACGGGGTTGTCAACAAATCCTGCAATGGGTAAATTCACTTTCCCAATCACTTTTTCAATCTCTTCAACAGCTAAACCCCCGTAACGTAAAATAGAAGGTGTTTCTGTTAAAAATGAAATAATGGTCGACTCTACACCCACGCTGCACTCTCCCCCATCTATAATATAACTTACTTTTTTACCAAGTTGTTGGTTAACATGCTCAGCGTTTGTTGGGCTTACGTAGCCGCTTGGATTGGCACTCGGAGCTGCTAATGGAAAATCAATATTGCGCAACAGTTCAAGTGTTAGCGGATGATTGGGAATACGAACGGCTACGGCATCTGTTCCAGCGGTAACAATATCAGGTATTACATCACTTTTAGAAATAACGTATGTTAACGGTCCGGGTGAAAACAACGCAGCTAATTGTTTCATTTTTTCAGGAATAACCAGTCCCCATTTTTCCAATTGCGCAATGCTATGTGTATGGATAATGAGCGGATTAAATTGAGGTCGGTTTTTGGCTTTATAAATTGCAGTAACAGCCGTTGGGTTAAACGCATTTGCTGCCAGTCCATAAACTGTTTCAGTTGGTATGGCTACCAATTCACCGTTTGTTAAATGCTTTATGGCTAATTGTATGTTGGTTCCTACTGTCAAAAGAGGTTGTTTAATCGTAAGCAAAAGTAACTCCGCTATACTTGCCAACCAAATGCACTAGTATTTTTGCCAATAAAGTACCTTGTTGGTAGCAATGGGTTCAAGTATTTTTGTCACTCCATCTTGATCATTAAAAAACTGATTTACTCTCTTAAATTGTTCAAGCTGTTCGGGAGTTTGCACAATCATGTTAAGCAATACAAATCCTTCTTTGGTAAGCAAACGATTAAGGTCGGATAAGAATTTTTTATTGGTAAAAGGTTCGGGAACATGGTTGTCAACAAATAAATCGATGATGATGAGTTCAAATTGCTTTTTGCACGATTCAACATAGTGCAAGGCATCATCCAGTATGATTTGAAGGTGTTTAAATCTTTTCAAGTCAAAATATTTCTTTCCCAATTCAATCATCAGTGGGTCTTTTTCTATAGCAGTAATCCTACAGTTCATGATGAGTTCTTCTTCAATAATTGCAGGTACACTTCCTACACCTAATCCCAGTAATAATGCATTACGCACAGGTTGATTGGCCAGTTGTATTTCCTCAAATACGTGCGCAAAAACATGGTGTAACGAATCGTATGATTGATTGGCATGGGCTGAATTCAATACCAGCTTACCATTAACCATCCACACTTCTAGTTTTCCGCTAACTTTACTTTGGTAGGTAGCTAAACGTTGTCCCCAAATATAACTACCTGCAAGCTGTATCCATTCATTCATGCTTTCGGGATGTCTGTCTTTCATTTAATTAATGGTTGTTGTATAGATGATTTGATATTCATATCAACTAATTATGTTAACGAATACCTCTCCAATACCCATTCTGGAATGAGTTGTGCTCTACCACTTTTTAAATCTATAAGTGTGTAGTCAAAATGACCATCGCTACATGTTTTTTGAGTAGCTTTATTGATAATGCTAAAATTGACACGCACTGATGTATTGTGAACAGATTCCAATTGAGTTCGCGTGAGCATTTTATCACCTAGTTTTAAAGCACGTTTAAAGTTGATGGTGCAACTATTCACTACCCAACCGAGTCCTTTTTCAATATACTCTTGCATTGGATTTCCATAACAACGTTCCATTTGGTCGTAACGAGCCGCTAACACGTAATCAATGTATTTGGCACTGTGAACGTGCTGAAACATATCAATATCATCTGGTCTCACTTGCATTTCGGTTTCGTATATTGTTTTATTTAATTCCATGTTTTGCTTATTGATTGAAATAACTATTTAATCAAATGGAAGATAGCTAAATGTTTGAGAATTGGAAAACCGTGATATGTCCTTGGCGACAAATCCAATAAATCTGTTTCATGTTGTGGGTTTAAATTGACTGCATTCAATATTTACCAAAACATAGCTTAGGGTTTAACCCCTGAGCTTTGTTTTGGTTTCCCCCTATGCTATGTTTCGAATTAAACCCTTGCTGTGTTTGGAGATAGGATGTTGTAAGAATCATTCACAATTCCGATTACAATTTCGGATTAAATCCATAATATCTCAGGAACATATCATATTCTGCTTCAAAATCTTTGGTTATGTGATGTTGTTTCTGATTTTTGATGTATTCAAAAACCTTTGTTACTGCTTTTTCACTCACCGAATAGGCTGCATATCCATTTTGCCATGAAAATCTCACCGGCAAAATTTGTTGTTGATTGATAAAATGAGCAGAACTTCCTTTTTCCTGTTTAATAACTTCTGCAATTGATTGTTGCTTGCTCAGTAAAAATAAACAATGCACATGATCCGGCATTCCATTTATAATACTAACCCTGCAACCTGTGGCTATAAACTGTTCCTTTAAAAATTGATAAATTTTATTTTCAACAGAGGGAACAATATATGGTATTCTCTCCTTGGTTGACCAGATAGCATGTATCCATATTCTGTGGTATTATTGGGGCATATGAGGTTGTTATTATCTTCAATATAGCAAAGGGTTTAAACCCTTTGCTATATTGAGGGGTTTGATATTTATTGGTCTCAAACGCTGGTTTAAAACCATGCACTTCAGTGCAAGGTCTTTAGTAAAGCGAAAAAGTCTTAAACTTGAGACATGGATAGGAAGTCATCTCACACAACAACCCGTTTAACGGTTCATATAGTATGGGTAACAAAATATCGTTATCATGTATTAAAAGGTGATGTTCAACAACGATGTCGTGATATATTGGTTCAAATATGCGATTCGGATGATGTTAAAATATTAAAAGGGGTAGTAAGCAAAGACCATGTACACATGCACTTGGAATACCCTCCTAAACTAAGTGTGATTGATTTGGTAAAGCGCTTGAAAGGTCATACATCACGTAAGTTACAACAGGAGTATCCTTGGATAGAGAAGCGTTACTGGGGTCGTCACTTTTGGGCCTCAGGTTACGGAGCATGGAGTACAGGTAACATAACCGATGATATGGTACAAAAGTACTTAGATCATCATCGAGATTCGACTAACGATACTGATGGGACAATGATTCTCGAGACGTGAAAGAAGAATTTCATTCTTCTTCCTCTAAACCTCTGCACTTTCAGTGCAGAGTAATTTAGTAATACATACTCAATAGCATTGGGTTTAAACCCAATGCTATGATTAATTGGTTTCAATTATCCACCCATTTCACCAACATGAAATAATCATGTTCTAAAGGCAGGTAGCCGTATTCGTAGCAGAAAAAATAAACTGATCCCGTTTTGGTGCTATAGGTATGCGTGTGATAGGTAAAACAGAATCCTTTTTCCTCTAATCGTTTTCGGGTTGCTTTACTTTTGGTTTCCTCAGGAGGAATAAAGTTTTCAATAATCTTTCGGTTTTTACGCAAAATATTATTGATGTTTCGCATCAGGTTGGTGTCTGTTTTTAAATGATTATTGTGGGTTGTGCGGCATTGATCATCGCAATATTTTTTGTCGATACGTCCTTTAAGAGGGGCTCCACACTGAATGCATGATTTTGTTTCCATCGGGGTTTATATTAGTGTGAAGTAATAAAAAAAGCCACTCAAATCAAAATTTGAGCGGCTTTTTTTTTCTGTGAGAGTGCAATTATTTCACTTCTTCGTAGTCAACGTCTTGAACTTTTGGTTCTCCTTGTCCTTCGGCACCACCATCAGCACCAGGGTTTGCACCACCTTGAGCTTCTTGAGTTGCTTTGTACAAATCTTCCGAAGCTGCAGTCCAAGCTGTGTTTAGCGCTTCCATTGCAGTGTCAATTGCTGCAATATCTCTGCTTTCATGCGCCTTTTTCAATTCAGCAACAGCTGTTTCAATTGGCTCTTTTTTATCAGCAGGAATTTTATCTCCGTATTCTTTTAGTTGTTTTTCTGTTTGGAAAACTAAACTATCAGCAGCGTTGATTTTTTCAACTTCTTCTTTCACTTTTCTGTCAGTTTCAGCGTTTGCTTCTGCTTCTGCTTTCATGCGTTTTATTTCCTCATCGCTCAATCCGCTTGATGCCTCAATGCGAATTTTTTGCTCTTTCCCAGTTCCTTTATCTTTTGCACTTACGTGTAAAATACCATTGGCATCAATATCAAAAGATACTTCAACTTGAGGAACACCACGAGGTGCAGGAGGGATACTATCCAAGTGGAAACGTCCCAACGTTCTGTTATCGCGAGCCATTGGGCGTTCACCTTGCAAGATGTGAATTTCTACGCTTGGTTGGTTATCGCTGGCTGTACTAAATGTTTCGCTACGTTTGGTTGGAATGGTTGTGTTTGCTTCAATCAATTTAGTCATTACACCACCCATTGTTTCAATACCCAATGAAAGGGGAGTAACATCTAATAACAACACATCTTTTACTTCTCCTGTCATTACACCACCTTGGATGGCAGCACCTAAAGCAACTACCTCATCAGGATTAACACCTTTTGAAGGTGATTTGCCAAAGAAAGCTTCAACGGCAGCCTGAATAGCAGGTATACGAGTTGAACCTCCAACTAAAATTACTTCATCAATTTGGCTTGTTGTTAAACCTGCATTTTGTAGAGCTGTTTTACAAGGTTCGATGGTACGTTTGATTAATGAATCGGCCAATTGTTCGAACTTGGCGCGGCTTAAGGTTTTAACCAAGTGTTTTGGAATACCATCAACCGGAATGATGTATGGCAAGTTAATTTCGGTTTGTGTTGAGCTTGATAATTCAATCTTTGCTTTTTCTGCCGATTCTTTCAAACGTTGCAAAGCCATTGGATCTTTACGCAAGTCAATACCTTCATCGTTTTTAAACTCGTCTGCCAACCAATCAATAATTACTTGGTCAAAATCATCTCCACCTAAGTGTGTATCACCATCGGTTGATTTTACTTCAAAAACACCATCACCTAATTCCAATACCGATACGTCATGTGTTCCTCCACCGCAGTCGAAAACCACAATTTTTTGATCAATACCTTTTTTATCCATACCATAAGCCAAAGCAGCTGCGGTAGGTTCGTTGATGATACGTTTAACAGTTAGTCCGGCAATTTCTCCGGCTTCTTTGGTTGCTTGGCGTTGTGCATCGTTAAAGTATGCAGGAACGGTGATTACCGCTTCTTTCACTTCATGGCCTAAGTAGTCTTCAGCCGTTTTCTTCATTTTTTGAAGAATCATTGCCGAAATTTCCTGAGCAGTGTACATACGACCGTCAATGTTTACGCGAGGTGTGTTATTGTCTCCTTTTTCAACAGCGTAGGGTACACGTTTAGTTTCACCTTCAATCTCGCTGAAGGTATGGCCCATAAAGCGTTTAATTGAATAGATTGTATTTCTGGGATTGGTAACAGCCTGACGTTTTGCAGGATCACCAATTTTACGCTCACCATCTTTCAAAAAGGCAACAATGGAAGGAGTGGTTCTGCGCCCTTCACTGTTGGCAATTACTACTGCCTCGTTACCTTCCATTACAGCAACACAGGAGTTCGTAGTTCCTAAGTCGATTCCAATAATTTTACTCATAATCTTGTTTTGATAAATTTAATTAAACACAATTTATCAATGACAGTGCCAAACGGGAAATGGCAGTTTTTAGCCGCAAGAGTGACACAAAACGCCTGTTGTGTTGGGTTTTGCCTGTACAATTTGTCAGTTTACCGACAGGGTTAGTTTACAAATTTCAAGTCGGAGTTGATGATATACTTCACATCAGTATACTGAGAAGGTTTTGAATTTAAGGCATCAATTAAGTTCTGACGCTGGGTATTACCGGTTACATTTTTTATATCTAAATTGAGAAAAGGTGTCTGGCTTCTGCTTGAAAAGATGCCAAGTGCTCCTCCTTCAATGTTTGAATAATCTACCTTTTTTTGAACGATTGAGGAACTAGGTGTAGTAATGTCGATGAAGTCTTTCAGTTCTTTACTTCCGCCAATTGCTAAAAAGTCGATACTCACAATTTCTCTGTCAAATCCGGCTTTAGGAAGTATTTTTTCCTTGAGGTAATTGATAAAAAGCAAATTAGGAATAACGTAATTGGAGTTTTTGAATAAATAACTATTAGGTATTTGATAATCAATCGTATATGTTGTTGCGCTGGCACTATTGCCGGTAGGATATTCTTTATATTTAAAGCGTAATATTCCATCAAAAGTATACGATTTTTCGGGAGCATTAAAAACTAATTGAATATAGCTTGGATTAATAAATGTATTAAAATTCATAAAGTATGACTTCATGGTTGCAGGCCCCACCAAAGAGGTTTTTCCAATATATGTTTTACCGGTTTTAATACTTTGAATGCTTAAAACCATAGTTTTATTCAAATTCATATCGGATACTTTGCCTGCAAAAATTGTGTTTGTGTTTTGTGCAAAAAAACCAGGGTCTTTAGCTATGGTATCAACAGGTTTAAATGTATCCGAATTTATCATAACAACAAGATCTTTTAAATAAAGAGAATCTCCTATTTGAGCACCTTCTGCTGTTGTTTGATTAATGGAATTTTGATATGCTTTTTGGATGCGGATGTACTGAACCGTTTGATTTACATCTAATAAACCATACACAACAGGAATTTCCTGCCATGGGGCATTTATTTCAATATCGTTTTTACAAGCTCCTAAACAGCAAATAGAGAGGATGATGAGGGTGAATTTTGATATGTTCATGAAGTTGCGAATATAGCAGGATTCTATTTGTTTGGCATATTAAGTATTAGATAGTGCTGTAAATGGTAAAATTGGTTGCTTTGTCATCATCAAACGTTTGTATACCTTTGACAGCAAACCTTTATACATGAGTACTTACAAGGAAGTAAAAAAAATAACCACGCATATTTTACAGGAAATGAAAGTGCGAGGTGAAAAAATATCGATGCTTACTGCCTACGATTATTCCATGGCTCGCATATATGACGATGCTAAGATTGATGTATTGTTGGTTGGCGATTCGGCCAGTAATGTGATGCATGGCTACGAAACAACCTTACCTATTACGTTGGATCAAATGATTTCGCATGCAGCATCGGTAACCCGTGCAGTTAAACGCTCGCTGGTTGTGGTTGATTTGCCTTTTGGTTCGTATCAAGGAAATTCGAAAGAAGCACTTGTGTCGTCAATCCGCATTATGAAAGAAGCCGAGGCACACGCAATCAAACTAGAAGGAGGAGAAGAGGTAGTAGAGTCGATTAAACGGATTTTAACTGCCGGTATTCCTGTAATGGGACATTTGGGTTTAACTCCCCAAAGCATTTATAAATTTGGTACCTATGAAGTAAGAGCTAAAGAAGATGAGGAAGCACAAAAGCTTATTCACGATGCTAAATTGTTGGAGGAAGCAGGCTGTTTCGCTATAGTGTTGGAAAAAATCCCATCTAAATTAGCTACACAAGTTGCTCAAACGGTAAAGATTCCAATTATCGGAATTGGTGCCGGTTCGGGTGTTGACGGGCAGGTATTGGTTAGCCATGATATGTTGGGTATTAATAAAGAATTTTCTCCAAAGTTTCTTAGACGTTATCTTAATTTATATGACGAAATTAAAAATGCTGTTGAGCAGTATGTGGCCGATGTGAAATCGGTAGATTTTCCGAATGAAAAGGAGCAATATTGATGCGGTTAATTAGTTGATGAAGTTATTGCATCAGGATATTGTGAAGTAAACAGCATGTAGATTTGCCCCGGTAACTATCGGCATTGTTGAGAATAGGTTCATTTTTCATAAAGCTATCCAATTAAAGCACTCCCCGATGAGTATCACTTTCTCTTTATCGTTACGCTTAGTGCGATGAAGAAATAGCGGATGCCAAGGTGCGATTCGTGTAAAGTTTAAAGCCAACCTGTTTGCTATTCTCATTTTTTTGCGTAAACTTTGATTTACAATACCCCGTTACCCTATGAAAACCCAATTTCCAATTTCATATCCACTTCTTCATATTCATGATGTTGAATGGCGCAACTTATTTAATCATCTCAATTGAACAATCTCATAGGAAATATCAGTTTATATTATTATTTTGTTTTGCAGCATAATTTTATCCTGCTGCAAAGATTCCGACCCGCCAACACCCACCCCTCCCGTGGAAGAGCAACTACCTCCCATTACCACAACAGGTGCAGGAACCTTTGGCTGCAAGGTGAATGGTAAAGTGTGGGTGGCTAAAAGTAATAAAACAGGCTGGTTGCCTACATATGGATCAGTTAATAAACAGAATGAATGGCACGTTAATGTTTCGGGAAACATAGTGCTTGGAAACAATACTGATGATTTAATTAATGTGACATTTTATAACACTTTTAGTAGCTATTATCCATTGTATATAAAAAAAGATAGTGTAGCTGCTGCAAAGTTTATAGATGTGGTCACAAACAAATTCTGGCGAACAGATAGTCTAATAGGGGGGGGGTAAATATTTTACGTTTCGATACTACTTCCCAAATTATGTCTGGCACATTTCATTTCGACTGTATTCGTAAAGAAACGAATGATACAATGCATATTACCGAAGGCCGCTTCGATATGCACTACACCTATTAAACATACTTAAAAAACGTATATTTAACGAAACAATTAATCCCAAAGAAAGATTTGAAAGTTATTCTGAATACTAAAATCGTAATACTAATAAAGTACCCTATGAAACACATAACGTCATTATTATGTACGCTTTTTTTTATGTGCCATTATGGATTGTTTGCACAGGAGTATGCCCAACGCAAATCCGAGAGTAATACAATCGCTATGACGGTACAGACGGGTTATCAACTCCCGGTTTCCTTTCTTGATAGGCGTGGAGGGACAATAGGTTTCGGTTTTGTTTTTATGAACCGCGCCATATATAAACTCAATCATGTATATCTAACCGAACAAAGTAACATGGAGCATTCCCTTGACATTATATTGAGTGGAGAACCCAAAAGATCATCACTATCTCTTGGTTGTTCATACTACTGGTCTTCCGGTTCAAGAGATATTGTACCCGCAGTAACATTTAACCAGTTTAATTTTGTCCGGTCGAATCTCGGATTTACAATAAGATTCGGTTTATCCCTTTATGCAATCGGGGCAGGAGTACCGCTGGCAAGCCCAATTATTCAGGGCAATTTAACCTATACATTATTCAAAAAATAATTTTAAAACCCAACACCATTAACTATTATTATGAAAAGATATATTATCACAACGCTGATAGTTCTGGCGTTAAATCCAACCACGTATGCTCATAAGGAATGGGTTCACCAATACATTTTGCAGCAGGCGTATTGGCTTCTTCAACATCAATATACCGCCAATGGAGGTAATATGTCCGATCTTATGGAAATAAAGAATAAAATTTTCAAATCTGACGGAACACCTTTTTATGGTAAATCCGCAGAGAACGGTTGGGCTGAATTCGATAGCCAGTTTGGCTTGGCGCTTGGTGTATGGACAGAAGATGTGAACGATCCGATTTATGGATATAAAGACAATACCTTCACAAGTACTGGTGAGTTTTGTGCAACGGTATCGCAAACACATTTTTGGAAAGCGGATGACGGATATGATGAAACACACCCCAACGGTGCTTTAACTAATGTTCAGAATGCGTGGATGAAAGCTCGCAAAATGCTTAACAATAGTAATATTCAGATTGACTTTTCCACTACGGAAGTAAAAATGGGCAAATTTACTGCTTTCGGTGAAGAATGGATCACTGTTTATTACAAGTCGATGGACTTAATCAATTTATATCATGGAAAACCGTCCGTATATTGGCATGTACCTACCAGAAGTCCTTTCCCTTGGATTGGAACAGGCTGGTCAGTTAAACTTTCAACACCGACTTGCCCAAAGTTGGCATACAATCTTTTGGGGCGTATTCTACATCTTCTTCAAGACATGACTGTACCAGCTCACGCTCATAATCATATTCACCCATGTCCTATTGACTTTCCTGACAGATATGAAGACGGTATGGGAGGAACCTTTTTTAGGCATGGCCAATCCAATTGTTCTGATGACCCAGGAGGAGTTATCAAAGCTATTAACCTGAGTTCGGTTTAAGCCGCCAATGTCAATTGTTGTTCAAGTTGCTTGATAAGCTGAGGGTTTGTTTCCTCAATATCTTTTTTGATGGAAGGTTTTTTAGGAAAGAAAGAATACGCAGCAATTGCACTCATAATATTAAGAAGAAAACCGCTGATAGAGCGATGTCTTGTATGTTCAACTTGACAAATGTTTTTTAACTCATCATTTACGGTTTCAATCACGGACCGTTTCCTTAAAAGAAGTTTCTCTTCATTGCTCAATGCTTTAGATTTCATGTTTCTTCTTACAGCTGTAATGAGTTGTATACCGTTGCCAAAAAGCAGATCACTCAATGCTTTTAAGATATATCCCTTATCTCCAAATAGTTTTCCGAAAAGGTCTTTAGTCATATTGGTAATTGTTTTAGCATCTCTATCATCCACATTTCCTTTGGTTAGAAAGAAAGATAATATCTCACCTTTGTCGTTTATAATCAGGTGAAGTTTAAAGCCAAAGAACCATCCCATTGATGATTTACCAACCTCTGCAAAGCCTTTAAATGTTTTATTACGCTTTATCCTTTTGTTGTGACAAACACGCAGTACAGTAGAATCAATAAAGCTAATGCCAGTGCACTCGCCTTTGCAACAATGATGAAGAAACAACATGAATGCAATAGCACAACGATGACTCAATTCAATAAACCTGTTATAGGAAACCAATCCGGGAAAATCTTCTCTTAAATGAACAGACACATAGTCCACATAAAAATGCTTGAAATTCCTGAATTGACCACCATGAAACGCAATCAGGAGTGTGATAATTTCAGAGTCACACATTCCGGCTTTTCTATTTCTTGTTTTAACGTTTGATGGTGCGGGTAATTGGTGTTTTGAATACAAAATTTCAAATTCATTGCAGAAATCATCAACTTTTACAAAAGTTTCTGTAATTTTATCTCGTAGCATTGGTGTGTTTTTTATGTTTTTTTGCACTACAAAATTAACACTTCCAATGCTACTAATTATTTGATTACCAAATAATTATAAACAAAATAATCAACACTTTCTTATCCCGAACTCAGGTTAATATGGAAGATTGTCAGTCCTATTTTTTTCAAGTATCGTTGGATCAGGCTTTGTTATACAGGTTAATAAACAATAGATCCGAAGCGTTGCAAAGAGTGCAGGGTTTACGAGAATTAGACCACACGGACGTGGAAGAAGCACTGATTGATTATTACGAGTGTTTGATAACAAATGAAATTGTGATAGAAACAAGTGAAGACAAGTTGGAATATATGGCAATTGATGAGTGCCGGGCATTTTTAAATATTCCCGATGGTGATATTGATGAGGTAAGAGGAGAACGTCCGGAAGACCCGGTTTGGCAAGAGATTTTAGGAAAACGTGGAAGCGGGAAAACTCCGGATGATGATACAAAAGAGGTAACAGCCTCAAAACAGTTGAGTGTATCCTCAAACATTAGTGTGTATCCCAATCCGGCAAGTGATATGCTGTATGTGAAATTACCCAATGGGGCTTACGCTTCGGAAATCCGCATCACCGATATGATGGGCAAACAGGTGCAAACTTTTTCTATTCAAACTACAGCAAGCGAATTATCTGTTCCTGTTCAATTGAAAAATGGAATGTATGTTATTGAGACCGTAAATCACAAGGGTATTGTCGGGCGTAAAAAAGTGACGATTGTTAGGTAAAGGCTGTTGCTCAAATCCAGTAAAAAAAAGAAGTTGTTTCATGCGTGAAGCAGCCTCTTGTTTGCCGTTCGGAAAGTATAAGTCAGAGATGATAAAAGAAACTATATTTGCGCATCAACACATCAACACATTTACACATCCTGTTCGAGGATAATCACCTGATAGCTGTTCATAAACAGCCAGGCGAATCAGTGCAGCCCGAAGAAGGGAAACCAACATCGGTTGAAGAGCAGGTTAAACAATACATCAAAGTTTCGAAACAAAAGCCCGGTGACGTTTTTTTGGGAGTGATTCACCGCCTTGATATGCCTGTAAGCGGCATTGTATTGTTAGCCAAAACAAGTAAAGCTCTTGTGCGCATGAATGAAGCATTTAAACAGCGTGATGTCGAGAAAATTTATACTGCAATCGTGAATGGCACTCCTCAACCAGCTAAAGCATTGCTCACACATTATTTGCTGCGTGATGATAGCCACAGGATAACGAAAGCTTTTGATAAGGAAGTGAGAGGCAGCCAGCGTGCCCAATTAGAATATGAAGTAATAGGTGTACAAGGCAAAAACGCGAAGTTGAAAATTACGTTACACACCGGGCGTAAGCATCAAATCAGAGCACAACTATCAAAAATCGGATTTCCAATCGTAGGTGATGTAAAATACAGTGCCCCCAAACCGTTGCAGGATGGAGGTATTGCTTTATGTGCTACACGATTGGCTTTTACCCATCCTGTAACCAAAGAGAAAATTGTTATTGAAACAACGTTTTAGTTTGCCGTTTTAATACCGATACAGTGATAGGTAAACCCAAGTTCCTTCATCTCCTCGATATCATAAATATTTCGGCCATCAAAAATAATTTTAGATTTCATGAGCTTGGCCATTACCTCAAAGTTAGGCGATCTAAACTCAGGCCATTCGGTAGCAACAATGAGTGCTTCCGCATCAATAAGCGTAGAGTTTAGGTCTTTGCAATACGTAATTTGCTCGCCAATCATTTTTTTTGCCTCGTGCATAGCCACCGGATCAAAGGCTTTAACATTTGCACCAGCTTTTAACAAGTTTTCAATAATAACCAACGATGGAGCCTCTCGCATATCATCGGTTTTGGGTTTAAATGAAAGTCCCCACATGGCAAATGTTTTGCCTTTTAGTTGACCATTAAATTGCTTCATTATTTTGGTGAATAGCACATTTTTCTGATCATCGTTTACCTCTTCAACAGCTTCCAAAATGCGCATTTTGTGTCCGTTTTCTGCCGCTGTTTTAATTAAAGCTTTTACATCTTTAGGGAAACATGAACCTCCGTAACCAATTCCCGGATAAATAAATTTATTGCCAATACGCGGGTCACTTCCAATTCCTTTGCGCACTAGGTTTACATCAGCACCCATAATCTCACACAAATTAGCAATGTCATTCATAAAACTAATTTTGGTGGCAAGCATCGCATTGGCTGCATATTTGGTCATTTCGGCCGAAGGGATATCCATAAAAATAATAGGATGCCCGTTAAGCAAAAATGGCTTGTACAACTTACGCATAATATCTTCCGCCCGTTTCGACTCAATGCCCACCAGAATTCTGTCAGGCTTTAAAAAGTCGTCAACAGCAGCACCTTCTTTTAAGAATTCAGGATTGCTGGCAACATCAAATTCAATGGCTGAGTTGCGTTTGGTTAGCGCTTCTTTAACCGCTTCGTTTACCCTAACGGCTGTACCAACTGGAACGGTACTTTTGGTTACTACAACAATGTAATCGTTGATATTTTCGCCAATTTCACGTGCCACACCCAAAACATATTTCAAATCGGCACTGCCATCTTCTCCAGGAGGGGTTCCTACTGCAATAAAGGCAACATCACAACCTTGAATACTATTGGCTAAACTGGTTGAAAAATGCAATCTACCTGCCTCAACGTTGCGCGTAACCATCTCTTCCAAACCGGGTTCGTAAATGGGTAAAATACCTTTGTTTAGGTTGTCTATTTTCTTCTGATCAATATCTATGCAGGTAACGTCAATTCCTACTTCTGCAAAGCAGGTTCCTGTAACCAATCCTACATAACCTGTTCCTACTACGGCTATTTTCATTTGTTAATTAAGGTTTTAATTTGTTATGTTTTTAATTTTAAACGCTAACCCGTTTAGTTTTATATTGAGTTGCTGCGTTCAAATGATATACGAAATTACACTTTTACCTTAATTTTTGTTAGTGCATACTAAAGTTACAGAATACTTCAATTATCATAGATTTTTAGATGGTATAGTTTAGTTTTATACAAAAGACCGTATTAGTAAGCGATACGGTTCTTGTAAATACAGAATTGTGTGTATTTTTGACCAATAACTATGCGTATCTTCATTTTTACATTTACTCTTTTTGCTGCAGTGGTTGTTTCGGGTCAGGAAAAAAAGATTCGAGACAAGGGTGATAAGATGGTGAATTTTCAGTTTCATTATACCTACATGCGCCCAGATGGTGATTTGGGTAAGCGGTTTGGCGACTTCCACAACATTGGTTTCGGTGGAATGTTTAAAACATCCAACCAATGGTTATTTTCCTTAGATGCCTCATACCAGTATGGTTTAGAAGTTAAAGAAAACGAGATTTTAGTAAATATAGTTAACAATAGCGGAGTGGTAATGAATAATGGTGGAATACCTGCAGATTACAGCGTTGGTCAGCGAGGGTTCAATGCCTATGGAAAAGTTGGTAGATTGTTTCCTTTGAGTAAAGCAAACCTAAATTCTGGGATTATGGTACTTATGGGGGGAGGCATTTATTATCATAAAATCAATTTCTCGGCAAGTAGAAACGATATTCCCATGTTATCTCAAAACTATCAAAAAGGATATGACCGTTTGAGTATGGGGCCGGCCTTAACTCAGTTTGTTGGTTATTCTTATCAGAGTAACAATAGGTATTATAATTTTTATATTGGGGTTGATTTTATGCAGGCATTTACACAAAGTGTGCGCAAGTACAATTACGATACACGCATGCCTGATACACAAGAGCGTTTTGATATGACATACGGATTGAGATTGGGATGGATGATTCCTATTTACCTCAATGCTAAAAATGCAAACAGCGAATACGAATTTAGATGATACGACTGCTGGGTTATATTTCGTATCATATCGGACTTACAGGCTATAAATGGCTCGTTTATTTGGCCGCGTTATGGAATCCCAAAGCAAAATTGTTTATCAGTGGTCGAAAGGGATTAATCAAAAAAATTACGCAACAAACAGCTGCCGATGCACGTTACAAAATTTGGTTTCATTGTGCATCACTTGGTGAATTTGAACAAGCTCGGCCCATTATTGAAAGAATGAAACGTGAGTATCCTCAGTATGCAATTGTGGTTACCTTTTTTTCGCCCTCTGGTTATGAGGTTCGTAAAAATTACCAGGGTGCAGATTACATCTTTTACCTACCGTTAGACAGTGCTTCAAATGCATTACTTTTTGTATCAGCACTTAAAATAAAGTTTGCCTTTTTTGTGAAGTACGAAATTTGGTATCATTACCTTAAAACATTAAACGATTTTTCAATTCCCGTTTTCTTAATATCGGCCAATATTCGTCCTGATCATGTTTATGTAAAATGGTACGGTGTTTTTTTTAGAGAGATGTTGCATTCCTTTAATCATATTTTTTCTCAAAATGAAACATCCAATTCTTTGCTCCTCCAAAATGGATTCAACAATGTAAGTGTAAGTAAAGATACCCGATTCGATAGGGTGTTTGAGAATAGCAAACAAGTTCGTGAACTTTCATTGATTCAGCAGTTTGTTCAAAACAAAAAAGTGTTGATTTTAGGAAGTAGTTACATTCAAGAGGAAATGGTGGTTGAAGCTTGTGTGAAATATTTAAAAGATTGGAAAATTATTATTGCACCACACCATATCCAAACGAGTAGGATAACAGATATATACAGCCGTTTTGAAACTTATGGAGTAACTACATTTTCAGCTTTAAGTAATGATCTTACAAATACTCAAAAGAATATATTGGTAATTGATAATATTGGTATGTTATCTTCCATTTATCAATATGGAACTGTTGCTTTTATTGGTGGAGGATATGGCAAGAATGGCCTGCACAATACGCTCGAAGCAGCTGTATTTGGAATGCCCGTTTTATTTGGACCTAATAATTTAAAGAAGTTTCCTGAATCGCTTGATATGTTAGTTGCGGGTGTGGGTTTTGTGATAAAGGAAGCAACGCAATTTGCCAAACACATCAATACGTGGAATCAACACCCGGAACAGTTGAAGCAAATAGGGGATAAGGCAAAGCAATTTATTGTATCACAAACTGGAGCATCACAACATATTTTCGATTATTTACAATTTGTTAAGTTGTTGTAATAGCATCCATCTGCTCTCTTAGGAGGGTATTAAGTTGGCAAAAAAGAAAGTAGGCATTATGCAAATAAAGTACTTGACTTTGATGAACTCAATGCGTCATTGAACCTATTTAACAAATTCCTTAGCGTCTATGCGCCTTTATGAATGTAGCATTCTTATGAATATGGAGGGTTTAGGTATTGAAAGCAGTTACATTCCTCGTCCCTGCAGAATGATTTTTACTGTATAAATCAAAATGCGAATATCAACGGCTAATGAAATGTTTTCGATATAGAGGATATCAAATTTGAGTCGTTCAACCATTTCTTCCACATTTTCGGCATACCCATATTTTACTTGTCCCCAAGAGGTAATTCCGGGTCTTACTCTTTGTAATTGTTTATAATGCGGGGCGATTTTTACAATCTGATCAATAAAAAATTTACGCTCTGGACGTGGACCAACAATGCTCATATCTCCAATTAAAACGTTGTAAAACTGTGGCAACTCATCCATTCGGTATTTGCGCAGTATTTTACCTATGGGCGTTACGCGTTTATCGTCTTCCTTAGCCAATTTTGGTCCTTCGGCTTCGGCATTGGTATACATACTTCTAAACTTATATATGTAAAACGGTTTGCCATGTAAACCAATGCGAATTTGTTTAAAAAAAATGGGTCCGGGAGATGAGTAGCGAACCAATAACATCAACAATAAATAGAGTGGCGAAAAAACAATAAGTACCATAAAAGCGATAACAACATCACTGAAGCGCTTGATGGTTTTTTGCCACTGCGGTAAAATGGCGTGGTTAATTTCGATGAGTGCAGTGCCCATAACGTTATGCATCTTCACCGAACCTGAGAGCATATCATAAATATCAGGGATAATTTTAAGGATTACTCTTTCGCCTTCGAGCAAATTGTTAACCTTAATAATATCGGTATGGTTGGTGCTTTCAATGGCAAGAATCACTTCTTCAATTTCATTCTCTTCAATTATTTGCGGTAGTTGGTTATAGGTTCCCAACTGGGGCAATTTATCTGTTAAGGCACCATCATCATCGTTTGCACTCACAAATCCTTTTAAAATATATCCTTGAACAAATTTTTCTTCGATAATTTCATTGTATAAGTTGAGAGCTTTTTGATTATTACCCACAATAATGGTTTTAAAGCCAATACGTTTGCCAACCAACAGTGATTTTATGTAACCCGAAAAAACCAAGCGTGCAAACATGGTAAACCCATAATGTAGTGCAAATAAGGTGATTAATGAATAATAGTAGTCAGTATAAATAGTTACTTTATCATCCAATAATAAAATGAAAAATAATACAATTACTCCTGCTGCTGTTAAGGTAAATGTTTGGGTAACTTCCTTCAACCGGGATTTACGCCAAACATCTGTATAACTTCCCGATAGGTAATACAAAACCAACCAATAAATAGGAATGTAAAGCAATCCCGAAAACAGTTTCTGGTCGGGGGCAACAGGAATTTCGTATCCTGATAATTTATCTATATCAATAAAGAATTTTCGATACAGGAAAAAACTGAACCAAGCAGCTGTTGCCGTTAGGTAATCCAACAGTACTGCAATTGCGGTATGAATATTTTTTTTGCGTTTCAATGGCATATATTTAGCCTTTTAGGCAAACAAGTTTTACATTATCTATAAATACATCTGGAACAATATTATCTAAATTATACAACCCAATATAAATGATAAACAACGTTCCTTCTTTGCGTGAGGCAACCTCATCCGTTAATCGTACGTAGAGTTTTTTCCATTCCGAATTTGGAAACGTTTGAATAACCGAATTGGCATTACTCGCACCCAAAGTTGGATCTTGGTAATAGTAACCAATATCAAGTGGTAAATTGCTTTTGTAATCCAATTCTAAGTACACAGGTGAACCACTTCTGGGTAATAAATACTCGTTCGAAATAAGCTGTAAAATTTGATGGGAAGGATCAATTTCTATTTTTCCTGAGTATTTGCCAGCTTGCCAAGCTCTGTTATCATTCACTTTTAGAACAGTATCGCTTCCTGTTTTGTATGAAGGATTGATGCGCATGTAACTACCTGGTCGGTCAAAATCTTCAATGAATTTGAAATCAATATTGGGTAAATATTTAAACACAGGATAAACGGTATCTATCACTCCGGGTTTAAAATCACGCACTTCAATATGTTGCGATACAAGTGGGTATGCTTCACGCTTTTCATCTTGTCCTGTTATAGAGATTCCGGCCTCGACCCACAATTGGGAAGTTCCAATTTTTTGAAAGGGTAACAAAGAAGGAAATTTTACCCCTCCAATGGTTTTACCTGCATCTGAAAACCACATATCTAAGAACCTTTCGGAGTTAGCACCTTGATAAATGGAGGCATTGAAAGAACTTGTATCGGTAACAAAGGTATAAGAGGGCACACAAATATATGCAGGAATTGGAGCGGCATCTTCGCTCACCATTCCACATGATGAAAAAAGCCAAGCAATTGCACCTGCAACAAAAATGGGTTTGGTGAGTAAAGTCATTAAGCGCAAATTTATTCGAATCCCTCAAATAAACGCACTAGGCATCAAACAAAGTACTTGGGTGTAATTTTTCGATGATTTGGTGCGCAATGCGCAACGATTGGTAGGATTGATAGGTATCTTGTGTAATACGCTTGCGACTAAGAATAGCTTGAGCAAAATCTTCCAACTCCAGTTTTACCACATCCTGAATTTTGGTGCGTGATTGGTTTGCCGGAACTTCTTTGTATTCGCCAGAATCTGTCTTGGTGAGTTTGGTTAGGTCAAACCTATCTAAATCGAGGGTTATGCATTCATTTTTTTGGTATACGCGAATGGAATTACTCTCTGCCTTTTCAAAATTCCCACAGTTAATATTTGCTATACAACCATTTTCGAATTCAATACGCACATTAATAAAATCCGCATACTCGTTAAATATTTTGGAGGCATTGGAAACAACTTTGCGCACGTTACTGCCCACAATTGAAATAAGTAAATCAACATCCAATAGCACCATGCCAAAAATAATGGAGTCGTTTGAAATGCTAAGGACCTTGTTTTTAAAGCGATTGCACTCAATATATGTTGGTTTTTTCACCAATCGTCTCAAAGCTTTAATTTCGGGGTGAAACTTTTCTTCGTGTAAAATTTTAAGACTTACATTGGCTTCAATAGCTAAGTCGTTCAGTTGTTTTGCTTCTCTAATATCTTCAGACAATAATCCACTTAACAATACATGTACCGATTGCATAATGGATTGAGAGGCATATTTGAAGTGTGTGCCAACCGGAGAAACAATATCAACCGCATCGGCAACATTTAAAAGCAATTGAAGTGAATCAAACAATGGGATATTAAACTCAGATGCCACCAAACGAGCATTTTCAGTATCGTGGTCAAACAGCCCCACGATTTCAAAATCGGGAATTTGAATAAGCTGGGCAATATGCCTTTTGCTTAATTCGTTTGCGCCTACTATACCTATCTTTATCATTTGGTGAATCAAAAATGAGTGCTTTTAAACGCATTCTCACCCACACTTATTCACGTTATTGATTCCCGTTTTTTAGAAAAACACTAAAAACTATACACCCGTTGCTGCCGTTTTCACCAATTGTTAAAAATTGCCAATCACAAGCACACTTTTTATGAACGTATTTGCATGATAGATATGACGGACGACTACAAACACAAAGGTGCACGCAAAAAGTTAATCGAGTTATTGGGCACTAAAGGAATCACGGATGCCCGAGTGCTCTCGGCCATGCTGGCTATTCCACGTCATTATTTTTTTAGTTCCACGTTTCACTCACACGCATACGAAGACAAAGCTTTTCCTATTGGCGAAGGGCAAACCATCTCGCAACCATACACTGTTGCATACCAAACGCAGGTATTGCATGTAGTGAAAGGAGATAAAATATTGGAAATTGGAACCGGTAGCGGTTATCAGGCAGCCGTTTTAATGCAAATGGGAGCCAAGTTGTATAGCATTGAACGCCACGAAGCGCTGAGCAAAAAAGCATCGCTATTGTTGCAAAAAATGGGATTTGCACCGATATTAAAGTGTGGCGATGGAACAAAAGGCTGGATGGAGAAAGCTCCCTTTGATAAAATAATTGTAACAGCAGGCGCTCC
Organism: Bacteroidetes bacterium UKL13-3; assembly: GCA_001602415.1. Taxonomy (GTDB): domain Bacteria; phylum Bacteroidota; class Bacteroidia; order UKL13-3; family UKL13-3; genus UKL13-3. The sequence continues at coordinate 1,065,022 of CP012155.1, forward strand.
AGTAGTTCCCGAAACATTGGTGAGCCAGCTAAAAGTAGGAGGGGTTATGGTTATTCCGGTTGGCGATGATAAACGTCAAAAAATGTTGAGTATTATTAAAACCGGAGAAAATACAACCGAGACGATTGAATTGGATTATTTTGCTTTTGTGCCATTGATTGGCGAAAAAGGCTGGAAGAAGTAGAACTGCATAAAAAATGCCGAACATAAAGTTCAGCATTTTAAATGATTTAAGCTTGATTGCTTTTTATTTTGAGTCGTTGTCCAGCTTTTACCTTATTGCTCTTAAGGTTGTTCCATTTTTTGATGTCTTTAACCGTAACATCATATTTTGAAGCAATGGATGCCAACTGCTCGCCTCTGCGAACCTTGTATTGAATGGTAGCTTTTCTACTTTGATTTTCGCGCTGTATTTCTTTGTTTAGCGCAATCACCTCATTATTCATTTCCGTTTTAAAGCCGCTATCTGCATTGGCATTCGTAAAGGCCATGGCTTTGTTGTAAGGGAGTGTTAAGGCGATTTTTTCGTTGCTAAATGGAATAACCCCTCTGCGTAATGCAGGATTGTATTCTTTCAATTCATTAACCGACATGTTTAATTTAAGAGCCAATTGGTTGAGCGAATAACTGTTATCTACCAAAACAGTATCCATGTGGCGGTATACATTAAGTTCCTGGTTCGGATAAATATTGTGTTCTGATGCATAATTCATCATGTATGCAGCAGCAATAAATGCCGGTACATATCCACGGGTTTCGCGTGGCAAGTAATGTTGTACAGCCCAAAAGTTCTTTACGCCACCTGCACGTTTAATAGCTTTATTTACGTTGCCCGGTCCGCAGTTGTAGGATGCAATAACCAATAACCAATCGCCATAAATGCGATAAGAGTTGCGTAAATATTTAATAGCAGCATCGGTTGATTTGGCAACATCTCTGCGCTCGTCATAATGCTGTGTGGTTTTTAATCCATACATTCTACCGGTTGGGGCCATAAACTGCCACATGCCAGCTGCTCCAACAGGTGAAGTTGCGCTAGGGTTCAAAGCTGATTCAATTACAGCAAGGTATTTAAGCTCCATTGGCATTTTCTCTCTGTCGAGTGCTTGCTCAAACTGAGGAAAATAATATTGACTCCAAGCCAACATATTAGCCGATAACTTTCTTCTCCTTATTGTGTATAGGTCGATGTATGGACGAACATATTCGTTGTAGTCCATAGGTACTTCCGACTCCAAAAGGGCCAAACGGTAAGCATAAACCGAATCGGCATAAATGGGCGCATCGGTTTCCTCAAATCCGTAAATATTCAAATCTCCTTGCGATACAGCCGGAAAAAGTTTGTTCCTCCACTTTAAGGTATTGCTGTCAATTTGAGCCAATTGTTGTTCATCGGCAGGAATAAAAACACGCTGAGCTTGCGCTGAAATAGCAGCCGTAACGGTAATTCCAATGGATAATATATAGTTTAAAAAGATCTTCATTCAATAGTAATATGGGGATTTTGTGGCCCCCGGTAAAGAACAAAAATATAGGATAATGGGGTAGAATTCCAAATCTTATGCCGATATAGTTCTGCCATTTATTGTTTAAAGTGGCTAATAATTTGGTCGATTAGCCTCCCGTCCTTAGAGAATAGCAGGTAACGCTTTTGCTTAAAATAGCATAAAACTTTTCTGCCTAACGCGCATAAGGCGAGATAGTTTGATTAGCAAAGTCACCTTTCAAAAACTTAAAATACCCAGCCATGGCAATCATGGCAGCGTTATCCGTACAGTATTCAAAAGCCGGAATAAACACTTCCCAGTTCCGTTTTTCACCCTCCGTTTTCAGCGTTTCTCTCAATCCTGAATTAGCGGAAACCCCTCCGGCAAGCGCAATTTGTTTAATGCCGGTTTGTTCGCTAGCCAAAATTAACTTCTTCATTAAGTGATCGATGATTGAATATTGGATAGAAGCGCAAATATCCGGTAAGTTCTCCTGTACAAAATCAGGGTTCTCTTTAACGTGATTTTGAACAAAATATAGATAAGCCGTTTTAAGTCCGCTAAAGCTGTAATTCAAATCGGGAATATTGGGTTTGGGGAATATAAATGCTCTTGGATTTCCATCATTGGCATATTTATCAATTAGCGGACCACCAGGATAGGGAAGTCCCAAAATTTTAGCCGCTTTGTCAAAGGCTTCTCCTGCGGCATCATCAGTGGTGTGTCCTATTATTTCGCCTGTAAAATGATCTTTCATCACGGTTATCATGGTATGTCCGCCCGAAACCGTAAGGCACAAAAAAGGAAACTTTGGCTTTGGGTCATCAATAAAATGAGCCAACACATGCGCCTGCATATGGTTTACATCAATTAACGGAATATTGAGAGCCATTGCCATCGACTTGGCAAATGAAACGCCAACCATTAAAGATCCAATTAAGCCCGGCCCAGCAGTAAAAGCGATAGCCTGTAACTGCGCTTTGGCAATTCCAGCTTGTTGCAAAGCCACATCTACCACCGGAACAATATTTTGCTGGTGCGCGCGCGAAGCCAATTCGGGTACAACACCCCCATATTGTTCGTGTACTTTTTGTCCAGCAACTACGTTGCTTAGTATCACACCATTTTGCAAAACGGCAGCGGCTGTATCATCGCACGATGACTCGATGGCAAGAATATTGATAGGTTGATGGCTCAAAGATGGTTTTATGATTACAGGTGTTTAATTAAAAATACATTATCAAGGTTTCGAATTTAGGATTTCATTTGAGTATCTTTGGCAACCAACGCTTGAAAAAAACAATAAAATACACGTTTTACATTTTGCTCGGCCTCGTGTTGAGTATTCTCTCATTGGTATTGGTGGTATTCAACAGCAATACCTTCCAAAACTATCTTACTTCTAAAGTTACGGAAGTTTTAAGTGAGCAGTTTAAAACGAAGATTACCATTAACCATATTCGGTATTATCCTTTTACCGGATTTGCATTGGAGCAGGTATATTGGGGCGATCAAAAGAACGACACCTTGTTTTATGTGGAAGACCTAAAGTTTAACTTTGGTGGTTTTAACTCACTGGAATCTAAACTCACGTTAAACGATGTTGTGCTTGAGGGTGCATACTGCAAAATGGTAACATATCCCGACCATACATTTAACCTAGATGTACTGTTTAACATTCTTGATCCAAACGATACCATACCCGATACCTTATCTCCTCCTTTTAAACTTTATTTTAATCGAGTAGCATGCCATAATACGCGTTTTCGCTTAATTGATTCAACAAGGGTGTTTGAGCCAGAAGGGTTTGATGGATTTAACCAAGATTACAATAATATAGAACTGCTGGCCCGCGATTTTTGGATTATTAAAGACTCCTTACATTTCGATCTTAAAAAACTTAGTTGTTTGGAGCGTTCGGGACTTGAGCTAAAGCAACTTGCCGGAGTGGCTACCATTTGCCCGCAAGCCATGTTGTTTGATGAATTAAACATGCAAACGGCCAATAGCAATATTCGTAATCAGTTTCACATGATTTATAACGGATGGGGCGAGATGGCTAATTTTAATTACAAGGTTCAACTCAAAGGAAACCTCCATAACAGTACTTTTGGAATGAAGGACCTTCATTATTTTGCTCCGCTGTTGCGCGAAATGAAACTGGATGAATCGTTTACCATTTCTGGTGAGGGAAAAGGCACGGTAAACAACTTGAGGTTAAAAAACATGAACATCAAGTTTGGTTCGAAAAGTGTGTTTAAAGGAAGTGGTTCGGTAAAAGGACTTCCAAGTGTTAACGACATGTTTTTAGATATCCAATCGGATGATGCTGAAACTAATGCTAACGATATTGAACACCTTGTTAAAATGGAACTTCCCAACGAAATGGACCGTTTGGGTCAAATGGGTTTTAAAGGCAGATTTACAGGGTTCTACACCGATTTTGTGGCTTATGGAAACTTGAAAACAGCACTGGGAAATGGGCAATCCGACCTAAACATGAAATTGGGCGACAGTCTCACGATTCCCTCTTACTCGGGTAATTTAACGCTCAACGACTTTGATATTGGTCAACTCATAAACCAGCCACTTGTTGGCAAAACAAGTTTTTCCGCATCGGTAAAAGGTAAAGGGTTTAATTTAAAAGATATTGAAACATCCTTAGAATCAAATATAGCCTATGTTGAAGCAAATGGTTACCGTTATAAAAACACGCGTATTTTGGGCGATTTCAAGCACAAAATGTTTGCCGGAAAATTGGATATGAATGATGAAAATGCCGAAGTGCATTTTGATGGAACCATTGATTTAAACAAAGATATTCCGCTCTATAAGTTCAAGGCAAACATTGCTTATGCCGATTTAAAAGCCTTACATTTTGATACATCAAACTTAGTATTCTCAACCAAAATGGATATTAATTTTGCAATCAAAAATCTTGATCAAAACTCGGGGGAGGTAATTATTAGTAAAACACAGTTCATTAAAAATGGAGTGGATTATACCATTGATGAGATTAAATTAACATCAACTGTTAATGGAGAGAACAAGCTACTGAGCTTAAACATGGATATGCTTTCGGCATCTATGGATGGAGTGTTTTCATTTACCCAACTTCCTACAACCGCTAACTTGTTGTTTCACCAAGTTTTGCCAAACTATATTCAGGCTCCAATCCAAAAAATTAAGCAAGCCGATCAGTTTAGCTATAATATTAATATTATAGATTCTAGATTGTTATCCGATATTTTTATGCCTCAACTCGGCATCGTCAACTTATCACTTGCAGGTAAAGTTAATGGTAAAACAGGCAATTTTTCGGTAGATGGCAGTATTCAAAACCTCACGTATCAAAAATATGAATTTACCAATATTGAACTAGCCAATACGATTAAACAAGGACAAGCTACAACCGTTTCGGTGCATTTTGATGCCTTGATGGAAAATGATACAGTTTTGTTGAAAGGTATTGATTTTGCATCTTCTATTCAACAAAGCATTGCACATACATCGCTGATGATTGCCGATACAGCCGGATTTATTCAAACGCAACTTGTTGCAGCAACGTCTTTCAATCAACACAACATTCAAACGTCTTTTCTTCCTTCAACGCTTACCCTCAAAAATAAAGTTTTTACCCTTTCTGATAAGGGCGTGGTTACTTATGACGACCTCAAACAAAAACTCACCATAAGTGATTTTGCCATCAGTCATTTGTCTGAAAAAATTGATGTAAATGGCTTTTACCAGAAAGACGCAGGATACAATATAAAAGCACAAATAAACCATTTCGGACTTGGGGTAATACAACTTTTTAAACCTGATTTAGGATTTTCGGTTGATGGATTTTGTGATGGCTCAGTAGCTGTAAAAGGCGATGCTAAAAATACGTATGTAAACTCATTTTTAAACCTAAACCAAGTTTCATTGGATAAGGATACCCTAGGCGATTTTACCTTTACCAGCAATTATGACGAACAACAAAAACGGTTGATTTCTTATGCAAAATCAATATCGGGTAAACTCAAAGATTTAGAATTGGGTGGTTATATGGACATGAGTAAAAAACCGTATCCAATTAATTATTCCATCGTTTTTTCTGAGTCGGATTTAAAAAGTTTTCAGGCATTTTTAAAAGAGAATCTCACAATTTATAATGGTAGTGTTTCGGCTAAGTGTAAGGTAACCGGTACATTGGACGATATTCGTGTTGATGGTAACCTAAACCTCATACAAGTGCTTGCTCAAGTTGAATATTTAAAAACCACCTACGCTTTTAATACAAAAGTAAACTTCGATAGAAACAGCATTATGGTTAATCCCTTTTTGGTAAATGATATCAATGGTAAACAGGCAAAAGTAGAAGGTAGGGTTTCGCATCAATCATTCAACAATTTTGTGTTTGATATAAAAATTTCGGAGCTTAATAATTTTCAAGTATTGAACACTACTTCCAAAGACAATACATTGTTTTATGGAAAGGCCTATGCTACAGGAAATATGTCGTTGAAGGGGCCGCAAAAGGATCTGATGCTTGAAGCTACACTCAAAAGCGCTAAGGGTACTGTTTTTAGCATTCCTATCAGCGAAAGCGATGGAGCAGACGGGAATAACTTGGTTCATTTTATCAATACTGATACATTGGTAAAAAGTATTGCCATAAAAAAGAGTTCAACACTTCTTGGATTGGGGATTAACATGTTTGTTACGGTAACACCCGATGCCGAAATTCAATTGGTATTTGATGAGTTGCAAGATGATAAAATTATGGGTAGCGGAAGAGGAACCCTTAAGATGGAACTTACCAAGCAAGGTGTTTTTAGCATGTTTGGCGAGGTCGCCATCGAAAACGGGGAATATAAATTTACAGCAGTAGATGTTTTTACGCGTAAGTTTCAACTCAAGAAAGGCGGGACTATTACTTGGACAGGCGATCCGTTGCAAGCCCGGATGAATATTCAGGGAATATATAAAGTGCGAAATACATCTGTAGCCGACATTATAACCACCACAACGCAAGCCGAAAAAGATGCTTTGCAAAGCCAACGTGTTCCGGTTGAATGTGTGCTCAATTTAAAAGGTAATTTACTTAATCCTGAGATTGGTTTTGACTTAAACTTTCCTGATAATAATGCACTGTTGGGTAATAATGCCTCAGCACTCGAAAACAGTATGCGCAGGTTGCGTGCTGAGCCAGAACTGATGCAGCAACAAGTGGTGAGCTTAATGTTGTTTGGCAGGTTTGCTCCAGCAACCGGTATTGCTCCGGCCAACAATAACCAAAATATTAACACCGGGTTTAATAACACTGTGAGCGACCTTATATCTGCGCAAGCAAGTAACCTTATTTCAAAAGTAATTCCTGGTTTTGATGTAAGTGCCGATTTCCAAACCGCCAATAGCGAAACACAACGAACGCGTACCATTTTAACAGCATCCAAAAAGTTATTAAATGAACGCCTCGAAATTCAAACCAGTTTTAGTTTAGATGGACAAGCCATTGGCAATAGCAATATTATGGGGCAATACAACATTACTCCCGATGGTAATTTAAAGTTTAGAGCATACAACCGCTCCTCTACCAATGGTGGTGTTTACAGCTATGGGCAGGTAAGTAGTGCATACAATCAAAACATTATTACGCAAGGTGTTGGTTTGTATTACCGTAAAGAATTTGATTCGTTCAATACCTTGTTTAAGCGCAAAAATGCAAAATTTGTTGTGCCTAATTAAATCATCGATATTTAGTACTTTCGTTTTTTTAATACCCAATAATTATGAGTTATCCAGTAGGAGTTCCCTCAGTAGATTTAGCCGATTTTACATCAGGCGATAATGCCCGCAAGGCAAGCTTTGTGCAAGCACTCGGAAGTGCATACGAAGATGTTGGATTTGTAGCTGTTAAAAACCACTTGTTAAATGATCAACTCTCGGAAACATTATATGCCGAAGTGAAAAAGTTTTTTGCTTTACCGGATGAAATAAAGTTGAAATATGAGATACCCGAACAAGCAGGTCAGCGTGGTTACACATCTTTTGGAAAAGAGCATGCAAAAGGAAGAAGCGAAGGCGATTTAAAAGAGTTTTGGCATTTTGGACAGTATGTTGAAGATGGTGATGCTATTGGAAAGGAATATCCTCAAAATGTGGCGGTAGATGAACTGCCCAACTTTAACCAAGCGGGTAAAGAAACCTATAAAGCATTACAAGAAACAGGTAAGCATATGTTACGCGCCATTGCTTTATACTTAGGTTTAGATGAGTTTTATTTTGATGCTAAAATTCACAACGGTAACAGTATTCTCCGCCCCATACATTATCCTCCTATAACACACGAGCCTAAAAGTGCCGTGCGTGCTGCCGAGCATGAAGATATCAATCTTATAACCTTGTTAATGGGAGCTTCGGCCGATGGATTGCAAGTGCTGAACAAGCAAGGCGAATGGATTTCGGTTACTGCTTTACCCGAACAATTGGTGGTAAACGTTGGTGATATGTTGCAACGCCTAACCAATAATAAATTAAAATCAACTACCCATCGTGTGGTAAATCCGCCCCGCGAATTCTGGGGAACACCTCGTTATTCTATTCCATTTTTCCTTCATCCACGAAGTGAAATGCGCTTAGATTGTTTGCCATCTTGTGTATCTTCTGAACTCAACTTACACTATACGCCAATAAGTGCAGGCGAATATTTAAATGAACGGTTACTAGAAATTGGATTAAAAAAATAACAGATAATCCTTACTTTCAGTAAATTGATAATTTTAATTAGAAAATAACTAAAGTTTAGGTTTATTCTTTTTTTTTTTAAAAAATTGCACTTATTTGTTGAACTCAGCCTTGTTTAAAATGTGCTGTTACAAATTTTGTAGAATTTTTTATTTGTTACCCATTAAGCAAACCACATAATCAATAGCCACCTCAATAAACATAATTTATGCTAAAAAAAATAATTGTTACCTCACTACTGCTTGTTAGCGGAATGAGTTTGTTTGCGCAATATCCATTGCACAAGTTGCCAGCTTATAAAACATCAAAAGAAATTCAGTTGGCTATTGAACATAAAACAAAAGATAAAACTGTTTTTGGCAAAGCTGGATTTAACATGCCTGGCAAAGTTCGTTATCCTGGAGAGTTTGAAGAATCGCAAGCGGTTTGTATTTCGTGGGCTTACCATTATGGCATTAATGGAAATATAATTGGTGTAGATACCTTCTCTGATTACGGTTATGTTTCGGCACAATTGGCTAAATTCATTTCAGATGAACTGCCTGTTTGGATTCGTGTGCCTTATGTGGCTGATACCCTAAAAGTAAAAGCTTTTATGAATGATTTGGGTTGGCCACTTACCCAAAATTATGTTTTTTTTATTGCTCCGGGTGATGATTGGTGGATACGTGATTATGGTCCGAACGGAATTTATTTAGGTGAAAAAGACAGTGCGCTCGCTTTTATTGATTTGAAATATTATGACGGTAGAGATAATGATGATACCTATCCTAAGGTTTTAGCCAAGCATATGGGTGTTCGAAATTTTGAATCAAAAGTATACGGAGAAGGAGGAAACTTGATGAGTGATGGGTTTGGAAGAGTGTTTTTTAGTGATGTATTTACCAGTGATAATGAGCAACAGCGTGGTTGGATTGGAGCTCAAACACTCGACTCTATTACACAGTATTTTGGCTCAACCATGAATGTAAACCTCAAAGCATTGCAATGTGATGGCGGAACAGGGCATATTGATTTGTATACCAAACTGATTGATGAGCAAACCATATTGGTGATGCAATACCCAACTGAAATTACGGCTATCGATAAAAAATTAATTGAAGATAATTACCAGTATTTAACAACGTTGAAATCTACTTACAACCGTCCGTTTCGCATTTATCGCTTCCCAACTCCAACAGGAGATGATGGAACCTATAATTTAAAAACATGCTTAGAAGTTTATAGTGGTGCCCGCACTTATATTAATGGTATCACCTTAAACAAAACGTTTATCTATCCAACCTATTCGGATGATATAGATGGTAACCAAGAGCAATCTATTGAAGTACAAAAATTGTATGAGAAATATTTACCTGGATATAAAGTTATTCCAATAGATGCTCGTGCCGTTGCGCCTGCTGGAGGATCCATTCATTGCATAACGATGCAAATCCCGACAAACAATTCGGTATTGTTTTGGCATCCATCCGTTGATGGTTTTCAACCTATTCAAGGCAGCTATGCTATTCAAGCGCGTATTACCAACATAAGCGGAATTGCATCTGCTCAATGCAAATGGAAAATAAGGGGAACCAATATATGGAACACCATTAATTTAACAGTTGATTCCAATGGTTTATATACCGGAAACATTACTCCTGGAACGTTAAATACAACTGATTTTATTGATTATTATTTAACCTCTACCACTAATAATGGCAAAATTGCTGTAAAACCCATCACAGCACCTGAGGGATATTACACCATGAGGTTTACCCAAATTCCAACGGGCGTAAACTCGTTGGAAGTACAAGCCAAAAATTACTTATACGGAGCCTATCCCAATCCTGCAAGCGATAAACTTACCATTCCGTATCAACTAACCCAAAATGCCAATACCGTATTAAGCATAATGGATATAACCGGTAAAGAGATTAAACGCATAGAACGCAGCAACACACCAGTGGGATTAACCAATGAAGAAGTGGATGTAACCAGTTTACATGCAGGTATTTATTTCTATACATTGTATGCAAATGGTACTCGAATCGACTCAAGGAAGTTTGTTATTAAATAAAGAAGATGCATTCAGTCCCGATAGCTATTGGGAGAGATTTCGAGTTCCGAGTTTCCTTTTTCGAATTTAATTTTTCGAATTTATCCTTAGCATTTTACCATCGTTTATAACCTGTTATCAACTATCCATTACTAATAGTTGTTTAATCGTATCAAAAACACCAATTTCACAGCCTATACCAAACATTCAATATGTTTAATAAATTATTTCTTTATAGTCAACTGCTTTTAACCACTTTATCAGCTTGCGCATCTAATGATAGCAATACGGTAAAAACATTTTCACCAACCGAACAGCAAAAAATAACCTACCAAACAGCGCTTCAATTTGTGGGTTCCTATCATTATGCCAAACCCCAAATAAATGATGATTTTTCGTCAAAGGCGTTCGATAATTATATTGAAAACATGGATGCCTCGCGGGTATATTTTTTAAAGGAGGATATCGATCGTTTTGAACAGTATCGTTACAAACTCGATGATGGAATTTTTACCGGTGATGTGGAACCTGCATTCGATATCTTTAATACCTATCAAAAAAGGTTAATGGATCGTATTCAGTATGCCTTGAGTTTGCTGAAATTACCCATGGATTTTAGCAAGGTTGATTCATTTGAAATTAACCGCGATAAATCGCCTTATTGCCTAAACTATGCCGAATACGATAAACTATGGCAGCGTAAAGTGTTGTTTGAATGCTTGCAAGCAAAGGGGAATAAAAATGATACGGCCAAAAAGTATATTGAGGATGTGCGCAAGCGTTACGAAAATTTGTTGAAGTATGCCGGCAAAACTAAAGGTGACGACATTTTTCAGATTTACATGAATGCCTTGTTGGAAGTTGCCGATCCGCATACTAATTATTTCTCGCCCCGAACAGCCGAAGATTTTAACCAAAGCATGAGCCTATCACTTGAAGGGATTGGTGCACAATTGCAAACAGAAAACGAATACACCAAAATTCGGGAAATTATTAAAGGCGGTCCTGCAGATAAAAGCAAACAACTTTTTGCTGGTGATAAAATTATTGGTGTGGCACAAGGTAAAGATAGTGATGTGGTGAATGTTATTGATTGGCGAATTGATGATGTGGTAAGTTTAATTCGTGGAAAAAAAGGTACTGCGGTGCGGTTAAAAATTATTCCATCGAGTGAGCCAAACTCAACCAAATTGGTGGATTTGCTGCGCGATAAAATTGTATTGGAAGATCAATCGGCTAAATGCAGCATCAAAGAATTTTCGCGCAATGGAAAAAAATTCAAGGTGGGCGTTGTTAATATACCTACGTTTTACATTGATTTTGCCGCTGCATCAAGGGGAGAAACCAATTATAAAAGCACTACAAGGGATGTAAAAAAACTAATTGATTCGTTGCAACAACAAAAAGTGCAAGGCATTGTTATTGATTTACGCAACAATGGGGGAGGATCTTTACAAGAAGCAATTGAGTTAACCGGTTTATTTATTAAACGTGGTCCGGTGGTGCAAGTGAAGTATGCCGATGGAAACCGAAAAGTTGAACAAGACATGGATCCTGCTATTTATTATGATGGCCCGCTAACGGTTTTGGTGAATAGGTTTAGTGCTTCGGCTTCCGAAATTTTTGCAGCAGCCATTCAAGATTATAACCGTGGAATCATTGTGGGCGAACGCACCTTTGGAAAAGGCACTGTTCAAAACATGGTTGATCTCAATGAGTTTATTCAATACAACGGCAAAAAACTTGGACAGGTAAAACTTACCATTGCCAAATTTTACCGTGTAAATGGTGGCAGTACTCAACACAAAGGAGTTACACCAGATATTGAGTTGCCTAGCGTTTATGCCGATAGCAAGTTTGGTGAAGATGCCAGCAAGTATGCATTGCCGTGGGATCAAATTGAAGAAGCGCCAATTGAAAATGTAGGAACCGTAACAGCTATGCGTGCTAAGTTAAAAGCAGAACACGATGTGCGCATGAAAACAAACCCTGAGTATGCCTATCTGATGGAAGATATTAAAGATTTTAAACAAGCCGAGGATGAGCAATATGTAACGCTGAATGAAGAGGTTTATAAAGCCGAATTAGCAGAACGAGAAGCTCGCAAAAAGCAACGTGAAGAAGCACGGAAAAAGGATAGAAAAAACACGAAGGATAATCCTGATTTGATTTTAGAAGAAAGCGAGCAACTTATTGCTGATATGCTTACTGTTAAAAAGAAATAAATAGAAACCACCTTCGGGTGGTTTTTTTATCAATATTTCTATACTTTTACCTCTTAATAAGTACCTATGAATAAACCCACCGAATGGCAAGCCGAGCCAATGATACCCAAAATACTAAGCGCATCGCTCTTCGGTTGGGATTTAAAACTGAATGGAATATCCTTTTGCCAAAAGCACCCGCAGGACTACTTAGTAATACCTTACAAGCATGTCATGTTTGGTTTACTGCTATGCATAAGGGTTGTTATATTGATAATTTACAGCCGATAATATTTATTTGAAATAAACAGTGATTATGAATGCAAATACAGAGAAAATTGATGAAATTGATTTTTCAATCGGACAGAAATGGATGAATACTGAAAATGGTAATGAATTTTATATTACTAACATCGATCATTCCTTAATTACCCTTGATGATAAAAAAGGGAAACTTAGTTCTTTTAACCATATGAATAAAACACTTTGGAACCATCTTGTTAAGGTTGGATTTTATAAAAAAATACTATGAACTATAAGTTTATTGATCTATTTGCTGGAGCAGGAGGCTTATCTGAGGGTTTCGTCCTGCCTTATCAGAATTGGGACATAAGCGTTTGTTTGCTAGTAAATTAAGCCTAGAATTAATTGGGCTTTACGAAAGAAATCAGAAGACCAGAATTCAAGGAGATATAAATTAAATTGATATAAAATCAATTTCTCCTCACGACATTTTATGTGCGGGATTTCCTTGTCAACCTTTTTCAAAGGATAGAGCATATTCAAGGCTTGATAATCCAAGAAATGGAAACTGGTTTTAAAAATTATGGAAATACCAGACGAACACGAGCCTAAATATTTGTTTTAGAAAATGTATCAAACTTGAAGGGATGCGTTTACAGCAACTTTTCCCAAAAAAAAGTCTAAAAAATTTAACTTTACTGACTGAAAATTGAAAATAACAAAGATGAAATTAAAAGAGAAAATCAGCATAGATGAATTGGATGGTAAACGATTTCAAATTAGATTAGTTGAGCCAGTACCAACTAATGAAAAAAAGGCTGTAATTACTCACTACCTTCATAACATTGACAATGGTGTGTCAAAGCATTTTAAAAAAGATGCATTAAAGTATATCAAAGAGTATATCCAATACCAAGAGGAAGAAAACAATCTTACATTAGTTTATGAAGATGCCTTGCAGCAGTTACTTTTTGAGGTTAATGATGTTCCTTTTCCGACACCCGAAAACTATAAATTCAAATTCATTGACCTATTTGCTGGCGTTGGTGGTTTTAGACTTGCAATGCAAAATTTAGGTGGCAAATGTGTTTTTACATCTGAATGGGATAAAGACGCACAAAAAACCTACCGAGCAAACTTTGGCGAAGTTCCATTTGGCGACATAACAAAAGAAGAAACTAAAAAATTTATACCAGATGGATTTGATATTTTGTGCGCAGGTTTTCCTTGTCAAGCCTTTTCAATTGCAGGTAAACGTGGAGGATTTGAAGATACAAGAGGGACACTGTTTTTTGATGTTGCAGAAATAATTAAACGCAAAAGGCCTAAAGCAATATTTCTTGAAAATGTAAAAGGTTTAAGAAATCATAATGGTGGTAAAACGCTTGCTACAATCCTAAATGTTTTACGAAATGACCTTGACTATTTTGTTCCCGATCCACAAATCATAAATGCAAAAGACTTTGGTGTTCCACAGCAAAGAGAAAGAATTTACATCGTTGGTTTTAGAAAAGACCAAGGCATTAGAGAATTTGAGTATCCTAAACCGTTAAAGAAAATAGCAAAGTTTGCTGATGTCAAAGAAAAAAAAGTTCCTGCTACAAAATACTTTCTTTCAACCCAATATGTTCAAACTTTAATTAATCACAAAGAAAGACACGAAAACAAAGGCAATGGCTTTGGTTATGCAATAATTCCTGATAATGGAATTGCAAATTCTATTGTCGTAGGTGGAATGGGTAGAGAGAGAAATTTAGTTATTGACCATAGAATTACAGATTTTACCCCAACAACTCACATAAAAGGAACTGTTAACCGTGAAGGCATTCGCAAAATGACACCAAGAGAATGGGCTAGGCTTCAAGGCTTTCCGGACAAATATGTAATTCCTGTTGCTGACGCATCAGCTTACAAGCAATTCGGCAACTCCGTTGCCGTTCCTGCTATTCAAGCAACCGCAGAAAAGATTTTGAAACGAATAAATACAGAAAATGCTAAAAGGAAATAAAGGTGATTGGAGTGAGTTATATGTTTTTGTAAAATTACTAAGTGAGGGCAAACTGTTTCAATCAGACATTAAGCTAAATCGTGATGAGAATAATTACTATGAAGTTGTAAAAGCTTACAGAGAGGAAGGCAAATCATCGCTAGAGTTTGAAAGAAATGGGAATATTCTTCTTTATTCTGTGTCTGACGGAAATAGAAATTTAATTGGGGATTTTTCAATAGAATATTTGAAGGAAATATCTGAAAAAATCTATACTGGAATAATCAACGGTTCAGGGAAAAGCTTTGAAATACCAACAATTGAGGATTTTATTGAAAATTCAAAAATTCAGAAACTAACTGCTAAAGTCACAAGCAAGTCAGATATTAGATTAAGAATATACGACCATAGACTTGCCAAAGAAGCTGATTTAGGTTTTAGCATAAAATCTTTGCTCGGGGAGGATTCAACTCTATTCAATACGGGCCTTGGAAACAACTTCATTTACGGAATAAAGACAAATGAAACTATTTCAATCCCTGATTTTAATGAGTCGACATACAAGCCAGAAGGTAAAATTTCTAAACTGACTTTTAGGCTTCAAAAATTAATTAACGACTACTCCGCAGTAATTAAATTTAAGGGCATTCAATCTTCCCAACTTTGGCGGAATTTAAAAATGGTTGATGGTGATTTGCCTGATATTATAGCTTATTGCCTACTTTATAGATGGATAGACAGAACACCAGTTTTATCTGAATTAGTAACACTTTTAGAAAATAGAGACCCATTAAATTTTTACAACGGAGAACAGTCTGAACAGAGATTATATGACTATAAGCTTAAAAAATTTCTAGCAGAATGTGCTATGGGTATGACATCAGAAAAACCGTGGCAAGGAATATATGATGCAACTGGTGGTGTAATCATTTGTAAGCAAGACGGTGACATTGTTTGTTTTCATATTTATGATTTCAATCTTTTCAGAGAATACTTATTAAACAACACAAAGTTTGAGCAACCTTCGACTGGTGAAGATGAAGATAACCCTGGAACACCGAGAACAACAAAAGGAACGAAAAAATACTATTACGGTTGGCTATTTGAAGAGAATGATGAACTTCTTTTTAAAATTAATTTACAAGTCAGATTTAAATGAGCCCTAATTGGTGGCACATATGCAAAACCGCAAAAGCCAACACTAAAGCCAAGTTTTGCAAAAGAGCCACCAAGCCAACGCACGACAGAAACCAATATTAAATGACTGACAAACAAACGACAAAGACAGAAGGCCAGCACCCAACACAGCGGTTTGGCGTAATGGAGGTTTCTGTGCTTTGTATGGCAGTTTTGTGGTAGGTTCAAGTGCAGTTCTTCGATTGAACTTTTGTGCTAAAAATCCGCAACCACGCTAAAAAACAATCTTCTAAAATTGCAGTAGAAGTGAAATACTTTGATTATACGATAGCCAATTTTTACGCTGCATATTTGTATTGTAAAAATTGGCAACCGTTATCTAACTGCGATTGTAACGGGATGTACTCATGTTTTTGAATACACAAAAAACACCTTTACCAACTTTGTTTTATCCTTTTTTATTCGCAGTTTTACCTTGCAGTATGTGGAAGTTTTTGTTTAAGCATCCCCAAAAATAGAACGATTAAAAAGAGAAGCGCACCTGGATCAAATGCTAAAGAATGTCATCAATAGGTCATATCTCTAAAATGAAAAACTTTTATACTCACGCAAGGTTTATACTCCTAATTGAAAAACCTTTTTACCATATGGCTTATTATATTTAGTGCAGGCTTTGCTTGTATAGCCATTGTGTTGGATGCTAAAAAATATTTTTCATTCAGCATTTCAGTAGAAACAACATCAGAAAGCACTGAGAAAGCAGATACAGATGAAGGTATTCTTCAGTGTGCTCAATTACTATTTTTTTCTTTACCCACGGAAACTGTTAATGCTTATTTCTTAAAATTAACACATCATTTTACGGTGCCTGAACCAAGGCCTCCGCGTACCGCTTAACTAATTTTTACGACCCTAAAGGAGTAGCCTACTTTGGGCTACTCCTTGTCCATTAACTTTATTCATTAGCGTTATGAAAACAATTACGTTCATTCTCCTTTTTTGTGCAACCGTATTTGACATGCAAGCTCAGATACAGTCAAAAGTTTCCGCATACCTTCAATATCATTCATTAGATAGCCAAACAGTTAAACACAGGTCACGGGAGGCTTTAATAAAAATGAATATAAATACAGGTGAAGTAAAACTTGTTGTACCGCTTCAATCCTTTGCTAAATCTGATACCGCTTTATATAATTCCCTTAAGGAAGTTCAATCCAAAATGGAATTATACTTTACGATAGATGGTGATCCTTTTTTACAGCACAACAACCGTAAGCTAGATGCTGCGTATGATGCCCTTGGGATGCTTCATATAAATAATCATTATCATCATGTTAAAGTGCGCTTCTCCGTATTTAAAAAAACGGAGCAGCCAACAGCGCAAGATTACGCATACCTCATCTCAATTTCGTTTACGTTCTTACCCAAGCACTACGAACTTAACAAACTTGAAGAGCTAACCAACCAACCTGTTAAAATTTCACTATACAAACAGCAGTATTCATTTGAACACAATGCGTATTAACATGTAGATTTTACAATGGTATTGCACCCAAATCGCTATTATGTCTGGGTATGGGTTTGGCTTTTTTAACCCAATATTACTGGGTAAGTATCAACAATAGGCTCGATGGAAGTTAACAGAATGCTAAACAACAAAAATGATTATCGCAAGTAATGGCTCAATTGTAGGGTGCATCAACACTACCTCAAAAAAAACGATTTACATCAAACAGAATAGCCGAACACTGTAGTAAGAAGTAGGCAAACTAAAAACTCAAAAAGATGAACATAAAAATGATAATGGGTCTACTTGCAATAGTAGGCTTAACAGCTTCTTGTAACCAATCTCCAGAAAAAGTACAAGCAGAAGCCAACAAGGAAGTTTCTCATACAAACGAAGATGTTCAAAAAGTTATTGACGAGCTTGGTTTGGTATATGTAGAAGAAGGAGCTCAAAATATTATTACCTACGAGGAAGTAAATTTAGCGCAACAAGCTTGGTGTGATGCTTTAGTGAAAATTGGCTAGCTAAAAGAAGAAGGTGGAGACTATAAAACCTATGCCGAACAAGTACTTTCGGAAGCGTATAACTACGACAATGGAAAGGTGTTTTTTAAACCCACATTGGCATTTGGCGACCATACCTTTAGAAACGATAAAAAAGGTGCGTTAGCCTATTTTATTGGAGGCGACCCCGATTATCCAAATGACAAAGGCTTTGCGCTTACTCCTTGGGTAAAGGCTCGTTACGACAATGCTGGAGATAAAAATGAAGGTATTCATATTTATGGCTCAGTGGCCATCACCATGGGAAATGTATGGGTAACAGGTAAGGATGGAAAAGAAGTAATGGTAGACAAAACCTGGGTTTTCAAAAACGGTAAAGATGGAAAACTAAAAATTATTGTACATAAATCGGCACTACCGTTTAGTCCCAAATAAAAGTAAATTTGAAAGGCTGCGATAGTATTGCAGTCTTTCAAATTGGATTATTATTATATTGTAAACAAAAATGACACTTAAAAAAATAGTAATGTTTTCCGTGCTTTTCACACTTTTATTTCAAAGTGCAAAAGCACAAACACCGGTTGATTCATTGTTACTCAAGAAGGAATATAAGAGTATAGAAGAAGCTTTACGAAACCCTCAAAATGTTTACAAACTAGATTTGAGTAATCAAAACATACAAGTTTCCGATTCTATTTGGTCGCTATTTACCAAGCTACAATATTTGAGTTTGAAAAACGATCATTTAAAACAAATACCCGAAAGTATAAGCAATCTTAAAAATTTGAAAGTGCTTGATTTAAGTGGGAATGACTTCACCGTTCTACCTTCAGCCTTCATCAAATTATCAAACCTACAAGAATTGTATTTAAATGATGATAAATATCTTCAATTGGATAAAAACATTCCTATTTTAAGTAAACTACCCAATCTAAAATCACTTCATATTGAAAATGATGGGTTAAAAAAATTGCCCAGTAATATTTATGAACTGAGTAATGTGGAGTATCTATACCTCAATAACAACCAACTAAAAAAAGTGCCAGAAGGATTAATCCAATTAAAAAACTTGAAATACATAGACTTGCACGATAATAGATTAAAGCATCCAAATCATTTCAATGAACAGGAAGGTTTTGGACCAAAAATTAGGTTCTGAAAATGATACGCTGGTGAAAAATTGAATCATGCAAGCTATTCTCTTATTGAGTTTTCGTCTCTCCCAACCGCATCATTCTCGCTTACTTGCCGTCTGTTTGCATACGAACGATACAGCATAAACAACCTATATGCTGGGTGGCGCTCATGCTTCCATTTACTTTGCTCCATCTACAGAATGCAGCACGATTTAGGCCACAGTCATGAATGACTTCTTCCGCTTTTTTTGCCGTTATCTAACTCCTTTAGAATGCCTGCAATTTGTGTTGAAATGAATGCCTCTTTTTCGTTTTGTACAATGTAAAACGCGTATTAGTTTCTACGTTTAAATCATCATGTTTTCGAGGATTTATGCAGTATCAGCGTTTATTGTTGATTCTGCTCAGCTTTTATTTCTGCTGCATCTTCGAGGGCGCTCAAATGAATAAATTTGGTTGTAGCTTCTTGTTCGGTTGCAATCTCATCTTCATATTGAACCGAAACTTGTACTTCCAATGTATGATCGGCACCGCCTCGGTATGTTCCTTTAACGGGTGAACAATCACTGAAATTTCGTCCAACAGCCAGCCTTACATGTTTTTCGGTAGCTATGCAGTTATTGGTAGGGTCGAATCCAAGCCAACCATAAAAGGGTAAGTATGCTTCCACCCATGCATGTGTAGCTCCATCTCCACGCATACCGTTATGATGCGGACAAATATACCCGCTCACATACCGTGCAGGTATATTCACCATTCGCAGCAAGGCAAGCATTAGGTGCGCAAAATCTTGGCATACTCCAGCTTTCATTTTCCATATATCATCGAGCGTGGTTTCAACATTTGTAATGCCTTTGATATAGGCACATTGCTCAAAAACTTGACGGCAAAAATAGGTAGCAATTTGGTAGGGATTAAACCGTTTGGGATCTTTTGCATCAATCATGTTTTGCAATTCATGTCTGTTCTCAAACGTTTCAATCTTCAAAAAATCAGCGTAGGGTAGGGTTGCCGCCATGCGCGAAAGTTCGGCCCATTGCTCTTGTGTGCTTTGTGTTATGGTGGGTTTAATGCGGGGTTTGGTTTCTACAACCAATTGTGAGTGTATTAATAATTCTAAATGAGGTTCAATAAGCGTAAACGTGCCAACTTCGTTTCCGAAATAATCGCGGTGAACAGATACAACAGGATCACCGGTAATATGGATATGATGCTCAATTACGCGCTGCCACTCATCGTTTGTTGGGTAGAGTATTATTTGGTTGGCACTGTAACTAGCCGCACTTGCATAGTGGTATCGGGTAGTGTGCTGTATGTAAAAAGTAGACATGCTTAGTAGTAATTGAAATAGTACGTGTTGAGAGCATTGCTAATTTGATACAATTCACTTCGGGTATTGAGCAGCGTATTTTTGAGTCCTTCTTGAGTAAGTGTTGATACATCCGTGTAGCGAATGGTGCTGCGGAGTTTCCCAATTAAAAATTCAATTTCTTTGTAACTGTCAATGTTTCGATCGCTTCTTATTTTTTCGAAATTACGGGTGAGTTGCACAATGGAATATAAAATAGCTCGTGGGAAATCTGTATTGAGCAGCATCATTTCGGCAATGTGTTTTCCGTTTAATCCTTCGCGGTAAGTTTTTACATATAACTCGTAACCCGATGCCGACATCAATAAAAAGCGCCAATATGGGGTTTCAGCATGTGCATTTAGGTCGTATTGTAATGCGCTGTACTTACTATCGAGTAAATCAACTGTTTGCAAAGCACGTTCCAAGGCTTTTCCAATATTCATAAAGCTCCAGCCATCGCCACGGGGCATGGTAATATCCGATGTTCCGTAATACAACAATCCGTTTTTGAGGAGGGTATCTAATAATTGTATGGATTGATCGGCTTCTACCATTTCATATACCTGATCACTTCGGATATCGTGGTAAAAATCATTCACGCAACTCCACACTTCCAATGTGATGTGATCCTGCACCCCACGCGCATTTTCGCGGGCACTTTTAATGATATTAAACAATGAGTTATGATTGTTGCGATCATCAATCATATAGTGCATTACCCTTTTACTGTCTTTTTCAATGGCCTCAATTTCGGCATCGTTTAACGTGCTAAAAAGACGTAAAACAGGTTTCCATGAAAATTCCTCAGCACCACTTTTATCGAGTGATGCGGTATAATTAATTTTAAGCATGCGCATAATCCCGTCAGCACGCTCAATATATCGTGCCATCCAAAAAAGAGAGTCAGCTATTCGTGCAAGCATAGTTTTGTTGTTACGAGTTTTTTATTGCGAGTTGTTTTGTTGTTTTTATTTATCCTGAGTGCTCCAGAGAAATAAGTCAGTGTGATCTGGTCTCGATTCTTGATACTCGATTCTTGATTCTTGATCATCTGCAATCTATTAACTATCATCTATCATCTATCATCTATCATCTATTAACTATCATCTATCATCTATTAACTATTAACTATCATCTATCATCTATTAACTATTAACTATCATCTATCAACTATTAACTATCAACTATTAACTATCATCTATTAACTATCAACTATTCATCCAGCACCCAAGTATCTTTGCTACCGCCACCTTGCGATGAATTTACAACCAGCGATCCTCCTCTTAGTGCAACCCGTGTTAATCCGCCCGGCACAATTTCTATTCCGTTTGGTCCGCAGAGTGCGTAGGGTCTTAAATCAACTCTGCGTGGTTGCAATTTACCATCAATATAACAAGGAGATGAAGATAGATTGATGGTTGGTTGTGCAATAAAATTGCGTGGGTTTTTGAGTATCTCTTTAATATAATTTTGTGTCTCTTCTTCGGTAGCTGCGTGTCCCATTAACATTCCGTAGCCACCCGATTCATTTGTTTTTTTTACCACCATGGTGTTGATGTTTTGCAAAACGAATTCACGTTCATCATCTTTTCCCAATTGATAGGTTGGTACATTTTTTAAGATGGGTTTCTCGTTCAGGTAATACTTAATCATTGCCGGTACAAAAGCATAGATGGCTTTATCATCGGCCACACCATTTCCAACGGCATTAATGATGGCAATATTGCCTTTGCGGTAGGCCGACATAAGTCCGGGAACACCCAGCATACTATCAGCACGAAACACCAGCGGATCTAAGAATTCATCATCAACCCTGCGGTAAATAACGTCTACTTGTTTTAATCCGGTAGTTGTTTTCATAAACACATGATGGTTGTTTACCACTAAATCTCTGCCTTCAACCAGTTCAATACCCATGAAGCGAGCCAAGAAGGTGTGCTCAAAATAAGCCGAATTGTAAATGCCGGGAGTGAGTAATACAATGTTTGGCTTGGGAACGCTGCGAGGGGAGAGTGCAAGTAAATTTTGATGTAAAATATTGGGGTAATCGCTCACGCTTTTCACCTTGTTTTGATTGAGCAATTCAGGAAAAATACGTTTGGTAATTTCTCTGTTTTCAATCATGTAACTAACTCCAGATGGTGTGCGAAGGTTATCTTCCAGTATATAAAAATCACCATCTTCTCCACGAATTAAATCAATGCCAGCTATGTGCACATATAAATCGTGCGGGAGTTTTACTCCAATCATTTCGCGCAAAAAATGCGGACATGAATACACCATATCTGCGGGTATTATGCCGTCTTTTAGTATCTGTTGCTCGTGGTATACGTCTTTTAAAAAGTGATTTAACGCAGTGAGCCGCTGTTTAATTCCTGCGGTAATGTATTTCCATTCCTGAGCTGTGATAATGCGGGGAATTATATCAAACGGAAAAATCTTTTCAATACCCTCGTTGCTTGAGTATACGGTGAAGGTTATTCCTTGGCTCATAAAAAGTTTTTTGGCAAGTTCATCTTTTCCGTCTAAAGTGTTTTGCGGTATGGCTTTGAGGTAATCATAAATGCTGGTGTATGGCTGCCTTACATTGTTATTGGCATACATTTCGTCCCAAATATGTTGGCCTACGTTGTAACTGTTAAAAATCTCACTCATGATAAGGGAAGCTTTGTTTTTTGTAACGCTGAAACCTACACGTAAATAACAAAAAATAAATAGCAATTAAAAATGTAGTTTTGATGTTGATTTAATAAAGGTTCATGATTTACTTAGGACAAAAAAATACACTGACTATTTTACGCGCTAGCGCTGTGGGTTTATATCTTACAGATGATGAGCAAAACGATATTTTACTACCCAATAAATTTACCACTCCCGAACAAAAAATTGGCGACAAGATTGATGTGTTTGTATACACCGATTCGGAAGATAGACCTGTTGCAACAACGCAAGAACCTAAAATTAAACTTAATCAGTTTGCAGGATTACGTGTGGTGGATATTGCTCCTTTTGGTGCGTTTTTGGATTGGGGATTGGATAAAGATTTATTGGTTCCTGCAAAAGAACAAGTGGAGCCCATGAAAGTTGGTGAAACCCACGTAGTGTATTTGTATTTGGATGAAGAAACCGACAGGCTAGCAGCTTCGGCTAAATTGAACAAGTTTTTTGTGAATGAGCACCTCGATTTAAAAGTAGGAGAGGAAGTTGATATTGTGATTTATGAGGATCATTTTTTAGGCTATTTTGCTGTTATCAATGATGCATACAAAGGCTTGATATACAAAAATGAAGTATATCGTGATTTGGAAATTGGTGAGCGCATGAAAGCTTGGATAAAAAAAGTAAAACCCACCAATGAAGTTGATTTATCGATACAAAAAATCGGGTTCCAGCGCCTGGAAGAGGTGAAAGATGTGTTGTATGATTATTTAAAAGCCCACAATGGTTTTATAGCTCTAACGGATGATAGTTCCCCTGATGAAATTGCAGATGCGTTGCAGGTGAGTAAGAAAACATTCAAAAAGTCGTTAGGAATGCTCTACAAAAAACGCCTAGTGAGAATTGAAAAGGACGGAGTGTATTTGGTATAGATTCGCCTCAGTCGCATGCGTAATTCAAAGTTTTAACAGCAAAATGTAGAACGCTGAATGTAAAATGAAAAAGTAAGGAATGTTTATTGTTTTCGGTTATACATTTTACAGTGTTCTTTTCTAAGGTTTCACTTATAAACTAAACAAGCATTTAAATCTTCATTCATATTACCATGCAATTTGAATCTTGCTCAAACGTTATATCTTCGTTTTTATCATGTACAAACGTAATCTAATATTGATTTTGTTGAGCTCCCTGTTAGTTGCTTGTTCAGATTCCAAATCTGGGGAAGATTCAGTGGATCTTGGCTATAATTATTTCCCTACACAAGTTGGAGCAACTTGGATATACAAAGTTGATTCATTGGTTTACGATGATAACTCGGGACAAACAACCATTGACACTTTTACCTTTGAATACAAAGAACAAATTACAGGTAATTTTACTGATGTTACGGGCGAAACGGGTCAATATATTAGCAGGTATGTTAGGTATATTGATACTGTTTTGTGGATACCTTTAAACCAAGCTACACAACTGCGAACAACTCTTAACGCACAGCGAGTGCAGGAGAATATACGTTACGTAAAACTTGTTTTCCCGCTCGAGAAAAACAAAAAATGGAATGGCAATATCTATAATGCTTTAGGTGCCGATCAATACACCTTTAGCTACACAGACAATCCGTTAACGTTGGGCTCTACCAATTATCCGTTTACCTCAAAAGTGCTTCAACTAAATGAAGTAAATGCTATCGAAGAAATTGTTCGGTATGAAATATATGCACGCAATATCGGATTGGTTTATGCATTGTCTGATTCAATCAATACCCAAGTATCTGGATCGCGCGGCTATCGTTACCGATTTACGCTTACCTCGTTTACTCAACAATGAAAAGTAAACTGTTAGCACTTGTAGGATTGCTGCTGTTTGCCTTTTGCGTTTCCGCACAGCATGTTTTTTTAGTTAGCCTTGTATCTAAAGATACCACTTATTTTATCAATGAACCACAGCGGTTTTTATCTGCAAAAGCAATTGCACGCAGGCAAAAATTTTCAATACCGATCAGTGAAAATGATTTTCCCTTGAGTAAATTATTCATCGGGTTGCTTCAGCAAAATGGCTACGAACCCATAACCCAAAGTAAATGGTTAAACGCCATTGTTGTGAAAGCAACATCCAAACGAGCAGGTGATACACTCAAGCAATTTGCGGGCGTAAAAGAGGTGAAATATTTGGGTGTTCAAAAACCGATTCAAACAAACCCAATGGAGCAAGCAGACATCAATGAAATGCTACGGGTGCTTGATGCAAAGTTTGAAAACAAGGAAAAACTATTAGCTGATACAATAAGATACGGTAAGGCTTGGAACCAAGTTGAGATGCTGAATGTGCATACCTTGCACAAACAAGGTTATGAGGGCAACAATGTTTTGGTGGCGGTATTGGATGCAGGTTTTAACAACGTACATAAACTTCCGGTTTTTAAGAAATTGTTTGACGAAAATCGCATTGTTACCACAGTTGATTTTGTGCAAAAAGATTCGATGGTTTTTGAAGATGATGATCATGGAATGGCCGTTCTTTCTTGTATGGCAGGTAATATCAATGGGGAGTTTGTGGGAACTGCTCCGCAGGCATCGTATGCTTTATTGCGTTCAGAATATGCCCGAACCGAAATGCCTATTGAGGAAATTTATTGGGCCGAAGCTATTGAATTTGCCGATAGTATGGGTGCTGATATTGTAAACTCATCGTTGGGCTATAATGAATTTGATGATGCTAGTTTTAACCATGTATACAAAGATCTTAACGGAAAAAAATCAATAATATCTCAAGCCGCATCGTTAGCTGTTTCCAAAGGAATGGTGGTAGTTGTGAGTGCAGGAAATGAAGGGGATGAAGATTGGCGATTTGTGAGTGTTCCTGCTGATGTTGCGGAGGTTATTACCGTGGGTGCAGTATCTCCCGATGGTTACCTTGCTGCTTTCAGCTCTATTGGTCCAACTGCCGATAAACGCATAAAACCAAATGTGGTTGCTCAGGGTGATAATGTTTGGGTAGCTTCCACCCATGGAGTATTCTATCAAGGTGATGGAACTTCCTATGCT
Organism: Bacteroidetes bacterium UKL13-3; assembly: GCA_001602415.1. Classification (GTDB taxonomy): domain Bacteria; phylum Bacteroidota; class Bacteroidia; order UKL13-3; family UKL13-3; genus UKL13-3. The sequence continues at coordinate 1,091,049 of CP012155.1, forward strand.
TGTCCGCTGCTTACCGGTGCAATAGCTTGTTTGATGCAAGCGCATCCTAGCAAAAATCCTATACAAATTATGGAAGCTATTCACCAAAGTGCCAATCGATACGATAAACCAAATGTTTTTTATGGATATGGCATTCCGGATATGGAGCTTGCACATCGCTTATTAAGCCAAGATTCCATTCAGAAGTTCTCTGTTATTGATGCAAAGGTGTTAGGCGATAAAAAAATTCATGTAGCGTTTTATGCCATGCAGCCAACAAAAGTTTCGGTGATTTTACGTGATGAGTTGGAGCAGATTGTTTACAAGGATGATGTTGCTGTTAAACGAAAAGGAGTACATCGTATTGGATTCAAAAAAAGTAATAAATTGAAAAAAGGAATCTATAGTTTGCAGATACTTACCAAAGAGCATACTTATACCCAAACCATTAATTTGCACTGATGAAATCAATTGAAAAACTGTAGTCGTATTTTGAGAACGAAATGCCACTACTTATCCAAAAACTACAACCTGAAACGCACCCACTTTGGGGTACAATGAATGCCACTAAAATGCTCGATCATCTCAATGATCCGTTTAAACTGTGCACAGGAGTATATCCGTTTGCGGAGGGAAGTATACTGGAAAAGGCAGAAAAATTTAAAGTCATAACATTGCTCAGTGATCGTGCCCTACCAAAAGGGTTTGATAATCCACTTATTCGCTTGTTGAGTAAATCAACTGATTTGGAACATGAGCAAGCTAAAACCGATTTACAAGCAGGATACCAATTGTTTAAGGCCTATTTTATAAGTAAGGGTGCTGCTCATACCATGCCACACAATATTTTTGGTTATCTCAATTACCATGAGTGGTTGTGGTTTCATTACAAACATTTCAGCCACCACTTTGCACAGTTTGGTTTAATCCCTTACATCGAACGGTTTGAGTTAGAGTAATTGAGTGAGATCTCGGCTGCCAATGGTACGCTTAACAGTAAAAGCCTCGGCATATTTCACACTAATTACCCTGCCAAACTCTCGTGCACGCGATTCTATAAAATCCAAAAAATCTTTGCACGAAATCGGTGATTCAGGTTCGTTGGATGTGGGATCGTAAAACTGTGACGAAAATGCTTTAATACTTTCCATCTTACGCTCCCAAAAAGGGGTGATATCAAAAATGATATCTGGTTTTGTATGGTAATCTTGAATATAATGGTAAATCGCTTTGGGTCTCCATGCTGTTTGTACTATACCATTATGAGTGGTTTCGATTTTTCGTAAGCCTGATAAAAAACTGGCATCATGCACCAATGAAGCTCCTCGTCCATGATCAATATGCCGATCGAATTCGGAGTTGGCAATAATAATTTCAGGTTGATACTTTCGAATCATTTCAATCACTTTTAACTGATGTGTTTCATCGTTTTGAAAAAAGCCATCCTGCATTCTTAAATTTTCACGAGCATGAACGCCTAAAATAACGGATGAAGCAGCAGCTTCTTTATCCCTCATTTCAGCACTTCCGCGCGTTCCCAATTCTCCTCGCGTTAAATCTACAATGCCCACTTTTTTGCCAAGCGCAATATGTGCCATAACGGTGCCACCGGCAGCTAGTTCAATGTCATCTGGGTGTGCAGCAAATGCTAAAATATCAAGTTTCATGATGCGAATATAGGTGTTGGGTGGATATAAGTTGATTGAGTTGATTGAGTTGATTGAGTAAATGAGTAAATGAGTTGATTGAGTTGATTGAGTAAATGAGTAAATGAGTTGATTAAGTTGATTGAGTTGATTGAGTTGATTGAGTAAATGAGTAAATGAGTTGATTGAGTTGATTGAGTAAATGAGTAAATGAGTTGATTAAGTTGATTGAGTAAATGAGTTGATTAAGTTGATTGAGTAAGTGGTTATTACGTTACGGAGTGATTATGGATACGTATCATCGAATTGCATGAAGAAAATAATCTCACAAGGCTATTCTAACATCATTTTCCATAGGTTTACAAGTACACAACAAAATTCGCCCATGTTCAACCTCCCTATCGGTTAGCACTTCATTGTAGCGCATATTTACTTCTCCTTTAATACAAGTTGCAATGCACGAACCACAAATGCCAACTTTACAACTGTATGGAATGTCTAACTTTTGTTGCAATGCAGCATCTAAAATACTTATAGGATAGGGCACTTCAACAGGGTGTTCTAATCCGTTTAACTCCAATATAACCGTATAGGTTTTTTGGTCAATTTCTACTTCTTTTTGTAAGGTTCCGTCATCATCGTCAGCTTCATCCTCGGGCAATACAAAAGTTTCTTTTTTGAGTTGTTCGTGGGTAAAACCCATGGTGAGTAAAGCAATAGTGCACATCAACATATAATCTGCCGGACCGCACAAATAAAACAGTGCATTTTCCTTTTGAACATGAAGGTGCTGTGTTACCAATTTTTCCAATAGTTCACGATTAAGGCGCGCCATTGCTAAGTTTTTACCCGTGCTCCATAAATATATAATATTGATTTGATTCGGATATTGTTCTTTTAGCGCTTGCAGTTCCGCATAAAATAAAGTGCTGTCGATGGAACGGTTACTGTAAATGAGGGTTATTGTTGATTGAGGTTCGGCAATCAATGCCGATTTTAGAATGGAAAACAGTGGAGTAATTCCACTTCCGGCTCCAACTAAAAACAAATGTCTGGCAAGGTTAGGAGCTGCTTCAAAAGTGAATAATCCATTAGGCCCGAAAGCATCAACTCGGTCACCAATTGCATACGAATCTTGTAATTTTCTTGAAACGTCTCCGTTATCAATTCTCTTTACCGAAATGGCAAGTGGTTCCGGTAACATTGGAGAGCTGTGAAGTGAATAAGAGCGTCTAACTGTGCGATTATTGATGGGAATTTCTATCGAAATAAATTGTCCGGGAATATACTCAACGGGAATTTCAGATGTGAATTCGAACGTAACAATATCATTGGGTTGATGAATAATGTTGCTTATATGCAATGGAAATTTTTTCATGCCAAAGGCAAACATACAAAAATTGACTAAATCAACCTTTCAATAGCCTTGCTAATACTTGCGGAAGTTGGACGTGTAAACGGAAAGAAATAATCAACTACCTCGCCTTTTCGGTTAATGAGGTATTTTTGAAAGTTCCATTTGGGACTCATATTAACCTTGCCATTTAAACTTTTTGTGCTTAAAAATTGAAATAGAGGAATGGCTCTATGTCCTGTGACAATCACTTTTTCGAACAATGGGAATGAAATGCGAAAGTGTAATTCGCAAAAATTTTGTAAATTCTTACCTGCCAGAGGTTCTTGTTTACCGAAATCATTTGATGGGAATGCCAATATCTCAAACCCTTTTTCTTTGTAGTTATTGTATAACTGCTCCAGTTCTTTGTATTGGGGTGTAAAGCCACATTCCGATGCTGTGTTTACAATTAACACTACTTTGTTTTTGTACGCTGAAAGTTCAACGATTTTACCTTTGATGTTTTGAACATTGAAGGAATATATGTTTTGAACGTTTACTGTTGTTGACTTCATTAAAACATTAACGAAAATGAGTGTCAATTGTTTAAAATATACAGTAAATGATTTTGAGGTTTGCGTAATTGAGCTAACCTTTGCCGCCACCAACAAATTCTCATATGGAAATTTTCATGCTGTATCCCGTATTTATTTGGATGGCTGTTCCCGTGGCTCAATTGGCGCGACAGCGCGGATACTCTGGTAGATGGTGGTTTTTGATTGGTATTTTACTGCCAATTGTGTCAATTTTTATGGTAAGGATGCTCAAACAAAAGGAGAAGATTGTAAGACCGCTTCCATTTTCAACGACTGACCATAAGGAGGATAGGGTTCTGTATTCCCGCAAATCATGATTGGAATCACTGAAAAATGACTTGTACTTTTACCAATAAAATCCTTCAACTAAACAAATAATTCCTACATTTGCCGCGTGATTAAATGGTGGAAAATAACTGGCGTATTACTTGTGTTGTACGCACTCATTTGCGGGTTGTTATTACCCGTGCCCAATTTGCCAATCTTAGAGCAAAGTATTCGTAATTTATATTACCATGTTCCAATGTGGTTTAGCATGTTGTTATTGTTGCTTGCATCAATGATTCATGGGATTAAATATTTGTCGACCGGTAACATCAAACATGATGTTCGATCGGCTGAATATGCCAACGCTGGTATTTTATTTGGCGCAATGGGATTGGTTACCGGAATGATTTGGGCTAAAAATACGTGGGGGGCTTTTTGGACCAATGATCCGAAATTGAACAGTGCAGCTATTGGTATGTTAATGTATTTGGCATACACAGTGCTTCGCAACTCTATCGAAGATGAAGAAAAAAGAGCGCGTATTTCAGCTGTTTACAACGTATTCAGTTTCCCAATTTTTACGGTGCTCATATTTGTGTTACCTCGTTTAACAGATTCGTTACATCCTGGAAACGGAGGTAATCCAGGCTTTAATAGTTATGATTTGGACAGTCGATTACGTATGGTTTTTTACCCTGCTGTAATTGGTTGGTCGCTTATAGGATTTTGGATTGCCGACTTACGTATCCGTTTAAAAAATATTGAACTCAAAAGAGAAGCTTAATTCATGAAAAATATACTCAACATTATTTTGCAAATGCAACACACTGCCGAAATGGGAGACGCCCAAAGTACCGAAAAATTCTACGTAGTGGTAGGGGTTATTGCCGTTATTTTTATCGGTATTGTTGGATACCTCGTTAGCATCGATCGCAAAATCAATAAACTCGAAAAATAGGTATGAAAAAATCATCTATCATTATCATTGTTTTAATTGCAGTAGCCATTGGAGCCATTGTAAGTTCATACGGAGATGCCAGTACGTATGAAAATTTTAGTGTGGCTGCCGAAAATCCAGAGAAAGAATACCATATTGTTGGAACGCTAGATAGTACCAAAGAAAAATATTACGACCCTAAAACAGATGCTAACTATTTTACGTTTTACTTAATTGATGACAAAGGAAAAGAAAGTAAAGTAGTTTACCGTGCACCAGAGCCTCAGGATTTTGATCGCTCTGAAAAAATTGTGATTATCGGTAAAATGAATGGCGAAATATTTGAAGCGTCAAAGATTTTGTTGAAATGCCCGAGTAAGTATACTGAAAATGAAGTTAAGGCTTCCTAATAATTGTAGTTATCTCAACAAACACCATCTAACCAATACCGAATGAACGAAGTACTATTTGAAGGAGAACGATTAATATATGGGAACCTCGGCCACTTAGCCGTGGTTCTTGCTTTTGGAACATCTATTATTGCAACTTTAGCCTACTTTTTTGCAGTTCAAAAACCTGAAGAAAAAAGCTGGGCAAAAATAGCTGACAGCGCTTTTTATGTGCATACATTCTCGGTACTGAGCATTGTAGGTATTTTATTTTATATCATTCATCAACACTTGTTTGAGTATCATTATGCCTGGCAGCATTCTTCGCGCGAGTTGCCTGTTCAATACATGATTTCGTGTTTTTGGGAAGGCCAGGAGGGAAGTTTCCTTTTATGGATATTCTGGCAAATGGTAATTGGTAATATTTTGTTACGAACAGCCGGTACATGGAAAAATCCGGTAATGGCCGTTGTTATGCTTTCTCAAATTGCCTTAACATCCATGCTTATTGGCGTAAAGATTTTTGGTTACAAATTAGGAAGCAGTCCGTTTGAGTTATTGCGCATAGCAATGGGTAATGCACCAATATTTAAACGTCCAGATTACCTATCCAAAATTGTGGATGGTAACGGATTGAATCCTCTATTGCAGAACTATTGGATGGTGATTCATCCACCCACCTTGTTTTTTGGTTTCGCTACCACTGTTGTTCCGTTTGCTTTTGCTATTGCAGGCCTATGGAAACGCGATTTTACCGGATGGATAAAACAAGCATTACCGTGGGGATTGGTAAGCGTTATGGTTTTGGGAACCGGTATTATTATGGGAGGTTTCTGGGCCTACGAAAGTTTGAGTTTTGGTGGTTATTGGGCTTGGGATCCGGTTGAAAATGCATCACTTATTCCATGGCTAATTTTAATTGCTGGAGTGCATGTGGTGCTCATATTTAAACATACGGGCAACTCGTTATCGGTTGCCTTCATACTTATTCTAACAACATTTTTGCTTGTACTATATGCAACATTTTTAACCCGAAGCGGAATTTTAGGAAACTCTTCTGTGCACTCATTTACCGATTTGGGTATGAGTGGTCAGTTATTGGTTTTCCTTTTAATGTTTGTGGTTTTGTCGGTTGTGATGATGGCAGTGAGATGGAAGGAATTGCCCAAATCGGCTAAAGATGAAGAGATTTACACACGTGAATTTTGGATGTTTATTGGAAGTTTGGTTTTAGTGATTTCGGCCTTTCAAATTATCTTAACAACATCTATTCCGGTATTCAATAAGGTACTCGGAACCAATATGGCTCCTCCTGCCGATGTGATTCAGCATTACAATAAATGGCAAATGCCGATGGCAATTATTATTGCGTTGTTAACTGCCGTTGCTCATATCCTTAAATACAAAAAGAATACTGGAGATGCCATTCGTAAAATAGGAATATGGGCTGCAGTATCACTGGTAATTGCCGTTGTGTTAATGTTTGCTTTTGAATTAACAAATTGGTTTTATATCGGATTATTATTTGCTTCTGTATTTGCTGTAATTGGAAATGCATCATTGCTTAAGCCAATGTTTGCTGGCAAAGTTCATTTGGTGGGCTCATCTGTTGCGCATATAGGATTTGGAATTTTACTTATTGGCGTGTTGGTTTCATCTGCAAATAAACAGGTTCTCTCCATCAACCAAAGCGGCATGCAATTAAATCCAGAGTTTGATGCGCAAGCCAATATGGAACATGTGTACCTCGAAAAAGGGAAAGCATTGCGCATGGGCGATTATGAGATCGAATACCGAAAAGATACGATGGAGTGGGTGAACAATTATTACCAAGTTCACTACAAAAAAATAAAACCTAACACCAACGAAGTTGAATACGAGTTTGATTTGTATCCCAATGCCCAAATTAATCCTAAAATGGGACTGGTGGCAAATCCCGATACCAAACATTACCTCTCGCATGATGTATTTACCTATGTGAGCTCTGTTCCTAAAGAAAAAGGGGAATCAAAGTTTGTGCATCCGCAAACCTACGAAGTGGCGGTTGGCGATACCATTGTTACCAATAATGGGTATGTTTTACTTAAACGTATTAATTCAAATGTAAAAGATGGCAAAATTGATGTGGCTAACATGCAATTGCTTATTGCGGCTGAGTTGGAAATTCACACGCTTGATCGAGTATATGAAGCAACTCCAATGTATGGTGTTCAAAATAATTCAGTTGCCCAGTTCGAGTCAATTGTTGACGATGCAAAATTGCGTTTCAAATTTACCAACGTAAATCCTGCCAACGGTAAGATTTCCATTGAAGTTGCAGAGAAAGACACCTCAGGAGAATTTATCATCATGAAGGCTATTAAATTTCCTTGGATTAATTTAGTATGGGGCGGGACCATCATCATGATTATTGGATTTACATTGGCTATCATCAAACGACTTAAAGATTTGTCGCGCGTTTAGCAATATGGAAATCCGTTCGGCTACCATATTGGGTTCTGGCAATGTTGCTTTTCATTTGGGAAAGGCGCTTGTACAAAATGGTATTCGTATAGATGCTGTTTATGGTCGCAATCAAAACCATGCGGATGAACTGGCTAATCAACTTCATGCAAAAGCGTATGCTGATATTTCACTTTTATCTTCTGCATCAGATATATACATTATTTGTGTAAAAGACACCGCAATTGAGGAGGTGAGTAATCAATTACCAAAAGTAGCAGGCATGGTGGTGCATACCTCTGGTAATACTAGCATGGAGGCATTGTGGAAACATAAACGCAGAGGTGTTTTGTATCCACTGCAAACCATCTCTAAAAACAATAGTGTAGATTTTAAAAATGTTCCACTTTTACTTGAAACAAAACTTGAAGAGGATATTGAAGCCTTAAAGTTTTTGGCGAAAGCATTTGAAGCTAAACATTATATTGTTGACTCTGAACAACGTAAAATTGTTCACCTGGCTGCTGTATTTGCCAATAACTTTACCAATCATTTGTATAGCATTGCTCAGCAAATTCTAAAGGCAAATAATTTATCTTTTGACATGCTAAAGCCTCTTATTCTTGAAACGGCTCATAACATAGAAAACCATCTTCCTCATGAAGTGCAAACCGGGCCTGCCGTGCGAGGCGATCAATCAACAATCGACAAGCACCTAAAGCTGCTTAACGAAATGCCCGAATACAAAGAAATTTATGCACTGTTAAGCAAGGGAATTCAATCAAAGGGAGGTTTATGATCTTTACTTTTTGCAAGAGGTTTGTTTACCTTTGATTATGGATATGCGTGCAACTTTTCAACCAATCACTTTATCAACCAATCAACTATTTACCAAAACAAGTATCTTTACCCAATGGCAAATTATTTAGCAAAACTTCATCAAATAAAATGTTTTGTATTTGATGTGGATGGTGTGCTTACCGATGGAATGGTGCTTGCACTCGAAAGTGGAGAACAATCCCGCAGATTCAACATCAAAGATGGATACGGAATTGAGCGTGCTTTGTTGGCTGGTTATCATGTGGCGATAATTTCGGGAGGAAATCAAATTGGTGTTCAAAAACGACTTGATTTTTTGAAGATAAAACAAGTTCATTTAGGTGTAAAAGATAAAATCGAAGTATTTAATAAACTCTGCAATGATCTTGGCGTGAATGCTTCCGAAGTGTTATATGTTGGTGATGATTTACCCGATTACGATGTGATGAAATTAGCTGGTTTGCCTTGTTGCCCGCAGGATGCTACCCAAGAAATTAAAGAAATATCATTGTATGTTTCCGATAAAAAGGGTGGAGAGGGCTGCGTGCGTGATGTGATTGAGCGGGTTATGAAAGTACAAGGAACCTGGCGCAAGTTTGAAGGGGAGAATATTAACAACTAATTGAATATCGTTAACTCAATAGTCTATTGAAAGCGGTCTTAGCTCTTGAGTATATTGATAAAACAAAAGGCTCCTCGAGATGATCGAAGATCCTTTTGTTTTATATTAACGTTGAATTGGGAACATTCAACATTGGTTTCATCATCATCTTGATTACATAAATCTGTTTCCAACCCAAACAAAACGCTTAACAATAAACTCTGCAGAAGTTAAGCTTGCATTACCTGCCGGATTTCCTCCCGTTACATGCATATCACTAAAAGCAGCATGTGAGTTGATGAAAGCAGCTCCAGTGAAATTAAACGATACAGGGGTAAATACACTGTTCATTTCGTCTTCAATCATATCTTGTGTGGCTTTATCTGTAGTGTATGCTCCACAGGTAATTGCACCTTTTGCACTGGCAAGTTGTTTTGCTAAGGAAAGAGAGTTTGCAGTTGATTCAGTTTTAATCACAAATACAATTGGTCCGAAACATTCGTGGTTAAATACATCTCCTTGAGTGCTGCTAAGTTCAATAACTGTTGGACTGGCAACGCGAGCATCTGCAAATTCTTCATTTTTAATTGCCATTGATTCCAATAGTACCTTACCTCCAAAGTTTTTTGAATTAGATAAACGCTTGGCGGTTATATCAGATTGAATAGCACCCAATGTTGGGGCTCCCGCTTTAGGATTGGTAACTAAACCTTGAATGGAATCACATAATAATTTTACGGCATCATCATAGCTAACCAAGCCGTCATCTGTTTTTACACCTGTTACCGGTATAAAAATATTTTGAGGTGCTGTACACATTTGTCCCGAATACAATGAGGCAGAAAACGCAATATTCTGCATGATTGGCCCAAGTTGTTTGGCCGAGTCGATGATAATAGAGTTTACACCTGCTTTTTCGGTAAATACTGTTTTGTGATTTAATCCTTCAATATATTCACCAAATACACTTCCGCCTGTATAGTCAACGAGTTTAACAGCGTTATGTTCGGCCAATTGTTTCGTAACAGGATTTGCTAAAGTATCAGCAGCCAACTGCACAGCATGTACATCAATATTGTTTTCTGCCAATACTTTTTGAATCTCAGCAACTACAATTGCAATAGGTAATACAGCCTTTGGATGTGGCTTAACAATAGTAGCATTTCCGGTAATTAAATTGGCAAACAATGCAGGAACAGTGTTCCAAATCGGAAAGGTACTGCAACCAATAACGAGTCCCAAACCTTTGGGAATGGCTTTCCAATTTTTTTGAAGCGTTAAATCAAACTTACCCATAGGTTTGGTCCAAGCTACTTGAGCAGGCAAGGAAGTAAGTTGTTTATAACCTTCAATTACTGCTTCAAGTGCACGGTCGTTGGAGTGCGGACCTGATGCTTGAAATGACATCATGAACGATTGCCCAGTTGTATGCATGGTAGCATACGCAATGTCAAAAAAGCGAAGTTTCAATCGTTCCAACACTTCAATTAACAAACCAGCTCTTTCCTGAACAGTTAATTTAGACCAGCTTTTTTGCGCTGCCGAAGCATTGTTTATGTATGCGTCAATGGTATTTGTTGGATATTGCACGCCAATCCCCAATTGCAGGTAAGGAGATACTTCTTCACCAACCCATGTATTATTATTGGTTTGCAGCAATTCGCTATAGTTGTTATTCATTACCGCACTGATATATGCTTTAGCTTTAGCATCACCATCCTCAGCATAAAATTTTGGAATTTCTGGATAAGGTGTATAGTAATTTCTGGATAAGGTGGCTGCAACAGCTTCGTGTATTAATTTTTCATGTTTGGTAAATAAACTCATGGTAGTTATTCGATTTTAAGCCTACGAATGTATAAAGTTTACGCGAAACTTAAATATTGATAAGGGGGTATATTCTTCCGAAATGTTTTGTATGGCTAAAACTTCAGTATAATAAATGTCTAATGCTCAATAAGATTAAGAAAAGAATATTTGGAAGCGAAAAAAAATAAAAAAAACTTGCACGTTTTATAAAAAAACGCAATCTTGCGTCCGATTTCAATCCAAAGGGGTTTAGATTGATTTCATAGGGCTAAAAAGGCTGACCCTCCCGGGTCAGTCTTTTTTTTGTGCCATTTTGGAGGATTAGGGATAGATAGACCAATCGATTAGAAAGCCTTTCAGGCAAATAAGCAAATAATTTATTGAGGCTGAAATGGAAACTCAACCATTTTTTCGCCATAACACCGAACTATCACCGTAACTTAAAAATCGATAATTGTTGTTAAGGGCATAGTTATAAATAACCTTCCAATCCTCGCCTACAAAGGCTGCAATTAGCAGTATGAGCGTATTTTCAGGTTGATGAAAATTGGTGATTAAAATGTCGACTAATTTAAAGGTGTAACCGGGAGCAATAATAATTTGCGTGCTACCTTGGATTGAATCTTCCTTTCTCTGTTCCAAATCGTTTATAATAGCTTCAATGGCTCGCTTTGGACTGATATGCTGGGATGGAATATCGTAGGCATCCCATTGTTTAATGGCAACCGTTTCGTTGGTAAGTTTTTGAATGATTTTTACGCCATGCCAGTATAAACTTTCAAGCGTACGCATACTTGTTGTGCCAACAGCAATTATTGGTTTATGGTTTACCAAACAGTGTAGAATGTTTTGAAGCGTATTCAGTCCCACAAAAATAGTTTCTTCATGCATTTCGTGATCAGCTAGCGTGTCTGATTTTACAGGCTTAAATGTTCCGGCCCCTACGTGCAAGGTTACTTCATCTGTTTGAATTTGATTGGTTGCTAACTGCGCAAAAACACGATCCGTAAAATGCAATCCGGCAGTTGGTGCGGCAACAGATCCTTGTACTTTTGCATATACTGTTTGATAACGTTGTTCATCAATCTCTTCTGTATCTCTATTTAAATAGGGTGGAAGCGGCAAGATTCCAGCATGGTGTAACACCTCAGCAAACGAAAGTTGATCATTGTCCCACTGAAACTCAACCAAAAACAACTCACCCGATTTTCCATTTTTTGAAACAGATAACACAACTTCTCCAACAGGAGTCGTAATTATTTTATGCAATACTTCACCCTCTTTCCAACGTTTGGCATTGCCCACCATACATTTCCATGAACTGGTTTGTTTAGCTAAAAATGCTAACTGGTAGTCTAAATGATGGGCAGGTTCAATACAAAATACTTCAATATGCGCACCTGTTTCCCGCTGAAACAGCAAACGAGCGTGAATCACTTTTGTATTGTTGAAAATAATCAGTGAATCGGATGGTAACAAGGCCGAAATGTCTGAGAAAGAGTGGTCGGAGATGAGACCATTTTTAAATTGAAGTAATTTGGATGCATCTCTTTCTTCCAATGGAAATTTAGCAATTTTTTCCTCTGGAAGTTCGTATGAGTAGTCTTGTATATTGATGTTTTTTGGATCCATTTTTTAGAATTAAGCAATGAAGAAGTAGGCAGTATGCATAAAACAGCATTGAATTATTTTTTTGATGAAGGATTATAGGATTCGGGATTATTTACCATGTGAGACAAAAGACGCCCAACTTCTTCCGAGCGTTTCTGCAGATTATCCATTGTTTCAGTGGAAATGTAAAGGCAGGCTGATGCAAAAAGCAACCATGTTTGCGTTTCTGAGTTTTCCATATTGGCATCACTCATTTTACTGGAGAAGTGTGCCGGATATTGACGTTTTCGATAGCCCTCGGCAATGTTGCTGCATACAGAGCGGGAGGATCTTCTTATTTGGTCCGTTAAGCTATACATCTTCTCTTTGGGAAACTTCTTCGACTCCTCAAAAATGAGCATGGCTAATTCGAATGCCTTTTTAAAAACCGTTAAATCCTTATAATCCATATTCATATACTCATTTACCTATTGTCTGCTTTTTCTTTTCTTCCTCTTTGGCCACTGCCTACTTATTCCTTGCCTACTTCTTTTTGCCTACTGTCTTTTATCGTCCTTTAAAAACCGCGTTACGTTTTTCCACAAATGCATTCATGCCTTCTTTTTGGTCTTCACTAGCAAAACACATGTAGAAGTTTTTACGTTCGAAGTAGAGGCCTTCCTGTAAACCCGTGTCAAATGCTTTCAATACAGATTCTTTGGCCAATCTAACTGCAACGGGCGATTGTTGCGCAATTTCCTTTGCTAATTTTACGGCCTCTTCTAAATACAATTCTTCGGGTACCACTCTGTTAATGAGTCCGGCTTCCATTGCTTCATCTGCAGAAATAAATTTTCCGGTTAATACCATTTCCATTGCCAATGCCTTGCCAACTGCGCGGGTTAAACGTTGTGTTCCACCTGCACCCGGCATAATGGCCAATTTAATCTCTGGCTGACCAAATTTAGCCGTTTCGCTGGCTACAATCATATCGCATGTCATGGCCAATTCACATCCTCCGCCCAAACAGAAACCACTCACGGCTGCTATCACGGGCTTTTTGGTTTTACGGATCTGATCCCACGTTTCAAACTGGTCAATCACCAGCATATCGATAGCCGTGCGACTTTCCATTTGTTTAATATCGGCACCGGCAGCAAAAGCACGTTCGTTTCCGGTGATAATGATGCAACGTACGTCCTCGTTTTGGTCGAACTCCAGCAGTGCATGTTTAATTTCCTGCATCAACTGAAGGTTGAGCGCATTCAGTTCTTTGGGACGATTTAGGCGGATAAGTGCAACATGGGGTTGGTATTGGGCTTCGGTTAAAATGAATTCGTATGACATAGTGTTTTTCGTTTTTTAATTAGGTTTTTATCTGTAGTTAGTCTATCGTTGGAATTATTTAACACTTAGACCTTATGAAAACCTCGACAAACAAACAAACAAACAAACAAACAAACAAACAAATTTCTAATTGCTGCTATCTTAACTTTATGTTTTAATTTCGCTTTTGCTCAACAAGATTATCTGATAGATAAACCTGGAAGACAACCTGGATGCCCTACAGCTATTTTTGGTGTTTGGTCAGTTTCGGACGATCCTGAATTTGAGAGACCAAACCTTCCTACATCTACATATAGTACCAAAGTTTGCTACGATTGTTTATCTGGAATTTGTGATGTATTGATTGATCCTGAATGTCCGCTTTGCATGGAAATAATTAAATTGGATCATGTTTTTAATCCGCGCAGCAATAACTACGAAACGATCTACCAGTTAAGGACCATAGACAATAATGGTGTACCATACACATATTACACATACAAAATATATAAAGTGCCTGTTTGGCAGATAGATGATAATGGAAATCGAATCAAAATTATAGGGTACAAATACTATTGGTTAATAATTCCTGAGTTAACAGGTTATACGGTTGATCTAAATGGAGGAGGTCTTACAATGAGGTTTGAGTAATATGAAAAATATATTAATTTGTATATTCTTACTATCAGGGATTTATTCTAATAGCCAATCATTTTTTAGTGATTATCGATTAGAATTTAAGATTGAGCCATACACCAATATTCAATCAGATTCAGTTTTTTTTGCTGACACACTTTGGTTTGACTCCTCCTACCATAATCAATATTTTCCATACAATTTAAACAACTCTTTCAAGTTTCCTTTAATCAGAGAAAATGCAAGTAATTGGGGATATGAAATTGATTATTTCCGTTTTGGGTTTGTAACACCTTCTTATGACTTTCAACTGTATTCAAGACCTGTAAATGCAAAAACCAGAGAGTATTCCAATACTCCTCCTTTCCAAACAAAAATATCTGCTGATTTGGATAGCAACACTGTTGATGGACCGGTGTTTAAGTTTGAACTTCGTCAACTTGGTCTTTCGGATTCATTGTATCATGTTAAAGGCTATCTGAACATGCAATATTGGTTTTTTCAGAATGGAGATATTGAGGTGCATTATGGAGATTGTTTGGTTCCCGAAGAGGTTCAGAATGTCAGAAAAAATGGAACAGGAAAGTTTAAATTGGGTTTTTGGATGTATCAAATGGATATCTTCAAAACTCATTACATGTACTTAACTGGAGATGCTGATAATCCTCGATTGAGCGATGGCTTAAATAATCCATTCGTAACTTTAATGTACGATTCAACTCTCACCCCATTTCCTCCAAGTGGTACAGTATATCGTTTTACCCGGAGTTTTGTGGGTTTAGCATCATTACAAATGGATTATACAGGATTTGGGGTATATCCGAATCCTTCTCGGGGGATTGTGCATATTGATAATCTTCAGCATAAAACAATACAGATTATTAACCTTTTGGATGTTAGCGGGAAAAGTTTGGAGTTGAATCCGGTACTCGAAAATGGAATGTTGGATTTGAGTGGGGCAGGGAGTGGACTGTATTTTCTTCAGATTTATACGGATGAAGGGATTTTGGCGAGAAAAATAGTAATCGAGTAAAGTTCTTGATTATATTTGCAGCGAAAATAAGACAATCTCGAAAGCTATCAACAGAAATTTCGCGGTTAAATGGGTGATTATTTTGCAAAAGCACTTGCATTTCAAAATATTTGGCCCATATTTGCAGTCCTTTTTTAAAAATATACTGACATGAGAGTTTGCGATTTAACAGGTAAGAGTGCAATGGTAGGAAATAAAGTTTCTCACTCTAACGCTAAGACAAAGAGACGTTTCTACCCCAATTTGCAGGATAAAAAATTCTTTATCCCTGAAGAAAATATGTGGATTAGCTTACGCGTTTCAACCAAAGCTATGAAAACCATTAACAAAAAAGGCATCACCGCAGTATTACGCGATTGGGCTAAAAACGGAAAAATATAATCAGGAGGAACTAAGAGATGGCACGTAGCAAAAATAGAATCCAAGTTATAATGGAGTGCACAGAGCACAAAGATTCAGGTATGCCTGGAACTTCACGTTATATCACTAAGAAAAACAAGAAAAACACTACTGAGCGTTTGGAATTGAAAAAATTCAATCCAATCTTGAAGCGTGTTACTTTACACAAGGAAATTAAATAATCTGAATCATGGCTAAGAAAGTAGTTGCAACATTAAAAACGGGAGCTGGTAAAGATTTTGCCAAGGTTTTCCGTGCAGTAAAAAACAAAAAGGGAGCTTACTCTTTTAAATCAGAGATTATTGCCAACGATAACGTTAAATCGTTTTTCAAAGGTTAATAAGCAAACTCATTATTATACATAAAGCATTCTGGATTTTTCAGAGTGCTTTTTTTGTTTAACTTAAAACTAGGATAAAGGATTGCAATCCGCAATCCCCAGTCCGCAATTTGAAATTCAAAAGTGGGCATTTTTAGCTTTTTCAGTAAAGAGAAAAAAGAAAAACTCGATCAGGGGTTGGAAAAAACCAAAACCAGCTTGTTTAGTAAAATAAGCAAAGCATTGGTTGGTAAAACAACGGTTGATGACGATTTTTTAGATGAATTGGAAGAAATTCTGGTAACATCTGATGTTGGTATTCATACCACGCTTAAAATCATTGAGCGACTGCAAAAGCGAGTTGCTATTGATAAATACGTTGGTGAAACAGAGTTGAATGCCTTTTTGAAGGAGGAAATTGCAGCCTTGTTGGAGGAGAACAACAATGACAGTTTAGCCACATTCGAGAATTTACAAGGCAAAAAACCTTATGTAATGATGGTTGTAGGCGTGAATGGCGTTGGGAAAACAACAACCATTGGAAAGCTGGCTAATCAGTTTAAAAAGTCGGAAAAAAAAGTTGTGCTTGGAGCAGGTGATACATTTAGAGCTGCCGCTGTGGCGCAACTCAAAATTTGGGGTGAACGCAATGGTGTGCATGTGGTTGAACATGGTATGAATACGGATCCGGCCGCGGTTTCATATGATGCCGTTAAATATGCTGTAGAAAATGATGCCGATGTGGTGATTATTGATACGGCCGGGCGTTTGCACAACCGAGTGGATTTGATGAACGAGTTGACTAAAATCAAACGTGTGATGGGAAAGGTTATACCGGAGGCTCCCCATGAGGTGTTGTTGGTATTGGATGCCAGTACCGGACAAAATGCGTTTGAGCAAGCCAAACAGTTTACCGCAGCTACGGAGGTAAATGCTCTAGCCTTAACAAAGTTAGATGGTACCGCTAAAGGTGGTGTGGTCATTGGTATTGCCGATCAGTTTAAGGTTCCCGTAAAATATATTGGAGTAGGCGAGGGCATTGAAGACCTTCAGCTATTCGACCGAAAAGAATTTGTAGATTCGTTGTTTAATTAAGCATTGCGTGAGAACTAAACGTAAACAAGATAAAGTCAATATTGTCACCCTCGGATGTTCTAAGAATATTGTGGACAGTGAAGTATTATACAGCCAGTTGAAGGCAAATAAATTTGATGTTGAACATGAATCATTGAAAGATGATGCGAATGTAATCATCATCAATACCTGCGGTTTTATTGATAATGCCAAGCAGGAAAGTATTGATACCATATTGCGGTATGCAGAAGCGAAACAAGCCGGAGAGATCGATAAACTTTACGTTACAGGGTGTTTATCGCAACGGTATATGCCCGATTTGCAGAAAGAAATTCCAGATGTGGATCAATATTTCGGAACCACACATTTACCTCAGTTATTAAAAACATTAGGTGCCGATTATAAGCAGGAATTAATTGGTGAGCGTTTATTAACCACGCCTTCACACTATGCTTATCTCAAAATTTCAGAAGGATGTGATCGTCCGTGTTCGTTTTGTGCTATTCCGATTATGAGGGGAAAACACTTGTCGAAATCGTTTGAACAAATTGAAACTGAAGTAAAAGGTTTGGTAAAAAATGGTACCAAAGAAATTTTATTGATTGCTCAAGACAGTACTTATTACGGACTGGATTTATATGGAGAGCGCAAACTTGCCGAACTGTTGCGCAGAATGAGTGATGTGAATGGTTTGGACTGGATTCGTTTGCATTATGCATATCCTTCGCAGTTCCCGCTGGATGCATTAGATGTAATGCGTGAACGCGATAATATTTGTAAGTACATAGATATTCCGCTGCAACACACCAGCGATAATATGCTAAAAATTATGCGCAGGGGTATTACCTCTCACCGCACGCAAGAGGTAATTGATACCATGCGTGAAAAAGTTCCCGGCATTGCTATTCGAACAACTTTAATAGCAGGCCATCCCGGAGAAACCGAAAAGGATTTTGAAGACTTGTGCAAATTTGTTGAGTATAACCGCTTCGATCGTTTAGGTATTTTTACCTACAGCCACGAAGAAGGTACACATGCCGGAACCATGGTGGATGACGTTCCGCAAGAAGTAAAAGAAGAACGTGCTGCAATTGTAATGGATATTCAGCAAGGAATTTCCGCAGAGTTGAACCAACAAAAAGTGGGTAAAACCTTTAAAGTATTGTTCGACCGAAAAGAAAACGGACAGTTTGTAGGTCGCACCGAATTTGATTCTCCAGAGGTTGATAACGAAGTAATCGTTGATGCAAAATCGAACTACGTGAGAGTTGGTGATTTTGCCAATGTAGAGATTACTGTAGCCGAAGAATTTGATTTAATCGGCAAGGTGGTTGAATAACCAACCGATGATAGAGACGTATAATTATGCGTCTCAACAATTTAATGAACACAATCGTCAAACAGTTATATTTATCCTTTAATAACGACCTAAACCTTGTTGTACAAAAATATCCCCATCAGCGAAACCGGATTGTATTCCAAACTAGTGTTGGATTACGTTAAACAACACGATGACGTAACCCCTTTTTATACCTATGCACCTGAAATATCAGCATTCGCAGAGGTTATTGCCAATCGAAAGTTTGATGCAGTAAAGAGGGAAGTATTGGTACAAACGTTGTTAAAACAATATGCTGAATTGGGTATTGAACGCAAACAGGCCAAAGCCGTATTTGCGAACATTGACGCACTATCTTTCGAAAATACGTATACGGTGACAACGGGACATCAATTGGCCTTGTTCACAGGACCATTGTTTTTCATTATTAAAATTCTTTCTACTATTCGTTTAACGCAAGAGCTTCAATTACAATATCCTGGTAAACATTTTGTACCGGTTTTTTGGCTGGCTTCCGAAGATCATGATTTTGCAGAAATTAATCATGTAAACATAAACGGACAAAAAATAGAATGGGATATTGATTCCCAAAACCAGCCTGTTGGCGTGTTGAGCACCACAGAAATTACAACTGCCATCAAGCAGCTAAAAGAGCTTTTAGGAGGCTCCAATAAACTTATTTCGTTGTTTGAGGAAAGTTATGCATCAAGTAAAAACTTAAGTGAGGCCACACGAAAAATTGTAAATCAATTATTTGCTGATTATGGTTTGGTGATGATTGAACCCAATGATGTTGAGTTGAAAAAATATTTCACACAAGTGATGGTGGATGATGTGGTGAAAGGCTTAAGTTTTGAGGCACTGATTGAAACCAACGGACGTCTAGGTAAAAAGTATAAACTGCAAATCACCGGTCGTGAAATCAACTTCTTTTACCTATCGGCTGAAGGAAGAAATTTGATCAAAAAAACACGAAACGGATACGAAATAAACAACTCAACGCTTGTTTTTTCGGAAGAAGAAATCTTGGCCGAGATTCATGCACACCCCGAACGTTTCAGTCCGAATGTGGTCTTGCGTCCCGTGTATCAGGAGGCTACTTTGCCTAATTTGGCTTATGTGGGCGGTCCCGGAGAGTTGGCGTATTGGTTGCAATTAAAAGACGTTTTCGCCACACACGATATAGCATTTCCGATGATTGTATTGCGCAATTCGCTTATGTTAGTTCGCGCAGCTATGATTCATAAATTGGATAAACGAAAGGTAACCATCGAGCAATTATTTGCAAAAGAGGTGGAGCTGATTAAAATGTTTATTGCTGCCGAACATCCTTTAACGTTGAACGATGAAACGGCTTATATTGATAAGGTGATGCAGGCAGCGATTGATAAAGTATTGCCATTTGATAATAAGATTGCCTCTAAAATGATTGACTGGAAAGTACAATCACTCGATGCGTATTCCAGATTTAAGAATGAGTTGTTGCGTACAAAAAAAGCGAAGAGTGATGCCGATATTCAATTGCTCACAGGTATAAAACGACAATTGTTTCCAAATAACGAACCACACGAACGATACGATAACCTCGCGCAGTTCACAGGTGATTATTATGTTTCCTTCATTCAATTTCTGGCTAAAGAGATGTTGCCGCTATCACACACTATGGATGTGGTTTTGTATGACTAAAAGAAATGCGAAGTTCGGAGTGAACATCCCGATAGCTATCGGGAGCAGAATTACAAACTAGCTGACCCACTTCACTGGGAACACCCGACATTAGAAACGCCAATAGCTAAAAGCCAAACGCCAACAGCCAACAGCTAACGTCCAAGAAACATCTTCTGATACACATCCCACAACACCATTCCGGCACTTACTGCCACATTGAGGGAATGTTTTGTACCGAACTGCGGAATTTCCAATATGATATCCGACTCGTTAATAATTTGCTGATCAACACCCTCTACTTCATTACCCATTACCAATGCATACTTTCCTTTTTTTTGTGGAGTAAACTCATGCAACTTCGTGCTATTAGCCGTTTGTTCCACACTGATAATGGTGTATCCGGAGGCTTTTAACTCTCGAACGCACTGCAACGCTTCCGGATAATATTTCCAATCAACAGATTCGGTACTTCCCAACGCAGTCTTCAACATTTCTTTATTAGGAGGTGTAGCACTTATACCTGTAATACAAATAGCCGAAATATTAAACGCATCGGAGGTACGAAAGATGGAGCCGATATTCTGTGCGCTTCGAATATTATCCAGCACAAAAATAATATCTGCTTTTGGGGTATTCTTAAATTCTTCAACACTCAATCGGTTGAGTTCATCCAGTTTTAGTTTTGCATGATCCATTTGCCACAAAGAAACGGAAAATTAACTTTTGTTGTTCGATGAGGTTTGGGGTTTAAGTTGTTTAAAAAATGTTTACTCGCCTTTCGTAAGGTGATGTATTTTGCCGCTTCATGCAAAAGAAAGAAGTAGCCGAAACTCCGCTGATGAAGCAATACAACCAGATAAAGACCAAATATCCGGGTGCTATCTTGTTGTTTAGGGTTGGAGATTTTTATGAAACCTTTGGTGAAGATGCCATTAAAGCTGCCCAAATACTTGGGATTGTGCTCACCAAACGTGCCAATGGTTCGGCTTCGCATATTGAATTGGCAGGTTTTCCGCACCACTCCCTAGATACATATTTACCGAAGTTGGTGAGGGCCGGACAAAGGGTTGCTATCTGCGATCAGTTGGAAGACCCGAAGATGACGAAAACCATTGTAAAAAGAGGTGTTACGGAATTGATTACACCCGGTGTTTCGTACAATGATAAAATTCTCGACCATAAAGTATCCAATTACCTGGCGGCTATTTATTTTGACAAAGAAGTTACCGGTGTATCCTTTTTGGATATTTCAACCGGAGAGTTTATGGCTGCTCAGGGCGATTTGGATTATATCGATAAGTTGATTCAAGGATTTAAGCCTGCCGAAATCATTATCGCTAAAAACCAGTTTAAAGGGTTTCAAAAACAATTCGGAGATCGTTTTTATACCTATCAATTGGATGACTGGGCTTTCCAATATGATTTTGCGCACGATAAACTGATTGGTCATTTTAACACGGCAAATCTGAAAGGATTTGGTATTGAACAAATGCCGGCAGCAATTGTGGCCGCGGGTGTGTGTCTACACTATCTTACAGAAACGCATCACAATCAGGTGCAACATATTCAGTCTCTTTCGCGTATTGATGAACAGCAGTATGTGTGGCTCGATCGTTTTACCATACGCAACCTAGAGTTATTATATCCTGCTAATGAGAACGGTGTTTCATTGCTACAAGTGCTGGATAAAACGGTTACGCCAATGGGAGCTCGGTTGCTCAAAAAGTGGTTGGTGCTTCCGTTGAAAGATTGTATTGCCATCAACGAACGACTGGCCATCGTTGACTATGCGCATAAACAAACTAATCAGCGACATGCGGTATTGGATCATCTCAAAAGTATAGGCGATTTGGAGCGATTGATTTCTAAAGTTGCCATGGGGCGAGTAAACCCTCGCGAAATGCAACAGTTGAATCGTTCATTAAAACAAATTACTCCTGTTAAAGCTATTTTCCTTCAAAGCAAACAAGATAAGTTAGTAGGCATTGCGAACCAGTTGCATGATTGCAGTTGGGTGATTGAAAAAATTGATACCGTGCTCAAAACAGATCCTCCGATTGCTGCCAATAAAGGAGAGGTAATCAACGAAGGGGTAGATGCAGAGTTGGATGAACTTCGAAAAATTGCCTATTCGGGAAAGGATTATTTACTTCAGTTACAACAAAAGGAACAGCAGCGCACGGGAATTACGTCTTTAAAAATATCCTATAACAATGTATTTGGGTATTATTTAGAGGTAACAAATGCGCACAAAGATAAGGTTCCTGCAGAGTGGATTCGCAAACAAACCTTAACCAATGCCGAGCGCTACATTACTGAAGAACTCAAAGAATACGAAGAAAAAATACTCGGAGCCGAAGGGAAAATAGCGGCCATCGAAGAGCGTTTATATACCGAATTGATTACCGCAGTATCCGAGTATGTAGGTCAGATTCAGCAGAATGCACTGGTATTGGCACGTATCGATTGTTTGTTTGCTTTTGCCGTGCTGGCCGAAAAATACCATTATACCAAACCGGTTTTGAATGATGGTAAAAAGTTAATCCTGAAGGATGCACGTCACCCGGTTATTGAACAACAACTCAAAATAGGGGAGCCCTATATTTCCAATGATATCTACCTAGATAATGAGCAACAGCAAGTAATCATTCTTACCGGACCTAACATGTCGGGTAAGTCGGCACTGTTGCGCCAAACAGCTTTAAATGTTATTATGGCGCAAATAGGTTCGTTTGTTCCGTCAGCTTATGCCGAGATAGGGTTGGTTGATAAAATATTCACAAGGGTAGGAGCGAGTGATAATATCTCAAGCGGAGAGTCTACGTTTATGGTGGAGATGACTGAAACAGCAAGCATTCTCAATAATATTTCGGATCGGAGTTTAATTTTGCTGGATGAAATAGGCAGAGGAACCAGTACCTATGATGGTGTATCCATCGCTTGGGCGATTGCTGATTTTATTTGTAATCATCCGGCTAAACCCAAAACACTTTTTGCCACGCATTACCATGAGTTAAACGATCTGGAAAAAACACATTCGTCTATCCGTAATTTTCATATCGAGATCAAAGAGGCGAATCAAAAAATTATCTTTCTGCGCAAGCTAAAAGAGGGAGGTAGCGAGCATAGTTTTGGTATTCATGTGGCCAAGATGGCCGGTATGCCTCAAATAGTGGTTCGCAAAGCACAGCAAATGCTCACACAATTGGAATCGCAGCGCGAAGATTTAGGAGAAGGAAAACCCAAAGGATTACCTCAGGTAGGCAATATGCAATTGTCGATGTTTCAGTTAAACGATCCCGTATTGGAACAACTCAGGGATGAATTACAGATATTAGACGTAAATACTCTTTCACCTATTGAAGCATTGATGAAGTTGAATGAGTTGAAAAAAATGATGAAGAAGTAGGAGGAAGTAAGAATAATGAAAGTAGGCAGTAGGCAATGGTTTTGGGTAGATAACCATAGTAAAGTGCCAAAAGCTAAGGGCTAACGGCTGCAGTCAAAAAAATAATTGCCCGATAATCAGCGATATTTAGAAAAAGTTAAAAGAATTTGAATCATTTTTTGGAGGCAAAGGGTAAATTCCTATATTTGCATCCCGTTAAGGAAATAAGCGAAAGTAGCTCAGCTGGTAGAGCGCAACCTTGCCAAGGTTGAGGTCGCGAGTTCGAACCTCGTCTTTCGCTCAATTGTTCTGGTCATTAGTCAGTAGTCATTTGTTACAAAACATGAGATAAATGGCGTCAGCTAATGACCATTTTTATTTGCCCGGGTGGTGGAATTGGTAGACACGCAGGACTTAAAATCCTGTATCCTTTAAAGATGTGCGGGTTCAAGTCCCGCCTCGGGTACTAAAGCTCAAGGGGAGTCGATTGTGCGGGTTCTCCCGATAACTATCGGGACCGCCTCGGGTACTAAAGCTCAAGGGGAGTCGATTGTGCGGGTTCTCCCGATAACTATCGGGACCGCCTCGGGTACTAAAGCTCAAGGGGAGTCGATTGTGCGGGTTCTCCCGATAACTATCGGGACCGCCTCGGGTACTAAAGCTCAAGGGGAGTCGATTGTGCGGGTTCTCCCGATAACTATCGGGACCGCCTCGGGTACTAAAGCTCAAGGGGAGTCGATTGTGCGGGTTCTCCCGATAGCTATCGGGACCGCCTCGGGTACTAAAGCTCAAGGGGAGTCGATTGTGCGGGTTCTCCCGATAACTATCGGGACCGCCTCGGGTACTAAAGCTCAAGGGGAGTCGATTGTGCGGGTTCTCCCGATAACTATCGGGACCGCCTCGGGTACTAAAGCTCAAGGGGAGTCGATTGTGCGGGTTCTCCCGATAACTATCGGGACCGCCTCGGGTACTAAAGCTCAAGGGGAGTCGATTGTGCGGGTTCTCCCGATAACTATCGGGACCGCCTCGGGTACTAAAGCTCAAGGGGAGTCGATTGTGCGGGTTCTCCCGATAACTATCGGGACCGCCTCGGGTACTAAAGCTCAAGGGGAGTCGATTGTGCGGGTTCTCCCGATAACTATCGGGACCGCCTCGGGTACTAAAGCTCAAGGGGAGTCGATTGTGCGGGTTCTCCCGATAACTATCGGGACCGCCTCGGGTACTAAAGCTCAAGGGGAGTCGATTGTGCGGGTTCTCCCGATAACTATCGGGACCGCCTCGGGTACTAGCTTTCTAAAGTATTTAATAAACAATACAATGAAAAAATTAGCCATCTCATTCGCAACACTTTCAGTATTTGCAATCACTTCTTGCCACTACGGTCAGAATGAAGCTAAAGAAACTTTAGAAAGAAACGAGCAGTACAAATCTGAAAAAGCAGATTATTCTGTAAACCGTGCCGGTAGTGAAGCTTCAAAAGAAGAAGCTCCTGCTACACCTGCTGTTGCCGACACAACTGCCCACAAATAATTTTCCCATTGCATTCAATTGAAATAAATACATATTCTGGTAAGGATGGTATTTATCAATCATTACTCCCTCAACTCCAAGCATTGTGTTCAGGAGAAGATAATCTTACAGCCAACCTCGCCAATATTTCGGCAGCCCTCAAAGAAACCTTTAATTGGTGGTGGGTGGGTTTTTACCTTGTTCAACACAATGAATTGATTGTTGGCCCGTTTCAAGGGTCTGTTGCTTGTACTCGTATTTCTTTTGGAAAAGGAGTTTGTGGCACCAGTTGGGAAAAACAGCAAACTATCATTGTGCCCAATGTGGACGAATTTCCGGGACATATAGCTTGCAACAGTGCATCTAAATCTGAAATAGTTGTACCCATTATCAAAAATGGAACTGTGGTTGCCGTGTTGGATGCCGATAGTGAATTCTTGGCGCATTATGATTCCTTGGATCAACTATACTTGGAACAAATGGCCGAATTTATTGCCACACTTTTTTAGTTCTTGCATTCAGTTTTTTGGCTAAATTACCTCCCTTAATTATGGAGAAGAAGAACAGAGTTTACCTGCTTATAATGGTGGCCGCCTTAGGCTATTTCGTGGATATTTATGACCTCATTGTATTTAATGTGGTAAAGAATGAAAGTCTGCAAGCACTTGGTTTTACAGGTGATGAATTGAAGAATAATGAAATCTATCTTTTCAACCTACAAATGACTGGAATGTTAATTGGCGGCATTTTATGGGGTATTTTAGGTGATAAAAAGGGACGTGTTTCGGTGTTGTTTGGTTCCATTGTTTTGTATTCCGTTGCCAATTTAGCTAATGCTTTTGTTACAACAATTGATCAGTATGCATTTTGGCGGTTTGTTGCGGGACTTGGATTAGCGGGTGAGTTGGGAGCTGGTATCACATTGGTGAGCGAAACCATGGAAAAAGAAAAACGCGGATACGGAACGATGATTATTGTAACTTTTGGTGCATTGGGTGCAGTTGTGGCTTCATTGGTTGGAAAAGCGTTCAGTTGGCAAACCACTTATATCGTTGGTGGTTGTATGGGATTAGCTTTACTACTATTGCGGGCTGGTGCATTTGAAAGTGGCATGTATGAGCAAGCCAAACAGAACAAGGATGTCAAAAAAGGAAATTTATTATCCTTATTTTCAACACGTTCCAATGTTTTAAAATACCTTTCTTGTATTCTTATCGGATTACCTATTTGGTTTGTTATTGGTGTTCTCATCAATCTATCCAACCGTTTTGGGGAAGTGATAGGAGTTAGGGTTGATGTTGCTGATAGCGTAATGTATGCTTACCTGGGTTTATCCTTCGGTGATTTGTTAAGTGGTATTTTTAGTCAATGGCTAAAAAGCCGAAAGAAGGTAGTAATTGCCTATTTAGTGTTTACGTTAGTCTTGCTTTTTATATACCTCTTTGCAGGAATTCCCGATAATTTTTATTTCAACTTTATTTGTTTCTTGTTGGGAGCAGCTACTGGATATTGGGCTTTGTTTGTTACAATAGCTTCTGAGCAGTTTGGCACAAATATTCGATCAACAGTAACCAATACAGTGCCTAATTTTGTGAGGGGGGCGGTTGTTCCTATCACCTTAAGTTTTAAGACACTTGTTCCTTCTGTTGGAATTATTTATGCTGCTTTAATTGTTGGCACAGTTTGTATTGTCCTTGCTTTTGCGGGAATATTGTATGTGCAAGAATCTTTTTCCAAAGATTTGAATTATTACGAATTGGATTAGACGAAGAATTTAGACGAGTGTAGATTTAGATATTTTCAATCAATCATATAGCCAGGGGGTTAAATCCCTGGCTATATGATTGATTGAGGCATTGCAGCAACTATAATATTTCCTCTTCACCTTCAATCTCCTCGCGCATTTTCATTTTCTCTTGTCGATTCTTTTTAATTTCACCTTTTTTCTCAGCTTTCATTTGCTTGTATAACTCTTGTTGTTTGCTATCTAAAATAGCCATGACTTGAGCATCCATTTTTCTCATTTGTTCTTGCATTGCTTTACGCTTTGCTTCTTTCGTTTTATCTTTATTGGCATCACGCAATGCCTTCATCTCAGTTCTATTTTGCTCGCGTAGTGATTTGAGTTTAGTTTGTTGCTCTGCGGTGAGATTTAATCTTCCAACGGCCATTTGAAATTTTTGTTCTTGTTGAGATTTTTCGCTACCACGTTCTTGTTTTTTTCTTTGTTGGGCAGATACGGTTTGGAAGCACAAGAATAGCGCTATTGCTAGCATAAGAGACTTTGTTAGTGTTTTCATAATGGTCAAATTTGTTAGTGTGTTTATCGGATGAAAAATATGTATAAAGGTTTAATATGGGTGTAAAAATAAAGGTATCCCGAAAATTTATCTACTTTTGTCGTTCAATTTTAATATCAATCACCAGGGCTATTTACCCTGTAATGTTTTGACCAATGAGTAAAAAAGGTAGAATCTTGGTTGCCATGAGTGGCGGCTTAGATAGCACGGTTACGGCCGTTATGTTAGCCGAAGAAGGCTATGAAGTAGTAGGCATTACCATGAAAACATGGGATTATGCATCATCGGGGAGCAGCAAAAAAGAAACAGGCTGCTGTAGTTTAGATTCGATAAACGATGCCCGCACTATTGCCGTTAAGCATGGTATTCACCACATGATTTTGGATATTCGTGATGAATTTGGCGATTTTGTCATCAACAATTTTGTAGATGAGTATATCGCAGGTCGCACACCCAATCCATGTGTATTATGCAATACGCATATCAAGTGGGAAGCATTATTAAAACGAGCCAATCAATTGGATTGTGAGTTTATTGCCACAGGTCATTATGCGCAGGTTCGCAAGGAAAATAACCGATATGTGGTGTCCAAAGGATTGGATGAAAATAAGGATCAATCATACGTACTGTGGGGACTTAGTCAGGCTAGTTTGGATAGAACACGTTTTCCTTTGGGGCAATTTCGCAAAACAGAAATTCGCCAAATGGCAATAGATATGGGTTATGAAGAGCTTGCTAAAAAAAGTGAAAGCTACGAAATTTGTTTTGTGCCTGATAATGATTACCGTGGGTTTTTGAAACGTAGAGTGAATGGTTTAGAAGAGAGGGTGGAAGGGGGTGATTTTGTGACTAGAGGCGGTAAGGTTTTAGGTAAACACAGAGGATATCCGTTTTATACAGTTGGCCAACGTAAAGGACTGGAAATAGCCTTGGGAGAACCCATGTTTGTGCTAGAAATAGAACCGGAAACGAATCGTGTTATCTTAGGTAGGGAAGAAGAATTGAAACAAAAAGGAATGTGGGTTCGAGGTTTGAATATGGGTAAGTATGCAGCCATTGATTCACCTCTGGAAACCATAACAAAGGTAAGATATAAGGATCCCGGAACACTTGCTAATATTATTCAAGAAGGTGATCGTATGAAAGTGATTTTTAACAGCGATGTGAAGGCTATTGCACCCGGACAGTCGGCTGTTTTTTACGAAGGAAATGATGTTGTGGGTGGAGGTTGGATTGAAAAAGCATTTGATATTTAGAAGGCAGTTAATGGATCATATTTCATAGTGCACTGCTAAAAGTTGATGGATACCTCTGAAATTTCTGCCTGTTTTCAATAATCAGCAATTTTTGTTATTGGTTATCAATTTTTTGAATTGTACAGCCAAAATATATCTTTAACAAAACCTTAAATTTCGTTTATTGATAATTGAATTACTTACAACATGAGCCACACAAAAATATTCAGTACACTATTACTATCATTAGTTGTTCATTTTTCTTGGTCGCAAAACAAATTGCTAACCATTAATGATGCTGTTTTAAAACAACGTACTACTCTTGCACCTGATCGCTTGATGCAATTGCAGTGGATAAAAGGAGTAAATACATTTAGTTATGTGGTTAAGGTTGATGGGAAGGAGAAGATAGTTCAATACGAAGCCCAAACGGGCAAAATAGATACCGTATTTACCATTGATGATTTTGCAACAGTTTTTAAAACGTTGGAAATTGATGTTCCAGTTCCGCAGCGGTTACCTTTTTTTACTTGGATCAATAACGAGCAGTTTAGGTTTTTTTACAATAATGCGTATTACGCAATGAACATTAAAACCAAAGTGGGTAAAGCGTTAACTAAACTTCCTAAAAATGCAGAAAATATAAACTACAATGTTGAAACTGGGAAAACAGTTTTTACACTCGAAAATAATGTTTTGATGTATGATGCAGACACATGGATAAAAGGAGCTGGAACATCGTCACAAAAAGTTGACAACGATGTAATGATAAAGGAGAACATGCTCACAACTGATGGAACCTATGGGGTAGTTAATGGAAAAACGGTGCACAGAAGTGAGTTTGGTATTAACGGTGGATTATTTTGGTCGCCCAAAGGCAACAAACTTGCTTACTACAAAATGTACGAAATGGCTGTAACCGATTATGAGTTGATGAATATTGAATCGAAACCGGGCACTTTTGAAAAAATAAAATACCCTATGGCTGGAGCCTCAAGTCATACAGTAAAACTTTTCGTTCAAGATTTTAGCAGTAAGCGCCAGTTTGAAGTGCTCACAAAGGCAAATCCTGATCAATATTTAACCAATATTGCTTGGTCGCCACAAGAAGATTTAATTTTTATTGCAGTTGTAAATCGTGCACAAAATGAAATGATGCTCAATCAATACGATGGTAGAAGTGGAGCATTTATCAAAACATTATTTACCGAAAATCATCCTAAATATGTAGAACCAGAACATCCCGTGACATTTATTCCCAATGATGATGGAAAGTTTATTTGGATGAGTAAACGCGATAGTTTTAATCAACTTTATTTATATGATTTGAGAGGAAAATTGCTTCGTCAGTTGTCAACCGGAAAGTATGATGTAACCGAGTTATTAGGATTTGATAACCAAGGTAAAACTGCATTCTACATGGGTGCAACCAACAATGGTCTGGATCGTCAATTTTTTGCGGTTGAAATTTCGTCAGGAAAAACCAAACAGTTAACTAACTCACCTGGAGTTCATGCTGTTAATGTAAGTGCAAATGGTCAGTATTTTATTGATACCTATAGCAGTTCAACACTCCCTCGTAAAACAGTTTTAATGGATGTAAAAGGAAACGAGCTTGCTGTTCTGCTGAATGCTACCAACCCTTTGGCCGATTACAAACTTTGTGGCATGCAAATGGGAACAGTTTTAGCAGATGATAATACTACACCCTTAAATTATCGGATGTTTTATCCTCCGCAATTTGATTCTACTAAAAAATATCCTGTAGTAGTATATATGTATGGTGGGCCACACGCCCAAATGGTTACTAATACTTGGCTTGGTGGGGCGGATATGTGGTTATATTACATGGCGCAACAAGGGTATGTAGTATATACGATCGACAATAGAGGTTCGGGAAACAGAGGACTTGATTTTGAACAAGCAACATTCCGTAACTTAGGAACTGTTGAAAGAGCCGACCAATTAAAAGGTGTTGCATTTTTAAAAAAACAAAAATATATTGACTCAACACGTATGGGAGTTTTCGGATGGAGTTTTGGCGGCTTTATGAGTATTGGTATGATGACCAGAACAGATGCTTTTAAAGTTGGAGTTGCCGGTGGACCAGTTATTGATTGGAGCTGTTACGAAATTATGTATACCGAGCGATACATGGATAAACCGCAAGAAAATCCAGACGGTTATAAAGATGCTGATTTAACCAATTACGTTAAAAACCTAAAAGGTAAGTTGATGTTGATTCACGGAACAGATGACGATGTGGTATTGTGGCAACACAGTTTAAAATACATCAAAAAATGTGTAGATGAAGGAGTGCAGGTTGATTATTTTGTTTATCCCGACCACAAACACAATGTGTTGGGCAAGGATAGAGTGCACTTAATGCAAAAAGTTACCGACTATTTAAATGCAGGTTTAAAATAAACAACAACTAACTTGTTTTGATAGAAGGGAGGCAAAATTTTAAAGTTGTGCCATTTTCAACTTCAGAAGAGATCGTGAGTTTTCCTTTGTGCCATTCAGTGATGCGTTTAACAAGCGATAGTCCAATGCCATGCCCAGTTATGTTGCGAGTGTCATTTCCTCTGTAAAAGGGTTCGAAAATATGTGGTAAATCTACCTCTGTAATACCTACACCTTCGTCAATAAACGAAAGGCAAATAGTATTTTGTTCAGTTGTTACGTTTATGGTTACTTTGTTGTTAGGTGAGAATTTGCAACCATTATCCATTAGGTTGATAAATGCTGATTTTAGCAAACTAACATCTCCGTAGCAATAAATTGACTCTTGCAGTTCAATTGCTTCATGCACTCGGATATCAATAGTGAAATTGGGTTTACCTTTAGTTAATTCAGTCTGAGCGTCAATCAGTATATCCAAAATAGGTAATGGGTAAAAAGCACGCATGGGAAAATCCGCATTCGCCTTTGCCAGATCTTGAAGCGCATTGAGTAAACCAATATTGTTGTTGATATCATCATTCAATGATTGCAGGATTTTCTGGTATTCTTGGGTTGAACGCTCTTTTAATAATGCTACTTGAATTTGTCCTTTCATGGATGTTAAAGGCGTTCGAAACTCGTGTGAGGCGTTCGAAACAAAATCTTTTTCTACCTCAAATGCTCGCTCAAGGCGATCGAGCATTTTATTCTTGAGAAAGTATTCAAGCAATAAGAATTCTTTAGCGGTAAGGTTTATATTTTTTCCATTACGGGTTACTACTTTTTTATCTAAGTCCATTGCAAGATCGGCAATGGATAAAATAAGCATGTCGGGTTCTTTTGTAGGGGATCTTTTACATAGAGCCCTTATGCGGGCGAGCAATTCCTTAAACTCAAATGGCTTTACCAAATAATCATCGGCACCGGCATCCAATCCTATTACCTTATCATCTGTTGTGCCAAGAGCGGAGAGCATTAAAATAGGAGTGGTTACACCTTTTTCGCGAATTTGTTTACATAAATCAAGACCATTAATATATGGCATTAAAATATCCATAATAATGATGTCGTATGAGTGTTCAGTGGCCATTTTTTAGCCGAAATGACCATCGTATACTACGGTTGTTTTGTGTTGTTCTTCTTCAAGACCTTCTTTTATGAAGGCCGCAACTTTGGGATCATCTTCAATAACCAGTATATTCATCCCATTGTCTTGGGTTGCTTGCTAAAGTAGGATAAATAAACCTAACGAGGTTGTTTAAGAATGTAATTTTAATGAGCTTTTAACCGCCAGCCTTCTTGGCTTTGTAACCTTGTTTGGTTAGGTAAGCTAAAATTTTATCTCTTAAGTCGCCCTGTATCAAAATTTCACCATCTTTAATTGAACCTCCAACACCACATATTTTTTTGATTGAAGAGCCTAAAGTTGTTAAATCGCTTTCCGAACCGATAAACCCTGTGATGCGTGAAACAAGTTTGCCACCACCTTTACGGTCGAGGAAAAGTTTTAAATTTTGTTGTTGAGCAGGGAGAGTTGTTGTATCCTCTTCCTGCTCATATTTGTATTCAAAATCATTGCTGGTGGAGTATACAACACCATCCTTATTTTTATTTTTGTTGCTCATATTTAAAGGTGTTAGGTTTAAACGTTGAGTATTATTTAACGGGTACCTCTTCTAAATGGCTTTCTGTCTCTATCCTTAGATGCAGCGTTTGCTTGTTGCGGTCTTTTGCGGTCATTACTTCTTGCACCACCTTCTGCTCTTCGTTCTTGTTGTTGTTTTGGTGCAGGTGTTGGATTAAAGTCTTTCATCGGATAGTCATGATCCTCTATTACCGGTAAGGCCTTACCAATTAATTTTTGAATGTCTTTTAAGTACGGTTTTTCTTCTGCATCGCAAAACGAGTAGGCAACCCCATTTGCTCCTGCTCTTCCAGTTCTACCAATTCGGTGAACATAGGTTTCGGGAACGTTTGGCATTTCATAATTGATAACATGCGAAAGATTATCTACATCAATTCCACGTGCTGCGATATCTGTTGCAATAAGTGTACGAATTTTTCCGGCTTTAAAATCACTGAGTGCATGTTGACGAGCATTCTGGGATTTATCACCATGAATGGCAGCCACTTTAAATCCATGTTTCACTAAGTCACGAGCAATGCGGTCGCAACCATGTTTGGTGCGTGCAAATACCAACACACTTTTCATGTCTTGATTTTTTAACAAATCAATGAGCAACAATTTTTTGTTTCCTTTATCTACAAAATACACTCCTTGTTGAATGGTATCTGCTGTTGATGAAACAGGAGTAACTTCAACTCTTGTTGGATTATGAAGGATGGTATCTGCTAATTTGGTAATTACATCGGGCATGGTTGCCGAGAAAAATAATGACTGGCGCTGACGAGGTAATTTGGTTAATACCTTTTTTACATCATGCACAAATCCCATATCCAACATACGATCGGCTTCATCCAAAACAAAAAACTTGATATGGTTGAGGTCAACAAATCCCTGGTTCATCAAATCCAGTAAGCGTCCGGGAGTAGCTATCAAAATATCAATACCATATTTTAAGGCATTGGTTTGCCCATGTTGTGAAACACCACCGAAAATAACAGCATGTTTTAAGCCTGTGTATTTACCATAGGCCGCAAAACTTTCACCAATTTGAATAGCTAACTCGCGGGTTGGGGTTAAAATGAGTGTTGATGTTAATTTACGCTTCCGTTCGGTTTCGCGTGAATTGTAAAGCAATTGAATAATTGGAATAGCAAATGCTGCTGTTTTTCCTGTGCCTGTTTGGGCGCATCCCAATAAATCTTTTCCTTGCAATAATGGTGGTATAGCTTGTTGCTGAATAGGAGTTGGGGTTTCGTATCCTTCTTCGTGCAATGCTTTAAGTATAGGATCAATTAAGTTTAATTCTGAAAATTTCATGTTAATAAATAAGCTACAAATGTAGGCTTTATTTATCATGAAACGGTTATTGTTGGCATGTTCAGCTAAGGAACAATAACTTTCAACGCTTCGGGTAACATCTTTATATGTATATCTTTATCCATCATTATCGGTTCTCCATCGATATTAAACACTCCTTTTTCGGCTCGTTTGATGATGATGTTTTCGCCCTTTAATGCATCTACGTAACGAGAGTTATTGTATTTCTTTAAAAACATTTCCAATCCAATTATGGGCATTTGGTGAGGTTTAAAAGGTTTCATGATGCTAATGTCAAAAAGTCCGTCATCAAGGTTGGCTTGTGGTGCAATAAATGCATTGTTGCCATACTGCGAGCCATTTGCCACACAAATAATAAAAGCATTGCGGGTTATCGTTTTACCATCCACTACCAATTCATAAACTTGTGGTTTATAGTTGGCAAACTCGTTTAATGTAATTTTGGTATACGACCAAAAACCTCGTTTGGGCGCATTGGCAAACATCCAACTCACATGGGCATCAAAACCCGCACCGGCAACATTTATAAAGAAATGCTCGTTTGCCATTCCAGCATCGATGTTTTTTTGGTGCAATTTATTGATGATTTGCAGTGCTTTTATATCATTCAAAGGAATGCGTAAATGCCTTGCCAATCCGTTACCCGACCCTTGTGGAACAATGCCAAACATAATGCCTGTATTTACCATGTATTTAGCCACATTGTTTATCGTTCCATCACCGCCTACAGCAATTACTATATCCTTTTTTTGTTCAACAGCTTGTTGCGCAAGTTCCACATTATGCTCGGCAGAGCGAGTGAAATTGATTTCTACATCAAACTGGTTTCTGTCGAGATAACGACCAATTAATGAAGGGAACTTTTCTTTGTTAATTCCTCCCGATATTGGGTTGATAATGAATGCTATTTTCTTTTTCAAAACGCTAACTTTACAGCAAATGTATGTGTTTTACTATTATGGTAAGATGAAGAATTCTTTTGGATCAGACTATGATTTAAAGAGATTCACAACAGTTTGTTGAAGTTTTTTTATTGTTACAACAACCTGTTTACTCTTGAAGAAATAATGCACAACTTCTAGAGCAACATAACCCAACATGATTGCAATAATGGTTTGCATCCAATTCGGAATTTCTTGTACAATGGTTGTTTTTTGGTGTGCTAACCCAAAAATGTTTTTTAAACTTTTACGTTCGATAACCGTGTGGTTAAATTTTGAGGCCACCCAAACCCCAACAGATATTCCTATAAAGTTACCAAGTACTTTTTTAGTTATAAAATCAAGGATCCCGTATGTGGAAATGGAGTTAAGTATACATTTAAACGTGAATGTTTTTTCTTGAGGCGGGTTGTTCCATAGTGATTGAACGGTGTTGAAGTATTCCCTGTTTTGATTACTTTTTTGCAACCAAATTAATAATTCTCACGTTTCCTCTTCTGTTTCTTCTTTGGCAATGTGTTTAGTTATCCTTTTCCATAATTCAATGTATTCCATACCATAAATTAACAAATACTTTTTTGTTTTGTTAATGCTGGAAGATAGCTGTATTTGAACTAACCAGTTGGTTTTATTTAATGGAATAAAACAAGTTTGGATTGTGTGACATGAGTTGATAGAATGAGTGATGTTAGCATAATTTTATTGGAGCGAAGCAATTACCGATCATTCAATCCTTTTCCACCAAGGATATCGGGTATACATTTTTCAATTCGCGATTCGCGTGTTTTGGATTGTTTGGGGGCTGAAAAATAAAGTAAATACCCTATTTGTCTTCCAGGCGTTAGGTTATTAAAAGCAGTTTTCAAGATAGGAAAAGTGCTTAGCTTCGTTTGGAATTCTTCGGGTATGTTGTACTCTGTGATTGTTTTGAATGCGACTTTTAATCCTTTCTTTTCTACTTCGATTGCCTGGTATAAGTATGATTTTAAAATGGGTTCTAATGTTATAATTTCTTCTATCTTAGTGAAGCGTATTATGCGCCCTTCTTGGCTATTCTCGCCTGGTTTTTCGAGTATATTATATCCATCGTTTAACAGTGATCCTTTGAGAAAACTAAGTGCACAATAGTTTTTAAATGCAGCAATGATTACTATATTTTTGTTCTGAAAGGTGTAACAAGGAACGCCCCATTTTACTTGTTCTGTTAACTCGCAATCAAGTGCTATTGTGCGCAAATATTTTAATTCTTTTTGCCAATTATGAACCTTACAACTGGGAGTTCCGCCCAATGAACATCTTCCACAACCTTCACTTAAATAAGTATCAACGTCAGGATTCATGGCTATACAATTTTTAGTATAATTTTACCCATTTGTTGTCCATTTGCCATTTTTTCAATTGCAGCTTGTGCCTGCGCCATGGGAAAGACCGAATCAACAATAGGTACAATTTGATGGTGGTTCACAAAGGATACCATTTCAGCAAACTCTTCATCATTACCCATGGTAGAGCCTAATATATCAAGCTGTTTCCAGAAAATTTTAGCTGGAACACCACTGTTAAATGCCCCTGATGTTGCTCCATACATGGCTATTCTACCAGCAGGTTTGGCTAGGTCAACCAGTTTTGCAAACGTGTCGCCACCGCTGCTATCAACAATCACGTCAAACCCACCACTTTGTTTTTTGAGTTCTTTGTCCCAATTCGCAGTATTGTAATTGATGCCACCTTTGGCACCCATTTCTATTGCTTGTTTAAGTTTGTTCTCGTCTCTCGAAGTAACAAACGTATTGCAACCTGCTGCAATGGCAAATTGCATGCATTGTAGTGCAACGCCCCCGCCAATTCCGGTAATCAAAATGGTTTCGCCTGTTTTGGCAGCAGCCCGTTTCATCAACGCTCTGTATCCGGTTAATCCAGCAAGAGGCAATGCAGCCGCTTGCTCAAAGGTAAGGTGGGCAGGTTTTTCAAATAGCAAACGGGCATCTGTTTTTACATATTCTGCAAAAGTTCCGTTGTGCGGTGTTCCCAATATTATGTAATCTTTGGCTTGCACTCTGGGATCGCTTCCCCAATTCATACTCGGGTTTATGATTACATCTTTGCCAATCCAATTTTGCCCCACAGATTTACCTACCTTTTCAACTACTCCACTTCCGTCTGCTCCCAAAATAACTGGAAACTGAATACCCGCATATTGTCCTTTTTGTATCCATAAATCGCGGTGATTAAAGGCTGCCGCATGCACTTTTACCAATGCCTCATGAGGTGCAAGTTCTGGAATGTTAGTTTCTTTTATGCTTAATTGTTGGTTGAGTTCCTCTAAAATAATTGCTTTCATTTGTTTAGATTTTTTGAGGTTGGATGTTCGAAGTTAGATGTTTTAATGACTCGTATTATTCTTCATCTTCGAAGTTTTTGTAATCAATATTCGGGTCAAAAAATAAGCCCCAACCGTCAGGGATATCGTTGGTTTTGTCAAATGTGTTAACCCACTCAACAAATAGCTTACGAAATTCTTCAATTTCATCACGCAACAGTTGCAGGTATTTGTTGTTTGAGAGTCCCATCATTTTTAAACCTGACGTAGCGGTGAGTAAACTCATTGCGTGAACTTTTATAATAACGGCATTCTCCATTCGAATAGAGTATAAGTCACCGCCTTCGGCCCCTCTTAGTTTTGCATTAATAATCATTACATCTTCCATCATAATGCCTTTGTAGTGTTCGCCAAAACTTTTGAGATCTTCTTCATCCAATTCCTCAGCATCTTCTTCCTCAAAATCATCTTCATCTTCTTCGTCAAAATCTGTATTTTGCTCATCTACCTCATCAGCAAAAGGAATGTTTTCCTCGCCTTCTTTATCTTTTATATCAAATGTTTCTATGAGCGCATTTACCAATTCAAAAAGTTCGTTCGCTTTTTTTACTATTGGTAAATTCTCTACTCGCTCTTGTTCTTTATTGTAATCTTCATCACTGAAGTTTTCATCATCTTCCCACATATATTTATTGGTTTAGTTGGAGTTTATCAAAGGGGTATTATCTTGAATTGTGTATCATTAGACCTTCTTTGGTGGCAAGGTAATGGTAAGCATGCATATCATCGCTGTCATAAAAATAGGTCCGTATATATTCTTGTTTTTGTTCGTCAAATTGCATGGGGGTAACATATTTTTTGGCTATTAAATGCTTGAGCACATCGGCCACGATTTTTTCGGGTGTTTTGCATTCATCCAAAATATTTTGAAAGGGTTCAACAAAATAAATGGCATTGAGTATATCGTATTCTATATCGGATAATTGATCGTTCATTTTTGTGGTGTTGAATATTAGGTTAAATCGCGTCCTTTCCAATTATAGGTTCCAATATTGGCCCAAATGCCAATTATTAAAACGTATAAAATATGAAAAGGTTCGGCCAAAGGTAAAAATAAGATGTATGTTTTTCTCTTAAAAAATTTGAGTACATCGTATAAAAATATCCCTTCAATTAACGATTTTATTCCTAAAAAAACGAGTCCAATTTCGGTATTTATTAGTAAATTTAATAGAATAGATAAGTTGAATAAATATGCAGCAATGAGAATGGCGGTAATATAAATATTATCGTATTTAGTGCTTTTTGATACCCAACGTTTGCGTTGATTGATAAGTTCATCAATAGTTGTATTAGCCGCAGTAGTTACAATGGCATCACGATGTTTGAGAAAATGAATATTGTTAGGATGTTTTTTAAACACCTTATGTAGTAAATATTCATCATCGCCACTGGCTATGTTTTCACTTCCGGCATATCCGTTTACTTCATAAAACACATCTTTTTCAAAAATGAGATTGGAGGCGCTGCACATATTTGGATTTTTACTTTCGATTGCAGCACCACCAATAGCAACTAAACCGGCAAACTCGAGCGATTGTAGCTTTTCAAATAAGGTGTTTGCTTTAAATAATACTGGGGCATACACCATTTTTGATTGTGTTTGATTAATAAAACTGTTGATGGTGTTAAGCCAATTTTTTCCTCTTACACAATCAGCATCTGTAAGTATAATGTATTTGTGTTTGGCCTGAGAAATGCCAAAAGTGATTGCAGCCTTTTTTTTGCGACCTTTTAATGGATCGTTTTGCATCTGCAGCAGCCTTATATTATGATGCGGATGAGCCCTAATAAAAGCAGTAACCTTGCTTGAGGTTTGATCGGTTGAGTAATCGTCAATTATGATTAACTCAAATGCCGAAGAGGGAAAGTGTTGGTTAGTTATGCTAGCTAAACAATTAGCTACAACAGCTTCCTCATTGCGCATAGCAACAAGTATACTGAAGGTTTGATGCATAATCGTTTCGTTGATTTTAAAGTTTGGAATTTTTTTCCAAGCAATAAAATATGCTAAGATTAGGCTAACATAAAAAAGTAATAGAATGGATGAAATAACTATCATGCAGCAGAGCGAGCTTTGAGTTTAAGAATAAAATACAACCCCAATAGGGCAGGAAACATAATATTTAATATCCACAATGAATAAGCTGCAAGCAAAATTCCTGACGTATTTGTAGAGAAGAGTCCAAGAAAAAATAATGCAGTTGCGCCACGCACCCCCATTTCGATGAGAATGATAGACGGCACAAATGCTTGAACCACAAAAATGGCTGCTAATGACGGAAATGCGTATTGCATGGCAATTGGCACATCAAAAAAATGGAGCAGCAAAAAATATTGAATATTGAATATCCCAAAACGTATAAGCGAAAGGATGAATAAGGTTGTTAATTCCTTTTGCGAATAATGGGTAAATGCATCTACATAAGGAGTGATTTTTCTCCAGCTAATTATTCGGTTGAGCCAATGAATATTTATGTACAAGTAATAGACTAAACTTAATAGTATGCCAATAGCAACTAGGCCACAATAAAATTGAACGTTGTTGATGTATTGCTGCTGTAAGGTCAATATCCATAATCCAACACTTCCACAACACACTATTGCAAGTGTTTGCGCAATACTTCCAATAAATGAAGCAATAGCACCTTTAATTTTATCGTATGTTTTTAAAAAGAGTGCCTTGCCCGCAAAATCGCCTATTCGGTTGGGAGTGATAATTCCTAACGCAATTCCTGCTGAAACAGCTTGTAGAGATTGCAACCAACTCACTTTTTCATGCTGTATCATCACTAATTTCCATTTTAAACTATCAATGGCAATATTAGGAACGATGAGAAGAACCGTTGCTGTTAGCAAAATTATCTTGCTGTTTGTAAATGTAAAGTTGTTACCCGATGCTAGATCTTGGATGTTGTAAGCGAAAAAAAGTTTGTATACAATAAAACAAAGCGTTCCTAATACCAGCGTAAGCTTAGCTATATTTAAAACCTTTCGTTGATATGTTTCGGTCATTTTAAAGAGTATTTTATTAATTTGCAGCCGTGCGAAAGTATCGCATTTGACTAAGAAATCAGAGTGTGGACGAACTAAAAACAATTAAATCATACGAGCGCATTATTTTGGGAATTGATCCAGGTACCATTATAATGGGTTATGGGCTTATTGGCATTACTAAAAAAGAAGCTTCAGTTATTGGTTTAGGCGTTGTTAAATTGGGTAAGATTGATGACCCCATGCTTAAACTGCAAAAAATATTTGAGCGCACACAAAGTTTGATTGATCAGTTTCATCCTGATGAATTGGCCATTGAGGCGCCATTTTTTGGAAAGAATGTTCAATCCATGCTTAAGCTTGGCCGTGCTCAAGGTGTGGCAATTGCAGCCGCAGTAAGCAGGCAGATGCAAGTGAATGAGTATTCTCCCAAAAAAATAAAACAATCCATTACAGGTAACGGAAACGCATCTAAGGAACAAGTTGCGGCCATGATTCAGCGATTACTCAAGTTTAAAGAAACGCCTGATTTTTTAGATGCAACCGATGGACTCGCGGCAGCGTATTGTCATTTTTTGCAGAGCAGTAAGGCGGCATTACCGGGCGGAAAAAGTTATAATAGTTGGAAGGCTTTTGTATCGGATAATCCTAGTAAGCTTAAGAAGTAGTTCATAGTTGATGGTTCTTAGTTATTGTCTTGAGGTAGGTGGTCTTCAGTTGGCAGTCTGCGCAACGGGGAAAGATAAAGACAGTAATTCAATAACCAATTAATGTTATAACAAAAAGAAAGTAGGCAAGACCGAGTTGTGAATCTTGTGCAACCTTCGTGAATCTTGTGGTGAAAATGGAAATTCAACCTAACCGCAAGGTTCGCAAAGGCACCACAAAGAACACTATTAGGAAAAACAGGTTTATCTAAGGCCAATAACTCAACAAACAATTAACATGCTCCGAACCCGCAATAAACAAGCTCGCAACAACTTAATCCGTAAGCATAAAAAAAGCAGTCAATACTATTGACTGCTTTTCTATTAAATACATTGATTTTATTTCTTGGCCATTAATGATTTTATTTTTTCTTCAAGCGTATATTCGTCCCCTTCAATATATCCGGTGTGGGTGTATACAATATTTCCTTTTTGATCCAATAATACTGTATACGGAATTAATGGTGCATTAAGTGCTCTTTTTAAATCCTCATTCACATCCAACAAACAATCAAACTCCCAGCCTTGGCCATCAACAAATGGTTTTACTTTGGGTACGTTGCGAGAGTTGTCTGTTGATACGGAAACAAGTTCCAATCCGTATTTTACTTTCCAGTCATCATATAACTCATTTAAGTTAGAAAGTTCCTTTTTGCAAGGTGTACACCAAGTAGCCCAAAAAGAAATAATCGTAATTTTTCCTGATTTGGAGTAATCATTTACGTTTTTAACTTTTCCATTTACGTCTTTTAGTAAAATTTCGGGCATGGTTTGGTTGTTTTGAGCCATGGCGCCAAGGGTTATAGTTAAACAAAGTGCAACAAGTATTTTTTTCATTTAGAATATTTTAATAGAATGGTCAAATATAAAAACTTTGATAATAAAACATACATCGTGCCACGATTTGCGCACATTTCCACAGCAGGTAATCTGAGGTAAAACAATATATATTTGTCTTGTTACATGCAATGCTGAGGCATTAATGTAACCTAAAAGAAAAAACATGATAAAAGTTGGTATTTTTTTCGGAGGCAATTCACGCGAACGTGAGGTTAGTTTTGCAGGTGGGAGAACGGTTTATGATAACCTTGATAAATCCTTATTTGAAGCCATTCCCATTTTTGTTGACAGTTTCAATAACTTCATCTTACTTGATTGGAAATACATTTATAAAGGAAGTATTCGTGATTTCTATCCGCCTGTTCAGTATATACAAGATTCGAAAAATAATAT
Organism: Bacteroidetes bacterium UKL13-3; assembly: GCA_001602415.1. Classification (GTDB taxonomy): domain Bacteria; phylum Bacteroidota; class Bacteroidia; order UKL13-3; family UKL13-3; genus UKL13-3. The sequence continues at coordinate 1,133,351 of CP012155.1, forward strand.
CCAAATTTATGCCGAGAGTATAGAGGATGCATACAAAGATAACGGCCGCAAAATGGCCGCTTCTTTGGGTAAGATACTTAAAGCCGAAGAACTGAGTCAATACATGGATATGGCTTTTTTGGCCTTGCATGGAAGTTTTGGTGAAGATGGAAGCATCCAGGGTTTGTTGGAGTGGAACAATATTCCATATACCGGTTCGGGGATTTTACCATCGGCTATTGGTATGCACAAAAAGGTGCAAAAATCAATGATGCAACATGCAGGGTTTAATAGTCCCAAATGGAGTTCCCTGCAAAAAAACGAATGGCTAAAAGGTGATTCAAAAAAGGTATTTAAAACGCTGCAAACCACAGTAGGATTGCCATTTGTGGTAAAGCCTGCTAATCAGGGTTCATCGGTGGGGGTGAGTGTGATTTCGGAAAACAATTTGGTTGATTTTGAAAAAGCGGTTAAAAAAAGTTTTTTCATGCAAACCATTACACAAAAGGAGTGGAGTAGCAAAAAAGAGAGTGATAGAATTTCGTTCATCCAAAAACTGAGTGATATTAAAGAGGGAATAGGATTGCCGTTGTTGGCCAATGGAAAAGTTGTATACCATCCAGATGCGTTGATTGCTTTGTTAGATAAACATTTTAAAACCAACAAAAATATCACTCTTGAAGGTATTTATAGCGAAACTGAATGTTTAATTGAGTCGTTTATTGATGGTAGAGAATTTTCGTGCATTGTGTTGCAAGATGAAAACCGAAAACCAATTGCCTTGCCACCTACCGAAATTGTGAAAGGAAAAGAGGTGTATGATTATCGGTCTAAATACTTGCCAGGACTATCGCGTAAAATCACACCAATCGATTTGCCCGAAAAAGATGTGCAACGAATTCGTAAAGCTTGTGTTGAGTTGTTTAGCTTTTTTCATTTCAATGTATATGCGCGCATCGATGGATTTATTAACGCTAAGGGAGAGTTGTTTTTGAATGATCCTAATACAACTTCCGGTATGATGCCTTCTTCTTTTTTCTTTCATCAGGCTGCCGAAATTGGATTAAATCCCTCACAGTTTTTAACTTACATCCTCCGCACATCTTTGAGTGAGCGTGCGCATACATTGCCGGTTCATCATCAATACCAAACATTATTGCAACAATTGGATGCGGCAATTGCAAACAGTAAGTCGAAAAAGTCGAGTAAAAAACGTGTGGCTGTGTTTATGGGTGGCTACTCAACCGAGCGTCATATTTCTGTTGAGAGCGGACGAAATATTTATGAAAAACTCGCTTCATCTGCAAAATATCAACCCTTCCCTGTATTCGTAACAGGCAATGATGAAAGCCATCAATTGTATTTAATTCCTATCAATGTGATGTTGAAAGACAATGCAGATGATATCAAGGAAAAAGCAGAACATTTTAAACGTGCTGCTGTGGTTGATAAAATTATTTCCGATTGCAAATCTATCATCATACGTTTTGGGAATGAAACAAACTTATTTGCGCCTAAGCAGATTACTTATAAAGAACTTTCAAAGCTCACAGACCTAGTTTTTATTGGTTTACATGGACGTCCTGGCGAGGATGGAACCGTTCAAAAGGAGTTACTCAAATACAAGATTCCATTCAATGGTTCGGGGGTAGAAAGTTCTCAGATTACCATCAATAAATACAGCACCAACCAACTGTTGAAGAAACACGGATTTTTGGTTGCTGATCAGTTTTTGGTGTATGAACAAGAGTGGAAAAAGAACAGTAAAACAATTATAGCCGATATTGAAAAGGTAGGATATCCATTAATTGCCAAACCTGCCGATGACGGCTGTAGTTCGGCTGTTAAAAAGATAAAAACACGCGAAGAGTTGGTGAATTATGCAGAGGGAGTGTTTAGAGCCAATCTTATCATGTCACCAAAACTATCTGAGAAATTGGGGCTCAAACCGAAAGAAGAGTTTCCGAAGAAAAGTTATTTTCTGGTTGAGAAATTTGTTGATAAAAATGGTGCAGCTCATTTTCTGGAAGTAACTGGAGGTATGCTCACCTCATATGATAAAAAAGGTAAGTTAGTATACGAATCATTCGAACCATCGGAGACATTAGCCGAAAGTGAAATTCTTTCACTGGAAGAAAAGTTTTTGGCCGGTCAAGGACAAAATATAACACCAGCCCGCTACCACAAAACTCCTGCTATACGCAATGCCATCAGCAAGGAAGTGCAAAAGGCGTTAGTTGCTGGAGCGAAGGTGTTGAAAGTGGAAGGATACTGCCGCATTGATGCTTTTGTGCGCATTGATAAGAAGAACAAACCAGAGGTTGTGTTTATTGAGGTAAATTCACTGCCAGGCATGACTCCCGCTACAGCAATTTTTCATCAATGTGCACTTAATGATTACAAACCTTACGAGTTTATTGATGCCATATTGGAGTTTGGGGTGGAGCGTGTGAAACGAGCTTAAAATTTCTAACCACGCTAAGGTTTGCGTTTAATCCAACACACAAGATCTTAAGTGGTTTTATCAAAAGAAAACAACTGTTCTTTGGACAGTTGTTTTCAGTTTTAGAATGAATGCCTATGTTACCTTTTCAAAAAGCCTCTGTTATGGTTGGATGATACATAGCTCTCATATCGATTTCAACATTAGATGCTCGGTAGGTCCGAGTGAAGTGTCGGAAACTTTCAAGAAGCATTTGCAAATCGATAATACCCTTAACTATTTTAGAAACATTATCTTTTGCTTTTGTGATACTGAAGATGGTTTTGGATAGATTTTGCTTCATTAATCTTCTATTTTAATAATTGAATGAAGGGTTAACGTGCCCTCTGTATTCTTCAAATTGGTTCGGAATTCATGAATTTCTTTTTGCAGGCGTTTAATTTTTGCCTCTCTAAATTTAATGTCTTCCTCATTAGAGGATTGGGTTATTTTTTGTTCATGGTACTTAACCTTAACATTAATCATTTGGGTAATAATTTCAATTGCTTCTTTTGTCCCGAATTGACCTTCTATTAATTGTATATTCATTTTATTTTTATTTAGAATGATTACTGTCCTTGGCCAAGTGAGTATGCAGCTACACCATCAAATTCATATAAGTTTTCAGTTTTAATAATATCAATAGCGTTTAGGTTAGCAGAACTCATCAATTGAATAATATCGTCCTTTTCGATACGCATTCCTTCCATGGGTTTGAAACGACAACGCCAATGATCGGTACAAAAGGTTTCCTTGAATCCATCGGGGTAAACTTTAATTCCCCTATTTGTAATCATGTTTAGTTGTAAACTACCAGTATTGAGTACTTTGACTAAAGTTCCGAGTTCATTAGGTTCAGTTCCGGCCCAATGGATAAAAACATCCACCCCTACAAGCTCTTTCTTGGCAGAAGCTTTTCGTTTGTATTTAGGTAAATTCAGTGCTGAACTATTTGCGTATGATACTGCTTTGAGTATGCTTGGTTTGTTACCAAGGTTTGCGATAACTGCAAGCGCAAATTCTTTAGTTCCTAACTTTTGCTTACTGGTTCCTTCTTTGTAGATATCATAAGTGTGTATTCCATCTTCCATGGTTTTGAGCCAGGCATTCTGGATGTTTTCTGCTACAGCCGTTTGGCCAATATGGTTGAGCATCATAATGGCACCTTGGAGTAATCCGGAAGGATTAGCAAGGTTTTGGCCTGCTCTGCGTGGCGCTGATCCATGTATTGCCTCAAACATGGCACATTCTTCACCAATGTTTGCAGAACCAGCCAATCCAACTGATCCGGTGATTTGGGCTGCCACATCCGAAAGAACATCTCCATATAAATTTGGCATAACAATAACGTCAAAGGTTTCAGGAGTGTCGGCTAGTTTTGCTGCACCTATGTCAATAATCCAATGTTCATTTTCAATTTCTGGATATTCTATTGCAATTTCATCGAATACTTTATGAAATAGACCGTCTGTCTGTTTCATAATATTATCTTTGGTAAAGCAGGTTACTTTTTTTCGGTTCTGCTGCTTCGCGTATTCAAAGGCATATCGAACAATTTTTTCGCAACCGGGTCTACTTATTAATTTCAAACATTGTACTACTTCATCTGTTTGCTGATGTTCAATACCTGCATATAAATCCTCTTCATTCTCTCTTACAATAACTACATCCATAATCGGATGTTTGGTTTCAACAAACGGGTGAAGGCTCATGCATGGGCGAACATTTGAGTAAAGCCCTAAGAACTTGCGCGTGGTAACGTTTAAACTTTTATAACCGCCTCCTTGAGGAGTAGTAATGGGGGATTTTAAGAATATTTTATTTTTGCGAATAACATCCCAAGACTCTTTAGCTATACCTGATGTGTTTCCAGCAAGGTATACCTTTTCTCCAACTTCAATCTCTTCAATATTTAATTGCGCTCCAGCTGCCATTATTATTTCCAATGTGGCGTCCATTATCTCAGGACCGATACCGTCTCCTTTTGCTACTGTTATAGTTGTCATTATTTTGTGATTTAATTATGAAGCAAAAATGAGTGTCGGGATACATATATTTTTATTTATATTATAAATGTGAACCATTAATTTAATTTATGCTTTATACTTGGATTACAGTTGCATTTAAAGGATGTTGTTAATTGCAAACACTGAAATTAATCGAACCTTTATTGTGCTTTTATAAGGCTTTCTAAGTTATTTGATTTAAAAGGATTTTAGGATTTGAATGGAATGTGTTTATCTATAAAATAGTTGCCCAATATATTCAATTGATTGCACGCAAATGAAGTTCAGATTATTAATCTGATGCTAACCGCAGCAATTGTTATTTTGGTTCTCTCTCCTCATACACATATACTGTACCTGTTTTTTTTAAAAAAATCTAAATTTGGTTGTTTCTTTTTTTAGTTCTATACTTTTTATCTTCATTTTGCGTTTCCCTTCTAAAAACCCATATTTGGAGGCAGATGAATCAATTTATTAAAGTCATTTCAGCCAACCTTTTTGCAATCGTTATTGTGTTGGTAATTTTGTTTACAGGAGTTTCTCTTGTGCTAAACAATACCACCCGCCACGGAGAGTCGTTAACAGTGCCCGATATTACCGGATTAAAGATGGAAGATGCCGAGAAATTACTAGCATCTAAAAATCTTAAATTTATGATAACAGATTCCCTTTTTTTTGAAGATAAACCCAAAAATAGTGTGTTGGATCAAAATCCTTCGCCACAATCCAAAGTAAAAGAAGGTAGAATTGTATACATCACATTAAACAGTAGCAAAGCTCCATTGGTTAATATACCAAATCTTATTGATGTTTCGTTACGCCAGGCACAAGTAATGTTGCAAAGTGTAGGTTTAAAAGTGGGGCGTTTAATTTACAAACCCGATATAGCTCAAAATGTAGTTTTAGAGCAATTATACGGTAATCAACAAACGGTTCCTGGCACCAAAATACCCAAAGGGTCGGTTATCGATTTGGTTTTAGGTGATGGACTCGGACAAGGTGATGTTTCGCTTCCTAATTTATCAGGAATGACGCTGGAAGAGGCGCGCAATTTATTGCAAAGTGCTGCGTTAAATGTTGGTTCGGTGGTTTACCAAGGTACTATTAAGGATTCTACATCTGCTAAAGTGTTTAAGCAAACGCCCGCTTTTGCCGATGGTGTGATGGTTGGTTCGGGTCAGGCCATTGATTTATTTTTAAAACAAGAATGAGAAAACACATACGCTTATTAATTCTTCTCGCTTTTTCCCTTCTTCAAAGTCTATTGTATGCGCAATCGGGCGGAGAAGACAAGATTCCGTTAACGGCTAATCCTAAACTGGCAGAGTCAGTTTCAATACTCAATCAATCTTTTCAGAATGTATTAGCTAATAATAAGTTGGGTAAAACATCAGAAAGCAAAAGATTTCCTTTTATAGATTACTTCAGTTCTAATGGCGAATTAAACGATTCATTGTGGCAGTTAAAAGAGGTAAAGGTATTAAATAGAATGGCTGTTTTTAATGCCCAAAATGAGAGTGGAAACACTTATAATGGAAACACTGGAACCTATGGTGTAACTGATATTTTATTATCTAAAGATATTGACATTCGCTCATCAAATGGGCAGTTGTTTATTGCTTTTGCATACCAAACAGGTTCAACTTGGCAACTTGGCGATTCATTAACACTTGAGTTGCGCACGCCATCGGGAAACTATCAATCGGTATGGAAATCTCCTGATAATGCTATTTCAAAAGTGGATGTACGAATTCCACTTGATGTAACTCAATTTTTAGATCCTAATTTTGCTTTCCGATTTATTGCATACAGCAGAGCAGCAGTAGCGAATACGGAAACTTTTTTATTAGATAATATTGTTTTAGCAGATAAACTCACGTTGTCTTTTTACGATAACTTTATAGAGCTAGACGTTACTAATAGTTTTTATCCTTCAACAAAATATTGGCAACAAGCGCAAACATTTGTTACGGATACATTTGGATTGGCTGGAGGAAGTGTGGTGGTATTCGATAAATTCAATAACGACAGTTCGGTATATTCAAACAATGGTTTTGCCGATACATTACATTCTCAACCAATAGATTTAACCCGAGTTGAATTATCCGATTCGGTGTATTTAAGATTTTTATACAAATCGATGCCCGCTGCGGATAATACTGATAGTTTAATGCTTGAGTTTTTAAATAACATTGGTGAATGGATAAGTGTTTGGCAAGCCGGAGCAAGCACCAATACATCTTACACAACGTTTGTTCGTCAAATTAATATTGGTAGGTTTAGGCACTCCAATTTTCAATTCAGGCTAATCAATAAATGCAATTATTCAACAACAGATACGCTTCAGTTTGTTGCAACAGGATTTAATATCGGTTATAAATTGACATTGCCTTTTATTGAAGATTTTTCTACAAGTACATTATTGCCGTCATCCAAATTATGGAAAGACAAACAGGTTTATATCAACAATGATTTTGCTATTGGACAACCCAGCGTGAATGTTGCAACATTTGATGGATTGGATGTAAGAGGAAATCCTTATGGACTAGGAAATGGATACAACGACACGCTCACCAGTCAATCAATTAATTTGAGTGGATTGGTTCGAACAGATTCTACATATATTAGTTTTTTTATTCAACCTCAGGGTCTAGGCGATAAGCCAAGGAGTGGAGATTCCCTTGTTCTAGAGTTTAGGAATAACAGATTGTTGCCTGATGCCTGGCAAACCGTTTGGAATGCATCTGCTAATTTTTACAAAACTGACAGCTTTTCACAAATTTCCATATTTGTTGATTCGGCCTATTTGCATGATGACTTTCAATTTCGATTTAAGAATTTTGGAAGTAAAACAGGCAATCTTAATAATTGGCATGTTGATTATATCAGGTTGGATAGAGGCAGAAGACCGGATGAATTTTATTTTGATTTTGCAGTTACCAATAATCCGCCATCCTTATTAACTCCCTATTCATCCATGCCACGCAAGCAGTTTTTAATTAATCCTGCATCAAACACTAATAGCACACAAATTCTAAATCTTAAAAATAACAATTCGGGCCCTAATCCTTTAAACTTTGCACGTTCAGTGTTCGAACCAAGTGGTTCTCGCATTGATTCGTTTGCAAATTCATTAGGAAATGTTGCTGGTGGAGAAATTTCGAGGGCTACCATCAATTCTGTAGTTTCACTTGCTACTACCTTAACCAATGATTCACTGGTTTTTCGATCGAAATATTATGTTAACTCAAACAACACCATTGACAATATTTCGGCAAACGACACACTATCTGTAAATACTATTTTTAGTAATTTTTATGCTTACGATGATGGCACAGCCGAGGCCGGTTATGGCATAAAAAACAAGCCAGGTGCGGTAGCTTTGGGTTACACACTTGGTGTTTCTGATACCTTGTTGGGAGTAAGTATATTTTTCAATCAATCATCTATTGATGTGAGTACTCAAAAATTTAGTATTGTAGTGTGGGGAAATATTGGAACTAATGGAAATGGAACGGGCGAAACCCCGCTTAAAAAGGTGTTTCAATCACGGCCAACTTATACTAATAAACGGAACGGATTCTACTATTTACAATTTGATCAGCCAATCATTCTTCCGGCAGGAACCTTTTATATTGGTTGGGAACAATCGGATATTTTTAATCTGAATGTTGGTTTAGATGAAAATTATTTCCAAAACGGTAGTCGCCTTAATCCCAATGCATATTTTAAAATTGATGAGGTAGGAATTTGGGAGCGCACACAATTAACTGGTGCATTAATGATTCGGCCAATATTGGGTAAATGGCTTAATCCACCAGTAGGGTTAAAAAACAAGGTTTCGTTAGAAAAGTGGGTTGTTGCAATGTACCCAAACCCAACAAACTATTTTGTAACCATCAAACTTCCTAATAATGAACAGCCTTATGTGGAGCTGATGGACTTAACAGGGAAGGTGATAGTTGCCAAAACAATTTCTGAAAATCAATTACATTTGCCTTCAGTTTCTGAAGGAATGTACTTGGTAAAAGTTACACAACCTTCTAGCGGACAAACAATGATTCAAAAACTACTTATAACCTATTAAAGCATGACAGACATTACTTGCCAAGAACTGAAAGAGAGAATGGATAAGGGCGAAAAGCTTACCATTATTGATGTTAGAGAGCCACATGAATATGAAGAATATAATATTGGTGCGCAACTTATTCCATTGGGTGAACTTCCATTTAAGTTAGACGAACTTGCACATCTCAAAAATGAAGAAGTAATTGTTCATTGCCGCTCTGGAGCTCGCAGTGGAAACGCTAAATTGTTTATGATGGAAAGCGAGTTTACAAATGTTCGAAACCTCATAGGTGGAATGGTTGAATGGAGAACTAACTTTGAATAAAAGTAATCAATAAATACAAAATAGCAGCAATACCTAAATCATTGCTGCTATTTTTTTGTTAAACAAACAATGAAACGAGCACCTAACATATATACTTTGGGAATACTTCTGCTGATGGCGGTCGTATTGTTATGTAATATGTTTTGTAATTCTAAATCAACCGCTGAGGCCACTCCAAACACTTATCTCAATCACAATGATTCGGTAAAATATGTTGGAATTGAAACCTGCCGAAGTTGCCACAACGATATTTATAAAACCTTTATTCAAACGGGAATGGGGCAATCATTTGATCTGGCAACTCGCGCAAAATCAGCAGCTGACTTCTCATCTAAACATGTGGTTTATGATAAGTTTAACGATATGTATTACACACCTTCGTGGAAAGGTGACAACATGTATATTACCGAATTTCGTTTACAAGGTAAAGATACTATACACAAGCGGGAAGAAAAAGTAGATTATATTGTTGGTTCAGGTCAACACACCAATTCGCATATCATGAATGTGGATGGATATTTATACCAACTTCCATTAACGTGGTATGCACAAAAGCGTAAATGGGATCTACCTCCAGGGTTTGAAAATGGACAAAATGTGCGTTTTGATAGAGCAATTGGTTTTGAGTGTATGAGTTGCCATAACGCATTACCTCAATTCGAAGAAAATTCTACTAATAAATTTAATACAATACCTCAAGGAATTGATTGTGAAAGGTGCCACGGACCAGGTGAATTACACGTTAAAGAAAAGCTTGCAGGGAATTTGGTGGACACCTCAAAATACATTGATTACACAATCGTGAATCCTAAAAAGTTAGTTTGGGAGCGTCAAATTGATGTATGCCAGCGGTGCCATTTGCAAGGGAATGCAGTTCTCAAACCTGGTAAATCGTTTAAGGATTTTAGACCAGGAATGGATTTGTCAACCGTAGTAGATATATACATGCCAAAGTTTAAAGGCAAAGAAGATGAATTTATCATGGCCTCGCACGCCCAGCGATTGCAAATGAGTAAGTGTTTTTTGTCGGCCAAATCATCAGTTAGTGCAACTCAAACGCATACATCCAAACTTACCTGTATTACGTGCCACAACCCTCACGTAAGCATTAAAGTTACGGGGAAGCAAGTGTTTAATAATGCTTGTGGAAGCTGTCATGATATTAAAACTGCCTGCACCGAAAAGTTAAGTTTGCGTACTGCCAAAAACGATAATTGTTGGGGATGTCACATGCCTAAATCGGGTACGATTGATATTCCGCATGTAACGGTTACAGATCATTGGATTCGAATTCCAGTTAAACAACAACAGAAAAAGGCCTTGAAAGAATTTGCTGGAATATATTGTATTAATAACTCAGAATCGGATGTATTCACAAGAGGTAAAGCTTACCTTTCTTATTACGAAAAATTTGCTGGAGAAACATCTTCTCTCGACTCGGCAAGGTCATATTTGAAAAACGAAAAGGGGATAACAGAAACTGATCTGTTGGATGTGCGCATTCACTTTTTTTATTTAAGACAAGATTACACTTCAATTGTGCAATTGTCAAGAAATATCGATGTTAATATCTGCCCAAATGCTTGGACTAGTTATCGTGTAGGGCAAGCATATCAAAATACTGGCGTGCCCCAAACAGCCGAAATTTGGTATAAACGAGCAGTTCAGTTGGCGCCTTCTAATCTTGATTTTATAAACAAACTTGGTTCTATTCAAATTGAACTTGATAATACGGCTTCCGGAATTAATATTTTAACATCATCATTGCAACGCAATCCTAAACAGCCTGTGGCATTAACCAATATTGGTTTTGGTTATTTAAAACAAGGAAATACAAAATTAGCCATGAAATATTATGATGATGCGCTGCTTCTTAATCCCGATTTTGAACAAGCGCTTCTCAATAAAGCAGGTCTGTACAATTATCTTGGAAACGCACAGCAGGCTAAAATAATTCTTAAGAAAATGCTTACACGTAATCCTGAAAATGTTCAAGTAAAACAACTATTGGAACAGCTTTAAAGCAATAAGTTAAATGGGTACAAAAAAATCAAAGCTGTCATTCAAAAAAAAAGTAGGGTACACAATACTTACGCTTGTTGTTTTTATGTTCATCAGTGCGGCCTTGAAAATATATGAAGATGTGTTAGCGAGCAATATCACATTACCCGAAAATAGTAAAGGATATGTTTATGTTGGAACACGTTTAACAATGGATCAAAACAGAAAGAATTGGAAAGAAAGTGGTTTGTTTCGCAACCTAGATGCATTTGTGAGGGTGATTAAGGTCTTAGGATTTGAGGGTAAGATAAAACCCGGAAGGTATGAGGTGAAACCATCAACAAGTAATTACAATCTAATTCGTTTAATGGCATCGGGCAGGCAAACTCCAATTGATATAACGTTTAAATATGCTGAACGAAAGGACGACTTAATAAAATTTTGGAGCGGGTTGTTGGAGGCAGATAGTAATGAGTTGAGTGCATTGCTAAACGATGCTTCGTTGTTTGAAGATATTGGAATAGATACGATGAACAGTATTTCTATATTTATTCCAAATACATATAACTTCTACTGGAATACGCCTGCTGAAGATTTATTGCTGCGCATGAAGAAGGAATATCAATTGTTTTGGAACAATGAACGCAAAACAAAGGCAGCTGCTCTCAATTTAACCAATCAGCAAGTAAGTATTTTGGCGTCAATTGTTCAAAAGGAAACATATCAAAAAGCCGAGATGCCAATAGTTGCAGGTGTTTATTACAATCGGTTAAAAAAGGGTATGCCGTTTCAGGCCGATCCGACTATTTTATATGCAATCAATGATAAGTCGATAAAGCGGGTAGCCGGGGCAATGTTGCAAATTGAGTCTCCTTTTAATACATACAAGTATTCAGGATTAATTCCAGGTCCCATTTGTGTTCCTTCGGTTCAAGCTATTGATGCTGTGCTCAATCTGCAAAAACACAATTATGTGTATTTCTGCGCAAAGGAAGATTTTTCTGGTTTTCACAACTTCGCGTCATCATTTAGTCAACATCAGTTGAATGCCCGCAAATATCAGCGTGAACTCAATCGCAGAGGTATTCGGTAAGTTATTCACAACACTTTAGTCAACGCGGGGTTTTGTTTATTTTCGAAACGTGATTAAAAACCTGTCGAGTATATTTCGCTATTTCGTTTTTTGGTACCTAATATTTGTGTTGGCAAGGTTGGTATTTATCATCCTAAATTGGAATCAAGCAAGCACAGTTGATTTTAGCTTGTTAATTACATCGTTTTATCACGGCTTCAAACTCGATATTTCGATGTGTAGTTACCTTTCAGTTTTACCTACTTTTTTATGGTTTCTTAGTCATTTTACTGCTCGAAAAATGCTCCTTAATCGTATACTGAAAACATACAATGTTGTATTATTAAGCGTGATTGTTTTTATAACTTTAGCCGATGGTGAATTGTATCAACATTGGGGGCAAAAACTTAATGGTTATGCTTCTTCGTTTGCCAAATTCCCTAAGGAAATGTTGGTATTCTCATCTGGCGGTTATATGCTCAAATTAGTACTTATTGTCTTGGGTTTTGTGACGCTCGCTACATTAATATACTCAAAAGGTATGAAAGGATTAGATGAGGTAAAAGGTAGTGTTGCAAAATGGAAACCCGCTAGTGCTTTTCTTGTTATACTTTGTATATTATTTTTGGGAATAAGAGGCGGTGTTGGTAAAGCAGCCATTAATCAGAGTTCCGCATTTTTTTCTGCAAATATCTTCCTTAACCATACAGCTATTAATACCACTTGGAATTTGATGGCATCGTTAATTGAAAGTTCTGAGAATACTAAACATAATCCGTATACATTTATGGATAATTTAGAAGCTCAAAAAATCATTGATTCCCTAAATAATCAACCCACAACTTCTGAAACATTATTCACATCAAAAACTCCTAATATCATATTGGTAGTACTAGAGGGATGGACTGCCGATGTAATTGAACCATTGGGAGGTGAACAGAATGTTACACCATTCTTAAATGCATTGTGTAAAGATGGGTTGCTGTTTGATAATTTTTACGCAAATGGCAATCGCACGGATAAAGGACTTGCAGCTATCATTAGCTCTCAACCTTCGCTTGCGCACAGTTCAATCATCAATAATATTCAAAAATTCACATCACTTCCTTCTATTCCTTTTTCCCTCAAAAAAATTGGATACCATACTTCGTTTTATTATGGAGGAGCATCTGAGTTTGCCAACATGAAAGGGTATTGGTTGAGTTCCGGTTATGATGATATTATTGATTTGAATAATTTTGAGATGAACAAACATAATGCAGAGTGGGGTGTGCATGATGATGTGTTGTGGGAAAAAGTTTTGGGTGGATTAGGTAAATACAAACAACCATTTTTTACCACAGTGCTTACATTGAGTAGCCACGAACCTTTTAATGTTCCTCATCACAACCCAAATTATATGGGCGAAGATGATCCAAATTTGTACCGAAATTCAGTAAATTTTGCAGATAAAACTTTGGGTGAGTTTTTTGTCAAAGCAAAACAACAATCTTGGTATGCTAATACGCTTTTTGTCATTCTATCAGATCATGGTCATCAATGGCCTAAAAACAGATTGGCATACGATCCGCAAAGGTTTAGAATTCCTTTTTTAATTACCGGAGGAGCATTAAACGCTCAGTATAAAGGGAAGGTTAATCATGTAATTGCCAATCAAGTCGATATTGCTGCTACTTTGTTACACCAGTTAGGCATTTCATCAAATGAATTCAACTGGAGTCGCAACTTTCTCGACTCTGCTTACAAGCCATTTGCAACCTTTGTGTACAATGATGGAATTGGAATGGTGAAACCAGAAGCTATATTGGTGTTTGATCAGGAAAGTAAGCAACGCATTATTTCAGTTGGCGATTCTACATTACTCAACCAATTGGAAATAGAAGCCAAAGCTTACGAACAGTTATATTATCAAGAATACCTTAAACGCTAATCATTATTCATGTCGTCACGTAAAGAAACATTTCAAGTGTTGCAGAATAAAGAATACAGTTTCTTTTTGGCTTCGCGTGTATTCTTAACTATAGCATTGCAAATACAAGCTGTAATTGTAGGTTGGCAGTTATACAAATTAACAAAGGATCCTTTTTCATTAGGTTTAATAGGATTAGCAGAAGCCATTCCGGCTATTAGTATTGCATTGTATGCCGGACATGTTGCTGATATTAGCAATAAGCGAAATATATTACTTAAAAGTTTAGCCTTTATTTTTGCGTGTTCATTGGGATTACTTTTGGTATCTATGGATGATTTTGTGATAGGGATTGGATCTACCTACAGCTTACGTGGAATGTACTTTTTTATTTTTTTAAGTGGTTTCGCTCGTGGATTTTTCTCGCCAACAGCCTTCTCTTTTTTATATCAACTTGTACAAAAAGAACAACTCACACGGGCTTCAACATTAAACAGTTCGGCTTGGCAAATATCTTCTATTATTGGTCCTGCATTGGGAGGAATATTTTACGGCACGATGGGAATTACTAACACATTTGTGCTTGTATTAATTTGTTTATTAGTTTCATTTTTGGCATTATTAAGCATCAAATCTAAGCCGATTGTTTCTGTGGGAGCCATTGAATCCATCTCAATACGATTAAAAGAGGGAATAAAATTTGTGTTTGATAACAAAGTAATATTAAGTGCCATTTCGCTCGATTTATTTGCTGTTTTGTTTGGTGGTGCTGTGGTATTACTGCCTGTTTTTGCGGATGAAATTTTAGCAGTTGGTCCACAAGGATTAGGCATGCTAAGAGCTTCACCATCGTTGGGTGCAAGCATTACTATGATATGGTTATCTATTCGTAAACAAATACAAAAACCGGGAATTGTTTTGCTTTACTGTGTAGCAGCGTTTGGGTTATGCATGATTGGATTTGCACTTTCAACATCATTGTATGTGTCACTCTTTTTGTTATTCCTTAGTGGGGCTTTCGATAGTGTGAGTGTTGTTATTCGTGGAAACATCCTGCAACTTGAAACACCTGATCACATGCGTGGTAGGGTATCAGCTGTTAATACCATGTTTATTGGTTCTTCGAATGAAATTGGTGCATTTGAAAGTGGCCTTGCAGCTAGATTACTTGGCACTATTCCATCAGTTGTATTTGGAGGATGTATGACGTTGGGAATTGTTGGATTTACATCACTTAAAGCAAAAAAATTAAAGGATTTTAGATATAAATAAGCATGTACGATAGTAAGATTTATTCGCTCATTGCCAACGTTATTGGCATCACTCACAAACAAGTTATATCAACTCTTCAATTATTGGATGAAGGTTCTACTGTTCCTTTTATTTCGCGCTACCGTAAGGAAATGACTCATGGTTTGGATGAAGTACAAATTGAAAATGTAAAACTCGTTACTGAAAAGTACCGCGAGTTAGAACAACGTAAAAAGTACATTATTGATACCATAACTGAACAAGGAAAACTTACACCCGAGTTGGAATCAAAAATTGAAAATTGTTGGGATGGATTAGAGCTTGAAGATTTGTATTTACCTTACAAACCTAAACGCAAAACCCGAGCTACCATTGCCAAAGAAAATGGATTAGAACCTCTTTCCGATTGGATTTCGTTGGAGTTAGATAAGGAAGTTGAAGTTGAAGCCTCGAAGTATTTAAATGAAAAAGTAACAACAATTGCAGATGTATTAGAAGGTGCTCGCGATATTATTGCCGAACGCATAAACGAAGATGCACAAGCTCGAGCAATTGTGCGAAATCAGTTTGAACGCCATGCAGCCATTTTTACCAAAGTATATAAAAGCAAACAAGCTGAAGCTTCCAAATATTTAGATTATTTTGAATTCAATGAACCATTAAAAAAATGTCCGTCACATCGTTTGTTGGCAATGTTTAGAGGTGAAGATGAAGGTTTTTTAAAACTTACTATTAAGCCTGATGAAGACGTTGTGTTAGACAAATTAGATGAATTATTCATTAAAAAAAATACAGCTGCCAGTAAACAAATTTCTGCGGCTATTACTGATTGCTACGATAGATTGTTGGCTCCATCAATTGAAAATGAGTTTCGAACCATTGCTAAAGATAGGGCAGATGATGAAGCTATTTTAGTCTTTGCTGAGAATCTCCGACAGTTATTATTATCAGCGCCATTAGGCAGTAAACGTATCTTGGCTATTGATCCTGGTTTTCGTTCGGGATGTAAAGTTGTTTGTTTAAATGAAGAAGGTGCTTTATTGTGCGATGAAATTATTTATCCGCACGAACCTCAACGTGACGTTCATGGGGCAATTGCAACTATCACTAAGTTGGTTGATAAATATAAAATAGAGGCGATTGCTATTGGAAACGGAACGGCCGGAAGAGAAACTGAAGATATTGTGCGAAGCATTCCTTTTGAAAAAGAAGTTCAAATTTTTATGGTGAATGAAAGTGGTGCTTCTGTTTATTCTGCATCCGAAGTTGCTCGCGAAGAATTCCCGGATAAGGATGTTACGGTTAGAGGTTCTGTTTCTATTGGTAGAAGGCTTGCAGATCCATTAGCTGAGTTAGTAAAAATTGACGCAAAATCAATTGGCGTTGGACAGTATCAGCACGATGTTCACCAACTTAAATTGAAACGTCAATTGGATGCTGTAGTTGAAAGTTGTGTGAATACGGTTGGTGTAAATATTAATACGGCAAGTAAGAGTTTATTGACTTATGTATCGGGATTAGGCCCGACCATTGCTCAAAATATTATTAATTACCGTAATGAAAATGGGGCTTTTAAAAGTAGGGCAGCACTCAAAAAAGTTGCTCGTTTGGGTGATAAGGCATTTGAACAATGTGCAGGATTTTTGCGTATTCCTAATGCTAAAAATATATTAGACAATAGTGCAGTGCATCCCGAGAGTTATGGTATTGTTGAGAATATGGCGCAAGATCTAAATTGTACTGTACTGGATTTGATTCAAAACGAATCGCTTCGAAAGCAAATTGATCCTAAGAAATATGTAACCGATAAAGCAGGATTACCAACTATTACCGATATTTTGAAAGAACTTGCTAAACCCGGCCGAGATCCTCGAGAACAAATTAAGACATTCTCATTTGCCAATGTAAAAAAGCCGGAGGATTTATCTGTTGGCATGGTTCTACCTGGTATCGTTACCAATATTACAAAGTTTGGTTGCTTTGTGGATGTTGGAGTGAAACAAGATGGAATGGTGCACATTTCTCAATTAGCCAATCGTTTTGTGAACGACCCCAATGAGGTGGTTAAGCTGCAGCAGCAGTTGCAGGTAAAAGTTATAGAGGTTGATTTGGTACGAAAGCGTATTGCATTATCAATGAAAGATGTTTAGGGTTTGTTTAGGAACGTAATTATGCATTTGTGATGATTTGATTGTTGAAAATGTAAATATTGAATGAGTTGTAAGATAACTGATGTTCGTGCATAATAATTTTTGTTACGGTTTGCTTAGAAGCTATAACATACCATTTAAATATATTTTGATTATTGGACTAATGTCGTATATTTGTTTGACAAAAGTCACTACGATATGAAATCAAAAAAAAAACCTCAGCAAGCCAATGAAACAGATCTTGATTTATCTTTAGTTAATGAGCCTGTAATAGCTTATGTTAATGTTGCTCGCACTATAGATATGAGGATGATGAGCTTGCTTAATACATCTAAATCAACTATTGCATTTCATGATGAAACGGATTTGATTGATGTAATACGGCAAGGTGTTTCTAAAAAATCTTTGGATTATCTTATAACGCAAATTGGATATACCATAACAGATATTGCCGAAGTTTTACACGTTTCGGATAGAAATCTAAGAAGGTATACGGCCTCCGAAAAACTTAACACTGAGCAGTCGGAACGCCTTATTGAAATAGCGCGTTTGTACGCAAAAGGCGAAGATGTGTTTGGATCTATAAAGGCATTCAATCATTGGATGGATGCCAATATTTTGGCTCTAGGCAATAAAACACCTAAATCTTATTTAGATACTTCTTTGGGCATTCAATTGCTGCACAAAGAACTTGGTCGCATAGAGCATGGGGTGTTTGCTTAATGAGAGTATATCGTATAATAAAGTGTAAGTTTATTAATGATCTTTCTGGCAATGGAGCATATGCTAATGGTGGTCGTTGGAACAGTGAGGGGCAGTATGCTTTGTACACTGCCTCAACAGCTTCCTTGGCAATGCTCGAAACTTTAGCACATTTGGATATCATGCCAGATGGGTATTGTTTGGCCTGCTTAAATGTGCCCGATACCGATTTGATTGAGTTTAGCATTGAGCTTCTTCCTGTTAATTGGCAACAGTTTCCGGCTCCAATTTCCTTGCAATCCATTGGCGACCAATTTCTCAAACGGAATAAATATTTATCTATTCAATTTCCTTCGGCACTATTACCAGAAGATAAGGTAATATTGCTGAACCCTCGCCATCCTAAATTTAGCCTTGTTCAATTTGAATATATGCGTAGTTTGGATATTAGCGGCCGGCTACATAAAAAGCAGTAAAATGAAAGATTTTAAAAAATATTATTCGATACCTGCACCTCCAGATGAGGTATATGCAGCGCTTACCCACGAAGGAACAATACAGTTATGGACTGGTAACAAAGCAGAAATGAGCACTATCCCTGGAAGTGAATTTTCGTTGTGGGATGGAGCAATTGTTGGGAAAAATATAGAGTTTGAAGATGGAAAAAAAATCATACAGCAATGGTATTTTGGTGAACAAGATGAACCATCCATTGTAACTATTAAGTTCCACAATGATAAAGGTGAAACATCTTTGGAGGTAAGGCAAACCAATATTCCTGATGAAGATTATGCTGATTTGGTGGATGGTTGGAATGACCAGTACATTGCATCATTGATTGAATTTTACGAAGAAGACTAATAACAAACAAACATGAGTAAATCTGTAAGAAATTTAGAACCAAAGGCTATGTGGAACCATTTCGCGGATTTGAATGCCGTGCCACGTCCATCCAAAAAAGAAGAACGGGTAATTGAGTTTATGATGGCTTTTGGGCAATCACTTGGACTGGAAACCATCAAAGATGCCATTGGTAATGTGATTATTAAAAAGCCTGCCACTCCTGGTATGGACGACAAGGCAACTGTGTGTTTGCAAAGTCACCTAGATATGGTTCACCAAAAGAATGCCTCCACACAGTTTGATTTTTTAACACAAGGTATTGAGATGTTGGTGGATGGTGATTTTGTAAAAGCAAACGGAACAACTCTGGGTGCTGATAATGGAATTGGTGTGGCAAGTATCATGGCGTTATTGTCATCAACCAATATTCCTCACCCTGCGTTGGAAGCTCTTTTTACCATTGATGAAGAAACTGGTATGACAGGTGCTTTAGGTCTTAAAGGTGGATTGCTATCGGCAAAATACATGTTGAATTTGGATACAGAAGATGACAATGAATTAACCATTGGTTGTGCAGGAGGTATTGATGTTACTGGTATTGGAACATACAACACGCAAGCTTTAATTGGCGATTATATTGGTGTGACCATTGGGTTAAAAGGGTTAACTGGTGGACACTCAGGAATGGACATTCATAAGGGGAGAGGAAATGCCAATAAATTAATGAATACGGTTTTGATGCAAGCCGATAAAATGGGAGCTCATATTGTTTCAATTGACGGAGGAAGTTTACGCAATGCCATTCCCCGAGAATCGGTTGTGGAACTTGCTGTTTTAGCTACTCAAAAAGATGCTTTTGTGGCATTTATCTCCGAGCAAGAGAGGGTGATCAAAGAAGAAAAAAAGGAAACGGATCCTAATTTGAGTTTGAGTTTGATGTTTAGTCCTCAACCTATAGCTGTTTTCGAAAAAGACTTTCAGCACAACTTGTTGCGTTCAATCTCAGTTTTGGTAAACGGAGTGTATGCTATGAGTCCTAATATTAATGGACTCGTGCAAACCTCAAATAACGTTGCTCGGGTATTGGTAAAAGATGGCACTTTTAGTATTCAATGTTTAACACGTAGTTCAGTTGATGCAGAAAAAATGGAATTGGCGCACAAACTGAAAGATACCATGGGGTTAATTCATGCAAACGTTACCCTAACAGGCTCTTATCCTGGTTGGACACCCAAACCCGAATCTCCAATTGTGAAGTTGATGGCCGATTTGTACCAAGAGTTATACCAAAGCGAGGCTCATGTAAACGCTTGCCACGCTGGCCTTGAATGTGGTATTTTAGGAACCAACTACCCAGATATGGAAATGATTTCGTTTGGCCCTAATATTACAGGTGCGCACTCGCCTGATGAAAAAGTGCAAATTAGTTCGGTACAAAAATATTGGGCTTATTTACTGGAAACGTTAAAGCGGATTCCGAAAAAGGGATAATCCTTTCGTTAGCTATATCTTAATTAGGCTGTGAGGTATTTTATCTTCACAGTCCGCTTGTTTATAAGAGATATGTATGGAAAGAACCATTTTTAACATCCCGATTGTAATTTGGAGATCAAGAAGCACAGCGGTTTTTCAAAAGATGAAGAAAGTAAAATGACTTAAATTTAGCTAATATCAAAACTTTTCGATAGGAATCCAGTTTCCCACCTTACTCATTACCAAATAGGTTTTATTACCTTGTGATTTGATAGCTATTTTATATTTTTTTTCTCCGTTGGGTTTGGTTACTTCAATACATTTTTGGATGCTATAGCGCTCAAACTGGGTTTCTAATACTTGAGGAATGGTTTCAGGAAGATATTTAATACTGAATTTTTTTTCTGATTCGAGGTAGTTTCCGTTCATATCAAAGTGAGCTTTAATACGTTCTTTTTCGAAGGTGAATTCCGCAGTGTAAGCATTTGATTGTTGTTTGTTTACTGTCCACTTGCTATTAGCAACTCGGGGGAACTTTTCCTTGAATGCTTTCTCTATACTATCAGGGGGATCAATTGCAAAAGCATGTAAATGAAAAAATACTGTAATAAATAGTGCAACTTTTGAAGGGTTGGTGGTTAACATAAGTGCTTGTTGATAAGGGTTAATTTTTGATGTTTTTTATTTTGAGTATTAAGTGAACCAATGGCTATTTAATGGTTTGAATATTGTTTTTTTGAGTATTGCAAATATGAGAAAGAAGTGTGTTAACAAATTCTTAAAAAGTTTTAAAAGTGTTTTTGAAGTATGGAGTAACGATATATTATATATGTTTCCAACAGTTGTTTTTGTATGAAGGCACTTTAATTAAGTCAAGAAACTTTTGAACCGTTGGATGTTAGGTGGTAAATATATTTCCTCTTTATTCTAGATATTTATTTCGATCCTATATTAGATTTATAATGTCTGGAATAAACAAAGGATATTCAGTGTATCGAATGTGCAACTAAAAATTCACACGAATAGTTGCATAAATATTCCTTCCCGGTGCGCTTATCCCCGAAGCAAAAGTGCGGTAGTTTCTATCAAGGATGTTTTCACACCCTGTTTGAAATTGCATACTGTATTGCTGTTTAATTGGATAAGTATAACTCACACGGATATTTAGTGTATACCATGCAGGCATTCCTTTAGCTGTTGCGTATTGTTCGTTGTCTTCCCCTTTCAAGTAGTAATCCTCTAAACGTTTCCATCCATTATACAACACAAAAAATTCACTGCGAATATGATTTGCCGAAAAGTAAATTGCTGATCGACCAAACATTGGTGGAATATGGTCGAGTGGGTAGTGTGAACTATCTGTTTTTATTCTACCATAAGTGTAATTAAATGTATTTGAAATAGAAATGTGTTTGGTTACATCTGCAATGAGTGAAAAACTGCCCCCATAAACATAACCCTCCCTATTATTTTTATTTTGAACTACCAACGTATTTACCCCATTATAAACAATAGAATCGCTTCCATTTACCGAAGTTCGATTAATTGAAATGGCATCTGTTACCAAGCTGTAATAGCCGTTTAACGATATTTTTATCTTTGTTGCAATTACTTTGTTTATTCCTACATCAACTGTGTAAATATTTTCGGGTTTTAGATTCGGATTAGGTACGATTGCCATTACACCACTTTGTGAATCAAATATTTTCCCAACATCATCAACATTAGGAGCTCTAAAACCGCTGGATAAGGCAGTGGAAAATTTCCAATTATTTCCAGGTAAATAAACCAAACCAATTTGTCCGTTTATTGCTTGGTTTCGTTGCTTTAATACATCTGGTAAAAAAGAATAGAAGGATTTATCATTAAATGTTGCGTCTAACTGAATGAAGTTATATCGCAATCCTTCTGATAAAATTAGGTTGGGTTTGATATTCCATGAATGAGATAGATATGCCGCAGTTGTTGCCATTGAGCTTCCCCCATCAGGGTATCGGGTTGATTGACTGTTAATGATTCCTGTGTTGATATTTACCCTATTGGCATTTGATATCACGTTGTTAAATGTTGCTTCTAAACCGTAATTAAATGTGTGGTTTTGATTGCGTTTTAAAAAGTCGGCATTAGTAGAGTATACATGCACAAACTCATTACGATTGCTTTTATTTGCTGAGCCAAAGTTTCTGTTATGTCTACTTTCTTCAATATATTGATAAGCGGCTGTTATTTTGGCTTCATCATACCATCTTGAATTATTTTTTAGTTCGATATGATAGGCTACAAGCAATCGAGTTTCTGGGCCATAATACCATTCTGCACTGCTGAATATACCATTCTTTTTTTCTGTTAATCTGTCGTAACGTGGAACATCAGATGAAGTAGAAAGTTGGATGTTGAGTGTGTGATTAATATTTACCGAAGGGGTATATTTTAGTTTTTGCATCAAATCGAGTTGTTTGTAGGTAGAAGGTGATTGAACCGTATTATCAATATTCACAATGGCTATATCTTTCCCATTTACACGAGCTTGCACTGAATCTCTCAAGCCAAGTGTTCCCATGTTGGATGAGCGATTTTTACCTTGTTTCATATCTCCAAACGATGAAAAGGATAATGAAGAAACAGAAGCCCACTTATTGTTGCCAATATTAATATGGTAATGAAAGCTCTGCTCATTATTTACTGTTCCATAGCGAAATGATGCTTGCTGTTTGGCATTCCATTTTTTGCTGGTTGAGTGTTTGGGTTGAAGGGTAGTGAAATGCATAACTCCTCCCATGGCATCGCTACCATACATCACCGAACCCGGACCAAAAAGCAATTCAGTTTGTTGAATGGTATTTTGATCAATTCGCAACACATTTTGTAAATGCCCACCACGGTATATCGCATTATTCATTCGAACACCATCTATAACCATCAATACTTTATTGGCTTCAAATCCTCGCATCACAATACTTCCTCCGCCCATTTGACTCTTTTGTACAAATACTTCACCACTATTTTGCAACAAATCAGCAGTATTTTGTTGATTGGCAAATGATATATCGCGCGACCGAATAATAGCTACTTGGCGAGGAATATACTCCGTTTGTTCATTAAATTTCGTTGCTGAAACAACCACTTCCGTCATCTGAACCTGAGTAGGTGTTAAGTTAACTTTATACCCTTTTTGAAGCAACTCAAACGAGGTGATTTTAAGTGGTTGATAGGAATGATTTTGTATTAAAACTGTTCCATTGTTTTGGGTGAGTTCGGCATGGAGTTCGTATTCACCTATACTGTTGGTTGAACCTTTTATAATATTTAGTTTTCCTGAAATTGGATTAACCCAATGCTCTTCTATGTTTGCATCAGATAATGGCTGTTGGTTTGTTTGATCAACTATTGTAAGTATAGATTGTGCATATGTTTGTGTATTTACAAACAGGCATAACACGGTCAATAGACCTAATGGTTTTAAAAATTTAAGCATAAAAATTGGTTAATTAGATTTAGGAGAGAAAAATGAAAATACTAAATCAACCAACTATCAGGAGGCGGTGAGCATACAGCAATGCTCATTGTGATAGTAATTAAATATTCAAATCCATACCTGTAAACATGGGGAGTTGAAGGCAATAACTGAACGAATTTTTCCGTCAAGTATTTTAGGTTGTTGTTTTTTTGCAATTGTTTTGCATGTCCGTCCCACTTATTTTTTGCGGTAATGCTCTTATCCGAAATTTCTTTGTTGTGTGTTGTTGTTAAAATATTTTCTGTAAAATCTTCAACGCAGAAATAGTGAACAGTAGCACCCTCTATTTGATATCGAATCACATCAAATAATCTGTCATTAAAGGATATTTCATGCTCTGTATTACCTGAATAAGGTAAAGAAATTTCTTCGAGCGATTGATTGGCAAGATTTCTTGCCATCTCTTCTATCTGCTCCATCATATAGATCTTCCAAACCCATAAACTCACATGCGAAATCACTGCATTATAAGTGAATAGCAAGAGAAATATAATCGCTGTAATACGTTTAAATGATGTTTGTTGCTTCCTTAACATGTGGAGGCAATATAGCTGAAGTGGTGTATTTAAAGAAGAGTTACGCTAGGCTATTTATTAGCATATTTCTCGTCAAAACTTACAGGCGAAAACAAGTACAACATGAGTATCCTAGAATACCTGTAGGTAAAAGGAGAAGCAAGGATAAATGCAGGAATAATGATTCCGATATACACCCAAAAGTCGGGATCGTTCAATAAGATGAGTGTACCTAACCCCAAAACTAACATGATGCCAACTGTAATTGCATAGCTAACGTACATGGCTCCCCAAAAAAATCCGGGTTCTATCTCAAAATGAAATCCGCAAGATGGACAGTCTTCAAACATCTGCATGAAACTCGTTCCGATGGCGTTGTGTTTAAACATTTTTCCGCTTTGGCAACGAGGACATTTACCTTGAAATATGGCTAACCCTTTGTTTGGAACGTATTTGTCACACATGTTTTTATCGGTAGATTAAGCGTTTAGATTTGCTTGTTGTTTTTTGAGTTTACTTTTTCGCCACCAAATTAAACCAAACACAATTGCTATTGAGTATGGTAAAGCTAGTAAATATAAAATTCCATTATTGAGTGTATTGCCAACTTGAGAGCCTCCTTTACGAGCTTCTTCAAGAGATGTTTTGCACATCGGACATTGTGCCAACAAGTCGTGCGAAAAGGTAAAAAGGATAACAAAAAGTACGATAGGTATTACTTTTTTCATGATTCAAACTTAGTAATATTGAGCATATCGGATTATGATTATGCTCAGTGAATTAAAATTGATAATATGGAGAAATCATCATGTAAACAACTACTCCGGTAACCGTTACATACAACCAAATAGGGTAGGTCCAGCGAACAAGTTTTTTGTGTCGCTCCACATTCAATAAGAGTCCATGGTAAAATGAAAGCAATACCAAAGGTAATACCGATGCTGCCAATATGATATGGCTTATTAAGATGGAAAGGTATATTGGGCGGATGGGATTATCCAGCGGGAAAATAGTTTCGTTGGCAAAGTAGTGAAACATTACATACGACACTAAAAATACACTCGACAAGGCAAATGTTATGATATTGGTTGTTTTGTGCGCAGCAATATTTTTTTGTTTGATAAAATATAACGATAGTAGCAGTAACAAACTACAGGTTGCATTTATTATCGCATTTAGCTTTGGCAAAAAGAAAACAAAAGAAGGTATTTCTTCCGGCCTTGGTAGCCATTTACGATTTAATACTATAACGGCTAAAAAAACAACTACAGAAAGTGTTATTACTATTCTGAAGTATAACTTGTCGTTTGTTGCTAAGCTATTTTTTGTTGTGTTCATTGAGTAAAACGTCTATATCTTCTCTAAGTCTTTTAATTTGGGTATCATCTAAACCATCGTAAATACCTCTGATGTGTTTATCTCTATCAATTAATAATAACTGTTGACTGTGGTCAATAGTTTTATCTTCAATCGAAACAGGTAATAAATATCCCTGGCCTGCATTAAACATGGCCTCTTTGGATCCGGTAAGGAATAACCAATTTTTATTTTTAACACCAAAACGTTCGGCATAATAGGCCAACACAGGCACCGAATCATTATCAGGATCTACGCTATGAGATACAAAAAGTATTTCACCGTATTCTTTTTTTTGTGCAGCAAGCTCATTGCACTTTGCATATACGGTTTCAACTTTGGCATTCATCTTAGGACAAACATCCTTGCAACGTGCAAAAAAGAAATTTGCGATGTAAATGCGTTTTCCGATGGTTTCATGCGTTACAGTATCACCAAACTGTGAAACGAGTTTAAAATCAGGAACAGTGTAATATATGGTGTCTTTATTGGAACCTTCCGGTGGAATACGCTCACCATAATAGGGAAGTGTAGCATACGTGTGCGTTCCTAAACTCAGCACCCAATAAACAAGAATTGGGGCCACAAGGAGCCCCAATGCTATAAAAAAAGATTTTTTGTTTTTCATTTCGATTATCTGATCGCAGCAGTAAACGTACTTTCAATTAACATCAAAGCAATTAAGAACACAACAAAAAGCATTGGATAAATAATGAAGTTAACCAACCACTTTGCTTCAAATTTCATGTGCATGAAAATCGAAACGATATAGTAAGCTTTAACAACACCCAATAAAATGAATAATACATTTTTCATCATTGAGTGGTTTTCAATTAACATGAAGTACAATGCAATATCCACAACCGTTAAGGCGGTCAAAATCCAAAACGTTTTCCAGATTTTGCTTTTCATGTCTTTAGGTGATTCAGTATGTTCTAAGTGTTCGTGATTTTCCATGATATAATATTATTTCGAGTTATGAATTGCGAGTTTGGTTTGTTGTTAATTGAATTATATTAAGTAGAAGAAGGTGAAAACAAATACCCAAACTAAATCAACAAAGTGCCAGTATAATCCAACTTTTTCTACCATTTCATAGTGACCGCGTTTTTCGTATGTTCCGTTCAATACATTTAAATAGATGATAACGTTTAATACCACTCCTGAAAATACGTGGAATCCGTGGAATCCTGTTACAATAAAGAATAAGGCAGCAAACGCCATCGGCCCAAATGGATTGTGATCCAAACGAGCACCTTCATGAATGAAGGTTGTCCACTCCCAAGCCTGACAGCCCAAAAAGGCTGCTCCACCCAAAATGGTTAACACCATGTATGATGCTACTTCTTTTTTAGCCATACGGTGACCAGCTTCAACTGCTAATACCATTGTTACCGAGCTAAAAATCAAAATAAAGGTCATTAAACTTACAAAGAATAATGGTAAGTGAATTCCATGTATAAAAGGAAAATGGTTAAACACCAACTCAGGTAAAGGCCATTTGTCTGTTGTAAAGTACCCCACTTCTTGCATATGCTCAGTAAAATTCTCTTGAACATGAGATAATGGTTTCACAATCTCGTTAGCTATAGGAGAAGGGTAGGTGTGACGAACAAATCCGTAAGCAACCAACAAAGATGAGAAGGTAAACGCATCGGATAACAAGAAAATCCACATCATGAGTTTTCCGTAGCTAATGCTGAATGGAGATTTTCCTCCGCCCCAGATGCTCTTTTTTTCAGTAGTTAATGCAGTAGTGTGTGACATATGTTTTAATTATCTGTTCAGTGAGAAAAAGAAGTACAAATAAACCCATACCAAGCCCAGAAAGTGCCAGTATGTGGTGCACAAATTTATACTTAAAAGATTTTTTTTATGTACGTTGAATTGAAAAGTTTTACCAATAACCACTGCCACGAAAATCAATCCGCCCAGCATGTGGAATAAATGAACACCTGAGATTACATAAATGAAGCTCTCTGAAGGATTTCCGGCCCAAAATATTTTGTTTTCTACCAATTCAACCCAAGCATACCATTGTCCTACAGAGAATGCAATACCGAGCACAAGCGTTGCCAATAACATTGTTTTCAACATAGGCAGGTTATCTTTTTTTGCAGATAAGTATGCCCATTGCATTGTTATAGAGCTCAACACTATTGTTACAGTGTTGTAGGTGAACATCTTTGGTAAATCAAAAATCAACCAATTACCTTCACCTCTGCGTACTATGTATCCACTGGTAAATGCCGCAAATAACATTACGCTAGCAACAATCATTAGCCACAATACAAACTTCGATGGATGAATAAAATATTCAGGATCGCGTTGTTGTGTTGGTTTTATACTTTGTGTCATCATCTGCAAGTATATTTTGTATACCTAATAGTAAGTACGGTGCGAAAGTAATCGTTTCAGGTTAAAAAGGAAAACGCTTAATAAATAAATTTATTAAGCGTTTTGTGGGTTTTAGAGTGTTGATAATGAGATTTTAATAATAGTGATAGCTGTTCAGCGAATATGTAAAATTCAAATATCAAGAACGTTTCAAATTAAAATCAGTTCGAATTATGGGGAACTTACATCATTAGTAATAAATAGTGAACTCATTTACCTCGGGCTCAAGTTTTTTTACATTATTCAGTTCCAAATTTTCAGGACTTTTTCTTAGTTCGTTATTGTAAGCTACTCGTCCTTTTGCTGCTTTGATTTTGATAGTAAAATTATTGTTCAAAGCAATTTTGTACGGAATTCTAAAATTTTTATAAAATCCGGTTGGAACAGATGATCCGACAAAATATTTCTCTTCGTTATTGTAAGGTATTCCTATCATGTAGTATAGAGTATCGTCAGGTCCTAACATGTTTGTTGAAGAAAAGTTAATGATTAATGATACAGAGTCAGGAATATTATAGGTTCGTTTATAATCTTGATTGATAGGCAATCTATCATCATTAGAAATTCCGCTATAAGGCAAGTCAGAACTCGAGAGCGAAATACCTGTCATATCATCACCAATGCAGTTGTAAACTATTTTGAAATATCCATTTTCATCAGTACGAGCGTTTCCGGCATCGCGCACATTAGAGCCACCGCTAAAAAGGCTATTCCCTCTCCCTGCTACCGCTTTTACCAAAATACCTTTACGTGGTTGGCTTTTAGTTCCGTTCCATAGTGTTCCATCTATTGTATAGCTGCCGCTACAATCTTTTTTGCAGCTACTTATAGTAGCTGCAAAAAAGAAAGGTAGAAAAATTGAAATTAATTTCTTCAAAAAGTCTTTAATAGTTAATAGTTATATCGTTTACCTCAGGTTCTAATTTTATTATATTATTAATCATAGATCCACCAACAGGTATAAGAAGGTTTGCTTTATAATTAGCATACCCAATTCCACTATTATAACCAATAGTATATTTCATAGAAATAGCATCTTGATATCTTATACGAAAGCGTTTATAAAACCCGTTTGGTTGAATATCTTTTGTAAAAATTAAACGTTGGGTATTATCAGGAATTGCTATCAATACGTAAAGCGTATCAGAATTGCTAAGACCATTTATTGTTGAAAAATTAATATTTAAACTTACAGAGTCAGGAATATTATAGGTTCGTTTATAATCTTGATTGATAGGCAATCTATCATCATTAGAAATTCCGCTATAAGGCAAGTCAGAACTCGAGAGTGAAATACCTGTCATATCATTGCCAATGCAGTTGTAGGTAATTTTAAAATAACCATTTTCATCCGTTCGGGCATTGCCAACATCTTGCACATTAGAGCCACCGCTAAAAAGGCTATTCCCTTTACCTGCTACTGCTTTTACCAAAATACCTCTACGTGGTTGGTTTTTAGTTCCGTTCCATAATGTACCTTCAATGGTGTAGGAGCCATTGCAATCTTTCTTACAATTACTGAGTGTAATTGTAAGAAAGAAAATGAGGAAGAATTTTAAAATGGTTTTCATGCTAAGGTTGTATTAAAATTTTAGAGATATAATGGTTATTATTACATTGCACATGCACCACATAAATACCAGCATCAAGCCCATACTCATTGGCTTGAATGCGCAGGGTAATAAACATATCAGTAATAAACGATTACTTCATTTACCTCAGGTTCCATTTTTGTTAATAAAATGGAAAATTCCGGGTTGTTTTTTATCACATTTAAATAACTGCTGTAGCCCCTAGCACTTCTAAAAAATAGCTTATTATCAATAGGGTACCCTTGATCTTTATATTTAATACGAAGTATTTTAAACAAACCGTCAGTGACTGGGCTGTTTTTATAAATCCGATAAAATTTATAATCAAAACTTTTGCTATCAAAGTATTCAGTTGCACCTGGTATTCTTAAATAGGCGGTGTCTTGTTCACTCATTAAGGATCTATTTTTTATATATATATATATGGTTATTGAATCAGGAATATTATAGGTTTGTTTATAATCTTGATTAATTGGCAATCTATCATTATTTGAAATGCCGCTATAAGACAAATCAGGACTTGAAAGCGAAATACCCGTCATATCATCGCCAATGCAGTTATAGCTTATTTTGAAATAGCCGTTTTCATCGGTACGTGCATTTCCAACATCCCGCACATTGGAACCTCCGCTAAATAAACTGTTTCCTTTTCCCGCAACGGCCTTTACCAGAATTCCGGTGCGGGGTTTGCCTTTGGTGCCATTCCAGATAGTGCCTTCGATGGTATAAGAGCCATTGCAATCTTTCTTACAATTACTGAGTGTAATTGTAAGAAAGAAAATGAGGAAGAATTTTAAAATGGTTTTCATGCTAAGGTTGTATTAAAATTTTAGAGATATAATGGTTATTACATTGCACATGCACCACATAAATACCAGCATCAATACTTTATTATCATCCCAATCAAAATACTGACCCTGTATATCAAAAGCATCATCTCTAAACTCATAATAACTAAAGTCCATAATAGCTAAAGGTACTTTTCTTTCACTACTATATATGTCATCGGCTATGTTTTTTACACTGCGTGTAGTAGGTAAAAATCCTTTAGTATATGAGCGGTTATAAAACTCAAAATGATGACTATACCAATCAAAAGATGGCTTAACGGAGGTTACTCCTAAATTGGTTTGATAATCATTTGTAACCTCTACACTCATGTCGTACAAGAAATTCGAATAGCAAGGGTAATACTGATTATAAGGTTTTTGAAGTCCTGAATATAATTGATGAAGTTCATCATTCATATCAGGTACGGTAGTGCTTTGCGCAATAGTATGCGAAGCCTGAAATGCTAAAATGATACATATTAACATTCGTATTAATAGAGCTCTCATGGTATCTCTATTTATTTAGTGGATACAATTTTTTTGAGCTCATCTATTTCTTTCTGCTGCCGTATGATGTATAAAGTAAGTTCTTCTACTTTTTCAAGTAAAAGCCGCTGAGTATCACCCACCGGTAGTTGTTTCTCTTTTACTTGTGCAGCCGTAGGTATATTAGGTAAATGTTTGTTTTTACGAATAAAGAGATCAAGCTCATTTAAGGGTAATAGTTTATATGCATCATCAAATACATAATCAGCCCAACCGTCATTGTTTACATAAATTTCTCGGACTCGCATCCACCCATCTACCGAAAATCGAAATTGATTAGAAACTCCAGGTGTTTTAACCCAAACTTGCCCAAATGTATCAATTGAGAAAAAAGTAATGTTGTTTCTTCTAATTTGATAAGGGGCCAAATTGTTTGTTAAAGTTGTCCATTGCGCTGATGCTTCATTAAAAGCAATAAGCGTTAATACTCCCAATAGAAGTGTTTTTGTGTTGATTAATCTCATAAGGTTTTTTATTAATGTTAATCGAATTTAGTATTAAATGCAGAATAAAAAAATAAATTACCAATTTTAAAAATAGATATCTAACTGTGACGTGCTTTTGCGATAGAGAAATTAATATGCAAGAAGTATCAAAGAAAAATAAGTGAAGAATAATCCTTGAGTATGATAATAATCTATACTAAATTGTAGAATAGAACAGGACGATTTTATTAAAGTTTATCTAATAAATAAGCAATTTGCACAAGAGGTAAATATAAAAACGATGCAAACATCAATCGTTTGGCTTCTTTGTTATCACAAGTAATATACAATCTAAAAGCAAAGTACGACATTACTGCACCGGCAAGCATGGCAATAATACCTGAGGTTAAACCCGTAAAACCTTCTTGTGTTGGCAAAAATCCAACAGGAATAAGCAATAAAGCAAAGGCTAAATTTTGCAAGGCTGTTTTTTTATCTTTTCCGTAAGAAGGCAACATTTTAAATCCTGCTCTCTTATAATCTTCATCCAATATCCAAGCAATGCTCCAAAAATGCGGAAACTGCCAAATGAATTGAACGCCAAACAATACCAAAGCTTCGGTTGTAATGTGTCCGCTAAAGGCTGTCCAACCGATCAATACAGGCAATGCACCCGGAAAGGCACCCACAAATACCGAAAGTGGAGAGATGCGTTTTAAAGGAGTGTAAATAAATGCGTATGAAATCAACGAGGCCAATGCCAGCATACTGGTTAATTGGTTTAAGTAAATACTCATGATAACCACTCCGATGATTCCCATTACAGAACTGGCAATAGCTGCTTCGGTGATGCTCATCCTATTGGTTGCAACAGGGCGGTTAGCAGTCCGTATCATCAAGATGTCGTAGTTTTTTTCGATAATCTGATTTAATCCATTGGAGGCGGCAACTACCAAAAAACCTCCAATACTCAGTATGGTGAGATCTAACCAATTGATAGCTCCTTTGGCAGCAGTCATGTATGTTATTGCAGCAGAAAATACCACCAAAAGAGTCAAACGTATTTTGACTAATTGTTGATAATCTTGCACTTTCTGCTTCAAGGCAGAAACAGCAATGATGTCTTCATTATGTTGAGCTACTGTTTTCAATGTATCTTACTTTGCTGCTTGTTGGGCAGGCTTTGTTTTCGAGAAAATCAAAATCGTTATAAATAATTGGACACCTACAATGAGGCTTCCAATAAACAAATGGGCACTTTGAATATGACGGGGAAATCCCCAGTTATCCAAAACCTTACCACTTGCAATTTGTACACTTATTAAAAGAATGAGCGCTAAAGCTGATTTGTAAATAATGGAATGGCGTTCAAAAGCATTTCTGGATTTAAGGATCAAGGCAATTGTTATGATTAAGTTGGCGATAGAGGCGCTCCTATGGAAAACAAACCAACTACCTAGTTTACTTACCCAGTATTGGCGATTTTGCTCTCCCATTTCTTTTGCTAATTGATCAATGTTTTCACGAACTTGCGTACCGCTAACTGTTTGAATAAGCGATAGGCATAAAATAGCAAACATTAACCCTTTAAACGAACTATCATTATTGAGTTGTAAAATAACAAAATTCTGTGAACGAGTAATTGTATAAATAAGAAGGCCCACTATAACCAGAGCAATGAGCATATGTATCGTAACCATCCAGTGAGCAAGGTTACTATCAACTACTTGCGCACCAATCCATCCTTGAAATCCAACCAATATGAAGGCTAAAAAACTTAGCCAAAATACTGTTTTATCTTTCTTTAAATAAGGTACTGCAAAGAACACTGTGAGAAAAATAAAGAAGCCTGTCAATACACCAATTAGTCTGTTTATATACTCTGTCCAAGTTTTATAAACATCAAAATCGGCAACTTCGTGAGCGGCTGTTTTAAATTGCTCTTTATAATTAGGAGGAAGCTGGCTAATATCCGAAGGTGGAACCCACTGTCCGAAACACTTAGGCCAGTCGGGGCAACCCATTCCTGAACCTGTACTTCTAACCAATCCTCCCACAAAAATCAGAAAGAAAACGGAGGCAATGGTCAAAATACCAAATCGTCTAAATCTTCTTTCTGATGTTGTGCTGAGTTCGTTCATTTATTAGTTAGCGAAACCTAACCATTTTTTTACTACAGAAAATAAAACACTATCTTTTTCTGTAACAGGAGACACTGGTGTTTTAGCGGGCTCAAATTTGGTCGGATTAGGTTCAGCCTGTTCATCTACTTGTCCGGGATCAGGTACATTTTGAGGAATAAAGTCTTGTTCTGCACCTGGTTTACTGTAGTCGTATGCCCAACGGTAAACAGTTGGTAATTCGCCAGGCCAGTTTCCATGAATATGCTCAACTGGGGCAGTCCACTCAAGGGTATTTGATTCCCAAGGATTTTGCTCAGTACGTTTACCGTTGCGTATACTGCTGAAGAAGTTCCACAAGAAAATCAACTGAGCGGCACCACCCAATAAAGCTGCAATGGTAATGAATTGGTTCATGTCAATGAAAACGTTGAATTGATCGTATGCAGAGTTAGCATAGTATCTACGAGGTACACCGGCTAATCCTAAGAAGTGCATCGGGAAGAATACGCAGTATGCAGAGATAATAGTTAACCAGAAATGGATTTGTCCCAATGTCTCATTCATTTTACGTTTAAACATTTTAGGATACCAATGGTAGATTCCACTCATCATCCCAAATATAGCAGCACTACCCATTACTAAGTGGAAGTGAGCAACAACAAAATAGGTATCGTGTAAGTTAATATCCAATGCTGCATTTCCTAACCAAATTCCTGTTAAACCACCGGTTATAAAAAATGATACCAATCCAATGGCAAACATCATGGCCGGAGTTAGGCGAAGGTTTCCTTGCCATAAAGTAGCCAAGTAGTTAAATGTTTTTACAGCCGAAGGAACAGCAATAATCAACGTTCCTAACATAAACACCGAACCTAAGAAAGGATTCATACCTGTAATAAACATGTGGTGGCCCCAAACAATAAAGGATAATACTGCAATTGCTAAGATAGAACCAATCATTGCTCTGTAACCAAAAATTGGTTTACGCGCATTAGTTGCAATCACTTCAGAAGTTATACCCAATGCAGGCAACAAAATGATGTATACTTCCGGATGGCCTAAAAACCAGAATAAGTGTTGCCATAATACTGGAGAACCACCAGTTCTTTCAATACCTCCAGCTAAGTCAGCAGGAATATCGGAGAGGTAGAATGAAGTACCAAAACTACGATCGAAAATCAATAACAATGAACCACCTAACAATACAGGGAAAGATAACAAACCCAAAACAGCGGTTAATAAAAATGCCCAAATCGTTAATGGCAAACGAGTCATTTTCATTCCTTTGGTACGCATATTTAAAATAGTGGTGATGTAGTTAACACCACCTAATAACGCTGAAGCAATAAATAAAACTATTGCTACTAGCCATAAAGTCATCCCTGTACCCGAACCTGGTATTGCTTTTGGTAAAGCTGATAGGGGAGGATAAATTGTCCAACCCGCTGATGCCGGTCCACCTTCTACGAATAATGACCATATTAATACAACTGATGATAAAAAGAAAAACCAGTATGAAAGCATGTTCATAAAAGGTGATGCCATATCACGTGTACCAACTTGTAATGGAATGAGTAGGTTACTAAACGTGCCACTCAATCCTGCCGTTAATACATAAAATACCATGATGGTACCATGAATAGTAATTAAGGCTAAGTAAAAGTTAGGATCTAGCTTACCGTCTTTTCCCCATTGACCAATTATACTTTCGAGGAAAGGTAATTTCATATCGGGGTATGCAAGTTGCAAACGGAATAGCATAGACATTGCCATACCTAAAGTACCCATGATTATACCGGTAATTAGGAACTGCTTGGCAATCATCTTGTGGTCCATGCTGAACACATACTTTGAGATGAATGTTTCTTTGTGATGGCCATGATCGTGTGAGACATGGTTGTGGTCATCGTGATGTAAGTTACTCATATATGCTTTTGTTGCTTTCTTTTCTTAATAATTAAAAGGATTATTTGCTTGCTAATGTTTTAGCAACTTTGTCAGATTTTGAGGCTTGTGGCCCTTCGGGAACAGCTGGAGTACTTGTTGAAGCAAGATTTGGTTGTGAACTTAACCATTTAGCGTAATCTTCTGGTGAATCAACAACTACTTTCATTTTCATTCGATAATGAGCGCCACCACAAATTTTATTACACAATAATATATAATCAAATTTCGGATTGTTCAATTTCGTTCTCATCTCAGCAGTAGTGATAGATGGGGTGAAGTTAAATTGTGTAGGCAACCCAGGTACAACGTTCATTTGAACACGGAAGTGTGGTAAGTATGCTGAGTGTATAACGTCCTTTGCTCTAAACTTCAAGGATACTGGTTTTCCAACTGCAAAATGAAGCTCGTTTACGATTACGTCATCTTGAGATTTAGGGTCTTTAGGGTCAACTCCAAGAGCATTAACAACTCCAACTTGACGAAAATCGTGGTTTCCTAGTTTATTATCAGCACCTGCATATCGAGCATTCCAACCAAACTGGTATCCAAATACTTCCACTACAGTTGCTTTTTCATCACGATGGTTCATAATGGTATTCCACGTTTTCAAACCACGAATAACCAAAACAGTTAACACAATAGCTGGTATTACAGTCCAAATCAATTCTAATTTGTGATTATCTGGATAATAAACTGCTTTACGCTTACCATCAGCTCTGTACTTGTAACCATACCAGAATAACAAAATCTGAGTTATAACGAATACAATTCCTGTGATAGCAACAGTTATAAAGAACATACTGTCATATTCAGCACCATGCTCTGAAGCTGCATCTGTGGCATATACTGTCCATTTTCCATGGACAACAAATTCCCAAATCGCAGCAACCATACCTACTATCAAAAACACAAGTAGAAGTTTACTGTTGATACTTCCCCAGTTAATTACTGGTTTACCTTGGATTTCACTAACTTTATTGAGAATCCCAAATACCTGACCGATTACACCAATTAGCAACACTGCAATAATGAACAACAACCAGTTGATTTTTGATGTGTAAGGATTTCCAACTTTACCCACTGTTCCGGAATCTGAGGAAACAGCAGGACCAGCAATTGCCGTTGCTGTTGTAGCAGGTTTTTCACTTTCCGCTTTAATATATGCTATGATTGATTTGATTTGATTGTCGCTCAAATTTTCAAAAGATGTCATCAATGCTTCATTGTTCTCTTTTGATAACTGAACAGCCATTGCATCTCCAGATTTGATCATTTTTTGAGAGTTCTTCACCCATTTGATAAACCACTCTTCTTTGTGTTTGGTGTGAGTTCCCTTTAGCGCAGGACCAACAACTTTTTCGTTGATAGCATGGCATGAGGTGCAATTGGCACTAAATAATTTTTCGCCTTCTTCAGCTGTTTGTGAAAAGCTTGTAAATGAAATGCTTAACAGTGAAACAATAAATAAGGCACGTAATACAGTGGTAATGATTCTCATTTGGCGTGTATTTGAAATGGTTTAAGGTCTTATAATTTCAGCTCGCGAATGTAAAAGTTTTTTTATGTAATACGCAATTGACAACTGTAATTTTTCCCCGTTATAAATAGTGATATTGTGGATTAAGTTAAATTTTTACATTGATTTACTTTTTGAAGGTAGTTTTTGCGAAGGTGGTAAAGGCTTTATGTTGGTTTGTGGTTTTAATTTTAAGCTATCAACCTTAATTTTTAAACTATCAGAAGGATTGATAATATTCTTACTAGCAGGAGGTTCTATTCCTGAAGGCCAAACACGTAGCCCGTAATCTTTGGTTTCTTTGAGCATAGCTGCTGATAAAACTGTTTGAGTATTCTTACTAAACACCAAATCTTTAACATAGTTTATCCCATCAATATCTGAAATCAGCAACCCTGTTTCAACAGCCCAAACTTTAATGGAACCATCATTACAACCTGTAACCGCATATTTTCCATCCTCAGTAAAAGCTACAGCAGTTACTTTCCAGCAATTTACCGGTAAAGCTCTTATTTGTTTCCCGGTAACTATGTCCCATATTCTTGCTGTTTTATCGTTTGAACCACTTATCAAAAGTTTGTTATTCGGGCTAATTGCTATGGCATTCACCACATCGGCATGTCCATCAAAAGTTTTAGCAACTTGACTGTTGGTTAAATTATATACACGTATTTGTGGTATTGCAGAGGCAACGTAAATATATCTTGGATCGTTGGTTTGAGCCAAACTGTTAACCTGTTGACCGATGTTGATATTTCTGAATGATTTTCCACTTGCAATATCCCAAGCTCTTAGCGTTCTATCATCGGATCCTGAAAATAAGTATTTGTTGCTGCGGTCAAACAAAACGGTATTTATTTGGTCTGCATGCCCTTCTAGTGTCTGACTTTTTCTCCACACAGAATCCCATATCATGATGGTGTTATCACTTGATCCACTTGCTAGTAATTTACCATCTGCACGAAATTTTAGAGCGGTAACAGGAAATAAATGCCCGGTTAATGTTTTCACGAGTTTGAAACTACTATCGTAAATATTGATATTTTTATCCCAAGATCCAGTTGCAATGCGGTCGCCTTTGCTTGAGATGGTAACTCTGTTTATGTCGTTAATGTGTCCACCAATTATTTTGAGCGGTTCAGAATATTTTTTTTGAGCATGAGAGTTAGCTGCGAATATTATAAAAGCAAACAGAACACAATATTTTTTCATCTTTCAAACATATGGAAATTGCCAAAAAGAAAAAATGTAGACAAGATTTGGTGGAAAAATCCCTTAACGGCCATGTTTATTCAGTAACAACAAGCTAATAATACATTACGTTCTGTTATACCTCACTTTTTGATGTTGTTTCTTTTACCCTAAAGGCAACTATTTTGCTGACGAGTTTTAGAGGAAGGGGTTTGTCAATTGGAAACTGAACGGCTCCTTTCGACCATTTGTAGTTGATAAAATTCTTTTCGAAAGCTTTAATGCCGGATGATGTAGGGTAAAATCCGATATGTTTCTTATAGGCAGCAAAATACACCAACATTTTTTTTTGTTTGAAGGCAGGCATTCCGTAACTGATGGTTTCTTCCGCATTGGGAGCCGCGCTGTGAATCGTTTCTCTTAGGTGCTCTAATAACAATTGAACGGGTGGTGGATAAGCAGCAATATACTCATCTATGGTCTCTGGTTTTTTCATAGTGATGAAGTGTAACACAAACTTATAAAAGTAAAGGAAGAATACCTGTTCTGTGATTTGATATATTTGTGATGCATGAGTATCACCGAACAAAAGAAATTACTGCGAACAGAGATGTTTGCGCTGCGAAATAGCCTAGATGATCAGGTTAAGAAAACCTATGATACATGGATATGCGAAGAGTTAACACAACAGTTGCTCTTACGCAAATGTGCTACGGTTCATGCTTACATACCTATGCGATCGGAAATAGATATTCGACCTCTTTTAGCAAATCTATTGCAATCAGGTGTTACTGTTGTGTGTCCTAAAACTTTGCCCAAACGCAAACTCGAAAACCGAATATTAATATCGCTGGAAGAATTGGAGATCGGTATCATGGGAACCCAACATCCCCGGGAGGCAACTCTTTATGAGGGAGAGTACGATTGTATCATTGTACCCGGTTTAGCCATCGACTCCGAACGCTACCGATTAGGGTATGGGGGTGGTTACTACGATACGTTTTTGTCGAGTCAACCGAATGCCTTTACTATTGGAATTTATTATCCGTTTCAACAAGTGCAAAAGGTTCCAACAGAACCTCACGATTTGCCGTTGCAGTCGGTGTTGTTGAAACCTTTTGGTGGCTAACTAAAAATGCTGCGCAATCATAAAATACACAGGCATACCAAGAGTTATATTCATCGGAAATGTTACGGCTAATGCCATTGGTAAAAACAATCCGGGATTAGCTTTTGGAACAGTTATTTTCATTGCAGCAGGAACGGCTATATATGAGGCGCTGGCTGCTAAAACAGCAAACATAAACCGGTTAGTAATATCATCAGTTACAAAAGAACTTAATGCAGCAAAAGCACAACCATTTAAAAATGGAATAACCAAGGCAAATACAAAAGGAAACCAACCAAATTCAAAAAAGGACTTTAATTTCCTGCCACTAACAATTCCCATATCCAATAAAAAGATAGCCAAAAAACCTTTAAAGATATCATTAGTAAAAGGCTTGATGCCTTCCGCATGTTTGGCGTTAGTTAATAAGCCTATTGCTAAACTTCCCAAAATTAATAACACACTTCCGTTGGTGAGAGAGTGCTTAATAACAGAAGGAATGCTAAAGGTTGAAGTCTTTTCTTTGTTATATATAGAGATAAGTACAAGTCCGATAATAATAGCTGGTGATTCCATGAGTGCCATGATAGCAACCATGTGTCCATGAAGTGTTAGTTGTTGTGAGTCGAGATAAGATACAGCTGTTACAAATGTTACAGCACTCACTGAACCGTATGCAGCAGCAATAGCGCCAGCATCATAAGCACTCAATCTGCGTTTAAGAATGAAAAACGTATATATTGGAATAAACAATGAGATACCAATTCCAAATAGCATCGACCAAGCAATTTCGGCACTAAATGTTTCGTGTGAAAGTTCTTGCCCACCTTTAAATCCGATAGAAAATAGTAGGTAGAGTGAAATAAACTTTGAAGAATTTTCAGGAATCTCTAAATCGCTTTTTACACTTACTGCAATAATTCCAAGTACAAAAAATAACAATGCAGGATTCGTTAAATTTTCGATGAGTAGATCTATATTCATTTTGATGGTTTTCGGCCAGCAAAAATGAACATGTGTATTCATATATTATCATTTATATTTGTAATGTTTAATATAAATAATATTTATGCATTATACTTTAAATCAGTTGCAAATATTTTTAAAAATTGTACAAACGCAGAGCATTACAAAAGCGTCTGAGGAATTACATTTAACGCAGCCAGCGGTTTCTATACAGCTTAAAAATTTCCAAGCACAGTTTGATATTCCTTTAACAGAAATTGTAGGACGAAATATTTACATTACTGATTTTGGAAATGAGATTGCTGAGGCTGCCGAAGAGATAATCAATCAGGTTCATGCAATTAATTATAAAACACTTTCATACAAAGGACAACTTACTGGTCGATTAAAAATTTCCATCGTTTCAACGGGTAAGTATGTAATGCCATTTTTTTTATCGGATTTTATTAACCAACATAAAGGTATTGAACTTGTCATGGATGTAACCAATAAAAGTTCTGTAATCGAAAGTCTAGAGAAAAATGAAGTTGATTTCGCTTTGGTTTCCATCCTTCCTAAAACAATGCAAATTGAAAAACTCGATCTTATCAGCAATAAATTATTTTTGGTAGGCAATACTAAAAGTTCTTCTAGCATTCCTTTCCCGGTAAAACAAGCTTTTAGGGATTTACCATTAATTTTTAGAGAAAAAGGATCTGGTACACGACAAACGATGGAAGCTTTTTTAAAGAAAAATTTGGTAACCACTTCAAATATGATGGAGCTAAATTCAAATGAGGCCGTTAAACAAGCCGTAATTGCAGGTTTAGGTTATTCCGTTATGCCTCTAATCGGCATTAAAAATGAACTACAAAATAATGAATTGTATATCATTCCGGTAAAAGGATTGCCAGTAAAAACAATGTGGAGCATCATTTGGCTTAAAGGTAAAAAGCTCTCACCAGTGGCCTCCTCACTTTTGAAGTATATGAAAGAGGAGAAGGCAAAAATTGCGCATGAAAAGTTTAATTGGTATGAAAAATACTAATCAGTTTTTTTTGTCATAAAAGTTTTACGATTAAATTCGATAGTATTACTATTATATTTGCATTCATAGATCAAAACAAACAACTTGCTACTTAAAATAAATATACCCATAAGTGAGAAATTATTTCTAATTGATCCCACTTCCAGTAGGCTGGGTAAAAGTATTTTACTTAGTGCAATTGAGTTGATTGACGAAATTGGGTTCGAAAAATTCACTTTTAAAAAGTTAGGCGTTATTATTGACTCGCCTGAAGCGTCAATTTATAGATATTTTAAAAGTAAAAATCAGTTGCTAACGTATTTAATTTCTTGGTATTGGGGTTGGATGGAATACCGACTCTTGTTTGAAACCGCAAATATCGAATCGGCTGAATATCGTTTGCAAAGGGCTATTGCTTTAATTACAACGGCAGGCGATGAAAAAATTGAAATGGATGGGGCTGATATTTCTAAGTTACACACCATCGTTATTTCGGAGTCGGCAAAATCATTTCTAACAAAAGATGTTGATAAAGCCAACAAAGAAGGAGCTTTTTATAACTATAAGCAGTTTGTTGCTATGGTTGCTTCAATTATCAAAGAAATAAATCCTAGATATAAATATCCTAATATGCTACTATCAACTATAATTGAAGGGGCGCACCTTCAAGTATTCTTTGCAGAGCATTTACCCATGTTAACTAACAAACAAGCTTCGGCAGATTATATAACAGAATTTTATAAAGATTTGGCTTTTAAATCTATCAAAAATACAATATGAAAACTCCATTACAACGATTTTGGTTATTGTTAAAACCTGATGAAAAAGAAATTTACCAGGTATATACGTATGCTTTTTTTAAAGGGGTAATAGCACTATCGTTACCCATAGGTATTCAATCGATTATTAATCTCATTCAAGGTGGTGTCGTTTCGGTTTCTTGGCTTATACTGGTGCTTATAGTAGTTACTGGTATTGCTATGGGTGGCTACATGCAAATTATGCAAATGCGCATAACTGAAACTATTCAGCAAAAAATATTTGCACGTGCGGCTTTTGATTTTACTTACCGTATACCCAAAATAAAGTTTGAAGAAATCAATAAACATTATGCACCTGAATTGGTGAACAGGTTTTTTGATGTTCTTATGTTGCAAAAGGGCTTTACTAAAATTATAATCGAGTTTTCTACCGCTGTTTTGCAAATTATATTTGGGTTAATTCTTCTTTCATTATACCATCGTTTTTTTATCATATTTAGTTTGCTTCTTGTAGTACTTGTGTTTGTTATCATTAGACTTACAGCCAAACGTGGGTTGGAAACATCTTTAGAAGAATCTAAATATAAATATAAGGTAGCTTCTTGGCTGGAAGAACTAGCAAGAGCAAAAGATTCTTTTAAACTGGCGGGTACGACTCCACTTCCCGAATACAAAACTGATAAACATGTTTCAGGATACATAACTTCAAGAGAAACCCATTTTCAAATACTCAAAAATCAGTATGTTTTGTTGTTGGGGTTCAAAATAATTGTTGCCCTCGGATTACTTGTAGTCGGTGGTATTCTTGTTCTTAATCAACAGATGAATATTGGTCAATTTGTTGCTGCTGAAATTATCATCATCATGGTAATTGATTCGTCAGAGAAAATCATCCTTAATTTTGAATCCATTTTTGACACCCTTACATCGCTAGAAAAACTCGGTCAGATTACGGATCTTGAGCTCGATAACCAAGAGAATCATTCATCATTAGACCATGCTTTTGATAAACCTATAAAAGTTGAAATCAATGATTTAAGTTTTGTTTATCCAGGTAGAGCTAAACCTTTGCTGAACAGGGTTAGTTATATATTTGAAGCAAATGCGAGTTATTGTTTAAGTGGACCAAATGGTTCTGGAAAATCTACCTTGTTACATCTTATTAACGGTTTGTACAAGGCTCAAAACGGTACCGTTTGCTACAATAATTTACCAATTGAAAATTATAGCGTATCCAAGTTGTTTTCAGCGGTTGGAAACGGTTTGGCTGCTGAAACAATATTTGAAGGTACATTATCTGAAAATATAACAATGGGAAGAACATCTATCACAACTGAAGATGTTCAATGGGCAATTAAACAAACATTTTTAAGCAATTTTATCAAAACATTACCACAAGGAACGGATACGCTTATTGCTCCATCAGGCCTAAAACTCTCGAGAGGAATTATTCAACGAATAATTATTGCACGGAGTATTGTCAACAAGCCTAAGTTGTTGTTACTTGAAAATCAAATTGATTGTATTGAAGGAGAGGAGAAGCACCGGATTATAGACTTTTTAACTGACAAGACTAATGGTTGGACACTTATTTGCGTATCTAACGATGCATATTTGCAAAAACGTTGCGATACCATTGTTGATTTGAGCACACTATCTTCTAACGTATAACTCAGCAATAAAAACAAGATGTTAAATATTAGTAATAACACACTTACCAATAAAAATGGAATTGAACACCTTAAATCGTTCAAATTACTGGAAAAACGTATACATAAACGTAATTTAATTAAAACGCTTTACATACTTGGTGGTATCTTTCTTGTTATCTTGTTTTTGCCATGGACACAAAATATCAGATCGGTTGCCAGTGTTACTGCGCTCAAGCCTGGTCAGCGTCCTCAAGCCATTCATTCAATTATTGCGGGCCGAATAGAAAAATGGTTCGTTCAAGAAGGGCAGTTTGTTAAAAAAGGAGACACTATTTTGTTCATCAGCGAAACCAAAGAGGAATATCTTAATCCTGATTTAGTTGAAAATACCGAACAGCAGTTAAAATCAAAAGAGTTTGCCGTTAAATCATATATGGAGAAAGTGAAGGCAAACGATAATCAGATTGATGCTATGATTACAGTGCGTAAGTTAAAATTTGAACAAGCGCAGAATAAATTGATTCAAGCCAATTTAAAAGTGCAGAGTGATAGCGTAGAATTAGCTGCAACACAACTAAACTTTAAAGTTGCTAAGGAGCAACTTAAGCGTATGGAGCAGCTTCATGCCGAAGGTTTGAAATCATTAACCGATTTGGAGGCAAGAAGACTTAAATTGCAAGAAA
The DNA here is from genome assembly GCA_001602415.1 of Bacteroidetes bacterium UKL13-3. Taxonomy (GTDB): domain Bacteria; phylum Bacteroidota; class Bacteroidia; order UKL13-3; family UKL13-3; genus UKL13-3. The sequence goes on from CP012155.1 coordinate 1,177,743, forward strand.
CACAGTCTAAATTGATTGCTCAGGAGAATAAATATATTACCAGTAAAAACGAAGTAATCAATGCCAAAATTGAGCTTCAAAGTATTTATTCTGACTACATGGATAAGATTTCAAAAGCGGAATCAGAAAAGTATGCCACGCTCTCTAATATGTATGATGCAGAGGCAGTAGTTTCTAAATTACAAAATCAATTTGTAAGTTATAATATTCGCTCAGGGATGTATTATATTCTAGCCCCTCAGGATGGATATATTACGCAAGCTATACAATCTGGTTTAGGACAAACAATTAAAGAAGGAGCTGAAATTGTAACGATTATGCCGTCTGATTATGAGTTAGCTGTAGAAATGTATGTTTATCCAATGGATATGCCCTTACTAGAGAGGAAACAAAAGGTTCGTATAATGTTTGATGGATGGCCAGCAATTGTTTTTTCGGGATGGCCTGGAGTTTCAACAGGTACCTATGGTGGTGAAATTGTAGCTATTGATAATTTCATTAGTAAAAATGGTAAATACAGAGTTTTGGTTGCACCCGATAAAACTACTACAGCGTGGCCTAACGAAATAAAATTGGGGGCAGGGGCTAAAACATTTACATTATTAAAAGAAGTGCCAATATGGTATGAGTTGTGGCGACAAATAAATGGGTTTCCAGCAGATTATTATAAAACTGGTAACACAAACAATCAACCTAAAAGTGAAGATGGGAAAACGAAGTAATCTGCTGGTTTTATTCCTACTGTTTTGGTCGGCACTGCATGCGCAAACGGATACCACCCTGTTAGGTATTGATGATTTTCTGTCTGTTGTTAAACGCAATCATCCATTGGTAAAACAAGCCGATGTGATTTTGAAAGCTGCCGATGCAAATCAACTTGCGGCCCGTGGCAATTTTGATCCACAGTTTTACTATGAGTTTAGAAATAAATTTTATGGTGATCAAAACTATTATCAATTAGGCAATGGAGGATTTAAAGTGCCTACTTGGTATGGTATTGAGTTGAAGGGAGGATTGGAGCAAAACAACGGACAATTCCTTAATCCTGAAAATAAGGTTCCTGAAAATGGTTTATGGTATGCTCAAATTTCAGTTCCGTTGTTACAAGGTTTAGTAATTGACGAACGAAGAGCCATCTTGAAACAAGCTACACTCTTTAAAGGACTCTCATTTTTCGACCAAATAAATACGATAAACGAAATACTATACAAAGCAGGAAAAACCTATTGGGATTGGCATTTGGCATATACCAATATGTTAGTATTGCAAAATGCAGTGGCCATAAGTAGTGAGCGTTTTGAGGCAATTAAACGTAGTGCTTTGTTTGGTGATCGTCCTTTCATCGATACGGTTGAAGCCATCATACAACTGCAAGATAGGTTGGTAAATGCGCAGCAAGCAGTGTTGGATTATCAAACCAAATCGTTGCTGTTATCAAACTTTTTGTGGGCCGAGAATAATACTCCCATTGAGCTCTCGGATAAAACAGTTCCCTTGCCATATTCATCTACTTATTCAGGTGCAGCTGCTTTGTTCAACAATGTTTCTTCTATGGATAGTCTTGTTAATAACCATCCAAGCCTGAAGGTTTACGATTTTAAATTGCAACAGCTTTCTATTGAGCAACGATTAAAGCGAGAGAAACTTAAGCCTAAATTAAATATCAATTACAACCCTCTTTTTCAATCATCCGATAATCCTACGTATTTTAACAACTATAAGTTTGGCGTAACAGTTGGTATGAGTTTATTACTGCGCAAGGAGAGAGGTGAGCTACAACTCACTAAAGCTAAAATTGGAACACTTGTTTTTGAAACAACGAACAAGCGTAATGAATTGCTTAATAAGATTAAGGCATCCGTAAACGAATTTGGGAATTATGGCAGACAAATTGATATTTTTACCTTGAACGTTGGTAACTATCGAAACTTATGGCAATCGGAAAAAAAGCTGTTCGACTCGGGAGAGAGTTCCTTGTTTATGATTAATCAGCGTGAATTGAGTTATATCAATGCTCAAATTAAATTAAACGAACTTGTAAATAAGCATAAAAAAGCAGCTTTAGATGCAGAAAACGCATTCGGTCAATTGTACAAAATTTACTAAGTAGTTTTGCGTTTTAACAAAATGTATGTTTTGTTTCGCTTAACATGTGTGCTAAAATAGGCTTACATTTTTCTTTGCAACAAGCATAGAACTCACCATGTTTCCATGTAGTTGATTTGGGTGATTGTCCCCACCAAAACTCAGCAACAGCAATTGGTTTTAGCTGGTTGAGAAAGGCATATTGTAACAGTTTAGGTGTAGCGCACTCGGCAGCTCCAGCAGGAGGGTTTTTATATTGAGCTAATTTAAAAATGCTCTGTAAATCTTTTGAAATACCTTTTTGGTTTAAACAGAAATAGTTGTTGAATATCTGTTGTTGCAATTCTTTCGAATATTCTCTGCGCGCGTTTTTTAGCTGGGTAACCCGCTCTTCAAATCCTTTGGGTTGTGCTGTTTGCAGGTCCTTTATTATTACCGTCATTGCTGCAAGTTCGTTCATACCCAGAGGTAGGAAACCATCTGAAGCAAGTGTATCAAATATTGGAGGAACAAATTTGTTATGGTTGTTTTTACCAGCAATTTTTCCAGAAAATGCACATAAATATCCAATTTCTTTGGTTGGTTTTTGTACCACCATTACACCAAACATTTTCCCAATAATGACTTCTTCACATTCATCATTTAGTCCGAAATTGTGTTCCCAGTCTTGTTGTGTTTTTAGATATTCTTGAAGCTCGGTAGCTGCCAATAAACAAAGTGGGTGAGGGGTATCTAGTAATATAAGTGTAAATGTATCAGGCATTATATTCCCAATAAGTTGTTCTTTGCTAAATGGGTGAAATAAATCCGACATTGAATAGAGGAAAAAGCTTAAGCAATATTTTGGCTATTATGAAAGCTACAAAAAATAAAATTTTGAATCGTTTCAAACGGAGTTGAATAATCAACTGTGATACACTTTATTCGCTTAAAAAACTGATTAAAGTGTTTACTCATTGAACTTTCGGAGTACTGTTTAATGTCTATTCCGCTACATTTTGTAGGTCCATTCTCTGAAAATGTTCCCACTACTAATTTCCCGTTTTTGTTTAGGCCGTTTTTTAATGTATTTAAATACGATTCAATTTCAGCTGCTTTTGTCAAAAAATGAAAAGCAGCTCTATCATGCCAAAAGTCGTATTGTTCTGTAGGTTTGAAGTTTGCAATATCTGCTACAATCCAAGTAACTTTGTTTGCTCTTTCACCAAGTCGTAATTTAGCTCTTTCAAGCGCAGAAGCCGATATGTCCAATACCGAAATATTCTGATACCCCGAGTCTAACAGGTGATCAACTAATAAGCTATCTCCTCCACCTATATCAATAATTTTTGCGTGTTTTTCAACATTAAGTTCTTTGATAAAGCTCAGTGATGTTTCAGGATTGGGTTGGAACCAACTTACCTCGTGTAGTTGTTTGGTTTGGTAAATTTTTTTCCAATGATTTTTCCTCTCAAATTCTTCCATACAATTTTAGATAAGTGTGCTAATAATTTTTTCGATTTGTGAAGCCTGCACCACACCAGATTGGCGCCATTTAACTTCACCTTTTTGGAAAACCATTAAAGTTGGCACCCCTTGAATTTGATATGCTGAGGCTGCCGCAGGATTTTTGTCTACATCAATTTTGATAATGTTGGCTTGATCTCCTAATGAAGATTTTAGTTCTTCTAAAATAGGTTTCATCATCTTGCATGGTCCACACCACTCTGCAAAAAAGTCAACTAAAACAGGTTTGTCGCTATTAATTAATTCTTGAAAACTTTGTGCCATAATATTATTTTATTTCTTCATATTCAATATCTTGAATATTGCTGTTAGATTGTTGCTTAACTTTTGGTGCATAACAAACTCCTCCAGCACAACCAATATTCATGATTGATTGGTATAAAAACAGTCCTCCAATAAACGCAGGAAAAATTGACATTTGCATATACGCAGATACTAAAAAAGCTCCTCCCAATATCAAACGTAAAGCGCGTAAAAACGACCAATTTGTGGTTAATAATTCTTTCATATTACTTGCTAATTTTTTGTCTTAAACTATGCCAATTTCCTCCGTTGTACACATTTGTAAATCCATTTGATTTTAAGGTGTTTTTTGCCATACCACTTCTCATACCCGAAGCACAGCAAGTAATTATTGTTTTATTTTTATCTTTCAATTTGTTTAGGTTATTCTGTAAGGTATCAACTGCTATGTTTATTGATCCATCAATATTTCCAACAGCATATTCTCCTTTGCTACGAACATCTAAAATAATTGCTCCATCTTTTACTAATTGCGCATAATCTATTTTTGGGCCTAACCCTAGCAGGTTTTTGATTGTTTGTATCATGTTTTAACGTGTAATTTTAAAATGATTGAGTTTTGGTAAAAGTACTTATTGAATTAACGATTGTAAGTAATTTACATCCATCCAACTCCCGGCATTAATGCATTCAATGCCTTGTGCTGATAAAAAGCAGGTTGCTTGTCCGCTGCGGTTCCCCGAGGCACAGCATAAAATGATGGGTAATTCCTTTGTTTTAATTTCATCAACTCTATGAGGTACTTCATTGAGCGGAATATTAATTGATCCGGCAACATGTCCACCCATATATTCAGCCGGGGTGCGCACATCTATGATAGTTCCTTTATTCTCTCTAATGAATTGTTCTGCGTTCATTCTAATCTGTTATTTAGCCATTCTGCCAATCATGCAACTAGCATAACTTTTTAGTTGTGTTAAGAGTCCATTTTCGGCAGTAGCTTCGGGGTATCCCAGTGAAAGAAGTTTTGCAGTAATAATATCTCGCGAAAGCGATTCTTCATAATTCACAGTTACCATATCCTTTTCAGGATCTACCACTACTGAATGTATTCCTTTCAATTCTCCAACCTTATTTGTAATTGTATTAGCACAACCAGAGCATTTGAGGTTGGCAACTAAAATATTTTCTGTTTTCATGATTTTGTTGTTTTTAAGTCTTTGATGATATTAAAAAAAAGAGCTCCCATTACTGCACCATACAACGTTGAATTCATGGGTTTGGATGTAATTGAACAGGTGCCACTTGCACAACCAACTAATTGCCAATATAGGTATCCTCCAATTGCTCCAAGTAGAATTCCTATTAACGTAAAGGAATGCTTGCGCAATATTGTTAAACCGATGCTTTTGTACTCTGACATACGAAATTTGTTTTAGGAACTGAAGTTTCTGCAATTGCTTTAAAGCCACCTTTTACATCTGCAAAGTTTTCCCAGCCTCTAGCTTTTAAAATAGAAGCAGCAATCATACTGCGGTAACCGCCTGCACAATGAATGATAAATGGTTGTTCTTTAGGAAACGAGTTTAGGTTATAGTTAAGATAATCCAACGGAACATTGATAGCACCATTTATGTGCTCAGCATCAAATTCTGTTTCGTTCCGCACATCAATAATAATTGGTTTTGATTCCATCATACTCTCTAATTCTTTAGCAGTTATGCGACTTGCTCTGTCAATTTCCTTTCCAGACTGTTGCCAAGCATCAAAACTTCCTTGCAAGTAACCAAGTACATTATCATAACCCACACGAGCCAAACGGGTAATAGTTTCTTCTTCTTTTCCTGCTTCCGTAATTAACAAAATAGGGTGTTTTACACCAGGAATCAGTGCTCCTGCCCACATTGCAAAACTTCCGTCAATTCCAATATTAATACTGTTTGGGATAAAAGCTTGTGAGAATATTTCAGGATCGCGTGTATCCAGTAATAAGGCATCTGTTTCATTTGCTAATGTTTCAAAGGCGCTAATGGTTAATGGTTTCAATCCTCGTTTCATTACTGTATCAATACTGTCGTAACCACGTATATTCAACAATACATTTTCGGGGAAATACGCAGGTGGGTTGCGCTGTCCGTCCAACAATTGTTTGGTGAATTCCTCTCTGCTTAATGAGGGATTCAATGCATAATTAGTACGTTTTTGGTTACCCAAGGTATCGGTTGTTTCCTTGCTCATGTTTTTTCCGCAAGCACTGCCTGCTCCATGATTGGGGTATACAATAATATCGTCACTCAATGGCATGATTTTGTTGCGCAAAGAGTCGTACAAATGCGATGCTAGCAACTCAGGTGTGAGTTCCGAAATAACATGTTGTGCTAAATCCGGTCTTCCCACATCTCCAATAAACAAAGTATCTCCCGAAATCAATCCATACTCTTTTCCATTTTCGTCTATCAATAAATAGGAAGTGCTTTCCATGGTATGCCCTGGTGTGTGAATGGCTCTAACCGTGTATAAACCAACTTTAAACTCCTGATTATCGGTTGCAATAACCGCTTCAAATTGAGGTTTTGCTGTTGGTCCGTATACGATTGTTGCACCTGTTTTCTTTGCCAAATCTAAATGACCGCTTACAAAGTCGGCATGGAAATGCGTTTCGAAAATGTATTTTATTGAAGCTCCATCTTTTTGAGCCTTTTCAATATAGGGTTGTACCTCACGCAACGGATCAAAAATAGCGGCCTCTCCATTGCTCTCTAAATAATAGGCAGAATGGGCAATACAACCTGTATATATTTGTTCGATTTTCATTTTTTGAATACGATTATTTCTTTTTGGAACTCAATCCGAATAAAGTGTATAGCGGACAGAAGCTGATGAAACTGGTAAGCGCAAAAACAATTGCTATTACAAGCAACACAATACCAGATGTACCTTCAATGGTGTGGTTTGAATAAAGAAAAACAATGATTGCCGCAACGATTAATCTAATTAATCTGTCGGCTGTACCCATGTTGTGTTTCATAATTGTTATGTTTAAATTGTTATACAAAGATAATTCTATTAAATCCAGACGGTTTGCAACAATTGTTACACAGTGCACAAATGATAGTGGTAGTGTTGTTGTTTACCATTTCAGCCTACTTTCTACTCCGTTATGAGTGAACTTGTTTGTGTTTTATACATGTCACTATCTATAAGTTTGTGTATTCAGGTAAAAAAAATATCCTATTGGTATATTCAAATATACACAACAGGATATTGCTTAAATTATGATTGCTATCAGCTAATTACTGCTAGTAAGATGGTTGCCAATAACAACATTCTAAATGTTAATAGTGGCCATGAAAATGTAATCGCTTTCATATTGTTTGTTATTTATGCATCTTATACGAAAGAATCATGCCGTTAAGTTTCTATGTTCTGTCTGTTTTTGGTCATGTGATTTGAGGTGTTTGATAATCAAGCGGTAAAATTTACATGTAGGTAACACTTCTTCTCATATTTTTGCAACATGAAACGATTAGTATTATGTTTGGTTACGATGTTTGGCTCCGTAAATGGATTCACGTGGGGTTTCTTTGGACACAAAATGGTAAACCGTTTAGCAGTTTTTACGTTGCCCGAAAAATTGTTGTTATTTTATAAAACTAATATTGAATTTATTACCGATCATTCGGTTGATCCCGACAAGCGCAGGTATTCCGTTCCCGAAGAGGCCTGCAGGCATTATGTTGATTTAGATCATTACGAAATTGTTGCACCTATTGATACCGTTCCAAAATATTGGAAAGACGCGGTTGCTAAATATACTGAGGATACATTGAATGCTTATGGAATTGTGCCATGGCATATCAATAACATGAAATACAGATTAACAGAAGCATTTAAGGAGAAAGATGTAGATAAAATTCTTCATGCATCAGCCGATATCGGTCATTATATTGCCGATGCTCATGTGCCTTTACACGCCACCGAAAACTACAATGGGCAACTGACTGGGCAAACAGGTATTCATGGATTTTGGGAATCTAGGTTACCTGAATTGTTTAGCGAGAATTATGATTTTTTTGTAGGGCGTGCATTTTATGTGAATGATGTGTTGGGATTGGCATGGAAAGCAAGTGAGGGAAGTTTTGCCGCCAAAGATTCCGTGTTGGATTTTGAACGAAAATTGAACGCAACATTCCCGTCAGATCAAAAATATACACTTGAGCAAAAAGGGCAAACGCAGGTTAAAATATACTCGAAAGAATATTCAAGAGCCTATCATCAACTTTTGGGGAATCAGGTTGAGCGTAGAATGCGTGCTAGTATTTTGGCAGTAGGCTGTGTTTGGTATACTTGTTGGGTTGATGCCGGGCAGCCCGATTTAACATCAGCCAAATCTAAAAAGATGAGTGCGGAGGATCGTAAAAAGGCGATTGTTGAAGAACAAAAACTTTTGGAAGAACGTAAAATGATTGGCAGGAGCGAAGGCGGGAACTAGGAGTAGTGTAGTTTTATAGAGCATTTATAGTTAGCTAGCCACAAATTAATTGCATTGTACTATATGATAATTATAATCGATTTTGTTCCTCAAACTGTGTATAACTTGTGTTTAAATGCAACGTTAACGCCCATATTTTCGTAAACATATAGAGAAATATTATTCAGATGAAATTCATAGTAAACAGTACCACTTTATTGAAGCACCTTTCCATGATTGATGGGGTTGTGGTGTCGAAACCGATTATTCCTATTTTGAACAATTTTTTGTTTGATATTAAAGATGGAGAATTGAAGATTTCGTCAACTGACTTGGAAACGACCATGACTACTTTGATAAAAGTAGATGCCAAAGAGGATATGTCAATTGCCATTCCATCCAAAACTACTTTGGATTTGTTGAAGAGTTTACCAGATCAACCATTAGCATTTTCAATTAACATAGAGAAAGGTGCGGTTGAAATAAAATATGATGCAGGTAGATTTAAACTAACAGCCCAAAAAGGAGATGAATTTCCTAAAAATCCTACTGTTGATGGAGGGCAGAAATTTACCATGCCAGCTAAGGTTTTGCAAAAAGCAATTAGCAAAACAGTATTTGCCACAAGTAATGATGAACTAAGATTGAATCTTACGGGAGTGTTTGTGCAGTTAACAGCAGGTGATATAACTTTTGTAGCAACAGATGCCAACCGTTTGGTTCGTTTTAATCGCGCGGATATTAAACCAGGAGTAGAAGATTCATTCATTCTCCCTAAAAAGGCACTCAACTTGTTAAAATCTTCATTACCTAACGATGATACAGAGGTTACCATTGATTTTAATAAATCAAATGCACACTTCACTTTTGGAGATGTAACATTGGTTTGCCGTTTAATTGATGAAAAATATCCTGATTACAATGCGGTAATCCCACAAGAAAATCCTAACAAACTTGTGATGGATCGTAACGAGTTTGCTATGTCGGTTAAGCGTGTATCTATCACGTCAAACAAAACTACTCATCAAATTAGATTAAAGTTGGCAGGCAGCGAATTAACTGTATCTGCAGAGGATATTGATTTTGAAAACGAAGCTCAAGAAAAATTAAAATGTCAATACGAAGGGGAAGACATGGAAATTGGATTTAATTCTAAATACTTGGCAGAGATGATTAATTCTGCTGATGGAACAGAAGTTCGTTTAGAAATGAGTCAGCCTAATCGCGCAGGGGTTCTATTACCTGGAACGGCTGAAGATAATGAGAGTATTTTAATGTTGGTGATGCCAATGATGCTGAATAATTATTAAACACTGAATTAAAAGAGTTATAATCCCAATCGAGTAATCGGTTGGGATTTTTTGTGGCTATATTTAGTGTACAAAAAAAGCCGAACAATGGTTTGTGTTCGGCTTTTTAATATTCGGCATAAACCTATTTTTTACACAACGATTTAAGTTCAGATTCTTCTCCTTTAAATACGTTAAAATCTACACCACCTCTAATTCCGTTAATTTTAGCTCTGTCTGTATGTTGCCAAAAGTGCCAACTCGAAATTTTTTGATTTAAATCAGGTGTTTTGTAATGAGCAATCCATAACGGATATTTTTTAAACTCATCTGTATTTAGGTATGATTTGTAAAAGCCCCAATTGGTATAAATGATAGGTTTAACACCATAGTGTTTTTCGGCTAAAACTAGCCATCTTTTTAAGTTTTTACGTAAACGAGCAGGAGGACAGCTTCCTTTCAATTCTATATCCAAAACAGGAGGTAAGTCTCCCTTTTCTAACTTTGGTATTTGACGTACAAACAACTTTATTTGCTCTTCCGCTTCTAAATGAGGACGGAAAAAGTGGTATGCACCACGCATAATTCCGGCTTTCTTTGCGTCTTTCCAGTTATCTTTAAAATACTCATCAATAACTGTTCTTCCTTCAGAGGCCTTAATAAAGGCAAAACTAACAGAAACATCATTATGGTTCATTTTGCTCACTGCCTCCCAATCAATATTACTTTGGTGGCGCGATACATCAATACCGTGAATCTCATAATCACCAGGAATCTCAACTCCAAATGAAGGGTAGGATGGCGATGATGAAATAGTAACGTTATTACTATTACCGGTTGCTTTTTGTGAAATGAGTATGCCTGCTCCAGCAATTGTTAAGGCGCTGAATGAGAGGATAGCTATATTTTTAATTGATACCATAATCTTACTGTGTTACAATACACGCAATATACTTCTTACAAATATACATTATGTTTATAACATGTGAATAATTGTGCACAATAAACGAAGGCGATTCTAAAAAAGTATACGGTTGTTTTTTTGCTTCACTATCAGTGTTTAATGGTATTTAGAAGAAAAAAGTGTAACAATAGTATGTAAAATAAAAACTATTCGTATTTTTGCACCCCATTCAATTGGCGGGGTAGCTCAGATGGTTAGAGCACAGGATTCATAACCCTGAGGTCGGCAGTTCGATTCTGCTCCCCGCTACCATTACAAAGTCCGCAACTTGCGGGCTTTTTTTTAGCCCAGTGTACTTTGGTAAGTGTGGTATTTACTTAAATATAATCTGCTTAAAGCTTACTCCATAACCCGTAAAAGACCCCGTTGCACCGGTTATGTTTGATTTTAAAACTGCTGGAGTTGAAAATGGATTGCCGCTGTTGTTTGCCGAGCCGAAGGATTGCCAGAAAAGATATTCAGTACGCCCAATTGTTGAGAAATAAAGATTAACTGTGTCAGTTTCTTTAAAACCGCCTGCAAATGGATAAGTACGTTCTACATCGTTTACCAAAGCATCGTCAAAGGTCCTGTATGTATCGGCATTTCCCCAGCCAATAGCCAGGGAATCTCCTCCTTTTTTGAGGGCAATACGGTAGTTGTTTTGGTCGGCAGGATCAATAAAACTAAAACTCATGAGCGCATCTCGTTTTCCATCTTTATTAGGATTTCCTTTAATTTCGTAGTAAACTTTTGTTATTGGTACTACTTTAGGGATTTGGGTTTTACCTGTGATTTTTTTACCATTAGGTAACGTTATGTCTAACAGGTAACAAGTGTTTTCTTTACCCGCAAAATATGGATTATAATAGATGCCATTTACTACCGGCAAAAGTGAGTCAATAAAAGGTGTTTCGCCCACACTAAACATTTGAAATTTATTGTACTCAGGGTATAGTGTATCTTTTCCACTAATCACCCCTTCGTAAATAAACACTTGTGCTCCTTTGATACCACCTAAAGTTAAATCAGGCTTAAAATAATCAATGCTACTGGTAATAAACACGTAGTTTAAGGTGGCCGAAAACTGATTAATAGATGCTTCAACTACCACAACCGGATTGCTGGGATCAACCGTGATATCAATTTCCTTTTCGCAGGAACTGGTAATCCAAACAAAACTTAATAGTATTACAATATTCTTAAAACTGCTCTGCATAATTAAAATTTAAAATTCCAGGCAACAGCCGGAAGGATTGGGAATAAGTATACCATGTATGCTTTCACTTCTTGCTTTTCGATATCGGGTACAAAGTATACAAAAAACGGATTCGCACGATTGTAAATATTGTAGATAGAAAAGTTCCAAGACGACTCCCATTTTTCAGTTTTTTTATGCATGTAAGTGAAGGAAACATCTGCACGGTGGTATGAAGGCAAACGGTAGCTGTTAATTTTATCGTACAAATCAATAAACACAAATTTGGGTTCGTTGGTTTGTAAATCATACCCAACCCTAAATGGCATTCTGCCTGTTGGCAAGGTTACCGCATTGCCTGTTCCGAATACAAACACGAAATTAAAATTCCACTTCTTGTTCAATTGGTGGCTCAACACAAACGACATATCATGTGTTCTGTCGTATCGGTAAAAGAAAGCATTTCCATTATTAAGTTCATCAAATTGCCGGGTTGTTCGGCTCCAAGTATAGCCGATCCAACCGGTGGTGCGTCCAAATTTTTTCTTAAAGAAAAACTCTAAGCCATATGATAAACCTTGTCCCGAAATGACGGCACTCTCTAAATTTTGGTTGAAGAATAACTGGGTGCCAGGTTTGAATTCAACTTGGTTGTACATGGGTTTGTAATATGCTTCAACCGATGCTTCGTATTCGTTGGAACTGAAATTACGATAATAGCCAACTGCGTACTGAAAGGCTTGTTGAGGTTTTACTATTTTGGAGCTTGGAATCCACAAATCAGCAGGGAATGCTGCTCCAGATGTGGTTGCAAGATTTAGGAACTGATATGTTTGTGTGAAAGATGCTTTGAGTGATGATTCCTCTGATAGCAAATAAGTAGCAGCTAAGCGCGGTTCCAATCCATGGTAAAAGGATATACTCTCCAATGTTTTCCATGATTGACTAACGCCTGTCTTTAAATTGCTTTCGTCAAATTCGTATTTTGTGTATGGACCAATTTGGTTGAATGCAACATAACGCAATCCTGCATTTAAAGTAAGTCGGTGATTGATTTTCCACTCGTCTAAAAAATATATTGCATACTCGTTGGCATATTGCCTATCTATTTCCTGGTTGATTTGTGCCGATCCTAAATTGCCATTAGCGATTCCTGGAACAAACGTGTGTAAGGTGTATTGACCTCCATATTTAAAGAGATGTTTTGATGAAACGGTGTGCTGTAAATCATATTTTGCAGTTACATCGCGTATGCCGCTGGACGCTATGAACTTTGCTTTAAAATCGCCTAATCCGAATGTAAACTCATTGTTTAAATCGTATCGGTTGTACACCAAACTGAGGTTAGCGAATAGTTTACCTGAAAAGATGTGGTTCCACCGAACAGATGCCATGGTGTTACCCCAGCTAATGTTGAAACTTATGTCTTTGTTACGCGGACTGGTGAATGAAAAAATATCTCGCCCAATATACCCCGAGAAAAATAAGCGATCTTTATCGGATAGGATGTAGTTTGTTTTGAGATTAAAGTCGTAAAAGTAATAGCCATTGCTGCGCAAGCTATCTGCAATAAATGGTTTAACCAATGCATCAATATAAGTCCTGCGCCCAGCAACCATAAACGAACTTTTCCCTTTTACGATCGGTCCTTCGGCTGCAAAACGTGAAGCTATTGTTCCAACACCACCTGTGTAACTGTATTTTTGATTGTTCCCTTCTTTTAAACTCACATTTAGAATCGAGGAGAGGCGACCACCATAGTTAGCGGGCATTCCTCCTTTTATAATCTCGACATTGCGAACAGCATCTGAATTAAAAACCGATAAGAAACCTAGTAAATGAGAAGGATTGTAAATTACACCTTCATCCATTAATACTAAATTTTGGTCGGGACCGCCACCTCTTACGTAAAAGCCGGTACTAGCCTCACCTCCCGATTTAATTCCCGGTAAAAGTGTTATGGCTTTGAGTACGTCTGGCTCTCCCATCACTACAGGAAGCTGTTTAAGTTGTTCCCCCGAAATTTCTAATCTACTCATTTCGGTACTTTTTACGTTCCTATCAGTTCGGTCGCTGGTTACAACTACTTCACCTGTTTGCACCGAATGCGCTGTGAGTTTGGTATTGATGGTTATATTTTTGTTGAGTATTATGGGGACTTCTTGAGGGTCAAATCCTAAATAAGAAAATATGAGTATATAATTTCCCTGAGGTAAAGTAATGTTAAAAAAGCCGTATTCATTGGCTGCGGCTCCTTGGTTTGTTTCTTTTACTTTTACTGTTGCTCCGATTAAGGTTTCACCGTTGGAAGCATCTTTTACGTAGCCACTGATGGTAAATTTGGTTTGTTGTGCTTGCGCTAAAGGGGCTAAGTAGAGTATAGAAGCAAGATATACAAATAGGTAAAGGAGTTTTTGCATGTATGGTGTTTTCAGGCATCTAAACGGAAAAATGAGCTAAATAGTTTACCAAAGGTATTCGATTTAAGTAAAAAGTTTATGTGTAAGCATAGAACCAATTCCCATACAAAAAGTTGCATGGAAACAGCAGTACATTCTCAAATCAGTTCACTATCTTATTTCCACCTCAAACTTTCGAGCATGTCAACAATATCGGTTTTGAGGTAAGTTAGCACTGGTGCTATGGAGTCGTTATTTGTTTGGGAATTAAAGTACAATGCACCGCGGATAAAATGATGGGTGCTGTCAAGTACATAAAATTGAAAATTAGTAGCGGTGTTTCCACTCAATTCATAAAGCATTCCGTGTATGTATGCATTTCCAATTTGTGTTTCATAAATCTCATCTGCTTTTATGGTGTGTTTGTATACCATTGTTCGTGCATCTTCTGTAAGTTTTAGGAGTTCGTTGTTATTGGTAAACGATTTATAACTCAGGTGAAGTGTAGCGCCAAATGGCCCGTAATTAACGTTGTACCAGCATTTTTCAGCATTGGGGTGATTGTCAGGTTCAACAGTAACATACGATGGTATTTTCATACTAAAACCACAATCTGACGAGTAGTTGGTATAAGTTTTCTCATTCGGAAATTCTATTCGCTGAAATCCTCTTGGTTTGGGGGTATAATCATCATTGCATGACACCAGCACGAAACTCAATCCTACAATAGCGAGTGAAAATCGACTAAAGCGTTTACGCATTTTGTCCTCCATTTCTGATAATTTTAATGCGTTTAATTCTACGCTTATCAACGGCTTCAACAATAAAGGTAAAGCCAGATATGACAATTTCTTCTCCTTGGTCGGGTAAATCTCCTGAAACTTCCAATAGCATTCCGCCAACAGTATCGGCTTCATTGCGTATCTGATCAAAAGTATCAGTTTCAATTTCCATAACCTTGCACATATCGTTAATCAACGTTTTAGCTTCAAATACAAATGTGTTATCGTTAATGCGTGAATCAAATTTTTCCTCTTCATCAAACTCGTCATTAATCTCACCAAAAATTTCTTCCAAAATATCTTCCATGGTAACAATACCTGATGTTCCTCCAAATTCATCAACCACTATAGCCAAGTGCACCCGTTTGCTTTGAAACTCTTTCAATAGGTCGTCAATTTTTTTACTTTCAGGAACAAAATAAGGTTTACGAATAAGTTTGAGCCAGTCAAAATCATCTGATTGATGCATGTGCGGTAACAAATCTTTGATATACAAAACACCAACAATTTGATCGAGGTTATCCCTAAAAACAGGCACGCGCGAGTAGCCCCAGTCGTTAATTTTGTCTAATAATTCATTGAAGTTAATAATGGCATCTAGCGCACTCATATCTGGGCGCAAGCGCATAATTTGTTTTACATTGATATTGCCAAAGTTTACAATTGATTTAAGGATGAATTTTTCTTGTTTGGGGGTATCGGCTTCAGCAGTCATATCAATGGCGTGGGTGAGTTCATCTACCGAGATAATATGTCCTTTTTTTGTTATACGTTTATCAATGATGGTAGTTGATTTTTCGAGTACATATACAAATGGTCTAAATACTTTACTCAAGATAAACATTGGAATAGCTAGTAATCGCGCAAGTTTTAAATTGTTTTGAGAAGCATAAATTTTGGGCATTACTTCACCGAACAACACCAACAAAAAGGTTACTAAAACTACTTCAAAAAAGAAACCTAATAGGTGATTATTGCCAAAGTTGAATACAATACCTAGGAATAATGATGAAACCATAACCATAGCAATATTTACAAATGTGTTAGCTATAAGAATGGTGGCTAAGAGTTTTTTGGGATTGCTCAACAAATACTGGGCGTAATTAGCTGATCGACCTTCTTCCTCGGAAAGTAGGCCAATTTGTATCTTTGATAAAGAGAAATAGGCGTTTTCAGAACTTGATATGATGGCAGAGCAAATGATGAACAAAAGTGCAGTTAAACCGCATACTGTAGCTGTTGCAATTGCAGCAGGGTCGAGCGTGTTTAAAATAGATAACACCATAATTGGTGTGTTGTTGGACGGAGGTTCTCCGGTAATTGATTCCAAAATATGATTATTACGTTAAACAATATCAGAACGGAAGATCATCTCCCAGTTCCGGTGACTGATTTGGTGCCGCAATTGGTGGTATAGTAGAGCCATTTTCTGCCTCCTGATTTCCACTTTTTGCGCCTAGCAAGGTAAGGGTATTGGCTCTTATTTTTTTACCTAAATGTTCATTACCATCTTTATCCCGCCATGAGTCTGATTTTATCTTACCTTCAATATATACCAAAGCCCCCTTTTTTAAATATTTTTCGGCAACCTTGGCAAGCTGATCCCACATTTCAATATTATGCCACTCGGTTTCAACTTTACGCTCTCCATTCTTATTCATGAATACCTCATTGGTTGCAAGGGTAAAGTTTGCAACAACTTTTTGGTTATCGAAATAGCGCACTTCTGGATCTTTTCCTAAATTACCTACCAATATAACCTTGTTTACACTCATTTTTTGGGGCTGTTAATTATGTTGCAATGTATAATAATTTAAAAACTTGTCAAACAAACGGTGAACAGCATATTGATGCAGATTAGAAATTGGTACTTTAATGTGGCCACTTAGCTTATATGATTTAGGCACTTCTATTACCCAAAAATGAGCGTAAATGGTTTGGTGGGTGAGTTGATGCTTTACACTAAATGTTTTGGATGGCATGTACTGATTTTTCAGTATGGTTTGAGATTCCACTAAAGTGAATAGCTCAAAATCCTCGATTTCTTGAGGTGTTTCGATAAAGGGTGGTTCAAACAAATTATGCCAAATACGTTCGTTTGTTCGTTGTTTTATATAAGTTTCACCTTGTTGTTCAATAAAAAAGAAATGGAGGAAACGTTTTTTTAGCTTTGGCTTTTTAAGTTTTACGGGTAGCTCATTAATACGTTGGTTCTTGTATGCTACGCACTGCATGCGCAACACACAATCAATGCATTTAGGCGAAGATGGCTTGCAAACCGTTGCGCCAAGTTCCATAATAGCTTGGTTGTATAAGCTAGGTGATTGGTGATCCATTATTTCTTGAGCCAAAGTAGCAAAGGTTTTTTTTCCTCCGCTACTGTTTATAGGTTCGTCAATTCCAAACACCCTAGCCAAAACCCTATATACGTTACCGTCAACTACTGCTTTTGGTTCATCAAAAGCAAAAGAAGCAATTGCCGCAGCCGTATATGGACCAATTCCTTTAAGTTGAATTAGTCCTTCGTATGTATCGGGAAATACACCTTCGTAATCATTAACAACAATGCGGGCGGTTTTGAGCATATTTTTAGCTCTGTTGTAATAACCTAACCCTTGCCAAAGTTTCATTACATCATCATCATTTGCAGCTGCAAGTTTTTTTACTGTTGGGTATTGACTTGAGAATTTCAGGTAATACGGAAGCCCTTGTTCAACCCTAGTTTGTTGTAGGATTACTTCTGAAAGCCATATCAAATAAGGGTTTCGGGTATTTCTCCAAGGTAAATCTCTTTTGTATTCTTGATACCAATTAACTATAGGTAAAACTGCCTTCATCGTTGCGCAAAAGTATGGTTAAAAGATTTTTTTTCATTGTGTTATATATTTTGTTCTGAAATACATACATTTGCCACCCAAATAAAAAATTGGTTAAACAGTTAACAATTAGTTGATACTTAAATCTTAACATCTAAATATCTTATAAAAATGACAAAAGCAGAAATTATTGCAGAAATCTCAGCAAAAACAGGAGTAGAAAAAGCACACGTTCAAGAGTCGGTTGAGTCTTTCTTCAAAGTGGTACGAAATGCAATGGTAGACGGTAAAAACGTATACTTCCGTGGATTCGGTAGTTTTGTAATCAAAAAAAGAGCAAAGAAAATTGCACGTAATATCTCTAAAAACACTGCAATGGTTATTGATGAGCACTATATTCCTAGCTTTAAACCTGCAAAAACCTTTGTAGATAAAGTAAAGAAAAGCGATACAGTAAAATCAAAAGCAGCAAAAGCTAAACAAACTGCTTAATTGTAAATGTCTTTGATTCGCAATCAACTTATACTTTTAACTGCAATTGTAGCCATTGTAGTTTTCCTTTTTGTAAAAGGATATAAAACATCTGAAGCAACAATAGCAGAAGGTTCGGGAACAGCATTTGCGCAAGCATTTGACGTTCAAACTTACAAAGAGGGGCAAGTAAAATCTCAGTCAGAGCCAATGCAACAGCGTTTGGCCGAATTGGAGAAAGCAGGAAAAAGTATAACTGGTTTGCAAAACCTTATTGTTCTTTGGGATTCTCTTAACAATCAATTCTTATCGGCCTATTATATGGGTCAATATGCAGAGATGGAACCTACAGAAAAGAATTGGTTTGCAGCGGGCTCAAAATATTATACCTTTGCCAGCCTTAGCAACGATAGCTTTATGATGAGTGAAGCTGCTAAAAAAGCGAAAGGGGCATTTGAAAAGGTACTTAGCATCAATCCCAATAATTTGGACGCTCAAACGGCAGTAGCTGTGATTTACGTGCAGATTGATCAGGATGTGATGAAAGGAGTTGGATTGTTGAAAGATGTGGTAGCGAAAGATTCAAATAACATTCAAGCGATTTTTACACTTGGCATGTTATCCATTCAATCGGGCCAGTTTGACAAAGCGCAGGAGCGTTTTGAAAAACTCATCACTATTCAGCCGTTTAATCCTGAGTATTATTTTTATTTGGGCGAGGTATATGCCAAAGGAGGTAATACCCCAAAAGCGATTAAAACATACGAAACTTGCAAAACGTTGTTGAAAGACGAAGCAGCTAAAAAAGAAATCGAATCCTTAATTAATAAACTTAAAAATATTTAAAACTATGCCAAGCGGAAAAAAAAGAAAGCGTCATAAAATCGCAACACACAAGCGTAAGAAACGTCTAAGAAAAAACCGTCACAAGAAAAAATAATTCTTAGTATTTTTATTACTAATAAGTATTCAATACCGCGCTGTAATTTTACTTCGCGGTATTGGTGTATTTAATTGTATTGAATTGTGAGTAGTGAATTAATTATCAATGCCCACCCGGGTGGTGGCGTTGAAATTGCACTCCTGCGCGATAAAAAAATCATCGAACTCCACCAGGAGCATGCAGAAACTAACTTTGCAGTAGGTGATATTTATTTAGGCAGTGTAAACAAATTAATGCCTGGACTCAATGCAGCCTTTATTGATGTAGGACACGAGAAAGATGCTTTTTTGCATTACCTCGACCTTGGACCTCAGGTTAAAAGTCTTCAAAAGTTTGCGCGCAATTTGCGTGGAAATGCGAAGATGGAACCGTGGCCTAAACAATCAGAAAATGAAGCTGATATTGAAAAAACAGGAAAAATAGGTCAGGTGCTTAACCGTTTTCAACAAGTTGTTGTGCAGGTGAGTAAAGAGCCTATTTCTAATAAAGGACCTCGTTTATCCTCCGAACTTTCACTGGCTGGGCGCTTTGTTGTGCTTATGCCTTTTGAAGACAGCGTATCCATTTCCAAAAAAATTGTGAAAGTGGATGAACGCAATCGGTTGAAGAAAATGGTGCACAGTATTAAGCCTAAAAACTTTGGTGTAATTGTACGAACTGTTGCCGAAGATCAGCCTATTGAAGATATTGAAAAAGACCTAAAAGACCTTATCGGTAAATGGGGAGCTATGTGCGATCAGTTGCGCACGGCAAATCCACCTCAGAAAATTTTAGGTGAAAGTGATCGTTCACTTACAATTATTCGTGATTTGGTTAATGATGATTTTACCAATATTTACGTGAATGATGGTTATGTGTTCAATCAAGTGAAAGATTATGTTAAATCAATTTCTCCATCACTTGAGAAAATAGTAAAGCTTTACAATGGTAAACTTCCAATTTTTGAACACTTCCAAATTGATAAGCAGATAAAAGCCTCATTTGGCAAGGAAGTTAACTTTAGCGGAGGAAGCTATCTTATTATTGAGCACACTGAAGCATTACATGTTGTTGATGTTAACAGTGGTAGTACCAAAGGAAAAGAGATTAACCAAGAAGAAAGTGCTTTACAAGTGAACTTGGAAGCTGCTACTGAAATTGCACGTCAATTGCGTTTGCGCGACATGGGCGGAATTATTGTAGTTGATTTTATTGATCAAAAAACTCCAGGTAACCGTAAATTAGTTTATGAACGTTTGAAAGAAGAAATGAAGAGCGATCGTGCTCGTCACAAAATTCTTCCAATGAGTCCTTTCGGATTGGTGCAAATTACCCGCCAACGCGTGCGCCCCGAAATGAGCGTTGTTACCACTGAAAAATGTCCTACTTGTAAGGGTACTGGTGAAATTACTTCAAGCATTGTTATCACCGATGAGATTGAAAATAACTTGCGTTATTTTATTCAGAACCTAAACATGTCGGGGATTACACTTGAAGTTCACCCTTATATTGGTGCATACTTAAAACAAGGATTTTTGAGTTCAACCCGTTTAAAATGGTTCCTCAAGTACAAGAAATTTGTTAAAATTAAAACCGTTAATTCATTGCATTTTGGTGAATACCGATTCTTAAATGCAAACGGTGAAGAAATTAAGGTGTAGTTCTAAACTACACCTTTTTTGTTTCAAACGAAAAGTTATATTTGAACTAAGCTTATATAAATTACACTATGCGTTTCAAAAATCTACTCATTCTTATTGCAATTTCCCTTTTGGCATCTTGTGTTTCACAACGTAAATACAATGATATGTATGCCCTCTGGGTGTATACCGATAGTCAATATCAAATGCTGAAAAGTCAGAACCGATTGAATACCCGCAATTGTAAAGATTTTGAAGAAGAAATTGTGCGCTTGCGCAAAGACTCATTAGCTGCCGATTCGGTGTTTAAAATGTATATGGCGATGACAGAGAAAGATAAAGCAAATTTGCGTGTCGAATTGCAAAATCAATCGTCAAGGTTAACATTATCAGCAGTTAAAATTGCAGATTTGGAATCGGCTTTGTATAGAAAAGACTCATTAATGAAAGCAACCCGTGCAAGATTAACTGCCGCGTTGATTGGTTTCGCTGATAAAGGTGTAAACGTGCACGTGGTAGGAGGGAAAGTATACATTTCACTTGATGAACGTTTATTGTTCCAATCAGGTAAGATTGATGTAAACGAGAATGGAAAAACAGCACTTATCGAAATCGCTAATGCTTTGAACCAAGATTCAACAACTGTTTTAACCATAGAAGGGCATACCGATGATATTCCATATAAGGGAAAAGCGTTTAAGGATAACTGGGATATTAGTGTATTGCGTGCAACTTCGGTTGTTAGGTACATGCAAGTGGCTGGCAATATCAAGCCTACACGCTTCATTGCTGCTGGACGTGCCGAGTTCCTACCAATAGATCCTTCACAAACACCGGAAGCACGCAAATTGAATCGTAGAATTGAAATTATTGTAACTCCGAACTTGGACGAGATTGCCAAATTATTGGAATAGACTTAAATTGGAAAGGCCGATTAGCAATGTGATTGCTAACCGGACCCTGAATTTTATCCAATGAAAAAAGTATTATGCTTAATAATTAATAAGAATAGTGCCAAAGTCTTAAAATAGAAAAATAATTGTTGTAAAATCCTTTAAATAAGGAGTTTAATTATTTTGGTAAACATCATAATTACTAGGTTGACTACTAAAACATACAACTGTACAGTTTTTTATATACACAATGGACATTACGCTTAAGGAAGCTCAGCAAATTGTAGATAACTGGATAAAAACCAATGGAGTGCGTTATTTTAACGAACTCACCAATACGGCTATTTTAATGGAAGAAGTAGGAGAGGTGGCTCGTATTATGTCCAGAAAGTACGGAGAGCAGTCGTTTAAGGAATCCGACAAAAAAGTGGACCTAGGCGATGAAATGGCGGATGTGTTGTTTGTACTCATTTGCTTAGCCAACCAAACGGGCATCGATTTAACGCAAGCATTGCAACAAAACCTTAATAAAAAGACCAACCGCGATAAAGATAGGCATCACAATAACGAGAAGTTAAAATAACCTTAACCTAAATTCCTGCTTCCGCTGTTCCTTCCTCACAAACACAAATCCCACAAATAATAAATCAACAGAAGCGGTCACACTTTCTAGTTTTTTAACCTTATTCCAGTATTCAGCACTTTCGGGAGAATGATACATGTTTCTGAGGATGCATACAGAATCATTGTGCGCAGTTAAAAGCACATCATTTAATTCCTTCAATGAACTATTTTTAGTTACTTTTAGGATAAAAGGAACTCCGGGGGTAATCTCTTTAATGCAGTCGGTATGGATAGAGTGGGGGAATTGAGCAATGCACTTAGCTAATATCGTTTCAATACGCTTGTTGATATAGCCTGATGATTGAGGGATAAACTCCAGCAAGCTTATATTGCTGTTCTTCTTAATGCAATCGTTGTAAAGCTTAAAAACAAAAGGGGAGTGCAATACATCAATCAGTGTTGCACTCCCATAATGTTTAATCAGTTGTTTAATATAAAAGCTCGAAAAAGCCACAGATTTCACAGATTAATAATAAAAAAACTCGCACGACTATTCAATATAAATTAGCGTAATCTGCGGCACAAGCGAGCCACAGATTTCACAGATTAATGAAAAAATATAAGAACAATCAGCGGCCATTTTCTCACAAGACTTCCCATTATTCTCAGTGCAAATCAGTGGCATTAATACCGCGCGACTATTACCTTTAATTAGCGTAATCAGCGGCCATTTTTTCGCATGACCTTACATTATTCTCAGTGAAAATCTGTGGTATTAAGCCGTTTTTGAGGCTTCTTTGCCAATTTGGCGAATCAGTTTTACTTTTTCTTCCAGCTGTTTAATCTGCTTCTGCCCACCGGCAATTTTCTCTTTAATCTGATCGGTCATCGGGTTATCGCCTTTGCTTTTGGCAAAAAAACCAAGGTTGTTGTCCCATGTATCAATATCACTTTTCAAACCACGAATTTTGTCCATCAAAAACTTCTCTTCTCGTTTTAATTTTGAATCACCATTTGGCGAATTCACTATGGCTTCAAAATGCGAACGATCTTTGATATCGCGCATAGCCGAACTTGCTTGTTTGAACTTCGCAAAAACTTTATCCGTTAAGTCGCTGTATTTTTTTGTAATCTCATCTTTCGCGCTCATCGGCACAAAACCTGCGTGGTTCCATTGTTCTTGCAATGCTTTTAGGTCGTTTATAATGGTTGCTCCATCCTCACGTGCCAGCAATTCTTCTAACTGAACCAATAAACCTTGTTTTACTTCCAAGTTTTTCTTTTGCTCTTCAATTTGTCCGGCAAAATGTTGTGCTTTTTTCTCAAAGAAACTATCACAAGCTGTGCGGAAACGTTTCCAAATAGCATCCGAAATTTTTTCGTGTACAGGACCAACCTTTTTCCAGGCATCCTGCATTTTTTTCAACTCATCAGTTCCTTTGTTCCAATCAATTGGATTGGCTGCAATGCTTTCTGCTTTTTCGCACAAATCTGTTTTTACTTTCAGGTTATTGTTGCGCTCGGCATGCATCTTTTTGAAGAATTCGTTTTTGTTGCTGTAAAACTTGTTACGAGCAGCTCTGAATTCTTCCCACAAACTTTCCTTATATTTCATCGGAACCATTCCGATTTTTTTCCAGTCTTCCATTAACTGATTGGCCACAGCACTTTGCTCTAACCATTCTTTAATACGTACTGATTGGATATTGGAAAGTTCTAATGCTTTGGCCAATAATTCTTTTTTTGCAATCAGATTTTCTTCGCGTTTACGCTCGTTTTCGGCCATCACGGCTTTAATCATTTCGTAAATGCGATCGCACTCTTGTTTAAAGCGGTTCCAAATATCATCATTCGATTCTTTTGGTACCGGACCGATATTTTTCCATTCTTCTTGGTATTTTTTGAGAAGAATGACCACTTTTTTGGTGCTAGGCTCTAAAGCTAACTCAGAAACCTTTTTGGTTAACTCAATTTTGTGATCAAGGTTTTTACGTCTGTCTAAATCTTTTAGTTCATTAAACATTGAAAGGTTATCGTAAAAATTATGAATATACATGTGGTAAGATTCCCATAATTTCTCGATGTGTTCTTTCGGAACATTGCGAATTAGTTTCCACTCAGTTTGGAGCTCTTTGAGTTTGTTTAAACTGTCTTTGGTTTCTTCAGCTTCGATTAATGCTTTAATTTTATCAAGTAAAGCCTCTTTCTTTTTTAAATTATCAAGTTTCTCGGCTTCTTGTCTGGCTTTTTCATCAGCCTTTTTTTGTTTTAATTCTTTGGATGCTGCGTTAAATTGCTCGCGAGCTTTATCTCCGCTATTGTAGGTGAAATCATCTTTCACTCCACCTTCTTCCATAAACTTTTCCAAGGCTGCGTTATACTCCTCTTGAAGCAAATGGTCGAGTGCCGGTTTAATAGCTTTGATGTAGCGGGTAGCTTCCAACATATCTTTTGTTTTCACTGCTTCAACAGCAGCTTCAACAAGTTGTTCCTTGCTGTAAGTTGAAAAGTTAGGCAATTCATCATCCGCAATGGATTCCATTTCCTTTTCTTCCTCAGTAAGGTCGGGCGAACCTGTGTAATCTTCAGCAACAATCTCATCAGTTGTGAGGATATTCGTTTGAGAAGAAATTTCCATGTTTAAGGCTCCATCAATAGTTTCCTTAACAGTATTTTCGGTAACGATAGCATCAGTATTTTCTGTTGTGCTTTCGGGTGTTGCAGTGCCAGTTGTTTCTGCAGTAACTTCAGAAGTTACCTCTGTGTTCAACTCTTCACGGTTTGTTTCCGCTTTGTTGAGTGGCGTAGAATTCAATTGTTCGTTCATGATTACACTTTTTAGTGTGTTAAAAGTTAGTTTTTACTATTTATTAAGATTTAAGCGGTCGCAATAAACGCTTTTTACAATAAACAAGGGAGCCAAAGGTAATAAATATTTTCTGTTTTACGTTTTCGCTGGTATGTTTACAATTGCATAATAAGTAACTGTTTATTAGGTTTTTGTATTAATTAAACTTTCAGTTTATATTTCATTTTTTGTTGAGTATAGAATTTTCTGTTTGCCTCTTGAATAATTTATCAATTTCATTTACGCTTCAATACTCATTAAGCTACCAAACTAAACCTTGTAATCTTTCCAATCTTTCTAATCTTTGTAATAAAATAGCGAAAGCAGTAAATGAAAATAATTGAATGTCCACGTGATGCCATGCAAGGGTTGCACGACTTTATTCCCACTGAAAAAAAGATAAACTATATCAATCAACTACTGAAGGTAGGGTATGATTCGATAGATTTTGGAAGTTTTGTTTCGCCTAAAGCCATACCACAATTAGCCGATACAGCTGAGGTTTTAGTGGGTTTAGATTTATCTCACACAAAGAGTAAGTTGTTGGCCATTATTGCCAATGTAAGAGGAGCAGAGCAAGCCGTTCAATTCAATCAAATACAGTATTTAGGTTTTCCGTTTTCTATTTCAGAAACGTTTCAACAACGCAATACTCATTCATCTATTTTGCAATCGTTGGATTCAGTGAAACGGATTCAGGAGCTTTGTTTGGCAAATGGCAAGGAGCTTGTTTTGTATATTTCAATGGGATTTGGTAATCCTTATGGCGATGAATGGAGTACAGAAATTGCTGAAAAATGGGTGGGTGAAATGGATAATTTAGGAGTGAAAATTATTTCATTATCAGATACCATTGGGGTTGCTACTCCCGAGTCGATTTCATATTTATTTACTAGTTTGATTCCAAGGTTTCCGCATATTGAGTTTGGAGCACACTTGCACACAACGCCAACTACTTGGAAAGAAAAAATTGAAGCCGCATACAACAGTGGATGCAAACGTTATGATGGCGCTATTAAAGGGTTTGGAGGTTGCCCTATGGCTGCCGATGAGTTAACTGGTAATATGCCAACAGAGAATTTAGTCAGTTTTTTTGAAGAGAAGAATATCGACTTGGGTTTAAATAAGGAGGCATTCAAACAATCAATGATAGCATCTTATGATGTTTTTGGTGCGTAATTTTTAGATTAACCGCCTCGTTCAATATTGCGCAAGGTATCTAAAAATTGTTGTGGTGTAAGATTGTATTGTTTCACTTTTCTGCGCTTACCTAACCATAAACTTGAGGGAATACCTCTTACTCTAAGTTTTTGTGTGATGTATTTATTTTTATAGGCAGCTATCCAATTTAAGTCGCTATAAGTGCCAAATATTTTAAGTTCGTATGATTTGTTTACATCAATAAATCCAATCACTTTCACACAATCTTTAAACTCATTTGAGATGGTTCGGAGTGTTGCTGTATCTGCTGAAAAGTTTTTGGCATAAGGACCAGTATAATAAATAAACACATTGTATTTTATTAGTTTACGGAGTTTGTTGCGTTTCCCTTGCCAGTCGATATAGGCGAAGTTGGGAGCTTTTTTGCCAATAGCAAGTTTGTTGCCCATTGCTTCATCTTTAATTTCTCGAAGGGTTAAATACATTCCAGCAGCATCAATGTGAACGATTTCAAACAGTCTTCCGTTCTTCTCAAAACGCCATTCTTGTTTTTCTTTTGAAATGAGTTGCGCTCGCAATTCATCCTTGCTATCAAAAACGGTATCGGGATAATTTGCAGTAATAATTTTATCCATTTCCGGTTCGTTATACAAGCCATTGCTGTTTATATCCTGAAGGGCAATTCGAAATGAATCATCTGAAAGCCTTACAATTCCTTGTCGTGCGGTGTATCGTTGTTCTCTAAAGCCATATTCAATACCACAAAATTTTCGATCTTTATAATAAAGTTCGTAATATTCATTCAGCAAATTTTTATAGCTATATTTATTGCTGTAATCCATACGTGATAATAATACAGCAATAGAGGCATTTACATTATCCAACCGGTTTAGCTCCAACAAAACTGATTCTTTTCGATTAAAAGGCATAGGTACATTTACTGACGGTTCATCATCTGTAAAATTATAATTATTGTTACGGTCTATAAACAGTTTTGGAACACGTTCAGCTATGTCTACCATTAACATGTTAACATATCCGGGATTTTGCTCGTTAGGTATTCCATTAAAAAATAAATATCCATAGGCATAACTTTTAAATCCATCGGGTTTTGTAATGCGAATTTTTTTCGACTCTCGCATACTTTCAAAGTCCAATGTTTTAATCGTGTCGTTTTGCACAAAATAGAATGGGGTAATAATTTGTGTTTTGTCAAACCGTTCATCTTTTGCCCACGAATCGAGTTTTACATATATCAAATCGTTTGATTGAGCGTACACACAATTATTTATAAACAATGCTAAAATACAGTAGATAACGTTTTTCATTTTAATGCTGAATGAGAATCAGTTGTTGGCTTATTGCTGAATGTGAAATGAGTTGAATGATATATAAACCTTCGGCTAAATCGGCAGTGTGTAATTCGTAACTTCCGGTTTGAACTTCAAAATATGAAACTATTTTTTCTTGACCTGATGGTGTTATTAAACGGACAGCAACTGGTTTTTCGGTGTTGGCTTTGATAACTACTTGGTTGTTGGCAGGGTTGGGGTAGAGGCTAAAATGTAAAGAGGTATTTTCCTTTAATCCAACAGGCCACTTCCCAAACTGAATATTATCAATATATAGCCGAACTGTTTTACCTGTTTGCGAATCATCATTTACAATTGTTAAACTAGCCGAATCGGGTAGGGTTGCAATCCTGTAATATTGGGTGAGTGTTTTGTTGAATACATTCCATTGGATGGGAATTGAATTTCCTTGGGCAATAATTGGGAGCGTGTCGGATACATATAAAACAGTATCACGCGAGGTTCCATTCCAACGGGTAAATAAAAGAATGAATTGAGCGTGTTGCGATGTATTTTCGGGAAGATAAAGATTGTTTATACTGATGCTTTTTGGGGTATCAACAAAAGCAACAGATTGTTGGATGATGCCGTTTTTAATGGGAGTTGAAAGTGTATCGGATTGGAGAAGCGCAAAATAATTGCCATGAAATGCTGTAAATGGAATGGCGCCAAAATTTACAGCAGATAGTTTAGTAAGTTTACCTTGGTTTATTTTCCAAGATGATAATTTGTTCAATGAGTCAGAAAACTCAAAAGATGAATTGGGCAATTGGGCTTTGGAAATAGTCGTTCCTGATATAATAAAAATTATCGTAATAATTGTTGTACGCATAAGTTGCAAGTATACTAAACTGTATTCATAGTATTGTTTATGGTATTAGTTGTTTTAAAGTGTTTCATTCATTACAGATTCTCATATCTATTTTTAGTTGTTTAAGGATATTGGTAAATTAAATCGTCTATAAATCAAATACTTGCAATAATTTTCTTGCATATATATATATACATATATTCAAGAAAATGATTAAACAATAAGATGACTAAGTATTTGAAATTTGGTATTCCATTGTATGTACTAACTCTAGTACTATCCTCAAAAATGTGTACTAATTCAGAAGCAAATGCCTCGGCAACTTTTAGAAATCCATTGGAGAAAGGTTACTTCCAGTTAGAAGGACTTGGTCGGGATTTATGTGGTTTATATTACGATAAACATACAAGATTAAACATTGAAATTACTATCTTTGTTAAAGATGCTACAACGGGTAACCTCATAAAATGGGTTGCACCAAATGGACAAGCTAATCCAGCAAATTACACTAAAGCACATTTGGTATCAGCAGGTACTTTGGGACTTAATGCCAATTGTATATTTAGTGCTGTTCCTGGTGATAAAGAATTTGAAGTGCAAATAAAAGTAATAGGCGATTGTTGTAAGTATTATGGTGAATGTATGAGTAATGGTTCTAGGTATTGGAAACGAACTGTTTTTGAAGGAAAAGAGTACAAGTTGCTCTATCAAGACGTCAACAAAAATGGATATTGTATTTTTAGTCTCGGTCTTCGCGATTCGGGTAAAGGTGAAGATAATGGTGATACTCCTTGCAGAATATAAAATTAAGGATTTTAAAAATAATCAAATAAAAATGACGAGAACAATAGTAGTCATATTAGCTTTAATCAGTTTAGGCAATATTAGTTGCAAAAAAGATACACAAGCGCTGCCACAAAATAAAAATGTGACAAAAAAAGAGACAAGTAGTATGTATAGTGCCTTATTTGGCGGGAGTTTGTTTTACGATGGTTTGATTCAATACAGAGCTGATTGTGAGAGTAGAAGGGATACAGCAGGGAATATTCATCAGTCTGTTTATTATCTTGGAACAGGGAATTTTTATGATAATTTAGTTACGCAAGGTTTAAATGTTGGAAATGTTAGTTGGGGGGGCATTATTCTTACTCCCGATTCAGCAAGATATGGTCGATGGACTTACCAATTCGACAATAGTCACTATTCTAATCCAATAAACAATACTCAGTTTGGAAGTAATACTGACTTCTCAATTGCAGGAGGTTCAGCTTACGCTAACTCAATTATTAGTATGTATGTGCCTGATGAAATTTATCTGGATCCAGAACCCTGGTCTTGTTCATCACCAGTTATTTATAATAGTAAACTTCCTAAAACAATATATTGGAATAGTGACCCTAATAATCAAAATGGGGTGGTTATAGTGATTGAATACAATGGCTTTAGATCAAACCTGAAAAATGCAACGTATAGCGATGCTTCATTTTTTAATCCTCCAATTTATGTTCCTGACAATGGTCATTTTGATATTAATTCAAGCGTACTCGTCAATATGCCTTTGGGTTCAATTATTACAGTTCATTTGGGCAGGGCAAATCAGGAGGATATAATTGATGCGAATGGGAAAGTTGTAGTTGTAACAGCAATTGCTGAAACCAAAGTTGATTATAATTATGAGCCTTAGTCGAGGTGTGGTTGTATGCTCCTTATGATTTGGTGCCATTTCAATCGCTACCAGAAAAATTTTAACATTTAATCTGCACTTAAACCTAAATCTTTAACATATTGCAAGTATACTCAACTCTATCCAAACTCTTGATATGATAACAAGGTCATAAAAAGTGGAACTCACTACGCATTGAATCATCTTGAGTTCAACTTGAATTCATCTTGCTTAATTGTGTGGCTAGAAAAGATACCTTACATTTGCCGCCATGTGGTATAAAAACGTATTAGAAACTATAGGCAACACACCTATCGTTCAATTGAATAAAATTACAAAAGATTTGCCTTGCACTGTTCTTGCAAAAATTGAAACAGGTAATCCCGGCAATTCTATCAAAGATCGTATGGCTCTTAAAATGATTGAGGAGGCTGAGAAAGATGGTAGGTTAAAACCCGGTTATACGATTATTGAAGGAACGAGTGGCAATACAGGAATGGGGCTGGCAATTGCATCCGTTATAAAAGGGTATCGTTGTATTTTTACAACTACTGATAAACAATCGCGCGAAAAGGTTGATGCATTAAAGGCTTTTGGAGCCGATGTCATTGTTTGTCCTACCGATGTTGATCCGGAAGATCCACGTTCATACTATTCTGTTTCATCTCGTTTGGAAACAGAAATTCCCAATTCGTGGAAACCCAATCAATATGATAATTTATCTAATTCCCTCGCTCATTATGAACAAACGGGGCCCGAAATTTGGGAACAAACCGAAGGTAAAATTACGCACCTTGTTGTTGGTGTTGGTACCGGTGGAACTATTTGTGGAACGGGTAAGTACTTAAAAGAAAAAAATCCAAACATCAAAGTGTTGGGAATTGATACGTACGGTTCGGTATTTAAAAAGTATAAAGAGACGGGTATTTTAGATAAGAATGAAATTTATCCATACATAACCGAGGGGATTGGAGAAGATTTTTTGCCTAAGAATGTTGATTTTAGCATCATTGATCATTTTGAGAAAGTAACAGATAAAGATGCAGCTGTGATGACCCGCAGAATTCCACGTGAAGAGGGTATTTTTGTTGGGAATTCAGCAGGTTCTGCAATGGCGGGAATCATGCAAATGCGTCACATGTTTAAAAAGGATGATGTGGTAGTTGTTATTTTTCACGATCATGGAACACGTTATTTAGGAAAGATGTTTAATGATGATTGGATGCGCGACCGCGGGTTTTTGATTAACGATCAGCCAAAAGCGATTGAATTAATTGAGCGTCACAAACACTTGAAATTAGTTACCGTCAATGAAAGTGAAGTGATACATGATGTGGTGACTAGAATGCGCAAGTACGATATTTCCCAAATTCCGGTGGTAAATGATGCAGGTGAATTTATTGGATCTTTAAACGATTCACATTTGTTTAGCCAACTCATCGAACATCCAGAACTCAAATCGGATAAAGTACAAAAAGTTATTCAGGCTCCTTTCCCCTTTGTTCATCATGAGGCAACATTGGATGAAGTATCCAAATTAATTACCAAGGAAAATAATGCTGTGATGGTTAAATCATTGGGTGGTGATATACATATTATTACCAAACAGGATGTAATTGATGCTGTAGCGTAGATAAAATTAACATTCTCTAAACAAGAACGGCTGTTTCAAATCAATGAAACAGCCGTTTTGCTATCAAAACAATCTAACCACTAATTTTTCAATTTACATAGCAATCCCAAACCGGTGAGTTCTTCTCCTTTAACCGGAAATACTCCCGACTGTTCGCTAAACTCCATTAGGATAGAATAGGTTTTTTGTAGGGTTTCAAAGAATCTTTTTTTCTCAATAAACGAAAACGGATAAGCTACAATTCTGTCCTCAACACCTTCCGGAAGTTGATAAGTGCCGTTCCAACTCAGGCTATATT
This sequence comes from Bacteroidetes bacterium UKL13-3, assembly GCA_001602415.1. Taxonomy (GTDB): domain Bacteria; phylum Bacteroidota; class Bacteroidia; order UKL13-3; family UKL13-3; genus UKL13-3. Next base: position 1,209,731 of record CP012155.1, read on the forward strand.
TGTGAATAACAGTAACATCTTTTTTATTTGAAAGTGCCAAACGATGAAAGAAAATAAAATCAGCCTTGCAAGAGGTAATAAAATCCAAAAACTCCCAAGGTTTATCTACACATTGAAGCACTCCTGAAGCATATACCATATCAATATGTCCTGCTTCTTTTATCGTATCGGCTAGGTTGTCTCTAAAACGTAATTCCCCATTTTCGAGTGACTTTCCATAATTACACATTGCAGGGGTTTCAACCACATACCAATTCAATTCTATATCTGGAGCAAGCAATTTGCGTTTAAAGAAATAATGACGTCCACATCCTCCTCCTAAATCAATCACCGTAATTTTCTTTTTGTTAATAAATGCAATCAGACTTACAAGTCCTTTGAGGTCAACATCCGAAATTTTTATGTAATCAGGTTGTTCTAGTTCTTCTTTTATTTTTTTTGTGCGAAGAAATTCTAGCTTCACAATATTGTCAAGTTCATAGCCATCAGGATTCTCTGTGTCTTGCATGGCTTCTTGATATGAACTGTATGTCTTTCTCTCACTTGGGTCCAAAGCAAGTATCTTCACAACAGATTTCGTAATCACTGGTGGAACCCAATCTTTGAGTATGTTTTTGTAGTTATAGAGTTTCATATATCATTTTATTGTGGGTTAAAAAATAGTAAATCGTTATTATATCAGGATAACATAAAGCTTTAACTGTTGTTTATGAAATTATAAAACAGACTTTAACCTTTACATTATTCCGCAAAGCAAGGAATTAATTAATTAATTAAAACAAGTTATAACTTGTTTTTGTTGAACACATAATTTGGATTTTCAAAGTCGAGTAAAAACAATACAGTAACATAAAGGGCTTTGGCAACTTTATAAAGTGTATCGTATGATGCGTTTCCTGCTCTCCGCTCAATTTGTCCGTATGCGGAGGGGCTCATATTGCAGCGACAGGCTACTTCTTCCTGCGTTAATTTGTTGGAATCTCGTATTTTTCGAATGCGAATTGCTAGTTGCATAAAAAGTTTTAAACCTGCTTGTAACTCATTAAACAGGCTAATAAGCTGCGTTCAATTGGTGTTATTTGCGTATATATATCTTGGCTAATTGAGGTACTGTCTGTATACTGAAAAAACAACACAATGGGAACAAACAATTCTTTTATTTCGGATGAAGGAAGAATGTTTTGCTCAATGGCTCTGATACTTTCCATTTCCGCTTCACCTACTTCTTGGTGTTCAATTAAAGGCTCATAAATACGGTGTTCATCTTGAAATTCATCTTCATCTACCAATAAAAATTCATGTAAAAAATCTTCAAGTGAAATAGGCGATTCTGTTTCTTTTGACTCGCTGATGTACAGAAATAAATTTAGCAATTCTGTGCCTCTTTCAATGGTTTTATCTTCAATATCTAACCACTCTTTAGTATCAAAATAATCTTCGTCCTGTTGGTTGTTTTCTAAGTGGTGAACCATCAACAAATCAAACATATATTCGGCAACATCATTCAATACATGGTGTTGGTCTATTAATTGGTCGAAGTCTTTTACTTTGGTCAGAAAATCATCTGAGTTGGTGAATAAATTTTCGAATGCGCTAAAAGCTTGTTTGCTAACGCCTTCATGATGCTGAAGCAATGCCTCCAGTGCTTGTACAGATGAACTCATGTTATTGGTTTATTTGGTGATTAAGTTGATTAAGTAATTATGTTATTAAGATAGTGGGCTTGGATAAACTCAGCCCGATAAATTATTAGGTTAACTATTCTTAAAGAATTGATATTTAGTTACAACACCTAAGACTTTTCCAGTAAGGGTTGTATTAAGTATAGGTGAATTTTTGCTGCGTGATAGGTTGTTTGAATCGGAATAATTCCAAGTTTGTTTTGCGTCAAAAATAGTGAGTTCGGCTTTGCTTCCTTTGCTTATGGTTAATGGTTGATTTAAGATATTACGCGGACGAATAGCTAATACATTCACCAGCATTTCTTCAGTAAAACCTTTAGGTGAATATTGGTTAAGCAATGAATAAGCAGTTTGTAGCATAATCATACCTTGAGCAGCATATTCGTATTCTACTTGTTTGTGTTCAGCATCCTCGGGGTGATGATCGCTCACGATACAATCAATGGTGCCATCCATTAATCCATCCCACAAAGCTTTTTGATCTGATTTACTTCTTAAAGGTGGAGTAAGTTTATAGTTACTGTCGAAGGATGATAGCTGTTCATCTGTATAACATAAGTTGGCAACTGCCACATCGCAGGTAACGCGTACTCCCTGTTTTTTTGCTTTTCTAATTAATTCAACACTTCCTTTGGTAGAAATATGTGCAATGTGAATTTTCCCGTCTGCATATTTTGTTAATTCCAAATCACGAACAACCATCAATTCTTCGGCAATGGGTGGAATGCCTTTTAGTCCCAAGCTTGTGCTCATTGGTCCTTCGTGCATTCTACCTCCCGCACTAAGCGAAACATCATCGGCATGACTCATCACCAAACCACCAAATATTTTGCTGTATTGCAATGCGCGCAACATTAAGCCAGAATCTGTAACGGGTTTATTGGCATCAGTATAGGCAACGGCTCCTGCTTTATGCATATCATAGAGTTCGTTCATGTCTAAACCTTCACGGTTTTTCGATAAGGCTCCATATGGTAAAATATGTACTGGAAGGTTTTCGGCTTTGCGGTATACAAATTCAATATCAGCTTTGGTTTGAAGCGTGGGTTGTGTGGAGGGTAAACACGTAATATGAGTATATCCTCCAGCCACAGCAGCTTTAGCTGCACTGTCCAAATCTTCTTTAAATTCAAAACCAGGCTCTCTTAGTGCCGCTCTCATATCTGCCCAGCCCGGACTTAAACTTGCTCCTTTGCAGTCGAAAGTTTTACTAATTATTGGAAATGCTTTTTTGCTACTTAGTTGAATATCTTCTATCAAACCATTGTTAATTAAAATATCACATTTTTTGTTGTGAAAGGACGATTGAGCATCGACAATGTTTGCGTTGGTTAAAAGTAGTTTCATTTGGTTGATAGTTCTAAGTTCATGGCATGCGTTTCAGTACTCACATTGTTTTGATTTATGCAGATATTTATTTTCAGGCAAACCATATTGATGATTGTTGTGAATGGAGAACGATACGATGAACTACTTTAATAATCTAAGCAAAAGTATCTCAATCAGCACAAAAACCAAAGTAAGCCACACACAATATCTCCAAAACGAAGTTCCATTAAGTTCATTGGATATTGTGTTTTGCAAAACCGCTGTATTTTCATTGCTTATCTTCGCTCGGGAAAGCCCTCCAACAAAGGCGTCCATTTGTTTAGGTGGCCAAATTCGCATATCTGATTCGTTTCTATTAAAGTTAAGTCCGACAAGCTGAACAGGAGTTTGCGAGTTTTGAGGAGCAATATTGTACACTCCAGCTTTCGCAAGAGGTTGTTCCAAATACAAGTTGGTTTTACCATTCCGCTGATTTGTTTGTAAGGCCAGCTCTGCATCATTGCCCCATAACCGAATAATTTTATCGGAAGTAGATGTTCCGTGATAGGGAATCCAATTTGATTGTCCAATGGTATAATAAAGAGGCTCAGCTTGGGGCTTGCCGGTTCCTAGTTTAAGCATTAAAGGAACGTACAAAGCATGTTGCGGTAAGTTACTCCAATTTGTTTGCAGTGGTGTAGTGAGCATCACAATATTTCCTTTTGAGGAAACGGCTTGCCATATAAATGGTTGCGCATTGTTGAGTTCCATCAAGGTTCTTCCTTTGGTTGTGTTACTTAGTTGCAATGCATAATACTGATTTATGGAAGGAAAGTCCATGTTTTGCGGAAGTTTCTGGAAAACATTTTTAAACAAAGCATCTTGTGTATTGAGGGAACTAACTTTCACTTGTTGTTTAAGGGAGAGTCCATAATTAGGAAGTTGCACATCGGATAAAAATGTATTTAAACTAGATAGGGAAGTAGTTGTGCTTGGAGGTATGATTAAGAGTTGTCCTCCGATAGCTAAATATTTTTTGAGTTCGAGAGTGAGTCCGCTACTCAGCGTTTGCGGCTCGTTAACAATGATGAGTTGCTGATTGGCCAAAACGGAATAATTAATTTGGCTTTGCGAAACTTGAGTGAGTTTATATGAAGGATCACTCTCAAATACTTTTTGGATGTAGGTATTTGGCTCGGCACCATTAATGCATAATACATTATATGATGAGATGGCTGTAAAACTGAAATACAATCGATCGTCAAATGTTATGGGATGGTCGAGAATACTTATTTCGCCTTGTTGTAAAACGTTACCGGTTGGGGTAAAAATAAATGATACATCCTCTGATTCGTTTGCATCACATGTTACATTTTGCAATCCTTTTTGTTGCCCATTTAGGATTAAGGTTACTGCAATGTTTTCGGCAGATTGGTTTGCGTAATTTCGAATACGTGCTTTGAGTGTAATAGCAGTATTGAGTTGTACTACCGGACTAGTTAGCCAAACAGAATCAACTGCTATATTGTGTTGTTCGTTCGCTGTAAGCGGAATAATATTTAAAGAGCTTCCCGAGTCATTCAAAATATTTCCAACATCACACATGTGTTGTTGGAAATCAGAAATGAGGTAGGTTATGCGTAAATCTGTTCCTGCTTTTTCGAGTGCTTGCTTTTGGCGTTGAGTAATTTTACTAAGAGAAACAGAAGAAGGCGAAATCTTAATTTCATCTATCCAAGTTAATGCATCTGTTTTGTTCACTAAACGCTGGTGCCTGCCTTCAAAATCGTGTGTAAGTATTTGAAATTGATCGTCTGCACCGTATGAATTTACGATTGCTCTTGCTTTATTTTTTGCACTTTCCAGTAGGATTCCTTCACTTCCTTCGTTGTTCATTGAAAACGAATTGTCAATAAAAATACTAATTGATTTAGTTCCTTTTAAGGCAAGAGAATTGGCAGCCGGAAGATATGGTTGAGCAAATGCCAATACCAAGAATAAGATAGCAAGTATGCGGGATAATAATACCAGTAAATCTTTTAATTTTTGTTTCGATTTGTTCTGTTCCTGAACCTGCTTTAAAAAACGCAAATCAGAGAAAAGTATTTTTTTATATCTCCTGAAATGAAACAGGTGTATAATTATGGGAATAGCAATTGCCGTGAGGGCAAATAAAAACGAAGGATAAACAAATTGCATTGTGGCAAATTAAGGAAATTAGTTCACAATTAGCTGTTTTGCCTGCGATTTTTGGGGTAAGATTTTTAGGGATTTTAATCTAAGCGACTCATTTTGATAGATCGTTTCAGTATCTCATAAAACGGACTAACTGCAACGTTTTTAAAATTACAGTGATTACTCACAGTAGCTTCTTCTAAGCAATGGCAACCAATGATGTTACCTCCTTCTTTAAATGGTTGGCAGTTGTTGCATCCTGCTGATGCACAGGTTTTGTGAGCCATTCCAGGTTTAATACAGAAGGTTAGGCTACTCATTTCATATACCAGTTGTACGGCAATGGTTTTGGAATAGTTTTTGATCCGTCCTTTTCCAATGAGATAATGCCATTGATTTACCGATTCAATGTGCATCTAATTGATTTGAGTGTCATCAAAAATGGTTTGTTGCAATGCTTTTCGCAGCAAGGCAGTATCAGCAGTAATGCGGTATTCTTCACCACAAACTTTTCCTATTTCAATAGCTTGTTGAGCAAATGCCAGAGCTGAGAAAATTAGAAAGGAGATGCAAATAATATACTGTTTCATTGATTTTACCAAGCAATCTAAAATTGTTTTTCTATCTCAGAAGTGTCTTTTTGAACGTTTACTTTTTTGCGAAACCAATACCGTGTGCTACATGATGAGTAACAAAAACTAATAATGAGTGAACAGCCAATGATTTTGCGGATGGATATTTTTGATTGCATATCATCTTTAGCTCAAAGGGGTGATGCTTAAAGTTGCATATACTTGTTTAACTAATTAAGTGCGCAACATAATAGGCAGATGCAGCAGCCAGCGCTCCAATTGCAGTTATACGAAAGGCTCCAGCAAGCGGAGGTTGACCAATTACCTTGCTTTTTAAATAACCAAACAAAAACAGGCACAATGAAGTGACTAAACAAGAGTAAAACAAGCCGTTTGAAGCGGTATCAGTAAAAAAATATGAACTAAGCGGTACAAAGCCACCAGCAATGTATGATAAGCCAATTGTTAATGCACTTTGGCGCGCACGGTTGATATCAGGCTTTTCTAAACCCAATTCAAAGCGCATCATGAAGTTTACCCATTTTTCTTTGTCTTTCGACATTTCATCCACAATTAATTCGGTTGAATAAGCGCTCAATCCATATTCTTCAAATACATCCCGAACTTCTTGCTTTTCCTTTTCTGGGAAGCGTTCCACTTCATCATATTCTCTTATTAATTCCGAATCGTAATGCTCAATTTCGGTTTTGCCCGCAAGGTATCCACCTAAACCCATGGCAATGGATCCTGCAACAATTTCTGCAAGTCCAGCAGTTATGATTATATCATTGGACTGGATTGCCCCAGTTAATCCGGCTGCTAAAGCAAAAGGAACAGTGAGGCCATCGCTTAATCCGATAACCATATCTCGTACAATTTCCGATCCTGTAAAGTGTTCTTCTTGGTGGTAATGATGCATGACTACTTATCTAATAATTTTTATAAATGCTCAACTTAGTGTTTAACTTATGAGGAAGTTATTTTTTTATTTCAACTGTAATATAAACCGGCAAATGATCGCTGTAACCGTTGAGGTATTTGGCACCTACAAATGTTCTCAAGGGAGAGCCTTTGTATTTGCCTTCTTGTTCCAACATCCACTCTTGTTTGTAAATGGTGACAGAAGCAGGTTTATAACAAATTTTTCCGGTACAGTTCACTAAATTATTACTTAAAATAATTTGATCCAACGTTCCCCACTCTCCACGGTAAAAATGCGATCCTTTTTTTTGCTCATGTAACTCGTACATAGCATTGAACAAATCATTTACAAGGAGTTCGTTAACATGGCCTTTGGCATTGAGTACTTTTTGAATGCTTTCATTTGTTGGATAATCGTTAAAATCACCAACCATAATAACGGGAAGAGAGGGGTCGGCTTTACTCAAACTGTCGTAAATTCCTCTTAAAACAGATGCAGCATTGTTTCTTTTGGGAGCACTTTCTGTTTCGCCACCCAAGCGCGATGGGAAATGATTAACTAATACCAAAAATGTAGCCTTCGATTTTTTAACCATCAATTTCACCATTAAAATATCACGGGTTTTGGAGTTGGGATTTTCTTTAAAAATAACCGGATAAGTAGATGCACTAACTACCGATAATTTTTTGGTTTGATAAATGAGCGCATTGTCAATACTGCGTTCGTCAGGTCCCTCAAAATGTACATATCCGTATTTCATTTTTTTGAGCTGTTTGTTTACAGTTAGATCCTTTAGCACTGTTTCATTTTCAACTTCGCACATTCCCAATACATCAGCACCTTTATTATCATTCATACTGGCAATAACTTTTGCCATGTTATTCATTTTATTGGTGTATTTTTCGGTGTTCCAACTGTTTTTAGCAGAGGGTAAAAAGTCGTTATCGTTTTTATGAGGGTCGTCAATGGTATCGAATAGATTTTCTAGATTGTAAAATCCTACCAATAATTGTTTTTGAGCCATAGCTGTGCTGCATGCTGCGGCCAATATTATCAGTGAAATAAGAAGTTTTTTGGTCATATTGTGTTCTGAAATTGCCTTCGCAAAATAGACTATTTTAGGTTCCATTGTCAACAATTTACATAGTATATTCGTTTTTATATTTATGATAGGATACCAGTTTTCAAAATTTCAACCAAAACCCAATGGAGGAAGCAAGTTTGAGCAGTTGTTAAACTTGTTTTTGCAGTTGATGCAATACACCAATGGAGATGTTGCCGAAACGCTCACTTGGATGAACCAAATTGACAATGAGCACCATATAACTGATGGTGAATATGGCATGGGAGATTTTATTGAGGACTTAAAAAATAAAGGTTATGTTAAAGAAGATCCAGTGGAAGGCAATTTTATCCCAACATCCAAAACGGATCAAACCATCCGAAAAAACTCTTTGGAGGAAATTTTCGGAAAACTCAAAAAGACTTCATCCGGAAACCACAAAACGTTTAATACTGGAACAGGAGATGAAGTGGGCAGCGATTCTAGGCAGTTTGAATTTGGTGATACCTTAGATCAATTAGACATTACCCAATCCATACACAATGCCCAAGTAAATCATGGGATTGACCATTTTCAGTTACACGAAAAGGATCTAGAAATTAAAGAGCGGGAACATAAATCGCAAACATCAACTGTGTTAATGATTGATATTTCGCACTCCATGATTTTATATGGTGAAGATCGTATTACACCAGCTAAAAAAGTTGCTATGGCTCTTGCCGAATTAATTAAGACAAGGTATCCTAAAGATACGCTCGATATTATTGTATTTGGGAATGATGCTTGGCCTATTGAAATTAAGGATTTACCTTACTTACAGGTTGGTCCTTTCCACACAAATACATATGCAGGCGTTGAACTTGCAATGGATATTTTACGCAGGAGAAAAAATCCAAACAAGCAAATTTTTATGATTACTGATGGCAAGCCTACTTGTTTAAAAGAAGGAGCGGGCTATTATAAAAACAGTTTTGGCTTGGATCGTAAAATTTTAAACAAAACCCTCAATCAGGCTGCTCAATGCCGCAGATTGGGAATAACAATTACAACATTTATGATTGCAAGTGATCCTTATTTGCAGGAGTTTGTTCGTGAGTTCACCAAAACCAACAATGGTAGAGCATTTTACAGCTCACTTAAAGGCTTGGGTGAATTTGTATTTGAAGATTACGAGCGGAATAGGCGGAAAACGGTGAGGTAAAACCATAATGAACGATTTTATTTGGAAATAACATTCGAAGCACGAAATTTTAAAATACCAATTCGCAACTCGGAATAAACAACCCACAACTCTTTAACAAATTCAACATCTCAAATAATCACTTAATCAACTAATCAAACTTGACTATGCCATACATCAAACAAAATAATCCCTTTATCGTACCAACAACCGATGGTAAAGTAATAGAGGAACATTATGGACTTGCCAGTTCGGGCGACAACGGTTTTTCAATAGCGCACATGGTTGCTCCTCCAGGCTGGGGCGAACCTTTTCAAACACCAAAGTTTGACGAAGTAACGATGATAGTGAAAGGACAAAAACAATTTGAAGTAGATGGGGTGGTTGTTGTATTAAAAGAAGGAGAGAGCATACTCATTCGAAAGGGAACACGTGTTCGCTATTCTAATCCTTTTGATGAACCATGTGAATACTGGAGTTGTTGTGTGCCAGCTTTTTCAATTAATACGGTTCATCGCGAGGACTTTATTTTATAAAAAAGAGGCTTTTTCTGCTCCAGAAAAAGCCTCTCCTTTAGGTTAAAATATAGTTTCTGAATCTTTTTGTTCGGATGTTTCTTCGGAAGGTGGATTTTCCAGAGCTTCAATTTTAGTTGCCAGCAACTGAATCATCGAATGTGAGCTTTCCTTTTGTTGGTTTAGCTGGTGAGTGAATTCCCTTTTTAGAGTAGCAGTATCAAGTAGAATTCGCGATTCAGCCGATTGCATCTCGTCTTTTATTTCTTTTTGGTGTTTCTCAAGTCCAAGTGATAAACTTTTTTTGAGTACTTCTTCATTTTGATGTAGGATTGTTTCCAAGCTGTTCAAACGTTTCTTCATGGTATTCATAACTACCAATAAAATCAGAATAGTAAAAGCCATTGCAATACCAAAAAGCATCCAAACTCGATTGGCAATATCTGTAGTTGATTGCTCTAATCTAGCGAAATTTTCATTTGAACTTTTCTGAATACTTTCTATTGATGTTCGTGTTTCTTTTAACGAGTCGGCATTCATAGCTATTTGAAAATTTGCAGACGAAAGAATGGCTTGCACTTGTTGCATTTGGCTATCAAGGTCTACCACCTTGGAAAACTTCTCCTCAACAGACCTACGCGCAGCTACAGCAGCAGATTGGGCCGAATTAACTTTGTTGCTTAACTCCTCCATTTTAGGTTCGTAATCTTTTTTGAGAACGTATGGTGGTGGTCCCTTTGGAGCAGTGGGAACAGGACGTGGAGCCGTTCTGGGTTGTTGTGCAAAAACGCACACCGTAAAAAATAAGGTTGTGCTTGTTAGGATGAGTAGTTTTTTCATTTGGCAGCTTAAATTTTGAGAGGAAGTTAGAAAGAATATTTGATTTTACTAATACGGAGAAGCATAGGTTCTAAACAATATATCAACCAATGAGTTCCCGTGCTGCTTCTAATACTTTTTGCGAAGGGTTCGCTCCGTGCAACATACGTGCAATTTCCTCTAATCGTTCGTTTTCGGATAATTGCCTGATATGGGTGTAGGTAGTTGTTTTATCGGTTGTTTTGTGCACAAAAAAGTGCGCATCAGCCTTGCCAGCAATTTGAGGTAGATGGGTAATGGCTATTACTTGGTGGTGCTTGGAATGCTGCTTCATAACCTGTGAAACTTTCAACGCAGCTTCTCCCGAAATACCTGTGTCAATTTCATCAAACACAATACTTGGTAAGGCAACTTTATCGGCAATTAGTGATTTGATGCATAACATCAATCGACTTAACTCACCACCTGAGGCCACCTTGCTTATGGGTTGAAAAGATTGGCCTTTGTTGGCTGCAAACAATAGCTGAATTTTATCAATCCCTGTTGCCGAAAATCCATCAACGGAATTGCATTCAATTTTAATGTTTGCATCGGGCATTTCAACTTGTTTTAACAACTCATGGATTTTTTTCTCTGCACCTGGAATTGCTTTTAAACGTTTCTCCGATAGCGACTTTCCTTCTTTACCTAGTTTTTCAGAGAGCAGGCTGAGTTCATGTTGCTTATCGGAAATTTCGTTTTGTAAACTTCCGATAGAAGCTAAATCGTTCTCAAGTTTTTGTTGCAATAATAGTAGATCTTCATTGCTGGTTGTACGGTGCTTTTTCTGCAAGCTAAACAATAGTTTCAGTCGTTCTTCTGTTTTTAAAAGCGATTCCGGATCAGCATGTGATTGTTCAGAAACGGTTTCTATTTCCGTGCAAATGTCTTTCAATTCAATGCTTACCGAATCAATGCGTTTCATTAATTCATGTAATACCGGATGATATTTGGCAGCAGGTTGTAATATGGCCCGTAGTTGTTGCAATTGGTCGATAATACTCAATTCGTCAGCATCCAACATACGAGCAGCATTTTCCGCAGATTGTTGTATTTGCTCGGCATGACCGAGTATTTCTAATTGTTTTTCCAATGATGCTTGCTCATCAGCCTGCAGGTTGGCTTCACTTAATTCATTTAATACAAAGCGAAAATAGTCTTCATCGGTGCGTGCTTTCGCCTCTTGCTCAAGCAATTCTTTGAGTTCTTTTTCGGTTTTTTTATACGTTTTATATGTTTGAGAATAGGCTGACAATATTGAATCTGTTTCGGCAATGGCATCAACAACACTCAGTTGAAAGTGTTCTTCGTTTAACTCCATTGTTTGATGCTGCGAAACAATATCAATTAACTGCTCTCCTAAATCTTTTAATATGGTAAGATTTACAGGGGTATCGTTCACAAACGCGCGAGATTTACCATTGGGTGCAATCTCTCTCCTTATGATACAGGTTGTATCATAATCCAACTCATGGTTTTCAAAAAAAGATTGTAATTTGTAGTTGTCAATACCAAAACTTCCTTCTACCACACATTTATCTTCAGGGTTGTGCAACACTTTACTGTCAGCACGTTCGCCTAAAATTAATCCAAGCGCTCCCATTAAAATAGATTTACCCGCACCGGTTTCGCCAGTTATAATATTAAGTCGCTTATCAAATGAAATGTCAACCGACTTTATAATGGCATAATTACGAATGTGTAAAGATTGCAGCATATTAGTGTCAAAAGTAGGGGTTAATAGGAGGAAAATGACAAGGTAATTTTCAACATTTTAAATTCTCAATTCTCAATTCTCTCCCGATAGCTATCAGGACTCAATTCCCAATTCTCAATGATGGGTTGTAATATTTGGCGATGTGTCTGAGAGTATTGATTTCTAAAATTCTAAAACCATAGCATCCAACATCCAATATCGAACACCCAGCATCCTGTTCTTACCTAATTTTTTCGTATTTGCTGATATTGGAAACATTAATTTCACTCAGTAAATCAATCGCTTTTGGTTTTTCAGTTGCTGGTGCATTTTTGTATATGTTCACCAATTCATCACTTTTTGCCTCGAAGAAAAGAATGAGCATTACAGTATTGGGAGCGATTTTAAAAACTTTTTGAACGAGTTCTAAACAGGCATAAATATTTTTGCGCGCAGCTTCTGGGTTCTTACTCATAATATCCATGCCTTCCCGATGGTATTTGTAGTATGCTTCGCGAATGGGGCGAAACCGTTCGTTGAGTATATTATCAATTAAGTTGTAGCGTGAGCGCAAGTTGCGTTCAAATGGCTGCCAACCTGCCAAACCAGATCCTTGCTGCGCATTGTTCGCAATTTGCAAGGCTTTGTTAAAGAAGGGAGTTCCTCCCAATAAGCCAAACGAATCGTAATCCAATCCGATAATGTAATAACTGTAGAAACCAAGTAATGAAGTGAGGTTAGAAGTGTAGGAGTTTTCATTAAAGTTCATTGGTTGAAACTCGGCAAAATCAAACTCTATATTTTCATCCAGAACATTGAAAATAGTTGTGTTGTATGAGGTTCCAAAAACGGGCCTTCGACTGATAATTTGCATTGTACCTACAAAATGATTCGTTTTCACATCGTACGAACTCAAAATAATTTGCAGGTTACACTCAATACGTTCGTTGGATTGAACTTTTTCGGCTGTCCATTGGCGGTTATTTATGAATTCACCAATAGCTTGTTCAAGTGTTCGAAATATTTTTTTATCAGTGAGCTGAATTTGGTTATCAATAACCTTTACGTTGCACAGAATTTCTTGTGCAAACAAGGTAGTACTCACCAGAATAATGAGGGTTAACAAAAGAAGGCGTTTATGCATCAATGATTTGCATTATTTTGTTTACAATATCCAATGCCACTTCCGATTTCGACTTAAGGTTAAAATTGGTTTGGGTTCCGTTGCGGTCAATAATACTAACCTTGTTGGTAGTATGTCCGAATCCAGCACCTTTTGTTCGCAGCGAATTAAGAACGATGAAATCAAGGTTTTTAGCATGCAATTTTTTAATGGCATTATTCACCTCGTTATCCGTTTCGAGGGCAAAACCAACAAGTACTTGTTTTTTGAGTTTTTTTCGACCCAATTCAGCTAAAATGTCTTTTGTTTTTTTGAGTTTAAGATGCAACTCATCACCACTTTTTTTGATTTTGGTGATGGATACTTTTTCGGGAGTATAATCTGCAACTGCAGCACTCATAACTGCAATATCTGATTTAGCAAAAGCCTTCACTGTTTGGTTAAACATATCCTCTGCAGAGGTTACATCAATACGTTTAATGTTTGCATGTTGTTGGTGCAAATCTGTTGGCCCACTGATAAGTGTAACTATTGCTCCTTGGCGGGCAAATACCTCTGCCAAGGCAAATCCCATTCTTCCGCTCGAGTGATTACCAATAAACCTAACAGGATCTATACTTTCGTATGTTGGTCCAGCTGTTACCAGTACTTTTTTTCCTTTAAGTTTTAACGAAATTGAAGTATCGTTCAACAAAAAAGTAACAATTTCATCAGGCTCTAACATTCGCCCTTTTCCCATCAATCCGCTTGCCAATTCTCCTTCGGCAACCGGTAAAACAGTATTACCAAAATCGTTTAGTTTTTGCAGATTTATTTGTGTGGCAGGATGGGCGTACATATCCAAATCCATTGCAGGAGCAATATAGGTTTTGCAGCGAGCGGATAGGTAAGTAGCAAGCAGTATATTATCACATAAACCATTTGCCATTTTCGCAATAGTGTTTGCAGTTGCAGGAGCCATTAGCAGCATATCGGCCCATAAGCCTAATTCCACATGGTTGTTCCATTCTCCTTCGGCATTTGCCTTGAAGTTACTTATAACTGGATTTTTTGAAAGGGTAGCGAGTGTAAGCGGAGTAATAAAGTCGTGCGCATCATGCGTCATCACTACTTTTACCGTTGCGCCTTGTTTTACCAATAAACGAACAAGTGTAGCTGCTTTATAGGCAGCAATACTTCCGCTTACACCCAGTATAATTTTTTTACCCTTGAGCATAGCTGCTTAGTTTTTTCCGCGTGTTTCTTTTTCAGGATTGCGGTGGTAAACTTTACCGTTTAAAAATTCTTCAACAGCAATCAATGTTGGTTTTGGCAAACGTTCGTAATAGCTTGAAATTTCAATCTGTTCGCGGTTTTCAAATACTTCCTCCAACGTATCGCTATCATTGTTAAATTCTTGCAATTTGCTGTGCAGTTCTTCTTTCATTTGAGCAGCAATTTGGTTAGCTCTTTTTGAAATAATTGCCAATGATTCATAAAGGTTTTCAGTCTTTTCGTCAATTCTTCTTAAATCGCGAACCACAGTTGTTTGTGGTACATTTTGGTAGTTAATAGTTGCCATTTTTGTATGTATAATATTTAGTTATTGTTTGCTTCTTGTTGTTTCTCTTTTGTTTTTTCTTGAGCTATCTTTTTAAGCGCAATTGTTGCTTTTACGGTTAATACCTTTAAATCGTTGTAATACTTGTTTGTGGTGTCGGAATATTCATTCATGTATTCACTAAAAGCAGTTAAAAAAGTATTATAGCGTTCTTCTTGTTTAGTTTCGATACTGCCTTTTGCCAACAAATAATGTGATTTAACGGTAAGGTAATCAATTTCCTCCTTGTAGGGTGTTTCCGGAAAATCTTTTACTACGTTCGGTAAGGCCACAATAGCGCTTTTATACTGACGAATATTATAATACAATTTTGCGTTTTTGTATGATTTAAACGAAAGTTTTCCTCTTAGCTTATCTAATAGCACATTACACTCAGGTATATATTTACTATCGGGGTAAACAGTAACAAACAACTTTATAGATTCAATTCCTTTTTGTGTATCTGTTGGATCGAGGTAATAAGATTGGGATTCTAAATACTGACAATAGGCTGTCATGTATAAACTTTCCTCGGAGTATAATCCAGTAGGGAAGCTTTCGTAATAACTTTTAAACTGATAACCAGCCAATGGATAGTTTTGTAAGCCATAATTACAATAGGCACTGTAATAGATAACCTTTTCAGCCATTCCTGTCCCGTTAAAGTTATCTTGTAGTTGCTCAAATAAATTGGAAGCACGGTAATAATCCTTTTTGTTGTAATAGTACATGGCCATTTCCAACTTCTTATTTGGGTCTGGATTTTTGAGGGTTTTTTGGTACTTACTGCAAGCAGTTGTAAGCACTAAAACAAAAGATAAAATATATAAAAGGCGTTTGGTCATTGTTTAACTAAAAGACAAAATTAAGGCATTATTCTCCTTTGTCAATAGCTAAAAGGCCTCAAAACAAAAACTTTCCTCCTGTTTATGAGTGTATTAGGCGTTAAAATAGGGGTAAAATTTTGTGTTTTTACTATAGGGTTTTACCTTGTTTAAAATATGGTTCACATTTGGTGTAAAATATTGATTTTATTGGGGTTTACGGCATTTTTAAATGCTGCTGTTGCTCAGAATGTTATCCCGCCTCAAGATACGTTGGAGAGGGATATTGATACCGCTGTGGCCCAAACCATCACTTTAATAACCAAACTAACATCGGTTACAAAAGTAGATAGCCTCATTCAACATGCCTATTCTTTTATTGGCGATCGATATAGACGTGGTGGTACTTCAACCAAGGGTTTTGACTGTTCGGGCTATACAATGATAGTTTTTAAAAAGTTTGACATAAAATTACCGCATACTTCTGCCGGACAAGGATTGGTTGGTGTTGAAGTAAATAAGACCAATATCAAAAAGGGGGATTTGATTTTGTTTAAGGGTAGAGGTCGCAGAAACCGGAGAATTGGGCACGTTGGAATTGTTATTTCTGAAAAAGGCGAGCCAGTAAGATTCATACATTCAAGTACCAGCGATGGTGTGCGCATTGATAGGCTGGAGTTTGACTATTACCGGAAACGTTACGTGAAAGCGGTAAGGCTTCCGGAATTGTACAAATAGAACTCATTCTTGTAAAATAGTATCCTATTATTATCTTATACCTATAAAAATCAACTCAATTTAATTATGAAACTAAGGATACTCGCATGTTTTTTTACAACTGTTTCAGTAAACTCATTTGCGCAAGAAATTTCAACTGCTGCCGCAACATCATGGAAGCGAGAAATGCAAACGGGTGTAAATATTAACCAAGCTACCTATAGCGATAATTGGCGATCAGGGGGAGTTAATTCTATTGCCATCGGGGCGTTTTTAAATGCCAAAGCCGATTACCGCACCGCTATGTATGACTGGACAAACGACATGCAATTATTATATGGTAATGTTCAAAACAAGCGGCAATCCATGCGCAAAAATGCGGATAGAATATTTTTAGAATCAAAATTTGCGTACCGATTAAGTAAGAATTGGAGTGCTTTTGGTTCGGTAACTTTTATGAGTCAGTTTGCTGCAGGATTTGAATATTTTAAACTAAAGACTCAACCGGAAAAGAATTTGGTGAAGAGCAATCGCTCAGAATTTCAGGCATGCTGTCTCCGGCATATTTAACAGAAGCACTCGGAATAGAATACAAACCGGTC
Organism: Bacteroidetes bacterium UKL13-3; assembly: GCA_001602415.1. Classification (GTDB taxonomy): domain Bacteria; phylum Bacteroidota; class Bacteroidia; order UKL13-3; family UKL13-3; genus UKL13-3. Next base: position 1,226,547 of record CP012155.1, read on the forward strand.
GAGTATTTCTCTGCACAATTTGGACTAGGAGCCTTACGTCAAACTTTTGTTACTGATCAAACATTATACGATAAATACGCACCAACAGCCCCCAAATACAATGAAATATATGGAGTGAAACGTGGCGAGAATATGCGTAATCAAATAGTTTTTCAGTTTGTTGCAAATTTTGATAAAGAGATTGCTAAAAATATGTTTTTAAAAGCCCGTTATATGGCTGTTGCCGATTATGCCAAACTCAACGGACAAGGAATTGTGCATCGATTAGATGCCAACCTAACAGCCAAAGTAAACCGATACATCAATGTAAATCTCGCAGGTGTGATTTTATATGATTATGATCAAGATGTTGATGTTCAGTTTTCGCAGGTATTATCGTTGGGGATTTTATACGGTTTGAGCAATCAGCCTAAGAAACAATAAGTTGCTTGCGACCATTGTAAACTAAACGCTGATCGTTTTATCACTGTTGATATTTTCCCCATAACCCACAACTCTAATTGTCGTATTTTTACTGCGTGGATTATTTAAGTTTATTAAACGACAGTCAGCGCGAAGCTGTATTGCAAACAGAAGGACCTGTAATGATTGTGGCGGGTGCTGGTTCCGGAAAAACACGCGTACTTACTTATCGTATTGCGCATCTTATTCAAAAAGGAATAGATCCTTTTAATATATTATCATTAACCTTTACCAATAAGGCTGCCAAAGAAATGCGGGAACGTATTCACAAGGTAGCAGGAAGTGAGTCTAAAAATCTATGGATGGGAACCTTTCACTCAATTTTTGCGCGTATTCTCCGCATCGAGAGTGATAAAATAGGCTACCCACGTAATTTTACCATTTATGATACTGATGACGCTAAGAGTTTGCTCAAAAGTATTGTAAACGAAATGAAGCTGGATGATAAGGTATACAAACCTGGTGTGTTGCTTAATAGAATTTCGGGTGCAAAAAATGCCTTGCTCAAGGCAGCCGACTATAAAGCGGATGGCGAAAACACGTTGTATGACGAATCGGCAGGAAGGCCACGTTTTGGTGATATTTATACCATGTATGAAGCTCGTTGTTTCCGCGCAGGTGCCATGGATTTTGACGATTTGTTGATGAAAACACATGAGCTGCTCAATACCCATAACGAGGTATTGCACAAATACCAGCAGATGTTCAAGTACATTATGGTGGATGAGTTTCAGGATACCAACCATGCCCAGTATGCTATCATCCGTAAGCTGGCCAATGTATACCAAAATATCGCTGTAGTTGGCGATGATGCTCAAAGTATTTATGCGTTCCGTGGTGCCACTATCAAAAATATTCTAAACTTCAACCGAGATTTTTCGGATGTAAAAATGATTAGGTTAGAGCAAAATTATCGCAGTACCAAAACCATTGTAAATGCGGCTAACTCTATTATTAAACAGAATAAAGACCAGATCGAAAAAAAGGTATGGACTGAAAACGGAGCGGGAGAGAAAATAAGTGTGTTTCGCGCAATCACCGATAATGAAGAAGGTAAGATGGTCGCATCTTCCATTTTTCAGGATAAGATGAATGGCCATTTACTCAATAAGGATTTTGCCATTCTGTATCGCACCAATGCTCAAAGTAGAGCCATGGAGGAGGCTTTGCGTAAGTTGAATATTCCATATAAAATTTATGGTGGACAATCATTTTACCAACGCAAGGAAGTAAAAGATCTCATTGCTTACTTCAGGGTAGTTATCAATCCAAAGGATGAAGAGGCTCTTAAACGCATTATCAATTACCCAACACGTGGTATTGGTAAAACAACACTCGATCACCTGCTGGTACTTGCCGATTCACACCAAAAAAGTTGGTTTGAAATAATGGAAGAGGCTCCTTATTACGGACTTAAAGCCGCTGGTTTATTGCAGGATTTTGTGATGATGATTAAAAGTTTTCAAACACTTCTTCCGCACAATGCTTATGATGCAGCCTTGCACATTGCCAAACAAAGTGGTGTACTCAAAAATTTGTATGACGATAAAACTGTTGAAGGTATAGCTCGCTATGAGAATCTGGTTGAGTTGCTCAATGGTATAAAGGAATTTAGTGTTGAAGAAACTGCCGATGATGATGGCGTGCTGCGGCCAAATACGTTAACAGGTTTTATGGAAAACATTGCATTGCTTACCGATGCTGATAAAGACAACGATGAAGATAATGACAAGGTGAGCATGATGACGATTCATGCTTCAAAAGGTTTAGAGTTTAAGCAAGTGTTTGTGGTTGGTTTGGAAGAAAACTTATTTCCATCGCAACTCTCTCTTAACAGTCGCAGCGAATTGGAAGAGGAGCGTAGGTTATTCTATGTTGCACTTACACGTGCAATGGATAAGCTCACCTTATCATTTGCAACTTCACGATTTAAGTTTGGCAGTATGATTAACAGTGAGCCAAGTCGTTTTTTGCAAGAGATAGATCCGCAATATTTGAATATTGAGGGTATGATTCAAAAGCAATCACAGCCGCAGATACAACGCAGCAGTTATGGAAGTAAACCCCAATATGCTACAGCCAAACGTGCTCCCGAAACAGCGTTTCCTCCAGCGACTATTCCTAAAGGCTTTAAACCTATCAATAAAGCAGTGCCGGCTCCAGCTTCAATTGATCCTAATTTTGTGGGTGATGATACCAGTAATTTACAAGTAGGTCAGCAAGTAGAACATGCACGTTTTGGGAATGGAATGGTTACTAGTGTGGAGGGTTCAGGAGAAGCTAAAAAAGCCAATATTGAATTTGAAAATGGACATGGTAAAAAAACTATTGTGTTAAAGTTTGCCAAGTTGAAGATTAAGTAGTCAGTTCGAGTAGCGAGCAGGGGCATTGTTTTGCGCGTATCGAGAACCGTTCAACTTTTAGCAGAGTGCTCACGAGTACTTCTCGCTACAAACGCCACTACATTTCCTGTGCACAGTTTTACTCGAAGTGACTCCGATTGCTTTTTAAACTTCTTCTTAGCTAACTCTGGTAACTTATGATACTCAGCGATGATTAGTGCTTCTTTTTTGAGTTTCGACCATTTTTTCAATTTCTTTTCATAGGCAATACCTGTCTCTGGATCGGTGAAAGTTTCATATAATACAAGTTCGACAGGCCGCTTATCATAAGTATAACTTTGCCGGCTTTTCCCCGATTCATGTTCGTCTAATCTTCTGGTAAGGTCATTAGTAAATCCTTTGTAGTTAGTGCCATCCGAACATTTAAGTATATACACATAAAAGAATACATGCTCATGCATAGCATAAAATTACTGTTTGCGGTTGTAGAAAACAAATATTGATTTGTACTAAATTTAACCCAATGAAAAAAATACTCGTATACTGCGGTTCCGCAAAAGGAAATGATGAAGTGTATCAAAATTCAGCCATCAAACTTGGACAATTGTTGGTTGAACATAATTTAGGGTTGGTGTATGGTGGCGGAAATGTTGGACTCATGGGTGTTATTGCTGATGAGGTGTTACGTTTGGGAGGAGAAGTGATTGGCGTGATTCCAAGGTTGTTGATGGAAAAAGAAGTTGGCCATCTAAATCTTACAAAAATGTTTACAGTAGAAGATATGCATCAACGCAAAGCAAAAATGTTTGAATTGAGTGATGCTTGCATTGCCATGCCGGGTGGAATAGGAACCATGGAAGAATTGTTTGAAGCATTTACTTGGAGCCAACTGGGATTTCACCAAAAGCCTTGCGGAGTGCTTAACGTAAATGGGTATTACGATGCTTTACATCAACTTATGCAACACATGGTTGATTCGGGTTTTCTTAAACAACAGCATAAAGACCAGCTTATTTTTGAAACAGATGAAGAACAGCTGCTTCGTAAAGTGCTATCTACATCAAATAATTTTGGTGACAAATGGTGGTAGAGAATCCTTAGTATAATCAAACAAATTTCAAGAGGGTAATGATTCCTGTTATTAGTATCAGTAACAATACAGTTGATTTGAATTGATCTTCACTCATTCGGCCTAATATTTTTTTCCCAATCCAAGTGCCCGTGATACTTACTACTAACAAAATAGGCACGAGGTATAGAATATCTTTGGTGATGTAACCATTTAGGTAATAAACTACACTTCTACTCGAATCAATTCCTAGGTCAATTATTGCTGAGGTTGCAATGAATACATCGTGAGGTAAGCTAAATGCAGAGAGTGTTATTCCCCTAATAGCGCCACCTGTTCCCAATAAACCCGCTATAAAGCCTGAGATTATTCCACCACTAACTGAGTTGAATGTTGTAGGTTTGATAATGATTTTTTTAAACAGGAGTAATAAAAGACTTACACATACTAAAAAGCATCCTAGCAATATTTCAAGAATATCTGTTTTTATGAACCTACTAATATAGGAGCCTAAAATTACAAATAGCACCGCAGGGATTCCAATGTTTATTATAAGTTTAGTTGAATATCCTTTTCGAAAGAAAAAAATCTTGGTTACATTACTGCTAACATGAAACAACGCTGTTATTCCCAAAACCGAATGAAAATCGAGGAAATAGCTTGCAATAGGCACAAAAAACATAGAAGAGCCGAATCCTCCAACAGTTCCAAGTATCTCAGCCATGAGTGCCAATATTATGAAGTAAATGTTTTGTTCCAAAAGGTGTTGTACTTAAATATAATTAAGTGTAAGATAATACAAAAACAGCAGCTTAGGTACTTGATTATTCCATTGTGAAATTGTTCGCAAATAATTATATACTTGCACTTATTAGCAGTTTAGGTATTGAGGTGTTTATTGAATTATAATTATCTCATAATTAATGATATGAATAAAATTGAAATGGTTGACCTAAAGGGTCAGTATAAGCAAATAAAAGCAGAAATTGATACGGCAATTATTGCATGTGTGGAATCAGCAGAATTTATTAACGGTAAAATGGTGCATCAGTTTGCCGATAACTTGGGTAAGTATACAGGTGCAAAATATGTTATTCCTTGTGCCAACGGAACAGATGCCCTCCAAATTGCGATGATGGCTTTGGGGTTAAAAGTAGGTGATGAAGTAATTGTACCTACTTTTACGTATGTTGCTACAGCTGAGGTAATAGCTTTGTTGGGATTAACTCCTGTTTGGGTAGATGTGAATCCAGATACATTCAACATTGATTGTGGTAAGATTGAAGCGGCCATTACATCTAAAACCAAAGCAATTGTTCCGGTTCATTTATACGGACAATGTGCCGATATGGAACAAATTATGACCATAGCCGATAAGCACAATATTTATGTAATTGAAGATACCGCCCAAGCAATTGGAGCCGAATACACTTTTTTAGATGGTCATAAAAAAATGGCAGGAACGATTGGAACGATTGGTTGTACCTCTTTTTTTCCATCAAAAAATTTAGGGTGTTACGGAGATGGAGGAGCCATGTTTACGAATGATGATAGACTTGGCAAGTATATAAAGATGATAGCCAACCACGGTCAGGAGAAAAAATACCATCACGATACGATTGGTGTGAACTCACGATTAGATACTTTGCAAGCAGCTATTTTAGATGTTAAATTAAACTATCTCACCCGTTACAGCGAGGCACGTTCGGCAGCAGCTTCAGTTTATGATGAGTTACTCAAAGAAGTCAATCAATTGCAAATCCCTGTTCGCAATAAACAATCAACACATGTGTTTCATCAATACACACTTAAGGTTAGTGATGGCAAACGGGATGAACTTAAAAAGTATCTTGAAGCAAAGGGTATTCCAACCATGATATATTATCCAATTCCAATGCATTTGCAAAAAGCATATTATTCAGATGTTTATCCTAAGGGCTCATTTCCAATAGCAGAGTCGTTAACAGAGTGCGTATTGTCACTCCCTATGCATACAGAGTTGAACAGGGAAACGCAAGAATATATTATAAACGAAATTAAATCATTTTATAAGTAAAAATGGAGAAGGCAGAGCAGCAATATTTTGCACACGAAACAGCCGTTATTGATGAAGGTTGTACTATTGGACTGGGAACTAAAATTTGGCATTTTTCGCATATTATGTCAAACTGTACGTTAGGTAATAATTGCAATATTGGTCAAAACGTAGTGGTATCGCCCGAAGTAGTTTTGGGTGATAATGTGAAGGTGCAAAACAATGTATCCATATACACGGGTGTTATATGCGAGTCGGATGTGTTTTTAGGTCCGTCAATGGTATTCACCAATGTGATTAATCCTCGTAGTGCAGTCAACAGAAGAGGGCAATATTCAAAAACCAATGTAGGACAAGGTGCAAGTATCGGAGCTAATGCAACAATTGTTTGCGGACATAATATCGGTAAATATGCCTTTATAGGAGCCGGAGCAGTGGTAACGAAAGAAGTTAAAGACTATGCACTCGTTGTTGGAAATCCAGCCAAACAAATAGGATGGATGAGTGAATACGGACAAAAATTACATTTTAACAAAGAAGGAATTGCAGTTTGTTCGGAGAGTATGCAGGAGTATACATTACAAGATAATCATACAGTAATTCGTACCAAATAAGAGTAGGTTTCTTGTTAATCCTATCATCTAACTTAAAGGGAATAAAATAATATGCAGGAAAAAAGACGTGAAGTCAATTTTGTGAGATTGTACATCACATTATTGGAATACAAATCAATCGTCCAACAAAAATGGATTCAGGTAATAAGTGTTGCACTTATATCAGGAATCTTAGGTGTGATATATGCCTGGTCTGTTCCCAAAACCTATATTGCTAAATTAACATTCGCTATCGAAGATAAATCCTCATCAGGTATTTATTCAAGCTTGGCAAGTCAATTTGGAGTTGATTTATCCAAAGGAGACGGAGGCGCTTTTAAGGGAGATAATATTGTTGAGCTGTTTAGATCCCACTCTATGATTGAAAAGACTCTTTTAACCAAAAATAGTTTTGATGGCAAGGAGCAGCTTTTAATTGAAAAATATCTTGACATTGCAAAGGTTAACCGCGAAAAAGTATCCTTTGATTTTAACAGACCAAGAGACCTTTATACAAGAGTTGAGGATAGTTTACTTCAGGCTGCCAGTGATGATATTATCAATCATAAATTACAAAGTGACAAGCCAGACAAAAAACTCTCATTTATCGAATACAAGTTTAAATCGGTTAACGAGACCTTCGCCAAAGTGTTTTTGGAGCATTTGGTGCTTGTAATTAAAAAAGCATACGTTTCTCAAAAAACAAAAAAAGCAAAAGCCAATATTGCCACTCTTGAAATGCGCATCGACTCTGTAAAAAATGAACTCAATCAAGAAATGAACGGATCAGCAAACGCTCAGGATCAAAATCAAAATGCTGCTGTTGCACGGGTCAAAATTCCCATCTTAAAACGGCAAATGAATATCCAATTATTAACGACTCTTTTCGGTGAGTTAACCAAAAATTTGGAATTATCAAAGATGTCGTTGGCAAATGAAGAACCGCTTATTGAAATGGTTGATACGCCAATGTATCCTTTAAATTACGAGAAAAAAAGTCGCCTAGTAACAGGTGGATTATTTTTTATGTTAGGAGCTTTTCTAACATCTCTTTATTTCATTTTGAAAGAATTGTTTAAAGAGTTTAATAAGTTTGTAGAAGTTGAGAAATCAAAAAAATGAAGGGTAAGATAAAATTTGCGGTAGTAGGATGCGGTCATATTGGCAAACGACATGCTGAGATGGTGGTTAGAAATGAAGAGTCAGAACTCGTTGCGCTCATTGACATTAAGCCTCAATCGGAGTTGGGCATTGAAAAATACAATGTGCCTTTATTTAATAGTATTGATGATTTTTTGAATTCAGGAATCGAATGTGATGTTATTAATATAGCCTCACCGAATGGTTTTCATGCCGAACAATCTTTAAAATGCTTAGATGCCAAAAAACATATCGTGGTTGAAAAACCAATAGCCCTCTCGAAGTTAGATGCTGAAAAGGTTATTTTTAAAGCCTTACATGCCCATAAGCATGTTTTTGCGGTGATGCAAAATAGGTATTCTCCACCTTCTGTTTGGATTAAAGAGTTGATCGAATCTGAAAAATTAGGTAAAATATACATGGTTCAGCTAAACTGTTATTGGAACAGGGATGACCGTTATTATAAAAAAGAAAGCTGGCATGGTAAGAAGGATTTAGATGGAGGTACACTTTATACTCAGTTCTCACATTTTATTGATATCATGTATTGGCTGTTTGGTGATATTCAAAATATCCAGGCAAAGTTTAACGACTTCAATCATGCAACCTTAACTGATTTTGAGGATAGTGGATTTGTGAGTTTTGATTTTGTAAACGGAGGTATGGGGGCGTTAAACTATTCTACCTCAGTTTGGAATCAGAACCTTGAAAGTAGCATGACGATTATTGCTGAAAACGGTAGTGTAAAAATTGGCGGACAATACATGAATGAAGTAGAGTATTGTCATATAAAAGATTATGAAATGCCCGTTTTAGCTCCAACCAATCCAGGTAATGATTATGGTGCATATAAAGGCTCTGCCGCCAATCATCATTATGTAATCGAGAATGTTGTAGATGTCTTGAAGGGAAGAGCTCCCATCACTACCAATGCATTAGAAGGTTTGAAGGTGGTAGATATTATTGAGCGAATTTATAATTTAAAATAAGGTTAGCATCGCCATACATTAATAAGAGTTACAGTGAAAACGAATAAGGCTAAAGTTATGAAGGTGCTTTTGATTGGGCAAAATTATGCATCAGTTATCAATAGCCTATCAATTGGTTTCGACCAAATAGAGGGAATAAAAGCAAGAGCAATTTCACTTGATAGATTTACCTCGCATTACAATAATTACGGAAACTATTTTTACAAAACAGTATCCTCCAATAAGGGGCGCATTCCTTATTTTTTATCAAAGTTCATCGGGTTTATTGTTTTTTTGTACCTCTTAATTTGGTGTGATTTGGTACATGTTTATTTTCTGCCAAGTGATACAGAATCGAAAAAATTAGAACATTTACTTATTAATCTTTTTTGCAGACGAAAGGTTGTTACATTTATGGGTAGTGAAGTAAGAGTTCCTCAAATTGCTTCAATGAAAAACCCTTATTTTAGCGAAGCTTATTCGAATCCACTCTATGAATATAAAACGGAAACATTAGAAAATTCTCATCGAATTCAGGAACTTTATGCCTCTGATAACTACAAATTAGTTATTTGGGATGTTGAATCATACATCGATTCCAGTTTGTTTAACGATATTCGAATTGTACCGCATGCATCAATTAACTCTTTCAAGCCTGAAGAAATTACTTTGGATAGTAGTATTTTAGTGGTACATTCACCATCGGCACCCATTGCTAAGGGCACTGCGATTATAAAAGCGGCAATGGAAGAGGTGATATCAAATTTTCCTAATGTTACTTTTAAGATTCTTGAAGGAATATCAAATAGTGAGTACCAACGTTATCTTGCTCAAAGTGATATTTTAGTAGATCAGATGGTTTGGGGGGGGTATGGAGTGGCTGCTCAACAAGCTATGGAGATGGGGAAAATTGTTTGTGCCTATTTCAATGAAGACCGAAAGGTATTATACGGCCCAAACTGTCCGATTGTTAATATTACTAAAGAAACTTTTTTTGAACGGATAGAAGAGCTTATTCTTCAACCCGGTTATATGAAAAAAATAAAAGAAGCCTCTGTTCGTTACTACCAGGATATACATCATCCCAAACAAGTAGCTAACAAAATGAAGAGTGCCTATTTATCTTTTTTTTATGGCAATTAGGCTTAAATCATTATTTAACGACAGTATCATCTATGGAATTTCAGGTGTGTTGAGTCGTTTTGTCGGTATTTTTTTAACGCCATTGTACACCCGTGTGTATTTGCCAAGCGACTATGGCATCATGGGTATGCTTAATAACGGTTATGCACTTGTTACCATTATTTTAGTGTTTGCACTGGATAACTCTACCGCAAGATGGTTTTACGATACCGATAATACATTGGAACGAAAGCGGACCATTAATACCTGGTTATGGTTTTATTTAGTCTTTTCAATGATTGCTTGTGTTGTATTTTACCTTACTGCTCCCGGTTTATCTTCATTAATGTTTAACGATGTAAACGATGGCGTTACGTACATTCGATTATTAGGTTTAGCCTTGCCAATGATGGTATGGATGGCAGTGGCAAACAACGTTCTTCGGTTTGAACGAAAAGCTGTACCTGCTGTTATCCTTTCACTTACCTATTCTCTTGTTCTGATAGCTTTTAGCGTATTGTTTGTGTTGTACATGAAATTAGGATTATTAGGAGCCTATTACGCCCAAATAGTTGCCTCTTTTTGTTCAATGATACTTTCACTTGTGCTTATTAAAGATTGGATTGGTTCCGTTAAGTTATTTGATTGGTCGCGATTGATTGCAATGATTAAATACAGCCTGCCTTTTGTGCCTGCATCAATTGCCTATTGGTTGGTTAATTTATCAGGAATATTTTTTGTTAATGCATATTTGTCCGAATCGGAAGCCGGCTTGTATCAGATAGGAACATCTATAGCAGCTGTGGTGGGTTTAATTACCATAGCATTCCAGCAGGCTTGGGCGCCATTTGCTTTTTCAATCATTAATCAAGGTGATGCCAAAGAGATATATGCTAAAGTTTTTTATCTTTATGTATTGGTAGTTGGAACTTTTTGTATGCTTATTGCGTTGTTTGCTCCCGAAGCACTTATCATTCTCACCACTCCTAAATATTATGGCGCAGGATGGGTTGCTAGTATTTTAGCATTTAGTTACCTTGCAATAGGTTTAACCAGTATTGCCGATATAGGAACCGCTATCGCAAAAAAAACGGCACCTCTTGGTTTTATATCTGTTATTTCTGCAATTATATTGGTGTTACTTAATTTTCAGCTAATCCCTGCTTTAGGTAAAGAAGGTGCTGCACTTGCCATTTGCATATCACAATTTATAGTTCCCATTTACATGTTTTACCGATCCAATAAAGTATATCCTATTCCTTACAAGTTTAAAGTGGCAACATTAATTACATTTTATTTGTTAGCTGTTTCAATTGCCGGAAGATTAATAGATACAGGAAATGTATGGTATAACATCGTAATAAAATTAGGCATCCTGTTAAGTTCGGTTGTTGTATTTTATCAATTGAATAAAAATCAAATTGTAATGATAGTTCAACGAATTAGTGGGGGTAAATCAGCGTGAAGAATGTGAGTCATTTACCTGTTTATCATGGTCAGAATGTATCTTAGTATATGGATAAGTTGAAACTAGATTAAAACAATTTTGTATGAGTAAAGTGCAGCTATATATTGGCGATATTCTCAACAGATTAAAGTGATGAAGAAAAACAAAGAAATGAAATGAATAAAAAACGAGTATTGATTATCACTTCGAACCCATTGCACAATGGTCCACGTTTAATAAGAGAGATTGACTGTCTTAAGGAGGAGTTTGATATAGTGGCTATAGGTTCATCTCCTCCTCACGACAATACTATTGAATTTATAGACATTCGGGAAGTTTCTTTTACTTTTACAGATCGGGTGATACGAAAACTTTTTAGGACAGTGTTCAAAAGACCATATCTAGGTAACTTGTCAGGTTTGCAGTTCAGAATAAACAGGGTTTTAAAGGACATTAATCCTGATGTTGTAATTGTTCATCCACCTGACTATTTACCTTATTTAATAAATGTATCTAATAAGAAATACAAGGTTATTTTTAACGCACACGAGTATCATCCTCTCGAATTCGAAACAAATCAGAAATGGCTCAACAACTATGGCCGTTTGTACAAACACATTTACAACACCTGTCTGAGGAATATTGATTTGTTTATCAATGTTTGTGAAAGCATCGCAGAGCGCTGTGTAATTGAGTACGGAAAGGAGTCTGTTGTGATTCCTAATGCCGCCACTTATGCACCTAATATTAAGCCCACTGTTGTTGAGGGAAATCACATACGTCTTATTCATCATGGAGCGGCAATAGTTGAGAGAGAAATCGAAATAATGATAGAGGCTGTTTTACAATTACCCTCGAATTACAGCTTGGATCTAATGTTGCTCCCCTCTGATAAAGGCTATTACGACAAGCTTACCCGACAATATGGACATTTGAAACAAATTCGATTCATTGAACCGGTCGCCTTTGGTGAAATCATTCCATTTATTAATAGGTACGACATTGGTATTTTTAATTTACCGGAGCACAACTACAATTATGCAGTTGCTCTCCCAAATAAGCTATTCGAGTATATTCAGGCAAGACTGTGTATAGTTGTGAGTCCATCTGTTGAAATGAAGCGGATTGTTGAAACATATAAATTAGGCTACGTTAGTAAAGGGTTTACTTTACAAGAATTTGCTCAGACCATAAAAAATATTTCTACCGCAGAAATTTATGCGTGCAAGGAACATTCGGATAATTTTGCATTTGAACTATCGGATAATCAATACCAGGCTTTATATCTAAGAAAAGTAAAGGAGCTTTTTTTATGAAAACCATTTTATCTGTTAGAGGGGTTAGTCCCCAATTTATTAAGCATGCTTAGTGGTGGAAAGCAAAAAGAGGCACGTAAGTTACAGAAAAAATGTATTACTTTGAGAAGTGAAATAGAATGGACAGAAACACTCGTGAATAACTAGAATAAGCTCATATTTGAAGATATTAAAAGCATTGCGGATGAAGTAGTGGGTGAAACCTGAAAATTATATTGCTGATGTATATGGAGCTGTAAATGCAGCCGTTGAAATTGTACGAATAATGAATAAACAATTGAACAAATAGCTTATGTGCGGAATTGCTGGAGTTGTAAGTAAAAATCCTGATGAAGTTAATATAACACGCCTAAAAGCGATGACAGATAGCATTGTGCATCGTGGCCCCGATGGCGAAGGACAATGGGTAAGCGAAGATGGCAGGGTAGGGCTAGGTCATAGGCGACTTTCTATTATTGATTTGAGTGAACATGCCAACCAACCAATGCATTTCGCAGAACGATACACTATTGTTTTTAATGGTGAGATCTATAATTATTTAGAATTAAAAGAAGCCCTGTTGAAAGACGGGTATGTTTTTAGAACATCATCCGATACCGAGGTTTTGATGGCTCTGTATAACAAATACGGAGAAAATTGTTTGCAATATCTAGACGGAATGTTTGCTTTCGCATTGTATGATAATCAAGATCATACTTTATTTTGTGCGAGAGATCGTTTTGGTGAAAAGCCATTTCATTACCAGTGGATACCCGGTAACAGTTTTGTATTTGGTTCCGAGATGAAAGAATTATGGGCAGTTGGCGTAGATAAGTCCATCAACCACCGTATGATGTACAATTATTTGCGGTTTGGATTTTTGCAAAACCCTGATGATAACTCAGAAACATTTTACAGAGGTATTATGCGACTGGAACCTGCTCATTATTTGATGTTAAATACTCAACATTTGAGTATTACAAAAGTGAGATATTGGAATTTAGATTTGTCTCAAAAATCAACTCTTTCACTAGAAGATTCTTCTCAAACATTTAAAGAACTATTCTTCACATCAGTAAAACGAAGATTGCGTTCAGATGTTCCAGTTGGAAGCAGTTTATCCGGAGGGTTGGACAGCTCCGCAGTTGTTTGTGCAATTGATGCGTTAAACCCACATAAACAGATACACCAAAAAACATTCTCGGCTCAGTTCCCAGGATTCGAAAAGGACGAAAGTTATTATCAGCAGTTGGTTATTCAAAAAACAGCAGCAGATGGTTACTACACTTATCCTGATGCGGATATTATGTTGTCCGAATTAGATAATGTCTTTGCTTATCAAGAAGAGCCTTTTGGGTCTGCCAGTATCATAGCCCAGTATGAAGTTTTTAAGCTAGCCCGACAAAATAATGTAACCGTTTTGCTTGATGGACAAGGAGCAGATGAGGTATTGGCTGGATATCACCCTTATTTTATGTATTATTTTCTTGAGTTAGAAAAAAATACTAAGGAGTTTCAGCACCAGCTAAGTTCATACACCCAATTGCATAGTAACAATAATATCAATGGTGTTTACCAAAGAGATCTAAGGTATCAGCTAAGACGAAGGTTACCTGGTGCTTTTGATAGTATGAGGAAGATTAAAAAAGCTCTGACCGAGACAAAGGGAGGCTTCAGCAAAGATTTCTATCAAGAGTACAAAAGGGAATCGTTCTTACATCCATCCAAACACTACTCATTAAATGAGGCTTTGTATTCAAGTTTAATGGGTGGCGCTTTGCAAGATTTACTTCGTTATGCTGATAGAAACTCAATGGCACATTCATTAGAGGTAAGACTACCTTTTTTAAGTCATGAATTAGTTGAGTTTGTTTTTAGTTTACCATCTACCTACAAAATAAATGAAGGATGGACTAAGTATATCATGCGACATTCTCTTGGCTCTATTTTACCCAAGGAGATAACCTGGAGGGTTGATAAAATTGGATATGAACCTCCTCAAAAAAAATGGATGGAACGTAGTGATGTTAAGGATCAAATAATGACAACTAAAATGGCTCTCGTTAAGGAAGGAATATTAGATAAAGGGGAGGTTAATAAACCAATTAGTGCAGTTTCTGCCGAAGCCAGTGGGCTTAATGATTGGAGATGTTGGATGGCTGGCGAGTTGAATAAAACAAAACATGCATAACATCTTAATCATTACAAGTCATTTTCCCCCTCAACAGATTGCCGGTGCAAACAGGCCATTCTCTTTGTATAAATATTTGCCTACAGTTAATGTTAAACCTGTAATTCTTACTAAACGTTTTAGTTACGTCTTAGGTAATACAACTGATATACACTACTCGGATAGTTTCATTAACTGGAGAGATTCAGGTTTGCTAAGTTCAAAACGACTATTGCGCTATGTTTACCTTTTGAATGATAAAGTGTTTGGTATATATCCAGATAAGCTTTGGATAAATAGAGCAATCAAAGATGGCAAGAAGATAATTAAGGACAATAAAATAGAGTTGATATATGCAACTTTTCCAGGAACAGAAGCATTGAAGATAGGGATGGAATTGTCTGCTCAATCGGGCATCCCTCTCGTTACCGAGTTTCGAGACGGATTGGTTTACGAGTCGATTTTACGTAATACCAATTTTTTGCAAAAGTTTGTGGCACGTTCGTTGGAGCGCAACGTTATACGTCAATCTTCGGCTATCATAACCATTGCCGATGCCATTACAACATATTTCAGTAAATCGTATCCTTCATCCAAAGTGTATACTGTAAGGAATGGCTTTGATGAAGATGATTTTTCCGAGATAATCAGCGTTCAAGAACCCAACAGTTCTGCTCCTAAAATGATTTACCACTTCGGTAATCTCAACTCTTCACGTTCAACCGACAGGAGTAATCTTTTTGAGGCTATTTCTATTCTTAAAAGAAATAACGAAATATCCAGAGATACCCTACGGTTTATTTTTATCGGTACTTTTACGAAAGCAGAGTATGCTTTGGTTGCTGACTATGACTTGTTGGACCTGGTAGTATTTAAGAAGCATATGCCTAAAAGAGAAGGTATTGTTGAAATGATGGAAAAGGCTTCAGGATTATTGTTTTATGGTGTTCAAAATGAATCGTCAATTATAAGCTCGAAACTTCCCGAATACCTACGTATGAATAAGCCTATTCTAGGGATATGTAAGGGGAATGAAGCCGAAAATATTATTCAGGATACTTCAACGGGTTTAGTTTGTGATTTTGATGTTAACTCTATTGCTAACATGTTTCGTGAATTTTTAGCGAACAAGGATGTTTTCAACCCAGATATTTCAAAAATCAACTTGTTTAATCGCAAATCCCAGGCTCAGCAAATCGGAAAGATTATATCTAAAGTAATATTGTCAAATGGATCAAATACTGATTGTATTGGTAGTGTATAAGTGCAAGTTTGAAGAATCTTCAACCTTTAAGTCGATTTGTGCCTATAACCAATTGCATGAAATTCATACTCGTTGGTTGATATTCGATAATTCATGTGTTGATGTGCAGAACGATTACTTGGAGCCTGATAAATGGACAAAAGTAATCCTGCAATCTACCGGACGAAACGAAGGATTACCGGTACATTATAACACAGCTTTTACGTTTGCAGAGAAAGAGGGAATTGACTATGTACTGTTGCTTGATCAGGATTCAATTTTTACGGAAGGTCTTGCACCCTATTATCAGGCTTTGTCGGAACAAAAGGAGGCCATCATTGTGCCAAGGCTCATCACCGGAAACAGAATGCTCTCTCCGTCTAAATATCTTTTAGGTAGAGGTTTTTTGTCTGACAATATTATACCAGGACGCTATTCTTTAAAGAATTATTCACCTCTGAACAGCGGCTCACTTATCCAAACAAAGATATGGCGCAAAGCAGGTGGCTTTAATAATGATATTAAACTCGATTTCTCGGATTATTCTTTTTACGCAAGGGTAAGGAAAATGCAAGCTGATGAATTCTTAGTGTTGGATTATGATGTTACACACGAGTTATCTTCCTTTGAAAAGGATTCATTAAAAATCATCAATCGATTTAGCATATATATGGATGATATGATGGCTTTTAGTAAAGAAATTACAGGAATAAATAGGTTATTGCTTTTTTTTTGGGCAGGAGTGCACTTTATGAACGTATTGATACGAACCCGATTTAATAAAAATGTAATAAGTATATACTTTAGTAAATTAGTCAAATGATGTTTAATTCTGAGCGCTGAAAGTATGTTACAAAATAGTAAAGAGATTTTTTTGTGTGTTGTAGGAATCCTGCTACTGTATGTTGTGAATGTTTTTATTTATAATCATTACAGCAGCTTTTTGCCTCCTCATCATAATCTTGGGATGATGATGCTGTTGTTTAATCTCGGTATTGTTCTGGTTGCGATTTCGATATATTATTACCAGGAGTTAATTAATCCATTTGCTTTTGTGGGGCTGTTTATCATTCAATGGGGAATAAGTTGGCTAAGGATTTCCAATAGACAGCACGAATTAAGTTCATTGGGCTTGGGAATAATTATCGTTACTATAATTTGTTTTTGCTCGGGTATTTTATTGTCTAACCGATATTATTTTAGGAAAAGGATTTTACTCAATCAACGAGTTCAATATTATCTATTTTTAACATTGTTTTATCTCGGGGTTTTAGTGTTTTTTATGGAAATAAAAAAGGTTGGATATTTTCCTTTTATCTCAATCCTGCAATCTCGAAATCCGGCTGCATACAATTCAATAAATGACAGCCTCATTCCCTTATTACATTATTTAGTCATGTTTCATTCAGTATTGCCGGTTTTAGCCATCATTTTGTATAAACGAAATAGACTAAGTAAAGTTTCTCTGTTTTTATTTATTGGAATCTCTGTTTTTATAACATTGAATTATCTCAGTAGGCAGTCTTTGTTGCTTATTGCACTGAGTTTATTCCTGTACAACAATTATCACAAGAAAATTAATATTTTTAAAGTGATATTATCTGTAGGTGCATTAGTTTATCTCTTCGGACTCTTTGGAACCATGCGCAGTCATACCATAACGGTTGAAGATACCAATAAGTTCTTGAAATTTTATTCAGATATAGATCTCAATACCACTCTTTTTGATACCTATCTCACGCTGTATTCATCGCTCAATTTTGAAACATTTAATGTAATGGTCAACACAGCATATGATCAGTCGTATTTTGGTATGGGTATTTATAGTTTTAAACCTATCATTTCACTCACTTTTATGGATCGCGTGGGGCTTGTTTCATATCCTCATCAATTTGATTCATTCACTAAATTAGCAACATTCATTGCCGATCCATTTCTCGATTTTGGATGGATTGGCGTGGTTTTTATGAATTTGCTGTATGGGTGGGTAACAGGTATTATATTTAATAGTTATGAGCAAAGATTGGGTGTTATATCTATTATGAGCTGGACTGTAGTTACGTTCTGTTTAATAATGCTTCCATTTGCTAACTACTTCGATAATTTTATGGTTTGGTTATTTCTAATTATTATTAATTTATTTGCAGGAGATGAAAATTTCAGTTTGCATAGCAACATATAATGGTGAAAAGTATATTCTCGATCAACTGCATAGTATTTTGCCGCAGTTACGGAAAAATGATGAAGTGATTATTTCTGATGATTCCTCTTCGGATAAAACACTTGAATTAATAAAATCGTTGAAAGATCACCGTATTAAAATTTTTGCCCATAACCACTATCGTAATCCAGTATACAATTTTCAGCACGCATTAAGGCAGGCAACAGGAGAGGTTATTTTTCTCTCAGATCAAGACGATTTGTGGTTGGAGGGAAAGGTTGATGCTGTTTGTAAGGCTTTAGAATCGGCTGATGTAGCTGTTACCGATTGTAAAATTGTAGATGATGATTTGAACGTGCTTACTGAATCATACTTCAAATTCCGAAAGTCAGGGAAAGGGTTGATAAAAAATTTATATTCAAATAAATACCTTGGATGCTGCATGGCTTTTAAACGCAAAATATTAGAAAAGGCTCTTCCATTTCCGCCTAGGTTGCCAATGCACGATATTTGGCTAGGATTTATCAGTGAACTTTTTTACAAAAGTGTATTTATTCCAGTTCCCTATATATTGCATAGACGTCACCTATCAAATACATCCTCTACATCACAAAAGAGTGAAACCTCGCTTATTAAAAAAGTTAGTTTTAGATGGAATACCATCAAACATTGGCCTAATGTATTGTTTAGGAGATAAATTATTGAGTGCTATATTTTTCTTTATGATATTGATTAACAAATATTCATGCGATGAGTTTGCCGCGAAAAATACATTCTAAGGATTTCTATATTGTATCTTTTACAATATTTTGTTTATTTGTAGCTGTAATATATAGTGAAAGCAAATTGTTCTTTTGTTTAACTCTTAATACACACTTCAATTCACCAAGTAGAGTTTTATTAGGATGATTAAAATATCTATAATAACAGTTAGCCATAACAGTCAAGCCACAATTGAGGATACAATCAAGAGTATAATATCCCAGCATTATCCTCATATTGAGTATATTGTGGTTGATGGGAGTTCGACTGATAATAGCATAGAGATTGTAAAATCATACGGTAATAAAATAGCAAAAGTAGTTTCGGAGCCCGATTTGGGTATTTATGACGCCATGAATAAAGGTATTGCTTTAGCTACTGGTGACGTAATTGGATTTTTAAATTCAGATGATTTTTATGCTGACAACTTTGTGATAGACAGGGTTGTTGAGGCCTTTAGCATCGAGGGAGTTGAGGCTAGTTATGCCGATTTAGATTATGTTTCATATCAAAATAAACATCATATAGTTCGTGAATGGCGATCGGGCGATTACAATCCTAAGAAGTTTTATTTCGGTTGGATGCCCCCTCATCCTACATTTTTTGCACTGCGATCGGTGTATCAAAAATATGGAGGCTACAATCTAAAACTCAATTCAGCAGCTGATTATGAGTTGATGTTGCGCTTGTGTTTAATACACAACGTAAAAACATATTATATACCTAATGTACTGGTTAAAATGCGAATGGGAGGTCAAAGTAATCGCTCTCTCAAAAATCGTATTAAAGCAAACCTTCAAGACCGAAAAGCATGGTCAATAAACAACCTAAGTGTTCCATTTTACGCATTAATATTGAAGCCTCTCCGTAAAATTGGTCAGTACCGTTTTAGGCTGTTCAATTTTTAACCTATTTTTTGACAAATTGGTACTATACTATTTTAGTATATTTACCGTTTTAGAACGTGATGCCTATTAAACGAATACTTTTTCTTTTAATTTATTTGTGTTTAGCCGTGTCAGAAGTATTGGCACAATATGGTCATGAGTGGATTAAATCCTATCAGCCATACTACAAGTTTTATGTTGGACAGGATGCCGTAATCAGAATTCCCTCAAGTTCGCTACAGTTAGCCGGAATTAATCTTGCAACACTTAATCCAAGCAGAATTCAATTGTTTAAAAATGGTAAAGAACAGTATATCTATGTGAGAGGGGAATCTGATGGAGTTTTTGATCCATCAGACTTTATTGAATGTTATGTAGAGAAAAATAAGGGAGAATTAGATGCTGAACTATACGCACCGGGAAATCAACCGCATTCTTTCTACAGTCTTTTTTCAGATACCGCTTGTTATTTTTTAACCATTTTACCCGACACTTCTGTTATCCAACCCTTGCGTTATACTTTAAATAACGACTTTAACTTTGGAGCCTACACTCCCGAAGATTATTTCATTGATGAAATCACATTAGCACCTGCAGTCGAATATTTAGATGGTCCTAATATGGCTTCAAGTGAATTAAAGTATTTAACATCTGATTACGAGAAAGGCGAGGGCTGGTCGGGGGCGAGAGTTGGATTGGGACAGTCGCAAACATATACGCTCTCTACACGTTCAAAATTTATTGGTGCAGGCAATGCAACAGCTAAGGTAAGAGTCATCGGTGCTTCGGATGCGGCTCGAAATTCCAATGGAAAAAATCATCATGTAAACGTTTCAGTTAGCAGCAATAATACTAACTTCATTACAATAGTAGATTCTATTTATGCAGGTTACGAGCAGCCTCTTTTTAATACGTCTGTTGATCTCTCAACTATAGGTGCCACTACTTTTGTGAAAATTCAAAGCATAAACGATATTGGTGTAGTATCCGATTTTAATAGTTTATCTTTTATTACACTTAATTATCCTAGAACATACAACTGGGAGAACACAACATTTAAGAGGTTGAATGTAATTAATACAAAAGGACAACTTAAAACGCGGATTACAATTTCCAATTTTGGAAACGGAACGCACATAACTCCTACAATGTTAGATTTTACCACCAAAACAAGGACGAATTTGGGGTATAATACTGGCAATGCGACTGCTTTGATCATTAATGACAATAAACCTCATGATGTTGTAGTGTTTGATAGCAGTCAAACAACCATCATTACTCAATTACAAAAAGCCAATTTTCAATCGTTGACTCCAACAGGCGCAGAGTTCATCATTGTATCACACCCAAAATTAGATAGTGCTGCACAAAACTATACACAATACCGATCGAATAAGTTTTCGGTGCTTAAAGTGCTAACGGATGATTTGTACGATACCTATTTATATGGAGTAAAACACCCGCTGGCCATCAAGCATTTTGCATCGTATTTGATTAAACAAGCAACTCAAAAGCCAAAATATTTTTTATTGTTGGGTAAGGGCTATCAAAATGATAAAATCAGGGTTCCCATCAATGGTGTAGGTAATCCACAAGATTATTACAACCGAAATTATGTGCCAGTTTTAGGAATGCCCTGTGCTGATGCTTTGTATACAGCGGGCATAACCAATAATGGAGGATACCCTGAAGTTCCGATAGGTCGCATTCCAGCTCTGTCCAATCAAGAGTTACAACATTACCTCAATAAATTAATTGAGTATGAAACATCACCAGATTCATTGCAGGAATGGCAAAAAAATACCATTCATGTGAGTGGAGGTAATAATGATCAGGAACAACAACGTTTTGCCAACCAAATCAATAAGAATAAAACACTTATTGAAGGACAATACATTGGAGGACGAGTAATATCCTTTAATAAAAATAGCTCCGATGCTACTCAGATAAATTTGAAACAAAAAATTATTGATGCACAAAATCAAGGTGCCACTATGTTATCGTTTTTGGGGCATGCGTCTCTTACGGTTTTAGATGTTGACATTGGTAGTATTGGCGACTTAAATAATACAAGGAAGTATCCATTTTTTTATTTTAATGGTTGTAATGTTGGAAATGTAGGTGAGGTGGATGTAAATGGATCAGGTAATATTTACGGGAAAGATTATTTATGTGCTGAAAGCAAAGGCGGAATTGGTTGGTTGGCGCATTCTAATTTCACGTTTGACGGAACCTTGTTTAACATGATGGATGCCTTTTACAATAGATATACCAACTCGTTGTACCGCATACCAATTGGTGATATTATGAAAAGTGTGGGTATGGCATCCAATACAGCAGATCTGCTTACCAAGTCTCATATTATTCAATGGCAATTACAGTGCGATCCTGCTTTAATATTGGATAATAATGCGTTGCCAGATTATAAAATTGCCTCAAGTGATTTGTTTGTTACGCCTTCCAATATTACTGTGCAGGAGGATTCTTTCGCCATTAATATAATTGTTACGAATTTGGGTAAAGCTACTTTTGATTCGGCTTCAGTTGCTATTAAACATCAGCTCCCAAATGGAACATTTGTGAATTGGCCATCACTCAAATTTCATCCTGTTTATTACAAAGATACGTTGCGTTATTGGATACAATATCCCGATAGGAAAATACTGCTAGGTAATAATACTTTTGAAGTTACAATTGATAATGAAAACAATGTGGCAGAAGGAAATGAATTCAACAATAAGGCGGTTGTAAGTTTGTTTATTGCAGGAAGTGGAGTGAGTACTCTTCTTCCAAGTAATTACGCAATTGTTAACCAAGATTCGGTAACACTTATTGGTCAAAACAACAATATTTTAACAACAAACGCAGCCTATATTTTCGAATTAGATACTACTATTTCTTTTAATTCGTCAGCCTTGGTTTCAAGTGGTGTTATTGATGCTAGTGCTATTCCAAAATGGAAAGTAAAGTTGAATAATACCGACACCCAAGCTTATTATTGGCGGGTTCGATTGAATGTTCCGGCTAATGAGGGAGGTATTTGGGATGTGAGTTCTTTTACTGCAATCAAAAATGCACATAAAGGATTTGCACAGGTTCGTTTTGCGCAGTATGCGGATGTTGCTAAAAGTGATCAGTTACTTTTTGATACGATTTCAAAGCAGGTTGCATTCTCTTCAAGGTATAAGGTGGTAAAATCTCTGATTGCTCGGTGGGAAAACGGAGGAATGGGCATTTTATCGCCTTATTTTGAAACACCGCGAGCATTCAGTTGTATACCTTCAGGTGGCACTGTATGTGTGTTGTATGATAAGGAAACACTCAAGATTACATCTCAACCTGGTTATCCAACCAATTGTAATCCCAATAATTTAGGAACTATTTATACCTATTATGCCTTTAATACTACGGTTCAAAGTGGTCAAAATGAGTTCATGCGTTTTGTTGATTCCGTGAGCAAAGGAGCATACATAGCGGCATACTCGTTTAATTATTCGGGTGCAGATACCTGGTTGCAGGATATGCGCAATAAACTTTCAACACTTGGTTTGCAAAAGGTATCAGCTATTCAAAGCAGGTATAATTCATTCTCGTTTATTGTAAAAAAAGGATATCCTTCCGAATCGGTTGAAGACACTATTTTTGATGATAGTGGTTTTTTTCAATTCGATTCTGTTTATAGATCGCCTCAAGCAATTAGTGAAACGCAAATAAAAGGAACCAATACTACAGGGTATTTTGAAACACAACTTGTGGGCCCTGCTGTTTCTTGGAATAAATGTGATGTTCATTTTAAGGATGTTGAATTATCGGACGAGTTTGCCATTAGCGTTTATGGCGTTAGGGATGATTTAAGCGACACGTTATTACTTAAAGGGTATAATAACCAATCGCTTAGTCTTTCAGGCATTGATGCTAATAAATATCCATTATTAAAGCTGCGTGTTGAGTTAGTAGATTCATTCAACCTAACCCCACAACAACCTTCACACATTATTGTTACATATAATACTCCAACTGAACTTGCATTGGATGCCGGTACCAAGTATGATTTTTATAACAAGCAATTGGAACAAGGGGATAGCCTAAAATTAGCCGTTGCTATAAGTAATATTAGCGACACAGATGCTGATTCGGTTAACGTGAAACTGACCATTACCGATGCTAATAGGGTAAATGTATTTACCCAAAATGAAAAAGTGCCGGCAATCGGTTCGGGTAATTCTTATGTCTACACAACTAAAATATCAACAAGTTTTTTTGCCGGAACCAATTCACTTTCGTTTACTATTAACGATACAAAAAGGGTTAAAGAGGAAAGTTATATCAATAACTTTTTATCACAGCAGTTTGATGTAAAACAAGATATAACCAATCCGTTTTTAGATGTAACGTTTGATGGGTATCGAATTATGAATGGTGATTTCGTTTCGCCAACACCAATTATTCAGTTGAACTCAAAAGATGATAGTAAATTTAAAATGCAGTCGGATACTTCTACATTTATGTTGTTTTTGAAACGGCCCAATTCAGCTGTTTATGAGCGTATCTCATTGTCAAGCTCCGAAGTATTGTTTTTAGCCGGTGATAGCAAGAATAATACGGCTGTGCTTGAATACAAGCCAACAAAGTTAGTTGACGGTACTTATGCGTTAAAGGTTCAGGCAAAAGATGCATCGGGTAATGCATCGGGTAACAATTTTTATGAGGTAGAGTTTAAAGTAATTAGCGAAAGTACCATCACCAATTTTTATCCATACCCTAACCCAGGAACAACAAATATACGTTTCGTGTTTACATTAACAGGAAGCAAAGCACCTGAGCAACTGTTGGTTCGTATTATGACTATAACGGGTAAAGTTGTAAAAGAAATTACACAAGATGAATTTGGTCCAATAAAAATAGGAAATAATATTTCGGCTTATGGTTGGGACGGAACGGATAATTTTGGTGATAGACTTGCCAATGGTGTGTATTTGTATCAGGTGATGACGCGAATTGATGGACAATCAATCAAAAAAAGAGATACGGCAGCCGATCGATATGTGATTCATAATACAGGTAAAATCTATCTGCTTAAATAATGAATGTTTTTGTTTTTTTGATACGCGCTCATTATGCATTCCTCAATGCATGTTTAACGTTTTTTAAAAAGATTTTATATACACGAATAAAAACAACAGCTACGAAAATTCTCATCGTTCGAAAGGGTAATTTGGGTGATATTGTTTGTTCTTATCCTGCTTTCGAATCTATCAAAAAGCACTTCCATAATGCATCTTTTGATCTACTAACCACTCATGGAACGCTATCGAGCATTGGAGCAAACGCAGTAATTTCTGATGGTTATTTTAATGATGTGTTTGAATACAGAGCTTACACCCGCCAAGAACTATTTACATTTATTCGTAAGAAAAGCTATGACGTTGTAGTTGAACTTCCTGCAGATGTTGATACATTTTGGAATCAACTACGTAACCTGGTATTTTTTCGATTAGCTGGCATTCAAACTGGCGGTGGTTGGTCGGTAACCCGAACTCAATTTCTGGCAAACTATCAACTAAAATATATTGAGTTCGAAAATGAACAATTGCGGCTAAAACGTATTTTAGAAAGGTGTTCTATTCAGGCAATGAGGGAGCAGCTTCCTCCTCTATTTACGCAATATGATTTAGCCAACATAAAAAGCAAATACGAATTTGATACGAAAAGACCGATGGTAGCCATAGCTGTAGGAGCTAAATTAGAAAAGAAGAAATGGCCTTTATCTTACTTTAAAACCGTGATTGAATATTTACAAGCTAAACAATTTACTGTTATAGCTATAGGTGATGAGGCAGATTATGGTGCCATTGAATCACTTGCTATACCTTCAATCATAAATACTTGTGGTAAGTTAACCATCGCAGAAAGTGCAGCATTGTTATCTATTTGCGCATTTACGATTTGTAATGATTCGGGTCCTATGCACCTCAGTTATTCGGTAGGAACGCCTGTTTATGCCATTATTAGTGCGCGGAATTATAAGGGTAAATGGAACCCTCCTAACGATGGACAAAACAGAGTGTTTTCAAATTATAATGTTCCCTGTGCCGGTTGCATGAACAATCCTTGCAACAACAATATTTGCATGCAGCAAATTACGCCCGAGCAGATAATTCAATCCCTAAATTGTACTTTGCGTTAATGAAGGAAATTTGTTCGGTATCTCATATCTCGCATGGGGTATCCTTAACAGGAGGATACATTCACGAGCAGTTTGTGTTTAATAGTGTTTGTGATACGTTAGACCAAATAGGTTTTGAGGTAAAGCGTCATACATTCCGGACCAATCGTTTTTTTAAAGGATTGGCTCAACTTAAAATGGTTTGGTTAGGTATGGTAAACGCTATTAGCGATGTAAATTTTGTATCCAATTGGATGGCCTTATACGCAATATGGGCTAATCTGTTTTCAAAACGTAAAATCATTATAACATGGCATCATCATGATGATGCAGATGCGAAAACACGCATGACTCGCTTATACATGAAGCTCTTGTTTTCATTTTTATCAACAACACAATCTAAGCGTATTGCCATATTGGTTGTTTCGCCATATTGGAAGAACTACTTTACCTCTAAAGTTACTTCATCTGTTTCGATATTATACTTTCCAAACATGTTTGATGTCAAATATTATCAATCTTTTCATCAAGCCCCCAAAAGCAAGCAAATCTATTTAGGACAACTCGCTTTTAAAACGGATGCTCAAATTTTCGAATTGGCTCATCAACTCAAACAGCAGGGTTATTATTGTTTTTTTACTACCCTTAATCAATCAGAGGTTGGGGTATTTACCGATTATGATATTCTGTATTTTCAAGAACATTCTAGCTATTTGAATATGGTTGCTCAGTCGGAATATAGTATTGCCTATACCAAACTCAACGAAGGTTGGAATAGGGTTGCCCATGAGAGTATTCTGTTGGGTGTGCAAGTAGTAGGGGTGAATAAAGGTGGTTTGGGAGATTTGCTTCAAGAGTCGAATAGTCTTGTTGCAAAAACGGTAAACGATATCGCTGGTTATATTCAACAGCAATTAAAAACAACCATTAACGCTCATTTTGTCGCAAAATATGATATGTTAAATCAGCATCTTTATTCGCAACCAGTAATTGATTTCATCACAAGATAGAATTCTTGTCGGAGAGTTTTTATGGCTATTAATGATTATCAATTATTATTTTGTAATACATTTCTTATCGGGCTCAAAAATAATATCGCACCAAAGGTGACTATGGCTGCTGCGTAAAAAAGATAAGATGGTCCGGCAGCATACCAAATAAATCCGGCAACACTGCTTGATAGCAAGGTGCAAATACTCTGAAAAGCAGTAAAGGTTCCAATGGCAGTTGCTGTTTCACTTTTATCAACCATATTGGTGATCCAGGCTTTGGCTATGCCCTCTGTTGCTGCTGCATATATTCCATATACTAAAAATAAGCAGATGAAAACCCATGAGGAAGAGGTCATGCCCATACCCGCATAAACAGTAATAAACAACAGTAATCCGAAAATAAAAACTGGTTTCATGCCAATTTTATCGGCCAACTTGCCAAGTGGATAAGATGCCGCAGCATAAACCAAATTATAAAAAATATATACACCAATAACTGTTACATCATTATACCCAGCTTCTTTTACTTTAAGTAGAAGGAATACATCTGAACTATTTGCCAATGCAAATATTAGGAGTGATGTAGTTAGTTTTTTATAATTTGCGGAGGCTGTTTTCCAATAGTTTATAAAGTCAAACAACCGCGGTTTGGCTTTTGGATTAAAAACAATCTTTACTTTTTCTTTTAGTAAAAAACTCAAACAGAAAGCAACAATACCGGGAGCAAATGCAATGATAAAAAGCTGTTCATATTGCTCGGGATAATACTGGAAATAAATTAGTGCACAAACAGGACCAATGGCAGCACCAAGTGTATCCATGCTCCGGTGAAAGCCAAATACACGCCCTTTGGTTTTCGGTGTTGATTCATCCGATAACAATGCATCGCGGGCTCCGGTGCGCAAACCTTTGCCCAAACGATCGAGGGTTCTTACGCCAAATATCCATAGTGGGTAGGTGAAAAATGCCATCAATGGTTTTGATAATCCGCTTAATGCATAACCAATAATTACAAAGGGTTTCCTTCTGCCTTGTGCATCACTGAGTGTTCCAAAATATCCTTTACTCAGCCCCGCAGTTGCTTCAGCTACTCCCTCTAAAACACCAATAAGTAGAATAGAAAACCCAATATGTTTTAAATAGACCGGCATAATTGGGTAAAGCATTTCACTGGCAATGTCTGTAAACAAACTCACCATTGATAAAAGCCAAACATTGCGACTAATCAATTTTTTCATTTCACGTTAGTTTTAGTGATGCTTTGCATGCATTGTGTGTTTTTATAAGCAATTGCGATTTAAAACTTGTTAAAAATTTCAATGGAAATCAAAATTTAAGAAATCTCTAATCTGTTCGAATAGATATTTATTGATGTGATAACTAGAGGTGGAGTTTCTTAACTACTAAGTATAAGGTTTTGCATGCTTTTCTTATTTAATTTAAAACGAATTTATTGATTTAGCTGATTTTCAAAATAATCTATTTGTTAGTATGCCTAACTAGGTTATTTTCGTCACATAATAATACCAACATTCACATGAATTTTAAAAAATTACTATTAGTATCTTCATTGGCACTTGCAACGATTCCATTTGTTTTACATTCTTGTAAAAAAGATTCAACAGATAGTTCGAATACAACTACCACATCTAGTTCCACCACATCTAGCACCTCAACTACATCTACTACTAGTTCAACAGAGTCATTCGTATTCAACGGAATAACAATGCCTGCCCTTATGGGTAATTGCGATTTTGGGTTTATGGATTTTACTGTAACAGGAACTCAAACAAATCAAGGAATTAGTTATACGTTAACAATGTTGTTTCCAGATTCAGCACCTGCTAGTGGAGTATATACAGCTGTTTTTGCAGGAGCAGGCACAAGCGCTTTAGCACCTACAAATTGCCGCGCTAATCTCGAGGTTTTGAACACCAATAATAATATTACACAGCTGCTAAAAGCAGCCGATGGTGAGAAGTTTACCCTTACAGAACTGAGTAAAGGTAAGTATACCGTAAGTTTTGGAAGCAATAAATTTACCATTGTATCTGGCAGCAGTGCTACACGCTATGCCTCTGCAACTGCTTTTGGCTGCACTCAATAGCATAACCTTTTTATTAATCCGTTGCGTGATGTATTATTGCGCAACGGATTTTTTATTTAGATCAATCAATAAATGAAGAAAATATTAGTAGCCAATAGGGGAGAAATTGCCTTGCGCGTAATGCGCACTGCAAAGGAAATGGGAATTAAAACCGTAGCGGTATTTAGTGAAGCCGACAGAAATGCCTTACACGTAAGATATGCTGATGAAGCGGTTTGTATTGGTCCACCGCCATCCAATCAATCTTATTTGGTAATGGATAAGATTTTAGATGTTGCAAAACAGTTGGGTGTTGATGGTATACATCCCGGATATGGTTTTTTGTCGGAAAATGCAGCCTTTGCCCGAAAGGTAAAAGAAGCTGGAATTACCTTTATTGGTCCAACTGCCGAAGCCATGGAAGTAATGGGTAGCAAGTTAGGTGCAAAAGCTGCTGTTAAAGCATTTGGAGTGCCTATGGTTCCTGGAACAGAAGGCGCAATCAACGATGTTAACGAAGCTAAAAAAATTGCAGCCGAAATTGGCTATCCTGTTCTGGTAAAAGCCTCAGCAGGTGGAGGTGGAAAAGGAATGCGTGTTGTTGAACATGAAGCAGAATTTGAACAACAAGTGCAAATGGCCATGAGTGAGGCGCTCTCGGCATTTGGGGATGGTGCGGTTTTTATTGAGAAATATGTTGGCTCACCACGCCATATTGAATTTCAGGTATTGGGTGATACCCACGGAAATATTGTTCATTTGTTCGAGCGAGAGTGTTCTATACAACGCAGACATCAAAAATTGGTAGAAGAAGCGCCATCTAGTTGTTTAACTCCAGAAGTTCGCAAAAAGATGGGCGAGGCTGCTGTAAATGTGGCTAAAGCATGCAATTACACGGGGGCCGGTACGGTAGAGTTTTTGGTTGATGAAAAGCTTAATTTTTATTTCCTAGAGATGAATACCCGATTGCAGGTTGAACATCCTGTAACCGAGCAAATTGTTGGATTAGATTTAGTAAAAGAACAAATAAGGGTAGCTAGGGGAGAACAATTAGGATATGCTCAAGATGATTTAGAGATACGTGGTCATTCAATTGAATTGCGTGTATGTGCTGAAGATCCTGCCAATAATTTTTTACCCGATATTGGTAAATTGATTACCTATAAAACACCACAAGGTTATGGTGTTAGAGTAGATGACTCATTTGAAGAAGGCATGGATATTCCAATTCAATACGACCCGATGATCGCTAAACTTATCACCTTTGGTAAAAACCGTGAGGAGGCCATTAATCGCATGATTAGAGCGATTGATGATTACCGTATTTCAGGTATTGAAACAACCTTAACATTTGGTAAATTTGCCATGCAGCACGAGGCCTTTGTGAGCGGCAATTTCGATACCAAGTTTATCGATAAATATTTTAAACCAGAGTTGTTGCCTGTGCGCAAAATTGATGATGCTTTTGTTGCCATAGCAGCAGGTAGTTTGTATAAACAAGAAAGAAAATCTACAGCACCCGCATCAGAAAGTAGTTCGAGTGAAAGTTCATGGAAAAGAAACAGAAAAGCATATTAAGCTGATTAAACAAAATTAAAGAATAAGCATTTTGGCGTTTAGAGAAAAAGGTTCGAAAATTA
Source organism: Bacteroidetes bacterium UKL13-3 (assembly GCA_001602415.1). GTDB lineage: Bacteria > Bacteroidota > Bacteroidia > UKL13-3 > UKL13-3 > UKL13-3. The sequence continues at coordinate 1,257,127 of CP012155.1, forward strand.
TCATTAAAAATGCGGAGCAAATTGAAGGTATTCGCAGAAGTAGCAGGTTGGCAGCCCAATCATTAAAAGAAGTTGCACCATTTGTAAAGGCAGGTGTTACAACCGAATTTCTCAACAATATTGTGAAAGAGTTTGTGCGCGATAATAAAGCCATATCAGCTACAGTTGGATATAACGGATACAAACATGAAACCTGTATTTCGGTGAATGATGTTATTTGTCATGGCATTCCTGGTAAATACGAATTGCGCGATGGCGACATCTTAAACATTGATGTAACTACCATTTTGGATGGTTTTTACGGTGATACGAGTAAAATGTTTACTATAGGTACAATTACTGATCATGCACAAAAATTAATTGATGTTAGTAAAGAATGTTTGCGTATAGGCATTTTACAATGCCGGCCCGGTAATCGTTTTGGTAATATTGGTTATGAAATTAATAAGTACGCAACATCATTTGGGTATTCGGTAGTATATGAGTTCTGCGGACATGGGGTTGGGTTGCGTTTTCATGAAGAACCGGAAGTTTGCCATGTTGATGAAAAAGATACTGGTACAATGATGGCTGCCGGAATGATTTTTACAATTGAACCTATGATTAATGCAGGTAAGGCAAGGTCAAAAGTAGACAAGCATGATGGTTGGACAGCCCGCACCATTGATGGAAAATTATCAGCTCAGTTTGAGCACACCATTTTAATTACACCCACTCGCCCTGATGTGTTAACCGATATTGATGGAGAGTTCCCCAAACCATAATTATATTGTATAACACTCGATTTTAAATGATCGTTGTCTCGCCAACTTTAGGGATATTGATTTTCTTTCCTTCTTCAAGAAAAAAGCTAATCACTTCTTGGTGATCTATTTTTATAAACCCAAATGTATCAAAATGCATGGCTATGATATTGTCACACTCAATAAAATAAGAAGCTATGCATGCATCTTTGTAATCCATTGTAAAGTTGTCGCCAACTGGCATTATAGCTGCATCTAAGCCAAATTTCATTGGCAGTAATTTCATGTCGCTGGTAAGTGCTGTATCTCCTGAATAGTAAATGGTTTTCTCTTCGCTCTCAATCACAAATCCTGCTGCAGTTCCCGCAAATGTTCCATCTGCAAAAGAACTGCTATGTGCCGCAAACACCATGTGTATGGTGCCAAAATCAAAGTTCCACTTACCACCAATATTCATTGGATGAGTGTTGGTAATTCCTTGTTTGTGCAACCATGCATGGATTTCCCAATTTGCCACAACAGTTGCCTGAGTTTGTTTAGCCAAATCAATTAAATCTGCTGTGTGGTCATCATGCCCATGTGAAACTAAAATGTAATCAGCTTTAATACTTTTAAAATCAATATGTGCAGCCAATTCATTCCCTCTAATAAATGGATCGAAAACAATTGTTTTTCCTCCTGTTTCGAGCGAGAAACAAGAATGACCAAAATAGGTAAGTTTCATAAGTGTTAAATTATTGCTTGCAAGTAACGCAAAATGATGAACGATTGGTGGGGTAGTAGCAACAAAATCATCACTTCCAATGTTAGTTGTGGTAAATTTATTTCCACCAAACCTTATTTGGGAGGGTATTCTCGAGGATAACAGGTTCTCCAATCAACGGAGTTGTTACCGCTACACCATTTTCTGCTGTAGCTTTCAGGAGTCTGTCAATCGGTTCGTTCCAAGGATGTAGGGCAAGTGAAAATTTTGCCCAATGTACGGGCAATAAAACTTTGGTGTTTATTTCCTTAGCAGCAGTAGCAGTTTCTTCCGGTGTCATATGTATCAATGGCCAATCTTTACCGTATTGTCCACATTCAATCATGGCAATATCAAACGAACCAAATATTTCGCCAATAGCTTTAAAATGGGAGTCGTAACCACTATCACCACCTACAAATATTCGGTAACCGTTTACATCCAAAACATAGGCAGCCCAAAGGGTTTTTCCTCGGGTAAGTCCACGTCCCGAAAAATGCCTCGCAGGAACGGCTGTTATCCTAATACTATCTTTATTGGTATTCCCTTCCCACCAGTCGAGTTCAACAATTTTGTTGGCATCAACACCCCAATCTTCCAAATCTGCACCTACACCTAAAGCCGTATAAAACTGTTTCACTCTTGGGTGTATTTTTTGGATCGTGCGATAATCTAAATGGTCGTAATGATTGTGGGTAATAATGCAAATATCAATACTATCCGGCATGTCATTAACACTATAAACATCAGAACCTGTAAATGATTTTCCAACAAATGAAATGGGTGAAGCATATCCACTAAAAACGGGATCTACCAAAATATTTTTACCTTTTGTTTTGATTAAATAGGATGAATGACCGAACCATACGATGCTTGGTTTTTCATCAGAAAGCGTTTTTAGATTGATTTTTACAGACGGTAATTCCATTTGAGGTTTATTTCCATCTGGTTTGTTTATCAACTCCCAAGTCATTTTGGTGTAGGATGCTTCTTTACGCATCATCTCTGTTGGGTGTTCATTTTGAAAGGCTCCATCTTTGTAATTTGGCGATTGTTTGATGCGCTCCAAACGTTTTCCTTTAGGATCTTTACCGAAGGCAGGTTGTTGTATGAAAATAATAGTACCCAAAGTGAGTACAACAAGAATACCAAAGGATGTTATCATAAATTGTTGAAGTGACTTACGCATGTTAAAATTATTCGTTTTGCAAATGTATTGGAGAAAAGATAACCATTACCAATCACCCCGATGTTTTAGGTGAACATGCAATAAAGTGAGGCTAACAGTGCACTATCAATCTGCCAACTTCCCGGTTCTTTTGGGAAACTTCCTCTATATTTGCCCAATATGATTCTATTAAATGCAATGCAAACTCCGCCACCACTATGGTTGGTTGTTCCATTTGTTTCTTTATTGTTAATGATTGCAACCGGACCGTTGTTCTTTTCAAACGTTTGGCATCATTACTATAAACACATCTCCCTTGGACTAGGTGCACTTGTGGCAATTTATTATTTGGTGGTATTCAAAGAACCTGTTTTGGTAGGCGAATCGTTTGCTGAATATGTGTCATTCATTAGTCTGTTATTAGCACTATTCGTAGCCTCTGGAGGGATTTATATTTTTGCAGATATAGAATCGAAAGTTTGGGTGAATATTGGATTTTTACTCATTGGTGCTGTAATTACCAATTTAATTGGAACTACGGGTGCTTCCGTGCTGCTTATTCGTCCTTTTATGCGTATCAATCGCTACCGTTTACAACCGTATCATATTATCTTTTTCATTTTCTTTATTTCAAATTTAGGTGGATTGCTCACACCCATTGGAGATCCACCATTGTTTATGGGTTTTTTAAAGGGAGTTCCGTTTTTCTGGACCATGCAACATTTATTCATTGAGTGGCTTTTAGCGATGGTTTTATTGAGTATCGCATTTTATTTTTATGATAAACGCAATACAAAATTGGATGATGTGGATGTGAGTCAGCATTATACCAATCGTATTATCGTCAATGGGAAACGAAATTTTATTTGGTTAGCACTTATTATCGGTACAGTGTTTTTAGATCCAAACACCATTGATGGATTTCCGGCAATTGAATTACATGGTCGTAAAATCTCCTACATCCGCGAAATATTGCAGTTAAGCATTGCCTTTGCATGTTACCGATTTGCGAGTAAAAAGGCATTGCAAAGCAACAGTTTTGATTTTGAACCTATCAAGGAGGTAGCATTCTTATTCATTGGAATATTTATGTCAATGATACCTGCGTTGCAGTTGCTCTCTGGTCTAGGATCCGAAGGTGCAGCCTTTTCTGAAAGTTTTATGTATTGGGGTTCGGGTATATTTTCAAGTGTGTTGGATAATGCACCTACATATGTCAACTTCTTTACGTTAACCTTAAGTTCGTTTGGCTTTGATGCGCAAAGCGTCAAAAGTGTAAAAGACTTTTTGGCCAGCGAGCATGTTCATTATCTGATGGCAGTATCAACTGGTTCAGTGTTTTTTGGAGCAATGACTTATATTGGAAATGGCCCAAACTTCATGGTAAAAGCCATTGCCGAGCACTCGGGTGTGAAAATGCCAAGTTTTTTTGAGTACATTTATAAATACAGCTTGCCTATTTTGTTACCCATTCTCACTATCGTATGGTTGGTGTTTTATTGGTAAACTTGAACTCATCTTTCAATAATCCGAAGGCAAAAGAGTCGGTATTCTCTCCTTTAGAATGGTAATGCGTGTAATACCAAGTATGGTAACCGCACCTGCCTAAAAACGGGTGGTATCTTTTTCGCGTAGTTGAAAAAACTAGAATGACTTATTAAAGGTTGTCATTCTATTATCGAATCGGTCTTTCTCTTTTAAAAAAATCTTCATTCGATTAGTGACCAAAATATTGTTTGAGGCTTTCGGCATTCAGATTTGTGAATGCTACTTTTAACCTCTGGTGTAAATGTAATCAAATTGAGTCTTGCTGTAGATAGTGTTGTGGTGTTTACATCAGCTTTCATTGCTTGTAAATGTATAGTGGTTTTGTTGTTTTAAAAATCTGTACTCCAATAATTCCATGGGTTGAAGGTTAGAAAAAAATTAAATAGTATACTTGAATTCCAATTTGTGCAATTAATGAAAAAAGAAATAGTTCTTTCTAGTTCCTTAGCTATTTTTATGATGCTTGCTTCGTTGCTGCATGTTTTTAAACCAGCCATGTTTGATCCTTTTATTCCAGATAGTTTTCCTAAACTCTTGGTAAATTATCTAGCTGGGATCATTGAATTTTTGTTGGGAGTTGGTTTGTTTTATACAACGATAAGAAGCAAGGTAGCCTTGGGTTTGGTCATAGTGTTTATAGTATTCTTGCCAATTCATATACAAGATGTATTTAGAGATGAACCCATCATTGGTAGTAAACTTGTGGCTTATGTTAGACTTCCCATTCAATTTGTACTTATTTATTGGGCATGGTATATTTGCAGGCTAAGTATTGGTAAACCTGCAATTGCTAAATCATAAAAGCATACAGTTGTTTGAAGTTTGCAACTTCAAACAAATTATATAACCAAGTCTGTGACTTTTAGTATCCGCATGTTGCAAACTTGCCCGGGTTTGTATCTGTGAAGTTAAAAACTTCACAGATACAAATTCAAAATAAAAAGAGGCCGTCCTTTTGAGACAGCCTCTTTTTTATTTTAGTTCAAGAGTTGTATTATTCTTCAATCGCCTCCGCTTCGGCAGCATTTAGTTTTCCTTTGGCAAAGTTTTTGGCAAAATCCATGAATACTTTGTAAGCAGGGGTGAAGGTAAATCGTTTATCGCTTGAGCTACGGTCAATAATATTTCTTCGGTTTAACGTTCCGAAGAATTGCCTGCGTGCTTCGCTGTTTTTGAGCTGATTATTGTTTTGAATTAAATCAATATAAGATGAGTTGTCGAGCAGGCTATCGATGTAATCATACTCAAACTCTGCATACTGAATTTCTTCAAGGAAATTTTTTCCTTCTTTATCTAACTCATAGCATAACAAACCTAGGAAAATGCAAATATCCCGACTCAGCATTTCCATAGTTTCTTCACTAATTAAGTATGCATAATCGGATTTGATGTCGAGGTAAAACTCAAACGTTTCTTTAAAAAATTTACCGTAAAAATCGGCACTATTTTTTAATTCAATAAATTTGGCATCAGTTGCCAAAATGAACTTGCCATCTAGCAAGTCACTCACTATGTCTTTATGATATCTAGGAAAGTCCATGTCGTTTAATTTTAATTTTAGGTACGCGTAAATTCATTTCAGAAGTTCTAATTACTTGTCTATCGGCCGTTGGATCAAATTCCAATTCAATAGAATCTTCGAATAACAGGGTAGAGAGAGAGAAGAACTTTTCGGTTTCAATTTCTTTGTATTCACTCTTCAACGTTTTACCTGCCCATTCAAAGAAGTTTTTTACCGGTAACTCTTGTGTGAGTTTGGTCATGTATACATCTTTGTTGAAAATCCATTTATCGCTAGCGCTCATTGCCGGATCTTCAAGGTAAATTTCTACGTTGGTCATGTATTCATTTACATATTCCAAGGCATTAAAATACATGCTATTGTTGTATGGATAGGCGCGCAGCGACTTCGGTACAAAAGGCACTTCTGATTTGCTCGGATTTTTCAGGAACTCAATCCATCCTGTTAAAATCATCGATTCGCTTCGAATACGTTCAATCAGTGGTAATAACTCGTTGGTAAGTGTTTTCGATTGTTTCAGCAAATCATCATTTGTTTGCGCCAAAAAGGAGTACAACTTTTCAAACTGCTGACGAGCCAACTCATCCTCAAAATTCAATCGTCTTACATTGATGTATTCAGATATGTCGAGCAACCGGTTGGTGATTGAATTTTTGTTGCCCACATCTAAAATGCTATTCAACGGTGTAATGTAATAGTCAATCCAGAAGCTGGCTTTACGCACTTTTTCGCGGTAGTCAATCTTATCTACGTTCGATTTAAGCTCTTTTGTTTCGCTTATTAACCGAATGGTATTCTTTTCAACTGCCTCGGTAAAATCGCGTACCTCATTATTTAAATCGGTGATACGCTGCAATAAAATATTACGATCTTTACTGATTCCTTCTTTGATTTTTTTGAATAACGCAGTAATAGAGTGCTCATATTTTTCAATGGTTTCAGGTAATAATGGCTTAAACTCACTTAAAATAAATTCAAGCATTTTAAAGTATACGGGACGAATTTCGTAGTCGTTCTGTATCTTCTTAAAAAACTTGTATTCTATCAGCTTATTCAGAATATCGTGATCGTGCTCGGCAAGTACTTCGTTGAGTACCTCCATTCTTACCAATCCATCCTTCACTTGTATATCAAACAATTCCTTGATGATATCAAAGTAGGTGGAGAGGAAGTTTAAGATGGTCCTTGGTTCTGTTCTCATGTTCCCTTCGGTATTAAACTTCCAGTTTTAGGTTTTTGTCCAATACTTCACCATAAGCCGCATTGGTCTTTTCATTTATATTAATCTTACCGGCATTGCGGAAGATGAAGTAATATTTACCAAAGCCCGGAACGGCATCTGGTGCTGCAAAAATTGGAATGAAGAAGTGATCTTTACAGAAACGCACTAACTCCGGACGGTTTTGTTTATCAATCGTAGCAACCTCATCAATAAACAAAGCAATACGGTTTTCATGATCAGCCAATGCCAAACGGTTAATGATGTTCATTACAATCACCAAACGGATCATCTTATCGGTTCCGTCACTCTCAATTTGCTGACCTAAATCCACTTGTTTGGTGCTTCCCTTGCGACTCAAGTGTAACGTGATATCGAACAAATCATCGAATTCAATTTTTTGTCCGCTCTCCAGGTAATGATCAAGTACTTTTAAGTTTTCACTGTTGTCAAACTCAAACATCAACTGTCCGCTGATTTGTTGGATTTGCGAGATTTTGCGAACCTCATCTACTAAGCGTTTATTGTCGATTAACTCAATGGTTAACGATTCAATATCCGAAATACGGGTTTGCGAGAGTTTAGTGTTAAACTTATTGTAGATAAACTCTTTAAATTCTTCGTAACGTTTAAGTAGGGTATAAGCTGGTGTTGCAAATTGTGCCGAAATACTTTCGAGCAACGATTGTACGCTTCGTTCTTTATCTTCAATCAAGGCAACTTCTTCTTCTACATAACGGATAAAATCCATCTCATCGGCAAACGTACTTTGCAATTTATCGCGCAACTTCTCGAATAAATGATCTTTGTTTGCTTTGAGCTGAATGCGGTCTTGCCAGTTCAATTTAATTTTGTTGAATAATTGATCCAGCGGTTCATTGCTTTCAAATTCTTCACCAACTAAGCCGAGTTCATCAATCTCATGTTTCATTTCGATGAGACGGTTAATACGCTCCTGACGTTTTTGTTTATCGTCCAACAAGTCGCGTAACTCGTTACTCTTGCGAGCAATGGTTTTGGCAATCACCTTTTGTTCGGTTTCGAATTTTTCTTTTTGGCCCATCAATTCATTTACATCGGCTTTCATTTTTTCCAATGTTTTGATTAAAGCCGGTTTGTTTTTGATGCGTGCGAGTTTGATTTTAATGGTTTCAATCTGCGCTTCGATAGCCTTCAGCTCGTTGCCAGATTTCTCCATATCTTTCACCACCTTCAACAAAGCTTCTTGCTGATTTTTTTCTTCTTTCAGCGCACCTAACTCTTCCTTCAACTCATCAACATTTTTAAAATCTTTGATGACAATGTTTTTGGAGATATCAATTTTACCGTCAAATAAGTTCAGCTCCTGCGTGATTTTGTGAATTTGTTTCATCACCTGATCACCCGGTAAACTGCTTACTTGCTCGCTTAAAATAGAGTTAAGTAATTTTCTGTTTTCAACCGACCCGGAAATTTTATTGATTAACAGGTTACTGTAGTTTTTAACCTGCATCTCCACACGGGCAACCTGATTGTTTAAGTTCTCAATTTTGTTTTCGATTTGCTGGCTGTTCAACTTTTGCAACTCTGCCATCGTCATCCTGCTCTCAATTTCTTTACGCTGTTGGTCGTAGTTGGCCAATTGCTGGTTGAGGATATTAACCGGATCGTAGGAATCAATTTCTTTGATTTCTTGCTCTTTCTCAGAGAAGAATTGCGACTTGGCATTGATCTCGGCTTCTTTACCACCAATCTTCCGATCGAGTTCCGCTTTTTGAGGGATTAATTCCTCATTCATTTCCGTATTTAACCTGCCAATGGCTTTATCTTTATCATGAAACTGTACTTGTAATTCTGGCAAGGCAGCATTATAACTTTTATTAAAACCATAGTACAGTTCACTGATGATGCGCGATTTGGCGTTGTACTGACTTACTAGTTCACGGAACTCATCAAACTCATTTTTCACCGATTTGAGGTTGCGGATTTCATTGTTCACGCGTTTCAAATCATTGATGTCTTTTTTGTTTTTCTGAGAGAAGTTTAATGTCTCATTTTCGCGGTTATCTGCAATGATGAGGGCTTCTTTCAGGTTTTTGTTGGTGATGAGTTTGGTATTAATCAAATAACGGTAAATACGCGAGAAATTATTACTGATACCTTCACTGCGCACACTGTCATCCAACCAAACAACAGCATTATTGCGTTTACCGCGTTGGTATACAAATTGAAATACTTCGCGTTTGTCTTTAAACTGTTCCAATGCCAATCCCGAAGCGGCAATTTTTTCTTTTACCTCTTCAAACTTGAGTAAACGTTTATCCTCGCCCACAAAATACTCCTCTTTATACTCGCTTTCAAAACGATAGTATTCAAGGTTACTCTCATTATCGCGTTTAACGATAATCGAATAATACGATTTTTTGAAAACCTCAAACACAATGAAGCTTTGGTTGGCATTTGGAAAATAGTGGTGAATGGTTTCTTTGTCACCCTTGCGGTTACCACTAAACGACATTTTTTGTCCGTCAATGATAAACAGGAAATTCAGTGCATAGATGAGGGTACTTTTTCCGATATTATTCGGTCCTACGAGTTGTAGGGAGTCACAATCATCTAGCCTGAGTTCGGCCTTTCCATAAACCTTGGAGTTAAGTACAATTAATCTGGTGAGCATGTAGTATTGCTTAATTAAAGGAGCAAATTAGGTATCCCGTTTCAGCAGTTATCTACCTTTTTTGCACAAGATGCGGGCAGTTGGCCGTTTGTTGTTGGCCGTTTGTTGTTTGAGGTTTGGGATTCAAGGGAATAGGAGGTTATATGAGAAGATGTGCAGATGCGAAGATGTTAGGAGGAGGGAAGAAATTCGAAAAGAGGAAAATTCGAAATTCGAAAAATGTTAAAATATCACCAAGACTAAATATGGTGCAAAACTATTCCTCAACTGCAAGATCTTGTATTTTATATTTGTGTTATGAGTATCAAAAGCAATAATAATCTAAAATTCACATACTTATTAGGTGCTGGCGCAAGTGTTGGAACGATACCTGTAGTTAAGAGGTTCGGAGATGGATTAACTGAGTTTATAGAGTTTTTAAGAGAAGCACAAAGTCAGAAAACTAATTCATCTCAAATAATAGGGAATTTAATCATCGATGCGATCAAGTTATCTGAAGAACTGAATTCATATGCATCTTTCGACACTTTTGCTAAAAAGTTATACTTGTTAGGGAAGGTTAACGAATTAACTGTATATAAGAGAGTAATAAGTACTTATATATTATACTGTAATCTATTTAAACCCAGAGATACGCGCTATGATTTGTTCTTTGCATCAATCCTTGATAAGGGAAAGAACGAGATTTTGATACCCGATAATGTAAACTTGATTACTTGGAACTATGATAGGTTGGCAGACATATCTCTGCAGAGCATTCTATCGTGTGACTCCTTTCAATTAAATTCTCATGTTAATCTTTTCAATAATTATGATTTAGAAGTTGAGAAAAAGTCAATCGAGAACACGCTGAATATTGTTAAAATTAACGGTGCGGCAGGGGCTTTTATAGACAATGAAATCAATATGCGAGATTTATTTATTACACCATGAAAAAGTTAATGATAGTCAGCGGCATTTTTGCCGGCAGTGTATTTAGTTCCGGTATTGTCTTTAAGTTTAGTCATTGGCCAGGGGCGGGTGCACTTATTGCAGTTGGAATACTTTCACTGAGTTTGATCTTTTTACCGCTGTATTTTACCCTTAAAATTCAGGAGAAAAAAGAAACGAAAGAGAAGGTTCTTACCGGCTTAACTTCTCTTGTTTGCATTGGAATTAGTCTTTCGGTTTTGTTCAAAGTAATGCACTGGCCTTATGCCAATGCTCTGGGACTAGTCTCGTTGTTTATTCTGATGTTGTTGTTTTTGCCGGTATATTTTATCACCGGCATTCGCAATCCGGATACTAAAATGAATACCATTCTTTCGTCTATTCTTATTATTGGCGGCTGCGGATTGTTTCTCACGCTGGTGAGTTCACCCAGATCGGTTGCTATTAAAAACGAGATCGTAATGTCGAGTTACTTGCGCAGCGAGATGATTTTGCAAAGTGAATTGAAGATGTGGAAGACTTCGAATACCTCAGAATCTAGTGAGCGTTCCAAATTGGCCAATAACATTATCGCTCAATGCGAGGCACTCAAAAGTGAGATTTTACTGAGAGAAACAGGCTGCGCAACGCTTGTTGGCGATCATGCCTGCAAAAATCCGATGGAAATAAAAGAAGGTATCGTACAAGATTATTTTAAAGGGGAACGTTCGTTAAAGCCTCAATTGGAAATCCTTACATCAATAATCAAGGAATATAATCAGCAACTTAACAAGCAGTTTCAGCAACCTATAGGGGAAGATGCGCTGGTATCCAATTTAAATGAAACACGAACACCGGGTTATATTAACAGTATCATCCAAACCGAAATGTTTGTGATTCAAAACGAACGACAACTATTGGCAACTCGATAGTTGACAAAAAACATTGGCAGCAGTATTAATTGTTGTTAATTGGTTTCGCAACCCCAAAACCCGGCTTCTGTTGAAGTTCGGGTTTTGTTGAGTTCATTCGGCTCAAGTTTGCACGCATAACTCCTTTTCGAATTTCGAAATTTGGTATTCGAATTTGGTAACTTCCCTTCACTCAACCGTTCAATTTTACTGCTAATAGTGCTTAACCGTTTCAATTAGCCTACCTTCGCCTCATGTGTGAACGCTTTAAACAGGAATTACTTCCCAATCCAACCCTTTCATTTATAACACCGAAAGTTACCGAAAACCATACTCCTAAACGTATTGTAAACATCAGGGGTAATGCCAATATCATTCATGGTTCCAAAGGTGAGTTGATAGAGATGACTTTTGGTTTCAACAAAAAAACCAATACCGGTGAACGTTTTATGTATAATGCAAGAGCAGAGGGAATATTTAATAAAGATAATGTTGCAAATTATACGGGCGAGTTGGGTATTCACCAAAATGGTTGGGCCATGGAAGGATTTTATAGTCACCGTGCATTGGTTCCTGTTACTTCATTTGTAGAGGGTTCAGCCAAAAAGAGATTGAAAAGACCGTATGATGTTTCACTTAAAGAAGTGCAACAATTTTACCTGGCAGCTATTGTAGATACCGATGTGATTACCGGTAAACTAGGCTTTTGTATTATTACGTGTTGGCCCAATGAGTTAATGGTAAATGAAGTAGGTTACCAGCGAATGCCTGTAATAATAGAGGAAAAAGATTTGAAGGAATGGCTCAATCCTGATGCGGATATTGAAGCATTGCTGCCAATGCTTAAACCGTATCCATCTGAATTGATGGAAGTGGTTCCGTTGTTTGCCGAAAATACTCCGGCTGTTTAGTATAGGTTTATTTCCGGAGATGCATTATTGAGATGCAGCATATTGATTGAGTAATCGTGTTAACACAAACACAACAACCAAAATCCCCACAAATGCCATAATTGAATAAGGATTGGCAAAGTTAATCGTCCATCCTAAAGCCGGATTACGCTTAGGCGGAAAAATCCGTTTGTCATTTTTGTTGAAGTAAAATATTCCCAGTTTGTAATGGGAAGGATCTTGTTGGTCTGTTAACATATCTTCTAAAGTTTATACAAACTAAGTAAAAAAGATGATACTTCAGAATGTCAAACATCATACTTTCGCGCCATGAGATTTGAAAAACACATATTTATTTGTACCAATCAAAAGGCCGAGGGTAAAGCTTGCTGCGGAGAGACTCGCGGAATGGAATTGGTTGAAAAATTCAGAGAAGTATTAGCCGATAAAGGGTTAAAAGGAAAAGTGCGTGCTCAACGATCAGGCTGTTTGGATGCTTGCTCAAAAGGTCCTGCTTTGGTTATCTATCCTGAAGGAACGTATTATGGAGGCGTAACTCCTTTAGATGTTGAACGTATTGTTGAAGAACATATTATAGGTAACCGTATTGTAAGCGATTTAGAACTCATTTACTAAATCAACAAACGTCATGCAGAGTTATTATTCATTGAAAAGTTGTTTGGGAATTATCCTTCAAAACCAACTTTTCGGTGGGTGCCATCACAATATGGTTTATTGCTAGATTTTCCGCAGCGGCAGAAAGCTGTAGCTTTGTTTTTGCGTGTTTCATTTCCGGCAGCATCTTTTACAACAACATTTCCATAAACCATTAACGGACCATTTAGTGTTGGTTCCACAATTGTTTCGGCTTGCACCTCAACTGTTGCCGATTCTATTTCATCGTTCATGTAATAAGTCAAAGCACCACTCGGACATTTTTTGATTTGTTCGATGATGGCTTGTGTTGGAGCCCCTTCCGGTTTTATCCAGGGACGTTCGGTTGGGTTAAACACATCACTTAAGCCTTTCCAGCATAAGGTTGAGTGAATGCATTGAGCGTTTTTCCATGCAATGGTAACATCACCGTTTGAGTATTTTTTTGTTATTTCTTTCATAGCTATTTGCGTTTAACTTTTTCTTTAGATTAAGGATTTAGGCAATTTTTTTTTTCTGATAAATAATTGGGTTATTATCACATCATTATTTAACACACGCAACAAGTAAAATTTATTTTATAAAAATTGCTAAAACTAAAAGATTGCTTGGCTTGCAGTCATGTCAAATTACCCTAATGGCTTTGTGTAAAAACATATTGTAAGCAAGTAGCGAATCGGATTGAGGTAGCTGGTTAAATAAAATCTTAGCTAATCTCGGAAAAGCGTTATCCTAATTCTATCATAGTTACATCCATTACCAATATTCTGGCGTTGGTGCTTGCTTTGATATTAAAGTTTTCGTATTCCGTGATACCAAGCGCATCTCTGCGTTTGAGTTTCTCACCAGCTACTTCCACATCACCATCAATTACAAATACATAAGCTCCGTTACCTTCTTTTTTATTGGTGTATGAGAGCTCATTTGTAGCATCCAAATCGGTTAAGCTAAACCATGCTTGTTGGTATATAAAAATGGCATCACCTTCCATTTGTGTGTCTGGTTTAATGATTTCTTGCCACGTGTTTTTTCTACCTTCGGGCAGATATGTTTGTTGGTCGTAGCGCGGAGTAACATTTCCTTTATCGGGAAAAACCCAAATTTGAAATAATCGTAAAGGTTCATCTTTGCTTGGGTTAAATTCTGAGTGGAATACTCCCGTTCCTGCACTCATTACTTGTACATCGTTGGCACGCATAATACTTCCATTACCCATGCTATCCTTATGCTCTAATGCTCCTTCTTGCACTAGAGTGATGATTTCCATATTATCATGCGGATGCTTTCCAAATCCCATTCCTTGCGCTACTTCATCATCATTGAGTAAGCGAAGCGCTCCAAAATGTACTTTGGTTGGATCATACCAGCTGGCAAAACTGAATGAATGTTTAGCATTTAACCAACCGTGGTTGGCATGTCCTCTGTTTTCGGAGCGATGAATAATTGTTTTCATATTATCTTTCTTTAACCCTATTATGGGATTTATGTTTTACGGCTTACGTGTCAAATACCATACAAATGTATTAACATTAATTGTATATACAACTATTGGTATAAATTTTTTTATTCCCGTAATCGGTCGAGTACGTTATTTAAGGCTTCAGCCTCTGATTTCGTTATACTTTTGAAGGATTCTCCCCATGTATCTGTAGCGTTGTCAATTTCTGTCAAAAGGTCTAATCCTTTGGAAGTAATGACAATGTCAACTTGTCTACGGTTGTTTTCACATACTTCACGTTTCACAAAACCTTTTAAACGTAGTTTCTCGACTAAGCGAGTTGCGTTGGAGTTTTTGTCAATCATTCGCGAAGATATATCCGACAGCATTAATGGTTTGGGTGATGATCCTCTTAATATGCGGAGCACATTGTATTGTTGAGGAGAAATGCCATAGGGTTTGAAACGTTGGATATTTTGCGCTTCCAACCAACTGGATGTGTACAAAATATTAACAGCAAGCTTTTCAAATTCATTGCTAAATTTTTTGTTCTGTTTAATTTCTTCTTCTAGGCGCATACTGCAATATGTTAAAATGTTGGCTATTTACAAAATGCATACACTGCATCATAAAATTCTTTGGGTTTATCGGCATGTAACCAATGTGCAGCGTCTTCAATCGACAGCAGTTTAGCTTTGGGAAATAAATCGTTTATTTTGACCATGTCTTCATCTTTAATATAACCAGAAATCGAGCCTTTAATAAAGAGAGTTTCACCATCATAAACATGTGAGCTATTTATAGGCTTACGAATTTCATCATAATCTTGAAACAAGGTACGAAGGTTAAATTTCCATTCATATTTCCCTTCTTCGGTTCGTTCCAAACTTTTAAGTATAAATTGACGTGTTCCAAAATCACCAAGGTAAGGCTTCATGGCTTCTTCTGCTTCCTTGCGGGTTTCAATGGTATCTAGATCTACTTGAAAGATGGCATCAAAAACATCGTCATGCCCCGCTCGATATTCGCGAGGAGCAATATCGGCTACAATTAGTTTTTCACAAAGCGCAGGATATTGAATGGCAAATAGCATAGCAACTTTACCTCCCATGGAATGTCCTAATATACTAGCTTCATTAATGTGATGCTGAAACATGAAATCATTCACATCATCTACCATTAATTGTAAGCTATGATTTTCGGTATGGGGTGATTTTCCATGGTTACGCATATCAAGTGCCCAAACATGTAATCCTGCTTTTCCCCACTCGGTTGCTAGGGTATGCCAATTGTCAAGTGAGCCTAAAAATCCGTGTAAGATGATAAGATTCTTATCTCCGTTTCCATATTCTTTAAAGTTTAACTCAAGCATGGGAGCAAAGATAAATGAGAATCTTGTGTGTTGTACATGGATTGAAAATATCGTGTTTAAGGTTTGGTGTTCAATTCTTTGTTTAGTATGAGGTGTCTTATAACAACCAAATGCGAACATAAAACCAATGGTACAACACAGCATTTAAAATAATGCTTTGAGTTGAAGCAAAGTAAATTATGAAGCAAGATTATGTTAATATTTAATTGTTTATTAATGAAGTCAAATAAAAATATGAAAGGTTCAGTAATACTAGATAATACGAATTGCTATGTTAAAACAGTTCGAATAATAATGAGTTATTTCTCTCGAAAGTTTTTTGGAAAATAGCTGTTAATGGTAATTAAATTGTACTATTAAAATATGCTTTTTATATGAGTTATAAAACAGTTCGTAAATACATCAAAATATGCATAGCAAATAACAGGTGACTTTCATAATGATAGAGGTCGAGGCAAAGGCCATCAATGAACGTATTGTTTAATTGATGAGTAGGAGTTGCTTGTTTATTATTCCTTAGTCAAAACTCAAATTGATCGTTTCATCTTCAATGGTAACTTTTTATTTGACGATTACTTCTGTTCATTTGTAGGAACATTCAACACGCAATCATACATGTCGCAGCAATCAGAATATATTAATGCCATCAAGCATTCACTCTCCGAAAATACGTTTGTTAAACTTTCCTTATCAAACTATAAGGGCACTGCAGAAGGTCTTAAAAATTGTTATGTAAAGAGGGTTCGTATTAAGCAAGAGGATAAATTAAGTTTTACCTACCGTTACCAAACCCGCGATATTGTGAAAAATTACAACGACAATGAGGCTGTAACTTTGGTTACTGAATTGTTGGGTTTGGATGGTTTTAGAAATGCAACACTCTTTACAACAACTGCCGATTGTATACTTGAGTTTATATCAAATGGGAAGGTTGTGTTGCGCAATTCAAAACCTAGACAAACACAATTGCCTTCATTGGAGCATAATGTGGCTAAAAACAGATTGATTCCCTCAGCTGGAAAATCGTATTTACATCAACTGAAAATTACGGATGAAAAAGGGGAGGTTTATAAAAATGCGCAGGATAAGTATAAGCAGATCAATCATTACATCGAATTGTTAAGTCCGCTTATTAAAAATTTGCCTACATATAAAACCATACAAGTAACAGATATGGGAGCAGGCAAAGGATATTTAACATTTGCCTTATATGATTACTTGGCTAATGAACTTCATAAGCAAACTTTCGTAAAAGGAGTTGAGTACAGGAAAGACTTGGTTGATTTGTGTAATAATATTGCCAATGAATCCCAATTATCGGGATTGAATTTTGTGCAAGGTTCGATTACCGATTTTGACTCAACAGGAACGAATGTGCTTATTGCCTTACATGCATGCGATACAGCAACTGATGATGCTATTTACAAAGGTATTTTAGCAGGTGCAGATTTGATAGTGGTAGCTCCATGTTGTCACAAACAAATTCGTAGAGAAATTGAAAAATACAAGATGCAAAATGAGCTGGATTTTTTAGTAAAGCATGGAATATTTATGGAGCGACAAGCCGAGATGGTTACCGATGGTATTCGTTCATTAATTATGGAATATTTTGGATATACCACAAAAGTATTTCAGTTTGTTTCAGATGTACATACGCCCAAAAACGTAATGATTACGGGAGAGAAAAAATCGAAAACAGCATCACAAAAAGCAGAGATTCTTGAGAAGATACAAGCAGCCAAGAAGTTTTTCGGAATAAGTTCACATTACCTCGAAACCCTAATGGGAATTTAAGATTCTTGATTTCGTGTTGATATAAGCAACGAAACCAAATATTAAGAAGGGTAAATGAGCTGCATCATGGTTACATCCAAAGTTTTTCCAAACTTTTTTCCTACTTCTTGCATAATACCTACTGTTCTAAAACCAAATTGTTGGTGTAAGTAAATACTCTTTTCATTGCCTTGAGTTATGCGGGATAATACACAATGCAAACCACCTCGTAACCCAGCTTCAATAACAGTTTGCATGAGGTGTTTACCTATTCCTTGGTTATGGTAAGCGGGTAAAATATAAATAGAAATTTCAGCGGTGTCATCATAAGCTGCACGGTCACTCCATTGGGTCATACTCGCAAATCCAACAACCACACCGTTTATTTCTGAAACCACAACTGGGTATTTTTCAGAATGTTGTTTTAACCATTCTTCGCGGTTTGAAACCGATTTAGGTTCGGTATCAAAGGTTGCTGTGGTGTTTTCAATAGCCTCGTTGTATATATTGGCAATTGCTTGGGCATCTGAGGGTATAGCTTTTCTTATATTCATATTTCTAACAAGCAAGTTACAAACTTGCTTTTGTATTTACAGTGAAGTTTTAAACTTCACTAATAGGTACAAAAAAAGGAATGAATCTAATTCATTCCTTTAATGATTGGTTAAAATAAACCGTTTAATTCTGTTTCTATTTTATTAATAACAAAGCCTAAATCTTCTGGCTTGTCGGCAAAATTCAAATTATCTACATCAATAATGAGTAAACGACTTTTGTAAGTTGAAATCCATGCTTCGTAGCGTTCGTTTAATCTTCTCAAATAGTCCAAGCGGATTGAGTCTTCATATTCACGACCACGTTTTTGAATTTGGTTTACTAACGTTGGAATCGAAGCACGCAAATATACCAGCAAATCAGGTGGTTTAACAGTGCTGCTTAGCGAATCAAACATTTTTTGGTAGGTTTCAAAATCACGGGTACTCAATAAACCCATTGAGTGAAGGTTGGGTGCAAAAATATGTGCATCTTCATAAATGGTTCTATCCTGAACAATACTCTTTTTCCCTTTTTGCATTTGCACCAAGGAGTTATAGCGGCTATTCAAGAAATAAATTTGCAGGTTAAACGCCCATCGTTGCATGTCCTCGTAAAAGTCGCTGATGTATGGGTTATCTTCCACATCCTCATAATGAGGCTCGTATTTATAGTGACGAGCTAATAAGGTTGTGAGGGTTGTTTTTCCTGATCCAATGTTTCCGGCAATCGCTAAATGCATACTTTTATATCTTTACTAATCTACAATTTTAAGCTATTGATCCTTATTTCCTACCGTTGTGGAAATGTTTTAAGCGGGGAACTGAAATTAATATATTTCATATTGAGTAAATATCATCGAAAGCTACCTTTAACTTAGGTAAAACAACCATTTCCTTCTTACAAAATGGGAAGGAAATGGCTGAGGGAAATTACTAATGAACCGCATCTTTCTTGCAGCAGGCATTCAAATGCTCGTATGCTTTAGGTTCAGCAGGTAACTCATCTGCATCATATCCGGTTTTGGATACTGCTATTTTGAGCTTTTCGATTGAGGTCTTTTTTGGGTCGAATGTGATGGATAGTATTTTGCTATCTACATTTAGATTCGACTCTTTCACCCCTTTTTCGTATGCCATGGCTTTTTCGAGCGTTTCTTTACACATTTCACATACAGCAGATGTCTTAAATTTTACTGTTTGCATTCCATCTTTGTTGTTAGTTGTTTGATTGTCATTTTGTGCCCAAGCACCCAGACTTAGAACGCATGCCACAATGGCGATAATTGTTTTTTTCATGGGTTATTAGTTACTTGTTATTTAGTTATTTTCAAAGACTACGGTAAACGCAGTATTCTAGTTTAATCACTTACATCTCAAAATCGTATATCTCTCCCGATAGCTATCGGGACTCAAAACGCAACTTTTATTTAATGCTCATTCTAAAGCCAACATATATAACTCTTCCCATCACTGGTCCCCAAATCATTGATGCATCAAAATAATTGCCAAATGGATTTTTAGGGTCTATGATTTGATTAGCTTGTACAAAATCGAAAATATTTTCGGCTCCAATATACATTTCAAATTTTTTGAATCCTCTAGTTACTTGTGCGTTAAATGTATAATAGGGTTTGGAATAGGATTCCATTCTTAAACCATCAGGATTGCCAGATGTGTTGGGAATTCGGTTCTGTCCAAACCATTTTGCCGTTGCGTCAAACTTCCATTTATCAAATTTGGTGGCGTATGCTATGTTAAATAATACGCGGTTATTGGCTATGAGTGGCTTTTGCAAAAGATTACCGCTGTATGTAGTTCGCACATCTTGCCATTTATAAGCCAATCGTACTTCCAATCTTTTGATTGGTTCATAGTTTAACTCTGTTTGAAAACTGTTAGCGTAAGAGGTGCCTTTCAAATTATATAAATGAATTTCTTGTGCATTGCGGTCTAGGTCTGTTACAATTTTATTTTCAAAATCGGTTCGAAAAGCATCAATCACCAATGTTGCATTTTTACGTGCAACTTTAAACTTGTGAGTAAGCGAAATGCCGTAATTCCATGATACTTCAGGTTTAAAGGCTTCTTCCACCATTACCTTTCGGTTGCTAGCCATTATAGCAGGTTGTTCTATAAATACGTTTGCCACGCGCATACCTCTTCCTGCAGAGAATCGAAGCACGGAAACTGGGGCAAGATTTATTTTTAAGTGAGCACGAGGATTGATAAATGTTCCAAATAAATTATGATAATCACCACGCAATCCCAACAATAAGGATAATTTGTTTAAGCGTTCATAGTTATATTCAGCAAATACCCCGGGAACGGATTCCATTCGTTTAAACGATGAATCGATGTAACGTTCCTTATAATTGTCAAGCATATATGAAACTCCGGTTTTGATTTTGTGATCGCTGGTGTTGATGATGGTTTGGTAAAGTAAGTTGGCATGAAGTGATTGCTCTTGTCCTTCATAGTTTTTAAAGCCATAGAAAGCATCGTGTTCGTATGTTCTAGCGTTCACCATTAAACCTACACTTTTGTATGGACGACCCGCAAACCCCAAAGCCATTTTACTAAATCCTTCGATGTGCTTGGTTTGGATACCTACACCGTAAATGCTTCTGTTATCATTATCTGCTTTTACGTTGTAGTTCATCTGTCCACCACTGCGGTTATCATAATTCACTTTAATTCCAAAACTTGCCATCAGTTTACCTGGATTTTCATATTTCCACCTGTTAAATGCTCCCAGCTGATAGCCTGTTGCTATATCCATAAAACCATCACTGTTAAAATCGTTTTTTTGTGTAACAGTGCTTGCGTGGGTAAGCAGGAGGGTACTCCAGTTTTTGTTAAAACGATGTACAAGATGAATATTACTCTCATATCTTCCCATATCACCTGCATATAAATTTAAATGAAATCGTTCCGATTTTTCGGGCTTAAGCAATTCAATATTTATTTGCCCCGACATACTTTCATAACCACCCACCACAGATCCAACACCTTTTGTTATATCAATACTTTGCACCCAACTACCTGGAATGTGTGAGAGTCCATAATTTGTTGACAGTCCGCGTATACCAGGTTGCAGTTCAAATAATATTTGAGTATACGATCCATCCAACCCCAATAGTTTAATTTGTTTTGCACCCGTAAGTGCATCACTATAGGTAACATCAACGGTTGCGTTAGCTTCAAAACTTTCGCTGAGATTACAACAGGCCGCTTTTTTGAGTTCTTTCATTCCTAAACTTTCACGGTTAAGGGTGGTAATGGTTGAAAAACTAGTTGCTTCCTTGGTTTCTGCAACCTCTAACTCGTTCAATGTATTTGAGGGTTTTAAGCGGACATGTAGTTCTGTTTGTTGTTTAAATGGAGTTGTATCTGATAGGTAGCCAATGTATGTAACCACCATGCTAGCGGGTACTTTAGTAGGATAACTTATTTCAAAAACTCCATTCGCATCGGTTATGGTTCCTTGAGATGAGTGCAGCCAGAATACGGATGCTCCCTGAAGTGCCTCACGTGTATGGGCATCCATTACACTTCCTCTAATAGTTTGTGCTGTTATTTGCTTAATTGTAAATAGCGTTAATATAAACATTAAATATTTCATAATTGACTATTGTATTGAATAGAGTTGTGCGAAAAATCCATTAAGGATAATCAATCGGACAATTCAAAAAGAATAATAGTAAATAAACTCAACAAAATATTGAGTATAACTTAATGAAATAACTTAAATGCGAAAAGTTTGTGTAATACTTTGCTGGTGCTGTTTCCGGCAGAGTAGAGGAGGAGCCAACTTATAAGAATAAGCTAAACTAGATGGAACAATAGCTTTAAAATTATTAAATAGTGACAGTATTGGATTCAGTATATGTCCGGTAGAGGTTTGTGGAGCAAATACCAAACTACTTTCATGTAGCTGCAAAAATGTGTTATTAAAATCACAACAACCTGTGGGTTGCTCATTGTTTTTTTGAGCGGTTATAGGCTTGCAGCAGTCTTTCGTTTCTGTTTGGTGGTTGCACTTAACTGCATCTTTAGAAATAGAAACGCTAGTATGCCCATTTTCATTACACATCATTTTATAAATGGGTACACCAGTATAGCCAATGAGTATACATAATGACAATACTATAACCGTAAATATATTACTTACTTTTTGCAATACTTCAAATGTACATGTTTGATTGATAAATCATAGCCTACATTTTGTTTTCTTTGAAAGATTTGTTTATTATCACACGTATTTGTTCTCCTTTGTCTTTGTGGTCATTGTGCATAACGGTGGGGTAATAATCTGTTTTATTTGAACGAGCAAGGGCTTTAGCCTTTTACTGAAATTGCTTTTTGTGATGCAATGCAGCTAACTAAATATTTTTTATTTTTTGGGTAGGTATTTAACAATTTAATGAAATTTATAATGTATATACGCAAATATACCTAACCGCAGATAGGCTGCGGATTGAAGAAAGAACTTTGAATAAAAATAACAGATTATGTTCAAAGGGTATGACATTTTAGACTTTGTTCGCACATATTGCGAAGAGTCGATTTGCCAAGAATATTTGGCGAATGCGAAATGGGGAAACGGTTTTAGATGTGTAAAATGTGGGAACACAAGTTGGAGCAGGGTTGCTGAAACCTATAACCGTAAATGCAATAAGTGCAAACATATTGAGTCGCCTACATCGGGAACACTCTTCCACAAAGTGAAATTCCCCCTGACTAAAGCTTTTCTATTTGTGTTTTTAGTAAGCACAAGTAAGAAAGGAATAAGTAGCTATGAGTTGGCTCGCAAATTGAGTTTACAACAAACTACCTGTTACTTTTTTAGAAGAAAAATAATGAAGGCGATGAATATTAAAGAGCCTAAACTTTTGGATGGCAAAGTGGATGTAGATGAGTTTTTTGTAGGAGGTCATGAAACGGGTAAACGCGGCAGAAGTTTCAAGCAATAGATGTTTAGCCCAATTAAATTGGGCTATTAAAGATTTGCTTTCGGTGTAATTCCCGTATTATGAGTTGCCAAATTTGCAAATCTATTATTGCTTTAGGAATCAATACAATTGATACTTAACCAAATTTACAACCCGCCAAGCATTATGAAATCAGCCACTCCAAAGGGGTATATGTTACATTTCTAAGAAAGAGATAAATATTTTGTTTTTTAAAATAAACTCTCTTTGAGTAATAACAGTTTGAAGATTTATGTTGCCCACAACATAATTATACTTATCACTAATAAACGTTTCGTTTATTAGTTCAAATTTAATTTTATCTAAGTCAGAAGAAGTATTATACCTCATGTAAACATTTATAATAACATCATTGGTAAAATCTGAGGCGTGCTTTTGTGTGTGTTTTTTATATTCATATCTGTAACCATGAGATAGTGCTGAAATATCTGATAATACAGCTGCACCAGTAGGATAACTTCCCGCACCTCTGCCCTGTAAAAACTGTTCTCCCGAAAACTTACAATCAACCGATGCCCCATTAAATTCATTATCCACATTGTATAATTGCTTTGTTTTAGAGATAAATTGTGGAAGCACAAAAGCATTTATTCTATTATCTGGCAACCGCTTAATAATAGGAATGAGTTTAATTTTAAACCCTTTTTCATAGGCATAGCGGATATCGTTTTCATGCAATCCGGTTATGCCAATATTTAAAACTTGTTCTTGTTTTATAATTAAACCGAAAGCGTGAAACGCAATGATTACGGCCTTAAATTTAGCATCATATCCCTCCACATCATTGGTAGGATCAGATTCGGCAAAACCTTTTTCTTGTGCCTGTTTCAGTGCGTTTTCGTAAGAAAGTTTCTCGTTGATGGTTTTGGTTAAAATATAATTAGTAGTTCCGTTAAAAATCCCCGATACTTTTAACAATTCTTCATTGTCGAAATACTCTTCCAGTGTGCGGATGATGGGTATACTTCCACAGGCAGATCCTTCATACAATAACGAAACATTGTGCTTTTGCTGAAGGTCATAGAGTTCCTGCAAATGAAAGGCTAGCATTTTTTTATTTGCGGTAACTACATGTTTGCCTTTTTTTAATGCTTCACTTACAATATTAAACGCTTCTTCTGCATCATCAATCAATTCTACCACAATGTCAATTTCAGGATTGTTTAGAATTTCCCATTTGTCATAGGTAATCAATTCGGCACCAACTGGTCGTTTTTTCTCCTTATTTTTTACGGCTATCTTAGTTATGTTTGCCTTAAATCCCGTACTATTGTTAAGCACATAATGTAGCCCTTGCCCCACTACACCAAAACCAAATAACCCTATGTTCAATTTGCTTTTCATTTTCTATAATAGTTTATGTTTTAAAATCAACTTTGTTAATGGTTTTGTTTCTAACAAAAAGCCATCATGTCCGTATACCGAATCAATCAATTCATACTTGCTGTGTTCTATGTTTTCATGTAAATATTTTTGTTCTTCCTTAGGAAAAAGGATATCAGACTTAATACTAATGCATAATGCTTTTGCTTTAATTTTTTTTAACGCTTCTTCAATAGAATTACGCGTGCGCCCCACGTTGTGGGAATCCATACTTTTAGATAGCCCTACATAACTATATGCGTTAAACCGATTCGCCAATTTATCTCCCTGGTAACGCTGATAGCTTGCCACTTTATAATCATCCAGTTTTTCTGTTTCTGTTTCTTTCTGAAAATGAAGATAGGTATTATAAGAACGGTAACTAATCAAAGCTGTGCTTCTTGCTGCTTTCATCCCTAATTTTCCTCCATCCTGTGTATTTTTAAAATAGGAGGCATCAGCCAATATGCTCATTCTTTGGCTTTCGTTAAAGGCAATTCCAAAAGGAGAATGAACGGCATTTGTTGCAATTACCAAAATGTTTTCCATAAAATCTGGTTGAATTATGCTCCATTCTAGCACCTGCTGTCCACCCATTGATCCCCCAATAAGCAATTTTATTTTGTCAATCTTCAACTGCTTTGCAAGCAGGATATGTGCTTTCGCCATATCTCGAATAGTAATCAATGGGAAGGCTGAGTAAAAGGGTTTCCCCGTAAGCGGATTAAGGCTTAATGGGTTCGTAGAACCATAACAGGAACCAATAATATTTGCGCAAACAATAAAATGTTCCTTTGGATTAATTACAAAATCATTTCCTACCAAGCCGGTCCACCATTCGGTTGGATTAGAATTGGCAGTGAAAGCGTGACAAACCCAAACTACATTTGATTTTAATTTGTTCAACGTTCCAAATGTATGATAGCCTATAGTTAAATTGGGAAGCAAATCACCACTTTCCAAATTTAAAGATATTCCTGTTTCCCAAATTTTTAACTTACTCATGTAGCCTTGGGTTTAAATTAGAATACCATGTATAAACTTGACAACCTATACAGAAAGAAAATGCCACATTCAGCAATGCATAGGACATAAAAAATACCCCTAACCAGGATACCCTGGCTGCAAAACTATAAATACCTATAACAAAAAATAGAACCGAAAAAATAAAGCCAATTTTCGATGTAAACCTTTTGCCTTCTGGTTCAATCAGTTTGTTCTTAAATTTAAGAAGATTAGATATGTTAGTACTCGAAAATGTTAATACGCACCATTCTTTCTGATAAAATCCTCTGATGAAAAAAACTACAGCCCCAAAGATAAATATTACAGGTGTTTGTGTTATTATAGCTAATCCAACCACTAGTGTTGCTAGGGCAGCTAACACACTTGCGGTTGGTGCATTCATTTTATTGCCGTTTATACTGCAAACATTTGCCATATTTTTTGTTTTTAAATTGAATTATCAATAGACAGGAGCGTATATCGAACTCCTAATCTATTGATAGTTTGTATAAATTTATTAAGCATTTATAAGTTGAAACGCATTTTGCAGATCATCTTTAATATCGTCCAAATGCTCAATTCCAACCGATAAACGGATTAACCCAGGAGTTACCCCAGCAGATAATTGCTCCTTTTCACTTAACTGCTGGTGCGTAGTTGTAGACGGTTGAATTATTAATGTTTTTGCATCGCCCACATTTGCCAAATGACTAATAATTTTTAACGAATCAATAAGTTTAGACGCAGCCTCTTTACCTCCTTTTACCTCAAAACTTAAAACTCCACCAAAACCATTTTTGAGATATTTTTTGGCCAAAGTATGATAAGGAGAGGAAGCTAAACCAGGGTAATTTACTTTGACAACCTGTGGGTGACTTTCTAACCAAGTGGCAATAGCAAGTGCATTTTCTACATGACGTTGTACCCTTAGAGATAAAGTTTCTACGCCTGTTATAAGCTGAAAAGCGTTGAAAGGAGATAGCGTTGCTCCAAAATCTCTTAACCCTTCTACTCTTGCCCGTATAATGAATGCAATATTTCCGAATGGTCCATTGGCACCAAAAACATTCCAAAAATTTAATCCATGATATCCTTCGCTTGGTTCAGTAAATTGGGGATATTTACCGTTACCCCAGTTGAAATTACCGCCATCAACTATTATTCCTCCTACAGAAGTTCCATGACCTCCAATCCATTTTGTGGCTGAAGAAACTACAATATTTGCCCCATAATCCAACGGGCGAAATAAATATCCGCCAGCACCAAAAGTATTATCTACTACTACTGGTAAATCGTAGCGTTTGGCCAGTGCAATGATGGCCTCAAAATCAGGAATATTAAAGCCTGGATTACCAATTGTTTCGAGGTAAATAGCTTTAGTTTTCTCATCAATTAATTTTTCAAAACCTTCAACAGAATCTCCCTCTACAAAACGCGCATCAATCCCTAGCCTTTTGAAAGCAACTTTAAATTGATTGTATGTACCTCCATAAAGGTAAGAAGTAGTTACAAAGTTTTCGCCTGTTTGCAGTATGTTGTTTAATGCAATAAACTGAGCAGCCTGACCAGAAGATGTAGCTAATGCTGCTACTCCGCCTTCCAATGCAGCGATACGTTTTTCAAACACATCAGTGGTTGGGTTCATTAAGCGAGTATATATATTTCCAAACTCTTTAAGCGCAAAAAGGTTAGCACCGTGTTCTGCATTTTTAAATACATACGATGTGGTTTGATAGATTGGTAAAGCTCGAGATAGGGTGGCACTGTCTACTTCCTGCCCAGCATGAAGTTGTAATGTTTCAAATTTTAATGCTTGTTGTGACATAGTTGTTTTTGTTAATTAATTAATTAATTGATTGATTGATTGATTGATTGATTGATTGATTGATTGATTGATTGATTGATTGATTGATTGATTGATTGATTGATTGATTGATTGATTGATTGATTGATTTTGATTATTGGTTTTGAACAGATTAACGGAGTTATCTATTGTTCATTTTTTTTGTGTTTAAGAATTTAGTTGAGGACTAATTTTCTGGTTAAAACATAATTTACAGGAGTTGGATTGGTAAGATTTTCATTAACCGGACATCTCTTTTTCACCGCATCAACAAGGTCATCTACCTCTAAGTCGTTGGCATCAGTATCTAATTGGATGTTGACATTCAGTGAAAGGAAACCAGCTCTCTCTGCTTCAGAAAATACAAGAAATTTTCCAGGATTAATATCTCCATCAATATTTATTTCCAGACTATTTATTGTAATGTTTTTTCTTTGGCTACGATGTTAAATACTACATTCAGACAGCCTGCATATCCTGCCAAAAGATATTCCACCGGATTGGCTGAAATATCATTACCACCTAGTGTTTCAGGCTCGTCTACGTTTAGTGTAAATTTTCTGGATTGCCCCTGATAGAGGGTGGAATTAATGCTTTTACCGTTTATTGAAAAGTTTAACGTACTCATGATTTAATTTTTGATGGTTTATGTTTTTTGATTATTGGTATTAAATAGATTAACGGAGTTACTGACTTGATGAAGCATTTAACATTCACAGCATTTACTTCACCAATTCCAAATATTTGTAACAACAATTTATTTTACTGTTAGCAAAGTGGTATCTAGTAATTATTTTAACAAAAATATTTGTTCTCATTTTTTTTGATTTAAAGCTTTGAGCAAAAAAAAAGCTCCTCGTTTCGGAGGAGCTTTTTATGCTGGTATATAAAATCATTGAGTTATATAAATAGCAATGCGCCCATCCCATTGGAACGACACATACACACCATATTATTTAACACTATATTTTTCACTTGTTATATTTTTGTAAAAGTGAAATAGTTTTTTTACAACGCAAAATTAATTTTTTATTCCATTAGCAAATTGCTGAAAACCAATTAAAAAAATATTATTAGTGTATTAAGTCAAAAGGTAGATTTTTCTTACTGTTAAACTCTGAAGATGCTCGAGGCACTATAGTTGAGTTTTAAATTAATAGTGATATGGATGCTAAAATTAAGCAATGCATAAAACTTATTAAACCAATCTAAAGCATTAGAACAAATGGGAGATAAACACAAAGCCTTTGTAAAAACTTTGATTGATGCGTTTTATACTAAAAAAATCATAAAAATGGCAGGGTAAGGCTTGTTTTCTTCAAATAGTAAACTGTAAACTTTAAAACTATATAAGCAACTAAACAAGGTGAAGTTGATATGTATTTTATCAACACAAATCAGTCGTTATAAAAACTACACATTTCTCTGCGCTGGTTTATTTTCACCTAAGCGACTTATAAATATTTATATAGCTTTTCTTCTCAATCTATCATTAATCTTACAAATGACGTTTTACCGCATCTGCAATTTTAGCAGCTGGCAACTCTTCCATACAACTTGATCCATCTATACAACTTCCTCTATAAAAACACTTACATTCTTTATTGGGCGCAACAATATCGCCCTTACCAAATAAATCAAATTCGTGTGGATTGAAAATGTTGTTCATCAACACAATTTTTTTACCTAAGGCCAATGTGATGTGCATACCCATTGTAACCTGTGTAATTACCAAATCACAATGATTAACAAGGTTGATAAATTCGAATAAACTGTAGTATCCCAAATAGGTTGCACCACTACGTTGCTGAATTTCTTTATTACGGGCGTCTTCAGCTTCACCACCCAATAATAAGATTTCGGCATCGGGTTGCTGCTGTTTAATAATAGCAACCAATTCTACCCATTTATCAATGCTCCATAAGCGTGTGGTCCAGCGGCCGCCACAACCTGTATTCATTCCGATAATTTTTTTTCCTTGCGGTAAATTCCAGGTATAGCCTTTATCTTCATGAGTATCCATTAAGTAGGGTTCGCCTTGGTGTGTGTAGCCGCATATTTCAAAAATCTCTTGTAAATAACTTTTGGTATTAGCCTTACTCACATCGTCAAACATACCCGTCATAAATTTGTGAACAGCCAAATCGTTGATGGGGTGAATTTCATTATCCTTTAATACGAAACCATATTTTTCTTTGGCATCAATAACTTTCAATAATGCCCCTGCTTCCTTCTCTTTATCAAGGTTAATGGCAATATCCCAACTGCTGTTTTGGGTATACATCAAACTGTTGTGGTCCCATTTTAAAATTTCATCGATATGCGATGATGGTAAAATATCGGGGGTCCAGGTGAGCCAAGTAATTTTACATCCCGGAAAATCTTTTCTGAACTTAACAACTAGCGGAGTGGTGCGTATCACATCCCCAATAGCTCCCAACTTAATAATTAGAATCCGCTTCGAAACTTTTTCATATGCGGGACATTCATCGCAATGATAACCATGTTGTTTATGGGGGTTACAAGGAACATGTCCTTTAAAATGTCGGCAATCGGCTTTATATATCATATTAAGAAAACGTATACTACTCGTTTAACGGCTGAGTGTACTTTCAGCAATAATAAACTTATACGGTAAAACAACCAAGAAAGGCGGTGAAGGTAACAGGCAATTTGTCAGTGACAGATAATTTGGTTGATAAATTGTACCTTGCATCTACTCAAACCAAAACTATTTAAACATGAAAAGAGGAACCATTATTCTATTGGTCATTTTAGGAGCATTCTTATTATTGATTTTTAACGGTTGTGGCAGCTACAACAACATGGTAAGCAAGCAAGAAGCAACCAGTGCTGCATGGGGACAAGTTGAAAACGTATACCAAAGACGTTTGGATTTGATTCCAAATTTGGTAAACACCGTTAAAGGAGTTGCCAACTTCGAACAAAAAACGCTGACAGACGTAATCAATGCCAGAGCAAGTGCATCACAAATGAAAGTTGATGCAAGCAAGCTTTCACCTGAACAAATTCAAAAGTTTCAGTCCTCACAAGGCGAATTGTCTCAAGCATTGGGTCGTTTGATGGTTGTTGCCGAGCAATATCCACAGTTAAAGGCTACGCAAAACTTTCTCGAATTGCAATCGCAATTGGAAGGAACTGAAAATCGTATTGCTGTTGAGCGTCAGAAGTTCAATGAAGTTGTGAAAGACTATAATACATACGTTCGTAAATTCCCGCAAGTATTATATGCCGGGATATTTGGGTTCGACAAAAAAGGATATTTTGAAGCTACTACAGGAGCTGACAAAGCACCTGAAGTAAAATTTGAATAGAATTATTATTATTCGAGAATAGCCACAGATGATCACAGATTTATTTGTGGCTATTTTCTTTTAGGCAAATTACTTACTTACTCACATGATGCATCATTGTATTTTCAACTGATTACTTCTGATTTAATTAGTGCTAATCTGTAGCATCAAAAAAATAACTTAATGTCGAAGAATTTTTTTACCGATACCGAGCAACAACAAATTGTTGAAGCCATCAAACAAGCTGAGTTAAATACCTCTGGAGAAATTCGCGTGCATGTGGAACCTACTTGCGATGAAGATCCATACCAACGAGCAATGAAAGTGTTTGAGCGTTTGGGAATGCATGCTACCGAGCTAAAAAACGGTGTGCTGTTTTACCTTGCCTATCAATCAAAGAAGTTTGCCATTATAGGTGATAAAGGAATTCATGAAAAAGTATCACAACAATTTTGGGATGAAGAGAAGGCATTGTTGGAGCAATATTTTAAGGCAAATAATCATGCTGATGGACTTATAAAGGCAATTGGAGATGCAGGGCAAAAACTTAAACTACATTTTCCATATTCAACAACTGATGTAAA
This sequence comes from Bacteroidetes bacterium UKL13-3, assembly GCA_001602415.1. Lineage (GTDB taxonomy): Bacteria > Bacteroidota > Bacteroidia > UKL13-3 > UKL13-3 > UKL13-3. Next base: position 1,288,307 of record CP012155.1, read on the forward strand.
TGAATTAAGCAATGACATTTCGTTTGGAGGTGACCATGAATAAATTTCGGATGTGGAATTTCAGATTGATATTCATTCTCACTGCTCTATGCGGACTATGGACTATGGACTTATCTGCAAAAGAGATTCCTGCCAAAGCAAGCACATTGGTTAACGATTATGCCGGTGTGTTAAGTAGTGAAGAAAAAAGTGCACTAGAGCAAAAATTGGTAACCTATTTTGATTCTACATCTACCCAAATAGCAGTTGTAATTGAAAATAGTTTAGATGGGGATGATTTGTTTGATTACTGCCAACGATTGGCAAGTGCTTGGGGAATTGGCGAAAAAGGAAAGAACAACGGCTTATTGATTTACGTTGCTGTGCAAGATCGGAAAGCACGCATTCACACCGGTTATGGCATGGAGGCTACCGTAACAGATGCTATGAGCACAAGGATTCGAACGGAACAAATGAATCCTAATTTTAAATCTGGAAATTTTTACGAAGGATTAAATGAAGCTACAACTACCATCATGCAGTTGGCTTCAGGAGAGTATGTTAACGACAGACCAAGAGGAAAAGGAGAAAAGAAGTTTTCGTGGTTAACCTTCATCATTTTTGCCATTGTTATCATCATATTTTTAAGTAAAGGCGGAAGAGGTGGCGGAGGCAGACGAGGAGGATTAGCAGGGCCTGTTTTTTGGGGAACCATGGGCAGCGGAGGTTTTAGTGGTGGAGGAAGTAGTGGAGGTGGAGGTTTTGGCGGATTTGGTGGAGGTGGATTTGGTGGTGGCGGAAGTGGCGGAAGTTGGTAAACCTATCAGCATTTCTGCACTAATTTTATCTTTAAATGGAACAACATAAAATGTCGAGTATAAAAGAATATTTAGAAACCTACTTCGGGCACTTTGAACAAGGACTGAAAGATGAAATTGTTAAAAATGGTAGGTTACGAACCTTTGCCGAAGGTATTCAAGTAATAGGTAGTGGTGAATTAATGAAGTACACCATGCTGGTTATTAAAGGACGTTTAAAACTTTACACCGATGGAGAAAACGGTGAAGAATTTTTTATGTATTATTTAGAGCCCGGACAAGCATGTGCTTTGAGTTTTGTATGTGCTGCTCGAAACCGTAAAAGTGATTTGGAAGCATTTGCTGTTGAAGAAACAGAAGTGATCATGATTCCTATTGGTTTAATGGCCGAACTGATGGTTAAATATAAATCGTGGTATATTTTTGTTATCGAAACTTATCGATCAAGGTACAAAGAATTATTAGATGCCATACGCAGTGTTGCCTTCCATGCCATGGATGAACGCTTAGAATATTACCTAATCAAACAAAAAAATACATTCGGATCAACAACCCTCTCTCTAAAACACGAACAAATTGCCAATGATTTGAACTCTTCTCGTGTTGTCATTTCACGCTTGTTAAAACAATTAGAGTTAAAAGGTAAAGTTAAGTTGTTGCGTAATGCAATTGAACTTAAGTTTTAGAAATACCTTTCGAATATACTTCTGTATATAATCATCATTTATTTTTTTTAGCTACGTAACTTTTGTAACAAATAGGTTTTTAAAGGTTGCTGTTATTTGTATCATTAAATAATTAATCAAACTATTATTCCAATAATTATCTCTTTAGTTATTACGAGTTGTGCATCCAATAGCCAAGTGAGTGTGCAATCATTCGAAAAGGCACTTGCTGATAAGAATACTATTTTATTGGATGTTCGTTCTCCACAAGAATTTGAAGAAGGACATCTTCATAATGCTATCAATTTGGATGTTTTATCTTCCGATTTTACCTCTAAAGTTGATGCATTGAATACCCAAAATACGGTAATGGTATATTGTAGAAGTGTTAAACGCAGCGCAACAGCGGCTTCAATCTTACAATCCAAAGGCTTTAAGGTAATTGATTTAGCCGGAGGAATCACTGCTTGGACCAGTGCGGGAAAATCAATTGTTCAATAAATTCTGCATGTATGAAATTGTATAAATTATTGGTATTTACCTTAATCCTCATTTTTGTGCTAAATGTGTTTCTTGTTATTGTTGAAACGGTAAGTAAAAACAAAAACAATACAATTTTAGAGGCAGCCATTGCAGAGCATAAAGCTGATGCACTGCACAAAGAAGAGTTGTGGCAAAAGCCAGATGAAACAACCATTCCTAAAGGAGAAGAAGGAGAGTTGGTTAAATACGGGAAAGAATTGATTATGAATACTGCCATGTATTTGGGACCCAAAGGTAGTGTGTTACAAATTTCCAATGGTATGAATTGCCAAAATTGTCATTTAGAGGCAGGAAGTAAACCATGGGGAAATAACTATTCAGCTGTTTATTCAACCTACCCAAAATTTAGGGAGCGCTCAGGAGCAACTGAAACTATTTCCAAGAGGGTTAATGATTGTTTTGAGCGCAGTTTAAATGGTAAGGCTCTTGATACAACATCAAAAGAAATGTTGGCAATAACTTCATACATTAAGTGGCTTGGATATGGAGTTAAACAAGGGGAAAAGCCCAAAGGAAGTGGAATTATGGAACTCCCTTTTTTAGAAAGACCAGCTTATGCAAAAAAAGGATTAGTCGTTTATCAGGAAAAATGCCAAAGCTGCCATCAACAAGATGGAGGCGGAATGCTTAATTCAGAAAAAACTGCTTACACGTATCCGCCACTTTGGGGTAAACACAGTTATAATAATGGTGCAGGATTGTTCAGGCTAACACGTTTTGCAGGTTACGTTAAAGCAAATATGCCCTTAGGTGCATCCCATACTAATACTGTGTTAACAGATGAACAAGCTTGGGATGTTGCCGCATTCGTTAACAGCCAGCCACGTCCTCAAAAAGATTTGAGTAAAGATTGGCCCAATATTGCCAGCAAACCAATTGATCATCCCTTTGGTCCGTTTGCTGATGGTTTTTCGGAAGCGCAACATAAATACGGACCCTTTAAACCTATTAAGGATAAAAAGGATTCATTAAAAAAGAAGAGTATTTGATACCGCTTTTATTCAAACATGTCAAATGAATAATTAGGGTAAAAAAAAATGTTTTTATTATGTTGTTGTTGGTTGTTAAGCTCACTAGTGCTCAATTGCCATCCTATCAACATCACACCGAAAGAGTTTCTGTTAATACCGATTCGAGTAGTTTGCAGTCTTTTTTTAGAAACGGTAAATTTTACGGACATGGGCGTTACTATTTTATGGCAACCGATAACGACAGGAAACTCAAGGATTTTTATGCCAATGCGTTTGGTATAGGTATTGGTTATAAGAGTGCAGCTATAAAAGGATTTCAGTTTGGGTTAAGTGGCTATTTTATATACAATTTGTACTCTAGTGATTTTACCCAAACAGATGCTACAACCAAAGTTGGAAGTAGATATGAAATAGGTCAGTTTGATATGCTTAACCCAACCAATCATCACGATATGGATAGGTTGGAAGATTTGTATTTGAAATATTCGCACAAAAAATCTACAGTTAAATTTGGTAAACAGCATATCAAAACACCATTCATTAATCCACAAGATGGACGTATGCGTCCAACCCTTGTTGAAGGACTCTTGTTTGATTGGAATCCAATACAAAAAATAAAAGTTGAAGGTGGATGGTTGTTTGGTGTATCGCCACGCAGCACAGTTGGTTGGTATGGTATTGGACAGTCGATGAGTATTTTTGGTACGGGTGTAAATCCAAATGGAAAACCATCAGGGTATGCAGGAAATGTGAATAGCAATGCCGTTTATTTTGCAGGAGTTACCATGGCATTGTTTCCAAAACTAAGGTACAGGTGTGGAACCTTCATATAGATAATGTATTGAACTCCTAATTGTTACAATTGAATATGGACTATCCGTTATCAAGTAGATTGAAGTTACAAACCGGTATGCAGTACATTGAGCAACATGCAATAAATGATGGAGGAAATGCTAATCAAACACTAACTTATGTTACCAAAGGTAATGTTGCACGAGCATTTGGTGGCCGTTTGGGTGTTGCCGGAAAATCATGGACTATTACCGCCAATTACAATCGTATCACAAAAGAGGGTAGATATTTGATGCCACGAGAATGGGGGAGAGATCCATTTTTTACTTTCATGTCGCGGGAGCGGAATGAAGGATTAGGTGATGTGCATGCAATGAACACTCTTTTAAGTAAAAAAATAGGACAATCGGGTTTGGTAGTTGAAGGAGGATATGGTCATTATTATTTACCCGATGCAAAAAATACACAATTAAATAAATACGGAATGCCATCCTATTGGCAAACCAATTTGGATGTTCGTTATTTGTTTAAGAGAACTTTGCAGGTGTTAGAACTTCAATTTTTGTATGTTTACAAGGGTAAATTGGGTGAAACATATTCAAACGATAAATTTGTTATCAATAAAGTTGATATGTCATTATACAATCTCATTCTTAATTTCCATTTTTAAAATACCTCCTATAGCTATGAACAATACAAACGAAAATACGCGCAGAAAATTCATTAAACAATTAGGTCTGATTGGCGCAGGTGGTGGACTTTTAGGCGTTTCTCCTATACTCGCAGAATCAGTTGAAGATAATAATTTAAATGGTTTAGAATTAAAGGGTAAATCTACTCAAATCACCATCCTACAAACTACTGATGTTCATTGCCAAATACACCCGCATGATGAGTTGTTTTGGGAAAATAATCAGTCGGTGTTTCGTAAAACAGGTGGTTATGCTCATTTAGCTACCTATTTAAAAAATGAACGAAAAAAAAATCCCAACACTTTTTTGGTTGACACAGGAGATATGTTTCAGGGGAGTGAACTTTCTGTTAAAACTACAGGTAAGGCCATTGTTCCTATCCTTAATGAGTTGGGGTATAATGCATATTTACCGGGCAATTGGGAAGTAATCTACGATAAAAAAAATATGCAAAAACTAATGGGTGCATTAAATGCACCCAAGGTTTGTGCCAATATGTATCACGATTTAGGTGAAGGAAAAAGAGGTGAACTCATTTTTCATCCCTATACCATTTGGAATGTAGCAGGTGTTAAAATTGGTTTTGTTGGTTATACCGATCCATTGGTTCCTGTCCGTCAATCTCCCAATTACAGTAAAGGAATTATTTACACTAAACCTGAAGAAAACTTAGCTCATTATGTTGATGTGTTAAGAAATGATGAAGGCTGTGCATATGTTATTTTATTGTCTCATTTAGGCTTGTCTCAACAAATAGCATTAGCTAATTCACCTGAATGTAAAGGTGTTGATATGATTTTTGGTGGCGATACACATGAACGTGTGCGCAAACCTATCGTATGTAAATACTCAAAAGTAGTTGAACCCGGTGCATTCGGTTCATTTGTTGGAAAACTAAATCTTACTGTTCAAGATGGTAAAGTAATAGCGGAAGAGTATTTATTAGATGAGATACGCTCTGAGAGTTTGAAGGCAGATAAGGAAGTTAGTGCTCTTATATTGGAAAATGAAAAACCTTTTGCTGACGATATATACAAAATAGCAGGATACAGCACCGTTCCGCTGTATCGTTATTTTGTAATTGAAAATACGATTGATACATTGGTGCTTGATGCGCTGAAATGGAAATTATCTGAAATTGATATTGTATTGTCTAATGGTTTTAGGTTTTGCCCTCCTCATAAAACGCCCGATACTACAGGGTTAATTCCTATCACCAATGGTTATATATATGATATGTTACCAGTAGATAGCACCGTTAGGACTGCAAAAGTTACAGGAAAACAATTACTTGATTGGCTGGAAAAAGAGCTTAACAATGTTTTTGCTAAAGATGCCTCAAAGCGATTAGGAGGTTGGGTAATTAAATTTAAAGGTATGACGGTAACATTTAAAGCATACGAAGACATGGGAAAGCGCGTTCAAGAGGTTATGGTGAAAGGAGGTCGTTTAGATCTATTGAAGGTTTATTCTATTGCAGCTTGTGAAAGAGACGGAGATCCGCAAGATATGGTGTGCCGCATAAAAGGTGTTATGGACGCTCAGAATACTGATTTTACGCTACATTCAATGATGAAAGAATACCTCAAACAGAACTCCCCTGTCACACCTATCCCACAAAATAATGCAATATCACTGGATGCTCCTAAAACATTGCTAACGCAGGTTTTTGGGGTTGATTATGAATTTAGGTAGAAATTACCTTTTTGTAACATTTGTTACAGCGGTTGTTAAATTACAGTTTAATATTCGAAGTATATTTTCTTTCATCAATGATAAAATCATCATTTACCATATTGAGTTGTTTGTTGAGTTATATCGAGGTATTTGGGCAACAACAGCTATTTATTCCCGATACACTTTCTGGAAGCACCATAAATCTTACTATTCAAAATGGTACTAAACAGTTTTATGCTGGAGCCATAACCCAAACGATGGGTATTAATGGGAATTTACTTGCACCTACTATCATCTTGCGAAAACATCAAAATGTAACGATGAATGTTACAAACAATATTGATGATACAACAACCATTCACTGGCATGGTATGCATGTAGCACCCGAAAATGATAGTGGTCCACACATTACTATTTTATCGGGAGCAATTTGGTCGCCCACATTTCCAATATTAAATCCTGCCGGCACTCATTGGTATCATCCGCATTTACATCATAAAACATACAACCACGTTCAAAAAGGAATTGCTGGTTTTATCATTGTTCGCGATTCACAAGAGGCAGCAATTAATTTACCAAGAGCGTATGGTATTGATGATTTTCCGTTGGCCATTCAAACAAAAGCATTTGATGGTAATAACCAAATTATTACAACAGAAACAGCTTTAGATACGTCCTTGATGGTGAATGGAACAATCAAACCATTTCATACATCACCAGCTCAAGTGGTACGTTATCGCTTATTAAATGGTTCGGCCGAACGTTTATATAATATTGGGTTTAGCGACAATAGATCTTTTTATATGATAGCCAGTGATGGTGGCTTGTTGACAGCTCCAGTTACGCTTACTCGATTATTACTATCGCCTGGGGAACGTGCCGAAATATTGGTTAATTTCACAGGAGCTGAAAGTCAAACAGTACAATTGATGAACTAGGGCTCGCAAATTCCGAATGCCACATATGGTGCTGCTCAACCCAGTATGGGCCCCGGACAAACCATTCCTGGATACACATCCAATCCGTTAAATGGAAGCAATAAAGTATTGTTAACCATTAATATTGGATCTGCAACGGCTAAACCTGTTACCGCAATTCCAACTACATTAGTGCCGAGTAACGCACCCAATGCTGCCTCTTCAAATTTAACACGTCCATTTGTGTTTATGTCAATGGGTGCGTCCTACTGCCACTAGCGGACCTTTTGTTATCAATAATGCTCACTTTGATATGAATGTAATTAACGAAGTAGTTCCGTTTAACAATACTGAAATTTGGGAGTTACGCAACAATCACCTATTGCTCATTTTTTTCATATACATAATGTTTCATTTTATATTTTAAGTGTGAACGGAGTGGCTCCATCGCCATATTTACAGGGACCTAAAGATGTAGTATTGGTTCCTGCGGGTAATGGAACTGTTAGGTTTATTACCAAGTTTGAAGGCTTTTATTACGATACTTTACCATATATGTATCACTGTCATATGCTCACACATGAAGATGGAGGTATGATGGGTCAGTTTATTGTAAAAGCACCTTGTCAGTTAATCTCATCGCAACCAACTAATCAGTCGGGTATTATAAATGCTTCTGTTCAATTCAATGTTGTAACTTATGACACAGCAGGTACATCTTATCAATGGCAAAGTAATGTTGGAATGGGTTTTCATGATTTACAAAACGAGGGTCAGTTAGTGGAGTGAATACAGCACAGCTAACAGTTTCTGGTTTGGCACTTAGCAACAATAATCAACTGTTTCGTTGTAAGGTGAGTAAATTAGGTTGCGAAAATTTGACTAACTCAGCATCACTATCTCTTGGTACAACTGGTTTAGCTTTAGTTGAAAATTTACCATTATTTAGGGTTGGTTCAAATCCTATGACTAATGTTCTCGATTTATTTTTGCCGTCTCAAAAAACAGAAGTAGTCATTTTTGATATTTTAAGTAAAAAAGTATTCAGAAACGAATTTTCAGGTGAACAGCATGTCAGTGTTAGTCATTTGCCAAACGGGATGTATTCAATTTTGTTGAGAACAGATAGTGTTAAAAAGGTTTTCAAGGTAATCAAAGGTTAACAATTGAATTTGCTTAACGGATAATTCTTCCATCTTCCATTTCAATAATTCGGTGTGTGCTTTGAGCAAACTCATTGTCATGCGTAACAATTAACAAAGTTTGATTGTAAACTTCAGCAAGTTCTTTAAAAATATCAAACACTATTGTACTGTTCTTTTTGTCAAGATTTCCGGTGGGTTCATCACCCATAATAATTAGAGGGTCGTTAATTAAAGCGCGTGCAATGGCTACACGTTGTTTTTGTCCACCCGAGAGTTGGTTTGCCAGTTTCATTGCTTCGCTCTCAATTCCAAGCATCTTTAGTTTTTGTATGGCGCGGTGCTCAACTTCTTGTTCTGAATATTTTCCAAGTTTCAACCCAGGCATCATCACATTCCGAAGCACCGAAAACTCGTTTAATAAATAATGGAACTGAAATACGAAACCAATTTTTTCATTCCTTACTGATGCAAGCTGTTTTTCTTTTTTATTGCGCATCAACTCACCATCAATAAATAATTCGCCTTCATAATCGGTATCCATGGTTGATAGGATATATAGTAAAGTGGACTTACCACAACCCGATTTGCCGATTACAGAAACGAAGTCACCTTTGCTGATATTGAACGATACATCTTTTAAAATGGGCACTGTTACCGGATCATGGAAACTTTTGTAAATATGTTTTGCTTCTAAAACGATTTCCATGCTATTTTCCTCTGATAATAATTACGGGATCAATTTTACTAGCTTTACGTGCCGGAAATAGTCCAGCAAAGTAGGTTGTTATAAGAGAGAAAATAGTTCCGATGAAATAGAATTTAGGGTTATAGTTAATAGGGTAGGTGGTTATAGTTGGAAGTGCAGATGTGTTGAACGGAATTTGATCAATTGCAGCCGATAAGAAAAAGCCAAAAATCAACCCAAGAAACCCTCCAATAAAGCCGATGGTAAGTGCTATTGTGATAAAGATTCGGTTTACATCAAACCCTGAAAAACCGGTAGCTTTCAGTATAGCAATTGAATCCATTTTTTCATAAATCATCATGTTTAAAATATTATAAATGCCAAAACCAGCTACAATTAACAATGTAATTCCAACAGCATAGGAAATAAGTGTGCGCACATTGGTACCTGTTTCAAACTGTGAGTTTGCAGTTTGAATATCTTCAGCATCACATCCAAATAATGTAGAAAACTCTTTGGCAATCATTGGCGCAAGTGTCATGTCTTTCAGTTTTACTTGAATATCCGTTACATAGTTATTGGGTTTACCAAGAAGCTTTTGCGCTGTAGCCAATGAAGTGTAGCTTTGTACTTTATCAAGATCTTGCAATCCGGATTGGAAATACCCCACAACTTTTAGTGGCATAATATCACCTTTTACCGTTGTTACTTGTATCACATCTCCAATGTTTGCCAGCATCTTTTCAGCAGCGCCTTTGCCTAAAATAATACTGTTGGGAACGTTGATTAAGTCAATAAATTTTCCTGTAGTTACGTAATCACTGAAAAAGAATAACCTATTTTCCGCCTCAACATCAATTCCATTTATCACCCCAGTAATATCAATCGAACCAATATTGTAAAATACTTGTGCTGTTATTTTTGGGGCAATACCACTAACCCTATTGTCCTTTTTAAGTGTATTTAAAATAGCACCGTTATTGTAAAGCTCGAGTCTGCTACTGTTAGGTTTTACCGAATGAATGAAAGCATAACTCCCTGCATATTTTTTTGATAATTGAATGGGCTGAATGTTGCTGGGTTTAATTTCGTTGTATAGTTTTATGTGTGGCGTTCGATTTAAAATTAGATTATCGAGCATATCATTCAATCCACTCATAAAACTCAGTAGGGTAATAAACATAGTAATTCCAAAAGTAACACCCATGGCTGCTACCATTGTTTGGCGCCACCTTGCAATCAGTAATGATTTAGCAATGCTAATAATTAGTTTGGTGTTCATTTTACAGGAACAATTAATTCATCATCAGCAGAAATTCCACTTAATATTTCAATTTTTTGGTAGTCTTTAAGTCCGGTTATAACCGATACCTTTTCTCCATTACTTTTGGTTACTGTTCTATCATCACTAACCATATTGCGTGGCAGTGTGAGTATATTTTTTTTACTTTGTAACAAAATGTTTGCTTCTACAGTTAGGTTAGGAAATAGCTCTGGAGGTGCTTTTGTGAAAGAGGCTTCAATGGTGAATGTTTTGGTACGCTCGTTCATTATCGGATTTATTTTACTTATTATGGCTTCGAAAACCTCGCCTTTGTAACTGTCTAGTGTTATTATAACGGGTAACCCTTTTTGTATTTTAACAATATCATATTCATCAACCTGGAGTTCAAGTTTAAATATTTTTGCATCGCCTAAAACAGCAAGTGGAGTTTGTGTGGTAACAAATTCTCCTTTCTCTTTTAGTATGCTGTATACCCTACCATTAATCTCACTTCTTACTGTAAAATCATTTTCTTGTTTTTGCGAGATTTGCAGATTCTTTTTGGATTGCTGTGAAACAAAACGAAGCTGCTTTTGCAATTCATCGTACTTTAATAATGCCGATTGATAAGCTGTTCGGGAATTTTGAAAGGCAAGCTGTCGTTGTTCTAAATCCACCTGTGATCCTACTTGCTGTTTCCATAGGTTTTGTTGACGAATGAATTGTTGTGAATCATTTAACAATTTTGCACGGGCAAAGTCAATGGTTACTTTAAGTTCGTTTAGTTTATTTTGATTAGCATTATAATCAGAATATGCAGCGGTTAGTTCAGCATTTTGCTTGTTCAGTTTTGAGGTTTCATTTAGGATTGAGAGAATAGGATTTCCTGCAATAATGGTATCGCCTTCTTGAACAAATACTTTTTCAACAATACCGTTAACGATTGCAAAAACCTGATATTGGTTTTCGCTTTTTATAATGCCCGATGCATAAACCGACTCAGTAATATCCTCAGTTGTTGCGTATATTTTTTCAACCTTGTTTTTACAAGCAACAATTATTAAAGTTGAGAGTATGATACCAAGTACTTTATTCATATAACAAATATATGAATTTTTAGAGGTGTAAAGTACGACCTACATCAGGTTTTTATAAGGATGAAGATAGTTTATCCAACACATATTGAATGGTTTTATCAATCATTGCTTGTCCATTTTTACTGAACTCGTGTGTAATTCTGTTGGCTACAATAGCGTTAATGGAAACGGCTTCATGCCCAAACGTATTGGCAAGGCCATAAATACCTGCTGTTTCCATTTCAAAATTTGTAATTCGATGTGTTGGCGTTTGAAGTTTACTTAACTTTTCGATGAGGTTGTTTACCGTTGATGGCGAGTTTACAATCCTGCCTTGTGGAGCATAAAATCCCGAGCAAGTTGCTGTAATTCCTTGGATAGCATCGTTAAAAACAGTGAAAAGTGAACCGGGTGCTTTTACCAAATAAGGTTTAAGAAATGGAATAGCCAGTTGTTCAGCATATTGTTTTTCGAGTTCTATTGTTTCGGCATCTTGCGAAAAGGGATAATAATGCATTAACACATCCAGTCCCAAGCCATGTGTTGATGCCAACATACTATCAACTGGAACATCTTTTTGTAATGAACCTGATGTTCCAATACGGATAACTTTTAGTGTTTTTTTTTCTACTTTTAATGTGCGAGATACAAGGTCAATATTGGTTAACATATTGAGTTCGTTCCATACTATATCAATATTATCGGTGCCAATTCCTGTTGAAAGGACAGTTAGCCTTTTTTTTCCGATGTATCCTGTGTGCGTAACAAACTCACGCTTATGTTTTGTGAATTCAACGGAATCAAAGTGTTTTGAAACTTCGCCTACACGCTCGGGGTCGCCAACAAATAATATGGTATCAGCAATATCTTCGGGCTTAAGATGGAGGTGGTAAACAGAGCCATCTTCATTTAGTATTAATTCTGATTCGGGTATTAACATGGTGGTTTTATTTAGATTAATTGAGTAGGATTGTATCGTTATGTTGCCAATAGAAACTTATTCTGCGGGCAGTAAATTACAAAACCAATTATAGAAACGAATAAAAACAACATTTTGGTATCTGTTTATTTTTCAAAGTTCCCCAAAATTGTGTTGCATCATGCTATATAAATGGTAAAATACTTTTACAATAACTTTGCTTTGTTGCATCTACTTAAGGGGGTGGCACAGCCTGTTTTCACTAGCGCGATTACTGTTCCTTTGTATTGGGTTGATCCTGTTTATTGGAGCGCAATTTTTGAGCAAAGGTTGAACTTGATAAAGATTCCTTAAGGCTTATAAAATCACTCAAAATAAAAATGATTGTGGCAAATGAAATAATCAACTCAATTGACATCAGAAATTTGGCAGAGATGTTAAGAGGGCTTATTTGATCGTATCCAAAATTTGTAAACGCAAGTACACTGTAATATGTAAAATCGAAAAAACGTTCAGCAATTGTTAAGGTATGGTTGATGCCTTTAAAGCTGCTGCTGTCCACTTCGTTTAGGCAGAAAAAGTCGATACCGAACGACAAAATAACTAAGGCAACATGGGTTGCCATAAATGCCAAAAAACGGTGATATGGGGTATTTTTTAAAGACACTTCAATGATTTTTCGAAAGCTAAAGATCATGAAGTATGCGGCTTTCCCTATGGCTATTAGCACAATGGTGGTAATGGTAAAGGTTTTATTTACATTTTCTAAGCTATCAATAGATAATATAGCCAAGCCTAAAGCAATTATTGTAACGTATTTTAAAATAATGGAAAGAATGTTCATGGTACTTTATTTTAATAATAATCAAAGTGTACTTTACTTATCCCGCTTTAGCATTTCCAGGATTTCGTTATGCTGTTTCATCATAATATCAAATTTTTTGTGTAGTTGTTTTATCTCTTTTTCTGCCTTCATGTTAATCTCATAATCATTTTTAGAACGCTGCCTGTCCCTGTCTTCTTGCCTGTTTTGACTCATCATAATTACAGGTGCTTGCAAAGCAGCAATACACGATAAAATTAAGTTTAGAAGAATAAACGGGTAAGGATCAAAACCATTGTTAAAAAACCAAATTACATTCAGTAAAATCCAAAAAAGAATAAAGGTTAAAAAGGAAAGAATAAACGTCCAGCTACCTCCAAAATCTGCTATTTTATCTGATAATCGTTCACCAAATGTACTAGTTATTACTGGTTTTATACTCATAATTTTACAGGTTTAACGTGCTATTTTCTTCAAAAAAAATCCATAATTACAAAAAATTTTTTACATACACCCACTAAGTGTAAATTTGCACACTTTAAAAGTATTATGAGCGATAACAAAATTATATTTTCAATGGCAGGTGTGAGCAAAATTCACCCACCACAAAAACAGGTTCTTAAAAATATTTACCTCTCGTTTTTTTACGGAGCAAAAATTGGTGTATTAGGATTGAATGGTTCTGGTAAATCAAGTTTACTGCGCATTATTGCAGGAGTTGACAAAAACTTTCAGGGAGAAGTAGTTTTTGATAAGGATTACAAAATTGGCTTCCTTGAGCAAGAACCTCAATTGGATGAAACCAAAACAGTTTTGGAATGTGTAAAAGAAGGCGTTCAACCCGTTGTTGATTTATTGGCAGAGTTTGATGTTATCAATGATAAACTTGCGGATCCTAATTTGGATAGCGATGAGATGATGAAAATTTTGGATCGTCAGTCTGTGGTAATGGAGTTATTGGAGCAAAACGATGCATGGGAACTGGACACCAAATTAGAAAAAGCAATGGATGCATTGCGCTGCCCGGAGCCTGATCAAATGGTAAACGTATTATCAGGAGGGGAGCGTAGACGTGTGGCTTTGTGCCGTTTGTTATTAAGTAATCCCGATATTTTATTGTTAGATGAGCCAACCAATCACTTGGATGCCGAGAGTGTAGATTGGTTAGAGCAATTTTTGAAAAACTTCCCAGGTACTGTTATTGCTGTTACCCACGATAGATATTTCTTGGATAATGTTGCCGGATGGATTTTAGAGTTGGATAGAGGCGAGGGAATTCCATGGAAAGGAAATTATAGCAGTTGGTTGGAGCAAAAATCTAATCGTTTAGAAGCGGAGGAAAAACAAGAAAGCAAACGCACTAAAGCATTGAAACGTGAGTTGGAATGGGTTCGTCAAGGTCCTAAAGGCCGTCAGGCAAAAGGGAAAGCGCGTTTGAATGCTTACGATAAAATGTTGAGTGAAGACCAAAAAGAAAAAGAACTACAAATAGAATTGTTTATTCCTGCCGGTCCACGCTTGGGTGACGTGGTTATTGAAGCCGAAAACGTAAGCAAAGCATTTGGAAATAAATTATTATACGAGAACCTTAACTTCAAATTGCCTAAAGGAGGAATTGTAGGAATTATTGGTCCGAATGGTGCAGGTAAAACAACCTTATTCCGTTTGATGTTAGGGCTAGATAAACCAGATACGGGAACGTTTACTGTTGGTGAAACAGTAAAAACCGCTTACGTGGATCAAAGCCATAAAGACTTGTTGCCTGAGAAGTCAGTGTTTGAAGTAATTAGCGGAGGAACTGAAACAATGATTGTAGGCGATAAACAAGTAAATGCTCGTGCCTATATTTCAAAGTTCAACTTTAGTGGTAACGACCAAAGTAAAAAAGTGGGCGTATTATCAGGAGGAGAGCGTAATCGTGTACATTTAGCTATGACCTTGAAAGAAGGAGGTAATGTGTTGTTACTAGATGAGCCAACCAATGATATTGACGTGAATACCTTACGTTCATTAGAAGAAGCTATTGAAAACTTTGCAGGTTGTGTTGTTGTGATTTCCCATGATAGATGGTTTATTGATAGAATTGCAACACATATTTTAGCCTTTGAAGGAAACTCTCAAGTGTACTTCTTCGAAGGAAATTACAGCGATTACGAAGAAAACAAAAAAGCTCGTTTAGGTGATGTAGGTCCGCACCGTGTGCGTTTTAAGAATATTAGTTAATAAGAGATTATTGGGTTAATAGGTTATTCAGTTATTTATGAAAGGACTTGATACTTGAAGGTTGTAACTTCAAATACTTACATAAACAAGTCTTCGACTTGTTCGAAAAATGACTCAATAACCGGACAACTTAATAATCGAACAACTCAATAACATGAATAAAGTCGAACATTTAGGAATAGCTGTAAAAGATGCAACTGCTTCGGTTAAACTCTTTAATAAGCTTTTCAACACTACTCCATATAAAACCGAGCCGGTTGAGTCGGAGCATGTGAA
The DNA here is from genome assembly GCA_001602415.1 of Bacteroidetes bacterium UKL13-3. Classification (GTDB taxonomy): domain Bacteria; phylum Bacteroidota; class Bacteroidia; order UKL13-3; family UKL13-3; genus UKL13-3. The sequence continues at coordinate 1,303,772 of CP012155.1, forward strand.
CACAATTTTTTATCAGGTTGGCCCAAATAAGATCGAATTGTTGGAGGCAACTCACCCAGATAGCGCTATAGCTAAATTTATAGAAAAGAAAGGAGAGGGCATTCACCACATTGCATTTGATGTGGAGGATATTCATGCCGAAATGGAACGATTGAAAAGCGAAGGATTTGTACTACTAAACGAACAACCTAAAAAAGGTGCGGATAATAAACTCATCTGTTTTGTGCATCCCAAATCGAGCAATGGGGTGCTCATTGAACTTTGTCAAGAAATAAAATAACCGTGCGAATGTGACAACTCTAAGATGTTAGAATAAAAAAATATTTTAACTCGTAACTCGCGATAAATAACCCGCAATTATCACTCAATCAACCCTATATTTGCCGAACCTAAGAAATCCAAAATAATTATTTGGACGCAACCATAAATCTCAAATCCAACATCTCAACTCTCAAATGACATTCGATCAGCTTAACTTAAACAACCCATTGCTAAAGGCCTTAGCTGATTTGGAATACATACATCCTACACCTGTTCAGGTTCAATCACTACCAGCAATTATGTCGGGTAGAGATGTAGTAGGGATTGCACAAACCGGAACGGGAAAAACGATGGCGTATTTATTGCCCATTTTGCGACAACTGAATTTTACCGATAGCAAACACCCTCGCGTTATAGTATTGGTGCCAACCCGCGAATTGGTGTTACAAGTTGCGGATGAACTTGAAAAACTCACAACCTACATGACTGTGAGAGTTGGACGTATTTATGGTGGCGGGAATATCAATACCCAAAAGCAAATGGTGTTTCAAGGGTTAGATATTTTAGTAGCCACCCCTGGCCGTTTGGTTGATTTAGCTGTGAATGGTTCTGTTAAACTCAAAAATGTACAAAAACTTGTTATTGATGAGGTGGATGAAATGTTGGAACAGGAATTTAGAAAACAGCTCACCACCATTTTAGATTACCTGCCTGCCAAGCGTCAAAATATATTATTCTCTGCAACGCTAACCGAAGAAGTTTCGAAATTGATACAAGGATTTTTTAACGACCCTGTAAAAATTGAAGTTGCAGCGCACGGAACACCGCTCGGAAAAATTGTTCAGTTGGCTTACGAGATGCCTAATTTTGGAACGAAAGTAAACTTGCTCAAGCATTTATTAGATACCGATGAAACCATGAGTAAAGTGTTGGTTTTTGTAGGAAAAATAAAAATAGCAGATAAACTTTTTGAACAGGTTCATACCTTCTATCCTAAACAAGTTGGAATACTGCACTCGCGTAAATCCCAGAATCAACGTATTGATGGACTGAAGCAATTTGAAACGAATAAATACCGAATATTAATAGCTACCGATGTTGCAGCGCGTGGTTTGGATATTTCGGATGTAACACATGTTGTTAACTTTGATACGCCAACATCTCCAAACGATTATTTACACCGTATCGGGCGCACCGGACGTGTGGGTAAAGATGGTATAGCCATCACGTTTATGAATGAGGAGGAAGAAGAATATTTAAAGGCAGCCGAAGAAGTGATGCATAAGCAAGTGGCCATTTTACCTTGGCCAGAACCGGTTGAATATTCAAATGTATTTAGTGAAGCTGAACGTCCAATTTCTAAGGGTAAAAATTACTTAAAAGGTTTAAAACGCTACGAAGGTGGTCCTTCATTTCACGATAAAAAGGATAAAAACAAAAAGGTAAACCTTGGAGGTTCCTACAAAAAAACGGGCGGTAAAAAACAATCTGTTAACCGCAACGTTCTTCGCAACAGGTCGAAACGCAAATAATCTAATCTTTGGTTTATTTACATTGACTATAATACTTTGTTTGCAGTTACATGAAACGCATCGTAACAGGAATTTATATTTATCCCATTAAATCGCTGGGCGGAATTTCGCTGCAATCATCCTCCTTTTGCTCAACCGGATTGCAATATGATAGGCGTTGGATGCTGGTTGATAAAACTGGTTGCTTTATTACCCAACGTGAAATGAAACAATTGTGTTTGTTTGCTGTGAGCATGAACACTACTCATTTCACCGTTTCGTATTTGCATCAACAAATCAATATTCCACTAGCACTTACAAAAGGAGAAAGGGTGATGGTAAAAGTTTGGGAAAGTGAAGTAGAAGCGATTACTGCTAATGCCGAAATTAATAATTGGTTTAGTATGAATTTGCAACGACCTGTAAAGCTTGTTTATATGCCTGATACAACTTATCGAAGTATCAACCCTGCCCATGTAATCAATAATGAACAAGTTGGTTTTGCTGATGGTTATCCAGTGTTGATGATTGGAGAAGCGTCTCTACACTTATTACAATCAAAGGTGAGTGAAGTTATTCCAATGGATAGGTTTCGTCCCAATATTGTGTTTAATAGTGTTCAACCTCACGAAGAAGATTTGTGGCAATATTTTACCATCAATACTCTAACATTACGTGGAATTAAACCTTGTAAACGGTGTGTGGTAACCACCATTAACCAGCAAAATAGTGCTATGGGAGCAGAACCACTCAAAACATTGTCAACTTATCGTAAAGTGGATAATCATATTTTATTCGGGCAAAATGTGGCAGTTCCGGCTGTAGGTAATTTTGATGTTGGAGATGAAATTACTGTGGTTAACTATCTGCCATTGTCCTTGCCAACATGAAAGACACGTTTTTCACCTTGTTCATCGGTAGTGAAAAATAAATATTGTTCACCTCCGTCTTTAAGGCCTGTTAGCTTTTTAATTTCTGTTACCTCCATCGGAAAGTTACGCTTGGCAATATTGGCTTTGGTAATGTTATTATTTGCTAAATATGTTTTCAAACGCCCCTTGCTAAACACAAACGATTCGTATAACTGAAAAGCTCTCCCAAAAAAATCAGGAACTTGCACATTGCTTACTCCAAATATCGAGTGTTTTCCAACCTGCGAAATAGAGTATTTTTTTAAATATGCCGGAGCTAAGTTTGATTTGATTAATGATAACGCAGGTTCGTAAAACCACAAACCATCGTTGGCGTAAGTAGGTTCCGTTTGCATGGCTGAATAAGGTAGCTGGAAATGGGTATTTTCTGTCTCTGTAACGTCAACAGCATGCATGATGATTTTCGCTGCATGTGATGATTCGTTTTGTGAGTTTAGCTTTTCTTTACTGATATGTATGAGAATTTCTTTTACTTCATTTTTAGAGGATACTACCCAAATTGCAGCAACATGTTTGAGTTCGTTAATCAATGCGTGAACATCCAACATAGGAGAGACCTTGAGCAGAATGTTGGAAGTGAATTCAAATAATTTATCCTTTATGCTAAAAATATTCGGTTCAGTATCTGCTAACGCATACGTTCTTTTTTCAGCATTTCTGCGATCAGCATCCATATACATCCAATCAAAGATGTTCACATTGTTATCCACAAAGTGATAAGCGTCAGCATCCAAGCGTTCAATGTTTGTTGATCCAATTTTGAGGAAGTTATTTCTCACAATCTTGTTTAGTTCAGCGTCAATATCTAAAGAAACAACCTTTTTAAAGGATTTAGAAAAGGCCCAATCATCCACACCCAAACCTCCTGATAAGTCTAGCATATTAGTACCCGAAACCAATGATGCTTTGAAAAGGGCTAGTTTTTCGGAACTGGATTGTTCATAAGATTGAGGAGTAAAAATACTGTAAACACCTGTAAAAGAAGGTATTTTGTGTTTTGCTTTTGGGTAAATACTTAACTGATCAGCCAAATAAGCTACATCAAATGGAAACTTTCCGGCATGTTTTAGCGTAAATTGTACACTATCATACTCACCTATAGTATTTACGAATGGTGAAATATCGAAATTAATAAACGTGTCTGGAATATTTTTATACCTTTGTATCAACAATTATTGCAATTAAATATGAAAAAGTCTGCTTTGTTAACATTGTGTGCAGCAACAATTTTACTTTTGGGTTCTTGTAAAGGGAGCTGTCCTAAGTTTTCCATTAATATTGGAAAGATAGTTAGCACCATTACTCGCTAATTACCTTTAAATACCAATTTTACACGTTGCTCTAAATCAGGGTGCAAGCTTTTTGCCACCGGACATGTATGTGCAATGTCTCTCATCTTTTCTTTTTGGGATATTGATAAACCTGCTGCCGAAACGGTTATATCAATCTCAATTGCCGAAATCCTACGAGGGTTGGATGCCATGATTTTTCGAACGGATAATTCTGTTCCTTCCAAAGGTAGGTTCTCTTCTTTCATTAAAATTCCAATGGTTGTAATAATGCAACTGGCCAATGCAACTGCAACCAGGTCTGTTGGCGAAAAACTTTGTGCTTTTCCATGGTTATCCAAAGGTGCATCTGTAAAAAAGGTGGTTCCTGAATATTTATGTGTGGCAAGTGTTCGGAGTTCTCCATGGTAAATAAGTTCTGCTGTATTCATGTGCGCGCGTTTGCTAATTGTAAAAGTCGTTTAATCCCAAAAATAAACATTCCTTATTGCGTTATTTCTGTTATTTTTGAAAGTCAAATGTAACCAAAAGCTAACAATCGAATGGTAAAAGCCGCGATATTTTTATACGTTTTTTTTAGTTTGATAACCGTTCAGGTTTTCGGCCAAAATGAAGCGATAACCGAAGCTCAGCTTTTTTACAGGAAACGTGTTCAACTTGGCGCGAACTTAAACTCAAGTGGACTAGGAGGCATTAATTTTAAATATGGTTGGCAAAAAACGGGCACAAAAAAAAATATGCTCGATGTTGAGCTTGCGCGTATTCGTCATCCCAAAGAAACGCGTATTTACGGTAGTTCCGAAACACCTAATCAGTATACATTTGGTAGGTTAAATATGTTGTTTGCTTTGCGAACAGGTTACGGACAAACAATTTTCTTAACAGAGCGGCCATACAAAAATGCTATTCAAGTTAACTTCAATTATGCATTGGGTATTCATACTGCCATCCTAAAACCTATTTACCTAGATGTGTATCGTCCAAATCTCGATGGGTTTGGCGGTTATGTTGTTTCTGAAAGATATGATCCTGATAAGCATGATAATAAGAGCAGAATTTTTGGCAGCTCTTCATTCTTTCAAGGTATAGGAAATACATCATTACAATTCGGTGCTTATGGAAAAGCGAGCATTTCTATCGAGTGGGGAGATTATGCAGATGAGTTTCACGCATTAGAGGCGGGAGTTGTATTGGATGTGTTTCCTGATAGATTACCATTAATGGCCTATCAGCCCAAAACTTTATATTTACTAAATTTATTTATAGGATACCAATTCGGTTGGAATAAGTGATATGATTGAACTACCTACATTAACAGAACAACGCGTAAAAAAGCCATCGTGGCTTAAAGTAAAATTACCAACAGGCGAGAACTACCGCAAGGTGCGCAAGTTGGTTGATGAATATAAATTGCACACCATTTGCGAAAGCGGAAACTGCCCAAATATGGGTGAATGTTGGGGTGAAGGTACCGCAACATTTATGATTTTGGGAAATACTTGCACCCGCAGTTGTTCTTTTTGTGCCGTAGCAACGGGCAGAAATAAGGATTATGATAGAGATGAACCGCAGCGTGTAGCTGAAGCCATTCGATTAATGGGTGTGAAACATGCAGTGTTAACCTCTGTAAACCGCGATGAATTAACTGATAAAGGTGCTACAGTTTGGGCAGATACCATTCGCTTGGTGAAGGAACTAAATCCTGATACAACCATGGAAACGTTGATTCCTGATTTTATGAGTAAATGGGATTTGTTGTATCAGGTAATTGATGAAAAACCAGAAGTTGTTTCGCATAATATGGAAACGGTAAAACGTTTGTATCGTAAGGTGCGCCCACAAGCCAAATACGAACGCAGTTTAGAACAAACGCTTAAAACTAAAGAACGCGGACGTAGAACCAAATCAGGTATTATGCTGGGTTTAGGTGAAACGGAAAATGAGGTGTTTGAAATAATGGATGATTTAGTGGCACATGGTTGTGATGTTTTAACACTTGGACAATATTTGCAACCGACTAAAATGCACTTGGCTGTTGAGGAATTTGTTACACCTGAGCAGTTTGACTACTATAAAGTTGTGGGAATGGAAAAAGGTTTTAAATACGTTGAGTCTGGTGCGTTGGTTCGTTCATCATACCATGCCGAACGTCATATCTAAAAAGTTATGATTACCTCCATTTTACTGTTAATTATTGGCGTTCTATTTAAAGTAATTCCACCTAAAGAAATAAACTCGTTTTACGGATATCGAACGTCTGCGAGTATGAAAAATAATAAAACGTGGAAGTTTGCCAATAACTATTCGGCTATGTGGCTGGTAAGATTATCCCTACTATTGAGCATTATATCAATCGCTATTTTTGCATACAATGACTCATTTAAAACAACTGAATCAATAGCTCTTCCGTTTATTATCGTTGCACTTGTTGTTGTTATTGTGAGAACAGAGCGTGCTTTGGTAAAATATGCCGATAAAATTGAACGTGGGGAGGAATAATGAGTTGTTTAGGTACTCGCCTACTAATTGAATAACCTTTAACTATTTTCTTCTCTAACCATCATATGAACTTCCAACTTACCTCTGAATACAAACCTACAGGCGATCAACCAACAGCAATCAAAATGTTAACAGATGGATTGGAACGAGGTGATAAAGCCCAGGTATTGTTAGGAGTTACCGGTTCAGGAAAAACATTTACAGTTGCCAATGTTGTTGCCAATGTTAATCGCCCAACATTGGTTATGAGTCACAATAAAACCTTGGTGGCACAGTTGTATGGAGAATTTAAACAGTTTTTTCCTAATAATGCAGTTGAGTATTTTGTAAGCTATTACGATTATTACCAGCCTGAAGCTTTTATTCCATCGAGTGGAACATATATCGAAAAGGATCTTCAGATAAATGAGGAGATTGAAAAAATGCGCCTCAAAACTACTTCTTCATTACTATCCGGACGAAGAGACGTATTGGTGGTAGCTTCAGTGAGTTGTATTTACGGTGCAGGAAATCCAATGGATTATGAAAGCAGTATCATACGCTTGCACAAAGGACAAAAAATTCAACGCAACACTGTTTTGTATGCGCTTGTTGATTCATTATATTCAAGGACAACGGCAGATTTTAATCGGGGGAATTTTCGTGTAAAGGGCGATGTGTTGGATGTGTATCCGGCCTATGCTGATTTTGCTTTTCGAATTTCATTTTTCGGAAATGAGATTGATGAAATTTTTATTATTGACCCGGTGAGTGGCCGTAAACAGGAGGCAGTAAGTGATATTGCCATTTTTCCTGCTAACATATACGTAACACCTAAAGAGCGTTTAAATGGAGCAATGCGCGATATTCAAGATGATTTGGTTGCTCAAGTAGACTATTTTAAATCAATAGGCAAACACTTAGAAGCAAAACGCTTGGAAGAAAGAACCAACTTTGACTTAGAGATGATGCGCGAATTGGGTTATTGTAGTGGTATTGAGAACTACAGCCGATACATGGATCGCAGAAAGCCAGGCGATCGACCATTTTGTTTGCTCGATTATTTTCCCAAAGATTTTTTATTGGTTGTAGATGAAAGTCATGTAACAATGCCTCAAGTAAGAGCAATGTATGGCGGTGATCGAAGTCGCAAAGAGAATTTAGTTGAATACGGATTCCGTTTGCCTTCCGCTATGGATAACCGTCCGCTTAAGTTTAATGAATTCGAACAGATGGTACCTCAAACCATTTATGTGAGTGCAACTCCTGCCGATTACGAGGTAAGAGAATCAGAGGGAGTAGTGGTTGAGCAACTTATTCGTCCTACTGGATTGTTGGATCCAGTTATTGAAATCCGTCCGTGTATAAACCAAGTTGATGATTTAATGGATGTGATTGACGAACGCGTAAAAATGGGAGATAGGGTATTGGTTACAACGCTCACCAAACGCATGGCTGAGGAACTTTCCAAATACTTAACCCGACTCAATATAAAATGCCAGTATATACATAGTGAGGTTAAAACCATTGATAGGGTTGAGATTTTGCGCGATTTACGTTTAGGCAAAATTGATGTATTGATTGGTGTAAACTTGCTACGTGAGGGATTGGATTTACCCGAAGTTTCGTTGGTTGCCATTATGGATGCTGATAAGGAAGGTTTTTTACGCAGTGTAACATCCTTAACCCAAACCATTGGTAGAGCTGCTCGTAATGAACGTGGTCGCGTAATTATGTATGCCGATAAGATTACCGAAAGCATGCGTAAAACTATTGAAGACAACGAGAAAAAACGCGCAAAACAGATAGCCTACAATACCGAGCACGGCATTACTCCAACAACGGTTCTAAAAAGTATTGATGAAATTATGAAGCAAACCAGTGTTGCGGATGCAAAAGTAAGTGCCGAGGAGGTAAATTACTATGTAGAGCCCGAAGAGACAAGTATTGCTGCCGACCCGATTGTTCAGTACATGAGCAAACCTCAATTGCAAAAAACAATTGACGAAACACAAAAACGTATGATGAAAGCATCTAAAGATATGGACTTTATGGAGGCTGCTCGATTGCGTGATGAATTGTTTGCTTTACAAAAGAAAATGGAAGAAATCGGAAAGGTTGACTGAGGATTGGGAGATTTGTCGGATCGATTGATTGTCGAATTGGATGATGAATAATACAAGTTCTCTGGCCTAAGTTATAGAGCATCGTCAAGCTGATTTTGCCGAAGTCCGATGAATGACTGTAGAACTTTTACGAACGTTCGGCTCCTCGATAAACTTGGTGTGACAATTCTATCATGCTGATTTCATTGAAGCCATGCATCACTCTAACGGCTCTCAGCGCAACATACTATTTCTTAATAATTTTAAATTCAGTTCTGCGATTTTGTTTTCTACCTGCATCTGTTTTATTGTCTGCAATGGGTTGAGCATCTGCATAACCTTTCGCAGTGAGGCGATTATTAACTATACCTTGTTGAACTAAATAATTCATTACGGCCTTAGCACGGTTGAGCGATAAATCGAGGTTTTTTTGTTTGTTTCCCGTATTGTCGGTATGACCGCTTACCTCAATTGTTAATGTTGCATTTGCCTTTAAAAAGGATACCAATTTGTCTAACTCAATTTTAGATTCATCTTTTAATACGTATTGATCTACGTCAAAGAAAATATTTTTCAATACCACCTTGCCACCTGCTTCAATAGGATACAGAGGAACACTTAAGGTAAGCGGATCGGTTGCCGATTGGTTTTTGAGGGAGAAGTTTTCGGAGTGGAATAAATAACCTTCGCACGAAACATTTAAAGCATAATCTTTATTGCCCTGCAAACAAATAATAAATTCTCCTGATAGTTTATTGGAATAGGCTTCAATAACTGTTTTGGCGGTTGCTAAATCAATCAGCTCAATTTTGGCTTTAAGTTTCTTTTGTGTTATTGCATCAAACACAACCCCTTTGATGTATCCTGTTTTTTTAGGACGAGCTTTTTCATACAGTTCAAATTGATAGAGGTCTAATCCTCCAGCACCACCTGGACGTTTACTTACATAAAAAGCATTTTGTCCATCACCATTTAATACCAAACAAATTTCGTCAGCATGGGTATTAATTGGGTAGCCAAGGTTTTCAGCTTTGCCCCATCGGCCATTGGGATTTCTGCGGCAAATAAATAAATCTACACCGCCCATTCCCACACGTCCATCAGTATTAAAGTAAAGTGTTTGATCATCTTTTGCAATGATTGGACATTGTTCATTACCGGAGGTGTTTATCTCAGGACCAATATTTTGTGGAGCACTCCATTTGCCTTTTGAATAGGTGCTAAACCAAATATCCATTCCGCCATAACCTCCCGGCCTATCGCTGGTAAAATAAATCGTTTTACCATCAAACGATAAGGAAGGTTGAGATTCCCAAGCACGCGTATTAATGGGGAATCCTAAGTTTCGCGGCTCTTTCCATTGGTCTCCATCTAAAGCCGAAAAATAAATATCGCAACTGCCTTGTCCATCTTGCCGGTTACATCCCGTAAAAAACACATATTGCCCGTCAGGTGATAGGGTAATGGTGCCTTCGTTTTCAGGTGTATTAATGGGTACTCCCATATTGTAAGGTTTGCCCCAACTTCCATCCAATTGCTTTAAGCTTACGTAAAAATCCTCTTGTTGGCCGCCAACTAAACGTGTATAGATTAACATCCTATCATCAGCAGTTGTTCCCGGGAAGTATTCGTTTTCCGGAGAGTTTACATTTTTAATATTAATAGGATTGAAAGGCACAGGATGTTTGATAGCTTCCGCTCCAAAAGCCGCAGTTAATTTCAGGTTTTCAACTTTCTTTTTATCAATTTGGTTACCATTAAGTTCAATGTATTTATTGATGTATACAGTTGCAGTGTCATATTCTCCATACTCTAAAGCAGTTTTGGCTAATTTATAATAGGGTAACTGAAAGGTAGGATTGATGCCAATAACTTTTTGATACAGTTGTAACGCATCTTTATATTGATCATTTTGTTCGCGTATATCTGCAACTAACATCCAGGCATCAATAAAATTTGGATCTTCGTTGGTGGCACGTTTCAACAAATCAAATGATTGTTTGTAATCCATTCGGGTGAAAGCTTGAAGCGCCTCGCCAAAGAGTTTTTCAGCCTTTTTACTTTTGGTTCCTGTAAATGCAGGTTGTTGTTGTGCAAAAGTTATTTGAACAACTAATAAAAGTACACAAGCAATAATGTTACGCATAGGCTATTTCTTAACGAGTGAGAAGATAAATTATTTCTTATTATCAGTTATAGGCAATAACTGTCCGCGAATATTAATATACAGGTTGATGTCGCGGTAAACCACATCGGCTATTCCATCATGGAATGAACCCACAGCATCGTATTCTGCAGGAATAATCAAGGATCCGGTTGCATCAATAAATCCCCAATTCCGTTTTACCATTACGGCACATCTGCCTTCAGAAAATACAGTAGCATTATCAAACACATTGCGTAATACCCACTCTCCATTTTTATTGATAAATCCCCATTTGCCATCTTTCATTACGGCTGCTTTTCCTTCGGAAAAAGGTTTAATTTGTTCAAATGTTGGTTGTATTTTCACTTCTCCTGCTGTATTGATAAATCCATATTTGCCACTCACCCAAACTCCGGCAATTCCTTCGGTAAAATCATACGCATATTCAAATTGAGGTTTGATTACCGTTGCACCTTCGCTATTAATGTATCCATATTTTCCATTAACAGCAACTACGGCAAAACCATTGTTAAAGTTACCAATATTATCGAAGGTTGGTTTAACAACTACTTGCCCTTTTGCATTTACCAAACCAAATTTTGTTCCTTGGCGGAAACGAGCATATCCATTTACAATATCATCAGCATCTTCAAATACAAAATCGGAAACCATTTCACCTTTTAAATTGATATATGCAAAACGATATCCAAGCGTGCTAATATCTCGCCCAAATTTTGTAATGTGCTCATCTAGTTTTTTCGATAAAACAGCAATTCCCTCACTGAACGTTCTCGCCTCATAAATATCATCGGGTAATATGATTACTTTTTCTCCCTTGGTATTTATGTAAAATCTGCGCCCTTTAAAATCCATAGCAGATGCAAGTCCTTGCGAAAAATGACTAATGTTTTGATACAGTCCGGTATCAATAATGCGCAATCCTTTATCATTAATTACGCAAGGCAAATTTTTAACGGCAACTATTGCTAGCCCTTCATAAAACTCATCAGCATAATCAAAATTGGGAGGTAAAATCATCGTCCCTTCACTGTTCATATATCCCCATTTATTTTTACGTTCAACAGGGTAGTATTTGGTTTGCGCGAAGGCTGTGAATGTGAAACAAACAACTAAGAGGGTACTAAATTTTTTCATGTTTTTTTTATTGATCAACGTTTGTTGTTGATTTTGGAACGACTGTTTATCGTTTCAATATTAAAACTATCCAACACGCGATACCTGATTTTTAATTCACATCCAACAGATAAGTGTACTAAACATTTTTTATAAACAACTTTTGGTGGGTTTTGCAATAAATTGTTTGAGTATACTTGCACTATGTCGTTTTTGCAAACAGCCATTGTTTACCTTAAAGGTGTAGGCACTAACCGTGCCGAAATGCTCCAAAAGGAATTGGGGATTTTCACATTGAGTGATTTGCTGTTTCATTTTCCATATCGACATGTGGATCGCTCGCAGGTGTATAAGATTTCTGATATCACACCTGATATGCCTTATATACAGTTAAGAGGGCGCATCACCCAATTCAGAACCATGGGCCAAAAACGTGCTCAACGTTTGGTTGCTAATTTTTCGGACGGAACAAGTAATTTAGAGTTGGTTTGGTTTCAAGGAGCTAAATGGATTCAGGAGTCCATCAAAGAAGGTAAGGAATATATGGTTTTTGGCAAGCCAACCTTGTTTAATGGAAGCTATAATATGGCCCATCCAACGGTTGATGAGCCTGATGCTGATGGACAGAAAAAGTATTTGCGTATTATGCCGTTTTACACGGTTACCGAGCGTATGCGGGCTCGTGGTGTTGATTCAAAAGTGTTGATGAAACTCACCAACACATTGATTACCGATACTCGTTTTGATATTCCTGAAAATTTACCACTTGATATTATTCAAACCTATAAACTAGTTTCTCGCAAAGAGGCTCTAACACAAATTCACTTTCCCGAAAGTGCAGAGCAATTGGCTAGAGCGGAGCAACGTTTGAAGTTTGAAGAGTTGTTTTTTATCCAACTACGTTTACTAAAATATAAGCTCAAGCGAAAAGAGTTGTACAATGGGATTAAATTGGAAAATATTGGTGAGCTGTTTAATACTTTTTACAACACACAACTTCCATTTGAGTTAACCAATGCACAAAAACGTGTAATTAAAGAAATTAGAGGAGATGTAAAATCCGGTAAACAGATGAATCGTTTGCTGCAAGGTGATGTGGGTAGCGGGAAAACAGTAGTTGCATTGATGTGCATGTTAATGGCAATTGATAACGGTTACCAAGCCAGTATAATGGCTCCAACCGAAATTTTAGCACAACAGCATTATCAAACAATTACAACTTTACTTGGTGATATGCCAGTTAATGTAAGATTGCTAACAGGAAGTACCAAAAAGAAAGAGCGTGCCGAAATTTTAGCAGGTATATTGGACGGCAGCATTCACATTTTAATTGGTACACATGCACTTATTGAAGAGAGTGTAAAATTCAATAATTTAGGATTAACCATTATTGACGAACAGCATCGTTTTGGCGTGGAGCAACGAGCTAAGTTTTGGAAGAAGAATATATATCCTCCGCATAATTTGGTGATGACAGCAACACCTATTCCGCGCACGCTCGCCATGACATTGTATGGTGATTTAGATACTTCTATAATTGATGAGTTGCCTGCAAACAGAAAATCCATTCAAACCGTTCATCGCACCGAAGCCAATCGTTTGCGTGTTTATGGCTTTATGAAAGAAGAAATTGCCAAAGGCAGACAGGTTTATGTTGTATATCCATTGATTGAAGAAAGTGAGAAAATGGATTTTAATAATCTTCAACAAGGTTTTGAGGAAATTAGTCGCATTTTTCCCGATAACGAATATCAGGTATGCATGGTACATGGCAAGATGAAGCCCGTTGATAAAGAAGCCGAAATGCAACGTTTTGTGAGAGGTGAGGCTCAAATAATGGTTGCTACCACGGTTATTGAAGTGGGCGTTAATGTTCCCAATGCCAGTGTGATGATTATTGAAAGTGCGGAGCGTTTTGGTTTATCCCAATTGCACCAATTACGAGGACGTGTTGGGCGAGGAGCAGAGCAGTCATATTGCATTTTATTGACAGGTTACAAGTTAAGTTCCGATGGAAAACTGCGCATCCGAACAATGTGCGATACCAACAATGGTTTTGAAATAAGCGAAGTGGATTTGAAATTGCGCGGTCCAGGGGAATTGGAAGGAACAGCTCAAAGTGGTGTATTGGATTTACGCATTGCGGATATTGCTAAAGATCAACTCATTTTGCAGCAAGCACGATCGGCAGCGCAATTATTGTTGGATAAAGATCCGAACATGACCAGTTCAGCTAATCAAACCCTACTCAACTTTTTTACGGAGTATACCAAACACTCTAAATGGGGACGAATTGCTTAATTACACTATTTATTGTTGTTCACACAATGTCATCGTTACAAATTGTTTTATATCTTAGCCTTAAAGTAAAAACAGCATGAATACATTCAGTATACAAGCCAACCTAATTGATATTCCAAATCGCACCATATACGGAGCTGAGATTTTTATTCAAGATGGAATCATTGATAGTATTGTTCCCACGAATGAAGTATACAGCCATTATATTTTGCCCGGTTTTATTGATGCGCATGTTCATATTGAAAGTTCCTTGTTGGTTCCCTCTGAATTTGCAAGAATGGCAGTATTGCATGGAACGGTTGGTACCGTTAGCGATCCGCATGAAATTGCCAATGTATTGGGATTGAAAGGTGTTGACTTTATGATTGAAAATGGAAGACATGTTCCTTTTCATTTTTTCTTTGGAGCGCCTAGTTGTGTTCCTGCAACAGAATTTGAAACAGCCGGAGCCAAATTAATGTCGGATGAAGTTAAGGCTTTGCTTGCTCGAGAGGAGATCAGGTATTTATCGGAGATGATGAATTTTCCTGGTGTTTGGAACGCAGATGATGAAGTAATAAAAAAAATTGCTGCGGCTCAAAAACATGGAAAACCCATTGATGGTCATGCGCCTGGGTTGCGAGGAGATTTAATGAAAATATATTTTGATGCAGGCATTACCACCGACCACGAGTGTTTTACTTATGAAGAAGGACTAGAGAAAATAAAGCATGGCATAAAAATATTGATTCGAGAGGGAAGTGCTGCACGAAATTTTGATGCATTGATTCCATTGATGAAAGCGTATTCGAATCAACTTATGTTTTGCAGTGATGATAAACATCCTGATTCGTTGATGCTCGGACACATAAACACACTTGTTGCACGTGCCATTGCTTTAGGTTATGATTTGTTTGATGTGTTGCAGGTTGCATGTATCAATCCAGTTAAGCACTATAACTTACCTGTTGGTTTGTTGCAAAATGGAGATGCTGCCGATTTTATTGTTACGAATGATATTATTCAATTTACTATTCAACAAACGTATGTTAAAGGCAAATTGGTAGCGGATAATGGAAAATGTTTGATTGATAGTGTGAAAGTAGAAGCAATTAATTTTTTTGATTGCAGTCCTAAAATAATGAACGATTTTTCGTGTAAACCTCAACCTTTGCAACCCGTTATTGAGTGTTTAGATGGCGAGTTAATCACCCAAAAAAAGATAGTTACCGCTGCTGATTGCCTGCCTGAAAACGATGTATTAAAGTTGGTGGTAGTTAATCGGTATCAAACAGCTCCTATTGCTATTGGTTATATCAAAAATTTTGGATTTACAGAAGGAGCTATTGCCTCTTCGGTTGCTCACGACAGCCATAATATCATTGCTGTTGGTGTTGATGATGATTCTATTTGCAGGGCTGTTAATTTAATTATTAAACAGCAAGGTGGATTATGTGCTGTTACGCATAAACATGAAAAGGTTTTACCCTTGCCAGTTGCAGGATTAATGAGTACTGACGATGCATGGGAAGTTTCTAAACGATATACCGAATTGGATACGATGAGCAAAGAAATGGGTTCAACATTGCGTGCTCCCTTTATGAGTTTATCGTTTATGGCTTTATTGGTTATTCCTCATTTGAAGTTGAGCGATAAAGGATTGTTTGATGGCGATACCTTTAGTTTTGTTGAGGCATAAAAAAAGCAGACTGAAGTCTGCTTTTCTTTCCTATACAATTTATTTTTATTGACAACTTAACTTGCCTGAAACCAACACGTCTGGTTGTCCTGTTTTGGTAAATTTGATATCAGTAAATGTTAGCGTTTTACCAGCAGTATCATTGCTCATGGTAATTATCCCAGAAGCCGCGGTGTAAAATCCAGAATCAAGCTGAAGCGCTAAATAAGCACCTTGCGCGCCTGTTGCCGGCAATGTTGGGGCAATAGCGTAAGTGGTGGTAAACCCTTTTAAGGTACCTAAAGTAGCTTCAAATTTTATATTTAAGTTTGAAGTTTTAGCAGCTTTCATAGCCCATCTGTCTTGTGAAACTGATCCACAACTTGAAACGGTATAACCAATGGTATTGGTATCAATCACCAACGTGTTTTTTGTTGGTATAGGTCGAGGTCTAGGTGTGATGCCAGTGGTACTGGTTGTTGCTGTAGTTGATGCAGTGGTAGTAGTCGAATCGTTTGAGTCATCTTTTTTACTGCAAGAAATAACTGCTATCGAAAGTGTTGCAACGGCACAAAGTGCAAGAATCATTTTTTTCATGAGGAGTATTTTGTGTTTAGTTAAATTGAGGCTAAAGTAAATAGATAAATTGATTTTGCAAATTTTATTGAAAAAAAGGGTGTAATTGTTCTGTTAAAATAGCATGGTTAATCCTATCAAATGGATGGCCTGTGTTGGGTAATACCCATAAGTTGGACTGCGGTATCAACCTATGAATGGCAAGGGTTTCATCTATGCTGGTAGTAGTATCTTTATCTCCAACACCCAACATTACAGGTGCTTTTAGCTGTTCAAAATCCTCTTTTGTAAGCATGAAATCTTTACTTAAGTTTTCCATCATTTCGGCTGTACTTTTAAGTACTTGTTTCCAAATATTCAATCCATGCTGAAACATCAGTTTATCTGCAAATGCGGGTACTTTTTCAATCATCTTATCTGCGTTAAGCATGGCAACTTCTTTTTGCGTACTCAACGGATCCCAATTAAATTTCACGTTTAATGTAGCAATTTTGTTCACCCGGTTTGGGTGGAGTTTTGCAAAATACAATGCAGCGTATCCGCCCATACTGTAGCCAAACAAGTTCAGTTTCTCAATTTTATGTTCATCAGCATAGGTTAAAATATCGTTGGCAAACACATTAAAGTTGTAGCCTTGTACCGGAATAGAAAACCCTCCATGACCTGCAAAATTAATTGCTTCGGCCGTAAAACCTTTTTTGTTAAGCAAAGGCATTATTTCGTCAAATTGGTTTTTAGAGCCTAGCGCTCCGTGAAGTAATAAAAGTTGTGTCATTTCATCTTATTGTTAAATTTTGGGATTTCCCTTTAGCAATAGTAAAGCGTTTCCCATTGTAAGGATTGAATTGCTTTCGCAAGATATACGATTTGTCCTACATGGTAAACATAGTGCGCAATTTGTCGGTTGTTTGCTTCTGCCGAAGATTGCAGTTCGTTTCGTGTGGTTATTATTCCAAGGTCGTTGTCATTTAGATGTTCTAATGCTTTGAATATACAGTTCCAACATAAACCTTCAACGGATTCATCCTTTGCTTCAAACTCACTTTCGCGGTTTCTACATTCCTTTTCTCCATCACTGGTTAAAAAATCTGTCCAACGGCTCAACATGTTTCAACTAAGGTGTTTCAGAATAATGGTAATACTGTTCGATTCGGGCTTTGGTTTCCAAAACTCACCATCATCAGATAATTTATTGATGGCATCATCTACTAATTTCTTGATTTTTTCAAAGATGCAAAGGGAGATGGTAAAAGATTAAATAATGTTTTACTGTTATTTGATTGTGAGATATATCAGAAATTTATTTTATGCCTTGGATAAACTTAATAATTGCTTAACATTGTTAGAGGAGTGGCAATTTACATTTGCCGTAAATTTATATTATGTTTGGTTTAGATCCAACCCTCAGCGCATTACTCATTTTCTGTCTTTTGGCAGCATTCGCTTTTGAGTTTATTAACGGTTTTCACGATACTGCAAACGCAGTAGCTACCGTAATTTACACCAACTCACTCAAACCTTGGGTTGCTGTTGCATGGTCAGGCATATGGAATGCGTTTGGCGTTTTTGCTGGAGGTATTACTGTTGCGGTTGGTATAACAAGCTTGTTACCCATTGAGTTGTTAACAGATACCAACATTCATCACAGTGTAGCGCTTATCATGGCGCTTCTGCTAACGGCCATTGTTTGGAACTTAGGAACGTGGTATTTGGGAATTCCGTGTTCAAGCTCTCATACGCTTATTGGTTCTATTCTCGGAGTAGGGTTAGCTTATTCATTCATAGCTGAAAATAAAAATGTTTCATACGTAAACTGGGGTAAAGCTTCTGATATTGGTTTATCGTTGCTCGTCTCTCCTCTGGTGGGTTTTAGTTTAGCTATTTTGCTAATGTATATACTCCGACAGGTAGTTAAAAATAAATCTATATTCAAGGAACCTAATACAACTGCACCTCCTCCATTTTGGATTCGAGCTATTTTGTTGATAACATGCACTGGTGTTAGTTTCTCGCATGGCTCGAATGATGGACAAAAAGGTGTTGGTTTGGTAATGCTTATTTTGATTGCAATAGTTCCTGGTTATTTTGCTATTGATGGAACTAAAGACATTTCTGATTACAAGCATAATATTAAGGAAATTCAATCAATAGTCGCCCAAGTTGATCAAACAAGGCTTAATAAATCAGATAGTTTTGAATTTGCAAAGTTCGGATCATTGGTTGCAAGTCTTGACAAACGACTCAACTATGCAACTCAATTTGAGTATTTAACTGACAAAGAGAAATATGCTATTCGCAAGGACGTTATTCAGATTAATAAAGCTAGCAAAAAAATGCTTGAAAGTGCAGATTTGAGTTTGAGTAGCAATGATAAGAAAAAGTTAAAAAGTAAAGTTGAAGAGTTAAAGTCTGTAACAGATTATGCCCCAAGTTGGGTAATAATGATGATTGCTATTGCTTTAGGTTTAGGAACAATGGTTGGTTGGAAACGTATTGTAAAAACCATTGGCGAAAAAATTGGTAAACAACACTTAACTTATGCTCAAGGCGCTTCATCAGAATTAGTTGCAGCCGGAACTATTGGTTTATCCACTTTTTTTGGTTTACCAGTTAGCACAACCCAAGTTTTATCTTCTGGTATTGCGGGAAGTATGGTTGCCAGCAAAGGAGTGAAAAACCTTCAGCCTGCCACCATTAAAAGTATTGCCATTGCTTGGATTCTTACACTGCCTGTTACAGTCATTCTCTCTGGAGCATTATTCCTCCTTTTTAGAATGATATTATAAACATTAGTTATTTCATATTAAACAGGCTCTTTCTTTATTGATGGAGCCTGTTTTGTTTTCTCTATGAGAAGTCACCACAATAAGTGTATGGATGCACCCATACACTTACTGCTTATTACAAGTTCGGTGTAAAAGTATATAGTTTATCCTAACATGTGTGAATGTTGTCATAGCTTGATGAATCAGTTTAGAAGTTCCTAGAAAGATGGATACAAAGTTTATGTTTATATAAAATCCAATACCATGTTAATCTAGATAGAACCAACAAGTTATTAAGTATTCTAGAGTCTTTACAATGTATCCATATCAATCACAAAACGGTATTTTACATCCGATTTAAGCATGCGTTCGTATGCCTCGTTTATGTCTTTCATCGAAATCAACTCTATATCGCTCATGATGTTGTGTTGGGCGCAATAATCCAACATCTCTTGTGTTTCGGCAATACCACCAATTAATGAGCCCGAAAGTTTTCTTCGTTTACCAATTAGGCTAAAAGCAGCAACTTGAGCAGGAGTAGGAGCTGCCCCAAGCAAAATCATAGCTCCATCTAATTTTAACAATTGAATAAAGGCGTTCACATCATGAGCAGCCGACACCGTATCAACAATAAAATCGAATGTTCCGGCCAATTTATTCATATCAGCTACATTTGTTGTTAACTCAAAATGATGTGCTCCCAATTTTTCGGCATCAACTTTTTTGGATGCGCTTGTGCTAAGCATGGTTACCTCCGCTCCGAACGAAACAGCAAACTTAACTGCCATGTGACCTAAACCTCCCAAACCTAAAACAGCAACTTTATGACCTTTGCCAACTTTCCAATGGCGAAGGGGGGAATAAGTTGTGATGCCAGCACAAAGCAATGGTGCAACACGTTTTAAATCCAATTTATCAGAAATTTTTAAGGTATATTTTTCATCAACCACCATATTGTTTGAGTAGCCACCATAAGTTGGTAACTTCTCTCCGGTAGGAATATTGTTGTAGGTCCCTAACGATCCTTTGTCACAGTATTGTTCTAGTCCAGCTGCGCAACTCGGGCAAGTGCGACATGAATCTACAAAGCAACCAACTCCGGCTAAATCGCCAACTTTAAATTGGGTAACTTGCGAACCAACTGCTGCAACTTTTCCCACAATCTCGTGACCAGGTACAATGGGATAAATAGTGCCATGCCATTCATTGCGCACTTGGTGCAAATCAGAGTGACACACTCCGCAGTATTGAATTTCGATGAGAACATCAGAAGCTCCAAGGTTCCTACGTTGAAACTGAAAATCGCTCAACGGAGATGTGGTATTGAATGCTGCGTAACCTTTTGATTGGATCATGAATAGTGATATTGATGTTAAGAATATTTGAGAAGATAGATGAGTTTTAGTTACAAACCTACTCGCGTATCAATTGAATCGTTCCTCTTTTGGGATTGTTTTTGAGCTCGTTCAGGTATTGTTCGTATATATCACACGTGTAAAAATACACACCATTGGAACATTCAACTTTTGTATCCATACTTGTTCCATCCCAGCCAATATCTAGGTTATCGGTTTCAAAAACCAAGCCACCCCAACGGTTATAAATACGTAATTTTATGTGATCGATAAAACGATAAGGAAATGGTCGTAATACATCATTTTTACCATCATTATTGGGTGTAAATACATTTGGGATTTGGTATAGCGGACAATTATCTATACAAACCGAATCTTGAATAAAACTTTCATTGTTAAAGGAATCTATACCTGTAACGGCATAACAACCGGCTATCGAGAATTTCAAAATTTCCCTTGCATCAATGTAATTAAGTATGGCAGCATTGCCGCTTGCAATTTTTACAAACGAGTCGGATAATATTTTTTTGTAGTAAACATTGTAACCCACAACATCATCGGCACATTGTTGGCGTGGAATCCAAGATAGTTTATTGCTGAAATCATTAAACACATCGCAGGGTGGAACAACACTCAAAATGGGTTGACAGGGTCTCACTGTGTCAACCGGGGTGCCACATATTTCTTGCGAATTATTAAATAAATCTTGAAGGTAAAATGAATAGGAACCTTTTGATTTTACATAATAACAATATGAAATGCCATTCACCAATCCTGTATCGTTGTATGTTCTGGATGTGGTTGTTGTTACCGAATCAAATATTCCAGTTGAATTATTTTTGCGGTATACGGTATAACTGTTGTTTATCCATGGAACATTTTCACCAATGTTTAAAATATTGGTATTATCGGTTGAATAAATATTGTTGTAAAGTGATGCTGCCTGAGGACTTACATCGGCAAAAGTGGTAACCCCAAAAGAATCGTATTGTAACTCAATTTTGTAACTATATTGGTTACTCAGTGTGTTAATATTAGAATCAATAAGTGATGAATCGCCAATACTGGCAAAAGTAGGATAAGTAGCTGTGGCAAATGTGCTATAGTTACCTGTAATACCGTTGGTTAAAATGCCTCTTTTAAACACCAATTTGTAAGGTGGAGTATAAATGGTAGTATCCAATGTGTCTGGTCGCAACCAAGACAGTTTTAGGGCGCCATTAAGAGCATTGGTAGTGGTTACAGATACATTTGTGATAATGGGTTTGCTACGAATAATTGCATCACAAATTTCAGTTGATGCATAACTTTCCGATGATAAGCCTCCAATGAAACTTCCATTAGCACTGCGAGCTGGGAATACTGCAACAATGCGGTAACAATAATTAATAAGGGGAGAGAGGCCTTGTCCGTTGTTGTCATCGTAAAAAGACGTATCTGTTGTAGCAAAAACATTGCTTCTTACTTCTCCAATAAGTTTAAATCCGGTTGTTGCAGGAATACCCGTTTCACAAAATGCCGGGTTCCAAAAGGAACTATCAATTCGCCTGTAAACCTTATATCTATTCGATAGTTGGCAGGTATCTTTTGACCAACTGATGCGGAAACCATTTCCAATTTGTTTGGCGGTTACATTTTTAGGAGCAGGGCCAATAACTTTAATATTAAAGGTTGTGTATCCAGCTCCGTTCGATACATTGTAATCGTCCTTGGCTTCAATGGTTGCTTGGTAGGAAGCATTGCGAATGTGACTGCAATCTGTTTTCCATATAAATTTTGTGGTGGCAATGCTCAATCCCACACCCGGATTGGGCGAAAAAAATGCAGGCTTAATAGGTACTTGAAAAGGAGCCCCGTATCCTCTGATGGTAATGGTTTGTATATTGTTATCGGTTGCAGTGATGATTGAACTAACAGAATCACCTGCAACCACGCAGCTATTGTTAACCTTGGTAACTAACGGTACATCGTTTACACAATCTCTAATTCTGATTTGCATATCACGCACCACAAACCCAACCAGCAATCCATTTCGGAATTCGGATACTTTAATAGCTATATTGTACAATCCCGGAACGATTGATTTTGACCAAAACAGGGTTCCATTTTGTGGGTTAATGGCAAAACTATCGGAAGCACGTGGGTTTTCGTAATTGGGCACATCTTCGCCAGTACCCATTCGAGGAGTGGTTAACGAATAAACCAAACTATCTCCATCTGGATCATAAGAGCCAGGATTGTGCAGGTATAAAAACTGTAAACAACCATCAACAATAGGAGGAACAGTAAGGATAGGCGATTGGTTATTGCCAATGGTGGAACTAATTCGAATTAAACTCTCTACAAAAAAAGCAGTGTTACTAGATTGCCCGCCATTAATATTGATAATACCATCAACACGGTTTTGCTCGGTAATGCTCACAATAAAAACACCATCCGTTTGATACTCGTGTTCAAAGGTATAAACGTTTTTTTGAATGTTGGCACTCACATTTGTTCTACTGGTTCGTGGTGCAACATCATTTTTATTATCTCCCCAATAAATAGTTACAGTTTCAGTAAATCGGTTTGCGCGAGATTGAGGATCGGTATAAGTTGTTACAGTAATTTTATACCTTCTACCCGAAACTTGAGCGTAGGTAATTTCTCCTGCACGGTAGTGGGTAGCATACACATCAGTACACAACAACATACCCACCAATATTATGATATAGAATGAAAAATATTTCAACTGCGTATTATAGGGGATAATAAGTTTAAGTGGCAATATACGGAATTATAGATTACAAATTAGTTGGCTAAGTTGCATAAAAAATCCCGTTGCCAGTATTATGACAACGGGATGATTGATTATCAATTTCTATGTGTTATGCAGTTAAGGATGCTCCCAGGAACTCACGGTTCATACGAGCGATATTACTTAACGAAATTCCTTTAGGACATTCAGCCTCACAAGCACCGGTATTAGTGCATGATCCAAAACCTTCGGCATCCATTTGGGCAACCATGTTTAATGCACGTTGTTGGCGCTCAGGAACTCCTTGTGGTAATAAAGCCAATTGCGATATTTTTGCTGATGTAAACAACATTGCCGAAGCATTTTTACAAGCCGCTACACAAGCTCCACAACCAATACAAGCCGCTGCTGCAAATGCTTCATCAGCGTTTACTTTGGATATAGGTAAGCTGTTTGCATCTTGTGCGTTTCCGGTATTAACCGAAATGTAACCGCCTGATGCAATAATTCTATCAAATGCCGAACGGTTTACCATTAAATCTTTAATTACCGGGAAAGCTTTTGCTCTCCATGGTTCAACTACGATGGTGTCGTTATTTTTGAATGAGCGCATATGCAATTGGCAGGTAGTAACTCCTTTTAACGGACCGTGCGGACGGCCATTAATAAACATGCTGCACATTCCACAAATACCTTCACGGCAATCGTGGTCAAACGCCACTGGATCTTTACCTTCAATAATTAGGCGCTCATTTAATACGTCAAACATTTCCAAAAACGACATATCCTCTGAAACATTAGGTACATTATATGTTTCAAATTTGCCGCTCTCGTTATTATTTTTTTGTCTCCACACCTTTAGTGTGATATTCATATTTCCGCTCATTGTGTTATTATTTGTGAATTGAGATTTAAGATTTAAGAGGTATCAAGCGATTTTGTCAACCTCCCGATAGCTATCGGGACACTTAATCAACTTAATTACTTATTTATAGCTACGTTGTGCAATTTTGATGTTTTCGTATTTCAACTCTTCTTTGTGTAATTCCCACTCGTGGTTGCCTTTATTTTCCCAAGCAGCTACATACGCAAAGTTTTCATCATCGCGCAGAGCTTCACCTTCTTCGGTTTGGTATTCTGCACGGAAGTGACCACCACAACTTTCGTTACGGTTCAACGCATCTATACACATCAATTCACCTAGTTCAAGGAAATCGGCAACGCGACCTGCTTTTTCCAACTCAGGGTTCATGCTGTTAGCCTCGCCCGGAACACGAACATCTTTCCAAAATTCTTCACGTAATGCGCGAATTTCGCTAATGGCTTCTTTCAAACCTGATTCAGTGCGCTCCATACCACATTTGTTCCACATAATTAAACCCAGTTTCTTGTGGAAATAATCAACTGATTTGGAGCCGTTAACAGTAATTAATTTATCAATGCGAGACTGAGCTTCTTTCTCAGCAATTTCAAATGCATCGTGAGAAGTAGGGATGGCCTGTGTGCGAATTTCGCTATTTAGATAGGCTCCAATTGTGTAAGGGATTACGAAATAACCATCAGCCAAACCTTGCATTAATGCCGATGCTCCCAAACGGTTCGCACCGTGATCAGAGAAGTTCGCTTCACCCAAAGCATATAATCCGGGCACAGTTGTCATCAAGTTATAGTCAACCCAAAGTCCGCCCATTGTATAATGCACTGCAGGGTAAATCATCATTGGGTTTTCGTAAGGATCAACTCCAGTGATTTGTTTGTACATATCGAATAAGTTACCGTATTTCTCGGCCACTACATCTTTTCCCATTTGAAGAATTTGAGCATCGGTAGGGTTGTGTAGGCCTTTTTTAGTAGCCTCGATACGACCGTAGCGCATCATGTTAAATTTGAAATCAAGATATACAGCTTCACCTGTTTTGTTAACACCATAACCGGCATCACATCTTTCTTTAGCTGCACGAGATGCAACATCGCGCGGAACTAAGTTACCGAAAGCAGGGTAGCGTCTTTCTAGATAGTAGTCGCGATCTTCTTCTTTTAAATCATTCGGGTTTAGCTTTCCTGTGCGAATAGCTTCAGCATCTTCTTTGCGCTTTGGCACCCATATACGCCCATCATTACGCAACGACTCACTCATCAATGTTAATTTTGATTGGTGATCGCCTGAAACAGGAATACAAGTAGGGTGAATTTGTGTAAAGCAAGGATTACCAAAGAATGCACCTTTTTTGTGTGCTTTCCATGCTGCTGTTACGTTACTTCCCATTGCGTTGGTTGAAAGGTAAAATACGTTACCGTATCCGCCTGTACACAATAATACTGCATGTCCGAAGTGGCGCTCCAATTTGCCCGTTATCAAATCGCGGGCAATAATACCACGACATTTACCATCGATATTTACAATGTCGAGCATTTCGTGGCGAGAGTAAATTTGTACGGCTCCCATACCTACTTGGCGCTCAAGACCTGAGTAAGCTCCTAATAATAGTTGCTGACCAGTTTGTCCTGCAGCGTAAAAAGTACGTTGAACCTGAGTTCCACCGAATGAACGGTTGCTCAACAATCCTCCGTATTCGCGGGCAAATGGTACACCTTGAGCCACGCATTGATCGATGATATTACCACTTACTTCAGCTAAACGATGAACGTTTCCTTCGCGTGCACGGTAATCGCCACCTTTAATAGTATCATAAAACAAACGATATATTGAGTCTCCATCGTTTTGATAGTTTTTAGCTGCATTGATTCCACCTTGAGCCGCTATTGAGTGCGCGCGTCTTGGCGAATCTTGAAAACAAAATACTTTAACTTTATAACCCATTTCGGCTAGCGAAGCCGCAGCAGCCGAGCCTGCTAATCCCGAACCTACTACAATAATCTCCAAGCTACGTTTGTTAGCAGGGTTTACCAATGGAACCGTTGAACGGTATTTGGTCCACTTTTGTTCTAAGTTTCCTTCAGGAATTTTAGAATCTAATTTTGTTGAAGTTGACATATATAAGGTGTTAATATTTTACTTGAAGAAAAAATATAATGGCATAGCAGCAAAACTTGCTGGTATAAGTATAGCAAATACCCAGAGGCTAATGTTTTTGATTAACGGGGTATATTTTGGGTGATTGATGCCCACTGTTTGAAATCCACTTTGAAACCCATGGTATAAATGGAAGGCAATTGCGCCCATTGAAATGAGGTATATTAAAACGATAAACGGATTAGTAAATTCTTCCTTTACCTCGGCAAATAAATCTTTCACTACAATAATTTTGTTATCACCAACAATAATTTCTTCCATTTTTTTATCAATGGAGGCTGGATTTCCTTCACCATCCACAAATGGAGTTGAAGTCATTTCACCACTGATCATACTTTGGGTATATTGCCTATATGGAACATGTCCAAATTTGTATGAGTACCAAAAGTCTGACATGTGTACTACAATGAAAACCAAAATGATTGTACCTAAAATGCCCATATTGCGTGATGTCCAGTGACTATTGGCTTTCCCGTTAACAACAGCATAACCAACTGGGCGAGCCGTTCTGTTTTTGTATACTAAATGCAGTCCTTTAAATGCATGGAATAAAATACTTGCATACAATACATAAGATACTGTTTTAATCAAAGGATTGGTGGTCATAAAAACGGAGTACATGTTAAATGATAAACCATCATCTGCTTTGAATAACTGGAAATTGCCAATAACATGGATGAGCAAGAATGAACAAAGAAATAATCCTGTTAATGCCACTGATAACTTTTGGCCGATTGAAGAACTAAATAGTTTTGATAACCAATTCATAATATTGTTTGGATAAATGTTAATTTTTAGCGAGCGCAAATTTATGCATACCCACGTTCTATCCTATTTTAACAATCCACAATTGTTTATTTGTAATGTATCTAAACAACGTATTTTTGTCATTTACATTTAAAACCAACAAATAAATTAAAGGTTTACTTTTCTAATCGTTTCAATTGTCACATTTTTGACGGCTAATAATCTAAGCAAACTCATAAACGTGTATAAACTCATAGTCAGACTTTTATTTTTGATGCCAGCGGAAAGGGCTCACTACTTTACTTTGAATATTTTCAATTTCTTGATTCAAATACCTTTTGTTAACCAAATTATCAGAGGTCTATTTTTTGTAGATAATCCTGTACAATTTTTAGGAATTACTTTTCCCAATAGGGTAGGTTTAGCAGCCGGTTTTGATAAAAACGCTAAATACTTGGAAGCATTTAAATCCATGGGTTTTGGCAGTATAGAAATTGGTACTGTAACACCTTTGCCGCAGGCTGGAAATGATAAACCACGATTGTTTAGGCTACTTAAAGACAAAGCCATTATTAACCGAATGGGATTTAACAATGATGGTGCAGATGCAATAGTAGAGCGATTGAGAAATAGACCTATGGGAATTATTATTGGCGGAAACATAGGAAAAAACAAAATCACTCCGAATGAAGAAGCGCAAAAAGACTATGAAATTTGCTTCGACAAATTATATGACTACGTAGATTATTTTGTGGTAAACGTAAGCTCTCCAAACACTCCCAATTTAAGAGCATTGCAAGACAAGGAGCCATTGATGCGCATTCTTTCATCACTGGTAAATAAGCGCAAATCGAAGCAAGTGCATAAACCTATTTTACTAAAAATTGCGCCTGATTTAACCAACTCTCAATTGGATGATGTAATTGAAATAATTGCAGAAAGTGGGATTGAAGGAATTGTTGCCACCAATACCACTATTAGCCGCGAGCAATTGATAACGCCTAAAACAAAGGTTGAAGCCATTGGCGCAGGAGGGTTGAGCGGACAAATTTTACATGCTCATTCAACACAAGTTCTACAATATATCAACCAAAAAAGCAAAGGTTCCATTCCATTAATTGGTGTGGGAGGAATTCACAATGCCCAAACTGCAAAAGATAAACTAGATGCAGGCGCAACGTTGGTGCAACTATACACCGGATTTATTTATGAAGGACCCGGTTTGGTAAAACGGATTGCGGAACTTTAGTTTTAAAGGGATATTATTATGCTGCTTTGCTGCTTCAATTATATTTACGAGGTGTTTTTTGCCACTGATTATCACAGATTAGATTATAAAAAGAAGGAAATATGCTATTCATTTTAATCAATTAAATTAGCCATTTAATCTGTGAAAATCTGTGGCATTTTCCTTAATAAGTTTTTTACTCGACACAATTTTTAATAAAATATTTATGCAACTCATACAGTTTACATCTGCAGCATTGACCGCCATCGAACACTATAAAGCAACACTTCAGATTCCAGCCGATCATTACCTGCGAGTTGGTATTCGCCAAAAAAACGAAACCAATAAAAGGTTGCTTATTGCTTTTGATGCTAAAACGGACAAGGATAAGTTAGAAGAAGTACAAGGCGAACAAATCATTTACCACCCGGGTGAGATTTTCTTTTTTGCAGGTATGCAGATTGATTATGTGGAAGAGGAAGGACGCAAAGGTTTTACGTTTGTTGAGAAAAAATAAACGCATTCCCTTTTTGAGTATATTGCAACTAGTGTTTCGAATACTCATTTTATGCATGTTGGTTCCCTACAGCTTGTTTGCGCAGGAGGTGGGTGAGCGTTTTTGGTCGGGTTTAGTAACATATGCTGCTAAAACAGATAATTTATTCAGGGTTAGCTCTAACGGTAATTTTAATAACAGGGGTACCACAACTTATTTTTTAGAGAGCCGAATTAATTATGGTAAATTTATTTCCAATAACAGAGCAATATCATTGGGGTTAATAGGAAGTATCAATTATTCGGAATCGGATTATTATAAAGTAGCCAACGGTGATAACCGAAATAATATTAATTACCGATTAGGAGGGCAAATTGGGTTGACTAAATTGTATGAGATTACATCAAAGTTTTATGCTACAGTTTATAATGATTTTGGGTATATTTATGGCTGGAACGGCAGCAATGATACAAGCTACACCAAGATAAATACACACTCAATTGCCTACCGACTTTCTCCTGGATTATTTTACCGGATGAGTGCGCGTTTTTCCTTACAAGTTAACTTAGCATTGCTGAATGTAGGAGTTAGCCGAACACTTTATACTTATTCAAAATCAAGCCAGCAAATACAAACAATTGATTTGAATATCTTATCAGGTACCACGTTAAATAATATTAGTTTTGGGGTGTTATATTTCCCGTTCCAATCGCAACATACAAAACGCAAATGACCTTCACCGATAATATAAAGCTAGCATTAACATCCATCTCCGGAAACAAAGCGCGAGCCACCATTACAGCGCTAATTATTGCTATTGGTATTATGGCTTTAGTAGGTATTTTAACAGCTATTGATGGTATCAAAGCATCTATTAACAGCAGTTTCTCCAATATGGGAGCCAATACGTTTAATATTAAAAACAGGGGTAGCAATATACAGTTTGGTGTTAAGGGAAAGGCTCCTAAAAAATACCAAACCATCACCAAACAGGAGGCGGATGCGTTCATCGAACAATATTCGTATCCTTCCACAACGTCATTATCCCTAAATGCATCGTTTGCCAGCACTGTTAAACATGATTCGTACAAAACAGATCCTAATGTAATGGTAATGGGAGGCGATGAACATTATTTACAAGTTGCAGGATATGAAATAGCCAAAGGACGAAATTTTGGAGAGAAGGAAGTAGTATCCGCTGGAAACGTAGCCTTGATCGGGAAAGAGATTAACGCAAAGTTGTTCAAAAATAAAAATGCAATTGGTGAATCTATTTTTGTAGGTGGAGCAAAATACAGGGTTGTTGGCGTTTTAAAAGAGAAAGGTTCGGCAATGGGATTTGGGGGCGACAGGATTGTGATTGTGCCACTTGAAAATGCTCGTCAGGTATTTGCCCGTCCCAATATGAGTTTTGTGATTACAGTTGCTGTTGATGATGTTCCAAAAATGAATGCAGCCGTAGAAGAAGCAGAGGCTGTTTTCAGACGTGTAAGACATTTACCAGCAATGGCCGAAAATAATTTTGAGGTGATGAAAGCCGATAATATTGCAAAGGAACTTATTGATAATTTAAAATATGTAACCATTGCGGCTACAGTAATCGGGTTTATTACATTGCTAGGCGCAGCAGTTGGACTCATGAACATCATGCTTGTTTCGGTAACCGAACGCACACGCGAAATTGGTATTCGTAAATCAATAGGCGCAACCGCAAAAGTTATTCGCAGGCAGTTTTTATTCGAGGCAATTGTTATTTGCCAAATAGGTGGTATTGGCGGTGTAATACTTGGCCTGGCAATGGGAAATGCTGTATCCATGCTCATGAACGGAGGTTTTATTATTCCATGGTTATGGATCATTAGTGGTATTGCACTTTGTTTGGTTGTTGGACTAATATCCGGGATTTACCCGGCCATTAAAGCATCTAAACTCGACCCTATTGAGGCATTGCGTTACGAATAACTGCCACAAATTAGAACAGATTTTATGTTTAAAGTAAAGTAGCTAGCACCAATGCTTCCTCAAGAATAGTAAGTATAGTTAATACTCGCTCATATGGTTTCAATAAACGAATGAGTTGCCTTATAGCATCGGGTTTAAACCCGATGCTATAAAGAGAGATATTTCATTTAATCTTTTGTAATCTGTGGCTAAGGTATTCGCCCTTGCCCGTTATTCTGCTATATTTGCACCATGCATAAAATTCCGCCATTTAAAGATATGATTGTGTTTGAGGATGATCATCTTATCTTTATCAATAAACCTTCTTATATATCTTCTCTTGATGAACGCAATAGTGATGCGGCAAGTTTATTAAGTTTGGCCAAGCGTTATTGGTCTGAAGCTCAGTTATGTCATCGTTTGGATAAGGAAACTTCGGGAATTATGGTTATTGCCAAAGATCCCGAAACATACCGCACCATGGCCATGAAATTTGAAGCACGCGAAATTGAAAAATGTTACCATGCATTGGTGGGAGGTATTTTGCAGGTTGATCATAAATCCATTGTATTACCATTAAGTGTTACCAAAAAGGGGCTTGCAAAAATTGATATGAAAGAAGGCAAACCTGCTGAAACCGTTATTACAACTGTTAAAACATGGCAACATTATACCTTGGTTGAATGTAAACCCATTTCGGGAAGGTTGCACCAAATTCGTATTCACCTTTCTTCTCAAAACTTCCCAATTGTTGCCGATACCCAGTATGGAGGAAAAGTTCCGTTGTTATCTAAAATGAAACGCAATTTCAAATTCAGTAAATTGGAGGAGGAGCAAGGTTTGATTAAACGTGTGGCGCTTCATGCCTACAAACTTAATTTTGATATAGACGGAAAAGTATATGATGTGATTGCACCTTATCCTAAAGATATGGATGTGTTGATCAAGTTATTTGATAAACATGATAGTTAGTTTAAGTATTGTTGGTTTGCTGTTTGAAGTTTGCAACTTCAAACAATTTACACAATAAAGTCTGTGACTTGCCACAAACAACGAATCAATTTCCTCGCATAGTCGATTGATACAATCCATTTCGGTACAGCACCGAAATCCTTTGTAGGTAATGCCGAAAGTCGGAATATAATTGGTTGCCGTCAGTACCTTTTAACACAACAGGTCCTCCAATAAAGGAAGCCGAATCTATTTGATGATACGAATATTTTTTCGTATTCATATCACAACTCAACACTTGACCTTTTTCATTTTGCACGTACAACATTTCCGCTGTGTTGCGGCTAATGGCAAAAGGTTTAAAATAGGTACTGAACAAGTTTTGACCAACAAAATGGTATTTCCCTTTGTATCCGCTTTCCAATAATACTGTGGGAGCCAAGTCAATTTGTGAACAGGTTTTTGAATAAACCTGAGCCGGTTGTGATGTGTTTAGCAACAAAGCTGGAATATGAAACATTTTATATTGCAAATGTTTAGGTTCGTATGGTTCTCCATGGTCGGCTACTATAATAAATACGGTGTTTTTAAAATCTGGATGTTTAGCACATTTATTCAGGAATTTTCCTAGGGTGTAATCCGTATAATAAAAGGTGGCCTCTTCAGGTTTCATCTTTTTCGTTTCTGGATGAAGCTCTGTAAAGTAGGGTGGTAGGTCAAAAGGAGCATGATTACTCATAGTGAGAATAACAGAAAATTTTGGCTTGCTATCTTGAACTCTCCAAATCATTGGATAGGCTTTGTCAAATAAGTCTTCATCACAAACGCCCCAATTATGTTTAAATCGCCACGAAGGAAAATTATTCACGTCTGTAATATGTTGAATACCTCCTTGGGTAAGGAATAAATTCATATCATCATACTCCGCATCACCACCATGAATGAACTGCGTTTGGTAACCAGCATTAAGCAAAATATTCCCTATCGAGTGAAATTCGTTGATTCCTTTTCTTCGGATTAAACTATTCCCCAATACAGCTGGAAATCCAGCCAATACCGAGGTAAGTCCTTGTTGTGTGCGCGATCCATTTGCATAACAATGTGATAAGGCAACACCTTTTTTGCTCCATTCATCATACCTTGGCGAGAGTGGTTTTCCCTGTAAACTTCCAATATGAATGGCCGAAAAGGTTTCAACGATAATGAATACAATGTTTTTTGGAGGGGTTGTTTGTACTTCATTGTGTATTCGTATTGTTGGCCACCAGTTTTCTTCGTGTAACTCTACAGGATGAATACTCAGAGATTGAATATGATGAATAGCATTGCTATCCGCTATTTCCGGAAAGATGGAAAGATCCTGATTGTAAATACGTTTTTGGTCGAATGATTTAACAAACGTGTACATTCCATTTGAACACATTTGATTGAGAAGAGAAGACGTAGAGTAAGAGGTCATATACCAAAGCGGCATTCCGTATAATAAAAAAGAAGTTCCTAAAAAGGTAACTAAAGTTGCAGAGAACCATAAGGCCGGTTTTTCATAATCGGGTTGTTGTTTGGCTATTTGTTTTTGGTGCCACCAAATAAATGCATAGATTAGTATTCCGAAAGCAATTAACGCCTTTATCAGAGGAAATCCCTTATACAGCATGGGTAGCACAATATCAAAATGATTGATTACTTCCATGGCCAGTGCATTCATACGCGTACCATATTGTTTAAAGTAAAAGATATCCGCTAAGTTGGTGAAGAGGATAATTGCAATGAAGAAATTAAAAATGAAATAGAAGATTTGCAGGTATTTTTCTGTAAAAATTTTGATAGGACTACTCAGTAAAAAGGCAACTAATAACGATATGGAAACAGCATTAGAGTCCATGATAATGCCAATTAAAAAGCATATAATAATATCGGTTCCGGGGTTTTGAATAGCCTCATTAAAGTAATAGATAAAAAACGCAACACGCAGTAAACTCAGTAAGAATAATGCTACAAAGTAAAGTTTGAGTAGATATACATAAAAGGCTTTGTTCATTACTAAAACTCGCAACCACGTGCATTAATGTTCCACCTAAAAGCAATGCCACCATTCATTGTTTCGCTGGTAAATTGAGGCAACGAGCTGGTTGTTTTGCGGTACGTTAGTTGCACATCAATAAACATATTATGGCGAAACATATACGAAATAAGCATTTCTCCGATATACAAATTAGTGGTAACACCTTGTCCAATTACATTTCCATATTCTCTCACTCTGCTATAATAACTTGGCCTGATATCTGTTCCCCAATTGCTCCCATTGGTATCGTTTCCATAGGTTGTTGCAATGAGTTTAGTTGTTATAAAAATTTTGTTAACTGGTTGATAGCGGATAATGGCAATGCTCTCCTTGAAATTAGCACCAATTGGGTGGGCCATGTTTTGGTTATAGTTAACATAAGCATTTTGTTGATTATAGGAAGTATACATATATGGCCTTACCCGGTTGTATTCCAGTTGTAGATCCAAATTTTTGATATTAAAGACATCAATATATTTACCGCCAAATTGAACAGCAGTTTTGTTGCCCCACCAACCTCTAATGCCAGTTAACTCACTAAATACTAATTCCGAAATAACTACTTGTCCGTATAATGAGAAATGTCTCATGAAATTATATTTCCAATCTAATCCAAGTATGGCTTTATCCGGACTGTTTAGACTGTTTTCAATGGGTTTGTAAAAAATAATCGGATTGGCATATTGCATATCAAATCCCGCGTTGGCATAACCACTGTCTCTTTGAAACGAGATGGTTTGAAACAAACCCAAATTAAAACGCTTGGTTATATTAATACTGGCATGTGTTGTTGCGAAATAATGTCGTTTAGGATAACGCGATTGAGACGGTGGTTGATAGTCGATTAACTGCCCCCAAATATTTGAGTAATGAATTTTCCAAACTCGGGTATTTAGTCTTAAAAACAGTAAGTCGTTTGCAAAATCCGACATGGTAAGTGAACGGTAGCCATTCCCAAAAAAGTTTCGTCCATGTCCAACTTGAATATCAAAATATTTACCAGCCTGATAACTCAAATAACCACTACTGAGCCAATAATTGAAGGTTCTTTTGTCGTCTGTTTTTAAAAAAGATTTTCCGGGAATCACGTCAAACTGATTGTAGAATTGTTGGTTCCAGCTGTTTAGTTTCTGAATTTCATCGCAGAAAAGTGTGTAAAACGAAACGTTTTTTCCAATCTGTCCCCTAATTTCCAAGCCTCGGTTATTCAAATACAATGATTCTCCAAGTGAGCGGTCGTATTCAATTTTTTGATAAGCTACAGGGTTTACCACTAATTTAAAATCCGGACTAACAACATCAAAAAAGGCAGCTTTGTGTTTATATATGTTGTTTCCTCTGATTTTTCGTTTGCTCAGGGTGTTTTCTGATGACGAATATTCGAAGTTGTCGTTTTGCAAGTAATCTAAGTTAAAGTAATCTTGCTTACTCAGTTGCGCAGTGCCTATATTGAAACTGTCTACAAAGTGCGCAATATCCGAACGTTTATATGATTTAGTTGATGTGGTAAACTCTTGAGGTGTAGCCAATCTACCTTGTTTAATCTCCATTCTATCCAATAAATGGATGCTGTAGGATCCCAATGGAACATATGCACCTTGAGCCCAAACAAGGGAGTTCAGTAAGCAAGAAACTAGAAATAATTTAAAATATCGCATCACCACAAAAATGCTTTTTTTAGTGGTGAATCAAAACACTTATTTTGCGCTACAATGAATGAACTAGAAGCTGCTATACGAATGGATGAGTTGATTACAACAATCAACCATCACAATTATAATTATTACACGTTATCCAAACCTACCATTAGCGATTCAGATTTTGATTTTTTGCTCAAAGAACTCGAATCGTTAGAAAAACAATTTCCGCATTTAAGTAAACCCGATTCACCAACACAAAAAGTAGGCGGAAGCATAACCAAAGAGTTTGTTCAGGTTAAGCATAAGTACCCGATGATGAGTTTGGGTAATACGTATTCGGAAGAAGAATTGAAAGAGTTTGACGAGCGGGTGCGCAAAACCATTGGTGACGATGTTGAGTATGTTGTTGAATTAAAATTTGATGGTTTGGCAATCAGTATTTCATACGAAAATGGTGCAATTGCTAGAGCGGTAACACGTGGTGATGGGATGATGGGCGATGATGTTACCAACAATGTTAAAACCATAAAATCGATTCCGCAACAATTGCCCGCAGGCGATTATCCGGCATCATTTGATATTCGGGGTGAGATTTTTATGCACCGCAAAACATTTGAAAAGCTTAACAACGACTATCGTGCTGAGCTGGAAGCAAAAGGATTTGATGAGGATGAAATCAAAGAAAAATTGTATAAAAATCCGCGCAACTTTGCTTCGGGAACCTTGAAAATGCAAGATTCACGTGAGGTTGCTAAACGCCCGCTCGATTGTTTTTTATATTTTATTTATGCTGACCAGCCCGTTGCGCAGACACATTACGATAGTTTGAAAAAGGCGGCTGATTGGGGTTTTCAGGTGAGCGATCATTTTAAGTTGTGCAAAAGCATTGATGAGGTAATGGACTTTATCCATTTTTATGATAAAGAGCGTGAAAACCTGAGTTACGAAATTGATGGCGTGGTTATCAAAGTAAATCGATACGAGCAGCAGCAAGAGTTAGGTTTTACGGCTAAAAATCCGCGGTGGGCTATCTCTTATAAATACAAAGCACAGAATGCATTAACCCAACTCGAAAAAATAACGTATCAAGTAGGACGTACGGGAGCAATAACACCT
The DNA here is from genome assembly GCA_001602415.1 of Bacteroidetes bacterium UKL13-3. Lineage (GTDB taxonomy): Bacteria > Bacteroidota > Bacteroidia > UKL13-3 > UKL13-3 > UKL13-3. The sequence goes on from CP012155.1 coordinate 1,340,234, forward strand.
GTTGCCAACCTTACTCCAGTGCAGTTGGCAGGCACAACGGTAAAACGTGCAAGCTTATATAATGCCGATGAAATAGAGCGCTTGGATTTGCATGAAGGAGATTGGGTATATGTAGAAAAAGGAGGTGAAATTATACCGAAAGTAACCGGTGTTGAGTTAAGTAAACGATTACCAGATGCTGTTAAGTATAGCTACGCAAATACTTGCCCGGAGTGCAGTACAACACTTGTTCGTAAAGAAGGGGAAGTTGTGCATTATTGTCCGAACGAAACCGGATGCGCACCCCAGCTTATCGGCAGAATAGAGCATTTTATTGGTCGGAAGGCCATGAATATTGATAGTTTGGGTGGCGAAACAATTGCCGGTTTATATCAAAAAGGATTGATTCGGAATTATGCTGACTTATACTCGCTCACAGCCGATCAATTATTAGGCTTGGAGTTTGAAACCTATAATGAGAAGAAGGATCAATGGGGAAAACGTTCCTTACAGGAAAAGTCAGTGGTTAATGTTTTGCAGGGAATTGAAGATTCTAAAAAAGTACCCTTCGAGAAAGTGCTCTTTGCATTGGGTATTCGTATGGTGGGCGAAACTGTTGCTAAAAAATTAGCTAAACACTTTCGGTCGATGGATAAATTGATGGCAGCAAGCAAAGAGGAAATTGCATCTATTTATGAAATAGGAGATAAGATTGCCGAAAATGTGGTACGTTTTTTCTCAGAAACCGAAAACATTCTAATCTGCAACCAACTCAAACAATACGGACTTAAACTTGAGGTTGAAGAGGAGGAAGGGGTTACGCGAACCAATTTGCTGGAGGGTAAAAGTTTTTTAGTTTCTGGTGTGTTTTCGATGAGTAGAGATGAATTGAAAAACATGATTGAACGCAATGGTGGTCGCAATGTTGGGAGTATCAGCAAAAGTTTAAACTATTTGATAGCAGGAGATAAAATGGGTCCCGAAAAATTGAAGAAAGCAACTGACTTAAACATACCCATAATTAGCGAAGAAGAGTTTATGAAGATGCTCGATAGAGATTAGAAGGTTGAAGTTGGAGTAAAGAGATTTGTATTGGTGATTGAGCGGAGTCGAAATCACAGATCTAGAAAGAAGCAATAACATTATAAGATTTTGCGGCAGCAATCGAACAAACTCGGCCTACATCTGAATAAATTTTTATCGGCAGTTGAAAAAAAACATAATACATTTGAGGTTTAACAAATCATCCAAAATCCTCGAGCATCCTTCATCAAGTATCAGGGATCAAGTATCGAATATCAAGTATGAAATTAATAGAAGACATTAAAAATTATATAGGCAGGTGGCAATTGGAGCGTGAGCTAAAGCAGAAAAAAGTGAAGCGAAAACGTATCCCATTCAACCAAGTAAATCATATTGGAATTGTGTATGATGCCGAAAACAAAGAAAACGAAGTGTTGGTTACTCAATATGCCAACGAGATACGTGCAGAAGGGAAAAAAGTTTTTATGATGGGTTATGTGAATCAACAACAATTACCACCCACAAAAAAATTCATGCTTAATTCAGAGTTTTTTTGGAAAGAAAAATTGAATGGAATAAATCTACCCATCAAAGGAAATATTGGACAGTTTTTGCAACTCGAATTTGATTTATTACTCAATCTATATTTCGAGCCAGTACTCCCAATGCAGGCCATGGCAGCATATTCTCAAGCAAAATATAGAGTAGCTTCCAATATTGAAGGCGGATTGGATTATTATGACGCCATGATTGATATCGGACCCAATAAAGACTTATCTTTGCTCATCAAACAAATAGACTTTTATTTGAGAGCAATTTGAGGTTTACTGCAATTACATGCATTGAAAAGATATTGTAACACCATCATCCACCTAGTATACAAAATATAAATAAATGAAAGGTACAGGCGTAGCATTAGTCACTCCATTTCATGCTGATTATAGCATTGATTTTGATTCACTGGCAAAAATTATTGAACACTGCATTAGCGGGGGATTAGAGTATTTAGTGGTGTTGGGCACAACAGGAGAAGGCCCCACATTAAACAAGGATGAGAAGAAGCAAATATTCAAATTTGTTTCGGAAAAAGTGAATGGGCGAGTGCCTTTGGTTGCCGGTATTGGCGGAAATGACACCCGCGAAGTGGATGATTCTATGCAATCATTTGATGCTAGTGGATACAGCGCTATTTTATCGGTGAGTCCGTATTACAATAAACCAAACCAAGAAGGAATTTATTTGCACTATATGGAATTGGCAAAGGTTTCACCGTTGCCAATTATTATTTACAATGTTCCCGGACGAACAGGAGCGGGTATCAGTGCTGCAACTACGTTACGATTAGCCAAAGCATCCGATAAATTTATTGCGGTGAAAGAAGCATCCAGAAGTCCGGAAGTGTTCATGGATATTTTAAAGGATAAGCCTGTCAACTTCTCTGTAATATCGGGTGATGACAACTTAACCCTTCCATTTTTGGCAATGGGAATGACCGGTGTTATTTCAGTAATAGCACAAGCCTATCCGCGCATGTTTAGCGATATGGTTCGTTTGGGATTAGATGGCAAGTTTGAAGAAGCACGCATATTGCATTTCAAATTATACGAAGTGATGAAAATGATTTTTGCCGATGGCAGTCCCGGAGGAGTGAAGGTTCTGTTGAATCAATTAGGACTGTGCCAAAATGTGGTAAGATTACCTTTGTCTCCCGTAAATAAGGACGTGGAAGCAAAGTTGCGTGGTTTTATCCTATCGTAGGAACCATTGGTTCATCTCACCCTAAAAATTGGATGCATTTATACCGCCATCCAATTTTTTTGTTTTGATAATCAACCAAACGCATAATTTTTAAGGAAATGTTTTCGTAATACTACAGTTAAGTTGCTAACTTAACCATCGAAACAAAATAGACATAGCCTTGGAATTTCCCGGAAGCATCAAATCAAAACTACCTAAAACAGGCACCACTATTTTTAGTGTGATGACTGCGCTTGCCAACGAACATAACGCAATTAACATGGCGCAAGGATTTCCTGATTTTTCATGTTCAGAAAAATTGGTATCGTTGGTTAATACCTATATGCAAAAAGGTTTAAATCAATATGCTCCAATGCCAGGTATTATGCCGCTTCGTGAACGTATTGCCGAAAAAACGGAAGCATTGTACTCGGCCGTTTATAATCCCGAAACCGAAATAACCATTACCCCAGGAGGAACACATGCATTGTATGCAGCCATTAGTGCCGTTGTGCGCGAAGGTGATGAAGTAATTGTATTGGAACCCTGTTATGATTCTTACGTTCCGGCAATTGAGCTCAATGGTGGTCGCCCAGTTTTTTTCGAACTCAAGTTCCCCGATTATAAAGTTGATTGGAATGAATTAAAACGATTGGTGAGTTATAAAACCAAAATGATTATCATCAATACTCCGCACAATCCTTCGGGTACCATTCTCTCAGCACAGGATATGCTTAAGCTGCAGAAGATTGTTGATAAAACAGAAATTGTGATTTTAAGTGATGAAGTATACGAGCATATTATTTTTGATTGTATTGAACACCAGAGTGTAGCCCGTTATCCAAAGCTTGCCGAGCGTAGTATCATTGTATCGTCTTTTGGAAAAACATACCACACCACAGGTTGGAAAATGGGTTATGTTTTGGCTCCTGCTAACCTAATGGTGGAGTTTCGCAAAGTGCATCAATTTATGGCATTTAGCACAAATACACCCATACAATATGCCCTTGCCGATTTTATGGAAGATAAAGATGCTTACTTACAATTGGGTGCTTTTTACCAAGAGAAACGTGATTATTTTCAACAACTTATCAAAGGATCTAAATTTAAAATATTGCCTTGTGTAGGTTCGTATTTTCAGTCGTTAGGGTACTCAAAAATCACCCAAGAAAACGATTCGGAGTATGCGAAACGCTTAACCAAAGAGTACAAAATTGCCAGTATTCCAACCTCTTCTTTCTATCACAAAAAGGTAGATAACCACGTGTTGCGTTTTTGTTTTGCAAAGTCGAATGAAACCTTGGAAAAAGCCGCTGAGAAAATTTGTAAGATATGAACAATCTCACGTTAACACTTATTCAAACGCCATTGTATTGGGAAGATGCCAAGCAAAATAGGGCAATGTTTAGTGCCTATTTTTCTAAGATAAACCAACCAACGGATGCCATTATTCTGCCTGAAATGTTTTCAACTGGATTTAGCATGAACACTTCATTGGCTGAAACCATGCAAGGTGAAACAATTAGCTGGATGAAAGCTGAAGCGTATCGGTTGCAAACACCCATTGCAGGAAGTGTTATGATTAACGATGGTGATTCTGTTGTGAATCGTTTTGTGTGGATGAATGCTGATGGCACACATCAACATTACGACAAACGACATTTATTTCGCATGGGTGATGAGCACACGCATTTTTCGGCAGGGAATGAACAGGTTACTATTGATTACAAGGGCTGGAAACTAAAGTTGTTGGTTTGTTATGATTTACGTTTTCCGGTTTGGATTCGCAGAACACCTCAACACGATTACGATGCATTAGTGATTGTAGCCAATTGGCCTCAACGCAGGGAACACCATTGGCGAATCTTATTGCAAGCTCGTGCCATCGAAAATCAATGTTATGTGGTTGCAGTAAATAGGGTTGGTGCCGATGGAAACAATACCGAACACAGCGGCCATAGTGGTTTAATATCGCCAAAAGGCGAATGGGAATGCGAATGGATACACGAATTATGTATTGAAAACGTTACGCTCAATAGGCAAACGTTAACCGATTGGCGCACGAGTTTCCCTGCCTGGCAAGATGCTGATGCTTTTACCTTAAGTTAATTTTAAGATTTTTTTGCAACTTTACCATTTAAGTTTGCATCCGCTTTAATAGTTAATAGTTAATAGTTAATAGTTAATAGTTAATAGTTAAAGCGATAATTAATGAAGATATGATGAGAAATATAATAAGTACGTTCTTGGTGTTGGGTGTTTTTAGTTTTGGAGCAACAGCTCAATTTGGGAAAACCAAAACTGGAGGTTCCATTCAGTTTGCAGAAGACAAATTCAATTTTGGGGAGGTAAAAGAAGAAGGAGGAAGTGTATCGCACACCTTTGCATTTAAAAATGTGGGTAAAGGACCTCTGCGTATTGTGAATGTGCTAACTTCATGCGGTTGCACTACTTCTGATTGGACACAAACAGCTGTTAACCTAGGAGAGTCAGGATACATCAAAGCCACATTCGATCCCAAAAATAGACCAGGACGTTTTTCTCGTACATTAACCATTATAACCAACGGAACCCCGGAAAGCTCAGTTATAACACTTGACGGTTATGTTGGGTCTGCCAATCGTGAGATGCTTAGAATGTTTCCGCATGAGTTTGGGAACATGCGTTTTTCGGCCAAAGAATTTGATTTAACAATTAAAGAAGACAAGCTGGATTCTGTGTGGTTGGGAGTGTACAATCCAACAAACAAAAATATGTTGATTCGAACAGTTATTTCACCCTATCCTATGAGGGTTGAAACACAAGATATATTGTTAGGACCTGAGTCTGGCGAAAATATTTTGATGTTGTACAATGGAGCTTTAGCCAAACAACTCGGGCCAAGAAAAGATACAGTGCATTTTGTTACAAGTGATGATACGCTGCCCAATAAATTTGTGGTACTCAAGGTAAATATTGTTCAAAATTTTGATAAGCTAACCTCCGAACAAAAGGCAAATGCTCCAGTAATTGAGGTTCTGAAAAAACAAGCGAATGTGGGAGAGTTATATCTTGGCGAAGTGGGATCCTATTCATTTGAAGTAACCAACAAAGGCAAATCGGATTTGGTGATTCGGAGGTTAATGGGCGCTGATGCCTCGATTACAGCCAAAGCTTCGAGTATGGTTATTAAAAAAGGAGCTAAAGCCAAAGTAACAGTTTCGTTAAACACAAAAGGAACACATGGTATGGTTGATAAAACGTTAACCATTATTTCCAACGATCCTGCCAATGCCAATACCGTTCTCAAAGTATCTGCAAAAGTTGTCATACCGGGAATTGAACCTATTGGCAATTAGTACTTGATTTTAATATGAACTCTTTTTTATTTTCGCGGCTAGCATAAACTGTAATTGTTTAATCACTTTTTGTTATGAAGAAACTATGGATAATTGGCGCTTTCGCCTTCACTAGTGGTATTTTAGGAGCCTTCACATTTCATCTGTTGTTACCCAAACGAGTAGTATTCCAACAAGCTGTTTCGGATATTCCGAAAACGGATAACGAGGTAAATGAAGTGAACTACAAAAACGCTCTTGCCAATACCGAGGATTTTGTAAAAGCATCTCAAATTGCTACTCCTTGTGTGGTATTTATTAAAACCATTAGTCAGCAACAACAAATGAGCTCGGATCCGTTTTTTGATTTTTGGTCGAATATGGATTTTTTTGGAAGAAGAGGTCCGGTAACAAGTTCTGGTTCGGGTGTTATTATCAGCAAAGATGGGTATATCGTAACCAATTTACATGTGGTAAAAGATGCCGATCAAATTGAGGTTATTACCAACAATAATAAACATTCATACAAGGCAAAACTTATTGGAAGTGATGCGTCAACCGATTTGGCGTTGATTAAAATTGAAGGTTCAAACATGCAAAACATCGTATTCGGAAATTCCGATAATGTAAAAATAGGAGAGTGGGTGCTTGCTGTTGGCAATCCGTTTAATCTTACCTCAACCGTTACTGCCGGAATTGTGAGTGCTAAAGGCCGAAATATAAATATTGTAAACAGCCGTTTTCCAATCGAATCCTTTATTCAAACAGACGCAGCCATTAACCCCGGAAACAGCGGAGGTGCGCTCGTAAATACAGATGGAGAGCTGGTGGGAATTAACACGGCAATTGCATCCAACACGGGTTCATACAACGGGTATGGTTTTGCTATTCCGGTGAATATTGTTCAAAAAATTGTGAAGGACTTAATTGAGTTTAATGAAGTTCAGAGAGGATTTACCGGTTTAGATGTAAAAGATATTGACGCAACATTAGCCAATAAATTAAACATCAATGATAATCTTGGAGTATACGTTGTTTCGGTATTAGCCGAAGGACCTAGCGATGCTGCAGGCGTAAAAGCGGGTGATTTAATCATTAAAGTAAACGAAAAACCGATTGACAGCAAGGCTATTTTTGATGAGCAAATCAGTTACACCCGTCCGGGCGATAAAGTGAAATTAACCTTGTTGCGTTCGGGTAAGGAAACAGAGTTATATATCAAATTAATTAACCGCGAGGGTAATACAGCCATTATGCGCAAAAATACCATAACCAGCGTTTCCTTGGGTGCCGATTTTCAGCCGGTGTCAAAAGTGGAATCCGAAAGGTACGGTATCAAATCGGGAATTAAAGTGAGCAATATCAGAGGTGGAAAGTTCCGCCAAATGAATATCCCTGAGGATTTTATCATTACCTCTTTCAATAAAAAAGAATATACCAGTGCGGAGGAGTTTATTAAAGACTTTGAGAAAACACGCGGACAATTATTAATAGAAGGTCTGTATTCGAATGGTAGCCGAGGTTTTTATTCGTTTTATACCTATTAACTCTACCTTACAACGTAGGGTTTAAACCCTACGTTGTAAGAAAAACGTTCAACATTCATTTTTGCGTAGGAATGCAATTTTTACATAAAGTTCAAAACACACACACTAGGATTTCAATGATTATCACTTTCGTTTTTTTATACAATTGGTAATGTTTGCGTAAAAATATTGAGTGTTAGTACCCTGATTTCTGCTGTTGTTGCTCAAGTCCGTTCTGGCTTAAATATTTTTAAGCAGCACAATGTTATTTATGATATGAATCTTACGAATAGATAGTGTTTGTATTCTTTTTAAATAACCTTTAATCTTGCAGGGCAATTAGCAAAAATGAATCCATTAGAACAGATAAAAGATAAACCATTAGAATGTCCTGTTCCGCATAAACAGCGTAAAGGGATTACCATGTGGTTTAAACGCCTTGGTTTTGTGGGGTTCATGTTCTTTTTAATTAAGGGGTTAATGTGGCTCATTATTCCGTACCTTATTACCAAAGGTTTTTTCAAATAAGAAGCATTTCTTTGTTGCATGACACGCAAAGAACGTTACGAGCACTTTATTCAATACTTTTCTGAACACCAACCCGAAGCTGAAACGGAGTTGTATTATGAAAATCCCTACCAGTTGTTGGTAGCCGTTATTCTCTCTGCACAGTGTACCGACAAGCGCGTAAACCTTACCACACCCGCAATTTTCAAACAATTTCCCACTCCCGAAACATTAGCACAAGCTGAATTTGATGAGGTGTTTGCCCTTATTCGCAGCATTAGTTATCCAAACAATAAAGCCAAACATTTAATTGGAATGGCGCAAATGTTGGTTGCTGATTTTGGAAGTGAGGTGCCATCAACGATTGATGAGCTGGTAAAAATGCCGGGCGTAGGACGAAAAACGGCCAATGTTATTGCCTCGGTTATCTTTAACCAACCGGCCATGGCTGTTGATACACATGTGTTCAGGGTTTCGGCACGGTTGGGGTTAACTTTAAAAGCAAATAACCCTAAACAAGCCGAAGATCAATTGATGAAATTTATTCCCGAGCAATATGTTGCCAGAGCCCATCATTGGTTGATTTTGCATGGAAGATACACCTGCTTGGCACGCAATCCCAAATGCGAAGAATGTAAGATTAGTCATTTTTGTAAATCGTACAAAAAACTTGCTTAACCTACTTGTGAAACTCCGCCATTGGATTTGGATAGTTATCGCTTTGGTCTTCGGTGGTATTATCTAAACACACAAAATCTTTCTCCAACAATAAATACAAGAATTCACCATTGGGTAAAGGCATATTGCTTTCGTATCCCACACGTTCAGTTGCCAACCATTCTTCTGCCCACAGTAAAGGCATTTTCATGGTTACTTTATTGTTTTCAAAGGAAGCGGATAGGTTCTCTTGGTTTTCTTTTTGCAAAGCATACGTAAGGTGTGAGGCGCCAAAAGAGGTTTGTTCTTCTATGTATCCTTCCTTGCCAAAACGATCAACTTCTGAGCGGGTTAAACGTACACGAACGGAGTTTCCTTTAATGCGAATTTTCATAGCGCTAATTTAGGGAATAATGTGAAAATTTGATAATGTGGAAATGTGCAGATTGGATGTTGACGATATTGATTGTGTTGAATGCTTTTAGCCTTTAGCTGTTGGCCTTTAGCCCTTAGCAATTGGCAAGGCGCAGAACCTTTTTGATAATTTCTATTTTCCCAATAGCCTATCAACCCAATTACTGAATTACCCATTTACCCAATTAACTGAATAACTATAATCAACAATTCCCTAAATTCGCCAAATGCAAAAGATTTTGAACTATATCAATGGTGCCTTGGTTGAACCTGCATCAAAACAGTATATTGACAATGTAGATCCTTCAACCGGAAAAGTGTATTCATTGTGTCCGGATAGTGATGCGCAAGATATAGAGGCTGCGTATAAGGCTGCCGAAGCGGCTTTTGAGGGTTGGAGCAATACACCAGCTGAAAAACGAAGCAAAGTAATGTTGCGCATTGCGGAGTTATTGGAAAAGAATTTAGACAAGTTTGCCGAAGCCGAAACCATTGATCAAGGTAAGCCTTTATGGTTATCCCAAAATGGTGAAATTCCTCGTGCCATCAGCAATATTCATTTTTTTGCTACCGCCATTGAGCATTATGCCAGTGAGGCGCATCCAATGGGTGAACATGCCATAAACTATACTACGCGCACGCCTATTGGTGTAGTGGGGTGTATTTCGCCATGGAATTTGCCATTGTATTTATTTACTTGGAAAATAGCTCCCGCCATTGCCTCGGGTAATTGTGTGGTGGCTAAACCTTCTGAGGTAACGCCCATGACAGCTTATTTGCTCAGTGAGATTTGTATAGAAGCAGGATTACCTAAGGGTGTGTTGAATATTGTGCATGGTTTAGGACCCAAAGTAGGAAGTGCCATGACGGTTCATCCGGGTATTAAAGCAATTTCGTTTACTGGAGGAACCCGAACAGGAGCGGAGATAGCCAGAGTAGCAGCGCCAATGTTCAAAAAATTATCGTTGGAGTTGGGTGGTAAAAATCCGAACATGATTTTTGCAGATTGTGATTTTGATAAGATGTTAACCGAAACCGTTCGCTCATCATTCTTGAATCAAGGTGAAATTTGCTTGTGTGGTTCGCGCATTTTTGTAGAGCGCCCTATATATGAAAAGTTTAAAAAAGCCTTTGTTGAAAAAGTAAAAGCGGAACTTGTTGTGGGTGATCCATTGGATCCAAAAACAAAAACTGGAGCCATTGTTTCTCAAATGCATTTCGATAAAGTACTGAGCTATATTGAGCTTGCCAAACAAGAAGGCGGAACCATTTTATGTGGTGGAAAATCGATACAACCAACTGGACGATGTGCCACTGGGTGGTTTATTGAACCAACGGTAATTGAAGGATTGGCTTATGATTGCCGCACCAATCAAGAAGAAATTTTTGGTCCGGTTGTTACCATTACTCCATTTGATACGGAGGAAGAAGTATTGATGATGGCCAACTCAACCGAATACGGATTGGCTAGCGTGCTTTGGACAGAAAACCTCACACGAGCGCACCGCCTGGCGGGAAAAATTAAAGCAGGAATTGTGTGGATCAATTGTTGGTTGCTACGTGACTTACGCACACCATTTGGTGGTGTGAAAAGCAGTGGAGTAGGGCGCGAGGGCGGCTGGGAAGCCTTGCGCTTTTTTACCGAAGCTAAGAATGTATGTATTAAAATCAGTTAATACCTATTTTGTTTAGGTTAATTGAAGTTAGCTGAAGTGATATTTAACGGAGTTTGTTTGGATGTTTAAAGTCGCTCGTTGAGACTAATTCATTACGCAGCCTCAGGAAAATGTCTGCCCATTTCATTTGCGAAATTAGCGGCTATCAAAACTATTCTACAATATCTCTTTAATTAATCAAATACTAATCATGAATATAGCATACTACAAAGAGATATACCTGAGGGATATTCAAAAATTACACGATGAAATAGTGTTGTATCCAACAGATGAATAATTGTGGTTGGTGAAAGATGGCATTAAGAACTCAGGAGGGAATTTATGTTTACATCTTATGGGCAACCTCAATCATTTTATTGGTGCCGTATTGGGAAAAACAGGATATGTAAGAAATCGTGAGGCTGAATTTGAAACAAAAGGATTAACTAAACAAGAACTGTTGGTTATGATAAGCGAAACACAGGCCATGCTGCAACTCACATTTCCAATGCTTACTGATAACGATTTGGAAAGAGAATACCCTGTTGATTTTATGGGTAAACACACAACTGCATGGTATTTGAACCAGTTTCTACTGCATTTTCAATACCATTTGGGGCAATTAAATTACCACCGAAGAATTATTTGAGTTTACTGGTTACGCTCGAAAGTGTAATAACGATTTGAGTTTAAAATCGTATCATTTTCAATAGATAGCTTAAGCGTGGTTTTATCAATGTAAAGCAAGTTATAATCGGTTGTGTCTTCTAAATCCTCACTGAGAATACGTAGGGTTTTGTTTTTATTGATCAATTCCCATTTTCCAAGTAATTGCTCTGTTTGTTCAGTCGTATCACACAACAATGGACCATTTAATTCAAAGAATTTTTTATCCTCTTGAATACGGATAAGATCATCTTTTTCACAATTTTTTCGAATTGCAAAAGTATTTAAAATGCTATCTTTCTCTGCAATTGTATCAAAAGTAACGATGTATGAATCAGATGCTTTCCAGGTTCCTACGATATTTTCAGAAATAGCGCCTTCGTCCTTTTTGCAGGCAAGGTAAATAGTGGACAGACCAAAAACGATGAGTAATAATTTGTATGTTTTCATTTGGCTGAAATGTTTTGCACGGTAAATATAGTTATTATCAGCCCAAAACACCAAAAAGAGTAGAACAAATATTAATAACTATATTGCATTGTAGCATTCAATGCACACAACTTACGCATTGGCCATGTTGTTGTATAAATCAACGAGTTTGGTTTCTTCGGCATGCCAATTAAAAGTGAGTTCGGCTGCATCAACACCATTTGCCGCATACATATCCAACTTTTGGGTGGTAAAAAACAACTCATCCAGAGCGGCTGAAATCGCTTTAGCATCATCAATTGTAACATATTTGCCAATTTGATGAGTATCGATAATCTCTTTGTAGATATGGTAGTTGCAGGCTAGTACTGGAAGTCCGGCAGCCATGTATTCAAAAAATTTGCGTTCGTGTGAAAGTAATATTTCTTCGGGTTGGTTTTTAAGGCACAATCCAACTTTACATGTTTTAGATATTTCGTAACCCTCTGTGGTATTAAGGTATCCGTAAAAATGAAGTTGCTCTTTCAACTCTTGGTATTCAGGTAGTTTAGATAAAACAGTGTCAACATAACGTCCCTTGTAGCCCACACAATGAAAGTGAATGATTTTACCTTGTTGCTTCAAGATGTGTAATGCCTTTATAATCGGAATTAAATCATAGTAATAATCGTAAACAGTGCCTATGTAAAACAGGTTGTTTGCTACTATGGCCTGTCGTTGGGTAATTCGGTAACTGTTAAACTGTTCAAAATCGGCAAAGTTCTGAATAATAACACGCTTGCGTGTAATAAACTTCTTGGCAAATTCTGGTTTGGCAATTACCAAAATGGTATACATGCTTTGAGCCGATAACCACTCTAATGTTTTAAATAACAATCCCAATACCCACCTAAAACTGTCGAGTATCCAAGGTTTACGCATAATATCTTCATACGTATTTTCATGAATATCATAAATTACTTTTTTGCCTCTTAATGCAAACAAAAATGCAAAAGGAATCAACTCCGCATCGTGTATGTGGTAAATATCTGCATGTTGTTTCCAAGCTAAAAAAAACACTTTCCAAGTAGTAAAAAGCAGTCGGTAAATCCTATTTGATGGTTTAGGAACGGCTATTACGTTCACATTATTCATGAGCCCGCTTTTATTGCCTATACCAATAAATGTTACATCAAAAAACTTGGCTAAGGAGGTACACTCGCGGTGAAAAACCCTTGTATCAGTGGTGGTGTGCACACTCGCAAAATGACACACTTTGAGTTTGTGTGTAGGTTTAGTCATGGGTTAACTGCAATAATTCATTGCACAAATACGTCCAAGTAAATTTTTGCTTTTCAATCTTCAAGTTATCAATAAATTGCTGCTCTTTATTTTCGTTGTAAAAACGTAAAATGGCATCGGCAATGGCAATTTTCTCTCCTTCTACAATAAAACCCACTTTGTTATCAGGCACGAGTTCGGCTAGTCCACCAACGTTGGTAACGATCATCGGTTTATCGTAGTAATAAGCAATTTGAGTAACTCCGCTTTGGGTAGCGTTTAAATAGGTTTGAATTACAACATCGGCAGCACAGAAATAGTTACACACTTCCCCATTTGGAATAAAGTCGTTACTCAAAATTACCTTGTCGCCCAAGCCAAGCTCTTGTATTTGGTTGAGGTAGGGTTGAGCATCCTCATAAAACTCTCCTGCAACAATTAATTTACAATCGAGTTGCTTAATGCGTTCATCAGCAAAAGCATTCAATAGCAAATGCAATCCTTTGTATTTCCGTATAAATCCAAAGAACAATAAGTACTTTTGGTTGGTACTAAGTTTGAGTATTTCGCGAGCTTCTTGTTTGCTTTTGGCCTCACCAAACATATCGTACATTGGGTGTGCAACATAACGCGCAGGTTTGTGTTGGTTGAGTTGTTTTAATTGGCCTAGCACGGAATGCGACATGGTTAAAAAGCCATCACAAGCGGCCAGAAAATACTTAGTAAATGGGGTATCAAAAAACTTGCGTTCGTGTGGAATAATATTATCGGTAATGGCTAAAATTTGGGTGTGCTTATTTGATTTAATTAACCGAGCGATGGTTCCCAATGCAGGAGCCATAAAACTCATCCAATACCTAAAAATAACAATATCATATTTGGCTTTGCTGATTTTTAGGCCAACCGAAATCCAGTTAAGCGGATTCACTGAATTGATTTCAGAGAGAATGGTTAAATCATCGGGAGCGGCATCTGTTGAAAATTGTGTTTTACCCGGAAAAAGGATAGAAGGATATTGCAATGAAAAACTCAGAATTTCACATTGATGTCCCAAAGCATTGAACTCGCTTGCCAAACGTTCATTGTATGTTGCAAGTCCACCGCGCAGAGGATAGGCCGGACCAACAATTAATATTTTACTCAAATCCTATTTTTTGTTTAATACCGTAACTATTTCTTTCCGAAGCATTCCTCGAAATCATCTCGCCTAAAAAACCCGCTAAAAAAAGTTGAACACCAATGATGGTGGTAACCAACGCCAGATAAAACAGCGGTTGATCGGTCACATTTCGTTCGTAAACCTGATGGTAGGAGTTATAGATTTTTTCGCCAATAAGGTAAATGGTAAGGAAAAAACCGGAGAAGAAAGCCAACGTTCCCAGTACACCAAAAAAGTGCATTGGGCGTTTGCCAAACTTGGATACAAAAAAGATGGTTAACAAATCAAGGAAACCATTAACAAAGCGCTCCAAGCCAAATTTTGTTGTTCCATACTTACGTTCGCGGTGTACAACTTCTTTCTCTGTTATTTTACGAAAGCCGGCCCACTTGGCAATTACCGGAATATAACGGTGCATTTCGTTGTACACTTCAATATTTTTAACTACTTCGCTGTTGTATGATTTAAGACCACAGTTAAAATCGTGCAGGTTGTTAATGCCGCTCATTTTACGGGTAGCCCAATTAAAAAGTTTGGTTGGAATGGTTTTGCTTAAAGGGTCGTAACGTTTCTTTTTCCAACCGCTTACAATATCGAAGCCATCGTCCACAATCATTTTGTATAAGGCAGGAATTTCATCAGGCGAATCCTGCAAATCAGCATCCATCGTAATAATTACATTTCCTATACACTCCTGAAATCCAATATTTAAAGCGGCTGATTTACCGTAATTTCTGCGGAAGCGGATGCCTTTTACTCTTGGGTTATGAGCACGCAACCCCATAATCACTTCCCATGATTTATCGGTACTGCCATCATCCATCATGATGATTTCATAAGTGAAAGCATTTTCGCTCATTACCCTTTCAATCCATTGCACCAATTCGGGCAACGATTCTTCTTCGTTAATAAGTGGGATAATGACTGATATATCTGGCTTGGTCATGTTATTGAATATCGTTTGTTGGTTTGTTTTTGGTACGCAAAATGGCTGCAATAATCAAGGCAGGAATTGATCCGAAAAGCACTCCCGAAAGGTATTGTGATCCTAATTTTGAAGGCGACTGCGAAAAATCTTGTTTCTGAATGGATTCAATTCCTTTTTCAATCTCCTCTTGCGAGCCACCAAATTTCTCCATCATGGTTGCCATTTTTTCAATAGCTTTTTCTTTAATAAAATCAGCTAATGAAGGATCAATTACGTTATACAAAATATAGTTGAAAACACTTGTAATAAGGGCTCCTCCAGCTATTGTTATCAAGCAAATCAAAAACGCATCCTTAAAATCAATCACACCATTGTTAGTAGACTTATAGTTGCGAACAGGAAGTACCATCAATGCAATGCTTAACAACATCATAATTCCACCTACCCAAAAGGAAACAAGTAAGTTCTTATCAATTGCATACAACAAGAGGTAAACTACCACCTGAGCAAATCCTAATATAAGGCCGTATTTCATGCCTTGGTTTAATAAAGTTGGTTTTTGAGTATCCATTATTGCAGTGTTTATGTTTCAAATAAAACATTTTTATGCGTTAAAATAGAATGCGAAGGAATCATATTTTTGTTTTTGAAATGAAAAGACTTTTTACCGACCAAATGAATAGGAGTGTTGAGGTTGCTTGGCCTCCCAAACGTATTGTATCGCTGGTGCCCTCGCAAACGGAGTTGTTGTACGATTTAGGTCTTCACAATGAGGTAGTTGGACAAACATTGTTTTGCATCCATCCACCCGAAATGCATGAGTTGAAGCCACGTATTGGAGGAACTAAAAATGTGAACATAGAAACAGTTGCAGCCCTTCAACCCGATTTAATTATTGGAAACAAAGAAGAAAACGATCGGCAAACCATTGAGGCATTAGCCAAATTGTATCCAGTTTGGATGAGTAATATTCAAACCCTAGAGGATGCGCTAGAGATGATTAATCTTATTGGAGAACTGGTAAACCGCCCAACAGAAGCGCAATTGATTGCATCCACTATTCAACAATCCTTCTCAACTCTGCTGGCCAATAGCCAACAGCCAACAGTGAAAAGCGTATACCTAATCTGGCGCAAACCATGGATGGCAGCAGGGCATGATACTTTTATAAATGATATGCTCAACCGTTTAGGATTTCATAATGTTGCACAATCATTGGATTCCCGCTATCCAGAAATTACGGACCAACAGATACAATCCTTTCAACCCGATGTTATTTTCTTATCCTCCGAACCTTATCCGTTCAAAGCCAAACATATTGAGGAACTTCAAGCTATTTGTCCGCAAGCAACCATCAAATTGGTAGATGGCGAATTGTTTAGTTGGTATGGAAGCAGGTTAGTGCATTCGGTAGCTTATTTTAAGGAGTTGCTGATTTCAATATGTTAAGGAGATTAAGGTTATAACCTGAGTTCGGGATAAGAAAGTGTTGATTATTTTGTTTATAATTATTTGGTAATCAAATAATTAGTAGCATTGGAAGTGTTAATTTTGTAGTGCAAAAAAACATAAAAAACACACCAATGCTACGAGATAAAATTACAGAAACTTTTGTAAAAGTTGATGATTTCTGCAATGAATTTGAAATTTTGTATTCAAAACACCAATTACCCGCACCATCAAACGTTAAAACAAGAAATAGAAAAGCCGGAATGTGTGACTCTGAAATTATCACACTCCTGATTGCGTTTCATGGTGGTCAATTCAGGAATTTCAAGCATTTTTATGTGGACTATGTGTCTGTTCATTTAAGAGAAGATTTTCCCGGATTGGTTTCCTATAACAGGTTTATTGAATTGAGTCATCGTTGTGCTATTGCATTCATGTTGTTTCTCCATCATTGTTGCAAAGGCGAGTGCACTGGCATTAGCTTTATTGATTCTACTGTACTGCGTGTTTGTCACAACAAAAGGATAAAGCGTAATAAAACATTTAAAGGCTTTGCAGAGGTTGGTAAATCATCAATGGGATGGTTCTTTGGCTTTAAACTTCACCTGATTATAAACGAAAAAGGTGAGATATTATCTTTCTTTCTAACCAAAGGAAATGTGGATGATAGAGATGCTAAAACAATTACCAATATGACTAAAGACCTTTTCGGAAAACTATTTGGAGATAAGGGATATATCTCAAAAGCATTGAGTGATCTGCTTTTTGGCAACGGTATACAACTCATTACAGCTGTAAGAAGAAACATGAAATCTAAAGCATTGAGCAATGAAGAGAAACTTCTTTTAAGGAAACGGTCCGTGATTGAAACCGTAAATGATGAGTTAAAAAACATTTGTCAAGTTGAACATACAAGACATCGCTCTATCAGCGGTTTTCTTCTTAATATTATGAGTGCAATTGCTGCGTATTCTTTCTTTCCTAAAAAACCTTCCATCAAAAAAGATATTGAGGAAACAAACCCTCAGCTTATCAAGCAACTTGAACAACAATTGACATTAGCTGCTTAAACCGAACTCAGGTTTATACTAAAAATATACCAACACTGAAGACAAGTAAACAAGAAGTATCTCTGGACAATATTCCAAATCCTTTCACGGAATCAACAAATATTTCCTACATGATCGGGAAAGAATTTAAGAGTGCAGAAATACGTATTACAGATATTTTAGGCCGTATAGTAAAAACATACGTACTCACAAATATAAAAGGCCAAGTTACATTTCATAGAAATCCATATGAGGGAGGCTTATATTATTCTTCCCTTATTGTTGATGGTGTTATAATAAAGAGCAAGACAATGGTTATTGAGCGATAATATATAAAGCAGAGGCTAAACATACATCGCTCTTTATTAACAGGAATCTCCGTATCGCAATTGTTGTTTTCGAGAGTAACAACGCTTATTTTGCACCCTTTAAATTTATATATGCAATACGATATCGTTGTTATTGGAGGTGGAATTGTTGGTTTAGCCAGCGCCTATAATTTATTGAAAGATCGCCCAGATTTAAAAGTGGCAGTTTTGGAAAAGGAAACTACACTTGCTGCTCACCAAACCGGACATAACAGTGGCGTTATTCACTCCGGATTGTACTATAAACCTGGAAGTTTAAAAGCTACCAATTGTATTAACGGATACAATATGTTGCTCGACTTTTGCAGGGAAAATAATATACCGTTTGATTTATGCGGTAAGCTAGTAGTAGCCACAGAAGAGTGGGAGCTACCATTGTTGGATAACTTGTATAAACGTGGTTTAGAAAATGGTTTAACTGAAATTAAGTATGTTGAAGCGAAAGATATTCAGCAATATGAGCCCTATTTAGAAGGCGGACTCAAGGCTCTTCATGTTCCATACACCGGTATTATTGATTATACTGAAGTATGCTTAAAAATGGCCGAATGCGTTGAGAAATGGGGAGGTAAGGTATTTACAAATGCAAAAGCTGAAGATATTGAGGAGTTCAGTAATTTTATTGTAATTAAAACCAACAGTAGAACTTTCGAAACCAAAATGATTGTGAATTGTGCCGGATTGTATTGTGATAAGGTTGCACAAATGGCTGGAGAAAAAGTGGATACACGTATTATTCCGTTTAGGGGCGAATATTATATGCTTAAACCCGAAAAACGCTACCTTGTTAAGAATTTAATATACCCGGTTCCTGATCCTAATTTTCCATTTTTGGGTGTACATTTCACCCGTATGATTGATGGTGGAGTGGAGGCTGGCCCGAATGCTGTATTTGCTTTCAAACGCGAAGGATACCATAAAACCGATGTTGATTTTACCGAAATGTTTGAAAGTTTAACGTGGCCCGGATTTCAAAAAGTGGCAACTAAATATTGGAAAACGGGAATTGGTGAATTTTACCGTTCGTTTAGTAAAACAGCTTTTACTAACGCTTTGCGCAAGTTTATTCCTCAAATACAAGAAGACGATTTAATTCCAGCCGAGGCAGGTGTTAGGGCTCAAGCTTGTGATAGAGAAGGTGGATTGTTGGACGATTTTAAGATTATTGAGAAGCCAAGAGCGATTCATATTTTAAATGCGCCATCACCTGCTGCCACATCAAGTTTATCTATTGGCAAAACCATTGCCGAAATGGTGGCTAAACATTTTTAAGTTATGATGGTAACCGAAACAACTATTCGTGTTCGCTATGGTGAAACCGATCAAATGGGGGTAGTGTACCATGGAAATTATGCCTTATACTTTGAAGAGGCAAGAACAGATGCGTTACGTAAAATAAATATCACTTACAAAAGCATGGAAGAAGAAGGGGTGATGATGCCAGTGGTAAGCCTAAGCACAGATTTTAAACGCCCTGCTAAATATGACGATTTATTAACTATTCGCTCCATCATGCGTGAGTTGCCTACAGCCAAAATTGTTTTGGAGTATGAGGTATTAAACGAGGCAAATCAGTTATTGGCAACAGGGAATTCAATACTTGTTTTTGTAGATATGAAAACCAATCGCCCTATCAAATGCCCAGAGCATCTTTACCAAAAATTTACTACATTTTTTGTGTGAACAAAGGAAGAGAAATAGCTAATAAAGTATGGAGGTTTAACCTTGCAGGTTGGTTTTTGCGCAGCAGATTTTCCAGAACATTTATTGGTTTTTTGCAGCGTAAACAATTTCCCGGCTACAAGGAAATATCGTGGTATTCGGTTTTTGAATTTTTTATTCGTTGGGTCGATAACAAGGACCTGCATTTAAGATCTTCGGCATTGTCGTTTACCTTTTTTCTATCCTTGTTTCCAACGGCTATTTTCTTTTTTACATTAATCGCATACTTGCCTTTCAAAAAATCGCCTGACGAAATATTGTTTTTTTTGCAAGGCATTATTCCAAACAACACCTTCAAAATCATAAAATCAACGTTGTTTGATATTTTAAAGCACCAGCGTGGGGGATTGTTGTCTGTCGGATTTTTGTTAGCAATCTACTTTAGTACCAATGGCTTTCACTCTTTAATGAATACCCTGAATAGGTATGGTAAAGATAAAGAAACGCGCAGTTTTTGGAAACAGCGTATGGTAGCCATTATTCTTTCAGTGCTCGTTTCTATGGGTATTTTACTTTCTGTTTTATTGGTAACTGGTGGTAACTGGCTTATTCATTGGTTGGATAAGATGAAGTATTTCCCAAGTAAAATAACCCCGGTATTGTTGTTTGTGTTAAACAATGGCATTGTGGTGCTCATTATGTTAACGTTCATTTCTTGCATCTTTTATTTTGCACCTAGCAAGAATAGCAAATGGAAATTTTTCACTCCAGGTTCCATCTTTGCTTGTGCAGTTACGTTACTCACTACTTATTTATTCTCCTTATATGTAAACCAGTTTAATGCTTACAATAAAGTATATGGTTCAATTGGGGCGCTTGTGGTTATCATGTTGCTCATCTATATTAATACCTACATACTGTTATTGGGTTATGAGTTGAATATTGTTATTGAAAAAGCCATATCCGAGATAAGAAAAGGAAAAGTAATAAAGCGCAATACAGTAATTTATTTAAAGAACAAATCAAGTAAAGGCGAGGATTGATTTTACTCAACTTTTGTCCAAGTATCAGTTCTTCCAATCATTGATATACCAATAAAACCTCTCACTTCAAGCGTATTGTTGTTTACCATAACAAGTTTGCAACTGTATGTTTTACCATTCTTGGGATCGTAAACGGTTCCTTTATCCCAAATATGTTCATGTGCGTTATATTCGAAGCTTTTGAGGATAAGTAAACCCAATATATGTTTGGTGTGTTGGTGTTCATCTCTATTTTTGATGTCCGTTTTAGGCTTTCCTGCTTCATCGTTTGGATTTTTAAGCCATGATATTTTTCCGTAATAATAATTCCCTGTTTTAAATATAGTAATGCGAGCTTCTTTACTTCCTACCTCCCAAGTGCCCACAATATCAACTCCACCAGCTGAAACGTTTGCGATAGAAAATAAACTCATAAGTAGTATGATGATGGTCATTTTTGTTGCTTGCATAAGTTTGTATTTTTGGGGTTGAAAATAAAACATTTTGCGACAAAAATGTTTAATATAAAAACACCATAATGAAAGTAAGAGTAGGAGGAGTTCCTGAGCATTTTAATTTAGCATGGCATTTGGCTATTGAGCAAAAACATTTCTCAAATAAAGGAATTGATATTGATTGGAAAGATGTTCCGGGCGGAACCGGAGCAATGTGTAAAGCACTTCGCAATGATGAATTAGATATTGCTATTGCCCTAACGGAAGGAATGGTAAGTGATATCATGAATGGCAACCCAAGTAGGATTGTGCAGTTTTATGTGAATTCGCCTTTGTGCTGGGGTATTTATGTTAAAGGCGATTCTCCCATTAACAAAATAGCTGAAATGCCGAGTAGAAAATACGCGATTAGTCGTTTTAATTCGGGTTCGCATTTAATGGCATACGTAAATGCCAACAACCATCAGTTTGAAGTTGCCGAAGATGATTTTGTGGTGGTTGGAAATTTAGATGGGGCACGTGAAGCACTTCAAAACGGAACAGCGGAGTTATTTTTGTGGGAGAAATTTACCACCAAACCATACGTTGATAGTGGTGAATTTAAAATAATAGGAGAGTGTCGCACTCCATGGCCATGCTTTGTAATTGCCGTTCGCAGTGAATTTATTGAAAAGTATGAAGAGGTACTCAACACCATTTTAAACATTGTTAACCTATCGTGTTTGGTTCTTAAAAACAACAGTGCAGCCCCAAAACTTATTGCCAATAGGTATGGAATAAAAGAGGAGGATGCGGTTTTATGGTTTAAGGAATTGGAGTATGCATACCAGCCCGAAATGGATGCTGCTGCATTGAACAATATTCTGTTAGCACTCCATAAATTCAAGATAATTGATAGCATTCCCAGCCTCACCGAAATCTGCTACGAAAAAAATGTGGAGTTGATTTAACTTTACTTTTTATCCTCAAATTATATTACAGAGAGAATGAGAAGGATTACAGTTTAAACGGCTATGTCTCTTCCTAAATTAAGTTTAACATTTACTAAGCTTCTTAAACACTATTAATCAATAAACAATCCTAATCTTGAACCGTCATCGGAATGGTTACTTCCGTTTCGTCCCAATGCAATACCATGTTTACGTTGGCGCTGTCTATTGTGTCAAAACGAACGGTAAACTGTTCCTGCAATGGAGCATGGTTTGAAGCTAATACATTTGTTTTCACAACATCATCTTTTGGGTCGGGTTGCGTAACGCCCCATCGATCAAAATCACTGCTAAACACAATTTGCCAACTATCCTTTCCAGGATATGCATAAACACTGTATTTACCTGCTTTTAAATATTGGTCGTTAATGAGCAGGTTTTTATTGGTTGAAAACAAGGTAGCTTCATTAGCTCCAACACGCCAATATTTTCCGTAGGGTTGCAATGCTCCCGAAGTTTCATCACCAAAAACCAACCGACCTTTTTTGTATGGTTGACAATAGTTTACGGTAATATCAGCACCGCTTAAATGATATTCTGCAATTGCTGCCGGACTGTGTTTTTTTGTTGCCGAACGCAGATAGGTAAGTCCTGCAATAATGATTAATAAACCTATGCCAATGCCAATCAATACACGTTGTTTCATATCGTTTAAATTTATAGTTACAAGTTACGCTTTATGACCTAAAATCAAAAAAAGTTTTAAACCTTTTGGTTCTTTTTTCTATCGGAGGCTTTATTAATGAGTTTAAGCACCTTTTTACCTCGAGCAACAAAAGCGGGTTGTTCAAGCAACATCATTTCTTCTATTACACCAATAAGTTCATTTGTGAGCTCTGGATATTTGATGGCAATATTTCCCATCACATGCATGGCAAATACCCTAATGGCAATTGCTTCATCTTTGCTGCGCGTGAGTTGAAAACAAACATCAAACAACTCACCCCAATATGTTTCGGGAGGCATGCTTTCAACCCATAATCGTAAAATATTGCGTTTAACAGCATCGTGGGAGCAATTTTGTTTGAGTTTTTCCAATAACTTACCATGATAGGGCTTTATTAAATGAGGATGCGCAATACCAATATAGCTTAAAGGCCAAGCCGCTCGTTGTGCAATTGATAGTTCTGCTCCAAAAAATAGTTGCATCAACTCGCTCAAGAGCTCTTTACTATCTCCAACATATTTAACAATACGCAAGGTTTGAACTTTGCTATGTTCCTTAAGTATCTCTTTTCGTAAATCCATCTGATAAGCGAATATAGAATGAAGTTTGTTGAAAAGAAACGCTAGCAAATGAGTGGTTACTGTTGCTTGAATTCGATACATTCGCATCAAAATTTTGGAATATGAGCAAGCAGCATACAATAGATAGTCAATCTCTAACTGAACGTTTTTGTCGTTATGTGCAAATAGATACTCAATCGGATCCTAACTCACCAACACAACCTAGTACTGAAAAACAAAAGGATTTAGCGCGGGTATTAGTAAAAGAATTGTTGGAACTCGGAATCAATGATGCGCATTTGGATGAACATGGATATGTTTACGCAAATATACCTTCCAATACCGACAAAAAAGTTCCGGTTATTTGTTTTTGCTCTCACTTGGATACCTCTCCCGATTGCACGGGAGCTAACGTAAAACCCATTATTCACAAAAATTATGATGGCGGAAACATTGTATTACCTACCGATCATAAAATTGTGTTAAAGCCAGATGAACACCCTGATTTGAAAACCCAAATTGGAAATGATATTATCACCGCTGATGGTACAACTTTGTTGGGTGCCGATAATAAATCTGGTGTTGCCGAGATTATGGAAGCTGTTCGCTACTTAACAATGCATCCAAATGTTAAACATGGAACTATTCGTATTTTATTCACACCCGATGAAGAAATTGGTAGGGGTGTTGATGCAGTAGACATGAAAAAACTTGCTGCCGATTTTGGGTACACCATGGATGGCGAAACAGCAGGGCATTTGGAAGATGAAACTTTTAGTGCCGATGGTGTTGTGATTACCATAGATGGAGTGCCAGTGCATCCAGGTTTTGCCAAAAACAAAATGGAAAATGCACTCAAAATTGCATCCGAAATTGTAGCTACTTTACCTAAAGATACACTATCGCCCGAAACTACAGAAAACAAGGAACCGTTTATGCATCCAACAGGAATTACAGGTAGTTTGGATAAAGCTGAATTAAAATTCATTATTAGAGCATTTGATACCGAAACACTTGTTAAGATTGAAAATCAATTGAAAGGAATAGTAGAGGCGGTAATAAAAAATTACCCAAACAGCACCTATACTTTTAAAGTAATTGAGCAATACCGTAACATGAAACTGATATTGGACCAACATCCCGAAGTGAGTGCTTATGCCTTAGAAGCCATTACCCGTGCAGGTTTGCAAGCACAACGAACCAGTATACGTGGCGGAACAGATGGTAGCCGTTTATCGTTCATGGGATTACCTTGCCCGAATGTTTTTGCCGGTGAGCATGCTTTTCATGGTAAATATGAATGGGCTTCGGTTCAGGACATGGCCAAAGCTGCAGAAACCATTATCCATTTATGTGAAATTTGGGAAGAAAAATCTTAAGTTTTTATTTTGATTGTCTATAACGAAAAGCAGATGCTAAAAAGAATTGCACTTTACATAACGCTATTACTATTGTTTATTCAAGCGGCAAAAGCTCAGGCTCTCAAAGCATGGTTTGGAGAGTGGAAAGGTTCGCTTGAATTGTATAAAACAGATGGTTCGGTAGATAAAATTGTACCGATGGATCTGTTTATTAAACCTACAACAGACAGCATGGTGGTTCAGTGGCGAATTGTATACAACAATCAAGGGGCAAGAGATTATAAAATGCGAACAAGTGATGCCGCAACAGGAAAGTATGTATTAGATGAACTTAACGGAATAAACATTGACGTTCGCAAGTTTGGAAACGTATTAATGAGTAGTTATGACGTACAAGATTACCAAATTTGGGACAGCTATGAAATGCGCGGAGTGACAATGATTTTTACACTTACTAGTTCAACTACTAAATTACACACAAGCAGTGGCAATGGAACCGAAGAAAGTCCAACAGTAAAATCGATGCCGCCAAATGTGTTTCAGCGGGCAGTGTTGTTTAGGCAATAATTATCTCAATACATCATCATATTCAGGAGTCTTGTCGAAAACATTTTTCGCAAACGGGCACAAAGGTAAAATTTTAACGTTTAGTTTTCGGGCGAATGCAACACCTGCCTCAACTAATTTTTTTCCTGCTCCTTATCCTTTCAACTTCTCCGAAACTTCGGTGTGATCAATAATAAACATTGATTCTCCCGCCCAAGTGTAAGTCATTTCGGCTACACGTTCTCCGTCTAGTTCCATAAAGAAACTTCCTTTTTTTTCATTGTCTTCGTGTTGTATTTTCATTGAGGTTATTGATTTATTTTAGGTAAATCTATAAAATGAAAAGTACTATTGAGCTGTTTTGTATAGTTTTTTTGTGAAGTGTAAATCACTGTCCATTCCAGTTACACGCAAAATGTAAACACCATTTTCCAATTCCGAAATATTGTGTTGCTCGTTGTTTTTCACACTTGATTGTTTGAGCAATTTGCCCTCTAAACTATAAATACTTAAGAAAAAATTTCCAGAGGGTAATTGTACCGTTATATAGTCACTGGCTGGATTGGGGTAAATAACAATATTTCCTGAATGAACTGTTTGTGATAAACCGGTTGTAATGGGTATGATGGTTAAATTTCCATTGGCATCAAAAGGGTTTGACCAACGTGTATTGGTGTATATATCTGTTCCGGTTAAGGTTCTCAGGTAGGATATTAATGCGTTCTTTTGATCAGTGGTTAAGTTTAAATTTTGTCCCAAGCCTCCGGGTCTGAGTAACTTCGGGTCTAGATTAGTATTGGCGGCAACAGCAGAAATAGAATTATAGTGGTTTATTACTTGTAACAAACTTTTGAGTTTTCCATTATGCATAAACGGACCATTTGGAACACCTTGTGCATTTACAACGTCTCTTAAAGAAGGAGCTCGTGTATTGGTTAAATCTGTAACATTGCTATCGGTAGCATTAGCAATAATTCCATTGTTGAGGGTGTTTGGAGCGATATCAAATTCAGGAGCTCCATGGCAACCTTGGCAACCGGCTCCACCATTATTACCCCCGGGAGCGGCTAAATAAAGGCGTTTACCTTCGTTCTCAATGGTTGTAAAATTTGGAAAATCTACATTGTCAGAAGCAACTTGTGCTCTGCCAATATCATATTTTGAATCGAATGATTGGATACTTCTTACAAATTGAGCAAGTGCTTGCTGGATTTTAGTTTCTGTAATTTGAGTGCTGCCATACACAAACTGAAATAACTGTGGGTAGTATGAGATGGCTTGCATCTTACTAATTAGTGAGTCTAACCCAGGATCTCCATTTGTATTACTAAAGCCCATTTCCACATGGTTTTGTATCGGTTGTGTGGTTTGATTTTCGAGATTTGAGGCTCTCTCGTCCCAAAAAAACTTCATCTCATTACCAAATCTTGCATTCACTAAACGCATAGAATGACGATCAGTTAATTCTCCATTAAACCCAATACTCTGCGTTGCCGTATCGCCAAAGGCAAATTGCTGCTGGTGGCAGTTTGAGCAAGCAATGGTATTGTTTACCGACAGTTTTTTGTCGTAAAAAAGTACCCGCCCCAATGTTGCTCCTTTATCCGTTATAGGATTGTTATTGGGCGTATTGTTTTTGGTAATGTAAGTAGGGTGAGTTTGGGTTGAATATCCAATAAGATTAATCAAATCAATATTTGCCGCTGCAAGTATAATTATACCAAGCATTCCTGTTAGGAGGAGAGTCTTTTTCATAGTGAGTGGTTTTCATTGTTAGAAGTATATTATTTAAAAAACTTTCGGAATGTATAAAATTATTTTTTACTAAACAGATTTTCAGAATATTAAAAGAAGATAGGTACAGTCAATCCCAAAAGGGGATGTACTATCTTTGCGCGCATGAATTATTTGTCGGTTGAAGGCCTTACCAAGAATTACGGAGAGAAAATCTTATTTAAGAATATAAACTTTGGACTAAGTAAAGGAGAAAAAGTTGCGCTTATTGCTAATAATGGAGTTGGTAAATCTACCTTACTTAAAATTTTAGGAGGAAAGGATACTCCCGACTCGGGTAAAGTTTCGTTGCGCAATGGAATACGCGTTGGTTTCTTAGATCAAGAACCTGATTTTGGTATGCATCTTACCATAAACGATTTGATTAATGGTGCTAATTCAAAATTGCTTTCAGCTATCAGAGAATATGAGGATTCACTAGTTGCACAAGGTGATGATTATAATGATGAAACTCACAGAAGGTTTGAACTTGCCAGCAACAAAATGGAAGAGTTGCAAGCGTGGGATTATGAACGCAGGCTCACTACCATTCTTTCTAAATTTAATATCACCGACCTCACCCAACATATCGACTCGTTAAGTGGCGGACAAAAAAAGCGACTGGCACTGGCTCTGGTTTTGTTAGATAATCCGGAACTCATTATTTTAGATGAGCCTACCAATCATTTGGATTTAGATATGATTGAGTGGTTGGAAGAATACCTTTCACAAAGCACGCTCACATTGTTAATGGTTACCCACGATCGATATTTTTTGGATCGTGTTTGCAATAAAATATTGGAGTTAACCGATGGTAAATTGTTCCGACACGAAGGGAATTATTCTTATTTTTTAGAGAAACGAGCAGAGCGTGAAGAGGTGTATGATGTTGAAGTTGGAAAGGCCAAACAATTAATGAAAAAAGAATTGGAGTGGATGCGCAGAATGCCCAAAGCACGAGGAACAAAATCGAAAGCACGCATTGATTCCTTTTACGACATTCAAGACAAAGCCAATAGTAGAAGAAAAAAACAAGAGTTAAAATTAGAGGTGCGCATGAGTAGGATAGGAGGCAATATTCTCGATCTTAAAAAGGTGCGCAAAAGTTATGATGATAAACTCATATTAGACGGATTTGAGTATTCGTTTAAGAAGGGCGAACGTATTGGTATTATTGGAAAAAATGGGGTAGGAAAAACCACTTTTCTAAATATCATCACGCAGAATGAACAACCTGATAGCGGCAAAATTAATGTGGGCGATACCATTGTGTATGGTTATTACTCGCAAAAAGGGATTGTGTTAAAAGAAGATCAACGTGTTATCGATGTGGTAAAAGATATTGCCGATGTGATTATTTTGGGTGATGGAACATCATTGCCGGCATCTCAGTTTTTAACACACTTTTTGTTCCCACCCGAAATGCAGTACACCTATGTTTCGAAATTGAGTGGAGGTGAGCGGAGAAGATTGTATTTACTGACTGTGCTAATTAAAAATCCTAATTTTTTAATTTTGGATGAGCCTACCAATGATCTTGATTTATTAACCCTTAATAAACTCGAGGATTTTTTGCACGCTTTCGGAGGATGTTTAATTGTTGTGAGTCACGATAGGTATTTTATGGATAAATTGGTTGATCACTTGTTTATTTTTGAAGGAGATGGAAAGGTGCGCGATTACAATGGTACCTATAGCGAATACCGCGAGGAAGAAGAAGAAAAGGAAATGCTGATAGAAGCGGAGCGTAAAGCTGCCCAACAAAAAAAGGTTGAACCCGAGAAGCCGAAGGTATTGGTTGAAGCCAAGCGGAAAATGACTTTTAAAGAGAAGCAAGAATTCGAAAACCTTGAAAAGGAAATAGCCGATTTAGATGCCGAAAAAGCAGAATTAGAAAAGAGTTTGGCAGATACCTCACTTAGTCATGAACAAATCGTGCACTTGGCCTCCCGTTTCGAAATTGTTAAAGATTCTATAGATGATAAATCCTTGCGCTGGATTGAGTTGAGTGAATTGGAAGGGTAGGATTATACCTTTTGATGTTTCTTAATTTTTAGTACAACAAATTTACTGGTTGGGGTATTACTCTTATCAGCAACTGAATTGATGGGAACCAATACATTTGTTTCGGGAAAATAAGTTGCAGTGCACTGCTCGGGTATATTGTATTTTACAACAATAAAATTATGTGCCACCCTCTCAATTCCTTCATGGTAATTGTATAAATCCACCACATCACCTGCTTGTAAATGGTGTTTAATAATATCCTTCTCATTCATCAAAATAACCCTGCGTTCATTATAAATTCCTCTGTACCGATCATCTAAACCATAAATAGTGGTATTAAACTGATCGTGAGTCCGAATAGTCATCATCATCAATTCATCATCTGCTAAGTTATTTTTAGCAATGGGGGCCAAATTAAAATTTGCTTTCCCCGTAAGGGTAAAAAACTTCCCTTCTCGCGCACCATTTGGTAGATAAAACCCTCCAGGTTTACGCACCCGTTTGTTGTAATCGCTAAATCCGTTAATGGTTTTTTCAATATCCTCACGAATAAAATCGTAGTGTTGTTGGTAATTATTCCAATCAATTTTAGTCTGGTTTCCTAAAGTTGCCTTTGCTAACTCACATACGATTACACTCTCACTAAGCAGTTGGTTGCTTACCGGTTTTAAGTTTCCCTTACTCATTTGCACAACTCCCATCGAGTTTTCGCAACTAATAAATTGCTCTAAACCATCAGCGTTAATGTCTTTATCACTGCGTCCGTATGTTGGAAGTATAAGAGCCTCTGTTCCCGTGATTAAATGACTGCGGTTAAGTTTGGTGCTAATGTGAACCGTTAATTTGCAGTTGCGAAGAGCTTGAGCAGTATAATTCGTGTCGGGTGTTGCCGACAGAAAATTTCCTCCCATAGCAATAAATACTTTCCCTTTTTCGGCATACATCTTCTTAATGCAATCTACCACATCCAACCCATGTGCATAAGGAGCGTTAATATTAAACACCGAGTTCAATTTGTCAATAAACGCTTGTGAAGGCTTTTCGTAAATGCCCATCGTGCGGTCACCTTGCACATTGCTGTGGCCCCTAACGGGACAGGTTCCTGCTCCGGGTTTGCCAATACTTCCTTTGAGTAATAAAAGGTTTACCACTTCTTTAATCGTATCAACAGCGTTTTTGTGCTGCGTTAAACCCATGGCCCAACAAGCGATAATTTTGTTTTTATGTTTAAAGACTTCAGCTGTTTTGTAAAGATCCTCAACCGAAATGCCGCAGGCTTCGCTGAGTTCTGCCAACGAATACTGATCGAAGGTTTTTACCAATTCCTCATATCCTGAAGTGTGTTCATCAATAAAATTCAGATCAAAAATGCTTCCCGGTTTTTGTTTCTCCTCTTCCCACAATATTTTTTCGATGGCTTTAATTAAAGCTAAATCACTATTAATTTTTACTTGTAAAAAGATGTCGGTTAACTGCGCTTTAATACCCAATACACCATTTAACTTTTGCGGATTATTAAATCCAACCAAGCCAGTTTCGCGCAACGGGTTTACCGAAACAATAGTGCATCCATTGGCTTTAGCTTTTTGTAAAGCGGTGAGCATACGAGGATGATTTGTTCCTGGATTTTGGCCAAGAATAATAATTACTTCGGCTTCATAAAAATCTTCAAGTGTAACTGAACCTTTGCCAATACCAACAGTTTCGCTAAGTGCGACACCACTACTTTCGTGGCACATATTAGAACAATCAGGTAAGTTGTTGGTGCCAAATTCGCGCACAAAAAGTTGGTATAAAAATGCTGCTTCGTTGCTTGTTCGTCCCGATGTATAAAAAATGCCATCATCTGGAGTCTGAAGTTCATTGAGATTCTTGGCGATAAGGTTAAAAGCGTTTTCCCAAGCAATGGGTTGGTAATGGATACCACCTTCAGGTAAATACATGGGCTGTGCTACCCTGCCTTTTTTGCCAATTTCATAATCGTTTAGTTGCGAGAGTTCTGAAATACTGTGTTCGGCAAAAAAACTAGCCCATAATGCTTTTGTTGTAGCTTCTTCGGCAATAGCTTTGGCTCCGTTTTCGCAATATTCGGCAATGGGAGAGCGCTCGTCATCTGGATCGGGCCATGCACAGCCCGGACAATCAAACCCATCCTTTTGGTTCATTTTTAGCAAAGCTTTAGTTCCACGTATAGGATCCATCTCTGCAAAAACATGTTTAATAGATGAAATAACTGCTGGAATACCGGCCGCCACATCTTTGGGTTCTGTTAATTTAATATCCAAAAAAGTTTCGGGATTCTCGGGATTGGGTAGTTTTTCCTTTGTCATAGTTCGAAAGTACTGAAATTATAACAACAATTTAAGGTGTGGTATTGTAGAACTCGTTTCCATGTTTAATAATCAGACTGCTAATGACGAGTTGAGTGTAAATACCGCAAAGGCTTATTCGAAATGAGTCATTATGACACAAATTTAGGATTATATTCAAACTATTTTTACAATAACTGTCAAAATGGCTTATTTTTCATATTGGTACTGAAATTGAGAAGTATAAACATCAATTAATATTTAAAGATATGACACTTATAAAATTTAAACCAGCTAGCACAAGAGAGTTATTGAGGGATTCAATGATTCCAAGCAACATGATGAACGTATTCGACAGTTTATTTAATGATACTGCCGCGAAGTTTGAACGCAATGTATTCTTTACTCCTCGCACGGATGTAGTTGAAAATGCCAAATCTTTTGATGTACATGTTTCGCTACCGGGCTTGAAAAAAGAAGATATTAAAATTGATGTTGAAGGAGATATGCTAACCATAAGTGGGGAGCGTAAACTCAAAAATGAAACCAATGAAGAGAAGTTTCATATGGTAGAGAGTTTTTACGGTAAATTCTCTCGCTCATTCAACTTGCCTGAAAATGTTGACAAAGAGAACATTGATGCAGAACTAGCAGATGGCATCTTAAAACTTTCAATTCCTAAAATTGAAGTAAAAGAGAATAAAACAACAATCACCATTAAGTAATTGTAACGAAATTTGGGGGGAGCCCCAAGTGTTTCATAGGGTAAGAATTAGGCTCGGATCGAAAGGTTCGGGCCTTTTCTTTCTCAAATGAGAAGATAAGCAGATATGTAAATGTGCTGATTAGAAGATGTGAAAATGATTAGCTAATTAGATGATGCGATGCGAAAAGGTGCTTGCGCTTCTGCGCAGCAGAATGGTCTGATAGAACTGAAAAAACGAGATGCCCTGAAAAGGTGCCTGAGCTTCTGCGCAGCAGAATGGTCTGATAGAACTGAAAAAACGAGATGCCCTGAAAAGGTGCCTGAGCTTCTGCGCAGCAGAATGGTCGAAGGCACCTTTTTTACCTATATTCGCACTTTCTTTTCTGGGTTATGCCTAGTTTTATGTGCAGTCAGACGAAATATTCTAGGATAATGTGGGTTAAATGCTTGATTATTTAAAATAAAGACCTACTTTTGCCGTCCTTTAATTATCCCAAGATAATGGCAACAAAGAAAAACACAAACGAAGAAGTTGTCCTAAACGACTATGAATCAGTGATTATTTTCACTCCCGTACTCTCAGACGAGCAACTAAAAGACGCTCTGGCTAAGTACCGTAACATGATTATCGAAAACGGTGGAGAGATGGTTCATGAAGAAAACTGGGGCTTGACTAAATTGGCTTATCCAATTAACAAGAAAACCACAGGCTTTTACCATATTTATGAGTATAAAGCCAATAACAGTTTTGTTTCAAAATTTGAACTAGCTTTCAGACGTGACGAGCGTATCATGCGTTTCCTCTCAACATCACTCGACAAGCACGCAGTGATTTACAACCAGCGCAAGCGCAATGGCGAATTCAATCAATCTAAAAAAGACAAACAACAAGAAGGTAAGTAATCATGGCAGCACCAAACAAACAAATTAATCCGGCTATGGTGTTTAATACCACACCCGAGGTTCAACAAAAGAAAAAATACTGCCGTTTTAAAAAGAACGGAATTAAGTATATTGACTACAAGGATGGTAACTTCTTATTGAAGTTTGTAAACGAGCAAGGTAAAATTTTACCTCGCAGATTGACTGGTACTTCATTGAAATACCAACGTAAAATTGCTTTGGCAGTTAAACGTGCACGTCACTTGGCTATTCTTCCATACGTAGCAGATCAGTTAAAATAATTTAGAAGGAGGAACAAACAGATGAAAATCATTTTAAAAGAAAACCTGAAAAACGTAGGACAGCAAGGCGATATCGTAACTGTGAAAGACGGTTATGCTAACAACTTTTTGTTTCCAAAAGGTTATGCTATCATGGCAACTCCTTCAAACATCAAAGTTCTTGAAGAAAACAACCGTCAAGGTGCTTTGAAACGTACAAAATTAAAAACTGACGCAGAAGCAACAGCAGAAAAGTTAAAAGACTTAACCATTACTATCGGTACTAAAGCTGGTGCTAATGATAAGATTTTTGGTTCGGTTACTCCATTGCAAATTGCACAAGCTTTGAAAGTTCAAGGATACGATATCGACAGACGCAAAATTGAGCTTGGCGATATTAAGGTTCTTGGTTCATACGAAGCTACTTTAAATCTTCACCGCGATGTTGTTGTAAACATCAAAATTGAAGTAGTTGCTGAGTAATCCAACGGATTGATTACCCTTAAAAACCGACCATTAATTTGGTCGGTTTTTTTTATGCATGCATAAGCTCAAAAGAATACACGTATCGGTAATCTTTACACTCTACCATCCATCATTTTGGCAATGTATTTTCCAATAATATCAAATTCAATATTTACAATACTGCCCACATTTATTTGGTGCATGTTTGTGTGCTCATAAGTATAAGGGATAATAGCCACCGAAAAAATTCGGTCTTGAATATCAACCACCGTTAAACTAATGCCATTGATACAAATAGAGCCTTTAGGAACAACAAGTGATGAATCACTATGTCCACTCAGCATAAATGAAAATACCCAACTTCCTTGTTTATCTTCAACCGATATACAGGTCGCTGTTGAATCAACATGTCCTTGAACAATATGTCCATCAAAGCGTCCATGGGCTGGCATACAGCGCTCTAAGTTAATCTTTTGCCCAATTGTCCAATTGTTCAAATTTGTTTTGGTCAATGTTTCGTCAATAGCAGTAACAGTGTAGGAGTTGTCTTCAACTTTTATCACAGTTAAACATACTCCGCTGTGAGCTACACTTTGGTCTATTTGCAACTCATCTGCAATGCTTGAAGAGATTGTAAAATGTTTGTTTCTACCTTCGGTGTTAATTTTTTTGATAACCCCCATTTTTTCTATAATTCCTGTAAACACGCTTGTATAATTTAGCCTCCAAAAATAGTGTAATTGCACTACACTTAAAATGCGAGAAGTAAAATTAAGGGCTGCATTAAACACTGAATGCTGTAAAGTGAAAATGACAGACTGAATGCCATTCATATATTATCCTAAGTTAGTCGTTCATAACTAAGAATATTTGTTATAAACCTGAGTTCGGTTTAAGCAGCTAATGTCAATTGTTGTTCAAGTTGCTTGATAAGCTGAGGGTTTGTTTCCTCAATATCTTTTTTGATGGAAGGTTTTTTAGGAAAGAAAGAATACGCAGCAATTGCACTCATAACATTAAGAAGAAAACCGCTGATAGAGCGATGTCTTGTATGTTCAACTTGACAAATGTTTTTTAACTCATCATTTACGGTTTCAATCACGGACCGTTTCCTTAAAAGAAGTTTCTCTTCATTGCTCAATGCTTTAGATTTCATGTTTCTTCTTACAGCTGTAATGAGTTGTATACCGTTGCCAAAAAGCAGATCACTCAATGCTTTTGAGATATATCCCTTATCTCCAAATAGTTTTCCGAAAAGGTCTTTAGTCATATTGGTAATTGTTTTAGCATCTCTATCATCCACATTTCCTTTGGTTAGAAAGAAAGATAATATCTCACCTTTGTCGTTTATAATCAGGTGAAGTTTAAAGCCAAAGAACCATCCCATTGATGATTTACCAACCTCTGCAAAGCCTTTAAATGTTTTATTACGCTTTATACTTTTGTTGTGACAAACACGCAGTACAGTAGAATCAATAAAGCTAATGCCAGTGCACTCGCCTTTGCAACAATGATGGAGAAACAATATGAATGCAATAGCACAACGATGACTCAATTCAATAAACCTGTTATAGGAAACCAATCTGGGAAAATTTTCTCTTAAATGAACAGACACATAGTCTACATAAAAATGCTTGAAATTCCTGAATTGACCACCATGAAACGCAATCAGGAGTGTGATAATTTCAGAGTCACACATTCCGGCTTTTCTATTTCTTGTTTTAAGGTTTGATGGTGCGGGTAATTGGTGTTTTGAATACAAAATTTCAAATTCATTGCAGAAATCATCAACTTTTACAAAAGTTTCTGTAATTTTATCTCGTAGCATTGGTGTGTTTTTTATGTTTTTTTTGCACTACAAAATTAACACTTCCAATGCTACTAATTATTTGATTACCAAATAATTATAAACAAAATAATCAACACTTTCTTATCCCGAACTCAGGTTACAAAGATTACCGCAGTGGAGGGCAGCAAAAAGTAATGGAGTTAAGCGGGGTAGAGTTTTTGCGCAGGTTTAGTATGCATATACTACCAGCAGGGGTCAGAAAAATACGGCATTACGGCATATTGGCCAGCCGTAACAAACCCAAGTTGCGCACCCAACAAATGCAAATGGGTATAATACCCAAACGACAACAAGCATTAATAACGTGGCAACAAATGCTGTTGCAAAAGCATGGAATAGACATAGAAAAATGCCCATGCTGTAAAACCGGAGTAATGATACGCTTAATGAGTTTTGAAGCCAATGCACCACCATTGGCATTGCTACACCAAGCCCGCCAGCAAGCGTTAAATATTGCATAACCTTAATTGCCTAAAACAGGCAACTAGGCCGCGCATTGCCCAAAACCTAAAACAACACACAAAAGTTACCAGCCTGCAAAACAAAAAGCACAAAAAAAGCGCATTAAAGCGCTAAAAAGTAAAGCTGCACCAACTAAAAATACACCCACCAAGCAGCCAAAAATAATCCCAAACATTCAAAACACATAACTCGCAAAAAAACCCGTCACGCTTCAGTCAACACACGCTTAAAACGAAGTGGGTACACTTCGTTTAAGCGCTATTTGTTAACTGCTGGCTTTTATTTCTTTTAGTTTGTCTGTCAACACCTTGTCTAATTGATTCTCATTGGTAATGTATTTTATTATCAACCTGCCAGATTCTGTTCCTTTTGAAGGTAAGGCAGAATCTATTGTGTAATAATCATCTCTATCTAAAGCAATAAGTTTTTTACGAATTAAGTTTGTTAGGCTTGGGTAAAATTTCTTTTTACTTTCTTCTTCTGCATTATCTTTAATATTCTCCTTAATGGTGTTAATTTCTTCTAATGGAACTCTAAGCGACTCCTCAAAATTATCTATAATAATATTTTCCCAAACAGCAGAATCTATTGAGTCCTCTATGTCTTGCTTACCAATGAAAGTCGGTTTGTATTTGTCAATTTCGTGTTGTGTAAATTTGTATTTCGCATCATTATCAAGTAGAAAGTTAACAGTTGAATCAGTTTTTTTAAATTCACCTAAAACTCCATCAAGAATTATTGCGTTTTGAGCGATTTTATCTTTACCGCCAAGATTTATAATTCTAATATTGTCCGATTCAAGTGTAGTTCCGTTGACAATGTAATAAAAGTGAGGAATTAGAATTTCTTCTGTGTCACCTTCCACAACAATAAATTGGTCATAAAATAAGAAATCACTATTCTTTAATTTCAAACTTGAATAAATGTCATCTACGGACAAACATTTAGAATTTCTTGTAATTCCCTCAAGCAGATCAATTTTGTTAATGCTTTTAATAAGAGTTTTGTCAACGAAAATTGTAGAATGTGTACTTATTAACGATTGAACATTGGCAGTTGAAGTCTGCTTAATGATATTGTAAAACTCCCTTTGAGCTGATGGATACAAATGTGTTTCAGGTTCGTCAAAACACCAAATAAATTTTTTGTTTTTGTGTTCTAAATTTATTGAATTTAAAGCGTTCCATTTTATTAATGAAAACCAAATTTGTCTTTTTACACCTTCACCTTGTGAATCGATATGAATGTCACCAACACTGTTTTTTTTATTGATTACAATGTCTGTTATTCTTGGTTCAACATCAAAATAAATATTTGCCTTCAATTTTTCTATAGATGGTACGTCTTTTAGAAAAGTATCTGCAAAACCATCGAGTTCTTTATTTATTTTATCTTGAGCTAATTGTCTCTTTTCATTTGCATACTTCCTTGCTTCTTGCAATTCAATTTTCACTTGCTGTTGCATTGTATCTTTAGTGAACTGATTCAATTGCTCCATCGAAATGTTCCAATCTAAATAACGATATTGAGGGAAAATATTTTTGTCTAATTTGTATTCAGCCCAACTTGGTTCCAATTTTATCGAGTTCATAATACTTCTTAAGAGCTCTAATGCTGAAAATCTTCCTGCATTATTCTCATTCTCGATTTTCTCGATTTTCTTTTCCTTTGCAATCTTAGAAAGTGCTGTAGCCTTCTCCTTGTAATATTCATTTCTATCGTCAACACCTTGCGGAGTCAATAGATAATGATTAGACGAATTGTTAGAATTATCCAATACTCTTGCAAGCCAAATTTTTTCAACTTCTTGTTTGTCTAGAACCCATTGTAAATGGGTAGAAAGGTCATCATTAATATCGTTTTCTTCTAAAATTAACTCTCCAATAACGTAACAGCTTGTCTCAGAAAAATCAATTGGTCTAACTCTTAAATTTACAAATACTTGATTAAATTCTTCTTCGGTTATTATAGTGTTGGATAGGTCTTTTTTAGCTTTATCATCTTGAAAAAAATTAAACTTTTGTTTGTCATCTAAAAGCAATCCAATAGCACTAAGAATTGAAGATTTTCCAGAATCATTTATCCCAATTAAAATGTTGGGATTGTCCTTTTCTAAGTCCAAATAGATGTTGTTACAACTTTTATAATTAATTATTTGAATTCTGGATAGTATCATTTTTTTGTGTTAATAGTGTTCTTTTAAGCTTGCACCCAACGGTTTGCAGCTACAAGAAGTTGGCGATTTCGGAGACGAAAACTGTCTGCCAGCTCAGAACTTGATACGAAGCACAAAGCTTCATTTAACCACTGAACCGCCAATTTCTTGTAGGTGCGGTTATGGGCTGGTTTTATATTTGCGTCCAACTATAATTGGTCTGACCATTTGTAACATAATTTGGTATTGTCCTAGTTAATAAATCTTGAATAATAGTATTTTCAGATATACCAATTGGATATGTCCAATTGTAATGGGATGATGATGAAATTAAAATCTGCGTTATGCTCTGCTGTTGGATTGTTTGATTTTGTAATATAACCCAATGAACTTCTATTGTCAAACTATTATTTGTAATTATTGCAATTCCAATTGAATTGCCTAAATATTGAACTCTGTATGTTGTTGTCATATAAATATTTACTGAATTAGTAATTTTTGTCTATCTGTTTAAAATGTGCTCCAACTTAGCATCTCTAAGTTCTTGAAGAATCTTAGCCCTATTGTGTTCCGATAAAGGGTCATATTTGCCGTCAAATAAATCTTGAAAAATCTTGATTAATTTATCTATTTCTTCCGTTGTCATTTTAGAATAATCCATGTTGTTATATTTTTTTAAAGTAATAAGAGGTGGGTGAAACCCACCTCTTTCCACCTCTTTATTTAATTATTAGTAGTATCTGTTTCTGTTATGTTTTCAACTGGAACCTCGTCATTGATTTCCTCTTTAATTGGTTGTTCTTCTATTTTTACTTCTGGTTGTTTAAGTTCAGGCTTATCTCCCATTGCCATAATTTGGGTTTTATATTCTTCACGCTTTTTACTCCAATATTCATCATATTTAGGATAACCACTCCATGTGTCAAATTTTTGTGACTCCATTTCTTTGTGAGAAGGATGTACAAGTTGGTTTGCGAGTTCAAGTGCTTTATCTTGGTCACCTGATTGAATTGAAAGTTTTACTTTGTCTTCAATTTGTTCAAGTTGTTGGCTTAATTTCGCATCATCTTGTTTCGCATTACCATTGAAGTAACTAAATATGCCAAAACCAATAATGGCAATAATTATTACTACAGTAATTGCTTTCCAATTCTTTTTTATGCTGTCAAAAAATTCTTTGTCTGATTTGTCCCGTGCAGCTTTTTTCTCCATCTCAATCTGATGTTTAACTTTTTCCGCTTCTGCCTCGGCTAAAATTTGTTCTGCTGTCTTTGGTGCTTCATGAACGATTACCTGAGGAGAGCCTGAATTACCACCTGCGTGATGAGAACCTCCGCCACCTCTTGACCCAGAAATTCCTTGTTGCACCATTTGTTTAATCTCCTGTGCATCATCTTTTGAAAATCCTGTAGCAATAATTCTGTCAAACCCTAATGTGTCAAAAGTGATTTTTGAATAACCCACCATCGGAGTATCAATACTTACAGAAGAAA
The DNA here is from genome assembly GCA_001602415.1 of Bacteroidetes bacterium UKL13-3. Taxonomy (GTDB): domain Bacteria; phylum Bacteroidota; class Bacteroidia; order UKL13-3; family UKL13-3; genus UKL13-3. The sequence continues at coordinate 1,380,001 of CP012155.1, forward strand.
TCTGTTGATAAGAAAGTGTCTTTTCTTTACCACCCAAAAGACCAGGTATTTTTAATGTTACACCGAAATTATCGATGTCAATTTTAGCAGGAAATACTTTATTCCCGTCTGATAATCTACTTGCTTCAAATGTTTTCATTTTAATTGTAATTATAGGTTAATGTTTTAGTTGATTGTGTTTGATTAGAAATAGTTACTCTTTGCTGATTTTCCAATAATGTTATTGCTTCCAGCGTTAAGGATGATACTATTGCTCTTGATATATGGTCTGATATATCATAGGGTCCAATTTGAATCTGAGGTTCAGTCATACCTGTTAGGTATTCAACTTTTATTTGCAAACTTTTCATTATGTTATTTTTTTTAATCATCCTACTCGTATGGCTTTTCGGTGTCGCCCCGTTTTATTTAGTGGTCGCTGGTCTCCACATTTTAAAGTCGATTGGTCGTCAGTTGTTAGCTGTCGTTTTGTATTTGTGGCGGTTCTCTTGTCATTTGTCCGTTTGGTTTGTGTTAAACTTGCCCATAACTAGCTTATAGGAGCAATATTTGCATCCTTTAACTACCGTATTAGGAGTTAAAGGATGCAAAAGTGCTCTTTGTTTGCTCAAATGTATGTGGGGTTTAATAGTTATCCAAATCATCAAATGGACTTTTAATATTTTTAATACTTTTGGTAGACACATGCGTATATATTTCAGTCGTTTTTGAGTGGCTATGACCCAACAATTCTTGAATATACCTCAAATCAGTTCCGGCTTCCAATAAGTGTGTAGCATAGCTGTGGCGTAGTGTATGCATCGAGGCCGATTTTTTTATATCGGTGCGTTTTAAGGCTTCGTTTATTACGTATTGTATGCTACGTTCGCCCATGGGTTGGCCGGGTGTTAATCCTTCAAACAAATAAACTTGTGGGTTTACTTCGGCCAAATACATGCCTAACCTATCGGCCAATAATTTTGATAAAACTACATACCGATCTTTTTTGCCTTTACCTTGTCTAATGTGTATGCATTTGCGGTTTACATCTACATCACTTATTTTTATTAGCCTAAGCTCGTTCATGCGTAAACCTGCTGCATAAGCAAACGCTAACAAGTAACGATGTTTAAATGATGGTGGTGCTTTAAACAATTGTTTGCACTCTTGCTTTGATAATACTACTGGTAAGGTTTGGTTTTTTTTGATACTGGGTAGTTTAATGGCTGCATCTTCCATACCCAATATTCTGAACCAAAAACGTAATGCAAAAACTGCATGCTTAAAGTAGCTGATGGATTTTCCTTCTACCTCGGTGCTTCTGTAAAAATAAGCGTTTAACTCATCAATACTTATGTGATGAGGCAACCTATTAAAGTGCAAGGCTACGTAAGCCAACGAGCGACCATAGTTGGTTAACAATCCTTTGCTTAATTGTTTTACCATTACCTGCTCTAAAAAATAATCGTAAGCTTGGCTAAAGCCTATTACCGATAACTTTGCTTGATGTACAATTGTTGATGTTGTGTTTTTTTTAATGTCATAACTTTATTGTTTTGATTTTATTTCTTACAAAGTTTATCCTATTTTGCAATGAAATGCTACCGCAGGTTTAGTTCAACAGTTGGAATACCGCATGGTGCAAATGACTATCTCTATAGAAAAGATCAATCAATAAAAGGGATGATCGTTTTTGTGTTGAAATATCTTTTAATAATGACCGTTTACTTAGGAGTTTGGTTTCTTGTTCCAACAATAGCATTAATTGCATTTTTCGTTGTTTCATTCCATCACTTTGGTCAATCAAATTTCAACAACCGAAACATAGGATATTATCCAGCCGTATTTTGGGGTGTTTGGGTGCTAGTTTGCCCTGTGCTATTGCACATAAAAGAAGCAAGTTCTATTTTACTCGAGATGATGCAACTTTCATCAAAAAATGAACTGTATTCATATATAATATACTGGCTGTATAATTCAAAGTATTGGATACTCGGAAGTGTTGTACTCATCTACATTTTTTGCTTATACAAATTTGAAAAAGCAAACTTAAGGTATTATTTTTTTCAACTTTTATTGGTAACAGCCTGGCATGTATACACCCCATTGTTAACAGGATTTCTTGTTGTTTTTTGCTTGTGGCACGCAATACAATCTATAAAAGACCAGGCCAATTTTTATACTAAAGTTAAGGGACATAGTATTGAAAAATTTTGGCTATTTATGGTTCCATTTGGTTTAATAGCATTAATTGCTTTTAGCTTGTTTCTTTATTTTTTCGGATTAACTACCGGACAGCTTTTAATGGTCTTATCCCTCATTACTTTGCCTCATGTTTTTGTGATGAACGATTTGTATCACCAGCATGACGTTACTGCATAATTGTTAGCTTGATTCAATTTAACCTTTTACACTATGCTCTCCACATGCAAATCCCTTGTGTTTTCAGATGTTTTGTTGATGGTAATATTGAATACAGATTCTCCCAATAGCAGTTCTGAAATATTTGAAGGCCATTCAATCAAACAGATATTGTTGCTGTAAAAATAATCTTCGTAGCCAATATCATACACTTCATCGATGGATTTTATGCGGTAAAAATCGAAATGATAAATAGTTTTTCTGGATGCGGTTTGGTATTCATTTACAAGTGAAAACGTTGGACTTGTAATCTCTTGAGTAATGCCTAATGCTTTGCAAATGCCTTGAATGAGTGTGGTTTTGCCAGCTCCCATTTCTCCATAAAAGCACCATAAAAAACGACCATTTGATTCTTTTATAATCCAACGGGCAGCATCATCCAAGTTATCAAGGGTGATGTTAGATAGTGTTTTAGTTTGCATAATCAATTAAACTTTTTTTGCTTGTATTTATTGCAACAATCAATGTTCGTGTATTACTGCATGTATTCTTCGTTTTCAATCAATATTTAATAACGATATTATTTTGAACGAATGGCAACAACCGGATCAAGTTTGGAGGCAGAGTATGCAGGAATAAATCCGGATACCAACCCAATGATTACTGATACCAATATACCAGTAAAAATATTTGTTGCACTAAGGGCAATATTAAAATCGAGTCCGTAAGTTGCAGCAAGTGATAGTAGCCATACCAAAGCGATACCGATAGTTCCCCCAACCAAACACAGTATGATGGCCTCTACTAAAAATTCAATGAGTATAAAATAGTTTTTAGCACCTAATGATTTTTGAATACCAATTTGATTGGTTCTTTCTTTTACCGAAACAAACATAATATTGGCAATTCCGAAACCGCCAACCAACATGGCAAATCCACCTATTATCCATCCGGCAAAAGTAATTACACCGAATACTTGCTTTAGAGGCTCAGCTATGAGGGTGGTTTTATTCAAGGCGAAATTTTCTTCTTCGCCCGGATGCAATTTTCGTTGAGAGCGCATGATACCTCTTAGTTCCTCTTCAAGCATATCAAGTGGAACAGTGCTTTTTGCTTTTACTTGTATTTGTGCGTTTACCCTATCAGAGTTAATGCGAACATAATTGGCCACATTTTGAGCAGGCAGCATCATGGTATTGTCCATGCTGTTACCTAACATGCTTTCGCCTTCTTTTTCTATCACACCAATTACTTTATATTTTCTTCCTTTTAATAAAATGTATTTATCAATGCCACTGCTTGTGGGGAATAGTGTTTGAGCGATTGAATGTCCCAAAACAGCCACAGGCAATCCGTTTTGTGATTCGTTTTCGGTGAAATAACGGCCTTCTATCAAATTAAAACTTTTGATCTTATCATACGAGTGTGATACACCGAGTACATTAATTCCAGCGGCAGAGTTGCTCTCGTGTTTTACTGTAATATTTCCAAGTGTAACCACTAAAGCACTTGCATCCGACAAAGCAGATTTTTCGTTGAGAGTTTTGAGTTCGCTTAGTTTCGGATTTGGCCTATTCATGTATTTCCACCATTTGTAATCAGAACCAAATGTCCACGGCCACTTCTCTATAAAAACCACATCTTTTCCTAATGATTCAACGCTGTTTTGAACATTGCGCTCCAACGAATCAACCATTGCCAGCACCATAATGATGCAAAAAATACCAATGGTAATTCCGAGAGTTGATAAGAAAGTACGAAGCTTATTGTTGCGCAGGGCCTCAACTGCAAAGGATGCACTCTCTGTTACTTGATTAAAGATGACAAGCGTATTGTTTCTCACGTTTCGAATATAAGAGGAAAAAGTATTACTGCGTAATTCAGTATTATCTTAGCAAAGTAACATTGCCTTTTCTTGTGCCTGTTTCGCCACTAAACGCTTCAAACTTTATGGTGTAAACATATACATCTGAAGTTGCGGGTTTGTTTAAAAATGTTCCATCCCAACCTTCACCTAGTTTTTGGGTTTGGAAAAGTAATTCGCCCCAACGGTTAAATACTTTAAATTCAATATCGCGAACATTTCGAGTAACAGGTATGAAGAAGTCATTTATACCATCATTATCTTGTGGAGTAAATGCATTGGGAACGAATATGTTTGGCGGACAGTTATTGGTAACTTCCAATCTTGCTATATTTGCACAGTTATTAGAGTCGGTTCCCGTAAAAGTGAACACCCCATATTCCATTACTCTAAATGAAGTATCTGTGCTACCATCTTGCCACAAATAGTTTTTAAATAAACCTTTCGGTGTGATAAGTGTGTCGGGATTACAAATGCGCAGTAATTTGAGCATTGAAATGGCTGGTTTGTTTTTAACTGTTAATGCTATGGTATCAGATGCGTTGCAGGAATTTTCGTCTTTTATACTAACAAAATAAATGCCTGCTATTGTTGCATTGAAAATACGACTATTCGATCCATCTTGCCAGTTGTAATTATTGTAAACACCAGGGTCGAGCCTTAGGTAACTGTCTTCACAAATAAAACTATCATTTCCCAATGTTACAGTTGGCGAAGTAAACGTATCTAACTTTATTGTATCAATAGCAGAACAGTCATCATTATTCAAAATAGAAACATAAAAAATGCCTGGAGCTTTTAATTCTTTGTTGAGTTCGGTTGATGCATCATTCCATATTGCACTTTTTGCTATGTTGGTAAGGTTGATTGAGAGTGCTGCTTCTTTACAGATTTTGGTATCCGCTCCTAAATTTAACGTAGGTATTATTTTTTGCCTAAGTTCTATGGAATCTCTAACTGTGCATTTACCTTTTATAAGTTCCATCCTGTATATTCCGGCTTGTGTTGCTATAAAACTCGATTGAGTTGAACCATCTTGCCACAAATATGAATCTCCAATTATGTTTGAACTAAGCGTTACCGGCTGTTGAAAACAATAGGCCGTATTTGGGCCAAGATCAAGATTGGGTTTTGGTTCAAATACCAAATCAACCGAATCTCGTGCCATACAAACTCCACTTTTAACCAATACGCTGTATTTTCCTGAGGTAGTTGCCGTATGTGAAGGCTCTATGGAACCATCCTGCCATAAATACGTTACGTTAGGAGAATAGGCATTCAGTTGTTTTTCCATTCCTTCACACAAGGTATCATTAGCTCCAAGGTCGAGGTATGGCAGGGTATCAACTGAAACGGTTAAACTATCATAAAAAGTGCAACCATTTTTGCTGATAGAAACATGATATTTCCCCTGTTGTGTTACAGTTATTTTTTGAGAGAATGCGCCTGTGCTCCAATTGTAAAATGCTCCAGTATTTTGGGCGTTAAGTTCTAGCGAAAATGGAGCATTGTTACAAAACGAGGTATCTGAACCTAAATCAACAACCGGTATTAATGGATATTCAATTTTTATGGTATCGTACCGGGTACAAAATGGGGTATTCACTTTTACAAAATAGGTTCCCGCTTGATTAACCGTAATAGTGGGTGTGGTTGCCCCTGTATTCCACAAATAAGCCCTTGCACCCGGACCTGCAGCCGATAATGTTACCGATGGAAAACTTGTAACACACTCATAAATATCGGGAGCTAATAACGTGTCGGGTAAATCGCAGGCTCTGGTTAAAGAAACATCATCAATGTAATAGTAGCTAACTCCATTATAATTCGACCCTCCCGAACCGCCACTCACCGCTATTCTTGTATTGGTGGCTGCAGGCTCAAATACCCCAATGGTAATGTAACGCTCACCTCCCGTGGCAATGTAAACACCTGTAATTTTTGTCCATCCTACTTTATCAATTATATAAGCTGGCGAAATAATTTGAGGGATTACATTTAAGTAGGTGTCATTATTTGATGTCGGTTTGATTGCCGATATATGTGCCCCTATCTTATTTGATGCAAAATTACTATTGTCTGCTAAACTAACCCACATTTCAAAGGTGTAAATACCACCGGCAATGAGTAACGAATCAAGCGTAACTTGCATGTATTCGCGATATTCAAGAAATGGAGGTACGAAATTTAGACTGGCATACAATCCTGTGTAGGCATTCCCTGTTCGAGGCATTTGTGAGCCTGCAAAATTATTGGGAACATCAACGTTGCTGGCATTTGTTGCACAAGTGTTAAAATAATCTGATGTTCCTAGTGTAGGAGCATCCCAATTAAAACATTTTCTGCCATCATTTCGTGAGGTTGGACAAAGAGGGTACAACTCAAAACTACCATTTGGTACAAAATTTTGCCCAAGCACATCTATTATGCTCAGTAGGGCAGAAATTATGATTAGTAACAACCTCATTGTTCAATCCGAAGATGCATCATTATTTTCTGACTAACAATACAATATTAACGATTGGTAGGAATGTTGTGATAAATTGACACTAAACTTGCCAATCAATGGTTGCAACTCCCATTTTGCGTAGGTATGCATTGGTAGTTGAGAAATGTTTACATCCCAAAAAACCATTGTATGCAGAAAAAGGCGAGGGGTGCGCTGCTCTTAAAACCAAGTGTTTATTACCATCAATCAGTGGCACTTTACTTTGAGCAAATTTTCCCCATAAAATAAAGACTAAATGTTCTTTGCTATCCGATAATTTTTTAATGACGGTATCTGTAAATTGTTCCCAACCTTTACCTTGATGTGACCCTGCTTTGTCTTTTTTAACAGTTAAGGTAGCATTTAAGAGGAGTACTCCTTGTTTTGCCCAAGCACTCAAATCTCCATGTTGAGGAACAATAAATTCGGGTATATCATCTTGAAGTTCTTTGTAAATATTTTTAAGTGAAGGTGGAATGGCTATTCCTTTGTTTACGCTAAAACATAATCCATGCGCCTTACCTGCTCCGTGATAGGGATCTTGCCCCAATATCACCACTTTTACATTTTCGAAAGGCGTGTGGTTGAATGCCGAAAAAATTTGAGGTTCCGGAGGAAAAATAACAATGCCTTTTGCCTTTTCTTGTTTTAAAAACAATCGTAGCGATTCAAAATATGGAAAATCAAATTCTTGCTGGAGTATCGATTTCCAGCTATCTGCAATGTTTACCTCAATACCCATGTGATCTGTTATTATCCATATCAATACGATTCGCAACATACAAATTTGGTTGTATTTATGGGAACATCCTTTGCAGCTATTTCAGGTTCAGCATTTTTTTTATTTTTTTATGAGATAAAATGAATGTTCAATCAGAATTTATGTGCATTTTTGATTGTATACAATGCAATATTTATGAAACTACATACCATAGAAACAGGACATTTTAAATTGGATGGTGGTGCCATGTTTGGCGTAGTGCCCAAAACCATCTGGAATAAACTTAATCCCTCTGATGATAATAATATGATAAGCCTTGCTATGCGGTGTTTGTTGATTGAGGACGGAAACCGACTCATACTTATTGATAACGGAATGGGAAATAAGCAGGATGATAAATTTTTTGGATACTATTTTTTGCATGGAAATGCTACACTAGAGAAATCGTTGAATGCTGTCGGATTTGCATTGAGCGATGTAACCGATATGGTGTTAACGCATTTGCATTTTGACCATTGCGGTGGGAGTATTAAATGGAATAATGATCGTACTCAATATCAAACTTCATTTCCAAATGCAACTTATTGGATCGGTGAAGAGCATTGGAATGAAGCACTTGCCCCCAATCCAAGAGAAAAGGCATCATTTCTTAAAGAAAATACTATACCCATTCAGGAAAGTGGTCAATTGAAGTTGGTAAAAAGGGGAGATTCGATATACGAGAACATGGAATTGCGTTTTTCAAACGGACATACCCAAAGCATGATGCATCCAGTAATTCATTATAAAGGACACAAGGTATTTTACCTTGCCGATATGATACCAACTCAGGCGCATATTCCTACACCTTATGTTATGGGTTATGATGTAAGACCCCTTGATACGATGGAAGAAAAAACAGCCACACTAACAGAGGCAGCTGCCGATGAGAAAATGATTTTGTTCTTTGAACACGATCCGTTAAATGAAGCATGCACGGTTATGCAAACAGAAAAAGGAGTAAGAATAAAAGAGCAGGTATTATTGTGTGATTTGTAATGCTAATGATACCGCAATAAATTATCATCATTGAATGTAAATCCTTTTCTGAAATAATGTTTGCGAGGAAGTTATCAGCCTCACAGGGTCTTTTATTAATTTATTATGAATAACCCTTCAACTGGTGGTGCAACGAAATAACCTGAGGGATGAGTAATTCTAATTCGTTGTTACGTATTTCATGTTGACCACGAGCCAACTTTTCTTCCTGCGATAGCTGGTTGTTCATTCTGCTTAATACTGCATTTTTGGATATACCATCGCGGTTCATTGTTCGTTTAATTCGAAGCCCTTCTGGAGCAGTAACCACAATTACTTCATCCAGTTGTTTGTAAGAATCACTCTCGAACATGAGTGCTGCTTCTTTTAATACATATGGTGTTTTTTGTTGAGTACACCAATTGTCAAAATCACCAAAAACAGCAGGATGTACCAATGCATTTAATTGCGCTAAAACAGAAGTATCGTGAAAAGCAATGGACGCAATGTAAGTCTTGTTTAGTTCCCCAGATGGGAGATAGGCCTCTGATCCCAAAAGTTGTTTGATTCCGTTAACAAGACTAGTGTTGTAAATCATAAGGGATTTAGCACGCGAATCGGCATCATACACTGGTATTCCGAGTGCCGCAAAAATGTTGGATACGGTACTTTTACCGCTTCCAATACTACCGGTGATGCCAATTTTTTTCATTTGAGGAGGCTCTTAGTTGTTGGCTGTTAGCATGGCATCTTGCCAAAAGCTAACAGCTAACAGCTAATGGCAAACTTATTTCTTTTCTTCTTTCTTAGGAGCATTCAAAGCTGTTGATGCTTCCATGGAGATGGCAGTACGGTCTAATTTTAGGCGAGTACCTTCACTGTTAATGATAAAAGTGGTATCCATTAAGCGTTCAATTTTTCCATGAACACCGCCAATGGTAATAACTAAATCACCTTCTTTTAGTGCTTCTCTAAATTTCTTTTGAGCTTTGTTTTTCTTCATTTGTGGGTAAATCATGAAGAAATAAAATACTACCATGATAAGAATTAAAGGTAAAAAAGAAGCTATTCCTCCGCCACCTTGAGGGGCCATTAATAAAATGTTTAAAAGTGTCATTGTTGTTTATGTTTTTTAGAATTGTTTGAAATTGAATTGTTTGTTAAAACGTGAGTTTAGCTCCTGTTTCGGGTTTTGGATTAATAAATCCTCTTATTTTTAAAACTGTTTCAAGTGGTGTTGTGTTAGCAGTTATTACCACTGCTTTTTCAAAAGCATCTAAGCGGTAATCGCTGTTAAACTTAACCTTAATAGAGCCTTGTGCTCCCGGTTTTATGGGTTCTTTTGAATATTCGGGAACTGTGCAACCGCAGCTTGCTTGAGCCGATGATATAAGCAAATCCTGTTTTCCGGTGTTTCTAAATTTGAAATTGTACTCTGCTTGTTCACCTTGTGTAATGGTTCCAAAATCGTGATCTGTTTTTTCAAATTCAATTACGGCACCGCTTTGAGCTGATATTGTAGTTTGGTTGGTATCAGGTTTTGGAGCATCGGCAGTTACAGGATTGGTAACAATATCTGTTGATGCCTTGGGTGTGGGTTCGTTATTGCAGGCAAACACCATGCTTGCCATTGCAAAAGTATATAATGTCCTTTTCATAGGTTACGTATTATTCTACTAGGCCTCTACCTTGTTTATTAATTTTATTACCTTTTTTGAGTTCAATTTGAACTTTGTCTAAAACGCCATTAATAAATCCGTGACTGTTTGGTGTACTGTACAATTTAGCCAACTCAAGATACTCATTGATGCTAACTTTAATTGGAATATGCGGTTCGTTTAGAATTTCACATAATGCCATTTTCATTAATATCAAATCAATAATTGCAATACGATCGGTTTCCCAGTTTTTGGTTTTATCACCAATGAGTTTGGTTAATTCCTCATCTTGTTCAATCGTTTTGCGAAACAAATCAATCATAAACTTTTCATCCTCAGTTTTGAGTGTTGATTCAGTAACCAAGTAGTCTCCTGTTCCATCCTCAGTCATCATACTAATACTTTTAAGCAATGCATTGGTAACCAAAACTTGGTCATCTTCCCAATTCATAAAGTGCTCTTCCATGTATTTTTCAAAAATGTCTGATTCGGCAATAAAAATCTGATAAATTTCGGATAGGATCTTTTTATCTTCACCAAAACTGTGATTTGGGCGTTTGCTGTAGTTGGTAAAAGCCTCGTTTTGATTTAGGTCGTTCCATGCATTTTTAAACAAATCAGTAGTTCCAGTCCAATGAAGTTTGAGGTTCTTCATTCGCGAATTAATCTCGTCAGATTTTTCTAACACTGCAATGCATTTGTTGTTATGCATGGCTTGCAGCGGAAGAATAATCTCTTCTGTAGGAAAGTATTTTGAGGTTTGTTTCTCTAATTCTTTGTCAATATAAAACCGAAATTCTGTTGGAAGCGAGAGCAAGTAAATATACAGCTCATATGCTTTATCAATACTTCTAAGCATAGCTCTTTCATGCATGGTGCGATTGGGATTTCCATCCTGGTGATGGGCATACAATGCCTGTAGTACCTTTATTCGCAAAAATCTTCTGTTAAACATGAAAAGAACCTTTTGTTGTATGTGAAAATTTAGGTAGCCGAAAAATTATCCGGCTACCATTTTTATTATTCTAAATCTAAAATGGTAACTCCCAAATCGGAATGCTCAATTCTCAAATTTTAATATGTTGCTTTAACGCTCTTCATATCTGCAATGCGTTTTTCAGCTAACTCAATAGCAGCACGTTGGGTATGAATGTTTTTACTTGCAGCAACTTTGTAAATATCCAATGTTACATTGTAAATGTGCTCAGTATTACGGAAAGCAGTTTCGCGATTGTAACCGATATGCTCTTGGTAAACGTTTATTAAACCTCCTGCGTTAATTAAGAAATCGGGTGCATAAGCAATTCCTTTTTCAACCAGCATTGGTCCGTGTACGTTTTCATCAGCCAATTGGTTGTTTGCAGCGCCTGCAATTACCTTACATTTTAATTTGCTAATGTTTTCGGTATTTAAAACGGCACCCAAAGCACAAGGAGCGAACACATCTACATCTAGGCTATAAATTTCATCACCTTTTACAACTGTTGCTCCCAATTCTTTGGAGTAATGTTTTAAAACATCCTCGTTAATATCGCTAATAAAAAGTTGAGCACCTTCGGCATGCAATCTTTCGATTAAGTGACCACCAACTTTACCAATACCTTGAACAGCAATCTTTTTACCACTTAAGCTATCATTTCCCCAAACAAATTGAGCAGATGCTTTCATTCCCATATAGGTTCCGTATGCTGTAACAGGAGAAGGATCTCCACCACCACCCATTGATTCAGGTAAACCAACCACATGTTTAGTTTCCATGTTCACGTACTCCATATCTTTGGTAGTAGTATTTACGTCTTCAGCAGTAATGTATTTCCCATGAAGATTCTCAACAAAACGACCAAACTTACGCATTAATGCTTCTGTTTTTACTGTTTTTGCATCACCAATGATTACAGCTTTTGCACCACCAAGATTCAATCCTGAGATGGCAGCCTTATATGTCATACCGCGCGATAAACGTAATACATCATTAATAGCTTCTGCATCCGAAGCATAGTTCCATACACGTGTTCCGCCTAAACCTGGTCCAAGTACTGTGTTATGAATAGCGATTATGGCTTTTAAACTGGTATGGTTGTCTTGGCAAAACACCAATTGTTCATGATCGTAAGTAGTTAACTGACTGAAAATGTCGGACGGTGTGCCTTGATTAGCTGCTGTTGTTGACATAGTGTTTTTGTATTACGGTTTTTTAATTGAAGTTTGCAAAAGTAATTCAAAATTCGGTATTTCATAAAACCTGAAAACAATCAGTTGAAAGCACTCAAACACCTCAATAAATATTTCTATAAATACAGACTTCGGTTTATACTCGGAATTCTGTTTGTAACAGCTTCAAATTTGTTTGCTGTTTTTCCAGCTCAATCGGTTCGTATTGCTATTGATTTGGTTCAAGAGAACTTGGCAACATACAAATTATATGCAGGCACATCCTTGCAAATGGTTGTATATAAACAAGTAGGTTCAATTATCATATACTTCGCTTTATTGGTAATGGCATTTGCCCTCATCAAAGGTTTCTTCATGTATTTAATGCGTCAAACGTTAATTGTAATGAGTAGGCATGTGGAGTATGACTTGAAAAATGAAATTTTTAACCACTACCAAAACCTTCCATTATCCTTTTATCGAAAAAACAATACAGGTGACTTAATGTCAAGAATATCTGAGGATGTTGGACGGGTGAGAATGTATATTGGACCAGCTGTGATGTATATTATTAACTTAACAGTTACAATTATTTTGGTGTTGTGGGCAATGTTTTCGGTAAACGTTAAGCTATCCATCATTGTGTTGTTGCCTTTGCCAATTTTGTCGTTTGCTATTTTTAAAGTTAATACCATTATTAACAGAAGGAGTGATGCCATTCAATCACAATTATCAACGCTTACGTCCTTTGTTCAGGAGGCATTTTCAGGTGTTAGGGTGATGAAAGCATTTGCTGTTGAGGATGATTCGAGACTAGATTTTGAAAAGGCTACCGAAGAATATTATCAACGTTCAATGTCGTTGGCCAAAGTGGATGCTATGTTTTTTCCGTTAATGGTTTTTTTAACCGGAATGAGCACGTTGCTTACCATTGGTGTTGGCGGTTTAATGGTTATAAATGGAGAAATTACCATTGGAAATGTTGCCGAGTTTGTGTTGTATGTGAATTTGCTAACCTGGCCTGTCGCTTCATTGGGTTTTACTTCATCTCTTATTCAACGAGCAGCAGCATCTCAGCAACGTATTAACGAATTTTTACAAACACAACCTGATATAGCTTCCGTTAAAGATGATTCTTTTGCTTTTGAACACGAAATCACTTTCAAAAATGTAAGTTACACGTATGAAGGAAAAACGATTCCAGCTTTAAGCAATGTTTCATTTGTTGTTCCCAAAGGAAAAACGTTGGCTATTTTAGGCTCAACAGGGTCGGGAAAAACAACCATTGTTCAACTTTTGTTGCGTATGATGGATGTTACCAATGGCCAAATATTGATTGATGGAAAAGAGTTAAAAGACATTGACATTCGTAAGTTTAAAGCGCAAGTTGGTTATGCTCCGCAAGATGTATTTATGTTTTCGGATACGATTGCACACAATATTTCGTTCGGCTTAGCAAGCGATACCCCAGAATTGTCATCTCGCATTCAGAAGGCAGCGAAAAATGCAGCATTAACAGAAGCCATTGATGATTTTCAACAAGGGTTTGAAACAGTGGTAGGAGAGAGAGGAATTACCCTTTCGGGCGGACAAAAGCAAAGAGTTTCGATTGCAAGGGCACTCATTAAAGATCCAGAGGTATTGATTTTGGATGATTGTTTATCGGCAGTTGATACCAAAACCGAGTCTGAAATCTTAAATAACCTTAAAAAACTAACCATAAAAAAAACAGCCATCATTATTAGTCACCGGGTATCATCGGTAAAAGATGCTGATTATATTATTGTATTGGATGCCGGTATGATTGTTGAAGAAGGCACTCATCAATCTCTTTTACACGATGGTAAACGTTATTTTGAGCTTTACCAACGCCAAATGACAGATGACTAAAAAGTTATAACAACGTTACCGTAAAATGCAATCCGAGTTGACGTCAGTGTTTACTCAATAAATGGTGAAAAAAATATTTTGAAATAAAACTTTCAAGCCCTATTTTCCCCGAAATTTAACTGAAAAAAACAACTGAAAAGAGACATGGAGGACTACAACAACAGTGACAGACAAGAGATTTTTTCTAAAAAAATTAGAGCAGGAAAGAGAACTTATTTCTTTGATGTAAAATCAACAAAAGGTAACGACTACTTTATTACCATTACCGAAAGTAAAAAGAGATTTGAAGACGGAAGTTTTGTGAAACACAAAATATTCCTGTACAAAGAAGATTTTAACAAATTTATGGAAGCGTTAAATGACACTATAAACCACGTTAAGACCGAATTAATGCCCGAGTACAATTTCGAAGAATTCAGTCGCGATAATTACTCAAGCCAATCGGAAGAAGAAGTGGCATAATTTTTTCAAAGCCTAGATAAAACAAAAACAATTAAATAACTAAACCAAAAAAAACATATGAAAAAGCTAGTAAAATCAGTATTGATGCTTTCAATCGCATCACTTGCAATTTTGTCTTCTTGTAAAAAGGAAACAACAGATGAGGTAACCGATGTTACCGTTACCATCACTCCAAGTCCATCAGCTTCACTTGTGGATGTTGGAACAGTTTTAACTTTAACGATTGAAGCTAAAGGAAATACAGACAACAAACTAAAGAAAATCACAGTAACTAGCACGCAGTCTGGTTCTGCATTATTATCAAAAACATTGTCTGTTAACAGTACTACAGAAATTGTTAGAGATACATTAAAAAAATCAAACGAAACATATTCTTACACAGTTACAGTTGAAGGCGAAAAAGGTTCACCAGCAACTAAAACGTACACAGTTAAAACCAAAACAGTTGCCGCAGGAGTTAATGTTACAAACGCAATTCCTTTATTTGGACAAACAAATGGTGCTGGTACAAACGCTAACTTTATGCAATTAACAGATCCACACGGAACATTCAGCACTAGCACTTTTGTTGCAAATAAAGCTAAAGTTGATGTTGCTTTCTTCTATGGTTCTATAAACAAAGCTACTCTAACAAGTCCTTCTGATGCAACTATGCAAGGTTTGTATAGCGGTTTGAATTGGACAGGTGCAAATGTTACTAAGTTGTACAAAACGTCAATGACTGTGGCTGAATTTGATGCTGTTGTAACTGCAAACTCTGACGCAGCAATCACTACATTAGCCGCTTCTGTTGCTACTTCAGCATGGGTTTCAAGTATAAGCCAACTTTCAAGATATAATGTTATATTGTACAAAACTGCCGGTAACAAACTAGGTTTAATCAAAGTTGATAACTTATCAGCTACTGGAGCAAATGATGCTGAAATTAGCTTACAAATTATTTCTCAAAAGAACTAATCGAACGCTAACCGATTTTATAATCCCCGCATACAACAAGTATGCGGGGATTTTTTTTTGAAACTAGTTTACTTATTGTATTTTTTACACTTACTTTGGTTTGTCATTTTAATTTAACATACAATTAGGCCTAATTATATTTTCTTTTACTAAATTGTGTTCATGAAAAAAATTGCTGTATTTACCTCAGGAGGCGACTCTCCAGGAATGAATGCTTGTATACGCGCTGTTGTGCGAACAGCCATATTCAATAAAATTGAAGTTACAGGTATTATTAGAGGATACAATGGAATGGTAGAGAATGATTTTATGGAGATGGATTCCCGCTCGGTTTCCAATATAATACAGCGAGGAGGTACCATTCTAAAAACTGCCAGAAGTCAATCATTTATGACCAAAGAAGGCAGGAAGCAAGCTTACGATAATTTGGTTAAAAGAGGTATTGAAGGTATTATTTGTATTGGAGGAAACGGCACATTTACCGGGGCTAAGGTTTTTTACGAAGAATACGGAATCCCTTCCATTGGAGCTCCAGGTACTATTGATAATGATTTATATGGAACTGATTTTACCATTGGTTTTGATACGGCAATCAACACGGCTGTTGAAGCGATTGATCGAATACGAGATACAGCCGATTCGCATGGCAGGGTTTTTTTTATAGAAGTAATGGGCCGACATGCCGGTTACATCGCTTTGGCAGCTGGAATTGCCGGTGGTGCTGAGGTTATTTTGGTACCCGAATCTACAAATGATTGGCAAAAACTAAGCGATTATTTCATCAGAGATAAAAGTAAAAAAGCATTTTCTATTGTAGTTGTTGCCGAAGGCGATGAACAAGGGGGAGCATACAAAATTGTAGATAAACTTAGGATGCAAATTCCCGACTTTGATCCACGGGTTAGTATTTTAGGTCATATTCAAAGAGGTGGTTCTCCAACAGCATACGACCGCGTGTTGGCATCAAGGATAGGTAATGCCGCAGTGGAGGCACTGCTCAGAGGTGAAACTAACAAAATGGCAGGACTGATTAATAACCAAGTTGCCCTCACTTCTTATGATGATGCTATCAACAAAACAAAACAATTGAATGCCGACTTGTTAAGGCTTGTTGATGTTTTTAATACGTAAATTTGTAATGATGCGAATTGTGTAGTGAGTATACTAGCTCATAACAATCTTCGAACTCATTGCAATCTTTATGGAATAGTTAGCAGATGACAATGTGTTATGAACCATGAATAAGTATCGGCTAAAATACTTTTGTACTAATGTCTGTTTTAATTTTTGGCCATGTTCCTTTCGGCTAACCCAAAGTTAAAGCTAATGGAAATAGTAATTCCACCCGGTTGTATAAATTGAAGTACACTTTTCGATGTTTTTGAGGGTTCTAAATTAGCGGGCAACTCATAATTGTTTTCTGCTCTTGATAAAGGTAAACTATACCCAAATTCGATGTTAAATCGGTTGCGCTTCCCCATTGGCCAATACCTCAACCACGAAAGATGAATAAGATTTATTGGTTTTAAGTCGTAAGTAATTTCTTTTTCAATGGTTTGTCCGCTTTCAATCACCTCCAATTTTCCGGTAAGACCATTTAATCCGGTTGCTTGCGCAAAACCAAAACCGAAAGCAGATCCTATGGCCCCGGTTAAATAATAACGCATACCTGCCGAGAGTTTATAACCCCAAGTACCCAAACCGGCACCTGCATAAACAGCAAATGGATCATTTAATTTTTGCTCAAACTGTACGCCAACCAAGCCAGTATTACTGTTAATACCACCACCAACACTGATATACGACTTAATCTTGTCATAATCTCTAAATGATTGAGCATGAGTAGTTGAAGCAATCGTGTTGCAAAATATCAAAAGGGACAAAAGGTATTTCATGAAGCGGAATAATTTTTCAAAAATAAAATTATCACTCCTAAAAACAAATGCATTCGCAATATGAAGTAAAAAGATACGGTGGAAACAAAAAAATAACCGAAATTCGCCACCCAATTATGGAAGAAAAAGTACTGATTATTGATTTTGGTTCGCAATACACACAGTTGATTGCACGCAGATTGCGCGAGTTAAACGTTTACTCCGAAATTTATCCTTGTACACATTTACCCGAAATTAACGATGATACAAAAGCAGTGATTCTCTCGGGTAGTCCATATTCTGTTAACGATGGATTACTGCCAAACATTGATTTGTCTAGTATTCGTGGCAAATTACCATTATTGGGTGTGTGTTATGGTGCTCAATTGTTGGCCAATCAAAATGGCGGACACGTGGCTCCGTCTAAAATAAGAGAATATGGAAGAGCTATATTAAAATCGGTTGATGATGATATTTTGTTTAAGGGTATTGTACCTGGTTCGCAAGTTTGGATGAGTCATGGCGATACCATACAATACATTCCCTCAAACTTTAAAGTGGTTGCTAGTACAGATGATGTGCATGTTGCAGCGTTTAAAATTGAAGGTGAAAAAACATACGCTATTCAATTTCACCCCGAAGTTACACATAGTATTGACGGTAAGAAGTTGCTCGAAAATTTTGTTAAACATGTTGCCGAACTCAAACAAGATTGGAATTCGAAGCACTTTATTGAAGCAACAACTGCTGAGTTAAAAGAAAAATTAGGTGATGATAAAGTAATTTTAGGTTTGTCTGGAGGGGTTGATTCCTCGGTAGCTGCAGTATTGTTGGATAAAGCCATTGGTAAGAACCTAACAGGTATTTTTATTGATAATGGATTGCTGCGCAAAAACGAGTTTCAACAAGTATTAGATGCATACAAAAACATGAACCTAAATGTAATTGGTGTGGATGCCCGTTACCGTTTTTGGAATGAATTGAAAGGAAAAACTGATCCCGAGGAAAAACGCAAAACAATAGGGCGTGTTTTTATAGAAGTTTTTGAAGAAGAAGCCAAGAAGATTGAAGGAGCCAAGTGGCTAGGACAAGGAACAATTTATCCCGATGTAATTGAATCGGTGAGCGTAAAAGGTCCTTCAGCAACCATTAAGTCGCACCATAATGTTGGCGGTTTACCCGAGAAAATGCACCTTAAAATTGTTGAGCCATTACGTGCATTGTTTAAAGATGAAGTGAGAGCAGTAGGAGCAGAGTTGGGTATGGAAAAAGTGATATTAGGTCGCCATCCTTTCCCAGGTCCTGGTTTAGCTATTCGTATTTTGGGCGAGATTACAGAGGAAAAAGTTTCTATTTTGCAAGATGCGGATGCCATATTTATTGAGGAGTTAAAAGCCCATGGGTTATATGACCAAGTTTGGCAAGCAGGTGCCATTTTCTTACCGGTTCAGTCGGTAGGAGTAATGGGTGATGAGCGCACGTATCAACATGTAATTTGTTTGCGAGCCGTAACTTCAGTTGATGGAATGACAGCCGATTGGTGTCATTTACCTTATGGTTTCTTAGCAGAGGTTTCCAACAAAATTATCAATAAAGTTAAAGGAATAAACAGAGTTGTATACGATATTAGCTCTAAACCACCTGCAACTATTGAGTGGGAATAATCTATTGGAGTTTCATAAATACATTAAGCTTAATAACAAAACTTATGCGTAAGGTTTTAACATTGTTTTTGTTTGGGTTGGCCATCTTTTCAAATAGCATAGTATTTGGACAAGAATCTCCACGAATGGTAATGTTGATGCCTTTTTGCAGTAAACAGATTTTAGCAAATCCTAACCATAGTGATGCTCAGTTAAGTAATTTAAGCAGAGAGTACTACCAGGGTGCAATGATTGCAGCAGATTCTCTGGAGCGTGCTGCTATTCCTGTTTCACTTTCTGTTTTTGATACCGAAAACGATAGTTTAGTGTTGGTGTCACTTCTGAAAAAGAATGTACTAAAAGAGGCCGATTTTATTTTGGGTCCCGTTTTAAAAGGTGGAAACAAAGTAATGAGCGATTTTGTGAAAGGCAAAGATGTTTTTCATGTTTCACCTTTAATGACACTCTCTAAATCGCCAATCAACGATCCTAATTTTATCTCAGCTAATCCCGACTTGCCTTTTTATGCCAAATATATCATGCAATTCATTAGGGCTGAAAGTAACGATTCGGCTCAAATAATTGTGGTGAGTGATAAATCGGGTTTGGATAAAACCATTAGCACCGCCTTAAAAGGTTTGGCTGCTCAGGGTAAATTCTACAAAATAAAATACCTCGATTACCAAAAAGGAATGAGTTTGGATAACGTATTATCTAAAACACTCACCAATCATATCATCATTCCATCTTCAAATGAGAATACGGTTAATGCAGCTATAAAAAGTATTAAAGATACCTCAGCCTTCAAGGGTTTGGTGGTTTATGGTTTTCCGCAATGGCTTGAGTTTAAAAATCCAGACTACGTAAATTGGCAGCAGGTAAATGTTCGCATTGCTACACCGTTTTATGTTGATTATGGTAGAGAGGAGGTAAAACGTTTTATTGCAGCTTACCGCGAACGTTATTATACCGAACCAACTGATGCTGCCTTCAAAGGCTACGATCAGTTTTTGTTTTTTGCGAGTCGTTTGCAACTAGACGGAAAAAAGATAATGACCAAAGCAGAAGGTAATCCGCAGAAAATGCTCCACACTGTTTTTAATTTTAAGAAGCAGGATGATAAAAGCGGCTACAAAAACACATATCTCAATATGGTTGGTATTCGAAATTTTAGCTTTCAGCATTTCAATAAATAGTATAATTCTAAGAGTTATCTCAGCTTTAAAAAAATCGCATTAAATAAGGGTGATTTAGCTAACATTGTATCCCTAAATATTCCTATATTTTCAACTTAAACCAAATCTACAGTAAACGTGTCATTACCTGTAAAAAACAAGTACATTGATTTAATCAATCAAACCTTTTATTTCCCACGTCATGGTTTTGAAGTGCGCGAAAATAATTTGTTCTTTCATGATGTTGATTTAATGGAAGTTATCAAAGAGTTTGGAACGCCTTTAAAGTTTACCTATTTACCCAAAATTGGATCGCAAATTCGGAAGTCCCGAACACTGTTTAATCAGGCTATTGATAGATATGGTTATAAAGGTAAATACTACTATTGTTACTGCACTAAAAGCTCTCATTTCTCATTTATTTTAGATGAAGTATTAAAAAATGATGCAGATATTGAAACATCTTCGGCATTTGATTTAGACTTATTGCAAAACCGACACGAAAAGGGGCTGTTTGGTAAAGAGAAGTATATTATTTGCAACGGTTACAAAACAGATAATTACGCTCAAAAAATGGGTGAGTTTGTAAAGAATGGTTTTGAAAATCTTATCTGCGTGTTGGATAATCCGGAGGAGTTGGCTGTTATAAACAAACATGCTAACACACCCATGAAACTGGGAATAAGAATTGCCACTGAGGAAGAACCTGGTTTTTTGGTGTATACATCACGTTTGGGTATGAGCTATAAAGTGGTTAAAGAGTTTTATGAAACACAAATTCAACATAACCCCGATTATAAATTGAAGATGCTCCATTTTTTTGTCAATTCAGGCATTAAGGATACAACATATTATTGGAGTGAATTAACACGATTGGTAAATGTTTATTGTGATGTGAAAGAAGTTTGTCCCGACCTGGATACGCTCGACATTGGGGGCGGTATGCCGATATATACATCCTTGGGTATTGAGCATGATTACCCATACATGATTGATCAAATTGTATATTATATTAAAACGATTTGCGATTCCCGCGGTGTTCCTGAGCCCAATATTTTTACTGAATTTGGTTCGTTTACGGTTGGCGAGAGTGGGGGTTCCCTATACAGCATCATCGGCCAAAAGCAACAAAATGATAAAGAGTTTTGGTATATGATTGATAGCTCATTCATTACTACGTTACCCGATACTTGGGGGATTGGCCAGAAGTTTATTTTATTGGCAATTAACCAGTGGGATAAAGAGTTTCAGCGTATCAACTTGGGTGGATTAACTTGTGATAGTCAAGATTTTTATAATTCAGATACACATACCAACCAAGTTTTTTTACCAAAGCTACAAGATGGTGAGCCTTTATATATGGGATTTTTCCATACAGGTGCTTATCAAGAATCATTAGGAGGTTATGGAGGTATTCAACATTGTTTGGTTCCAGCTCCTAAGCATATCATTATTGATAAAAAATCGGATGGAACGCTGGATTATAAAGTGTTTGCGCAGGAGCAAGACGCAGCATCAATGATGAAAATATTGGGATATTAATTTGAAAAATAGTTGTAAACTTTAAAAAATTACTTATTTTCGCATCCCTTAAATAGAACAAAGTCATGGCAGTTACACGTTTAAAAAGAAAAGATAGAAGAAACAAAAACGCTTCGATGGATCGCAAGCAAGCTATCAAATTGAACACTTCATTGGTGAACGTTAAGTCGCCAAATACAGAGAAAGTAGTTATTATCGAAGACTAGTTTCCTGAGATATTGTAAATAAGAGCCCGGTTCCTAAAAGGAGTCGGGCTCTTTTTGTTACTTTAAATGTAGTTATATATTAGCTCAAGTGGATCATTTAGAGCAATTCTGAGGTAGTTAAATGCTGTATGACGAAAAAGCGACTATAGTGCTTGTAATACAAATTCTATTCAAGAAGTTTTAAATGGTAATTACTTGAAGGTTAAGATGAGTGTATTATACTTTGTATATTATTTTTAAACAGTTGGTTAGAGTCGTCTACTAAATGCTTTATCTACTTCTAATAAGGGTTACGCCATTATTATGGAGTATTAATGTAATCCGGTTTTGTGTTTTACTACGCTATCCAATAACAATTGTTTAAAATCTTTCAATGCAATCATGTTTGGTCCATCGCTTAAAGCTTGATCAGGATTTTCGTGCACTTCAAAAAAGAAACCATCAACACCAACGGCTGCAGCTGCACTTGCAAGGTAAATGGCATACTCCCTGTTTCCGCCACTTTTACCGTCCATTCCACCCGGTTTTTGGGTACTGTGGGTAACATCCATACAAACAGGATAACCAAAGGATTTCATATCAACAATATTGCGGAAGTCAACTACCAAATTATTATAGCCGAACATGGTTCCACGCTCGGTAAGGATGATTTGTTTATTTTCTGTACTTTCAACTTTTTTAATAGCATGTTTCATTTCAATACCTGAGAGAAACTGCGCCTTTTTTACGTTAACAATTCGTCCAGTATTTCCGCATGCTAACAATAAATCAGTTTGGCGACAGAGGAAGGCAGGGATTTGCAATACATCAATAACCTCTGCGAGTTCTTCTGCTTGATGGCTTTCGTGAATATCAGTGGTAACTGGCAATCCGAAGGTGTCTTTCACCTTTTGCAAAATACGCAATCCTTCTTTTATTCCGTGACCACGATAGCTATCAACCGATGTTCTATTAGCCTTGTCAAACGATGCTTTAAACACATATGTGAGTTTCAATTCCTCAGCTATCAACGAAATCTTTTCGGCAAGATTCATTACCATGCTTTCGTTTTCGATAATGCAAGGTCCAGAAATTAAGAATGGGGTTGATTGTATTTTTTCGTAAAGTGTCATAATGCAAAAGTAAATTTTTACGGTTAATTATCTGGGAACAACTTTGCCCATATTTCGAGGTTGTTGTATTTGCCGTTTCTGTATTCGTAATCTCTCAGGAAAGCTTCGCGTTCAAATCCTAATCTATCCAAAAGCGTGATGCTATCGGTATTTTCTGGTTCTACTTCAGCAGCTATTCGGTGAAGTTTTAAATCGTTCTCTACAAATTGTAAAATAGCGTTGATGCTTTCGGCTGCATATCCTTTACCCCAATATTCAGGAAAAAGCCAGTAACCGAGCTCGCAACGTTTATTTGTGTTATCAATACGATAAATGCTGAATACACCCATAAAAGGATGTTCTATGTTTGATACCACCCAAGCATAACCTAATCCGGTTTCGCGGTTCTTCTTGTACCATTCAATTTGTACAACTGTATCTTCAAAAGTTGCATAAGTAATATCAAAAAACTTGGTAACCTTTGGGTGAGAAAAGCCTTCAAATACCTTTTGCTGATCGTCTTTTTCAACAGGTCGTAATAATAGGCGAGGAGTGGTAAGCGAAAGTTGGTTCATCAGTTATTTAGGCTGTATATCTGAACAATGCCCTCTAGTTTTCCTTTATTATCAGCAACAAGTAATGATGTTATTTTATGCGCATTCATTAATTCTTCCGCTTCGGCCATCATCATTTTTTTATTGATGGTACGTGGTTTCGCTGTCATAATATGTTTGGCTGTTAACGCAAATAATTTAGCAGTGTGTTTGTCCATTGCTCTGCGCAAATCGCCATCGGTTATAATACCCGCAACTTTATTTTGTGCAACAACAACTGCCAAACCAAGGCGACCGCTGCTCATGGTATTAATTACTTGCTGGATGCTGTCGGTTGGTTTTACTACTGGAAGTTTATCTTTAAACATACAGCTTTCAACCGTTGTTAGTAGCTTTCGGCCCAAACTTCCACCAGGGTGAAATTTGGCAAAATCTTCGGGTTTAAAGTTGCGGGCTTTCATCAAGGCAACAGCCAGGGCATCGCCCATAGCAAGTGTAGCCGTGGTGGATGAAGTGGGCGCAAGTTCAAGTGGGCAAGCTTCCTTGTATACTTTTACATTTAGGTGGTAGTCCGAATTTTTTGCTAAAGTAGATTTGGGGTTACCACTCATTCCAATAACTTTTATAGATGCCGCTTTGATGTATGGAATGAGTTTTAGTAACTCTTCTGTTTCACCGCTATATGAAATAGCAACGAGTACATCTTCCTTTTTTAGCATTCCCAAATCGCCATGAAACGCTTCAACAGGATGCATAAACATACTGGGTGTTCCGGTACTAGCTAATGTAGCTGATATTTTTGCACCTACTAATCCCGATTTTCCTACACCACAAATAACCAAACGGCCTTTGCTTTTCAATACCGTTTCAACGGCTTTGTTAAAGTTTTCATCTAGCTGTTTGCTTAGGTCTGCCAATGCTTTGGCTTCTATTTGAAAAACCTCTTTTGCATATTTTTTATAGTCGGTCATGGTTTTGGTTTGCAGTTTACGATTTTAGGTTTGTTGCTGATTTGTTGTTTCTTCTTAATAGGTTAGTTCATGGTTCATAGATCAGGGTTTGATGAATTGCGGTGCGGGTTGCGAGTTATTTATTGCGATTTACCTTGCCCACCTTATTTTTCTACCAATCAATTTATTCGGAGGTATGCTTCTATAAACTCAGCATGACATCGCATTCAATAAATTACGAACCAATCAACACAATTAACATTTTACCATCAACTTTATCAAACAACCACTAGTGAACATGATCAGGTCCAAACACCTCTGCTTTGTAACCAAAATGATGAGCAAACTCTCTTATTTCTTTGGCTAATTCGGGATTATTGGTTGCTCTTTCGTAGGTATCACCAAGTGTTGAAAGTGTTTGGAACATAAAAAGATTCATTTCTTCAACGTTCATATCTTTGGTCCATAAATCAATGCGCAAAGCATTTTGTTGCAAACCGTCCCACAATGAAAGAATGACAGCTTTCGATTCCTGCAATCCGTCTACATCTGCATCATCTGCATCCCACTGGATTTGAACAGGTAAATTTTCTTTATCAAGCATCACATTAAAACGGATTTGTGATGATTTTACAATTTCGTTGTTGGTTTCGTTGCTCATGTATCTTTGATTCTAATTTGAAAGTGCAATTATAAGGTGTTTTGTTTGATTGCTAAAATGCAGATTATGAATCGAGTTTTTGCTTTATCTGAACCAAAAATCTGCGCAGCCGGGTTAATGAATCAACAACTGTTGCTATATCCTCAATATTGGATTGCTGCTTAATATAATCAGCTGCACCTTGCAAGGTATAACCTTTTTCTTTTACTAAATGATGAATGAGGCGGAGCAGTTGAATGTCTTTTTCGGAATATTTACGTGTCCCTTTTTCTGTTTTCTCTGGCTTTAAAACAGAAAATTCCTTTTCCCAAAAACGTATCAATGAAGGAGCTTCGCCAATCATGGCCGATACATCTCCAATAGTGTAATATTTTTTGGTAATAGTTTCCTGATTCATGGTATTGTTAGGGCGAAAATAGGATTATTTTAGGTTACAGCAAGGTAGCTTCGGCCATTTCGGCTTCGCGGAAGCTCAGCCACTTTGCAATAACTAAATCAATAGTTGTCTTTTTGTAAAAGAGACTTCTTCATATTTCTATAGATCTTTCGCATCACTTAACAGATTAACACAATAAACCAGTCAATGCAATTAACTAATCAACTATGATTTGGTTTCCAAAATTACAAACGGCACAATCATCTCCTCCAAACTAATTCCACCATGCTGAAAAGAATTGTTGTACATTTTAACGTGGTAATTATAGTTGTTGGGGTAAGCCATAAAATGGTCTTCGGTGGCAAACACAAAACGTGAGCTGATGTTCTGTTTAGGTAAGTATGCCTCTGAAGGATCTTTGATAGTAAACAAATCACTTTCGTTGTAATTGAGGTTACGTCCTTGTTTGTAGCGTAGGTTAGTGCTTGTGGCTCTATCACCCACAATTTTCACAGGATTGCTTACGCGAATAGATCCATGGTCGGTGGTGATAATCAATTTTACTTTGTATTGCGCCAAACGTTTTAAAGCATCAAACAGGGGAGAGTGCTCAAACCAACTTTGGGTGATGCTGCGGTAGGCCGCTTCGTCTTCGGCAAGTTCCTTCATTACGTTCATCTCAGTTCGGGCGTGGCTCAGCATGTCAACAAAATTGTAAACGATTGCGTTAAATTTATTGTTGAGCATATTCGGAATATCATCAACCAATCGTTTACCGGCATCTAAATTGGTAATCTTGGTATAACTGAATTTATCTTTTATTCCAGCCCTTTGTAGTTGTGTTTGAAGCAACTCTTCTTCATGCAAGTTTTTACCTTCATCTTCTTCCTCATCTACCCAAAGGTTAGGATATAATTTATCAATCTCTGAGGGCATCATTCCTGCAAAAAACGAATTGCGTGCATAGTGCGTTGTTGTTGGCAAAATTGTTAAGTATACATCTTCATTAATGGTACGAAAATATTCATTCAACATGCTTTGAATCACTTTCCATTGGTCAAAACGGAAGTTATCAAGCAATAATAAAAAAACAGGTTCTTCTCCCTTGAGTTCTGGAATTACTTTTCGCTTCATCACTGTATGGCTCATGGCCGGGGTTCTATCGGTTGGCTTGCGCAAAAAGTTGATATAATTTTGTTTGACAAATTTTGTCCACGAGCGATTGGCTTCACTTTTTTGCATCAATAAAATCTCATCCATACCTGTATCTGGACTATTACTCAATTCCAATTCCCAATAAATGAGTTTACGGTATAGTGTAACCCATGCATCAAAGTCGAGGTTATCGCTTAACTCCATACCAATTTGCCTAAATTCTTGCTGGTATCCTTGCGCTGTTTTTTCGGAAACTAAACGCTTATTATCCAATTGTTTTTTAATGGATAAGAGTATCTGATTAGAATTTACAGGTTTGATAAGATAATCTGCAATTTTGCTTCCGATAGCTTCCTCCATTATATGCTCTTCTTCACTTTTGGTAATCATCACTACCGGCACTTCGGGTTTAATGGTTTTGATTTGGGCTAAAGCTTCGAGGCCAGAAATACCTGGCATGTTTTCATCTAAAAAAATAATATCAAAATCGTTGTTGCGACAGGCATCAATTGCATCCAACCCATTGGTTACTTTATGTACTTCGTAACCTTTTGTTTTTAAAAATAAAATATGTGGCTTTAACATTTCAATCTCGTCATCAGCCCACAGTATGTTTATGTTTTGCATAGTTTTTTTGTTTCATTATTGTTTGATGGTTTTGCCTTATTCAAACAAGAGTTCTCGAAGGTAAACGTATAATCTAAATTTTATTGTGCTCAGTAAAAATATGTGTTGATAATGAATTTGATATACTTAACAATTCAATAAATCTCAATCCCAAGGAAACCAAATTATCAGTTAAGATTAACAAAAACTTGCCTAAAAACGATTAGTTTTGCCAATACATGACCAACGCTGACAGGCAATTTAATAAAAAGAAAATCATCAATGATCCTGTATACGGATTTGTAACCATACCCAGTGAACTTATTTATGATTTAATTGAGCATCCTTATTTTCAAAGGTTACGCAGAATAAAACAACTTGGGTTATCAAACTGGGTATATCCCGGAGCATTGCACACAAGGTTTCAACATGTTATTGGCGCAATGAGTCTTACTGCTCAAGCAGTTGATTTATTGCGATGGAAGGGTATTGTTATTTCGGACGAAGAAAAAGATGCAGTGTGTGCAGCTGTTTTATTGCATGACATGGGCCATGGTCCTTACTCGCACACGTTGGAACAAGTTTTGATAAAAGATGTTCATCATGAGTCTATTTCATTGGCATTTATGGAATTGCTCAACACCGAAATGAACGGCCGATTGGATATGGCTGTTGCAATTTTTACCAATAAATATCCACGCAAATTTTTGCACCAGTTGGTATCAAGTCAGTTGGATATGGATCGGTTGGATTATTTGCGCAGAGATAGTTTTTACACGGGTGTGCAAGAAGGTGTTATTGGTCACGATAGGATCATAAACATGCTCAACGTATACGAGGATGAAATGGTGATTGATGAGAAGGGCATTTACTCTATCGAAAAATTTTTGATTGCACGCAGGCTTATGTATTGGCAGGTATACTTGCATAAAACGGTTATTGCTGCCGAAAGTTTATTGGTAAAAATCATGCAACGAGCTGTTTCGCTTGCATCCAATGGAGTTGAACTCTTTGCCACTCCTGCCTTTCAAACGTTCTTGTACGAACGGCCAAATAGAGCGCAGTTCTTTACTGATCCGAGGTTTTTAACATTGTATAGTCAATTGGACGATTATGATGTTTTTACCTCTGTAAAAGTGTGGTGCAATCATTCCGATAAAATCTTGTCAATGTTGTGCAAACAGCTTGTAAACAGAGATTTGCCAAAGGTTGAAATTCAATCAGATCCGTTTTTGATTTCAGATATTGATGCTCGTTTGGAGAAAGCAGCTACAAATTATGGAATAACGAAAGATGAAGCTTCCTTTTTTGTTTATTCAGAAAGTGTGATGAACAAGGCATACAGCCCAGAAGGTTTTACCATCAAGGTGTTATACAGAAACGGGGATGTAAAAGATATAGCTGATGCATCCGATCAGTACAATATTTCAGCCCTTGCAAAGCCTGTTACTAAATACTTTTTATGTTATCCTAAAAAAGCATAAATTGCCAGCTAAAATTCGCCTACAAACATTACATGCAGATATCAGTAGCTGAGCTAAGTGCGTTGCTCCAAGGAGAAATTATTGGAGATGAAAAAGCCCTTTTAAACAAGGTTGCCAAAATAGAAGAAGGCGAGCCAGGAGCATTATCATTTTTGGCAAATCCCAAATATGAGACACATTTATACCAAACAAAATCAACAGCTGTTTTAGTTAACCGCAGTTTTACTCCATCGGCCCCAGTTGCTGCCACTCTCATCAAAGTGGATGATGCTTACGCTAGTTTTACCGCATTGTTGGAGCAGTATGCAAATGTTTCATTGCACAAAAATGGAATTGCCGAAACAGCAATCATCAACCCTCAGGCAAAATTAGGAAACAACATTTATGTTGGTGCTTATTCAGTAATTGAAGGAGGAGTAAGTGTTGGTGAGGGTTCAAAAATTTTCCCCCAAGTATATATCGGAGATAGAGTAACCATTGGAAAAAATGTTATATTATATGCTGGTGTTAAAATTTACCACGATTGCGTAATTGGCGACAACTGCATTGTACACTCGGGAACAGTTATTGGATCTGATGGTTTTGGGTTTGCGCCACTTGCTGATCGTTCTTATAAAAAGATTCCACAAACAGGAAATGTGGTTATCGAATCGGATGTTGAAATTGGTAGCAACTGCTCTATTGATCGGGCAACAATGGGAAGTACCATTATCCGCAGGGGTGCAAAATTGGATAATTTAATTCAGATAGCACACAATGTTGAAATAGGCGAACATACAGTAATAGCAGGGCAATCGAGTGTTGCTGGAAGCACTAAAGTTGGTAAATATTGTGTAATTGCCGGACAGGTAGGAATATCAGGACATATTACCATTGCTAATGGAACCTCAATTGGAGCGCAATCAGGAATTATAGCAAGTATTGCAGACGAGAATACAAAAATATTTGGATCACCCGCATTCAATTACAAGGATAGTCTTCGTTCTAGCGCATTATTCAGAAAATTACCTTTAATGGAAAAAAGAATTCAAGATTTAGAAAAATTACTTAAAGAAATACAGAAGTGAGTTTAAACGTAAAACAAACAACCATAAAAAAAACCACCACACTTTCTGGTGTAGGATTACATACAGGTGTTGAGGTAACCCTAGCCTTTATGCCAGCACCCGAAAACCATGGGATTAAATTTCAACGTGTAGATTTGCCGGGTCAGCCAATAATTAATGCAGATGTTGATAACGTAACCGATTTGTCGCGCGGCACAACACTTGAGCAAAATGGAGGTAAGGTAGCAACTGTTGAGCACGTTATGGCCTCACTTGCCGGTTTGGAGATTGATAACTGTATGGTGCAAATTAATGCGGAAGAAACGCCAATTATGGATGGTAGTGCACGTTTTTTCATTAAAGCATTAAAAGAAGCAGGTATTGAACAGCAAGATGCCGATCGTGAATATTTTACACTCCCTCAAAACATTTATTACCACGAGAATGATCGTTCCGTGGAAATGATTGCCATGCCCTTGGATGATTATCGTTTAACGGTAATGGTTGATTATAACTCTCCGGTTTTGGGCAGTCAGCATGCTTCCATCACCAGTTTAAAAGAGTTTGAAACGGATATTGCATCTTGCCGAACTTTCTGCTTTTTACACGAATTGGAAATGTTATACAATAATAACCTTATTCGTGGAGGCGATTTGAATAACGCTATTGTTATTGTTGATAGGGTGATTGAAGATGATGAGTTGGATCATTTGGCTAAGATGTTTAACAAACCTAAAGTTGAAATTAAAAAAGAGGGAATTTTAAACAGCGACTTACGTTTTCACAACGAACCTGCACGACACAAGTTGCTTGATTTAATTGGTGATTTAGCATTGATTGGAACACCAATAAAAGCTCAGATCATGGCTGCTCGCCCCGGCCACGCGGCCAATGTTGCTTTTGGCAAGAAGATAAAAGCTTTAATCAAAAAAACGAAGGCAAATATTAATGTTCCCAAGTACGATCCAGGCAAAGAGCCACTCTATAATATTAATCAAATTAGTTCCATGTTGCCTCATAAATACCCGTTTTTGATGGTAGATAAGGTGATGGAAATGGGAAAAAATCACGTGGTTGCAGTGAAGAATGTAACCATGAATGAACCTTTTTTTCAAGGACATTTTCCTGGAAATCCGGTTATGCCGGGTGTGCTTATTATCGAAGCAATGGCTCAAGCAGGTGGAGTATTGATTTTATCGCAAGTGGAAGATCCCGAGAACTACAACACCTACTTTATGAAAATTGATAATGCTAAGTTTAAAGAGAAAGTACTACCTGGCGATACTTTGGTATTTCGTCTCGACTTAATTGGCCCAATTAGAAGAGGGGTGTGTATAATGAAAGGTGCCGCTTTTGTTGGAGATAAGATGGTGTGTGAAGCCGAACTGATGGCTCAAGTGGCAAAAAAATAAATACATTGTTTACTGAAAATTGCTCAACAGTAGTTTTCCGTAAACTAAACAAATAAATCCCGAAAGTTCGGGTAATAAAGAAGTTACTACCAAAGAGTTAATTCCCAATACCCACAAAATATACTCATGATTCAAAGTTTATCATACATAGATCCTCAAGCAAAACTCTCGGCAAACGTTGTAGTTGAGCCATTTACCGTTATTCATAAAAATGTTACAATTGGAGAGGGAACATGGATTGGCCCTAATGTAACGATTTTTGAAAATACACATATTGGAAAAAATTGTAAGATCTTCCCTGGTGCTGTGTTGGGTGCTGTTCCTCAGGATTTGAAATTTGATGGAGAGCAAACTACCGTTACCATTGGCGATAATACAACCATTCGCGAATGTGTAACCATCAACCGTGGAACAAAGGATAAGTTTACCACATCTATTGGCAGTGGATGTATGCTTATGGCATATACACATATTGCCCATGATTGTGCTGTGGGGAACAATGTTATTATTGCGAATGGTGTGCAAATGGCCGGACATGTTACCGTTGAGGATAATGCCCGTATTGGTGGTCTGTCAGCATTGCATCAATTTGTTAAAGTTGGCCGTCATGTAATGATTGAAGGAGGAAGTATGGTGAGTAAAGATGTGCCTCCGTTTGTAAAAGCAGGTCGCTATCCATTGGCATACGAAGGTGTGAACTCGGTTGGTTTGCGCAGATCCGGATTTAGCTCCGAAAAAATTAACGAAATTCAAGACATCTATAGAGTTCTCTTTGTGCATAACCGTAACCTTTCTAAGGCTATTGTAAAAGTTGAAGCAGAGATGCATGCAACACAAGAGCGTGATGAAATATTAAGCTTCATTCAAGATTCGGAAAGAGGTGTACTCAAGGGGTTTAGTGCCCGTTAACCAATATTTGTGTGATAACCATCGAACTCAAAGGGGTTGGTAAAAAGTTTAACCGAAATTGGTTGTTTAAAGATGTAAACTTACTTTTTGTACCAAACAAAACATACGCACTTACGGGTTTTAATGGTAGTGGAAAATCTACCTTACTACAGGTAATTTATGGATATCAAGTAGTATCTTCGGGTGCTGTTTTATTGAGTAAGCCTAGTGAAACCATTTCTCCCGAATTGGCATACAAACATATCATGTTTGTGGCCCCATATCTAGATTTTCCTGAGGAACTCTCGCTGTTAGAATTGCTCCATTTTCATTTTTCTTTCAAAGGTAAAGCAATTCAAATTTCCAATGATGCGATGATTGCGGCAGCTGGATTAAAAGGCAGCGAAAACAAGCACATCAAATATTTTTCATCAGGTATGAAACAACGCTTAAAGTTGATGTTGGCTTTTTATACTGAGTGTGAACTACTGCTCTTAGATGAGCCTTGCAGTAATTTAGATGAATCGGGAATTGAGTGGTACCGCAATATGATGATGCAACAAAAAAACACCCGAACAATCATCATCGCATCCAACCAAAAAGCCGAATATGACTTTTGTGACCAAGTATATGCAGTAACCGATTTTAAGCCTGTTGTACCAATCTTATAATTTCATTAGCAGCTCTTTTACTTGCTCCAACTCCGCCCAATATTTTTCTAAGTTCAGCATAATCGCTCATCATACGATCTCGCTCATTTCCGTTGGGCAAAATCGCATTTAACTCCTTGGTTAAATTTTGTGTTGAAAACTCCTGTTGAATGAGCTCTGTTATGCAAGTTCGGTTGAGATTTAAGTTAACAAGTGAAATGTACTTTACTTTAACCAACCACATGGCAATAGTATATGATAGTTGATTGGCAACATATCCGCATACCTGAGGTACGTTAAATAATGCTGTTTCTAATGTTGCCGTCCCACTACACACAAGGGCTGCTGTTGATTGCGACAATAAGTCGTAGGTTTCATTAAACACAATAGAAACACGCTCGTTTAAGTATGGTTTGTAAAATAGAGGATCTATTCCGGGAGCACCTGCAATTACCAATTGATAATCGGTGTAATCTAAAGTTGAGCCTATCATCATGGGTAATATTTTATTTATTTCCTGCTTGCGACTACCGGGCATTAATGTAATGATATTGCGGTTATCCAATTGATGTTTTGTTCTGAACTTAGCATCAGGAACAAACTGATTAATCGCATCAAGCAAAGGGTTTCCTACAAATGTTGCGTTCACTTTCCATTTTTTAAAATAATCTACCTCAAACGGAAAAATGATTAGCAGTTTATCGATATAGCATTCTAGTTTTTTTGCTCTACTCTCTTTCCAAGCCCAAACTTTAGGAGAAATATAATAAGCAGTTTTGATGTTTTTTTTCTTACAAAATTCAGCAATACGAAGGTTAAAACCCGGATAATCAATGAACACAACAACATCAGGATTATAGGCTTCTATCTGGTTTTTACAAGTGTTTAAGTTGGTGAAAATAGTGCGCACGTTCATCAAAACCTCCACAAATCCCATGATGGCGACTTCTTTGTAGTGTTTTAACAAACCAGGAGCTTGGGCGGCCATATTATCACCTCCCCAAAACTGAAATTGGGCATTAGTATCTTGCTCTCTAATTGCGTTAATAAGGTTGCCTCCGTGTAAATCTCCAGATGCTTCGCCTGCTATAATAAAATATTTCACGTTTTACTTCGTTTTGTTGTTGGTTGAGAAATAATATTGTGTATTTTTTAGTACAATACACATTTCTTGTTTTATAAAGGACAAATCAATTATCGTTCTTAACGAAGCGAATATCTACATTTGATTAAAATAAAACACAGATGGAACAAAATAATACAAATAACAAAATGGCAATTCTTTTAGTAGCGTTGCTGTTACTTATTTCTGTTGGTGTAAATGTGTTTCAATGGAAAAAACAAAATAATACAGTTGTTACCTACGATATACAAATAGATAGTATGGTAACGGTAAGAGTAGAGTTAGAGCGTGAGCTGGCAACTACGGCTTTAGAACTCGAAAAATACAGAGGAATGTCGGTAACCTTAGATAGCTTGTTGAATGATGCTTCCGAAAAAATCGCCATACAGGAAGCTGAAATCCGAAATTTAGTAGCTACTGAAAAAAACTCAGTTATTCTGAATGCAAAATTGAAAGCAGAGCTCTATCAATTGCGCAGATTAAAAGATGGTTACTTCGAACAAATTGATCAATTGGTCTCTGAAAACGAAGAACTAAAGGCCCAAAATGAAATTTTACAAGCTAGTATAGGTGGTTTAAAAAAGGAGAAAACTGTTCTAGAAACAAAGGTAACTTTAGCCGCTCAACTCAAAGCCGAATATCTTAAAGTAACATCTTTCAAGAAAAAGGGTAATGGTAAATTTATAGAATCGGCCACGGCCAAACGAACCAATAAGTTCGAAGTTTGCTTTACAATTATGGACAATTCGGTAGCTGAAAAAGGTAACAGAATGGTGTATTTGGTAATTAAGGAGCCAACGGGTAAAGTGTTGGCCGGATATTCGAAGGCAACCTTCAATGAAGCTAATACAGGTGATGAAATGCTGGCAACAGCAACCCAAAAGGTTGATTATACAGGATCTAAACAAAATGTTTGTGTAGCTTATGAAAATGAGAACCGAATTCTAACCTCAGGAACATATTCATGTTTACTTTATATTGATGGACACCTTGCAGGTGAGACGGCTTATATCTTAAAATAATCAACTACTCAAATACCTATGAATACGAGCAATGTTAATCCCTATCAATAGCTTTAAAGTCAATGAGGCAACCTTTTTTCAACGGTTCATTCTTTATTAAATCGGTGCTAAGGTATTTTTTGTTGCTATCACAAAAAATAGTCACTACATTTTTCAGGCCACCTAATTCGTTTTGAACTGTTACAGCACCAATAAAATTTGCGCTACTCGAAATGCCAACAGCCAAACCAAGTTGTTGTGAAAGTTTTTGCGACATCAAAATTGCATCAGTGTCAGAAACTGGGATTACTTCATCTAATTCTTTTAAGTTTACAATTGCTGGGATAAACTCGTCAGAAATTCCTTGAATGCGGTATGCACCAACTTTATGTCCAGTTGTAAGTGTTGGTGATTCGGCAGGCTCCAGTGGATAAATTTTAACATTAGGATTTTTACTTTTGAGGTAACGCCCAACACCCATAACCGTTCCGCCTGTTCCAATACCTGCAATAAATGCATCTACTTTTTTGGCAACCGATTGTAGTTGTTTAAATATTTCGGGACCTGTGGTTTTGGAGTGAGCCTCCGCATTATAAAGGTTGCTGAACTGTTTAGGTAAAAATGTATTGGGCTCACTTACTGCCTCCATCTTTTCGGATAAGGCTATACTGCCTATGAATCTACCTTATTCTTTGGATATCAATTGGAATTCGGCACCTAAACTTTTTATAATGTCAATACGTTCTTTACTTAACCAATTTGGCATAATAATGCGTACATTGTTTTCCAACGCTCTGCACATAGCTGCAAAAGCAATTCCTGTATTACCACTTGTGGCTTCAATGATGGTTTATTCTTTCGTTATATCTCCGTTTAAATTAGATTGCTCTAAAATGTATAAAGCCATTCTATCTTTTATGCTTCCTGTTAGGTTACAATGCTCAATTTTTCATAAATGATTCGTTCTTCGCCTTTGTATCGGTAATGAATTTTAAGCATTGTCGTGTTGCCCACCATTTTCCAGAGATGCTTACACTTGTCTGCAGTAGATTGAGTAGTTTCTTCAATGTTCATGTTGGCAAAAATAAAATAAGTTATACCTTCACGCCAAATGAATAAAATCAGTCGATTAATTAAAAGTTTTGACTACGCGATAAAGGGTATTTTAGCTGCAACTAGAACCGAGCAAAACCTTCAAATTCATTTATGGGCTGTTGCAGTTGTGAGTATTGCTGGAGTTGTATTCAATATTTCAGAAATGGAATGGATTATATTGTTAACCTGTTTCGGTGTTGTTTTAAGTGCAGAGTTATTTAATTCTGCAATCGAAAAATTGGTTGACTTAGTTTCTCCTGAATTCAATATAAAAGCTGGACTTATAAAAGATATAGCTGCTGGTGCTGTATTGGTTTTGGTCATAACGGCTGCTATAATTGGTTGTTTAATATTTATTCCCAAACTAATGTAAACCCTACACAAATGAAAGAAATGAACCCCAACCACAACAAGCAATTCGGACAATTAGGTGAAGATATTGCTGTAAAATACCTTGAGCGAAAAGGTTATACCATTCTTGCCCGAAACTACCGATTTGGTCATGTTGAGCTTGATATTATTTCTACGTATCAAAACGAGGTCGTTTTTGTTGAGGTTAAAACCAGAACGAGCGATGGAATGGCATATCCTGAGAAAGCAGTTGGGAAATCTAAACAACGTAATATCAGGCTTGCAGCAGAAAATTTCGTAGAAGAAAATCAAATTATACTCCCCGCGCGTTTTGATATTATTGCAATAGTTAAAGGTGAAAAGTTTGAAGTAGAACATATAGAAGATGCTTTTTATCCTTTTGATACCTACTAAATGTGCAAACGATTAGATTTGAAAATGTGGTGATTTGATGATGAGATTAAGTGAATGTAAAAATCACATCAACTTCTGCGAACCAGAATAGCCGAAGCAAACAGCAAGCAAACAGAAAAATGAACTATACAAAAATCAAAACACTCGGAGAGCTTAAGAAAGCAGGATATACACCCAAAAGTGTAAAAGAGGAAATGCGTGAAAATCTGATAACGATTTTACGAGAACGAAAGCAGGTATTTACCGGAGTAAAAGGTTACGAGGATACGGTTTTGCCGCAAATTCAAACAGCCATTCTCTCTCGTCACAATATGATTTTATTGGGTTTACGCGGACAAGCAAAAACCAGAATTGCTCGTTTAATGGTGCAATTATTAGACGAATACATGCCTATTGTTGCGGGCTCAGAAATTAATGATGATCCTATGCAGCCTATTTCTATTTATGCCCGTAACCTAATTGCCGAAAAGGCAGATAATACTCCTATAGCTTGGGTTCACCGGGATGATCGCTATACCGAAAAATTGGCAACACCTGATGTGAGTGTTGCAGATTTAATTGGCGATGTAGATCCGATCAAAGCGGCAACTTTAAAATTAAATTATGCAGATGAGCGCGTTATTCATTTTGGCTTAATCCCTCGTTCACATCGTGGTATTTTTGTGATTAATGAGTTGCCTGATTTGCAAGCACGTATACAGGTTTCTCTGTTTAATATTTTGCAGGAAGGAGACATGCAAATACGTGGATTTAAGTTGCGTTTACCGTTGGATATTCAGTTTGTATTTACTGCAAATCCGGAAGACTACACCAACCGAGGAAGTATTGTTACTCCACTCAAAGATCGTATTGACTCGCAAATATTGACTCACTACCCTAAAACGCTGGAGTTGTCAAAGTCTATAACTTCTCAAGAGGCTCGTTTATCAGATGTTCAAAAAAACACGATTGAAACAGCTGAATTGTTGAAAGATTTGGTTGAGCAAGTAGCAATGGAAGCGCGTAAAAGCGAGTTGGTGGATCAAAAAAGTGGAGTTTCAGCACGTTTAACCATTAGCGCAATGGAAAACTTGTACAGTCATGCCGAGCGCAGAATGCTCATTAATGGTGAGAAACAATCCTTTGCTCGTATTGGGGATTTGTATGGTATATTACCGAGCATTACCGGTAAAGTAGAATTAGTGTATGAGGGTGAATTGGAAGGTGCATCAAGTGTTGCACAAATGTTAATTGGTAAGGCCATAAGAGTACAGTTTGAAAAGCAGTTCCCAAATCCCGAGAAAACAAAAAAATCTAAGAAACCAAATCCTTATGCCCGTATTTTAAATTGGTTTAACGAAGGAAATACCTTGCCTTTACTGAATACCGAAACCCAAATCGGTTACGAAAATTTATTGAAACAAGTTGATGGTTTAGCTGATATCGTAAAAGAACAGTCCCCTAAAACATCAAAACAAGAACAATTTTTATTAATGGAGTTTGTTCTTCATGGATTGGCAGAGTTCAGTCAACTAAGTAAAAGTGGTTTAGAACGGGGTGTTGAGTTTAAAGATTTGATGAGTGGGATGTTTGATATAAAACAGGGTAGAGGCAATGATGAGGAGGATTATGGAGGATATTACGAAGATAAATAGATTAAATTAACCGTGAAAATTCAAATGTTAACTTTTGATTTTCACGGTTATAATTTGCTTAATTTGGGTAACTCTTTCTGTAAAAAGTGAATAAGATTGCAGCATGTAACTTGTTTTTTTATTGAATATTTTTCACTAGCTGGTGTAATAATATAATTACAGGCAGTACCCAAATCCTTAATGCACTCATAAAATCCACGACTCACATCCGGAGTGTTGAACAGTTTTATTTCAATAGAGGCAATCGGTTTATTACCCTTCACTAATATTAAATCACATTCTGCTCCATGATGCGTTCGGTAAAAATAGGGTGTAAGTTGCATGGGGAGTACTTGCCTTATTTGCTCAATTACATAGTTTTCCCAAGATGCACCTACAATAATATTTCCGAACAGGTCATTGTAACTTTGTACCCGTGTGAGGTAGTGTAAAATTCCAGTATCTCTTAAATAAATCTTAGGTGATTTAACCACACGTTTTTTTACATTAATCGACCACGGATTTAATCTACCGATCAGATATGCTCCTTCTAAAAAATCAAGATAACGACTTGCTGTTGGACCGCTCACACCTAATGATCTTGCATAGGTTTCGGCATTCCAAAGATTCCCATTGTTACCTGCTAGCATCGTCCAAAAATTATTAACCAATGCAGGTGTAAACCTGGTTCCAAAAATCATATTCAAATCACGTTCTACGTAACTATGAAAAAAATGATCTGCCCATTCCAAAAATTTAGCGTCTGTTTTAGCTGTTAATGCTTCCGGAAATCCACCTCTATACCAATGCTTTTGCATTGTTAATCCATTTTTGAGAGCATCCAGCAAATGGATAGATGGTAACTCAAAGTAGGCAATTCTACCGGCTAAGGTTTCTGATACGCCTTTTATAAGGGAAGGAGAGGCGGAGCCCAACAGTATAAATCTGCCCG
Organism: Bacteroidetes bacterium UKL13-3; assembly: GCA_001602415.1. Taxonomy (GTDB): domain Bacteria; phylum Bacteroidota; class Bacteroidia; order UKL13-3; family UKL13-3; genus UKL13-3. The sequence continues at coordinate 1,419,411 of CP012155.1, forward strand.
GCTTGCGGTATTCATCAATTTCAGGCCTCAATGCTGTAAACAGTTCGGGCATTTGTTGTACTTCATCTATAATCAAACACTCTTTACGGTGAGCCAGCAGATAACTTTCAGGATCTTGTAGCCGTGCCCGGTGAGATGCTTTTTCCAAATCGAGGTATAACGCTTTTTTGCCAAGTGCTTTGGTGAGCTGTTGTGCAATGGTAGTTTTACCAGTTTGACGGGCACCCAAAATGGCAACAGCTGGAAATTGCTGTACCAGTTTCTTTATTTTGCCCAATTGTAAACGGTCTATCATACAAGCAAATATATAGCCTAACCGTGAAATATCAAAATTAGACTTATAATTTTCACGGTTAGTAATACTTCTTATTTTATCTTATATTTGACCAACAACATTATTATTTGTTATGAAAACGAAAAAAGAAATTGTGGAAGATTGGCTTCCACGCTACACCGGAAGACCACTTACTGAATTTGGTGAATACATACTGTTAACCAATTTTCACAATTATGTAGAAATGTTTGCAGCTAAATTTGGTGTTGAAATATTGGGAAAGGACAAGCCCATGCAAACAGCTACTGCCGAAAATATTACGATTATCAATTTCGGAATGGGAAGTGCTATGGCCGCTACTTGTATGGATTTACTGAGTGCTGTTTCGCCTAAAGCTGCTTTGTTTTTAGGAAAATGTGGAGGTTTGAAAAAAGTAACAAAATTGGGAGATATTATTTTACCAATAGCTGCCATCAGAGGCGAAGGAACGAGTAATGATTATATCATGCCAGAAATTCCTGCTCTACCTTCTTTTAGGCTGCAAATGGCCGTATCGGCTACTATTGTTAAACATAACGTAGACTATTGGACGGGTACTGTTTATACAACCAATAGGCGCGTTTGGGAACATGATGAAGAGTTTAAACAATACCTTCAAAAAACCCGAGCTATGGGTATTGATATGGAAACCGCTACCATTTTTATTACCGGTTTTGTCAACAAAATACCTAAAGGTGCGCTTCTATTAGTGAGTGATAATCCAATGTCGCCCGATGGTGTAAAAACATCTAAGAGCGATAAATCGGTAACAGATAAATTCGTAAAACGACATTTAGAAATTGGTATTGATTCGCTTGCAGAGTTGCGTGATTCAGGTGAATCGGTAAAACACCTACGTTTCGAATAGTTACATTGGATCTACATCTGCAAAGATGATAACCCTTTTAAATTCGGTTACTGTTTGGGTGCTAAAAACTTGCTCGCGAATGAACTTTTTTAAATCATTGAGGTATGTTGCATTACGCTCCACTTTGATGAGCATTTCTTTTATGTATTGATTTCGAATGCGCGAAACATAAGGACTTTCAGGACCAATGATGTGTTCTCCAAGCCTTTTGTAAAGTAAATCGCGTAAATGCTGAGCGGCATCTTGGGCTACTTTATAGTCTTTATGTTTTACAATTATTTTGATTAATCTATAAAAGGGAGGATACTGATAACTCTTTCGTTCTTCCGTTTCGTTTGCGTAAATGTGCTCATAACGTTGGTGAATAACCTCTTGTATAACATGGTGGTTAGGAACAGATGTTTGCACAATAACCTTCCCCTTTTTATTTTTTCTTCCTGCTCGTCCGCTCACTTGTGTAAGCAATTGGAACGCTCTTTCATGAGCCCTAAAATCAGGGAAAAACAATAGCTGATCGGCATTGATAATACCTACAATACTCACTTTTTCGAAATCGAGTCCTTTGCTTATCATTTGTGTACCTACCAAAATATCAGCTTCGTGCTTTTCAAAACTCTTAATAATTTGTTCATGTCCGTGTTTTGTTTTGGTTGCCTCTAAATCTAAACGGGCCACTCTTGCATTTGGGAAATAGATATTTAATTCATCCTCAACTTTCTCAGTTCCGAGTCCTTTTAGGTTTAATAAATGAGAACCACAAGCGTGGCAACTTTGTGGTACTTTTTGGGAATAGCCACAGTAGTGACACTTAAGCGAATTAATGTATTTATGGTACGTTAAATGAATATCACAATTGGTGCATTTGGGCATCCAGTGGCAGTTTTGACACTCAAGCATGGGAGCATAACCTCTTCTGTTTTGAAATAATATAACTTGCTCATGGTTGTTCACAGCTCGCTCAATTTCATTAAATAAAACGGAAGTAAAATGCCCTTTCATGGTTTTTACACGTGTTTCTTCGGCAATATTGGCCGTAATCATCTCTGGCATATCAATCTCGCCAAAACGTTGTTTCATATTTACCAATCCATACCTTTCGATTTTGGCATTGTAGTATGATTCAAAAGATGGAGTTGCCGAACCTAAAATGGTTTTACATTTCCAAATATGTCCGAGCATTATAGAAGCATCGCGTGCATTATACCTTGGTGCGGGATCGTTTTGCTTATAGCTTGATTCATGCTCTTCATCAACAATGATTAGGCCTAACTGATTAAATGGTAAAAATACTGCTGAGCGAGCTCCAATAATAACTTGTACTTCGCCCGATTTAATTTTATGCCACAACTCGAAACGCTCATTTTGTGAATATTTTGAATGAAAGGCGGCTGCTTTATTACCGAAATATTTTTGAACGCGTGCAACTATCTGCGAGGTAAGTGCAATTTCGGGTAATAAAAATAATACTTGTTTTCCTTGTGCTATAATCTCTTCAATTAGTTTTACATACACATGTGTTTTTCCACTCGAAGTAACTCCATGAATCAGTACAACATCTTTGCTTTTTAAATGTATTTTTGTCTCCTCAATAGCTTTTTCTTGAAATTCGTTCAACGAAAATGTTTCGCTAATGTTTAGATTATTATTTACACGATCAACCCGTAATTTATACTCTTCAAAAACGCTGTTCTTAACAAGTGTTTTCAGTGAACTCTCGCTTACACCACTTTTTTTAATCAGTTCACTCTTCTCAATATCTTTACCTTGTTGTTGCAAGTGCAAATAAGCAAGCAGGGCATCCGTTTGTTTGGGTTGTTTCTCAAGTTGTTTAAATAATTCCTCTAAGGCCGTTTCCTGCTCGTAAGTTGATGTTAATTTGATGCAAGAAACGGTTTTGGGTTTATAGGTTTCTTTAAGTTCCTCGCTTAATAAAATAGCTTCTTTTACATATAAACTTTTAAGCAGCGGAAAGATGTTTTTTTGCTGAACAATCTCTATAAGTTGCTCCATGTTTAGTTCATCTTGAACCGTTAAAGCTTCTATTATGAGATATTCTTTATCACTTAATTCAAGGGCAGCTAAATCACAATCGGCATTCAGTTGGATTTGTGTTGTACTTTCTAAACGAAAGGAAGCGGGGAGGGCTGCATTCATTATATCTCCCAATGAGCACATATAGTAAGTTGCCATCCACTCCCAAAATTTCATCAGTTGTGGGGTTACCAAAATATCTTCATCTAAAATATCCAATAAGTATTTAGCCTCATACTCTTTAGGAGGTTTATCTGAAATGGAGTGAATAATGGCGGCATAAATTTTTCGTTTGCCAAACTGCACCGCTACTCGTTTTCCTGGCAAAACCTGCTTTGTCAGTTCCTGTGGTACTCTATACGTATAAAGTTTGGGAAGTGATAAAGGTAAGATTACATGTACAAATGTGGCTAAAGGTTCACTCATATGCGGCCCTACGAAGTAATGGCATTAACAAGTAAAATGAAAGCAGTGTGGATATTAAACCCTTTTAAATAATAAATTGTTCTGGGTATTAATCCTTACTTTTAGGGAAATCAAACCACTCTAGGTTTCCAGATTGTTGAGCAACTTGTTTCCAACTTTTAATATCAAACCGAATAAGGGCAACTCCTGCTGTTGGTAGGTTTTCGATTAAACTGTTAGTGAGTGTGCCAATTAATCCTGTAAATCCTGGGTTGTGTCCAACCATTATAACATGGTTTTGTTCATCATCGAATGAACGAATGATGTAAAGTAAATCAGCAATATCAGCATCATACATGGCTGTCTCTAACACAATTTCTTTTTCAGGAAACTTAAGTATTTCGGCTACCATTTTGGCTGTTTTTTGTGTGCGTTTAGCCGGACTGCATACGATAGATTGTGGAAGAAAGTTGTGTTTTTTGATGCGATGTGCCATTTCAGGCGCATCTTTTTTACCACGCTCATTCAGCGTTCTCTCAAAATCAGGTTGGCCTGGAATATCCCAACTGGATTTTGCATGACGCATGAGTAAAAGGTATTTCATTAGCTATAATTTTTGCTAAAAGGTATCTTCTTCACCACCGGCTTCGCCTTGGTCATCTTCAAATAATCCGAACTCATCGGCTTCATCATCCGAAATTTCACCACCTGGATCTTCGCTTTTATCAAGGTAATTTTTTGTAATCTCGTCAAATTCATTGTCGTCAACCAATCCGAAGCGTTGTACTTTGGCATATTGTTTTGGAGAGAGACCAACTGTTTTAGTGCAAACAGGATATTTTACACCAGCTTTTTCTTTTATTTCAATTCCATTTAACTCAATAAGAATGGTCCACAACTCAATAAAATCGTAGATGTAAATCATCTTTTGGTGAGGATCAATGATGTAATCACACAACTTTGATTTACTCATGATGGGCAACTTCTTTTCTGGTTCATCACCCTCTGTCATGTCTTCCAAAGTAATTTCTTGAAACCGTTTCCAAGAGTCGTTACTCATGTAAAAAGAGGCCATTTGTTTTTGGTCGAAACCAATAGAGTCTAGTATTGCTTTATGCAAATCCAAAAATGTTTGTGTAGATTTAATTTCAATCACACGAAAAATGTCTTCATAATCTTCAAAGGATATTTTGAATTTGTATACAGCCATGTAGTAAATACTTTTAGTAGGGCAAAATTACATTTTTAACTGAAACAACTAAACCAAATTTTTAAAAGATAAAGAATTTGGAAATGAGGAGAGTAGCCCTATTTCAATAAGGTTACATTGTCCTTTACGGTATGTGTTGATCCATCCCAACCAGTATAAGTGATAAGGTACACAAATACATCACAAGTGGCAGGATCATTCATAAATTCATCTGTAAAGTGGTGATGTTTATCCGTTGTTTCAAAGATGAGTTGCCCCCAGCGGTTAAATAATTTCAGGTGAAAATCTTTTACAAACGCTGGAACTGGTTTCCAAGTATCGTTAATATTATCATGGTTAGGAGTAAAAGCATTGGGAACATGCAGCAATGGTGATTGTATGAGTTCAATGGTGTTGGATATACTTTTAAATATTGAATTATTCTCAGAGGCTTCTATGGTGTAGTAATACAATCCGTTATCAACGTTCAAACGATTATCAGTAGATTGAGTTGTTTTGTAATAGGTGGTGTTTGCAACAACGGCCTCTAAAGTTGGTTCCTTCTTAATGATGGCATATTCATTCAGCCCCTTTTTCCAATAGTCATATTCATTCCATTGTAACGAGTGCTCAAAGGGTTTACTCATTCCTTTGAGTAAAATTGAGCATGCGTGGTGCGAATCTGTATTTGTGATGCCACAATCATTGGTTTGTTTCAATTGGTAACAGTATACATGCTTATGTACGTTAACTTTTTCGTCTGTTAGCACCGTGTCATTTATATCATTAATGGTTGTAAGCAGCCTATAATCAGCATTTTGGTCATCGTCTTTCTTAAAAACACTGTAATTTAAAAAATCGAATGCACTACTTTTTTGCCATTGTAAGCTGATTTTTTTGTTTTCTTTTACAGATGTTGTATAAATATAAATGGGCGGAGGAGGAAAAATGTTTTTGATAACGGTACATGTCAATGGGGCAGTATCTCCCGCTATGCCGCATACATTAACAGCACAACTGCTGTAGCATATATTTTGATTCACATTGTCTGTGGCTTCATTGTCTTCAAAAACAAAAGCGGAGTCGTGCTTAACAATTGCGAGTTCTTTCCACAAACCATTGTTGTTTTTTCGAAGCAATACATAGTGTGAAAAATATTTTCGGGTTGGGTTGGGTTTATTCCATTTTACCAAAACACTGTTTACTCCGGTTGATCGTGTGCATTGCATACTAGGTGGAAAATCAGTAGGTGGTGGTAAAACGATAATTCTTATTTCGGCCTTTTGGGTTCTTGATTGTGGACACTCATTGTCGCGTATCAATAATTGTAACTTTATAGTATCTGTTGATCTTTTCATATCATCGCAAATAGATCGCCATGTAAAGAAATAGGAGGCTTTTTTAAGGCTCGAAATTGCTTGAGTGGAGAGCACTCTGTTTGTTGCGAAAATATTGCCGCCCACCGAAATAAAAACAGAGTCGAGAGGATCGATAGATTCTGCCGAGAAAGTATACGTTAGAGTATCTGTTGCTATAACATACAAAATGGTATCTGCGTATGCGAATAAAGATTGGTTGGTATCATTTTGAAAAAGGGAACAAATGGTACGCGAAGGTGATGAGCTGCTGTCGCAAGTATTGATGGTTTTTATAAAGTAGCAATAATTTTCGGTGAGATGTTGGCGGGCAAGGGTATCAATAAATTGGGTATCGGTAGCGCTGGTTGATATACTGTATACCGTATAATTATCATTTCCTTTTTTACGATAAATTTCATACTGTTTAAAATACTTAACAGTTGAAGGCGATGTCCATTTTAAGGCTACAGTTGAGTCGTTTATTGTTTGCAAACACTGCGGATAAGGTGCATCAAGAATGGGAGGTGGAGTAATCAAAAGTTTAATTGTTGCATTCGAACTATTAGGAGTTGGACAAGCATTATCAGTTGCTTTGATGTTAATCGTCATAGTGTCTGTATTGCTATGTGAACATAATGTTTGCCAAATGAGTGTAATTAAGGCATTACTTTTACCTTTATTGATAAGTAGCGATGGAGGATTAATTGAACTAAAAACATTTCCCGAAAAATCAATATTAACCGAATCTCCATCAGGGTCAGTTACATTGAATACATAGTTTAACAGATCAGTTGCTGTAAGCGAAATAAAAGTATCGCGAACAATTGGCGCATTATCCGATACGTTTAAACTGAATTTAAACAAAGCATTGTTGCATCCACCAACTGTTGGATTGTTGGGGCGTTTGCCATTATTTATTTTACTGTATGCATCGGGTGTAGTAGGGAAGTCGGAATAACCGCCACAGCCTGCACAAACCGATTGATAAACAATTCCTTTTTTATCGAATCTACTTGTTCCGCCATCAACGTGCTCGCTACTTAGTGATCCACCATAGTATGTTGCGTAGGAAAGTTGCTTCATATCGGGTGTAAAAACAGCCAAATAAAAATCACTTCCGTCAGTTGTTTTTTGAAATGCATTGGATGTTATCGCACAATTTTGTGTACTGCCTGTATTTGAATTGTAACTGTTGTTGGATGCTCCGCCCCATCCCGAAAAATAAACCCTATCACATTCGTCAACCATAAATGCCGAAGGTGATAATCCTGGGAAACTATTATTGGGTGCGCCAAAAACGGTTGAATATCTTATAGAATCTAAGTTGTTATTAAGGGTGGTAATAAATTGCTTAGCTAATATGTTTGTGTATACAACACCTTTTACAGGGAAATTACCTTCTGTTTGTCCGGTTATGAAAATATTAAGTTTACTATCAATATCAATAAAATAAGCCTGATCGTAGGCTGAGGTTCCAATATATATCAGTTTTTGCAAACTGTTTCCCAATGCACCTATTTTGGCAACAAAAGCATCAACATTTCCTCTGTATGATAATGCGCCTTCAAATTTTCCTAAATTACTGCTTTGTGTTCCTCCGCATACAAATATGTTGTTAAACCGATCCAACACAATACTGTAAGCAGCGTCATCTGCATCACCTCCAATATAACTTGAAAATAAAACAGTAGAAAGATTTGAGGTTAACTTGAACACGCATCCGTCTTGGTTGCCACCTCCAAAGGTTGGTTGAAAGGCATTTGAAATGGTATATCCATCAGCCATTTTTGATTCGGTTACAGATGCAATGCATACATTTTCGTTTTGATCGAGTACAATCGATCCTCTGTAAGTATCTCCATAATTATAGGCTAACGGACTTGAAAGCGAATATCGAGATGGTGATTTTCCGTTGATTCCATCGTTTTGCGCCCCACCCCAGTAGGTAGAGTTTTTTAAGGTTGAACCATCTGCCGAAAGGCACGACACATAAATATCATAATTGCCATTGTACGAGCGATCGAAAGCTCCCGTAGTTGTTGGGAAATTGGAAGAGTTTGTTGTTCCAAAAATATATAAATCTCCTGCTCCATTACAAATAATGCTGTGAGGTTGCTCGTCTCCATTTCCTCCTAAATACGTTGCGTACAATAATTGAGAGCCATCACTGCTAAATTTTAAAATACCTACATCTTTGGAGCCGCCTGCTGCAAAATTTATTTGATAAGAGCCAAATGTAGCAGGAAAACCACTGCTAAAAACAGTACCTCCTGCAAAACCATTTCCAAGATAATCGTATGTAGCTGTGAATCCGAAATTATCGGCTACGGAGCCTGAAAATGTTCCAAAAACAATATTGGGATCAATAATGATTGGTTGCTGTTTGTTATAGCTTGCAAGGTTGAATGAAACTTCATTTCCTTTTAAATTATATGAACAATTTACTTGTTCTTGCTGCTGAAATGCAATGGGAGCCTCTTCTCTAATATTGGCAATACTCGTTTCAATAATTAAGTTTCCGTTTTGTAGCTTGAGGTTATTTTGTCCCTCGTATGCTAATTTAATTGCTGATGCATCTGCTCCGGATTGAATTAAGAAATTGAGTTTAATAAAAGCTTCTTTACCAATAATTTCGGCATCAATACCTGGGTAAATGTTCTGCAAAATAATACTTTGGTATCCTCTACATCCACTGGCCCATTTGGTTTTGTCTGATCCTAAATAGTAGTTGTAAACTTCACCGAAGGGCTCTCCTTTTTTTATGGTTACATTGGATGTTTTGCTTCCCTTAAACAATACACGGTAGTTGTGAGCATCTATTGAGGTATTTAATAAAGATTTGCTGTGGTTAAGAGAATGAAGTTGTTGTTCGTTAATGAATGAATAAACCAATCCTTTTGCTGTTATAAAAACATCGCCTCCGGGTATAGCAGCCTTAAATAAAACTTCAGCGTTCCATTGTCCTTTATTTTCAATGAGTTTAATGGTTTGAGAAGGATGTACTCCAACCGGGTCAATATGGGCAATAGTCTTTTGCCTACTCATTGCAACAAGCAATAGTATCAACAATAGTCGGTATGGATTTTTTACAGTCAACTGTTACAAACAAATTTAACTAAAATAAGGTTATTCGGTTATAAATTTACATCGTTAATTATTCTTAAATTGTAAAGACGTGAATAAACAGAAATTGGTTGTATTAACAGGTGCAGGTATTAGTGCCGAAAGTGGTTTGCAAACATTTAGAGATAGTGATGGATTGTGGGAAGGCTATAATATTGAGGATGTGGCAACACGTGATGCATGGCATCGCAATCCGGCTTTGGTTCAAGATTTTTACAACCAACGCAGAAAAGCCGTGCTCGAAGCTCAACCAAATAAAGCGCATTACTTGCTAGCCGATTTAGAAAAGCATTATGATGTAACCATCATTACTCAAAATATAGATAACCTTCATGAGCGAGCAGGTTCTCAAAAAGTGTTACATCTTCATGGTATTATTACAAAATCGCAAAGCACAAAGAATGCTAAGTTGGTTAATGAAATAGAAGGTTGGGAACTCAAAATGGGGGATACTTGTGAACTTGGTTCCCAGCTAAGACCTTTTATTGTATGGTTTGGAGAGGCTGTTCCTGAGATTGAAAATGCAGCATCAATCGTATCAACCGCGGATATTTTTATGATTATTGGAACCTCTTTGGTTGTATACCCTGCAGCTGGATTAGCTAGATACACTCTCCCAAATATTCCCATATACATTATTGATAAAGGATCACCTGAATTTGCGCCTTCACCTCGAATTACATTCATTCAACAATCCGCAAGTGTAGGTTTAAAAAAATGGATTGAACAATATCATCAACAATAGTTTATCATCCAGATATACCGCTTATGTATGGTTTTTGATGAGCGGTATCCCTAAATAAAATATTGTTTCCTTTGATGTAATCATGAGTGCACAGGCTTTTTAGTGTTATTAGTTTTGGTCTCAGAAACTCGTCTGATATTTTTTTTGTGAATGTAATTGTAACAAATGAAGTATTAGGCTCGTAACAACACTAAAATCCAAACACTATGAAAAAGCAACTATTATTCACCACCATCACACTTTTAACTTTTACCGGATTTGCACAATCAAGTCTTAGTTTTTTACCCAATCATAATGTTGTATTGTGTGGGTCAGCAGATGTCTATTTTGTATGCACATCACCATCTACTCCTGATAATATTTGGTGGGATTTTGGCGATGGGTGCAAAGGAATAGGAGTTAAACCTATTCACCGTTATACTACCGCAGGTTTATATACTGTTAAAATGATTACCGAAAAAGCTGGTATAAAAGATAGTGTTACTAAAGCTGATTTTGTTACACTCCATTCAAAGCCCAAAGCATCTTTTACTGTAAATTTAGCCACTAACCTTAAACCTTATGAGCGCATCTTAACCTTCTCGGGTAAAGTCAATGACAATGATACTGTAAGATATAGTTGGAGGATAAATAATTCAATTATTTTAGGAACCAGTAAGCTAACATATTATTTCGGAGCAAATGGCAAGTATCCTGTTTTATTAACTGTAACTAATAATAGAGGTTGTTCAGATGAGTTTATTGATACAGTAGAAATAAATGATAGCCTAGATAATAACACAGGATTACCTTCTATAGTGCAAGAGGTGGGATTAAATATTGCAATGCTTTCTGATCAAAATATTTTTGTAACACGTGGATCTGCTCTGCAAGAAGCAACCATTAAAATTATCGACATAACAGGTAAAGTCATGCAGCAAGTTAAAATGGAGAAGGAAGAAATATCTATGCAATTACAAACCACGTTGATGCCTCCAAGTACCTATATTTTTGAAATAAGCAGCCAAGGTTTCACTAAAGCCAAGCGATTTCTGAAGCAATGATATAGCAATTATTGAAATTGGTCTCCGTGCAGCTCTGTTGTTTCATTGGTGTATTATTTAGCAATTCAGATGGGTTTCGCAATCATCTGTTTATGGGCTGCCGGAGATACAATTTCTGTTTAAACTCGTTCATTTTAACCTCGATTTGTTATTATTGAGGAATGAAAACAAAAACGATACTTTTAACATCAGCAGCCACACTGCTTATCGGTGGTGCTTTTGTTTACAAATCCAAGGATAAGGGAGTGGACATTCAATCCATTGATAAAAAGGCGAATCCTCGCAACGATTTTAACCAGTTTGCAAACGGTAAATGGATTCAAAACAATCCCGTTCCCTCAACAGAAAGTCGCTGGACAAGTTTTAATGTAATAGCCGAGCGTAATTATGATTTACTACGAACCATTTTGGAAACAGCTGCAGCAGATAAGTCGGCCTCCAAAGGTTCGGCTCGCCAAAAAATTGGAGACTTTTACCGAATTGCAATGGATACCAACAAGCTGGAAGCCGACAATTATGCACCTTTAACAACAGATTTGGGTTCGATAATGGTATTGGTTGATGCCAAAGATGTTATGAATTATGTTGGTAAAATGCACCGTAAAGGATTGCCAGCATTTTTTGGTTTTGGTGTAAATCAAGATGTAAAAAAGAGTGATGAGTATGCTTGTTATTTATCGCAAGCAGGACTTGGTTTACCCGATAGAGATTATTATTTAAAAGATGATGAAAAGTCTAAAAATATTCGCAAAGAATATTTGAACCATATTTCGCGCATGTTTCAAATGATAGGTAACAATACCCCCGAATCAGAAAAAATTGCAAACGATATTTTGGAGTTTGAAACCGCTCTGGCAAAGGCATCAATGACGCGTGTAGAAAGAAGAGACCCAGATAAAACATACAATAAGAAAACTACCCAAGAGTTGGAAACATCTTATCCTAACATAAACTGGAAAGGATATTTTGAACAAACAGGTTTAGCCAAAAAGAATGTGTCAACGTTTATTGTTGGACAACCCTTGTTTTTTGAAGAGTTAAACAAACGAATGGGTACAACCAGCATTTTTACGCTTCGTAATTATTTAAAATGGAAAGCTGTAAGCTCATCAAGTTCATACATGAGCAGTCGTTTTGCTGATGAGTCGTTTAGGTTTTACAGCACAATTCTTACGGGCACAAAAGAGCAAAAACCACGTTGGAAACGTACCGTTAATCAAGCAAACAACTTAATTGGCGAATTGGTAGCACAAGAATATGTAAAGGTTGCCTTTAGTGAAGAATCGAAGAAAAGGCTAAACAAAATGGTTGATAATTTGCGTGAGGCATTCAAAATCAGAATTCAAAACTTGGATTGGATGAGTGCTGAGACCAAAACAAAAGCATTAGAAAAGCTAGCATCGTTTAACCGTAAAATTGGTTATCCTGATAAGTGGACTGATTTTACTAAATTGGAAATTAAGAATGACTCCTATTTAGAGAATTATTTCCGCTCAAATACCTTTGAATTTGATGATAACATCAATAGGTTGGGAAAACCTATTGATAAGGCTGAATGGGGAATGTTGCCACAAACTGTTAACGCCTATTACAGTCCTCTTATGAACGAGATTGTTTTCCCCGCTGCCATCATGCAACCACCGTTTTTTGACCCAGCTGCAGATGATGCAGTAAATTATGGTGCAATTGGAGCAGTTATCGGTCATGAGTTCTCGCATGGGTTTGATGATAAAGGATGCAAGTTTGATGCTAAAGGGAACTTAAACAATTGGTGGACAGAAGCCGATAAATCGAAGTTTGACGCCAGAACCAAGGTGATGGTTAATCAATATAACAAATACAAAGTTGAAGACAGTGTATATGTGAATGGTGAACTGACATTAGGCGAAAACATTGCCGACTTTGCAGGATTAACTGTTTCGTATGATGCTTATATGCTTTCGTTAAAAGGAAAAGAAAAGAAAAAAATCAACGGGTTTACCCCTGAGCAACGTTTCTTTATAGGCTTTGCGCAAGTATGGAGGGGCAATGCTCGTCCGGAATTTTTACGCCAACAGGTAGTAACCGATCCGCACTCACCGGCTCGTTTCAGGGTGTTAGGGCCCTTATCAAACATGCCACAGTTTTATGAAGCATTTGGTGTGCAAAAAGGAGATGGAATGTACCGAGATGATTCAGTAAGGGTTAAAATTTGGTAATTCAGATAGCACACAATAAAAGGAGCCGATGTAAGATATACATCGGCTTTTTTTGTGGAATATCCATCCAAATTTGTTTGAAGTTTGTACCTTCGATAATGAACCTGCCTTTTTATAGGCCTCTAACAACCATTCACGTCTGCTCTCTTGTGGGTTCAGCTTTATTTCAGGTAAGATTTTTCGTGCGGTAAATCCTTTTAAGTCCCTCAATAGTTCGCCCAACGTTCCTTCATCAGCTTGGGCTATCATATGAATATGACTCGGTAAGATGCAATAGGTATACAGTAGCAACCCCTTCTTTTGTTGACAATACCGGATGCTTTCCAATAAAATGTTTACCTAACAGTCTCTTGTAAAAACATCAATCCAATCAACAACGGTAAATGTAACAAAATAGGGTTTTCCTTCTTGGTTTTTAAGATATTCGGACATAAAACTAAGGTCGTTTTTTAATGGAACTATACATATCTATAAGTGCTTTTTATTGAAGAGTTCCGTTTAAGCATTTAATGAATTGGAGAGTTCTGCCGTTCTAAATTCGCACTAACGTGACGTTGGCGCGAACATTAGAATTGCTAAATTTAACCTTTGAACATGTTGACGCCAACCGTAAACTACTCATCATAAAAAGCGCTAAAGGAAATAAAGATCGTATCACTCCGCTATCCGAAAAAATGTTGGCACTGTTACGCGACTATTATAAAGCCTACAAACCCCAAAAGTACCTATTTGAAGGTATGTATGGAGGGCAATATGATGAACGAAGTTTAGCGAGCGTACTTAAACGAGCTGTAACAATGGCTAATATAAAAAAACCGGTTACACTTCACTGGTTGAGGCACAGCTATGCTACACACTTATTGGAAGCCGGAACTGATTTGAGGTATATTCAAGAATTGTTGGGTCATAGCCACTCAAAAACGACTGAAATATATACGCATGTGTCTACCAAAAGTATTAAAAATATTAAAAGTCCATTTGATGATTTGGATAACTATTAAACTCCACATACATTTGAGCAAACAAAGAGCACTTTTGCATCCTTTAACTCCTAATACGGTAGTTAAAGGATGCAAATATTGCTCCTATAAGCTAGTTACAAGCAACCCTAAAAGACCGACAGTGCAACAATGAACAGACAGAAAAAACGCCTCGACAGCCAACCCTTCGCAAAATTAAAAGAGGTGTTTTGCCAACGCACTTGCCGACACAAAAACACCACATTTAATTTTGCCCAACCGCACCCAAAGCCCACCCACCACCCGACCAGTGGACGGTTGACACTTTGACGGCAACTTTTGACAATAACAGATTTTAAAAAACTAACTTTACGACCTAAAAATTAAAGAAAAATTAAAAGAATATAATGGCTAAAACAACGAAGACAGAACAGGAAGAACCACTAGAGAAAAAACTCTGGAAAGCAGCCGACAAGCTCCGTAAAAATATGGATGCTGCTGAATACAAACACGTAGTGTTAGGTTTAATCTTTCTAAAATATATTTCAGATGCTTTTGAAGAATTATATCAACAGCTATTATCCCAAAAATCTGAAGGTGCAGACCCTGAAGACAAAAACGAATACTTAGCTGAAAAAGTATTTTTTGTGCCCGCTACTGCAAGATGGACTTATATTCAAGGTAGAGCCACACTTCCAACAATTGGAAAGGACATTGACGATGCAATGGATGCTATTGAAAAAGATAATGCTTCACTTAAAGGTGTATTACCTAAAGTTTTCGCCCAAGAAAAACTTGACAAAAGCAGTTTAGGTGGTTTGATTAATTTAATCGGAACAGCCACATTAGGAACGAAAGAAGCTCAAAGCAAAGACCTTTTAGGAAAAGTGTATGAGTATTTTCTTGGAGAATTCGCATTAGCAGAAGGAAAAAAAGGTGGACAGTTTTATACTCCATCCAGTGTTGTAAAACTTTTAGTTGAAGTAATAGAACCTTATGAAGGAAGAGTATTTGACCCTTGTTGTGGTAGTGGGGGAATGTTTGTTCAAAGCGAAAAATTCATTTTATCCCATCAAGACCATTATAAAGATAAAAACTCAAATTCTTTACAATTAAACCCCGCAGACAGAATCTCAATTTACGGACAAGAGAGTAATCAGACTACTTGGCGGTTAGCTAAAATGAATTTAGCCATCAGAGGCATTGATGGAAGCAATATTAAATGGAACAATGAAGGTTCATTTTTAAATGATGCTCACAAAGACTTGAAAGCGGATTTTATTATTGCAAATCCACCATTTAATGACAGTGATTGGAGTGGTAATCTTTTGCAAAATGATTCACGTTGGAAATATGGTATTCCTCCAGTTTCTAATGCAAATTTTGCTTGGGTTCAGCATATGTTATTTCATCTTGCACCTACAGGTAGAGCTGGGATAGTTCTTTCAAATGGCTCATTGTCGTCAAACACTTCTAATGAAGGCAAAATCAGGCAGGAGTTTATTGAAAATAATTTAGTTGAATGTATAATTTCATTGCCTGATAAATTATTTTACTCAACCCAAATCCCCGCTTGTCTTTGGTTTATTTCCAAGGCTAAAAAAAGAGATGAAATACTTTTGATAGATGCGAGGAAACTAGGTAAGCTAACAGGAAAGAAACTAAGAACATTTAGCGATGAAAATATTAATTATTTAAAAGATATTTTCAAAAAATGGGAAAGCAAAGAGGGTTATGAGGATATAAGTGGTTTTTGTAAATCAGTAAGTCTAAGTGAAATAAAAGACAATGATTTTTCACTTATTCCAGGTAATTATGTTGGCGTGGCAGAAATAGAGTTTAATGAAGATGAACTTAACATCGAATTAGAAGAGGTGAAAAACACATTACCTGCTTTAACTTCATCCAGTAATTCGACAGCAGTAGAAATAAATGCACTAATTCAAAAATTCTCATCATTCGGAAAATTAGAACATAAAGAATATAAACTTGGTGATTTTTTAACATTAAAAGGTGGTGGTGCAATTAAAGGAACGGAATTTACAACTGAAGGATATCCTGTTATAAAAATTAAAAATGTAAAAGCAAACAAATTAGTGCTTGATACCTTGGATTATATTTCCGAAGAAAACGCAATAAAATATAAGGATTACAAAATCGAGTACAACGATTTATTAATCACTATGACAGGAAATAGATTTGAAGGTGGTATGGATAGTTGGGTTGGAAAGGTATCATTATTTAGAGAATCCGAAGATTACTTTCTCAATCAGCGTGTTGGCATACTCCGTTTAAAGAAAGGGCAACAAACTGCTTCATTGAATTATATTTCATTTTTACTTTCTACTGAATATATGCAAGAGTATTTTGTAAAAATTGCAAGGGGTTCAGGAGGACAATCCAACCTTTCACCTGACCAAATTTTGGGAATCGTTGTGAAATTGCCAAGTTTAGAAATTCAAGAAATGTTTTCAAGTATTGTGGAGGTTTATTACAACAAGATTGAAATTGAGAATCAAATTCAAAATTTAATATTCAAAGGTTGTTCTGCTTTATTCCAAAAATCAATGATATAGTTAAATAATGGAAAGGCTTAAAACACTTATACAACAATATAGTAGATGGACTCCGTTGAGTGAATATATTGAACGGATAGAAGGTTTCAAGCATACGGACTTTTCAATTTCAATTGAAAATTCAAAATCCTTACTTGAGAGCATAGCAAAGGAAATTTGTAAGCAAAGAAGTCAGCCATTAACGGGAACTGAATCTGTAGGCAAATTAATTGGTTTGTGTTTTGGATGTCTAGGTTATTCATCGACAGACTCTATAAGGCAAATTGGAACTGCGATTTCTAATATTGGGCAACAAATGGGAAACTTTAGAAATGAAGTAGGGAAAACATCGCACGGTCGAACACTTGAAGAACTAAAAAGCAAATCTTCGGTTGTAAATAGCTTAACAGGTGACTTCTTAATTTTCTCAACAGAAACTGTGTGCAGTTTTTTAATTGAAGCCTTTGAAACTGATAATCCACTTGCTGAGAGTGAAAAAGAAATAAAGTATATTGACAATAATGAGTTCAATGAATTCTGGGATGACGAATTTGGTGATTTTAATATGGCCGTATATTCATTTTCAGCTAGTGAAATTCTTTTTAACTGTGATTTAAACGCCTATAAAACAGAACTTAGTTCACATAGTAATTCAAATGAAGCCAATAACTGAAGATAAAATAGAGTCCTTTGCCATAGAAGTTCTTCAATCTTTGGGTTGGGCTTATGTGCACGGATTAACTATTGCTCCTGAAGCAGAGCAATCCGAAAGGGAAAACTATGAACAAATAGTTTTAATTGAAAGATTACGGAAATCAGTTGCCATAATAAATCCAACTATTCCACACGATGCACAAGAACAAGCAATTCAAAAAGTATTGCGAATTTATACACCTGAATTGTTGCACAACAACGAAACATTTCATCAATTATTAGTAGAGAAAGTAAAAATACCTTATCAGCAAGACGGCTTTGAACGCAGTTATGAAGTGGCGTTGATGGATTTTGAAAACCCATTGAACAACGAATATTTATGCGTTAATCAATACACTATTGTAGAAAAAAATCAAAACAAACGACCCGATGTTTTGCTGTTTGTAAACGGTTTGCCCTTGGTAGTAATTGAACTTAAAAATGCAGCAGACGAAAACGCAACAATGCGAAAAGCATTTGACCAATTGCAAACCTACAAATCAACCATTCCAAGTTTATTTACATACAATGCAATATGTATAATATCAGATGGAATGGAATGCAAGGCAGGAAGTGTTTCGGCAGGTTACAGCCGTTTTATGACTTGGAAAACAGCAGACGGCAAAAAAGAAGCATCACGTTTTATTCCGCAATTGGAAATTTTATTGAAAGGAATGCTGAACCCTTCTACCCTTTTAGATTTAATTCGCAATTTCATAGTATTTGAAAAGAGCAAAAAAGAAGATTCAAAAACAGGTATTACACAAATAGAAACCGTTAAAAAATTAGCGGCTTATCATCAATATTACGCAGTAAACAAAGCTGTTCAATCTTCAATTATTGCATCAGGAGCAAACGGAGATAAACGAGGAGGTGTAGTTTGGCATACACAAGGTTCGGGTAAAAGTTTGAGTATGGTTTTTTATTCGGGCAAATTAATAACAGCACCCGAAATGCAAAACCCAACCATTTTAGTAATTACCGACCGTAATGATTTGGACGACCAATTGTTTGACACGTTTGCAAACTCCAAACAATTACTAAGGCAAGAACCAGTTCAAGCCAAAGACAGAGAGCATTTAAAAGAATTGCTAAAAGTGGCAAGCGGAGGAATTGTATTTGCCACCATTCAAAAGTTTTTACCCGAAGACCAAAAATCAGTTTACGAGCAACTTTCTGAACGTAAAAATATTGTAGTAATAGCAGACGAAGCCCACAGAACACAATACGGTTTTGAAGCATCAATCAAAGAAGTTAAAAACAAAGAAACCAAAGAAAAAATTGGAGAACGCATTGCTTATGGCTTTGCCAAATATATGCGGGATGCATTGCCAAATGCTACTTACATAGGATTTACAGGAACTCCAATTGAAGGCACAGATGTTAATACTCCGCAAGTTTTCGGTCAGTATGTTGATGTGTATGATATTTCACAAGCGGTTGCCGATGGTGCAACAGTTCGTATTTATTACGAAAGTCGTTTGGCAAAAGTGAATTTAGATGAAGAAGGTAAACGCCTGATTGAAGAGTTTGACAAAGAACTTGAAGAAGATGAAGAAATAACAGACCAACAAAAAGCCAAAGCCAAATACACAAAACTGGAGGCAATTGTAGGTAATGAAGAACGAATAAAAAATTTAGCCAAAGACATTGTAACTCATTCAGAACAACGCCAAAAAGTATTTGATGGCAAAGGAATGATTGTAGCAATGAGCCGAAGAATTGCAGCCGATTTATACAAAGAAATTATTGCATTAAGACCCGAATGGCACGATGATGATTTGAGCAAAGGAGCTATTAAAGTTGTAATGACTTCAACAAGTGCTGATGGGCCAGAAATGCAACGCCACAACACCACAAAACAACAACGTAGAAGTTTAGCAGAACGAATGAAAGACCCTGCAGACCCTTTGCGTTTGGTTATTGTTCGTGATATGTGGCTAACTGGTTTTGATGCTCCTTGTTTACACACACTCTACATTGACAAACCGATGAGAGGACATAATTTAATGCAAGCCATAGCCAGAGTAAACCGAGTTTTCAAAGATAAACCAGGCGGGTTAATTGTAGATTATTTGGGAATAGCAACAGATTTGAAAAAAGCATTGTCTTTTTATTCTGACGCTGGTGGAAAAGGCGAACCAACTTTAGATTTAGAAAAAGCAATTACTTTGATGAACGAAAAGTTTGAAGTAGTTCAACAATTTTTTAGTGAAGAAGCAAAGACACAAAAAGACATAGTTGCTGAAGAACCCGAAGCCTACTACGCAAACAGTTTCAAGTTCAATTACAAACGTTTTTTCAATGTAGAAGCAAAAGAAAAAATGTCAATCATTCTGCAATCAGAAGAACACATTTTAGGATTGCAAGACGGTAAAACACGTTTCATAAGAGAAGTAACTTTATTAAGTCAAGCCTTTGCTTTGTCCATTCCACACCCAAGAGCAATGGAAATTAAAGACGACATTGCATTTTTTCAAGCAGTAAAAGCACGACTTGTAAAATTTGAAGGAACAGGAACAGGTAAATCAGATGTTGAAATTGAAACAGCCATCAAACAAATAGTTGATGAAGCATTAAGTTCAGATAAAGTGTTGGATATTTTTGAAGCCGCTGGTATGGCAAAACCAGACATTTCAATTTTATCAGACGAATTTCTTTTAGAAGTAAAAGGAATGAAGCACCAAAATTTGGCGTTAGAACTTTTAAAGAAATTACTGAATGACGAAATAAAAACACGTTCCAAAACCAATTTGGTAAAGAGTAAAAAACTTTTGGAAATGCTGGAGGGTGCAATAAAACGCTACCAAAATAACTTGCTGACAACGGCAGAAATTATTCAAGAACTAATCAACATTGCAAAGGAAATTAAAGAAGCCGACAAAGAGGGTGAACGACTTGGATTGACAAAAGACGAAGTTGCTTTTTACAATGCTTTAGAAGTAAACGACAGTGCAGTTATGGTTTTGGGTGACGACCAACTCAAAGAAATTGCAAGAGAAATTACAGACAAAGTAAGAGCCAACGCAACTATTGACTGGACAATTAGAGAAAGTGCAAGAGCAAGACTTATGGTAATTGTAAAACGGACATTGACAAAGTGGGGTTATCCGCCAGACAAACAAGCCAAAGCAATTGAGACAGTTTTAAAACAAGCAGAACTAATGGCAGACTTCTTTACAAAGGACTAAGCCAAAGCATTTGGTGGCACATTTGTATTTTTTTTCAACGCACAGACCAACGCTAAAAAAATCCAAAAGAGCCACCAAGCCAACGCACCAAGACACGACAAACAATGAACGAAACAACCACGACAGACAGAAGGGCAGCTTGTAACAGGCGTTTGGCAAAAAAGCGGGTTCAGTGGTTAAATGAAGCTTTGTGCTTCGAATCAAGTTCAGTGCTGGCAGACAGTTTAGTGCTTCGAAATCCGCTTCTTCGCCAAGCGCCAAAACGTTGTACGTCACCCTAAACGACATCCTGCAAAAATTTAAGCATCCATGAACTTTGCCGACCCGACCCCACGCTATTTTTAGCACATTTGCAAGGCACACAAAGCCGACACACAAAAGCCAACCTTGCAAAAGAGCTAAAAATGCCACCGCACTGCCCACCCACCCCAGCGGACGGAATTTTTATGAGCTTCACCTTAAACATCAGCAACATAACTACTATCAACAACCCACGATATTTTATAACACCCTGCCATTGCGACTTACAACCGTTTTCAACATAAAGTGTATAACAACTTGCTTCAAGTTTAAATTTAGGTTATTATTTTGCACTGCATTTTGGTTGACAATCCGCCACAGGCGAATTTCATTAAAAGGGAATCAAGTTTAAATCTTGAACTATCCCCGTAGCTGTAAGCTCCGACTAAGTTGTTTAATCCTCATGCCACTGTCTTATGGACGGGAAGGCTTTAAACAATGGAGCAAGTCAGAAGACCTGCCAGAATCAAACATTTAGTAACAACGCTTTCGGGTGAAAGGCAATGGTACTGCAAGTCTTCGCTGCTTCATGTGGCTCATTCTTTCAGCACTATACCCTTCTTCTGCAAGTAAAAATTTTTAAGTAATTATTTACTATGGAACATACAGAAGAAATACTTTTAAAAGAAAACAAAGACCGCTTTGTTATCCTGCCAATTAACTACCCCAAAATTTGGGAACACTACAAACGTCATGAAGCCAGCTTTTGGACTGCGGAAGAAATTGATTTAAGCAGCGACCAAAAAGATTGGGAGAATTTAAACAATGGCGAACGCCATTTTATCTCACATGTATTAGCTTTTTTTGCTGCAAGTGATGGCATTGTAAATGAAAACCTTGCAGTAAATTTTATGAGTGAAGTACAATTGCCTGAAGCAAGATGCTTTTATGGTTTCCAGATTATGATGGAAAATATTCATAGTGAAACCTATGCTTTGCTTATTGACACTTACATTAAAGACCCACAAGAAAAACACAAACTATTTCACGCCATAGATACTGTACCTGCCGTTAAGAAAAAAGCAGAATGGGCTTTGCGTTGGATAGACAATGGCAATTTTGCAGAACGCCTTGTTGCATTTGCAGCGGTGGAAGGAATATTTTTTAGCGGAAGTTTCTGTTCTATTTTTTGGATGAAAAAAAGAGGGCTTATGCCGGGGCTTACATTCAGCAACGAATTAATAAGCCGTGATGAAGGCTTACATTGTGAGTTTGCCTGTTTGCTTTACAGTATGCTGCAAAGCAAGTTATCTGAAAAAGAAGTGCAAGACATTATTACAGATGCTGTAACCATAGAAAAAGAATTTATTACCGAGGCTTTGCCTGTTGATTTGATTGGCATGAATGCCAAACTGATGCAGCAATATATTGAGTTCGTGGCAGACCGTTGGCTAAGTGAATTGGGATGTACAAAAATTTACAACGCAACCAATCCATTTGACTTTATGGAGATGATTTCTTTACAGGGCAAAACCAATTTCTTTGAAAAAAGAGTTGGCGATTATCAAAAAGCTGGAGTTATGGGTAATAAAGAAACCCAAGTATTTTCAACTGAAGAAGATTTTTAAACTCATTAACTAAAATATACTACACCCATGTTTGTAATAAAAAGAAACGGAAAACAGGAATCAGTAAAGTTTGACAAGGTAACTGCAAGAATTGAAAAATTGAGTTACAGTTTAAGCCCGATAGTAAATGTAATTGATGTTGCAAAGAAAACTATTGAAGGTATTTATGCAGGTGTGCCAACAACGGAGTTAGACAATCTTGCAGCAGAAACAGCAGCATCACTAACTATCACACATCCCGACTATGCAATACTTGCATCAAGAATTGCAGTAAGCAATCTGCATAAGAACACTGTTAAAAGTTTTTCGGCAACCATGCGAAGGCTCTATAACTATGTAGATGTAGCAACACAAAAAAAATTACCACTCATTGCAGATGATGTGATGCAGATAATCGAAGAACATGCAGAGTTGCTGGACAGCACTATTATTTACGACAGAGATTTTGGATTTGATTATTTTGGTTTTAAAACCTTAGAAAAATCTTACCTCTTAAAAGTTGATGGTAAAATTGCAGAACGTCCACAACACATGTATATGAGAGTGGCAGTAGGGATACACAAAGAAGATATTGAGAGTGCTATTAAAACCTATCACTTAATGAGTGAACGATGGATGACACATGCCACACCAACTTTATTTAATGCGGGTTCACCCAAACCACAAATGAGTAGTTGTTTTCTTTTAACTATGAAAGAAGACAGCATTGACGGCATTTATGACACATTGAAACAAACGGCAAAAATTTCTCAAAGTGCCGGTGGTATTGGTTTAGCCATTCACAACATTAGAGCAACAGGAAGCTATATTGGCGGAACAAACGGCACAAGCAATGGTATCATTCCAATGCTTCGTGTTTTCAATGATACTGCCAGATATGTTGACCAGGGTGGTGGAAAACGTAAAGGTGCATTTGCTATTTACTTAGAGCCTTGGCATGCTGATGTATTTGAATTTTTAGATTTAAGAAAAAATCATGGCAAAGAAGAAATGAGAGCAAGAGATTTATTCTTTGCTTTATGGATTTGCGATTTGTTTATGAAACGGGTAGAAGCAAATGGAGAATGGAGTTTGTTTTGCCCCAATGAAGCACCGGGATTAAGTGATTGCTGGGGAACGAAATTTGAAACACTTTATACAAAATACGAAGCAGAAGGCAAAGCAAGAAAAACAGTAAAAGCACAGGATTTATGGTTTGCCATTTTGCAATCGCAAATTGAAACAGGAACACCTTACATGCTTTATAAAGATGCTGCCAATAGCAAAAGCAACCAGCAAAACTTAGGAACGATTAAGAGCAGTAACCTTTGCACAGAGATAATTGAATACACCAGCCCTGATGAAGTGGCGGTTTGTAATTTAGCTTCGTTAGCATTACCCCGGTTTGTAATTGATGGAAAGTTTGACCAGCAAAAATTATATGAAGTAACATATCAGGTAACCAAAAATCTCAACAAAATAATTGACAACAATTATTACCCCATAGAAGAAGCAAGAACATCCAATATGAAGCACCGACCTATTGGCTTAGGTGTGCAGGGTTTAGCAGATGTGTTTATTTTGTTGCGTTTGCCATTTGAAAGTGAGTTGGCAAAAATGCTAAACAAAAACATTTTTGAAACCATCTACTTTGCAGCAATGACCGCCAGTAAAGATTTGGCTAAAGAACAAGGTGCTTATCAAACTTTTGCAGGTTCGCCAGTTTCTAAGGGCATTTTTCAATTTGATATGTGGGGCGTAACACCAACTGACCGTTGGGACTGGGCTTCACTAAAAGAAGAAGTAAAACAATTTGGAGTAAGAAACTCTTTATTAGCCGCCCCCATGCCTACGGCATCAACATCGCAAATTTTTGGCAACAATGAATGTTTTGAACCATACACCAGTAACATTTATACAAGAAGGGTTTTAAGTGGTGAGTTTATTATAGTAAACAAGCATCTCTTAAAAGACTTGGTGAATTTGGGCTTGTGGAATAACAGCATGAAAAATAAAATTATAACCGCCAATGGCTCTATACAGAATATTGACGAAATACCAGCTGATATAAAAGAGCTTTACAAAACGGTTTGGGAAATTAAGCAACGCAATATTATAGATATGGCTGCCGACAGAGGGGCATACATTTGTCAATCCCAATCGCTGAATTTATTTGTTGACAACCCCAATACATCCAAACTCACATCCATGCACTTTTACGCATGGAAGAAAGGATTGAAAACGGGCATGTATTATTTACGTACACAAGCAGCCACACAAGCCGTTCAGTTTACTGTAGAAAAGCAAGGAAGCAATGAGGTAATCCCAGTAATTCCATCAACAGAAATTATAAATAAGCAATCTCAAACGAACACCGATGTAGAACCAACGCAAACTGATGGACCGAGTTGCAGTATGGAAAATGGTTGTATTAGTTGCGGTTCATAAAAGTAAAAAGCAAATGAAACAACAGGTGCTTTGGGTATCAAACGTTATAATCTTTCTTCTAACAAATGGATTTTAAAATATTTCACAATGAATGAAATTAGCAACCTCAAATCTCATCAGTCCATCATAAAACAAATACTTAGTCATGAACGAGGAAGATTGGCTTTAGAAAACGCTTGGAGAGCTAAATATGGATTTCCTATTTTATGTAAACGTTAACCTTAGCATTTGGTAGCACATTTGCAGTTTTTCCAAACACACAAAGCCAAACAAAAAACAGCAAAAGAGCAACCAAGCCAGCGCACAACGACAGACCATAGCGGACAGACAAACACGACCGAAAAAAACAACGCCCTATAACAAATAGCGCTTAAACGAAGTGTACCCACTTCGTTTAAGCGTGTGTTGACTGAAGCGTGACGGGGTTTTTTGCGAGTTATGTGTTTTGAATGTTTAGGATTATTTTTGGCTGCTTGGTGGGTGTATTTTTAGTTGGTGCAGCTTTACTTTTTTAGCGCTTTAATGCGCTTTTTTTGTGCTTTTTGTTTTGCAGGCTGGTAACTTTTGTGTGTTGTTTTAGGTTTTGGGCAATGCGCGGCCTAGTTGCCTGTTTTAGGCAATTAAGGTTATGCAATATTTAACGCTTGCTAGTGGGCTTGGTGTAGCAATGCCAATGGTGGTGCTTTAAACAATTGTTTGCACTCTTGCTTTGATAATACTACTGGTAAGGTTTGGTTTTTTTTGATACTGGGTAGTTTAATGGCTGCATCTTCCATACCAAATATTCTGAACCAAAAACGTAATGCAAAAACTGCATGCTTAAAGTAGCTGATGGATTTTCCTTCTACCTCGGTGCTTCTGTAAAAATAAGCGTTTAACTCATCAATACTTATGTGATGAGGAAACCTATTAAAGTGCAAGGCTACGTAAGCCAACGAGCGACCATAGTTGGTTAACAATCCTTTGCTTAATTGTTTTACCATTACCTGCTCTAAAAAATAATCGTAAGCTTGGCTAAAGCCTATTACCGATAACTTTGCTTGATGTACAATTGTTGATGTTGTGTTTTTTTTAATGTCATAACTTTATTGTTTTGATTTTATTTCTTACAAAGTTTATCCTATTTTGCAATGAAATGCTACCGCAGGTTTAGTTCAACAACACCTACAAGAAATTGGTGGTTTTGTGATACGCAGAAACATTTGTGGTGCATGGAAATTTAGTTCTTCGCAACTATATTCGTGCTGACAAGCACCAACTTCTTGTAGCTGTCAAACGTTAGCTGTAATAATATGAATAGCCATCAAACGAAATCACATTGAAACCAATGAGTAAAATTATCGAAGTTCCATATGACTTAAAAATCAAATAAAAAATATGAAGTTTATCTACACGTTGACATTAATGTTGTTCTTGCATAGTGCATATGGACAATCTGCCCAAGACTTTGCTGACATTGGCTACAGCGCTATACAAAAGCAAGATTATAAAACAGGGCTGACAAATTTTTCAAAAGCTATTCAAGCTGACCCGAAACAAGCTTGGTTCTATCATAATAGAGCCGTCTGCTATGACGCACTTGAAAATTATCAGAGTGCGATCACCGACTTCAACAAAGCTCTATCTATTGAAAAGACCGCAGATAGTTATAATGGAATCGGTATAACAAATACTAATCTAAATAACTTCAATGAAGCAATTAAAAACTTCAATCTGGCATTGACACTTGACAAAAATAATATTGAATCCTATTTTAATCTTGGCTATGCCTATGGAAATTTGAAGAGATATCAGGAAGCTCTAAGCAATTTCAATTCAGCAATAAAAATCAATTCCAATCATTTCAATTCCTTACACGGGAGAGCTATTACATTAATAACACTTTCAAGATTTAATGAAGCATTAACCGACCTTAATTCACTTGCTAAAATAAAACCTGAAGACCTGGAAATAATAAGCTATAGAGCAATGTGCTATTATGAAACAGCAGATTACAATAATGCAATTCAAGATTACTCGACTCTTTTAATCTCAGACCCAAATAACGTAAGTTTACTTTCTAATAGAGCAGCTTCCTATAGCTTTACAAATTCCTATGACAAAGCAATAGTTGACTACACAAAGATTCTTAGTATTGTAAAGACCGGTAATTCAAAGTATACATTAGCAACAACTTATTATTTTCGGGGTAAGGCTTACGCATCCAACGAAGATTACAAATCTTCTGTTAATGATTTTACAGAGTGTATAAAAAACAAACCAGACGACAATACCGCTTATTTTTATCGAGCAACCTCCAGAATGCAATTAGGTGACAAGACAGGTGCTTGTGCTGACTATAAAGACGCTATCAAACTTGGTTTTAAATCATCGTTTGACTACAAACAAATAGTACAGTCTGACCCTAAATACTTGGACGAATATTTTGAAGAATGCAAATAATTACTACAGCTAACAAATAGCGCTTAAACGAAGTGTACCCACTTCGATTTAAGCGTGTGTTGACTGAAGCGTGACGGGGTTTTTCGCGAGTTATGTGTTTTGAATGTTTGGGATTATTTTTGGCTGCTTGGTGGGTGTATTTTTAGTTGGTGCAGCTTTACTTTTTTAGCGCTTTAATGCGCTTTTTTTGTGCTTTTTGTTTTGCAGGCTGGTAACTTTTGTGTGTTGTTTTAGGTTTTGGGCAATGCGCGGCCTAGTTGCCTGTTTTAGGCAATTAAGGTTATGCAATATTTAACGCTTGCTGGCGGGCTTGGTGTAGCAATGCCAATGGTGGTGCATTGGCTTCAAAACTCATTAAGCGTATCATTACTCCGGTTTTACAGCATGGGCATTTTTCTATGTCTATTCCATGCTTTTGCAACAGCATTTGTTGCCACGTTATTAATGCTTGTTGTCGTTTGGGTATTATACCCATTTGCATTTGTTGGGTGCGCAACTTGGGTTTGTTACGGCTGGCCAATATGCCGTAATGCCGTATTTTTCTGAACCCTGCTGGTAGTATATGCATACTAAACCTGCGCAAAAACTCTACCCCGCTTAACTCCATTACTTTTTGCTGCCCTCCACTGCGGTAATCTTTGTAAGTAAACTTTACCGTTTGGTTATTTACATCTAACAAGCGATGATTGCTTATGGCTATTTTATGGCTGTAACGTCCTAAGTATTCTATTACTTGCTTTGGGCCGGCAAAGGGTTGTTTGGCATACACTACCCAACTTTTTTGATACAAAATTTCGCGCAAGGTTTTGTTTAGCTCTTGCTTTTGCGAGGAGAGCAGTTGCCTAAATCCTTCCATAAATTTTGCCCGATAAACTTTGCTTAATGTACAATTGTTGATGTTGTGTTTTTTTTTAATGTCATAACTTTATTGTTTTGATTTTATTTCTTACAAAGTTTATCCTATTTTGCAATGAAATGCTACCGCAGGTTTAGTTCAACAGCACCTACCCAAAAGCGGGGTTTCAGTGGTTAAATCAGGCTTTGTGCTTCTATTTAAGTTCATCATATATTGACAGTTTAGTGTTCCAAAATCCCCGCCTTCGGGTAGCTGCAGAACCGTTATAAGCAAGCCTATCCACGCGGTAGGCCGACTATGTAAGTTCTTTATCAACCGCACATTTAAATTTAACAATTATGACAAAGGAATCAGAAAACACACAAGAGCCAATTAAAGTTGACACAACAGTAAAACCAAATACGAGGGTAAAACCAAAAGCTATATACTTAATGATATTCAATAAAAGTAAGGGCGTAAGCCCTTGCTTTTATATTAAAATGTTACTAAAATCTATTTTAGTAATTGTGTCTGTTGTTTTTGTTGTAATTCTTGGAACATTATCCCATGAATTTGGACACTACATAATGGCAAAACATCTCGGTTACGAATCTTCTTTAAACTATGCACACACAATTTATGTTGACAAGCATAATGTAGAATTCGTAAAATATTCCTTCGACAAATATCAAAATTATATTAATAAAGGCCTTTCTTTCCCTAATTCAGACAAATACTACTTTTTAAAAAATAAATATTTTAGAGACGGTTTCCTAATAACATTAAATGGAATATTAACCACCATAGTAATTAGCATAATTGGTTTAAATATAGCAGTATATTCAGACAAAAATGACAAGAGAAATATAACCTATTTAGGTGCTTTCTTTTGTCTTTTTATACTTAGACAACCTTGCAATTTTTTTATAGGTTTATTAAATAGTTTAATACTTGACAAACCTAATCATAGTGATGAGATAAAACTTGCAAGTGCCCTGCATATTCCTTCACTCTCCTTAGAATTTATCACTAGCTTACTTGCAATTTTTATGTATCATAGACTAATGAATTTAAAAGTATTTAAGAATATAAAAGTTTTTGTTTCATTTCATATACTATTTGGAGGTATAACAGGTTATTACCTTTGGTTATACAAATTTGGTCATGTATTACTACCATGACAGAAAAATCATCCTCTTCCGCATGCTACGCCCTATAACACACGTCTCGCGCTATTGCCGTTAAAGTGCTAAATTCAATCTTTTATTTACGCATTATTTTCTATCTTGGTTGACAGTTCCTGCACCGCAAACGGCAACAGCGCAAGGCGTGGGAACGTTAGGCGTAATGCTAAAAAATCGACACGTTAGGCTCAATTTAAACTCGACTCATACATGAAGAAATCAGTTTTAATAATCAAAGGACACAGTAAAACAGACGTTGAGCTAATTAATGACCGAAAAATCATTCAGTTGTACATTGACTTCTTTACGAGTAATGCAGGTGGTTGTTTTGACTTTGATAGCGAGATTTTTATTTTAGAAGAACCCGAATTACAAACAATTAAAGAATTAGCATTTTTAAATTCAAATGACTATTTAATATTGTTGTTAGTTGGACATGGTGCAAATAAAGACGGAATTCAAATATTTCAGCTTACAAAAGATTTATTAATTCAGCCAGGACAACTTCAGTTTGAATGTGAACGTCAGCTTCAGATAATTGTATCTTGCAGAAATGTGATTGACTTTGAACTTGATATTAAGAGAATTAATAGACTTATTCCAAAATATGCCTATGGAGGTTATATAAAAAGACCACTTACGAGAGAAGAATCGTTAATTAAATTTAATGAAGCATTGGCAAATTCAGACAAAGGGGTCGTTTACGTTTTCGCGTGTAATATTGGCGAAAGTGCATACAGCTATTTTTTTCTACAAGTTTTAGTGGATGTCTCAATTTACCTTCACGAATATTTTAGAGAACACATTTACTCTATTTCTGACATATTTGGCCATGTAGAAAAACAAGTTGTGGATTTATCAAAGGGAAACCAAACACCAATAAAAATGGGAGACGGTGATTTTCCATTCGTTGTGACAATAATATAAACTGTGCGTATGCTAAACAAAATCGCATTTATAGGAGGAATTCACGGAGTTGGTAAGAGTACCATTTGCCGACACATTTGCGATGAAGTAAAATTAGAATACTTATCAGCAAGCGAACTAATAAAATGGAAAGACATTAATGAAGATGTTCAAAACAAAAAAGTGAAGAATATTCCTGCGACTCAAGACCGTTTAGTGATCGGCTTGACAAATAGCATTGAAAAGAATAAATCTTATATACTTGATGGACATTACTGCTTACTTAACAGCGAAAACGAAATAGTAAATATCCCACTTGACACATTTAAATTAATCAACCCCATTTCATTGAATATAATATTGGGTGACATCGGAGAAATTAAAAGTAGACTTGAAAAAAGAGACAATAGACCCTATGACCAAGACCTATTGAGCCGAATGCAGGAAAGTGAGCTAAATTACGCTAGACAATTGTCAAAAACTTTGGGGGTAACTTTAAACATAGGCACTCAGAATGACTTTTCAGAATTATTAACTTCGTTGCATAAAATATTTACAAATCGATGAGAATTTTACTTGATACAAATATTATTATACACCGAGAGGCAAGTAAGGTAATCAACCCAGACATTGGATATCTATTTCAATGGCTTGACAAGTTGAAATTGGAAAAGTGTATCCATCCATTGACGGTTGAAGAACTTAATAGAAATAAAGATGCCGAAACAGTTAAGACGATGAATATTAAAATCGGCAACTATCATCTTTTAAAAACACAAGCACCATTTGAAGGAAAAATTGTCGAGATAAGTTCTAAAATTGATTTAAACGGCAATGATATTAATGACTCCAAAATTTTAAATGAGGTTTATCAAGGAAGAGTCGATATTTTAATTTCCGAAGACAAAAAAATACATACAAAGGCGCAGCTTTTAAATATTTCGGAAAAGGTTTTTAAGATTGATGCATTTTTAGAAAAAGTTACTGCTGAAAACCCAGCATTAGTAGATTATAAAATATTAGCTGTTAAAAAACTATACTTCGGTGAAGTAAAATTAGCTGACCCATTTTTTGATAGTTTTCGAGAGGACTATCAGTATCCTCCTTTTGATGGATGGTTCAATAAAAAATCAGACGAAATTTCGTATGTATGTTTTCAAAATGATGTTTTGTCTGCATTCCTTTTCATAAAAATTGAAAACGAAGGAGAGCCATATTCAGACATAGCACCTCCATTTGTAGCAAAGAAACGGCTTAAAATTGGAACATTTAAAGTTACAAGCAATGGTTTTAAAATAGGGGAACGATTTTTAAAAATAATTTTCGACAATGCTTTAAAGCAAAAAGTAACTGAAATTTATGTTACAATTTTTGATAAAAGACCTGAGCAAGAAAGGTTAATCGCTTTGCTCGAAGAATGGGGCTTTAAGTTTCACGGCATAAAGTCTACAAAAAACGGAGAGGAGAAAGTTTATGTTAAAGATTTTAATAGAGATACACAAATAAATCTTGAATTCCCGAAATTAACATATCCATTTATCTCAAAAGAAAGCAATGTATTTATCGTTCCTATTTATCAGGCTTATCATACCGAACTTTTACCCGATTCTTTTTTAAGAACAGAATCTCCTAAGGACTTTGTCGAAAATGAACCACATAGGAATGCTTTGAGTAAAGTCTACATCTCACGTTCTTATGAACGTAATTTAAAAAGTGGAGACAGAATAGTTTTTTACCGAACAGGAGACCCAGGAAATGCAATTCATACAGGAGTGGCGACAACAGTTGGAATTGTGGAATCAGTAATCACAGACATTAAAGATGAAGCTACTTTCTTAGCATTATGCAGAAAGAGAAGTGTATTCTCTGACGAAGAACTAAAGAAACATTGGAACTACAATAAGTACAGCCGGCCTTTTATTGTTAATTTCTTATATTCTTTCTCTTATCCAAAAAGACCGAATTTAAAATGGCTAAATGACAACGGAGTAATTCCAGATATTTTAGATATGCCAAGAGGATTTCGTAAAATTTCACAACAAGATTTCATAAATATTGCAAATTATTCATTCAGACAATGAGAGTATTACTATCCATAAAACCAGAATATGCCTTCAAAATTTTTGATGGTACAAAAAAATTTGAATTCCGTAAGGTTATATTCAAAAATCCAAACATAAAAACAGTTGTTGTTTATGCTTCATCTCCAGTTCAACAAGTCATTGGCGAATTTGAAATTGACGACATTTTCAGTTTCGACCCTCAAGCAATTTGGAAAATGACAAAAAAATATTCAGGTATAACAGAAGACTTTTTCTACGAGTATTTTGCTGACAGAGAAATTGCACACGCAATCAAAATAAAAAGTACAAAAAAGTATAGAAAACCGCTATCAATAAGGGACGACTTTAATGTTGTTCCGCCTCAGTCATATGTTTACTTGTAACGACAGTGGACAGAAAGCACATACGCCTAACAAATAGCGCTTAAACGAAGTGTACCCACTTCGATTTAAGCGTGTGTTGACTGAAGCGTGACGGGGTTTTTTGCGAGTTATGTGTTTTGAATGTTTGGGATTATTTTTGGCTGCTTGGTGGGTGTATTTTTAGTTGGTGCAGCTTTACTTTTTTAGCGCTTTAATGCGCTTTTTTTGTGCTTTTTGTTTTGCAGGCTGGTAACTTTTGTGTGTTGTTTTAGGTTTTGGGAAATGCGCGGCCTAGTTGCCTGTTTTAGGCAATTAAGGTTATGCAATATTTAACGCTTGCTGGCGGGCTTGGTGTAGCAATGCCAATGGTGGTGCTTTAAACAATTGTTTGCACTCTTGCTTTGATAATACTACTGGTAAGGTTTGGTTTTTTTTGATACTGGGTAGTTTAATGGCTGCATCTTCCATACCAAATATTCTGAACCAAAAACGTAATGCAAAAACTGCATGCTTAAAGTAGCTGATGGATTTTCCTTCTACCTCGGTGCTTCTGTAAAAATAAGCGTTTAACTCATCAATACTTATGTGATGAGGCAACCTATTAAAGTGCAAGGCTACGTAAGCCAACGAGCGACCATAGTTGGTTAACAATCCTTTGCTTAATTGTTTTACCATTACCTGCTCTAAAAAATAATCGTAAGCTTGGCTAAAGCCTATTACCGATAACTTTGCTTGATGTACAATTGTTGATGTTGTGTTTTTTTTAATGGCATAACTTTATTGTTTTGATTTTATTTCTTACAAAGTTTATCCTATTTTGCAATGAAATGCTACCGCAGGTTTAGTTCAACAGGCGTTTGGCAAAAAAGCGGGCTTAGTGCTTAAATGAAGCTTTGTGCTTCGTATCAAGCTCAGTGCTGGCAGACAGTTTAGTGCTTCGAAATCCGCTTCTTCGCCAAGCGCCAAACCGTTATATGCTATGCTAAAAAAAACCACATAAATAAGAATGAAGAAATCAAGTTGTAAATTTAGCCTTTATTTAATGACTACTTTTTTAGTTTTTTTCTTGGCAAATACCATTCATTTATATGCTCAAGATAAGGAAGTAACAAAAGAAAAAAACGAGGGTCATTATGGACTGAAAGCAGGTATCAACTTTGCTGAACTTTGGGGGAAGGACGCATTACCAGAAAGCGACCGAAAAGTGGGTTATTCTTTTGGAGTATATGCTACATACAAAATTTCAAAAGAATGGAAACTTCAGCCCGAGGTGATTTGGTCGCTTCAAGGAGAAAAATCTAAGGAGAGTGGACGGTATAAAATTTCTTACATCAACATCCCTGTTATGTTTAAATGGAAAAGTAATAAGTTTTACACAGAATTAGGACCTCAGTTTGGTATACTTACAATGAACACGGCTAAGTCAGTTCCTGATGATTTGAGGATTGAAAACTTTGAAACATTCGACTTTTCTTTGAATGCAGGACTTGGGTATGAAATTTTTGAAGATTGGAGTATTGGTGCGAGATATGTTCAAGGCGTGACCAATATTGTAAGAGGGCGTGATTTAAGGAATAGTGTCATTTATGTAGGTATATCATACAGGATATTTTAAAAATTAAATCAATGAGAAGATATATTTTACTTTCTGTTTTTATTGGCGTAATGTCTAATTTTGCTGTGGCTCAGAATAACAATAAGGAGTGGCAAGTTGGTTATTTTGCCCCATACATTTCAAATATGGGTGGCACTGTGGGTTATGCTTTTGATTTGAAGGAATTAGAAGATAATTCCAAAGAAAAAAGAAAAAGAAAACAACGTCTGCAATTCTTAACACAATTGGGCTATTTTGCACAAACCAATGTATCTCGTAATCTCTTGCTTAACCCCGAATTGGTTTACAGATGGAATAAATCAGATAAACGCTTTTTTCTCACTTCTTCTGTTGGAGCTGGCTATTTACTTGCGTTTCAAAGACAAGACGGTACATTAAACTTGGGGACAGGAGAAATAGATTACAGATATGCCGCTTTAAACCATTTTTTACCAACCCTTAATTTAGGCTTGGGAGTTGAACCAAAAAAGCACTTAGGTTTTTTCTTTAAAGCTACTTATGGCAGAAAGTTGAGTGTTCAAAATGCAAATGCTGCGTTTGTTGGACTTTCAACAGGTTTAATTATTAAGTTTCATCCCAAAAATTAAGAAATGACACGGAAAGAATTCATAGAAAAAAGCTTGTTAATGGGAATTGGTCTTCCGTTTTTAAGCAGCACCTTGTTGCAATCTTGTAGTAAAGACGACTCCATATTTCCAAAATTTCATACTGATTTTTCAGGAAAAGTAATCATTGTCGGTGCAGGTGCAGCAGGATTAGCAGCAGGTTATCTACTCAAAAGATATGGCGTAGATTTTGAAATAATCGAAGCTGCACCCGTTTATGGTGGTCGACTAAAAAAGTCATCCAATTTTGCAGACTTTCCAATAGATATTGGTGCTGAATGGATTCACACAGACCCTAAAATATTGGCAGACATTATCAACAACCCTAGCTCAAATGCCAATATTGATATTATTGTTTACAATCCACAAACTATAAAATCTTGGAAAAACGGAAAGCTGAAATCACATAATTACATCAGCAGTTTTTACAGTGAATGGAAATTTAAAAATTCCACTTGGTTCGACTTCTTTGAACAGTTTATCGTACCGGAAATTGCAGACAAAATAGTTTTAAACAAACCTATTTCAGAAATCAATTATCAAGGAGACAAAGTGCTCTTATTAACAGGCAACAATGAAACTTATGAAGCAGACAAAGTGCTTATAACCACACCGATTAAAACGCTTCAAAATGAGCAAATTGTCTTTCAACCTCCATTGCCGACTGACAAAAAAGAAGCAATCAACAAGGTGTTTATGGGAGACGGCATTAAAATATTTATAGAATTTAAAGAAAAATTTTACCCTGATATTTTGGCTTTTGGCAATATTTTCCAAGCACTCAATGAAGCAGAAAAATTTGTATATGATGCCGCTTTTAGAAAAGATTCCAACAAGCACATTTTAGGACTTTTCGCTATCAACGATAAAGCAAATGCTTACACGCAATTGAATTCGGAGCAAGAGATTATAGACAAGTTTATGGCAGAATTAGATGAAATTTTTGAGGGAAAGGCAACAGCTAATTATGTGAATCACATTATTCAAAATTGGTCAAAAGAGCCATACATACAAGGAGCATATTCGTATTCTTTTGATGGAAAACAAGAAGACATTGTAGCGACAATAAATGACCCATTATTAGATAAAGTTTATTTTGCAGGAGAAGCATTGTCAATAAAAAATCAAGCAATGGTTCACGGAGCCTGCGAATCAGCATACAGTATGATAGCAACAATGATGAAAGATGAATAAAAGTACAGCATATAACAAATAGCGCTTAAACGAAGTGTACCCACTTCGATTTAAGCGTGTGTTGACTGAAGCGTGACGGGTTTTTTTGCGAGTTATGTGTTTTGAATGTTTGGGATTATTTTTGGCTGCTTGGTGGGTGTATTTTTAGTTGGTGCAGCTTTACTTTTTTAGCGCTTTAATGCGCTTTTTTTGTGCTTTTTGTTTTGCAGGCTGGTAACTTTTGTGTGTTGTTTTAGGTTTTGGGCAATGCGCGGCCTAGTTGCCTGTTTTAGGCAATTAAGGTTATGCAATATTTAACGCTTGCTGGTGGGCTTGGTGTAGCAATGCCAATGGTGGTGCTTTAAACAATTGTTTGCACTCTTGCTTTGATAATACTACTGGTAAGGTTTGGTTTTTTTTGATACTGGGTAGTTTAATGGCTGCATCTTCCATACCAAATATTCTGAACCAAAAACGTAATGCAAAAACTGCATGCTTAAAGTAGCTGATGGATTTTCCTTCTACCTCGGTGCTTCTGTAAAAATAAGCGTTTAACTCATCAATACTTATGTGATGAGGCAACCTATTAAAGTGCAAGGCTACGTAAGCCAACGAGCGACCATAGTTGGTTAACAATCCTTTGCTTAATTGTTTTACCATTACCTGCTCTAAAAAATAATCGTAAGCTTGGCTAAAGCCTATTACCGATAACTTTGCTTGATGTACAATTGTTGATGTTGTGTTTTTTTTAATGTCATAACTTTATTGTTTTGATTTTATTTCTTACAAAGTTTATCCTATTTTGCAATGAAATGCTACCGCAGGTTTTGTTTATAACTATTGAACAACTGTATGCGTACAGAAAATATTTTTACACCTTTAAAATTTTAGTTAAACATGTCGAATACTCCAGAAAAAATTGAATGCCTTATTGTAGGAAGCGGACCTGCAGGTTATACTGCTGCTATTTATGCCGCGCGTGCGGATATTAAACCAGTTGTGTATGCTGGAATGCAGCCAGGCGGACAGCTTACCATTACTACTGATGTAGAAAACTATCCAGGATATCCTGAAGGAATTATGGGACCTGAGATGATGGAAAATTTCCGTAAAC
Organism: Bacteroidetes bacterium UKL13-3; assembly: GCA_001602415.1. Classification (GTDB taxonomy): domain Bacteria; phylum Bacteroidota; class Bacteroidia; order UKL13-3; family UKL13-3; genus UKL13-3. Next base: position 1,456,676 of record CP012155.1, read on the forward strand.
AAGCTGAACGCTTGGGCACAGAAGTGCGTTACGGAATGGTAACCAAAGTTGATTTTACAGGCAAGCCTCCATACAAAATTCAAGTAGATGAAAAGCATGAGATTTTGGCTGAAACAGTTATCATTTCAACAGGTGCTTCTGCTAAATGGTTAGGTATTCCTTCGGAAGAAAAATTGAATGGTAGAGGTGTTTCGGCTTGTGCAGTTTGCGATGGATTTTTCTTTAAAGGCAAGGACGTGGCAATTGTTGGGGCGGGCGATACAGCCTGCGAAGAAGCAAGTTATTTAGCCAAAATTTGCAGTAAGGTATACATGATTGTTCGCAGGGGTGAATTCCGTGCTTCGAAGGCTATGCAACACCGCGTGCAGAATACACCCAACATTGAAATTTTGTTTAACTCCGAAACCGATGAAATTCTTGGTGAAAACAAAGTAGAGGGTGTGAGGGTGAAAAATAATAAATCAGGCGAAACACGCGAAATTGCTATTCAAGGATTTTTCGTAGCCATCGGTCACCAACCCAATACCGAAATATTTAAAGAATACATCACAATGGATGAAACCGGCTACATCATTACTCAGCCAGATTCATCGAGAACTAATGTTGAAGGAGTGTTTGCTTGTGGCGATGCTCAAGATAAAGTATACCGCCAAGCTGTAACCGCTGCTGGTACGGGTTGCATGGCCGCATTAGATGCCGAGCGTTACCTGTCGGCTAAACATGCTGCTGGTAGCCATTAGTTTTTTGTTGCTCAAGGTGCTGTTTTAATCAAACAATACCCAATTATTCACTGTTATAAAACCACAGATTACAATGATACAACGAATGTAATTTGTGGTTTTTTTTTGTAACCAAACAATACCATTTAATTCAAACACATGAAAAAAATACTCTTCATTGTTACGTTATTGATTGCCAACCAAGCGTGGACTCAAAACAAAACTTGTTGCTCGGTAAACAATATTACCAAAGAGAATGCAACACTTGCCATGAATGATTCCTTTGCTAAAACGCATTTGGAACCATTGTCTTACCAACTCGAAAATCCTAAAGGAGCGATGGTTGAATTTGAAACAACTGACGGAAAAAAAGGTAAAGCATACCTTATTCAATCAGCTAAAAAAAGTAAAAAGTATTTGTTTGTTTTTCAAGAATGGTGGGGCTTAAATGATCACATCAAAAAAGAAGCGGAGCATTTATATGGCGATTTAAAGAATGTGAATGTAATGGCAATTGATTTGTATGATGGAAATGTTGCCTCTACTCGCGAAGATGCACAAAAATTAATGAGTGGAATGAGTGATGCACGCGCTCGTGCCATTGTAAACGGTGCGTTAGCTTTTGCAGGTAAAGGCTCTAAAGTTGCTACCATTGGTTGGTGCATGGGAGGTGCCTGGAGTTTGCAAACAGCCATTGAGGGTGGTAAACAAGTTAAAGGCTGTGTGATGTACTATGGATTTCCGGAAATGAACGTTGATAAATTGAAAAGATTACAAACAGATGTTCTGGGTATTTTTGCCGAACAAGATGCTTTTATTAATGTAGAAACGGTGAAGTCGTTTGAAGGAAAAGTGAAAGAAGCAGGTAAGACGATAGTAGTATTTAACTACGTTGCGGGACATGCTTTTGCTAACCCAAGCAACCCCGATTTTAACAAACAAGCAACCGAAGATGCATACACCAACAAGGTGATGCCTTATTTGATGAAAGCACTTAAGGTTAAGGGGGGGAAGTAATTGAGTTGATTGGGTAATTGGGTAATTGAGTTGATTGGGTAATTGGGTAATTGAGTTGATTGGGTAATTGGGTAATTGAGTTGATTGAGTTGATTGGGTAATTGGGTAATTGAGTTGATTGAGTTGATTGAGTTGATTGAGTTGATTGAGTAATTGAGTTGATTGAGTTGATTAGGTAATTAAGTTGATTAAGTGATTGAGTTTCGGAGTAATGTTTTGTTCAGTTAACCATTACTTGCGCATAAACGTTAAATCGAAAGTACATAAACATGAATTGGAATAAACTAACGAGCCTAGATCAGCTGGCTTTTATTATGGAAGAATCCGAAGCGCAACCTGTATTGTTGTTTAAACACAGTACACGCTGCTCCATAAGTTCGGCTGCATTGGCCAGGTTGGAGAGAAGTTGGAAAGACGACAACGGTATTAAACCTTATTACTTGGATTTGTTGGCTTACCGACCGATTTCAACTGAAATTGCTCAAACCTTTGGCGTTGAACATCAATCGCCACAAGCCCTGTTAATTCGCAACGATAAATGTATATACACCGAATCGCATATGGGTATTGATGTTTCAGAAATGCTGAGGATGTTGTAATTAGCAAACAAGCTGTTGGTTTTACTACAGTTTGTGAGAGTTTCTTCACATGGTGTTGAAATCCATTTAAGGCATACTCAACGTGTAACCCTATTTTCGCCATGTTATGTTGGAAGCAATAGGAATTATCGATTTTATAATGGCAGGAGCATTGTTCCTCATGTTGTTGGTGCAGTTGTATTACTACTGGGGAGTGTTTGGGAAGTTCGCCTTTTACAAACCGCAAGCCCCAATCAAGCAAAAGCAGGAGCCCGTTTCTGTAATCATTGCTGCGCGCAATGAATTTGAAAATCTTCAGAAAAACTTACCTGCTATTTTAACCCAGGATTATCCCGAGTATGAAGTTGTGGTAGTAAACCATTGTTCGTGGGACAACAGCCAGCAGTACCTCGAGGAGTTGCAACAAACCTATAAACAACTCAAAATTTCGCAATTAATTGAGCAAGAAAAATATCCTACCGGAAAAAAGTTTGCTTTAACCATTGGTATCAAAGCTGCCAAATACGATCAACTTATTTTTACCGATGCCGATTGTGCACCCGCTAGCAACCAATGGTTGGCTTTGATGCAAAGCAGGTTTACGGGCAATAAAGAAATTATTTTAGGCTATTCACCCTACTACAAAAAAGGAGGAATGCTCAATTTGTTTGATCGGTTTGAAACATTCCTCACGGGCTTATTTTATTTCTCGTTTGCCCTGGCAGGAAATGCATTTATGGGTGTTGGCAGAAACCTCGCTTACCGAAAAGAAGTATTTTTTAGGCATAAAGGATTTGCCAGTCACCAACATATTATGAGTGGCGATGATGATTTGTTTATTAACGAAGCGGCAACTCCTTACAATGTAGCAATTGAATGCAATCCCGAAAGTTTTACTTGGTCGGAAGGAAAGCCAACATTCGAAAAATGGTCGCGCCAAAAGTCGCGCCACATGACAACCGGAAAGCATTATAAACCCCAACACAAACGTTCATTGGGAGTGTATTATGCAAGTTTGTTTTTGTTTTATGGATTATTGGCTGCATGTTTATTGGTGAACATAACAACATGGCCTATCGTTGCTGGGATATACTTTTTGCGCCTGCTCAGCCAAGTGATTGTATACTATAACGCAGCGGTAAAACTAAAGTGCACGTCATTGGTTTGGTCGGTTCCGTTTAATGATATATTGTTTGTATTGTTCACGTTGTTTTATGGAACCAAAGGGTTGTTTACCCGCAATACAAAGAACTGGTGAGGTTTGCTTACTTTTGCAACAACCCAATTCTACACAAACAAACGATATAAATCTCACAACCGGCATGGATATACTCCTTAAATACTTTCCCGATTTAACACCTTTGCAGCAAAAACAATATGCCGCGTGTTTTGAATTGTACAAAGAATGGAACGAAAAAATCAATGTCATTTCACGCAAGGATATTGATTCGTTGTTTGAAAAACACGTGCTGCACTCGCTAGCCATTTCCAAGTTTATCGCCTTTAGACCCGATACCCAGGTGTTGGATATTGGCACCGGTGGCGGATTTCCGGGTATTCCGCTCAGTATTTTTTTTCCGGAAGTAAGTTTTACCCTGTGCGATTCGATTGCTAAAAAAATTACCGTTGCCGAAAATATTTCCCAATCGTTGGAATTACAAAATACCGACTTTGTAATTGGTAGGGTAGAGCAACTCAAAGAAAAGTTTGATTTTATTGTAAGCCGCGCAGTAGCTCCGTGTGAGCAGTTATACCGCTGGACCCAAAGCTATATTGAAGAGAAAAATAGCAATCCTAAATTTAACGGTTACTTATTGCTAAAGGGTGGCGATTTAAAAGAAGAAATAAAGGCACTTAAACAGGTTAACAAAAAACTCATTATTGAGGAGTATCCGCTCAGTAATTGGTTTGACGAACCCTTTTTTGAAACCAAGAAGTTGCTTTATATTTATTAAGTATTCTTCTTACGCCAAAACGTTACGCATCTTCTAAAAATGCCCAGTATCGTCTTTTCTTCACCAAAATATCCCTAGCGTTTTACGTTTTTACCATACAAATACTATATTGCAAACGTATTGCTATGCGATGAGTCCAAAACACTTCCTGTTTTTTTTCTGTTTGTGTATTCCTTTTATAACCCTTGCTCAACTAGGGGTTAAAGGACTCGTTACCGACTCCAAAAACAAACCCATTGGATTTGTTACCATCTACAACAAGGAGCTTAAAAAATCAACCAATAGCAACGAGGATGGAACGTTTGAATTGGTTTTGCCTGCAGGCGAACACCAGGTATTTTTTCAATCGGTAGGATACCAAACCAATATGGTAAAGGTGGTTGTTTCCTCAGGTTTTACTGCTACTACTGTTTCGTTAACCGAACAAGCCTATCAACTCAATGAAGTAAATGTTTCCTCTGGCCGAACCAATCCGGCAGTGTGGATTATGCGCAAGGCCATTGCTGCTGCTCCTTATTACAAACGCCAAGTGCTCGCGTATCAATCTAAGGTATACATTAAAGGCTCCGGAAAGCTCGACAATATTCCCTTTCTATTTAAAATAGCACTCAAAAAAGATGGTATTGAAGAGGGTAAAACTGTTTTAATGGAAAGCATCAATGAAGTTTCGTTTACACAACCCAATACCTATAAAGAAAAGGCACTTTCCGTAAAAAGTTCGTTACCCATTGAAGGCGCTCCACAACCGCTAGAAATGGCAAGAGGCAGCATGTATACAGCCAGTACAGAAGGTGTGGTTTCCCCTTTATCACCCCAAGCATTTTCGGTGTATGATTTTACCTTGAAAGGTAGTTTTTATGAAGATGGGAGAGAAGTGAATAAAATTAAGGTAACACCCAAACGCAAAGGGCAGGATGTGTACAGCGGATATTTATACATTATGGAAGGTTTGTGGTGCTTGCACAGCACCGATTTAACCAACTTATCATCCAATTTTAAGGCACGTATCGTCACATCCTTTCGTCCGGTTGCTGGGTATAATTATGTGTGGATGCCGGTTACTTACGATATTCAGGTTTCGGGTGGGTTATTAGGGTTTTCGGGAAGTTTTAGGTATTTAGCATCGGTAAGCAATTATAAAATTACACTCAATCCCAACCTTAATCACCAATGGGTGCAGCAATTCACTAAAGAGCCAGCGGTTATGCCAATGGTGAAAGAGGAATCAACCAAACCGCAAACGGCAAAACCCAAAACCAAACGCCAGCAAGATATTGAAAAGCTATTATCCAAAGAGCAATTGAGCAAAATGGAAATGCTTAAACTTGCCAACAAAATGAAGCAGGAGTCGGAAGCCGAACATAGCAATAATTTGCGTGTAGATACGGATTCATCAACCATGGAAATTGATAGCTTAGCCACCCAACGCGATAGTGCGTTTTGGAGCCAAAACCGATCCGTTCCACTTATGGAGAGCGAGGTAAAAAGTTACAAGCAATTGGATAGCATACAAACCAAACGCACCAAATCTGTTAAAGATACCGCTCGCCACCATTCGTTTAATTGGGTTGATGTGCTGATGGGAAAACGATATACGATTAACAACAAACATCATTACATTGATTGGAGCGGAATAGGATCTGATGGCGCTATTTTTTTAAATACGGTTGATGGTTGGGGCGCTGAAGTTAAATGGGGTGTAGGGAGCTTGCGCAAGGATAAAAAGGATTGGCAGTTTACCCACGCATTAAGGTTTCCGTTTGAACGAAAATGTGTGAACACCTATGCTCAGTTTACCTATCAATATGCACCGTTAACAAAAGGAAATATTGGCATTGAAGCAGGGTCGTATGTGAGTGATTTTAATGCTACAGGCGGACCATCAGCTTTTGTAAACAATATCATGCTTGTAGTTGATGGCCGAAATTTTCTCAAAATATACCAGCAGGATTATGTAAAGGTAAACCATGTGAATGAACTGGCCAACGGGCTGCTTTGGGAAACGCAATTAGGCTATTACCACCGGTATACACTTGCCAATATTGCGCGCTACCAAGCAAAAGAAGGCAATGGTAAAATTACCTCAAATGAACCTGTATGGGGTTATGTTTTGCCTACGCATAATGCATTGTTGTTATCCAACACATTTACCTATACACCCATGCAACGCTATCGGTTAAACAGTGGTAAAAAGAAATATGTAAACACCAATATGCCAACCTTTCAGCTTACTGTAACCAATGGTATTCCATCGGTATTAAACAGTGCGGTTAATTATGGCAAAATGAGTTTGGGTATAACGGAGCGTGTTAAAATACTACATTGGTTGAGTGTAAATGCCGCTGTTAACCATGGATTTTTCTTGTATAACAACCGTGTGTTTTTACCCGACTATAATCATTTTAATGGCAATAGGGCTCCTGTATTTACGGGTGATCCGCTCACCACTTTCCGTTCTCTCGATTATTACAACGCCTCTACCACCAATGGTTATACAACCTTGCATGCAGAGTTTGATTTTAAGCGCCTGCTGCTTAAACGGCTCCCCATTCTTAACATGACGAATATTAGAGAGGTACTATTTTACAATGGTTTGCACGTGCAATCCCAACTGCCTTACCAAGAAATGGGTTATGGTTTAGAGGCTTTGGCCGGAATGGTACGTGCGGATGTATTTGTTGGATATAACGGTAACACCTACAATAACTGGGGAGTGCGGATGGTGTTAAACCTAAAAATGTTTGAGTAACCCATTTTTCTGCTTGCTTTTACAACACATAATCGTATTTTTATAAAAACATAAACCCAACCTATGAAAACAAAACCCTTACCCTTTAGCGGGGAACAAGCTATTTTACACATACCTTATTTTAATAAAAACAACACGTTACCGAGTATCGCCTATCGTTCCAAATTGGAGCAATAGGCGCTACTTTATAGTGCCTATAAACGAGTTAGCTGCATGCCTAAAAGACGACCAGAGCAAAAATGAACGACAGAATGAAACAGAAAATAAGAACAGAAAAAGTAAATAATCAGACAGCCGACCCAAAAGCCAACGCTTCTGTATTTTTATTTTTTCCCACCGCACATTTTTTAAAAACAATTTTAGCCAGCCGCATCCCGAAAGCTTTCGGGAGCACATTTGGTTTTACCCGACATCCCGATAGCAATCGGGACCAACCCTTCGCAAAACCCAAAGAGCCATTTTTTTGCCAACGCACTGACATCGTTACGAATGAAAAACTTATCTTAACCGACTGAAAAAAGAACTGAAATAATAAATGGAATTAAAAGAATTGAAACCAAGAAAGGCACTAAACAAAGCCTTTTTAAAAGTAAAGCCGAACAGGACTGAAATTGAAGGTTTCAAGACAAATCTTATCCAGTTACTCGACAGGACAAACGACACCGAAAGCGAAGAGTTTCATAAAAACCTTGTCATTGACTTTTTAAAGAAAACTTATTACGACCCAAACCATTTTATAAATACCAAAGGTAGAAACGACCTTGTTATTCATAATGGAAACAATGCCAGCAGTTCAGTTGGTGTAATCATTGAAGCAAAAAATCCGACCAACAAAACAGAAATGATAACCACTAAAAAACTGAACGCTAAAGCGTTTCAGGAATTAGTGCTTTACTACTTACGAGAAAGAATAACACATAAAAATCTTGAAGTAAAACATCTTGTTGCGACCAACATAAACGAATGGTTCATTTTTGACGCAACCCTATTCGACAGGCTTTTTGCTCAAAACAAAAACCTTGTAAAACAATTCAATGACTTTGAAGGCGGACGTTTGGCAGACACCAAAACAGATTTTTTCTACAAACAAATTGCAGAACCTTTCATTGCCGACATCAAAACTGAAATTGAATTTACCTACTTCGATTTACAAGAATACCAAAAACCACTTCGCAACGCTGACAAGGCAGATGATAATAAACTCATTGCTTTATTCAAATTGCTGTCAGCGGAGCATCTTTTAAAACTGCCGTTCACCAACGACAGCAATAGCCTTGATAAAAGGTTTTACAGCGAGTTGTTACACATTATTGGCTTGACAGAAACAAAAGAAGGAAGCAAAAAACTAATTGATCGCAACAAAGAAGGAGAAAGAAATTCGGGAAGCATTCTTGAAGATGCCATCATTCAGCTTGACAGCTTAGACAAAATAAACCGCTTAGACCAACCAAGCCAATTTGGAAGTACACAACAAGAACGGTTATTTAATGTAGGACTTGAATTAAGCATTACTTGGATAAACAGAATTTTGTTTCTCAAATTATTAGAAGCTCAGTTAATCACATATCACAAGGGCGACAAATCATATTCGTTTTTAAGTTTAGACAAAATCAAAAACTATGACGACCTAAACAGCTTGTTTTTTCAGGTGTTGGCTCGTAAGTATGACGACAGAAACCAAGATGTAAAAAAGGCATTTGAAAAAGTGCCTTACTTAAACAGTTCGCTTTTTGAACCAACAGAAATTGAACAAGTAACCTTATTCATCAGCAATTTAAAAGATGATAAAACAATTCCAGTTATTTCATCAACAGTTCTCAAAAACGACCAAGGCAAAAAACGGACAGGAAATTTAACAACCTTAGCATATTTATTCGACTTCTTAAACGCTTACGACTTTACAAGCGAAGGTTCCGAAGAAATTCAAGAAGATAATAAATCACTTATTAACGCTTCTGTTCTCGGTTTAATCTTCGAGAAAATAAATGGCTACAAAGACGGTTCATTCTTTACTCCGGGTTTCATTACAATGTATATGTGCCGTGAAACTATTCGCAAATCGGTAGTTCAGAAATTTAACGAAACAAAAAAATGGAATTGCTCAACTGTTGAAGAACTTTACGACAAAATTGAAGACCGCAAAGAAGCCAACGACATCGTAAACAGCATTAAAATTTGCGACCCAGCCGTAGGTTCTGGACACTTTTTAGTTTCGGCACTCAATGAAATGATTGCTGTAAAAAATGACTTGAAAATATTACAAGACCGCACAGGAAAGCGACTAAAAGAATATCAAGTTGAAGTTGTAAATGATGAATTAATTGTAACAGACGAAGAAGGCGAACTATACGACTACAACCCTACAAATAAGGAAAGTCAGCGAATACAAGAAACACTATTTCACGAAAAGCAAACGATTATTGAAAATTGCCTTTTCGGTGTTGACATCAATCCAAACTCAGTGAAAATTTGCCGTTTGCGATTGTGGATTGAGTTATTAAAAAACGCTTATTACAAGTGGGATGGCAACTCCTCCCCTTTTGGGGGAGGTCGGGAGGGGGCTTTAGAAACACTTCCTAACATAGACATCAACATCAAATGCGGTAACTCATTAGTTAGCCGATTTGCCATTGATGCTGATTTGAGCCAAGCACTCAAAAAAAGTAAGTGGACAATTGATGGCTACCGATTGGCAGTTGACACTTACCGAAATGCTGAAAGCAAGGAACAGAAAAGAGAAATGGAAAGGCTGATTGCCGATATCAAATCGGATTTCAAAAGCGAAATTTCATTGAACGACCCCAAAGTTCTTAAATTAAGAAAACTATCTGGTGAGTTATTTACAATGACCAAGCAGACACAACTTTTTGAAATGAGCAAGAAGGAAAAAGCTGATTGGAACAAAAAGGTTTCGCAACTAACAGAAGAAACCAAAAAATTAGAAACTGAAATAGAAGAAATAAAAGCGAACAAAATATTTGAAAATGCTTTTGAGTGGCGTTTTGAATTTCCAGAAGTATTGAATGACAATGGAGATTTTGTTGGCTTTGATGTGGTTATTGGAAATCCGCCTTATGGTGTGAAATTTGAGAATAATGAAAAGGAATATTTTAAAAGTATCTATCAAGAAGTTCACGTTAGAACTCCTGAATCATACAATTATTTTGTAAAGCAATTTACAATAATAGCCAGCAAAAAGGCTTTATGTTGTTTGATAATTCCATCAAGTTTTTTGAATCAAGCAGAGTTTGAAAAAACTAGAAAAATAATTTTAGCTAATTACTCTCCGTTTTTAATACTAAACCTTGGAGATGGAGTATTTGAAGATGTTGCAACACCAACTTGTATTATTGGTTTTGACTTACAGAATAAATACAAAGTGACCAAATACGAAGATTTAACAGCGGTTTCCAGAGCACAACTTGCTGATGAGATACAAATCACTAGCAACTCAATTGAAATAGAAAAACTTAATACTAATCAGTCATACAGTTTTATTTATAGACCTTACACCTCCATCCTTGATAAATGTTATAATGACATTCCAACATTGAAAGATGTTGCTGAAGATGTTGCAACAGGTATTAGTCCAGGATTAGGCGAAGCATTTGTTTTAAAAATTGCGGAAGCCAATAAAAACGGAATGGAAAGCGAAATAATAAAAAAGTTGGTTATTGGCGGAGAAATTAATCGCTTTGAACTGCAACCAAAATCAGGAAAAGGCATAATCTATTTTACGAATAAAATGTCAATCGCTGAATATCCTAAAACAGAGAAACATTTAAGTGGTTTCAAATCGAAATTGGAGAATAGAGTCGAAACTAAAAGCGGTGTAATACCTTGGTATGTTATGTTAAGACCAAGAAGACAAAAGCTATTTGAAGAACCAAAAATATTAGTTAGACAAACTGCAAACAGAATCATAGCTGCTTACGATGACGATAAATGGTATTGTCTGAAAAGTGGCATTATTATTCAACTTCCAAGCGAAACTAAACTATCTTACAAATATTTGCTAGGACTTCTAAATTCTTCGCTAATGGACTTTTTATACAATGACTTAGTAAACGAAGACAATAGAATTTTTCCAGAAGTGAAACCAATTCAGTTATTTAAATTACCAATAAAAATTGCTTCATCTGAAACTCAAAAGAGTATTTCAAAATTGGTTGACACAATCACTGCATCTAAAAAACAAGGAGTAGAAACAACAGAAATCGAAAAGGAACTTGACAAGCACATTTATAATGTTTACGATTTGACAGAAGAAGAAATAAAAATTATAGAGAAATCATAAATGATAACAGTTTATATAATAGTAGGGATTTTAGTTGTATTTGTTGTTGGCTTCATTGATGTTTACAAAAGACATTCGCGAATAATTGAAAAGATTGACTTTGCAGGGGAATATCGTAACAAGTTTATTGACTTGGCTAACAAATATTTTAAAGATTATGACCGTTACAGCCGTTCGGGAACTCTTGACAACGAACTTTATGTTTGGCTGACACTTAACGTAAGTAAAATGCAAAGCAACGTTGGGACATTTGGAGTTATGTCATACAAACCAGCGAATCAAAATTATATGATTAACAATTATCAAATCATCATAAATACACTTCCAAAATTTAGAGAAGGACAAATTCAGAATTTTGATGTTGGTTCTGTTGACGACTGTTTACTTAGATACATTGGCTACTTAGAAGATTACAAAAAGGAAACGGAAAAAAATGTAAAGAACCCGATAGTTTGGTTCAGAGAAGGCTTCAAAGAAATAATTAGTATTCCGCTTTTCATTTTAAGTTCGTTCGGTATTTTTAGTCGTAAGACAGTTGACAGCATTATGGACAGCGTTATTTTTAAAATATTGGCAGGACTTATTGCCCTTGTTACACCCCGTTCTCGCGGACGTATCGTCCGTGAGCATAAGAACGATAGAGCCCCAAGCAACCCTAATACTAAAGAAACCCGTTCTCGCGGACGTATCGTCCGTGAGCATAAGAACGATAGAGCCCAAAGCAACCCCGTTCTCGCGGACGTATCGTCCGTGAGCATAAGAACGATAGAGCCCGTTCTCGCGGACGTATCGTCCGTGAGCATAAGAACGATAGAGCCCAAAGCAACCCTAATACAAAAGAAAACCCCAAATGGACGGTTGCTCATTTGAGTGAAACAAGCAGTTGGGTTAAAGAATATCATTGAGTAAATGGGAGCAAGTAACGGACGTCACGTCCGCAACAACATGAGAGATGAAATAAACAACACATTGATCAGATTTTAATACGACAGGTGCTGGAAATACTTTAGAACCAACATTCCATCATATTATTCTCCGGTATGAATACACGGTAGTAGTTCCGAGTAAAAAACGAAAGTAGTCCTGCTTTTACCCAATCCAACTGCATTTTTTTGCAAGTCAATATACTCTGCCTGAGTGGCCGGTAGTAGGCGCTGCGGAGCAATTTTGTAATCGCGCATCAACAATTTAACCAAACCATTGGCTTTGGTTGCACCTAAACTCCAATTGTCGTCCCATTTTTCTTTACCAATATAAGCCGAGTCGGTATGGTTTACGATAATGAGTTTTAAATCGGGTTGTTTGTTTAATACATCAGCTAAAGCAGCTGTTAATTTAGCCGATTTAAGTATATCGATTTTTGTAGTTGCAGGGGTGAATAGGAGTCTGTCGCTTACCTCAATAATTGTTTGCGAACAACTTGTACGCGTAACTACATCATTGTTTGCAAATCCAACGAAGGGTTTAATGATTTCAGCCGAAAGTTTGGCAAAAGCATCCCGTTCTTCAGCTTTACGAGCTTTCATATCCCTAATATTCATTTCTTTATCTCTCAATAATTGCTGTTTGAGGTTAAGAGAGTCTTCCTTTTCTTGCAGTCGCTGAGTGAGCGCTTGCTCCATTGTTGCACTTTTGTTTCCCAAAAAATCAACTTCCTCTTGCAGCATACGCAAGCGCTTTTCAAGTATGGAGCTATCCGATTGTAACCGCTGAATAGTGTGCTGGGAGGTTGTGTATTTTTGTGTTGATACACATGATACAGAGAGTATTAAATAAGCAGCTGTGCAGATGTAAATAAATTTCATGAGGGGCAAAAATAGGCTTCTATACCTTACAAGGAAAACTTTATATTTGCCTGGTGCTTAAAATCACGCATTTAACCACAACACAACATGGAAAGAGTTTACTTTGATAATGCAGCTACAACCCCATTGGATAAAGAAGTTTTGGCAGCAATGATTCCGATGATGGAGCAGTTTTACGGGAATCCATCTTCCACCCATGGGCACGGCCGAACCGTTAGAACGCATATTGAAGAAGCTCGTAAAACGGTATCTAAATTATTAAACTGCACACCAGGCGAAATCTTTTTCACATCAGGAGGAACTGAGGCCGATAACATGGCAATACGCATGTCGGTTGAGTGCCTAGGCGTTAAAAATATCATCACTTCCCCAATTGAACACCACGCAGTTTTACATACAGCGGAGGAATTGCACAAAGAGGGAAATGCAACCATGCACTTGGTTGAATTATTTCCAAACGGGCATATTGACTTGGTTCATTTAGAAGAATTACTCAAAGCCAATTCCAACGTTTTAGTAACGTTAATGCATGCCAACAATGAACTTGGTAATTTGCTTGATATTGAAAAAGTAGGGGAGTTGTGTAAAACATACAATGCCCTTTTTCATTGCGATACGGTTCAAACCATCGGACATTACCCTTTTGATTTGGGTAAGTTGAACATTCATTTTATGGCTTGTGCTGCTCATAAATTTAATGGCCCTAAAGGTGTTGGCTTTATTTACATCAATCATGAGGTAAAAATTGATCCATACATAACGGGTGGTTCCCAAGAGCGCAACATGCGCGGTGGTACCGAAAACGTATATGGTATTATCGGCTTGGCTAAGGCATTAGAAATTTCTTGCAGAGATTTGGAGCAAGAACAATCGCATATACAAGGATTAAAAACATACATGATTCAACGTCTTCGCGAAACCATTCCGGGTATTTTATTTAATGGTGATACGGAAGGCGATTCATTGTACACTGTTATAAATGCATCTTTCCCTCCAAGTTCGATAGGAGAAATGATGTTGTTTAAATTAGATATCGCAGGTATTTCGGCATCGGGAGGGAGTGCGTGTTCATCGGGGTCAAATGTTGGTTCGCATGTATTGGCTGCTATTGGATCTGATCCAACAAGGGCTGCTGTTCGTTTTTCGTTTGGTAAACAAAACACCAAAGCAGAAGTGGATTATGTGATAGAGAAATTACAAGAAATGCTGAAGTTAAAAGCTGTAAGCTAAGTGCTAACGTATTGTTTAAACGTTTTTGAAATAAAAAATCATGTTGTGTCACCTGTTGCGATATTATACTACCGCTTTGCGTTGATGACACAACATGTTTATTAGCTATTTATTGGGGCTGAACAACACTATTGCCATCTAATATTACGCCAGTTTGAGCCAAAGCCCTTCCGTTAATAGATGCTCCTGTATTGAATGTTATACCTGTTTGGCATAAAATAATTCCTTCGATATGAGCAGTTGTTCCAACAGTTACCTCACCAGCAACTTGCCAAAAAATATTTTTAGCTTGAGCCCCGCCCGAGAGTGTTACGATGGTTGCGGCACTTTGGTTTAAGTTACCAGCAATTTGAAAAATCCAGATATCATTTGGTCCACCTGAAATAACTATGTTAGCAGGAATTGAAACGCCACTGCTCCATTTGTATAAACCCGAAGATAAAGTTCTTCCGCCAATATTTCCTGATGCTAATTCTGAGAAATCGGGTGTAGGACGACCAGCAGCATCGTTATAAGCAGTAATCATATTATTTACCGCAGCAGTTAAGTTAATGGGAGTTGGAGCTGCCATATCAGCTGCAAATACTTTGCCTGTTATTTGTGTTGATGTTGCATAACCTGTTGCATCCGTTAACGCTAAACCTGTAATATAAGAAGTAGCCGCAGTACTCAGACCTAAGTGGCCAACAATAGCCGAAGTAGGATTGTTATTGATAGCAGTTTTAGCTAAAATAACATAGTTTCCTGCACCTCCAAGCTAAACAGTTGCTTGTCCGGTAGTTACACCGGCAGTTGTAAAACGCCTGTTGCTGCCTTTATGCCTGTAGTTAAGGTTACCATGTATAAGGTATTGGCTTCAAGCAAATCGGTTGGTGAATAGGTGAACGTATTTCCTTTTGATGTAATGGTTCCGTTAAGAGTTTTGGTTCCTTTTTGGATGGTAAATGTTGATGTTGTGATGGTAGAGGAATCCAATGGGAGGTTGAATGTTACACTGATCTCAGTGTTTCTGATAATGCCCATAGCATTGTTAACAGGAGTAGCAGCGAGTACCAAGAGGGTGCCGTTTGTTAGTATATCATCACTTTTTTTGCAAGAAGTAATTAGAATGGTGCTAAGAATGGTAAAGCCTAAAAATTTTTTAAATGTATGCATGTTTGATTGTTTGGCTGCGAATGGATTTCCGCAACGCACAAAGGTCAAGCAGTTTGGCTCGAAGTTCATTTATTACATAATTCACAGTTTATGTAGCCTCAATTTCACTTTTAATATAGAATAGATTTGGCAGATATTTGGCAGACGGCTTTGTTCGTTTATATTTGCACCATGGCCTTGTAGTACAATGGATAGTACTAGAGTTTCCGAAGCTCTCGATCCAGGTTCGATTCCCGGCAAGGCCACATTTTTATCTTGAATTAAAGTACCCTTTTTAAGGCCAAATCCTACCATAAACCGCTTCTGTAAAGAGTTTTATCTTGATAGGTTTCGAGTTTATAATGTTAGAATGAGTAGTCTGTATTTTGACAAACTCAACACAACGGAACATTTCATCATCTCATCATCTTACAACATCATCTGATAATTGCGGATTGGAATGAATGAATATGTAGTTGATGCTACAAAGTTTTGGTAAGCAAATTCAATCTTATATTATTTTTGCTTTTCGTATTGTTGAACATCTTCATAAAAGAATTCCAACTGCACACCGGCCATTTTAAACATGGCTTCACTTTCGCCTCCTGCTTGGTATTTACGTTCGCAAACAACCCGTTTGATTCCGCAATTAATAATTAGCATGGCACAAACGCGGCAAGGAGTCATGCGGCAATATAAAGTTCCTCCATTTAGAGAAACACCATTTTTAGCAGCCTGACAAATGGCATTTTGCTCGGCATGAACGGTGCGCACGCAATGTTCGGTGATGGTATCATCTTCATGAATCATTTTTTTCATTTGATGTCCTACTTCATCGCAATGCGGCAATCCAATGGGAGAGCCAACATATCCGGTAACCAGCAGTTGATTATCGCGGGCAATTACACAACCACTTCGTCCGCGACCACACGTAGCACGTTTGCTAATGGCATCCATTACTTCCATAAAATATTGGTCCCAAGTAGGGCGGATGTATGCGGTTTGGTTTAATTCTGTCATAATAAGTTGGTTTATGTGAGCTTGTGTAAAACTGAATCTATCTGAAGATATAAATCTTCAAAATTTCCATCATTTGAAAAGTGATGGTTAGCCAATTTCATGCACGCTCCAACATTTTGTTTGTTGGGGTCATCTGCATTCATTTCTCGTTCCTCATTTTCTGAAAAAGTTTCATAAGATACCATATCGGTTTCGGAACCTCGTTTCACAATGCGATCGTATCGGGTTTTACGTTTGGCATCAACTGAAAATAAGGTGAAGTTATCTTTTGTACTGAGTTCAGTTATTTCACCAACTGTGCGAATACTTTCAATAATACAATTTCCGCCATGAAGAGATGCTTCTTTAAACAATTCTTCGGCAATAAAACTGGGTTTATTATTGGCTCTAAGTTCATTGGCCACAATCACCATCGAATCACGGTTTACAGGCATTCCGCGTTGTTCAATGATGTTAATCAAATACCCACGCACCGAGTAATGCTTAAATCCATGTTTGGAGGTTAAATAGTCAACAATGGTTCCTTTGCCGGCACCCATTGTTCCTGTAATACCTATTATTTTCATTGCTACAATTTTTTTCAATATAATAAAGGAAATGAATTAGGCAAACACATATAAAAGAGAATTTCACCCCAATAATTATTAGCTATACACTCTCTGTTTATTCATCTAGTGAACCTTGAGCTACCTCTGAGTACTTTGTAGTTAGGTTGGAAGGCTTATTGTCACTATAATTTGCACTGCTAACACTAAAGAAAGATTAGCATTAATCTATCCCTAACCACTCTTTGGCAGTTTTGCTTAGCATTTGAGTTTTTTGTTCGGTGGTTAAATCATGCATCAGTTCAATAAATTTACCATGCTCCAAATCGCCTAACGGGAATGGGAAATCACTACCCAATGCAATTCTTTCGGCTCCAAATAGTTTGAGATTGTAACGCAATGCTTCTTCATCATGCACCAAACTATCGATATAAAATTTCTTCACATATTCATACGGATCAGCTACATGATTGATATTGCATAGGTCGGGGCGAGCATGGTAGCCGTGGCTCACGCGACCAATGGTATGGGGAAAACAACCTCCACCATGCGCAAACATTACACGCAGTTTTGGGAATTTATCAAAAATGCCACCGAAAATCATGCTACATATTGCACGTGAAGTTTCGGCCGGCATTCCCACCAACCAAGGCAGCCAAAATTTCTTCATCTTATCCTGACCCATCATATCCCATGGATGCACAAAAATACACATACCTAATTTTTCGGCAGCTTCGTAAAAGGGATAAAATCGTTCATCATCCAAATTCATGTCGAGTATGTTGGTGGCAATTTCTACACCCGGCAAATTGAGTTCATGCTTGCAGCGGTTTAACTCCTCAATAGCTAGGGTAGTGTCTTGCATAGGTAAAGTTCCCAAGCCCACAAATCGGGTAGGGTAGTCGCGCTGTATTTGGGCTAAATGATCATTAATATAACGGCTCCACTCAAGGGTATGAGCCGGCTGTGCCCAATAGTAAAAAAGAACAGGAACGGTTGAAAGCGCCATCAACTGTACATCATGTTTATCCATGTGTTGAATAATGGCTTTGGGGTCCCAGCATAAATCATCAATAGCCCTAAAAAAGGTGCCATCGGCTTTCATCATATTGGCTCGTCCGGGTTGGTAATGATCTAGATAAATAAATTCATCACCGTAACCGTAACGTTCTTTGAGGTTGGGAATAAATTCGGGGAGAATATGTGCGTGTACGTCTATTTTGTTATGGTTCATAGTTCATAGTTCACAGTTTATAGTTCATAGTTCACAGTTTATAGATGACAGTTCATAGTTCATAGTTTATAGTTCACAGTTTATAGTTCACAGTTCATGTTACCGGAAGTGACTGAGCTCACAATTAAAACTTTTGACTATGAACCATTGACCATGAACTAGGCTACATAAATCTCGAATCACTTTCCATTACGTGCCCGCATTGTTTGCAAGTACGTAACTCTTGTGAGCTGTAAAACGCTTTAAAACGAGGTAAGAAATCGGTTTCAATATCAATTAATTCAAATTTGTATTCGTGTAATTTGTTGTTGCAGTTTTCGCAGTGCCATTGCAATCCATCCATTAACCCTTTTCCTTTACGCACACGTTCAATTACCAATCCAATAGAACCTTCGCTGCGTGCAGGAGAGTGTGGCGTGTGAGCAGGACATAAAAACATATCACCTGGACCTAATGGAACGTCAACAGCTTTTCCATCTTCTTGAATGCGCACATTGATATTTCCTTCCAATTGGTAAAATAACTCTTCGGTTTCATTGTAGTGATAATCCTTGCGTGCGTTAGGACCTGCAACAATCATTACAATATAATCCGTTCCTTCGGGATACAGATTTTTATTTCCAACAGGTGGCTTTAACAAGTGACGGTTTTCTTCAATCCATTTGGTAAGGTTGAACGGTTTTCTGACTGCCATAGTAAGATGATATTAGTGCGGGCAAGTTAAGAAAAAAGTTGATTGTGTTGAATAGGTTAAATGAAGTAGTTGGGTGATTAAGCAATTGGGTTAATCATAAATGGAGTGATAAATGCTTTCAAATACAAGTGTAATTTGACTCTAACTAACTTAATTCGTAAGTAGCATACACCCGAGCTGATTGGAAATAGACAATTCACAATTTGTGGTGTAAAACAATCGGCAGTAAAAACAAAGAAGATAAGGCGCAAGAACTTACTTCGTGAAATGTATTCGGGAAGAGCAATAGGCAAATCTCAAATCCTGAATCTCAACTCTCAATTCAAAACGATGTCATCATTTAAAGTAAAAGGCGGTAAGCCACTCAAAGGAGAAATCATTCCGCAAGGCGCCAAAAACGAAGCTTTGCAAATTCTATCGGCAGTGCTGTTAACGCCCGAAAAGGTTACTATCTCCAATATTCCCAATATCAGAGATGTGATGAAGTTGATTGAATTATTGGGCGATATGGGTGTAACTGTAAATAAGGTTTTAGAAGATACTTACACCTTCGAAGCAAAAACAGTGAACCTCGAATTTTTGCGGAGCGATGATTTTAAAAAGAAAGGTGCTGCGCTTCGTGGTTCCATTATGATTATCGGTCCAATGTTGGCTCGTTTCGGTGTGGCATACATACCTGAACCAGGAGGTGATAAAATAGGAAGAAGACCGGTAGATACCCATTTACGTGGATTCGAAGCTTTGGGTGCAACATTTGAACATTTACGCGAAGACCGTTTTTATAAAATTAATGCACAAAACCTAAAAGGTGCATACATGATGTTGGATGAGGCATCGGTAACGGGAACAGCAAACATTGTAATGGCGGCATCGTTAGCTAAGGGAACCACACAAATTTACAATGCAGCATCGGAGCCATACTTGCAGCAATTGTGTAAAATGATTAATAGCATGGGAGGGAAGATAAGTGGAATTGGCTCCAATCTGTTAACAGTTGAAGGTGTTGATTCTCTCGGAGGATGTTCGCACCGCATGCTACCCGATATGATTGAAATTGGTTCATTCATTGGATTGGCAGCCACAACAAAATCTGAAATTACCATCAAAAATTGCTCAATTCCTGATTTAGGTGTAATTCCATCAGTGTTCCGCAAAATGGGCATCGAACTCGAATTTAGAGGTGATGATATTTTTGTTCCTGCACAAGAAAGTTACAAGATACAGTCGCTAATAGATGGCTCCATTCTAACCATTAAAGATGGCATATGGCCAGCCTTTACACCCGATTTGATTTCCATAGCCTTGGTTACAGCTACGCAAGCAAAGGGAAGTGTGCTCATCCACCAATGGATGTTTGAAAGCCGCTTATTCTTTGTAGATAATTTGATTGATATGGGTGCGAAGATTATTTTATGCGATCCGCATCGCGCTGTTGTTATTGGCTCTAATCGGGAAACCATTTTGCGTGGAATTACCAT
Source organism: Bacteroidetes bacterium UKL13-3 (assembly GCA_001602415.1). GTDB lineage: Bacteria > Bacteroidota > Bacteroidia > UKL13-3 > UKL13-3 > UKL13-3. The sequence continues at coordinate 1,477,131 of CP012155.1, forward strand.
GAGTTCTCCGGATATTCGTGCGGGAGTTGCCATGCTTATTGCGGCATTAGCTGCCAACGGAACCAGCACAATTAACAATATTGAGCAAATTGACCGTGGTTACCAGCACATAGATGAGCGTTTACGTGCCATTGGTGCCGATATTACCCGCATTGATTAAAGAGGTTGGTGGTTTGATGCGTAAACTGCATTTTTGCAGCGTGTACAAAATAGCCTTAATAGTTTTAGTTCTTATTGGTTTAGCTAGCTTTTCATGGAAAAGTGTTACCAATGTGAACGCAGAGAAAGCTCCAATATTCACAGCCATTACTGCTTCTGGTGATACGGTGTCTATTGAAAAGTTAAGAGGCAACCTGGTGCTTGTAGATTTCTGGGCATCTTGGAACCAACCAAGCAGAAAAAATAATCAGGTTACGCTCAAATTGTACGAAAAATACAGAGCCGTTAGCTTGCGAAAAAAACGAAAATTCATTGTTGTTCAAATATCCTTAGACACCCGCCCCAATTTATGGCGAACAGCAATTAGCAAGGATAATCTTTACTGGAAAACGCATATCTGTGACTTTAAAGGATGGAATTCGCCTTATGTTTCGCAGTTTAAATTTAAACGTATTCCAACCAATATACTCATTGATACATCTGGAAATGTGATAACCCGAGATATATGGGGAAGCCAACTTGATAGTGCCTTATCCGTTTGGATGCAGTAGCCCGTGTCAATATGACACAAAATAGGCATTGGCAACGAATTTGAAAAGGTTGAATGCATCAATCTCAAATCATTAAAATATTAACGACAGAACTATATATGAACGATCAAAACACGCACGAACACAGCAACGATCCAATTGTTCAAGACGAAGCAAAGGATGTAACAAGTCCAACTGCAGATGAAATAAAGTCAGCAATTGACGAGGATATTCAGACATTAAATGAAAATGAGTCAGCAAAAGATTGGGCAGCAGAGTTGAAGGCTATGGAAGATAAATACCTACGCTTGTATGCAGAGTTTGATAATTACAAACGCAGAACAAACGCAGAGCGTATCGAGTTGTTTAAAACAGCCAATCAAGAGGTTTTGGTTTCTTTGCTTCCTGTATTGGATGATTTTGGTCGTGCCTTAAAAGCCATGCAAACCGCCTCCGAAGTTGCTCCCGTAAAAGAAGGAGTAGAGCTAGTAAATAATAAACTAACGGCCATTCTCACGGCAAAAGGTTTAAAAGTAATGGAATCGGTGGGACAGGTTTTTGATAGCGAATTTCATGAGGCTATCACCAATATTCCTGCACCTTCTGAGGGTATGAAAGGAAAGATTATTGATGAAGTGGAAAGAGGATATTTCTTAAATGAAAAAGTAATTCGCTTCGCTAAAGTAGTGGTTGGAGAATAAAATTAGCTTCGCTAAAACATCACAAAGGGCTACTGATCCCAACTTTATATTACAATTAAACCAATAACGGTAAACAACAAACCGCAGACTTAAAACGTCAAACGACAAACGGAAAATGGCAAAAAGAGATTATTACGAGATATTAGGTGTTGGGAAGGGCGCTGCTGCCGATGAGATTAAAAAGGCTTATCGCCAAATGGCAATTAAATTTCACCCCGATAAAAATCCTGGCGATAAATCTGCTGAAGATAAATTTAAAGAAGCAGCCGAAGCATACGAAATACTCAGCGACTCAGACAAAAAAGCAAAATACGATCGTTTTGGACATGCAGGAATGGGTGGAGGTGCAAGCGGTGGACATGGTCACATGAACATGGATGATATTTTCAGCCAGTTTGGAGACGTATTTGGTGATGGCGGAAGTCCATTTGAATCGTTTTTTGGAGGTCGCAGCGGAGGAGGAAGACGTCAGGCGGGTGTTCGTGGAAACGATGTTCGCATAAAGGTAAAAATGACCTTGCAAGAAATTGCTGCTGGAGCCGAGAAGAAAGTAAAATATAAGCGCATGAAGGTAGCCGATGGTCTTACTTTCAAAACATGTACTACTTGTAATGGCGCAGGTCAAATTCGCAGAGTAACCAATACCTTCTTGGGTCAAATGGCAACAACTTCTGCTTGTCCGATGTGCCATGGTAGTGGTAAAATTGTAGATAAACGCCCGGCAGGTGCAGGACCCGATGGATTAACGCCTTTTGAAGAAATTGTAACAATCAATATTCCTGCTGGTGTTGCTGATGGGATGCAACTAAGCATGAGTGGCAAAGGAAATGCCGGACCGGGTGGTGGGCCCAATGGTGATTTGATTATTTTAATTGAAGAAATTGAAGATCCTACATTAAAGCGTGATGGTCACAATATCGTTTACGACTTATACATTTCCTTTGCTGATGCAGCTTTAGGTACCAGTATGGAAATACCTACCGTTGATGGAAAAGTAAAAATGAAGATTGATGCTGGTACTCAGGCAGGAAAAATTTTGCGATTGAGAGGAAAAGGAATCCAGGAACTGAATAGCGCATACAGAGGTGACCAGTTGGTACACGTGAATATTTGGACACCCCAAAAACTTACCGCTGATGAAAAGGCCATACTTGAAAAACTAAAAGAAGCAGACAATTTTAAACCGCATCCCAACAAAAACGATAAAGGTTTTTTTGAGCGAATGAGGGAGTATTTTAACTAAATGGTAAAATTATACGAAAATCTTCGGAGCCGAGTGTTTAACACTCGGCTTTTTTATTATCCCAAATTCACACAACAGTAAAAATTGACGGTTAAAAATATTTAACAACGATTATTAATCAGGTTAAAAATAAAAAAAGCAGCTAATATAATTAGCTGCTTTTTTTTGAATAAGAACAACCTCTCAATTCGTTATTCTTTAAATCTCAAATCTCCTATAGGTGCATTCTTTCTTTTTTGCCTTGCAATACTTCTTGCGACTCCACATGATCCGGATCGGCTATGCAGCAATCTACAGGACAAACAGCAGCACATTGTGGCTCTTCATGGAAACCTACACACTCTGTACATTTGCTGGTTACAATAAAATAGGTATCGTCTGATTTAGGAGCAAAGCGTTTGGTTACATCAACCGTTTCGCCATCAACAGTAATCGTTCCTGTTAAGTTGTTTCCATCAGCCCATGCCCATTCAGCACCGCTTTCATAAATTGCGTTATTCGGACATTCGGGTTCGCATGCACCACAGTTGATGCACTCGTCAGTTATCATTATTGCCATATCTGTATAATTATTATTTTATTGTTTAACGTTTACAAAATAAGTTTTGTTGATTTGCAACTCAAAGTATAATCATTCTAAATTAAAATGAATTTTCAACAACGTATAAATGCTTTTGTAAAGTTAGGACAGTTTTTTGAACAATCAACCTTAGTTGAAAATCATCCCATTTTTTATAAAGCCTATACTCAAAACCCGTGGTTTACCATTGCAAATACTCAGCTTTCGGTTAAGGCTTGGGCAGATAGTATGCGAGAGTCAAAGCTTATAGAATGGTTAAAAGCGTATACAATTGCTGAAAAATCACCCCAAACGGTTGCCATCATTATGGCAGGAAATATTCCGTTGGTTGGTTTTCATGATTTGTTGTGTGTGCTGATTACCGGGAACAAAGCATTGGTAAAACTTTCGGAAGATGATACCACCCTTATGAAGTGGGCAATTGATGAGTTGATTCTTATTGAACCTGAGTTTGCATCCTTCATCGAAATTTCTGCTAATAGATTGCCTGTTGGTTTTGATGCCGTGATTGCTACAGGGAGTAATAACAGCAATCGTTATTTTGAATATTATTTTAGAGAAAAACGTTCGTTGCTCAGGGGTAATCGTAACAGTGTAGCAATTCTATCCGGAAACGAAACACCGGAGGATTTACACAAACTGGGGTTAGACATTTTTACTTATTTCGGTTTGGGCTGCCGCAATGTTTCAAAATTATACGTTCCGCAAGAATACGATATTACCCGGTTTTTAGATGGTATTGAATTGCATAATGATATCATTAACCATCATAAATATGCCAATAACTATACCTATCACAAAGCTATTTTATTGATGAACCTCACACCGCATTTAGATAATAATTTTTTGTTACTGAAAGAAGATGATCGTATTGCTTCACCACTAGGAATGTTGTATTACGAGCGTTACACTTCTCTTGAAACACTTCAAGAAACATTACAGCAAAAACAATTGGAAATTCAATGTATTGTGAGTAAAATGGAGTTTCCCGGAGCACTTCCATTGGGTAAAGCACAACAACCCGAATTATGGGATTATGCAGATGGGGTAGATACAATTGCTTTTTTACTCAACCGCTAATGCTTCTTTTAACTTTACTGTTTAAAGATTTCGCTAAAGTTTGGCAATAAAGTTTTAAAGGTCTTTATGGGTAAAAATGTTTTGTATCAGCTGGGAAATAACTTTTTGCATCGGTCGAGCAGTATCTAAATCAGGGTTGATTTCAGTAATTTCCATACCTATAAGTTTATCCTGTTTGCCAAATGTAGTAAGCAGGTATTTGGCTTGTTCGATGGTTAAGCCATCTTCTACAGGTGTTCCTGTTCCAACTGAATATTGTGTGTCTAAGCTATCAACATCGAATGAAATATAAATATATTGGCAATTGCGTAAATGGTGCAACGTTTGATTGGCAACAATATCAATACCTAATGTTTTAATGTCATTTGGGCGAAAACATTTGATACCTTCTTTCGTAATTATTTTTTCCTCTTCATCCTCGGTACTGCGAAGAGCAATAAAAACCAAATCACGCCCTTGAATTTTTGGAGTGATGCGTCTACGTCCTAGTTTTTTCAATACTTCCCATAAATCACGGGTCATTTTTTTAGGGTCGTTTTTACCCATTTCACGATGGTCGTCACCCATCAAAGCGGCAATTGGCATTCCGTGTATATTTCCCGATGGAGTTGTATAGGGGCTGTGTAAATCAGCATGGGCATCAATCCAAATAACACCGATACGTGCGTTGGCATGGTAATCTTTGGTACCCGAAATAAGGGCATTGGCACTACTGTGGTCGCCCGAAATAATGAAAGGCAATTTTTGTAATCGTAAAATATCCTGAATATTTTCAACTATCTTCTCTTGAAAATTACGGATGTTTTCTATGTTTTTACCATGTGGGGTTTCTTCGCTTGGAGCAGTTTCATGTGGCACCAATCGTGTATAATTAAAAACATCAAAGGCACTAAAATTGGCTTCTTGTAATTCTTGTAACAACGCCTGGGGACCTTTTGCAGCGCCTTTCTTACCGGCACCAAAATCACTCTCAACAGTTATTACCTTAAATCGTTCTGCACGCATATATTAATTGAAGTAGTAGGGGCAAATCTAAACAAAATCAGCAAATCCGACCAATTGCACATTTTGTGGCTTGGGTTTCAGTAAATTTAAGTGCTTATTCGCAGTTAAAATAGATGTTATGCCACAAAACACCCATCATATCATGATGATTAGGCCTGTTCGTTTTTCTTTTAACGAGCAAACTGCCCAAAGTAATTCTTTTCAAAAAGCCTCAGCAAAAGTTGACGATACACAACAAAAAGCACTACAAGAATTTGATCATTTTGTAGATGTGCTCCGTGCTAATGGAGTGCAGGTTTGGGTGGTTGATGATACCGAAGATCCTCACACGCCTGATTCAATTTTTCCCAATAATTGGATTTCGATGCATGATGACAGCCGCATAGCCTTATACCCGATGCAGGCTGAAAATAGAAGACTTGAACGCAGAGCGGATATTGCCCATCATTTGGCAGAGGTATTTTCCATGCATGATATTGTTGATTACACAGCTGCCGAAAATGAAGGGCAATTTTTGGAAGGAACAGGTAGCATGGTGTTGGATAGGGATAAGAAAATTTGCTATGCTTGTTTATCTCCGCGAACGCATCCTGCAATGTTGGAAAGGTTTTGTGCCGACTTTGGTTATAAACTCATCTCCTTTACCGCTATTGATAAACAAGGGAAATTAATTTACCATACCAATGTAGTAATGTGCGTGGGTAAACAGTTTATGGTAGTGTGCTTTGATTGCATTCCTAACGAAACTGAACGCAGACTTATTCGTAACTCAAGCACCAAAACAATTATCGAAATATCATTTGAGCAATTGGAACATTTTGCTGGAAACATGCTTGAGGTAGTAAACGAAAAAGGCGATAACTTACTTGTAATGAGTGAACAGGCGTACAAAAGTTTAACTGTTTCACAAGTTGCGCAATTGGTTTTTTTTGCTAAAATCGTAATAGCACCTTTGTATACCATTGAATCCAACGGTGGGGGAAGTGCTCGTTGTATGATGGCAGAGATTTTTTTACCGTTAAAGAAGTAATGAGTGAATGATGTGCAGATGTGTAAATGATGTCCTGATGAGTTCTTCGAAGCATGTTGCGCCACTCCGGGATTTTAGTCAAGGTAGTTGATTGTTAAATCGATATAATCGGTGTTGATGGGATTAAGGAATGAGGGGGAAGCTTCCTGAGTTTCGCCAAGCGAAAAGGCCGAAGGCGCATCCGCAATGGTAATTAATCGAAAAATATTGAATGCAAAATGTAGCATGTAAAGTAGGGCTACCAACAAAATATGTCGACAACTAATCGCTGCTGCGGGCCATATCACGTTTTACATCACGCTCTTTAATGCTTTCTCGTTTATCGTAACTTTTCTTTCCTTGGCCAATGGCAATTTCTATTTTTGCATAACCGGTTTCCGAGATAAATATTTTAAGCGGAACAATGGTTAATCCTTTTTCAGCAGCCTTACTTTTAAGTTTACGAAGTTCACCTTTTTTGAGTAGCAATTTGCGAACACGCATCGTATCGTGGTTGTAATGTGAGGCTTGCTTAAAGGTTCCGATGTTCATATTTCGAACATATAATTCCTCTGTTCCATCTTTTTTGTGCGCCTTAAAAAAACAAAAAGCATCACTTATATTCACATTGCCTTCGCGTATTGATTTAATTTCACTACCCATTAACTGCATTCCTGCGGTGTATTTGGCCAGCAGAATGTATTCATACGAAGCTCTTTTGTTTACAATATGGATGTTTTGTTTACTCATGTAATGTGGGTTGCAAAATACAACAAACACTGAGGAAAGCCACGGATTTAAACTGAATAATTATTAGATTGGTTATTCTTGAGTTGCGCGAGGCGCTTATTAGTCGCTTATTAGGCTAATTTAAAAAAACAAATCTGCGTTCATCAGCGAGATATTAGGGAAACAATCAATCGCCACTGATTAGTACAGATGGTTTTTATTACCGCAAAGACGGATAGGCGCATAGATTTAGAGCCTAGCGTCTTGACGCTTTTGCTGTAGAATGATAGCTTATTTATCGCCATTGATTAGAATACACAGATGATTTTGAGTTGATGCAAGTAATTGTTAGCCGCTAATTGCGCTGATAAAAAATACATCTGCATTCATCTGCGAGATCTGCGGGAATGAATCTCGGTTAATTTTAAATAAATCTGTGTTAATCTTTGGCAACAAAAGGCTATGTATTATCAATGTTTTTTCTCAGCGTAATCCAAATTTTCTTGAAAGTTTGTTTGCAAGAAAGCCTTTCCCCAATCTTGTAACCGGTTGGCTAACGTATCGGATACAGGGTGTTCCAATAGATCTTTTTGCTGGTTATGTTCGTATATGATTTGTTTGTTTGCAGAGATGATTCCAAAGCCGTTATCAAAAGTATAATAGGCAAATTTAGGAGCATATTTATTAAACATGTTTTTACTTCGAGGAAACGCTGATGAGGGTAAATGCATTTGTGCGAGTAGCGTTGCCGCAATATCCAGATGAGAAGCCACTCGAGAGTTTACGGTTCCGATATACTCTTTCTTCAATGCTCCACCCAACAACAACATGGGAATATGGTGTCGTTTTACTTCATAGTTGTTACGAGCTTTGGGGAATCGACAAGAGTGGTCGGCAACCAATATAAACAAGGTGTTTTGATACCAAGGTTGTTGTTGCGCCTGCTTCATGTAAGTATACAAACAACTATCTGCATAATGCATCGTGTTTCGGTATTTATCATTCACATGATCGGGATCTTTTGTGAAATGTTTCGGAACATCCGCATCATACCATTCATGTGTGGTCATTGTAGTTAAAGCCGAAAAGAAAGGTTGTTGGGTTTGGTTTAAAGCCGATAAATACATCGCAAATGTTTCGTCATCATAAGCGCCCCATAAGGTTCTTTTTTGAATTGTAAACTGTGTTTCGCCCACCATTGTTTGCACACCTGCTGCTCTCAAGTATGCTTCAATATTATCAAACTGCAACCTGCCACCAGTATAAAAAGAGGTACAATAACCTTGCTGGTTCATTACCTTATAAAGATTTGGAAGTTTACTGAATTTGCCAAAATCCTGAATAATAGAACTAACAGGTTGTGCTGGATATGCGCTTAAAACTGCCAACATTCCTTGTTCTGTTCTAAATCCTGTTGAATAAAATTGGTTAAACAACATTCCTTCTTTTGCCAACTCGTCAAATTTTGGTGCAACATTTTTTTCACCGCCCAAACATCCTATAACATCGCCCGCCCAACTCTCTAAAAAGATGATGACAATATTTGGACGGGTAGTATTTAAAATCGTCTCTGAGCTATCAACAGGGGTGTAATGAAGCTGTTGAAGCAAAGCTTCGGCTTCTTCAGGTTTAAAATATTGATAAGGATTATTCTTAGATTCCAGCGGTTTGGTGGTTAGCTCTGCCATATTCCACAAACCATTTAGCGCAGCAAAATTGAGAACGGTATGATTGGAAAAAAAACACCCAATTGCGATTAATGGGAACAGGTTGTGTGCCACCTCGAATACCGATAATTGTTAACCCAACAATAATTGAGGATACTAAGGTTTTTTTGCCACATTGGTATTACTGGTTTCTCAAATGGGACAATGAATCGTTTACTTAATTTATAAAACAGAAATACCTCAATGGATATGATAACAAACAATCCAATATTTTCCCAAGCAATTACTGTTGGTAACACTTCTTGTGGGTAGGCTAAATAGGAGAGTGCTTTACTGTTTATTTTTGTGCCCCATACTTTAAATAATCCAGCATCGCCCACACTTAAAATGCTGCATATACCAATCATTATATGGGTTTCAATACGAATGATGGTAGTAACGATTGTTGTTTTTTTAGTAAAAAGACCTATGAGGATTGTTAAAACAGGAATGGATAATAAATAACAAGCAGCCGCAATGTCCATTGGCAAGGCTTTGAGTTGGCATATCCAAAATTCGGTAAACGTGTAATCATCCGAACTAAAATTGATGGATAGAAAAACCAGTCGCTGAACGAAAAAGAAGAATAACCAAAATAGCAGGAGTCTTGAGAGTAAGTTGAGTATTTGTTTCATTTTGGGATCATGTGTTTAATCGTAAAAGCGCCATCGAACGCCCATTCGAAAGGATTGTAACGTGAGTGGATAGTGAGGAGTGTAGTAAAATCCTCGTGCTGTTAAATCCTGGTTTACGTGTTCATACTTAAAGAAAAAAGACGCACGTTTAACTTCCCCAATAAAAAATGGATCAATAACAGGGTAGTTGCCTATGCGGGTTGTGTTTTGCAAATAAAATAGCCGGCTTGCAGGATTGTAATCGTTGGCATAATAGGCGCTATTGTAAAATACGCTTAACCCAATCTGAAACTTCAATCGTTTAAATAATTTTGATGCGAAATAATAGCGTGCCATTCCGCCAAATTCAGGCAACCGTATAATATCACTGTTGGTTTGCTGGTACATTAATTCATGCTCAAAAAAGAATTTCCATGCTTGAAATGTTTTGGATAAGGTGATGGTTGAAACGAGAGCTGTTCCGTTTTGCTGTTTAGGCGTTGCGTCTATTCCAATATAGGTCCAGTTTTGAAGTGCAAATTGATTGTAAGAAACTGTTGCATTGTTTCGCCAAGAGCGTGTTGTAAAGCTGGCTCCAATTTTGGTAACAGTAGTTTGGTTAAAGTTATTGTTCCAAATATATGCGTTTGACTTAAAGAGCAACAAGTTGTAGTCGGGTCTATACAATTGCACCATTTCAGTAGCCCTTATATCCACGAATGGCAGGCGGTAACGAAGGGTGCCTTCTTGCTTAAAATCACCACTATTAAAACCTGTAACATTGTAAGCACCATATATTGAATACGACAATGTATTGTTTCTGAGTTGTTGTTTTTCAATCGTTCCATCGATGACAATATTTTGGTATTGGCGGATGAATGAAGGCTGAGCCACATTGATTAACGTGTGTGAAATACCTGCACTGAATAAACTTCGGGTACTGTCTTTTAGTTGCGATTCACTGCTGTTAAAAAAGTTTAAAGTCAACTTATTGCTTAGTTTTCCATAATAAACCGAATCATAGGTTGACGATCCGATATCATAAAATTGATTGGGGAGTAAAAGGGAGTCACCGTTTCCTGTGTTCTCAAATGCGTATACCATATCTTCAACATGAAACGTATAAACCAAATGCGATTTGCTAACAAAACCATACAGTGTGTCTTGACCTTTGTATTCATATTTAGGCGTTCCAAAATTCCAATATTGCGCAATGCGAATAGCTCTGTTTTTATATCGACTTTGAGCATCTGTAAGTCTTGGACTCACAACTTTATTTCCGCCCGAGAGCAGTTCAAAGAGTGAATCACTTCTAATTCCCCCGCTTTCTTCTGTTAGTCCTCTGTTCCAAGTTGCATTTGCCAATAGGGTATATTGTTTGTTTTTGCTTTGGTAGGCAGTTGTAAATTGGTAGTTATACATGCTTGTGTATTGGCGCGGTATAAAACCCTGTGAAGTGATGCGTTGGTAGGCAAAACCCACGTTCCAGCGAGGGAGAATGTTTTGAGCATGTCTGGCTTGTAAAAACAGCAATTCATTGCTGCCTTGTGTGTAAAATAAATCAGTATAAGGTGTTTTGGTTTTATAATAATGAGCATCTTCTGCCTTCATAAAATAAACATCATACGGATTGATGGCATATTGAAAACCAATTGGTCTATTGACATCAAACAAAAGCGGGCGCGAGGGAGAACCTACATTTCCTAAATCTTGAAATACAATATACTTTTTGAATACTGGTTGGAAAATTTCCATACGTTGAAATCCCGTGTCGATAGGTTGCCAGTTTTCATTCTGATTTATTTTCTGTTCTGTAATTTGGGAAGTAAACGGTTTTACATACCGCGTAGAATCCTGTGCAAGTGCGCCAACACTCAACAATATACCGATACCATATAATACGAAATTTCGCAGTTTCTTCTGTGCAATCACTCAGTTAATATTTGACAATCGGGAGTTGTTTGGTAAGGCCCGACTCTGTGATAATACTCATAAAGTACATGCCATTTTGAATTCCCGAAACTTCTTCAAGTTTAATGTCATTTTCGCCACCAAGCAAATCAATCTGTTTTTGCAACAATGTTTGTCCATTCAAGTTCATTATTTGAAGGGTTGCTGTTTCTTTTTGATTGCTGAAAATAGAAACGTTTACCACCGTTGAGGTTGGATTAGGATAGGCTCGCGCGGCAAGTATTGAACGTCCGTTTTGCGAAAGTCCTACTTTCTGGTTGTACTTTAAGATAAACAATCCATTGCGCATATCTGAAGCAGCAATATAGCCCGATGCAAAAAACGGATACACTCCCCAACAGCCGGTTAATCCTTGGTAAACACCATCTGGATTTTGCGGATAGGTATCATAAAAACCTTGGATTACTGGATTTAAAGGATTCGTCATGTCCCACAATACCATTCCATCTTCATAGGCGGAAGTCCACAATTTATTGCCCAACCAAATAACATTGTGCGGAGTGGCACCTGCATGTGAGTTAAAGTTAGTTTTATAATCTGGCGATTTTTTGTTACTTATATCATACAATTTGATGGGTAATCCGTAAGGCAACTCATCAGTAAACACAATCATCGAACCTTCATCATTTAACCAGCCTGTATGGTTATAACCGTTGAATGGGTAAGGTGGTGAAATGCCACCAATATGTACCGAGTGTTTTGGATCTCGCACATCAAATATCTGTAAGCCTTTGTATTCGCATGAGCAGTAGGCTGTGTCATTTCTAAAGTAGGCCTCATGAACAATATTGCATATTTTTGTGGAGTCGGTTAGTGAGCCTATTAATACAGGGTTTTCGGGATCATTGAGTGAAATGATTTGCATGCCAAATTTGGGAATGTTTCCAAAGGGTTTGGTGGCGTTAAGATACAAACGCTTACTGGTGGAGTCGATAAATATCGAATGGGTATTACTACTGATAGCACTATCTGTTTTCACTAAGTGAACCGAGTCGGGGAGGTATTGTAAATCAAAAATTTGCAAAGCCCCTGGAGGACCATTATCGGAAACACAATACACATAATGGTCAAACACTTCAAAATCGCGATTAATTACGCGGTTTAACCCCGAACGTACATCACATTTTTTGATGCTTATCGGATTGCTAATATCAAAAAAGTATATAGAATCAATGGATCCCATTATAACAAACTCTTTTCCGCTTGTTGGATGCGTCCAACCCATCAGGTCTGTCCATGTTTGCCTGTCATTTGAAAACTGTGTAGTTTGTGAAGCCAAATTGGTATCATTCCAGTGCCCCCCAAGCTCGAACCTGTATGCTTGTTGAGATTGAACTTGAAAGCATAAGAACGTTAGGAAAAGGCAGTAAAATATTGGTTTCATTATTTTTGAAGTTAACGATAATGGAAGTTATCTAATATGTAAAATAGGCTTGTTAATAAATGAATGTTCACTTTCAATTGTAGCCAGAAGCAAGCCTTCGGGTAAAAAAATTAGATCTTTTAATAGAATTTCGTTTAAACCATTTTTTAATAAAACAGATTGTTGCAACCATTTTTTTCCTTGTACATCAAATACTGTAATTGTTGCGTTTTCTGAAATGTTTGATTGAATAGAAACCGTTAACTGTTCAGTAAAAGGATTCGGATAAAAAGTTGCATGAATAATTCCTTGTTGCTGTTCTGTTGTTCCCAGTGGCCAGGACGGTTCAAGCACAAACAAGCCTTCACTAATATCACTTACCAATATGAGTCCTGAGGGTAAAAATGGCCAAACACCCCAGCAGCCGTGAAATCCATTGTAAACGCCTGTTGCATTTTTAGGATATGTATCATAAAAGGCAGCAATGGTTGGTGTTTGTGTGGCAATATTTTTCATATCAAAAATATACACTCCATCTTCATACATTGAAGCATAGGCATAACGCCCTTTCCAATAAGCATTATGTGGCAGTGCTTGTGTGTTGGAATTGAAGAAGGTAACCAAATCGGGGGCATTGATATTTTTTACATCATAAACTTTAATAGGCGAGCCTTGGTTTTCATCGGTAAACATTAAATACCTTCCAGTGCTATCCAACCAGCTGCTATGATTGTAGCCATTTCCGGGATAAGGAGCCACAATGGAACCGATCAAAACCTTTTGTTGCGGGTTGCGCAAATCGTAAATAAACAATCCGTTATTTCCACACGAGCAGTATGCGGTGTCTCGCTGAACAAATACTTCATGCGTATAAGGGCATCCTTGGTTTTTATCCAACTCTCCTAAAAAGGTTGGTGATTCGGGATTGGCCAACGAAAAAATGCCCATTGACCAACTACCGGCCGGCTTGTGAATATTGCCACACAAATACATGCGTTGAGAAGCTTGTTCGATAAATATAGTGTGGGTGTTTATGCTAAAGGTGTCGTTATCATAAATTTTGTGAACCGAGTCGGGGAGGTATTGCAAATCAAATATTTCGAGTGAACCTAAAGGTGAAGTTCTGTCTGAAACGCAGTAAACATAATGGTCATAAATCTCGTAATCACGATTAATGGCATTTTTTGCGCGTCCTGCCTCAACATCACACTTTTTCATGTTTAATGGGTTTGTTACATCAAAGAAGTAAAGTGAATCGGTGCTCCCGGCAATCATGTACTCTCTGTTTTTAACGGAGTCTTTCCATCCCGTAACATCATTCCAAATTTGATCTCCGTCTATTCTTTTGATATTGGTGTCGTTATAATGGGCTAGCAATCTCAAATTATAACGATTGTTTTGGGCTTGCGATTGCCAAGTGAAGAAACACAGAACAAGGAAAGTGAAATATTTAGTCATGAACAACGAAGATAGTTTAAACCGAATGAAAGTGAATGATGCAGTTTTATACGTTTTCTGATAGTGTTGTATAGATGTATTGCCTCAATGCTGTAAGTAATTCGTCTTCCGAATGTTTATCAAAACAAACGGCAACAGGAAGAGCATAAACCGGTAATTGGCCTAGTATATATAATGCTTCTGGTGAACGAAGTTTTACTGCATCTTTTTCGGTAGTTACTAGTATTTTATTGGAAGTAGTTAAAAGCTGAAACCTTTCGGCAAGATCATTAAGTTCGTTTTCGGAATAGTCTTTATGATCGCTAAACGAAACAGCGTGCACTTTTTCAAATTCTCGATTGAGTTCTTCTTTAAATAATGTGTTATGTGCAATTCCTGAAAAGGCAAGTATTTCTGTTGATGCAGAAAAGGTGAATTCGGTTTTGTAAATTGGTTTTAACTCACCATAAGTTAATGATGAAAATAAAACCAATTGATCAGGTAATGGTTTGATGTGCTCGCGTATGGTTTGTTTTTCTTGCTGCGATAACGTTGTCGGGCATTTACTTACAACTATACACTGAGCCCGTTTGTATGCCGAGCGAAATTCGCGCAATGTGCCCGATGGCAACAACCAATCATTGTAAAACAGCTTGCGGTAATCAGTGAGTATGATAGAAAACCCAGGTTGGATGGGCAAATGTTGAAACCCATCATCCATCAATATAACCTGAGTATCTTCGCAATCACCAAGAAGGGCGGGCACTCCCAATACTCTGTTTTCACTTACTGCAAGATGAATATGTGGGTGTTTTTGTTTAATTTGAAAAGGTTCGTCACCTATTTGTTCGGGTGTTGAATATTCATCGGCTAATACATAACCCAATGTTTTACGTTTGTATCCTCTGCTTAAAATGGCAAGTTTAAACTCGTCTTTTAGGTTGGCAATTAACCATTCGATATGAGGGGTTTTACCTGTTCCTCCAGCAGCAATATTGCCCACACAAATTATGGGAAAATCAAATTTGGTACGACTGAGTATTCTGGATTTGTATAAAAAATTTCGAATAAGAATAGCAGTTCCATATAAAAAGGTGAGCGGAAATAAAACAACTCGTACCAAAATCATACGGCAGTTAATTGCATGTTAAACAATGTTGCAATATGGTAACGCAATTTGCTTTTTACTTCTTCCATATCAACTGTATAACCTAATTCTTGTTGCATAGAGGTAACCTGTTTATCGTCAATACCGCAAGGAACAATATGGCCAAAATAACTAAGGTCGGCATTCACGTTAAACGCAAAGCCATGCATGGTAATCCAACGGCTGCAACGAACACCCATGGCACAAATTTTCCTAGCTTTTGCATCATCATCGGCATCTAACCAAACACCTGTATAACCCTCGTACCTGCCACCTTTGATGCCGTACTCTGCTATTGTTAAAATAATGGCTTCTTCCAAAGTGCGCAGGTAAAGGTGAATATCCGTAAAAAACTGTTCGAGATCCAAAATTGGGTAACCTACAATTTGTCCGGGACCATGATAGGTTATATCACCACCTCTGTTAATCTGATAATAGGTTGCGCTAAGTTCGTTCAGCTCTTGTTCATTTACCAGGAGGTTATCAATAGAACCACTTTTACCCAATGTGTATACATGCGGGTGCTCACAAAAAATAAGGTGATTAGTCGGTAGCGTTTTTTCCGCATAATCCGGCAGCTGCCTATTGGCAAACTTTAAATCTACCTTTTCTTTAAAAAGAGATTCCTGCCTGTCCCAAGCTTCTTTATAATCAATCAATTCCCAATCAATAAATTGTACTTCTTTGTTCATTTTCGGGGTTGATTTGTATAATTTAAAATGTTTTTGGTTTGAATGTTTATTTGTTGCTTCTAGCTCTTGATATACTTTTTAGCAGTCAACACAATTAACAGATACAATAGTCAACAATTATGTCATGTTTAGTTTTAAAAAACAATCAATTGATTTTACCCAACACACTCATTAATCATTCAACGTGCTAATCATTTCTCCCCTGCGTAGGCTGTACTTCTCAATTTTGTTATACAGATGACTTCTCTGAATATCAATTTCCTGAGCTGTTTTAGCTACATTCCAATTGTTTTTCTTGAGCTTTTCTTCAATAAAAATTTTCTCAACATGGTCCTTAAACTCTTGCAAAGTATCGTACTTCTCAAATACGCTCTTTTCATTGTTTTGTTGGTTCATCGGACTGGCAAATTTCACAACATCTTCTTCCGTAATTTTGTTGCCGCTTAGTATTACCAGTCGCTCGATAACATTGCGTAACTCGCGAATATTTCCACTGTAGTGGATTTTTTTCAATTCGTTTAATGCAGCGGTGTTGAAGCTTTTACGTGGAATACCATTGTCTTCACAAATTTCTTTCACAAAACGTTCTGATAACAATGCGATATCGTCTTTGCGCTCGTTTAAAGAGGGCACATGTATGAGGATAACACTCAAGCGGTGGTATAAATCCATGCGGAAGTTACCTTTTTCAATCTCCTTTAATAAATCTTTGTTGGTTGCCGCAATTACGCGAACGTTCACATCAATATCTTTATCGCCACCCACACGTGTAATTTTGCTCTCTTGTAGGGCTCGCAAAACTTTGGCTTGGGCCGATAAGCTCATATCACCAACTTCATCTAAAAACAAAGTTCCTTCATGTGCTTGTTCAAATTTTCCAACACGTTGTTTAATGGCAGAGGTAAAAGCGCCTTTTTCATGTCCGAATAATTCGCTTTCGATTAATTCGGTAGGAATGGCTGCGCAGTTAACTTCAATGATGGAATTTTTAGCGCGATTGCTTTTTTCGTGAATCCAGCGGGCAACAAGTTCTTTTCCTGTTCCGTTTTCACCTGTAATCAACACCCGAGCATCTGTTGGTGCTACCTTTTCAATGGTTTCGTTAATATTTTGAATGGCGGGTGAATCGCCAATAATTTCACGGGTTTTACTTACTTTACGCTTTAAAACTTTGTTCTCAATAACAATTGATTTTTTATCAATAGCATTGCGTAGGGTAACAAGTAAGCGGTTTAAATCAGGTGGTTTTGAGATGAAATCAAAGGCTCCTTTTTTGGTGGCCTCAACAGCAGTATCAATGGTTGCGTTGCCCGAAATCATGATAAATGGAACATCATCATCTAACTCGCGGGCTTTGGTTAGTAATTCCAATCCATCCATTTTGGGCATTTTAATATCGCACAAAACAGCTTCGTATTCTTCGTTTTCTATTTTCTCTAGTCCAATCTGTCCGTCAGCAGCTTCATCTACAAGGTACCCTTCGTATTCTAAAATTTCCTTGAGTGTGTTTCGAATGGCTTTTTCATCATCAATAATTAGTATCTTTCCCATTGTGGCGCGTTATTTATAACAGTTGCAAATAAGAAAAAAATACTACATTGTTATCCTCAAAAAGTTAACAATGTAAATAGCTTGATTACAGCAAGAAGGGGGGAGGATAAAGACCTATTTACCGAATCCGGCAAGTTTCAATTTGGTGAGTTTACGTTTGGTTTCCAGCGGAAAATCATTATCCATCATCCATTGATAATAGCCGGGTTCAAATTTAAAAACATCTTGTACTGCCTTGCCTCTGTGTTTTCCAAAATTGAATACAGCTACTTTTTTATCATTGTATACCATGCGTCCGGCTAAATCAACATTGTTGGATTGACCAGAAACAGCATGCAGTTGTTCAATATCATTTTCAAGGTTTTCATAACGCTCAATTTGAGCCAATAAAACCTCGTAAGTAGCCTGAGTATCGGCAAGTGCATTGTGTGCGTTTTCTAAATTTTTATCGCAATAAAACTTGTATGCTGCAGTAAGGTTACGTTGCTCCATCATATGGAAAATACGCTGTGCATCTACAAATTTTCTATTTTCTGTATCAAAATCGATTTGTGACCTTAAGAATTCCTCAACCAACATTGGGAAATCAAATTTATTGGAATTAAACCCTCCAAAATCGCATCCTGCAAATTTATCAGCCAGCTCTTTGGCTCTTTCGGTAAAGGTTGGTTCATTGGCTACATCTTCGTCATAAATACCATGAATAAGTGATGTTTCGATCGGAATGGGCATTTGTGGATTAAAACGCATGTTCTTTTTTTCTTCCGTTCCATCTGGAAAAACTTTGATGTATGCCAATTCTACAATTCTGTCTTTGGAAATATTGATGCCCGTGGTTTCCAAATCAAAAACAACAAACGGACGTCTTAAATTTAATTTCATGTGATGCGTTTTACGGCATGCAATTAACGACTAAAATCGGATTAATAAAATGTATTACAATTCAGGACTTCCAATCTTTTCTGACGAATGATGGCGATGTTTTGAATGATGTTTACGAGATGAAGATGAGTCTAAATCGGTGAGTTTAAACCCATCGTAAGCAAGGTATGCCCAACCTACAATAAAACTTAATCCGCCCAACGGAGTAAAGGCTCCAACAGCCTTAAATTGTTCAGAAAATCCTAATACAGCGCGCAACGACAAAAAGTATAGAGAGAGGGAGAAAATTACAATCCCGAACATAAATAAATACCAAACTCTTTTAGCTGTTATTTCCTTTAATTTACGCAATGAAAGGGCGATGATAAGTATACCAATTGCATGCATAAACTGATATTTTACGCCTGTTTCAAACGTTTCTAATTGGGTAGGTTCTATTAAATCTTTGAGTGCGTGAGCTCCAAACGCACCCAACACAACTGCACTTCCTGCAAATATGCATCCCGATTGAAACATCGATTTTTGTAGTGTATGATTAGTCATAGTTTACACATTATTCTGTTTACAAATAAGCATTACTCTAAGGAGTTTCAGAAGTATTTTTGATAAACTATAAAAATAAATGAGTAGATCGCTGATAATCGGTTTAATAATTACCATTGCAATCATTTCAGGATTGGTCGCATTTTTCTATATTAACTTTGTTAAAGTAAAGAATAGGCCTGCAATTGATGGCGTTCCAAGCGATGCAGCAGTTATCTTAGAAATAAAAAACACTCAAGATACATGGGCTTCTTTTTATGGAACAGACATGTGGAAAGATCTTCAAAAAAATGAAGCTGTCCAAAAATTGAACACGATTGTAACTACTGCCGATTCCCTCATCACAACAAACAGCGATATTCAATCAATGCTTTCCGATCATAAAATGACGGTTTCTTTTCATAGCAATGGTGCACAAAAACTATCGATGTTATTCATTGCCGAAGCGGGTTCATATAAAGATATTGAGGCATTGGCAGGCTGGATTGCCAAATCCGTTAACGGAAAATTTACGAAACGAGGTTTTGATAAAGAGACTATTTATGATGTTTACGATGCACAGCAACATATATTATTATCGGTTGCATATTTTGATCGTTTGATCATTTTATCTGCTGATGGAACGTTGGTTGAAGAGTCGGTTCGCAAACTGAAGTATAACAATTCAACAGATGGAAAAGGGTTTGCTCAAGCTAAAACAATCGCAGAAGTTGGTTCGGATTTAATGGTGTATGTTAACTATCAACAACTGCCTTCTTTGCTCGCAATTTTTAATAAAGTAGAGTATAAAAATATCTATAATTACCTGCAAGTATTTGCAGATTGGAGTGTGTTTGATGTAAAACTTGAAAAGGAATTCATAGGTATATCGGGTGTTACTTTCACGGATGATTCATTGTTTCAATTTTTGGATTTGTTTAAAACACAAACGCCAATCGTAAATGATGTAAGCAATTATCTGCCATCAGCTACTGCATATTCTTTACAACTAAATTTTAGCAACTACTCTCAGTTTAACAGCGACCTTAACGAGTATTTGCAAAACACCGGCCGATTGGATGGTTATATTAAATATGTAGATAGTTTGGAAGACCGTTACAATATTTCTCTTTCTGAAAAACTTACTCCTTTGGTTGGAAATACTGCCGTGTTAGCAATGAATGAAACTACAGGTGCCGATTACCAGCAACAGTTGTTTGCGCTGCTATCATTCAAGGACACAAAAATGGTAGACGAGATTTTCACTTCTTACGTTCGTGAGATAGAAAAAAGAGGAGAGGGCGACTCGACAACTATCTATCACAACGGTAAGCTTATACGTAGATTGCATTTAGGTAACGTATTTAAGATGCTCTATGGAAATACCTTTGAGCACTTGGTTAATCCTTTTTATGTGCTAAGGGATAATATATTCATAATGGCAAATGATGTAAACACATTAACCTTTGTAATGGATGCTCTTGCAAATGGAAACACCTTGGCATCAACAGAGTCATACAAACAACACCGCAAACATGCATCATCATCAAGCAATATTAGTTTGTTTATCAGTCCGGGTAAGTGCATGCAATTGCCGAGCATTTATACCAATGATGAATTTATTAGTGTACTAAACAGGTTTCAGTTCGATTTTAAAAAGTTTGAGTATGCCGAAGTGCAATACGCAAATTCATCCAACAACACCTTTTTTACCAATATCAATATCAGGTTTAATCCTTCGTTTAAAGAAGAAACAAAGGTGCTTTGGGCTACAAAACTCGACACAACATTTGATCAACAGCCCTTTATTGTGATGAATAGTGAAACCAAACAGCCTTGTATATTGGTTCAGGATGTTTTAAATACTGTATACTTTGTGAGCAATACGGGATCTGTTTTATGGAAAGCAAAACTCTCTGGTAAAATAAACAGTAAGGTTTACGAAGTTGATTTAAATAAAAATGGGGAACTACACTATCTGTTTAGCACAAATAAACAAACCTGCTTGTTAAATAACAAAGGATTAAACGCATACGGTTATCCGGTTCGCTTTCCAGGCACAGCTCGTGCTGGCATCAGTTTGTTCGATTTTTATGGAGATAGCACATTCCAATATTTTGTTCCTCTTGAAAGTAGTAAAATAATGGGCTATGAGTTGAATGGAAAACCCATTCAAGGATGGAATCCTAAATCTGTTGAGAGCAAAATTACTACCCAACTTGCAGGATTTACGATCGGGTCTGGTGCATATCTTGCAGGCTCGGCTGCAAAAGATAAGTTGTTGGTATATGGCTTAAAAGCAACTCAGCCAAAGTTTACAAGCTTAGTTTCGGCCTCAATGAATTATCCTGTTAATATATTCAGTTCTGATACCAGTATAGCAACTATTTGGTTGACAGATTCAGCCGGAAACTTCAATCATTATACAATTAACAGCGAGCTTATAGTAACACCTATTCGTAGTATCGTTTCTAACTCACTCGATAACTACCATGCAGTTATTCCATCTGCGGGTGGTTATAGCTTGTTGTCTGCATCTCAGACTGGATTCACTTTGTATAACCAAGACGGAAAAAGCATTTTAGCTAAATTGTACACAGATTCAACCTCTACACTTCCTATTTTTAATTACACAAAAGATAGAGTTGCAATGATTGGATATACCGAGAAAATGCTTGGAAAAGTTAATTGGATTGACCTATCCGGAATGCAATATCCGACATTACCGGTGGAAGGAGTTACTCCTTTTGCTATCGGAGATGTTTTATTAAACAACGCTAACTATCTGGTTTGCGGAGATAAAGGAAATTACTTGCGTATGTATCGATTGAAATAATCAATATTATTTCTATATTCGACCGAGCCAATAAATACAATATGAAACAAAAGCGATACCGTTACATTTTTATTCTTGCTGCGTTTACACTTACATTTTTATCATCTTGTGTAAAAGAAACCATTGATGAACTTACAGGCATTAATGGCATTAAAGTATCCAATGAATTTTCTGCACCATTACTTAATTTAACTGTGGGTATGCAAGAACTTTACCAATCCATTTCTAACCAGGCAGGCATCTCTGAAAGGCCAGACAAGTTATTGTTTTTTACCTACAGAGATACAATCATTCAGCAGCCTAAGCAGTTGGTTGATATTCCTGCCATACCATTTAACTATAAATTTCAAATGACTGCTCCGATTATTGCAGCGTTTACATTTAACAATGGGTTTGATTTGTCGATTTCGGATAGTGCCAAGTTGCCATCTGCAAGTGGCCAGGAACTGAAGCTTATCAGAATAAAAGAAGGTTCGTTTGATATAAATATTAATAATACTTTTAAACACAATACCACTATTGAAATTGCTTTCCCTAATATCAAGAAAAATGGTATTGCACTTACACAAACTATAAACTTCGTTTTCGGCACTACGCCCAATCCAATGCCTGCAGTGAGCATTGACTTAGCTGGTTACGATTTAGATTTATCAAACGGAGGTTTTAGCTCCAACACAATCCCGTTTTCATATCGAATTTCCATGGTTCGCAATCCTGCTAACCCTACAACTGTTAATGATGAACTTAATTTGGAACAAACATTTAACATCAAGTCATACAGTTTGATTAGAGGATATTTGGGATACTTTAATATTTTAAATCAAGCAATCACACAAAAAATAGATCTTTTCGAACAACAAAAATCAGGACAGTTTTTGGTTAATGATCCTCGATTGGTAATAAGGGTTTATAACTCCTTTGGTGTTCCCCTAACGGGTAGAATTGCAAATCTGAGAGTGGTAGGCCAAGATGGAAGCAATTTACCAGTTGAAATCAATCCGTTTAAAGATACATTCTCTTTTCCAAAGCCAAAAACTCCTGGCGAAACAGTTATTGCGACATACGTAATTGATAAAACCAACTCAAACATCGACTTGGCAATTAATTCAAGTCCAAGTTTTATTAAATTTAATATATATTTTGATGCCAATTATAATAAGGTTGTTACGGATAATTTTATGATTGACACGGCTTCTTTCAGAACCGATTTGGACTTTGAGGTTCCAATGGATATTAAAATTGTTGATTACATAAGTGAAACGGAACAAAAGCAAACTCCCGATACAGCTAATTTACCTTACATTAAAAGTATTGGCTTGTCGGTGAGGTCTGAAAATGGATTACCATTTGATATTTACACCCAGTTGATTTATACAAACGATACGATTATTAACGGCAAGCCTACCACTTATGTTGTTGATAGTTTGTTTTCAAACGAATTAACGATACTTGGTGCCAATGTAGATGGAAACGGAAATGTTGTTACGCCAAGGGTTACCGAATCCAAACCAGTTTTAGAGGTTGCTAGGTATAAACGTATTATGGCTGCCGACAATATGGTTACTCGTTCTCGTATTGTTACCTCAACATTTAATGGAGCTCCAGGTTTCGTTAAAATATATACGAATCAAAAAATGAATGTAAAAATTGGTGCCGACATCAAACTAACCTATAAGAGCAATGAACAATAAAATTTCCATTCTACTACTATTGGTTATTTGCTCATGCACTGTTTCGTGGGCTCAACCAGATGTTACCCTTCCTTCATTGAGAAGAGTATATCAGTCTTCCTATTTCAACCCTGCGTTTGTGCCTAAATATAAGGTGAGTGTGGGGATTCCTGTTTTGTCTAACTTATATATTAACAACTCGCGCACGGGATTTACCCTTCAAGATGTTTTTGATAGTAAGGATCCTGATGGATTGATTGACTTAAATGTTCTACATGACAAAATTGATAAAAACGGAATAGCCATTAATACACTGATTCAAACTGATTTGTTTCATGTGAGCTTTCCCATTAAAAAGTTTCAAATCGGGATAAATAGTAGCATTAAAACCCAAACAACTCAGGCATTTAGTAAAGAGTTTATTGGTTTTTTGGTTAACGGAAATTCATATTTTAAAGGTCAAACTGCTGAGTTTAAAGGGTTAGATATTTACAATATTTCGTATTTGGAAAATGGACTTTCAATAGCACGCCAATTTCGCAAATTTTCTATAGGAGCTAGAGCAAAATACCTACAAGGCATTGCAATTACCGAAACCAATGATTTACGTTTTGCTGTAACTACGCCTGTTAATTCTTTCGACCCATTGGTTGTGAAAACAGGAGGACAAGTGAATACGTCTAATTTACCTTTGCAGGCTGATAGTGTTACAGGTAAAGCACCTGATAAAAAAGATAAAGAGATACAAGAGATAGATTTCACTCAATTCCAAAATACAGGGTAT
Organism: Bacteroidetes bacterium UKL13-3; assembly: GCA_001602415.1. Lineage (GTDB taxonomy): Bacteria > Bacteroidota > Bacteroidia > UKL13-3 > UKL13-3 > UKL13-3. Next base: position 1,501,342 of record CP012155.1, read on the forward strand.
GCATTCGATTTTGGTTTTACCTATAACATTTTACCTCGGTTATTGATACATGGATCGGTAATGGACTTGGGTAGTATAACTTGGAACAGTAAACCATACAACTACACACTGTCAAATGCAGATGTTCAGTTAAATGGTATTAATTATGATCAATTAAATAACGCTGATCAACGCACCAATTATACGGATAGTATTGTTGGCTTGCTCAAAGGAGCATCTGTAACGGAAAATGGTTTTAACAGAAAATTGAGAACACGCTATTTTGCTGGTGCTGATTGGGATTTTTCTTTCAGAGATCGCATTGGATTTTTGTTCCAAGCACAGCAAAACCTTGATAATCTTTACAAGGTTTATACGTTTAGTTATACTCACCGATTTGGCGTAAATTGGGACTTAACGGCCAATTACACCATGCTTGATGGCAAGGGAACAAATGTTGGTATAGGAACTGCTGTTAAAATGGGTGCCTTCCAGTTCTACATTATTCAAGATGATATTTTATTGTATTTCAAACCAGCTACATCTCAAACATTCTACTTCAGAATGGGCTTAAACTTAGTGTGGAGCGAATACACCGGAGCCAAAATTAGCGGTAAAGAGTAAACGCGCTTCAAACCGGATTGCAGTCCCCTTCAAGTAAGTATCTTGAAGGGGATTTTTTTATCTTATTTTTTGCAATTGCCTCATTAAATGGGTTTTCTACTTTCCACAATTTTATTGCATTCTGTGGATTACACTGCACACATTATAGGTAATTTGCATCCCAAAGAGTTCATGTTCTAAGCTTATTAGATTGTTGTATTGTGTTATGAGCGAGTAAGCATCTTACTTTTATTCATACATTAGCCATGATCAACAAAATAAAAATGAACTTTTTTACAGAGACAGGAACATTCGTATGGCAGAAAAAGTAATTTATAACGAAGACAGTATTCGTTCGTTGGATTGGAGGGAGCATATTCGCTTACGTCCCGGTATGTATATTGGGAAATTAGGCGATGGGTCGGCTCCCGATGATGGAATTTATGTATTGCTCAAAGAGGTTATTGATAACAGCATTGATGAGCATGTGATGGGGCATGGTAAAACCATCGATATTAAAATTACCGATAACAAAGTATTTGTGCGCGATTTTGGTCGTGGTATTCCGTTGGGTAAAGTGGTTGATGTTGTATCCAAAATCAATACTGGAGGGAAATATGATAGCAAGGCGTTTCAAAAATCGGTTGGATTAAATGGTGTAGGAACGAAGGCAGTAAATGCCTTGTCGCATCACTTTTTTGTTCAGGCTTACCGCGATGGAAAAACCGTTTTGGCGGAGTTTGAAAGAGGTGTATTGGTTAAAGAAAGTAAGCCTCAGAGCACTTTAGAACCTGATGGAACAGCAATCATCTTTGTTCCTGATGACACCATATTTAAGAATTACCATTTCATTCCCGAGTATGTAGAAAACCAATTATGGAACTATGCATACCTCAATATGGGGTTAACCATTAACTATAACGATCGTAAGTTCTATTCTAAGGATGGGTTATTGGATTTGTTAAAACGCAAAACCAATGAAGAGCATATCCGCTATCCTATTATCCATTTAAAAGGTGAAGATATTGAAGTTGCTATTACCCACGAAAATCAATACGGTGAAGATTATTACAGTTATGTAAACGGCCAATATACAACCCAGGGTGGTACACACCTATTAGCTTTTCGTGAGGCATTTGCCAAAACTGTTCGTGAGTTTTACAAGCGCGAGTTCGATTTGGCAGATATTCGTGCATCTATCGTTGCCGCTGTGAGTGTTAGGGTGCAAGAGCCAGTATTCGAGAGTCAGACTAAAACCAAATTGGGATCAACCAATATGGGCCCCGATAGTCCTACCATCAAGAATTTTGTGATTGATTTCTTGAAGAAATCATTGGATGATTATTTGCATAGAAATCCAACTACTGCCGATGCGTTGTTAAAGCGTATAATGCAAAGTGAACGAGAGCGCAAAGATATGGCAGGCATCAAAAAACTTGCCAATGAGCGTGCAAAAAAGGCAAGTGTTCATAACAAGAAACTGCGCGATTGTAGGTTGCATTACAATGAAGATGTTAAAGAAGAACGCAGATATGAATCAACTTTGTTTATTACCGAGGGCGACTCGGCAAGTGGAAGCATTACTAAAAGTCGTGATGTGCAAACACAAGCGGTATTTAGTTTACGCGGTAAGCCATTAAACTGTTACGGTCTTACCAAAAAAGTGGTATACGAAAACGAAGAATTCAACCTGTTGCAGCATGCATTGAACATTGAAGAAGGCATCGAAGGACTGCGCTATAATAATATTGTAATCGCAACAGATGCCGATGTGGATGGTATGCATATTCGATTGTTGATGCTCACTTTTTTCTTACAGTTTTTTCCCGATTTGGTTAAAAACGGACATCTTTACATTTTAGAAACGCCATTGTTCAGGGTTCGAAACAAACAACAAACCATTTATTGTTACAGTGAGGATGAGAAACAAAAGGCAATAATCAAACTAACAGGCAAGCCTGAGATTACTCGATTCAAGGGATTGGGAGAAATTTCCCCCGATGAGTTTGGATTGTTTATTGGCGATAGTATTAAACTACAACCAGTAATTTTAACCCCTGAAACACCTGTTCCAAAATTGCTAGAATATTATATGGGTAAAAACACCATCGATCGTCAAAATTTCATTATCGAACATTTGAAGGTGGAGAAGGATATAATAGATAAGGAAGAAGAAGAACTGGTTTGAACGAATCTGCAAATGTGAAGATGAGTGCACGTGCAGATGGATTTGCAATCGCCCGTTTGATCTGGTAACGTTGGGTAAGAGAAAGAAAATAATGATTCAAGGTGATCAACTATGATCTATGAACCATAAACGATGAACTAAAAATGAGTGACGAATTAAGAAATAAAGGAAGTGAATCTGACCATAGCATGCACAATGTAACTCCTGTTACAGGTTTGTATGAAAACTGGTTTTTGGATTATGCATCGTATGTAATTTTGGAGCGCGCAGTACCTGCGGTTGAGGATGGTTTAAAACCCGTTCAGCGCAGGATTTTACATGCCCTGAATGAAATGGATGACGGTCGCTTTAATAAAGTGGCAAATGTTATCGGGCAAACCATGCAGTACCATCCACATGGAGATGCCGCCATTGGAGATGCGTTAGTTGGTTTAGGGCAAAAAGACCTTGTGTTTGAAATGCAGGGTAACTGGGGAGATGTTCGCACGGGCGATTCGGCTGCTGCACCACGTTATATTGAGGTGCGTTTATCTAAGTTCGCCAAGGAAGTTGCCTTCAACGGACAAACCACAACTTGGCAGGCTTCGTACGATGGTCGTAAAAAAGAGCCGGTAACCCTACCTATGAAGTTTCCATTGTTGGTAGCACAAGGTGTTGAAGGTATTGCCGTTGGATTGGCCACTAAAATTTTGCCTCACAACTTTTGTGAAATTTTAAAGGCAGCAATTGATACGGTTAAAGGAAAATCGGTTGAAATTTATCCTGATTTTGCAACTGGTGGAATGGTTGATGTTTCCAATTACAATAGGGGAGCAAAAGGTTCAAAAATCCGTGTTCGTGCCAAGATTGAAGAACTCGATAAAAAGACGTTGGTGATAAAAGACATTCCTTTTTCAACCACTACAACCAGCTTGATTGAGTCGATTTTAAAAGCCAATGATAATGGTAAAATCAAAATCAAAAAGGTAATTGACAACACAGCCAAGGATGTTGAAATACAGATCCAATTAGCTCCGGGCGTATCACCTGATATAACTATGGATGCCTTGTATGCATTCACCGATTGTGAAATTTCTATTTCTCCAAACGCTTGTGTAATTGTTGGTGATCGTCCGCAATTTTTAGGTGTAGATGATTTATTACGCTTGTCTGTTGATTACACTCGCGAACTGTTGAAGCAAGAGTTGCTTATCCGAAAAGGTGAATTGGAGGAGAATTGGCACTTCAGTTCACTGGAAAAAATATTCATCGAAAAACGTATTTACCGCGATATTGAAGAGTGCGAAACGTTTGAAGCAGTAATTGATACCATTTTTAAAGGCGTTAACAAATACCGTAAACAGTTTCGTAGAGATGTTACCGAGGACGATGTATTAAAACTGACTGAAATCCGAATTAAACGTATTTCCAAATACGACTCATTTAAAGCAGATGAGTTAATGGTAAAAATTGAAGCAGAATTGGAACAAGTAAATGCGGATTTAAGTGACTTAAAACCTTATCAAATTAAGTACTACGAAAACCTGTTGAAGAAATACGGTAAAGGTCGTGAGCGTAAAACAGAAATCAAGATTTTTGACACCATTCAAGCTAATCAAGTAGCCATTGCCAATCAAAAATTGTACGTTAACCGTGCCGAAGGATTTGTTGGATATGGCTTGAAAAAAGATGAATACGTATGCGATTGTTCCGATATTGATGATATCATTATTTTCCGCAAAGACGGTAAAATGCAGGTAAGTAAAGTGCAGGATAAACTCTTTGTTGGTAAAGATATTTTGTATGTAGATGTGTTTCGTAAAAACGATGAACGCAAAGTGTATAACCTCATTTACATGGATGGTAAAACCCGCATCTCATACGCTAAGCGCTTCAATGTAATGGGTATTACACGCGATAAAGAATATGATTTAACAACCGGAGCTCCCAACAGCAAAGTACTATACTTTACTGCCAACCCAAACAGCGAGGCTGAGTTAGTGGAAATTACCCTTAGTCCAATGAGCCATGCCCGTAAGTTGGTGTTTGATTTTAACTTTGCCGATCTGGCTATTAAAGGACGAAGCGTGCTTGGAAACACAGTTTCTAAATACTTAATAAAAGGAGTGAAGCTAAAAGCCAAAGGTGTTTCAACCATGGGTGGCCGAAAAATTTGGTATGACGATGTGTTGGGAAGATTGAATGTTGACGACAGAGGAACCTATTTAGGAGAATTTGATACCAACGACCAAATTTTGGTTGTTTACAAAGATGGTAATTACGAACTCACCGATTACGAGCTAACCAATCATTACGAAGCAGAGCAAGTTGTGCTGATTAATAAGTTTCGACCAAAACGTGCAATCAGTTTGGTGTATTGGAACGATAAAGACAAATACCATTTTATCAAACGCTTTTTGATTGAAACCTTAACACAAAACAAGAAGTTTATGTTGATTCCTGAGGGACCTAAAAATCGGGTTATCATGGCCACCGACCAAGGTGCTCCGGTTGCTGTGGTAGAAACCAGTAACGGAAAAGGTAAGGCAAACAATACTGAAGAAACCATCAATCTTGCCGAAGCCATTGAAGTAAAAGGGTGGAAGGCTATTGGAAATAAGTTTGCTGGAAAAGAATTGGCAGGCATTAATATTTTACCTCCTGATCCAGAAACATTGATTGAAGAAGACGTAAAAGCTGAGATTGTTGCTGAAACAAATACTCAAATGACCTTATTGAATGAGGATATTGAGGCAGCAGAGCAAGAACGAATCAAAAAATTGTTAGAAGATGATGAACCATTAGGTGGAGATAAACCCAAATTTAAACCCAAAAAACCGGACGCTGAACAACCCAAGTTGTTTTAATAACCCAAGAGCCTGAGATTTTTATCAAAGGCTCTTTGGTTATAGCAAGATTTAGTTTTGCCAAAGAGAATATTGAAGTTGAACAAATGGAATATTGCTGAACGATTGAACACATCCTTTCCCATTGATATTGGAGTACTCAAGCGTAATTAAGTAGTGGGCCAAACCAGCCTTTAATGAGATAAATTCACTTAAACGATAACCTAAATAAAATTCAGAGTTTAAGGTTCCTCTATCGTTTGATGCACCGAGAAGTATGTTGGTGTATTCAGGGTTTATCTTATATATCGGATCGGTACCAATGGTTTTGAATGAGCGTGTTCCGGTGTTTACACCTAAAGCATCAATTGTAAAACCGAATAATAATTTGCGCTTAGAAATGTATTCGAACCCAAACATCACATTAACTGAATAACTTGAAATATCATCAATCGTAGTTTGTTGATTGTTGATTGTATAGGTGCTTTGACCGAATGCGAGATTTTGTCTGATACCTAAAATATAACGTAACCCGTTTAATCCTTTTACCTGATGGTTGTATGAAACAGGGATGTTGGCAAGGGTCAATTGATCGAAATTTCCTATTGATAAACCTGTGCTAACAAAAGATTTTGAAAAGTTTTGGGCTTTGGCAAAAGCTGTTGTTAGAATGGTTGCAGTGATGAGAATGATTTTGTTCATGTTTAAAGTTTTTGAAATTAGGATTATTCGAGCAAAATCCAAGTTGATGTTCGTTTACTTTTTACGCAAACGGTTTTTAATTACGCCTACTATTTCGGTTATTTGATTGACCAAAATACAGCTATGAATATTCTTGAAGTTAAACATGTAACCAAACAATATGCAACTCACAGAGCGCTTAATGATGTGAGCTTATCCGTGCCACAAGGTAGCATTTATGGACTACTAGGGCCAAACGGAGCAGGAAAAACAAGTTTAATTCGCATCATAACCCAAATAACAAGGGCTGATGAAGGTGAAGTCTTATTTAATGGAGAGAAATTAGCGTCTCACCATATTGCTCAAATTGGTTACCTTCCAGAGGAGCGAGGGTTGTATAAAAAAATGGAAGTGGGTGAGCAGCTTTTGTACTTTGCTCAATTAAAAGGGTTGTCGCGTGCTGATGCGCTTGATAAATTGAAGATATGGGTTGAAAAATTTGAAATAAATGGCTGGTGGAAAAAGAAAGTAGAGGAGCTATCAAAAGGGATGCAACAAAAAATACAGTTTATAGCCACCGTATTGCACGAACCTAAACTCATCATTTTAGATGAACCGTTTTCGGGTTTCGATCCCATCAATGCCGGCTTAATAACAGATGAAATTTTAGCATTAAAAGCTAAAGGCAGCAGCATCATTTTTTCAACCCACCGCATGGAATCTGTTGAACAACTATGTGATCATATTGCCCTTATTAATCAATCAAAAAAAATATTGGATGGTTCCGTACAACAAATTAGAGAGCAATACAGAAGCCATACATACGAGGTTGAACATACAACTGAAACCATAGCATTGCAGCATCATTTTGAATTGTTACAAACCCTTCCAACCAAACATCAGTCGTATGTTTCCTTAATTAAAATTCCTCAGGATGCGCTAAATAATGCTTTGTTGCAGCAATTAATTCCACAAACATCCATCATTCGGTTTGAGGAAAAACTTCCCGATATGCAGCAAATATTTATTGAAGTGGTTGGCAAGGCATCAATGGTTAATGAAGTAAGCCATTCCAATTGAAAATGAATTGATACCCAATGACGAGAAAAATCGACTTCTTGCTGCTTCATAATCATCATTACCCAACGAAAATGTTTTGGAATATCGATAGCTCACCCCACCAAAAGTGCCAGTTAAGCTCCATTTAGGCGTAATCAAATACAATAGTTGAGGAGCAACATAAACATATCCTGAAAATACGTTGTATGTTGTTTTATTATCGGTTCCAAATGAGTTGTTTTGTCTCAAAAAATTCCGTCCCATTCCACCTCGGATGCTTGTTACAATTGCAAACGCAAAATTACTTTTACCAATAGGGTAATACTTAGTTAACCCTAATCCTAATAGGCCTTCAAATGTGCTATTTGAATTTTTACTGGTTTGGGAGCCTCCATTTAAATTGTTCCAATAAGAATAAGAATTTTCGCTTAAAACGTAATTTCCATAAATTCCTGTGTTGAGTGATAGATTGTGTTTGATAAAATGTCCCCATTCAACCGAAACAGCCGCCTGTCCGTTTTTATAGCTGGTACCCGAAGGATAGGATGTTGTCTTGGTTGAGTTTTTATCCGAGTTTTCGTAATAATATACACTTCCATTTAAGGATTGAGTTCCTTTAGGGAAAGATACTTGTGCATGGGCCGTTACAAAGGATAAAAGGAAAAGTAGGGTTAAGGGATTAATGATTTTCATGTTTTGGGGATTTTGGTTTACGAGGATAACGAAATATTTGTTCTTAAATATCCTCACCTTACATTTGTTCTCAAAAACAATAACATGTCAATAAACCAAGATTACATAAACACAAACAAAGATCGTTTCCTCAATGAGTTATTTGAGTTATTGCGCATTCCGTCTATCAGTGCCGATCCTGCATATAAAAATGATGTACACAAAGCTGCCGAATTCGTTAAAGAAAAAATGATTGCTGCCGGAGCAGATGACGTAGAAGTTTGTCCTACTGCCGGCAATCCTATTGTGTATGGCGAAAAAATAATTGATGCATCATTGCCAACTGTTTTGGTATACGGCCACTATGATGTACAACCTGCTGTTCCCTTGGAGTTTTGGTATACGCCACCGTTCGAACCCACCATTCGCAAAACAGCGGTACATCCTGATGGTGCTATTTTTGCTCGTGGTTCTGCTGATGATAAGGGTCAATTTTACATGCACCTTAAAGCATTTGAGTTAATGATGCAAACCAATACACTTCCTTGTAATGTGAAGTTTATGATTGAGGGAGAAGAGGAGGTTGGAAGTTCTAACTTGGGTAAATTTTGCATAGATAACAAGGATCGTTTGAAAGCGGATGTGGTATTAATTAGTGATACATCTATGATTGCAAATGATGTTCCTTCAATAGATACCGGATTGAGAGGGTTGAGTTATGTTGAAGTTGAAGTAACCGGACCAAACCGTGATTTACACAGTGGAGTGTACGGAGGAGCAGTAGCTAATCCAATTAATATTTTAGCCAAAATGATTGCTTCTTTGCACGATGAACACAATCATATTACCATCCCTGGTTTTTACGACAAGGTATTGGAGTTAACACAAGCCGAACGTGCCGAATTAAACAAAGCACCTCTGGATTTAACCGATTATAAAAAGGATTTAGCCATTGAGGATGTATGGGGAGAAACAAGTTATACCGTATTGGAAAGAACAGGTATTCGCCCAACATTGGATGTAAACGGAATATGGGGAGGGTATATTGGCGAGGGGGCAAAAACTGTTTTGCCATCAAAAGCATTTGCCAAAATTTCAATGCGTTTGGTTCCTAATCAAACCAGTGATGAAATTACTGCTTTATTTAAAAAGCATTTTGAAAGTATTGCACCCAAAGGAGTGAAGGTTGAAGTAAAACCTCATCACGGAGGTGAACCTGTTGTTACTCCAACCGACTCAAAAGCATACATTGCTGCGGCAAAAGCGATGGAAACAACCTTTGGCAAAACACCCATTCCAACCCGCGGAGGAGGAAGTATTCCCATTGTTGCGTTGTTCGAAAAGGAATTGGGTTTAAAATCGGTATTGATGGGTTTTGGGTTGGATAGCGATGCACTTCACTCGCCAAACGAGCATTATGGAATTTTTAATTACCTAAAAGGAATTGAAACCATTCCATACTTCTTCAAGTATTTCGCTTCTTAACAACTCATTCATAGGATTAAAGAGGTTGTGTCAAGTAATTGGTGCAACCTCTTTATTATTTAGATCCTCCAAAAAATCATGCTTAACATGCCCGTAACCATTATTAATTTGGTGTAAGTGCTCAGCCGATGAAAATCGGAAGTGGTATCGGCAGTTTTAATAAAATAGAGGAGTATAAACAATGGCACAATTACAAATGCCATCATGTAAAAAATAAAAGATCCACGTGCAAACGAATGTTCAAACGAATAAGAGGCTGCAAAAAATGTAGTGTATACAAACAGTATGAGCGCAAATATTCCGGTAATGTAAAGCAATACTGTTTTGGTTTTGCGCACACCTAAAACAATGGGTATGGTTTTACAATCAAATTTGCCATCACCTCTTATATCTTCGGTGTCTTTAATAATTTCTCTGAGTAGGGTAAGCACAAATGCAAAAAAACTATACGCCCATATCAGTTGAACCTGTAAGCTATTGTCGTAAATGAAATTAATCACTATAACAAAAGAACTTAAACACGATACCAATACATTTCCAGAAAGGAATTTTCGTTTTAACGATACCGAGTAAATCCATAGCATTACAGCAGCAATAACAATGGCAACGGTAACCTTGGTGCCAATGTATAAACCCAAGAGCATTGCAATTGCATTCATGCAAAAATGTAAAAACATAGTCCAGCGCCTGCTGATGATTTGGCCCACAACAACTTTGTTTGGTTTGTTGATTAAATCAAGTTTTACATCCAAGTAATCATTGATAATGTATCCACCTGCACCCACTAATAATGTTGCTAAGCATAAAAAAACAAAACGTGTTTCGATAAGTTGGTGAGCAGTAATATGTGGCGATAAAAAGTAATACGACAACACTTGCGTGAAGAGCATAATCAACAAATTGTTGAACCGAATGAGTCGTAAAAAGGCTAAAATCATTTGCTGATTGTATTATGTCGCACTAGTCAATACTCGTTACACCACCTGATACAATGAACTTCATCGCATCGGTTGAGTTGCCTTCCATGGGTTTTACTTTATCCTTTTCTACCAAAAACAAATTTCCGGAAAAAGCATAAGAGTGCGGACAATAAACAGCTACCATTCCGGGCAGTTTTAAAGCGGTTAAATCTTCTTGTGTAATAAAGCCGGGTTTATACAAACCATCACCCATTTTTACCAAAACTGGGTTATTGAATTTCTTTTTATCACCAACAAAGGCTTCCATAAAATCCTTCACGGAGGTATAGATGATTTTCACAAATGGTATGCGTGAAAGAATATCATCCACCAATGAAAACAGTGGCTTGGTTAAAATGCTTGATCCAATCCAACCCAATATGGTTACCGAAACAATCACAATTAAAAAACCAACTGCCGGAACGCCAACATCCACAAACGTATCCAAGCTAATAACGATAGATTTGATAATGCTATAGGTAATGGCAAATGGCAACACTACCAATAAACCTTTGAGGAAATAGTTGATAAGCTTGGCTAAACGTTGCCTTAAGCTGAGTTTGATTTGTTCTTTTCTCGACATAGTGTTATTCAAATTCGAGTCCAAATGATTGGCGTAAATCATTTAGCATCGGGTTTTTTTCGGCCATAACTTTAAAACGATCTTCGGCAGTAAAGGCTTTAAAAGGTTGACTTGTTTGGTTAACGATAAAGGTAAGGTCTATAAGGCCATTTTTGAGGTTGCTGCGTAAAAAAGGGATGATGTTAATTTTATCTTCCTCAATCATTTCGCGCTCATGTTGACTAGCCAATGTTAATTCCACAATATTGGCATCCACAATTCGTGATGTCGCATTTTTGTATATGACACTCAGACTATTCTTTCCTTGCTCCGAAAGTTTTTCGAGATATTTTCTCCACGTTTCGGTGAATGAAACTTGGCTTAAAGGAACATCGGCATCATAAACTATTGGAGCTTTTTCGGTTTCGGTGGCTGTATCGTTGATGGTTTGTTGTGTTGTTTGCGACACCTGCATACGCAACTTATCCAGTTTACTCATTGCGTTGTTATTGCCAATAGGTTTGATTGGAATACTTACAACAGGCTCAGTTTTAACAACACGTTCAGGAGCAATTACTGTAGGTTGGGCTAATGTATTGTTGGTTGAGTTAGATGTTGTCTCGGGTTGCGGTTGAGCACTTAAAACAGGAGGAGCGGTTACATTAGTAATTTTTTTTTTAGCATCGGGGTTTCCCGAGTTAATATCGATTATCGACTGAATATGGCTCAATTTCATCAACGTGAGCTCAACATGCAAACGTGGGTTTTTACTCGATTTATATTCCAACTCACATTTATTCAACACATTCAATCCATTTAGCAATAAAGAGGAAGAACATTTTTGCGATTGTTGAATAAAACGAGCAGCAATACTTTGAGCAACTTCGAGTAATTTATGCGTATTTGGATGTTTACACATCATTAAATTACGTAAATGATCACTGAAACCTGAGAGGAAATGCTGGGCATCAAAACCTTTGGCTAATACTTCGTCAAATAACAAGAGCATAGCAGGAAGATCTTTTTCCAGCATCATATCTACACCCCTAAAATAATATTCATAATCCAGGATATTGAGGTTATCAATAACATCTTTGTAGGTAATATTCTTTCCCGAAAAACTTACAATTCGATCAAAAATAGAGAGAGCATCGCGCATGGCACCATCTGCTTTTTGAGCAATAACATGCAACGCCTCTTCTTCGGCAACAATTCCTTCGTTGGTAATAATTTTTTTGAGCTGCGTAACCGCACTTTCGATGGTGATACGGTGGAAATCGAATACTTGGCAACGAGAGAGAATGGTTGGTAAAATCTTATGCCGTTCCGTTGTGGCCAAAATAAACTTTGCGTATGGAGGCGGTTCTTCAAGCGTTTTAAGGAAGGCGTTGAAAGCTGCTGCACTCAACATGTGCACCTCATCTATAATGTATATTTTGTATTTGGCACCCTGTGGAGCATATCTAACCTGATCTACCAATCCTCGTATATCATCTACCGAGTTGTTGGATGCAGCATCTAATTCATAAATATTGAAGGAGGCATTTTGGTTAAAGGATTTGCACGAATCACACTCATTACAGGCTTCAAACTCGGGCGTAATATTGCTGCAATTGATGGTTTTTGCCAAAATACGGGCACAGGTTGTTTTTCCTACGCCACGCGGACCACAAAACAAAAATGCATGTGCTAGCTGATTGTTTTTTATCGCATTTTTTAAGGTATTGGTAATGTGCCCCTGACCAATTACGCTTTCAAACGTAGCGGGTCTGTATTTACGAGCCGAAACCACAAAATTTTCCATGCAGCTAAAATACAAATTCCATTTTGATTGCAAACGGAAACAAGGGGTATGTGGGAAACTATTACTATTCAGTTTTTCATTTAGTTAGCGGTTTGTTCATGCCAACTTTAAACCATAGCGCGCCACATGCATAAGCAATACAGTCGAACCAATCGGCTGTAAACGATGAATTGAATAGGGGAAAGAGTAATTCAAAAACGATACAGCAGTATACCCAAACACACACGAGGGCGCGGTTTGAATAAATAAAAGGGGTTGTTGGCGCAATCCATCTTTGCTGGAGTAGTAATCCCAGTCCCATTATTATTGGAATAAATAGCAAGTCATCTGCATAGGATTGAAAATAAGCGGGAAACGGAATAGCTGAAAGCTTTAGCAAATGGTAAACTATCCAAAGGCTGAGCGGAACATAAACGGATATTGGAAATAGGCTCATCCAGGCAGAAAAAAGAGAATAAGCGTTACCAGTAAAATAAGGGCCGAAAGCAAAAATTCACCGGTATTGATAAGTTTTTCAAGCAACCAAAACCATTTGGAACGAGAGGATCGATTCAATTTAGTGTACGAAATCAACCCCGGGAAGGACTCCCATTTTTGAGGTAATTCCGAATGTTCTTGCCTAAAATGTTGATCCAAAATTTCGCCACAACTGCTACAAAAAGATTTTGTGCCATCAGTCCAGTTGGAGCAATGCTCGCATTTTTGCAATGATTTGGTTATTCGGTATTTCGTTTTGCTCAAGCAAATATCTTTTTTAGCTGTTCTTCGCGGTATTCAAAGATCTGCTTCACCTTTTTACCAACAAAAAGGGCGTTAATCAACGGTTCCAAAATCCATCCTGGAGACAAGAACTCCACACGATCCGTCATTTCGGTAATACCATTTACTTCTTTAAAACTATGGGTGTGATGCCAACGCACGTATGGTCCTTTAAGTTGCTGATCTACAAATTGGTGGGGTGGATTCCATACACAAATTTCTGTTTTCCAGTTAAACGGTATACCATTTAGTTTAATACGGTAGTCAATCAAGGTTCCCGGTTTCATGTTAATTGGAAGATGTGTGGTAATCGTAAACTCCAACTCGGGAGGAGTGAGGAGGTTTAAATTCTCTGCTTTGCTAAAAAAATCAAATACTTCGCTCAGCGGACGTTTAATAATGGTGGTTGTTTCTAATATGTGTGGTTTCATTATCAATATATACACAAACTAATACCAATTAGTTTTGTGAAAGTATAGAAAGCCAAGAAAGCGACAGGTTGGCACTGTTTTATTGTCAATATTCAACTCAAACAATTGTAAATCGCTTATTTTACAATTGTATACTCAATAATTATAGGGGACATTTGACGATATTTTTATAATATAACTTAATAAAAATCAATAAGTTATACAATCATTATTAAACAAAAGATAGAACAATATAATTTACAAAAGTAAACCCCATAATTAACATTTGTTTTTAGTATAAACAATTGTAAATTTGAATCAAAACAATTGTAAACAATGCTACTTTTAACTAATTATATATCAATATGATAGATGAATTAAACAAACGTATCATAGAAGTGATGGTGCGCACAGAGCACAGTAAATCATCATTCGCAACAGCTTTGGGTGTTTCGTTGCCTTTAATCACACATATAACAACCGGTCGGAACAAGCCAGGGTTGGATATTATTCAAAAGGTTCTTACTCATTTTGAGCGTATTAGTCCCGATTGGCTGTTATTGGGTGTGGGCAATATGTATCGGGAAGAAGCTGAAAGTCAAGATTTTTCACACCTTATTGAGCAAATTGAGACACTTGGTCGAGAAATTGAGTCAGTTAGAAGCGCACAATCATCTGTAATACAATATCATAAAATGCTATTGGATGAAGTGAAACACCTCAATGAAATGGATCATTTACTCGAAAATAGCAGTGAGAAATTGAGCGAATTAATGCGAAGGCTTCAAGCTATTCAGGTAGAGTTAAAATCTATATAATTACTTAAGTTATTATATGTTAAATAATTGATTAATAAGTTAAATGATGTAAGTATTAAAATCTTTAAAACTTCTTAAAGTCAATAAATCTGCTGTATTTTTGGGGTTCATTTATAGATATGTCAAAGAGGCAGACATAAAAACACCACCCTCATTTGGGGCTTTGACCCTAAGCTCAATTAATAATAGAAGCCGAGTATATCGTTTTCTATTTTTTGCTTATTTCTTTAGGAATAGAGCACAATTAGCTCATCAGGCCAAATGGGTTGATGTGCTGTTACCCAAATGTTCAACTTGGCAAAATTTAATACTTCATTTACTGCTTCCAAGAGCAAATCAAACTGTGCTTGAGGAGGTTGGCTTACAATCCTCATAAAGCGGAGCAGCATGGTTAGCCTATGATTAAGCATGTTTGACCGGTTAAAGTTCCGACAGGTGAAGGATTCACAAACAAGGCGAGAAAGCTATGATGATTTTCGAATTGGTTAACATCACCAATCTAATTAAAGCCACAGCAAGGGTTTTAAGACGGTAGTATTAGGAAATGGTTCCTTTATTGTTGGATAGAATGAGGATAAAGACTTTGGGATGATTCACTTGTTTATAATTAAAAATCAAGTATTTGTGTGAATTTTAAGCGAGTGTGTATTTAGTTGAATTAATTCTAAAGCTGTTTTACGAATATTTACAGAGGTTTGGTGTATTTCCCTTAGAAAATCATTTTGTACTAAATCATTTTCAGTAAGTGAGGTGTTGCGAGAAAGCTTAAACAATAACTCTTTACAGGTAATCTTTTCATATGTTTCTTTAAGAACAAACCATATGGAGCGAAGTTGTTTAAGTTGATCGTCCGAAAGGTTTTCGTTCGCTTCTAATTGATAGGACAGTGTAGCCAAATAGGAGTTAAGTTGATTGTTAAGAACCACTAAACGGTATAATAAATCGGCTTGTGTTTGTTTGCTTTTGGGTTCGGACAGCATTCGCTGAAATGCTGTAGTTAAATTAGCCGAACTAACATAAGAAGCCTTTCTTGACAAACGATAGGCTGATTGCGACTCTTGATTTTGGCTGCTCCGTTCTACCATTTTTTTTAGATAGTTTACGTTTGATTTGAGCGTATCAACCACAGCTGTTTTTAATTGGTACGACTCCCAAGATGGAAACACAAAGTAGCTTCCTAATATTGCTGCACCTGCCCCAATAAAAGTATCAATGATACGTTCCCAGGCAACTGTTGAATCATTGTATGATGTGGTAAAGCTAAATACAATTAAAATATAGGGAGTCATAAATAATACACTTACCACATATTTTATCCTAATAAAACTGAAAGTAAGCAGCATGAATAATACTAAAAATCCAAACCGGGCTGCATCGGTTGGAAAAAACGTAAGCACTCCAAGTCCAATAATTCCTCCAATAACTGTTCCAATGATTCTTTCAATGTTTCGTTGTTTGGTAAGGCTGTAACCGGGTTTTAATATTACAATAATGGTGAGTAAAATCCAGTAACTGTGAGGACCTTCCGAAACGGTTAAGGTAAATACATAAGCCAGTAAACAAACAATTGCCACCCTTGCTGCATGTCTGCAATGATTTGAGGTTAGTGATAAGTTAGCTCGGAATAAATTCCAGTCAATCAATTGTCTATCCACAAATCGTGTTAGATCTTTGCTGCGCAATATAGATAATTCGTTGGCCTTATGCTGGTAATCGTGCATTCGGTTGACCCGATAGGCTATATTTCTCAGGTTAATTAAAATGCGTTTGAGTACCAGTACATTAACTCCTTCTCTTTCTGTGGTATCGATCTTTGATTTTATGAGTGTGAGATCCAGTAAGAAATCATGCTTTACTCTAATTTTTTGATGATTGTGTATGCCTTCTCCGATATGCTCCAATTCTTCAGCAAGTTTAATAATTACCTTGTGAAACAATTCAAGTATTCCTTTATCAGCAAATGTTAGTCTTATACTTTCATACTTATAGTGCGTAGCATTAATTTGTTCGTACAAATCAACCAAATCCACAAATGTTAACACTAACTTACGACCATTGAGTGAAGTATCGTTCAATAGTTTTCGAGTTCTAAATAAAATATCTCGTACATTTTGTTGTTGCTGGTTGATGATTACCTGTTGGTTAAGCGTTTTCTTGTAGTTCTCATCAATCACCGAATCTTCATTATAAAACTCTGCTTTGATGCGCATAAAGGCGGCCACTTCCAAAATACATTCTCCCAAAGTTTGTTCTGCAGCTCTGTAGGGCAAAAGACCTTGACTAATGATACTTAATAAAAAGTACCAAATGCCACCTCCAAGTAAAAAGGTTGCGTATAAAAATGTTTGCTGCCAAGTAAGTTGGGTATCAATCCCCAAAACCATTACTACCAAAACCGATACACCAACGGCTGCAGCTCGGGCACCAAAAATATTTAACATGGATAGTAGGAAACAGCTTACCCCAATGAATAATGCCAAAACCCAAGGATAGTAGGTAAGTAATCCTGTAGAAATAGCCATTAAAAAACTTAGACCAATAGTAATAAGCATAGCATTTCTTCGGTGCTCGGGTGGACCGGGATTGTCAGGAATGCTAGTACCCAACGCACCAAGCGATAAGGTGATACCTACTTCAATATAATTAAAATGATAACAAATAATAGATGGCAACAAAATGCCTAGGGTTATGCGAAAACCATCACTAAAATACTGGCTGTATAAAAATTGTTTAAGCTGTTTGGATGATTGCTCTAAAGATTTGGGCATGAGTTGCTTCTTACAATACATCTTCAAAAGTATGGATTTAAAGGTATGAAAAGGGCAAAAAAAAACATGCTCCCAGAGCATGTTTTTTTTTCAACAAATAGGTAATAATGTAATATTATATAACACTAACGTTTACTGCATTCATGCCACGTGGACCTGATTGAGTTTCGTAACTTACTTTGTCGTTTTCGCGGATTTCGCTTTTCAAACCTGATACGTGAACGAAAATATCTTTTTCGTTGCTGTCATTTGGAGTGATGAATCCAAAGCCTTTCGTTTCATTGAAAAACTTTACTGTTCCTTCTTGCATTGTATTTTGTATTAAATGAGTCCGCAAGGTAGGTATAATTCGTTCGCAAACAATCTTTTTCTTTAAAATAACTGTTTAAATGATATTAATCATCGTAATTTACAACAGCAAATATATGAATACACATCACCGAGATACCATATTAATCAGCCTTCGTCCAGATATTACCATTGATATTGAACGAGAATCATTGCCCGAAGAAAAATTTCAGCAACATACACTCCGGCCCATTTTAAAATTTCAAAATGCAGTGATTATGGAGTACTTCATAGCTAAAACAGCATCGAGTAACATTCCTATTAATGTTCATGAGCGGTCGTTATTTGTAGAAAATATCATTCGAAAGGATTTAGTATTGCGCAATCAACTCATTGGATTGGTTGCAGGATTGTTTAATTCCGAAGAGTTTGCTTTTTACTTGCAACATGTTTCTACTTTGAATAAACGAATTACGCAGCTACTTATTAAACGCTTACAAGATCAGTTTTGAAATCGATGGATTGTTTCGATGATAATTTATTATTGAAAACGTTGGCGACAGCCATACATCCACTCGATGATACAGAGTGGCAAGCTTTTGAACGCGTTTGGACGCCCATGTAGGCTCATAGAAAAGAAGTGCTTACTTCTGCTGACGACACTGAGAAGTATTTGTATTTTGTGACGTAGGGAATACAGAGGGTGTTTTATTTAGATGATGAAAACTGCGAAGCAACGCTGGTATTTACCTATGCTCCATCTTTTGGGGTGTATTAGATTCACTTTTGTTGCAACAGCCCTCCAAGTACTATTACGAAACACTAACAACATCTAAGTTTTTGAGGACTTCGTATGCAGATATTCATTCCTTGATGAGACAATATTGTGGAGTGGAGGCTCTGATCCGAAAAGGCTTAACCGCAGCAACATCCTGAGTGTTGGAAAGATTGGTTGAATTGCAATGTTATACAGCCGAGCAGCGTTTTCGTAAGTTACTGCAGCGCAGTCCGCATGTTTTGCAGCTTATTCCACATAAATACTTGGCCAATTATTTAGGAATGGACCCCACCAACTTCAGTAAATTAATGAACAAAATTATACTATAATACGATACCCCAATCATATCTTTAAGTATTGCAGTGTAATTGGCGTAAACAGTCATTTTCCCAAAAGCTTTGGGTGGGGGCATTATACCATTCATGTTTTGACTATTTTAAAATTAGAATTGGTATAATTTTTTACATAATAATCCTCAGCATCCTTTATTTTGCGGCATGTTTACGGCTCACCTTAAAAGCATTATTGGCAGTTTACCCGACACCCCTGGTATATATAAATACTATGATTCCGATGGTGTACTTATCTATATAGGCAAAGCCAAAAAACTCAAGAAGCGCGTTTCTTCTTACTTCACCAAAACACACGAAAGCAGGAAAACAGTCGTAATGGTGAGTAAAATTGCCGATATTCAGTTTACTTTGGTTGATACAGAAATTGACGCATTGCTCCTTGAAAATTCTTTAATTAAAACCTTTCAACCAAGGTTTAATATCAGTTTACGAGATGATAAAACATATCCGTGGATTTGCATTAAGCGAGAACGTTTTCCTCGAATATTCTCCACACGACAATACATAAGAGATGGATCTGAGTATTTCGGGCCGTATGCTTCTGGACCTATGATGTATACCATTTTAGATACCATTAAAGGTCTTTATCCTTTGCGAAACTGCAACTTAAATCTATCCGAATCCAATATAATGGAGGGGAAATTTAAAGCCTGTTTGGAATATCAAATTGGAAATTGCAAAGCTCCTTGCATTGGTTTACAATTGGAGGAAAATTACAACGAAACGGTTAAACAGATAAAAAGTATTTTAAAAGGAAATATTGGAATTGTTGAACAACAACTCAAACAACAAATGCTGGAGGCCGCCTCTCAACTGCGTTTTGAGGAGGCTGCCTTACTTAAAAAGAAATTAGATTTACTGAAAAACTATCAAAGCAAATCAACCATTGTCAGTTCCATTCCAAATGATGTTGATGTGTTTAGTATTGTAACCGATGATAAGTTTGCCTTTGTTAACTTTTTGAAAGTATCAAACGGAATGATTATTCAAACCCAAACGTTTGAGCTCAAGAAAAAATTAGAGGAAACAAATGAGGAATTACTGGAATTTGCCATTGGAGAGGTACGCGAGCAATACAAAAGCTTGTCGATAGAAGTAATTATTCCCTTTCCCCTTGACTTGGAGGATGATCGCATCACGTTCACCATACCCAAAACAGGCGACAAGAAAAAGCTGCTCGATTTATCTCTTAAAAATGCGTTGTATTATAAAAAAGAGAAATTGTCGCAATATGAAAAACTCAATCCTGAGTTGAAAGTGGATAGGGTTTTAACACAAATGAAGCAAGATTTACGACTAACCGAATTACCACGACACATTGAATGTTTTGATAACTCCAATATTCAAGGAGCCTATCCTGTTTCGGCAATGGTAGTGTTTAAAGATGCTAAGCCAAGTAAAAAAGATTACCGTCATTTTAATGTGCAAACCGTTGTTGGTCCAAATGATTTCGCCACCATGCGCGAAGTGATTCACCGAAGATACAAACGCATGATGGAAGAAAACCAGCCGCTACCCAATCTCATTATTGTTGATGGAGGGAAAGGTCAGCTAAGTTCTGCCATTGAAAGTTTACAAGAGCTTGGTTTGTATGGTAAAGTTCCCATTCTAGGTATAGCCAAACGTTTAGAAGAGTTGTATTATCCCGATGACGAACTGCCTCTTTACATCGACAAAAAATCAGAAACATTAAAAATAATCCAGCAACTGCGTGATGAAGCGCATAGATTTGGTATTACGCATCATCGCAACAGAAGGAGCAAAGGATCCGTTCAGTCCGAATTAGATGCCATTAAAGGAATAGGAGCGGAAACCAAAAAAATGCTCTTGAAGGAATTGAAGTCCGTTAAAAAAATCAAAGAGAGTGAGATTAGTATTTTGCAGAACATCATCGGAAAATCAAAAGGAAAACTCGTTTGGAAATACTTTCATTAAAATTAATTTGACATTAAGCAACCTAATTCACTATATTTGAAGTTAAACATAAAATTTTTAATAAAAATGAAAAAACTATTACTCTCTATTTTTACACTTGTTAGTGTAGCAGCTTTCGCCCAAAAAGATCTTGACATCACATTATTATCGCCCGCGGATAGTGCTGAAATCAATTCTGGAAAAGCAATTTCTGTTGCATTCTATGTTAAAAATACGGGCAGCACTCCTATACTTGCTACCGATACTTTCCGAGTTAACTTAATTTTGGCACTATCTTCAACCAGAATTATTCCATTAGGCGCATTCTCAATTGGAAAGTCCTTAAATGCTGGTGATTCTGCTATTTATGCTCCAACAAACCCGATTGGTGTTACGTTTGCTAACGATGTAAATAATGCTCTTTTTATTATTACTGTCGAATTTAAAGACACCATTGCGAATGTTGATCCAAACGATTCAAATGATGTAGATTTATCAATTGTGAATTTACGCGTTATCAAAACAAGTGTAGCAGAGTTAAACAACTTAGCATCTTCGGTATCTGCTTTTCCAAACCCGGCTAATACTGAGTTCACCATTACCATGAAATCAACAGATGCAACCGTTGAAGTTATGGATGTAACTGGTAAATTAATTAACACGTATCCTATTGTATTAGGCGAAGGTAAAATGGATGTAAGTAACTTTAACAACGGAGTTTACTTTTACCAAATTAAAACTTCAGCTAATGAAACAGTGAAATCAGGTAAGTTTACTGTGAGTCACTAATATTTTCAACGAATTTTAAAAGGCTGAAATCCATTATGGTTTCAGCCTTTTTTATATACTTAGATAAATATTTTCATACAAAAAGTTTTGCAAATGGAAAGTATGTTTATATTTGCAGCCCACTAATTAATGGTTTTGTAGCTCAATTGGATAGAGCATCTCACTACGGATGAGAAGGTTTGGGGTTCGAATCCCTACAAGACCACCAAAGCGTTTCAGGTAACTGAAGCGCTTTTTTTATGCCACTAAACTTGTTTCTTGATACCCTATTTCTCTTAACCGATGAAAAAACAGCAGCTACTATAATTTGTAGCAGTTATGTGCAAGAACAGGTTATCAGTTAACAACAGCTTTCTAAAAGAATAAATACCTAATACATTCCATTTTTAATAAATACCCTCAGCATAGTATCGATTTCAGCATTCTATTATTTTGATGCTATTGATTTTTTACCATAACCCAATGCTATTTTAATCGGGTTAAACGGTTTGTGATTTTAATTTTTGCATATCGGGTTTAAATGAAAGGCCAACTTTTTGTAGTTTATGCTCGTTTTTAAAATGAGTTTTTGGCCGTAATAAGCGGTTCACCGATCGATTTATTTGCTGGATTAGGATTTATTGCAGTGTTTGCCGGAGCTGTTAATAAACCTATAGCCTGCACTTTAATGGGCATTGAATTATTTGGGACAGAGTATACGGTTTATTTTGCCATTGCTTGTTTTACGGCTTACTATTTTAGCGGGCATTCAGGTATATACCATTCTCAACAGTTGGCTGTTTCAAAATTTCATCAAGAAAAGGAAGCAGAATTAACACCCATAGAAACGAAAGAAACGTAACAATCTCTTGTTAAACTATCCTTTTGCGAAGAGCCATTTGCCAATTTCTTTGTAACTTGGTTTCTTTCCGTACATCAAAATACCTATGCGGTAAATTCGGCCCGCAAGCCAAACCGTGAAAATAAATCCGGCAATCATACAACCCATTGATAGGAATAATTCCCAATTGGGCACGCCAAATGGCATGCGCACCATCATTACAACGGGTGAGGTGAATGGGATAATGGATAACCAAAATGCCATTACACCATTTGGGTTGCTAATAACAGCACTTTGCGCCAACACAATTGCCAAAACCAAGGGCATGGTTACAGGGAGCATAAACTGTTGCGTGTCGGTTTCGTTATCAACAGCAGAACCAATTGCAGCAAATAAGGCACCGTAAAACAAATAACCGGTGATGAAGTAAAATAAAAACACAGATGCTAAATATGTATAATTAAAACTGAGCAAAGCTGTAATAAATGATCCCGACTCGCTCATGTCATTTCCACTTTGAGCCAAGGCTCCCTGAGCTTCGGGAGATACAGTCATTTGCGAAGCCATCATTCCAGATGTGCCACCACCCAATAATGCAATAAGTCCCATCCAAATAATAAACTGCGTAAGACCAACCAAGGCTATACCTATAATTTTACCCATCATCAGTTCAAAAGGTTTGAGTGAGGAAATAATAACCTCAACAATACGGTTTGTTTTTTCTTCAATAACCCCACGCATTACTTGCACGCCATACAAAAAGATAAACATGTAAATTAATAAAGCGGCTGCAAATCCAATTGCACTACTGGCGGCCGCACTGCTACTTTTTGCACCGGTTTCGGTTGCCTTGGCAGTATTTATACGAATATGTACATTATTTACTTCCTCAATTTGAGAAGCAGTTACACCAATGTGTTCTAGTTTCCGTTTTTTGAGTACATCTGCTAATTGTGTTTCGATATAACTTACCGTTGTTAAACTGGGTTGATCAACAGCAACAAGATCAATTTTGTGGAGAGCAGAATCATGCAGCGTAAGCAGTGCGTAGTAGTTTCCTTCCTCTAAAAATGTTTTGATGTTTTTCTCGTCAGTCACATCTCCATAAATAAATTTGATGGTTTCTTTCGAGTTAAGTTTGGCTGTATAGGCTCCACTTTGATCGGCAACATAAATACGTTTTTCCGACTCTCCAATATCTCTGTTAATAGCAAAATAAATAATGATGCCATAAAATGCTGAAATGAGAAGAGGAGCGGCAATCGTCATAATAATAAACGATTTTTTGCGCACTCTACTAAGGTATTCGCGTTTAATGACTAAAAAAATTTTATTCATAGTGGTTTAATAACTAGCCAAATATAAGGGGAATGTAAGATAAAAAAATAATAAGAAAAGATAAACGGTGGCTTCAATCGTTCCCTGCGGGAAGCTCAGCCACCCCTGAAGGTAATATTTAACACCCGTTCATGCGGACGTATCGTCTGTGTGTATTAAAACGGTAAAGCAAAAGTAAACGAAATAATTATGAGGAAGCACCAATCGAAGTTTGATGATTTAAAAGAGATCGTTCTTTCGACAAATTCGATAAAAGTTTTATCATTGAGGTAAGATGTGCAAGTCACGGAGCTACTAAATCCCAGTCTCTAAATACTACTTTTCCTGTATCTTCATTAAGCCATCGCCTGCGTGTTATATGAAGGAAGGCTCTAAACCCTCGGATAGGGAAGTCTTGCAGTGTTACCTCAGCAAAAAAGCCTTTAGATACTAGCTTGTTCGACTTGTATTCCGAAGGTGTCTCATTGCGTTCTTTCATGTAAAGATGAATAACATCGTCTTCCTTTTTTTGCATTGGTTAACTCAAAATAGTCTTCTATGGATTCGGGTAGGATTAGTTTTATTAAGATATTAAAGGAGTCATTCATGTTTGGATGTTTATTCTCTCCAAATCTCTTCTTTTATTTTTTACCCCACAACTTTTACGCTTGATCCGTTGATTCGCGCTTAATGTTGCGCGTTGCATTTTCAAATTGTTTATCTAGTTCGCTTTGCATCCTTCGAATCTAACAATTGTAAATGAAGAAAAAATAGTGCAGAATTGCATCGATAGTAATATTTTCGATTAAGAATGGCATTAAGCTGGAACGAAATAAAAGATAGAGCATTAAATTTCTCAAAAGAATGGGCTGAAACTTCAAATGAAGAAGCAGATGCAAAGCCATTTTTAGTTGAGTTTTTTAACGTGTTTGGTATTAGTAGTAAACGTGTTTCGACCTTTGAACACAGAGTAAAAAAACTTGACGACAAAGACGGCTACATTGACCTGCTTTGGAAAGGCACCATTTTAATTGAAATGAAAAGTCGAGGCAAAAACCTTGACAAAGCATACCAACAAGCAAAAGACTACACGCACGGACTGAAACAACATGAATTACCCAAGTACATTTTAATTTCCGATTTTGAGAATTTTAGACTTTACGACCTTGAAGAAGATAAGGTTGTAGACTTTAAATTGAGCGATCTTGTAAACAATGTGCAGCATTTTGGGTACATACTGGGGTATCAAAAAAAGGTATACAAAGAACAAGACCCTGCAAACATTAAAGCGGCTGAGTTAATGGGTAAACTCCATGATAGGCTCGAAGAAATAGGCTACACTGGACATCCATTAGAAGTTTACTTGGTTCGTATT
The DNA here is from genome assembly GCA_001602415.1 of Bacteroidetes bacterium UKL13-3. GTDB lineage: Bacteria > Bacteroidota > Bacteroidia > UKL13-3 > UKL13-3 > UKL13-3. Next base: position 1,526,548 of record CP012155.1, read on the forward strand.
TTATTTTTATTGTTTGCCGAAGATACGACCATTTTTAACAAACAGCAGTTTCAGGATTATGTGGAGCAACGATCTGCCGAGGATGGCAGCGACTTAGCAGCAAAACTGCAAGAACTGTTTCAGGTGCTTAATACACCCAGCGAAAAGAGATTTAAAAACCTTGACGATCAATTGGCCGAATTTCCTTATGTGAATGGAAAGTTATTTGAAGAGAACCTACCCACAGCGAGCTTTGATGCCAAAATGAGGCAAGCTTTGTTAGATTGTTGTTACATTGATTGGAGTAAAATATCACCTGCTATTTTTGGCTCTATGTTTCAAAGTGTAATGAACCCGAAAGAACGTAGAAACTTGGGAGCACATTACACAAGCGAAACCAATATTTTAAAACTTATCAAACCACTTTTCTTGGACGACCTTTGGAAAGAATTTGAAAACATCAAAGACAACAAAAACAAACTTCCCGAATTTCATAAAAAATTAAGCACTCTTAAATTTCTTGACCCAGCTTGTGGTTGCGGTAATTTCCTTGTAATCACTTACCGAGAATTACGATTGCTTGAATTAGAAATTTTAAGAGCATCTAATAAAACAGGACAAAGAGTTTTTGACGTTAGAGAAATAATTTATCTTGATGTTGATATGATGTGCGGAATTGAATATGAAGAATTTCCTGCAAGAATTGCCGAAGTTGCAATGTGGTTAATCGACCACCAAATGAATATGCAAATTAGCAATGAGTTTGGACAGTATTTTGTTCGTTTGCCTTTGAAAAAAGCCGCAAAAATTATTCATGGGAACGCATTGAAAACGGACTGGGAAAACGTAGTTTCTAAAAATGAACTTACATACATAATCGGCAATCCTCCTTTTATTGGGAAGAAAGAACAAAAGCCCGAACAGAAAGCAGATATGGAAATGCTATTTGCAAATGCAAAAGGAACAGGCGTTTTAGATTATGTAACTGCTTGGTATATAAAATCGGCACAATACATTCAAAATACAAAAATCAAAGTTGCGTTTGTTTCTACAAACTCAATTTGTCAAGGCGAACAAGTCGGACTGTTATGGAGCTTGATGCTCAATAAATACAAAATCAAAATCCATTTTGCTCACCGAACTTTTAAATGGAGCAACGAAGCCAAAGGCAATGCAGCAGTTTATTGTGTGATAGTTGGCTTCGCCAACTACGACACTAATAACAAGAGCATTTTTGAATATGAAGATATTAAAGGCGAAGCCCACGAAATAAAAGCAAAAAACATCAATCCTTATTTGGTTGATGCAAAGGATATTTTTGTTGGTAAACGCAGAAAACCTATTTGCAATATTCCAGAAATATCATTTGGCAGTATGCCAAATGATGGCGGAAACTTTCTTTTCACAGACGAAGAAAAAAACGCATTTATTGAACAAGAGACGAAAGCGGAAAAGTTTTTCAGACCTCTCATTTCAGCTCACGAATTTTTAAATGGTCATAAGCGTTGGTGTTTATGGCTAAAAAATGCAAATCCAACAGATTTAAAAGAAACTAAACTTGTAACTGAAAGAGTTGAAAATGTGAGAAAACTTAGGGAACAAAGCACAAGACAAGCAACTCAAAAACTTGCAGCTTTCCCAACTTTGTTTGGAGAGGACAGACAACCAAAAAGTGATTACGTTCTAATACCACGTCATTCATCTGAGAATAGAAAATATATTCCTTTGGGCTTCTTTGACGAAAATTCTATTGCAAGTGATAGTTGTCTATTTATTGAAGGTGCAAAGCTCTATCATTTTGGTATTTTAATGTCAAGCATTCATATGGCTTGGGTTAAATCTGTTTGTGGACGATTAGAAAGTCGTTTTAGATATTCAAAAGATATAGTTTACAACAATTATCCTTGGCCAGAAAATCCGACCGACAAACAAATCAAAGCTATTGAAACAGCAGCACAAAAGGTTTTAGATGCAAGATTAGAATTTCCTAAAAGTTCTTTATCGGATTTATACGACCCGTTGACAATGCCACCAGTTCTAATTAAAGCACACAATGAGTTAGACAAAGCGGTTGACTTAGCTTACAGACCGCAACCGTTTACAAGTGAAGCCAACAGAATGGTGTTTTTATTTGAACTTTACGAAAAATACACGGCAGACCTTTTTACAAAAGAGAAACCTAAGAAAATTAAAAAAACAAAGTAATGAACATAATACAAAAGCAAGCAGACGACTTTGTAAAGTATCACATGAACGACCATGATGAATACAAGGAATTTATTGATAAAGTGCGTTCGCAACTTTGGGAATATAAAAAGACTAGTTATAAAATTGAATTTGTTGAGTACATCATTAGTAAAGCAAAAATTGCATTTGACGACCATTTGCCAAAATGCACTAGTAAAAATAATTGTGCTGTAAATAAATATTACGAAAACACTTTGTTTTTTCTGCAAGAAGAATTGGAAGAATTGGAATCTGAATTAAACCCCGAAGATTTTTCGCGTGATGAAAAAACATCATTAAATCAAACTCTCCAAAAAATTGTTGAAGATTTAAACACAATTAAATTGGGACAACAAATTACTTACGATGATGTAAAAGACGAATTTGAAGAACTAAAAGACCTATACTATTTGAATAAGAAAAACTGGGTTCAATTATTTACTGGTAAACTTTCCGAGATGGTTGCTGGTGGAGTAATTAGTGAAACCATAAGTAAAGATTTGGCTTTAATTATTAAAAACTCCTACAAAGAGTTGATTAGTAGCAACATTTAACGCTTTTGAACATTGAGGAATATTTATTCCAAAACTCCGCTATAATTTTCTAAATTTGCCTTAAATTCTGTAATCAATTCTTGTCGACTACTAGCATAAATATCAACCGTTTAAATCACTTATTGAAGCTCTACAAGCTATCAAAAAAAGATTTATTGGCTAATTTGAACCAAGGCAGGAAAAAGGCACTTTCTGAAAGTGAGGTTTTTGGGAATCAAATAAAAATTAGCATTCTTAAAAAAGTAGATGAACTTTTTAAAAAGGGTTTAGGATATTACATTGACCCTAAAGATTTAAAAGAATCGAAAGAAGAAAGTATCTTTTTTAGAAAAGATAAATTTAACGCTGAATTAAGTTTTGGAGCAAAACAAATAGTAACTCATTTTGAAGAAGAAAAAATAGGATTCTCCGCATTATCTAAACTTGCTGATTTTAAAAATGAACGAACGCTTCCGTTTTACACTGTAAAAAGCAATGCTAAAAAAGTTGCGGAAGAAATTCGCAAACAAATTTATCCAGGTTTCAATAAAGACCGCAAAGGCTTTTTAAAATCTATTATCACTAAGCTTGCAGATAACAATGTTTTAGTTTTTGAATTTATTGAAACTTGGAACAAAAAAGAAAAAGCAAATATTAATGGCTTTTATCTTTCACCTAATGTAATTGTATTAAAAAGACAGAAATCATATAGAAGAGAAACATTTACATTAGTTCACGAGCTTGGCCATTATTTACTCAATGTTGAGGAAATAGATGAGAAAATCGGAGACGATTATTCTGCTTACGAAAGTTTAGATAAAATTGAAAAATGGTGCAATGACTTTGCTTACTATTTTTTAATTGGCGAAATGGATAATATTATTGCCAGCATTGATAAAGCATCTGCTAAAAATGATTACCACCACGAATTAATTAAAGATATTTCTGAGCAAACTAATTTAAGCGAATACGCCCTTTATACTCGACTTAGAATTAATGATAAAATTTCTTACAACGATTATCAATCCGTAAAAACGGAATTTGAAAATAAATATCGTGAAAACGAAGAAAAGTTAAGAAAAGAAAGAGAGAAAGAAAAACAAGAAGGCAGAGCATCACAAGCACGAGCAGCAAAACCAATTTTATCTCCTCTTTATGTAAATACCGTGCAATCTGCTTTTATTGTAGGAATAATTGGCGAGTCAGAATTTTGCAGACGACTTAATGTTAAACCTGAAAAAATTGATAAGTACCTTAAATGAAAGTAGTAATTGACACAAGCTCCTTAATTGCTTTGGTACGTTATTACTTACCATTTGACAAAGATGATTCTTTGAAAGACTTTATTCAAAAAAAAGTTGAAAGCAAAGAAATTATTGTAATTGATAAGGTACACGAAGAATCTAAATATGTAGCACAAAAAATTGTTGTAAAGCAACTTGATTTTATCAATACAAAAGGCAACACTATTAAAACTACAGACCTATTACCATATCCAAAATTCTTTAACATTGTAGATAATCAGTTGTGCAATCAGACTATCAAAAAACTGAAAGGATTTAACGAAACTGAATATGAAAAACAGAAAAACGAATATTTGGATTCTGCTGACGGAAAACTAATTCTATACTGTTTGAGGGAGAAAAACCAAAGCACATTATTGGATGACAAAACAATTTTAGTTACAGAAGAAACCAGCACCGAGAACGACAATAAACTATTTAAAAAGCTACCTGAATGTTGCAGAGTTTTAGAAATAGAAAATTGCAATTTACCGACCTTGCTCGAAAATCATTATAATATAAAGTTGAGCAAGTACCTCAAATAGCCAACGCATTTTGCAAGCACATTTAAAAACCGCACAAGCAACCGCACAGACCAAAGTTTTTAAAAGAGCTTGCAAAGCCGACCCAATAGAAAAATTGAATTAAAAAAATTCCAACGCTTTAAAAAAATAAAAAATACTCAACGCACATCCGACACTCAATGACACGACAACTCAATAACGACAATGGCTTACAAACGGACAGCCAAGAACGCCAGCACCTAACAGCACCTACAAAAAATTGGCGGTTCAGTGCTCCGCTGACACATTTGTGATAGCCGAAAGTTTTGTACTCCGCATGAACATTTGTGGTAAAAATCGCCAACTTCTTGTAGCTGCGAAACGTTATGTTTTTTTGCTTTCCCTGCACGGAGCATATCCTATTTAAATCGAACAGCCCACCACTCAGTACTTCCTGATTTCATATTCCGGGTGGCATCGTTGAATTTTTTATCTAAATCATCATGCATAGCCGAATATACATAATAAGGAAAGTCATTCGCAATTTCACTAGGTTAATTGTATGAAATATTGTGTGAATTAGAAATGGAGCAACTATGAACGAGTAGTTTTAAACAATTGTTGGAGTGCAATCATTGATTATTCCGTCAAGGTAGAATTTTGCATTATCTGCCGTTACTCTATCTACTCGATAATTGACATATCTTGCATTGTGGCATTTGTCATGTAGGAATCTGTATGATGCGTTTTGTGAAGGTAAACGCATACTAACGAGATTGAGCATTGTGGCATGCTAATTGGCGCGTTTTAAATCATCATTTTTATGGGCACCTTCAAGGCTTTTTATTTCAACTCCGTTGTGAGTAAATGGAAATATTTTGGCTTGAATAAAATGTAGTGCAGAATAAAACGCAGTAGTTACTACCCAGTCGTCACAGCCAGTTTCTGCGTGCAGCTTTTCACATACTTTCTTATTATGTGTACCGTGTGCGCTCATTTCTTAACCAAGTACTATGGGTTCTTTTGTTATTAAGTCATAACCAAACCCGTAACCATCTGAGTGCAACAAATCAAGGTTTATATCAGTTGAATCTTCGATGTAAGAAATTGAAATACTTAATTTCTGAGAAAAATATTTTTCCTCTATATCATGGGCTTTAGAATAAAAATACTCAATAAATGTCCGTTCAAGGGAAACACCTGCATCAATTGCGATTATTGCCTTTGATTCATCAAGGTTGTGATTAATAAAAAGTTTATTAATAGTATAGCCGCCATTGTTAAGCTCTGCTGTTGCCTCAACAAGAGCCTCAGAAAACAAATTTGCCTTTTTGTAAAACGCTGCCCTTATTTGTTCTTTAACTGATGAGGATTGAGAAGTCGTTCCTTTGGCATATCCAGCTTTATATGCATCTATGACGATATCTGCCGAATAAAATCCGTTACGGTGTTCTGAGATTATTTCATCAGGACGAGTAGCAGCCCAAGTTGTAATCAACTCTTTAACCTCTGCTTTTGCTTCCATAACTGTTATTTCTTTAAAATGCTGACGTAATCAATAACCCGATTCAAACTTCGTATTGTAAAGTTAATTATTATTAACAGGTTTACAACCGTATGTCTGATTTTTTAGCCTGCAAAAGTATGTAATCTTTATTTAGAATAATAATAAATAAGCAAAAACTATTATTTATTTTCATTTGTGTGCAATCCACAAGTGTCAACATGCGCAAGTTTGGAGTACCAAACCAGCTCTTGTTTTTGCGTTACTGTGTAGTTAAAACTATCAAATAAAAAAAAGCCACCCATTCGGATGGCTTTTTAGCCCTATGAAATCCAATAATCCATTCACTGAATCACATTTGTTTTTCATCATCTCAATTTACTTTATGACGACCGATAAGCCATTTCGTATACCGACTTAGCATGTGGCCCTAAAAACACCCGTGCATAAATGCGAATAATGGATAAACCATCAATAACAAAACTCAGAGAGATAAAGAAGGCCAGCAAGGCTTGATCTTCGTGAATGTGGGTGAATACCAAATCTTCGCCAATAAAGGTAGGAGTGATGGGAAATCCAGTTAATCCCAAACATGCTATTAAAAACACCAATGCAATCTTTGGATGTTTGTATGCGTGTCCGTGAAACTGATTTAAACCTATAGCAAACTCTAAACGTTTTAACCTTTCCAAACAAATATACCCAACAATTCCGGCTACTATAATTCCACTTAAATACAATACAATATGCAAGTAGGTAAAGTGCTCGTTAAAAGATATGGCTAGCGCCATCCAAAAATGATTGAGCATAACAAGCACCCAACTCATACGTGATTTTTTGCGTTCGGTAAACGATTTCAAAACCATTATTAAACCTATAAACGAAAAGAAAACAGGAAGATAATGATGAATATATTCAGGTATCATTTTCTCATATATCCAACAAAACCAACCGGCAACATAGGCAGGAATAAAAAATAACAATACCCTGTTCATGTTAAGGAAATCCAATTTTTTACCTGCCCATTTCAATGGATTCCACAACAAACGATACATCAATGAATCGAGGTTCCATTCTTTTAAACATAAAACATATACAGCATTGCGCATTTTAGGAGGCAATAGATATTCAATCGATTTTTGGTGAGGGGAGAAGTTGTAAAATTGCTCGCGAATTAAATAAGTAACTACCGAAGGCGAAACCAATAATTGGTAACTGCGCAAGAAGGCATTGCCTGCAAAATGGAGCAACGCCAGGTTTTCAAACCCACAGGCAACTTCTATAAAAATGAGTCCTATTTGTGATGCACTTGCATACGCAATCTGGCTTTTAACAGATGATTGTACACGTGCAATTCCGGATGTAATAAACATGGTAAGGAATCCCAACACACCAATAACAATGCGAACAGAGAGCTGGTTTTCCCAGAATGGAAACGTGCGCAACAATAAAAATACACCTATATGCACCGATAGCGAACCATAAAAAATGGCACTTGATGGAGTGGGACCTTCCATGGCACGTGGCAGCCATGATGAGAAGGGGAGTTGTGCCGATTTTGCAGCAGCTGAAATAACTATCATCAACGAAATAAGCACTCCGATGGTGGAGTGTGATTGCAAATGCTCGTGCACCAAATCGGCATTGTTGAGTTTTAAGAAGGTAATATTCTCATGCCATAAATTATGGGTCATCCACATAGCTAAAATAATTCCGATATCACCAATTCGGTAAACCGAAAAAACTTTTACTGCATTTTTAACAGGCAAATACCGATCGCGGTAAAATGCAATGAGCAAGAAAGAAGATACTCCCAAAATTTCCCAACCCATAAACAGGGTTTCCAAATTTCCTGAAAGAACTGTAATGGTGTAACCCAAATAAAAGAACAAAATACTATTGAAAAATCGCTTGTACCCTCCTTCACGGTGCATGTAATAACGGCTGTAGATGGTTACCAAGAAAGTAAGAAATGATCCAACAAACAGGTAAACAGCAGCTATTTTATCGAAGTAGAAATCAAGAAAAAAATCATACCCAACGGTTTGGTATAATGAAACATCTTTAATGTTCAATATTGGATGGCCATTAAACAGCCAGTAAAAGGTAAATGCTAAAAAACTTACAGCATGAACACCAACAGTAAAAAAGGCAACCCACGAAAGTGTATTTTCCTTTGCTTTTGGAACAATCAAACTGATTATAAAACCAATAATTGGGATGAGAATGAATATATTTAAGAAGGCTGTCATGTGCTAAGAATTAAAGGTTGATACCGGAAAATTATTGTGTTCATCTTCTACCATGTGCAACAGGTTATTCACTTTAGGAAGACTGTTTTGAATGGTTTGGTAGGGAATAAATTCCTCGTTTTTAAAGTAGGAAAGAGCCTTGGTTATTGGATGCACCACTACCAAATGAACCCATTCGTTTTTGAACCATTCGTATGTTTCGGGAGCAAATTGAATGGCTTTCATCACAACAACAGTTTGGTGTTCAACAATTACCAACAAACGGATAGGGTCATGCACCTCTATCATTTGGCTTGGTAATCCTGGACGTAAATCACCATCAATGCCATTGGCCACTCCAAACAATCCCATTACGTTATGTGGTAGTTTTGTGCCTGCACCCAATTTTTGATTATCAACCCTCGAAAAATAATATTCAAGGTTTATTCCTCCACAAACAGGTGCAACAGCTTTGAGGATATTGTACAAGTGTTTTCCATCGGGATCAATTCGATAGTCGTAAGAATTTAGAAACGAACGCCTATCCAGAAATAAATCTTTGGTTAAATCGCGGCTTCCAACAACACATAAAGCATTGGTGGCATGGTTTAACTCTGGCCTTGGTTCAAATAATGATACCGAACGAATTCTTATTTCCTCATGAACCTTCTCGGGCGATTGGTGGGTATTAATTGAAACAAACCTGCGCGAACGTTCTTTGGCGTTAGCATCCAATGCTTTTGTAAAGGTTTCTTTATTTCTTCCATGAATATATTTGTTCAATTCAAACAAAGAATCCTCGTCAAAAAACTGCATTTCATCGCGAGTGGTATCGTGCAGACTGCCTACAAATTGTGTTGTGGGTGGAATGTGAATTCCTTTTTCACGTAATATCAAACGAACCTTTTCATGATTAGCCATATAGGAAATAACGCGAGCGTTAACAGAGCCCGGTCGGCCCGAACAAGCCCCGCAATCATAGGCAGCATAGTGTGGGTTGTTTACACTGCTTGATCCGTGTCCAACTACATACACGATTGGTGCAAAATCATCAACCAAACCAATACTGCGCAATAAACCCTCAACCCGCGTTGCCATTTCATCAATGGTAAATCCTACTTGAAGATTGTTTTCTGTTTGATGATTATACTCAATGGTAAGTTTTGCATGTTCATTCATGTGTTTAAATGAGGAGGCAGTTGAAGGACTCATTGTAGGACGAAAAATGTTTAACGCCAATTTTATTACCGACCAAAATCCTAACGTTTGGGAAATAAGCCAGCCACTGTGAAATGAATGGGCATGTTTACTAAAATGAATATCGGTTTCTCTGTTGTTGGAGTCACTTTCTTCTTTAATTAAGTATTTAGGTGTTACCGTAGCAGGGCATAATTTGGTGTAGAACTTTCCGTCTTGTGGTTGGTAAAAAAACTCGACACCAAAAAAGCCAGGTGTTCCGTACGTTTCACAATTGGAATCAAGCTGCTCAATATGCCTTCGAATGGAACACTCTCTATCATCAATACAAAATAGTGCTTGAAAGTTTTTGGTATCTTTTGTGGGTATAATAGGTTGATGTTTTAGCTGCATTCCTACCAATACTTGATCATAATACGTCCACTCAAAAGCATCTTGCCACAAAGTAAACACCTCTTTTAAATCCGATTGCGCAACAGGTGCAAATAAATCAGTAGGAACTGTTGGCACTCTCGAGCTCAGCGGTTGCCATTTACTTTCTCCAAAATGAAAATCCAATGCGTCTATTTCAAGCAAGAGCTCAAAAGCAACCAAATCACGCATGGAAATAGCTTTTTGATTGAGCAATGATTCCGGTAAATCTTCAATTGCCGAAACCATTCCCGACCATCCCTGATGGGCAAATTGTTGGTCGTAAAGATACGAAGTATAGTAGGCCTCATCTTCACCAACTACCAAACGCAGCAGTTCTTTTATATCAGTTTTGCCAGCAAGCAGTAATTGTTTTGCTCTTTTTTTGTGAAAGAAACTGGTGAATCCATTTTGCTCCAATACCCTTAATGAAGCAAGTAACCCGTTTTCGTTTACAGGGAAATTCCAAATGGAAATTCCTTGATCGAGATAACTACACAAAATACGGAAGAGGATAGGGTGCACCATCGAATCCATATCAAGTTGGTACTGTCGTTTCCAATTGGAGCGCAATGAACCAATGCGCGGTGATTCCGGATTTTTATAGTTAGTGTTTATTAATTTGGTTGTCCACTCTTCAACTTGTGCAGCCCCTTTTTTTTCTTTAATAACTCTCGAAAGTATCTCTTTATTTATCTTACCCTCAGAATATAATTGCCTGTATTCATGCAATGATAAAGAAACGCGGTAGCCAAAAATGGAGGAAGCCTCGCTCAATGCATCATAAAAACGTTTGTGCTGAAAAGCATGCAATGTATTGTGGTGTATAAAATCTTTTAATGGAGCTTGTGCCGGTAAATAATGCTTTAATTGGTGCAACACGCTATGTTCATCAAATACCCGTTTGGTTGTATTCATGATACGTTAATCTAAAATGGTAATAAAATAGAAATTTAACCATCAACGATTAAGTTGAGGTTTTATGGTAAATTTTTGCTCAACCTAATACTAAATAAGCAACCTTCGGGTGTTCATAAAAACGGGAAGGCTTGAGGACTGAAAAGATTGCTTGGAAAAAGATGAAATACTATTTTTTGATGAAGTATTTGTGCAATCAATAAGGTGATGATTTGCTGCAATGGGGTAGTATGTGTTTACTAAATCCTTATTACTTTTCTCAAACTCAGTCTCACACTCTTCGCAAATAAAATACAAAGTAACTGTTTGATTTTCCTGTGCCTGATGAAGTGAAGCTTGACTATAACTGTAACACGAAGATGTTGATGCAAACAGAGAATTAACTGACATTCCCAAAACGAATATTGCAAACAGAACAGTAAACCATTTGGCTAGGGCTAATTTAAACACGCTACAATTTTTTACGTTTGGTACTTGTTTCATCAATTCGCATTCAAAGGTAATTCATGTATCGCTTAAAACGACTTAAAATCCACTTAAAGTCTAAAAGCTTTTTTTGTGCGAACCCTTGGCTACGGGAGGTGCATTCCAAGGATCATCGGGCCAGGCGTGTTTAGGGTATCTGCGTTTGAGTTCGTTTTTAACTTCGATATATGTATTGTTCCAAAAACTTTTTAAATCGGAAGTAACCTGAACAGGCTTAAAACCGGGCGATAATAAATGCATTACCACTGGAGTTTTTCCGGCATTAATTGTGGGTGTTTCAGCCAATCCAAAAACCTCTTGTAACCGAACAGCTAAGATGGGCGTTTCGCCATTGGGCAAATACTGCAATCCAATATTAGAACCGCTGGGGACTTCTATTTTTGCGGGAGCCAATGCTGCCAAAGCTTGTTGCTGTTCCCAATCCAAATGGTGTAATAAGGCTTGCGCCAGATTGATCTTCTTCAAATCATCCGGCTTTTTGATGCCCGTTAAATAAGGCCCAAGCCATTCCTGATTGTTAAACAAAAGGGCAGGAGTACTCACATCGGGCCAGCCATCTTGTGGATTCCACTTCCGTAAACTTTTGATTCTGTTTTGCAACTGCTCCATCTGTTCATCAAACAATAACAATGCTTCACCTTCTGTTTTCAAGGCATTTGAGATAGCCTCAGTCAAATGTTTCTCATCGGGTTGTGGCAGTGGTTTGGATTGTAAAACAATACTTCCAATTCGCAAATCTTTGGTGGCAATTAATCCGCCTTTGCGCGTATCCCATGTAATTACTTGCTGCTCCTTCACCATAGGCAATAAATCCTTGGGGTTTAAAGGCGATGCCATAAAAATTTTACCCAAACCATCTCGTGTATCAATATGTGCAATGGCCAGCCATGGTTCATTTGATAAATCATCTCGATGTCCGGCAGCCGCATATTTCCCATTTGCTAGTTGAAACTGAGCATTGTTCCCGGACCTAGCAAATGCAATTCGTTCTGGGTATGCGTATGCAAGTAACAACCCCGTTTCGTATGGGTCAATAGTACCATTATCTATTTCCACGTTCAATAATCTTCGGTACGATTCGGCTACTTTTTCAATGCGCGCAAAACGATTTCCCAACGCATTGTTTTCCCTTCCTCTGCGCAAAGCTTCAATGCGTAAATTAATGTCAATACCCGATTCTTTGGGTAGTGGATCACGCTCTTCCAACACTGCGGCAATATCGGTGGCCAGTTGTTTGGCGGTTCTACTTTTTGCCATCAATAACATATGAGCCAACCTTGGGTGACAAGCCAATTGGTGTATTTGCTTTCCGTGTTCGGTTATCTTTCCGTTTTCAAGTGCACCAACTTGATGTAAAACTTCCGAAGCCTGCTGTATATGAGCTTTAGGAGGCGGGGAGAGCCATGTTAATTGATTTACATCTGTTACACCCCATAGTGCCAAATCTAAAACCAATGCAGCTAAATCGGCTTCCAATATTTCCGGAATACGGTGTTCTGCCAATCGTTCATGAGTGGCTTTTGTCCACATGCGGTAACACACTCCTGCACTCAAACGCCCTGCACGTCCGGCACGTTGATCAGCGGAATCTTTTGAAATTTGTACCGTCTCCAATCTAGATAAACCCGATTTGGGATCAAAGCGCGATACTTTTCCATAACCGGTATCTACAACAATCTTCACACCTTCAATCGTTAAACTTGTTTCGGCAATGGATGTAGCTAGTACAATTTTTCGTTTCCCGAATTTGTTTGGAACAATGGCCAAGTATTGCTCATGCTGAGGTAATTGACCGTATAAAGGATGAATGGCAAAGTCTTTAATTTCCTGTTTTAATAAAGCCGCACATTTTCGGATATCTCCTTCGCCCGGTAAAAAAACCAAGGCGTCTCCATCATGCTCATTCATGGCTTTAATTACGGTGCGTGCAGTAATTTCGGGCAATAACCGCACATCTTGTCCGGTTCCATAAAACACTACAACAGGGTATTGTTTTCCTTTACTTTCGGCTACGGGAGCATTTAATTTAGATATGAGTTGTGGTATGTTTAAGGTTGCCGACATAATCATAATCCGTAAATCGGGGCGTAATACCTGCTGTGCTTCCCGACACAAAGCCATAGCAACATCGGCATGAATACTGCGCTCGTGAAACTCATCAAAAATAACCAATCCCACACCTTCCAATGCATTATCTGTGTGCAACATGCGGGTTAGAATTCCTTCGGTAACAACTTCAATTTGGGTTTTATCTGATACTTTATTTTCAAATCGAATACGGTAACCAATTGTTGCACCAACGGTATCTCCCCACAAATCGGCCATGCGCATGGCAATGGTTCGGGCAGCCAGTCTACGTGGTTCCAACATCAATATTTTTTTACCCTCCAACCATGGTTCGTTTAAGAGTGTTAATGGTAATAATGTACTTTTTCCCGCTCCTGGTGGAGCACTGATGATAAGTGTATTTGATTGTGATAAGTGTGATTTTACCGAATCAATAATTTCGGTAACTGGAAGATCGGATGTATAAGGATTAAAGGCCAATGATATTCACTATTTTGACGCGAAGGTAAGGGAAACGGGTTAATGGTTTGGAGAATTATTATACATCAATATTTGTAAAAAGACGGTGCTAGTAACATTTTCATTGCATTCATTGGTATACTTTGGACGAGCCTAGAATATTTAATTGTATTAACTTGAAATTTGTGGAAGGCAAAGAAACTTCCTACATTTACGTAATGAACACTATTGTTAAACGTAAACACCTATTTTTTACTGCAGTACTTACACTCGGATATTTAAGCATGTTTGCTCAAGCGCAGCTTTCGGCCAATTTGCAACAATACTTGGTGGCCCAACATAAACAGCAAACGTATAAACAAGCGGTTTATTCCAAACAAAATAATGTAGTTTATATCGGTGCATTTCTCAAAGTAAATAAGGATTTACAAGAAACGCAATTGACTGATTTAGGTGTGTTGATTGGTACCAAAGCAGGAAACATTTACACAGCACAAATACCTGAGCAAAAGGTAATTTATCTATTCAAAATAAAAGGAATAGATTATATCCAATTAGACGAACCCATTACCGTAAATATGGATGCTGCCCGCAGATCTTCAAGAGTTGATTCGGTGCAAAACGGCATTAATTTGCCCATGCCTTACACGGGAAAAAATGTAGTAGTTGGAATTATTGATGCAGGGTTTAATTACAATCATCCAACTTTTTACGATACCACCGGAACCCTGTTGCGATTAAAGCGGGTTTGGGAACAAAAGAATGGAGGAACTCCACCTGCAGGGTTTTCATACGGAAATGAATTAACCGACACGAGTGCAATGGTAGCTAAAGGATATGAAGTAAACTCCTTTTCGCATGGAACACATGTGGGCGGAATTGCGGCAGGATCTGGTTTTACAGGTGTAAATAATCTGAAATATAGAGGTGTTGCTTATGAAAGCGATTTGGTATTTGTAGGCATTCGACCTGAAAAAAGTGAATGGAAAACAGCTGGCATGAGCAGTATCATTGATGCTGCAAACTACATCTTTACTTACGCTAAATCGGTTGGTAAGCCCGCTGTAGCTAATTTAAGTTGGGGATGTTCTATTGGTCCCAATGATGGTTCGTCATTGTTTGCTCAAGCATTAAATAATTTGTGCGGGCCTGGACGTATATTCGTTAACTCAGCCGGAAACAATGGCGATGAAAATATTCACCTGCAAAAACAATTCAGCAGCTCAGATACTGTTATTCAATCTTTTGTAACATTTCCAACAATAGCAGGAGAGAAGCGCACCTGGATTGATATTTGGGGTGAGGCCGGCAAACAATTTAGTGTGCAGCTAAGGTTGTTTAATGGATCAACAGAACAAAGTGTTTCAGGATATTTTGCCCTCAACAATACAACTACTGATACATTTTTGATTGGAAGCAATAATGATACTTGCTTTTTTACGCTCACAGCAACTGCCAACGAATTCAACGGAAAACCACATATTTTGGTTGATGCATATAGCAAAACAACAAATACCCTTTGCTTAAGCATTAAAGGTGTTAATGGAACTACACATGCCTGGCTTGGATTTGTTCAGAATTACAATGGTTATTACGGAGAATTTACATCCAACAACCAACCTTGGGCAGTGAATGGTGATAATAAATATACCTTGGGAGAAATGTCGTGTGCACGTTCAGCTATTACTGTTGCAGCTTATGCATCCAAAATTACCTTTCGTAACTTGGCAGGTACTAATCAATCGTATACAGGATATGGAAGCACCAACCAAATTGCGCCTTTTTCAAGCCGCGGACCAACAGTTGATGGTCGTATTAAACCTGATATTGCAGCACCCGGAATGACAATTGCATCAGCAGTAAATGCGTATGATGTTTCCTATGCACCCGGAGGGAGCAATTATGCGCAGAGTGTGGCTGTAAATAATTTTGGTGGCCGAAATTATTATTATGCCGAAGCCATGGGAACATCCATGTCGTCACCAATGGTAAGTGGAATTGTTGCCTTATTGTTACAAGTTAATCCTGAGTTGAACCCACAACGTATTCAAGGTATTTTAGCCGAAACAGCGTTTAAGGATAACTGGACTACCCAAAACCCTGACTCCAGCCGCTGGGGTGCTGGAAAAGTGAATGCGTATGCAGCAATTAAAAAGGCAATCCAAACGGTTGGAGTGGAAACAATTAAAGATGATGCTTTAAGAACGATTCTGGTTTTTCCAAATCCAAACAAAGGCTTTTTTCAATTGGAATTAGTGGCACAATCATCTGGATTATTGCATGTAGAGATTACAGATATCTTAGGGAAAAACTTAGGAGTGAAACCATGGAAAATCGAATCAGGTACGAATGTTTTACCTATCAATTTTGAGACAGAAAACAAAGGAATTTATTTCGTTTCGATTACGGGAGCTGGTATACAGTTGGTGAAGAAGATAATTGTAAATTAAGCTTTGTAGCTTTGCGAGATTAGCCATAATACAGTCTTAATACCCAGTAAATACAGGCATTAAGAGTTATTTACAGATGTTTATATAATACTTATAATTAATATTACCTTAAAAGGGTTTGTTTTTCTTTTCAGCTTGATTATTTTACTAGGCTTATTTTTGTATGGAGGGATAGATTCTTTGAAATATGTAATTGCAAATCCATTGACACCCGAGGAGTTTGGAATGCTGAGGGCTAATTCTGGTGTACAAGGCTGGATATCATCATTTTATAGTTATTCAATTACTGCTCTTGGACGATTTGTAGGTTTTTTGTTTTTGGGGGTTGCCATTTATAAAAAGCGAAGACTAGAAACTATAGTAGCATACGCCTATCTTATTCTAATATTTATTGGGCTGATGGCGAATTTGTCAAAAAGCTCCGCTGTAGTTTTTTTGTTCCAAATAGTTGTTTTTCATTCTATACTTTATAACAAGGCTATTAATTTCAGTAAAGCCTTATTGTTTTTGCTTTTATCTATTGTATTGTTTGCCGCAATATACTTATTTACAACAACAGCCGAGGACATCCCTACTGCTTTAAGTCTTTTTTCTCATCGTATATTTGGAGAACCGAATAGAGTGCTTGCTCAATATACTGAATATTATCCTAATATTTATCCTCACACTTACGGATTGAATATTCGCTTAGTGCATTCATTAATAGGTACGGGGGAGTTTATTTCTTCCGATGCTCTATTAGCCGGTAATATTATTGGAGCCACAGTAAATACAATCTTTATAGGTGATGCATGGGTTGATTTTGGATATTGGGGAGTTATGTATCAATCGTTGTTTTTAGGGGCTTATTTAGCGATACTTGATTATATTGTTTTTAATAAAAAAAACCTATATACAAAAGCAATGTGCGCAACCTTAATTCTTGGGATTTTATCATTATCAAGCATAGCATTATTAGCATGTTTAATTGGTTTTGGATTATTGAGCATTCCAATATTTTCAGTATTATTTAAAATTAAATTTAGATAGAAAAGAAGTTATAATTGTAAATTAATTTCAACTATATTATTATGAAAATTGTTTTTGTTACTCCCTACTATACTGAAGGGATGGGCTATATTGGGAATCGACTTCCAGCAAAACTTGCTGAGTTGGGGCATGAAGTTCATCTAATTTCAAGTACTGGGAAGGTATATTTTACTCAATCTTTTTTCAAAAACTATAAAAATGTACATGAAAAGAAACATGTGGTTGAGCCTTATAAATTAGTTGAGGGTGTTCATATTCATAGAGTACCCCATTTAGAATTTATGAGTACGCTTTATTTGAGAGGGTTGTGGACGATGCTTAAAAGGATTCAACCTGATGTTGTTCATACTTGGGAGATATCATCGCCATATGTTCTTCAAATTGCAGTTGCTAAGCCCTTTTTGAACTACAAAATGTTTTCAGCCAACCATTATGTGTTGTCTGTTTTTGCCCTACACCGCACCTGGCATAAATTTTCGATGGCTAAATTAAAATGGGTATTGCTAAAAAAGTATACAGGTAAATTTATTTCGATGTTTACTGACCAATGTTTTCCTGCAACAAATGATGCTCGTTTTGTGGCGGTAAAATATATGGGTATGCCTCTCAGAAAATGTAAGGTGACACCATTGGGAGTAGATACTGATTTGTTTAAGCCGATAACAGATGAAAAAGGTAGAATCTTGCGAAACGAACTCAGAAAAACGATGGGGTATTCCGAAAATGATATCGTTTGTATTTACACAGGCCGTTTTGCTGCGGATAAAAACCCGCTGGTATTAGCGAAAGCAGTTGATAAGCTGCAAAAGGCAGGAAATACCCGCTACAAGGGATTGTTCATTGGAGTAGGTGAGCAGGAAAGTGAAATAAAAGATTGCGAAGGTTGTCAAATCATCCCGTTTGAGAAGTATGTTAACCTTTGGAAGTATTATCAGGCATCAGACATTGGGGTTTGGCCGACACAGGAGTCTACTTCAATGATTGATGCTGCAGCATGTGGGATTCCTATTGTTATAAGCAATCAATTGTACGCTAGAGAGCGTGTTTCCGGTAATGGCATTGATTACGAATTTGAGAATGTTGATGACATGTCGGCAAAACTGCTAACACTTGAGGATGCTTCTTATCGCCAAAGACTCGGCCAGCATGGAAGTGAAAAAATGAAAACGCAATTTAGTTGGGACAGAATTGCAGAAGAGCGAATAGCAGACTATACTTACCATATTAATAAAAAATAGAGTAGGGGTTTTAATGCGAATTTTACACATCAATAATGTTAGTTATGCATCAGTTACCGACCAGGTAATTAAACCGCTAATGGCCTCGTTAGAGGAGAACGGCTATGCTAATCAGTTTTTCAGCCCGGACTCTCTGGCTCATGGCAGTTTGGGCGATAAAATGATCCACAAATTACAACGCATGAAAGTCTTTGTGGAGAAGTCGTTGCGAAGGATTGTGAGTAATAATGATTATTATTTTTACAATCTATTTGAAAGGATATCTTTTTTATCGGCAAAAAGAATTTTAAAACATACAGATACTCCTGATGTGATAATTCTCTATTGGATTAGTGGGATAGTGAATGCTAAAACCATTCGGAAGCTACAACAAAAAACAGGCGCCAGAATTTTGATGTATCCAATGGATATGGCCATGTTAACGGGTGGGTGTCATTATTTTTGGGATTGCACAGGCTATCAAAGAAACTGTGAGCAATGTCCCGCATTAAAAAAAACATTTCGATTTTTAGCGTCTTCTAATTTTAAATTTAAAAGACAGCAGTTCTCCCTCACACAAATTGAAATGATAACTGGCACCCTCACAAATATGAAGCAGTTACAACAAAGCACATTATTTGGTAGAAGCAACATCAACTATATGCCGGTTGGAATTAATGAGAATATTTTTTTGCCTTCACCAAAGCTAGTGGATGCAACTGCGCCGAGGAGAATATTAATAGGAGCGTCTTCGCTCCTAGATAGGAGAAAGGGAATACATTTGCTTTTAGCTGCCTTAAAAAAGATGGAAGTGTCGGACAGTCGCATTGGAAAACTTGAATTGGTTATTATTGGTAGCAACGGTAGTGATATTTTTAATGATATAAAAATCCCGAAAGTCTATCTAGGTTTTGTTAACCAGGAAGGTTTGATTAGCGCATTTCAAAGTGCCCATTGTTTCATTTGTCCTTCCATCGAAGATGCAGGGCCAATGATGATTAATCAATCATTAATGTGTGGTACTCCAGTATTAGCTTTTAAAAATGGAGTAGCCATTGATGTAGTTATAAATCGGGAAACTGGTTTTATTGCTGCCGAAAAAACGGAAGATGCATTGTTAGATGCATTGATGGAATTATTAGCAATGCCTGAGCATATTTACAGCAAAATGAGAGCTAACTGCAGAGATGTAGCCATGAGGGTTAATAGTTTGCCAATTGCTACGGATAGGCTAATTAAGATATTAAAATCGGAGCATCAGAATTTGTATTAAGGTTATCATAAAGATAATTCTTAGTAAGTATAGTTATAACTAAATAATAAACAGTAACATAAATGAAAATAATTCCATTTAACAAACCATACATGACAGGCAATGAATTAGCTTACATTGCTGATGCGGTAAAACAAGGTAAGATTTCTGGTGATGGGCTTTATACTAAGAAATGTCAACAATTCTTTGCCGAAAATTATGGCTTTTCCAGAAATCTGTTAACAACGTCATGCACAGATGCTCTTGAGATGGCCGCAATTTTGATTGATATTAACATTGGTGATGAGGTTATTATGCCTTCTTATACTTTCGTTTCCACCTCAAATGCGTTTGTTTTAAGAGGTGCGAAAATTGTATTTGCCGATTCTAAAAAGGATTCACCAAATATTGATGAAGACCAATTGGAGGATCTTATAACAAATAAAACAAAGGCTATAGTAGTTGTTCATTATGCTGGTATCGCATGTGATATGGATAAAGTACAGGCTATCGCTGCTCGACATAATTTGTTTCTTATTGAAGATGCTGCTCAGGCAATTGATGCTACTTACAAGGGTAAGCCACTTGGATCTTTTGGTGATTTAGCTGCTTTTTCGTTTCATGAAACAAAAAATGTTATTGCTGGTGAGGGTGGTTTGTTGGTAGTGAACAACGAGTCGATGTGGAGAAGAGCTGAAATTATTAGAGAAAAGGGGACTAATCGAAGTGAGTTTTTTAGGGGTGAAGTTGATAAGTATGGATGGGTTGATATTGGATCATCATTCCTGCCATCTGATATTATTGCTGCATTTTTATTTGCTCAGCTAGAGAGTATTCAAGATATTCAGCAAAGAAGGAAAAAACACTGGGATCATTACTATGCTAAATTATATACACTAGAAAAGGAGGGGTTTCTAAAGTTGCCAATAATACCTGATTATGCTACCAATAATGCACATATGTTCTATATTGTGTGTAATAATATTGAAGATCGGACTGCCTTAATTGAGTTTATGAAAAGACGATTGGTTAATCCGGTGTTTCATTACTTATCACTTCATAAATCACCATTTTACAGTCACAATCATGACGGTAGAGACCTCCCTTTTTCAGATTATTACACTGATAGGTTATTGAGATTACCATTATACTATGAATTAACAAATGATGATGTTGATTTCATCAGTGAATCGGTTATTGAATTTTATAAACAAAAATAAATTACTAATTAAGTATGTGTGGAATAGCAGGTGTTTTTAAATTAGACGATAACAAAGCAACCAAAGAAGAGATCAAGACGTTGACAGATTTACTCATCCATAGAGGTCCAGATGGAGAAGGAGTATATTGTGAAGGGAGTGTAGGTCTTGGTCACCGAAGATTATCAATTATTGATTTGACTGATGATGGAAAGCAACCAATGTTATTTGATGAGAAATATGTTATTACTTTTAATGGGGAGATTTATAATTATTTAGAAGTTAAAAAAGAACTTATTAAAAAAGGATATAATTTTAAATCAAAAACTGATACGGAAGTAATTCTCGCTGCATATGATTATTACGGAGAAGAATGTTTGAAGCATTTCAATGGGATGTGGGCGTTTGTTATATATGACAAGGTTAAGAATATTCTTTTTTGTAGTAGGGATAGATTTGGAGTAAAGCCATTCTATTATTCCGTTAATAATAACCAGTTTATTTTTTCTTCTGAAATTAAACCAATTTTAAGTACGTTTTCATCTGTAAAAGTGGATAAGGGTATCCTAATGGAATATCTTATTATGAATATGACAGATCACACAGAGCGGACATTTTTCGAAGGCATAAAAACTTTAAGGGGGTCACATAATCTCATTATTAACCTCAGAACAAAAGAAATGTCAATTAAACCGTATTATTCAATTAAACATTCGCCCGAAATTGCAAAGTTGAATGAAGAGGATTCAATTGATTTATTTGAAAAAGAGTTTAAGCGATCAATTGAGTGGCGTTTGCGCTCCGATGTTAAGGTTGGCACATGTTTAAGTGGCGGATTGGATAGTTCATACATTGCTGCAGTTGCATCAAAGATGTACAAACATAATGATGATGTGAAGTTCAATGCGATTACCGCAGAGTCCTTAGATCCAGCATTAAATGAAACTGCTTATGCTAAAATTGTGGTAGATCACCTCAATTTAGACTGGCATGTTACCTCTCCTACCGCTAAAGATTTTAATGAAGGAGTGCAAGATCTCGTTCGTACTCAAGAAGAGCCATTTGGAACCCCTTCTGTATTTCTTCAAAATTTAGTAATGAAAAAGGCAAAGGAATCTGGAGTAACCGTATTACTTGACGGGCAAGGAGCAGATGAAACAATACTCGGATATCCAAGATATATTGGTGCTTACCTTAAAACGTTACCATTCTATAAACGCCCCTTTGTTTTGAAATCAATGAGTACAAATTATGGTTTACCACTAATTGAATTAATTAAGAATCAATTTTATTTCACAAGCTATCAGATTAAGAAAAAAAGGGTTTTGATGCGATTGGGTAAAGTAAATCAAGATTTTATGGATGCACTTGATTTTTCAACTTTAAAAGACCTTTCTAAAGCATATGGCAATTTGTCTATGTTGCAGCAAATGGAAGTTATGAAAACACAGATTCCTCAGTTATTGAAGTGGGAGGATAAAAACTCAATGGCTTATTCTGTCGAAACTCGATTACCATTTTTAGATTACAAATTGGTGGAAACAAACTTGTCTATAAATAATAGTTTTAAACTTAATAATTTGTGGTCGAAGTACGTGCTCAGAAAAGCTATGGAAAAAGTTTTGCCAGCTTCTATCGTTTATAGAAAGAAAAAAATCGGCTTTACAGCACCCGCGAAGGATTGGTTGCATAATAGTGCTATTTGGGATGTTGTTGTTAAGTCGCCAATGTTAAATGAAATATTTAACAATAATATTAAGAAACCAAATGATATTAACTTGTTTTGGAGAGTTTGTAATATTGCACTTTGGGAAAAAGAATTTGAGGTTAAGTATTAAGAGATAAATCAAATATGAAAGATAAAATATTACTCATAACAGGAGGAACAGGATCATTTGGGAACGCAGTGTTAAACCGATTTTTACACACTGATCATTTTAGTGAAATTAGAATATTTAGTCGTGACGAGAAAAAACAAGATGATTTACGTAAAAGATTAAACAGCCCTAAAGTAAAATTTTACATTGGCGATGTAAGAGATTTGTCAAGTGTTGAGCCAGCTGTAAAAGGTGTTGATTATATTTTTCATGCTGCTGCATTAAAACAAGTCCCTTCGTGCGAATTTTTCCCGCTAGAAGCCGTTAAAACGAATATATTGGGAACAGATAATGTGCTCAATGCGGCTGAAAAATATGAAGTGAAACGGGTTGTGGTGCTCAGTACAGATAAAGCGGCCTATCCTATCAATGCCATGGGCATGTCGAAGGCATTAATGGAAAAAGTAACAGTAGCCCGATCTCGTAATTTAGACTCAACGAAAACAGTGTTTTGTGCAACTCGTTATGGAAATGTGATGGCCTCTAGGGGTTCGGTAATTCCAGTATTTATTGATCAAATTAAGAAAGGGCTTCCAATCACAATTACTGATCCCAACATGACTAGGTTTATGATGACCTTGGAGGATGCTGTGGATTTGGTTTTGTATGCTTTCGAAAATGGCCAACAAGGAGATTTGTTTGTGCAAAAAGCACCTGCAGCTACCATTGAAGTGTTAGCCAAAGCGTTGATGGAATTGTATCAGAAAGAAACGGCCATTTCAATTATTGGCACCCGCCATGGTGAAAAGTTGTATGAAACATTGGTAAATAGGGAGGATATGGTAAAAGCAATTGATAGTGGAGATTACTATCGAATTCCGGCAGACACACGCGATTTAAATTATGCACTTTATTTTTCTGAAGGCGAAGTGGAAGTTTCTGCGCATGAAGAATACCATTCGCACAATACTGAAAGGCTTGATATTGAAGGAATGAAAAAACTCCTATGTAAGTTACCAATTATTAGAAGTGAAGTACTTGGTGAAACAAACATTTTGCAATACGCTGATTGATTTTGACTATCCAAATACCAGCTGCTATCAAAGGAGGTTCATTTACCGATTCGCGCGGTAAATTGGGTTTTTGCAACGACTTTGATATGAGCCAGGTGAAGCGTTTTTATTTAGTGGAAAATGCAAATACTGAAATCACTAGGGCATGGCAGGGTCATCAACAAGAACAAAAATGGTTTTATGTGGTATCAGGTAGTTTTATGGTAGCTATAGTCAAACCCGATAATTGGAGTGCACCAAGTGCTAATTTGCCTGTTGATACACATATCATAAAAGCGCACGAAAATAGTGTATTGCATATTCCGGGAGGCTATGCAAATGGATTTAGAGCTTTAGAACAAGATTCAAAATTGATGGTATTTTCAGATTTTACTTTAGAGGAAGGGCTCAATGATAACTTTAGATTCGATGCCAATTTATGGTTTAATTTTCAGCAATAATTAACATGATAAAAATAGGAATAACTGGGCAGGAAGGCTTTGTTGGTAGTTACTTATACAATACCATTGGTTTGCAACCAGAAAAATATGAAAGAGTACCATTTAAAAGAGATTTTTTCCAAGATGCCGCTTTATTAGACTCCTTTGTCTCTTCATGTGATGTAATTATTCATCTAGCGGCAATGAATAGGCATACTGATCAAGAGGTGATTTATCAAACCAACAAAGATTTAGTAAGCCAATTAGTCGAATCATTAAAGCGCACTGGGGCAAAGCCTCATGTTTTATTTTCTTCCTCTACCCAAGAGGAGCGAGATAATTTATATGGCAAATCAAAACGTGAGGGTAGATTGCTGATTGAAAATTGGGCAAAAGAAAACAATGCTTCATTTTCAGGATTAATTATACCTAATGTGTTTGGGCCATTTGGCAAGCCATTTTACAATTCAGTTGTTGCAACTTTTTGTTATCAGTTAACCCATAATCAAACTCCCACAATAGACCAAGATAGCGTTATCAAACTTGTATATGTTGGTGAATTAGTTGATCATGTTATCAAGCTAATTGAAATAAACAATGGCAATGTTATTTCGTCAAAGTCAACTGAGGTTGTAGACATTCCGCATTCAAAGGAAATTAAAGTCTCTCAAATACTTGATTTGTTGGATTCTTACAAAGAGAAATATTTGGAAAAAGGAATTATCCCTGGCTTTGGAGATGTTTTTGAAAGAAACCTTTTTAATACCTACAGAAGCTATATTGATTTAGGAAATCATTACCCTGTTAAATACACTCCGCATTCTGATAACAGAGGTTCATTCGTTGAAATTATAAAACTAGAAGCAGGTGGGCAAGTATCGTTTTCAACAACGGTTCCTGATATCACACGTGGAAATCATTATCATACCCGAAAAATTGAACGTTTTTCGGTGATAAAAGGAGAGGCTCTGATTCAACTTCGTAAGGTTAACACCACAGAGATTTTGAACTTCAATCTTTCTGGCTCCGAACCATCATTTGTTGATATGCCTATTTGGTATACCCACAATATTAAAAATGTTGGCAAAGAGGATTTATACACAGTATTCTGGATTAACGAGTTTTTTGACCCTCAAGATGCAGACACCTATTTTGAAACAGTATAACTAAACATCAGCAGAATTAATATATAATAATGAAAGAGAAACTTAAAGTGATGACAGTAGTGGGTACCCGACCTGAAATAATCAGGTTATCTAGGGTAATGGCAGCGCTTGATTCATCTGAAGCAATAGAGCATATCCTTGTGCACACTGGACAAAATTATGATTTTGAATTGAACCAAATTTTCTTTGATGATTTAGGTATTCGAAAACCAGATCATTTTTTAGATGCTGCCGGTGCTACAGCAACCGAAACAATTGGTCAAATATTAATAAAGATTGATGCTTTACTTGAAAGTGTAAAACCAGATTCCTTTTTGGTCTTAGGTGACACAAATAGTTGTTTGTGTGCCATTCCTGCAAAAAAACGACATATCCCAATTTTCCATATGGAAGCTGGAAACCGCTGTTTTGACCAACGTGTACCAGAAGAAACCAATCGAAAAATTGTTGACCATGTTTCTGATATAAACCTAACTTATAGTGATATTGCTAGGGAGTATTTGTTAAGAGAAGGTCTTCCTGCAGACAGAATTATTAAAACAGGTTCACCCATGTTTGAAGTGTTGAACCATTATTTGCCTGCAATCAATGCTTCATCCATTTTAACCTCATTAAAGTTAGACAAAGGAAAGTATTTTGTGGTTTCAGCTCACAGAGAAGAAAATATTAGCAGTGTCAAAAATTTTGAAGGATTAATTGAGAGTTTGAACTGTATAGCTGATACTTTTCATTACCCAATAATTGTAAGCACACACCCTCGCACCCGTAAAATGATGGAGCAGCGAAATGTGACTTTCCGACCTGAAGTGCAGTTATTAAAACCAATGGGTTTTAATGATTACAATGCTTTGCAAAAAGATTCATTTGCTGTTCTTTCGGATAGCGGCACTATTTCTGAAGAATCATCCATATTAAATTTTAGGGCACTTAATATTCGACAAGCCCATGAACGTCCAGAGGCTATGGAGGAGGCTTCAGTGATGATGGTGGGATTAAATCCCGAACGCATTTTGCAAGCTATAAAGCAATTACAATATCAAAACTTAGGTCCTGAAAGAAATTTAAGACCGGTAGCTGATTATTCGATGCCAAATGTTTCTGAAAAAGTGGTTCGAATAATTATAAGCTACACGGATTACATTAAAAGAATAGTTTGGAGTGAATAGTACATTGAATCAATCTAAAGGTAAAATACTTATTCATAGTTTGGTATTCAGTCCGGATGGAGTGTCAACGGCTTATTTATACAATGATATAGCCTTACGTCTAAAGGCATCCGGATACGAAGTTGTTGTATTAACCACAACACCTCATTATAACATTGTTGAGGAAGATGTCGCTAAACAACCTTTGAAATCAAAGCTGTTAGGTCTATATTATAAGAGTAACTTTAATGGCATCGAGGTGATTCATATACCTCAGAAGAAGTTTAAAAGTACGCTTTTACGTTTGATAGGATTTGTTTACTGGCACTTGATTTCATTTTTTATTGGATTTTCTATTCGGAATGTATCATTAATATTATCTCCTTCACCACCGCTCACCATTGGATTGGTATCGCTTATTCTTGCCAAAATGAAAGGTGCCAAAGTAGTATATAATGTGCAGGAAATTTATCCTGATTTTTTGATCAATGTGGGGGGGTTAAAGAGTAAACCGGCTATCTTCTTTCTTAAACTAATGGAGAGAACTATTTATAACTTTTCGGATAAAGTAACAACAATTGATCAGTTCTTTTATGAGACAATCATTCCGAGATTTAAAAGAGAGAAGGACCTTCACATTATCCCCAATTTTGTTGATACAGATTTGTTCAGGCCAATAAGTGATGACGAAATAACTTTAGATCGGATAATTTTCCCTTTAAAGCCCAATGTTTTAAAGTTGATGTATGCTGGAAATATAGGGCTTGCTCAGGATTGGTTACCTTTAATTGATATAGCAAAACAATTGGTAGAAAAGCCAGTTGAATTTTGGGTTGTAGGAGAGGGAGTTATGAAGGATAAGTTGATCGATTTAATAACTAAGGAAGGGTTAAACAATATACATATTGTTCCTTATCAAAATAGAAAACACATGCCATCTCTAATAGCATATGCAGACGTACATTTTATCTTCATGACACCAGAAATGGATACACAGGGATTCCCATCCAAGGTTTATTCCATAATGGCATGTGGCAAGCCAATGCTTATCATTACAAGAAATCAAACTCCTTTGCATAATTTTTTAAAAGATATAGATGTAGCTTTTCTAATTACCGAATCTAATCACCAAGTAAAATGTAAGCAAGCTATTAATTCTATTGATTTGGCTTTAAGCGATAAAAATAAATTGAAACTAATGGGCGATTCAGGTACGGGTCTCATTTTGGAAAAATATTCAAAAAAAGCAGTGACTGGTAAATACGCTGACTTAATAAGATTATTGCTTAATTAAAGACAATAAACGCACAGGATTTAAATTTTGGAGACAAAGATGAGCTTTGATAATATTCTTAATACTATAACAAAAAATGGTTTGAGTGTCACAGTAATTGATTCAAACCGCCCTTGGGGCGGTTTCTTCGTGATTGAAGAATCGCAAGCCCAGCTGTTTGCCAATCAGTATTTTGAAGGGTTGGATGTTTCAACGTTAGCCATTTCCGGAAAGTTGAGTCCGAAACTATTGGTAGTGGCTCCGGGAAAACGGTTATCGTGGCAATACCATAACCGCAGGGCCGAAATTTGGAGAGTGGTAAAAGGGGAAGCTAGTATCGTGCGCAGCAATTCAAACGAAGAAGGTCCACTGGAAATATTAACCGAAGGAAGTGTTGTTACCTTAAAACAAGGAGAACGGCATCGGTTAATAGGGTTAACAGATTGGGCCGTTATAGCCGAAATTTGGCAACATACCGATGCATTGAATCCATCGGATGAAGAAGACATCATTCGTCTTCAGGATGATTTTGGACGATAAGATTTTTTATTGTCGAATCGTTGTAACCGGATGATTGTCGAATCGTTTTCTCTTGTGCTGCGGACCTCCCTTTAGGTCCGGGGTAGCTTGGGAGTTGTCGAATTGTTTTCACCAGAAGCGCAGGACTCCCTTTAGTGTCGGGGTAGCATAGGCTTGTCGAATCGGTTTTTGGGGTGCGGTTAGGTTTTCTCGCAGTGAGTTGATTTTAAATCTATCTTTATAACACATTCATGCATCATATTTTATTAAGTGGCGGTTTTGGAACGCGTTTATGGCCGTTATCGCGAAAGTCGAAACCCAAACAATATCTTTCGTTATTTAAGGGGCAGTCGTTGTTTGAAATGACGTTGCTGCGAAACCAGGTAGTTTGTAACCAAGTAACCGTTATTGGGAATACAGATAATCTTCAGTTGTCGAAAGCAGTTGAACACATATTAGGCGATAATACTGTTCGGTATATTGTTGAAGCTACACCGCGAAATACCGCACCAGCCATTGCTTTTGCTGCTTTCCAAGTCGACAAGGAGGCAATACTCTTAATTACGCCATCCGATCATATTATTGAAGGCGATACTGGATACCAAGAGGCTGTTTTGCAAGCCCAAAAACTTGCTGAAGAAGGTAACCTTGTTACGTTTGGTGTGAAACCAACACACACCGAAACTGGATATGGTTATATCGAATATAGTGGTAATACGGTGCAATCGTTTCGTGAAAAACCCGATTTAGCCACAGCAGCGTTGTTTTTAGAGAAAGGCAATTTTTTATGGAACAGTGGGATGTTTTGTTTTAAGGCTGGGGTTTATTTGGCGGAGTTGCAAAAGCATGCTCCGGAAGTTTATGACGCGTCTTTAACAGCATGGAAAAACTCAACGAATGGCGAATTGGATCTCGAATCGTCATTGGCGATTCCTTCCCTAAGCATCGATTATGCAGTAATGGAAAAAAGCGATAAAATAAAAGTTGTACCGGCAACATTTCAGTGGTCGGACATGGGAAGTTTTGAGGCCATATATGATTATCTGTTGCGCAATGGTTTTAATACCGATGCCAATGGCAACATGGTAATTGGTGAAACAGATAAACATGTGTCGTTTGTAGGTTTAAAAAACACTATTCTTGTGTACACAGAGGATGCAATATTGGTATTGGATAAATCGTTTTCGCAAGACGTAAAAAAGGTTTATGATACCTTGGCTGCTCAACAGTCGATGCTGCTGGAATAGTTACCATTTAAGCCTTTAGTATGATCCGAATAAGCAATCCAAGTGGTTGCTTTTTTTATGCCAAAAGGTTTTGTGCTTTTGCGGAATGGGGAGTTATTGAATTACGTTGGTAATTTTTTTAGTGGTTTATTGTGTATATTACTTTTGTACATATATTTGTACTTTATAAGGTACAAAAATGATTACAACAACCATTTCAGAGTTTAGAAAAGATATCAAAAATTACTTCGATAAGGTAACAGATAATTTTGAAACACTTATCATTAACAGGGGAAAAGATAGTGGTGTAGTGATTATTTCTCTAGAAGAATTTAATTCACTCACGGCTACACAACACGAATTATCATCCAAAATTAATGAGAGTAGGTTAGATAAGGCTATTGATAAATTTAAGTCAGGAAATTTTAGGGTTCAACAGCTGATTGAGGAATGAAATATATATTCGTAGATGAGTCGTGGGAGGATTATTTGTATTGGCAGCAAACTGATAAAAAGAAGTTGAAAAGAATAAATGACCTACTTAAGGATATTGCGAGAAACCCGTTTACTGGAATAGGTAAACCTGAGCCACTTAAATTCAAATATGCAGGGTTTTGGTCGCGAAGAATTGATGAAGAACATCGATTGATTTATCAACTAAAGGATGATGCTATTCTCATTGCAAAATGCAGGTTTCATTACGACTAAATCTTACTTAGGCTCATTCACCTCAATGCCCAACAGTACTCAATTTTTTTACCCCCACCAGTTCATCATATTTAAACTGGATGTTTTTGTGGTATACCAAAATGAGGTATTCGTTTTCGGTATTGGACGAGCTTCCTTCTAGTGAAACATCATCGGGCTGTCCGGTGGTTTCGTTTTTCACGGCATAAATATACTCATAGCGTCCTTGCTTGAGTTGCGCTTTTCCGGTCGACTTGTCTATGCGGTTGCTTTAGGCTTCTTTCTAATTGTCCTTTTACGCGGTTTAGCCTTTAGTTTATTCATGATTTCTCTAAAGTCTTGCAACTCATCCTCTGTCCAAGGTTTAGAATTAACAGTAAAGTCGATGTTTTTTGGTTCTCTAATTAGTCCCATTGTCTTAAGATTTAAAATATTGTAAAATGAGTCTGGTTGCTGCTTTGTTATCAATAAACATTCGTAATCCTCTGAAGTGAGTCGCGTACAAGGTGTCTTGGTAATGTTTGATTAGTGCTGATTTAGCGTCAAAAGCAACGAAACCTTGATAACCTCTTTC
Organism: Bacteroidetes bacterium UKL13-3; assembly: GCA_001602415.1. Classification (GTDB taxonomy): domain Bacteria; phylum Bacteroidota; class Bacteroidia; order UKL13-3; family UKL13-3; genus UKL13-3. The sequence continues at coordinate 1,557,391 of CP012155.1, forward strand.
AACCGATACTTTGCATGCAAAGGCAATTAAGTTTCCTGGAACGCCTAAATAAATTTTCTCTTTACCGTTATTGAATTTTGAACTCTCGATTAAGTGCATGAAAACATGATCCTGCTTGTCTTCGATGCTTAAAAGGCCTTGAATAATATTCGGATTGTTGACCGTTGTTAGTTTATAAATAAGTTTTGTTTTGTCTTTGAGTTCGCTTTGCCAATCAAATTGCCATGATTTAGCAACAATTTGTTTATTGTCTTTGGCTGTCAACTGGGTGATAACGGTGTCAAAAACCTCCCCAGTTGTTATGTTTTCAATGGAGTTGGTTAACTTGTCTATATGAACGTCTAAAGGTGTCTTTGCTTTATTTTTCACAACTCGAATATACAAAAAGTCTGCCTGATAAAAGCATAGAAAATGAAGTCATGAGCATATCACATAACGTCAGAGTGTGAAAAAACCTTCCACATACTGCAAGGTAAAACTGCGGATAAAAAAGGATAAAACAAAGATGGCAAAGGTGTTTTTTTTTGAATTCAAAAACATGTTGGAGTTAGTACGTTTGTGTTTACTTGTATTTGCACAAACGAGATTGCGTGTATTTCAACTTATACGTTTACTAAGCATAATAAAGGATAGAAAGATTTAGCATATCCCTCATAGATTAAGTAATCAGTTTATTCTTCGTTATTTTACTTTACCAAGTTACACTAATTTATACTCATTGCCCCACATTACTCAACTTTCTTACACCCACCAGTTCATCATACTTAAACTGAATGTTTTTGTGGTATACCAAAATAAGGTATTCGTTTTCGGTATTGGATGAACTGCCTTCCAGAGATACTTCATCGGGCTCTCCGGTGGTTTCGTTTTTTACAGCGTAAATATACTCATAGCGGCCTTGCTTGAGTTGTGCTTCCAAATCATGTTAGTGAATTGGAGTGGTAAAAAAACCTACTGATATTATTCGAGATTTTAAAACCGCACGACCGATAAAAAATGATCGTGCAATTTTTGAGTTAGCGGGCATGCTACTGACAATAGCAAAAAATATTATATTTGGCTACAATGACACTTCAAATAGACATATTAAATCCTAAAGCAACCAAGCTTCTCAGAGACTTAGCAGATTTAAATTTAATTTCAATCAAAGTCACTCAAGAAGATGAATTTATGAAAGTTGTGGGGAAGCTTCGTAAAAAAGCAGCTATTGACACTCCAACCTTAGACCAAATAACAAAGGAAGTTGAACTTGTCAGATCAAAACGTTATGCGGAGAAAAAAGGATAAGATTATTATTGACACTAATCTCTGGATTAGCTTTTTACTTACAAAAAAGAAGTTCCGGACTTGACAAATTCTTCATAAACAAATCCATTACCGTTTTATTTAGCCAAGAACTACTTGACGAATTTATTGAAGTTTCAAGACGACCGAAACTTAAAAAGTACTTTACTATGGTAGATTTAGAATCGCTCTTACATCAAATAAACTTGCATGCTGAATTTGTTCAAGTAACATCCGAATCATTTGCTTGCAGAGATCCAAAAGATAATTTCCTGCTCTCTTTGGCTATTGACAGCAATGCTAATTATCTGTTGACAGGGGATAAGGATTTATTGGAACTCAAAAAAGTTGGTAAGACGCAGATTCTTACATTGACACAATATACTCTCGGAAAAAGCACGGCCCGCTAGCAGCCATTGCCGTTATTCCTTTGTATTTGGGCTTTACGTTTCCGCAGTTTTCTTATCTTAGTTTGTAAATAAACATTCCGTAAACGGCAGCAGCAGCTGGCGGCAAAACGATAAACGGGAATGATTATCGTTTAATTGTGGAGGTGCAATATCAGAAAGGATGGGTACATACACATTTCCATAACCCACATAAAGATCAATAGGTTCTTTATTGAAAATGGCATATTTCACCATAATGTTTATTATATAAAACATAATGACTATATTTGTTTATCATATCATACATTATGAAAGAGTCAATGCGTATTCTACCAAAGGGTAAGAAAATTCTGTTAAGGGTGGGTGAGAATATAAAACTAGCCCGTTTAAGGAGAAAAATTACTACTGAGCAGATAGCTGAACGGGCAGGAATAAGCCGAGCTACATTATGGCAAATAGAAAAAGGAACACACACGGTAACGATGGGAGCATACTTTCAAGTGTTATTTGCTTTGGGGATGGAGCAGGATTTTCTCAAACTTGCAGCAGATGATGAGCTAGGAAGGAAGCTTCAGGATGCAGGCTTGGTTCCCAAAGAGCGGGCTCCTAAAAAGAAAATGAACAATGGCAACCACAACTAAAATATACGTTTATGCCGATTGGGTTGGGTTAAAGCAGGCAACCTTAATGGGTGAACTAACGGCTACTTATGTCAGAGGGACGGAAGTATTTTCATTTGAGTATACGGCAGATTGGATTCAATCGGGACAATCCCAAGATTTGGATCCAAGCCTTCAATTTTATTTAGGTCCTCAATTTAACAATGCAGCCTACAAACCAAACTTTGGTATTTTTTTAGATTCGTCTCCAGATAGGTGGGGGCGATTATTGATGAAACGAAGAGAGGCTATATTGGCAAGAAAAGAATATCGAAAGCCCAGAGTTTTGGTAGAGTCTGATTTTCTTTTAGGCGTGTATGATGAATACCGTGTGGGGGGATTGCGATTTAAAACAGATTTGGAAACAGCATTCTTGAGTGCTGAAAAATGGTTGGCTTCCCCTCCTTGGACTAACCTAAGAGAGTTGGAACAAGCCAGTTTAGCGCTGGAAAAAGAGGATATGGGAGATGATGAAACATTAAAATGGCTGAATATGCTAATGGCTCCCGGGTCATCACTCGGAGGCGCAAGACCTAAAGCCAGTGTTAAAGATCCAAATGAAAACCTATGGATTGCAAAATTTCCAAGTGGCAAAGATGAACATGATGTTGGGGCATGGGAAAAGGTGGCATTACAAATAGCTTCTGATGCAGGAATTAGCGTATATCCTACAATGGTTCGTAAATTCTCAGGTAAGCACCATACGTTTTTAAGCAAGCGATTTGATAGAACGGATAGTGGAGATAGAATCCATTTTGCTTCTGCAATGACATTATTGGGGTATAATGACGGCACAGATCATCATGATGGGGTTAGTTATATTGAACTTGCCGAACATTTAATTCAACATGGAAGTAATGTGAATGAAGATCTAAAAGAATTATGGAAACGTATTGTGCTTAATATTTGCATTAAGAACACAGATGACCATCTTCGGAATCATGGTTTTCTGTTAACAGATAGCGGTTGGAGGCTTTCTCCACTTTATGATGTCAATCCTTTTCCGGAGGGGATGGGTCTCACATTGAATATTTCGGAAGATGATAACTCGTTGAATCTTAACCTAGCCTTATCTGTTAGTGGTTATTTTAGGTTAAAAGAACAGGAAGCAAAAAAAATAATTGAGCAGATTAAGGTGTCTGTTTTAAAATGGAGAAAGTTTGCAGACGAACTGAAAATCTCAAGAGCAGAACAAAGCAGAATGTCAGGAGCATTTAGTGATTAGGAAAAAAAGTGTGATGATGAACATATCTGAATTCAACGAAGTGAGCTATTATCATTATAAAATACAGGTTTCATTACGATTAAATCAGACTTTGCTGGGGTTAATTCACCTCACTGCCCCACAGTACTCAACTTTCTTACGCCCACAAGTTCATCATACTTAAACTGAATGTTTTTGTGGTATACTAAAATAAGGTATTCGTTTTCGGTATTGGATGAGCTTCCTTCTAGTGAAACCTCATCGGGCTGTCCGGTGGTTTCGTTTTTTACGGCATAAATATACTCATAGCGTCCTTGCTTGAGTTGCACTTCTAAATCATACCTACCCCGATTTTTATTGTAATACATTTTGTATTTAGGCAATAGCTTCCAATCGGTAAATTCTCCCAACACATACACATCTCCTTCCTGCACAGGGCTCATGCTTATGAGGTAAAAATTAACCCAGGCATAATCGCCATCAATATCGCTGTTAATACCTTCGCGGTTGGCCAAAACTCTTCGACCATTATTATCTAAATACTGAAAATACTGCTTGGATCCACGCGATTCATCGTAGTTCAGTATTACATGGTACACGCTATCAAACGTTTTGCCCCTCACGTTAGGGCTGAGGGTGCGTAAACTTCTAAAATCAAAAAAACGAAACTCGTTACCTCCCGGAAAAATAGCCTGATCGAAGGAGTTGTATTGCAATACATTATCGGCAATAAACTGCGGCTTAAGGCCCCGAATAGCATTGTCCCAACGGCCGTTTTGGGTTATCACCACACTCACATCACCAAAAGGATTGGGAATATTAAATCCTTTGTAGTTGATGTTAAATTGTAGTTCTTGTTTGGTAAAACGGTATTGCGCCAAACTTGCAGGTTGCACTTTTCCATCTATCGTTACATTCGAGCTTAACACCAACATTCTGCGTGTTAAAACGAGTTCTTCTTCATCAAAATTGCGAAATACCTTGAGCAAATAATTGCCGGCAAAACGAGGTTTCATGTTTTCGTTGGGAAGTAACAAATTGTAATGAACATACCTTACGTAGGTGTTGGTTGAAAAACGGTACTCATTTATATTGTCGATGGTGAGTCCGTTAATGTATTCATTTTGCCCGAGCGGTGTGGGATTCCAGTTTGCATCGCAGTGGGTGAGCGAGTATTGAAAAAACTCATTGGTATTGCCTATCACATCAAACCCAAGCTGCAATTGTTCGTTTGAGTTGAGGGTCATAATCGGAAAACGATCATCTACTCCTGCTTTGCTAAAAATAACGCTTTGAACATTTGGGTCGTAAATATAATTGTCGAACACAAGTTCTTGGGCAAAAGATACGCTTGCTGAAAACAATAGCAACAGGAGAGTGGTTAGTCGAATCATAAACACAAGTTAGGCATTTTGTTCTAATTCCATCATTTGAATAAATAACTGTTCATATTGATGTTCCGTTTCCGCTAAACGTTTTTTGTCGATATCGTATTGTTTGTTCAGCTCCAATGCTTTTGCAGTGTCTTTCATTAATTCGGTATCGGCAAACTTGTCTTCGATTTGTTGTATCGTTTGTTTTAACGAATCAATTTGCGGTTCCAACTCACTCAGTTTTCGTTGCAATTGCTGAATTTGGTTTTTGTTGGAAGGCGCTTTCGCCTTTTCTTCTTTCACTATCGGAACAACCTTTTCAACTTTAGGAGCTGAGGGTTGTGATTTAGCCAGTCGTAATTTTTCATCTTCCTGTTTTTTTCTCCAGTACTCGAATTCGGCAAATGTTCCGGGATATTCTTTCAGCTCTTCGTTTTCAATCCACCATATTTTATTGGCAATATTGTTTACAAAATAACGGTCGTGGGATACCACAATAAAGGTTCCTTTGTATTGTTGTAAAGCTTGTGTAAGAATATTAATAGAGCGCATGTCCAAGTGATTGGTAGGCTCATCCAGTAGCATGAAGTTGGCTTCTAAGAGAAGTGTTCGAGCAAGCGCTACTCGTGCTTTTTCGCCTCCCGAGAGTACCTTAATTTTTTTGAATACCTCATCGCCATTAAACAAAAAACAACCTAGCAAGGTACGCAGTTCGGTATCGCTCCGTTCGCCTGCATGCTGCTGCATTTCTTGCAAAATTTCGTTTTCAATATTGAGTGATTCCAATTGATGCTGGGCATAAAATGCTTCGATTACATTGTGTCCGCGCTCAATTTTTCCATCATAAGGTTCAACACCTGCAATCATTCTCAACAAGGTTGATTTTCCTTTTCCGTTGGCTCCAATGAGGGCAATTTTATCGCCACGTTCAATTTTACCAACCGCATTTGTTACAATTCGGATATCCGGGAAGGCTTTTGTTACATGATCTACCTCAACAACCACTTTACCTGATTGGGTGGACATGTTAAAGTTTATATTGATTTCTCGATTATCATCTTCAGGTGCATCAATGCGATCAAGTTTATCCAATAACTTTACACGTGATTGAGCAGCGGCTGCTTTACTTGCTTTGGCTTTAAACCGGTTGATAAATGCTTCCTGCTGTTTGATGAATTGTTGTTGGTTATCAAACTGGCGTTGCTGTAGGTCGGAACGCTCTTCTTTAGCCGAAAGATAAAAGGAGTAATTACCCGAGTATTCCGTAATTTTTTGATTGGCTACTTCAACAGTTTTGGTAATCATCTTATCCAAAAACTCCCTATCGTGCGAAACAACAATAACAGTTCCTTCGTAAGATTGCAGGTAGTTTTCCAACCATTCGATAGTAGGTAAGTCCAAGTGATTGGTAGGCTCATCCAACATTAATAGTTTAGGACTTTGCAACAAGAGCTTGGCAAGCATCACGCGCATGCGCCAACCTCCCGAAAACTTTTTATAGGGTTGTTGAAGTTGCAGTGTGGTGAATCCCAATCCCTCCAAAACCTTTTCGCATTTATGGTGAATATTATATCCATCCAACGCGTCAAATTCAGTTTGTAGGTCGCTGAGTTTATTGAGTACTTCATCCGAATAATCGGTTTCCATTACTTTTAAAATCTTTTCAATTTCAACTTCTAAATCAAGCTGACGTTGAAAGGCGCTCATGGTAACCTGCAAAATACTGGCATCGCTCTCAAACGAAAGTTGATCTTGGTTTAAGAAACCAATGGTCAAATCTTTTGGTTTAGAAATGGAACCTTCGTTGGGTTTATACTCGCCATAAATCATGCGCAACAAGGTAGATTTACCTGTTCCGTTCATTCCAATCAAACCAATGCGTTCGTTGGGTTTTATATGCCAGTTAGCGTCACGGTACAAAGCTCGTCCGCCAAATTCAAATGTTATGTTATTTAATGAAATCATACTGAAAGTGCGAAGGTACAGTTTTCGGTTCACTGTACACAGCATTCGTTTTGCGTTTGGTTAACGATTGGGAGAGAAATGGTAGGAATTGCTGAACTTAATGTGGTATTCTGGCGGTCAATGGCTTTGATTATCAACCTTCAAAAGTTTGTGTGTGCAAATTTCCAAACAGTGTTTTACTTTCGCAGCCTCAATAAGAAACCATGAAATTTTATAATGTATTAATTAAGTATCGTTTTTGGCTGGGTTTAGCGGCTTTGGTATTGGGTGTTGTGGCTCAAGTTACAGTCGATATTTGGACAGCCATCATCTTATATTTTACCTCATTCGTTGCTATTTTAACACATTTTATTATTGGTCCGTTGCGTTTGGTGCAAGAGCCTATGGAAAATGGAGATGTAGAAAAAGTGCAGCAAATCATCGATTCAGTTTGGTTTCCAGGGTTGTTGATTAAACCTATACGCAGCAGCTATTATACCCTTAAAGCCAATATGGATATGGCAGCACAAAACTTTGACTCGGCAGAGGTGAATTTGAAAAAAAGTGCGTCATTAAATTCATCGATGACCGAAACCGAAGGCCCCAATAAGTTGCAGTTGGGCATGTTGGCCATGCAACGAAGCGATTATAAGGCAGGTGAGAAGTATATAAAAGAAGCTTTGCGCGCAGGTTTACCCGACAAAGAGAGTGAGGCCATGGCTCATTTAGCCATGGTAAATGCCTATTTAAACAGGAGAGAGTTTAAAGCGGCCAAAGATTTTTTTAGAAGAGCCAAGGCCTGTAAACCCAAGCAGGAACAAACAGTGAAGCAGATTAAGGATATGGAAAAATATTTGAGTAGAATTCCGGGATAACATGTATGAAAATTCAATCAACATAAAATAGTTTGAATTGAATCTTTGATGAATGAAAAGCCGATACGCTGCATAAGTTGTATAGGCTTTTTTGTTTAGTTGATATTACATACGACTGTCAGGATAATGCCTGATAGAGAGACTTAAAGGAAGTTATACTGATTATTTCCTTAAAGGCGCTGTTAATCTTGTTTTTGGGTGAGCTTAACACATTATTGTGAATAAGAGATAAGCTAAAGTATATCTTAGAACTTCAATCGATACTTTATTCAAGTCATGAGATTTAAGATTACCCTAATTCTTTCAATATATATTGTATTGATATATCCCCAGAAAAACCTGGCACAATCAATAAATATTGGCTTATTTTCTGGAGGATCATATTATTATGGAGATATAGTAAACTATAGTTTGCAATCAGAATCAGTAAAGCCATCGTTAGGTCTTTTTGCAAGTTATCAAGTATCGCCCTCTATTTCCGTGCGAGCTAATTTAATGTATTGTAGGGTTTTTGGAGCCGATTCAAATTTGAAAGGTAATTCATCTGAGACTAAATGGCAGCGTGATAGAAACTTGGCATTTTATTCTGACATTTTTGAGGTTTCTGGAGTAATGGAATACAATTTTATTAAAGATAACACTAAGGGAGGGTATGTTCGTAACAGGTATATTCCATATGCTTTTGTTGGTATTGGAGCATTCTATTTCGAACCTAAAGCTATCCATCCAATTACCGGTGATCCTATAGAACTTCGTCCACTCAAACTAAATGGTGTTTCGTACTCACCCATTGCATTGGATATTCCTTTGGGTATTGGTTTTCGTTGCTATGTGAATAGTGACTTGCAAATTGGGCTCGAGATGAGTGCAAGATACACTTCTACATCATATCTGGATGATATTGATGGTAAAGCTAAATATCCTGACGCCAGCAACTTGCCGAATGATGATGCGCGCATAATGGTTTCCAGAAATAAGAACAGTATGAATCCAATTACCCAAATAGTCTCTAATTTTAGTGGTAAACCTAGGGGTAAAATTGACTATATAAATGACTTGTTTTTCGTTTATGGAATTACAGTTTTGTATAAAATATCAAGTCATTTTGGTCGTTTCTATTAATCTCATGGTCTTTAGATTTGAATCTATAAGGGTATGATCACAACTGAATACAGCCATTTTTCAACATGATACAATAACATAACATTATCTATCGCTTAAAAAAGCCTCCCTGAATAATGAATTTAGGGAGGATTTTTTTATACCTATGAATGATGTAACACACCTTTAATATTCTGTAATTATTTAAGGGCTTTTTTACTGAATATTTGACTTGTAGCTTTAATGCTCGCTAAATGTTAGAGGTAAAAAAGGAAGGTGTTGTTCTTTCTAAAACAAGACTATTGTTTGAGAATGAAGGAGTATTAAATCCTGCTGCAATAAGAATAGGTGACAATGTTCACTTGTTTTATAGGGCTGTGAGCAAAGGTAATTTTTCCACTATAGGATACTGTTTGTTGGTAGGCCCTCTATTGGTTAGTCATCGACTAAATTTGCCGTTAATTAAACCCGAATATGATTATGAAAGGCATGGTATTGAGGATCCTCGTATTGTAAAAATTGACGATACTTATTACCTTACCTACACTGCATATGATGGGGAAAATGCGCTGGGAGCATTGGCAATATCGGATGATTTGATCAATTGGAAAAAGCAGGGAATAATTGTTCCGCAGGTTACCTACGATCAGTTCTTACAATATGTAGGAACAACAATTGCTGAATCGCCTAAATATAAACGCTACAATGACTACGATAGTGTTCTGGAGAACCGTCCCAGTAGTCTTTTGTTATGGGATAAAAACCTTATTTTCTTTCCGAGAAAAATCCAAAATCAACTATATTTTTTGCATCGTATTAAGCCAGATATGCAGATTGTAGTGGCTGTTAATGCCATAAGTGATTTAACCCCTGATTTTTGGAAATCCTATTTTACAGATTTCGATAAACATATCATACTCACACCCAAATTTGACCACGAGTCAAGCTATATTGGAGGAGGATGTCCGCCTGTTGAAACGCAATATGGATGGCTAATTATTTACCATGGTGTACACGATGAAATTACAGGCTATGTTTATTCGGCATGTGCTGCGCTATTGGATTTGCAAAATCCTCAAATTGAAATAGCGCGACTGCCTTATCCATTGTTTAAACCAGAATTTTCGTGGGAACTTAAAGGTGAAGTAAATAATGTTTGTTTTCCAACAGGAGCCGTTGTTTTTGATGATACATTATACATTTATTATGGGGCAGCAGATGAGCGCATTGCTTGTGCATCGTTGTCTTTATCTGATTTACTCACCGAATTATTATTAAATCCAACTACGCATGCAAACTCAAACATTACCTGAAATACTGGTTATTTCTTCCTATCCACCGCGCGAATGCGGCATTGCAACTTATTCTCAAGATTTAGTGAAAGCACTGAATATTCAGTTTGGAAGTGCATTTAAGATGGTTATTTGTGCGCTTGAAACGGATGATGAGAGACATGCATACCCAAATGAGGTAAAGCATGTATTCAATACATCATCAGCAAAATCATATAAAGAATTAGCGGATTTTGTAAATAATCATTCCGAAATCCGAATGGTATTATTGCAACACGAATTCGGATTTTTTGTTCATCATGCACCATCACTTTTAGGGTTGATTAAATCGGTGAATGTTCCGGTTGTTGTAACTTTTCATACGGTATTGCCTGCTCCATCAGCCGAATTGTTATTGAGTATTCAGCAAATTGCTTCGGCATCACAATCCGTTATTGTGATGACAAGAAGTGCAGCACTTATTCTTCAAAAAGAATATGCTCTTGATATGCATAAAATTACAGTAATACCTCACGGAACGCATTTGGTAAAGCATGCAGAAACGGAGTTGTTAAAAACGAAATATGGTTTTACAGGACGCACCATTTTATCTACTTTTGGTTTAATAAGCTCGGGTAAAAGTATTGAAACAACATTACGTGCATTGCCTGCTATTATAACACAATATCCTGATGTGCTTTTTTTAATTATTGGAAAAACACATCCATCAGTAGTAAGACACGAGGGTGAGTTATACAGGCAATCGCTTGAAGCAATGGTATTAGAGCTTAATCTAGAAAAATATGTTTGTTTTGTCAATTATTATCTTCCTCTGCAAACCTTGCTCGACTACCTGCAGCTAACAGATATTTATTTGTTTACGTCAAAAGATCCTTATCAAGCTGTGAGTGGAACATTTTCGTATGCTATAAGTTGTGGTTGTGCTATTGTATCAACTCCTATACCTCATGCAACAGAGGTGTTAAGAAATGATGCCGGAATTTTAATTGATTTTGAAAGTAGTGAACAATTGCAGCAAGCTGTGATCCGATTGTTAGATGATGAAGAATTAATGGGGAAAATTAGATTAAATGGATTACACCGAATTGTAGCAACTGCATGGGAGAATACAGCCATTGCGCATGCTTTGCTATTTGAAAATAATGCTAACGGATACATTAAGCTTACCTATGCAATTCCTCGAATTAATTTGGAGCACATGCATCAACTTACATCAGATTTTGGAATGATTCAGTTTGCTAATATTAATCGTCCCGATTTAAAGTCGGGTTACACCATTGATGATAATGCACGAGCAATGATTGCCATGTGTATGCATTATGAACACACGGGTGATTCACAAGATATTAAGCTTATCAATACCTATTTAACATTTATTGGATATTGTATACAGGCCAATGGTCGATTTTTAAATTATGTTGACGAAGAGCAAAGTTTTACTCCACAAAACAAAGAGAACAATTTGGATGATGCCAATGGGCGAACAATTTGGGCGCTAGGGTACTTAATTAGTCAGAAAGATATTTTACCTCCAGATATGGTAGGTAAGGCTATTCAATTATTGGATAAGGCTCTCGAAGATGTTTTATCGGTGTATTCTCCCCGTGCTATTGCTTTTACCTTAAAGGGGATTTTTTATTACCATCAGGTATTACCAAGCGAAAAAAATATAATATTGGCTTCAACTCTTGCTTATAGGTTGGAGAGAATGTTTGCACATGAGTCAGAGTTAGGATGGGACTGGTTTGAGAGTTACTTAACCTATGCTAATGGAATTTTACCGGAGGCAATGTTATGTGCCTATCAAATTACAGACGAAGAAATATTTAAAGAGATAGCAAAAAAGGCATTCGACTTTTTATTGTTAAATACATTCAGCTCAACAACCATTAAGCTTATATCTAACCAAAGTTGGAAATACAAAGGTGGCATTACTGCTGTTTTTGGAGAGCAGCCTATAGATGTTGCTTATACCATATTGGCATTAGGACGATTTTACGAGGTTTTTGATGAGGATACCTATCTACAAAAAATGACTATTGCCTTTACTTGGTTTTTAGGAAATAATCACCTTCATCAAATCATTTATAATCCATGCACTGGTGGGTGCTATGATGGGTTGGAGGAGAATCACGTAAACCTAAACCAAGGTGCCGAGTCAACAATTAGTTATTTATTATCGCGGTTAACCATTGAAAAGTTCAATGCACAATATGAGTTGAACGAAGAGGTTCTGAATGAGCAATCATACTGGTAAATACTAGGTGTGAATAATACAATTCTTCTGTAAGGTTATGTAACATGCCGGAAATACAAATGTTGCACCTTTGAGTATGATTAAGAAATCACTCACAACATTGTTAGCTAACCATATCAAAAAGGGATTTACGGGTAAATACTTAACCGATATAGCACACAAATTAGGAGAAAGATTTTCTATACTCACACTTAACAATTTGTTTGATGCCCAAAACCAATCAGATAATGCTTTAGCAGAACTTGAATATAAAATGGGTAAGGCATCCAACGTTACTGCAACAATAAACATCAACAGCATAAACTTAACAACACACACAAACATGAAAAAGTCAATACTCACAGTAGTAACTGCAGGTACCATTATGGCTCCAATTGTTTCAGGATGTAACTCTCCTACAAATAAAGTTGAAAACGCTAAGCAAGATCTAAAGGAGGCTAAGCAAGAATTGAATCAGGCGCAACAAGATTCGGTAGCTGATTTTGAAGCTTTTAGAAAAGAATCAAAGGAACGCATTGCCGAAAATGAAAAAATGATTGCAGCTTTTAAGGAAAGCATGTCAGTGGACAAGAAGCAATCAAAAAAGGTGGATCAAAAAATGATTGACGAATTGGAACAACGTAATATAAACATGCGCAAAAAAATTGAAGAATACAGAACTGAAGGAAAGGATAATTGGGAAGCTTTTAAGAAGGAGTTTAATCATGATATGGATGATTTAGGGAAATCAATCAAAAACATAACAGTAAAAAATACTAAGTAAAAACGCTAAAAAAATTATGATGAAAAAACTTCTATTAACTACACTGTTAGGTTGCATGATATTTATGCAATACGCTGCCAATGCACAAGAAAAATATGGAAAATCGCTTAACGTAGGTTTAGGGGTTGGCGGATACTCTGGATATTACGGCTATGTGGGTCGTTCGTTACCAGTATTCCATATTGATTATGAATTTGATGTTGCCAAAAATTTCACCTTGGCTCCATTCCTAAATTTTTACAGCTTCTCGCATGATTATTATTGGGGAGATAGAAACAATCCCAATCGTTACTATACCTACCGCGAATCGGTTATTCCAATTGGTTTAAAAGGAACCTATTATTTTGATGATTTACTTCAAGCTAATAAAAAATGGGATTTCTACTTAGCAGGATCTTTAGGGTTTGCTATTGTTAACTCAACTTGGGACGAAGGCTACGGAGGAAATCGTGAGTATTACAAAAGAGGTAGCGCTTTGTTCTTAGATATTCATGTAGGAGCTGAATATCATTTTAATAATCGCGTAGGTGCTTTTCTCGATTTATCGAGTGGCGTATCAACTATTGGATTGGCTTTTCACGGTACAAAATAATTAAACTACACATGGGAAATTTACTATACATCGTTGCCATAGTGCTCGTTATTATGTGGCTTGTGGGGTTTGTTGGTTACAATGCCAGTGGCCTAATTCACATCTTATTAGTGATTGCACTCATTGCCGTTATCCTCAGAATTATTCAAGGAAAAAGTTTATAATAACAAATTATGAAAACAAAAATACTGTATTCAATAATGCTTGTATTAATGACCTCCATTTTAGCAATACCTGCTCAAGCAGCGAGGGTAGCAACACATGCCGAACAGGCAACTACCATGTTGCATAGATTGGAAACAATTAAAGAAATGAATCTAAAAAACATAAGCACTGAGCAAAAAAACGAACTCAAAATTGAAGTACAAGGCATTCATCAAAAATTAAAATCATTGGATGGAGGTATTTACCTTTCTGTAGGTGCCATTATTATCATTCTACTCATTATTCTGATTCTGTTTTAACAATTATTATCATGGAAAAAGATCACAACACAACATATTACCAAAACAATTATATCATGGAAAAATCAACAAGTTCAATTAAGGTTATGGGAGCTTTGCTCTTAGGTGCTGCTATCGGTGGCGGATTAGGTATTCTATTTGCTCCTCACAAAGGCAGTAAAACACGCAAACGTATTATGGCAAAAGGGTCTGATATGTCGGATACAATTAAAGGTAAGTTAGACGCGTTTATGGAAGACATGACAGAAGAGGTGGATCGCTTAAAAACGAATCTACACGATCGCATGGACACCGAGCTGGCAAAGGTTGAATTACCTAAAAAAAGTTAGTTAGCTAAATGCATGAGTCATTCTGTTCAGTTATCAGAAATAGATACCAAACCGTCCTCTAAAATGAAGAAGTCGGAAATCCGTTCAGAAATGATTTCATTATTGGAACAGCTTACTGACATTCAAGAAAGATTGTACGCCCAGCATGCTTTTTCCGTTTTGATCGTTTTGCAAGGAATGGACACATCGGGAAAGGATAGTGCCGTGAAGCAGGTGTTTACAGGAGTAAACCCTGCTGGCTGCAATATTACTTCATTTAAAGCGCCAACACCCATTGAATTGGATCATCATTTTTTATGGCGCATCAGTAAAAAATGTCCGCAAAAAGGAATGATTCACATTTTTAATCGTTCGCACTACGAAGATATTTTGGTGCCAATGGTTAAACAAACGTTACCTGAAAAGAAATTGAAGGAACGTTGTGAAGAAATCAATGTGTTTGAAAAAGGTCTACTTAACGATCATACAATTATCATGAAGTTTTTTCTTCACGTATCGCAAGAGCAACAGTTTAAAAGGCTTGAAGACAGAAAATCTAATCCAAGCAAACATTGGAAATACAGTAGAGATGATGCTGTTGATATTGAAAAACATAAAAAGTACGCCAAAGCTTACCAATTCATTTTCGATCACGATGCAAGTCTTACACCGTGGACAATCATTCCTGCCGATAAAAAATGGTATAAGAATTACTGTATATTAAATCATATCGTAAAAACCCTTAAACAATATGCTATTGAATTTCCAGAGTTGGTTGAGTAAGTAGTTAACATTCGGTTCTAAAGCGTTTGATTCAAAGTGACGCTTTTCGACTTATCATTTTAATAATTAAAAGAACTAGAGAATATGAAACCTGAAATCGGAATAACCGAAAAAAATCTGCATAAAAGTATAAAAACACTAACCGTGTTATTGGCAGATGAGATGAACTTGTATATTAAAACACGCAAGTTTCATTGGAATGTTTCGGGAGCGAGTTTTATGGAGTTGCATCAGCTTTTCCAGAGTCAATATACCGAGCTTGAAGAAGTAATTGATTTAATTGCTGAGCGGATTAACAAATTAGGTGGGCATACTATTGGTACCCTCAAAGAATTTGCAGAGCATACCCGCATTGCCGAATCGCCCGATAAATACCCAGAGCAATTTGATATGCTTAAGGAATTATTGTGCGACCACGAACAGTTGATTACTGATATGCGTAAAGACATTGTTATTGCTGCCGAAAAAAGTAAAGATATAGGAACCATTGATTTTTTAACCGGAATATTGGAGCAGCACGAAACAACTGCTTGGATATTGAGACGTTACTTAGATTAACTGGTGCAAGATGAGTAATTTTCTCTCAACATTATTTGAATACGGTAAGTGCGTTTTTGGTAACCAATCAAGCCCATCCACCAAACCACCTTTGATCTACCAATTTTTAACGGGTGTAGCAGATTTTGCCATATTTACCGGGCGTTACTTCATGGAGTTAATTAAACCGCCTTATGAGTTTAAAGAATTACTCAAACAAAGCTATCGCATAGGATTACAATCGTTGCCCCTTGTTGGAATTACAGGGTTTATTATGGGACTTGTACTCACTGTACAAACGCGCCCCACATTAGCAGAATTTGGAGCTGAGTCGTGGCTACCTGCTATGATTTCTGTATCTATTGTGCGCGAAATTGGTCCAGTAATTACGGCACTTATTTGCGCAGGAAAAGTTGGTTCCAGTATTGGGGCCGAACTCGCTTCGATGCGTGTTACAGAACAAATTGATGCAATGGAAGTATCGGGAGCCAATCCGTTTAAATACATTATTGTAACTCGTGTATTGGCTACCACATTGATGCTGCCCATACTCACTGTTTTTAATGATATTATATCCATGTTAGGATCATTAGCAGGTGTAAATATTCATGGCGATGTTAGTTTCAGTTTGTTTTTTGCTCAAGCATTTGCTCAATTGAGTTTTACAGATGTTTTTCCCTCACTTATCAAAACTATTTTCTTTGGATTTTCAATTGGATTGATTGCTTGTTATAAAGGTTATAATGCCAATAAAGGAACAGTAGGAGTTGGAGAAGCCGCTAATTCTTCCGTTGTGCTTACGTCATTAATGGTTTTTATTATTGACATGCTGGCTGTTCAACTTACCAGTTTATTTATCGATACATAAATGGAGGCAATAACACAACATCGGGAAAAAAACAAAGTAGCTAGTGAAGCAGCCATACAAATTACAGATTTGAAAAAATCGTTTGGCTCGAATACTGTATTAAATGGTATTACGATTACACTTAATAAAGAAGAAAACCTTGTCGTATTGGGTAAGTCGGGTTCAGGTAAATCAGTACTCATTAAATGTTTAGTTAGCCTTATTAAGCCTGATGAAGGTACATTAACTGTTTTGGGTGAAGATATATCAACACTCCATACTGATGGCTTAAACAAACTGCGTAAGCGAGTTGGTTTTCTTTTTCAAAGTGGTGCGTTGTATGATTCAATGACGGTTACCGAGAATTTACTTTTTCCTCTGCGCGAATCAAAAGATATTGACCAAAGTGAACGTGAACATTTGGTAAAAGAGGCTCTTGAAAATGTAGGGCTATCTGAAGTTGAACACAAAATGCCATCCGAGCTTTCAGGCGGAATGCGCAAACGATTAGGTTTAGCACGCACCTTAATTTTAAAGCCTGAAATCATGCTGTATGATGAGCCCACAACTGGACTGGATCCCATCACCTCAAAAGAAATTAGTGAGTTGATGCTTACTATTCAAAAGAATTACAAAACCTCATCCATCATTATAACCCATGATATGGCTTGCGCTGCCATAACAGCAAATCGTATGGTTATCCTCAAAGAGGGCAAGGTAGAAGCTACAGGAACTTATAAGGAGTTATCATCATCATCTGATGAATGGGTACATTCATTTTTTAGCTAATTATAGTATTATGTCAACAGAAACATCACAACATATTAAACTCGGTTTATTCGTAACCATTGGCTTATTAATCTTTGCCGCAGGTATCTATTTTATTGGTGATGCCAAGCAACTTTTTAGCCGAACGTTTAGCATGAGCGCCATGTTTAACAATGTAAATGGTTTACAAGTTGGCAACAATGTAAGGTTCGCAGGTATTAACGTAGGCACAGTGGAAAATATTCAAATCATTTCCGATACAACTGTCCAGGTTGATATGGTGGTTGATATTACTACCCAAAAATTTATCAAAAAAGATGCGAAGGCAATTATTGGATCGGATGGATTAATGGGGAATAAAATTTTAAACATCTCGGCTGGAACTGTTGGTAAACCTATAGTTGAAAATGGTGATATGATTGGCACAACATTGCCAGTTAGTTTTGATGATATGTTGGCTAATCTTAAAATAACAACAGATAATGCAAGCTCCATAACAAACGATTTAGCAGATATTATTGCAAACATCCATTCAGGAAAAGGTACCATAGGTAAGTTATTTATGGATACTGTTTTTGCTGAAAACTTAGATAAAACAATTGTGAACGTAAAGCAAGGTACGAAAGGCTTTAAGCAAAATATGGATGCTGCACAAAAGAGCTTTTTGTTGCGTGGTTTTTTTAAGAAAAAAGATACCGACAAGAAGTCTGACAAGAAATAGCCACCTGTTTTTTCATACTTATATTACATAGGAATTATGTAACTATAAGTTGTGCATTTGTAACAATTGCCCCTGTTTATGGTGGTAACGTTGTACATCTTAAACACAAGATATTATGAATACATTATACAAACACATTTCAGCAATTTTAAAACAAGTAAATTGTAAAAAAATGATGGTAGTGTTACTTTTATTAGTAACGTTTACCCAAGCCAATTCACAAACCAGAGAGCGTAAATGGAATGCCGGAGTAATGGGAGGATTTTCGGTGTATGCCGGAGACCTGGGTAACAGCATGACTGACTTTACATCTGATGTTTTTCGCCAAAATTTAATTGTTGGAATTAATTTGTCAAGATACATCAACCGTTCATTAGATGTTACCCTAACATCTACAGTTGGATCATTTGGTTATTATAAGGATAATAATACTGTTTTTAAAGGAGATATGCTACATGGAAATATTACCCTAAAATATAAATTCTATAATGGGTATATGATTTCCGAAGACAGCAAATTAGCTCCGTACGTATTTGCAGGTATTGGTGCTTCAAACTTTTCGGGTGCAGCCATTACCAATAATATTGATTACCCCATTATAGGAGGTGCCGGTGTTCGGTATCGATTAAACGAGGTTATAAATATTACTTATCAAGCTACTTTTGGTTATATGGGAAATGCCCATAATAATCCTGCAACTGGTGTAACGCCAACAGGAAATGATATGTTTATGATGCATACATTAGGTTTAGGATTTAATTTAGGTAAAGCTAAAGATGAAGACAAAGATGGTATATCTGATAAAAAAGATAAGTGCATGGGAACACCTGCCGGAACTAAAGTTGATGTTAACGGTTGTTCTTTAGATACTGATGGTGACGGTATCGCTGATTATTTGGATAAATGTCCAACATTAGCAGGATTAGCAGCTACAAATGGTTGTCCTGATACTGATAAAGATGGTATCGCTGATAACGAAGACCAATGTCCAACCGAACCGGGAACTGCTGCAATGAAAGGTTGTCCTGATACGGATGGTGATGGAATTATTGATAGCAAAGATAAATGTCCTAACATAAAAGGGTCAATTACATTAGATGGTTGTCTTGATCGTGATGGAGATGGAATAAGAGATGAAGAGGATATGTGTCCTGATGTAAAAGGTGTAGCCTTGTTTAAAGGATGCCCTGATACAGATGGAGATGGAATTGAAGATTCAAAAGATATGTGTCCACTTATAAAAGGAACAATAGCAACCAATGGTTGTCCTGATACGGATAATGATGGTGTTCATGATGGAATTGATAAATGTCCAAAAGTAGCTGGAAGTGCAACACATAGTGGCTGTCCTGATACCGATAATGATGGTGTATATGATGATATTGATAAGTGTATTACCATTCCTGGAACAGCATCAAATGTTGGTTGTCCTGAGTTGAAAAAAGAAACGAAACAATTATTTGAAAAAGCTTTACAAGGAATACAATTTGAAACAGGAAAAGCAGTTATCAAACCAGTATCCTTTCCAATTTTAAATGCTATTGTGAACGTGATGAAAGAAAATTCTTCATACAAACTGATTATTGGCGGACATACAGATAATGTAGGTGATGATGCAATGAACATGACGCTTTCTCAGAATCGTGCAGATGCAGTTGCTGAGTACCTTATTGGTCATGGTGTTGATCCAATGAAAGTAAGTGCTACCGGATATGGCGAAAGCGCTCCAGTTGATACAAACGCTTCGGTTAAAGGAAGAACCCGTAACCGTAGAGTTGAATTCAAAGTAGAGTTTTTGAAAGTAGTAGAATAACTGATCATAAGAATTTGATTAAATAAACAAAAAAGAAGCTTTGGATTAAACCCAAGCTTCTTTTTTGTTTCACTCCTTTTTCAAAAGGTGGCTCGTTTATTATTTCTCCTTTAATTACCTTATTAATCCCTATTCAAATGAAATTGTATATAAAAAATATGGTTTGTATAAGGTGTAAAATTGTGGTAAGAGCTGAACTTAACAATTTAGGATTAACACCCATTTAAGTTGATCTTGGGGAGGCTAAAATACTTGAATCCATAAGTGAGAAACAGTGTGAAAAGTTGAGGGTAAAACTTCAAAAGTCGGGTTTGGAACTTATTGATGATGAAAAAGGTATGCTCATTGAAAAAATCGAAAATGTAATCGTCCAAATGGTAAGTTACAGTGATGAACAGCCTAAAGTAAATTTCTCTAATTATTTGAGTGAAAAGCTTCAATATGATTACACGTATTTAGCAAATTTATTTTCGGAAGTTGTTGGTGTAACCATCGAACACCACATTATTGCTCACAATATAGAACGTGTAAAAGAGTTGTTGGTATACGATGAACTCAATCTTACTGAGATTGCGTTTAAGATGCGTTACAGCAGTGTAGCACACTTGGCAAATCAATTTAAAAAAAAGTTGCCGGGCTCACCACATCTCAATTCAAACAACCTAAACATAAACGATTGATTTCTTTGGAAACACTTTAGTTTTTTAGTGCTAATGAAGTTTTTTTTTAATCTATGAATGATATAATTTACTGTTGGATTTCTGTAATACTATACAAGGCAATTCACACCACCTTTGATTCACCGCTGAAAGGTTAATTCAAACATTACTCGTTTAAACACATCATCTAAAACCATAAATACATTACCACATGAAAAAGTACATCTTAATGATTACAACACTCAGTTTGTTTGGCTTAACAGCCAATGCCCAACAAGAAAAGGGAAATTTGGAAAGCGCCCGTAAGGATATTGCTTCTGCTAAAGCTGATTTAAAGCAAGCTAAAAAAGATTCGATTGCCGAGTACCGACAATTTAGAACGGAATCACTTACCACGATTTCAGAAAATAACCAGAAGATTGAAGCCTTAAGAACTAAGAAGGCCGAGAAGGATAATGCAGCAACAGAATCGTTCAATAATAAAGTTAAGTCACTTAAAGCCCAGAACGCACTACTACGTGAAAGTGTAAATAACTATCGGGCTGACGGAAATACCAACTGGGTTGTGTTTAAAAGAGAGTGGAATAAACAATTGAATGCGTTACAGCAATCATTCAACGAATCGCGATACGAATAATTAACCATAACCTACATGAATGAACAAACCAACAAGCAAGAAGTGATTACACTTATTGTGGAGATGCCAAAAAAATCGGCAAAGGTTACAATGAAAGAATACCCGGAGTTAAATCCAATGTTTGAAAAGGGTATGTATATCGAAACATCTACTCAATGTCGATTATCTAAAAAGTTATACAGTATTACATTTGTTTTCAGGCATTACAACTCGGTATAATCATTACCCTAAGTGCTAAACTAAAAGCCATTTCGATACATTCGAAGTGGTTTTTTTTGTATTCCTTTTTTATCAAGTATGAGCGGATAAATGCATCAAACAGCCAAATCACAATCTCGTAAATGTGTAAGTAATTACCTGCTACATGTAATTTAAGTAGGCGTTACCCTATTTATTTTTGCAGGATGAAAACAGCAGAAGAATGGAATAAAAAAATTTTAGAAATAACCCTCACCATTCAAAATCAATTCCCCGAACTATCCAAGTATATTGCCGAAATGCCGGTTACTATGCCTGATGAAAAGCATCCCGAAATTACCCTCAAGAATTTAAGTACCTATTATGAATCACTTGAAAACCTGCTTAACAAATACAGTCTCAATCACGATAAGGATGAACATCAATAATGTTCAAACAATAAAAAATAAATAACCACTCCTATATCAATTTTTGAGCATACCAATTTTTTAAAGAGGGTCACACTCATCCGAACTTTTTTGAGAATCAATTAAAACTTCTTTGTAAACCTTTGTTAATATTAGATACGATGTAAAAATCGAAAGAAATAAAGTCCTAAAAAACGATCAAAACAGTATATGATTACCATTAAAGTTAAAGACGATTTGTTTTATTCTAGCGCTTCTGGCTTTGGGTTGTATGCGGAGTATTACATAATCAAGCGTTAGATAATAGCATAAGCAGATACGTATTTTCTCTACAAAATTAGAGAAGGCTGTTTTACCTTTTGCTTTTACTCTTCTCAATAATTCTAAAAGTAGATAAGCTATCAATGCTACAAATATTTGAGACTTAACCCCATTTTGACTCGTGCTGATAAAGGTTTTAACATTCAGATTTTTCTTAAGCAGTTTAAAGAACGTCTCAATATCCCAACGTCTTTTGTATAGTGCAGCAATGGTAGAAGCTTGCCACGTTAAATTATTGGTAATAATTTCTATGGTTGTGTTTTTTTCTTGGTGATATGCCACAACCCTTCTTAGGGTTTGCGTTTCCAATTTTAACTCAAGAGCTTTCTTGCCCGTTAAGTGATAAGTTTATCTATCAGGATATGCTGATCAACCTTGTCAGGAAGTTCCAGTTCTTCTATGACCTGATAAACCGTATTATCCTTTATTCGAGTAACAAAAGTATTTTCAGCCTTTATCCTGTCTCGGATTACGCCAAAGTCCCAATAACCTTTATCTTCAATAATAATGGTTCCTTTTTCAAATACTACCTGCTCAAAACCCTTGCTATCGTGTACAGATGCTTCGGTGATGTTAA
Organism: Bacteroidetes bacterium UKL13-3; assembly: GCA_001602415.1. Classification (GTDB taxonomy): domain Bacteria; phylum Bacteroidota; class Bacteroidia; order UKL13-3; family UKL13-3; genus UKL13-3. The sequence goes on from CP012155.1 coordinate 1,580,164, forward strand.
CCAAATTGGGAAGCATCATAGCTTCATCCCATTGTGTGTGTATTTTAATGCCTCCTTTAGCTGTTCGGAACTTTGCCCAGTCAAACATGCTCAAGCATAGGCTAACCGTGCTGCTATCACGTATAAGGATTGTAAGTGATTTAACATCTTCGATCACGGTTTGATTTGAATACTTGGCAAGGCTACTTCCATAATATTTGAGTAGCTCATTAAACAACTGCTCAAATACTTGCCAATTACGCTTCTTATTACCATCACTCATGGTTGACTTAGCCGGACTTTGTTCTAATCCAAGGTCGGATATAAAGGTTTCGGATACACCTATTCCAACCGAAATATCTTCTAAAGTACTGCATTTACAAAGCTGTCCGAACAATAAGGCAACTAACTGGTCGTATGTTTTGTATTTGTGGCAATACTTGTCGCTTTGATAGCGATTAATTGCCTTTGTTATAATAAAGCGGGGAATTAAATCGATTACCTGACGAATTACAGGTTTATTACTATTTTTGTTTCTGCGGAAAAGGCTCATTTGATTGAGTAGTTAGACACCTCAAATATTTGTGTTCTTTTCCGCTTTTTCTAATTTAGACTTTCGGATAGTTATGATTTCTTTTATAAAATGCTATATTGAAATAAACTCAAATATTAATAGGAATGGCAAAAATCAATGTAAAAGACACAGAAATTACGATTATATCTGTTGAGGAACGGGATTATATTTCGCTTACCGATATGGCAAATGCCAAAGAAAGCGAAAGCCGTGCAGCAGACATCATAAAAAACTGGATAAGAACCCGTTACACGCTTGAATTTTTAGGTACTTGGGAGCAAATTAACAACCCCAATTTTAAAGTGGTGGAATTTGACCACTTTAAAACTCAAGCAGGTTTGCCAAGTTTTGTACTGAGTGTTTCAGAATGGGTAGAAAAAACCAATGCCATTGGAATTATTGTAAGAAAAGGCAAATATGGCGGAACATATGCCCAAAAGGACATTGCTTTTGAATTTGGCTCTGCAATCAGCGTTCCCTTCAAGTTATATCTAATAACCGAGTTCCAAAGACTAAAAGAGGAAGAACAAAAACAACTTGGCTGGACAGCCAAACGAGAATTAGCAAAACTCAATTACCATATTCATACAGACGCAATTAAACATAATCTAATCCCACTAGAGCTTTCGGCTCAACAGACATCTATCATATACGCCAATGAAGCCGATGTATTAAATGTAGCTATGTTTGGAATGACGGCAAAACAATGGCGTGAAGCAAATCCTAACCTAAAAGGAAATATACGTGATTATGCTACAATCAACGAACTGATTTGTCTTTCAAATATGGAAAACCTAAACGCAGTTTTCATCAACGAAAAAATACTACAAAAAGACCGATTAATAAAATTGAACAAAATAGCTATTCAACAAATGAGCATCTTACAAGACTTGGACAAAAGAAAATTATTAAAATAACAAACAGATCAACCCTCCGCAGTTGGTGGCACATTTGCAGTTTTTCCAACCGCACATAGCCAAGCAAAAAACAGCAAAAGAGCCACCAAACAACCGCACCAAGACAGACACGAAATGACAGTGAACAACCACGACAGAAAAGAAGGGCGAAGTGCTAACAGCGGTTTTGCAAAAAAAAGCGGGTTCAGAGGTTAATTGAACATTCTACCTCGCATCAAATTTTGTGGTATGTTGACAGTTTTGTGCTCCGAAATCCGCTTCTTCGCAAAGCCGCATTCCAAGATCAAAAACAAGTTTTTTCTTAATATATTTTAGGCAGCATATTGGCTTAGTTCAACATATGGTGTGCCGCGATTGATAGTTGCAAAAACCCTTGATACAAGTTTGTTTCTGATTATATTTAGTACTACCATTTTAGGTTTCCCTTCTTCTACTCGCTTTTCATAGTATTGCTTTAGTTCCTTATCGTGTTGTATGGCACTGATGGCCGACATGGATAATAGGCTCTTCATTTTTCGGTCACTTATGGGATGAATTTTCATGCGCCCGTTAATACTCGTGCCTGACTGATGTGGGAATGGCACTAAACCACAATAACAAGAAAACTGGCGCCAACTTGCAAAGCGTGTGTAGTTGTGCGTATGCACTAACATTTGCACTGCTAAAACCAATCCAACTCCCTTTACACTTCGACTTAGTTTATAATGTTTATGCATCTGATTATCCGTTTTGATTAAACTCACCATTGCATTCTCTAACTTTTTCATTTGTTGTTCCAGGTGGCAAATGGTTTCTGCTATCATCGCCTCTGATACATCTTCTGTTTGTTTATTTACTGTTAGCACCTGCATTCCCTTTTCAAGGCATTTCAAAGCACGTAATTGCTTTGCTATTTGCTCCCTTAGGCTCATCATCCGTTGCAACTCAATAAGTTTCTCTGGCGGTGGCACACTGGCTACCAACTCCTCACGATGAAGCCATGCATAACGCGCAATTTCTTTCGCATCTGCTTTGTCTGTTTTACCTCGTTTCAGCCCAATGGATCGTTTAATTTCCATTGGATTTACACAACAATAGCAAACCTGATGCTGATGCAAATAATAACTTAAATGCAAGCAATACCAGCCTGTATGTTCAAAGCATATTACTGATTGTGTAATTAAAACCTTTTGTGATTTTATCCATTGTAAAATCTTTTTGTAACCACTTTCGTCATTGATAAATTGCTTGTGTAGTTGCTTGTGATGTAGGTGTACATCTAATGTTTTTTTTGATACATCAATACCGATGGTTTCTTCAACATTTTCCATAATTTCGTATTTAAGGATAAAACAAAAAAACTTGCTGTGCTATCGCCTTTAACGGGCTCTAACGCCCAATATTCCAATTAGTACTTGCAAGTCCGAATGGGGAAACGGGACTTATGCAGCTTAAAGGAATTTATTCCTACAAAACGTTTGAGTTCACCCGTTTCTCTTTCGGTTAAGTTAATGTTTTTTTCTTGATGCAAACTAAAGGCAAACCGTTAGCGGTAATTTTAAGACGACACATATGAACTATAAAGACACACAAAACTTTAAAGACTTTTTAGAACTTTACACTACTAATCCTGACAGAGTAATCTTCTTTGTTGGTGCAGGTCTTTCAATGCCACTTTTTCCAAGTTGGACATCATTTTTAAAACAACTTGTTAACGACACAGACGCAAAAGGGAAACTTCAATTTGACAAAAAAGAACTCCTTGACAAATTAGAAAATGGCACTAACTTTCTTGAAATAGCGGACTGTTGTGCAGAAGCAATCGGAAAGAGTGAATACAGAGAAATTATTGAAAAACACTTTGACAAAGAGTTTACATACGAAGAAATTCCTGATGCCTATAAATCATTATTGACACTGCAATTCAAAAGTATTATTACGACAAACTATGATAGAATACCTGAAATTGGTGGTCGTGGAAGTTTTAGTTGCTATACCAACAAGAACATTTCTGAATCACTAAAAGCAATTGAAAAAGGAAAAAAAATAGTTTTAAAAATTCACGGAGACATATTAAATCAAGATTCAATTATTCTAACAGAAACAGATTTCAAAGCGATTATTCATAATAGTCCAGCAGTTCAAAGCAGTTTGAGAAGCCTTTTTTCAACCTCTACTATCTGTTTCTTAGGCTTTGGAATGAGTGACCCACATTTTAACTTGATATTGGATTTCCTTAGTTCAATAAACAACGGACAAACAATTATTCATTATGCTTTTTTGGCTTCAAAAACAAAGTTTGAAATAAATTCCATTGAGAAAAAAAATGGCATTAGAGTAATTGAATATACGCCATCAAGTAATACTCATCCTGAAGTAGAAGATTTTATAAACCAATTGAACGGAATTACAAAACCTTTGATAACAAATACAATCATTGACACCTCAGACAATCTTTTTTCAATACTTGAAAATAAATTTCAGACAAATCTAGGGTTGCAGAACTATTATTTAGACTTCAAAGCGAAGGAGAAACAAATAATAATTAACTACTTTTCGAGAGCCAGCACTGAATATGAACAACAAAAAGAAATTATTTCGATTTATAAGCTATTCGATTTCGAGACAACACTAATTGAAAACATCAAAATTTGTTGTTTTTTACAAACAGAACCTAATAAAGAATTTGTAAAGTCATCTCCTTTAATCCTTGTTGCAATTGGAGATTATAAAACAGCATTTGAGTTTTCTCATAGAACAAAAACAGAAGTTGAATTATGGCAAAAGCTACAATTTAATCAGCCATATATGATTGGCAATATTCATTTCACAGACAGAAAGGTAAACTTTCCCCTTATGAATTTTTAGATATGGAAAAAGAACATAAAACAAAAATAATTTTCAATTCAAAATTGTCAGGAACAACAATTGTTGAAGAAGAAATGAAAGAAAAAAACGAAAGTAATGTTATAAAAAACATAAGCGTATCAACTGGCGTCAGCTCTTTCCCGACTTCAAAGCTTGAAATCAATCCAACAAGCAAATACCCGAATTTAATTTCAATAAAGTCTGGCGATGAAATTCAAATATTTGTTGCGGAAATTGATAAAACATTCAGTAAATTATTTCAGGGAATTCTATCTTCTGTGAAAATTAAAGCTACACAAGAAAATTTTGAATTGGTTTTAGAAAGTGTAAGTGCCTTTTATACTATGCAAACCAAAAGGATAAACTATCAAAATTTTAAAACTAAAACTGGACTTCGTGAAATTCTAAATGAACTTGTTCAAATTTGTGGTATTAATGGCAAAATTGTAGTTGATAAAAGCATTAATAATGAATTTACCTTAACACCATTCAAATCCTTTCCTTGTCTTTCACTTATTAACGCAATATGTTACGACCTTGATTTAGTTTATGACTTTAACAAAGGGGACATTATGACAATCTCAAAGCGAACCTCATTTTTAGACAAACTCCACAATTCAATACCAATAGTTATAGACAATGACAAAATAATTTCAAGTGAATTTGAACAATGAGGAAAAGAAAAACTACCGATAACAAATAGCGCTTAAACGAAGTGTACCCACTTCGATTTAAGCGTGTGTTGACTGAAGCGTGACGGGGTTTTTGGCTATGTGTGCATGTGGCCGGTGTTGTTTATAATAGTTTGCTTGGTGGTGTTGTATTACTTGTGCCAGTTTGTAATTAGGCTTTACCATGGCTGTAAAGCGTATCAAACGGACTGTGCACTGCCTTGGCTTTTATTTGCGCTATGTGTAAATACATCATAGTGGTGCGCAAATCTGCATGTCCTAGTGCTTGTTGTATGCTGTGCAAATCAACCCCATCTTCTAAAAGGTGTGTGGCAAAGCTGTGGCGTAGTGTATGCATCGAGGCCGATTTTTTTATATCGGTGCGTTTTAAGGCTTCGTTTATTACGTATTGTATGCTACGTTCGCCCATGGGTTGGCCGGGTGTTAATCCTTCAAACAAATAAACTTGTGGGTTTACTTCGGCCAAATACATGCCTAACCTATCGGCCAATAATTTTGATAAAACTACATACCGATCTTTTTTGCCTTTACCTTGTCTAATGTGTATGCATTTGCGGTTTACATCTACATCACTTATTTTTATTAGCCTAAGCTCGTTCATGCGTAAACCTGCTGCATAAGCAAACGCTAACAAGTAACGATGTTTAAATGATGGTGGTGCTTTAAACAATTGTTTGCACTCTTGCTTTGATAATACTACTGGTAAGGTTTGGTTTTTTTTGATACTGGGTAGTTTAATGGCTGCATCTTCCATACCAAATATTCTGAACCAAAAACGTAATGCAAAAACTGCATGCTTAAAGTAGCTGATGGATTTTCCTTCTACCTCGGTGCTTCTGTAAAAATAAGCGTTTAACTCATCAATACTTATGTGATGAGGAAACCTATTAAAGTGCAAGGCTACGTAAGCCAACGAGCGACCATAGTTGGTTAACAATCCTTTGCTTAATTGTTTTACCATTACCTGCTCTAAAAAATAATCGTAAGCTTGGCTAAAGCCTATTACCGATAACTTTGCTTGATGTACAATTGTTGATGTTGTGTTTTTTTTAATGTCATAACTTTATTGTTTTGATTTTATTTCTTACAAAGTTTATCCTATTTTGCAATGAAATGCTACCGCAGGTTTAGTTCAACAACACCCTTGCGCTATTGGGCAAAGTTCAACGTGTTGCATTTCTCATCTTTTAATCGTTAATTGGTGTGATAATTTAAATGCATTTAAACCCAACAGCCGCAAGGCTGTCGAACGTTAGGCGTAATGCTATGGCGACAGTGCAAAAGACGAATGTTCAGTAAAAAAAACTAACTTTGTCATTAATAAAATTGAACATTAATAAAATGGAAATAGAAATTAAAAATTTTGGACCAATTGACAGTTTAAAGTTTGACTTAAATAAGGACTTGCATCTTATCTACGGACAAAATGCAATTGGAAAATCTTACGCCACATATTGCATCTATTGTTTATTAAAAAACATAAAAAACAAAGCAATTGGAGGAAACAGATTTATGTATTTTGAAAAGCCAGATGAAAGTTCTTTTGACAAATTTGTTAAGGCTCGAATTAAAAACCTTAAAACGAACAAGTCAATTGATTGTACTAAAGATTTTTTAAAACTTGTCGAAAATGAATTAAAGGAAGTTATCTTGAAAGGGCTTCAAAACTCTTTGCTAAATACTTTTTCATCACTGAAAAATTTAAAAAACAGGTACTCGGACAAAAATTACGAATTAATAATTTCAATATCAAAATCTGAAAAACTAACCATTTTCTCAAACAATGAGGGTGTGTTAGATTTAAAGTTTGAAGACCATCTAAAAAAAGTTCAAATAGTACAGAAAGATACCAAATCAACTAAATTTTCCTTATATATAAATGAAAGAAAAGAATTTGGCAAAGCTACAGAGGATGAATTTAGTGGGGATTTTATTAGGTACACATTTGCTAAAGTAAATAAAATTCTAAGAAAATTAGACTTCAACATTCGTGACATCTATTATCTACCTGCTAGTCGTTCTGGACTTTACCAAGCATTGAATGCATTTACTCCAATTATTGCAGAATTGACGCAGAATAGGTTTTTTATGCAAAATAAAAGTATTGAACTGCCTTCATTGTCTGAGCCGCTTGCAGACTACTTTATTGATTTATCAACAGTTGACAAAAAACATATAAATATAGAATATACTGAAATAATAAAATTACTCCAAAATGATATTTTAAGGGGTGAAGTTGAATACGATGATAAAACAAGACGAATTTTATATAAACCAAAAGGAATAGACTTAGAACTTAATTTATCTGAAGCATCATCAATGGTTGCCGAACTTTCACCGCTAGTTCTTTACTTTAAGCATATATTAAATAACAAATATGCTTCAACAAAAGGACGGGACTACTTTTTCTATGACCAATTTTATGACAGCCCTAATAGGCGAAAAAAAGATAGAGGCTACGACATACTTTTTATAGAAGAACCAGAAGCTCATTTACACCCCGAAGTACAAGTTAAGTTAATAGAAGTTTTTGCAAAATTATCATCATTAAATCTGAAAATATTTATTACTTCTCATAGTAATTATATGTTTAATAAATTAAATAATTTATTAATTAAAAAAGAGATAGATAAAAAAAATATAATGGTATACCATTTGGTTCGAACCACCGAAGGAACAACTGTAAATAGTGAAATGAAAGTTACGGAAGATGGAATTGATGATGAGAATTTCCAAGATGTTTCAGAACAACTTTATTACGAACGACTAAACTATTTGGAAGGAAATGATGATAAAAAGAATTAAATCCCACAAGGTTTTAGCTGATTTTGTAGAAGACACATGTTGTGAAAATGAAATCTGTGTAACTTTTGACGATGGTATTTCTTCTAGCGATTATGTAATAATAAAAGTTGACAATTATTATAACTCATTAAATATAGAAGAGAGACCAGCTTCAATAGATTGCTTAATCATTAGAAAGTGTATCAAGACAGGATATGGTTTAACTTTAGTTGAGTTAAAAAAAACTGACACAGGAAAAGGATTTGAAGTTGAAAACATGCAAGAGAAATTTAAAACAACTTTATACGACTTCATGAAAAATAGATTTAAAAACCCTTTGGACATAAATTACTCAGAAATTAAACTATTTTTCGTTTCAAGACAAGAAATTCACAAGAGAGACCTTGGTTTAAAAATGGAGGTTCTAATAAATACAAGATTTAGGTTTAACGATAGGACATTAATGATTATTCCGAAAATGCCTACCCCGACAATTAAAAACTGCTATTCCTGAAAAGAAGCACTACGCCTAACAAATAGCGCTTAAACGAAGTGTACCCACTTCGATTTAAGCGTGTGTTGACTGAAGCGTGACGGGGTTTTTTGCGAGTTATGTGTTTTGAATGTTTGGGATTATTTTTGGCTGCTTGGTGGGTGTATTTTTAGTTGGTGCAGCTTTACTTTTTTAGCGCTTTAATGCGCTTTTTTTGTGCTTTTTGTTTTGCAGGCTGGTAACTTTTGTGTTAATATTGGAAGAAATGCTATTCTTAATGATAAAAAAGTTCAAAAGTCAATTTCTTTTACAACATCAAAAGGAGATATTGTAAGTTCAAGTCATAAGTGCAATTTTTTTAGTAGCACTTGATTAGCGGTTAAATAATTAAATTTTCTTATTGGCCTGTTATTGATTTTACGCTCAACTTCAAGCACTTGTTTATTTGATACAAATGTAAGGTCTGTTTTCTTAGGAAAAAACCGTCTTATCACCCCAATTCTATTTTCAACTGTTCCCTTGTCTTGGCTTGTATATGGTCTAGTGAAAAAAGTTTTTACATCCATTCGATTAGCAACCTTAGTGTGACAACTAAAAGCTTTATCGTTATCAAAAGTCAACGTTTTAGGCTTGTATTTATTCCTCATTAGGTTACTTATAATGGCTTGATAAACTTGATTGCTATCCTTTGCCGTTAGTTTTTTGAGTCTGGTATGTAAAGTAGCTCTGTCTGTCATAACTAATAATGCTCCTTTATGATTTCTTCCCATCATTAAATCCACTTCAATATCTCCTATTCGCTTTCTTTGAGCTACAATTGCTGGGCGTTTAGCTATTGGGGTTCTATTTAAAATAACGCCTCTACTATCTTTTCTATTGCCTCGTTTTCGCCTTCTTTTACCATGCTTTAAATATTGATACAGCTTCTTATATGGCTTAGTTTCTTTCGTATTAGTATGCTTACACTCCCATATCCATTGATAGATTCGCTCGTGGCTCACCATATCGTTAATGGAGTTACTTATCAATTCAGGACTCCATCTTTCATTTTTAATATAGCTACTAATGGTAAGCTTCATTTCACTTGTAAATACTTCATATTTAGGTTTTTCTAAATGTCTAATATTTGTTTTACGCTGTGCATTTAGAGCCATATACTCTCCTGCCGTTTTTCCTCGCTTTGCGATATTACGTTTTAGCTCTCTACTTATAGTTGATGCATGAACGTTTAATTGCTCTGCGATCTTTTTTTGACTGAACCCTGCTTTTATTAAACATTCAATCTGATATCTTTGCTCTAAACTGAGCTGTTTGTAATTTTTTGACATAGACAATCCAAAGATTGCACTACTTGGTCAAAAGAAAAAAGCCCTCAAAAGCTTTTTTCTTTTGTTTCAAAAATTGCACTTATTTGTTGAACTCAGCTATTATTTTATGGTACCAAAATGAAACTTTTGAAATAAATGGTAGTGTTAAGATAATCAGTTGGTTGAAGGCAAACTTTGATAAGTATTTTGACGAAAGTACAGATGCTGAGTTGTTGGAATACAAAGCATATATTGATTTATGTGATAGATTAGAATCAATGTAGTGAATTAAAATAAGTTACACAAAAGACAAAACACATATTCTTCCCTGATCAGCGCTTGTATATCATTTAAATTTATGTAATTCGGAACTTAGATTTATCCGCTAAATCAAATTCATCAAAACATCCGGAAACAATCCCAATACCAAACTCATCGCTACACAAAAAACAGCCACCATCACATAAAGTGGAGATACTTCAATTTCAGTATCATTTCCTTCTTTGGTGTACATAGCTAAAACTACTTTTAAGTAATAGTAAGCACCAATCATGGAAGCAATCACTGCAATCAACGTTAACGTTACATGTCCGCCTTGAATAGCTTTACTGAAGATATAGTATTTACCTAAAAATCCTGCAAACGGAGGAATCCCTGCTAACGACAGCATACTCATGGTTAATAAAGCTGCCAGTAACGGACTCTTTTTACCTAAACCATTAAAGGCATCAATCCCTTCATTTTGCATGGCGTGAAATACCGGAATGGCTACAGCAAAAGCCCCTATGGTTGCAAACGCATATCCTGCTGAGTAGTAGAATAGGGCAGAAGCTGTTCCAACATACAAACTAATTACTCCCAATAACATATATCCGGCATGTGAAATACCTGAATAGGCCATCAATCGTTTAAAGTTTGTTTGATGTAAGGCTGTGAAATTACCAATAGCTAACGAAGCCACAGCTGCAATAACCAAGGTTGATTCAACATAGGTTAAAGTTCCCATGAAACAGTTAGCAAATAAACGATACAACGCACCGAAAGCGGCAATCTTTACCAAGGTACTCATGAATGCGGTAATCAAAGCTGGTGAGCCTTCGTATACATCTGGACTCCAAAAATGGAAAGGAGCAGCAGCAACTTTAAACAACATTGCTACCAACATCAACATCATACCAATATAAAACAACGGGCTAATTGTAAGTGCATCATGGTTCATTACATACTCACCAATTTTTTGCAAGTTAAAACTATTGGTTACCCCATAAATCAACGCAATTCCAAATAATAAGAATCCTGATGCAAATGCTCCCATCAAAAAATATTTGAATCCAGCTTCGTTCGATTTGGTGTCAAACCGTTTGCTACCGGCCATAATGTATAAGGAGATGGAAAGGATTTCGATACCTAGGAATAACATTGCCATGTTTGCGTAGGATAACATAATCAATGCTCCGCAAAGCGTAAAGATGAGAATGGCCAGGTAATCGCTTATATGCTGTTGTTCGTTTTTGTAATAATCTGCTGTCATCACAAAAATTAACAATCCAATAACCAAGGCTAAGGAACTGAATGCAACCGAAAAGTGGTCGATGCGCAGCATGTCGTTATAAAAACTACCACCTTGATTCCATTCCATGTAGTTTACACCGAAGATTGCTGTAATACCAATTACAACGGCAGGAATCAAAAGTTTACGTAGGTTAAATATCTCTGCAAATAAGCAGAACAAACCAAGGCAAGATGTATAGATTAATGTGTTCATATCGTTTTGTTTTTTAGCCGAAGATTACGCAAATTTTGTTTACGTTGTCTTCGGTTTCATTGCCACTGATTATCACAGATTGTTTTGTTGAAATCAAATTAGCACAAATTGTTGTTCAAGCTAATTTTGTTTGTAGACTGTGTAAGTCAATCAGTGTTAATCTGTGGCATTTCTATCTTCTTATTAATTATTTAATTCAGTGTAATCAGCGGCTCTATTTTACAATAGACTTGTCTAATATTAATTGCAAAGCAGGTTCGGCTATGTCGAAAACCGGTTTTGGATATACACCCAATAGTATAATTACTGCTGCAATCACACCTAATACAATTTTTTCGTTCCACATCAAATCAGGGAAGGTGGTGATGTTCTCGCTTACGTTACCCAACATCGTACGTTGGAACATACGCAACATATACACGGCACCTAAAATGATTGTTAAACCTGCAAATACCGATAGCCAAGTATTGTATTCATACACCCCGAATAATAACAAAAATTCACCAATGAATCCGTTGGTTAAGGGTAAGGCCACACTGCCTAATACCACAATCATAAATAAGGTATTGAATTTTGGAGCGAGATTTCTGATGCCCCCAAGGCTATCAATGTTTAAGGTATTGGTTCGGTTAAAGATAATATCGGCACAGAAGAATAATCCTACAACGTTTACTCCGTGAGCTAACATCTGTACAACGCTACCTTGAAATCCTTGCATGTTCAAAGCAAAAATACCGGCACTGATTAATCCCACGTGTGCCACCGAAGAGTAGGCGAGGAGTTTTTTCAAATCTTGTTGCATGATGGCAATAACCGATGCGTATACAATTCCAACCACACATAACGTAATGGCTAATGGTCCCCACTCAGCAACACCTGCAGGAAGGATAGGCAATAACCAACGTAACAAACTGTAGGTTCCCATCTTTAGCATGATACCGGAAAGCAGCATTGTTCCTTGTGTTGGCGCTTCTTTATAGGTATCTGCTTGCCAAGTATGGAAAGGCACAATTGGAATTTTAATAGCGAAGGCTAAGAAGAACGTCCAGAACAACCAACCTTGTTTGCATGCACAAATAGAGGCATTGTATAAGTCGCGGATGTCAAATGATTGGTTGGGGTTGTACCAATACAACATGATAAATCCGAATAACATTAATAAACTTCCTGCTAAGGTATAAATGAAAAATTTCAAGGTAACCGGAACGCGATTTGGTCCGCCCCAACGTAAGGCGATGAAATAAATAGGAATCAACGCCAGCTCCCAGAAGATGTAATACAACATTCCATCCATGGCCATGAATACACCATTGAGGGCAAATTGCATGAGAAGGATGAGGGAGAAATATCCGGCTGCACGTTCAATCGTTCTGTTGAAAGCCGAAAGGATAATCAATGGAGTTAGGAAGTTTGTTAACGCAACCATCAACAAACTCAAACCGTCTAATCCTAAGTGGATGCTAATTTTAGGGTTGCTGATCCATTCCTGAAAAAAGTAAAATGCCTCGGCACCTTGTTGTTTGTAGATTGAATAAGCATAGGCTGTAATTGCCAATTGCACAACGGATAATACCAATGCCAATTTGGACGCAAGTTTGTTGCCTGAAGCCAACGTTAGCAGAGAGGCTAATAAAGGGAAACCTAAAAGGAATAATGTTATCATCATGATATTATGCAAGCAACCTAATTACAAATAATACAACCATACTTAAAACCATTGCGAAGATATAGAACCCTGTGTTTCCTGTTTGGAACAATCGGGTAATACGTCCTGTTAATCCCACAAACCAGGCTATGGCATTTACGGAAAGGTCAATAATCAATTTATCTACCACAACCATAAACAAGTCCGATAACACCAGCATTGGTTTTACAACAGCTTTATCGTACAATTCGTCAACATAGAATTTATTGGAAATCCATTTGTTCAATCCTGTCAGGCTTGCTTCATCGGCAGGCTGTTCTCCTTTGGTTACATATTTTTGGTAGGCAAACCAGATAGACGCAATAGCTGCGATACCCGCAAATGCCATCAGCATCAATTCTGCGCTATGCGATATCGCTTCGTGTTCATATAAGAATGCTTTTGATGGTTCAGTTACGGATGAAAGGTATGTTGCAAACAAATGCGTAGCATGGAATACAGAAGGTAAACCTAAAATACCTCCGAATACGGATAATATACACAGTGCAATGAGAGGTAGCGTAATGGTGATAGGCGATTCGTGAATATGTTTTTTTGTTTCATCTGTTCCGCGGAAGGTTCCAAAGAATGTTAGGTAAACCAATCGGAACATATAAAAGGCGGTAATCATTGAACTAATAGAAAGGATTCCCCAAACGAGTTTGTTTTGTTCGAAGGCATGAGCCAGAATTTCATCTTTGGAGAAGAAACCCGATAACAATGGGAAACCCGAAATGGCAAACGAAGCAGTGATAAAGGTGAGGTACGTGATCGGAATCAATTTTTTCAAGCCACCCATTTTACGAATATCTTGTTCTCCATGTAAGGCATGAATCACACTACCCGAACCTAAGAACAAACAAGCTTTAAAGAAGGCATGTGTAACCACATGAAACATTCCGCTTGAAAATGCGCCAAGACCAAGTGCAGCAAACATTAGACCCAATTGCGACACAGTTGAATACGCCAATACTTTTTTAATATCGTTTTGCATTAAACCAATCACGGCAGCAAATACAGAAGTCGCAACTCCTACAATCAATATCACATCTAATGTGTGAGGTGCCATCGCAAATAAGACATTGGAACGAACCACCATATAAATACCGGCTGTAACCATGGTAGCTGCGTGAATCAATGCCGAAACCGGAGTTGGGCCGGCCATCGCATCGGGTAACCAGGTATATAAAGGCAACTGGGCCGATTTACCCATTGCACCCACAAATAATAATAACGTAATAGCCACCAATAACATACTGTTAGGTGTGAGCTTTGACGCTTGTTCAGCCACCGCACCGTATTCCAATGTTCCGAAATTGAACAGGATAAAAAACATTCCTAACAAGAATCCTAAATCTCCAATACGGTTCATCACAAAGGCTTTTTTTGCTGCATTGTTGTAGGCATCGTTCTTGAACCAGAAACCAATTAATAAGTATGAGCACAAACCAACACCTTCCCATCCGATAAACATTACCAAGTAGTTGCTACCCATCACCAATAACAACATAAAGAAGATAAACAGGTTCAGATAGGTAAAGAAACGGGTAACACCTTCATCATCGTGCATGTAGCCGATAGAGTATAAGTGAATCAAAAATCCGATACCGGTAATCACCAATAGCATCACAACGGTTAATGGATCGATCAGGAATGAAAAACCGATGTTTACCTTTGAGAAAGCAATCCACTGGAACAAGTCGATCGTTACTGAGTCGGCAGCATTCAGGTTCATGAATACATAAACGGTACATAGGAATGAACCGAGGATAGCCGATGTAGCCAACCAACTTGCTGCTGCTTTGGGCAGGTATTTGCCAAACAATCCGTTAATCAGAAATCCAATCAAAGGAAGGAGGGGAATGAGGATCCCCGGCATGATAAAAGCTGAATCGTGTAAAATTTGTTCTGTCACTGTCGTCTGTTATTTGTTGCCGCAGATTTCGCAAATTCATTGCATGGTCGTTAGCTGATTATTTTTTTAATTACCGCGTTTAAACTAATTCTTTAATTAGCGTAATCTGCGGCTATATTCTTTTTTATCCTTTTAATTTACTTAGGACATCAATATCTGTGCTCATTACATTACGATAAATACTCACGAGTAAGGCAAGTCCCACAGCCACCTCAGCAGCCGCTACCACCATAATGAAAAATACGAATACTTGTCCGTCTGCATTGTTGGCATAAGCCGAAAACGAAACCAAAAGGAGGTTTACGGCATTCAACATTAACTCTACACACATCAGGATAATAATGGCGTTTCTGCGGAACAATACTCCGATAACACCGATGCAAAACAAGAATGTACTCAACAGTAAGTACCAGTTTTGCGGAATTGCTTGTAAGGTTGTTTCTCCCATTTTTTTGTTATTTGCTGTTGGCTATTGGCTGTTAGCCTTTAGCTGTTGGCTATTTGCGTATATTTAACTTTTTTCTTTTTTCGCCAATACTACCGCTCCAATCATTGCTGATAAGAACAATACCGATGATAGTTCAAATGGCAATACGTAATCGGTGAAGAGTTTCATTCCTACGTTTTGTACAAAACCAATTTCTGATTTGATAGGAAGGCTGTAGGTTCCCAAATCACTTGATTTCATGGCTGCAATTAAGGTGAGGAATAAAATTCCACCTGAGATAACGGCTGCAAATTTCACCCAGTTTATTTTATGCTGCTCATTCTCTTTATTGAGGTTTAACAACATCACTACAAATAGGAACAATACCATAATGGCTCCTGCGTAAACAATAATGTGTACGATAGCCAAAAACTGAGCATTGAGCATGATGTAATGACCTGCAATAGTAAAAAAGCAGACAACCAGCCATAATACGCTGTAAACTGGAACCCTGGAAAATACTACCAGCAAAGCACTGATTATGGATAATGTAGAGAGTATGTAAAACAAATAGTGACTCATTTCTGTATAATTATTGCGGTCGCAAGTATAATGTTAGGTGATGATTTATGAAAACTCGTATTTCTTTTTGCGTTTACTGATGTCCACACGCTCTTCCGGTGCAACACCTTCAACTAATTTATCTTTACCATAGATAAATCCACTGCGGGTGTATTTAGAATCGATGATGCGGTCGGTGAGATAAATGGCGTCTTTCGGGCAAGCCTCTTCGCACAAACCACAGAAGATGCAACGCAACATGTTGATTTCATATTTAGCTGCATATTTCTCTTCGCGATACAAATGTTCTTCACCTTTTTTACGTTCGGCAGCTTCCATGGTAATGGCTTCAGCCGGACAACTTACTGCACATAATCCGCAGGCAGTACAATTTTCGCGTCCTTGTTCATCGCGTTTTAATACATGCACTCCTCTGTATACCTGACTTACCTCACGGGTTTCTTCCGGATATTTTACGGTAGCAGGTTTTTTAAACATGTGCTTAAAGGTAATGGCCATACCACCAAATATGGCTGGTAAGTATAGCTTCTCAGCCCAACTCATTTCCTTTTTTACAACTACTTTCGATCTATTGGTTAATTGCATGTGTTTGGTTGATTAGGGGCCTCGTCCCGATAGCTATCGGGACTGCCTGACATCTACTTTATTGTACTCGTATTTTGTATCTTTTTAATTTTCAATTCTCAATTCGTATATCTCAAATCTCAAATTAAATTGCTTTGTCGACTATGCCATAAGCTACCGATTCAGCAGCATCCATCCAGTGGTCACGGTCAAAATCTTTCATCACTTTTTCAAAAGTTTGACCACAGTTTTCAGCCAAGATTCGTGCACTGATTTCTTTTGTTTTCAAAATTTCACGTGCTTGAATTTCAATATCGGATGACTGCCCTTGCGCTCCTCCGCTCGGTTGGTGAATCATTACTTTGGCGTGAGGGTAAATATATCGTTTACCTTTTTCACCTGCCGAAAGTAGGATAGACCCCATCGAGGCAGCAAAACCCATACATACAGTTGATACGGGCGACTTGATAGCTTTCATAGTATCATAAATAGCCATACCCGATGTTACGTAACCACCTGGACTGTTGATAATGAAACTAATTTCTTTGCCCGGTTCAATCATATCAAGGTATAATAAACGATCGATCACGTGCTTTGCCGAATCGTCATCTACTTGTCCCCATAAGAATACCTTACGCTCAGATAAGAGCTTACTGTCAATTACATCGGTTAATTTTTTAGTCTCTTCCATAGTTTTTTTATGTAATCAGTTGATTAAGGTGTTTGTGTTGATTGAGATAAAGGAATTATACGATTTACTTATTCAACCCATTCACTTAACGGTCCAATTCTTCATTATTAATTACTCATTATTAATTTTTATTTCACGAACGTCATCCATGCTCCGGTAGCCATAATATTGATGATGGAGAGTGGAATCAAAATTTGCCAGCCCAGTTTCATCAATTGATCATAACGGAACCGAGGAATAGTCCAACGAATCCACATGAAAAAGAAAATGAAGAAAAAGGTTTTGGCAAACAATACCGCTACGCTTACAATTGCTGCAATATTCTGTGGTAAATCTAAACTATCTATGCCCGGAAAATGGTATCCGCCAAAGTATAAGCAGGAAATAACAGCCGAGGAGATAAACATACTTACATACTCCGCAAACAAATACAAACCCAATTTCATCGAACTAAATTCGGTATGGTATCCACCAATCAACTCAGTCTCGCACTCTGCTAAATCAAAAGGTGCGCGGTTCGCTTCGGCAAAGGCACAAATTAAAAAGATTAAAAAACCAAGTGGTTGGTAAAATACATTCCAATGTCCATGCATTTGTCCGTCCACAATCTCGCGCAAGCTCAATGATCCGGTCATTAAAATAATGGCAACAATCGACATTCCCATGGCTAACTCATAGCTAATCATTTGCGAAGAAGCACGGATAGCCCCCAATAGAGAGTATTTATTGTTCGAAGCCCAGCCTCCAATCATAATACCATACACCCCAATGCTGGCAATGGCCATGATGTATAAAATACCAATATTAATATCGGCCACTTGGAGACTAAACTCTACTCCGCCAAACTCAAATGACTTACCCCAAGGAACTACTGCACTCATCATTAAGGCTGTGAGCATGAACACGCATGGTCCTAAAATAAACAGTATGCGGTCGGATGCATTTGGTATGATTTCTTCTTTGGTAAACATTTTTACGCCATCGGCAATAGGTTGCAATAACCCGAAAGGTCCTGCTCTGTCTGGCCCTACACGATCTTGCATAAATGCAGCAACTTTACGTTCGGCATAGGTGCTATAGGCTGCAATACCCAAACTCACCAAAAAGATGATGCCAATAAGAATGGTTTTAAAAAGGATAGCTACTAACATTATTCTGTTATTGGATTTACTTCGTTCAACTTAAATTCATTTGGCTTAACCAGTGTGCGTGCATAATGGTTGGCTGAGATAACTGAACTGTGATCAATCTCTCTTGGTCCCTCGATGGTCCAATCGCTGGTTTTCTTTTTATCGAAACGGCAAGTGTTACAGATGAATTCTTCCACTTCGCCCCACTGATCCTTACGACCCGTTACGCGCAAAACTTCTTCACCCTTGTACCATAAAACAACTTTACCACTACATTTTTCGTTTTCGCAGTTACGATGAGCATCCATAGGTTTGGTATACCACACGCGGCTTTTAAAGCGGAAGGTTTTATCTGTTAAGGCTCCAACAGGACATACATCAATAACATTTCCGGAGAAATCATTGTCAATTGCCTGTTCAATATAGGTTGAAATCTCAGAGACATCACCACGGTTTAATACTCCGTGAACACGTCCGTCTGTAATTTGCTCGGCTGTTTTTACGCAGCGGTAGCAAAGAATACAACGGGTCATGTGCAACTGTATTTTTTCTCCGATATTAATTTTGTCAAACGTTCTGCGCTCAAACTCATAACGTGTTTTAGCCGAACCATGCTCGTAGCTTAAATCTTGCAAATGGCATTCGCCTGCCTGATCACAAATTGGGCAGTCGAGTGGGTGGTTGGCCAATAGGAATTCCACCACACCTTTGCGAGCTTCCAATACTTTCGGGCTGGTAGTGTTTTTTACTTCCATGCCATCCATAACAGTTGTGCGGCAGCTTGCAACTAATTTCGGCATAGGGCGAGGATCTTTTTCAGAGCCTTTGCTTACCTCAACCAAACATGTACGGCAATAACCACCGCTTGTTTTTAGTTTGCTGTAATAACACATGGTAGGAGGGGCAACCTCTTTTCCAATAGCACGTGCAGCATTCAGGATGGTTGTTCCATCTGCTACTTCAATTGTGATTCCATCTATGGTTACTTTTGCCATATCTTTTGCTTTTAGCTTTTGGCCTTTAGCCGTTAGCTGAATTGTCTCTTGTTAATTTTTAGCAGCATACATTTTGCCTACTGCCAACTTTTTTCTTTGCCAACTTTTCTTACAAACTACTATAAGCAGCGGCCGGATCCATATTATGAGTGTGGAAATAGTATTTCACATCCTTAATCTTATCTCCATGTTTTACGTACTCTTCAAACTCTGTACGGAAATGACGGATAGCACTTGCCACCGGCCATGCTGCTGCATCTCCTAGCGGACAAATTGTATTTCCTTCAATCTTAGCTTGTAGTTCCCAAAGCAAATCAATGTCTTTCAAGGTACCATGTCCATCAACAATCTTATGTAAGATTTTCTCCATCCATCCGGTTCCTTCGCGGCACGGACTGCATTGCCCGCAACTCTCGTGGTGGTAAAAACGAATCAGGTTCCACAAGTTTTTAGGAATGCTCACGCTTTCGTCCATCACAATAAATCCACCCGATCCCAACATAGTTCCTGCGGCAAATCCACCATCAGCTAATCCTTCGTAGCTCATGATACGCGGTTCACCGGCAGCCGTTTTTAAAATAAGATCAGTTGGTAAAATAGGAACAGAAGAACCTCCAGCAATAACAGCCTTCAGTTTTTTACCATTTAAAATACCTCCGCAGTATTCATCGCTGTATATAAAATCTTCAACGGTAATACCCATTTCGATTTCGTAGATACCTGGTTTGTTAATATGGCCCGATGCCGAAATCAGTTTGGTTCCGGTTGACTTTCCGATTCCTACTGCTGCATAAGCGTCTCCGCCTTGGTTTACTATCGGAACAACAGCTGCAATAGTTTCTACGTTGTTCACCACTGTAGGGCAACCATACAATCCTGCAATGGCTGGAAAGGGTGGTTTAATTCGCGGATTCCCACGTTTACCTTCAAGAGATTCCAACAAAGCAGTCTCTTCACCACAGATGTATGCGCCACCACCCGGCTGAACATATAAATCTAAATCGTATCCCGAACCTAAAATATTTTTACCTAACCATCCTGCTGCGTATGCCTCTGCAATAGCTTTTTCTAAAATGGCTATGATATAGTAATACTCGCCACGCACATAGATATAAGAAGTATTTGCACCTAACGCAAAGCTAGATGTAATCATACCTTCAATTAGCAAGTGGGGTAGGCGCGACATCAAATAGCGGTCTTTAAAAGTGCCTGGTTCCGACTCATCGGCATTACATACCAAATAACGTGGCACACCTTCTGGTTTAGCCAAGAAACTCCATTTCATACCTGTAGGAAAACCTGCACCACCTCGCCCGCGAAGTCCAGATTTTTTTACTTCTTCCACCACATCTTCTGGTTTCATGGATTTAATTGCTTTCTCAACTGAAGCATAACCACCCATTTTGCGGTATACTTCATACCCCTGAATACCCGGTACGTTAATGTGTTCTGTTAATAATTTCTTTCCCATACTTGTTAGCCGCAGATTACGCTAATTTATTTATGTTTTTATTCAATACTAGTCTTTTATACACCAACGAGTCTTCACCAAAATTAATGAGCAACCCAAGTTTAAAGTTAGTTACAGCTAAATAATTAATTACTTGTCTGTAGTAACTTTGTATTGCGCTATCCTGAGCTTTAATTTCCAGAATGATTTTATTTTCTATCACAAAGTCTGCTATATAATAATGCGGAAGAACCAGTCCCTTATATATAATTTCAAACTTCTTTTCTCTTTCAAATTTTATTTTCCTTTTCGTCAGTTCATGCTGGAGAGCATCCTTATAAACTGCCTCTAGAAATCCTCTGCCCAATTCTTTGTGTACTTCCATCGAGGCTCCAATGATAGCATACGATTCGTCAGCATAAGGATACTCTATACTTTTGTTGGGGTTTAATTGGGGCATTTTATTTATTTTAATTTGTGTAATCTGCGGCTAATAACCATCAATCACTACATCATCAAAATAGGTTTTACGTTTGTTCTCTTTTTTTAGGTTATCCAATAACGTATCAACTTTTTCAAGTGTTAAGTTTTCGTGGAATTGCGAGCCACACATTAACATAGGAGCTGTTCCGCAAGATCCCAAACATTCTACAGTTTTTAACGTAAACATCCCATCCGCAGATGTTTCACCTTCTGTAATACCTAACCGTTTTTCAATATGTTTTACCACATCTTCGGCACCTCTAATCCAACAGCTACTTGTGCGGCATACTTCCAGCAAACATTTACCTACCGGTTTTAGGTTAAACATGGTGTAAAACGATGCCACTTCATAAACCTCAATAGGTTTGATGTTTAAGATAGAAGCAACATAATCCATTACTTCTGAGCTTAACCAACCGTCAAACTCCGCTTGTGCCACATGTAAAATAGGCAGCATCGCAGACTTGTGTTTACCTTCAGGATAACGAGCTATGATTGTTTGAACCGTAGCCATTGCTTCTGCGTTAAATGTTATTTCAGTATTACTCATGTATCAATTCGTAATTCGTAAATCTCAATTGTAAATTTATTTTATGCGTCTAACTCACCGGCAATCACATTCATGCTACTCATAGTGAGAATTGCATCACTCAGCATTGAACCTTTTATCATTTCGGGGTATGCTTGGTAGTAAATGAAACATGGTCTGCGGAAGTGTAATCTGTAGGCTGATCGTCCACCATCGCTTACCAAGTAAAAACCTAACTCTCCATTTCCGCCTTCAACACTGTGGTATACTTCACCTTTAGGAACATCTGTTTCACCCATCACAATTTTGAAGTGCCAGATTAATGATTCCATGCTGGTATACACATCTTCTTTAGGCGGAAGATAAAACTCAGGAACTTCAGCAAAGTATTTTCCTTGTGGCATGTTATCCAGAGCTTGTTGGATAATTTTCATGCTTTCCCACATTTCCTCTTGGCGCACACGGAATCGGTCGTATGTATCACCACCGGTTCCAATGGGTATGGCAAATTCAAAATCTTGATACGAGCTGTATGGATTCATCACCCTTACATCGTAATCAACTCCTGCAGCACGTAAGTTTGGACCGGTAAAACCGTATGCTAATGCTCTTTCCCCACTAATGCCTCCAACATTTACCACACGATCCATAAAAATTCGGTTGCGTTCTAAAAGTGCGGTAAACTCATTTAATGCTTTAGGGAACTCGCGCAAAAATTCTTTAATCTTCTTGTAAACTTCATCACTAAAATCCCGCTCCAACCCACCTATACGACCGATATTTGTTGTTAAACGGGCACCGCAAATATGTTCGTAAATGTCGTAGATTTTTTCTCGCCATTGGAACATATAGGTAAAGCCGGTTAAGGCTCCGGTATCGGCACCAATGATGGTGTTGCAAATTATGTGATCGGCAATACGTGCTAGCTCCATAATGATAACGCGCATATACTGAGCACGCTTGGGAATATCGGCACCAATAAGTTTTTCAACCGTCATGTGCCATCCCATATTATTAATGGGAGACGAGCAATAGTTCATCCTATCAGTTAACGGTGTTACTTGATAAAAGGGGCGGTGTTCAGCTATTTTCTCGAAAGCTCTGTGAATGTATCCAATGGTTTGCTCCGCATCTTTAATGATTTCACCATCCATTTTTAAAACATTTTGGAAGATTCCATGCGTTGCTGGATGGGTAGGACCGAGGTTGAGGATGTTATAATCCTCTTCGGTACTTTTATTAGCTAGCGTTGAGTGGTGCTCGGCAAGTTCGTTTTTTATTTCGGTGATGTTGCTCATTACTCTATATCTTATCGTCCAAAATATTGATCTTCTTTGTCAGTACGTGTTCCATCTTCCAACGGAAACTCTTTGCGCATTGGGAAATAATCCATTTCATCAACGTTTAAAATACGTTTTAAATTAGGATGTCCTTCAAACACAATTCCGTAAAAATCAAAAGTTTCGCGTTCTTGCCAATTGGCTGCCGGAAAAATTTCACTGATACTTGCTATGCTTGGATTTTTGGCAGGCATAAAACACTTGATGCGTAACCGTAAATTGTTGGTTAAGCTGTGTAAATGGTATACCACACCAAGTTCAGCACCTTTTGCATCAGGGAAATGGATACCGCAAACATCTGTTAAAAACTGAAATTTGAATTCAGGATCGTTGTACAACCACTGAATAACTTCGGTAATTTTATCTTTATGCAAAACAATTGTTGCCAGTTCATAGGGAGTAGATTCATTGTAAATAAACTCTCCAAACTGTGTACGCAGCCTGCTTAATAAATGTTCGTTTGTAATTTCGCTCATGATTTAGTCAATTCCGTATGAGGCCAATAATGCTTTATATTCTGGAGAGTTTCTTCTAGTGGTTGATTCGTGTTTGGCTAATTCCTGCACTTTCATCACTCCATCAATAATTTGCTCGGGGCGAGGCGGACAGCCTGGAACATATACATCAACAGGAATAATTTTATCAATTCCCTGTAGTACCGAATAGGTGTCGAATATACCACCACTGCTAGCACAAGCTCCAATGGCAATTACCCAACGAGGTTCGGCCATTTGCAAATAAACTTGCTTTAATACAGGCCCCATTTTTTTTGCAATGGTTCCTGCAACTAGCAACACATCAGCCTGGCGAGGAGAGAAGCTAATCCGCTCTGAACCAAAACGTGCTAAATCATAGTTGGATCCCATGGTTGCCATAAACTCAATTCCGCAACATGAAGTAGCAAATGGGAGTGGCCACAATGAATTGGCCCTTGCAAGCCCCACCATTTTATCGATGGATGTTGCAAAAAATCCTGGTCCTTCAATTCCGGCAGGTGCTTGTACTATATTTATTTCAGTTGACATACCCTAATTAAATTCAAATATTAAATTTCGAAACTCGGGCTTCGACTTCCTCCCTTATTGCCACTTCACGCTCAGCCTTCTTCATTTCCCTAAATCACAATTCTCAAATCGTAATTCTCACGTTGTTCTTACTCCCACTTCAGGGCACCTTTTTTGATGATATAAGCAAAACCTAGAAGCAATGTTGATGCGAATAATAACATTTCAACAAAGCCAAAAGTACCTAGTTGCTTAAAATTAACTGCCCATGGATACATGAAAATAACTTCCACATCGAACATTACGAATAATATGGCCGTTAAAAAGTATTTAATAGAGAATGGAAGACGAGCATTTCCTTGACTGTCGATACCGCACTCGAAGTTGTCGAGTTTTTTTGCGCTTTTTCGCTTAGGACCAACAATATGCGTAACAATCATTGTTGTAACAATGAATCCTACAGCCACTAAAAACTGGATAAAAATAGCAATATAATCTATAGGAGTCGACATAGAGATTATGGTTTTTTGTAAGCGGCAAACTTACATAATTAATTGATTTTGCAATACGATTTTACCAACAAAACAAAGTTGAATTAGTTGATAGAATTACGAACCCGCTGGGTGAATTCTCTGAGCGCAACACTCACTTCTTTTTGTTCGGTTTCAACTCGGGTTAGGATATCAATTGCACCCAACACATGGGTAAACTGTTCACCCTCATCATCTCCCTCAACTTCAATTTGTAAGGGTTCACCTGATTCTAATAACGTTTCAGCTTTTTTTAAATCGGAAAGTGCGTAGTGTTCTAATAATTTTTTGATGGCAGCTATTTTCATTACAGCAGTTTTTTAATAAGATTCTCAACACCTTCTTCTTTAGCAGTAGTATCGGCAGCTACCAATTGTCCATTTTTAAAAACGGCAAAAAACGGTAGGTTACTCACTCCGGCAACTTTGCGGGCTTCGGGGTTTTCTTCCGCATTCACATCCAAAAAAGTAACATTTGAAAACTCTTCTTTGTCGCTCATTTTCTTAAATTTAGGTGAGAATAAACGGCATGTTCCACACCAATTGGCAAAATATTTTACCACAACATTTTCATTTTGTTGAATGAGCGAATTGAAATCTGTATCGGTACTTAAGGTTACCATATCTTTTGTAATTATAACTTTAGAACAGCGAAGCTAACACAAATGTTTAGCACAAAAAAAAGACAGAGCGTAGGCCCTGTCTTTTTTTTGTAAATTAGATAGTAACGATTACAACTTAAATGGGACGATTGATTGAAGGTTTAAACCCACACCAACCGAAGCTACGTTATAGTTTGCAAAAGTGTAATCACCGTGAATGGTAATTACTGCTAGTTTTATTCTAACTCCAAGAGTGGTTCTGAATCCGCTATTTTTTTCTTCAATTGAAACCGGGTCGCTTATTGTCTTTACAACCATTGGGTGAGAGTTTTGATTGTTTGCATTGTAATTAGGGTTTACAATGCCTGTGTTAGGATCCTTGTAATATCCTTTTGTAGGGTCAAATGTCGGGTTAACATCTGCAATAGCATAATCTCCCGACATTTTAAGAGTTGAATTTGATGTTTGATATCCCACGCCTAAATAAGGAGTTATTGGTCCTAGTTTTTTTGAAATCAACAAGTTGGTTGTCCAACCGCTAGAGTTTAACTCAAGCTTTTGAGTTGATGCGTAGTCTGCCGTAGGATTTGGGTTGTAAGTAACGCTATCGGATCCTGGATTTTGTAAAGCATCCATTTTGAAAGAAGATTTTACGGAGGTATACCCAAACATCACAGACATGTCAAAAGGCATTGTTTTTACTCCTGGAATCCATTGTTTGATATCGTGTTTCAAAGCAAACCCAAACAATCCAACAGTTGCAGGTCCCATAGTTATTGTCGGGAAAAATCTAACGGCAACCTCTGTCCCGAAACCTACACCAACATTAAATTGTATTGTGGGTACAGGGATGAAGTGAGCTCCAATTCCTTGAGGAAGATTGAATCTTGAAATCATTGTATCTTGGTTTGTTGCAGGTGATTTAGCAAAAATACCAACTTCGGGGCCTTCTTTATCCTTTCCGAAAAAAGTTGGAGAAACGGTATTAGGGCCTGTTGGTCTGATTTTTTGTAACCCTAGCTGGCTTACGTCATATGTTTGATCGGAACTTGGTGCAAATGGTGTGTTTGCGCTAATTGTGATGTCGAATCCTCCAATTCCATGTGGCTTAGCCGTGTTGAACCAGCCGCCATTTAATCCTGCGCCAAAAGATTTTAATAAAGGAGATAGATATGCATTTCCAAGTTTGTTGGCATCATCTACACCGCCTTTTACAATACTTGCGGCATCATCCTGCGCCATAGATTGCAATGTAAAAGTTGACAACACTGCTGCTAAAGCCAGTTGTCTAATTGTTTTGTAAGTATTTCTCATAGGTATTGGTTTGAGTTGTTTCTCGCTCAAAAATAGGAGTAGTATTATCAATTGCAAGCGTTAAAATTGAAAATACGTAGAGTGTCGTATTGCGAAAAATTAACAACACATTGATTATGTAGATAAGCATCATAACTCGTTCGTTGGTATATAGAAGTCATTCATTCGTATATACTATGTTTGTAAAACTAAATTTTGCCTTATTCTGTGTTTATAAGTATTCTAAAAAACAAGCATTTTCAGTTTGTACTACTCGTTTTGGTGGGCAGTTACTTTATTTATTTGTCTGTTCGAAACATCCAACTTGCCGATTTGTGGCTACAAATTCAAAGTGGGAATTATTGGATTGCACTACCTATTATGTGTATTTCAATGGTTGGTTATTATTTTAGATCATTGCGCTGGAAACTTATTTTGCAAAATATGGATGAGCAAAATACCAATCTTAAAAGTTTGTACGCCTCATTAAGCATGGGATATGCAGTAAATTTTGCTACACCAAGGTTGGGCGAAATTACCAGGTGTTTTGTGCTAAACAAATCAGCAAAAACTCCCATTGAAAAGACCATTATAAGTGTATTTATTGAGAGGGTTGTTGATGTTATTTGTTTGGCAACAATTGTTGGTATAGCCTCATGGTTGAGTATTGGTGTACTCGATACTTTTGTCACTCAACAAATATTTATTCCTTTACAAGAAGCGTTCCTCCATAAACCTTGGTTTGTATTGTTGCCTGTCCTTTTTATACTATTCATTATTGGATATTGGTTGTACAAAAAACTCGATTCACACGCCAAATTTAAATTATGGATAAATCAGTTGTTTCAATGCATCTCAAGTGTGCTATTAATGAAACAAAAGATGTTGTTTTTGCTTTATACCTTATGTATTTGGTTGTGTTATTTTTTCATGACCTTTTTATGGTTTGATGTGTTTACCGAAACTTCTCATTTAGGTTTGCGTGAGGCTTTCATCATTATGGCTGTGGGGAGTGTGGGCAGATCTGTTCCTGTGCAAGGTGGAGGTATGGGGGCTTATCATTTTTTGGTGAGCAACGTATTTGGATTATTGGGCATCTCTTCACTGTTGGGCAATGCCTTGGCTTTTGTTATTCATGGTACACAAATGATTTTAACGGTCTTTTTGGGTATTATTGCTTGGGTTTGGTTGTTAATGAATACTGAAAAATGAAAAAAATAATAGGATATACAGCAGTAGTTTTTGCTTTTTGCTCAACGGCATTTGCGCAAGTTACCAAGGTTGGAAATGATACACTGTTAGATGTTGCAGGCTGGAACATCGAATGGTTTGGCGATCTTACCAATGGACCTTCCGATGAAGCCTTACAGTTTAACAACGTAAAATCAGTCTTAAAAAATACTGATATAGATATTTGGGGGTTGGCTGAAGTTTCCAATCCAACCTTATTCGCGTCTTTGCTTACAGATTTAACTGTTTATGATTTCGTATTATCTAACTTTTCTCAAACCCAAAAAACAGGTTTGATTTGGAAAAAGAGCAAGTTTGATTTGGTAAGTTCAGCAAGTGTGTTAACCGAATATAGTTACGATTTTGCCAGCCGTGCACCGCTAGAGGTTGCTTTAAAAAGTAAAGACAATATTATTACTGATACACTCTATTTTTACGTGCTACACTTTAAAGCAAATACCGGCTCGCAAACAGAAAAAGTAACATCCTATAACAGACGAAAAAATGCTGCAGGTTACTTAAAAACCTATTTAGACGCTAACCGCAAATACAAAAAAGTGATTGTGTTGGGCGATTGGAATGATGACTTAGACGAATCCATTGTGTACGAAAATGGTGCGTATTTAACGTCTCCTTTTTCGAATTTCTTAACTGATTCGGCAAGATATTTTTTTACCAGTTTACAGCTTACCAAAACGGGGCAGCAATCGACCGCCAGCTACCCAAATATGATTGATCACCAGATGATTTCGGCATACATGCGAGATTCATTTTATGTAGCAAACTCGTCAAGAGTGATGACACAAACCGCTGCACAAATTTCCAATTATAGAAACAATACCAGTGATCATTACCCAGTTTTGGGACGTTTTAACATGAAACGTTACTTCAAAGCTGAACCTCCTAACACCGGAGTTGATGAATGGAACGTTTTTGATGATGTATTAGTTTATCCCAATCCCGCGAGCCAGTATTTAATGGTTGACACTAAGCAATTTATTAAACAATTGGTATTAACCGATGCTTTAGGAAACCGTTTGATTACATCCTACGAAACCCATATAGACATTTCGGGTATTGCAAATGGATTATACTTTTTAACAATTGTTGGTGATGAAGGCAAAGCGGTTAAAAAGGTATTTATTGAGCATTAACCTGGCTATCTCAAAAGAGTAATTGTTCCTTTGAAAACGAGTTCTTCCTCAGCATTTGCTTTACATGTTAAAGTATAAAAATAGGTTCCTGTTGTAGCCTCTTTTCCGTTCCATGCTTGGGTTAAATCCGTTGTTTCGAATACCAATTTCCCCCAACGGTTGTATACTTTAAACTCAGTTGATTTGATGTTCACATAATCAGGAATAATCACATCGTTTAACCCATCATTGTTTGGGGTAAATACATTAGGAATGTTAGCAGAGGCAGGGCAACTGTTTTTTACCTTTATGGTTGTTTCGTTGCTGCAATTATTGGTATCGGTAATTAGCAAGTGGATGTTTTCGTAATTTGTAATCGTAAAAGTGTTTGATGTATCAGCATAGTTCCATAAATAGTGCGCATATGGAATATCCGTTTCAAGTAGCTTACCAAGTTCACACGTTTCAATAAAATCTGTTATGAAAATTTGTGGTCGAAGTTTAATTACAACATTTGCAGAATCACTGTATTTGCAGCCAAAGCTATCTGTAATATTTACCCAATATTTTCCACTTGTATCAATAGCTATGGTGCTGGTTGTTGAGCCAGTATTCCAAAGGTAGGATAGAAGGTTCGGGTTGGCCGCCAGCAGCACAACAGAATCAACACATACAACTGCGTTTTTTTGTTTAAGAACGGTGGGTACTTCATGGTTGTAAAGGTTAAAACTATCTACACTGAAACATCCTTCATTGTTTGTTACCTTGGCTAAATAAAAACCGGGCTTTGATGTTGTTATAACGAGAGTTGTTTCTCCAGTGCTCCACAGTACCTTGTTTTGTGTATTTTTAGCATCAAGAATAATTGATGTGCCTTTGCAAACAGTGGTGTCGTTGCGCAACGTAATTGTAGGTTTATCTTTAGCAAAAAAACTAATCGTATCAGCGTTAGTGCAATAGTCTTTGTGGGTTATAAGCCAATATGTTCCAGGTTGATTTATCACAATAAATGAATCGGAAACACCCGTGCTCCAAGCAAAACTATCTAGGTTGGTTGGCGAGGTTGTTAAAATAATATTGGTGTTAAAACAATCGCTCACATCTTCGCCAAATGAAAATGGCACCTTGAGTTGGGCATTAATTTCAATGGTATCACCCGACCAGCAAGTATTGTTTTCGGTACGCAATTTGTATACTCCAGTTTCTGAAACCTGAATGGTTTGCGTGCTATCTCCGGTATTCCATATAAACTTTTTGGCTTGAGGTGAAACGGCTTTTAAAATATACAGCGGATCAATACATACACTTGTATCGCCACCTAAGTTTACTTTTGGAACCTTATCTATAGTTACGTTTATGGTATCTTTAGTTGTGCAGCCATTTTGAGTTTGCCTAATGGTGTAAGCCCCACTGCTGTATGCTGCAATTTCACGTGTGGTGGCTCCGGTACTCCATAAATAGCTACTTGCCGATGGTTCTACACTCAAAATTAAGAGTGTATTTTCACAAGCAGAAGTATCTTTAATCGGTTTTTGTGCACCTAATAATGTTATGTTAATGGTATCTCTAACACTGCACAATCCATCAGTAACTGCTACAAAATAACGTTCGCGAGCTGATGTGTATATAGTTGGCGTGGTATCACCTGTATTCCATTTGTATTTGGTTGCATTGGTGGTGGAGGCATTTAATAAAAACTTTTCTTGTCTGCACAGGGCAGTATCTGGTCGCAAAATCAATGTGTCCATTGTTGATTTAAATACCAAAATAGTATCGTATGCCGAGCAGTTAAAATCTGTTACTTTTAAAATGTAAAAATCCTGATTAGAGGCGGTATAGGTACTTCCTGTTCCTGCAGCAAAACTTATTCCTGTAGTAAAAATATACCAGTTGTAAGTGTAAAAGCTTTTGGTTTTTTTGGATTTTAAGGTAACTGGTCGGTTGAAGCAAATAGTTGTATCACGGCCTAAATCAACGGTGGGTTTAATATTACTTGCAATGGTTACAGTATCATAATTGGTGCATGATCCTTTCGTTAGTCTTACCCAATATTTGCCAGTATCGGTAACTGTAATGATAGGAAAAGTGGAGCCATTTTTCCACAAATAATTGGATGTTTGAGCGTTGGTAGCAGTGAGTGTTTTGGAGAGTGGGCCATACTTGCAAAAAGAAGAATCGAGTCCTAAAACGTTTTCTACAACTTGGTCAAAAGTAGAACAGGAGTCGATGAGTTTAACATCATCAATATAGTAATATGCTTGTTTTGCTTGTCCGCCATTTATGTTTAGCAATTGGCTTGCATCATCAGCCCCAAATCGTCCGATGGTTACAAAACGTTCGCCACCCGAAGCCACAAAACTTCCTGATAATTTTGTCCAGTTTACCTTGTCAACAATATAGGATGTCGACTCTATTTGAGGATTGAAATTAATTTGGTTTGAATCGTTTCGTGAAACAGGATTGGAAGTGAATAATGCACCTAAATTTTTAACAGCGTAGCCTAATAAGCCACTATCAGCTCGCGAAACAAACATTTCAAAATAATACCTGCGACCAGCTTTTAACGGTTTGGTGAGTTCAGATTGGATGTATTCTCGTTTAAAACCGGGAGCACTTCCTGCAACAGGTTCACTAAAAGCACACAATCCCATATAAGCGCCACCACTGTTTGCCAAACGTGTGCCTACCCAATTTCTTGGTACAGAAAGACCAGTGTAATCAGGACTGCAAGCTTTGTAATAAAAACTTTTACCAAGTGTGGGGCGTTTCCAGCCTCTGGCATAACTAACTACATCGTTTGTGTCGGCTAAATTAAACGGACACTGAGAGGTTGTTTCAAAATCTCCATTGGTTATTAAGTCGGATTGTGCATAGCTATTTACAGATGCTCCCAATAAAAGGGTTGCGCTAATAAAATAGTATGTTTTCAGCCAATGATGTACCATCTAAATTTCAAAACAACATTATTGTTCGGAAGGTAAACCTTCGTTTTTCCATCGCATAAATCCACCATCCATATCTATAATTTTTTGGAAACCTTTTTTGCGCATCATATCTGATGCCTCAGAGCTTCTGCCGCCTGATGCGCAGTATACAAAAACAGTAATATTGGTATCTAGCTTGCTGATTTCATCTTCAAAATCATCTCTGAAAATATCAAGGTGACGGGCATCCTTTAAATGTCCTTTTTTCCATTCACCAGGAGTGCGTACGTCCAATAAAATACCTTTTTCGGTAGTTAGCTGTTTTGCGAAATCTTTTGGAGATAACAATAAAAATTGAGTGTTAGTTGCTGATGGAGAGTTTTTTTGAGAGCATCCTGCAAGTGCCCATAAAAAAGCAAACGAGAATAAAATATTTTTAATCATTTGTATTTATTTGTTAGTTGTACAATACTGTAAGTTGTAAATATAATAACACAATTTTAAATTATAGTTTTTGTTTGTCAAAATATACAAACAGCAGGGAATAAGATATTTTCCACTAGCCAAAGGATAAAGTTACATAATTACAAATCAAACTGTATTTTAGCACACTCATGCAAATTACATTTTTAGGAACAGGAACTTCACAAGGTGTGCCGCTTATTGCGTGCGAGTGTTCGGTTTGTTCGTCTGCGAACGAAAAAGATAAGCGCTTGCGTTCTTCTATATTGGTACAATTACAAGGTTTGGATATTGTTGTTGATTCAGGACCAGATTTTAGGCAACAGATATTACGATCTGGAATTAAAAAGTTGGACGCTCTTTTGTTTACGCATGCTCACAAAGATCATATTGCCGGAATGGATGATATTCGTGGCTTCAATTTTAAAATGAAAACCGCTGTTGATGTTTATTGCACCGAACAAGTGGAAAAGCAAATGCACCAGGAGTTTCATTATATTTTTAGTGAGATTAAGTATCCAGGAATTCCGGAACTCAACATACATCGAATAGATAAAAACTCACATATTGATGTGAAAGGGATGCATATTCAACCTATTGAAGTGATGCACTATAAATTACCAGTATTGGGTTTTAGGTTTCATGATTTTGTGTATATAACCGATGCCAATTTTATTAGTGAAACTGAAAAGCTAAAAATGAAAGGTTGTGATACTTTGGTTTTAAACGCACTTAGAAGAGAACAGCATGTTTCGCACTTTAGCTTGCAAGAAGCGCTTGATTTGATTGCTGAACTCAAACCCAAACGCACTTATCTCACGCATATTAGTCATCAATTGGGTTTGCACGATGAAGTTAGTAACGAGCTCCCTCCAAATGTGTTTTTAGCTTACGATACTTTGCAAATAGAGTGCTAACATGAGCATTCCACATTCTCAACACCAACAGTATCCAACAATCATAGCGCTTGCAAAAAAGCTTGAAAAATTATTAAGTGGCGCAATATTGAATGATGCTTATACACTAAGCTCTGATGAGTTGGTTTTGGTATTTCAACTGCCTTCTAATATTTTTTTTACCTTTAAAATTGTTCAACAATACCAATCATGTTTTTTATTTTTTGAAGAAGGTAAACCCGAAAAAATATCAAACGCTCAAGCCTGTTTTGATGCAATCATCGGTAAAGCTATTCAACAAGTTAAACATCATATAGGCAATAGATCATTTACGTTTATTGTAGATGCAAATGAGCAATTGGTTTTTAAAATGTATGACGGATTGGTAAATGTATTGTTGTTTACAGATGGTAAAGTTACAGATGTTTTCCGTGAGCGAATCACAAACGATTGGAATCTTTCTCTTGCCGATTTTACGAAGAACCCAGCAGTTGAGGAAGACGACCATGTAGGTAAATTCTATCTATACAAACGCAATCATATTCATCCGCTGTATTTTTCGATAACCAAACAACCAGATAACTTATTGTTTGAGTCGGATGATGTTACACAAACATTGAATGAGTTTAGCAAAGTATGTTTAAATCATTACCGTTTTGCAAGCACCAAGCAACAATTACTCAGTAAGTACATTGCCGAAGCAAATAAATTAGAGGTGCTATTACAAAAAACAAAACAAGGATTAGAAAGTAAACAAACAGAAACCAGTTCGGAAGAAATTGCCAATATTATTATGGCAAACATGCACCTCATACCGTTAAAGGCAAAGCAAGTTGAGTTGTTTGATTTTTACCATCAAAAACAACTTGTAGTAAAACTCAAAGAAGATATGAATCCTCAGCAAAATGCAGCATACTATTATCGCAAGCACAAAAATGGAAACCTTGAAGTTAATCTGCTCAAACAAAAATTGCAAAGCAGCGAGGAACGTTTGTTTGTAATACAAAAACTGATTTCGGATATCGAAAAAGCCTCCACTTACCGTGAACTTAAACCGTTTTTACCCAAAGAAAAAGAAAAGAAGCAAATTGCAATGCCATTTCGCCAATTTGAGTGTGATGGTTTTTTAATTTGGGTGGGTAAAAGTGCTGCCAATAATGACGAACTCACCTTGAGGCATTCACACAAAAATGATTTGTGGTTGCACGCCAAAGATGTTACCGGATCGCATGTATTGGTTAAATGGAAAGCAGGAAAGGAATTCCCTAAAAAGGTTATTGAACGTGCTGCACAATTGGCTGCGTATTATTCAAAACTTAAAGGAAGTGGATGGGTTCCCGTGAGTTATACCCTAAAGAAGTTTGTCCGAAAACCCAAAGGTTCCGAACCGGGACAAGTGCTAGTTGATAAAGAAGAAGTAGTGATGGTGGAGCCCAAAGTTTCTGAGTAAGTAATTGCAAGTTTTGCAAATGGCTCGTTAGCGTGTTGTAATCTTTGCAATATTAATTCCTCCAATTGCTGTATTATCGTTGTTGCCAAAAATACCACAAGCTTATTTTTGATTCATTAAATTACCAGTGCAATGAAACACCTTTTACTCAGTTTTACGATTCTGTTGAGCCTAGTTGTTAGATCCCAAGACACAGCATCTGTTCAGAAAAAATTTCAAATTACGCCCATGCCCATTTTATTGTTTGATCCCTTTACAGGATTTGGCTATGGGGTTTTGGCTAACTTTAATTATTTACTTGGCGATGCCGCTACAACGCGTTACTCCAATTCCCAGTTTATTGCAATGAATACCACACGCGGGCAAACAGCCATTCAAGCTAACCATCAAATATTTTTGCACGATGAAAAGTTTTTGTGGCAAGGAAAACTACAGTTTTTAAATTGGCCCGAATATACTTATGGCTTAGGAGCCCGAACACCTGACACAGAGCCAACCAAGGAATTGGTTTCGTACAGAGCAATTGAATTAGAAGAACGATTAATGTGGCGATTGGGTAAAAGTAAAAACTTTATAGGTCCGCAATACCGGTTGTATTCAAGCTGGAATTTAGCATCCAACCAACCCGATAGTGTAAGTTTCTTTAAGCAAGAGGCCATTGGTAACCAATCATACATTGCTTCTGGTATTGGTTTGCATTTTGTACACGATAGCCGAGATAATGTGCAAAATGCATACACCGGAAAATACCTTGAATTGGCCATTAATCCTTTTGTAAAAGTGTTGGGAAGTACCCAAAACTGGACTAATTTGCGCGTTGATGCCAGAACATATACATCATTTAAGGGTAGGCATAAACAAGTTGTGGCAACCCGATTTTTAGGCGAACAAGCTATTGGCGAAGTTCCCTATATGCTAACTCCTATGCCAGGTAGGTACTTTGCCACCAGAGGGTTTGTTCAGGGACGTTATCGCGGTAAAACCTTTTTAAGTGCCGAAGTGGAATACCGCAGAAATATTTGGAAAATACTTGGCGGTGTGTTGTTTGCAAACGTACATACGGTTAGCCAACCCAATGGTTCTATTCAATACTTCAATCCGGCTTTAGGTGGTGGTTTAAGGGTAACTATGAGCGAAGCACAACGCATTAATTTTAGGTTGGATTATGCCCGTGGAATAATTGATAATGGAGGTTTGTATTTTCATGTAACGGAAGCATTTTAGGGTTTAACATCTTTCGGCTTCAATGTTTGTTCAAGGCAACAACTAATATAATTGTTGGACTAGTTCTATTTGTTTGCACTTTGGTCAAAAAATTGTTTACCAGCTAATATGCCAGCGTTACTATTCCGTTATGCTAATTTGTATTTTAATACGAAAAGGCTATGTTTGATAGGTAAATTGATATTCAAACCCATGTACCCCTTTTTAAGTAATCTTTCCAATCTACATGTTCTTGTACTGCAAAACCTTGGTATCTTAAACGGTGAGGCTTCATGCTTGGAATTCGTATATTTTTTAAGAAAAAAAAATGCCCCCGTTAAAGTCGAGGGCAACTTAATGTTTTACTACAGAGCTGCAAAGGAGCATGTTGCTTGTTATGAACTTCCTTTAAAAGTGATTATAATTCATCCAATCTTTATATATCGATACTTAGAAAAGATTATATACTATAATTATTTCGAAATGCAAACAGCTCTATTTAACATATTCATTCTGCATAAAAAAGCTCCACGGAGTACGCAGAGCTTAAGAGTTATCTTCGGCTTATAGCCTTATTGTGATAAGCTTTCAAAAACGAAAATAGAATAAAAATTAACATAAACAAATATGGAAAAAATATTAGGACTTGATTTAGGAACAAACTCCGTTGGATGGGCTATTAGAGAGGTTAATAATGAATTAGAGAATCAAATTATTGAGAAAGGAGTTTTAACATTCGATAAGGGAGTAGCCGAAGATAAATCAGGCGAACACCCAATGGTTCAAAAACGAACAGAGGCAAGAGGTAAAAGACGAAACTATCAGGCAGAGAAATATAGAAAGTGGGTGCTTTTGGAATGTCTAATCAATGAAGGTATGTGTCCCTTGTCCATAGATGAACTTAATCAATGGCGTCATTATTCGAAAGGTTCAGGAAGAAGATATCCTCAATCAGAAAAATTTATTAGTTGGTTACGATTTGATTTTGATGGCGATGGAAAACCTGATTTTGAAAGGCTTGGTCATAATAAACATGAGAGCTTCTATTTGTTTAGGAAACTCATAGTTGATTCAAGTAAGGTTGAAATATTTAAGAGAGAACCTCAAATTATTGGTAGAGTCCTATATCAATTAGTGCAAAGGCGAGGATATAACGATGGACAAAATATTGATGAAAACGAAAAAGATGAACTAAGTAAAACGATAATGAAAGGAGGAGGAGACGCTGGAGCGGTTGGTGTTAATGACATTCTGCCTTACCTAGAAAAATATAGAACGCTAGGTGCAGCGCTTTATCACATTCAACAAGATAAAAATTTACGTATCAGGAAACGCTATAATTTAAGAAGTCATTACGCTAAAGAGTTAAACGAAATCTGTAATGTTCAAGGATTAGAACATTTATATAAGGAATTATGGTCAGCAATAATCTGGCAAAGACCTTTACGCAGTCAAAAAGGGTTAGTAGGAGTGTGTACATTTGAGAAAAATAAAAGAAGATGCCCAATAAGTCATCCATTATATGAAGAATTTAGGACTTGGGTATTCATTAATAATTTAAAAATTAAACCTGTAGTTAAGAACGATATTTCGATTAATTCAATTGACATTAAGGAAGCTCTACATAAGATTGTTTATCCTCAGTTTTTTAAAGCTGCTCCAAATTTCATGCTTTCATCTATTAAAAAGGTCTTAGACAAGGTGGGTTTTGAAATTACTGCCAAGTTACCTGAGGATACCAAAGTAACTAGTTTGTCTTTTTTATATAAAATGAAGGAAGTGTTTGGTGATGAATGGGAACTAATCGGAGATTGGGATAATGTATTAACAGATAAGGATAAAACACATCAATACAATATAGAAGATTTATGGCATTTACATTTTACCAAAACTACTAATAAAAAAACAGGTGAGGAACCATTTGATTTTTTGAAAAGGTTTGCTAAAGAAAAATTAGTTATTAATGACGAACAAAAGGCAGAAATATTTGCTAAAATTAGATTGCAACAAGGTTATGCAACCCTAAGTATTAGTGCAATACGAAAGATATTGCCTTTTTTGCACCAAGGATTTATTTATAGTGAGGCAGTATATTTGGCTAATTTGCCAAAAGTATTAGGCTTAAAAAGTTTAAGTGATAACGAAATAGAATCGTACTCGCAATTTATCCGAAAAATAATTGCTGATTATAAATACGATCAAAAGAAGGTTGCAATTATCAATTCATTAATTGCAATTTATTTTGAGGATATCCTAAATTTTGAAGCCAATAAAAAGGATTTAATTAGTCGTACCATCTCAGAAAATTATGGTGAGTTTTACTGGAACTTATTACCAACGCAAAAAGCTGTTAATGTTTTAAATGATATTACGGATGAAATAAATAAATTTTTAAGTAAGCCAAAATGGAAAGCCGAAAACCATTTTATAAAAACGGGTCGGTTACATGAAAAAATATTTACAGCTTTATTAAATGAAAAAGGAGTAGCCGCAAATAATATTAAATACTTATGGCATCCATCTGAACAAGAGACCTATTTGCCAGCCTTAGCAAAAGATGGCAAGTATTATTTGGGTAGTCCAGAACCTATTAGTAAGGGGTTTAAAAATCCCATGGCTTTAAAAACCATGCATAAACTTAAAAAATTAATTAATTATTTGATACAAACAGGTAAAATTGACAAAGACACACGAATCGTAATAGAAATAGCCAGAGAGTTAAATGATGCTAACAAACGAAAGGCAATTGAACGCTGGCAAAGGGATAGAGAGAAAGAAAACGATAAATATAAAGTCCAAATAGTGGAGATTAACAAAGAGTGCAAAACTAATTTTAATGAAAATGATAAAAATCTCATAGATAAAATTAGACTTTGGGAGGAGCAAAAAAGGCAATGTATTTATACTGGTAAAACTATTGGACTTTGTGATATATTGGATGGTTCAAAGTACGATTTTGAGCACAGTATACCTTCAAGTATGAGTTTTGACAACGAGTTAAAAAACTTAACCATTGCAGATAAAACTTATAATCAACAAATAAAGGGCAAGAAGTTGCCATCAGAATGTCCAAATTACGAAAGCGACTACACATTTAACGGGGTTGTCTATCCTTCAATACTGTTAACCATGCAAATCATGTTTGGGAAAATGACCGAAACCGAAAAGAAAGTCAAAGGAAAAACTATTAAGAAAAGAAGTTTTGAGAAAATAGAACATTTGGAAAATTTGTTGGAAGAATGGAGAGCAAAAAAATCTGATGATAAGGGTATAAAGGATAATATAATACAAAAACGACATTTGATAAGAATAGAGCTTGATTATTGGAGAAAAAAGCTACAAACATTTACTGCAACTGTATATAAAGCAGGTTGGCGTAACAGTCAGTTACGAGATACCCAAACCATAACTAAATATGCTTTACCTTATTTAAAAACTGTATTTGATAAGGTAGAAGTTCAAAAGGGTAACATCACATCTGATTTTAGAAAAATATATAAAATACAACCAAAATTTGAAAAGAAAGAGAGAACTAAACACAGTCATCATGCTATTGATGCCGCAGTATTAACATTAATTCCTTCGTCTGCTATACGTGATAAAATATTACTTAATTATAATGAAGCAAAAGAAAACAAACAAGATTATCACGAAGTACCCAAACAATGGAAAAACTTTAAAGCAAAATTCATCCTAGACATAGAAGATAATGTTTTGATAAATTACCAAGCTCAACATAGAACACTAACTTCAACTTATAAAACAGTTAGGAAACGAGGTAAAGTTGAGTTTGTATTCGACAAAGAAGGTAATAAGATTCCAAAGGTAGCAAAAGGTGATAGCATTAGAGGGCAGTTACATAAGGAGAGTTTTTTTGGAGCAATTAAAAACAAGGGTGAATTAAATCTTGTAGAGCGTTATCCAATATCATCGTTTACAAGTATTAATGATTGTAAACATATTGTTGATGACAAAGTAAAGGAATTGGT
Source organism: Bacteroidetes bacterium UKL13-3 (assembly GCA_001602415.1). Lineage (GTDB taxonomy): Bacteria > Bacteroidota > Bacteroidia > UKL13-3 > UKL13-3 > UKL13-3. Next base: position 1,620,027 of record CP012155.1, read on the forward strand.
GCAAAATGAATTGCAAAAGCGAATGGAAGAAGGATTAAGTTTTGATAAAGCCAAATTGGAACCAATACCTTTCCATAAAGGAAATGAAGTAATTAAGAAGGTTAGATGTAAAGTTGCGGCTGGTAGGGGTTATCTAACTCCTGCAAAAGCCCTTGAAATTCATAAACACGATTCTAAATCTAAACACCATTATAAAGAATTTATTTATGCTCAAAATGATCAAAATACTTATTGTCTTTACTATGAATTGTTAAATGACAAGAAAATTGAAAGAGCATTTAGAATAGTTGGACTTTTCGAGCTATCAAAATTGGGGTTAAAAACTGAAAATGATTTATTCAATGATACATACTATAATAATTTAGAAGTTGGAAAAGGAAAGAATATACAAAATGCCTTTTTACATTCAATTATTAAAGTGGGTTTGAAAGTGATTTTCTATAAAGAGTCTATCGATGAGTTGAAAGAACTTTCAAATGAATTATTAATAAGACGTATCTTCAGAGTTTATAAATTTAATGAGATGGGCACCCCAAATTTATTTTTACAAAATCACATTGAAGCAAGGCGAAATGAATTATTAGATGATGGTGATACAGAGTTTAATCAGGATAAGTATCAATACCGTTTAAAGATTAAGGCAGATAAATTCAAGTGTGCAATTGAACACAAGGATTTCGAAGTGAAATTGGATGGGCAAATTGTTTGGTTAGAGTGAGGTTGTGATTTGCTTTCAGATTTTAAAAACGATCTTTGATATACACTTTACGCAAGTTTGGAGTACCAAACCATCGTGTTGTGATTTGCTTTCAGATTTTAAAAACGATCTTTGATATACACTCCGCAAGCCTTAACGCGCTTTCTTCACTTAGTTGTGATTTGCTTTCAGATTTTAAAAACGATCTTTGATATACACTTTAAAGCGAGCAAAACGCCCATAAAGCCAAGTTGTGATTTGCTTTCAGATTTTAAAAACGATCTTTGATATACACTGGCAAGCGGAAACGGTGCAACTAGTGGCGTTGTTGTGATTTGCTTTCAGATTTTAAAAACGATCTTTGATATACACTGAGCGATTCCGCCAAGTCCTGCGAGGATTGGTTGTGATTTGCTTTCAGATTTTAAAAACGATCTTTGATATACACTGAGCGATTCCGCCAAGTCCTGCGAGGATTGGTTGTGATTTGCTTTCAGATTTTAAAAACGATCTTTGATATACACTCTAGCCCATTCGTACTCCCATTGGCGTTGAGTTGTGATTTGCTTTCAGATTTTAAAAACGATCTTTGATATACACTAAAGTCATTTTCTAAGCACTTTTAATAAAAGTTGTGATTTGCTTTCAGATTTTAAAAACGATCTTTGATATACACTTATTTAAACCTAAATAGGTTGTATTTCAGTGTTGTGATTTGCTTTCAGATTTTAAAAACGATCTTTGATATACACTTTTGCAATGATGCAAGCGCATAACTTTTTAGTTGTGATTTGCTTTCAGATTTTAAAAACGATCTTTGATATACACTCACAAGAAAAAAACACGTTCACACCAGCAGTTGTGATTTGCTTTCAGATTTTAAAAACGATCTTTGATATACACTTTCGCCAACTTTTATCTCTAAAATGACAATGTTGTGATTTGCTTTCAGATTTTAAAAACGATCTTTGATATACACTATTTTCTATCAACGTTTATTGTTGATTCTGGTTGTGATTTGCTTTCAGATTTTAAAAACGATCTTTGATATACACTTAGCTAATGCTAATGTGTTTAAAGAAAATGGTTGTGATTTGCTTTCAGATTTTAAAAACGATCTTTGATATACACTACTTGTTGGTTTGATTGTTATCATGTTTTAGTTGTGATTTGCTTTCAGATTTTAAAAACGATCTTTGATATACACTCCCATGTTTAAGCAGACGTGCAAGCGGTTGGTTGTGATTTGCTTTCAGATTTTAAAAACGATCTTTGATATACACTTACGGCTTTTGCTCCTTGAGCTTCGGCTGCGTTGTGATTTGCTTTCAGATTTTAAAAACGATCTTTGATATACACTCTAGCCCATTCGTACTCCCAGTTTCTTTGAGTTGTGATTTGCTTTCAGATTTTAAAAACGATCTTTGATATACACTTAATATGTTACCTGAAGCGACAAAATATTGTTGTGATTTGCTTTCAGATTTTAAAAACGATCTTTGATATACACTCTTCTTTATTTTCAAAAACTTTATACTCAAGTTGTGATTTGCTTTCAGATTTTAAAAACGATCTTTGATATACACTAAGTGATTCATATACTTGTTGAACATACTGTTGTGATTTGCTTTCAGATTTTAAAAACGATCTTTGATATACACTACTGTTGTAAATGAAGTGTCTGAAATTATGGTTGTGATTTGCTTTCAGATTTTAAAAACGATCTTTGATATACACTGGATTTTCATTCAATACCGAAACTTGTAAAGTTGTGATTTGCTTTCAGATTTTAAAAACGATCTTTGATATACACTTTAATAAACCTTTGATTGCCACCTTCTACAGTTGTGATTTGCTTTCAGATTTTAAAAACGATCTTTGATATACACTAAATTATGGTTCCCGTTTTGGTGTCAAATGTTGTGATTTGCTTTCAGATTTTAAAAACGATCTTTGATATACACTTTTTTTCTTAGGCTCTGCCATTAATCTGTGTTGTGATTTGCTTTCAGATTTTAAAAACGATCTTTGATATACACTCCGCAAGCCTTAATGCGCTTTCTTCATTAAGTTGTGATTTGCTTTCAGATTTTAAAAACGATCTTTGATATACACTAATTAAAACACGTTTATTCAGAACGTCAAGGTTGTGATTTGCTTTCAGATTTTAAAAACGATCTTTGATATACACTTAACGATGTTAACGGGCGGCAATATTACAAGTTGTGATTTGCTTTCAGATTTTAAAAACGATCTTTGATATACACTGCAATGCTTCATCAAACGCCCCCGGCATAAGTTGTGATTTGCTTTCAGATTTTAAAAACGATCTTTGATATACACTACTACCTATGATTGATGTTGGGGCAAGTCGTTGTGATTTGCTTTCAGATTTTAAAAACGATCTTTGATATACACTTCTAAACTACTATACCTTAGTGATTGATATGTTGTGATTTGCTTTCAGATTTTAAAAACGATCTTTGATATACACTTTTTTTTCATTGATTAACAGGTAGGCTAAAGTTGTGATTTGCTTTCAGATTTTAAAAACGATCTTTGATATACACTTATTTATGTCGAAAACCTTGTTTTGGGTTGGTTGTGATTTGCTTTCAGATTTTAAAAACGATCTTTGATATACACTTTGATTCTGATATTTCAAATTCGTTATAATGTTGTGATTTGCTTTCAGATTTTAAAAACGATCTTTGATATACACTGTACCAATCTTGATATTTTGATGAATTAAGGTTGTGATTTGCTTTCAGATTTTAAAAACGATCTTTGATATACACTTGACCTTATTGCAGCTATCCAATCTTTATAGTTGTGATTTGCTTTCAGATTTTAAAAACGATCTTTGATATACACTTTCGATTTAACATTTCGTTTAGCAGCTTTAGTTGTGATTTGCTTTCAGATTTTAAAAACGATCTTTGATATACACTGGCACGGATGGCATTTACCGCAGGGTAGCGGTTGTGATTTGCTTTCAGATTTTAAAAACGATCTTTGATATACACTATACCGCATCGTTTATGTCAACTAATCAAACAGTTAAGTGTAAAAGTGGATGAAAAAAAAGTGTAGTCATTGAAGCCATTTCGACAACCTCGGAATGGCTTTTTTTGTTTCTACGGGTTAATTATTGCTTGTTTTTAAAATTAGTTGTATTTTCGTTTTGTAAATACGAATCATAAATATGTCAACGTTCACAAGTACTTTACCCGATGACTTGTTAAGCAAACTTTCGGATGCTGCAAAGTCGCTTTCATTGCCTAAAAATAAGGTGATAGAGCATGCCCTGCGTTTATATTTGGAGCAATTAAACAAGGCTGAGTATATCAAGTCGTACCGCAAGATGAGTGAGGATGAAGATGTGTTGTTGATGGTGGAGGAAGGAATGGCTGCTTACGCTAAACAGTTAGCTGACGAGGAATGAAGCAAGGCGAAATTTGGTATGCTAACCTAAACCCTACAGAAGGAAGTGAGCAAGCGGGTTTTAGGCCTGTGCTGATTGTGAGTGGTAACTTGGTAAATGAATACGCACCTTTAGTGGTGTGTTGCCCCATAACAACCAAACTCAAACACTACAAAGGAAATTTGATTCTTTTACCTGATGCGCACAATGGGCTTAAACAACAATCGGAAGTAATGGCTATTCATATTAGGAGTTTATCTAAATCACGATTAAAACAATGTATTGGATATGTTTCAATGGCTGACGTGAATATGTTGAAAGCAACGATTAATGACTTGTTACGTTTGTAAACATGCTTTAAAATAACTCTAACTGTTGCATGGGTTCTTCTTTTGCAGCCTGTTTTTTTCCATAAAATAGCTCCATCATACCAAACTGTTTATCGGTTACACACATAATTCCAATATGGCCTTTTTCGGGCAATAAATTTTTTACCCGTTTAATATGTACATCAGCATTTTCGCGGCTGGGGCAGTGCCGCAAGTAAATACTAAACTGAAACATCGTAAATCCATCGCGCATAATTTCTTTTCGAAACTTAGCAGCAATTTTTCGTTCGGTTGCCGATTCGGTTGGCAAGTCGAAAAATACTAATACCCACATAATTCGGTATTCGTTTAGTTTCATACAAACTCTGGATAGAGTATTTTACGGTTGGTTCCCTCAAAACATTCGGCCAAACTTGCCGTTGTTCGTTGCAATCCCACCATTAATGGGCTCCTTTTACCATCTATTTTGATATCGAGTGTTGGAATGGAAAGAAGTTGTTTTTTGAGTGTAATATCAAGTGTATTATAACTGGCTCCACTTTGCACTATTCCCACAACCACTTCATCAACAAAGGGGCGGTAAGGTTCCATAATATCATCGGCCAAACAATACGCATTGTATTGGTTTCGATGAAAGATACCCATTGTAGGTAATAATCCAGATGCCACCAAACCACGAGCCACGGTTGCTCTGAGTATTGCATAACCATAATTTAGCAATCCATTGGGTTGCTCCCCATCTCGTTCTCTTCTAAAATCCAATTCAGCCGGAAAAAGGTTTGCCCAATAATATGCAGCGGCTCTAGCCTCGTGAAATTCACCATCGCCACTTTTTACATCATTTGCCCAAAGCATCATGTTTTGTGTTTCAATACCTTTTTTACGCAGGAGTGAGGCTTGGTTGGTAATTTTAGCTTTAATGGTTTGCTGCCACAATTGTTTTTTGAGTGGAACACTTGCATTTAATTGATCCTGAAACCTTGCTTGTTGCAGTGTGTGTCCACTTAAATTGAGCATCAATCCGCTTGGTAAGTGTCGGTCATCACAATTGATTAGCGCAACATTGTTGTCGCTAAGTTTACTAATAAGATGTTGTGTGATGGTTATTTGTTGGTGATCAAGTATAACAATGCCAATGTCTTCAACAGGAATGGTATTCCCTAGCATTTTATCGAAACCTTTTGCATGTGGCACTGAAATAACCAATTGATCATTTTGGCAACTCAAATAAGCGGGGTTGCCAAAGTACAGTGTTTTCTTAATCATAGGCTTTAAGTTTAAGAACTAGCATGTTACCTATAATCGTGCCAAAACTATTTTTGTATTATGGATAACATACCAAACATTTCCATCTTTCCTCATTCCTTTTCTTACTTTCGCAGCATGACCGTTGACGAAAAATACATGCAACGTTGCCTTGAGCTTGCCCAATTGGGAGCAGGAAGTGTTTCGCCCAATCCTTTGGTGGGATGCGTAATTGTGCACAACGGTAAAATTATAGGTGAAGGCTGGCACAAACAATATGGTGGCGCTCACGCTGAAGTAAATGCTATTGCATCTGTTGCCGATAAAAGTTTATTAAAGGATGCAACTGTTTATGTTAATTTGGAGCCTTGCAGTCATTTTGGAAAAACACCACCTTGTGCCGATTTATTGGTGAAACATCAAGTGAAGGAGGTTGTAGTTGGAATGATAGACCCTTTTGCTGCAGTATCAGGATCGGGAATTCAAAAGTTGAAATCCGCAAATATTGTTGTTCGGATAGGCGTATTGGAAAATGATTGCAAAGAACTCAATAAACGATTCGTTACCTTTCATAACCAAAAACGCCCCTATGTTATCTTAAAATGGGCACAAACTGCCGATGGTAAAATAGCCCCTGATGCAGCAATACTCAATGCAGAAACCTTTGAACAAAAGCGAAACATAACAGGTGCTATTGTTCAAACACTTGTTCATAAATGGAGGGGTGAAGAAGATGCTATTTTAGTGGGAACCCATACCGTTGAAACAGATAATCCCTATTTAAACACACGTGCTTATACGGGTAAGAATCCAGTGCGTATTACGTTTGATCAAAATGGCAGATTACCTTTATCTTCAAATTTTTTTGATGGAACCCAGCCAACATTAGTTTTTACATTGAATGAAATACAACAACTACATGCTCAAATGGAATATTCTGTAATTGATTTTACCAAACCCATTTGGCCCCAAGTATTTGATGAATTGTACAACCGAAACATTCAATCTTTGATTATAGAGGGAGGCGCATTTACCTTACAATCGGTTTTAAAAGCTGGGTTGTGGGATGAGGCACAAGTGTTTAAAACTTCATCCATAATGGGCGAAGGTGTTTCGGCACCTGCTATTTCGGGTGTGCTCAAACATTCTTATAAAATCGACAACAGTGAATTAACCATTTATACACAAGCATGATATTTTTACTCTTAAGCATTTTTTTATCGGTACTCACTGTATCTTTTTTCAAGTTGTTCGAAACTTATGGTGTCAATACCTTTCAAGCCATATTCATCAATTATATCACTTGTATTTTAGTGGGTAATTTACTATCAACAGATGCTATTATCCTACATTCTTTTTGGCTCGAACCTTGGTTTATCTATGCATTTCTACTTGGATTTGTGTTTATTTCGGTGTTTTATGCTATTGGACTCACTTCCCAAAAAATGGGGGTTTCGGTTAGTATGGTTGCTGCCAAGCTATCTGTTGTGATTCCGGTTGCTATGGCGTTTTTCTTGCATGGAGAGGTTTTGGGCGTGTTTAAGATAGTAGGTATCATACTGTCGCTGGTTGCAGTTTTTTTAATTAGCAAAAAAGAAACAACACAGCAGGCAACAAATGGTAAATGGATTTGGCTGCTGCCAGTATTTGTTTTTATGGGAAGTGGATTGATTGATGCAACACTCAAGTATATGCAACAACAGTTTATTCCACCTGCAAATGCGGGCGATATGGTAAGCACTATTTTTTTGGTTGCCTTTGTTGTGGGTTTAGTGGTTATCATTGTTAAAAAAGAATCTATTCAGCTCAAAAGCGTTGGGTGGGGAATTGCACTGGGTGTGCCGAATTATTTTTGCATGTATTTTCTGGTAAAAACGTTAGAACAGTTTGAGGCATCCTTTATTTTTCCCATTAACAATATCGCTATTGTAGTATGTTCTACCCTTATTTCATTGGTTTTTTTCAAAGAAAAAATGAATGCTGTTAATTGGAGTGGTTTCGTACTAGCCATTCTTTCTATCCTAATTATTTCGCTTGCCTAATGCTGTTTACCGATACCTATAAAGTGCCCGGAAAAAAAGCTGAGGGTTCATTTAAAGATAAAGGGAGTAAATTTTTATCTTTCATTTATCCAGTCAAAACTGAGGAAGATGTAAAAGGATATTTGCAACAATTAAAAAAAGAACATTTTGCAGCTGCGCATCATTGTTATGCCTATGTGTTAGGTTTTGATAAGTTAATACAAAAATCGAATGACGATAGGGAGCCATCCAACACTGCAGGAAAACCAATACTTCGCTGTATTTTGGCTAACGATTTAACCAATACATTGGTTGTAGTGGTGCGTTACTTTGGAGGGAAATTATTAGGTGTTCCTGGATTAATTCAAGCTTATGGCGAGTCCGCAAATGATGCTATAAATAACGTTTCAATTGTAGAAAAAATCATCACCGAAAAACACGAATTGAGTTTTGATTACGCGCACGAAAACGAAGCTTTCAAAATTATTAAGCAGTTTGGGTTGAAAATTTTACAACATCATCATGCCTCGCAAATATCCATTATATTTGAGGTAAGAAAGTCGCAGGCTATGGCTGTGCTAAACACTGTTCACGACAAACGAATATTTGAAACAACCTTTTTAAGTGAGGAGTAATCTATCATACGATATACCTTTTATGCATAAATTTATTTTATTTCTTCTGTTACTGCCATTCACGGTTTTTGCGCAATCGCCTCAACCATTAACTGAGGCCTTATCCAACGCAGTTAAGCAAATTGAAAATGCACCGGCTATTGCCAAATTTGAGCAATTAGCTATTCCAATAAAAGGAACACAATCAATAGCAGATGCGGTAAGGAATTATTATCAAAAGCAGCATCCATTTTTACAACAACAAGCAACAGATATTAACCTGTTACATGCCAAGCATACAGTAATTGGATGGCATTTATATTTTCAGCAAATCTACAATGGATTTCCTGTTTTGGGAGCCACATTAAAAGTTAATTTGAATGACCAAGGTGTTACGCTTTCGGTATTTGATAAATTAGCCAATACCCAATATTGGAATGTGCAAGGTTCATTAAATGCTGCAGTAGAAAATAGAGTATGGCTTATTGTAAATGATGAGCCCATCATAGCATACCAGCAGTCAGTTTCAGGTTATCAGCGTTTGTATGATGCGCAAGGCAATTTGATCATAGAAAAAGATACACGCTTATATTTTTTGCATGATGATACCATAGTAAGTGCCAAGGTTTTTCGGCCCGATCCATTAACACCCATTGGGGTAATTGCCGGATTAAACGGAACTTACCAACATTTTAAAGATAGCGATTATGCTTTGATTAATAATCAACGAGTGGATGTAAAATTACCGGTAACATTTAATGGCTCTGTGTTTCAACTCAAAAATAAATACGCTCGTATTTACGATACATCATTTAAGGCACCCAATATTGATCCTGCAACATCATTAACTCCAACGTTTAACTTTACCCGCCAACAAAACGGATTTAAAGATGTGATGGCGTTGTATCACGTTACCAATACTCAGGAATATTTACATTCATTGGGAATTGATGAAGTGAAATATCAATTAAAAATAGATGCACATTCGAGAACAAGCGATCAGTCTTATTTTGAGTATGATGGCGATACCTCACTTAATTTTGGAACAGGTGGAGTGCCCGATGCCGAAGATGCTGATGTGATTGTACATGAATTTACCCATGCTGTTTCGTTTAGCATCAATCCAAGTATAAATATGAGCAGTGAGCGAAGGGCCATTGAAGAAGCTACTTGCGATATAATGGCTGCTATCTATTCAAAAAGATATGCTCCCTTTAATTGGCGCAGATTGTTTAATTGGGACGCGCCCAATCCGTTTGCTACTGGTGTAAATCCTTTTTGGAATGGTAGAAATGGAAATTCCACCAAAACGTATGCTAATTTAACTTCCGATCCTTATGGTAGCTCTGAGATTTGGACAAGTACATTGTTGGATATTGAAGAGCAAATTGGGAGCGATAGCACAATCATGTTGATGTTTGCATCGCTTGCATCCTATACTGATAACACAACCATGCCTCAAGCGGCACAACTGTTTATGCAAGCCGACAGTGTGCTGATCAATAAACATTTTGGTTGGAAAATTGGTCCCGTTTTTAATGCCCGTTTATTGGGTAATTTCCCAACAAGTATTAATGAGCAACTTAACCTAACAAATGGCCTAACCATTCTTAATACTCAGTCTTTTGCTAGTGGTGAGGGTAATGCAATCGTAAACATCCCGCTGCTAGCTAATGTGGTGGTGTATGATATTCAAGGAAAAAAACTGATGGAGTACACCAAGCAACAAGGAGCGTTGGTGCTGAATCCTGCTGATTTTACCTCAGGAATATATATTGTAAGGATAACTGCAGAAAACGCACAGTTGAGTTTAAAAATTCTTAAATACTAAGGAATATTCATATACTTGTGTACCTGCAAACTTATTTCCCATTGGGGGTTTGCTTTTACGTAATCAATAATTAGCGGCAGCATTTGTGCCGATTTATCCCACTCAGGTTGAAGGAATAGTTTACAATCGGAATGGCAAAGTGCTGCATGTTGTTCGGCCCATTCAAAATCTGATTTGTTAAAAATCACAACTTTCAGCTCGTGCGCCAGGACAACAACCTCAGGAAGTGGGGCTTTAAATTTTTTGGGAGAAACGCATATCCAATCCCATGAACCAGATAGAGGCGAGGATCCTGATGTTTCAATATTTGTTTGAATTCCTTTTAATTGAAGTGCAGTTGTTAACTCATCTAAATTGTGTAGCAAGGGTTCTCCTCCAGTAATCACGGCAAGTTTGGCATTTGCATTTGTTACAAAAGAAACAATATCGTTAACAGCATATTGAGGATGTTTACTCGCATCCCAACTTTCTTTTACATCGCACCAAACACATCCCACATCGCATCCACCCAAACGGATGAAATAAGCAGCACGCCCCTGATAGAAACCCTCACCTTGAATGGTATAGAAGTGTTCCATCATTGGTAATTGAGATTTAAGATTTGAGTCCCGATAGCTATCGGGAGAGTTATCGTTTGCCATTCTCTTTTGTCGTTTTTCTAATTGAGGTAAATATAGCCGTCAGCTGATTTGCCTCGTCAATGAGTTTTTTTGTTTTATCTAATGATAGAATTTCACTTTCTGTAACCATCTCTAACCAAAATAATGATTCATCAGCTTCTTCCTCAAAAGTTCCAATTTTATGAATGAAGTCTGCTCTTGATTTTGCTCTACATGCGGCTCTATAATTTGCGGCAACCGAAGTGGAAGATCTTAATAATTGTTTGAAAAGTACTTCAGAAATAAAATCCTTTGGAACATTTTTAAGTAACTTGATAATTGAAAGAGCAAATAATTTTGTTCGGTTTTTGAGGTCTATTGAATTCATAAGGTTAAAATTAAATGGTAAATATACTAAACCAAATATTTTAAATCCCCATCCCAAATCTCAAATCTCTCCCGATAGCTATCGGGACTCAAATCTCAAATGGTTCTTAACTGCATTTAAAGTATTCAACAACAATCCAACCCTTGTCATTGGGCCAACACCACCAGGTACTGGGGTTATCCAGCTTGCTTTTTCCGATACTTCATCAAACTTCACATCTCCTTTTAATCGGTAACCACTTTTGGCTGTTGGGTCTTCTACTCGGGTAATTCCTACATCAACAACAACTGCGCCTTGTTTTACCATTTTAGCGGTAACAAAATTTGGAATGCCCAATGCTGCAATAACAATATCCGCACCTTTAATTACATTTTCAATGTCTTGTGTTTTGCTATGACAAACCGTTACCGTGCAATTTTTTTGCAACATCAACGCGCTCATCGGTTTGCCAACAATATCGCTTCTGCCAATAACCACACAATGTTTTCCGGTTGTTTCAATTTGGTAGTGCTCTAACAACTTGATTACACCCATAGGCGTTGCTGGTAAATAACAAGGCAATCCTTTAAACATCAGTCCAACATTCATTGGGTGAAATCCATCAACATCCTTACGCCAATCAATGGTTTGGGTAACTTTGTTTGTGTCAATATGTTTGGGTAAAGGAAGTTGCACAATCAATCCATCGATATCAGGATTGTTGTTAATTTTTATCACTTCATTTAACAAATCGGCCTCGGAGATAGTAGCATCAAAACGTAAAACGGTAGAATCAAAACCAACTTCTTCGCAGTCTTTGGCCTTAGCAGCAACGTAAGTTTGGCTTGCACCATCCGTTCCAACCAAGATAGCAGCTAGATGGGGTGTTTTTTTTCCTGCTGCTTTTAGTTGTTCAACTTCAGCTTTTATTTGTGTGCGAATGTGTTTAGATACTTCGTTTCCGTTTAGTAATTGCATACTATGTTAAAATATTTTTCCTCTCCAGGCTTTGTTATATAATTCGATACTCTCTCTGATAATCTCTAATGCTTCTTTTTTGCCGAAGAATTTCTCAACTACCACTTCTTTGTTTTCTAATTTTTTGTAGTCTTCAAAAAAGCGTTGCATTTCAATGGTTGTATGCGGAGGTAAATCTTCAATGTTTTGAATATGGCTTACGCTCATATCATTATTGGCAACAGCAATAATTTTATCATCTGCTTCGCCTTGGTCAATCATTCGCATTACACCAATTACACGCGCATCAATCAAGCACAATGGAGGGAGTTCAATGGATGTAATAACTAAAATATCCAACGGATCTTTGTCTTCGCAATATGTTTGCGGAATAAAACCATAATTAGCAGGGTAGTGCACAGATGAAAACAATACGCGGTCTAATTTTAGTAATCCGCTGCTTTTATCAAGTTCAAATTTTCCTTTACTGTTTTGAGGAATCTCTATAACGGCTGTAACAATCTCGGGAGCTTCTGCTCCATAATTGACGTTATGCCATGGGTTAAAATTATTGTTCATTTGTTCGTTTAAGAGGTATGGGTTAATCGAGTTTCAACACGGCCATAAATGCGCTTTGTGGTATTTCCACTGATCCAACTTGGCGCATACGTTTTTTTCCTTCTTTTTGTTTTTCGAGGAGTTTACGTTTACGCGAAATATCACCACCGTAACATTTTGCTGTAACATCTTTTCGCAATGCTTTAATGGTTTCGCGGGCAATTACTTTGGCACCAATACTTGCTTGCACCGGAATTTCAAATTGGTGACGTGGAATGAGTTCTCGTAATTTTTCGCAAATGCGCTTGCCCCAATCGTAGGCTCTGTCGCGGTGAATAATGGCCGAAAGTGCGTCAACGTTATCTTTGTTCAATAAAATGTCGAGTTTAACCAGCTCTGATTGTACATATCCAATTGGGTGGTAATCAAACGAAGCGTATCCTTTTGAAATCGTTTTTAAGGTATCAAAAAATCCGAATACAACTTCAGCCAAAGGCATGTCGAATTTCATTTCTACACGCTCAGCTGTTAAATAAACCTGACTTTTTAGCATCCCTCTTTTACCTAAACACAATCCCATAATTGGTCCCACAAAATCGGAACTGGTAATAATGGTTGCCGAAATAAATGGCTCTTCAACGTAGTCAATATAATTTGCTTCGGGCAAATCGCTTGGGTTGTTTACTACAATTAATTCACCTTTGTTGGTGTGGCAATGGTAACTCACGTTGGGAACAGTAGTAATAACTGTCATTTTAAATTCACGTTCCAAGCGCTCTTGGATAATTTCCATGTGCAACATTCCTAAAAATCCACAACGGAAACCAAATCCCAAAGCAGCCGAACTTTCAGGTTCAAATGTTAATGAAGCATCATTCAATTGAAGCTTGTACATGCTTTCGCGTAGCTCTTCAAAATCATCTGTATCAACGGGGTAAATACCGGCAAATACCATTGGTTTCACATTTTCAAAACCATCTATATGAGTAGATGTTGGGTTCAAAACAGTTGTAATGGTGTCACCAACTTTTACTTCGCGAGCTTCTTTAATACCCGAAATGATATACCCAACATCGCCTGCTCTCACTTCAGCTTTGGGTTCCATCGTCATGCGCAATACACCCACTTCATCGGCAAGGTATTCTTTACCGGTTGCCATAAATTTTACTTTATCGCCTTTGCGAATCACACCATCCAATACACGGAAATAAGCAATAATTCCACGGAACGAGTTAAATACCGAGTCGAAAATCAACGCTTTTAGCGGCTCTTCCTCAGAACCTTTAGGTGCAGGAACACGCTCAACAACGGCATGTAAAATTTCATGCACACCTTGTCCGGTTTTGCCACTTGCACGCAAAATATCTTCGTATTTGCAACCAATCAAATCAATAATCTGGTCGCTTACTTCCTCGGGCATGCTATGCGGTAAATCTATTTTATTGAGGATGGGAATAATCTCCAGTCCTTGCTCAATAGCTAAGTACAAGTTAGAAATGGTTTGAGCTTGAATTCCTTGCGAGGAATCAACAATTAACAACGCACCGTCACAAGCAGCAATAGAACGAGATACCTCGTAGCTAAAATCCACGTGGCCCGGAGTGTCGATAAGGTTCAATACATATTTTTCACCTTTGTAGGTGTAATCCATTTGGATGGCGTGGCTCTTAATGGTAATTCCACGTTCCTTTTCCAAATCCATATCATCCAATACTTGCGCTTCCATATCGCGCTTGCTGATGGTTTGAGTGTATTCCAATAAACGGTCGGCCAGGGTGCTCTTGCCGTGATCAATATGAGCGATGATACAAAAGTTGCGTATATTCTTCATCTAAACTGTGTTCTCTCTTTAAAACTAAGGCGCGAAAATAAGCTTTTGAGAGGGTATTTGTGAAGAAATATTTACGTGTATGATAATCGTTATTTTCAAAGCAAAGGTTAACACTTATAAATACCCTAACAACTCGTAAACAGGCTATTGAACAGCTTTTTCATTCTGTTAGATCAACTTTGTGTAGGAAATTGTTCCCCCTCCAAATCATCTTAATAACCATACTTTTCCTTCCAGCGACTTTTTAAAAAGGAGCGAATCTCTTTTTCGCGGGCATTCTCACCCGGTTCGTAAAATTTTTGTCCCTTTATGTTGTCTGGTAAGAATTCAAGCTCCACAAAGTTGTTTTCGTATTGATGTGCATATTGATAGTCTTTACCGTAATCCATTTGCTTCATTAATTTGGTTGGCGCATTTCTGAGGTGAAGTGGAACGGGAAGCGGGCCCGTTTTACCAACGGTTGCCATGGCATCGTTAATGGCTACATAAGAGGCATTGCTTTTTGGCGATGTTGCCAAGTATGTTGCACATTGAGCTAAAATAATTCTACTCTCTGGCATTCCAATCACTTGAATAGCCTGAAAAGTGCTAGTTGCCAATAGTAGTGCATTGGGGTTGGCATTGCCAATATCTTCGCTGGCTAAAATCAACATTCTGCGGGCAATAAATTCTATATTTTCACCACCATCCAACATCCGCGCTAACCAATAAACGGCTCCATTAGGATCAGAACCGCGCAGTGATTTGATAAAGGCTGAAATAACATCATAATGCGTTTCGCCATTTTTATCATACAACGCTACTTTTTGCTGCAACATTTTTGTAACCAACTCATTGGTGATGGTGATGCTATCTGATGTTTGATTGCAAATAATTTCAAGCATGTTGAGCAATTTTCGGGCATCGCCATTGCTAAATAAAAACAATGCTTCAGTTTCCTCAATATGAATTGTTTTGTGTTTGAGGATTTCGTCAGTTGCAATGGCATGATCTACAATTTTCCTCAATGTTTCGGGTCCAAGTTCTTTTAAAACATATACCTGACAGCGCGAAAGCAATGCATTGTTTACCTCAAAAGAAGGGTTTTCGGTTGTAGCTCCAATTAAAATAATGCTACCATTTTCAACCGCACCCAATAAAGCATCTTGCTGACTTTTATTAAATCGATGAATCTCATCTAAAAACAGAATAACTTTACCAAACATGCGCGAGTCATCAATCACTTTCCGCACTTCGCCAACCCCTGCACTCACCGCACTCAATTGGTAAAACTGCATGTTTAATTCATTGCAAATAATACGGGCAAGTGTTGTTTTACCAACTCCCGGTGGTCCCCACAAAATCATGCTTGGAATAGTTTTATGCTCGATAGATTGGTATAAAATTTCACCCGGTGCAGTTAAGTGTTCTTGACCTAAATACTCGGTTAAGTGTTGCGGACGAACGCGTTCGGCTAATGGTTTAAGTGCTGCCATAATTGGTGAACAAAGTAAATGTAAATGCAGTTTACTTTCATGATAAAATTGACTCGAGGACAAAACAATTATCCGTAAAATTTGAAGGTTGAAAACTTGCCCAAAGGCTTCTGTTTTTTTATGCTATATTGCGGTAATGGGTAATCGTTTTGTATACGGTAAATGGCTGGTAACAATGGTTCTACTATGTGTGTGTGTAGGTTTGCATGCACAAGAATCAGTTGTGGATAGTGTTTGGAAACCTGTATACTGCGATACCGGATATGCTTCCTTTTATGCCAATAAATTTGAAGGTAGAAGAACTGCAAATGGTGAGCGTTACCGAAAAAAGTATTTTACCGCTGCCCATAAAACATTGCCTTTTGGTACATTTTTAAAAGTAACAAATCCCAAAAATTATAAGTGGGTAATTGTTAGGGTAAACGATAGGGGGCCACACCACAAAAAAAGGATTATCGACTTATCTTTCAAAGCAGCTAAGCATTTAGGAATTATGAGAAGCAGTGGCATAGCCAAAGTGTATATTGAAGAAGTTCCTAAAATTTCCCCGCAGCAAAAAGAATGATTCTGTTTATTTTTGCCTTTCATGGTTAACTTACAAACGCTTCTTTCACTTAAAGAACACGCAGCTTCTTGGGTTGAACAATACCCTGTTGGTATGGTACTCGATTCCAATGAATGCCACTCAGCATTCGGACTTAAAAACTATGAGTTACTTATTGCTGCTGGTATAAAAGAAGAGGTACGATCAGGGGAGAAGGCTTTCGAAAAATTGAACGAATTTATTGCGCATCATAACGGAGAGTGGCTGTTTGGTTTTCTTACCTACGATTTAAAGAATCAATTAGAAGTTTTAGCCTCCAATCATCGCGATGGAATTGGTTTTCCTGAGCTTTGTTTTTTCGTTCCCCAAAAATTAATTGTGATTGATAAAAATGGAGAGTGTATTGTTGGCAATGAGTGGATTGATGAAGTGTTGCAACAACAATTACCTGACAATGCACATAAGCCTGTAAGCCTGCAACAGCGAGTTTCAAAAGAGCAATACATTGAAGATATTGAAAGCATTAAACAACATATTATTGAAGGCGATGTTTACGAATTAAATTACTGTGTTGAGTTTTATGCCGAGCATACAAGCATTACGCCCGACCTCATATACAATAAGTTAAGAAGCAAATCGGCTGTGCCTTTTGGAAGTTTTGTTAAATACCATCATCATTATTTGATGGGTGCAAGTCCTGAGCGTTTTTTGATGAAACAAGATAATGTGGTTTACTCCCAACCCATCAAAGGAACCATCAAGAGAGGATGTTCACCTGAAGAAGATGAGGCGCTGAAATTAGCATTGTTGCACTCAGAAAAAGAACGAGCCGAAAACCTGATGATTGTTGATTTGGTTCGAAACGATTTAGCTCGATCAGCACAAACAGGTAGTGTGAAAGTGGAAGAACTTTTTGGGGTTTATTCTTTTCCTCAGGTCCATCAAATGATTTCAACGGTTTCGGCAAACATAAAAGAAGGCATTAGCATATCGGAAGCAATACAGCTTGCTTTTCCAATGGGTAGCATGACGGGTGCACCCAAAATTATGTCAATGAAGTTGATTGAACAATATGAACGCACCAAACGCGGATTGTATTCGGGAGCTATCGGTTTTATAACACCCGATGGGGATTTTGATTTGAATGTTGTGATTCGAAGTATTCAATACAATGCGCAATCACAATACCTAAATTTCGAGGTAGGTGGAGCTATTACCTATGATTCGGTTGCCGAATTAGAATACCAAGAATGTTTACTGAAAGCCAAAGCAATGTTTGAGGTGTTGGGGGAAATGTGCAGATGTGCAGATGTGCAGATGTGCAGATGTGCAGATGTGTAGATGTGCAGATGTGTAGATGTGCAGATGTGCAGATGTGCAGATGTGCAGATGTGATGATGTGAAAATGTGAGGGTGTGCAGATGTGCAGATGTGATGATGTGAAAATGTGACTATGTGACGATTTGCAGATGTGAAAATGTAAGGATGTGACGATTTGCAGATGTGAAAATGTGAGGGTGTGCAGATGTGCAGATGTGTAGATGTGATGATGTGAAAATGTGACTATGTGACGATTTGCAGATGTGAAAATGTAAGGATGTGACGATTTGCAGATGTGAAAATGTGAGGGTGTGCAGATGTGCAGATGTGCAGATGTGATGATGTGAAAATGTGACGATGTGCAGATGTGAAAATGTAAGGATGTGACGATTTGCAGATGTGAAAATGTGAGGGTGTGCAGATGTGCAGATGTGCAGATGTGCAGATGTGAAAATGTGAGGATGAGTAAATGAGTTGGGGGCTTGTTTATTCGTGATTTTTAACAATTATTTTGTGTTTTCGTGTACTAAAAACGGCTAAAAGAAAAGGTGTCCCCCCTAAAAAAGATTTACAATACTTCAATTCCTTGTTGTCCCATGAAGGTAATTAACACTGTTTTTTTAACGCTGATGCTGTAACTTTCAAAAATGAATTTTCGTTCATAAATAGTATTTCCTACATAATAGGTAACAAAATACTCGCTGATTAACGAAAAAATTTCTTCCTGTAACGGTTCAATTCTGGCTACACTTTGTGCCGGAATTTCTTTCACAAAATGACGCAAGGTAGTTGTGCTTACGTCTTCACCATCTTTTTGTCCATAGCCTTTACTTGTTACCAAAACACTGTCAATGGTTGTGTTTTTATAATTAAGCAAATACATGTTCCAAACCATTTCCTTTTCGGCATTCAATTCATACACTGCTGCCATTGTTACACCTTCGGAAATGGGATCTTCAATATCTTTAAGCATGGTACAAATATAAACTACCAAACTGTTCCATGCACCAACTTCTTTTTAGAATTTTACTGTGAGTTGCAGCATAAACAAACGAGGTGGTCGCATATCTGCCGGGCGGGTCATTTGTTCGTGGTTGGTTAAATTGTTTACCACGGCATTCAGTTTGAAGTTTGAAGTTAGTTGGCATGAAACGCGCATATCCATTAACCAATCGCCATCTTTGTTTATGGCTCTTCCATCGGCAATACCCGGAACAGCAAAACGAATAGGTGGTGTTTCAAAAACCCGGTCACTGTTTTTGTAATAGCTGTTGTATCGAATGCTGTATCCAACGCTCCACATTTTGTAGCTGGCTTCTATATCCGCTTTAAACAAGTGATTGTATCTGTATTTTAGTGTATTGGTTGATGTATCACTCCCGGTATTTCTGTAAGTATATTGTCCTTGTTTGGGAGCAGCACCCGGCAAGTTAGCTGATGAGTCGGTTACAAAAACGCGATCGGGTGTAAGCGAAACAGGATTGATATAAGTATAACCTACCAATGAGCGAATACCAATTTCGCTAATTGCACCGCTTCCGGTTAATGCGGCATCTATTCCAGTTATGCGGGCATCGCCAATGTTCAAAGATGTGAAGCCAAAACTTTTGAGGAATGCAGATGGATTGTTAAAATCGAGGGCTTTCCATTGTCCAAAATTAAATTCCACCATGTTTTGGTATTCGGTGTGAAAATACGCAACATCTGCAAACCCTTGCCAGTTGCTAATTTTAAACCCTTGTTTAATACCCACCTCTGCGTTCCAACCTGTTTCGCTTCTGAGCTGCGGATTGGGAAAAACATTAATGGCTCCGGCTGATGTTGAAATATACCTTTCTGCAATAGAGGGAAAACGATAACCATGTCCGTATGAAGCCCTCAAAAAGGTTGATTTTGTGGCTTCAAAACTTGAACCTGCCCTAAAAATTGTTTTACTTTCACGATTCCCATCCATACTAAATATTTCGTGTCGTGCTCCCGAGCTAAAACTCCATCTTTTATAACGAATATCTGCTTGAACATATGGAGCTGTGTTGTGTGATGTGTGCAAGCCATTGTATAGCGGAGAATTGCTGCTCACATTGCTCATAGCCAAACCACCTGTGATCACCCCTAACTGACGAGGTAATTCTTTTTGCAGCTGGTATTCACCATATACCATCCAAGAGGCATTATCTTGGTTAACAGATGGGTCTATTGTTTCGATATCATTGATGTTGCGCAATATGCGCGAGCGTATGCGGTGTTTCAATCCCCACACAAAAAAATCGGCATGTGGATCAATGGAAAATATAGTGGTTTTTGAATTTGTCGTTTGCGAATCGAGCGATGTGTATGCTTGCTGCCAACTTTCCCATAATAAAAAACTTTGTGCATTGGTGCTCATGATGCTTGCATTTAAACCGTATTGAAGTCCGGCAACTTTCGCATTTCGATAATTGGTGTTAACCGAAAAGCGTATGCGTTCATCTCGTTCACCCATTCGGTATCCTTCATCTTTTAATCCGTTTAATGCAACAGTTAAATCGAGCCGTTTAATACGTTGCGATTCAAAAAAATTAAACCCGTATTGCATGCGGTTGGTATTGCTCCAACGGCTGCTATCTCTCTTGAGCTTATCATATATTCCGGCAAAAGAGGTGAACTGTAACTGTGGTTTATCTTTGGGCTTTGCAGTGCGAATATTGATTACGCCATTCAAAGCAGATGATCCATATAACACAGATGAAGCGCCTTTAATTACCTCCAGTTGTTCAATATTTTCGGTGGGTAAAAATTTCCATTGCACTTGGTTGGCATCTCCGGTTATGTATGGCATATCATCCAACATCACCAATACTCTTGATCCCGCTCCGTATGACCATCCGCTACCTCCTCTAATATTTGCTTGTCCATCCACAACGTTAACACCGGGTAATTGATTCATAATGTTTTCCATGTTAACCGTAACTTTATTTTCAATTAAATACGGTTTAATAATATCGGTTGAAACAGTAACACGTTTAATTTCTTGGTTGTATTTTCCTGCCGATACAACAATTTGATTAAGCTGACTTCCGGATGGTTTGAGTGTGATGAGGATGTTTTGAGCGTAAGGAGCCACACGTTGTTTGTGGCTTTCGTAACCCAAATACGTGATGTAAAGATCTACGGAATCGTTGTAGGAGTGAGGTATGGTAAATTTTCCATTGATATCACTTACTGTTCCCGTTTGAGGATTAATAGAAACACTTGCACCAATTAATGGTTTATGCGTTTCGTCCTCAATCATACCCGAAAGCGAAAATGCCTGCTGAGCATGGAGTGCTTTCCAACAAAATAGGTTAGTGGCAATAATGATAGTTGCGAGAAAAAATTTAAACCAGTAACTTGCTCTCATAAAAAAATTAGATAATATGAAATCCCTGACCAAAATACTCTTTTTTGCGATTCCTTTATTGGTTTGCATTAATGTGATTGCACAACCTTGTACTCCCGATGTAAATTTACCTTACACCCAAGGAACCTTTCCCGAATCTATTCCCGAAGCCAATAGAAATGTAGCTTATAGCCAGGTTATTCAGTTTAAAGCACCGCTTGATACCAATATTTTTTACAGACCTTTAAACACAACGGTTGCGGTTAAAATTGATTCGTTACGTATTACCGATGTGTTGGGTTTACCTCCGGGAATGACGTACAAATGCCACAATAATGCATGTATGGTAAATGGTGGACAAGTTGGTTGTATTGTGTTAGAAGGCATACCCACTCAAGCGGGTGGATATCCATTGTTGGTGCTAACGCGTACTTCGGGTAAGTTAAAAGGTACACCGCCTTTTCCAGATATTCCGCAAGTACAAAATGATACCAATACGCGGTACAATTTATTTGTAAATTGGCCAACAGGTATTGTCCAAATTGTAGAGGCCGGCTCTATTCAAGTATACCCTAATCCGGCTCAATCGTATGTAACGGTTGAAGGTGATTTTTCAGGAGGTTCGCAAGCCATTTTAGGGGTGTATGATATTGCAGGAAAGAGTGTAAAACAGATTCCATTATCAAAAAATACGTATAAGCAGGATATTGCTATTGCCGATTTGCCTGCGGGTTTGTATTCCTTCACCATTCAGTCTGAATTGGGATTGATTTCGAAGCGAATTTTGGTTCGTTAGAATGAGCATGTACCTAGTCACTTTAAACATAAAATAAGAAGGCATCTTTGCATCCTTTAATCGTTAATTTTCCGGTTAAAGGATGCAAAATGATCTTCTATAACGTAGTTATAGCCAATGGTAGGGCGACCGTTCAAAAGACAACTGACCAACCAAAATATAAACATTAAAACAAAGACAAACCATTTTGACAGGTGACCAACATACAGACCATATTTCAACTGGACAGCAACTGAGCCAACACTCATTGCCGACCATTCTGTATTTTTTATTTTTCTCACCACACATTTTTTTAAATTCAATTTTTGCCAGCCGCATAAATGCCACATTTGGTTTTGCCCGACACACAAGCCGACTCTTCGCAAAACCAAAAGAGCCATTTTACCTCTTACAAATTACTATCTTTGACATAGGCTTTAAAAACGAAATTATTTTTAGACTATTGAACGCTATTACTCATAATAACAATATTTAATGAATTCATCTATAATTCCATTAATCGAAAACAATGTCACTTTTTCGCCCTACTATTTTTATAATGATTTTATAAAAAAAGTGGCTGATTTCTATCAAAATCACGAAAAAGAAGAAAAAATTCAATTTCGATTAGCATTAGATTCTGATTTTGATTTTATAGGAAAGAATTTCTTTATAGACCCAATTAGCTTGCCTCTATTGTTAAGCTTGAGTCTACAATTAAAAAACTATCACAAATCCCCTTTATCCCTTTTTCTTTCTAATAATTATGGCACTGTAAATATCATAGAATTTCTTTATCGTTCAGATTTTTTTCATTTAGTAGGTGATAATAAAAATCCAACATTTCCATTAGGGAAAAACATATTTGATTATAATGAAGCATACCTAGGTGGATTTAAAGGGCAAGGTCAAAGAATTGAACATAAGATAAGATGTTATTCCATTCTAGACGATAACCTACAATTAAAATTAAATAACATATTGGACGAAGAAGCTCAAAGAGACTTTTTAGTTGAACATTATACTTACAAGGTTAAAGAACATTATGGTATACTTTTGAATGAGAATGATAATACAGGAAATTATACAAATGATTTCGTAGAAATTTTAGCCGAGTTAATTACAAATGGTGTTTTACATTCAAAGTCGGATACATTTTCCCTAATGTTTTCAGACAAATACAAAACTAAGTTCTCAATCTCTGACAGTGGTATTGGATTATATGATTCATTAGATAAAAAAAACAACAATCATTTTTACAAAAAATTTATCTTGTTAAATAGTTTGTCCCAAACATTCAATTTAAAAGTTTCGGAACATATAAAATTATCGCTTCTAGCAATATTTGAAACACTTTTCTATTCTATGTTAAAGGATAGAAAAGGCCTCTTTGATTTAATGTGTAATGTGGTAATAAATTGTGGTGGTTATTTTAGACTTCATAATAACAATGCACAAGTAATAATTTCATCGAGAATGCTGAATGATATTCAGGTTTTGTACGAAACACGTGCATTAATTTTAAACACACACAATGCTATACTTTTTGGTCAAATACCTGAAAAGGATTTTATAATAAAAATGCAAGAACTGGAAGCAAAAAGTAGGCAGCAGATTATACAATTAGCCACATCTATCTTTAAAAAATTCTCACAAGACGTCAAGTTTTCTTCTATTAGATTATTCGAAGTGAAGTTTAGAGGCGTCCATATTGAAGTTGAAATACCTAATTCAAATAATACCAAATGATTATTTCCAAAATTGTAAAAAAAAATATCATTTATTATAAGTTACACGCTGAACAAACAGTCACAGGTACATTTTTAGATGAACCGGGTAGTGGGATTTTTGAGGAGATACTAACTCATACAACAATTGACAAACTAGTTAGTGACTCAGAAACAATGTCCCCAAAAGAATTTATACTAGTTCTCGATTTTAGTAACATTAAGGGATGCCAAAATAACATCAAAAAGAAAATTATTCAACTAATACATAAATTTAAATATGTCGTATTAACAAACATCACTAAAAAAATAATTGAAGATATTGAAGTTGGAATTTTTCAAAATCCGAACAACATCGAATCAGATGACTGTTTTCTCAAATTCATTTTATCTAATGAAACTATTGAAGAAATTGATTTAGATATTGAAAGTATTTTCATTGATGAATTCTTAGTAAGACTAAAAAAGCATGTTGAGCCGAGCGTTGAAGGAAAGGATATTGTTCACGACTCCTCCTCTGTATATCTCACATCTTATATAAATATCAAAAGCTTTATTTCTTTGGAAAAAAGTTTCTTCATTTATTCAATTTATCATTTGGCAATAAAGATTAGAGACCATTGGAAAATTGAATTGAAATCAGAAATTATAAATCAAAAACCTATTTTAATTTGCCAAAACTTGAATAGTTCATACATAACTTCAGTACTTTCTAGTTTGTTGAAATTAGACATTTTGATACTTGACAAAATAGGTCCCATAAATAAAATTTACAGTACACTTGATAGAAAAATAGAAGAAAGTAGAAATTACATTGTAGTTTCTGATCTTGTTTGCCTTGGCACTGAAATAAAAATTGCTAAAAGTATAATTGAATTTTTAGGGGGTATATATTTAGGTAATGTTTCTATTATTAGAGTTGAAACTATCCTAAAAAAGGATAAATCATACCTTGATACAGAATGTGTATTCAACATTACAAATGAGAATAATAAAGAAATTGAATATGAAATTAAGACGGCATTAAATATTGTAAGTTAATGAAAAAAGCAATTATACATATATCCGACTTACACGTAAGCCTTCATGAGGATTTAAAAGGTAATCCACCTAAAAAAGGTATAAATTCTTGGCTTACAACAAAGCCCAATGATAATATATCCTTAGAATTTGTAAATGCCTTTATAAATTATATCAAAGTCAAATTTTCAGCTGATTATGAATTTACATTATTAGTTACCGGAGACATTACAAATGAAGCCGATGAAAAAGAGTTTGAATATGCTATAGAGTACTTAAAAAAAATAACAGCTGAATTAGATATTAAAAAATCGAATATAATGTTATTGCCAGGTGACCATGATGTAAATCAAACTGACAATAAAGAGGCCTTTAAAATTGGTAAAACAAAAGGTGATTTAAGAAATTCTTATGAGTACTATGAAAAGTATGACAAGTTTTCTTCATTCTATTATAAATTTTTTGAAAGTAATTTCAATAAAGAAAAAGCAATAATCAATTTACTTGAATATGAAGAAGAAAAACTTCTATTAATGGGTTTAAACTCAAATTATTTAATTGATTATGAAGGAGGCAATGGATTTATTGAAACAGAAAAACTCCGTATCGAGTTAAAAGAACTTAATTCAAAATATTCCGATTATTCTAAAATAGTTTCATTTCATCATAATATTTATTCATCATATGAAAATAAAGGAACTGGTCAATGGGATTTAAATAATAGAAAAGATATACTTGCAATATTTAATCAATTTGGTATTAAATGTATTCTTTATGGAAACGAACACACCAGAGATTCGAAATTTTTCGGTTCAAAAAAAGAAGACTTAATGTATAGATGCGATAGTGGTTGCTTTGCATCGAAAGGTGCAATTCAGCCCTCTTTTAAAGTCTATGAACTTGAACATAGTAAAGAACAATTTAAAATTAAAAACTCTCTAATACTTTTACAAAATGCTAATAAACTTGATGAGCAAGATTTTGGCAAATGGGGTATTCAAGATAACTATGATTTAAATGAGCTAGAAGAAATAATTTTAATCGAATCACCATCCAAAGCTTTATTAGAAATAAACCTTTTAGATAAGTTAATTGAAGAAAAAGTAATTGAAAACAGCCCCGTCTTTATAGAAGATACTAACGTCTATACTAACAATTATTATAAAGAAAAACTGTTTAACATTGTAAAAAACAAAAAAATATTTCATTCTGGTCACTTTCATTGGAGTGAAACATCAAGGGCTCATAATTGGATTGATATATCAAAAATATTGAATGATAAGGATGATCTTTATGATGCTAAAAATGCAATAATAGATGTGATTGAAATATGTAAATTATACAATAAATTCGATTTTATAATAGGTTTAGGGATTGAGGGAAATATTCTTTCAACAAGGGCATCGATCAAGTATGATAAACCATATTCTTTTCTACCATACTCATATCGTTATGATGAACATAATAAATACGAAAAAGTATTAAACTTTAAAAATGATAATATATCTAAATCAGTACTAATCATTACAGATGTCGTAAATGATGGAAGAACACTTAGAAAGTTAATTAATAAGAGAGAACCAGAATTCTTTAAAAATGTAAATAAAATTATTGTTGTTTCTCTCTTTTATACAGGTAGTGACAACTCAAATTCAACACAAATATTAAACACGGTTGAGGGTAATTATGACGACCAAAATGACCATTTAGAACACAGAATTGAATATTATTATGTTTTGAATATGAAAGTTGAGAAATGCCCTTATGGAGCAAATTATGAAACAGAATGCATTATAGTTAGAGATGGATTAGGTTGTGTACATAATTTTTACGACAAAGCTAAAGCGAATGAAAAAAAATCAAAATAGTATACACACAGTTGTAAGCACATTTGCAAGCCGCACAAGCCCAAGCACAGACCAAAGCTTGCAAAAGAGCTTGCAACTCTCCAGCCTAGACAAAATTGAATTAAAAAAAATCTCCTCCCCTTCAAAAAATAAAAAATACCCAACACACAGCCGTCACTCAATGACGCAGAAACTCAATATTGACAATGGTTTGCAAGGACGGACAACAAGAGCCACTGGCTATAACAGCGGTCTTGCTCTATAGCCGTTAACGTACTAAAATGAGCAGTTTTCTTCGCATTTATTTTTATCTTGGCAGGACAAATTAACCTTCCGTAGCCGGCACCTGCGTCAGGCCGCGAAACGTTAGCGGTCATTTTAAAAGACGACCGAGTAATGACAAACAGACAGAAAAAATGAAAAGAAAAGCCCACGCTTCTGCAAAATTAAAAGAGCTGCAATGCAACCGCACAAGCCGACACAAATTGCAGCACATTTGCTTTTGCCCTCCCCACATCCTACGTTTTAATCCGACAGATTATGAAATTTAGTGCAGGATATGCAAATACTAACAATAATTTCAGCATTCTAAACCTTTCAAGACAGAAAGAGTTAAGTGTAGAGCATTTACAAATAATTTGCGTATTACAAAATATACTCCACAGAGGAACACCGACAATACCTTCCGACTACATAATTAAAAGTCTACAAATTGACAAATTTGAAATCAATGACAGCTTTCTACCTTTAATTTCAAGACAAAATCCTAATTGGAATTCTTCAATAAAAGGCTCGTCAGACGGATATAATCCAGCGTTAGAATTTTATGAAAAGTTAGACCACTTTTTTGCTGACTACCCTTTCATCAAACAGCTAATATTACCCGAAGCATTCATTACTGAAATTCTACCCGATGTTTCTGTGGAGTTCGTTGCTCAACAAGTAGACTTCTATTTGCCACAAGCTAATTTAGTTATTGAGATAGATGGTTCTCAACATCAACAAGAAGGTGCCAAAGACGCAAAAAGGGATTTGCATTTCAAACAAAATGGAATCTCGACCGTAAGAATTCCGACAGTTGATTTGAGAAAGGAAACACCTTTACTAAAACAAAAAATAGAAGAAATAAAAACCTATCTTGATAAATCAAAAGCTTTTCTCAAATATACTGTTGTTGATTATCAAAAACATCAAACGGAGTTACAACTAACAAGTATTTGTCGATTCCAGACTTTAACCCTTCAATTACTCAAATTCGGTTATTTATCTTTATCAGATTCTGAATGGCGATTCAATATTTTAAATGAGCACAAAAGTGACCTGACCATTGCCGTTGAAGATTTACAATTGTGGTTGGAAAATTTGCACTCACTTCAAAACATTTCTTTTATAAAACCAAAAATTGTTTTTTCCACCGCTAACGCGGTGAACATAGACTTTGATATTTTAAAACGCTATGATGACAGTTGCAAAAATAGTAACTCAATTTTTGTAAGAACTGATTATCAAGATGGAAACAATTATTTTATTGTCAGCACAGCCACTCCAATAGACTATCAGTTAAAAGAAAAAGAAGCCGAAAAGACATTAGAATTTTTCCTAAAGAACATATTTAATAAAAATAGTTTCAGACAAGGACAAATAGCAATTATAACAAACTCCCTAAACAGAATCGATACGATAGGATTATTGCCAACCGGATCTGGTAAATCTATATGCTACCAATTGACAACTCTTTTGCAACCGGGTGTTTGTTTTGTTATATCGCCACTTAAATCTTTAATGCTTGACCAAAAACAAAACTTGGATAAGATATTTATTAAAAACACTGCATTTATATCAGGAGAAATATCGGCAAGCGAGAAAGAAACTATACAATTAAATTATGCAAAAGGAAAATACTTGATTGTTTGGATTTCGCCAGAGCGACTTCAAATACAAACATTTCGCAAACATCTGAGCAATGTAAATGCCAACTTTAAAATTAACTATGCAGTAATAGACGAGGTTCATTGCCTTTCTGAATGGGGACACGATTTCAGAACATCGTATTTAAACTTAGCTAAGACTGTAAAAGAATATTGTCCAAACACCAAATTTTTAGGATTGACAGCCACCGCATCAAGCCGAGTTCACAAAGACATAAAGGCTGAGTTTGGTGTAAAAGATGAAAACATAAAATCTCAAATTGATTTTAATCGCCCCGAACTAACTTTTAAGGTTGTAAAATGTGCATCAAAGAAAAAATATGATGCAACAAAAGTAATTTTAGAAAATTTCAATGCTAAATCAAATTTTCTTGAAACTAAAAAGGATACTTCAAAATCTGCAATCATATTTACACCAAATGTAACTTGGGATTTTGGTTGTTTCGATTTGAGCAATAAGCTAAATGGTATTTATCCAGCAAAGGCAAATTTTTATTCGGGAGAAGTTCCTAAAATAAAAGATGATAACGGGAACAAAGTTGATTGGGTTCCTCCAAAGGAATTTAAGGATTACGAAGAATATAAAAAGCAAGTTCAGACCGATTTCAAAGCTGACGTTTTTCCGATTTTAACCTCGACTAAAGCTTTTGGAATGGGTATCGACAAGCCTAATATTAATCTAACGATACATTACGGCATATCTGCTTCGATAGAATCAACCTACCAAGAGGCAGGCAGAGCAGGTAGAGATGAAGATAAAAAAATTAAAGCAAAATCTGATTGTTATATTCTCTTTTCAGATGAAGCGGAAGATTTCCCAATTCACGTTTTGGAGAACAAAGACACAACGGTTGAAGAAATCGTAAAAATACTTGCAGATAAAGGGTTTAACGGAAATGACATTTGCAGAATGTTGTATTTCTATAAAACAAATTTTAAAGGATTAGATGCGGAGTACAAATCAATAGTAGAAGTTTCTAAGCACTATAAAGAGAATGAAAGCGTAGAAATAATTTGGAATTTTAGCACAAAACCACAAATTGAAAATGCTATTTACCGTCTTTCGCTACTTGGCGTTATTAAAGATTACACAGTTGACTTTGCAGATAAAAAGTTTGTAGTTCACTTCGGCAAAGTAGACGATAATTCAATTAAAGCCAATCTTGAAAACTACATTAAAAAATATAACGACAAGTTTGATATAAATACTGAACTGGATAAAATAGAAGAAGATACTATTTCAAAAAAATGTATTCGCTTCTTATTAAAATGGATTTATGAGAACATTGCGTATGAGAGACGACAGGCTTTAAAAGGCATTGCAGAGCTATGCAGAAATTACGATGAGAATGACCACGAGCAAAGTTCAAAAATCTTCAAGAAAAATCTAGTTGCTTATTTTGAAATAAATGACATAACAATCATTTTACAGCACATTGCAGATAATCCCGATGATTTTCCTCGATGGTTTGAAGTCTTCTATAAAAAGATGCGAAAGGCAGATAATACCGTTCAAGATTTAGGCAGAATTGACAAAGAAGGATATACAGAACTAAAATTTAAACTTCAACGCTTCTTAGAAAGTTACAGAGATAATCCTGGACTAAACTTAATAAGTGGTTTCATTCGTTTGGTACTTAATGAGTTTAACGACCAAGACGGAAGGCCAAGATTTGAAAGTGCTTTAAAACAAATAAATTTGTTTGAGCAATCCCAACAACTGGAGATACTTAAAAAACTTTTTGATGCAAGAAAATTGGATAAAGGACAAAGAACAGAACTAAGTAAATCTCTTTTGAAATATTTATCAGAAGACTTTGCCGAATTAATTTATGAGCAACTTCAAGACGAAAGCAGTCTGACAGTTTTGCTTCAAAAACCATTAAAAAAATTGAAACAACTAAACGAAGATATTTATGGATAATATAAACGCTAAGCAACTAAACAATACTATTGATGATATTGTGAAAGAAGCAAAGACTCTAAAAAATGTTGTGGAAATGCAAAAAGAAATTGTATCCACCAAAAGCGATATTCAAAAATCTTCAGCTAATATCGAAAAATTGCTCGCAGAAGAAGCGAAAAACACAAAGATGCTTGGCGACCTGATAATGGAGAATAATTCATTTATTCAATCAGTTAATGTATACAATGAAAAAATAAGACAGCAAAACGAGTTGTTTCAAAAAGAATTGAGTGCATTAATTGAAAAGCAACGTAATGACTTGAAGGAAGAACACAATAAATTCAATGCTTCCAACAATGAACTTCACAAAAAACTTTTGACCGCATTAGAAACTAAGTTTGACGAATTTCACAAACAGAATAAAGAATTTCAAAAAGAGCTTGACGGTTCAATTTTCACTCGATTAGAAAAACATAAATCGGACATTCAAATCGAAATCCGAAATGAAGGCACACAAATTCAAAGAGCATTTGAAAATACAATCACGAACCAGTTTAATAACTTTGAAAATAAGCAAAATGAAAAATTTGCGACCATAACAAAGAATCAAGAAAAGAATAAAACTATTTCAATAATCAGTTTAACAACTTTGATAGCGACATTAATTCTATTGATAATTAAATTCTTTGTGCTTCAATGAAAACTGCTTCAAGAAACGCCAACGCATTTGCAGGCACATTTGCTTTTTTTTACAGCACACAAAACCAACGCTAAAAAAATCAAAAGAGCCAGCAAGCCAACGCACCAATACACCGACACAATGGACCGACATAACCAGACCGAAAAAAAACAACGAACCGCTACAACAGAGCCAACCGCGATTGGTTTGGTATAAATAGTATTGCACAATACTACACCCCGAAAAGCAGTGATGACTATCCGAAACACGCAACAGATAAAATAGAATCGTTTGTGCGGTGGATGCGCTCGAAACGGTACAGCGAAAACACGATTAAAACATATTGTGATGCGCTTAAAACATTTTTAAAATATTACAGTGCGAAAGATATTGAAGATATTACCAATAAGGATGTAATTGATTACAATAACGACTACATCCGCAAACACAATTATTCTGCCTCGTTTCAAAACCAAACGGTAAATGCCATTAAGCTTTTTTTTAAAACGGTACTCAACTCCAAGATGGAAACAGAAACCATTCACAGACCAAAATCGGGAAAACAGCTACCTAATGTTTTGAGCAAAGAAGAAGTAAAGAAAATACTGGAAGCCTGCGCCAATTTAAAACATAGAGCAATGCTTACACTTATCTATTCATGTGGACTTAGGCGAAGCGAATTGCTAAATTTAACCTTTGAACATGTTGACGCCAACCGTAAACTACTCATCATAAAAAGCGCTAAAGGAAATAAAGACCGTATCACTCCGCTATCCGAAAAAGTGTTGGCACTGTTACGCGACTATTATAAAGCCTACAAACCCCAAAAGTACCTATTTGAAGGTATGTATGGAGGGCAATATGATGAACGAAGTTTAGCGAGCGTACTTAAACGAGCTGTAACAATGGCTAATATAAAAAAACCGGTTACACTTCACTGGTTGAGGCACAGCTATGCTACACACTTATTGGAAGCCGGAACTGATTTGAGGTATATTCAAGAATTATTGGGTCATAGCAGAAGTGAAACAACGGAAATATATACTCATGTTAGTACTAAGAATATCCAAAATATTAAAAGCCCATTTGATGATTTGGATATGTAAAATCGAAAGAATAGCTTTGATAGATAAAGATGCACTTTTGCATCCTTTAACCGGGATATTTCCGGTTAAAGGATGCAAATATTGCTTCTATAACTTAGTTAGTGGCAAATGGTAGGACGACCCTTCAAAACTTAAAACAAAAATTAGGTGAATAAAATGGCAACAAAAAAAACTTGGTCTGAAAAATTGCATTGTGATAAAGAGCCAAAAATCAAACGAATAGATTTTGATTTTGCAGATATTCCAGCAAATAGCAATATGTTTATTGCGACACCGCAAATAATCGACAATTACATCAAGCAAATACCCAAAGGTATAAAAGTAACAGTTCAAACAATGAGAAAAGACCTTGCTATTGAAAACAGGGCAGACTATACTTGCCCAGTTACGACCGGCATATTTTTAAGAATAGTCGCAGAAGCCAATTTTGAAAAATACCAACAAACTAAATCACTCAAAGGCATCACACCATTTTGGAGAGTGGTAGAACCGAACTCGACTTTATCTAAAAAACTTACATTTGGACAAGACTTTATTACTAACCAAAGACAAGCTGAAAAGATAAATGACTAAATTAGCGGACGAAAGAACCACAGCACCTAACAAATAGCGCTTAAACGAAGTGTACCCACTTCGATTTAAGCGTGTGTTGACTGAAGCGTGACGGTTTTTTTTGCGAGTTATGTGTTTTGAATGTTTGGGATTATTTTTGGCTGCTTGGTGGGTGTATTTTTAGTTGGTGCAGCTTTACTTTTTTAGCGCTTTAATGCGCTTTTTTTGTGCTTTTTGTTTTGCAGGCTGGTAACTTTTGTGTGTTGTTTTAGGTTTTGGGCAATGCGCGGCCTAGTTGCCTGTTTTAGGCAATTAAGGTTATGCAATATTTAACGCTTGCTGGCGGGCTTGGTGTAGCAATGCCAATGGTGGTGCATTGGCTTCAAAACTCATTAAGCGTATCATTACTCCGGTTTTACAGCATGGGCATTTTTCTATGTCTATTCCATGCTTTTGCAACAGCATTTGTTGCCACGTTATTAATGCTTGTTGTCGTTTGGGTATTATACCCATTTGCATTTGTTGGGTGCGCAACTTGGGTTTGTTACGGCTGGCCAATATGCCGTAATGCCGTATTTTTCTGACCCCTGCTGGTAGTATATGCATACTAAACCTGCGCAAAAACTCTACCCCGTTTAACTCCATTACTTTTTGCTGCCCTCCACTGCGGTAATCTTTGTAAGTAAACTTTACCGTTTGGTTATTTACATCTAACAAGCGATGATTGCTTATGGCTATTTTATGGCTGTAGCGTCCTAAGTATTCTATTACTTGCTTTGGGCCGGCAAAGGGTTGTTTGGCATACACTACCCAACTTTTTTGATACAAAATTTCGCGCAAGGTTTTGTTTAGCTCTTGCTTTTGCGAGGTGAGCAGTTGCCTAAATCCTTCCATAAATTTTGCCCGATAAACTTTGCTTAATGCTTTTACCGGAAACAAAAAATCGCGTTTGTATTTACTCGGTTTCCAAAAACCTGCACGGCTTACTCCTCCTGATGGTACTATCATGTGTACGTGCGGGTGTAAACTTAAGTTTTGCTCCCAAGTGTGTAACACACTTATCATACCTACTTGTGCGCCTAAGTGTTTTTCGTCTGCTGCAAATGTTTTTATGGTATCGCTGCTGGCTTTAAACAATTGTTTGCACTCTTGCTTTGATAATACTACTGGTAAGGTTTGGTTTTTTTTGATACTGGGTAGTTTAATGGCTGCATCTTCCATACCAAATATTCTGAACCAAAAACGTAATGCAAAAACTGCATGCTTAAAGTAGCTGATGGATTTTCCTTCTACCTCGGTGCTTCTGTAAAAATAAGCGTTTAACTCATCAATACTTATGTGATGAGGCAACCTATTAAAGTGCAAGGCTACGTAAGCCAACGAGCGACCATAGTTGGTTAACAATCCTTTGCTTAATTGTTTTACCATTACCTGCTCTAAAAAATAATCGTAAGCTTGGCTAAAGCCTATTACCGATAACTTTGCTTGATGTACAATTGTTGATGTTGTGTTTTTTTTAATGTCATAACTTTATTGTTTTGATTTTATTTTTTACAAAGTTTATCCTATTTTGCAATGAAATGCTACCGCAGGTTTAGTTCAACAGCACCTACAAGAAATTGGCGGTACAGTGGTTAAATGAAGTTTTGTGCTTCGTATCAAGTTCTGTGGTGGCAGACAGTTTTCGTCTCCGAAATCGCCAACTTCTTGTAGCTGCGAAACGTTAGCGGTAATTATAAAGACGACACAAAGACACGAACATTTAATTTAAAAATAAATAAACATGCCAACAAAAGGACAAATTTTAACCAATCCAGACTCTGGAGACATTTATGAGTTTTTAGAAACAGCTAAAGACACCAATGGACAAAGAGTTACCATGAAAATGACTCTTAAATCAAAAGGTAAACTGGTGCCTAATCATTTCCATGCATTACAAGACGAACATTTTGAAGTTGTTTCAGGTAATTTGACAATATTGCTTGACGGCAAGAATCAAGTTTTGGCGCAAGGAGAAAAAATGACGCTACCGAAAAACAAACCACACAATCATTACAATGCTAGCAATGAAACTGTTATTTTAATTCAATCTGTTACACCTGCCTTAGACTTTGACTATCTATTAGAAAATATTATAGGACTTACCATTGACGGAAAAATGCCGAATGGAAAAGCAGGATTAATTCAGGAATTGGTAACGTTAAAATACTTGGACAGCAAAAGTTACCTTGCCGATATTCCGCAAGGACTGCAGAAATTGCTAATGAATGTCGTAGGGCCTATTGGACGTATATTTGGGTATAGAGCAATTTACAAGAAATATTCGGACATAGAAAAATAACTACCGCTAACAAATAGCGCTTAAACGAAGTGTACCCACTTCGTTTTAAGCGTGTGTTGACTGAAGCGTGACGGTTTTTTTTGCGAGTTATGTGTTTTGAATGTTTGGGATTATTTTTGGCTGCATGGTGGGTGTATTTTTAGTTGGTGCAGCTTTACTTTTTTAGCGCTTTAATGCGCTTTTTTTGTGCTTTTTGTTTTGCAGGCTGGTAACTTTTGTAGGCATCCCCAAAAATAGTACGATTTAAAAGTAGAAAATAATTCTAACTTTAAATTGTAAGGGCGACCGTTTAACCATCAACATTTGTGCTCACAATGCACGACAAAAGCCAACCCTCTCAAAATTAAAAGAGCTGTTTTATCATCACACATGCCGACCCAAAAACAGCACATTTAATTTTACCCAACCGCACTACAAACATTCCGGACAAAGACCAGAAAGGGTAAAGTTCATTTCGCTGACTTTATAATTCTTAGGCAACTTAAATGTCGGTTCAACATCGTCAATACAAGTAACAGCTTTACATTTTTGACAACTGAAATGAATATGGTGGTGGTGGTGCTTTTCTGAACAAGAATGACAACTGGCATATTTAACCACGCCATCTACATTAATAATTTTGTGAATTACACCTTCGTCTAGCAATCTTTCTAATACACGATAAATCGTAACCCTATCGCACAATCCTAACAAAGACTTTTGAATTTCAGAATGCGACAACGCTATTGGAGAACCAGTTATCAATTCTTGAATTTCAGTTTTTGCGGCAGTATTTCTTACTAACTTCATTATTTTTTTAAGTTTTAACGCAATAATGTTGCGTTTTTAAATGTAATAATTATATTTGCAGCATTGTTGCATTAAGCTAATTATTCTTTAATGATATATTATAAAAAACAAAAAAGACTTTAACTAATAGAATGCGTTGGTCAATCTCACGCTTAAAAGTAAATCAGTATTGCATTCAATATTAAAACTTTAATCAAATAAAAAAAAATGAAAAAATTATTTTACTTTATGGTTATTGCTGTTTCAATTACAGCTTGTAAAAAGGATGATGAACAAACAGAGCCTCAAGCTTTATTAAAAGAATATAGGTTTCTTAGGATGATAGTTTCTGATGAGCAAACGAATCAAATCACTTACCTTAACTTATATGACGATACCAAAATTAACTTTGAGACAAAATTTCCTAAATCGGCTGTTTACACCTCTGGATCAGGAAGATTTGCCGCCATTGCACATACAAATAATAATTTAGCAGAAACGTTTGACTCAGGCTTAGAATTTCACGGTAACCATGTAGATACGAAAGGTACTCCAAAATTTGGATTGATGGTAAGTGAATCTCTTAAGCCCACCCATTTTAAAGCAAAAAATAATGAACTTTTATTCTTTAATGATGGGGATGCATCACTTTCGTATGGTTCAGAATCAAGCATTCACACACAAGCTAAAATGACAACTATTAATACTGGGTTAATTGCTCATCATGGAGCTATGGCACATTTTTCGAATGGAACTTATGCAGTTACATCAAAAGATAATTCAGTTAAGGGGCCACTTCCTGAAAGAGTAATTATAATTGATAAAACAGGCAAAGAATTACATAAATCAACAATTGCAACCACTGGTATTCATGGTAGTGCCACCGATGGGGAAAATGCTCTTTTTGGATCTGCTAGTGGGATTTTAGTTATTTCGTCTGCTGGAGCCCAACGATTAATTCCTTATCCAAATGATTTTGGTACCGCTTGGTTTGGCACTATATTAGAAACTTCTATAGGCAATAAATTCATCGGTTATACTGCTGCTAAAGGAGCTTATTTGATCGATATTTCTGCAAATACTATATCCCCATTGATGGTGAATACCGATATCATGCAGATTAAAACCAGTTACGATTTATCAAAACTTGGTGTTTTATTACATTCAGGTTTAATGAAAATTATTGATTTAAGAACAAATAAAACTGATTTTGAACAAAACATTACAGAGGCAACAGATAAATCATCAACTCAAAAACCACAAATGGTGATGAGCAATAGGTATATCTATATAGCTTTACCTAAATCGGGTGAAATTCAAAAAACACGAATTGCTCAGCCTAGTACAGCTACTAAAATAAAAGTAAGTGCAAATCCCTATCGCATAGCAATTATAGGACACGAATCTGACGAATCTCATTAAGTTGTTTTGCTAATAATTAATCTGTGTTGTTCAGATAATACTCAATATTAAAGTTTTTTTTAACTGTAATTTTTCATTAAACCCTATTTCACTGCTTAAACATTTTATGTTATGCAAAATTACTTAATAAAAAAAATACCAGTAACAGTATTAAGCGGTTTCTTGGGAGCAGGAAAAACAACTTTGCTCAACCACATTTTGCATAACAAAGACGGCTTAAAAGTAGCCGTAATTGTAAACGATATGAGTGAAGTAAATGTAGATGCAAGACTTGTGAATGAGCAAAATGTGCTATCACGAACCGAAGAAAAATTAGTGGAAATGAGCAACGGTTGTATCTGTTGCACTCTTCGGGAAGACTTGATGATAGAAGTGGAGAAATTGGCTAATGAAGGACGATTTGATTACTTGCTTATTGAAAGCACAGGCATTAGCGAACCAGTTCCTGTAGCCCAAACATTTAGTTTTGTGGACGAAGAAAAAGGAATTGACCTTTCAAAATTTAGCTATATTGACACAATGGTTACAGTGGTGGACTGCTTCAATTTCTTCAACGACTTTGGAACAAACGAATTGTTGATTGACCGAAAACTAACCGATATGGAAGGCGATTATAGAACCATTGTAAACCTATTGACCGACCAAATAGAATTTGCCAATGTTATCATTCTAAACAAAACGGATTTAGTGGACGATAAAACGGTAGGACTTTTGAAAGCATCAATTCAAAAACTAAATCCGGGTGCAAAAATTATTTCTTCAAATTTCAGTAAAGTAGCACCAAACGAAATTTTAAACACCAAACTTTTTGACTTTGAAGAGGCGCAATCTTCGGCAGGTTGGCAAAAGGAACTAGAAGGTGGAACACATACACCCGAAACAGAAGAATACGGAATTTCATCTTTCGTATTTAGAAGCCAAAAACCTTTTCACCCAGAACGATTTTGGAAATACATCAATGAAGAATATCCAAGTGGAATTATTAGAGCCAAAGGACTTTTTTGGTTAGCATCAAGACCAGACGATGCAATAAATTTTAGCCAAGCAGGTGGTTCATCACGTCTTGAAAAAGCAGGCGTTTGGTGGGCAAGTATGACTTTTAATGAGCGATTAAAATACCAATCGTTTGCCGACAACCGAGAATATATTGAAAGTAAATGGAGTAAGCAATGGGGTGATAGAATGAACGAGTTGGTATTTATTGGACAAGACATTGAAAAAGAAAAAATGATAGCTGACCTTGAAAAATGTTTGTTGCAGGACAGCGAACAAATACAATTTGAAAGTAAAAAGGCATTTGCCGACCCCTTCCCGAAAGACATTTAACTTGAAAATGTGCCACCGCTTTTGGTGGCACATTTGCTTTTTTGCAAACGCAAAAAGCCAAACAAAAAAAGCAAAAGAGCCACCAAGCCAACGCACTGGGACAACAGTGGACAAGAAACAACGAAGGCATAACAAATAGCGCTTAAACGAAGTGTACCCACTTCGATTTAAGCGTGTGTTGACTGAAGCGTGACGTTTTTTTTCGCGAGTTATGTGTTTTGAATGTTTGGGATTATTTTTGGCTGCTTGGTGGGTGTATTTTTAGTTGGTGCAGCTTTACTTTTTTAGCGCTTTAATGCGCTTTTTTGTGCTTTTTGTTTTGCAGGCTGGTAACTTTTGTGTGTTGTTTTAGGTTTTGGGCAATGCGCGGCCTAGTTGCCTGTTTTAGGCAATTAAGGTTATGCAATATTTAACGCTTGCTGGCGGGCTTGGTGTAGCAATGCCAATGGTGGTGCTTTAAACAATTGTTTGCACTCTTGCTTTGATAATACTACTGGTAAGGTTTGGTTTTTTTTGATACTGGGTAGTTTAATGGCTGCATCTTCCATACCAAATATTCTGAACCAAAAACGTAATGCAAAAACTGCATGCTTAAAGTAGCTGATGGATTTTCCTTCTACCTCGGTGCTTCTGTAAAAATAAGCGTTTAACTCATCAATACTTATGTGATGAGGCAACCTATTAAAGTGCAAGGCTACGTAAGCCAACGAGCGACCATAGTTGGTTAACAATCCTTTGCTTAATTGTTTTACCATTACCTGCTCTAAAAAATAATCGTAAGCTTGGCTAAAGCCTATTACCGATAACTTTGCTTGATGTACAATTGTTGATGTTGTGTTTTTTTTAATGTCATAACTTTATTGTTTTGATTTTATTTCTTACAAAGTTTATCCTATTTTGCAATGAAATGCTACCGCAGGTTTAGTTCAACACGGGTTTGGCAAAAGTGGCGGTTCAGTGCTCAGCAGACATATTTGTGGTAAATCAAATTTTGGTTCTCCGCATCAACATTTGTGGTAAAAATCGCCACCTTCGCCAAGGCCAAAAACGTTATGGCTAATTGTATATAGACGGCAGAATTGAATAACATAGATAAACAATAAAAAATAATGTTACTCGCTAAACGAATAAAGGCAATAAGGAAGATGAAAAAAATATCGCAAGCTGATGTAGCTGACAAGTGTGATATAAGCACTTCTGCATACGGACAAATAGAAAGAAGAGCAGGTAAATGTACTTTTGAAACATTACATAAAATTGCGAATGCTCTTGGAGTAAGTGTTTCTTATTTAGTTGATATTGATAATGAGATAAAATGCTGATTGAGAATGCAAGTTATAACTTGTTTTTTGTAACTCTGTTAACATTTTATTTTGTATAAAAATCTAATTAACAAATCAAATGAAGCTAAAATATTCAATTCATCTCGTCATCTTAACTATTTCCACTTGCATCATTAATTCTTGCAAAAAAGAAAATAATCACCAAGAAACTCCATTCGTAAAAACTTTAAAAGAAGAGTTCAATAATAACTTTCAAACCTATTCCGAATCTGACTGTCAAGCCATTATTTACTCTGACGCTGGAAATTTCCACAATACAGGTCTTGATTTTTACAGTCAAGACTTCTCAGATAATATTCTACACCAGATTAATTATATAAACAATAGAGAGGAAAATTTACAGTACACCAAGGCAAGATTAGTGGCTTTTTTCAACTCACCATTAATGCATCGTGACTACACTATTTTGACAAATGAAATGTTAGACTCAATCATTAATAACTCTCTGGAAATAGATGAAGATATTATTTATAACAATAGCTATTTTTCAGTTAAACAGAATGAGTATCTCCAGATGGTCGAAAACGTTTTGTCTAATGAAAATAATATTTCATATGATGGCGAGAAGTTTTCTAATCAGAATATGATAATTAATCTCAATATTATAGAAAATAAAATTTTAAATGATGACTCTTTTAGTGCATGTCAAAAACTAGTTATTTTAGTTCCTATTTCTGTCGCAAAGTCAAGTTCAATGTATTGGATAGAAGTTGTAAATAAAGATAATACCATAGGC
The DNA here is from genome assembly GCA_001602415.1 of Bacteroidetes bacterium UKL13-3. Classification (GTDB taxonomy): domain Bacteria; phylum Bacteroidota; class Bacteroidia; order UKL13-3; family UKL13-3; genus UKL13-3. Next base: position 1,660,673 of record CP012155.1, read on the forward strand.
AAAAACTGGTTTAAAAAATCATGGAATAAGGTCAAGAACTATTTTAAACCTAATCCAAATAATCCAATAAATAACACTAGGATTGTGCGAGTAATTTCCATGGATTATTTAGGAGCATTGAATGGTGCTGTGATAGGTACTTACTTTGCCGGGCCAAAAGGAACACTAATTGGTGGTATAGTCGGAGGAATTGGCCGTTCAGCATGGACAGTTATTAGTGATTAGTTTGTAAGAACTAACACTCAATGAAATATGATTTTTTTTTAATTCCACTTATTCTAAAATGAAATTAAATATTCTTGCATTATTCATAGTATTATTTGTAAAAAATGTCGCATGCCAATCAAACCATTGCTTATCAATAGGCTTTAATGAGACCGTAAGTTTGAACAGACAATATTCTTTTTTCAACCTATTTAATGAACGACCATCAAACAATCTTTCACTGTTTAGTTTAGGTTATATTTTCAACAACAATAGAAGTTTTATTAATGCAAATATTAACAGCACTTTGTCCAGTGAAGACCAGTATAGTCAGAACAGTGTCAATATTAAATATGGCTACTCCATATATAATAAAGAAAGAAATGAAATTAATTTACATTTGATACCAACTATTGGCACTGGCTATTCATCAGATTATGTTAAAGGTAAAGGCCTAAATAATAATTTTGTAGCGATAAGTACAAATATGTTCATATATAGATATGGTATGGATGCTATTTTCGTAAATAAAAACGGAATTTTTGCAATTGTCGGTATATATCATGCCTATAGTAACGTAACAAATTGGAGGAATACAGAAACCAATAAAAAGCTAGATGGATCTTATCGGTTAAACAAATTAGAAATTGAGTTTGGACTTGGGTTTCGCTTTAAATGATCGCTCAATATTTAAATCGTAAATAACAACTAGCCATAACAAATAGCGCTTAAACGAAGTGTACCCACTTCGATTTAAGCGTGTGTTGACTGAAGCGTGACGGTTTTTTTTGCGAGTTATGTGTTTTGAATGTTTGGGATTATTTTTGGCTGCTTGGTGGGTGTATTTTTAGTTGGTGCAGCTTTACTTTTTTAGCGCTTTAATGCGCTTTTTTTGTGCTTTTTGTTTTGCAGGCTGGTAACTTTTGTGTGTTGTTTTAGGTTTTGGGCAATGCGCGGCCTAGTTGCCTGTTTTAGGCAATTAAGGTTATGCAATATTTAACGCTTGCTGGCGGGCTTGGTGTAGCAATGCCAATGGTGGTGCATTTGTAGGCATCCCCAAAAATAGTACGATTTAAAAGTAGAAAATAATTCTAACTTTAAATTGTAAAATATGAAAAAGAGTAAATTCAGTCCAACACAAATTGCTGGCATTCCCCCATGTTCGCGCTAACGTCCCGTTAGTGCGAAAGAAGAATTCCCCATGCTAATCCTATCTTAACTGTTTTAAATAACCTCACAATTATGCCTCATTTGGTGTGTGCTGCGCTTAAGCATTCCGATGCATTCAACGTTTGCCGTTCTGAATTCACACTAACAAGATGTTAGCGTGAACGGGGGATTTTTCTATGTCTATTCCATGCTTTTGCAACAGCATTTGTTGCCACGTTATTAATGCTTGTTGTCGTTTGGGTATTATATCCTGTTCGCGCTAACGTCACGTTAGTGCGAATTTAGAACGACAAAACTTCTCTATACATTAATTCTCAAACGGACCACTTCAATAACATGGATTTATAATGTATGAATAGTTAAGCTAAAAAATTATATTAGCTTCATGTCCGAATACCTTAAAACCCAAGAAGGAAAAACCTATTTTATTACGTTTACCGTTGTTGATTGGATTGATGTTTTTACCCGTGACTGTTACGTAAACATTTTATTGGAAAGCATTCGGTATTGTCAACAGAAGAAAGGGTTGTTGCTTTATACCTATTGCATACTACCAAGCCATATTCACATGATAGCTGGATCTGATGAAGGAACGTTGGGCGAACTATTGAGGGACTTAAAAGGATTTACCGCACGGAAAATCTTAACGGAAATAAAGGAAAATCCCCATGAGAGCAGACGCGAATGGTTATTGGAAGCATTCAAAAAAGCAGGGTCATTATCGAGTCAAAAGCAAGCGTATCAGTTTTGGCAACACAGTAATCATCCAGAAGAATTATATTCCGTCAAATTCATCTATCAAAAAGAGTTATATATATTGATGAATCCTGTTGAAATGGGATTAGTGAGCCGCCCGGAACATTATCTGCTCAGTTCAGCATCTGAAGAGAGTCCTTTAAAAGTTTTACCGTTGAAGTAACCAATTGGAATGCTAAATCGCACTAACGTGACGTTAGCGCGAACTGAAGAGAGTCCTTTAAAAGTTTTACCGTTGAAGTAACCAATTGGAATGCTAAATCGCACTAACGTGACGTTAGCGCGAACTGAAGAGAGTCCTTTAAAAGTTTTACCGTTGAAGTAACCAATTGGAATGCTAAATCGCACTAACGTGACGTTAGCGCGAACTGAAGAGAGTCCTTTAAAAGTTTTACCGTTGAAGTAACCAATTGGAATGCTAAATCGCACTAACGTGACGTTAGCGCGAACTGAGGAGAGTCCTTTAAAAGTTTTACCGTTGAAGTAACCAATTGGAATGCTAAATCGCACTAAAGTGACGTTAGCGCGAACTGAGGAGAGTCCTTTAAAAGTTTTACCGTTGAAGTAACCAATTGGAATGCTAAATCGCACTAACGTGACGTTAGCGCGAACTGATAACAGTTAATTGGATTTCACCCATTGATAAGCAGGAAAGCCTTTCCTAACAGGGTTTCCCAATAGTTTTCTTGGTAGAATAAAGCATCAACAATAAAAGTTGTGACTGCGTTCCCATTCAATTTTTTACATAGCAGCAATCATCATTTCGTTGCTCTTAAGTTGAGTGGTTTGCAAGAGTGGTGAAATAATATGTTTAATCTCCTTGGTTAGCGCATCAATAAGCCTCGATTTGGCATACGGCCTGTGGTACACCATACTGATTTCGCGAACAGGGTATGGAGCTTCAAAATTGCGAACATTCTTTTTTCTATTAGCCGGTAAATCTTTGTAATACAATTCAGGAATGAGCGTTAATCCTTGCATCGAATCAACGATGTTTAACAAGCTATCAAACGTGCTCGGACTAAAATGCAAATTGGCATTGAGTTGCTTGGAATGAAGTGAACACACATTGATAATTTGATCGGTGAGGCAATTTCCGGGTTCCAATAGCCAAACCTTTTCGTTTACCAAGTCTTTCGGACTTTCATATTGGGTATTGCGCTGTTTTATTTGTCCGTACACCATTAACTTTTCGTAGTATAAAATTTCTTCTTCAAGTTCCTTGGTTGGCAATGGTGTTGATAAGATGCCTACATCTAACTCTCCACGTTTTAATTGCGCAACAATATTGTTGGTTGTAATTTCATGAATAGATAGTTTAAGATGAGGATGTTTTTTGAGCAATTGGGGTAAAATGCGGTATAATAGGTTTCCGGCTACTGTTGGTATTACGCCAACTCGAAGCTCGCCTTCTATTTTACCACTTAGTTGTGACGACAAACCTTTGAGCGTATGGCTGTGGTAAAGCACTTTCTTTGCTTCTTCAATAACACTTTTACCCAAATCGGTGGTGATGATGGGATTTGTTTTTCGGTCGAAAATCACCAGATTCAATTCCTCCTCTAGTTTTTTTACCATGGTGCTCAAAGTGGCTTGGGTGATAAAACAGGTTTCGGCTGCTCGGCTAAAACTCTTGTATTTATCTACTGCAACAATGTATTCAAGTTGTTGTAAGTTCATTTTGTGTTATTGATATTGTCAATAGCAAATATAGATATTATTTTCTTTGTCAATACATAAAGTAATTGCACCTTCGTATGTGTTCTACAAAACAAACGACACTAATTTTTACATCATATGAAGCAATTATTATTACCAGCAATGTGCTTATTTTCTGTAGCAGTTTTTGCTCAAGAGAAAAAGGCAGAATGTCCAATGGGTCATGGCTCATCGGCTAAAACCGAAACAACTGAACGCAGGGAGGCTGCTATGAAAGCGAACACGAATAAGGAGTGGTGGCCAAACAAGTTAAATGTTGAAGTACTTCGTCAAAACTCAGAGAAAACCAATCCAATGGATAAGAACTTTGATTACATCAAGGAGTTTAAAACATTGGATTATGTAGCATTAAAAAAAGATATTGAAGCGGTTTTAACCCAATCGCAGGATTGGTGGCCTGCTGATTTTGGGAATTATGGACCGTTTTTTATTCGCATGGCTTGGCACAGTGCAGGAACGTATCGCTCGGCCGATGGTAGGGGTGGTTCGCGTGCCGGTCAGCAACGATTTGCGCCACTTAATTCATGGCCCGATAACGGAAACTTAGATAAGGCCAGAAGATTACTTTGGCCAGTTAAACAAAAATATGGCAGTAAAATTTCGTGGGCAGATTTGATGGTGCTTGCCGGAAATGTTGCGCTAGAAAACATGGGTTTTAAAACGTATGGGTTTTCGGGCGGACGAGTAGATGTGTGGGAGCCTGAAAATGATGTGTATTGGGGCTCAGAGAAAAAATGGTTGGATGATAACCGTTATGCTGAAGGTCGCAAATTGGAAAATCCATTGGCTGCTGTGCAAATGGGATTGATTTATGTTAACCCCGAAGGCCCTAACGGCAAGCCCGATCCTTTGGCTGCAGCTGTTGATATCAGAGAAACATTTAAGCGCATGGGAATGAATGATGAAGAAACGGTAGCGCTTATTGCAGGCGGACATACTTTTGGAAAAACACATGGTAAAGGTCCTGCTTCACATGTTGGTCCGGAGCCAGAGGCAGCGCCCATTGAAGAGCAAGGTTTTGGTTGGAAAAGTTCATACGGAACTGGAAAAGGTAAAGATGCCATTACTTCGGGTTTAGAAGTTACTTGGACATCAACACCAACAAAATGGGGGAATGGTTATTTCCGAATTCTGCTCAACAATGAGTGGGAACTTACCAAAAGCCCTGCTGGTGCGCATCAATGGGTAGCTAAAAATGCAACTGCAAATATTCCAGATGCGTTTGATCCTACTAAAAAACAATTGCCAACGATGCTTACCACTGATTTATCGTTAAAGGTTGATCCTGCTTACGAGAAAATTTCGAGAAAGTTTATGGAAAATCCTGAGTTGTTTAGAGAGTCATTTGCCAAAGCTTGGTTTAAGCTAACACACCGTGATATGGGTCCTCGATCAACGTATGTTGGTCCCGAAGTTCCTAATGAAGATTTATTGTGGCAAGATCCAATTCCTGCGCTCAACCACAAAGTTGTTGATGCCAATGATATTAAATCATTAAAAGCAAAAATTGCTAGCGGTGGCTTAACAGTGAGCGAAATGGTTACCACTGCTTGGGCTTCTGCTTCTACCTACCGCAACTCGGATCGCAGAGGTGGAGCCAATGGTGCTCGAATTAGATTGTTACCTCAACGCAACTGGGAAGTAAACAATCCAGCACAGTTGAGCAGAGTATTTACCACATTGGAAAAAATACAAAAAGAGTTTAACGATAAGAACGCGGGTAAAAAGGTTTCGATGGCTGATTTAATTGTACTTGCTGGTTCGGTTGGAGTTGAAAAAGCAGCTCAAAATGCAGGTATGACCTTGGAAGTTCCGTTCACCCCCGGACGCATGGATGCTTCGCAAGAACAAACAGATATTGAGTCGATGAACTTGCTGGAGCCAATGGCTGACGGTTTTAGAAGCTACTTAAAAACGAAATATACTTTAGCCACCGAACAGTTATTGGTTGACAAAGCACAATTATTAACGCTAACGGCTCCCGAAATGACCGTTTTGGTAGGAGGTATGCGTGCTATGAATGCCAATTACAATAATTCAACACATGGAATGTTTGCTAGTAAAAAAGAGGTGTTGAATAACGAGTATTTTGTAAACCTACTCGACATGAATTACGAATGGAAAGCTGCTGATGATACCAAAGAAGTGTTTAATGGCATTGATAGAAAAAATGGTCAGATTAAATATACCGCTACACGTGCCGATTTAGTTTTTGGTTCAAATTCTGAACTGAGAGCATTAGCCGAAGTATATGCTTCGAATGATGCTAAGCAAAAGTTTGTAAAAGACTTTGTTGCTGCATGGACCAAGGTTATGAATCTTGACAGGTTTGAATTGAAGAAATAACATAAACACGTTTTTACCTAAAACCGAATTCAATGCACACACACACATTGGGTTCGGTTTTTTTATTGCGTTAACCGATTCTGAACTGTTCAAAGTAATGACGATGGTTTGTCATCTTTTTTGTTGATTTCAATATCTTTGATGAGGGTTACTTATCTTGCACACTATTTAATAAATCATGCAGCTCAAAGGTCAAATAAAATTTATCGATAAACACAAAACTGGTTTTTATTCAGACTTGAAAAAGAGGGTAGAAACTTATTTTGAGGAACACAATCTCTCGAAGTATGCGAACGGACAAATGATTTGGAAAACCATCATTTTACTATCTGCTTACCTTGGTTCTTTTATTTTGATACTCACTTTGCCGGTTAGTTATGGCTGGATTTTGGTATTGTGGAGTTTTATGGGCGTTGCCCTTGCTGGCATAGGAATGAGTGTAATGCATGATGCCAATCATGGAGCATATTCCGCCAACAAACGCGTAAACTATTGGGTAGGTCATTCCCTAAATTTAATTGGTGGTTCGGTGTTTAACTGGAAACTACAGCATAATATTTTACATCATACCTATACCAATATTACCTATATGGATGATGATATTTCGGATCGTTTGGTATTGAAGTTTTCTCCTGATACACCGCAAAAAAAGTTTCATCAATTTCAATGGATGTATGCATTTTTCTTCTACGGACTGCTCACGTTGTACTGGGCAGTTGCAAAAGATTTTATTCAGTTTGCACAATTTGCAAATAATGGGGTAAATCCTCATTCACGCAGGGAAAATGTGGCCATTTTATTAAAGATTGTTGCCATAAAAGTGTTTTATTTCATGATGATGTTGGTAATGCCTGTAGTGGTGTTTAATATACCTTTTATGCAATTGATAACCGGTTTTTTGGTGATGCATTTTTTTGCAGGATTAATTCTTACAACCGTTTTTCAACTAGCACATACGTTGGAACATACGGCTCATCCAATACCCAATGAGCATGGCGTGATTGAAAATGATTGGGCCATTCATCAGCTCAATACAACGGTTAATTTCGCCCCCAACAATCGTTTGCTTTCATGGTATGTGGGAGGATTAAATTACCAAGTTGAACACCATCTGTTTCAAAAAATCTCTCATGTACACTATCCTGCAATTTCGGCAATAGTCAAACAAACCGCTAAAGAGTATGGTATTCCATATTTGGAAAACAGAACAGTAGGAAAGGCTTTAAAATCACACATAGCTTATTTAAAGCAATTGGGCAAGTTGCCTGATTTGAATGAGGCTATTGGATAGTGTTTTAAGATAAAAAGCTATTTGTTTTGTTTCAACATTTTAATATCTTGTGATTATAAAAATCATTTGAATTTCGTATCTATGTACCTTCAAAAGTGCTCTTTAATGAAACAGTATTATTTTTTAATCGCAGCATACTTTCTTCTTTCCCCCCAACTTTTCGCTCAAAATGAAGCAGAACGAAAAAGTTGTATCAAGCTTAATATGTTAAGCCCCGTAATGAGTACCCTGAATATAGCAATTGAAACTCAAACGGCTGACGATTACACAGTGCAACTAGGATTTGCGTATATGAATCATCCAACATACGCAAACACGGATGGGTTAACAAAAGCGTTTTTCCTTACACCTGAGTTGCGTTACCAACTTGGTGAAACTAAAAATGGATATGCTTTTATTGGTGTTTTTGGAAGGTATAACAATATGGAATATACCGAATCGGAACGTAAGTTTTTGGTTACCCGAAAAGCAACTAGTAACTATCAAAGCATAGGAGGAGGCATCGTCATCGGTCAAAAGTTAATGTATAAAAACCGTGTTGCCATTGAGCTTTTTGCAGGTCCAGTATACTTTGGTATCATCAACAGTAAAAATGATTTTTTCAATAAGTCAGATTATGATATCATTATCGATCAGGATATACCATTTGCATTGCTTTTTTAAGATGAGAAGTCTCGCTTTTGTAATAATGATGTTCTTGGTTGGCATATCCTCTGCTCAACAGAGAAAGGCTCTGCGTGCCGAAACCGAACCGGATTATCCGCATATCATAAAAGTAAACTTATTTAGTCCACTAATAGGCACCGTTAACGTGCATTACGAAAAAGCGTTATCCGAAAACAGCTCTTTTCAGTTGGAAGGCTTTTATTTTACCGGTCAGTTTATGGGGCAGCAATTAGATATAAGAGGTATTGGTTTAACTGCAAATTATAGATACTACTTGTCAAAATCCTTTCCATCAGGTTGGTTTGCGCAGCCATTTATTCGGTACCAAAAATATTGGCCACTTATTGCGTTCACTGCTCGAACAAATGATGATATTCAAGTGGGAACATTGGGGATGGTTTTTGGGTATCAGGTATTAGCTGCCAAACGATTGAGTTTAGATATATTTGCCGGACCAATGTACAGTAAGTTATTTGCAAATGATAGACGCGTTTCCAATGATTTTATTCCGGTGTTTAATGGCCCCTGGCTCCGCTTTGGCGGTACATTGGGTTTTTTGTTTTAACTTCACCTTTTCACATCTAAAACTATGTATAAGTACTTACTATTTGGAGTTATCATACTGAGTTTGGCAACAAACCTTATGGCTCAGCAACAAGAGACCAAATCCTTGCAACAGCTCAACACAAATGATAGAGTAGATGCACTTAAAATTAATTTACTCAGTCCTTTTTATGGAACAGTAAATCTTGCATGGCAGCATAAATTGAGCAATGATGCAAGTTTTCAGTTAACCGCTACTTACATGGATTTTGATTCTTATGGTAGTACAAATGATGGGGCATTTTCCAGTCAAAACACCTATGGATTAACTAATATTGTTAAATCATATGTTACTGTTGAAAGTCAACTCACCAAAGGTGTTACTATTACCCCCGAATATCGATTTATACTTAACGGAAGAGGTTTTTCAGGAATCTATATTGCTCCTTTTGCCAGGTATATGTACTATGAGTATAATCGCGATGTTACGGTTCTAATTGATACCGGTACATATAGTTCTTTTCCCAATACCAGATCAAATATTAAGTCATTTTCATTTAAGGAAAAAGAACTATACACTTATCACTCGCTAGGATTTGGAGTTATTGCAGGAAAACAATTCGTATTTAAAAACAGGGTGTTGTTTGATGTTTTTGGAGGACCGGTATATTCTATGCTAATGGAATCAAATAAATCAATAAACTCAACCAGAGATATAGTAATAGGAGCAGGTATTCCGAATACGTATATCCGCGGTTATGGTATCAGAGCCGGATTTAGTGTAGGTTTCTTGTTTTAACTACTTTTTCCACTTAATAGTGCAGCCAATAGCCTTTGTATTGGTTTTAGCAATAGGCTTTTTTGCTAGGAGTGCGTTAAGCACATTTTCTACATATTTTTCGGTAACATCTTTAGGTTCTTCACTGTTATCGTCAATGGCTCCAATGTATTCAACTTTATTTTTACCCTTTATTTTGCTTAAAATAAAAACATGCGGTGTACGTGTGGCCCCATAAATTTTTGCAATAGCTTGGCTTTCGTCATACAAATAGGCAAAGGGATATTTCTTATCTTTTGCACGAATTACCATGTTTTCATACGAATCCTCGGGTGAGCGGTTTTTATCATTTGGATTAATAGCCACCACAGGGTAACCTTTTGCCGCATATTTTTGATGAAGATCAATGATACGCTGCTCATAAGCTTGCGAAAAAGGGCAATGATTGCAAGTAAATACCACAATAAATCCTTTTGCCTTTTTGTAATTGGCTAGGCTTACCATTTTACCATCTATATTTTTGAGTGTAAAATCGGTAACCACATCCCCAACTTTGTAACCTTCGTTTTCGGCTGTCTTAAATGCAGAAGCCATCATCAAAATGGCCGCTAGTAATGATAAAAATAGTTTATTCATGTTTAGTTAATTAAGGGTTTGATAACTTGTTCTAATCTTTCGTATGTTGTTTCTCCTTCGCTAAAATAGCGAAAATTGCTGCTGCCATTAATAATTAAAGTAGCAGGAATGGCCCCTGTAAATTTTTCGTCAACCTTGTCAATCCAGTTGTTGGGGTTGGGTTCATTCATAAACACAACGATAGTTTCCATTTTTTTGTTTTGAACAAAAGGAATAACCCTTGTTTCCAGCTGTTTTTTAAAATCGCAGCTTACCATTATAACTTTAACTTTTTGGTTTTTGTAGGTGGCATATAATTTTTCAAAATGAGGAATTTCTTCTACACACGGTTTGCACCATGTTGCCCAAAAGTTGATTACGTAAGTTGTATCACTCTTATTTTGGCTCATTTGTGTAATCCAATCACGGTTAACCAACTCAATCTTTTGTGCCCATAAATATTGACTAAGTCCGATGAGTAAGGTTATTATTACTGCTTTTTTTTTCATTTTCATTCGTGTTTGTTAACATCCTTTGAGTTCAAATTTTAACATTCAAACTTACATATCAATAGCTATCTTAAATGAACTCTCAATTCCCTCCCGATAGCTATCGGAACTCAAATCGTTATTTAACGTTAGATTTTTTCACCAAAACTCAAATCGCCTGCATCTCCCAATCCCGGTATGATATAACCATCTTCATTAAGAGTATCGTCCATATCGGCCAGCCACAAGGTTGCGTGTGGTAATTTCTCTTTTAAATAATTCACGCCTTCAGCACTTCCAATTAAACTTACAATATGCAAATGTTTGGGGGTTCCTCGCTGTAAAATAGCCTTATACGTAAGTTCGATAGATTGCCCGGTGGCCAACATCGGATCAATTAACAACAGGGTTTTTCCTTCAATATTGGGACAAGCAAGGTACTCAACAACAATATCAAAATCATGAGTGTTGTGATGATGTTTGCGATAGGCAGAAATAAATGCGCAATCGGCATGGTCAAAAAACTCAAGCAATCCTTGATGCATGGAAAGTCCAGCCCTTAAAATAGTCGCCAAAACGGGTTGCTCGGCCAATTGTTTAGATTGGTGTGTGCCAAGTGGAGTGGTAATTTCAACTGTTTTCCATTCCAGTTGTTTACTTATTTCGTAGGCCATTATTTGCCCAATACGCTCAATGTTTTTGCGAAAACGTGCACGGTCGCTTTGAATGTGAATATCTCTTAACTCAGCTACAAACTGCATGAGTATAGAATTGTTAGTATTCAATAGATGAATCTGCATGAGGCGAAATTATGAATATTGTGTTTAATAACTGACTTTTGCGAGAATAAATAACGATTAACGAGAAACAACTACGGATGAAATTAACATTTTGGGGAGCAGCGAAGCAGGTTACAGGAAGTATGCACATGCTTACCTTAAACAACGGATATACGATTTTGGTGGATTGTGGAATGAATTATGAACAGAAGCGCGAACTAAATGAAGCCGCTTTTGAGTTTCCCTTTCGTCCACAGGATATAGATTTGGTTATATTAACACATGCTCATATTGATCACTCGGGAAATTTGCCTGCATTGGTTGACAGAGGTTTTCAAGGGAAGATTTTATGCACACCCGCAACTTCGGAGCTAACCAAATTTTTGTTGTTTGATAGTGCCAATATTCAGTTACAAGAGTATAAAAGCAAATTAAGCAGAGCCAAAATTCAAAAACGACACCTCATTCCCAAACCTATTTATTTTGATAGGCAAGTGGAGTTGATGTTGGATCGAATGGTTACCCTGCATTTTAATCAACCTTTTTCGGTAAATGAAAACCTCAGTATTGAACTAACGGAGGCAGGGCATTTACTCGGAGCAGCAAGTGTTGTTATAAATGTAACCGAGAATGGAGAAACCAAGCGTATTGGATTTACAGGGGATTTAGGACGATACAATGCAGAGTTAATTAGAGTTCCTATGCCTTTTAACGATATTGATTATTTGGTAACAGAAACAACCTACGGTGGAAGGGTTCATACTGCAACCTTGCCGGCTGAAGAAGAGTTGATGAAGTTTATAGAGGATACCGTAGTGAAACATCGCGGTCGATTGATTATTCCCGCTTTTAGCGTAGGCAGAACCCAATCCATTGTGCATGTACTAAACAGGTTATCAAAGCGTGGATTATTGCCAGATGTGAAGGTCTTTGTGGATAGTCCGCTTGCCATACGAACAACACATGTATATGAGCATCATCCTGAATTATTGAATGCTGAGGCTACCCAATTTTTAAAAGAACATAAAAGTTTATTTGATTTTGAAGGCTTGCATTGGATTGATGATTACAGCGAGCATGAGCAAATTATGGCCTATTCCGATTCCTGTATTATTGTTTCGGCAGCGGGTATGGTAGAGGGTGGACGTATACAAGAGCATGTAAAGAATAATATTCAAAATCCGTTTAGTACCATTTTAATTGCAGGATATTGTGCCGAAGGAACACTCGGATACCGTTTGTTACAAGGACAACGCAGCATTAGTATTAAAGGAAAAGAGTATTCTATCTACGCTAAAATAGCATCAACCGATGTGTTTAGTTCCCATCCAGGAAAAGAGGAAATTTTGAATTACATTAAAGCCTGTGAGCCTCAAAAAATCAAGCAAATATTTTTGGTGCATGGCGATGAAAAAAATCTTGTTGCCATGAAAGGTTCATTAGAGGAAATGGGACTTAACAATATTGAAGTCCCGGATATGATGGATGAATACCGTTTGAGATGAGTTCAACCTTTGGTTATGCAGCAGCTTTTATTACCCTCATTTGTTGGACAGTAGGAACATTTTCCTTCGCCAAAGCATCTCAGTTATATCCTCCTAAATCGATAAACCGTATTCGGTTATTGTATGCGGCAGTTTTACTTTCTGTTATTACTTTTTTTGCAGGCGATGTTTCGGTTGCAACACTCTTTTCAAAACCCTTACCTGAGCATTGGTTGTGGTTAGGAGTTTCGGGTGTATTAGGACTTAGTATTGGTGATCATTTTGCTTTTACCGCCTATAAATTAATGGGAAGCAGCCGTACCAGTTTGTTTAATACGTTTGCTCCTGGAGCTGCTTTGTTCGGTGGCTATTTTTTATTGGGTGAAGCAGTGAATATGATTGGCATTTTTGGTATTGTAGTCTCGGTATCAGGTATTGTATGGTTTCTACAATCTAACAGAAAACAAACCGAAACCACCGTAAAAAACGAACAGTTAACCAAAGGTATTATTTATGCTACACTCGGGGCGCTTTGCCAAGGACTTGGATTGGTGTTTGCTAAAAAAGGATTGATGTTAGATGCCGAATATGGTAAGCTCATGCCATTACACGCAACATGGATACGCATGGTTTCGGCAACAGTTGTTATTTATGTTGTTGGTGTTTTTAAAACAAATTTACTTACGGAATTTAAGGCAATAACATTTTCAAAAACAATTCTCAAGCCAGTGTTTATCGGAACATTATTTGGTCCTGTAATTGGCGTGAGCATGTCGTTGTATGCTGCATCGTATATTGAGGTTTCTTTGGCACAAACGATATTTTCACTGCTTCCCATTTCGGTAATTATTACCGCAGTTGTATTGGAAAAAGATCGGATAGAACCTAAGTCTTTAGTTGCTGCATTAATAAGTGTAGTGGGTGTTTTTGTGTTGGTTTGGCGAGATGAATTGCTCAATCTTTTTCGTTGAAGATATGTTACTAAAACAAATTCTTCTTACGGAAATAAAACACACCAATAACTGATAAACCAACTGCAATGCTCATCACAATCCAAAAGGCATGAGGATGGTGTTCAAAAGGTAATTCCACGTTCATTCCATATAAACTAGCCACCAAAATTGGGAGCGACAAAATGATGGTAACCGATGTTAGAAAACGAATGGTAATATTGAGATTATTGGAAATAATAGAGGAGTGCGCGCCCATCATATTCCCCAAAATATTGCTGTAAATATTGGCCATCTCAATTGCTTGTTTGGTTTCTGTTGTTACATCTTCCATCAAGTCTTCGTCCAATTCCGTTTTGAGTGCCGGCAGGGATAGTCGTTGTAACCTAAACATCATCAGCTCATTTGATTTAAGTGAAGTAGTGAAATAAACCAAACTCTTTTCGAAATTGAGTAATTGCAGCAATTCGCGGTTACGTGTGGATTTATGCAGTGTAAGCTGAATTTCGTCAGCCTTATTGTTGATATTTTTAAGATACCTTAGGTATAAAATGGATGAGCGAAGAAAAATCTGCATCACCATGCGTTCTCTTTTTTCGGTATAAAAATTACGAATACGACTTTCTATAAAAGTTTGCATAACTTCGGTTGATTTGCTGCAAACTGTAATGATTAAATCACGCTTTAAAATAATACCCACAGGAATGGTAATAAAGGGAAGTTCAACCTCCCAGCCCAAATCAATTGGGACACGAAGTACAATTAACATGCAGTTTTTATGTTGCTCGGTACGTGCACTCTCATCAACATCTAGTGGGTCAATTAAAAAATCAGCAGGCACCAACAACTTTTGCGATAAGTATTCAATTTCCTTCGAACTCGGGTTGGTTACGTTAATCCAGCAGTCTTTTTCTACTGCTTCCACTTCTACGAGTTTATTTTTGATGGATTTGAAATACTGAATCATGTTAATTACTATCGATGTTGCAAATTCGTGTTTAGTAACCGTATTACAACATATATGGTGCAGGTTTAAAGTTGATTTAATAATTTAGTCATATTGACTATTTGAGCAAATTAAAGTCTTTTAAAATCCCTTGTTGCTTTACCCAAATCCCTATTTTTTTGTTAAACAACAAATAATCGTAACTACCATCTGGTAAATAAGTTTCTGGATGGCCTTGATCTTGTGGCCTTGTTGGAACTACACTTTCATAAATGAGGTATCCTTTTTTTTCGGAGTAACGAAGAGTCATCGTTGCGTTGTTGGCAAATTCAAACACCATACGTTTAATCGGTTTTTTATAGTGTAAGTCAAAAATAGGTGCACCAAAAAGCGGTTTATTGTTTTCAAAATACAATGATTCAACCACTTTTTTATTGCTTTTAGCCGTATGTCCGTTCCAACCCAATAGAGTATAATAGGTTTGCTTTTTATATTTAACAGGAATAATTTTATAATAAGTAGCTCCCCACCAATAATTTTGGTCAACAGTGGTATCAAGAACATTTTTTATTTGTTCCGATCTATCGATTAAAGGGTAGAAGGGACGAAGGTTGGTTGTATCTTTTATTTTTTTTGCGTTTTCAGGATTCAATTGTAAAACGCCATAATAGTGAAATCGTTCATCGTTTAATACCAGGTTCCAAGTGATGATTCGAAAAGCATTATCAGGTGAGTATACTATTGAAACAGATTTAAGGGAATCAAAACGAAAATAATAAGAACCGTTAACGCGCAATGCGTAGTTCATGTGCTTTAAAAAATGATACCCGCTGGTAAGTCGTTCCTTTTCATCAAACGATAAAATCATGCGCTCTCCCAACCCTGTCATTCTTATCTGCAAATCATTGAGTGTATCTCGGGAGAGGGAATCAAGTTGTTGGGCTTTACATCCAAACGAATAAAGTACTAAAAGCACAAATAGGTATTTCATACCTACAAAAATAAAAAACGGCATGATGCTAACACCATGCCGTTTCAATTATCTGTGCACAAACCTTATTTTAGTTTCACTTCAAAACTAATGGTTTTGGTTGCTCCGCTCTCATTTTTAAACGTAATGTTTGAGAATTTTACTGTTTTTTCAGATGATGAGATGGTATATGAAACTGTTCCACCCGAGGCATAGTAACTTACTTCTGCATTTCCATCATAGTACTCAAGAATCATTTGTGATTCCAATGGCATTTTATCTGGATCACCTAATACTGTAAACGTTTTATTTGCAGCTGGAAGCTTTTTATCACCACTTTGTAGCGTTAACGAACCCCAGTTTGCATCGGAATAAATTCCATACAAATTTAACGGTGGTAATACTGCTTCCATAGCAGTCACGGTGTCTTTCACACTGTTTACCTCAATATCTCCAACTCCCTTACAAGCCTTTGTGATTAAAGGATTTGGTGTTCCTGATGAGGTTGTAGATGAAGTGGTTGTGGTTGTTGGGGTTTCGTTTGAGCTGTCTTCTTTTTTGCACGAAACCAATGCAGCTAACATTAAAGCTGCGAAAACGATGGTTGAAGTTGTTCTTTTCATTACGGTTATATCTGTTTTTGTTATTTTGTATCAGTTAGACATTCTTCCGTTATGCTACCCCTATTTCACTCTCAAAAAAAAATAAAAAAACGCGGATCTATTTAAAGAACCGCGTTTATATATGAATGTAACTATGATTAGCTTACTTTTTTGATAACAATAGCCGAAGCTCCACCGCCTCCGTTACAAATACCTGTTACGCCAATATTGCCGACTTCGTTGTGAAGAATGGAGGTGAGTGTAGCTAAAATACGGGATCCGCTGCTTCCTAAAGCATGCCCCAAGGCAATTGCTCCACCGTACACGTTTACTTTTTTAGGATCTAGGCCCAATAACTTGTTGTTAATGATTCCAACAACTGCAAACGCTTCGTTTAATTCATAATAGTCAACATCTTTAGCTTCTATTCCGGCCATTTTTAAAGCTTTAGGAATAGCCAATGATGGAGCCGTAGTAAACCACTCAGGAGCTTGAGCTGCATCTGCAAAACCAATAATTTCGGCAAGAGGTTTAATGCCTAACTCGTTTACTTTTTCTTCGCTCATTAATACAAATGCCGATGCACCATCACTCAATGGCGATGCATTGGCAGCTGTAATACTTCCTGCTTTGTCGAAAACCGGTTTTAAGGTTTTCATTTTCTCAGCATTCCCTTTTGTATATTGTTCGTCTTCTTTTAAGATAATCGGGTCTTTACCGCGCACAGGAATCTCTACAGGAATAATTTCATTGTTAAAAGCATTTTTAGCGAATGCAGCTTTTGCTCTTTCGTATGATTCGATGGCGAATGCATCTTGTTCTTCGCGACTAATATTTTTTTCGCGTGCACACAATTCACCGGCATTACCCATGTGAAAATCGCTGTAAACGTCCCACAAACCATCTTTTACCAAACCATCAGTAATTTGTCCGTGGCCTAGACGATAACCATTTCTGGCCTTGTCTAAATAATATGGAACATTACTCATGCTTTCCATTCCACCCGCAACAACTACATCATTTTGCCCTAGCATAATGCTTTGAGCGCCTAACATAATGGCTTTTGAACCCGATGCACACACTTTGTTTACCGTAGTTGATGGCACTGAATTTGGAATGCCTGCATAAATCATTGCTTGTGTGGCTGGAGCTTGACCCAAGCCTGCTTGTAATACGCAACCCATGTATACCTCGTTAACAGCCTCGGGAGTTATATTGGCTTTTTGCAACGCACCTTTAATGGCAAATGAACCTAATTGGGTAGCTGTAAATCCCGAAAGCGCACCACCAAAAGTTCCAACAGGAGTGCGGGCTACAGAAACAATAAACACTTTTTTCATTTTGATATAATTACAATTAATTGATAGTAAAATTGAATGGGCAAATGTAGCAGAAAATGGAAATAGTTAGCGCTTTTCTGTGCACATTACTATTACCAAACACTTGTTGTAATGGGTTGGTTTTGAAATGGTTTTAAAATGTGTCTGAAAAGTTGTTCACGATGCTGTAAACTTGAACAGGGAATCCAAGCAATAATTGTGTTAGATTAATTAAACTATTTAATGATTAATGCATTCTTTCATTAAGCAACAACAACGATAACAATAGCATGAATAGGGCTTTCGTATACGGAGATTTATTATTTGAGTCAATTAAGGTAAGTGGAGGTATGCCACAGTTTCTCACGCTGCATTATAATCGTTTAATGCAAAGTGCACAAATATTGAAGTTTGAGACTGATTTAAGCATAGAAACGTTTGAGCAAATTGTTAATGATACTATTACCCAAAGTAGTTTAAAAGAGGCGAGAGTGCGTTTTGTTATGCACCGAAATGCAGAGGGTTTTTATACCCCATCCAACAATCAAACACTAATTTTTACTGAAATTTTTCCGTTGGTTTTTGCATCAAATAATATACTTACCTTAGGCGTATATACCGATAATTATAAACCATGTACCGAATTATCTTCAATAAAAAGTGGGAACGCATTGTTGTGTGTAATGGCCGGTATTTTTGCCAACGAAAACGGATTTGATGATTCACTTATCTTAAATGAACATGGTTGCGTTTGTGAAGCCACAAGCTCCAATATTTTCATGGTGAAAAATGAAAAAGTGTATACACCTGCCTTAACAGAAGGATGCGTTGCAGGAGTGATGCGCCATCATATTTTGGAGCAGCTGCGCAATGCCGATTATGAAGTTCAAGAAACAGTGGTTACACTCGAGCAATTATTGGATGCCGATGCCATTTTTTTAACCAATGCCATACGAGGCGTTATGCACGTTGGTTTCATTGGGAATAAGGAGTTTAAGATAAGTGCTATCCATGCCTAACATAAAATGGAGTATATTGATATTTGTTTGTCTATTTGGTAGAATAACAAATGCTCAGGTAAAATTGCATGCCGATAGTTCCTATGTTCAGGATGGCGCCTTGGTATTGTCGTTCACACTTTCTAATAAAACATCTTTCGATAAAACGGTTTTGATGGATAGTAGGAAAACATTGTATCAGATAAACAGTAGTGGATTGGATTCAATTATGCACCAAAATGCTCCTCAAAATGTAATCCTATTTATGGATAAAAATGGAATTATTGAAGAGGAAACCGAACGCTGTGATGATCAACTTCCTCAGATTAACGAACGCAAGCTTAATAGAGGAGATAAGTATTTATTGAATTTTGAAACCCGTTGTTTGAGTGAAAGCGTTTTAAAACAATTGAACAGCGGGAAACGCTTACGTTATAAAATGTATATCCTGTATATTGAAAATGGGATTATTCATTCGGTAGAAACTCCCCTGATTAAACTGAGAGTGACGAAACCAGCTTTCCATTGACAAATACAAAAAAGCACTTCCGATTGGAAGTGCTTTTTTGTTAAGAAACTGTTATGAGTTTACAATAATGTATTGGCAAGATTAGCCAACTCACTTCGTTCACCTTTTTCTAGAGTAATGTGTGCGTACATTGGATTGTCTTTTACCCTATCAATTAAATACGACAACCCGTTTGATTGAGAATCGAGGTATGGAGTATCAATTTGGAAAATATCTCCGGTGAATACAACTTTGGTTCCTTCGCCTGCGCGAGTGATGATGGTTTTTACTTCTAAGGGTGTTAGGTTTTGTGCTTCATCAATAATAAAAATGATGTTTGATAAACTTCGTCCGCGGATGTATGCTAATGGCGACACAACCAGTTTTTCTTGGTTTACCATATCCGTTATTTTTTGGTATTCCTTATCGGTTTCTTTCCATTGATTTTGAATCAATTTTAAGTTATCCCACAAAGGCTCCATGTATGGATTTACTTTAGATTTAATATCGCCCGGTAGAAAACCAATATCCTTATTGCTTAATGGAATGATGGGTCGTGCTAAATAAATTTGACGGTAATCTTGTTTTTGTTCCATGGCAGCAGCCAAGGCCAATAATGTTTTTCCGGTTCCTGCCACTCCTTGAATGGAAACTAATGAAATATTTTTATTGAGAACCGCATGCATGGCAAATGTTTGCTCGGCATTGCGCGGTTTAATACCATAAGCATTGCGTTTATCAATACGCTCAATACTTTCATTTGCGGCATTAAAATAACACAGCACAGCAGCTTTATTGTTTTTTAAAACATAATAATGATTTGCCGGTGGTCGTTCATTAAACAACATTTCGTAAGAAACAAAACCCTCTGCATAAATACGATCGATAACTGTTTGTTTTACATTCTCAATCACCGTGCTTCCGGTATGTAAATCGTTAACATTTTTGATTTTCCCTGTTTCGTAATCCTCGGCAAGTAAGTCGAGCGATTTGGCTTTCAAACGGAGGTTAACATCTTTGGTAACCATAATCACTTTACGGTCGGGGTTTTCGTCTCGCATAGCGATAGCACCATTGAGTATGCGGTGATCAGCTTTACGTTCTCCAAATACTCGCTCGGCATCAACACTTCCCCGTTCGTGCATAATTACTTTAAACTTACCGCGGCCCCTTCCGTTAATTGGAATCCAATCGCTTAAGGTATATTCTCCGGAGAGTTTATCTAAAAAGCGAATGAACTCGCGTGCTTCAAAATTGATGGTGTCATTTCCTTTTTTAAAGTTATCCAATTCTTCTAGCACAGTTATGGGAATGGCAACATCATGCTCCTGAAAATTCTTCACTGCTTGATGGTCATATAAAATAACGGAAGTGTCTAATACGAAGATTTTTTTGTCGGCCGCTTTGGCAGAAGCTGATTTGGTTGCGGAGGTTTTGGGTGCGATTTTTTTGGCCATAATTCGTGGTGTAAGCAGTTATAAAATTCAATGATTATCAAATTTTATGAATACAGTATGAATTATGCTTTAAAAGTTGTGAACAGCTGTGGAGAAGCGAAGGCTTATAATTAAGTAACACACAAAAATGTAAATATTTTTAGATTAACTGTTCCTATCAATGGTAACATGAGGCCCCAAAGAGGCTTAATTGAACGCTTTTCTTTCTCATGAATAAAACTTCTGAAACCCTATGGCTGCTCTTACTTCTGCCATTGTTTGCTCAGCACTTGCTGCAGCCTTTTCGGCTCCTAGTTTGGCTACTTTACCCAAGTAAGCTGTGTCGTTGTAAATATCCTCAATTTTAGTGCGAATAGGATTGAGGTAGGTAATCATATCTTCTGCTAATTGTTTTTTTAAATCGCCATAACGTATGGAACAATTTGCATACGAATCGGTGAAATGTTTTAAGGTATCATGGTTAGATACCATCTTCATTAAATCGAATAAGTTTTGAACAGCAGGTGAGGGCGGAGTATTGGGTTCGGTTGGTCCGGCATCGGTTATCGCCTTACTCATTTTTTTACGAATCAATTCTGGTGAATCGGATAAACAAATAACGTTGTTATCACCATCACTTTTGCTCATTTTGCCACCACCTTGTAAGCCGGGAACTTTTACCAATTCGGTTCCATAATTAAATGCAAAAGGCTCAGGGAAAACTGCTGTTTGGTAAATTCTGTTAAATCTATTTCCAAATGTTCGAGCCATTTCTAGGTGTTGTTCTTGGTCTTTTCCAACCGGCACTTTAACGGCCTTGTGAATAATAATATCAGCAGCCATTAATACCGGATAGGTTAATAATCCTGCATTCAAATTATCGGGTTGGGTTTTTGCTTTTTCTTTAAAAGATGCTACGCGTTCCAACTCGCCTTTATAGGCATGCATATTGAGCAGCATATATAATTCAGGTATTTGGGGTAAATCACTTTGAACATAAATAGTGCATTGTTCAGGGTTTATTCCGCAGGCTAAATACTCCGCTAATACGGTGCGAACATTCACATGCAAATCAGCAGGGTTTGGGTGTGTGGTTAATGAATGGTAGTCGGCAATGAAAAAATAGCAGTGAAAATCATGTTGCATTTGCACAAAATTTTTCACAGCACCCATATAGTTACCGAGGTGTAATTTTCCAGTAGGACGTATTCCGCTTACAACAATTTCTTTCGTCATAGAACAGCAATGTTACTGATTTCAGACTGATTTTTGAAATTTGTTGTTGTCAGCGCTGAGCTATTGGCTATTGGCCTTTGGCTGTTAGCGGTAATGTCTATAATTTAAGTGAGAGTATTCGCCAAAAGTTAACGGCTAACCGCCAAGAGCCAGCAATAAATTTCTTTCACATTTCCATTCAACTCCATACATTTGTTTTCTTATGGTTGATAAAAGTATATACGAATTATTAGAGGAAAATCACTCGTATGCTTCGGTATTGCACTGGTGTGGAATTGATGCGTTTGACTATTTAGGTGAAACGTTAGGAGATGTTTGCCGAATTAAAAACTTGAACATGAACAATGTGAAGGAGGCATTGTTGAAACTTAACGATAAAAACGATCACAGTTTTGCTCGTTTGCAGCGCATGTCGCCTGCCGAAATGTGCAACCATTTGCAACACACGCATCATCATTATTCGCAGCGAATGTTGCCTGTTATTGAGCACCACATCCAACAAACAGCGCTACAATACCATAAATACTATCCACAGTTGTTATTGCTCGATAAGATATTCGCCACTTTTAAACAGGAATTTTTACAACACATACGTTATGAAAACGAGGTGTTTTTTCCCTTTATAAAAAAATTAGAGAGGTTCACCATTAGCTTTCACAATGTTATGTGGGTGGAGTTGAAAGCGTTTTCTATGGGCGACTTTATCATGAAGCATCACCACGATGATGACGACATGCATAACATTCGGAAGCTGTTGAATAATTATGAGGTTACGCAAGATGATCAGTTGGCTTATAAAGTATTAATGCACGAGCTCAAAAGTTTTGAAAGCGATTTGAAGGCGCACAGCCTCATTGAAGAAGATATGCTTATTCCCCGCGCCATTAAAATGGAGGAAAAGCTAACGATTAAAGCTAATGAGCTAAAAAGGTTAAACTGATTCTCAGGACTAAAGGGCTTTTCCCAACATTTTTCTCACTTTTTTTTTGTATAAATCATCTCTCCGCTTACTTTTGCACCGGAGAGTTGGCAGAGTGGTCGATTGCGGCAGTCTTGAAAACTGTTGTCTGTCATAGGACCGGGGGTTCGAATCCCTCACTCTCCGCCACAAATAAGGCCTCGCAGATGCGAGGCTTTTTTTATGCCAATATTCATTGGGCTTCGGGTGGTTTAGAATGATGATTTTAACAGTAATACGTAAAACGCTGGATCTAGAATGTTAAAAGGAAAGCACGTTTACTTTTTCAGATGCTATATTTTTGCCGCAGCTGTTTCGCTCATTAAATTCGGGCATTAGCGATTTTAACTGCAAAATGTAAAACGTTGAATGAAGAATATAGAAGGGAAATACATTGACAATATCAACCAACCTTAAGTATTAATTAACCAATTGTCCTATTAATCTCAATAAATCGGTTTCGGCTAATTTTAGGGTGTAGCGGTTGGTTAACATGCGGTAGTTGGTTTCTTCAAAGCTCCTTTGTGCTTCTCGGTAATCTAAAACGGTTGATTGTCCGAGTTTATAACGTTGTTGCATTAAGTCTAAATAGTTTTTTGCCGTTTGCACACTCATCTCATCATTCCGAACTTGAATAAGTGCATTGCTGTATTTTTCCCAAGCTTGTTCCAAATTACTTTTTAGGTTTAAGCGTGTTTGTTGTTGCGAAAGTGCTGCATTTTTGGTTTGGAGTTTGGCTACCGAAACATTGTTTGCATTTACGTTTCCGTTGTATAGTGGCAATGCAAAACTAATACCCGCATTGGGACCATAATTTTGGTTGAGCAACGTAAACCCTGCTTGGCTCTGTGTTAAAGCGTATCCATATGCTGCATTTAAACGTAAAGTAGGCAACCGAACACCTTGCAATTCTTTTTGTGATTGTAAGGTTATCTCCACATTATTTTCAGCCATTAACAATTCGGGGTTGTTGTTAAATGCAGTATCAAGTTGTGATTTTTGCAACCCATTATTCGTTATCAAAATGGCATCAATGTCATAAACAGAATCAACAGGTAAATTGAGTATTGTATTCAAATCAGCATAACTATTTTTAATAAGCACTTGTTGATTGATAAGGTTTTGGTTACGTGTGTCAATGTCGAGCTGTGCAAGGTATAAATCGGTATTGTTTGCAAGCCCGGCTTGTAACCTAATCTTTACCAAATCCAATCGTTGTTTACTGATATCAAGTAACTGTTCAACCAATACAAGTGAGGCTTTCTGGGCAACCAAGTAACTGTATTTCTGAATTACAGTGCTTACCATGTTTTGAATTTGTGCTTTTAGTTTATTGGTTCCTAAAGCTTCCATTTCTTTTAATCGTTTGCGTGTGGCAAACATTTTCATTCCATCAAACAATGTATATCCTAAAGAAATATTTGCATTTACATTATTGCTAAGCACATTATCACGTTCAATCAAGGTTCCATTACTTAGTTCCTGTTTGAGGTTGGTTAACGATGGGTTATCACTTGCATTTAACGTAACAGAAGGTAACATTCCGGCAGCACCCGCACTGTTTTGTTTGCGGGCAATTTCTGCATCGTTGCGAGCAATTTGTATTTGCAAATTGTTATCTAAGGCAATTCCTACAGCATCTTGTAAAGTTATTTTTTGTGCAAAAATTGCTTGAGAAAACAACAGTACTGTTATGAGTAATATTTTATGAAACATGGTCTTCATTTCTTTTGGTGCGCGATAGATAGGTGTATACCGCAGGGATAATAAATAAAGTTAACAAGAGAGAAATCATGAGTCCGCCTACAATTACCACACCCAGCGGAATGCGGCTAGTTGCAGCAGCTCCAAGTGATAAGGCAATTGGTAACGCACCCAAAGCTGTAGCTAAACTCGTCATTAATATTGGTCGTAGTCGTTGTGTTGCTGCTTCTATAGTTGCTTTTAATTTAGCTTCACCTTGTTCGCGTTTTTGGTTGGCAAACTCTACAATCAAAATACCGTTTTTGGTTACCAACCCCACCAACATAATCATTCCAATTTGAGAGAAAATATTAATGGTTTGTCCGGTGAAATATAAAGATATAAGTGCACCTGCTAAAGCCAACGGAACGGTAATCATGATGGTAAGCGGGTCGATAAAACTTTCGAATTGTGCCGATAGTACTAAGTAAATTAATACGAGCGCTAGTACAAAGGCGAAGGTTGTGTTTGATGAACTCTCAGCAAAATCGCGCGAAGGACCTGATAGGGAAGAGGTGAAACTTTCATCTAATAAATTGTTGCCCAATGTTTGCATCACTTTTACTCCATCACCAATTGTTTTTCCTGGTGCAAGAGAGGCAGAAATGGTAGCCGATTTATAGCGGTTATAATGGTACAATTGCGGTGGATTGCTGTTTTCTTCCATCTTCACCACATTGCTCAATAAAATGGCTTCACCACGATTATTGGTAACATGCAATTTACTCAAATCAGTTGGCTCATCTCTATCGTTTCTATCCATTTGACCTATTATTTGGTACTGTTTTCCATTCATGATAAAATAGCCCAATCTACCGCCACTCAATGCCGATTGAAGTGTTTGCGCTACATCGGCAACACTTAGTCCAAGGTCTTTCGCTTTTAACCTGTCAATCGAAATTTGCAACTCTGGTTTGTTAAATTTAAGGTTCACATCCACTGCTTGGAACGTTGGGTCTTTGCGAGCCTCTGCTAAAAATTGTGGAAGCACATCCTTAATTTTATTAAAATCCAAATTTTGGATAACGTATTGCACGGGTAAAGCTCCACGCGAGGAAAGGCCAACACTGATGGTTTGTTCTTCAATTAAAAAGGTTCGTCCATCGTTAAAAGCGGAAAGTTTTCCATTGGTACGTTTTACAATATCCGATTGAGATACGTTTCGTTCCTGTGGCGTATTTAAAATAACACGACCAAATGCGCTGTTTACCGAACCGTTTCCAAAGCCTTGGTTGTTTGTTGATGCAAATACCATCTGACTTTCAGGAATGGAATCTTTTAAATAACCGGCTAATTGTTGCACATAGTTATCCATATAGTCAAATGAGGTTCCCTCGGGAGCCGTTGTGGTAAAGCGGAATTGTGCTTTATCTTCAAGTGGAGCCAACTCGTTTTGTAAAGTATTAAATAGTAATACAATAACGCCAGCGCTCAATAATAGGATTGGCCATGCCATCCATCTACGTGTCATGAATTTAGTGAGCAATCTTTTGTAGCCGTTTTCCAACCCTTCAAAAAAGGGTTCTGTTTTTGTGTAAAACCACGATGGCTTATGTTCTTTTTTTGTAAGCAATACGTTTAATACGGGTGTTAGTGTTAAGGATACAAATGCCGAAATGATAACGGATCCTGCCACTACTATACCAAATTCTTTAAACAAGCTTCCTACAAATCCTTGGATAAAAATGATGGGTAAAAACACCACAGCAAGTGTGAGGGAAGTAGAAACTACAGCGAAGAAAATTTCTTTCGAACCTTCACGTGCAGCATCTTTTATGGAGAGGCCACCCTCGAGTTTGCGAAAAATATTTTCGGTAACAACAATACCATCATCAACCACCAAACCGGTTGCCAATACAATTCCTAGCAGGGTTAACACATTTATACTAAAACCAAATAGGTACATGATAAAAAATGCACCAATGAGCGAAACCGGAATATCTATGAGGGGCCTGAGTGCAATCATCCAATTGCGGAAGAAAAAATACACAACTAATACTACCAATATAAACGCAATAATCAACGTTTCTTCTACTTCTGATAATGCCTTTCGTACGTTTGTTGTTGAATCGAGTACGGTAATAAATTCAAACTCTTCGTTACCTTTTTGTTTTTTGATTTCATCTAAACGTTTGTAGAACTCATCGGCAATTTTTATGTAGTTGGCACCCGGTTGTGGAGCCACGGCTACGGCCACAGAGTTAACACCATTCAGTCTAAAACCTATTTCTTCTACCTCGCTACCAAGGGTTACTTCGGCTACATCTTTTAACCTAACTGTTCCAGAAGGTGTTTGTTTAAGAATAAGATTTCGGAAGTCATCTTCTGACGTTAAACGGCCTAAGGTGCGCACGGTCAACTCTGTTTTCGATCCGTATACTTTCCCTCCAGGTAATTCTATATTTTCCTTTTCGAGTGCAGCTTTCACATCTCTAACAGTAACACCGTAAGCATTCATTTTATCAGGGTTATACCACAACCGCATGGCATATTTTCGTTGTCCAAAAATATTTACTCCACTTACTTCCGGTATGGTTTGAAATTTTTCTTGCAAAACTGTTTCGGCAAAATCGCTGAGTTGTAAGATTGTTTTATTCTTGCTTTGAACCGAAAGGATAATAATGACATCACTATTTGCATCAGCTTTTGATACCACAGGCGGAGCATCAATATCGGCAGGTAAGTTGCGCAGTGCCTGACTTACTTTGTCTCTTACATCACTTGCTGCATTATCTAAATTTATATCGAGGTTGAACTCTACCGTAATGATACTTACACCGGTATTACTTGATGACGAAATGGTGCGAATACCTTGAATACCATTGATAGCTTTTTCGAGCGGTTCGGTAATTTGTGTTTCAATAATATCGGCATTGGCACCTGTGTAATTGGTTCGCACAGTTATAATGGGCGGATCAACAGCTGGGTATTCGCGCAAGCTCAAAAAGTCAAACCCTACTACTCCAAACAACATGATGATAATGCTGCAAACAATAGCAAATACGGGTCGTTTTAAACTAAATTCGGATATATTCATGAGGGTTTAGTTGCTTTAAGATTTGTTTTTTGCACCTTTAATTTTAACAATTGCATCGGGTTTAAGGAACAATAAACCATTTACAGCGATAGTGTCGCCAACAATTAATCCTTTGGTAATTTCAACCATATCATTTCCTCTGTAACCAACTTCAACAATGGTAAATTTCACTTTGCCATCTTTAATAAGTACAACTTTTTTATTACGCGATTCGGGAATAATACAGTTTGATGGAACCATAATCGCATCATTATTTTTACCTGCATCAAACAACACTTTAACAAATGCACCTGGGTTTAATGTTGAGGGGCGTGAGGAGAGAACAGCTCTATATGTTAAGTTTCGGGTGCCCACATTTACCTGCGGTTCGATGGCCGAAATTGTTGCATCCAACAACTCATCGTTGTTATCATTTTGTATTTTTACTTTACTTCCTCTGTGCAATACACCAGCTTCATCTTCCGGTATCACAAAATCAATTTTTAAGGAGTTCACCTGTTGTAACGTTGCCAGCACGGTATTGTTGGTAATAAATGCTCCGGGACTTACTTTACGCAAACCTATCAATCCAGTGAACGGAGCAATAATTTCTGTTTTATGAATTTGTGCTTTTATGTAGTCGATGTCTGCCAAGGTGGTTTTTACTTGATTATCTGCTGCATCATATTCCTGTTGGTTTAGTCCATTGGCATCCAGCAATGATTTCAATCGCTTTAGGTTTCGCTGAGCAATATCCAATTGCGATTGGAATTTGCGAAGTTGAGCCTGCAAATCATCATCATTTAATTTCACCAGTAGCGTTCCTTCTTTTACTGTTTCCCCTTCATTGATGTTGAGCTTTATTATTCGTCCGCTTACCTCTGGTTTGAGTTCCACAAATTCTTGAGCTTGCACAGTGCCACTTGCATAAAGCGTTTGGCTAAAAGATGAATGTTTGGCTACCATCACATCTATTGCAATTGGAGGAGGTGTTTTAGATTTAGGATCTTGCGGTTTATCTCCGCAAGCTTGTAATAAGATAATTCCCAGTGCAGATAATATTGTGGTGTATGCGTAATGTTTGTTTTTCATATTCTGTTAGGTGGGTTAGTTTTTATCAAATGATGTATTAATGGTTACACCTTCCCATTCATTCAATTCTATGGTTAATCGCTTTTTCAACGCACCTAAGCAATTGCTCAGGTTTAGTAACATTAAGTTGCAACAGTAAAATATTGTTTGTTGTTTCTGATGTAAATGTTTCCAATGTTTGGGTATTATGAGCAGTAGCAAACACTTTATTTAATTTACCTAAAACAGCTTTAACGAGCTCTTGTCCAAATCCGCTGGAACATTCTGTTATAAACTAAGTTTTCGTTTTCATAACAATCTATAATGTAAAGATGCAAAAATGCAGTAAAAAAAGGGGGATATTGGAATTGTGTGCAGATTGATTGGTGAATTTTGCAGGTTTGATAAATATTCTTAACTCTCAACCCTGAAATCTCAAATAAAAGAATCTAGTTCATGTGCATGTATTTGGGGTTGTGTGTTGTGTGCCATTTATGAAACAATCCTTTTTTCCGGCTACGTATCACGATATACTTGTTTTGATGAAAGCGTGTCCATAAGTCGATATCTTCACCTCCCCAAATGGTGTAGGATTCGTCAAAAGCACCGGCAGCTAAAAAGTCGGTTTTATAACAAGCAAATAAACCTCTGCTTCCGTATTGATCCCAAACACCATTTTCTGTCGAAATAATGGAAGGCTTATTTTTAAACAAGAAAAAATACATAGGGAACCATGTTTGTTTTGTGCCAACATATTGGTTACACATTTTAACCATATCGGTTGGCAAGGCAATATCTGCATCGCAACCAAGAATGAGTTGGTTGGAAGCTTGTGAAATAGCACGATTGAATGTGTAGGAACGACTGAAATTGATGTTCTCGCTGTTGAATACAAGTTTCCCTTTCCACTTTTCACGGATGCGTTGTTCCAAGTTGTCGATATCATTCGATTGACAATCAAAAACTGAAAGTTCAATCAACTCCTGATGTTCAAGGTTAAGTATGCTCTCTAAAAAATGATTGAGATAATTATCTGAGCGATTTTTGATACCTGTACAAATACTAATAGGTTGTAATTTTTTGCAAGGAAACAATGTTCGAAAAACATAAATGGCAATACTCTTTATGTCGGTAAGCAAGGTAATCCATGATATTTTGCGCTGAGGGGCTTTAAATATCCACCAAACAGGATATTTCCAGTTGTTTGGAATGAGTGATTTTATATGTTTGTATATACTTTGAATAATCATTAATGGAAGAGAATCGCAAGATAGGAGTTATTCATATAACGCTGTATAACTTTATTGCTAAGTTGATTTTTTCCATGTTCTTGTTTTTTGTTAGTGCTTATGCATCGCGCAATTTATCTACCCACCATTTAGGTTTGGCTCAATACATTACGTTTACCGTTAATCTCGCTTGGCTTATTTTTAATTTTGGCGGTGCCAATACGTTGCAGCGTTATGTTGCAGTGGCGTTTGTTAAGCAACAGCCCAAAGCCTTAAAAAAATATCTATTTTTTGGTGTAGGTGCAGCTGTCGTCTCTATTTTGCTGGCAACAGGAGCATTAACAACGTATACCTATTTACAACCTGATGCGCAAAAATTTCCGGGAACCATTTGGTTATTGGTTTTTCAATTTGCTGTTGGGTATTTACAAGTGATGGCGCAAAGTATGTTTCGCTATCGTTCTATTTTTTATATCAACCTATTGGTTGCTGTTATTGGAAGTGTGTTTTTGGTTTGGAACATTGAAGCGCACAAAGTGAATGCATACGTTTGGATGTATATTTTGGTGAGCATCATTCAGGTTATTTGCTACTCCATTGTGGTTGTTAGGGCCTATTTGCAATTTGCACAAGAGGCGCCAGCCAGATCAACTGAAGAAATAGTATCTACAAAAACCTTACTTTATACCTGTTTATATTTTGGCGTATCAGCCATATTAGCAGCTGCGTTGTGGCAACGACCTGAATTGTATTTGGTGAAAAAGTATTTGGGTTTTAACAAAGTTGCTGAGTATTCGGTTGCGCTAAATATTATTTTACTGTTACTCGAGCCTATTAAAATGTTGGGAGGGGCTATGCAATCTTATTTTGCAGGAATGGCACATTTAACGGATGAAATAAAGAGTCGTTTTTTTGTGTTTTATAAACATTATACATGGTTTGCCATATTCTCGGGAGTGAGTCTTTGGGTTGAAGCGGAGCCTATTGTTTCATTTGTATATACTTCCAAATACGCATCGTCTGCAGGGTTAGTAAAAGTATTGTTACTCGGATTTATTCCAGGAGTATGCGCACACTTAATGATGCATTTGTTTGTAGGATTAAAACGTACACGTTATTTAGTTATTCAGGATATTATTGTGGCTGCATTGTTTGGATCGCTGCTGCTGTTTTCTTTTTCATACATGACTACCGAAACAGTATCAACGATAAAAGCTGTCTCATTTATGGTTTCGTTTGCAATGGCTATATGGTATATTCAAGTTAGAATGAAGTTTCCGTTTCCTTTGTTCGAGATGATAAAGAGTTTGGGATTATCCATTATGCTACTGGCAATTGTTAGCCTTATTCCGGGTAATCATATAGGAATGATTTTACTAAGAATCTTGTTGGCTTTTGCCCTCTATTTTATGTTATCAATACAACTAGGATTGATAGAAATGCGCATTTTGCAAAATGTGATGGGGGAGTTTAAACGAATATTGGGAGTTGACAAACGCTAAAATAGAGAGTTGCGTTGGTGTGGCATCATTCCAAAATGACGGAATGCTTTTTCAGTAACTTCACGTCCTCTGGGTGTACGGGTTAAAAAACCTTCTTGTATCAAATAAGGTTCATAAACCTCTTCAATAGTGCCGCCTTCCTCGCCAATAGCCGTAGCAATAGTGGTAATACCAACCGGACCACCTTTGAATTTTTCGATGATGGTGCGTAATATTTTGTTATCCATTTCGTCTAATCCTTCAGCATCCACATTAAGGGCGTTAAGCGCAAACTTTGCAATTTCGAGGGTAATGGTTCCATCACCTTTTATTTGAGCAAAATCGCGGGTTCTGCGCAATAATGCATTGCCAATACGTGGTGTTCCTCTGCTTCTGCGGGCAATTTCGTGAGCGGCATCTTTTTCAATAGGCGAGTGCATGATGGCAGCACTTCGTGTAATAATTTGCTGCATCAACACTTTGTCATAATATTCAAGTCGAGCATTTATTCCAAAACGTGCACGCAAAGGTGATGTTAACAAACCAGATCGGGTGGTAGCACCAATGAGTGTAAATGGATTTATTTCCAACTGTATTGAACGAGCGTTGGGACCCGAATCAATCATAATATCAATACGGTAATCTTCCATTGCCGAGTATAAAAATTCCTCAACCACCGGACTCAAACGATGAATCTCATCAATAAACAGTACATCACCTTTTTCAAGATTGGTTAACAGTCCGGCAAGGTCACCTGGTTTTTCCAATACTGGACCTGATGTCGTTTTGATATTTGCCCCAAGTTCGTTGGCAATAATGTATGATAAAGTTGTTTTTCCTAATCCTGGAGGGCCGTGTAATAATACGTGGTCGAGTGCTTCTTCCCGCATGGCTGCAGCCTTTACAAAAACTCTAAGGTTTTCAATTATTTTTTCTTGTCCGGTAAAGTCTCCAAATTCTTTGGGTCTTAACACACGCTCAAACTCCTTTTCAGGGTTCGATAAATTGTCATCTTCCGGATCGATATGAGGATTTCGCACAAGGCGAATATAGGTTAGAAGCTTGTAAAATGAAAAAGGGTTTATTCGTAATCCATTTTTTTACGTGCTCTTTATCTCAAAATAGTATCATAAATATTTATATGTGTATTTTACACTTACGAGATAAGGTAAAATCTAAATGTTGGTTTTATCTTAATAGCGTAACGTTCCCAGTTATTACCTTGCTATCACCTTTTTTGCTTTTTCCTTCTGCAACGTAAACATATACATCTGATGGGCAATTTTCGCCATTAAATGTTCCATCCCAACCATTATTCATGTTTGTAGTTTCAAATACTTTTTGGCCCCATCTGTTAAAAATTTGCAGTTTAAAATCGGTAATAAATATTCCTCTTATAAAAAATAAATCATTGATGCCGTCATTGTTTCGCGTAAAAACATTGGGTGCATACAATCTAGGTTGGGTTGATACACATGCAATATTCGATTCGCTGGTGATGCTGGTATCCGCTGCACTATAAGCAGTAATGATATAGCAATAATCAGCCTGCGAAAGGTTTACATATTTATGGGTTTGTTCAAGTTGAACTGCACTGTTACGGGCAATTATTGAAAAAGCATCCAATGAGTCATAATAAAAAGTTACATCATAGTGATGAACTCTGGTAGGCCATTTTTCGTATGCATTCCAGGTTAATTTAGGGTCGTGGGTAAGAATATCATTGCCAACCATCCGAACATTTAAGAGTATTGTTTTAGCCACATTACTTGGCTCACTTCTGCCTCCGCAAGCATCAATAACATAGGTTGTATAAGTGTAATTGTGTTTTTGAACATCAACATTGGCATCAACAAAAAAGCTATCAGTAGCTGTAAATGTTTTATAAAGAGTAGCTGCACCTGAATCAACAGCTCGATACACTTCGTAGGTATAAGAACGATGGTAATTTACACTGTACCATTCCAACCTTACCAAACGATTATTTACAACTGTAACACGTTTGTTTTGTGGGATAGGGAGTGCGGTAAGATAAATAGGTGTTGCTCCACTGGTATCGCTCCATGAGTATTGGTTTAAACCATCAGTTTGTATTGTTTTGATACGGTAAATATACGGTTGATAGCAAAGCACATTGGTATCGGTGTAGTGTAATGAATCACCGTGAGCTGTTACGAGCAATTTGAACGAAGGCTCTTCTGGTTTTTTCCTCCATACCTCATAGGTTTTATTCGTGCCAAATCCTTCGTAAGCACTCCAATTGATGTTAATGCTATTAATGGAAGGAGAGGCTTCAACGTTTACGGTAGTATGGGTGGGACTGAATTCAGATGTATTTCGGCAAACATCAACAGCAACCATTTTGTATGAGTATGCAGTAGTTAATGTGTTGAGGTTGGCTTCTGTTAAGGTTGTGTCATCAATATTCTCTTTATTATATTGATTGGTTGTTGTGTAGATAATGTATTTGTCAAAATCAATTTCAGTATTGGTTTTGTGTTCCATCAATACTTCCATATCGTTTAAAACAGTTGCTCTGTATATGAATGGAACAGCAGGAGGGATGCTATCATCCTTTACGGTGATAATATCAGGTTTTAATGTTTTACCTATACACCCGTTAGCATCGGTGGCTATGAGTTCTATAGCAAATATTCCAACGGTATCAAAAAGTATGTTTCCGGGATTTTCGAGTAAGCTTGAATCGCCATGCGAAAACCGCCATTTCCAGAGTAAAATAGGATATGAGTGTGCAGGAGTTTTATTACTGAATAGGGCAGTATTTCCTTTACAAATAATACTTTTCCTAACTTCAAAATCAGGTTTGGGGAGAGGATGTACGGTTATCGAGTCAATAATATCTAACCCAAAATCACATACAAGTGAACTATCAACCAGTGTTAAACGAGGATAATACACACCATCACGATTGTAAAGATACGTGTGTTGTTGAGTGGCAAAACTATCAACATTACCATCTGCATGATCCCAAATATATAGAACAGCATTGGGGGAAGATACGTTGAAAGTAACATCCAATGGGTTGCAGCCCTTACGGGGATTAAAGGTGTAACTTCCTAAGGGTCCACCGGCATTTATAAATTCAGGAAGACTAAGAGTGCTGGTACAACCAACTGAGTCCGTAACGGTTAATGTAGCGTCAAACTTACCGGGTTTGTTATATATGGCACTATATGTTGGAGTGAGGGTTTGTGTGGGTCCTCTACCATCACCAATATCCCAAATACGTTTGGCTATCGGACTTCCTCCAGGCTTGGTAGTATCTACAAAATTAATGGGCGTTTTTGTTTTGTAACAAGGTAAATAACGTGGATTTGCAATAAATCCTATAGCAGGAGGAAGTGTATTTATGTTGATGCTTTTGGTAATAGAATCTT
This sequence comes from Bacteroidetes bacterium UKL13-3, assembly GCA_001602415.1. GTDB lineage: Bacteria > Bacteroidota > Bacteroidia > UKL13-3 > UKL13-3 > UKL13-3. The sequence continues at coordinate 1,695,373 of CP012155.1, forward strand.
TACAACCCAATCCATCTGTTAAAACAAGTTTTACGTTATAGGTGGTATCTCCCGTGCCAATTATTTTTGTGTTCTGAGAAACCGGATTTCCTTTTGGTAACGTCCATCGATAGGTTGGAGGGTTAAACACTGTTTGATTGCTAACTGTTGCCTGCAATGCTACCGAATCGCTTCCGCAGGTTTTAACACTCGTTACCGTAAATTCTGCTTTAGGTTTAGTTGGATAAACATTTTTTGTTGCGGTGAACATACAACCTTTTATATCGGTTACCGTAAGCGTTAGTGGGAATCCATTGTTTTGGATGGGAGCAGCAGATACATATAAAAATGACGAGGGAGCAATAATTGTTACCGTGCTGTCAAATGTGTTCCATTTCCATTTACGATTGAGTATCGGATTCTCAATTTTAGAGGTATCATTCACACTAACAAGCAAAGGAGTGCAACCCACCGAAGGCGTCATGGTAAAACCAGCTTTTCCTCCATATACTTTTACCGTTGCCGAGTCAACTAATGAAAACGTGCATCCTAAATTATCTTTAATGGTAAGGGTTACTCCGTAAACTCCGGGTAGTTGAAAAGCGAATGATGAAGAGCTAAGCGTATCGAGGCGGGTATCGGTTAGTTGAAACTTTTGATAAACAATTTGCCTGCTGCTATCAACCACCGATAGGTTTTTAAACGTAACAGTTGAACCCAAACAAACAGCAGTATCCAGAGGTGAAAAATCAACTTTAGCCGGATACAGAATACGAACATCTTTGTAAATACTATCCTTGCAACCGGTTACTGTATCGGTGGCAACCAATTTAACTATATATGTTCCGGAGTTTAAGTATACGTATGTTGGGGAATATTGGGTTGATGTACCTCCTGGTGTATTAAAGTCCCATACAAACTTATTTCTGTTATTGTTTAATCCTGTTAAGTTCAGAAAATTAACAGTATCAGTGTTACAGGTGTCAATTTTAAATTCGAATCCGGCTTTTGGGCCATTTACTCTAAAATATAACAGCGAATCGATTTCCGTTACACAACGTTTATTTATTAAGGTAACTTTTATGTGAAACCAACCGGTGTCGGGCATAACTATAAAAGGCGATAATCCTCTGCCACTTGCAATAGCTTTATTACTATATACAAGCCAATAAACAGAGTCGGGAATGTTGCTATCAAGTGGCACATAGTTTAGTATTACAACTCTGTCACTGTAGCACATTGTGCGCTTGCTGGCGGTAAACGTAAACTTAGGTTTTTCGCCCATCCATACCGTGTCATATAGTATTACACTGCATCCCAAATCATTGCTGGCAGTAAGTTTAAAAACATACCTGCCTGCACTCAGGAGGTTGCGCTTAAATTTTTGTTGGGTGGATACAATTGTATCGTTTAACTCCCACTTCCAATTTGTTAACGGTATTAAACTTGAATCGATTGCTTCAAATTCGATTTCATTGGGAATACAATCACCTTTTTTATCTTTTAGTTTAATTTTTACATTGGGAGGGGAAACATATATGGTGCGTGTTGCAGTATCCTTACAACTGCCACCTCTTGAAACAATCAGTCTTACTTCATAGGTCCCGGGTTGGGTGTATGTTATCGATGGATTTTTAAGCGCACTACCTTGGCTGTTTCCAAAATTCCAAGCCCACGAATTGTATGATCTGGTTGAGGTATCTGTAAAATTAACTGTTGCTGGTGTTGCGCAAAAAGTATCTTTATTGGTTACGAATTCAGCCTCGGGTCTATCTTCAAGAATGAATGTTTTTCTTACAGTATCTATACATCCAGCTGTATTTTTGGCAATAAGGGTTACTATATTCGTCTTGCTTATTAATACATAATTGGTATTGTTGGTGTAATAGTCTTGTGTTCCATTTAGCTTCCAATTATAAACTACTCCAGTTGATGGGGTTGTGGTATTGATTAGGTTTAAAAAAGCAGGGGCACATAATGTAGATTGAGTTGAGTTGAAGTTTGCTTTTAAACTTGCTATTTGGGCAAATGCAGTAGCCTTTATGGTTTGTTTACACCCAGTACTGTTGGTAATTTCAACTTCAACATCATAATTTCCAGGTGTGGTATAAGCATGATTGGGGTTTGCTAATGTTGAGGTTCCACCATCCCCAAATTTCCACAAATAGGTATAGGTTCCCGGTAGGTTGGTACCAGAGGTGAAATTCACCGTTGCAGGAACCGTACACGAAATATTTCCAACTGCCGAAAAATTAGCAGTAAACTTGGATGAAACAACAATATAGGCGGTTTTAGTGAGGGCATGTTCACATCCATTTACATCCTTTACAGACAAGGTAACTGTATACGTTCCAGGTAATAAATACCTGCAAGTTGGGTTTCTTGTGCTGCTGGTTTGGCCATTTCCAAAATCCCACGACCAAGTATTAATCGTTCCGCTTCCTGGTACAGACAAATCGGTAAAACTAACCAATAATGGATTACAACCGGTTAATGGTGTGGCACTAAAGTTGGATATCGGATTACTATAAACCGTAATATAAGCAGTTTGTGTTCGGGTATCTGTTCCACTGGAGTTGGTAACTCTTAAGCTCACCGTATAGGTACCGGGAACAATATATGTAGCCGATGGGTTCTGTAGGATGGAAGTATTACTATTGCCAAAATTCCATAAAAAGGAAGTAGGAGAACCTGTTGAAGTACTAGTAAATTGAACGGTTAACGGACTGCATCCCGAAATTTTATTGGCTGTAAAATTTGCTACAGGTGCTTGCGCCCAAAGGTTAATTGAAGCACAAAACAGTAGCAATAGCAACGGTATGTTTAGGGGATTTTTCAAAATTAGACAAATATAAAGGTTTAGGGTTGAGAAAAATTCTTAAAAATTACTTAATTCTTTACGATGATTGTTCACCTATTTTCCACTTTTTACTGTAATTATTATACGGAGATAAGAGCACAGAAGTTGGGGTAATTATTTTAGAATTACAGTTCCCCATTTTTCAGTGAGTGCCGAGCGAAGTTCAATTAGGTGTTGGTGAACACGCATAAGGGCATCTATACTTTCATCACTTCCAGCCTGATTGAAAGCATCTTGGTTGTGCCTAATCATCTTTTCAATATTTTTGAGCTTGAGTCGCCCTAATGATGATTCGATATCATATTGATAATTGGAACCAGGCTGTTCGATAATTAAATTAAACTTTATACCCCAATTGGGACTAATTTCAATGGAGTTACTTAAAATATCGGCTACCATTTTACTCACCTTTGGGTCTTCATGGTTCACCAAACTGCTTATTTGAATGGTTTCGGCCTCAAGTTGTTCTTGAATGAGTTGGATAATTTGAATGATTACCTGATTTTCAATTTCCATTTCATCCTCTGCAATCATGTGCAAAATATAATGTGCTACGTTTTTGTATCCATCAATGGGTTGGTTAGCATAGCTTAATAATGTGCGAAGTAAATCGATCTCCTGGTGGTCGTGATGCTGCACATCAAGTAACTCTCTGAGTTCGTCTTGATAGGTTGTTTCAGGTTCGGGTAGGGCTGCAATTTCAGTTTTGGCATCTGCCGAGGCTTTGTTACGGAGAATACGATTGGCTTCGGTTACCAGCAATTGTTCATCAACTTGCAACAAGCGTCCGGTTTCTTTAATAAAGCCCATGCGCTTAAACGCATCTGGAATTTTGGAGATACTCTCAACAATTTCTCTAATGAGCTGGGCTTTTTTCACCGGATCATTTCCAGCGTCAGCAGCCAATAATGATGTTTTGAAGAGAATAAAATCCTTTTTGTTTTCATCCAAAAACTTGGCAAAACCTTCCGGACCAGCTTTTTGACAGTAACTGTCAGGGTCCTCTCCATCCGGAAACGAAACTGTTTTAACATTGAGGCCGGCCTCCAGCAACATGTCAATTCCCCTAAGCGAAGCTTTTATACCCGCGGCATCACCATCATACAATACACACACATCGCTCGTAAAACGTTTGATGAGTTTGATTTGATTTTCGGTTAAGGATGTGCCAGATGATGCTACCACATTTTCAACACCCGCTTGGTGCATGCTAATAACATCGGTGTATCCTTCAACTAAATAAACAAACCCGCTTTTGCTAATGGCGTTTCTGCCATAATACAAGCCATAAAGTTCATTGCTTTTGTGGTACAGCTCTGTTTCTGGCGAGTTAACATATTTCGGACTTTTAGGATCTTTTTTGAGAAAACGACCTGCAAAGGCAATGGGCTTTCCACTCAAAGAATGGATGGTAAACATTACCCGTCCGCGATAGGCATCATATTGTTTGCCTTGTTCACTTTCTTTTACCAGTCCTGCTTTTTTAAGCAGCTCAATATTGAATCCATTTTTTAAAGCTGCATGGGTAAAATGATCCCACGAATCTTTGCTGTAACCTAGTTTAAACTTTTCAATTGTTTCGGGTCTAAAGCCACGTTCTTCAAAATAGGATAAACCAACAGCTTGGCCTTCTTCATCATTCAGTAATACTTCGGCAAAATAGTTTTCGGCAAAGTTGTTAATGATTTGCAGCGATTCTCGCTCACTTTTTAGTTGTTTTTCGGCCTGTAACTCTTCACTGCTAATTTCACGTTCGGGCCATTCAATGCGGTATTTTTCGGCCAAAAACTTGAGTGCTTGAATATAATCCAAGTGCTCGTATTCCATGATAAAATTTACAGAGTTGCCGGCCTTGCCACAACCAAAGCATTTGTATATTCCCTTGGCAGGTGAAACGTTGAAGGAGGGCGTTTTTTCGTTATGAAATGGACACAACCCCAACAAATTGGAACCTCGCTTTTTAAGCGAAATATATTCCCCAACCACATCTTCAATATGGGCGGCATCTACTATTTCATCTATTTTACTGCGAGGAATCATTGTTATTTTTAGAGAGGGTAAAAGTATGTAATTTCGGTTGAAAAATTCGAATAATGAAGTATGAAATTCGAAAGGATGTGCAGATGTGAAGATTAGAAGATTTGCAGATGTGTGGATTGGTGGGATGTTAATTATGTTGAGTGTGTTTACCAGGCTTGACTTAACAACTCGTAACTCATTAACCGAATAATGGATTAACTGCCTAACAAACAGCGAACGTTAAACCTCACACGCCAAATAGTTAACCGAAATATTGAACCAATCACATAAAATACTTGCCTCGCACCGAAATTATAATTTTATTTGCACCCCGTATTACACGATGCTTTTGGCAGCGTTTGTACAATGGTCCTATAGCTCAGCTGGATAGAGCAACGGTTTTCTAAACCGTAGGTCGCAGGTTCGAGTCCTGCTGGGACTACCCAAAATAACTGCATAAAAATCTGATTAATAGTTGATTAGTTAGATTTTTTTATTAATACTAAATCCCTTACTGCTCCTCGTTGTAATAAATCTTATAAAACTTTCTTCCATCCGAATCTTCTCCTTTTTGAATAAGTTCTGTGTTTCCATGGATATAGATATGGAAGTTTTTATCCAACTTTAATACGCTTTTAAATACGCGTGCTTGTTTTTTTACTGCGTTGGATGAAATATCAAAATTCCCACTTAAAGATAAATCGGAATTGTGGATCAGCTCGTCCTTAAACCTATTAAACGAGTCAATTACCTTGTCGTCACCAAAAATAGATTGGGTAAATTCTTGCTCATTAAAACGTTCGTTTTCTTTAAAATAGTCAACCGATTTGTTAAGCAAATCAATTTGGTCGGCTTTGTTTATTTCAAATTCTTTATCCAGTTGTGAGGTAACAAATGCCTTGGTTACCGTTAAAAAGTTATTGGTAAAATGGTAACTGTCGGCACAAGCTGTTAGCTTCAAAAAGTCATCTTTCCAAAATTGTGCATCAACACCTTTACTGGTTTTATCAACCGTACATACTTTAAAACCATTTTCCTTGTTTACGTTAAATACCAAACACCCTTTGTCCATGGTATCAATATTGATGCCTCGTTCAAAGCCTACCTTGTAGTGTTTACCTTTGCGTTCACTGGTAATAAATGGATCTTTTTGTTCGGATTTAAAAATGCCAATAGCATCAGCAATCATGCCATCAATCATGCAGTGTTCAATGTAAGCCACATATAAATCGCCCGACTTAATATTGGGGTGTTGTGTAGCTTCAAATAAATGTTTGGCAATATTGATGGTGTTGATATGGAATGCGGTTGGGTGTTCAAATATTTCGTTTACAAATTGATAAACAGAATTTAACTCGGCATTATCAGTGCTGGAGGTAAACTCGTAAAACACAGGATTGTTAAACGGTTTTAAAAAATAATGATTGAGGGCTTCAATCAAATCTTCGTTTTCAATGGTTAAGGGTTCGGCAGTTGGGTAAAGTTGTTCGCCATTGTTTTTATTGCCCACTTCGTGAACAGATACTTGTTTGATGCTGCAGGTAGAAAAGTCTATACTCATGATGGTTGGCAAGATAAGAATGAGGGAGGAGAGTAGAAAGCAAAAACGGAGAGTTGAGGGTTTCGTGCATATTGATAGTTGATGAAGACATACATTATTTCAAGTGTTGCGCAATCTTGGTATTTACCAAGAAAAGAATGTTAACACGGTAACACCTTTGTAGCCGTTAAATCAAATCAAAATGAAAAACACAAAAATCTTAAGAAATGTAACCGGAGGTTTTATTGCTTTATGTGCTATAAGCCTAATGGCTTTTGTTAATCCACAATCTGTTATGGATTTGGTGTCTGTTTCGCTTAACAATACCGATGCATTCAGTTCCATCCGGGGAGTTTACGGTGGTGCCGGCATGGCAATGGTTTTGTTATTGGTTTACCTTATGCGGTATAATCATCAAATTGCCATGTTGTTTCTAACCTTATTATGGGGTTTATACGCACTTTCGCGTTTGATAACCATTTTTGCTGAAGGTCCACTAGGCGATTTTGGGTCGCAGTGGATTGTAACCGAAACCGTTTTATTTATCGTTGCTTTGGTATTATTTATCTTGAACAAAAAAACGGATTATGAACACCATTCATAATACACATGAGTTGTACAAGTAATTTAAAGCCAATGTTTTCACTGGTTTAAAAATATACCTGTGTGAATCTGCTTTAAACAATCAATCGCCACAGATGATCTCATGTTTTTGTCTGATAAAATTCAATGGCAATCAATAGAATTATTACCGCAAAGAAGGAGAGTCGCAAAGTTATAAATCCTTGCTTCTTGGTGTCTTTGCGGTAAAATAAATGCGTACTTATCGCTACTGTTTACGCGATTTTTTTTAATAAATCTGTATTAATTTGGGGCAAACACATTTACCTCTTCCAGATTTCCCAACTTTTTTCAGCTTGTAAATGCAGCATTTCTAAACCATTTTTAGTTGCAGCACCTTGTTGTTTGCAGCGTTGTAAAAATTGTGTTTCAACGGGTAAATAGATAAGGTCGTAGGCAATATGGTTTGGGGTGAGGAGTTGGTATGGAATGTTGGGTGATTCATTAATAAGAGGAAACATACCCAACGGTGTGCAATTGATAATAAGCGAATATGTGGCGATTGTTTCAGGATTAATTTGAGCGTAAGTTAACTTTCCAAATGCTGGATTTCGGCTTACTTGAACGTACTTGATACCATTTTTTTGCAACACGTAGGCAACGGCTTTTGCAGCACCTCCAGTTCCCAAAATCAAGGCTTGTATTTGTTTGTTTTTATCAACCAAGGGAAGTAAACTTTTTTCAAATCCATATACATCAGTATTGTAGCCAATAAGCGTTTTTCCCACTTTTTTAACACAGTTTACAGCACCAACCTCTTGTGCCGAAGCATCAAGCTCATCCAAAAAAGGAATGATATTTTCTTTGTGGGGTATGGTAACGTTGAATCCTGCCAAGTAAGGCTCAGAAAGTAAAATTTCCTGAAGTTGTTCAATATGTTCGATTGAAAAATTTTGATATTCATGATCCATTAAGCCGAGCGACAGAAACTTACTGTTAAAATAGTTCTCTGAAAAACTGTTTTTTAAGGGATAACCAATCAGACCAAATTTTTTCATATTACTGTCTTTTAGGATAAAACAACACTTCAACCCTGCGATTGGTTGCATGTCCGTTCTCGTTATTGTTTGAGCGCAATGGTAAACTGCTTCCTTTACCTTCGGTGCGAATATAGGTTGTTTTAATGTTTGCCTTTTTAAAGGATAAAGCTAATGTATTAGCCCTATCTAATGAAAGTTGTTTGTTTACTGTTTCGTTTCCTGTTGAGTCGGTATGACCTATGATAACGATGCTATCAAATGTGAACTTATTGAGAGAATCAGTGAGTCTTTTGAGTTTTGAACTTTCCATTGGTTCAAGCGCAGATTCACTTGTATGAAAAGAGAAGAAATAATTTTTACGTATAGGTTTTGGTTTTTTGGTACTGTAGCTGCCAAATGATAATGCTTCGAGTAATACGCCAGAATCGTATTCGCAATCTTCTAAATCGGCAATAATTATTTTGAGGTGATAGGGTTGATTGGGTATTACACGACAAGCGGCTACAATGGGTTTAGTGAGTCCATCGTACTCTAATTCATTGTATAATGGTGCTTCAAAATAATCATTTGCCACATACCACTCACTGTTTTTTTTGTGATTCACATTGTTAATCATCACAGTTGTGCCATTGGGTAATGTTCCAATATTATTGGGTTTGGTGTGTCGTCCTTTTTTGGGTTTGATTAATAGCGCGAATGCATCATTAAAATTTTTACCAACAAATTCAGGATATTCATCACTACCAAATAAAAATCTAAAAGCAACGCTATCATGTTGGGCAATAAAATCAAATTCTAAAACTGCCCCATCACACATTTCGGCATGGGTAATAAAATCCTCATCAAAAAAGAAATTACGCATTAAGTTAGCTCCAGCATTGGTACGGCTGTTTTTACCGGCAAACAATTCAACTCTTCCGGTAGATAAGATGATGCCTTTCTTGAATCCTGTTAATTGTTGTTTGTCTTCAAAAATACCTAGCGCATTTGGATGGCCTTTAAATTGGATATTACTCACCGAAACGCCTTTGCCCATAAAGTATTCTCTCACCATCTTTGCGGGTTTTAGGGTGTCGTTAGTCATCACAACGCTAACGGATTGTTGCGCTTGACTTTGGGTTACAAACAAAAGAATAATGATAGCAACGATTGGTTTCACTGCTTACAATAAAACATAAAAAATAAGCAATACCCAACTTTTATGATTCTCTATTCGTAAATGATAATAACTAAAAATACAACCACTCATTTTATATGAAAAGAACACGTTTACACAATCGCCTTATTCGATCCATTTTTGTACTTTGTTTACTAGCTATTTCTTACTATTCTTTCACTAGCAGTGGTGCGGCACCCGGTGGTTATTGTAATGCACCTGGTGATAATGGAAATTGTACGAGTTGCCATTCCGGTTCATTAATTACGAGCGGCACAAATTGGAATAACATGAGCATCACCACCAATATTCCTGCAAATGGATATTCTCCCGGTGCATCATACACCATTACCATAGCGCATACTGTTTCCGGAATCAATAAATGGGGGATTGAAGCAGTTATTTTAAATGCTACCAATTTTTCGCAAGTAGGCTCGGTAGTGGCAGGAATAGGAACATCGGGTGTTACAGCGATTTCAAGAAATTACATTACACACAATTCAAGTGGAACAGTTGGTTCTAGCAGTAAAAGTTGGAGTTTTACATGGATAGCGCCTAGTCCCGGTGTTGGAAATGTAAATATATATGCAGTAGTGAATGCAGCCAATGGAGACAATGGTTCTGGTGGAGATCAAATTTATGCAAAATCATTAACGGTTTCGGAGTTAACCAACTTGCCAACAGCTGCAATTGCTGGTGTTCCTGCTAGTGGAAATGTTTGCCTGGGAGACACCTTAAATTTACTGGGAAGTGGCATTAATTCCCCATCCGTATTTGCTTGGACCTTTAGTGGAATTAACAATCCCACACTTCAGGCACAACAAAATCCCAAGGTTCTTTTTACCAGTATTGGTCTTAAAACCATTACACTCAAAACAACCAATACTTTTGGTTCATCATCAACAACTACTGTACTTGTAAACATTATTAGTAAGCCAACAGCAACTATTTCGCCATCCGGTTCGGTTGCTATTTGTGGTAATGATAGTGTTACACTCAATGCCAACTTTAATTCGTTGTTTACCTATCAATGGTCCCCTGGTAATGAAACATACTCAAGTATTAAAACTTTAACTCCAGGAGTGTATCAGGTAAAAGTTACCAATACTACAACTAGTTGTTTTGCTAATAGTGCTAATGTTACATTAACTGCTCAAGCTAAGCCAGTAGCTCAACTAACCGTTTCTAAAGACAGTATTTGTTCACAAGATAGCTTAACACTAACCGGCAACGGTACGTTTACCAATTACCAGTTTTTTGATAATCAAACTTTAGTATCATCAGGTGCTAGTAATTCATACAAAGCAATGTTTCCAAAGGGTACTAGGAACATTGGATTGGTAGTAACAGGATCAGGATGTATCAGTGATACTGTTCGCAAATCTGTTTTTGTTCAACCGTTGTTGGCAGCCCCCAATATTACGTGTGGAGCCAAAACTACATCCTCAGTTTCGTACAATTGGGGAGCCATTAACGGTGCTTCGGGCTACGAAGTGAGTGTTGACAACGGTAAAACCTGGATTGTTCCAAATGCTACTTTAACACATACCATCACTGGCTTAAATCCAAACAGCAATGCTCAACTTTGGGTAAGAGCAATTGATGGCGGATTATGTTCGCGAGGAAATGTGGGTTCATTGGTTTGCACGAATAGTCCTTGTATTCCACTTACCTATAAAGTGCAGGTTCTTCCAACTGCTTGTTTAAAATCCTCAATTGATTCGATTATTGTTCCCATCACATTATCCAATATCAGTGCAGCTAATTTGGGTGTAAGTTTTAACAATTCTGCCTACACAAAAAGTTTGGTATACAATGCTAAAGTCTTTACAGGTAATAATTCCATCAGCTTAAAAATTGTTGATTCGAGCAATATTGGTTGCCCACGCGTAGATACTTTTATTCAGATTGTGGGTATTCATCCAATTGGTAAAACTCCAGTTTTGGGAGTACAAGGCGCATTGTGTAGTAGCGATTCGGCATCCCACACTTTTGAAGTATACAATGCAAACAACGGAGCCAACTTGTTTCAATTATTTAGGAACTCTGATGTAACACCTTTCGAAACACTCAACGCTAGCATATTCGATACTGTTAGGGTGAGCATTCCACGTGCATTTTCGCCTATACAACAAGGCGATCTTTTAAAGGTTGTTGCTATCAATTCACAAACAGGTTGTGAGCTTACATCATTACCTTATACCGTTAATCTCTTCGAATCACCGAAGGTTGGATTTATAACAGAGGTGAATTCACTTACCGTTTCGTTAACAGATACAACGGCAAAGGTTGCCAAACGTAATTGGAAATTTTTCGGGGCCGTTACCGATGAGATAAATGGGTCAAAAACAGTGGCCAAAACGTTTGCGAGTGCTGGAATTAAGGATATACAACTAGTTGTAACTGATAGTAATGGATGTATTGAACCCACAACTTCAAAAGTTGCCGTGTTTAATGTTGGTGTTTCAGAAAAGTATGCACCTCTTCAGTTGGCAATTTATCCGAACCCGGTAACATCTGAATTGATGATTCCATTATTGAAAAATGAAAATGTTTTTGTTGCCATATTTGATGTTCATGGTAAACTTATTAAGCAAGTTGAGCTTAAAGAGGCAGAGAGAAAAATAGATACACAAGCGTTAACTCCGGGATTGTATCTGCTGTATCTCACACAAAGGAACACGAACTATTTCACCAAATTTATGAAAGAGTAAGGATTCAAACACCAAAAATGAAAGGCTGCTATTGGTAACGATGGCAGCTTTTTTTTCTAATGAACTATTTTGTTGGCACAATATGAACTTGCAAAGGCTTCGGGTTTAGCTTTAAATACAAATCCCATACTCATAATATATCCCATTGCTTCGCTGAGTGCGGTGTTGGATTTAAACTGTGGATTGGTATTAATATCGGCATGCACCTCTAAATCTACCTCATATTTGTCGAGTAGCTCGCACAAACGATAGGCAATATCAATTGACTTGGCCACTTCATGCAGCATTCGCTCTTTGATACCAAATTTGTGCAGCGTTTTTTCGGAGTTGATGAGCATAAATCCTCCACGTTTTTGCCTCACAAACACAATTACTGTGGCAAACTCTGTTACATCAGCAGTTACCTGTGAATCGGTTCCAATGCAAACTTTTAGACGATTTCCCAATGCGCGTTCTTGTATGATAAGTTGTTCAACTTCTTGTACAATATCGTGTTGGATTGGTTCTCCGTTGAACCTTCTCCATTGCATTGCAGTTTGGTGTTCTTCGTATTTGCCCATATCTAAAAGTATATAACGTAAAAATAGGCAAATGTTTTGATTTGTCTAATTAAGTTACTGTATACCTGTTAGAAAGCTATATTACTTAATACCTTTTGCCAAACGAAACCTATCGGCACACTGCCGCATGGCTAAAATTAAATCATAGTCAGATGAACTTAATATAAATGTGCGGTCGAGTTTGCAAAACAGAATATAATCATCCAAGTATTCTTCATTCAAGCTTGTAGCCCGCTTAATTGTTTTTTTGTTGTAACGCCTATCCACTTGCTTTAGCATTTCGGCATGGCGCATAAATTCCATAAAACGTTTTCTATCCATGCCCTCCTTTGAATACTCCATGTATAAAGCAGTTAAAGGACTCATCAATCCACCCTCATTTGCTTTTGTTATGCGGTCGTAATTATTCATTAATGGATCCGTTTTTAGAAATTCGGCAGCCAATCGCGCAAGCGAATCTTGTTTTCTGTTTGAATAAACAATGGTAATATCCTTTAACAGATATGCGGTTGGTCGCATGAAAAGCTGAATGGTATCTTCATTTTTTTCAGGGATAATATCTTTGGCAATAAAAAATAACGCCTCATAACCTATGGCTGTAATTTGAATCGAATCAAAAGGGGAGAGGGTGGCTTTAAACAAACCCGTTCGATTCCCAATAAAACGTTGTCCTGTACTTTTGTTTAAAATATTGGCAAGCGGCACAATTTTACTGCTGTTGATACTCATTACAAAACCTTTTACCAGTGTTTCTTGTGCCTTTAAAATGCCATGAGTGAACAGGGCCAGAAGCGGAATAATAATATATTTGTAATTAGATTTCATTTCTACTGTGCGAAAGTACATTTTTGTAGGTAATATAAACGCAAATAGCAACGTGTATACAGTAGTACTTAAATCAGGAAGAGAACGATCGTTATTAAACCGCCATCCTTGGGTTTTTTCAGGAGCCGTAAAACAATTGCCGGTTGCCGAGAACGGTGAAATAGTGCAAGTGCTCGATAATCATAATAAGCTTTTGGGATATGGCTTCTTTAGCACCAACAGTCAAATAACAGTGCGATTGTTTGAATTTACGGATACTCCTGTTGAGTTGAACAAAGACTATTGGATTCAAAAAATTGTTGATGCTTATGATTATCGGAAGCAGGTAGTTGATTTCAGTGATACCAATATTTATAGGTTGGTACATGCCGAAGGTGATTTTTTTTCGGGGGTGATTATTGATGTATACGCAGAGGTTGCTGTTATTCAATTGTTGATTAGAGGTACAGAGCATATTCGTGAAGCTATTTATGAAGGCTTACGAAAAGTTGGCATTCAGTACATTTACATCAAAACCAAACAAAGCACCCAACGACTTGAGGAAGTAGGAACTGAAAGTGGCTGGATTGGCGAGGCTTGTGCCATGCCCGTAAGTGCCAAAGAAAATGGAATAACCATTTTGGTGGATGTAGAAAAAGGGCAAAAAACTGGATTTTTCATTGATCAGCGCGAAAACCGCAGATTGGTAGGAGTTCATGCTAAAGGGAAAAAAGTGTTGAACACCTTTAGTTACTCAGGTGGATTTAGCTTGCAAGCGTTGGCGCAAGGTGCAACGTTGGTTCATTCGGTTGATAGTTCAAAAGATGCTATTGAGATGTGCGACCGAAATGTGGCGGCTAATTTTACGAATGCCCCTCACGAGAGTTTTGTGGAAGATTGTTTTGATTACCTGAATCGTACCGAAATAGATTATGATATTATGGTGCTCGATCCTCCAGCATTTGCTAAAAATGCTCGCTCAGTTCCAAACGCATCGCGTGGATATAAGAATTTGAACTATGTGGCGTTTAAAAAGATCAAACCAGGAGGATTAATTTACACGTTTTCGTGTTCACAACATATTGATCGGGATTTGTTTCGTAAAATTGTGTTCAGTGCCGCTGCCGATGCTAAACGTAATGTACGTATTGTGCAACAACTCACGCAACCTGAAGATCATCCTATCAATATTTTTCATCCCGAAGGCGAGTATTTAAAAGGACTGTTGTTACATGTAAGTTAAATGAAAAACCTACTGCTCTCATTTGTATTACTTTTTACAGCTAACCTGCAAGCGCAGGTGAACGATAAAGCAATTGTTGAAACACGCAGAAAACCTACCCACAAAGAGGTAAAAGCATTGGCCCACATGGCCGATTCGTTTTTGAATGAGCTTAAACTACTATACAAACTTGAGCAAAAAGAAAACAGTCCGCAAAAGTACCAACCTAACCGAATTGCTTGGGTACGTTCCTATTTGTTAATATTTAACCATATTGAGAATAGTGCTTCTATTGTTGCTTATGGCAAAGCGGATATTGCACAAATTTTTGGCAAACCAGATTCTACCTATAAATCTATTACAAAAAATAATGTAAAACAGGAAGAATGGTTATTCGGAGGATTAGAGAAAAAATATATCCGCATAAATAACCTAAGGTATCGATTTTATTTCCAAAACGGTTTTTTGGAGAAAGTTAAACGTGACGATAAGTAGTTGATTTTTCTTCAACAGAAACTAAATTTCTAAACAGCAAATTATATTATCTTACCGATTTTTATTTTCGAGTTCTTTCAAAGCAAGCCACGCCATTAAGCCCGTACTCAGTTCCAATGCATCTTCCTCTATATCAAAAGTAGGAGTGTGTACACTTGAGGTAATTCCTTTTGCTTCGTTACGGGTTCCTAACCGATAAAAACAAGCTGGCATTTCTTGTGAGTAATAAGCAAAATCCTCGGCAGCCATCCAAATATCAAGGTCCACCACGTTTTCAGTCCCCACATATTCGCGTGCACTTTCTTTCGCCCTGCGAGTTACATTGATGTCGTTTTTCAAAAATGGATACCCTTTACGCACTTCAAACTCACAACTGCCACCCATACTTTCGGCTAATTGTGTGGCCATTTTGACCATTAACGAATGTGCTTCCGCTCTCCAGTTTTCATCCAACGTGCGAAATGTTCCTTCCATTTTTACTTCGTTTGGAATCACATTGGTAGCTCCGTTGGCAATTACTTTTCCAAAAGATAATACAGAGGGGATTATAGGATTGGCCCTACGACTTATAAGACTTTGCAGCGCTGTAATAATATGCGCTGTGATCAATACCGGATCAATATTAAGGTGCGGCATAGCACCGTGGCCGCCTTTTCCTTTTACAGTAACATATAATTCATCAGTTGAAGCCATATATAAACCTTCGCGAAATCCAATGGTTCCGGCAGGTAACAAAGGCATAACGTGTTGACCAATAATGGATGTGGCTTGTGGATTTTGTAAGGCTTGCTCCTTTATCATAATGGAAGCGCCACCGGGTAATTTCTCCTCTCCTGGCTGAAACAACAACTTAATTGTTCCCTCAAAAGAATCCTTTAAATCATTCAAAATCATGGCAGCACCCAACAGCGAACTAGTATGTACATCATGTCCGCAAGCGTGCATCACACCTTCGTTTTGAGATTTATAGGGAACATCATTTTCCTCAATAATAGGTAACGCATCCATATCAGCACGCAAAGCGATTGTTTTTGAATCTGGATTTTTTCCTTTGATATGCGCTACCAATCCCGTTTTAGCTTTATGTGTAATATCAGTAATGCCCATCTCGCGCAGCTTGTGTTCAACAAAGGCTTGCGTATTATATTCTTCAAATGATAGCTCGGGGTTTTGGTGAAAATGCCTGCGAAGCGAAACTACGTAAGCGTGGTTTTGCTTTGCTTTATCTTTAATCTGTTGTAGTAAACTCATGCTGCTCAAAAGTATCTATAATTTTAAGGAAATGTAACTGAAATTTATGGAAAGATTGGATGAAAAACAATTCATTCAAACCCTTGAGTGTTGTAGGTTAAAATTTGTAAAGGTTTTGTTCTGATAATGTTTCGATAAACCCAATACAACCAGAATTAGTTAATTTTCTACTTGTAAGTTCTTTTTATTAGCCTTCAAGGAAATTGCTGTAGAAATTCACTTGGTTATTTTTTTCGGTATATGGTGGTCAGTTTGACCGGTATTACCATATAGCCAAGCTGTGACAACCAGCAGAAATAATAAAAAACCAGCTGTTTTTATTTGCTTCATGCAGTGAAATAATAGCAAAATCACATGTATGTAGCATACCAATTTAGTTTAAATAAACATACCAAAATGAGGTCAAAAGTCATTAGCGCAAAATCTTCTCACCTAAACGAATGCGAGTGAGTACGAAAGATTAAACTGCGCACCACCTTCAAGTCTTAATATACCTTGTTTGCTTGAGATATCAACGTGTCCATCAAGCGAATCTGCATGTCCGAACCAAGGTTCTAAACAAATGTATTGTTCATTTCCTTTTTGTGTCCAAATGCCCAAATAAGGAAACCCGTCATAGTTGAGCTTGATTTGAAAAGTACCATTTTTTTGCTTTAAGGTGAGCTGACGGGAGTTGAGGTTTTTAAATACAATTGCATCATCATCAAATAGAGTTGCATGAAGCTGAATAGTTGTTGGAGTGGATAACACGGGTTTAATAATTCCGTTAAACAAACCACCCGATAATAAGTGACGTTCTTCTGATTCGGCTTTTTCGAACACAATGCTGTAATCGCTCAAGCAGCTTGTTGGAAGGTTAAAACCTGGATGTGCACCAATACTGAAATACATTGGGTGGTCATCATGATTGATAATTTCGTACAAACAAGTAAGTGTATTGTTGCTGAGTTGATAACCCAGTCGAAGTGTAAAGTTAAAAGGGTAAATGGCTTTTGTATATTCATTAGCCGTGAGTTGATACCAAACCTCAGTATCCGATTCTGATAATTTTTCAAATACCTGATCGCGGGCAAATCCATGCTGACTCATTATATAAGGAATTCCATCGCATATAAGTTGATTATTTCTCACCTTCCCAACAATGGGAAATAGGATAGGAGCATGTCGACCCCAAACAGCGCTATCGGCTTGCCACAGGTATTCAAATCCTGTTGTTTGGTTTTTGATGCTGGTTAATTCGGCTCCTTTATTGGCTATTTCAATGCTGAGGTATTTGTTTTTCATTCTTCAAATAAATACTAAAAACAGTCATTCGTGAAAATTACTGCAAAAAGTAAGCTGTTATTTTTCTACCGAAAAGGCGCCAAGACGCAAGGCTAAGAATCTTTTCGACTCTCCGTCTTTGCGGTGACATACTGGTTATTTATCTTGGATTTTATCACACAAAAATCTATGATAATCTGTGGCGATAACTAAGCTGTCATTGTTCCACCGCAGAGGCGCCAATACGCAAGGCTCTAAATCTTTGCGCCTCTCCGTCCTTGCGGTAATAATATTGTTGACTGACATTGAATTTTATAAGATGAAAAAATCTGTGATAATCAGTGGCGATAACAACAAACAGATTACAATGTGCTGATTTCAACAATTAGATTTTTTCATTTTAATAAAAGCTATATCTTCGCCACCCTAAATAATTAATATCAATCATGGGAAAAGGAGACGTAAGAACTAAAAAAGGTAAAATGAAAAATGGTTCATTTGGCCGTAGTCGCAACAAGCGCGTGTTGAAATCAAAAAACAACAACATCAAAAGACCTGCTTAATTAACTGAGCAGCTCTCAATATGCTGCGGTGGTGAAATTGGTAGACATGCCATCTTGAGGGGGTGGTGCCGAAAGGTGTATGAGTTCGAGTCTCATCCGCAGCACTCAAAAAATGAAAAGTCCCGCAATTAATTGCAGGACTTTTTTTGTTTCAAGGATCCGTTAGCAGCGGGTGTCAAAAAATGTGCTCATTTTTCTTTAAAACTCAAATCCCCGAGCGTATTCCATTTGTAGATCCATCCTTAATCTGCTATTTTCGCCTCATTCAAGCTGATGAGAGTTTACCGAAGTTTAAACGAATTACCTGTAATTAAAAATGCCATTGTAACGCAAGGAACCTTTGATGGCGTGCATGCTGCTCATCTCGTAATTATCGAAAGAGTTAAAGAACTAGCTCAGCAGCGCAATGGGGAAACGGTTTTAATGACCTTTGATCCACATCCGCGTTTGGTTTTGTTTCCTGATGATCATGGATTGAAGTTGCTGCAAACATTGGATGAAAAAATTAGTGCTCTAGAAAAAGAAGGAATTGACCATTTGGTAGTTATTCCCTTCACCAAAGCCTTTTCCGAACTAACTTCACTTCAATTTATAAGTGATATATTGGTTTCTAAAATTGGAACAAAGGTTCTGGTTATAGGTTACGATCACCGTTTTGGAAAAAACCGAGAAGGAGCATTTGATCATCTTAAAACATCATCATCGCAATATGGGTTCGAGGTGGAAGAAATTCCAGAGCAAGATGTGGAAGAGGTAGCCATTAGTTCAACACGTATCCGAAAAGCCTTAGAGATAGGTGACGTGGTAACCGCATCAAAATACTTAGGTAAATTTTATGCTATTACGGGAGAAGTTACGCAAGGAAAGCAGTTGGGAAGAACTATAGGTTATCCAACTGCTAATATCAAAATTGAGGATCAGAATAAGCTCATTCCAGCCGATGGTGTATATGCTGTTAAAGTAGTTTTCAACAACCAAACGTATGGAGGCATGCTTAATGCAGGCTACCGACCAACAGTGGATGGCATTGCACATTCCATTGAAGTTCACATCTTTGATTTTAATGAAAATATCTACAACCAACGAGTAGAGATTTTGTATGTTAATAAACTGCGGGAGGAAATGAAGTTTAGCGGACTGGATGCACTCAAAAATCAGCTTGAAAAAGATAAATTGCACGCTATTGCTGTTTTACAAAACGCTGATCAATGACTGTACACAACAAACTAATTTATATATTTACTGTTTTTGTTTTATTAAGTTCCACATCTACTTTAAAGGCTCAAGTTACCGAAAGTGATTCCACCGAAGTTGAAAGTGATGATGAAAACGATGAAAACGAGGGCGACTTTGATGCTAATTTTACAGGCTACTCGGACGTAACGTATTGGGATTTGTTACGCGATCCCAACTTTAAGTTTGACCCTAAAATTATTCCTGCAACCCAGCATTATGAAGGTGTTGATTGGGACACTATCACCATTAATCCTTACAAAGTTAGTTTGAAGGAAATGAACGACACCATTTTGCTAGCCTTGAAAGATTCTTTTGACTGTGAATTTCACCCACCTGCTATTGGAGATATATCATCCAACTTTGGTTTCAGGCGTTGGGGGCGTAGACCAAAATTTCATTATGGTGTGGATGTGCGCATGGAAGTGGGCGACCCAGTTTATGCCATGTTCGATGGTGTTGTACGTGTGGCTAAACGCAGTGCCGATTATGGTTATGTTGTGTTGATACGCCATTATAATGGATTGGAAACACTCTACGCACATTTTAATCAGTTGTTAGCTTATTCGGGCCAACCTGTTCGCTCGGGCGATATTATCGGTCTGGCAGGAAGCACAGGCCGAAGCACTGGTCCGCATTTACATTTTGAAGTACGCTACAAGGGTGAAAAAATTGATCCAAATAAAATCGTGTATTTCCCTTCGGGCTCGCTCTTAAGTGATACATTGCAGATTGATAAACATTGCTTCTCGCATTTGTATCAGGTAAAATCGGTGAAGCTAAAATCGAAATACCATATTGTAAAACGAGGTGAGACGCTTGCTAAAATTTCCTATACCTATGGAATGAGCGTTAAACATTTGGCCAAACTCAATCGTATTTCTCTCAAAACAAAATTGGCACGCGGTCGCAGATTGAGAATAAAATAGTTTTATATTTTCTCATCTATTGTAATCTAAACGTACAAAATACTTAATCGCTCAATTATACAATCCACTCTCAAACCCTTCGTCAATCAGCAGATCTGCGCTATCTGCAGCTTCAGTAGCTAATACATCGCAGCGTTCATTTTCTTTGTGTCCGGCATGTCCCTTAATCCAACGCATACTCACATAATGTTTAGGTGCTATTTTCAGAAATCGTTGCCAAAGGTCGGCATTCTTTTTTCCCTTGAAGTTTATTTTTTGCCAATTGTCCAACCATCTTTTTTCGATGGCATCACAAACATATTTGGAGTCGGTAAAAATAGTTACGTGCAACCCGTTTAATTTAAGGGATTCAAGAGCCACAATTACTGCTAGTAACTCCATACGGTTGTTGGTGGTTTTTCTGTAACCTGCCGAAAGTTCTTTGTAGTGTTTACCGGAGTGCAACAATACGCCATATCCTCCGGGGCCCGGATTACCTCTTGCAGCACCATCTGTATAAATTTTTACTTGCACGTTTCGTTCAATTCTTAAAGTTTCATTCTAAATACAGTCCATTCGTCCATGGCTGTTGCACCCATGCTCTTATAAAAATCAATTGCTGGAGTATTCCAATCCAACACACTCCATTCCACACGTCCACAATTGCGTTCTTTGGCAATTTCGATAATACGTTGCAACAAGGCTTTGCCATAACCTTTGCCCCTGTGTTCAATATTGACAAAGAGATCTTCCAAATACACACCGGGTTTTGCTCTGAAAGTGGAGTAGTTGTGAAAAAACAAGGCGAATCCAACGGGACTTTTAGCTTCATATGCTAAAATTACTTCAGCAAATTTGTGTTCACCAAAAAGTGTATCGTGAAGTTTTTCTTTGGTTGTTTCAACTTCATGTGAAAGCTTTTCGTAGGCTGCTATTCCTTTGATAAAGGAGAGGATGAGTGGCACATCTGCCGCAACTGCATTTCGAATGTGACGCATGATTTATTTATTGACGATGGTAAATTTCCCCGCTAGTTTTTTTGTGATGATTTGTTCACTTTCGCCTTGCTTACTTTTATAGCTCACATTGAATTTTATATACCACGTTGTTCGGCTTAGTTTGGTTCCGGTGATCGATCCATCTATTAATGGCGTGTAACCTCTGTCCATGCAAAAGCACCCTTTGTAAAAATAGCCCATAGCATTTTTGAGGTCATTTCCTTTGAGCGAAAATTTACCTGTTTTATCAGGGTTTATTGAGAAGGCGAGCGTTTCGGTGTATTCATCATCGGTTACATTATCATTTTGGGAGGCTGTAAATGTGTAAGTGAAGAGTGCCGATTTTTTCGAATCAACAATATTGGCATACACACCATTTGCACCATTGTCTTTTAATTCAATTGTTTTGCCGGTTCGTGCTTCAAATGTTTTAACTGCAGGTGTTATTTTATCTTGAGCAACCAACTGTAACGCTGCGAAACAGTTGATGAAAACGAGTAATTTCTTCATAAGGTAAAAGTAATCAATTATACAACTTCGGCTACTACAAAAGTACTGCCACCAATAAAAATTACATCATTTATTGTTGCATCTTGCTGAGCAGCAAGCCATGCATTTTTAACAGAACCATAACTGTTTCCGTTTAAACCTTCTGCCAAAGCCTGTTGGTGCAGTTCATCGGAAGAAAGGGCTCTGGGAATATCGGCATTGCAAAAATAATACTGTGCAGTTTTAGGTAATAAGGATAACACTTTGGATATGTCTTTATCTTTAACCATTCCCAACACAATATGAAGTTGGTTGTATTCAATTTGGTTGAGTTGATTAAGTACGAACGTAATTCCGTTTACGTTATGACCGGTATCACAAATGGTTAAAGGTTTCTCCGAAAGAATTTGCCATCTTCCCATAAGTCCGGTATTTTTTTTTACCGCACTTATTCCTTTTCTGATAGCACTGTCGTTTATAAGCAAATGACTTTTGCGGAGTTCAGTGATTGCCGTCAGCACTGTTGCAATGTTTAATTGTTGGTACAATCCGGGTAAGTCGCATTCCAGTTTATCCAGCCATGGTTGAGTGTTTAAGGTTACATCACAAGTACTAAAAAAATTATTATGAGTAAATTTTAATGTGGTAATTACATCTTTAGAAAATAAAACTGGACTGTTTTCTTGTAGTGATTTATCAATAAAAACCTGAGCAGTTTCGGGGTCATATTCTCCGATAACCACCGGCACATTGGGTTTAATAATGCCAGCTTTTTCTGAAGCTATTTTGGGGAGTGTATCACCTAACATATCCATGTGATCCCAACCTATATTCGTAATAACTGAAAGGATAGGAGTGATGATATTGGTTGAATCTAACCGTCCGCCAAGTCCGGTTTCAATAATTGCGATGTCAACTTGTTGTTGAGCAAAGTAGTCGAAGCACAGTGCAACTGTCCATTCAAAAAAAGAAGGTTGTATCGTGTCGAACATAGTTTTATTAGATATAACAAAGTTGATCACCGTTTGTTCAGGAATCATTTGTCCGTTAATTCGAATTCGTTCCCTAAAATCTTTGAGGTGTGGAGAGGTGTATAGACCAACTTTGTAACCTGCTTCCTGTAATACGGAGGCAAGCATGTGCGAGGTAGAACCTTTGCCATTGGTTCCTGCAATATGAATGCTTTTAAATTGTTGTTGGGGATTGCCTAGTGCCTCGCAAAGTGTAAGGGTATTGGTTAAATCTTTTTTAAAAGCAGCAATACCGATGCGTGTAAACATGGGTAGCTGGCTGTATAAATAATCGAGTGTTTCGGAATAATTCATTGTATTTCGGATGCAAATGTATTCAACACAAACAACCTAATCAACTCATTGCACAATCAACTTACTTTATTGCTTAAACCTAAACACAAACGTCATGGTTCCAAATTGTTCTTCAGGACCCTCTGGTCTAGGAGAGAAGCGGGCATCTATTGCACCTTGTTTTGCTTTTTCGATAAGAGTGGGATTTAGCGTTGTGGTTCCCTTTAAACCTGGTTGTACTTTAGTCACTCTTCCATTTCTATCAACAGTAATACCAACTACAACTTTCCCTGTTTCTCGAGAATTATCATTTACTTCTGGTTTGTGCGCAAGTGCTCTTCCTGCTAAAACAAATCCACCAAAACCATCTGTGTTTCCTGAACCGCCTCCTGAACCTCCTAATCCGTTTCCTGTTCCATTTCCATCAGGACTTCCACCTTCAACACCATCTTGCCGACCTTCGTTACCGGGTATAATTCCATCTCCGCTCCCGCCTTCACTTGTGGCACTTGTTTTCTTTTTAAACAGTGCTCTAGCATCGGCTATTCTAGGTTTTTCAATGGGATCTTCAATAGGTTTCTCCGGTTTTTTAATCTCTATCTTTTTCTTTTCCTCTACCTTTTTTGCCGTTACGCCAACTTCTTCCATATCTTGAGTAACCACTTGCTCTATGGGAGTTACAGTTTCAGGTGTGGGTTCAACCGGAGTAGGATTGGCAACGGGTTTATCGTTTGGTCCGCCCATATCAGGTTGGCCTAATGCCATTGATAATTCGATGCCTCCATATTGAATAGGTGGATCAGGTGGATGTAGCATGGCCCACCACAATAACAATAACAATATGGCATGAACAACAATGGTGGTTGCGTATCCAATCCATTTATTTTTTTGTTCTTCCTTTTTGAGTTGCGCTGAATCCATTTGAATTATTCGGGCTGTGTAGCTAAAACGACTTTGGCTTTTAAGTTATTGCATGTACGCATTACATTAACAAGATGCTCAACCGGAACCGCTTTATCGCAGTTTACGGATACCACAACATCTGTTATAGTTAATGCGTTGATGGCGTTTGAAAGGGCTACTTCTAAATCATTTTGTGTAGTTTCTGTTCCATCAACATAAAACCGTAATTCTTTGGTGATAGTAACGTTTAAACTGGTTTTGGTTGTAACCTGGCTGTTTGCTTGTGGCAAGGCCACTTTAATAGCATTAGGACTCACCAACGTGGAGGTAATCATAAAGAAAATCAATAACAGAAACACTAGGTCTGTCATTGATGCCATGTTAAAGTCAGGCTTTACTTTGGTTCTTCTTTTAAATGCCATGGTTATGCAGGTTCTTGTAATAAGTCAATAAACTCTACTGAGCTGGCTTCCATTTGGTGAATAATTTTTTCAATCATTGAGGTAAGTTGGTTGTAAGCAACGTAGGCAAAAATTCCTATTATCAAACCTGTTACTGTTGTTACCAAAGCTTCGTAAATACCTCCAGCCAAAAGTCCTACTGTAAGGTTATTGCCGGCTTGCGACATGTTATAAAATGCAGTTACCATACCCGTTACAGTTCCTAAAAATCCTAACATAGGTGCTGCTCCCGAAATAGTTGCCAATGTTGGCATTCCTTTTTCGAGTTTATTGATTTCAAGGTTACCGGCATTTTGAATACTTACATCTATATTTTGAAGCGGTTTTCCTATTCTCGATATTCCTTTTTCCAAGATACGGGCAATAGGAGAGTTGGTACGCTCACACAATGATTTGGCTCCTTTAATATTTCCGTTTAACACCATATCCTTTATGTTAGCCATAAAGTTAGCATCCAACTTTGATGCTTTACGAATAGTGATATAACGGTCAACCGTAAGGTAAACAGCCATTATGCTCAATATAAGTAATGGAATCATAACAATTCCTCCTTTAAGAGCCAATTCAAATAGGTTTTGCGATTGAGCTGCTGCCGGAGCGGCTTCTGTAATTTGCATTAGTATATGTTTCATGTAATAACTATTTATCAGTTTTATTCTAACTGCTAAACAACGATATATATTTCACACCAACGATTACACTTAGTAACATTTGCACAGATTGCATGTTGAGGTGTTTAGATTAGTAGTCCATCATTTTTATAATGTAGACTTATTCGTAACCTGAGTTCGGTTTAAGCAGCTAATGTCAATTGTTGTTCAAGTTGCTTGATAAGCTGAGGGTTTGTTTCCTCAATATCTTTTTTGATGGAAGGTTTTTTAGGAAAGAAAGAATACGCAGCAATTGCACTCATAATATTAAGAAGAAAACCGCTGATAGAGCGATGTCTTGTATGTTCAACTTGACAAATGTTTTTTAACTCATCATTTACGGTTTCAATCACGGACCGTTTCCTTAAAAGAAGTTTCTCTTCATTGCTCAATGCTTTAGATTTCATGTTTCTTCTTACAGCTGTAATGAGTTGTATACCGTTGCCAAAAAGCAGATCACTCAATGCTTTTGAGATATATCCCTTATCTCCAAATAGTTTTCCGAAAAGGTCTTTAGTCATATTGGTAATTGTTTTAGCATCTCTATCATCCACATTTCCTTTGGTTAGAAAGAAAGATAATATCTCACCTTTGTCGTTTATAATCAGGTGAAGTTTAAAGCCAAAGAACCATCCCATTGATGATTTACCAACCTCTGCAAAGCCTTTAAATGTTTTATTACGCTTTATCCTTTTGTTGTGACAAACACGCAGTACAGTAGAATCAATAAAGCTAATGCCAGTGCACTCGCCTTTGCAACAATGATGGAGAAACAACATGAATGCAATAGCACAACGATGACTCAATTCAATAAACCTGTTATAGGAAACCAATCCGGGAAAATCTTCTCTTAAATGAACAGACACATAGTCCACATAAAAATGCTTGAAATTCCTGAATTGACCACCATGAAACGCAATCAGGAGTGTGATAATTTCAGAGTCACACATTCCGGCTTTTCTATTTCTTGTTTTAACGTTTGATGGTGCGGGTAATTGGTGTTTTGAATACAAAATTTCAAATTCATTGCAGAAATCATCAACTTTTACAAAAGTTTCTGTAATTTTATCTTGTAGCATTGGTGTGTTTTTTATGTTTTTTTTGCACTACAAAATTAACACTTCCAATGCTACTAATTATTTGATTACCAAATAATTATAAACAAAATAATCAACACTTTCTTATCCCGAACTCAGGTTATTAAGGAGTATTCTCTGTTTAGGTATATGCAAACCAGTTGTTAAATAATTCTTGAATGACTTGTTAACCAATTATTTTTAGTTTTTTTTGAATAAAAATTAATTATGAATAAAATACTTACTTCATTAGCGCTATTGGCAAGCACATTTGTTCAAGGCCAAACAGTAACAACTTACATGGGAAAATCTGGAGTTTCTCCAACAGAAAACATACTTTCATCAGCAACCGTTGCCAATGCAACATTGGCGTTTCCCTCAAAAATGTTTAAAGACGCATCGGGTAGAGTTTGGTTTACCGAAGGAGGGGGGAACAGGCTTCGTTTTATTGATACGTTTAATAACGTATATGTTAGGGCAGGTAGTTTAGCTGGATCTACAGGATCTAACGATGGAGTAGGCACTGCCGCTACATTTAATAATATTTCAGGAGTTACGGCTGATAATTTGGGTAATATATATGTTGTAGATGGTTTTAACCATACTATTCGAAAAATTACCCCATTTGCTAATGTCTCAAACGCTCAAACAGTATCAACCTTTGCAGGCGATAAAACAAATTCCGGTTTTGCAGATGGAACAGGAACAGTTGCAAGATTTAATGCTCCGTTAGATATTTTGGCTGATGCTAATAATAATTTATACGTTTCGGATCATGCTAATAATCGAATTCGAAAAATATCACCTTCGGGCGTTGTAACCACCTTGGCGGGTAGCAGTGCAGAAGGAAGCGATGATGGGATTGGTGCTGCCGCAAGTTTTCATGGACCTGGAGGAATGTGTTGGTATAATGCAACTGATTTATTGGTTACAGATATGCAATCGAGAAAAATCCGTAAAGTAAACATTTTAACAGGATCCGTTACAACTGTTGCTGGAAAAGGAGGTTTTGGAACAGCTAATGGCGATGCATTAACCGAAGCAACCTTTATTTATCCATGCGATGTTGCGGTTGATGACATGAAGAATATTTATGTAACAGATGTTAATGTTATTCGTAAAATTGCTGGTTCATGTGTAACTACATTTGCAGGATCTTCTCTGCTTGGTGGAGATACTGATGGTGTTGGAATGAATGCTCGCTTTAATCAACCTGACGGGATATTATATAATAATAACGCATTGTATGTTTGCGATAGAGACAATCAAACAATTAGGAAAATAACCATTGATGATATGACACAAGCGCTACCTAAGGCAAAATTTGATGCTTCGAAAAAATCAGGAACAACAAGTGATGTAATTGCATTAAGGGATTCGTCAGCTAACGCCATTGAATGGAAGTGGACCATTACGCCAAACACTTATATGTTTAATGGAGGTACATCTTTAACATCAAAAAAACCTGAAATTATGTTTATGGCAAATGGAAAATACACTGTATCACTCAAAGTGAAATCTTCGTGTTTTGGAAGCGATAGTATAACCAAATTAGATTACGTAACCATTGGAAGTGTAGGTTTGCCTTCATTGGTTTCTGAAGCAACAGTAGCTGTATATCCAAATCCTAGCAACGGAATCATAAACATTATGAGTTCTCTTAACGAAAAACTTGAAATTAGCATGTATGATATGCATGGAAAACTTGTATTGGCAACAACTAAGTCAACTGCAAACCAAACAATTGATTTACAAACAGCTCCCAAAGGAATGTACTTGTTGATGATTAAAGGTGAATCATCTTCAATGGTGAAAAAAATTATGGTTGAATAGCTATTAAATTTTTAAATATAAAAAAGGCTATGTCAGGAGATGGAGGCCACTGAAAAAGTCATTTGATTAACAAATGTTAGTAAAAGGGGTAAAAAACGGCAATGTTTTTTGCCCCTTTTTTTGTTTCTTTATTAAGAAATTTAACGGCAGCCAAATGTTATTACAACAGCATAAAATTCAGATTAGTAACCATTCTTCGTTATAAGATTTAATTGTTCCGAAGCACAATTTTCTTAGAAAAATTAATGAATTAGTAGACTTTTCCTTTGTATCCGAGGAGCTAGTAAATAAATATTGCATGAATAATGGCCGAATGGCGGAAAGTCCAGTTCGCATGTTCAAGTATTTACTTTTGAAAACAATTTATACAATATCTGATGTTGATGTAGTTGAGCGTTCACGATACGATATGTCATTTAAATACTTTTTAGAAATGACACCAGAAGAGGAAGTAATAAATTCTAGTTCATTGACCAAGTTTAGGAAACTACGTTTAAAAGACACCGACTTGTTAGATTTATTAATAAACAAAACAGTCAGTATAGCAGTTGAAAAAGGCATCATTCGTTCAAAGTCAATTATAGTAGATGCCACACATACGCTATCAAGATCAAATCCATTTTCAGCAATAGAAGTATTACGTGAACGCTCTAAGTTACTCAGGAAAGCGGTGTATTTGTTTGATGAGGAATGGAAAGAAAATATGCCACAAAAGAACATTGATAATGATTTGGAAAAGGAGTTAGCATATTGCAAAGAGTTAGAGCAACGAATAGAAAATGAACCAACTATTAGTTCAATACCTGGTGTAAAAGAAAAACTCAATTTACTAAAAGAAACGATAGAAGATACGCAAGAAAATTTCATCCTATCAAAAGATACTGATGCAAGAATTGGGCACAAATCAGCTGATAGCTCATTCTTTGGATACAAAACACATATAGCCATGACCGAAGAGCGCATTATTACAGCAGCAGTAGTAACATCGGGTGAAAAAGGAGATGGGCCAGAGTTAACAAAACTTTTACAAATGAGTCAAGAAAATGGAATTGATGTGGATACCATAATAGGCGATACCGCCTATTCAGGAAAAGAAAATCTTAAAATTACAACAGAGCAAAATATTAAAATAGTAGCAAGGCTAAATCCCTCAATCACACAAGGCACAAGAAAGGATGAAGATAAATTTGATTACAATAAAGATGCAGATATGTTTGTTTGCCCTGCTGGTCATATGGCATTAAAAAAGGCTCGTCAAGGCACAAAAAATATTGGAAAAAACCAAGCAGTAACATACTACTTTGATACAGACAAATGTAAAACATGCCCTTTAAAAGAGGGTTGTTATAAAGAAGGAGCAAAAACAAAAACCTATTCGTTAACAATTAAATCAGACCTACATCAAGAACAAACAGTCTTTCAAGAAACCGATTATTATAAAGAAAAATCAAAGCATCGTTATAAAATTGAAGCAAAAAATAGTGAGTTAAAAAACATACACGGATACGATAGAGCAATATCCTATGGCATTAGTAATATGCAAATGCAGGGTGCACTGGCAATTTTTGCAGTCAACTTAAAAAGAATTATTAAATTAACAGAGTAAACTCTAAAGTTACGCGAAAAAAGGTCTAAAAATGCATTTTAGGGTGCAACAAGAACCATAAAACATCCTGTAAATCTCAAAAGTAAAATTACAAAAAAGCGATTAAGTAAAATTTACATTTTACCTAATCGCTCTAAATTAAGTTTTCATCAAAATGATGCTTTTTCAGTGGCCTCCAGGAGATGAGATAGCCTTTTTTGTTTAGTTGGAAGCTTTGATTTTTAACTTCTCTTTAAAAACTTTCTGAAACTTCTCCAATTTTGGTTTTACTACAAACTGACAATAGGGTTGATCAACATTTTCGTTATAATAATTTTGGTGATAATCCTCCGCCTTAAAAAATTCAGTTAAAGGACTGATTTCAGTAACAATAGGATTCGGATATGCATGCGATGCATTCAACCCCTTTTTGTACTTTTCGGCTAATTCCTTTTGTATAGGTGTGTGATAATAAATGACAGATCTGTATTGCGTGCCAACATCATTTCCTTGTCGATTAAGTGTTGTTGGATCGTGGCTTACCCAAAATGCTTGTAACAGTTCAGGATAGGTAATCACTTTTGGGTCAAATACAATCTGACACACTTCTGCGTGTCCGGTAGTGCCATTGCAAACTTCTTTGTAAGTAGGATTTTTAACTGCACCTCCACTATAACCCGATGTTACAGATAGTACACCTTCTACTTGTTGGTATACGGCTTCTAGGCACCAAAAGCATCCCGCACCAAAAGTGGCAGTGTCAAAGTTGTGTGTTGTGTGTTGTTCTTCAATCATGTTGGTTGTGAGTTTAGGTACTGGGGTTACTGTACTTTCTGTGCACGAAAATATAGAAATACTCATCGTGTTAAATATGACAAACGAAAGTATCGTATTCATTTGATTCATTGTTATTTTAAACATGTTAAGTATAATGATGGTTTTATAGAATTACGTATTTTTATCCTTGATAGTTTTTGAGATATTTGAACTTATGAATAAACTATTGTTTTGTGCTTTGTTTTGTGCGTGTTTAAGTGCATCTGCCCAAACGTTTTCATTTAAAAGCAATGAAGGTAGCATTTTTTTAATGAATGAAAGCCCCGGAGGTAAAGCAAGGGTGTATTATTTCCTTTCACCTGAATGTCCTTTGTGCCAGAGTTATTCACTCACTATTCGAAATATATATGCTGAGTTTGCTAAACAAGGTATCGAAATGGTTGGTATTATTCCCGGAAATGATTTTTCTAACAAAGATATTTTAGAATACGAAATCAAATATAAAATCCCTCTTATGTTGTTGCGTGACGAGCAATTAATGCTTGTTAAAAAATACAATGTTACCATAACACCCGAGGTGGTTCTGGTTAATACGCAAGGGAAAGTGATATACCAAGGAAGAATCGATAATTGGGCATATGAATTAGGAAAAAAGAGAAAAGTTATTACAGAATACAATCTTAAAGATGCTTTAACTTCAGTACTTTTAAACAAGCCTATTAGCGTCTCTAAAACAAAAGCGGTTGGGTGTTATATTGAGTAATGGGGAAATGTGCTGATGACAGGATGTGCAAATGTGCAGATTAGAATATTGGAAGATGTGTAAATAAATAAATGAAAGTGGATAGGATGCCTGAGCTTCTGCGCAGCAGAACGGCCGAAGGCACTCGTGCCGAGGCAAACAGCAAACAGCAAACAGCAAACAGCAAACAGCAAACAGCAAACAGCAAACAGCAAACAGCAAACAGCAAACAGCAAACAGCAAACAGCAAACAGCAAACAGCAAACAGCAAACAGCAAACAGCAAACAGCAAATAATGAACAAAAAACTAATACTAATTTTCCTGATGGGCATACTAGCTGCTTGTTCTCAGAATAAGGGTAACAAGGATGTGCCTCCTGCTCAGGTTAAATTTGCCGAACATATCGCACCTATCATTCATCAGAATTGTACAAAATGTCATATTGAAGGTGAAGCAGGTCCATTTACGCTCATAACATATCACGATGTGGCCAAGCGTGGAAAGTTGATTAAGTATATGGTGAGTGAACGTATTATGCCGCCATGGCCTGCCGATGCATCATACTCGCACTTTGCTGATGAGATGGTGTTGAGCGATGAACAAATTGAGTTGGTCAAACGATGGGTGGATGAAGGAATGTTACCCGGAGACACAGCAAATTTGGAACAACCAACAGCTGTGTTAAATAAAGTTCATTTCGGTAAGCCTGATTTGGTGGTACCTGTTCCAAAAATTATACTTAAAGGAGATAACCAGGATCGGTTTTTAGTTATGAAAATACCCTATGAGATTCCAAACGATACCTTCGTGAGAGCCATTGAATTTGTAGTAGGAAACAAACGATTGGTTCACCATGTTAACACACATTTGATTCAATTTGCTGATGGAAAGAAAAAAAATGTGAATGAAGGTAAAATGTATGTTGAACAAGACCAAGCCAACAGTCAAACCATTCATAAAGAGTTAGGTATTTTGCAAGACGATGGAAGCTACCCGCGCATGACACCCAGCGTGAGCAATTATTTACCTGGAGCTTTATTTAGCTTTTATCCTCAAGAAATAGGAGGGTATACCTTATCAAAAAAAGGAGCATTCTACTTGAATGATATGCATTTTGGTCCTTCACCCATTGATGCGGTTGATTCATCTTACTACAATATTTATTTCGGCACTGCACCACCCAAACGTCCGGTGAGTGAATTTCAAATGGGAACATTAGGGATAACACCTGTAGAGCCACAATTGATTGTTCCTCCCAATGAAGTTAAAACGTTTCATATTAAGGCCACAATGCCAGATGATATTTCACTCATTAGTATCGTTCCTCACATGCATTTAATTGGTAAAAAATTCTGGTCCTATGCCATTAAACCAAGTGGCGACACCATTCCGCTTATCCGAATTAACAATTGGGATTTTAGGTGGCAATATTTTTATAAGTTTAAGAAGTTGTTGAAAATACCCAAAGGAACCACCATTTATGTTGAAGGTGTTTTTGACAATACTGCAAGTAACCCCAATAATCCATTTTCTCCACCCCAAGAAATTAGGGAGCGCAATGGCAGCATGAAAACCACAGATGAAATGTTTCAGCTCATTGTTACGTATGTTCCATATCAAAAA
The DNA here is from genome assembly GCA_001602415.1 of Bacteroidetes bacterium UKL13-3. Classification (GTDB taxonomy): domain Bacteria; phylum Bacteroidota; class Bacteroidia; order UKL13-3; family UKL13-3; genus UKL13-3. The sequence goes on from CP012155.1 coordinate 1,727,983, forward strand.
GGTGATGAGGCGTTTGATTTGGAGAATGCAAAGCGGTGAACAAATTAACAGTTGAATCGGGTAACTTCAGACTAACTGATTCGACTGTTACTACTTTTATGCCTTCCTATGAATCACACTCGCAATGGGTTGCGCAGTTGGCATGATGGTAAGTTCGTTAATGTTTATATGCGGAGGGCGCGAAAGTGCAAACCAAATAGCTTCGGCAATATCTTGCGCTACCAAGTTTTCAAATCCGGTATAAACAGTTTTAGCACGTTCGGCATCACCATGGAAACGTACAATGCTAAACTCAGTTTCTACGGCTCCTGGATGTATCGCTGTAACTTTTATAGGGTATTGCGCCAAATCAATTCGCATGGCTTTGTTTAATGCGTCAACTGCATGTTTGGTGGCACAGTATACATTTCCATTGGCATACACTTCTTTGCCTGCAATACTTCCAATATTAATAATATGACCTTTGCCATTTGCAATCATTAATGGCGTAACGTTTCGAGTTACATACAACAACCCTTTTACGTTGGTATCAATCATTACATCCCAATCATCAATATCACCTTTTTCAATTGGCGCCAAACCACTTGCCAAACCCGCATTATTAATGAGTACTTCAATACCTTTCCAACCTTCAGGCAATTGCTCAATTGTTTGTGTAACATCCAATCTGTTTCTTACATCCAATATGCGTATTAAAGAGTTGCAGTTATACTGTTTATAAAGCGTATCGGCTAGCAATGCGAGTTTATCTTCCCTGCGGGCAATTAATAATAAATCAAATTCGTTGGCTGCTAAAATATGAGCAGTTGCCACGCCAATTCCGGCCGAAGCTCCTGTAATACATGCAATGCGTTTAGTTGACATGGTAATTTTTTTTGGTGGGTAAAAATAATAGAATATTTGAGTGGGTTGGTTATTTTTACAAGATTAAAAATCGAATCATGAATTATACTATCGAAAAAAATGATCAGTATTCGTTAATTAAAACCGACCTAACTGCTTTTAATAAAGAGACATGTGCTAAGCTTCGCGAGAAGGTATTGCACGAAGTTGCCAGTAGTAGCAAATATGTTATCGTAAATATTTCGGGTGTAAATGAATGTAATGCAGATGGCACTAGAGAGCTTATTCAATTAGGAGTTGATTTGCAAGAGAATGATGGATTGTTAATTTTAACACATGCCAATGATCAGTTTACCCGATTGTTTAACAAGGCAGATATTACTTTTATTCCGACAGATGTTGAAGCTGTTGATTTTGTGTTTATGGATCAGTTGGAAAAACAGTTTTTAAATATGACGGACGATGATTTGAGCCTATGAGTATTGAACTAACGATTTTAGGCAACAGTTCGGCTACACCCACGCTTAATAGGTTTCCTTCGGCACAGTACCTCAATATGCTCGATCACCACATATTGATTGATTGTGGTGAGGGAACACAAATGCAGTTGCGTAAATACAAGATTAAAAAATCAAAACTGCATTATATTTTTATAAGCCATGTGCATGGCGATCACATACTCGGATTGCCGGGATTAATTTTTTCGATGAACCTAAACAGTAGGCTTGAACCCCTTCATATTTTTGGTCCGGCAAGCTTGTTTGAAATATTAGATATGTTTCTCAAACATTCAGATACACGTTTACGATTTGACATAGTTAAACACATCACAGATGATTCTAAACGGGAAGTTATTTTTGAAAACATGCTCATCAAGGTAACGTCATTCCCTTTATATCATAGAATTCCCACCACAGGTTTTATTTTTGAAGAACAATCTCGCTTACGTAAGTTAAATATTGAAGCGTGCGAACGTTACCACATACCGTTTACTTTTTATAATGATATTAAACGAGGGAAGGATTTTATTAGTGCAGATGGGAAAACAGAAATTAGTAATGAAAAATTGACTTATGATTCAGGTCTACCCATAAGATATGCTTATTGTTCTGATACAATCTATGATAAAAGGGTTATTAATGAGGTACGTGATGTAGATTGGTTATATCATGAATCAACTTTTTTGCATGAAAAACTTGAACGAGCCATTGAAACCAAACATACAACAGCCAAACAAGCCGGAATGGTTGCCAAAGAGGCTAATGTAAAAAACTTACTCATTGGGCACTTTTCATCCCGATACGAAGACTTAAACGAGCTATTGGAGGAGGCCAAAACAGAATTTCCACAAACAGAAATTGCCGAAGAGGGCATTACGTTTGTGTTCGAATAAGAATAAAGGTTTTCCGGTTATGCAGTTAACTTCTCTTTTAGGTATTTTCCGGTATAGCTTTCTTTTACTTTAATTAACTCTTCGGGTGTTCCTTCAAACACCAAATTTCCACCTTTATCGCCCGCTTCCGGACCTAAATCTACAACCCAATCGGCACATTTGATTACATCCATATTGTGTTCAATAACAATAATGGAATTGCCTTGGTTAATTAATGCATCAAAGGATGCAAGTAGTTTTTTGATATCGTTGAAGTGCAACCCCGTAGTAGGTTCATCAAAAATAAACAATACATGATCACTGTTTTTTCCACGACCTAAAAATGAAGCTAATTTTACACGTTGTGCTTCACCTCCTGATAGTGTATTGGATGATTGTCCGAGTTGAACATAGCCCAATCCAACATCTTGTAATGGTTTAATTTTATTGGTGATGGAAGTTTCTTCTGTAAAAAAAGCAATGGCCTCATCTACGCTCATGTTCAGAACATCGCTAATATGTTTGCCGTGCACTTTTACGTCCAAAATTTCTTCTTTAAAACGGGCACCTTTGCATTCTTCACATGGCAAATGTATGTCAGCCATAAACTGCATTTCAATAGTTACCTCGCCTTCGCCTTGACAGGTTTCACAACGTCCGCCATCTACATTAAACGAAAAATGCTGGGGTTTATAGCCTCGGCTTTTTGAGATGGCTTGTGATGCATAAAGTTCACGGATGGTATCGTAGGCTTTTATATAGGTAATTGGATTTGAGCGAGATGATTTTCCGATAGGATTTTGATCAACCATCTCAATTTGTTTAATGCTTTTTACATTTCCTTCCAAACTATCATGAGCTCCCGTTTTTTCACCATTGTATGTGCCTAATTGTTTTTGTAATGCTGGATATAAAATAGTTTTAACCAAGGATGTTTTACCCGAACCAGAAACACCTGTAACCACTGTTAATACATGTAATGGAAAACGAGCATCTACACCTTTTAAGTTATGCTGCCGAGCTCCCTTGATTGTGATGAAATCACTCGCTTTTCTGCGTTTTTCAGGAACAGGAACCTCTTCTTTTCCACTTAAATATTTTCCTGTAAGACTGTTTTTGTTCTGCAATACTTCTTTAAAAGTACCTTGTGCAATGAGCTGTCCTCCGTTTACTCCAGCCTCAGGTCCTATATCAATTAATTGGTCGGCAACTTTCATGAGGTCTTCATCATGTTCAACAACAACAACTGTATTGCCAATATCACGAAGTTTCTCCAATACGCCAATGAGTTTTTCGGTATCGCGCGAGTGCAATCCGATACTTGGCTCATCCAAAATATACAACGAACCAACAAGGCTGCTTCCTAGTGAAGTGGCTAGGTTTATGCGTTGCGATTCACCTCCCGAAAGTGTGTTTGATAAACGATTGAGTGATAAATATCCCAGACCTACATTTTGCAAAAAACTTAACCGTGAAGAGATTTCGGTGAGAATACGTTTGGCAATGGAAGCGTGTTGTTCGCTCAAGCTTAAAGAGCTAAAGTAAATGACCGCTTCGTCAATACTCATTAACAAAATTTCGGATAAGGAACGAAAATCATTCATGCTACCTTTCTTGATGGCAGTATTTACAATGCGAACATAGTTGGCATCTTTACGCAAGCGAGTTCCTTTGCAATCTGGGCAAGTAGTTTTTCCGCGGTATCTCGCCAACATTACGCGGTACTGAATTTTGTATGTTTGACGTTCTAAGTCTTTAAAAAAGCCGTTTATTCCTTCCCATGTTGCATCGCCTTGCCACAAAAAATCTTTTTGAGCGGTGGTTAATTCGTGATACGCTTTGTGAATGGGGAATTTGTTTTTAACACTGAGTTTAATGAAATGAGCTTTCCATTCACTCATTTTTTCACCTTTCCAAGGCACAATTGCATCGGCATAAATGGAGATACTTTTATCGGGCACAACCAAATCTTCATCAATACCAATTACCGAACCAAATCCCTCACAGGTTTTACAAGCTCCGTATGGATTGTTGAAACTAAAAAAGTTTACGTTCGGTTCCTCGAAGGTTATTCCATCCAACTCAAATTTATTGCTAAAATACTCTTGCGTGTATGAGCCATCTTCTTGCACAATGTGTATGGAACATTCCCCGTGACCTTCAAAAAAGGCTGTTTGAACAGAGTCGGCTAATCTGTTTTGAAAATCTTCATCATTGTGAATGATAGCAAAACGGTCAATCAATAAGAATAAATTGAGATTTGAGATTTGAGAATTAGGATTTGTGCTATCTGATTTTTTTGTTTTCGGATTTTGAATTTCCGATTTCGTATTTTCTTCTAGGTACTCTTCAATATCAACAGGTTTTTCGTCTATTAATAACCTAGAGAATCCATTCTGCAAATAAATTTCGAGTTGCTTTTTTAAGTCATTTTCGGGAGTTATGGGAACAACCAACAACACACGGGTATCTTCCACTAAGGCCAATAATTTATTCACTACACCTTCAACAGTATCACGTTTAACTTCTTTACCCGAAACAGGAGAGAAGGTAACACCTGCGCGGGCAAACAAAAGTTTTAGGTAATCATAAATTTCGGTGGTGGTAGCAACTGTTGAGCGAGGGTTGCGTGTATTTACCTTTTGCTCGATGGCAATTGCTGGCGAGATACCGTGAATATAATCAACATCGGGTTTGTTCATCTTGCCCAAAAACTGACGCGCATAAGCCGATAAACTTTCTACATATCGCCTTTGTCCTTCGGCATACAGCGTATCAAAAACCAATGATGATTTACCCGAGCCAGAAACGCCTGTTACTACAGTGAGCTGATTGCGAGGAATGGTAACATCTATATTTTTTAGGTTGTGCACTCGTGCACCTTTGATAACGATGTCTTTGGTTTTTTGTTCGCTCTTAAATTTCATTCGTGCAGTAAATATACTCTTCAAAGAAAAGGTTTTGAACGCTATTTAGTTTTACTGTTTGTGCACGGTGAACAATTTTTGTTTAGAATAAATGCTAGCAATATTTAGGCAGAGTAGGCGCTAACGATACTATTCGATAATTTAAGAAAAAATTAAGTTTTATATTTTCTGTTTTTTATCATACATTCGAATCACCAATAAAACCATTACCCTAAACAACCACACGCTTATAGACACAATTCTACACTAATTTTTTCTCTGAGTTCAACCTTTTAATAGTACAACCTATGAATGACCAGAAGATTAGTGATCAAGAATTGATCCGTCTGTATCAACAAGGTAATGAGGCATGCCTCGAAACTTTAATTAAACGCCACCAACGCAATGTGTACACCGCAATTTATTTGCTTGTTCGCAACCGTGCGCTTTCTGAAGATATTTTTCAGGAAGCTTTCATTAAAATCATCCACACCATTCGTTCGGATAAGTATAATGAGGAAGGAAAATTTGCTCCTTGGGCAGCACGTATTGCCCGTAATCTCACTATTGATTACATCCGAAAAATGAAGAGAGATGTTACCATTACCGATAGCGAAGGCAATGATATTTTTAACTATATCACCATTGCAGAAGAGTCAAATGAGGATAAGATGATTCGTAGCCAGTCGGAACACAATGTGCGTCAATTGGTAAAGCGGTTACCAGAAGAGCAACGCCAGGTATTGATTATGCGCCAGTGGGGAAATATGAGTTTTCAGGAAATTGCTGATGCAACAGGAGTAAGTATTAATACTGCTCTAGGCAGAATGCGTTATGCATTGAACAACTTACGTAAAATGATGGAACAGCAAAAGATAAGGGTTTAGTTTTAATAATCAGTTTATTGCATGTGTTTTTAAAAAATTGTAGGGGTACACCACAATAAGTTTTAACTGTAGTCCGTTTTGGTAGTAAATAACATATTTACCATTTCGCCTATGTCTGAAATTTACATCGCAAACGATTTAATCCGTTACATTTATAAAGAAACCTCAGCCGAGGAAAACGTTCATATTCAGCACCTGCTTCAACATCATTTACAAGCTATAGAAGAATACAAAGAACTTTCGGGAACTATTGGTTCATTAGAAAGTGTTGCATTGAACGCACATCCAACTTCTATCAGTTTGATACTGGAACATTTCCATCAGCAGGCTGAACTAATTTAAAAACTTTTTAAGTTGTTTTGATTGATAACCTCTACAGTTCATTCTGTAGGGGTTTTACCATTTTGGGGTGTCTTATTTGTCACCGTCATGCAGCTATTTTGTTTCATTGGTTGTCGATATATCCAAACAACACAAATACAAGCGTGATGCATTGATTAAACATGTTTACCATAGAAGGCAATTGCTAACAGATGATAAAGAACTCATTCGGGCGTGTTTAGCTGAGAACAGATCAGCTCAGAGCATGCTGTACAATCGTTTTGCTCCTAAGATGTTAGGAGTCTGTTATCGTTATGCCCAAACTATAGCTGAGGCAGAGGATATTTTACAAGATGGATTTATAAAAGTTTTTAATAACCTGTCATCATTTCGTTTAGAATCGTCACTTGAAACATGGATCACACGTATTATGGTTAATACAGCCCTTAATCACCTGCGAAGTACCAAAAAGTTTAAGTTGGAAGGCGATCTAGATGTACTTGACACATCAACTGAAATTGTGAGTTTACAACAACATAATATGTATGTGAATGTGGTGATGCAATGCATACACGAACTTCCAACGGGGTATTGTGTGGTGTTAAATATGTTTGCCATTAAAGGATACTCACACGCTGAAATTCCGAAAGAATTGGGCATCAAAGAAAGTTTATCACGATCTCAATACTTAAGAGCAAAAGCCTTGCTCGAAAAAAGCTTGATGGTTTATTAGAAATACCTCTGTCGAAGTATGGAAAAAGATAAATTACCGGAATGGCTGAAAGGGCAGGCTCAGCAGTTTGAATTACCCCCTCAACAAGGTTTATTTGACGTGATGATGCGCAAACGCGAACAACAGCGCAAGCAGCGTTACCTTATGGTGTGGCTTACTCGCGCGGCTTTGATTGCCATTGTTATGAGTGTTTCAATCTGGTATGCCAATCAACGCTCAGACCATGTTGATACTGCTAAACGAGCCACTCAACTCCAAAAACGTTCAAATAGCACATTACCCTCAACAAATATTCGTAAACTTAAATCATCCGATAAAATCAAAACGAAAGAACATACTATACTCCCTGAAACAATTAATAAAAAGAGAGAAAAGGGTAATTTTAAAGTACATACAAACATTGGTGTAATGCAAGCTGAAACAGAGGTATTGGCGGTAACACCCATAAACAATGAGTTAGTTAGTGAAACCAAAATACTGCCAGTAGCGGAAACAAGAAATACAGTTACTTTGAGTGAAAGGGTAATGAACAAAAATTCTGCAGCTGTTCTTGTCGACACCTCTCAATCAATAGCTAAAACGGATACAATCTATCCAATTCTCACAGATGTTTCAATACCAACAGTATACACTGTTCCACCAAAACAACAATCTTATTTGAGCATCACGGGAATATATACTGCTCAACTGATGCACAGTATTTATAATGCCAATAGTGATGCATCCTTAAGTTGGATGAGGAAGTATATTGAAAACGGGCCCAGTTATTCAAATCCAAGTGTTTTAATGATGTTTTCAATTTGCCAATCCTCAACTGGGTTGTACTCGTTTTTTAAATCAGCAGAAAATACTCTTGCTAAGCCTTGCCAATAAAAAGCAGTAAAACCGCCTCTATATTCTTTTAGTAAGGTATATGTATCTTTCCCTGTTTCGCGGTGAATAAGTTTAATTAAAATTTTCCCTTGGCTTACTGTGAGGTTCACCAAATCATCCATAAATTGTTCCTTTATGGCTTCTTCTGTTCGTTTGAGGTACTCTTTTCGTGCTTTTTCGGTAGGTAATAGTTGTAAGTTCTGTTCCATTAGTTGAAACCTAAAGCCCGCCATTTTTGCGTAAGGAAGAACTTTTTTTACATCTCGAATCAATTTTTGGTAACGTTTTTCGTACTCAGGATCCTTTTGTGCTTCTACAATAAATGGAGGTAAATCATACTGTTTCATGGTATCTGGTTGCGCAAAGAGCTTGTTGGTAATTAGTAAAAACAGTATGCTGATCCAAATATATCTTTTCATGGTTATTGCAAATGAAATAATGATGCCAAATTTTATTCGAAGATAATGAATTCAACTCTACGGTTTTGTTCTCGTCCTTTATCTGTATTGTTATTCGCAATGGGTTCTTTACTTCCGTTTCCTTCAAATTGAATACGATAGGAATCAATTCCATTTAACTCCAAATAATTAGCTATCGATTTAGCTCGCCCTGCCGATAGTTTGAGGTTATATTCATCACTTCCTTTTGCATCAGTATGTCCCGAAATTTTGATAAAATAGGTTGGATGTAGTTGGAGATAGTTAACCAATATATTAAGTTCAGTGTATGAGTTTGGCAGCAAATCTGTTTTATCAAAATCGAAGAATACATTTTTGAGTATGATAGATTTTTGCGTAAAGAAGGTGTCGATTGCATCATCCAGATGCTCGGCTGAGTCGGGTAGGAGATGCGAAATGAAATGATTGCTTCCGGTGCATTTCTTTGCCAAATAGTGCCTGCGTGTTTCACCGAAATACGCCAATTCACTCTCCGAAGTTTCATACTTGGTTGAGGAGTCGTTTGGAACCAACGAAACACTATCAATAAGATAGCTACATACTTCCGATTTTCCTTTTATGCGCTTCCAATATAGTTCTTTATCCGATTTGAAATTGCCAACAACGATAAATTGTTCACTTCCGGTGGCCTTGTAGGATGCACTTATTTTTGTCCATGTATTACGTTTGCCGATAAACTTTTTGTTACTTTTTAACTTAAGTTGATAGGGTATATTAAGTCTATCATCTGTAAACTTTACTGTAAACGTATCGCTAAAATAAACACCCAATTCATCGAGCAAAAATTGTTTAGGCATTACATACATTGATACTGTATATTCTTTACCTGCAATAAGTTGGCTAAGTATAGGTGCCTGCAAATATGTTCTAAAATTGTTGCCTCCAATTGCTGCGGCAACAATCTCGGCAGCAAATGAATTGTTCATTCCAGGCTTTGGGTAATTGGTGGATGTATACTTACTAAAGTTGGTTTTAAACCAACCTTTAGGGCAACAAGGTTTATCGTTTTCACAACATATATTTACATCTTCAAATCCACAATTTGGGAGTAAGTTTTGAGCCCAAACCGACCAGGTTAACAAGATACAAAGGAAGAGGTTAGTCCATTTGAGCATGTTGTTTTTGTTTACTTAAATAGAGCGTACTGATTGCTCCAATAATAAACAAAACGGTTGAAATTATTTCGGCTTGGGTAATAAAATGGGTTCCTATATGGTAGGTTGTGTTTACTCTTATTTGTTCAATTAGAAAACGTTCAACACCATTAAACATTAGGTAAATACTAAACATTAAACCAGGTGTTTGAATACGTTTGCGAATAGCCCATAACATACCAAAAATGGAAAGCGACATCAATACTTCGTAAAATGGTGTTGGGTATACAGGTTGTGGTAATTCAAAACAGTGGCGACCTTCACAGCCCAGAATAGGTACTCCTTCACTTACTACGTTGTGCGGGTAAGTAAAACTCCACATCCAATCAGGTAGTACCGCCATCCATTCAGGTTTGGGAGCGAGGTTTACAATACCCCAATCGCCATCACCACTCATTTGGCAACCAATTCTACCAATTCCGTATGCAAGTATCAAAGCAGGAGCAGCTGCATCAATCATGTGTTTCCAGTTAATGCCATTTTTGCCGGTGTAACGCAAAACAGCAAAAGCAGCAACAATAAGTCCCCCATAAAAAGTTAGTCCACTAAACGATAACAACGAGCCAATTGGATCTTGTGCAAACTCATCCAAATTTTCGAGGTTATGAAAAATTTTGGCTCCCAATAAGCCAGCAACTGCAGCAATCAACAAAATATTGCCCATTAATTGGTGAGGGGGAACCAAAATTTGTTTTTGCTCAGGGGTATGTGCTTTTGCTTTATTATCCTCTTGTTTAAGAAAATAATAGGAAACACCAGCGCCTAAAATAGCGCCTAAAAAATTTCCTCTTCCCGAAAGAATAAATCCTTGTGTATCATTTAGTAATTCGCTGTAGTTTAAAACAATATCCAATAATTTGTATCCAATAAGTGCTCCAAATAGCAGTTGAATAATATAATCCTGAGTGGATACTCTTTTGTGTAAGGTGATTGTTTTAAGTATGGGCTTAAGCAATCCATTTTTCTCTTTACGCTGCAATTCACTTGATGTTGCCCAGTAGGCTCCTAAAAACGAAAGCCCCATAAAAAAACCAAAAGTTTGAATAGGGAGTGGAATATAGATGCCAATAAGATCGTTGAGCAAATCAGATATGGTTGGGTACATTATTATTTAGGATTTAAGACTTGAGATTTACGATTTGAGAATTGAGAATGTTATACGAAGAACGCTAAAATAACTGAGAAGAAACAGTTTGAAATAAAAGACAATCAATGCTGAATTGAGGTGTAGCCAATTAAAATACCAATGCAGGCATTTTCACACTAACCAGCATTTCTGCATCAATTTCTACAAGTGTTACATTTTCAATTTCATTAACCGAAATGGGGTCGTAAGGCTTTTTTACCTTAATGTAATTATCTGTAAATCCGTGCATGATATTTCCATCATTTTCTATTTCCCATAAAACTGGACGAGTGTTACCAATATATTGCTCGTAAAAATATCTACGTTTTTTATCGCTTAATATGTGCAGCATTTTACTGCGTTCGGCTCGCTCATGCATAGGAATTTTTTCTGCCATTTTATTGGCAGTTGTATTTGGGCGTTCGCTATATGTAAACACGTGCAGGTAAGAAATATCTAATCCATTCAAATAGTTATAAGTGTCTAAAAAGTCATCATGTGTTTCGCTCGGAAATCCTACAATCACATCTATACCAATACAACAATGAGGCATCAACGATTTGATTTTATGAACTCTTGATGTGTATAATTCAGTTAAATACCTTCTGCGCATGCTCTCCAAAATTTTATCCGAACCTGATTGGAGTGGAATATGAAAATGAGGGACAATTGTTTTTGACGATGCTACAAATTCAATAATTTCATCGGTAAGTAAATTAGGTTCAATAGATGAAATTCGCAAGCGATTTAAGCCTTCAACTTCATCTAATGCCTTTAATAAATCAAAAAAGGTTTCTCCAGTTTGCGCACCAAAATCACCAGTGTTTACGCCCGTTAATACAATTTCTTTAATGCCCGATTCAACTACTTCTTTTGCTTGTTTTACCACATTGGCAATAGTATCGCTTCTGCTTTTTCCTCTTGCAAGCGGAATGGTACAAAACGAACAAAAATAATCGCAACCATCTTGAACTTTTAAAAACGAACGGGTACGATCGCCAATGGAATAGGAGGCATGATATTCGAGCACCTCTTTTATTTTACCATCTTTTACTTCTGCAACATCCTTTTTACGTGTATCAGTAAGGTATTCGCTGATGTTGAATTTTTCGGCAGCACCCAACACCAAATCCACTCCGGGTATTCGAGCAATTTCTTTCGGTTTTAATTGGGCATAACAACCAATAATGGTAACAAAAGCTCGGGGGTTGTGGCGAAGGGCTTCTTTAACGATACGCTTACATTTTTTATCGGCATTATCGGTTACCGAGCAGGTATTGATTACATAAACATCTGCGCCTTGTTCAAAGTCTACTTTCTGGTAACCTTCTTCTTTTAGTTGCCTTCCGATGGTTGATGTTTCTGAAAAATTCAGTTTACATCCGAGTGTATAAAATGCTACGCTTTTGTTCATTGCGCGGCAAAAATACAGAAAATTGTTATACTATCTATTTGTTGGATGCGAGTCGATCAATTCCTTCATTGTGAGTTCGTAAAATTGTTTTAAGAATTAATTATGAATTTACTCTAAGAATATGTAAGTTCAAGTCATAAGTGCAATTTTTTTAGTAGCACTTGATTAGCGGTTAAATAATTAAATTTTCTTATTGGCCTGTTATTGATTTTACGCTCAACTTCAAGCACTTGTTTATTTGATACAAATGTAAGGTCTGTTTTCTTAGGAAAAAACCGTCTTATCACCCCAATTCTATTTTCAACTGTTCCCTTGTCTTGGCTTGTATATGGTCTAGTGAAAAAAGTTTTTACATCCATTCGATTAGCAACCTTAGTGTGACAACTAAAAGCTTTATCGTTATCAAAAGTCAACGTTTTAGGCTTGTATTTATTCCTCATTAGGTTACTTATAATGGCTTGATAAACTTGATTGCTATCCTTTGCCGTTAGTTTTTTGAGTCTGGTATGTAAAGTAGCTCTGTCTGTCATAACTAATAATGCTCCTTTATGATTTCTTCCCATCATTAAATCCACTTCAATATCTCCTATTCGCTTTCTTTGAGCTACAATTGCTGGGCGTTTAGCTATTGGGGTTCTATTTAAAATAACGCCTCTACTATCTTTTCTATTGCCTCGTTTTCGCCTTCTTTTACCATGCTTTAAATATTGATACAGCTTCTTATATGGCTTAGTTTCTTTCGTATTAGTATGCTTACACTCCCATATCCATTGATAGATTCGCTCGTGGCTCACCATATCGTTAATGGAGTTACTTATCAATTCAGGACTCCATCTTTCATTTTTAATATAGCTACTAATGGTAAGCTTCATTTCACTTGTAAATACTTCATATTTAGGTTTTTCTAAATGTCTAATATTTGTTTTACGCTGTGCATTTAGAGCCATATACTCTCCTGCCGTTTTTCCTCGCTTTGCGATATTACGTTTTAGCTCTCTACTTATAGTTGATGCATGAACGTTTAATTGCTCTGCGATCTTTTTTTGACTGAACCCTGCTTTTATTAAACATTCAATCTGATATCTTTGCTCTAAACTGAGCTGTTTGTAATTTTTTGACATAGACAATCCAAAGATTGCACTACTTGGTCAAAAGAAAAAAGCCCTCAAAAGCTTTTTTCTTTTGTTTCAAAAATTGCACTTATTTGTTGAACTCAGCATATAAAGTATGATCATTTGTTGTAAAACAAGAACGAACAGACAAAACAGTTTATGGAACAATAACATTAATCCGATAAACTATAGGTGGTGGTTATTCAAACATATTCTGCGGTATCATAAAAATTTTACATGATGCCACTTTATTTTCAATTATCTTGTCTTCTTAAATATTGTTGGTAAATGCGCATACCCCGTTTTTTAGTATTCATTGGATTTGTTTTGTTGGGCGCTTTACGAAGTGTTGGACAATCGTGTACCATCATTATCAGTGATAGTGTTTTGTGCGAAGGAGCCACAATGCCTTTTACGGTGAATGTATCGGGAGGCACACCAACAGCCTACTCCTGGAATTTTGGTGATGCTTTTACGGCTTCAACTTCAGCCCCAAGACACACTTATACAGTTGCCGGAACGTATTTTCCTACTGTAACTGTTACCTTTTCGGGTGGTGCAAGTTGTTTGGCAACTGCTCCAAGGGTAAGGGTGTTTGCCAATCCAAAATCGAAGTTTACCATCACCACCAATGATTCAATGTGCTTTAAAGGAAACAACTTATGTGTCCTCGATCAATCAACTCCCGGAAGTTCCAATGCACCCATCAAAAAAAGAATTTTTCAGTTAAGCAATGGATACATTCAGCGCGATTCTGTGCCATATTCTCCCAATATTTGTTATCAAAATACCACTGACGTTTTAGGGCATCTTTACACACTTGTGTTAGAGGTGTCCGATACGAACAATTGTGTAAGTCGTCTGCAAAAAGCTGATTCGGTAAGATTGTTTCCTAAAAATCCTGATATTGTTTTTCAAACCAATTATACCCCAACGTGTGGTGATGTGTTAGCCAATTTTATCAATAGCTCTGGCATGCCAATCAATAATGTAAGTAAGTTTTATTGGGATTTTGGTGATGGCAGCAGAGATAGTGTTTTTTTTAATGCCGTAGCCCATATTTTTGCCAAGCCTGGTCCGTATTTACCCAAATTATATGTGTTAGATAAAAACAACTGTGCAGATACTGGAGTTTCAAGTTATTTGGTGCAAACTATCGTGCCTGATTCAATCATTCGAAGTACCACGCCATTGAAACAATGTTTTAATCAGCATGAATTTACATTGTTCTCAAAAAATCCTACAGGCAATTCATTTTGGTCGGTTTACGATGGGAATACTCGCATTGATACAACATTGTCACCCAAGGATACCCTAAAATTAAAATTTATAAAATGTGGTATCTTTAAAGTAAGGCTGACCGTATTTTTTACAGATTGTAAGTTTACCAAAGATACCGTTGTTGTTGTGTGGGGACCACAAGCCAAAATACAAGATATTTCAGATGTAAATACACGGATCAAACATGGTTCACAGTGCGAAATATTCGATACCATTCGCTACAAAACACCTGTTCCATATTTGAATTGTACTTATGGGAATGGAAGTATTTATCATTTATGGGATTTTGGAGACGCTTTTGCTCCGCCATGCACAACCGATACGAAAAATGGTTTAAACGTGGGTGTGAACTGCAATTTTTCGCTTGATTCGATGAATGTGCAACACATGTATACTCCCGGAAAGGAGGCATGTTACTTAACCAAATTGTATATCAAGGATTCGGTTACAGGTTGCGTACATTATGATTCGGTTTCATTGTCGCTCACACAACCCAATGCTCACCCTGATACAAATGCAGTTCAAAGGCGAAGAGGTATTTATGTTGAAGGTGATCAATGCTTGCCAACAACCATTAAAATAAGAATGGAAGAAACGCTGCCTTCTTGCTTTTATGAACGAGCATGGATTAATCCAGACTCGGCATGCAATAAAAATAATTGGATTTTAGCCGATACATTTAACCTTCGTTTCTATAATTATAATTACAATTCAACATGCAGCAGTAATGGATACGTAACCATTGGAATCATTATTAAAAATGGTCAGGATAAGAATGGAAATGATTGTTACGATACCGCTTGGTACCACAATATTTTGCGATTGGTTCCAATTAATGCTAACGTAAACTTCACCATACAACGTGGATGTGAAAATTCGCCAACACTGTTTAAAGCAGAAGATAGCATTCAATATGAAATTAAGCGTGTAACTTGGGATTATACATCTCGATTAGTGTATGGTGAAACTGGCAATGGGTATAGTATTAATAACGAAAAAACGCCAACCGATACCCTTAGCCAACTATTATCTGAAACAGATTCTGTCATCAATGCCCAATCATTCAACTTCAGAAAAAATGGTGTGTACACAATGCTTACCAAATTTGTCTCCAAACAAGGATGTTCGCGCACCAGCGCAAGACTTATAGCCGTTGGTTATTTTGCAGGCTTTAAAGCTAGTAATGTAAACTGTTTAGGGGATAGTATCACGCTTACCGAAAAAATACAATATTACAGCAGTGCAAATGCAAACTATTTACATCCTACAGAATATTGGAAAATGCCAAGCAGAGAGGCCGCGAACAAAGAAAAAATTTGGTGGGATATTGGTGATGGAAAAGGTTTTGCATATACAGGTTCTCTTCCTAAAATAAAATATGACAAGCCCGGAACGTATACCATTAAAATGCTTACACGTGATAGTTTGGGTTGTTTAGATACGCTTGTAAAAGTAGATTATATAAAAGTTGTTCAGTTAAAACCTAAGATTGGCTTGTTGCAGAATACCTATTTTTGTGCGCCTCAAATAGTCCAGTTTACCGATGCTTCTATGGTTATTGATAGTTTAGGTGCAACGGTTAAATCAACAACCGATTCGGTTAAAATTCGTTTTTGGGATTTTGGAGATGCAACACCAACAAGCTTGTTTATCGATCCTGCGCACAACTTTGTTTCTAACGGTACCTACACCATCACTTTAAAAGCAACCACTCAAAATGGTTGTGAGGATACGGCACAAGCTGAAATAGAATTAAAAGGCCCTAAACCATCGTTTGATATCATTGATACAATTGGTTGCGAGCCTTTTCAAACATTGTTTATAAATACTACAGGGAAGCAGCTTAAAACATGGACATGGTATTTTGGTGATCCGGCCAATCAAACCTTCACTACTTCAAGCGATACTGCTGTTCCTTTTAAATACCTCAATGCCGGTGTATATGATGTTAAGCTGTTGGGCACAGAAAATATATTTAATCCAAGTACGGGAAACACAGTAATTTGCAACGCATTTTTCCCGGATCCCTTAACTCGCTTGCCCGAACGTAGGGTTTATGTGTTGCCAACACCTCCGCTTGATGTTGTTTCAAAAGATAGTATTTGTCCCAATGAAGAACTCAAACTTACTGCCATTGGTGATTCGGTTTATAAAAACTTAACATGGATATATGGTGATGGTGATTCTCTGAAAACCCAACGACCCGATACGGTTGTAACCCATGCGTTCAAAAAATCGGGAACGTATGCTTTTATGCTTATCCCAATTAATAGTAGTGGATATGAATGTGCGGATACAGTTAGGAAAAACATTGTTGTTTCGGATGTAACTGCCAACTTTAGTATCGACTCGAGTGATGCACCTCGATATACTTTTGTAAATGAAAGTTCAGTCAGTGCGGTTCGTTATGTGTGGTCGTTTGGAAAGCTATTCGCTGGTTCAAACAATCAATCAACCGCAACAAATGGTGTGTTTAACTTCGGTTCTGATACCGGAACATTCAATGTATGCTTGATGGCATTTAACAAAGAGGATTGTTTGGATTCGCTGTGCAAATTTATTCATGTTGATTTTGCCAGAGTGATAATTCCCAATGTGTTTACACCCGACAATAACGACAATAGGAATGATGCCTTTGATATTGATATTGTTGGTTTTACTAAATATGAATTACAGATTTTCAATAGGTGGGGTAGAGAGGTTTTTATGGCAGATAAAGATGGTGTTGGAAATGACGGAATCAACTGGAATGGGAAAGATCACAACGAAGGTGAAATATGCGCAGCCGGAGTATATTATTTTATTTTCAGTTACAAACTCATCACAGAACAATCACCCAAAACGGTTCATGGAACAATTACACTTATCCGCTAAAATGGGGTGTTTGCCGATTCGTGCGTGATTAATCACCAATAAAGTATTTCATTTGCTGACTATGCTCAAAAAAGAACGAATTCTACTCATCACTTTAGCGGCAATCAACTTTACTAATATCATGGATTTTATGATCATGATGCCATTGGGACCGCAGTTGATGCGCATTTTTGATATTACACCGCAACAATTTGGATTGGTTATTTCTGCATACACATTAAGTGCAGGTATCTCTGGATTTTGCTCTGCATTTTTTGTTGATCGTTTTGATCGCAAAAGCTTTTTAACGTTTTTATACACCGGATTTTTGATTGGAACATTAGCATGTGGTTTGGCTCCAACTTATGCATTGCTTCTTACAGCTCGCATTTTAACTGGTTTATTTGGAGGGGTGTTAGGCGCACTTATACTTTCTATTATTGGAGATGTGATTCCATTTGAGCGAAGAGGGCAAGCCATGGGAATGATTATGGCCGCCTTTTCGGTAGCATCAGTTTTTGGAGTTCCCTTTGGGTTGTTTATCGCTAACCAATTTGATTGGCATGCACCCTTTATTTTCCTTGCAATTATTGGTTTGCCAGTGATGTATTTTGTATTGAAATATGTGCCAAGCATTACCGATCATATTCATAACAAAGAAAATAGACCCAATCCTGTGGCTATTTTGCAAGGCATCACATTCGATCCAAACCAGCGCAAAGCCATTAGTTTAATGATGATGCTGATGTTTGGACACTTTTCGATAATCCCGTTTTTAAGTCCATTTTTGGTGAGTAATGTTGGATTTGAGGAAAGCCAGTTGGCTTATGTATATGCGGTAGGAGGAGTGCTTACTATTTTTTCTTCACCTCTTATTGGTAAGTGGGCCGATAAATTCGGTAAACTCAAAATCTTCACCATTTTTGTATTGCTGTGTACCGTTCCAATTTTTTTACTTACCAATATGCCACGTGTTGAAATCTGGATGGCACTCATTGTTACTGGGGCATTCTTTGTATTTTCAGGCGGACGGTTTATTCCTGCTCAAGCCATGGTAACTTCTACCGTAAAACCGGAAACACGCGGAAGCTTTATGAGCATATCCTCTTCGTTGCAACAGTTAAGTGCAGGTGTAGCATCTTATATTGCTGGGGTAATTGTGGTAAAACAACCTAGCGGTGAATTACTCAACTATAATTGGGTTGGATACATTTCTATTGTGGCAACAGTTATCTGCTTGTTTTTGGCTCGCAGAATTAGAACAGCAGACGGAGCTAAGTTTTAAACAGCCCCAAACGGGCTAATATTTCCAGCAGATTTGGCTGATAAGCGCAGATTTTTGTTATCAGCGAAATCTAGGGCTTAGGACTACTTCCAAGCATTCGCATTTCGAATATCCGATTGTTCGGTTTTAAATTCGGATGTAAAATGGAATTGAATATCGGGATAATTATCCTGCGTCATTTTTAATGCCCACATACTATCGGCTAAAAATACCGGACGCCCTTCTTTATCTTCAGCAATATTGTGGCGTTTGATGGTATAGAATTTGTCGAGTGCGGCTTTATTATCTGAAGTAAACCAACACGCTTTTTCATATCCTAGCGGACGGAAAGCGCAGGATGCGCCATATTCTGCCAATAATCTAAACTGAATTACTTCAAACTGGAGTTCTCCAACAGTACCAATAATTTTAATATTACCAGGTTGTTGGGTAAATAGCTGTGCAACACCTTCATCGGTTAACTGTTGGATTCCTTTTTCCAATTGTTTTGTTTTCATTGGATCCTTGTTCACTAGTTCCTTAAAAATTTCGGGCGAGAAACTTGGAATGCCTTTAAAGTGAATCATTTCACCTTCTGTTAAGGTATCGCCAATTTTAAAGTTTCCGGTATCATATAAGCCCACCACATCTCCAGGAAATGCTTCATCTACAATACTTTTTTCATTGGCCATAAAACTTGTAGGAGAGGAGAAGCGAAGTTTTTTATCGAGACGTGTGTGCTGGTAAAATTTATTACGCTCAAACTTACCTGATACGATACGGCAAAAAGCAATTCGATCGCGGTGGTTAGGATCGAGGTTGGCGTGAATTTTAAAGATAAACCCACTGAAGTTTTTTTCCGTAGGCAATATTTCACGCTCTTCGGTAACGCGCGGACGAGGCTCTGGAGCAATCTTTACAAACGTATCCAACAGTTCCTGCACCCCAAAATTATTGATGGCACTTCCAAAAAATACGGGTGCTAAATATCCTTCTAAGTATAATTCTTCGTTGAATGGTTCGTAAACACCTTCAATCAATTCAACATCTTCACGCAATTTGTTTGCAGGTTTTTCTCCAATATTAGTATCCAACGAACCATCATTCAACTCTTTAATGGCAACAATATCGCTGCTTATTTTACTCCTGTTGGGCGAAAATAACTGTAATGTTTTATCGTATAAATTGTATACTCCTTGGAATGTTGAGCCTACTCCAATCGGCCAAGTCATGGGCCGGGTATGAATGTTTAGTTCTTTTTCAATTTCTTCCAACAAATCATAAGGATCTTGTCCTTCACGGTCGAGTTTATTGATGAACACAATTACCGGAGTATTGCGCATGCGACACACTTCCATGAGTTTGCGTGTTTGTTCCTCAACACCTTTTACACAGTCAACCACCAAAATCACGCTATCCACTGCCGTTAACGTTCTGTAAGTGTCTTCCGCAAAATCCTTATGGCCGGGAGTATCAAGGATATTCACTTTATAACCATTGTATTCAAATCCCATTACCGAAGTTGCCACCGAGATTCCACGCTGTTTTTCAATCTCCATAAAATCGGAGGTTGCCGACTTACGCACTTTATTGCTTTTAACAGCACCAGCCGATTGAATAGCTCCTCCAAAAAGCAATAATTTCTCTGTGAGGGTTGTTTTTCCGGCATCGGGATGACTTATAATACCAAATGTTCTGCGCTTGCGCAATAATTCTTCTTGACTCATATCTATGTTGAAACGGCCGCAAAGATAAGGTTTAAGGCGGAGATTTTAATTAACGCAGGAGAAGGAAGTGCAAATGTGCAGATGTGGTGATTTGTTGGTTTGATGATGAGTGAACAAGAATGATGTGCAGATTTGTAAATGTACAGATTTAGGATATTTGCCTAGGGTGGCTGAAATAATATTCCCGCAGTCAACCGACCCAAATCTCCAATTCCAAAATCTGAAATCTCAATTCTTAAATACATCTTCTGTGTGATTATGTTTTTGTTTGTGTACTTTCGGATAAAATTTAACACACTATGATATCAACTTCTATTGTCGTCCTATTAATTCTTGTTGTTATTGGACTTTCCCTTGTAACTGTTCAGCAAGGAACCATTTCAGTTATCACGATGTTTGGTAAATACCGCAGGATTTTATACCCGGGTTTGAGTATGAAAATACCGTTTTTGGAAATTGTGTTTAAACGCATTTCCATTCAAAATCGATCCATTGAATTGGATTTTCAGGCCATCACACAGGATCAAGCCAATGTGTATTTTAAGGCCATGTTATTGTATTCGGTTGTTGATAATAAAGAGGAAACACTCAAAAATGTGGCATTCAAGTTTGTGAATGATCGTGATTTTATGACAGCCTTAATTCGCACCATTGAAGGATCTATTCGTGGATTTGTAGCTACCAAAAGACAATCAGAAATTTTGGCTTTGCGAAAAGAAATAGTTGAATCGGTTAAAGAAAGTATTGATCATGGACTAGAAACATGGGGTTATCATTTGCTCGATTTGCAACTTAACGACATCACTTTTGATGAAGCCATCACCAAATCAATGGCGCAAGTGGTTGCTTCATCTAACTTAAAAGCCGCTGCTGAAAATGAAGGCCAAGCATTACTTATTACCAAAACAAAAGCGGCTGAGGCAGAAGGAAACGCCATTAAAATTTCGGCTGAGGCGGAAAAAATTGCCGCACAATTGCGCGGTCAAGGAGTTGCTTTGTTCCGTAAAGAAGTGGCTATTGGTATGAGTGAAGCTGCTAAGGAAATGCAAACAGCCGATTTAGATGCTTCGTTTTTATTGTTTAGCATGTGGACAGAAGCGGTGAAAAACTTTGCTGCCGATGGAAACGGAAATGTAATTTTCCTTGATGGGTCGCCTGATGGAATGAACAATACTCTTAAACAAATGATGGCCATGAATGCGAAAGATATGGCCGGTAAAAAATAATAATTACTGACATTATTATGAATATGAAGGTTTTTCTTGTTTTTTTATTGTTAACAGTCCTAAATATTTTGTCGGCATGTTGGTTAAAATGCCCTACACCTAAAGAGGTATATTACAAGTGGGATAAGCTAACATGCTCTACTTTAATAATGGATTCTTCAAGTGGCATATACGTGGCTGCTCAAGCTGGTGATTCACTTACACAAGGGAGTGTTTTGTCGTTTCAATTAAACATCTTGAATTCACCTATTGCATTGAAAACAATGCCTTGTCTTTATTTTGGTAATGTAGTGTATGCAACAAAAGATTGTGTAGGCGATAACATCAATTATACCAATATCCTTTCTGGTATTGATATAAGGACAACAAAGTCGCTATCGCCAGAATATCCCGCAGGGGCCTATGTTAATAATTTATTTTATTTAGTTGGATATACAAATGATGGAGTGCGCAAGCAAATGCCCATTGACAGTTTGAATGAATTTGGAAATTTGATAATCGTGCATCTAAAACCACAACTAGATTTTGATTCTTTGCTACAATTTACATTTACGGCAAGATTTTCTGACAACACAAAAGTAGATGCTTTGTCAACACCAATATCCCGAAATTAAATAGAGAAAAATACTAGCAATGGTTCATTTAAAATATGCGATAGGTAACTCGTGCATCAACAAATTCAGCTCTAAAGTCGTGTATTTTGAAGCTAAAACCAAAGCCTACTTTTGGGATTGGATAGTAACTTAATCCCCAACGGTGATACCAATCAGCAATATAAGCAGTATGAATATTTTTGGCATACATACCAAATTGTTGGGTAAAAATAACCTTACCCAATAAAAATTCATGTCCAATAAAAACAGCCGGCAGCCAAGGTGTTACAACCGTTTTGCCTTTGCGTTTGGCCTCAACAACATACATTTCATCGTATGCCAATTCATATCCTATAGTATAGCCATGCAACAATCCTCTGCGAATAATCTGCGCAGCAAAACCTGTATTCATAAACCAACGCGCGGTAACGGTATCTCTTTTCGACTTGGTAAAGTAAGGTGTTATGTCCAAATGGTAGGTTGATTTCCTGTTTCGTTTTGTTGGCAACCATGATGGAGCAGGTTTTTTATGAGGTAATTGATATTCCAAACCTACACCGCTACTTATCCAATTCACGCCACTATTGGGTTTAATCATGGCTCCATTCGAGAAATGATTGAGTTGAAACATGCAATTTAGTTGCATGTTTTCGGTTAGGTTAAACTTAGTGTGAAAGCCAACTGACGCATATAAATTTACGTGAGTAGCATAAGTGAAATTGGTACGATTGGTAACTTCATCATACGGATTGCTATTAAAGGAAAGTCCAAAGGCCGGTGTGAAACACAATTTTAATTTTTTACCAATAGCCAATGTTGGTTGCAAATAATATCCAGCGGCAACCATATACCCCAAGCGCTGCATATTAAAATCGGTAATATTTAACAGGTATCCTCTTTGCAATCGAATATGAAACAAGGAGCAAAAAGCCGAATCGCCAAGGTTTTGACTGTAACGAAGCTGCAACGTTACAGGGCGCGAACTCGCCACATTTTGAATAGTTGGAATATGCGCAAATACTCTTCCAAATTGAGCTTCGGCACTCCAACTGTAAGTGTTTTGCGCAGTTAGTGGTTGCGCAATGATTTGCAATGCAAATAATAAAATAGAAAAGGTAAAAGTCTTATGTAAAAACATCTTAGCAATAGTAATAAAGCAACTGCTTAATCCAATAATTGCTTTTACGATTAGTGTTAAAATCTCTACGTAAACAATTGTTGCAGTATGAACGCAACAATTGTAAAAAGCAGAGCAAAGTTTTATTGGCGTATATTTGCGCCCTTATTGTCTAAAACAACACTACATGAATTATTCTGATATACTTACCCATTTTAATATTGTTTCGTTAAACGAAATGCAAAAAGCTGCAATAAATGCTGTTGAACAAACAGATGATGTAGTGCTTGTTTCGCCCACAGGATCGGGTAAAACATTGGCTTTTTTATTGCCGATACTATCGTTGTTGCGTGATGATGTGAAGGGTGTTCAAGTATTAATATTGGTTCCTTCTAGGGAGTTGGCCATTCAAATTGAAAAGGTGTTTAAACAAATGGGAACCGCTTTTAAAGTGAATTCTTGCTATGGCGGGCATTCAGTGCGCATTGAAGAGCAGAATTTACAACAACCTCCTGCGGTATTGGTTGGTACTCCTGGAAGAATAGCTCATCATATCGGAACCGAAATATTAAACCTTGAAGTAACACATACGCTTGTGTTAGATGAATTTGATAAATCGTTAGAGTTTGGTTTTAAAGACGATATGGAATACATCATTCAGCAATGTGTTCAACTAAAAAAACGCATACTTACATCGGCCACCGCATTAAACGAAATTCCAAGATTTGTTGGGTTGAAAAAGACTACCACCTTAAATTTTACTACTAAAAATGAGGAGTTAGCATCGTCTCTGGTACAAAAAACAGTAACTGTTGAAGGAGATGATAAGTTAGAGGCCTTGTTGTTGTTGCTTGGAAAAATAAATGCCAAACAAGCTATTGTATTTTGCAATCATAGAGAAGCAGTAAACCGAATTACGGAACAACTTAGTTTGTTAAAAGTATCGCACGGATATTACCATGGTGGTTTAGAGCAAATAGACAGGGAAAAAACATTGATTAAATTTCGAAACGGTAGTGCTACCATTTTGGTAACAACTGATTTAGCCGCCAGAGGATTGGACATTCCGGAGGTTGATGCTGTTATACATTACCAGTTGCCCGCTACCGAAGATGTGATGATTCATCGCAACGGCCGCACAGCTCGAATGAATGCGCATGGAACAGCTTATTTTTTATTGGATAAGGAAGATTATTTACCCACGTTTGTTTCGGCTAATTTAACTGCTGAAGCGTTACCTGAAAAAATGCAACCTCTAAAACCAAGTGAGTGGCAAACATTATACATATCGGCAGGTAAGAAAGACAAAGTAAACAAAATGGATATTGTGGGTATGTTATTGCAAAAAGGCCAACTTCAGAAAGAAGAATTAGGTAAGATTGAAGTTTTGGATAAATCAGCTTACGCAGCGGTTAAGTCATCAAAAATAAAACGTATCCTGCAACTTATTCAGGCCGAAAAAATAAAAAACAAAAAGGTAAAGATTGAGATTGCTTCTTAGTTTTGTTTTAGCGCTTACTGATGGCTAACTTTAATCATTAGTCAATCATCACTTTTTAGGCTACATTTGCGCCCAATTGAGGCGGTTTCGCTATACGTTTTAATTCTATAATTCTTTAACAAAACATTGCAGGAATAGCGTCTGCGCCTTTGTATGAAACGTATTGCCGACTCCCGAAAAATATTTGGTATAACACAAGAAACCAACCTTTCCGATCTTAAAATTATCTATAGAAATTTAGTAAAAGAATGGCATCCAGATAAGTTTAGCGAAACAGATGCTCTTCGCCAGGAGGCTGAAAGTAAAAGCCAAGCTATCATTAATGCGTATCACTTTTTGGTAAGTATCTCACCCGAAACACATGCTTTAAATGCTGAGCGTTATGCTCAAACCACAGCCGATTGTTTAATTGAAGATTTCGTATGGAAAGGTCATGCGCTTAAAATCACATTTCAAGATGGCAGTACTTATGAGTATTTAGGTGTACCTCATTCATTGTATACTAAACTTATTAATTCAAGTACCCTGGCTCGTTTTGTAAGAAGGCATATTGTTGGTGGATCATTTACCTACCGCAATATTAGTAAGAATTCAGCTATTAAGTTGTAATAAGGTAACCCTACTTTGTATAAGAAAGTTTCAGTAACTAATAAAGTTATTTATAAAAAACATGTCATTCAATTCACTCGGACTTCCAGAAGCAATAATTAGCAAACTCAATGAATATAACTATACCCAAGCCACGTTCATTCAGCAACAAGCTATTCCGGCTGTTTTAAGTAAGAGAGATGTTTTGGGTATTGATCATACGGGTTCGGGGAAAACGTTGAGTTATGTATTGCCCATATTGTTGAATATGCAGGGATGTAAAGCCCAAAACCGACATGTAATTACGTTGGTATTGGTTCCCACACGTGAATTAGCGGCTCAAGTTAACGAGGTATTTCAGCAGTTTTGCAATGTTTTGCCCCAACGTATTAAAACGCTTGCTGTGTTTGGTGGCGTTTCCATTAATCCGCAAATGATTCAATTACAAGGCGCAGAGGTTTTAGTGGCTACACCTGGAAGGTTGCTCGAACTTGTTGAACAAAAAGCTGTTCATCTATCCGAAATAAATACCTTGGTATTAGATGAAGCAGATAAAATGCTTAACCTTGGTTTTAGAGATGAAATGGAACAACTTTTCAGGTTGGTGCCTAAAGTTCGTCAAAATCTATTGTTTTCGGCAACCATGCACGAAGGTGTGGAGGGAATTGCCAAGCAATTATTGCACAAACCTATTGTGGCCAGCATTGAAAATAGCAATCCTCCCGATACTGATTTGATTAAACAATATGCATATACAGTAACTCCCGATAAAAAAGGTCCGTTGCTCAGGTATTTAATCAAAACAGGAAATATGCAACAAGTATTGGTTTTTACTTCATCCGTTTATCAGGCAGATAATGTAGCAGATAAGTTACGTAAAAATGGAATAGATGCAGATGCTATTCACAGTAAAAAAAGTCAAGGTGCACGTACCGATGTTTTACGTGATTTTAAGAGCGGAAAGTTGCGTGTGTTAGTTGCTACAGATTTATTGGCGCGTGGAATTGATATTGAATTTTTGCCTTTTGTAATCAACTACGAATTACCACGTTCGCCCAAGGATTATATACACCGCATTGGCCGAACAGGTAGAGCAGAAAACCCTGGAGAAGCCATTTCACTGATAGCTCATGATGAAGAACATCATTTTAGTATTATTCAAAAGAAGATGAAAAAGGTTGTTGAAGTGAAAGATGGAAATGCCATAAACATCAATGTTTAATGAGTTAATCTTTTAAAATATATCCTTTTTCAAGGCTTTCATTTAAGATACTTTCTGCATATCTCCACATTGTAATTGATCCTTTTTGGATGTAATTCTTTAAGTTATGTACCTTTTGATACGGAACATTAAATTCTTTCCAAGTTCCGCCATTATTGGAGTGGTTTTGCATCATAGGAGCCAGTCTATCCATCGATTTTGCAAACTTGGCATCATCAGTTTCTCCAGCTTTAAATTCTTTCCATATCTCAATTAATTGTTGTGCCTGTTCCTCAGGAAGAAGTCCGAAAATACGATTAGCTGCCAATAACTCTTCATCTGTATTTGAGTGGTTTTTTGTGGTATCGTAGAAAAAAACGTCTCCCGAATCAATTTCAACTATGTCATGAATCAATACCATTTTAATAACCTTAAGCATATCAATGGGAGCATTTGCGTGTTCGGCCATTACCATAACCATCATAGCCAAATGCCAGCTATGTTCAGCATCGTTTTCATGCCTATTGCTGTTAAAGATTTTTGTTTTTCGTTGAATATATTTAAGCTTATCAATTTCTTTGATAAACTCAAGCTGCTTACTCAGATTTTCGTTGTGCATGAGGCTTCCTTTGTTAGTAAAAAGACAAAAATAACCGCAAATACGTAAATTCGAAAGGTGACTTATTCAAAGCGCATTGCCGATAGATACCAGTCGTTCTGTAGCTAAGAATTAATGTTTACGACCACCACCTTTGGGAGCATGATTCTTGTTTCCACCGGGTTGTCTGCCACTCGGGCGATGTGATGGTGAAGCATGATGCTTAGGTTCACTTTCACCACGTTTGGCATATTTGGGAGAGCGACTATCTCGAATCATATTTTGCGGATGAGCACCATGTTTGTAGCCTGCATACTGATGCCTGTGATTCTTGAATCCAAGGTAAGCACGAGGTTCATTAATGACTACTTTATAGGTTGAATAATAATTTACAGCACCATAGCGCGAAGGTAATGATGCACCGAACATCCACCTTCCTGCATCAAAATAAACAAACTGATGACGAGGAACATCATAATAAACCTCGTATTCGGGTAAGTAATAATATTCTACATAGTCATATTCTGTTGGGCCCCAAGCCGGTTGCAGATTAATGTTTACTTGTATTTGTGCTTTAAGTGCCAGAGGTGCTAAAACTGTAGTAATTGCAAATGCAGCCGAGAGTATTTGTCTTTTCAAAAACAATCTCAATAAACCCATAATGTTGTTGTAGTTAAACCTCAAACATACTTTTAAGTTGACTGTAGACTGTTGCATAAATAATTACCTTTATTACATAATTCCGATGTTCTGATCTTGTAAATAAGGATTTTATTAGTTATCTCCTTGAATGAAACTTGGAGCGGTTTTATGAATACTAACAAAGAGATTTGGGTATTTTCTTTAGAAAATCATTTTACCCAATTCGTTTTAAGTCTTAAGTTACTGCAAGAAAGCAAACCAATAACTCTTTACAGGTAATCCTTTTGTACATTTATTTAAGTACAAGCCATATCCAAGTGGGTTGTTTGGGTTGGTTATTGCAGACCAGAAAGGGATATAATAAATCGGCTTGTGTTTGATTCTACCGAAATATACCATAATAAAAAAACACCACCCGAAGGCAGTGCTCTTTTATATTTTCGTCTTTAAGAAGTTTTAATAGTCGAATGTTCGCCATTTCAGCTTATCCATACTTCTTGAATATCTGTTTGTAATTCTCAAATCACTCCGTGATTCCCTTCTCAATCATATCTTTAACCTGCTCAATGGAAAGACGTTTAGCGATAATCTTTTTATCTTTGCCCAACAGGTAAACAACAGGCGTGCTATATACATCGTACAATTTTCTGAAATTAGATTCGTGGTTAGGGTCGTGAACGTTTGTCCAAGGAATTTTTTGGCTACGGATATAATCTTTCCATGTTTTAGGATCAACTGTTAAACTCACTGCATACACATCTAACTTTTTGGCTGTTTTTACCTTCACGTTTTTATTTTGATCAGCATATAATTCCATCAATTTGGGAATTTCTTCCTTACAACGTCCGCAGGTAGCATCCCAAAATACAACAACCGTATAATCGGCTTTGATGTTGTATAGCGATTGGTAATTGCTAGCAGTATCGGGTAGGGTAAGGTTGGCGGCTTTTTTACCCAATAAGTTAAATTCGAGTGTTTTAGCACGGTCAACAATTTTATAACGCAACGTTTCATCCACCCAATAGGTAATGGCTTTGTTGTTGTAGTATTTTAATGCCATATGCACAAATACAGCATCCATTCCCATAAACTGAGATGTTTCGTAGTAGTTGGTAATCCAGTAAATGCACCATTTAGAAATCTCTTTTGATTTTAATGCTTTATTAACCACAAAGTCGGCCGCATTGTTAATAGAGTCAGGAATTTGAGGCGTTACTTTTAAAATATAGTTTTGCAATTTGGGGTGAAAGATGGGGGTGCGCACAATTCGATCGTCACTAAAATCAAAATTGTCAAAGTAATGTTCGCGGTAATAGTTGTATTGAAACATGGAGTCGATACCTCCACCCGGCAAGGCTGGCGGATCGGGGATAACAATATCCTGCATCATTTTAAATATTTTGGAAATGAGCATATTGGGGGTTTCGGCAATGGCCTTTTTGCGGTAATCGCTCACTCTTTCTTCGATTTTACGCAACTCTGCTTTATAGCGACTAGCCGAAGTTGTGTCTTTTAACTCGGTTGCTTCCTTGATTTTTTCTTCCAGTTTGTAAGCCTCTCGGCCTGCTTTGTTGGTAAACTTTGAGTAGTTAAAGAAGGCGGTATTTTCGGGAGAGTTTTTTACCACCATGTTTCCAATCATATCTATAGTATCTGTTTCCAGGGTAAACTCCGACTCGCTCAATACAAAATCAAACAGCAACGATTTTTGCGCGTTGGCTAGTAAATAAATACCGCCCTCAATGGCATCTTTGCCTTTAAAAACAACTTTTCCAGTAGCATCAGTAATAGCACTATCTCGTACATATTGCTTATCTCCATAATAATAACCTAAAAGTACTTTTTCCTTAGAAAGTCCTGTAATTTTAATAGTAATAGAGTAGCCGTCTTTGGCTTGGGTTTGAAGGGTAAAAAGTGAAATTAAACTCAGAATAACAATGCGAATGTTCTTCATAAATATTGATTTGTTCAAGGGGTGAAATTAAGCATATTTTTCTATACACAAGTCGGGGGCAAATTCATTAACAAAATTTTAAGTTCTCTATGATGAGCATCATGTTAATAAGGTGCTGAGCTGTGCATCTTTGTACAACAAATTAATTCAAACAAATATTATGGAAACCAAAGTACATTTAACCGACTTGCATACCGAAAGACAAACATGGCTTAAAGCAATGGCATTAAGTAAAGATGAAATTCAATCATTCGAAAATAGATTATCCGAAATTGTTAAAGCCAATAATCAAGTGGAAGTAACTTCGATGGTAGAGCATTTTCAAAATCAATTTATTCTTCAGCGCGAAGTAATGGATATTTTAATTCGTGATATTAATGCTTCTGAGGCGGCTATGGCCAAGCAAGTAGAAGCAAATCCTGTTGCAACCGAGCATAAAACAGCTCCTGATCATGTTGATTTAAGAGACCGTGCCGAAACATTTACCAATCTCTTTGCTGAATTGAAGGCAGAATTTAATAAGTTTGCAGCCAAAACGCTGTAGCTTGTCAACTCTTTATCCTCAAGATTTTATACAACAAATTCGGACACTCTTTGGTGAGGAGTCCGATTTTTTTTTGCAGGCACTCAATAATCCTGCCGCTACTTCTATTCGGCTCAATCCGTTTAAATCAAGTTCATGTTTTGAAAACGAGCCTCCGATTGTTTGGTGTGAGCAAGGACGTTACCTCTCTCAACGTCCTGAATTTATATTCGATCCATTGTTTCATGCCGGAGCTTACTATGTTCAGGAAAGTTCATCCATGTTTTTACATCATGTATTATCACATGTTTTTTCACTGTATGAAAAACAAGTAAAAGTGCTTGATTTATGTGCCGCTCCGGGTGGAAAAAGTACACTCATCAATAGTTTGTTAAAACCAAGCGATTTGTTGGTAAGCAACGAAATTATTAAAAGTAGAGCAGGGGTTTTGGAAGAAAACTTGATGAAATGGGGGCAATCTAACGTAGTCATTTCCAATAATGATCCGAAAGATTTTGGAACCCTGAAAGACTTTTTTGATGTTATCGTTGTTGATGCTCCCTGTTCTGGAGAGGGTTTGTTTCGAAGAGATAAACATGCCATTGAGGAGTGGAGCAACGATAATGTTGCTTTGTGTGAAGGTCGTCAGCAGCGCATTGTTGCCGATGTTATGGAGAGCCTGAAACCAGGTGGGTTTCTTATTTATTCAACGTGTACCTACAACCGTAAAGAAAATGAGGATAACGTAAAATGGATGATGGAAGAATGGAAATTACAGTCAGTTACTATCCCTACTCCACAAGAATGGCCAATAGCTGCTTCATTAGATAAAGATATTATAGCCTACCGCTTTTTGCCTCATAAAGTAACAGGTGAAGGACTATTTATAACCTGCCTGCAAAAGCCTAAAGATACAGAGCCTCAAAAAGGAAGACCTTACAAACGCAGGGATAAAATTAGCAAGGAACAGCTTAATTCTGTTCGTACTTGGTTAAACAACCATGACGATTATGAGTTTGTAATGGTGGGCGAAAGAGTGCATGCCATTCCTGTTCCATTAACTGAATCGTTTCAACAACTCACGCATCATTTGTACCTCAAAAATGCTGGAATATTTATGGGTACATTTGCCAAGAACGAGTTGATTCCTTCCCATCATCTAGCATTAAGCAACGTGTTGTCGCAGTCGGTTCAACGACTTGAAATATCAAGAGATGAAGCCATAAAGTACTTGCGTAAAGACAACCTGTTATTAGATACAAACTTGCTTGGTTGGACGGTGCTTACCTATAAACAATTGCCAATTGGTTGGGTTAAACTTTTGCCCAATAGGCTCAACAATTATTTACCTTCACACCTACGAATTTTAAAAGATTATACCTATGCAACGCAAACCGAAAAAATATAAAGAAAAAGAAGAAAAGCCTGAGAGGGACTACAGTAAAGTGAAGTTGTTTCCTAATTTAATGAAGGCTGTTTTGGATTGTTCGCGTCAAATATTTTTTGAGAAGAAATATGCCGATAAGGTTATTGAGCGTATGTTAAAATCCAACTCGCAGTGGGGAGCCCGTGATAGGGCATTTATTGCCGAGTATACTTACGATATGGTGAGATGGTGGCGTTTATTGCAATACATGAGTGGTATTAAAGAAAATGAAACGGGTGTAAAAATGCCTTTAATGTTTGCTGCTCTCTGGGTTTGGAATGGACATGATTTACCCGAATGGGAAGAGTTTAGAGGATTCGACAAAGCAAAAATGTTTAGGTTGTTTGACGATGCGCAATCGCAACGCAAAATTCGCGAATCTATTCCGGATTGGTTGGATGCCCTAGGAGAGCGAGAACTTGGTCCAAAATGGGATGCCGAAATAAAGGCACTAAACAATCAAGCTGATTTAGTGGTGAGAGCCAATACTCTCAAAATTACTAGAGCTGGTTTGTTAAGAAAATTGGAAGATGAACATATTGAAGCATCGCCCATAGATGATTTACCAGATGCTATTGTTTTGCATAAACGCATTAACCTTTTTGCAACAAGGTTTATCAAAGATGGTTTGTTGGAAGTGCAGGATGCAGCTTCGCAATTGGTTGCCGATTTTTTGGAAGTAGAACCCGGAATGCGCGTTATTGATGCATGTGCTGGTGCTGGTGGAAAATCTCTTCACATTGCAGCATTGATGCAAAACAAAGGCAGGTTAATTTCCATGGATATTGAAGAGTTTAAATTGGAAGAACTCAAAAAACGTGCACGCAGAGCTGGCGTAGGGAATATTGAAACGCGAGTTATAGAGTCGAGCAAAACCATAAAGCGTTTGCAAGAAACGGCTGATAGGTTATTGTTGGATGTACCTTGCAGTGGCTTAGGAGTGTTGCGCAGAAACCCAGATGCCAAATGGAAAATGGGATTGGATTTCATCATCAATATTCGCAAAACACAGCTGGAAATTTTGCAGAATTACTCTATAATGCTAAAACCAGGAGGTAAAATGGTATATGCAACATGCAGTATTTTGCCGAGCGAAGATGAAGAACAGGTGCAAACTTTTTTAGCGGCTAATCCAAATTTTGAGTTGGAGCGTCAAGAGCGTATTTCGGTGGCCGAAACCGGTTTTGATGGATTTTACATGGCCTTGATAAGCAAGAAAGTTTCGGTTGCAGACACCGAATAAAACGATATTTTTGACACTTTTATAGGATACGAATACATGCTGAACAATAAAAAAGTAGTTGTTGTAATGCCGGCATACAATGCTGCACAAACGCTCGAGAAAACATATAAAGAAATTCCGTTTGAAATAGTAGATGATGTAATCGTGGTTGATGATGCAGGTAAAGATAATACGGCTGAAGTTGCCCGTAACTTAGGTATTAAGCATGTAATCCGTCACGAAAAAAATAAAGGGTACGGAGGAAATCAAAAAACCTGTTACAATAAAGCAAAAGAAATTGGTGCCGATATTGTAATCATGTTGCACCCCGATTACCAGTACACACCTAAACTCATTATGGCCATGACAAGCATCATTGCCAACGATTTGTATCCGGTAGTTTTTGGTTCACGTATACTCGGAATGGGAGCTTTAAAAGGTGGAATGCCCATGTATAAATTTATTTTTAACCGCTGCCTTACTTTGTTTCAAAATATTTTAATGAGTCAAAAACTCTCAGAATACCATACCGGTTACCGTGCATTTAGCAGAGAGGTGTTGGATAAGGTAAACTATGAATTGTGTTCAGACGATTTTGTGTTCGATAACCAAATGATTGCTCAAATCTTTTATGCAGGTTTTGAAATTGCCGAAGTAACCTGTCCTACAAAATATTTTCCCGAAGCTTCATCCATCAACTTTAAACGAAGCAGCATTTATGGAATAGGTGTTTTACATACTTCCATCATTTATCGCCTGCAAAAATGGGGTTTAATGAAATTTAAAATCTTTCAGTAGACTTTTCGAACACTAAACACGACATTGCATTTCAAATGAAACTAAAAATCGTTTCGGTGTTTTTGTTTGCATTGTTTTGAATAGTGGTTGCCTTTCAGGGTTATGGTAAAGTTCGTGCTAGTAATAATCATATTGTACAAACAATAAGAAATGAAGTACCTAATAAATCCTTGAGTATTGTATTGCTCAAATGTCTTACTAAAGGCATTAACATGGTTGAAGAGGATTTTAGCGATGAACATCCTGATGGTGACAGCTCAAATGACGAAGCGTTCATACCTTCCTTCCTTAATCACACCGCAGTTGGTTGTTGCATAAGTTTTTCTTTCAAAGCTATTAGGCACGTCTCCAAACAACATCCTCTCCTCAAAATATTTACACCTCCCGATGTACTTACTTCATAAGCTCTTGCTCAATTTTTGAGTGGGGGTATTTTTACAGATGAATATTCGTCTGTGTAAATTTAAAGCGACTATTTTTCATGAGAGAAGAAATTAATTTACAGCCCTTATCGGCCAAATATCTTAAATACGATTTACCAGCTGGACTTGCGGTGTTTTTTGTAGCTGTGCGGTATTGCACATGCATCAGGAGCTCCGCTTATTTCGGGTTTAATAACCGGAATGTTGGGTGGCGTAATTACTGGTTTAATAAGCAATTCGCAATTAAGCGTAAGTGGTCCAGCCGCTGGCTTAACAGCAATTGCTATAGCAGGTATAATCAAGTTGGGCTCGTTTGAGGCTTTTTTACTTGCCACAGTTTTTGCAGGAATTATTCAAATACTTTTGGGTGTTTTTAGAGTTGGTTTTATAGCTAATTACATACCAAGTACCGTTATCAAAGGCATGCTATCAGCCATCGGTTTAATTCTTATTATTAAACAATTTCCACATGTAATTGGCTATGATATTGAAGAAATGGGGGTTGAGGAATTTGCAGTAACAGCTCAGGATATGAACGAGTTGTATAAAGAAAGTAAAGCAGCCGAAACCAATACGTTTACCATTTTTATGCATCCCCTCAATAATCTTAATCGAGGTGTTTTGTTTATCGGCTTGGTTAGTCTGATTTTTCTTGTTGTTTGGGACAGGTTTTTCCAAAAACGGTATAAGGCGTTACCCGGATCATTATTGGTGGTGTTAATTGGAATTGCTATCAGCTATTTGTTAGAGCATTTCTTATTTTCCTCTCCCTTGGGACAAGATCACTTTGTGAATATTCCAAAACTTGATTCTATAACAGCATTTTTGCATGTGAGTAAATTCCCCAACTGGAGTGTTGTGTCCAAATACGCGGTTTACAGCACAGCATTTACCATTGCTATTGTTGCATCAATAGAAACATTATTATCAGTGGAGGCCGTTGATAAACTTGATCCGCAAAAGCGTAAAATACCTGCAAATAGAGAATTAATAGCACAAGGTATTGGCAATACCCTTGCCGGATTGTTGGGTGGATTATCTATGACAGCTGTAATTGTTCGTGGTTCGGTTAACGTATCGGCCGGTGCTCAAACCAAATTAGCAACCATTATACATGGTTTACTTATTGTAATTGCAGTAGTTTTTTTAGCTCCATTGATGAATCTTATTCCTTTAGCTTGTTTGGCTGCGGTACTTATTTATACCGGATATAAACTATTGGCGCCTCAATTAGTATTTGAACAATTTTAAAAAGGCTGGGGGCAGTTTATTCCTTTTGTGGTAACGGTATTAGCCATTGTGTTTTCTGATTTATTAATTGGAGTAAGCATTGGAATTGTTGTTTCACTTATTTTTATTGTGAAAGAAGATTACCAGGGTACGGTTCTTTCTGTTAAGGATTATGGTACTCGTAAACGAATTGTGTTGGGAGAAAACATAACGTTCTTACACAAACCCAAACTAGCTCAAATATTGGATGAAATACCTAACCATTGAACGCTGGAAATTGATGGCTCCCGCAATTTTTATATTGATAAAGACATCATCGAACTCATCATCGACTTTAAAGCAAAGGCATCTCAAAAAAACATTGAACTCATTATAGGAGGAATAAAACAAATGCAAAACGAAGACTTACAAGAAAGCATGCGTAAATCATACGACCGCTTGTTCATCAATAACGAAAAATGGATTGAGGCACGCACCAAGGAAGATCCTGAATATTTTCATAAATTAGCTAAAGGGCAAACTCCGCAGTATCTTTTTATTGGTTGCTCGGATAGCCGCGTTCCTGCGAATGAAATTACAGGTACCGATGCTGGTGAAATGTTTGTACATCGTAATATTGCTAATTTGGTAGTTAACACAGATGTAAATATGTTGTCGGTTGTTCAGTATTCGGTTGAGGTACTCAATGTGAAACATATTATCGTATGTGGGCATTACGGTTGTGGCGGTATTCGTGAGGCAATGCAAAACAGGTCGAACGGACTTATTGATAAGTGGCTGCGAAATATTAAAGATGTTATTCGTTTGCATAAAGACGAACTAGATCATATACATGATGACGACTTACGCTACAGACGATTGGTTGAATTAAACGTGAAAGAGCAGGTTATGAATCTCATGAAAACATCCTTTATTCAGAAGAATATTTCAGAATACGAATTTCCTCAAATTCATGGTTGGGTGTATGATATTAGCAACGGGAAAATTGTGGACTTGGAAGTAAATATTGAGGATGAATTTCCGGGATATGGTGATGTTTACAAAATTGATATTGATTAATCATTAACCGGGTATCTAACCAATAAAGCAAAACCTCCTCGCTGTTCAATTAAGGTGAGATGGTTTTTGGTATAGCGATTCAAATGGTTAACTTTTACAACGAAATAGGCTGGTTTATCAATAGATCCTGTTAATAACCAATTTATATCATAATATGATGGATGGGTTTTAGGCTCACTGTTACTGTAAAAATATTGCGCATAGCTTTTATGTCCTAAACTTTCAACGTAGACATCTTTTCCGATTAAACTTTGGTAGAATTCAATTGCCGGTCGTTGAGAATAAGCCTCAATTTTAGGAACAACCATCATCATATAAGAGGGTATAACAATGGCAAACGAAATTAACAGCGTAAAAATACCCTTACTCAACTGTTGTTTCTGAAACATCGCAAAGGAATAAACCGAAACAACGGCAAGAAAAAAACCAATCATCCACTCAAATCCATTCCACTCAGCGTTTATGGTTAAGGATGCAATTGCAAAATCATCTTTAATATAAGGAATAAGTTTGTGCTTAAACAATTCTATTAAGGGTAAAGCTGCTAATAATGACGAAACCAATAATCCGAAAATAAGGACAGGAATACTCATCCAGCTACTTAATTTTTGCTGGTTAAGCAAGGTTTTTTCGATACCCAATGCCGCCATAAATGTTAAAGGCATGTAGCATAAGGATGAATAATGAACAATTTTTGTTGTAACAAGTGAAAACAAGATTAGAACCACCCAAAACAATATTCCCATCCATTGTTTTAAAGTGCTTTCTTTAAGATGTTGCGACCTTGTTAGAAAACCTTTGATAGCAAAAATAGAGGCAGGGAAGCAGCCAATAAGCAAAACAACCGGGTGATAAAACCAAGGCTGACCATGTCCCGCAACAGGATTTTTGAATAAGTCTACTTGATATTTGAGGAAATCAATAAGCACGCCTGCTCCGTTTTTACTTATTTCAACAATTACCCACAAACTCGAAATACCAATGATACACAACAAGGCTAAAGCAAGTTGTTTAACTGAAAAGTAAACACTAAACCCCGACCTAATAAAATAAACTCCAGCACACAATACTGCAACAAGAAGCGCAACCGGACCTTTTGTTAAAACGGCTAATCCAAGCAGTATTCCTATAAATACAAATCTTTTGGTACGATG
Organism: Bacteroidetes bacterium UKL13-3; assembly: GCA_001602415.1. Lineage (GTDB taxonomy): Bacteria > Bacteroidota > Bacteroidia > UKL13-3 > UKL13-3 > UKL13-3. The sequence continues at coordinate 1,765,561 of CP012155.1, forward strand.
TTGTCGGTTTTGTTTTTGCGAAACCAAGCTCAATTGCCAAATAGCAGTGAAAATAAAAAGGTTAAACCATGGATCAATAATGCCACTTTTAAAATACAATGCCGGAGTAAAAGATCCCATCATAAAAAGAACCCACAACCAAGCAAAACGGGTATTAAAGGTTTGTTTACCAATATAAAACAAGAGGCTCAAGGTAATCATACCGCAAACTGCATTGGGAAAACGAGCCGCAAATTCGTTTACACCAAACACACTCATACTTAATGCTTGTAGCCAAAAGAAAAAGGGTGGTTTCTCCCAAAAAGGCTGGAAGTTAATTTGCACCCGAAAATATTCATGGGTAATCAGCATTTCGCGAGCCGATTCCGCAAAATTGATTTCATCCCAATCGAATAAATGTACATTCCCTAAAAATGGAATAAATAAAATTGCAGCAATAAAGGCAACAGATAATGGATTATTGATTAGTGGTGATTTCATCGATACGCAATTTAGCAGCAAAAAAGGTATAAATAAAAGTAACCATACAAACAGCAAGAATAGATCCTGCAATAATATCAGCCCAAAAATGCTGCAATAGGTAAACCCGAGAAATGGCGATAGAAGAAGCAATGATTACCCAAACCCAGCCTAATTTTTTATTTTTATGAAGCAGTGCTAAAAGTGTATACAATGAAAATGCTGCTGTAGTATGGCCTGAAGGAAAACTGTTATATGCGTTCATTTCGACACCCTCTACAAAATGCAAACCTTGTATTTCACGCATAATAGTAACTGGTCGGTGGCTATCTTCAAACACAAAGTGCTTTAACAATTGGGTAATTAAAGAGGGTACCAACAAACATAATAGTGTTACCAGCCATAATTTCCTATTTATAAACACCAATATGATGCCTACCAAAACTAAAAAAAATCCATCACCAGTGTAGGTTGTATAATTCATTAATACATCACCCAAAGTGGAGTAGAGACCATTAATAAATATAGAAATTTGAAATTGTGTAAATGTGAACTGAACGGAAAGGCCTAAAAGCCAAATGAATACAAAGCTTAAGTAAAATACCTTGTTGGTTTGGATGACCTTACGTAGTTGTTGTAGATACACGATGGCAAGTTGCAAGGAAAATTCTTGATTCACAAGTTAAAAATAGTATATTGATTATAAGGGAATTACTAATTCTTTTAGTACTATGTATTGCAAAGTACATAATTAAGCATAGATTTGTGCCGTGATTGTTACCAAACACTATCAATAGATTATGAATGTAGAGAACTCGAAAGCGCAAATGAAAAAAGGAATACTCGAATTGTGTATTCTGAGTATTATCTCCAGAGGAGAGGTATACGCGTCCGACATAATTGAGGAACTCAAAACCTCAAAAATGATTGTGGTAGAAGGTACTTTGTATCCGTTGCTAACACGATTAAAAAACGAAGGATTATTAAGTTATCAATGGATTGAATCGAAGTCGGGACCACCGCGTAAATATTTTCAGTTAACTGAAGATGGAAAACAATTTTTAGAGGGATTAAAAGAAACATGGAATGAGTTGGTATCTGCCGTATCAACAGTCACGAAAAATTTAAACACACCACAACTATGAACAAAGTAGTAAATATTAACTTAAACGGGTTGGTTTTTAGTATTGATGAAACCGCTTACGAAACACTAAAGTCATACATTGAAGGACTAAAGCAACATTTTCAAGGAACAGAGGGTGCAGCTGAAATCATTGCAGATATTGAAGCTCGAATTGCTGAACTGTTGCAAGCTAAGATTTCGGACACATACATGGTTATTCAATTATTGGATGTAAACGAAATAATATCCCTAATGGGCGATCCCCGCGAAATTGGTGGTGAAGAAGAGTCATCAACCACTAAGCAAAACAAACAACATTATTCCGCAAGTGGTGTAAAGCAATTAAGGAGAGATGCAAACCATAAAACATTGGGTGGCGTTTGTTCGGGGTTGGCAAATTATTTTGGTATTGATACTATCATTCCCCGTATGCTTTTTTTAGTGGCATTTTTCGCGTTCGGAACAGGTTTGTTAGCGTATTTTATTATGTGGATTCTAATCCCAGAGGCAACAACAACTGAATCACTCGAACAACCAGCAAACATTAAACGGTTGTTTCGCAATTCGGATGATAAAAAGGTAGGCGGAGTGTGCTCGGGTGCTGCAGAGTATTTCGGAATTGATCCCGTGTGGATTCGTTTGGCGTTTTTAATAGCTTTTTTTGTTTTTGGAACAGGCTTTTTAGCTTACATCATTCTATGGATAGCCATTCCCGAAGCCAAAACATCGGCTGAAAAATTGCAAATGAAGGGCGCTGCAATTGATGTATCTAATATCGAAAAAATGGTGAGGGATACACTCGGAAAATCGGGTGATCAATTTAAAACAGGAGCAGCAAATGTATCGCAAAGTGTGGGACAAGCAGGTAGTGCATTAACACAAATGCTGCGAACGTTATTTAAAATGATGGGTAAATTAATAGGAGCCTTTTTATTGTTGTTAGCTGTAATTTTTATCGGTGTAATTGTATTTTTTTGGAACTATTCCTTCGCTGAAATTCTTGCGAAACTCGACATCACTGATTACTACAGCTATTTTCAATGGGGTTTGGGATTATTTGCCTTTTCCATCGCTGCCCTTATAATGTTAACAGGTATTAAAATAATGTTTCATACGCGGTTAAAAATAAAATGGGTTGCATTATTACTTATCGTTTGTATGGTTGTGGGAATATCGTTGCTGCTCAATTTTGGCGTAATGTATAAAAATGGCGTATCGGAAAAAGAGGTTATTAAAAGTCCAACATTAACTGCTGTTTGTCCTGATACAGTTTACATCAAAACAGCCGACACCATTGATGAAGATGTTACCGAAGAAATTGAGCTCAATAATCAGAGTAAACGAAACTCTTTTAAAATGTCATACACAAAAGATTTAATTAAGGTTTTTCACAATACTCATTTAACCCTAAAGCCATCAAAAAATGACAGTTTACAATTGAGCGTGTTTAAATCGGCAAGAGGAGGATCAGAGAAGCAAGCAAGGGAGAATGCGCAACAAATTATTTTCAAACACGAACTTGTCGGTAATACATTAACCCTTGATAAAGGAGTTGTTTTAGCTGCGAATACGCCTTTTAAATTTCAACAAGTTTTTGCCAAATTGAAAGTGCCTGTGGGAACAATCTTGATTGTAGATAAGGCCATAATGAAAATGATTAACACACACTACGAAGAAGATTTTGATATAGGAGAAACATTTAAAATGACTTCAAAAGGTTTAAAATGTTTAGATTGTATGGATACTCAAGAGGAAGATACAGAATTGGATATAGATTGGGATAACGAAAACGGAGACATGAATATTCGGATTGGTTCAGATGACAGGGCAACATCTAGCCAAACGGAAATAATAAAGGAGGGTAACAACAAAATGAAGGTACAATAAAAATAGTTGGTAAGGCTTCTATTAACCAAAAGGTTGAAAAGGATGATAATGACTAGTATTAACTAGCTGATTATACACATACTTGCAAAAACATTTGATAAAACTTGTAATTCACAGTAAAAACCCATTATTTGCCATCACACAGTTGTAAGCAATTACTTGTAATGACCAAGAAGAAAAAAATACGTTTAGAATTTCCCATCAAGGCGTCACCGTCTATGTTGTACAATTATATTAGCACACCTTCAGGTTTATCTCAATGGTTTTCCGATGATGTTGATATTTACAATAACTTTTACAAGTTTAAATGGGGCAATGATGAGCAAGTTGCAGAAGTGCTCAGAAAAACCTCAAATAAGGCTATTAAATTTAAGTGGAGAGACACCCCTGACGAAGAGTTTTTTGAGTTTGAAATTGTTCAAGATGAGCTCACAGATGATGTAGCTTTGGTAATAACCGATTTTGTTGATGCAAATGATGAAAAAAATGCATCTCAACTTTGGGACAGTCAAATACACGAATTAAAAATGAACATAGGAGCTTAAACAGCTCCTTTTTTTATGCTTAACGTGGTTAGCCATTCGGAATAAACCTTATCAATAATGTTAGGCAGTTTTGTATGATTACGTAAAGCAATTTTGCGCGAAAGTTTCAAATAGGTTCGAGTGCTAATAAGTTCCTTTATATCCTCAAAAGAAAGTTTTGATAGTTTACAAAATTCGGTTGAATACAAATCTTGTTCCCATAAATTTTCGCCAACCAATACGCGTGTTTTACTGAGTTGCTGGATAGCAATTGTATTTTGCTTAGTAGTTAGATGGGTTGTTTTAATAATAAGGTTACAGCTAAAATAATGTCCCCACCAAAACATGGTACGCATAACCAAGTCAACATTACCACCTTTAATTTGAGGATAATCAAGCACCATATAGGGTAGTTTTTGATACTGTTCGCCTCTGGTAATCTTAAATTCGTTATGCTGCGTGTATTCCTGATATAACGGGTTTTGACTTAATTTCTGACCACAATCAACAAACAATTGCTGTGTTTTTTGTATCACCGAATGTTTGGTTTCCGGATATATTGTATCAGAAGCAAAATCCAGTTCATGTTTTGTCAGTTTAATTGTCGATTTTCGCATTTCGTAAAAAAAAGATCAATATCATTGAAAAAACTCAATAAACTTATCACGTTTCAGTTTTTCCAAACATTTCTACCCACATTTTTTGTGGTACTATTCATACTGCTTATGCAGTTTATATGGGTGTATATAGATGACATGGCAGGTAAAGGATTAACGTTGATAACCATTGCCCAGTTAATGTTTTATTTCTCGGCAAGTATCATTCCGTTGGCATTACCATTATCAATTTTATTAGCCTCCATCATGACCTTTGGCAACTTAGGTGAAACCTATGAGTTGATTGCTGCCAAAGCTGCAGGAATTTCCATTTGGCGCATTTTTCGTCCTATGTTTTACTTAATGATTTTGTTGAGCATTTTCGGTTTTTTTGTTTCCAATATACTTATTCCAAAGGCTACACTGAAATACAAAGCGTTACTGTATGATATCAAACAACAAAAACCTGCTTTATTAATTAAAGAGGGCGTTTTTTATAATGGTATCGAAGGTATTAGTATGCGTGTGGGTAAAAAAGATCCTGTTACCAACGAGCTTGAAGATATTGTGATTTATGATAATAGATCCTTAGGTGGTAAGGCGGTTATTATTACGGCTGAGTCGGGAAAAATGCACATGAGTGCTGATGAGCGCTACTTGTTTTTTACCTTATATAATGGTTCTCGATACGAGGAAATGGACAAACAGAAAGGCTATGAGCGCACGCAACCACATTCAATGCTCAATTTTTCGGAAGAGGAAATAGTGTTTGATATGTTCGCTTTTAACTTAAATCGTACCGATGAAAGTCTATTTAAAGATGGCTACCAAATATTAAATGTTATACAGTTGCAACACAAAATAGACTCACTTGCCGAACTTGTGAATATTCGCAAAACAACACCCATCCATTATTATAATCTTTACTTAAAAATAAATGATTCGTTATACGGGAAATACATCCCAAAGCCAATGATTGTAGAGGAAAACGAGTTAATGAATGACGTTTTGATAAACAAGCAAATGATTATTAGCAATGCACTCAATAACGCCCGAACAGTTAAGTCAGTTTTGGATTATACCTCTACAGATGTTGCCGATACTCAAAAACTATCAGTTAGATATAATATTGAATGGCACAAAAAATACACATTATCGGTAGCTTGTTTTATTATGTTTTTTATAGGGGCACCACTTGGAAGCATTATTCGAAAAGGAGGTTTCGGAATGCCAGTGGTTATTTCCGTTCTATTGTATATTGTGTTTCATGTTGTTTCAATTACAGGCGAAAAGATGGCCAAAACAGGCACATCAACACCTCAATCTGGAATGTGGTTAGCTATAATGTTTCTTGCTCCAGTTGGTATTTTTCTTACCTATCAAGCAGCGAATGATTCTGGTTTGTTTGATAAATCTGCTTGGGTAAAATTGGCTAATCGCATCATTCACACCTTCAAAAAGAAAACGGCCTAATTCTCCATGCGCATTCTTCAACTTATTAACCGCGTACCTTGGCCTTTAACAGATGGTGGAGCTATAGGTTATTACAATGCAATTAAAGGATATCATGATGCTGGCTGTGATGTTACGGTGCTTGCTTTAAATACAACTAAACACTATGTAGAGATTATACCTAACGAATTATTATCCATTGCAACGTGGCATACTCTTGATATTGATAATAGGGTAAAGGTGCTTCCGGCATTGCTTAATCTTTTACAATCATCGTCTTACCATGTCAATCGATTTATTTCTGAAGCATGCGAGTTGAAACTAAAAGAATTATTGCAACAACAAACATTTGATGTTATAGTGTTTGAGAGTTTGTTTATGATGCCTTACCTTGGGCTTGTGCGCAGTAATAGTAAGGCCATTTGCGTATTGCGACAATACAATGTTGAGCATGTTATTTGGAATAAACTAGCCCAAAGTGAAACTAATATCTTTAAAAAATGGTATTTAAAAATATTAGCAAAACGACTATTTCATTTCGAACAATCAGTAATCAATCAAGTAGATGTTTTAACAACCTTATCAGAAGATGACGCAAAACAATTGTTTGAAATAGGTTGCGGCAAAGCCATACATATTTCTCCTTTGGGAATAACAGTTCCAGAAATGAATAGTGCAAGCCAAACCAATGGTATTTTCCATTTAGGTTCAATGGATTGGCAGCCTAATATTGAGGCAATGGAGTGGTTTGTGCAACAAGTATGGCCTCAACTAGAAAAAGTCCATCCTAACATCACCTTTTATATGGCCGGTAAAAATATGCCGTCTCATTTCAAACAATATGAATCGAATAGGTTAAAAGTCATTGGTAGTGTAGAGGATGCTGTTGCATTTATGCAGAGCAAACAAATAATGATTGTTCCCTTGTTTTCAGGAAGTGGCATAAGGGTGAAGATACTGGAAGGAATGGCTTTAGGGAAAGCTATTATTTCCAGTTCACTCGGTGCTCAAGGTATTGATTGTGAAAACGGCAAAAACATTCTAATAGCAAACACGGCAGATGAGTTTTGTCAGTGTATCGGGCAATTACTCAACAATCCCGTACTTTGCGAATCACTTGGCAAACAGGCTCGAAAATTGGTATCTGAAAAATATTCTAACACAAAAATAACAGCTGATGTGTTAAGATTTTATAAGCAGCAACTCACTCAAAAGGGTAATTGATGTTTTGTATATTTGAATAATGGAAAAAGCGACTGTAACTTTATTAGAGACAGAACAACAAAAATTTCTCATGAGAATGAAAATGACTCATGAAGATAGGTTTCGTGCGTTTATGAAAGCCACTCGTTTCAAAGCGAAACTGAAACAAGCAACCATCATTAAACCCAATTAAAGAATGGATATTAGTGATGAAGAGATTATCGAATTTTGGAAACGATTGTATCAATCCAAAGTTGAGGATATAATGGTTGGAGCATTTGCGGTGATGCTACATGGAGGAACCCGCACTACAGAAGACATTGATATCTGGATAAAAGATTCAATTGAAAACCGAAAAAAGTTAAAAGTCGTTTTTGAAATGTATGGTTATCCTAGTTTAATCAACTTTGAAACAATGGAGTTTGTGCCTGGTTGCACTACCCTCTGCATTTCAAGCGGTATAGAATTAGACATTACGACTAAACTTTCGGGCTTTGAGCAAGAACGTTTTAACGAATGCCTTGCAATGAGTTACAGAGCCGTTATAGATGGAATAGAAGTCCCTTTTTTACATATCAATCATCTGATACAAGAAAAAGCCAAGGTTGCCCATCCTAAGGATTTAATAGATTTAGAAGAGCTCGAAAGAATCAAGCAATACCAAGAAAATAAGTAACAAATGAGTTTCCAATTTAATACCATAGAAGAAGCCGTAGAAGATATCCGCAACGGTAAAGTAGTGATCGTTGTAGATGATGAAGACCGTGAGAATGAAGGCGATTTTTTAACAGCTGCCCGCAATGTAACACCCGAAGTGATTAACTTCATGGCCACACATGGACGGGGTTTGATTTGCACACCCATCACACCTCAACGTTGTGATGAGTTGGAATTAAATTTAATGGTAACGGATAACAATGCCGTTCATGAAACTGCCTTTACTATATCAATAGATTTATTAGGTAGGGGCTGCACAACAGGAATTTCAGCTCACGACAGAGCTAAAACCGTTCAAGCATTAATTGATCCCAATACTAAACCTGATGAGCTAGGTAAACCAGGTCATATTTTTCCACTTAAAGCGCAAGCCGATGGTGTATTGCGCAGAGCAGGACATACTGAAGCTGCTATTGATTTGGCGCGTTTGGCGGGCTTTGAACCAGCAGGTTGTATTGTAGAGATATTAAATGAAGATGGTTCGATGGCACGTTTGCCCGATTTAATTAAAGTGGCAGAACGTTTTCAATTAAAGCTAATTACTATTAAAGATTTAATCGTGTATCGCCTACAAAAAGAATCGTTGGTTCGCAGAATTATTTCGGTGGAAATGCCAACCCAATATGGCGATTTTGAACTTATAGCTTTTGAGCAAAAAGATACTGGACAGGAACATTTGGCGCTAATAAAAGGATCATGGGAACCGGGAGAACCTGTTTTGGTTAGAGTGCATTCATCGTGTGTAACAGGTGATATTTTTCACAGCATGCGTTGCGACTGTGGCGACCAGTTACAAAAGGCTATGGAAATGATTGATCAAGAAGGACGGGGCGTGATTATTTATATCAACCAAGAAGGCAGAGGTATCGGACTTATCAATAAACTTAAAGCTTATAAACTGCAGGAACAAGGTTTGGACACAGTAGATGCTAACGTAAAACTTGGCTTTAAACCTGATGAACGTGATTACGGGGTGGGAGCACAAATGCTGCGTAATATAGGAGTGCAGAAAATGCGCTTAATGACTAATAATCCTACCAAACGTGCCGGCTTAATTGGTTACGGATTGGAGATTGTTGAAAATGTAGCGTTGCACGTGGCTTCAAACCCACACAATAAAAAATACATTGAAACCAAGCAGAATCGCATGGGACATGACTAGTGGATAGTTAATTGGTTACTTAGTTGATTGGTTAATAAGTCAGTTTGAGCAGCCAGGGTGCTGATTTTGAAATATCGCTATGAACTATATTCCATCAACCATGAACTAATTACCGCAGGCCTCACTTCGGTGAACTCAGTTTGACATCATTACTAATTAGCACTATCACTATGAACTATTATCTATCAACTCTTCAATAAATCTCAATTCCTAAATCTCAAATTTCATATGCTTTTTCCATTCCAACTCGGTTCTGTTAAAACTTACACCAAGCTTGTTGAACAAGCTGATACTGCAACTTTCGAATCGGGTGAAGTACACCCAGTGTATGCTACGTTTTCCTTGGGAAGAGATGCCGAATGGGCGTGTCGTTTATTTGTGCTCGAGATGAAAGAAGATGACGAAGAAGGAATTGGCACTTTTTTAAAGATTGAACACGCATCTCCGGCATTGTTAGGTTCAACGGTTGTGTTTGAAGCTACCTTGCAATCTGCCATTGGAAACTCTGTAATATGCAGTTTTACAGCTAAGGTAGGAGATAGGTTAGTGGCCTTTGGAGAAACAGGACAAAAGATTTTAAAGAAAGAAAAATTAAACGCTATTTTTGGCTCGATTTGATGAACAAAATGATTATAAACTTACAAGGTAAAAACGCACTCGTTTGCGGTGCTTCACGAGGAATTGGTAATGCTATTGCCAAACAATTTGCCGCTTTGGGAGCCAATGTAACATTGGTGTCGCGCAGCGAGTCGATTTTGGAGCGTATTGTACGCGACTTGGATACCAGCCTCGGTCAAAAACATGATTTTATTGCAGCCGATTTTAACAAGCCGGATGAATTAAGAGAAAAACTGCAGGCTAAAATTCACGAACCGAAAGTATACCATATTTTAGTAAACAATACCGGGGGACCACCTGCAGGGTTGGCCATTGATGCCGAGTTGCATGAGTATACTACTGCATTCACTCAACATTTATTATGTAACCAAGTTTTGGTACAGGCTGTAGTTGATGGCATGCGCGCCTCGGGCTATGGGCGTATTATCAATATCATTTCTACTTCGGTTAAAATTCCATTGAAAGGCTTAGGAGTTAGCAATAGTATTCGCGGAGCTGTTGGTAATTGGAGTAAAACGCTTGCCAATGAATTAGGACAATACGGAATAACCGTAAACAATATTTTACCGGGTGCAACCGCTACCGATCGGTTAACTCAAATTATTGAAGGAAAAGCCAACAAACAACATCATTCCATTGAAGATGTTAGCAAAGAGATGACGGATGAAATTCCGTTGGGCCGTTTTGCAAAACCAGAGGAACCTGCTTATGCTGCCGCATTTTTGGCCAGTGAATTTGCCGCATACATAACCGGAATCAATGTTCCTGTAGATGGCGGTCGCACCGGAAATTTATAATTCAACTAACCCAAAAAACAATATACCAATGAAAAGACAAACACTAAAATCAACAGTTGTAGCATTAGCTATGAGTGCTGCAATGAGTTTAAATGCTCAAACCATTCCATTTCCTCAACCAAGTCCTTTGGCTACGTTCAGTCAAAACTTCGCAACCTCAAAAATTGACGTTTCATATTCTCGTCCAGGTGTTAAAGGACGGAAAATTTATGGAGATGTTGTTCCTTTCGGAAAACTATGGCGCACAGGTGCTAACGGTGCAACCAATATTACCTTTGGGGAAGATGTAAAACTGAACGGAAATGATGTAAAAGCTGGTAAATACGGACTGTTGGCTATTCCATCTGAGTCGGAATGGACAATCATAATCACAAAAGATTTAACCGTAACCAGCGAAGATGCCTACAAAAAAGAAAATGATGTAGCACGTTTCCAAGTTAAACCAGCTAAGTTGAATGATGCTGTTGAGACATTTACCATTGAAGTATCAAACATTAAAAACACTGAAGCTGATGTTCAAATAAAATGGGAAAATACAGCTGTGAGTTTTAAGGTTACTACCGATTATGATGCTCGTATTTCTAAACAAATTGAAGATGTAATGGCTAAAGATACACGCCCTTACTCGGGAGCAGCGAGTTATTATTTGGAAAATGGCAAAGATTTAAATAAAGCGTTGGATTGGATTAACAAAGCCATTGCTTCAAATCCTATGGCCTATTGGAATGTATTGACAAAAGCTAAAATTCAAGTTGCTTTAAAAGACTATAATGGCGCAATGGCAACCTCTATGGAATCATGGAATATCGCCAAAGAGAGTAATGATGTATCATACATGAAACGTAACGAAGAATTGCAGGCTCAAATTAAAGCGAACCCTGCATACAAACCGGCACCGGCTAAAAAGAAATAATCAGTAGTTTATTCTAATAAAAAAACGCATCATTCTTCATTGAGTGATGCGTTTTTTTGATCCCGAGAATTACGCGAATTAAATTGAATTGGCGTAATCTGCGGCTATCTTATTTAGCGACTTTGGTTTTCGGGAAACACAGTGCAATAAACACAACCAATAAACAACCAATAACATTCAACCACAAGAACGAAACAATATCGGCCACATAAACTGTAATTACACCAGCTTCGGCCATTATGGCTGCATAAAAAACGGCTTTGCTTCCTACATTCTTGAGATAAAATGCTACAACAAATATGCCCAACATGGTTCCATAAAAAAGACTTCCCAATATGTTCACGGCCTCAATTAAACTTCCCAACTGAGAGGCAAACATGGCTGTTGCAATACAAAACAATCCCCAAAATAAGGTAATCCATTTTGATGCTATGTAATAATGAATATCAGTTCGGTTAGGAACCCACATACGTTTATACAAATCGATAACGGTTGAAGATGCCAGTGAATTCAATGCTGCAGCAATGCTTCCCCAAGCAGCTAAAAAGATTACTGCTATCAACAACCCAATTAATCCTTTGGGCAAATGATGCACCACAAAATATAAAAAAATGTAGTTGGTATCATTTACATCGGCTGTTTTATCAGCTTGTTTAATAAGTGCAATGGCTTGTTTGCGGGTTTGCTGTTTGGCTTTTTCAGTCGCCTGCAAGGATTGTTTGGCGCTTTCGGTTTGTTGTTCGTTGTGGCTGTGAATGGCATCTACCAGCAATGTTGCTTGTTGCTGCGATAGGTTATTCAATGAATCTTGTTGTGTTTGCAGCGTGATCAAGTCGTTTTTGTATACGCTATTCTCTACTTTTTCTAATTGTTTTTGGTTAAAGAAAACAGGGGATTTATAGAATACGTAAAACGAAAACACTAACGCTCCAATCAACAAAATCAGAAACTGCATAGGTACTTTTACGAGTCCGTTCATCAATAAGCCCATCCGATTTTCTTTAATATTTTTGGCTGTGAGGTAACGTCCTACCTGACTTTGGTCGGTTCCAAAATAGGAGAGTGCCAAAAAGAAACCACCAATCAATCCGCTCCAGATATTGTATTTATCTTTCCACCAATGGCTATCGGTTATATCAATTTTGGTTTCAATGATATTGAGTTTTCCCATCTTCCCTGCCACTTGCAATGCATCTGTAAAACCAACATTATCGGGCAACAAATGCACAACCATGTATCCGGCTAAAAACATCCCCACAAACACAATAAAGAGTTGTTGCATCTGAGTATACGCAACCGCTTTGGCACCACCGGTAATGGTGTAAATAATAAGCAAGCCGCCCATCACAATATTGGTGAGGTAAATATTCCAACCCAACAATGAAGATAAAATAATTGATGGAGCATAAATACTGATTCCTGTTGAGAGTCCGCGCGAAATCAAAAACAATGAGGAAGTAAGTGCACGTGTTCTTAAATCAAAACGTTGCTCTAAATATTCATAAGCTGTATATACTTTGAGTTTATGAAAAATAGGCACAAACGTAATGCACAACACAACCATAGCTATTGGTAACCCAAAATAATATTGCACGAATCGCATGCCATCGGTATACGCTTGTCCGGGTGCCGAAAGAAAGGTGATTGCGCTGGCCTGGGTTCCCATGATAGATAACAAAATCAGAAACCAACTCATGGAGTTATTACTTTTAAAATAACTGTCTAAGTTTTTTTCATGTGTGCTTTTATACACACCATAACAGATAACGGCAATAAGCGTTGTAACCAATACAATCCAATCGATACTGCTCATGAGAAATACGTTGTAAATACATAAAACAAAATAACCTCCAGCACCAATGCACTGATAACGGCTATATACCAGTTATTGAAATTTTCGTGTTTATCCATTGTTCTAATTTTAACTGCAAAGACGGAGAAACGCAAGGGATTTACTCTTTGGGTCTTAGCGCCTTTGCGGTAGTAATTTTATTTTCCGAGTTCAATCAGGTTTACCATTAACCGATAAGCTCCGGGCACGCCTGCGGGGAGTTCACGAAAAAACACCAATCCTGAGTAGATGAAGTTCCCTTTACCGTGTTTAGCTATAATCAATGCACCATTATCCGGATTGCCTTTAGGAGATACTCCGCCTATTGTCATTTCAAAAGGGTCGGTCATGCTGATAGGAGCCACATAATTGCTGTCCCATTCACCAGCATGGTAGATGCTTCGTTCCTGAATCCAACCTTCAAAATCTTTCTCCGTGATTTTGTTCGGAGAGTTTAATATGGGATGATTGGGCAATAAGAAATCAACCTTGGCTGTTTCATCCGTTATACGGTTGCGTGTAATTTTAAACTTATACGGACCAATATCACTGCTTAGCGGACCTGCCCAGCTATTGGTATTGTATTGCACAATGAGGTTACCGCCACTGCTTACATACTCCATTAATTTTTGCTTGAAGGACGGAAGTTTTTCTTTGGTGTTGTATGCGCGCACTCCTGTGAGTATGGCATCATACTGACTTAGATTTTCGCTTGCCAGTTTATCATCGCTTAAGGTAATCACTTCATATCCCAACTGACTTAAGCATGCTTGCACTTCATCACCTGCACCCGGAATGTACCCAATTCGTTTACTTTTTTTGGCCAAATCTAACTTCACCAGTTTTACTTCCGCTTCCGGGAATAAGGTTTGAATCGGAATATGATCGTATTTAATTTCTTTGATGCCTTTGGTGTAGGTTTGGCCATCGACTATTGCAGATAGGTTGATGAATTGATTAGTTGATTGGGTTGGTGCATCGATGTAAAATACAAATTCTTTTTCTTGACCTTTCTTATCTAGTTGGAAATTGTAAGCCAATGGGGAAATATTGAATGAGGTTAATTTAGCCAAAGCAAATTGCGGATTGATTTTGTCTTCTTCAACGACAATCTTGGTATTTAATTGGTTGGGTGAGGTAAACTTCAATATGCCACTTACACTGTCTTTACCTGATTTTACAGTAACCTTCAATGTTTTCTGCTTACCGCTTCCGTCAAACACTAACACATCTTCTGCCACATTAATCATCACCGGTGGGGTAATGACTACCGGGCGGTATTGTTCTCCTTTTTCGGGGTCGACCCATTTGTACTGGAATTGAAACGGTATGAGTTGATCGTGGAGTAAAAGGGTTCCAGAACTATTAAAAAACACCTCAGGTGAACTTTTTGAAAACAATTCACTGGTCTCAAACATGCTGTTTTTAATAGGTTTTTGAAGGTAGTAAGGTTGAGATATTGTATTATCTTTTCCATATACGGAGTTAAAAGAGCATGATATTAATTCATTTTTTTTGAGCGTGATGTTAAGGGTAGTATCAAAGGGATTAAAACTATTCACCAAATTTCCAGCAAATTGAAGGGACTTTATTTTACTTTTTTCATTTTTTCGGGAAACGATTGCCAGCGATAATTTTTGTTTACTCCCCAATGAAATGTTCGGTTCCGATACTGTTGCATCAATAACAAATCCTTTGAGGTTTGAGTAGAGATTGTTTGCCAATATCATCTTATGAATATACACAATACCATTCATTTTTTGCAACTCGGTCATTACTTTGCTGAAACTCTCAACACTTTGGTTGGGGTTTTCAACCTTATACTCTTTGATGATTTTGGTAATCATATTACCGACTTTTGCACCTCCTACGGTCCGTTTCCAACTAAAATCAATTCCGTCAAAAATGTCTTTCAATCCGGCTGTATCGCCCTTAACCGGTTTAAAGTATTCGAAATTTTCTCCCCGTTGTTTGGCACTTCCAAATCCCTGGCTTTTGTGCATACTGCGGCTTTCTGCTGCTATTTCGCCATAACTTTTTCCTAATAATGGGTTGTATCCACCCACATCCAATTTGATGAGTTTGCTTAAATCGGCATTCGGATTAAAGTAACGTGCGGTGCTGTTGTAAAAGAGTCTGCGGGTTTTCCATACGCTAACATATTGCAATTGTTCAGGGAATCGGTTTGGATCAGCAGCTGCATCAAACGCCTCTTCCGCTAAAATAGCAGAGGTGGTGTGATGGCCATGTCCGCCACTGCCATCGGTTGCAAAACGGGTAATGATAATATCGGGACGGAAGTTGCGGATTACCCAAACCATATCGCTCAGAATAGAATCTTTGTTCCATTTTTGTAAGGTCTCCTCAGGTGATTTGCTGAAGCCAAAATCGTAGGCACGGGTAAAAAACTGCTCACCACCATCTATTCTACGGGCAGCTAGTAACTCCTGTGTGCGAATAACACCCAATTCAATGCCTTGTTCGGGACCAATGAGGTTTTGTCCACCATCACCACGGGTAAGGCTTAAATAGCCGGTACGTAAACATTTTTCGTTGGCCAAATAAGCAATGAGTCGTGTGTTTTCATCATCGGGATGTGCTGCAATGTATAATACCGAACCAACAGTGTTTAGCTTTTTAAACTGCAATAATATCTCACTGGAAGTATAGGAGCGTGGAGGCTGCGCGTTAGTAATGAAGAATGAAGAATGAAGAATGAAGAATAGAAATAAGACAATTCGTTTGAGCATATTTTAAATAGTATTACATAAGGGATGAGCAACGAAAATCGTTTTTTTTAATTAGCAGGCAAACGAAAACTTATTCAGAGGTTTTGAACCTATATCAGCGGGCAACCAACATGTTTTTCATTACTTGTGCACTTCCTTGTAGTATTTGGTAATAGTATAAACCAATAGCAAGGTGTGAAGTATTGATGGTAACGCTAGATGTTCCATCGGTGAAGGTTGCCTCTTTAAGCACCTTCAGTAGTTTACCTGTTGAGTCGTATAAAGCCACCCTAACCAAACCACCACTGCTATTAAATTGTATGGTTGTATATTCATTACAAGGATTTGGGTAATTGCTCACACTTTCGGGATTTAACAAATCGCGTTCACTTATACCTGTTGCGCTGGTATTAATCACATTCAACGTAGGATAAGGTTTAAGCATGGTATTGTTCAATTCCACATTTGTTACACCAAACCAGTTTTTCAAAACAGTGCTGTATACCGAGCGGAAATCGTATTGCATCGGAATATTATCATTAACGGTAGCACTTCCTGGTATAATAGGGTTAGTCCCCAGCAAACCACCATTTACTTGTGTTCCAAATAAAAACAAAGGAGCCGCAGCACCATGGTCGGTTCCAAGACTATCATTTGAAATAATTCTTCTACCAAATTCACTGAAGGTCATTCCTAGAACTCTATCGGCAATATTCAGTTTCTTTAAATCATCTTGAAATGCATTAACAGCTACCGAAATTTGCGACAATAGTTTGGCATGGTTTCCGGTATCGGTGGCTCCAGAAACAACCTGCTGTGCATGTGTATCAAAACCGCCTAGACTAACCATATAAACCTTTGTTTTGAGTCCACCTGCAATCAGTTGTGCAACAATTTTTAATTGATCGGATAACGAGTTTTGTCCGGCAGTAGGATACAGGGTTGACAAATTAGCGGCTTTACCCGCAGCAGCTTTAATTACTGCTGAGTATTGTTGGGTTTGTTGGGCTACTAATCGTAAAAAAGTGAGTTCATGACCCGCAGGAGTATTAGGCGCAGGATCAACAGTGCCTGAAACAAATTGATAAAAAGAATTGGGATCAGTGATGCTCATGGCCAAAGAAGCATCAGCTCCTTGAAAAGCCGGAGAAATTAAATAACCAATTTGAACAGCAGGAGGATCGGGGAAGTTAGCATTGGGGTATCCGTTGGGGTAATCTAAATATTCTTGATCAAGATATCGGCCCATCCACCCAGTTTCCAAATTTTGGTCGGAGTCGCTTCCCGTAAGCCAAATATCGGTTGCTCTAAAGTGCGAATAATTAGGATTAGGATAACCAACACTTTGAATAATACTTACCAAACCATCATTATACATATTACGGAAGTCGGTCATACCCGGGTGTAATCCAGTGGAAGTGTTATTGGTTATTTTTAACACTTTGTTTTCGGCAATGGCAATATTGCTGCGTACAGCCATCAATTTACTATATTGATCGAGCGGAATAACCGTGTTGATACCATCGTTTCCACCGTTTAATTGGATTAAAACCAAAACGCGGTCATCGTGTGTAGCTTTACCCAAAAACTGCATGAGTGGGTTTTCTGCAAATGCTTTTACCCCCATTCCATTAATCACAACTGGAGCCAATCCGCCTGTTATACTTTTGCGTAAAAAATCTTTTCTGTTCATACGTTATAAATTAAAGCGTGATTAGCACAATTGATATTCAGCCAACCCAAACATATACTTCATCATTGCTTGCAACCTATCGGTTATGGTTTTTTTTGCAGCCGCATTGGTTGGGTTGTTTTTGTATGTGTTCCATGCATCTGTCCAATAAATATCCGAATCTTGACCACTTAATAAATAGGCTTTTTTAATCGTGTCTTTGGATGCTTGAGAGAGAGGAACGGGGTGACATAAAGTTGATATTGCACTTATCAATGCATTGGGATCTTCAGGATTTGGGAATTGATTCACAAAAGAGATTGTATCGTATATTAACTTAAACGAAAACCGATTGAACCCATTATACAGCATTGTATCATTGTATAAGTTACGCTTAGGTAGGGTATCTGAATTAATCCATAATTCATAAAATTGAGGGTCTTCATAATATGCAGGCCAACCGGCAACATTGGGAGGGTCACCGATATCCTGTCCGCATAAAGCACTGAATTGTTGAAGATATATCCAATGTGCATATTGGGTTTGAATATTACTTGCGTCTGGAAAAACCAATTCCATCATACGACTTGAACCAATAACTTGATCAATGGGCTGCTTAATCATGCAGCCCATGTTTAATGGATCAAAAAAGTGCTCACTTTTCAACAACTTTGACACCACAACTTTGATATCATAATTGGAATCTCTAAATGCTTTTGCAAGCGGTTCAATCACATTTGTCTCTACAGATTCATCAATTACGTAATATATAAAGTAGCGGTAGAGTTTTCGGCAAATGTATTTGGATGTTTCTTGATGAGCAAAAATCATGTTGAGCATATCATTTAGCTCATCCATGCCCGCGTTGGTTCCTGTTCGTCCGTTTATAACTGTATTATTATAAAACGAAGAAAACTGTTTGTTATTTGTATCGTGTTTAGTTGTATCAAAAAAAGATGCAATATTAGTGCGACTATTTCGCCAACCCGTTAGCACACGAGCAGCAGCTTTCACATCATCTTCCGTGTAGTGTTCTGCTATATCTTTTCCAATGGTAAACAACTCTTGTAATTCCCTGCCGTAATTTTCATCAGGTGATTTTTTTGTATTGTCTTCACCATTTAAATAAACAAGCATCGCAGGGTCTATTGTTACTTGTTTAACCAATTCTTTGAAATCTCCCAAACAGTTGGCTCTAAGCAACGAATGGTGCTTATAAACATATCGCGAATCTTGAACAATGGTTGTTTGTGTGGCAAAATGGTTGTGCCAAAATAGGGTCATCTTTTCGCTTATGTTCCGATTGGGAGTGAGCATTAACCTTATCCACCATGATTTAAAGGAACTCATACGCGCACCTTCGAGGTTTGGATTCACAGCAGCATTCACCCAAGTTTGTCCAAATGGAACGGTAGGGTCTGCTGTGTTTGCGTTGTTTCCGTAATTATTAAGTGGCGGAGGAGGAGGGTTAGGAGGTATATTAAGTATACTATCAACAGCCTCACTCATTGTTTTGGTTTTGAAAAAATCCACATCAGCTTTTGATAAACCCAATAAGGTTCTTCGTAACAAGTGTAAAATTTGTGCTTCATTGAACAGGCCTGTATATTCGGTTAAGCCGGTGCTTGTTTTGGCAAGATGACGGGGTAATGTTTTGTTCGAAGGATCTATATAATCAATCGTAGCAAATGTTGGCTTCTCTTGAACAATTGTTGTTGCTGCATCTTTTAAAAAAATTCTGCGCGATATTTTGGCCATAGCAAGTAATTTTAACTATGACCAAGTTAGTTTAATATGGTATAATTTCTATGTGTTTTGATGTAAATTTAATTTATGCAATACGGTCTGCTCCCGAGTAAATATTAAACCTATCTCCACGTAAAAAGCCGATTAGTGTTATCCCAAATTCGTTTGCAGTTTGAACAGCAAGACTACTGGGAGCTCCAACTGCGCATACAATAGGAATATTGGCCATAGCTACTTTTTGCATGAGTTCGAAGCTAGCCCGGCCACTTAGTAACAGAATAGAATTATTGCTAGGAAATACCTCGGCAAACTCGGTGTGATAAGTGGCTCCTATTAATTTATCGAGTGCATTGTGTCTTCCAACATCTTCCCTTAGGATTTTAAGATTACCTTCACTATCAAACAATGCACATGCATGTATGCCACCAGTATGCTCAAACACACTCTGCTGTGCCCTTAATTTATTGGGAAGTCCAATGATGATTTCCTTCTGAATTCTTAATTCTAAGTTCTCAATTCTCAATTGACAGCTTGTTCGTATGGCCTCAATACTCTCTTTTCCGCACACACCACAACTGCTGGTTGTATAGAAGTTTCGATGGAGTTTAACGAAATCAATTACCACTTGCGGCTTCAATTCTACCCGAACAATATTCTCTTTGTTTTCAATAGAATTGAGTTCGGTGCAATACTGTATTTTGTATACTTCATTGGGAGATGCTATAATTCCCTCGGTAAGTAAAAATCCTAAGGCTAATTCAAAATCATGCCCCGGAGTTCGCATGGTAACTGATATCCTTCTTTGCTCGCGCAGAGTATCTGGCCCATATCCCAGCCTTATTTCCAGAGGTTCTTCTACAGCGAGTAAATCAACGGTTTGCTCAATATGATTTCCGTTTACTTTCGTTATATGAATGGGAGATACGCTTGGTTGAGTCATCTTATAAACGAATATAATTTATGTACACGAAGAAACGAATCTAATCTAATAGAAAAGGCAGAAGAACACGAAAAGTAAATGCTAATGACTTAAAAAAATGTTAGGCTGTATCGATACTTTTTATCGCATCCAATGATGAAGGATAGATACGTTTCACGTTAACTGTTTTAAGAAATTGTTGAAGGGATGTGTTCCCCTTTCGATAAAAATCAAAGAGGAGGGAAGCACACTGTTTTTCATAAATAGCCAACAATGGTTCATCAAAACCCGACTCCGGATTTTGATAACAAACTACATCGTACTCTTCTTCTCTTGCATTAATCAATGCCTTCATATCAGATTGGTTGAAGTAAGGGTAATCGCAACCCATAACTAGTAACGATGATTCCGATAATTGATTGAATGCAGTTAATACGCCCGTCATTGGACCTGCATTTGCAAATGTCGCACTATCAAAGATAGATTGGTATTGTTGGGATATTTTCGATTCCTGTTGCTTGTTGCACGAAACATAAACATTGCTAACAAACAACCCCATCATATCAGCAACAAAAGCATATTGTTCTTTAGGGTGGTACTTGATAAAGGCTTTATCTGCCCCCATTCTGACACTCTGTCCGCCACATAATACCAATCCTATTATCCCTTGCTGTAGTCCTTTTTGTTCGTTTTTGCATTCGTTTCTAGTCAAAAAAAAGTCCTTTGGTAACACAACAACCTCTTCGATACCATAATACTTTTTTGCATCTTCCAACAAATAATCTCGAATAACCAATAAGAGTTTTGTATGTGTATTAAGAGTTTTGAAAGAATCAATTAAATATGAAAGATCAGGCTCCAATCCCTCTTTTCTATCCATTTCCAAACGCCCAATTTCATCAATAATAATCCAATCAGGTTGTTCGTTGATAGCATTTCTAATGATGTTTCGGGCTATTTCAAATACACTTTTATCAAAAACAAATCGCCCAATTCTTATACCTTCATCTGTTTCGTTTAATTGTAAATTATGATAGGTGTGGTGTTGAATATCGAAGAGTTTTCGCTTGCCGTCAACATCAGGTGTAAGGATTCCTGCCACAGAATATTGGTTGGAAATCCAATTCAATAGCAAGGTAGTTTTACCTGTTTGAATAGGTTCGCTTAAAATGTAAATGTGATTAATCATTGCCCGGTGTTATTTGTATAACGAAAACACAATGAAATTAACTACGAATGCTTTATATACAGCAAGACCTTTATGTTGCTTTCGGGCCAATTGCAAGGCAGGAGAGATGTGGGTTCTGATTTCAGGAATACCGTCTAGTATAGACGTTAATTCTGTTGCTTTATGATTCCGTTGTTTGTTCAACCAAATTGTCATCCATTTTTTCACGAGAGGGTTGACAATATAAAATAAGGTTAACAGAGCGGCAATAGTCCGACCAAGGACAAACCATATTTTACTCGTTGATCCTTGAAGGGCGAAGACCGTAACTATACATACTAACACAAAAACGGCAGCAATTAGTTTGGAATACAATCGTTTTTGAGGAGTGGTTATATCATCGTACTTGGAGAGCGTTAACTCATTGTAAGATAATAATAAATGTACTGATTGTTCATGCACAACTTTAGGCAATCCGGAGGCCCACCAACCCAATACAAATCCCCAGATAACATATACTCCCGTGTACACAGCAATCAACCAAAAACTAAAGGAGAAATCATTAAAAATGGAAAGATCTTTTAAGATGCCTGCCACAAAAGCATCAAGTGCTTCCCAGATACTTTTTCCGAAGATGAGCGTGGCAAATAAAAATTTCTGAGCAGCTGATTCAAGTAAAGCTATCATTCCGAATAAACAGGCTGCTAATCTAAAAAAAGGAATTACCTTAAACAGGAGCGCTCCAATTAACCCTTGAAAGCCAACAGCAATGTAAGCCATAGGAGGTGAGTGGGGGCTTGCTGCTGCTTTAACAAGTATGACAAGTAGTGTTGCTTGAAGAATTGCTTTGAATGGTTTATTACTTTCGAAGGCGATTAAAGTTATCATCACGATAGCAAATCCTCCCAAAAAAAATCCGGTAAAGGGAATTTTAAGTGCGTGCATCACACCGCCTAAGCCACTTTCGCTAAGTGCCCATAAAGCAGTGAGTTTTGTTATTGTATTTGATGGAGATGAAACCACGTTAGTGTTTGCTAACAAAGCGGGTTGATAAAGTTTGGTATGCGAAAAACAAGCTTAATACTGTGAGGATTGCAGCCAAATAAAACGCTGCTCCGGGTAAATAAATTGGTGCATCTTTAGCAGTAAAGTAGGCAAACAATCCATTCATAAGTACCGGACCAATAATTGAAGTTACACTCATTAAACTCGTGAGGGCACCTTGTAATTCGCCTTGCTCATTTGCAGGAACCTGAGATGAAATAATTCCTTGTAAGGCCGGACCAGCAATTCCTCCTAAACAATATGGAACCAAAAAGGCAAACATCATCCAAGTAGTTGAGGCCATTCCAAATAAAAGTAATCCAACGGAATACAAGGCAATACCAAGGTAAATCGACTTTTGTTGTCCCAATTTGGGAATCACTACCCTAATTAATCCACCTTGAACAATAGATACCAAAACACCCACAACTGCCAACGAGTAGCCTACCATTTTTTCATCCCACGAAAATTTAAACATGGTATAATAACTCCAGTTGCTTTGCACAGCGTGAGCTGCTATATATACCAATATCAACGAAACTACCAATCCAGAAACAACGGGATACTTTCTTAAATGCATCAGTGAACCGATTGGATTGGCGCGTTTCCAATTAAAAGGTCTGCGTTGTGATGCATCTAATGATTCGGGCAGCACAAAAAAGCCATAAACAACATTGCAAATAGTTAGTGCTGCTGCAACCAAAAAGGGCGCTCTCGGACCCCAAGCTCCTCCAGCTAAACCACCGATTAGCGGACCAATAATAAAACCTAAACCAAAAGCTGCACCTATTAGTCCAAAGTTTTGTGCACGTTTTTCGGGTGTGCTTATATCTGCAATATATGCTGTTGCAGTGGTAAAGCTTGCGCCAAACATTCCGGCAATTAAACGCCCCACAAATAACCAAGCCAATGTTGGTGCGTAGGCATGAAAAATGTAATCAATACCCAATCCCAATAAAGATAATAGCAAAACGGGTCTGCGGCCAAAACGGTCGCTTAATCCACCCATGATGGGCGAGAACAGAAATTGCATAATGGCAAACGAAAACATCAACCAACCGCCATAACGGGATGCCTCGCTAATACCTTCTCCCGTGAGTTGAGCAATCAATTTTGGCACAACCGGAATAATTACTCCTATTCCAATTACGTCTACTAAAATGGTTATGAAAATGAATATTAATGCATTGTTTCGTTTTACAGTCATTATAGGTTTACAATTTTTAAGCAGGTAAATCTAAATAAAAAGTTGAACCTTTCTGTTCTTCACTTTCAACCCAAAGCATGCCACCATGCTGTTCGGCTAGTTGTTTGCTAATGTGTAATCCCAATCCAGTAGAATCTTCCTCATGAAGTCCCTTACGGCCTGCTGGAGTAAATTTGTCAAATAAATAAGGTAGATACTCTTGTGGAATGCCAATTCCATTATCGCTAACCGAAATACGAACCTTGTTGTCAATCCTTCTTAATTCAATCTCAATACGTCCGTTTTTTTCTGGAGTAAACTTAATCGCATTACCAATTAAATTATCAATAATCCGTTGTATTTTGTTTTTGTTAACAGCTAAAACAATCCACTCTTCGGGCAGTACTAATGCTAATTCCACTTTGTTACTTACAATTCTTTTCCAATTTCGGTAAGCATCCTGCAACAGCATATTTAAATGTTCATTGGTTTTATGAAGCAGAGGTGTATTTTCCTCTTGAGCGGCTGTCACAATTTCACGTATAATACCATCTGCTTTAACACAACAATCTTTGATATACTGAAAATAAGCAGCTTGTTCGTTTTCCTGACCAGGCATTTGCATGATTTCAACCAACGATTGTATATTATTAAGTGGTGAGCGTAAATCATGAGCAACCATGCTTAACAGTTCATTTTTTGATTGATTTGCCAATTCAATCTGTTCGTTTTTGGCTTCAATTATTTTTACTTTTTTAAAATAATTACAATGGTATGTGTAAAGTATACGAGAAATAACAAAGTAAACTATTAATAGCATACAAAAGGCTGTAATATTGGTAATCCAGATTGTATTATCTACCTGCAAGAAAAACATACCACTCATAAATACAACGAATGAAACAACCTCGATGGCAAATGTTTCTTTGGTGGAATACACAAGAACTGAAGCAATAACAAATAAGCCAACCATAAGCATGGCAAGCGTATTTGACGGATTGGGTGTGCTTTGCGCTAAAAAAGAAAATGCAATATTTTTAAGTATGAATAGTAAAGAATAAAGCCAAACAATAAAATGATAGCGAACCAAATTACGTGGTTCGATTTTTTTTCGCATGATGTATATAACGAAGGCGAAGATGATTGATAACCCAACAAAATAAGCATTGATAATACTAAATGCGTGGTAATTTACGAAGTTAGCTTGGTAGTTTGATGTAGAGGAAAAAACACGCCAAACAATACCCGCCACAACCGAAAACAGTGCAATAAATTGAACAACTTTAAAATTTTGAATTCGTGTTTGATGGCAGAATTCCTTTCTGAAGTTGGGGTCTATTGATGTGAGTATATATAGTTTCATGGTGGGGTGAATCCTAACGCAATATATTATCCTATTAGTTATTATCTTACCTTGCAAAAAAAAAATATATCAAGTGAATTTTAGAGATTTTAATTTTAATGAAACCCTTTTAGATGGATTAGATGCCATGGGTTTTGAAAAAGCAACCCCCATTCAAGAACAATCAATACCTGTAGTTTTAGCCAATAAAGATTTAATTGCGTGCGCACAAACCGGAACCGGAAAAACAGCAGCCTACCTTTTACCCATTATGAACAAGATTAAAGAGGAAGGAAACGGCAAACTGAGCACGTTAATTATTGCACCTACTCGTGAACTGGCTCAACAAATTGACCAGCAAGTAGAAGGATTGGCCTATTTTACTGGCATTACTTCCATACCTGTATACGGAGGTGGAGACGGAAATATTTTTGCGCAACAACAAAAAGCCATGCGCGAAGGTGCAGATATAGTGATTGCTACTCCCGGCAGGTTAATTGCCATGCTAACCTCCAGTGGATCGGTAGACATGAGCTCTATTAAACACTTGGTGTTGGATGAAGCCGATAGAATGTTGGACATGGGCTTTTTTGATGATATTGTTCGTATAATTAACTATTTGCCAGCTGAGCGTCAAACGTTATTATTTTCAGCTACTATGCCACCCAAAATTCGTTTGTTGGCCAATAAAATCCTTAAAAATCCTGAACAAATTAATATTGCTATTAGCAAACCCGCTGAAGGAATTTTGCAACAAGCCTACATGGCTTATGATAATCAGAAAATTGCCTTGGTAAAATCGGTATTGAAAGAACACCATACTGGAAGCATCATAATGTTTGCCGGAACCAAAGATAAGGTGAAAGATTTGAACAGGGAGCTGAACCGAGCAGGAATCTCCATCAAAGCTTTTCATAGCGACTTAGAACAATTAGAGCGCGAAGATATTATGCGCCAGTTTCGAAACAGAGAAATTCGTATTTTAATTGGCACGGATATTCTTTCACGCGGAATTGATGTTGATGGAATCAGTCTTGTTATCAATTATGACGTACCACCAGATCCGGAAGATTATGTTCACCGAATTGGTAGAACAGCCCGTGCCGAAACTACCGGAACAGCCATTACATTCATTACACCCAAAGATGCCCGCAGGTTTTTTGATATTGAAAGTTTAATTGGCTATGATATTGTTAAACTTCCTTTGCCTGAAGGATTAGGAGAAGCGCCATTATACCAGCCTGAAGTGCGTGTTAAAAGTGATTTTAAGAAGCCATCATTCCGCAAGAAGCCGGGATTTACAAAAAATGGACCTCGTAAAGAGGGAGCAAAACCTCATAAACCAGGTAAGAGTTCATAAAAGAAGAGGCTGTTTCTGATGAAGAAATACCCTCTTTTTTATTGGTGATGTTTAGTTTAATAATATTTTCTGCGTGAGTGTGGTTCGATCTGATTTTTCTAATTGAATGAAGTATACTCCGCACTCAATGTCTTGCATATTTATCTGGGAATCTTCTTTAATAACTTGCTGCATTAAAACTTTTCCTGTTACATCCTATGTGTTTGCTTGCGCTATCGAACAAATTGTTAGTAAACTAAATGTGAATAGGAGGGTTGCTTTCATTTTTCCTTATTGTTTATCTTAAGGACAACACGATGAGAATAAACCCCTATTAGTATCTTAATATTAAAATTCGTCCACATTGTTGTTGTGGTGCGGTGGTTGTCTCTTACAATGAATTATTTAGTGAAACTTGGTTAGACTTCAAACAAGTATCAGATAGCTTGTGAGGTGAAATCTCTGAACTAAACTTGAAATAATTAATTACAAGCAATATCGCCTTCACTCTTATTCTTTAATATCATTAATGCTTAACAAAAAGCCCCTCAACCAAAAGTTGAGAGGCTTGAAAAAAATATTGGGAAGCTAAGACTTAACTTAACGCCCAGCAAATTGAGCCGAAACCACTAAATCTTTACTTCCAGGAGTATACTTATAAAAACCTTCACCCGATTTGGCTCCAAGATTTCCAGCAGTAACCATGTTTACCAATAGCGGACAAGGTGCATATTTAGGGTTGCCAAATCCATCGTGCAACACATTTAGGATGGCTAAACAAACGTCTAATCCAATGAAATCAGCTAATTGCAATGGTCCCATGGGGTGAGCCATACCCAGTTTCATTACCGTATCAATGGATTCTACGGTTCCAACACCTTCGTGTAAGGTCCAGATAGCCTCATTAATCATTGGCATTAAAATGCGGTTAGCAATAAAACCAGGATAATCATTGGCTTCAGCCGGTATTTTACCAATCGCTTTTGATAATGTAACAATTGTTTCTGTTACTTCTTTGGAAGTTTTGTATCCGTTAATAACCTCAACCAGTTTCATCACCGGAACTGGGTTCATGAAGTGCATTCCAATAACCTTGTCCGCACGTTTGGTTACCGAACCAATTTTGGTAATGGAAATGGAAGAGGTATTGGATGCCAAAATACAATGGGCAGGAGCAATTTCATCTAGTTGTTTAAATATATCAAGCTTGATGGTTACATTCTCCGTGGCTGCTTCAACAACTAGATCTGCATTTGCGGCACCTTCTTTTAATGTAGTAAACGTTTTAATGTTATTTAAAGTAGCAGCTTTTTGGTCTTCGGTAAGTCCACCTTTAGCAACCTGGCGGTCGAGGTTTTTTCCAATGGTTTCAATAGCTTTTTCCAAAGCAGGTGCGCTAACATCTACCAAAGATACGTTGTATCCATACTGTGCAAATACGTGAGCAATTCCGTTGCCCATGGTTCCTGATCCGATTACGGTAATATTCTTCATGTTCTGTTCGTTTGATAATTTTTAGTGCGGCAAATGTATAAAAGACTCGCACTTTGCAAAGCAGGTTTCTTGGGTGTTGATAAAAAAGCAAATGTATGCTTACATTTGTCTGGTATGTTCATTATTAAATCCAAATCTATTTCAGTAGCAATCTTATTGGCGCTATCGTTTGGTTGGGGCTGTTCTAAAAACGAAGAAATTGTTGAGAAAAATGTATTCGTTAAAGGTCCCGATTCAACTACTCCAACAATAATACAGAAGCCTCAGTTAGTATTAACTATTCAACATGTTGCAGGAAACCAGCCGTTGGAGTTTGATAAACGTTACACAAATGAGAGGGGTGAACAATTTACAGTTGATGTGCTCAAATATTACCTAAGCAATATCGAACTCATCTATGATACAGCAACGGTTTACCTTCCCGAAACTTATTTTTTAATAGACCAAGGCCGCGATGCCAGTCGTACCATAACTTTTCCATCCATTCCCAAAGGAAAGTTAAAGGGCGTTCAAATGCTTATTGGGGTTGATGCTCCGCGTAATTGCTCGGGAGCACAAACGGGTGCGTTGGATCCCGTTTTGGGGATGTTTTGGACCTGGAATTCGGGATATATAATGGCTAAAATGGAAGGTAGTTATACCAAAGGGAATAATCCTAATGCTCAATATATATGGCATTGTGGCGGGTATGCCGCACCGTTTTCGAGTTTACGAACCATTCAACTTTCGTTTAATCCAACAACTATTGATACAATTGAACAAACTACTGTTCATATAACTGCCGATGTGTTGGAATGGTTTAAAACTCCACACCAATTAAAAATTGACAGTATTCCTGTATTTAACGATCCATCCGAAATAGGCAAAAAAGTAGCCGATAACTATGCCGATATGTTTGCAGTTAAAGGTGTGATGAAAAAACCGTTCTGATGACAACGGTAAAACCGCAAAGGCGGAGAGACGCAAGGTGTTTATTTTCGGATAAACTGTTGATTGAGGTTTCCGGTTGACGTTTTTAACGATAGGAAATAATTACCCGGAATAAGTTTGCTAACGGAAAGTTCGTGAGCTAATAGCGCTAAAATTCTTCATATTCTGTTCTCAATTAATTTTTAATTGTGGGCAAATTGTAAAAAAAACTGGCACTTTACAAAGTAGGGTTCTATGGTAACGATACAAAGTTTAGTTACAGAGCATCAAGCATTCATTTATTTGACCTTTATTGATTGGTTTTCAAACAGAAAAACCTTTCCATCGTTAAGTTTAACTATAATGTCAACAAGCAGTGTAACCGGTTGTTTGGGTCTAACATTAAGATAGAGTTGGATCGATTGGTTGCTGTAACCTGGAAAATAATTTGTAAGCTGATACTCCTCTAACTTAAATCGTACTGTAGAACCATTAATATCAACATTAAAATATGTATTCAACACATCGCCACGTTTTAAGATTATCTCATCATTATACAAACTATCCACTTTTGAAATAATTT
Organism: Bacteroidetes bacterium UKL13-3; assembly: GCA_001602415.1. GTDB lineage: Bacteria > Bacteroidota > Bacteroidia > UKL13-3 > UKL13-3 > UKL13-3. The sequence continues at coordinate 1,794,974 of CP012155.1, forward strand.
CAAAGGAGGCTACTTTTTGTTGGATAATAAAATTGGGCTCATTGCAAGAACAGGCGTACGCAGAAGTAATAAATGAAAATGTAGGCTGTGAGAATAATGAACTGATTTGTTTTAAATGATTTACGGAAACAATAAAACCTATACTATCAAATGGGTAATAGGCCGTAGAGTCGAATCCTAAACCGTAACAGTGATCGTATTGGGTCGTAACATTCATTGAATCGACACTAAAATATTTGTCGGGACCCGGATCTTTACACCTACAGCAATCGGTAAAAGTTACCGGAATAATACCCATAAACATCAAGGTTAAAAGTATGGATGTGATTTTTTTCATCTCTTTAGTAGGTCTTACTTTTTAATAAAAAGCTGTGATAGAGATGTATCACGAAGTTCAACCATAATAACGTACGCATTAGGTTCTAAGAAATCGATGTTGATTGGGGTTGATGTTATCACAGTATTGATAGATAGGGTTTTGAGTAGTTTTCCTTGTTGTGAGTAAATATAAATATTTTTTACCTGCACCTTTCCCGGAAACTGCACCAAAAGCTTGTCGTCAGCCGGATTTGGAATAAGCATAAACGATTCTTTTTGATCCGCAGGAAGGACTTCACTGATACTAACCACACTCGCATCGCGCATCCCAAATGTGTATTCACCGCTTTTTACATCATTCACCCAAAAACGACCCACTTTATCTGTTTTGCTGTTCCCTGGTTGGAAGGTGTTTTCGGTATGGATTTGCCATTCCTCTCCGGGAAATGCACGATATAATAATACAAGGCTATCTTCTGTTTTGTTGATCAATTCGGAATCCAAGTATGTTGAAGGAGTGCCATCATAATTGAAAAAGCCCCAGGTTTTAAAACCCTCATTAACGTAACTGTTAATTGTCCAATACCTTTCGGCAGAAATTCTGATTCCTTTCTCATTTAACTTTTCATTTAGGGGACCCACCCAATGATGCGTAACGGCTAAGTTATTTCCTCCAGTTCCTGTTCCGGTTGATTGTACATTCAATGAGAATAGTACGTTAGGCACTGCAACGTTTCCTGTTTGAGAGATGAGCAACGTTTCGGTTCTATTTCCTAAATAAATTTTATTGTCATGGTTTACAGACCATCCCACAATACTTTCATTTTGCGGAAAAGCACCTTCCCAACTGGATGTTCCATTAACTAGCTGTAAGAAATAGATCCGGGGAGTTGAATATAAAACGTAAAGAGTTAAAGTAAAAGGTAAAGATTCCGAAACATGTGTATTTTTACGCTGGAGTTCCGAAAACTCGAAACGATAATGGTTTTCGGAATTAACTTTAGAAAATGTATATTTTGATACGACTACATCTGAATGCCCCGGACTGTAAATCCACTTTTGAAAGAAATTTGAAAGATTAATGGAGGTGCATTTTTGGAATTCATTTTTGAGGTCTTCACTGCTTACATCGGCAAAAGTGTATTTATTCAAGTAACTTTTACACGCTGCAAAAAAAGATGAATCACCCATCAACGAACGAAGAGTATGTACCATTAAAGCGCCCTTTTTGTATACGTGTGTGCCGTAAGTAATATTCTGTGGAATACCCGAAACAGGATACCAACCACCATCATTTTTAGGCGCACGCAACAACACCTCATTCGACTTATCTTTAATATCGCTCAAATACGCTTCTTTCCCATAAACACATTCTAAAAACAACGCTTCGTTAAAGCTAGCCCATCCTTCATTAAGCCACATATCTTCAGCTGTGCGGCAAGTGGCTAAATCGCCCCACCACATATGTGATATTTCGTGAGCAAACAATGTTTCATAATTGGTTCCGCCATCAATGGCATAATTCGGGTACGCAATATTGGTGGCATGTTCCATGGCTCCCGCATTAAACGGTACGCCAACATAACCCACTCTATCGAAAGGATAGGGGCCGTATTTACTCTCAAAACACAACAAGGCATTATTAAGCTTGGCAAACGATTGTTTTGCTTTGGCAGTATCGGCAGCAACCACAGCCAGCCAAACCGGGTAAGTACGGTTCATTCCTTGAAACTCATACTTTATAAATTCATATTTACCAACAGCAACCGAAGCAAGGTAGGTAGGAATAGGTTGTTTGAGTTCCCAATTCCAAGTAGTGCTGCCATCACCGTTTATCGTTTCGGGTAATTGTAAACCATTGCATACTGCTTTAAAAGTAGGGTCGGTTGTAATGTGAAAAGTATAGGTTGCTCGGTCGGTAAAATTATCAATGCATGGGAACCAGCAACGACCAAAATTGTGCGGAACATTTTTAAAGGCAACGCCCATATTGTAAGCGTAGTTTCCACTAAAATAAAAGCCTCCCCATTGCGGATCGGTTTCGGGTTGGCCATTATAGGTTATTGCGACATTAATTAATGAATCATTCGTTGGGCTATTTTTTCTATTCACTACAACATATAATTCAGAATCATTTTGCGAAAAGGTAGTAACTGTGTTGTTCACTTTTACATCCGTTACTGCTAACTTAAGTAAATCGATTTTGATGGTAGAAAGACTATCCGTTTGAGTTGGGTCAATCGTTAGTATTGTGGTTCCCGAGATGGTTTTAGATGCAAGGTTTTGTATCGAAAGAGCAATATCGTAATGCACTACATTAAACGAATCGGAAGGGGAAGGTGTTTTACTGGAATACACCACCTTTTGCGTTCTGCTCCAGTTTTGTCCGTTCACCATTAAAACATACATACCCGAAGATTGACCTTTGAGCGAATACCTCCGGCTATTCATGCCGGTTATCAGTTGAATTGAATCTACCAACACACTGCGTCCAAGCAAATCCATAAATTGTATGGAAGCCTTTTGGGTAGTTTTACTGTTAAAACTTACCGTAATATCCTCAACAAAAGGATTGGGTGAACAGCTTACGGTAGGGGTGTCTCTAGCAGTTTTAGCGTTAAGTGATAAACTACAGCACAATAAGCCAAGGATTAGGTTCAGATATTTCATGTAACAGGTTTTAAAACATCAAATCTACTCGGTTTTCATTATCCACAAACAGCAAATTTTTTGTGGGTATTTTCCATTAAAAAATGGTGCTTAACACCTGCTGAACGAGTATCTTGCACTGCTTGCTGAAATGCAGTTCATAGCTCATTGTATACAGTTCGTAGTTACCAATACTATTGACTATTAAAACATAATAAACTATGATCCATGATCTAAAAAACTATTAACTAAAATGGCAGAAGACAGAATTATTACCATCAACATTGAAGATGAAATGAAAACGGCCTATATCGATTATTCGATGTCGGTTATTGTTTCGCGTGCGTTACCAGATGTGCGTGACGGATTAAAGCCCGTTCACAGGCGTGTTTTGTATGGAATGACCGAGTTGGGATTAGCATCCAACCGTCCGTACAAAAAATCGGCACGTATTGTAGGAGAGGTTTTAGGAAAGTTTCACCCGCATGGCGATAGTTCCGTATACGATGCGATGGTGCGTATGGCGCAGGATTGGAGCATGCGTTACACGTTGGTTGACGGACAAGGAAACTTTGGTTCGGTTGATGGTGATCCACCTGCAGCTATGCGTTATACGGAAGCACGTTTGCGCAAAATTGCCGAAGAGCTGTTAACGGATATTGAAAAAAATACGGTGGATTTCCGCCCCAATTTTGACGACTCGTTGCAAGAGCCAACCGTGTTGCCGGCTAAAATTCCTCATTTATTGGTAAATGGTGCATCGGGTATTGCTGTGGGTATGGCTACTAATATGGCGCCACACAACCTTACTGAGGTTATTGATGGAACATTGGCTTATATCGACAATCGCGAAATTGAAATCAGTGAGTTAATGAAATTTGTGAAAGCTCCCGATTTCCCTACAGGTGGTATCATCTACGGATATGAAGGAGTAAAAGAAGCCTTTGAAACAGGAAGAGGTCGCATAGTGATGCGCGCCAAAGCTGTGTTCGAAACATCTAAAACCGGTAAAGACCAGATTGTAGTAAACGAAATTCCTTACCAAATTAACAAAGCGGTATTGATAGCCAAAACAGCTGAGTTAATTAACGAAAAGGTAATTGAAGGTATTTCGGAAATACGTGACGAGAGTGACCGTGACGGTATGCGTATCGTTTACGATATTAAGCGTGATGCGATTCCGAATATCGTACTCAACAAACTATACAAATACACAGCTCTTCAAACATCTTTTAGCGTAAACAACGTAGCCTTGGTAAAAGGTCGCCCGGAGATGCTAAACCTAAAAGATCAAATCAGGCATTTTGTGGATCACCGCCATGATGTGGTGGTGCGCAGAACCAAGTTTGAATTGGAAGAAGCTCAAAAACGTGCTCATATTTTAGAAGGGTTATTAATTGCTTTAGATAACCTTGATGCCGTTATTAAATTAATTCGCGAAGCGAAAACTCCTGATGAGGCTCGTGAAGGGTTGATGACCAATTTTAAGTTAAGTGAAATTCAAGCGAAAGCCATTTTGGATATGCGTTTACGCGTATTAACCGGACTGGAGCGTGATAAGATTAAAGATGAGTACGCAGAGTTAATGAACTTGATTAACTACCTGCAATCTGTATTGGCTGACGAAGGCTTGCGATTCCAAATCATCAAAGATGAGTTGGCCGAGATGAGAGAGAAGTACGGTGATAAACGCAGAACCGAAATTGTGTTTGCCGGAAATGATATGAGCATGGAAGATTTAATTCCGGATGATGAAGTGGTGATTACCATTTCGCACATGGGTTATGTAAAACGTACTTCATTAACCGAATACCGCACCCAAAACAGAGGAGGACGAGGTTCAAGAGGTGTTGCCAAACGCCAAGAGGATTTTGTTGAACACGTATTTATGGCTACCAACCACAACTATATGTTGTTCTTCACCAACCAGGGTAAATGCTTCTGGTTAAAAGTTTGGGAAATTCCGGAAGGTGATAAAACAGCTAAAGGAAGAGCTATCCAAAACCTCATTAATATTAGTCCAGAAGATAAAGTGATGGCCTACCTTAATGTAAAAACATTGAGTGATGAGGAATACTTAGCCAACAACTATGTAATGATGTGTACCGAGCAGGGAACCATCAAGAAGACTACTTTAGAGGCTTATTCACGTCCGCGTGCCAATGGTGTAAATGCCATCAATGTGCGTGAGGGAGATATGCTGGTAGAAGCTCGTTTAACCACAGGTTCAAGCGAAATCATTATTGCCAGCCAAGAAGGTAAAGCCATTCGTTTCAACGAAAGCAGCGTTCGCCCAATGGGCAGAACGGCTACCGGAGTGAGAGCTATTCGTTTGGCCGATGGAGATACGGTATTGGGTATGATTGCCATCGAAAATCCGCAAACAACCAATGTATTAGTAGTAACTGAAAATGGTATGGGTAAACGTTCGGATGTGGAAGATTACCGAATCACCAACCGTGGAGGTAAAGGAGTAATGGCCATGAATGTTACCGAAAAAACAGGTAAACTCGTTGCTATTAAAGAGGTAGACGATACCAACGATATTATGATTATGACCAAAGCGGGTATTACTATTCGCTTAAGTGTGAAAGACCTGAGAGTATTGGGTCGCGTAACCCAAGGAGTTCGTTTGATTAATATTGATGATAAGGATTCGATTGCTTCTATTGCAAAAGTGGATTATGTAGAAGAAGTGGAAGAGGTTGTAGAAGGCGCAGAAGTTACTGAAGGAACAGAACCAACAGGAGAGGAGCCAACTACAGATACTCCGGAAGCACCTCCAACCGGTGAAGCAGATGCACCGCCTGTTGAATAATTAATAATTAATAATTTAAAAGAAAGCCATCAATCGTTAAACCGGTTGGTGGCTTTTTAAATTAACAGTAATACCTAAAACAAATCTGTAACAGTCTTATTCCAGTATTATTTCGACTGTTTTATTATGTCATCTAAAAGAAAAGTCAAACCCGTAACTCGCAATTAACACCCTCTAACATTTACTCATGGAAAAGGAGGCCGAAGCCTCCTTTATCTTAGCGCAAAACGATAAGCCGGGTTCTGTCCTTTAAACCAATTACTTGATTCAAAGCGATTGTCATTTATCTCCGATAACCATCACTGATTACCTCTAGCAGCCTACCCACCGGCATCGAACGAGAAGTTCTTTTATCAGCTTACTCAATACAACCACTAAAGGTTGCTGAGCGAAGCCGAAGCACCGGCCTATTTGGCCTTACAACCCGTGAGGTTTACCTTGCTTCCGTCATTACTGGCGGAACGGTGGTCTCTTACACCGCCTTTTCACCTTTTCCGCAAAAAGGTCACTGAGCCTAGGCCGAAGTGACTTTTTGAGGTAGTTTAATTTTCTGCGGCACTATCTGTAAACCCAATATTATACTGAGCTTCCCACCCGTTAGGTGGCACGGCACTCTGTGTTGCCCGGACTTTCCTCCATGTATCCCGATAGCTATCGGGATAACAAGGCGACAATCTGTTTTGCACGGTGCGAAGATAAGTGAATTGGTTGATTAAGTAATGAAGTTGATTGTGAAGATGAGTAAACTATTGGGAGAAATTCGAAAGGAAGAAAAATCGAAATTCGAACATTGTTCCAGTTGAGAATGCTCAGTTATGTAAATTAGAATATGTAAAGAAGATATCAGTTAAATTAACAGTTTGTACAAAAGCATACTGAGCTCCGCATGGCGGAAAGGGTAGAATATAGCTAATTTTTTATTAATCGATTAGACGATCAACCGATTCTTCGATTCAATAATACTTACAACTGTTTTAAATACTCATAAGTATCATACTGCGCCCTTACTGCTTTACTTCCAGAAATGCGGTGAACATACTTATTATCAAAATCGTGATCAATAACGCGGGCTTTAACATTATCCTTCAACTGAATGTCGATAATATCTTTAATTTGTTGGCGGCAGTTTTCATCAAATATTGGAAAAGCACATTCTACTCTTCGGTAAAGGTTACGGGTCATCCAATCGGCAGAGGAGAGGTACATTTTTTCATCGCCACCATTGGCAAAAATAAACACTCGTGCATGTTCAAGTAACCTATCAATGATACTTACTACTTCAATATTTTCGCTTAATCCTTTTACACCCGGAACCAACGTACAAATACCACGAATAATCAGTTTAATATTCACACCTGCTCGGCTGGCTTCATAAAGTTTACGAACAACGCCATCATCCATCAAGCTATTCATCTTGGCAATAATATAGGCAGGTTTACCTTTTTTAGCATTGGCAATTTCTTTGTCAATTAGCTCTAAAAATTGTTTGAGCAAATAATCAGGGGCAACAAGTAAATGGTCGAATTTATGCTTACGCGGACCTTGGAACAAAACATCCATTAGCTTTTCCATATCATCGGTTAAGCGTTTATCTTTAGTAAACAACCCATGATCACAGTATAGTTTAGCTGTTACACCATTATAGTTTCCTGTTGAAAGATGTGCGTACTTAACTGTTTTTCCTTCTTCTTCACGGTATATCAAACAGGCTTTACAATGAACTTTTTGTCCTGGTTTGCCAAAATGCACACGTGCTCCAGCTTCCTGTAATTGGTTAGTCCAAAATATATTATGCTCCTCATCAAACCTAGCCTGAAGCTCCATTAAAACAGTTACCTTTTTGCCGTTTTTTACAGCATTTATTAAAGCATTTACAACGTTACTATGCTTGGCAACTCGATACAAGGTAATTTTTATAGCTCTAACTTTAGGATCAATGGCGGCCTCGCGAAGCATGCGAATAAGGTAATCAAAACTTTGGTAGGGGTGGTGCAAAACAAAATCCTTATGCTTTATAATATCAAACATGGTGCGTGCCTTATCCAATTCGTTAACCGCTAATGGCGGCATAGGTGGATAATAATCATTCACATTACCCACTTTAGGAAAGTCCATAAAATCCTTAAAATTATGGTACCTGCCGCCCGGAATAAGGTTTACGTTTTTAAGTTGCAATTTAAGCGAGAGTAAATCGAGCATAGTTTTAGGTAAACTGCTGTCGTATATGAATCGGGTAGGAACACCCTTTGAGCGCTGTTTAATGCTTTTTTGTATTTTATCGAGCAAGGTTTCTTTAAACACATCATTTTCTTCGCTTTCCAATACAAAATCGGCATCGCGGGTAAGTTTAACTGTAAACGCATCGTATGTATTGTAATCAAAAATGGAGAAAATATGTTTGAGTGAAATACGAATTACATCATCCAAAAACATAATAAACGTATTTTCATCTGTGCGCGGCAAAATGTAAAAACGTTTTAATGCATCTTCCGGAATTTCGATAAGTGCATGTTTAGGCTTAAGGTCTTCGTTAGTATGACTTAGGCGAACAGCTAAATAAATCGATCGATCCTTTAAGTGAGGAATATGTTTGAGGTCGTCAATCAACACCGGAAATAAATGGGGAAGAACCTCTCGTTTAAAATAATCCTTAACAGTTACCTTTTGGTTTTCATCCAACTGTTGCTCATTGATAATAAATATTTTTTGCAGAGCGAGTTCGGCAATAATGCTATTGTAAACCTTGTTAAAGCGATCTTGCTGAATAACAGCTACACGTTGAATTTCGGCAAGCGTGGTATCTGGAGGAAATTGTGTTTCGGATTGTTTGCGACTACCTTTTTGTCCTCTGCGCAAAGCAGCTACACGTACCCTAAAAAACTCATCGTTGTTTGACGAAAAAATGGCCAGAAATTTAAGCCGTTCCAATAGGGGCGTTTCAGTATTTTCGGCCTCTTGCAACACGCGCTCGTTAAACAACATCCAGCTGAGTTCACGGTCTTTATATAGATTGCCTTGGTATTCCTTAATCATAGTTTAGTAAGCAAAAATAAACAATAGCAGGTTGTAAACCCCCATGAATTACCAACGAAAATAATCTGTAGCTAACTTTTATGGACAATAACAGAAAGATTTAACGTTAAAATAACCTTCTTAATTGGATAAGGGTTGACTATTTGCCAATAGCTGTTGGGGGCATTGACAACTGATGATGACAGTATTGCTTGGGCCTTATTGGGAATAAGATTACTGCTGGCTTTAAACGATGATCCATGAACTACTGGAGGTCTGCTCCAGTATACTCAGCATGACATCATTCCCAATAGTCTATTAACTATGATCCACTAACTATTAACTATTAACTATTAACTCATTCACTAATTACCAAAAAACTATTAGTTTCGCTTTTTTAAAACTTAAATATCGCTACATGAAAAAATTACTGTTGATGTTGGCTGCCTTTTCAGGCTTAGCAGTGTATGCACAAAAAAGTGCAGTAGAGAGTGCCGCCATTTACCTCAGAAACGGAGAAATGGAAGATGCAAAAAAATCAATTGATGCTGCATCGCAAGATGATGAAACCAAAAATGATCCTAAAATGTGGTTTTACAGAGCAGCTGTTTATGATACGTTGTATCGCAACCCAACAGCATATGCCGCCATAGCCGATCTCGAAACTGTTGAGAAGTTTGCTATTTCCTGTAAAAAGTGCTTGGAAACAGATACAAAAAAACGTTATGAGTATTATTGTGGAATCGCCATTATTAACAGTGCTTTTGCCAGTTATAATAAAGCAATTGAGTATATGCAAGCTAAAGACCCTAAGAATGCTGCCAAGTATTTTCAATACGTATTGGATGTTGTTCCTTTTGATAAGGACAAAAATTTGCAAAAAAATAACATCAATGAAAAAACTATTTTATTGAGTATGGCCGATTTAGGGTTAAAGACTCAAGATTATGTTGCTGCCAAAGCCAACCTGCAAAAGCTTATAAATATGGATTACCAGGATCCAATTGTGTATTTATTGATGGGTAATATTTGGTTTACCGAAAAAGACACGGTAAAAGGGATGAGTTATATTGATCAGGGTAGAAGCAAATTTCCAACCGATAAAGACTTAATTAACACGGAACTCAATGTGTATTTAGCGCAAGGAAAACAAGATGTATTGTTAAAAAAGCTAAATGATGCTTTGGATTTAGATGGAGAAAACGTAACGTTATTATTTGTAAGAGCTAATGTGTTTGATAATTATGCTGCTGCTGCCATAAAAGGAGGCAAAAATGCTAAGGATACTGCCACAACACTTGGTAATAAAGCTAAAAATGCAACTCCGGCTAACAAACCAAAATTAGATGCAGCCGCTAAAACATATACCAAACTTGCCGATTCATTATTTAAAATGAACAAGGAATATGTTACCAAAGCCGAGGCCGACTACAAAAAAGTGATTGAGGTAAAGGAAGATTACGTTGATGCTTACTTTAATCTAGGAGCGTTAACCAATAACAAAACTACCGAAATTGTAGATCGCATGAATGCGCTTAAAGCGCCAACGCAAGCCGAATACGATAAAAAATGGGGTGTTATGAAAAAAGAACAAGATGCCATTTTAACAGTAGCTTTAGGATACTTTTCGAAAGCACTGGAGTATGCGGAATCATTGCCAGATAATGAACCTGCGAAAAAGGAATACAAAAACGAAACACTCAAAAGTATTTTGTTGAGTATGCAACAAGTATATGCCAACTTAGGGGATGAGAAAAAAACAATGGAAACCAAGAAGAGAAGAATGGAGTTGGAGTAGTCTGAGGGTTTCGGATGAATGAATTCCAGATTTTTAAAAATACAGAGTGGGGAGTTACGACTCCCTAATTCTGTCTCATACTATTTAACATAATATTAATTATATATACGGGTTCCTCTTCTCGCTTAATCCATAACAAGTAGTCTGATTGCGTTTTTGATGATTTTAGAATTAAATTTGATACAGATGCATTGGCAAATAAGAAGCCTGCTGAAGCAATACACATCAATTGAGATAGTACAATTACGGAATCATCACTATAATCCTTAGCGTGAAAAATAATGTAGGATGGGCCATAAAAAACTAAAAAAAAGAGGAGGAACAACTTACTGAAATTCGATTTTGAAGAAGATCCAACCAAATACAAAAACAGCAGTACCATTAACACACTGTATACTACAATCTCAATCACGCGATGCAATTTTGTATGAAAGAAAAACTGAAATCACATTTGCCAAAATTCCGAAACCAGAGTATAAAACAATTGAATAAATATCTCCTCCCCACCATTTACCTAAGAGAATACCTCCAACCGTAAAAAGTATTGTAATTATCTGAACAAGAAAATATAGCTTTGACTTATTACAAATTATAAAAATACTGGATAATGGGAAGGCGACCAAATCAGAGTAAACGTATAATGACATTATTTGAGCATACAATCCAGAAATCACCCACTTATCACCGAATGCAATTTGGAAGATAAATTGTCCTGCAATGAGAATCACCAAATATGGCAATAATCCTACTAGCAAAAGCTTTTTAAGGGTACTTAAGTATATCGGTATAATGGGTTGATTGTTATTTTTTATTTTTATAGCTTCTACCCTAAAAACCCCCCAAATGGAATTTGACAACAAAATAGATGGTATTTTTAAAATACGATTTGAAAAAGCAAACAATCCAACAATTGATGAGGTATAAATAGATGTGAGTAGAAGGGGCATTAATTGCTGAGAAAATGTGACCAATAACTCTGCCCATAAAATCGTTAGCGGAAATTTCTTATACTCTATGCCTGCCCTTACAGCTTTGATAAGGGAGAGATTTTTTAATAGAGATGAAACCCCTTCCTTTTTTAGAAAGATTACAGACAGAAAAATTGTTGAAAACACAATCGAAAGAATATAGCCATACACTAGCCCAAATATTTTTATCCCTAGCAACCCAAAAAGAACATTGGTAATAATCGTAATTAGAGATTGTGTTATTGCATTTAAAGATGATATTGAAAACTCCTCTTTACGTTGAAACCATAATTGTAAGCATGAATAGACCGCTATGAAAACAGTCATAAATGGTACCAATAAAATTATTTGCCATGGGGATGCATTGAAATTAAAGAACCGAATAAATAAATGGTGGTTTAGTAGCATTATCCCTAGCAGTACTATGGATAATGACAATGATATCAAAAAACAAAAAAAACCAATATTTTTGGCTTTTTCATCTTCCTTAGGTAGGATAATTGCATGTTCATATTTGCCTGAAAATAATGAGGCAAAAATCGCAGACATACTGGTAAACACCGCTAAAAGACCAAAAGACTCGGGAGCATAAATTCGAGTTAACACGGGACTTATAGCCACAATTAGGGCTTGACTTATCAGAGAACCCGAAGAGAGTATAAAAACCTTTTTATTAAATGCTGATAATTTTCCGAAATATTTAATCATTTACCTCTTTGGGCTGGGGGTTCTTATAAGCTTTCAAATATTCTATGACGCTAGAATCTTTAAAATTCTTTCCACCGTTTTTCCATCACCATAATAATCTGGATGTTTTTCGGGTAATTCAATTGATTGTGCAAACTGCATAATTAAGTCGGGATTAGTTCCAGCAAGTTTATTCCAACCTAATTCCATCGTTTCTACCCATTCTGTTTGTTCTCTGAGGGTAATACAAGGTTTGTTCATAAAGTATGCTTCTTTTTGCAAACCTCCGGAATCCGTAATGATAAAAGTCGACATCATTTGTAGTAATACGATTTCGATATATCCAACAGGATTTATTACCGAAATATTAGATGGAATTGAAATATTCAGTTCTTCAATCTTTTTGAGTGTTCGTGGATGCAATGGCAAGATACCATTCATTTTTATTTGAGATAATCCTTTGAAAATATCCCTTAGTTTGGCTGGATCTTCTGTATTTTCGGCCCTGTGTATTGTTAGCAGAAAAAACGACTCATCTTTAAGTTGCTCCGGAAATTTTATGGAATTAAGAAGCTTCCCTCTTTCATTATTGTCTTTCTGAGATACTAGCTCAGAATATTTCTTCGATACATCGTACATAACATCGCCAACCAAATGGGCCTCCTTGATACCTTCATTTAACAGATTTTCAACTGCGGTTTGAGTTGGGCAAAACAACCAGGTACTTAAATGATCCGTCAGCACTCTATTTTGCTCTTCCGGCATTTTTTTCCAAAAACTTCTGAGTCCCGCTTCAATATGAGCAATTGGAATGTCTAATTTTGATGCAGCCAATGCTCCTGCCAGTGTTGAGTTCGTATCACCATAAACAAGTACAATATCAGGCTTTTCAGAGAGAAGAACCTCTTCTATTTTGATTAACATCTCGCCAGTCATTTTACCGTGTGTACTGCCGCCTATATTCAGATTGTAATCGGGAGTTGGTATGCCCATTTCTGTAAAAAAAACCTCCGACATTCCGTGATCATAATGCTGTCCTGTGTGCACAATTATTTCTGAAAATAAATCTTTCCATTTAGCTGTAAGAACCATCCTGCTTAATACAGATGCTTTTATAAACTGGGGTCTAGCTCCTATTATTGTTACTATTTTTTTCATTTTTTGAGTCTGTTCAAATGGTAGGTATAAAATGCTTTTTTAAGAATAAATCCTTCCCTTGTCCATACCTTTTGAACCGCAAAATTTTGGATTTGTGTTGATACCTTCATCGATTTAAAGTTCAATTCTTTAAAGTAGGATTGGGTAAATCTAATTATATCTGAATATACACCTCCTCCAGCAAAATCAGGATGCACGCCATACAAAACACCCTCACATTCGCTGTGTTCAACCGAAAAAGAACATGTTGCAAAACCGATTGGTGTATTGTCTTTAAGGACTATCCAAGACACTTTTCCATTATCCTCATTCACATAACTACTTGCCCACTCTACATATCCCTCTGTAATTTTATCTTTTGGCAGATCCGGATTACTGAAATAGTGATTGGTATAATTACTAAAAATAATAGGAACCAATTGACCTATCAAGCTTATATTTTGATTGGTAACCCTTTCAAAAGAAAGGTTTTCATTCTTTAACTTGTGTAGACTTATTTTAGTTAAGTCTGCGTAATAATAAACCAATGTATCTGCCAAAACAACATCACAATTCAAACTTGACAGCTGATGATACTCCGTAATATTCTCAACAGGAAGACGCATAATCAACAAATCAACATCTTTATTTGTGATACACTTTATAATCAATTCTATATTCAGTTTTTCCTGAACCGTTCGGTATACATTTATCCCAAATCTTTTACTTTCAACGGGTGAATATTCTATCGTGTTACTCATACAATTAATTTAAATTTATGGTTTCCTAATGCAGTTAAGCGACAATTGTGGAGATTATCGACTTTTGGTTTCGTAAATTCTTTCTATGATATCAACCACCTTCAGTCCTTCTAATGCATTGGTCGTAATTTGATCGCGCCCCTTCAAAACATCAACCGTATTTTCAATAACGTAATGATGATTAGCTGCAGATCCTTTGTATGCTCCATAGTCATTACCAGGGTTTGTTGGAGCCAAAACAGGCATTTCATAATCTTTAATATGGCAATACTCAACCTCATTCATGTATTGGCCGCCTATTTTCACACTTCCGTTTTCGGCTATGATAGTCATACTGCTTTCCAAATTTTGATTCCACACTGAGGTAGAGTAATTTAATGAACCCATTCCTCCATTTACAAAATCAAAGCTCACAAATCCACTATCCTCAAAATCTGTTAATGTAGCGTGGTTAAAATCGTTAAATTTCGCTTGAATATTATGAATATCACCAAATAGCCAATACATGATGTCAATAAAATGCGAGAACTGAGTGAATAGTGTTCCCCCATCTAAATCTTTTTTTCCATGCCAACTCTCCTTTTTGTAATATCTATCATCTCTATTCCAATAACAATTAAGTTGTACCATAAAAACCTTTCCCAACTTTCCCGACTCTATTAGTTCCTTAATCCAAACAGAGGGTGGCGAATACCTATTTTGCATAACTGCAAACACTTGTTTGTGAACATGGAGCGCCTTGAATATCACTTTTTCGGCATCCAACTTTGATAGCGCCATTGGTTTTTCTACTACAATATGCTTTTTAGCCTCAAGGCATTTCAACGCTTGCTCTGCATGAAATCCATTTGGAGATGCTATGTTTACAACATCTATCTCAATTCCAGAAGCCAAACACTCATCAATTGTGGAAAAAAAAGGAACATTGTATTGATCAATATTCAGTTGACTTTTGTCTTTCACATCGATAAGTGCTACCAACTCTGATTCCTCGTTTCGTGAAATCATTTCAGCATGTCGCTTTCCTATATGGCCACATCCAATAACAGCGAATTTTATTTTTGAATTCTTCTCCTTCATTTATTTAACTCTAATAACCTTATTTGTTTCTAACTTATACTCCTGGCCGCTTTCTGAACAAATTGCCTTACCATTTTTATCGAACGCTAATTTTTGACCGTATTCGCTCTTCCACCCTATTTGTTTGGCTGGATTTCCTACAACGAGTGCATAGTCTGGAACTTCTTTCGTTACCACTGCTCCCGCTCCGATAAAGGCATATTTACCGATATTGTGTCCGCATACAATAGTTGCATTGGCTCCAATACTAGCTCCCTTACCCACATTTGTTTTCGAATACTGCCCTCTCCTATTCACAGCACTACGAGGATTAATCACATTCGTAAATACCATTGAGGGACCTAAAAACACATCCGACTCACAGGTAACACCCGTGTATATGGATACATTGTTTTGCACTTTTACATTGTTTCCCAAAACCACCTCGGGCGATACCACTACGTTTTGACCAATATTGCAATTATTACCTAACGTACAGTTTGACATAATATGCGAAAAATGCCAGATCTTCGTTCCAGGTCCGATGGTACAACCTTCATCAACAATTGCCGTTTCGTGTGCAAAATATTGCTGTTCTGCCTTCTCCATTTTTTACTTATAAAATGATTTAATCTCGTTTACAATATATTCTTGCGTTTCCCTACTCAACTCCGTATGCATGGGTAGCGACAATACACAATCCGTTAGCGACTCCGCTATTGAGAATGAACCCTTAGGATATTTATCCGAATAATATGCTTTTTGCAAATGCATCGGAATAGGGTAATAAATCATTGTTGGAATACCTTTTCCTTCAAGGTGTTTTTTTAGTTCATCGCGTTTGCCATCACTCACTTTTAAAGTGTATTGATGAAACACATGTGTTGATTGTTTATTGCGAACAGGGATTTGCAATTGATTGACTTCTTTGAGCAACTCATCATAAACTGAAGCTGCTGCCGAACGTGCCTCGCTGTATTGGGTGAGATAGTTTAATTTAACAGCTAAAATAGCTGCTTGTAAAGTATCTAATCGTGAGTTCACACCAATCGTATCGTGATGGTATTTTTTCTCCTGGCCATGATTGGCAATCATTTTAATGTAATTCCCAAGATAATCGTCATTGGTAAACATTGCACCACCATCTCCATAACAGCCTAAGTTTTTTGATGGAAAAAAAGAGGTGCAACCAATCGTTCCAATCGTTCCTGCCATTTTTTTACCCCCATCTAAAAAAGTGAATTCAGCTCCAATTGCCTGGGCTGTGTCTTCAATTACATAAATATTGTGCTTATCGGCTATGGCAATAATTTGTTCCATATCGGAACATTGTCCGTATAAATGAACAGGAACAATTGCTTTAGTTTTGGGTGTAATGGCAGCTTCAATCTTACCACAATCAATGTTAAACGTATCTGGATTCACATCTACCCAAACAGGAGTTAATCCCAATAAGGCAATTACTTCGGCAGTAGCCACATAGGTGAAGGCCGGCACAATTACTTCGTCTATGGGTTTCAAATTCAATGCCATCATGGCTATTTGAAGCGCATCCGTTCCATTGGCACAAGGAATCACATGTTTAGCACCTGTGAATTTAGCTAGATTTCCTGCAAACTGTTGCACCAATTTACCATTAATAAACTCAGCAGATTCCACACATGTAATAATTGCCGAATCAATTTCAGCCTTTATTTGCTTGTACTGACCCTTAAGGTCAACCATTTCAATTTTGTTCATTAAGCAATAATATTCTATCAATTATAATCTACCATCAACAAGCGTTCTGTCAATACATGCTTTGGTATCAAAAATAACCGCATTATTTGCCTTAAAAGCACTGTAATCTAAGGTTAAAAATTCGTTGTGCGCCACGGCAACAATCACAGCAGCGTATGGTTTAACCGATAGTTTTGGCAGTAAATCAATATTGTATTCGTGTTTTACTTCTGCGATATCGGCCCAAGGATCATACACATCTACATTGATTTGAAATTGTTTCAACTCATTATAAATATCAACAACCTTGGTATTACGCACATCAGGACAATTTTCCTTAAAGGTAACACCCAATATTAATACATCTGCTCCTTTAATGGAACCTCCTTTTGCAATCATCAACTTCACTACTTTGTTGGCAACAAACATCCCCATATTATCATTTACCCTTCGGCCTGATAGAATAACTTGAGGGTGATAGCCGAGTGATTCGGCTTTATGTGCCAAATAATAAGGATCAACTCCAATACAATGTCCACCAACCAACCCCGGTTTATATTTCAAAAAGTTCCATTTGGTGCCAGCTGCCTCCAAAACATCATGGGTATCTATTCCGATGCGATCAAAAATAAGGGAGAGTTCGTTTACAAACGAAATATTGACATCCCGTTGGGCATTTTCTATAGCCTTGCTAGCTTCGGCAACTTTCATACTTGGAGCTTTATGTGTTCCAGCGGTAATGATGGATGCGTATAATTTATCAACGATTTCGGCAATCTCGGGAGTTGAGCCTGATGTTACCTTTTTAATTTTAGTAAGGGTGTTTACCTTGTCTCCCGGATTGATTCGTTCAGGCGAATATCCACAATAAAAATCTTTATTGAAGGTTAATCCGGAGTACTTTTCCAATACAGGAACACACTCTTCTTCTGTACAACCAGGATAGACTGTTGATTCATATATCACAATGTCTCCCCTTTTCAATACCTTACCCAACATTTCGGATGCCTTAATCAATGGCGTCAAATCTGGGGCCTTAAATTGGTCGATAGGTGTTGGTACCGTTACAATAAAAATAGTGCACGACTGCAGGTCCAAAACATCAGATGAAAAAGAAAGCCCCTTATCGCCAGTTAATGACATGGCCATTCTCATCCCTTCCAAATCAGCCTCTTGTGTACTATCAAAACCTGATTTTAAGCCTTCTATCCTTTGGGTATTAATATCAAATCCGAGAACCTTATATTTTTTCCCAAATTCGATGGCCAATGGCAATCCAACATATCCTAATCCTATAATTGCTATATTAAATTTCATATTTCCAATTGTATTTTTCTATATTAAATTACTTTTTATACAGCTTCGCCCCTTCAGTCACAATCTGAACTTGGTTAAACAATATTTAATTAAACTACTCACCTATTAATACCAATATTAATAATACCATAACAACCGCTTCGGAAATTGCTAGATGGATTCTAAGCAAGAAAACCATTCATGAGCATTTTTCTGAAACGAGAAAATGTTAACAATAATAGAGAGGTGAAAAGTCCAAAAAAACCACCCCCAATTAATCCAGTCAATTTTCCTTTTTTTACTTTTTCGAGAGGAAAAATAGGACGATCAATAATTTGAATTAATGGCTCTTCTCTCATTAAAGTGTATTTCGCGATTTCAGTATTTTTTATTAACTCACCATACATTGTGGTTAAAATCTGCACATTCAGCTGCTTTTTAGAAAAAGAAACATTTCCCTGAGCCCTAATAATATTTATATTCTGATCTTTAGTGGAAGCAGCTCCATAAATATTGATATCAAGTTGCCTCTTGACTGAATCCAACCTGGCTTCAAGTATGTCTAGGTTTCTCTTAGATTTTTGCGTTTTACTCTCAATATACATATTGGAAGCTGCATTCACAAGAACCTCGGTAAAATACTTTGCAAACAACTCATCAGGAGATTTAACCTTCACACTTATTATGCTTAGCTTCTTTTCTACTTTTGCAACTGATAAACTTACAGTTTTAATTGATTTGTAAACGGAATACAAAACACTGTCCTTTTTAATTCCGAATGCCGCCCTGTCCTCATTTTCTGTGAAGGTAATTGAGGCTAAATCAGGTCTACTTTTCTCCCACTCTTCTCTTATTTTGTTATACTCAAGATATCTGTTTATTAATAAAATTCGTTTTCCTTCTATTTCGACCGCACTTAGAAGAGCTTTCTCTATTATATATCTTGATTTGATTAATTCTATATTATTCTCACCAGAAAATGCTCCTCCTCCGCTTGTCCCCCCTAATTCAATACCTAATTGACTCGCAATTCCTGAATAGGAGCTTCCTGTTCCTTTTTCTTCTAGCGCAAAAGTTAATTCAGCGGTGTAAATTGGTTTGGAAACATATGCTCTAATAAAACCAATGCAAGCACCAATCAAACTACAAATTAGAATTAATACCCATTTAGATTTAAAATAGTTATACCAATCCGTTAGCCTCAGAATAATCTGTCTGAGCGTTATTTCATCACTTGTTATCTGCTCACTCATAATGTTGTTTTATCGTGTAACAGTTTGCAATAGTAGATACAGGGTAATTAACCCAGTGATTTTAACGGTAGTTCTTTCAATCACATTGGTCCAATTTACCGGTTCCGATTGTTTTTTCAATTCTTTGTCCTTTTTGGGTTTGGTCACCACATAAACTGTTCCACCTTTTTTAACTTTTGGATAGATTTTAAAGACCACAAAATTCTTGGTGCGGCTTACTTTACCATTGTTCTCTAATACGTATGTTTTGCGTTTAAAACTGGTTTTGGTAAACCCGTTGGCAAATTCCTTTACATAATAATTTGCGCGTTTACCTTGTGTAAAGGGAGCATTTACTTGCTCTTGGTTTACAACAGCTAAATATTCAACATCGCCCCTAATACCGGTAAAATCAATCACACGGGGTATGGATACTACATCGCCCTCTTTCAAAATATAATTGTACCTGGATCTTGGGCGCTTTACTGCGTCTTTTAAATTCATCACCACATATCCTCCTGGTAACGATGGTCGGTATAAGGTTGCTCCTTCCGGGAACGCAAAGCGGTTTAATCCCCCGGCACGTTTAATCAATTCATCCAAATGTTCGTCCTTGCGTGCAAGGGCATACGTACCTGGGTATTTAACCTCTCCATTAATCGTTAAGTTTTTTGGCAATTCAAAATCGGGAACCATCCGCACAAATACTTGATCGAACGGATTAAGCTTAAAGTCGAGTTGATCTTGTGAAAGTTTGGCATCTTTGCCCATTTGCATGGTTTTAATAACCACACGCGAAGCTTCACCGGGTTTATAATCATCAGCAAAAAAGCTGATGCGCGATATTTCAATATTAAGCAAGTCGGCTTCCATTTTAACCCCACCTGCCACAAACAATAAATCAGAAACGGTCATGCCATTTACATAATCGTAATAACCGGGCTTGCGGAACAATCCAACTGCATTCACCTCCATTTTGTCTAAATAATCGGTAACAGCCACCACCGTTAATATATCGCCCCTTTGCAACAATTTGTTTTTGGCCGTATCCTCTGGGTTAGCCATCACCTCGGTGAGGTTAACCGGTATAAATACTTTGGTAAAATCGGGCAACGTGCGTACCAAGAAACTTCGCTCTTTGTTGGCCTCTTCCCTCACACCTCCGCTTAAGAAAACTAAATCGCTTAAGCGAATGCCTTCAAAATATTCAAACGTTGCGGGCCTGCGAAACAATCCTGAAGAAGAAACTTTTTTGGCGTCAATAAAATCGATGGTAGAAGAAATGCGCAGCACATCTCCTTCTTGCAACAACTTGTTCTCAGTTGCATCAATAGGCATGCCCACAATTTTTTGAAGGTTGATAGAGATATATTCTTTTGTTTTGTCTGGGTTTGTACGAATTAGGTAAGCCTTTTCGAGCAAGGCTTCTTTGCGCAATCCATTGGCGCGTTTAATCAAGTCGGAAATGCGGTCGCCCTTTACAAATTGGTAATTGCCTGCACGGTAAACAGGACCTGATATTTCTAGGTACTGGCGGAGTTCGGTTGATTTTGAGCCAATACTGATACGGTCACCATCTTTTAACGGATATTTTTTCTTTGCAGCCCGCAGGCTGTCAAGCGAAAAATTGAACAATTGTTGTTGTGTTCCATCATCGCCTGAGCGGCTAACTTCAATCAATTTGGTATAAGCCGATGCACTTAATCCTCCGGCAAAAGCAATGAGATCCTCGAGATCCTCCTGAGGTTTAAGTTCATACAACATCGGTCGCTTTACCTCTCCTGATATGGTCACAATCTTGGCTGAAGGAGCAATATAGATATAATCATTGTCTTCAAGGTAAAAATCCATTTTAGAATTAGGATTGTTCAGGTACTCGTATACATCTAACACCTTAATGGTTTTACCGTTTCGCCTAATTTGAATGGCACGCACAGAACCTAATTCGTTTGGTCCGCCAACAGCAATTAACGCATTGAAAGCGGTATTGAGGGCTGGTATTTTATAACTACCAGGTCTATTCACCTCACCAACAAAATTAACTGTTATGACACGAGAATACGATAGTGTTACCGTGAGTTGATTATTAGCTAAATCGAAAAACTGACCAAATTTGCTTCTGATTAAGGCTTTGGCATTTCCAAATGTTAATCCTTTAAGCATAATGGGGCCAATATTGGTTGGGTTGATGGCTCCTTTGGGATCAACTTTTAACACCTCGTTAAAATAGGAAAACCCGAATACCGAAACCGTTAATTCGTCATTGGGACCAATGATATAACCATCGGGCGCTTTGGCATCGGTTGCTTTTTCGAAAAATTGAAGGTTATTGTTTTTAAAGAGATGATGTCCGTATATTTCGTTAGGGTTAAGTGCTGAATTCACTTCAACCGGAGCAGCTACTTGCGGTGCGGGCGCAATAGGATTCACAATATTGGAACTTGCAGGAGGTGCAATATCTTTAATGTTTTGCGGAACCGATACACTTGTTTCGTTTACAACGGCAGCATCTACTTTTGGCGGAGCTGCCGCGGCAGGAGTAGCCCGAATTTTGGCCACTCTATCCTTGAGTTTTTGCAACTCGGCCGGGGGCATTCCATTTTTGAGTGCCAGTGCCTCTTGTTGCGATTCCGGGATACCACTTTTCTCCGATTCAACGATGTACTGACGAATCTGCGCATCCGACAGCTCATCCACTTTTACATTTTTAACATCAGCAGGAAGTTGCGCAAAAGCCGTGTGAACAAACAGCGACATCAATACGAAAAAAAATACTTTTCGCATGTGGATGGTACCGCAAAAAGAACCAAAACAGTTATGAATCATAGGTTTAACAAAACGAATATTTTTACAAGTATAGGTCATTTGAGGAAAATGCGGATAGTTTACTTTGGTTGTCTAATCGGGGTGCTGTTGAATCATTGTCTTTAGTGCTGCGGGACTCCCTTTAGGGTCGGTGTAGCGAATGTTACGAACTACAATCTGCCATCAACCAGCGTTCTATCTATACAAGCTTTGGTATCAAAAATAACGGCACCATGTGCTTTAAAAGCTGGGTAATCGAGAGTTAAAAATTCGGTATGGGCTACTGCAACAATTACCGCATCATAATCTTTGTTAGGAAGAGCTGGTAACAACTCAAGTTGGTATTCGTGCTTTACTTCAGCAGCGTTTGCCCAAGGATCGTATATGTCGACATTAATTTGAAACTGCTTTAATTCGTTGTAGATGTCAACCACTTTGGTATTGCGCACATCAGGGCAGTTTTCTTTGAAGGTAACACCCAAAATAAGTACGTTGGCGCCTTTAATAGACTTGCCTTTGCCAATCATGAGTTTCACAACCTTGTTGGCAACAAACATTCCCATATTATCATTCACTCTTCTGCCCGATAAAATAACTTGCGGGTGGTAGCCTAGAGATTCAGCCTTGTGAGCAAGGTAATAAGGATCTACGCCAATGCAATGTCCGCCTACCAAACCCGGTTTATACTTCAAGAAATTCCATTTTGTTCCTGCTGCTTCCAGCACATCATTGGTATCAATACCGATACGGTCAAAAATCAATGCCAGTTCGTTTACAAAAGAAATATTGACATCGCGCTGAGCATTTTCGATTGCTTTACTGGCTTCGGCAACTTTTATGCTTGGTGCCTGATGTGTTCCAGCTTCGATAATAGAACCATACAATTGATTGACCAAAGTAGCAATTTCCGGGGTTGATCCGGATGTTACCTTTTTAATTTTGGTTAAGGTATTTATTTTGTCGCCTGGGTTAATGCGCTCAGGAGAGTAACCACAAAAGAAATCAATATTAAACTTCAACCCGGAGTGTTTTTCTAGAACAGGTACGCACTCTTCTTCGGTACAGCCGGGATATACGGTAGATTCATAAATGACGATATCTCCTTTTTTGAGTACTTTGCCCAACATCTCAGAAGCTTTTAACAGAGGCGTTAAATCGGGTGCTTTAAACTGATCAATTGGAGTAGGAACTGTTACAATAAAAACTGTTGCCGAATGAAGGTCATTTACATCAGCTGAAAAACGAAGCCCATTGTTAACCGTTGTGCTCGTTGCCACCTTCATTCCTTCGAGGTCGGCTTCTTGCGTGCAATCAATGCCCGATTGCAATTCGGCTACACGTTTGGTGTTGATATCAAAACCAATAACGTTGTATTTTTTACCAAACTCAATAGCAAGGGGTAATCCAACATATCCTAAACCAATAACGGCAATTGTACTTTTCATTCTACATTTTTTTGCTAGTAACCCAACACAGCTTCGCTTGGTCAGTCCCATTATTTTTTAGGTTAAGGGGATCTGTAAAGCGTTTTAGGGCTGCAATAATACTGTTTATTCGTAGATTATGCGTGTAAATAAGTGAGCTAAACCGTTAATGCTAGTTATCAAGATTTTATAATACTCCTTAATCTGCGTTCCGATACCATTCGAATGTTTTCCGAATACCGTCCTCTAGGTGAATCGTTGGGGTGTAAGCCAATTTTTGCTTTGCCTTGCTTATATCAGCCAAACTATCCACGATTTCGCTTTTGGGTAAGTCGATATAGATTGGGGTAATATTTTTGGCGGCAATTGCTGCTAGCATCTCTAGTATTTCTTTTACTGATGCACTCCCTCCTGCTGAAATATTATAAACATCATTCAATGCCTGTTCATTTTCGGTGAGCATGGCTAAAACATTTGCCTGCAACACATTATCGATATAGGTAAAATCGCGCGTTTGTTCTCCGGTTCCTTTAATGATTGGAGATTCATTTTTGAGTATGGCTTGAATAAATAAAGGAATA
Organism: Bacteroidetes bacterium UKL13-3; assembly: GCA_001602415.1. Taxonomy (GTDB): domain Bacteria; phylum Bacteroidota; class Bacteroidia; order UKL13-3; family UKL13-3; genus UKL13-3. Next base: position 1,819,238 of record CP012155.1, read on the forward strand.
ACAGCAGCATAGGAGCCCAATGGATTTTGTTTGGGGCCAAACACGTTGAAATAACGCAAGCCAATAAGTTCCATGCCAAAGTTTAAGGCAAAAACCTTTGCATACAGTTCATTGGTGTATTTAGACACAGCATAAGGCGACAGCGGTGAGCCCACAAACGCTTCCAATTTGGGTAATTGTTGGTTATCGCCATATACCGATGAGGAGGAAGCATACACAAAACGCTTAATGCCATTATCACGCGCAGCAATGAGCATGTTTAAAAATCCGGTAATGTTTACGTCATTCGTATCAATAGGATTTTCAATCGACCGTTTAACAGAGCCTAATGCAGCTTGGTGCGAAACATAATCAATATCTTTACACGCCTTTAAACAGGTGAGTGGATTCCGAATATCTCCCTCGATAAATTGAAAGGCGGGATGATGAATGAACGGTTCAATATTTTTATAAAACCCATTGCTCAAATTATCAAGCACCACAACCTTTTTAGCTCCCTTGTTAAGCAAGTGTTCAACCAAGTTGGATCCAATAAATCCGGCACCGCCTGTAATTAAAAATCGTGTATCTTCTATTTTCCGCATGTGTACTTGATTGATGGGCATGGATTATCAATTATTTTATTGCTCAATCCCCAATTCTTAATTACTTAACGAGTGTGGTGATAATTAACACCAATGTAGCCAAACTCGAAGTAATACCAACCACTTCAACTGCCGATAACTTTCGTCTTTCCTCACGCGGTGGAACAATAATTTCAGAACCTGGTTTAACCTTTGGGTGAATGTTAAATACCAAAAATTTTCGAGTGCTTTCTGCAGATCCGTTCGTGTACACCACATATCCTTTTCGTTTGAGTGCTCGATGGGTATACCCCCCTGCGCCTCTTACATATCTGTTAAAAAGTCTACCCTTTTTATATTGAATACTAATTGGGTACAACACTTCTCCTGTAATTTTTACGGTTTGGGTTTCACGCGGAATGCGAATGATATCACCTTCCTCCATTTTAAGGTCGTTTTCCCCTCCGGAATTGCTTAATATTTTATCCAACTCAATTCCAACTATACTATAATTATCAGCTAACTCAAGCTCTGTCCTATCTTTGGCTATTGAAGTATCTTTACTTTGCTTTTTCAACGACTCTAATTGTTTTTTGCGAATGAGTAAATCAACACCTGTTATTTTTTTCGTTCTTACCAATACAGCACCTTCTATGTAAGCACTTGCAGTTAAACCTCCGGATCTTTTGATGATTTCTGATATTTTTTCGTTACTGCGCGTTAAGGTGTATTGTCCAGGATGAGCTACTTCGCCTTCTAACGTAATGTTTCGTTGAGCACCAAAGCCCGGTAACCTGTATATAGATACCACATCAAATGGCAACAATACAATCTCTTTACCATCGGCTGTTTTTAACTCATCATTTACTTCATACGTAATGATATTGGATACTGGAGCGTTGGCGCTGTTTACATCAACCGTTTTAATTCTACGGGCTATCTCAATTTTAGTTTTAGAAGCCGATTCTTTCAATCCACCTGCAGTAATAATAAGATCCTCCACCTTCATATTTTCAGCAAACGGATATTCACCCGGTATCAACACCTCTCCTGATATCGACACCGTATACTCTTCACGTAACTTAAGTTTGGAAAGTATTTGAATATTATCTTCACGTTGCAAGTTGATATCTTTTCCATTCAACACCTCGGAAATGTCAAATGAAATCACTTCTAGGGAATTATCCGGCTTCAATCTATAAATAAGCGCCCTGCTCATAAAAGCATCCTCTGTTAAGCCATCCGCTTTTTTAATTAATTTAGCCAATGTTAAACCTCCATCTAACGCAAAATATCCGGGACGAAAAACGGCACCATTAATTTGAACACGATTGGAAAATCTACCCAATACTTTATCGATGGTGAAAACATCTCCTGCTTTGGGAACAAACATGTTAATGAGTTCTGCTGGAACATCTGCAACACTTTTTTCCTTGGCTGTATTCCTGTATACCTTAATACGCTCGCGGTAGGCATCATTGGTATAGCCACCTGCAAATTCAATCACATCTTTGAGCGTTTCTTTTGCTGTTACTTCATACAACCCTTCACGTTTTACTTCACCTTTCAATTCAACCCTTGTTTCGTAACTTCCAACTTTAATGATATCCTGATCTTGTAACCTGACATTTCCTTTGGCTTCGCCTTTTAGCAAAAAATCATACACATCAATGGTTGTTAACAACTTACCATTTCGGATAACTCTAATGTTACGAAATGACCCGTTTTTATTCGGCCCACCTGATACATATAAAGAATTGAAAACTGTTGCCAATGAAGGAAGTGTGTAGGTTCCTGGATTGGTAACTTCACCCAATACCGTAACTTTAATGCTTCTGATATTACCTAACGCAATATTTACCGATGTTTCACCGGTTTGAATGGTTCCGTATATTGAAGCCAATTTATTCGTAATTTTTTTGCGTGCTTGCTCAATACTCAATCCACTTACGGCAATTAAACCCACTTGAGGAATACGCAAGGTGCCATCAGGTGTAATTTTGAGTTTGTAACTTACCTCAGAGTATCCCGAAACATCTATAACAAGCTCATCATCCGGACCAAGTTGATAGTTTTGAGGTGTAGCAATTTTTAAATTCGGTTCAAATGTTAGCATTTTGTTGTTGAACAAATCGGCACCAAATATTTTTTGCGACTCTTTCTTGTCTTTATTAGCGTTTTTGTAATTTTTTTCTTTTTCCGAATCAACATTCTTACCCTCTTCTAAATTCTCCTCAGCATTTTCATATCCGAAGTATTCTCTATTACTCGATGATTCTTCCTTTTTTATTTTGTTGGATGATTGTGTGAGATTTTGAATGCGCAACTTAAGTTTGGCAAACTCCTGCAGATTCATATTCCTTTGGTTAGCTATATGTTGCAATTGAGTTAAGGATAATCCCTTTTCTTGCGCTTGGTTCCAAAATGCTAATACTTGTTCATCTGTTAAATCGTCAACCTTCGCATTGGCAAAATTCTGAATATTAAGATTGGCTTGTGTTTGAGCAAATGTAAATACAGAAATAAACAGCGAAAGAAACAAGAGTAACCTGGAAAAATATGGATTCATGTGCAATGAAATAACTTTGGTTTGATTTGTAAAAATAAATAGCAGACAAAAATAATAATAAAACGATGTTGTGCAAGCTATTGTGTTATTAGGTACTGGAACATATCTAGGCACATACAACCAATTGCAACGGATTGATGTCTTTATGGAACTAATACAAAAAAATCCAAATTAGTATATATTCGCCTCCTTGTATGAAATACCTTAACCTATTTAGAGCATGCCTCATTTGTATAGCAAGTCTATTTTCTCTTTCCGATTCAGCTGCTCAATCCAACACGGGTGAAATTCGTGGGTTTGTATACGACAAAGAAACGGGCGAGCCAATTATATACACCAACGTATTTATTCGTGAGTTGCTAATTGGCAAGGCAACCGATTTAAACGGATTTTACGTTATCAGTAAATTGAAAGAAGGAACCTACGTTATACAATGTTATTCTATTGGATACGATACCGTGAGGGCAACCGTAACCGTTGGGGCTGGCAAAATCTCAACACAAAATTTATACTTGCGTAAAGTATCGCAAAACCTCAAAGAGGTGAGCATTACTGCCGAGAAACAAAAAGCGCAAACCGAAGTTAAAATATCCAACATCACTATTACCCAAAAAGACCTTAAACAACTACCAACCTTTGGTGGGGAGCCTGATTTGGTGCAATACCTTCAAATTTTACCAGGGGTGGTTTTTAGTGGCGATCAAGGTGGTCAGTTGTACATCCGAGGAGGACCTCCTGTGCAGAATAAAGTATTGTTAGATGGAATGATTATTTACAATCCCTTCCACTCTATTGGTTTATTCTCCGTTTTTGATGCAGATATTATACGCAGTGCCGATGTGTTTGCAGGTGGTTTTAATGCGCAATATGGCGGACGAATTGGCGCTATTATTGATGTTACCACCCGTGAAGGAAATAAAAAACGTTTCAGCTCCAAACTATCAGCAAATACCATTACAGCTAAAGCATTGGTGGAAGGCCCTATTCAAAAATTTAGTGAAGGAGGCGGAAGTGCATCGTACATTTTATCTTACAAAACATCTTATTTAGACAAAACATCAAAAGGTTTTTATGGATATGCCGATCCGGATAACCGCACCAATGGATTGCCCTACAGCTTCAATGATTTATACGGAAAAATTTCATACATTGGCGATGGAGGAAGCAAATTGAATGTTTTTGGTTTCAATTTTCAAGATGATGTAAGGCTACCACAAACACAATATGGTTGGACGGCACAAGGCATCGGAACGAACTTTTTTGTGATACCCGAGGGTTCAACCATTATAAACGGATCGGTTGCTTACTCTAATTACAACATGAAACAAATGGAGTCGGACGGAAGGCCCCGCGAAAGTGGTATCAACGGATTTAATGTGGCGTTAAATTTTACCAACTTCTTAGGAAAAGACGACATCAAATACGGGTTTGAGATGAATGGTTTTAATACGTCATTCAAATTTATCAATGCTTATGGCAAAGAGTTAAGTCAGGATGAATCGACAACCGAACTTGCCGGTTTTGTGAAATATAAAAAAACCGTTGGACGGTTAATTATTGAGCCTGGACTGAGGATTCAAGCTTATGCTTCACTTGGTAATTATTCTGTTGAGCCTCGATTGGGTGCTAAGTTAAATGTAACCGATCGGTTTAGGTTAAAAGCCGCAACAGGAATGTATTCACAAAACTTATTAAGTGCTGTTTCTGATCAGGATGTGGTGAATTTGTTTTATGGATTTTTATCTGGTCCGGATGAGTTGCCAGAGAAGTTTAATGGTAAAGATGTTACCAGCAAAATGCAAACTGCTATTCATTATGTTGGAGGTGCAGAGTTTAACATTGGCGAACATGCCGAAATTAATGTGGAAGGATTTTATAAAGATTTCACCCAACTCACCAATATTAACCGAGACAAGCGTTACGACAATACTACCGAGAACCAAAACATTCCCGAAACGCAAAGACGGGATTATATTATTGAAACGGGAAGTTCATACGGAGCAGATATTACTTATAAGTATGAATACAAGCGATTTTATTTCTGGGCAGTTTATTCGTTAACCTATGTAAAACGTTTTGATGGAACACGTAACTACTTCCCTAATTTTGATAGAAGACATAACATTAACTTAGTTGGAACCATTAACTGGGGAAAAGAAGCAGCTTGGAGCTTTAATACACGTTGGAATTTTGGTTCAGGATTTCCATTCACACAAACCCAAGGAAACTACGAACAACTTAATTTTTCAAATGGTGTTTCAAGCAACTATGCCACGCAAAACGGTCAGTTGGGAATATATTTTACGGATATTAATACCGGTCGCCTACCATATTTCCACCGTTTAGATGCCTCACTGTCCAGAAAAGTAAAATTAAGCGAACACACATTAATGACGCTTACTGCTGCTGCTACCAACGTATACAGCCGCGACAACATCTTTTACTTTGATAGGGTAAATTTTAGACGCATCAATCAGCTGCCAATTATACCCACCGTGGGGATAAATTTGACCTTCTAAAAAAAGACTTCCTCTTAGTTTTGAGCGTTACACGTTCAAATCCATTTTATGATAAAGCTGAGAGGAGCCATTTTACTTTATTACTGCATAGCTGCATGTGTTTTTGCATTACCCCAAAACTCTTTCGCACAACGCACTCAAACATACGATAGTGATATTCGCTACTACAACCGAGCGCTTGAGTTACTCGACAAGGAAAAATATGGCGATGCTCAAAAGCATTTCTTGATGTATGCCAATATAAGCACCGACCGAGAAACGCGCATCAACGCGGAGTTTTATGCCGGTGTATGTGCCATGGAATTGTTTAATCCCGATGCCATTAATATGCTCAATGCGGTGGTGCTTAAATATCCCGAACACAGCAAATCGCAACCTGCATTGTTTAATTTAGGCAAATATTTTTACCGTGTAAAAGACAATAAATCGGCCTTAAAATATCTAACACAAGTAAATGATGTTGCCCTCACGCCTGCTGATGCATCTGAATTCTGGTTTATCAAAGGTTATTGCCATTTTAAAACGGAACAATTTGATGAAGCAAAACTTGCTTTCAAACATATTAAGGATGATCAAGGTAAATACTATGATGCATCTAACTATTATTATGGATATGTCGCCTACCGTCAAGGTAACCAAGTAGAGGCAATGGATCATTTTCAGCGCATCCAAAAATCAAAAACATTTGGTCCTTTATCACAAGTATACATAGCCCAAATTTATTTTTCGCGCAAGCAATACAAAGAGGTTGTTTCGTTTGCCGATACCATTTCAAATAAAGAAATTATATATGATGTTGCCGGAATTGTGGGTCAATCATACTACGAAATGGCCGAATACAAAAAAGCTCTCCCATACCTTGAGCGCTTTAACAGCAATCCACCCGTGAGTAAAACCAACAAAGATGTTTACCGCTTAGGATATTGCTATTTAATTGCCGGGAACTATGAAAAAGCAATTGACCAGCTTGGAAGCATTGCTACCGAAAAAGATAGCTTATCACAATATGCAAGCTTCAATTTGGCACAAGCATATTTAAAAAGTGATAAAAAGCAACAATCCCGCAAGGCTTTTGATGTTGCTTATAAACTTGGTTTCAATAGCGATTTAACAGAACTCTCTCTTTTTAATTTCGCCAAACTTTCATTTGAGTTATCCTACCAACAAGATGCACTCAAAGATTTAGTAAAGTTTGTAAACGATTATCCTGAGTCGCCCTATATTGATGAAGCTCGCTCTTCATTAGGTGAGTTATTGCTAAGCACCAAAAATTATAAAGATGCCGTTAAAACGTTGGAGAGCATTAAAAAACCAACACGCGAAAACAACATGGCTTACCAACGCGTAGCCTATTACCGTGCTGAGGAATTATACCTCAACAACGAATACGTAAATAGCGAAACGTACTTTGAAAAATCAATGCAATTTGATTTTGATAAACGCTTGTTTGCGCTGGCTCATTTTTGGATGGGTGAATTGCAATACAAAAAAGGAAACTATGCAAAAGCATACGTATACTATCAAAAGTTTCAGCAATTCCCGCAAACCAAAGACACCCGTTTCTTTTCGATGGCCCTTTACAATAAAGGGTATACGCATGTAAAACAAGATAACTATTCAGAGGCGATTGATGATTTGAAAAAATTTATTGAAACCGATTATGCCAAAAACAATGTAGAAGTATACACCGATGCCATGATGCGAATTTCCGATTGTTATTTTGTGTTGCGCAACTATGCAAAAGCAATTGAATCGTATGAGGTAATTGTATTGAAAAAACTCAATGGTGCCGATTATGCCTTATACCAACAGGCTATGATTTTAGGTGTTGAAAATAAGTTTAAGCAAAAAATAACTACACTCAATACCCTAATTTCGAACTACAAAAAATCGCCATATATTGATGATGCTTTGTTTGAAATTGCTAACGTCAATCTGCAAACCGAAAATTACCTTGAAGCTTTGCAAGGATTTCAATTGATTATTGATAACTATCCGCGCAGTATGTATATACGCAAAGCCATGCTCAATAAAGGATTGTGTTACTACAATCAAAATAAAGATGAACAAGCGCTTGATGCATTTAAGGTTTTAATAATCAACTACTCAACCAGCGATGAAGCACGCGAAGCATTGGTGATTGTGAAGAATATATTCGTAAACAAAGGTGAAAGCGAAGAATACTTGGAGTTTGTTAAAGTTTTGCCCAATATTACCCTCTCTCCTACCTACCAAGATTCGGTTACGTATGAATCTGCTTTTAATGCTTACAAAAATGGTGATTGCGATAAAGCAATTAAAGGATTTGGAAACTACATCACAAAATTTGGTGGAGGATTTTTTATACTAAAAGCCAACTATTACAAAGCTGAATGTGATTTTAAATTAAAGAACAATGATGCCGCGCTGGTAGGTTATGAATATGCTGCAACCTATAACCGAAATGATTTTACAGAACGCAGTACACGCCATACGGCAGTATTGTATTTCATGAAAAAAAATTACGAAAAAGCGTTTGAGTATTATAGTTCATTAGAGCGCATTGCAAGTACGCGCGATAATATTGGTATTGCTTTATTAGGTCAAATGAAATCGGCTTCATTGCTAAATAAAGGCGATACCGTTTCCCAAATTGGATTCAAATACATCAACTCTGCGGTAACGCAAAAAGACGGACTGATAGAAGCTCACCTGCATATTGCACGTTACTACACCAAGCTAAACATGATAGATTCAGCGTTTGCCGAGTATCAATATGTTTTAAAGGAAACGAAAAATGTACTAGCTGCAGAGGCTAAGTTCAATATTGCTTTGATTCAATCACAGAAAAAAGATTTGAAAAAATCGAAGAAAACCATTTTTGAATTGGCTGATAACTTTTCGGCATACGAATATTGGGTGGCCAAAGGATATATTTTGTTAGCGGATATTTACCTCATCGAAAAAGATAACTTCCAAGCGAAAGCCACCCTGCAAAGTATTATTGAGAACTACGAAGGTGCCGACTTAAAACAAATTGCCATTGATAAAATGAAAGCCATTATTGATGCTGAAGACCGATTGAAAAAACCTCAAACACCTCCTGCCGACAGGGAAGTTCAACCTAATTAAGGAAGCAAGTAAACATGACAACAAAATTAAATACATTGAAATTATACACAATTGCTGCACTCATAGTAGCAAATTTGCCGGCATTTGCACAAGATACTTTGCGCACCGATTGGGTTGATGTGGTAAAAGCATTCAAGCCCATTTTAAGTGAGTCGATGAAAATTCAAAGCAACCCCAATCCTGAAATTCCAGAAACGCAAACACCTGTATTTTCATACGAAGTTCCAGAGAAACGAATGGATGGACAACCAACTCTGTATACTATTAAACCGCTATCCTTAGGCACATCTTTGTTACCTAAACTCAAAAATAATTATACCAAAATTGGATATGGAAATTACAATGCCCCGTTGTTTGAAACGTACCTTAATACCACACGTAACAAAAATGTGCAGGCTGGTTTATTTGTAAAGCATTTATCGTTTAACCCCAATGGCGACAGACAGTTTAGTAATAACACCGTATACGGATTTGGAAAACGTTTTTTAGGTTCTGGAATACTATCAGCTGATGCATTGTATTACCGCAATGTGGTAAATCTTTATGGATACAATACGTTGGCGGATGTTGGTCCAAACAATAATATTAAACAAAAATTTCAAACGATAGAAGGTAAAGTTGGCTACCAAAATATTTTGAAAGACACCTCTAAACTGAGCTATAAATTGGATGGTGGTTTTTACAACTTTTCGGATAACCGCGATGTAACGGAAAATGATTTTAAACTATACGGAACATTTGGTAAACGTATCAATGGTAACCCGATCGACATCAAAACAGGGGTGAATATTTCTAACTTGAAATTTGGAAACACAGAATACAATCGTGTGTTTGTTGATATCAATCCACGTTATAAACTCAACATGGATCAATTGTATATCAACTTAGGTTTTAATTCCACCTTTTTTAACGATAGCACCGGAACCACATTTTACTTCTTCCCCATTGCCGAAGCGGGTATTAACCTTATTAAAAACAGCTTAACTACCTACGTGGGGATAACAGGAAACCTGCAACGTAATACCTACCGAAGTATTGCTAACGAAAATCCTTTTGTGCGCTCAGCAGGATTCAGAAATACAGAAAACTCCTTTGAAATGTATGGAGGTTTGAAAGGGATTATCAGTCCGCAAACTTCCTTTTTGTTAAACGCTTCGTTGGCTAATGTTAAAAACTTATTGTTTTATGTGGGCGACTCGGCAAACCTCAATAGCCAGAAAGTAGTATTCGATACCAAGAGTTCAAGTGTGTTTAATGTGAAAGCAGAGTTGAACCACGAATTTGGAAACCAATTTTTGTTGGGATTTGTGATGAACTATTACAGCTACAGCATCAGCATTAAAGCACCATATTCAATGCCAACCTTTACCACACAGTTAAACCTAGGTTACAATATGAGTGATAAATTTTTGTGGAAGGCCTCAGTATTAACCATGAATAAACGTGAAAGTGGAATTGAAGTAGCACCAAATACCATCAATGCTACAACGTTAAAAGGATTTGTTGACCTTAACTTGGGATTGGACTATCGCTACACCAAAAACATTTCGTTGTTTGTAAACCTTAACAACCTCACCAACAACCAGTACGAGCGCTGGGTAAACCTTCCGGTTTATGGATTTAATGTAATGGGCGGATTAACCGTATCATTTTAATTGGCTGTAAAATAGCAGTATTCCCTATTTATAGTGCACACTGCTATTGCCTAAATGATCGCAAAGCTGTATGTTGCGGTTTAAATGGGAACCGAAAAACCAACACAACAATCAATTTGGGACTTTGTAAAGGACCTGCTTCACCAGCATGATTGTGTAATTGTGCCCGGATTTGGAGGTTTTGTGTGCAACCGCGAACCGTCAAGAATTGACCAGGTTTCGCATGTTATTACGCCTCCTTCACGTAAAATTGTGTTTAACCAAAACCTCAAATCAAATGATGGGTTGTTGGCAGGCTATCTTGCGCAAAAACAAGGAATTAGTTACAAGGAAGCTATTGGTTTTATAGAAGGAAACGTTCAGCAAACTTTAACCCTTCTGCAAGATCAAAAACAATTGATGATTGACTTGTTCGGTAATTTTAGGTTGAATGCCGATGCCAATTATGTTTTTTTACCGGATAAACGAAACAACTACCTAACCAGTTCATACGGATTAGGGTTGATTCAAGCTTCACCAGTTTCCGCTCGCACCATCAAAGTAGGTAAGGCTAAAATATTTAGAGATATTCAAACACCTAAAAAAGCACGTGCTGATAAAAATACTTGGCCCAAAGTACTGGCAGGTGTATTGGTTTTGTTGTTGAGCGTAAACGGCTACATTTTTTTAAGTGATCATTCTATTGCTGATCTACGCTTGGGTGGTGAAAACACAATGAGCATAACCTCTTGGTTTGATTCATTGTTTCGCACAAATGATTCGGTATCGCCCGTTGCACCTATTGTTGAACCCACCCCAATAGTTGAAGAGAAAATAGCGTTAACACCCGCACCTTCTGCTCCTGCACCTACTGAAGATATTAGTGTTACAGAGAATGAAGTTATAGTAGCACCAATAGAAAGTACTGTTTCGAAAGCTATTGATACCAAAGCTGAATTATTAGATACATATGCTCCTCTTTATTCATTTGCATCTCATTTTGCAGCAGCACGTGGTATCATCTCATTTCCTCAACGTTCGGCTGAAGAAACAATTACCGAAGAACAACCAACCATTAATGTTCCAGTAGAAACGAATGTAAATCCGATTACTCCAACTACCATTAAACCTACCTCGAATCATCTATCAACTGCCGGAATTGCAAAGGGATATTATGTAATTGGTGGTGTGTTTTGCAAAGAGCGCAATGCTAAACGTTTTATTAAACAACTCAACGAAGCTGGTTATGCGCAAGCAGATTTGCTCGTAAATGCCGATATTAATTGCAAACGTGTGAGCTACCAACGTTTTAACACACGTAAGGATGCAGAAAAATTTTGCCAAGAATTGAAACGCGATGTGAATCCCGGAGTTTGGATCTTAGCTGCCGAATAGCCTTTATTCTGCCGTTACGATTTACCCATTAAAACAATGGTGTTTATCTTCATCAACAAGTGCTAAAAAAGCTTTTAAACTTTTGACTTCAGGCTTGGGTTCGTACGATTCCCATTTACCACTTGCTCTCATCCAAAAAACCTTCCAACAGTTTTTATTTTTTACAAAGGTGGTTTTAGCATAAGCTGAATGATGGATTTCAGATGGATTATTCCATCGCGGACGAATCTCATGTAGTATCACACTTTGACCGCTGATTTCGTATCCAATATCCAACAAAGGCCTTATTTCAGGTTCAGGCCTATTCTTTTCAATATAGTTTTCCATAGTTTCAATGATATCAACCATAGAAAAAATTTCAAGTGCCATCGTTTTATTTAATTAAATTGGACATATTGTGAGGCTTTATTCCTAATTAAAACAGGACATTGTTGAGTATTTTTTTTGCAGTCCCGAAAGCAATTGAGACCACTGATTAAACTGTAAATAAAATATTTTTTATGCTTAATTGATGCTGTAATTTCAACCTTTAATCTTTGCTAATCTGTGGCATTTCTTCTCAACAATATTCTACAGCATATCAATTACGTTTTCATCTTTTTCTTTTTAGCCGAAGGAAACAAGATATTGTTTAAAATAAGACGGTAACCCGGTGAATTCGGGTGTAACGCTAAATCTGTGGGTGGTTCGCCAACTTGGTGCTGGTAATCTTCCGGATCATGACCGCCATAAAACGTCCAAGTGCCTTTGCCAATTGTTCCATGAATATAACGTGCTTCTCCAAGAGCTTTACTCTCGCCCATCACTAATACCTCGCTTTTAATAAATTGTTTGCGAAAAGCTGTTGTTTGTCCATAAAACCCTTTCACTACTTTGGTATGATTTTGACACAACATGGTAGGTATTACATCCCATTTAGCCGAAAAATCAAACAACGTAAACACATCGTTGGGTTCATTTACGGCACGTGTTTCGGGAGTCGCATCGATGTATGAATATTCATACACGTATGGATTCATCATCAACTTAAAATCTTTAAACGCAAACGTATTGCTAAAATTAAGTTTGGCATCGGCTCGTTGGTCGGCAGGATCACCATCAAACATCGATTCACAAATATCAACACCATCGGCTGCCAATGCAATATCATAACTATCCGTAGCAGAGCACATGGCAAACAAAAATCCGCCACCTGTGGTAAAATCACGAATCTTTTTGGCTACTGCTAATTTTAGCTCCGACACTTTCTTATAACCATGTTTGGCCGCCATCGCTTCCGATTCCCTCACTTCTGATTGATACCAAGCTGCATTCGCAAAGCTTGCGTAAAATTTTCCATATTGACCTGTGAAATCCTCGTGGTGCAAATGCAGCCAGTCATACAACGGTAGTTTTCCATCTAAAACCTCATCATCAAAAACTGTTTCGTAAGGAATTTCAGCATAGGATAGAACCAGTGTTACTGCATCATCCCAGGGTTGTTTGGTTTTAGGAGAGTATACTGCAATTTTAGGTGCCTTGTGAAGCTTAACCAATTCCATGTTAACCTCAGGCTTGGCAATTTCTTGTAAGATTTGCGATGTTTGTCCTTCGCTAATTACCTCATAACTCACACCTCGCACCCTACACTCTTTTTCGGCCGCTTCACTAAATTGAAGCATAAAACTTCCATCACGGTAATTGAGCAACCAATCCACATCTAAATCGCGCTTCAATTCCCAAAAAGCAATTCCATATGCTTTCAAGTGATTTTTCTGCCCCTCATCCATGGGAATCAGAATACGTGTGGCTTGAGCCGATAAGCTCAACAGAAATACTAAAATTAAGCTAAAGCGTGTTTTCATATATGCTACCTAACGCAAATATATCAAATCTTATCATGCATTGATTTGAATAATATGTGCCCATTTGAATAATTTCAAAACCATCTATTCAATCTACTGAAATAATATACATCACTCTATAGTTAAAGGTTGTTCAATTACATAAATCTCTTTTGTACTTAGCAAAAAACTTTCACCAACCAATGCTTATGCTACATAACCTCAAACACAAATATACACTCATAAACGAGCTTAAAATAAACCATAAATAACTAATATATAATAATTTAAAATTTATAACGAATATTTATTCATTAAAATGAATCAACTCATTTGAAATACCTTTACTTTTGCGTTGAAACAAATTACACAGTTGTTATGCCTAAAGTAAAAGACGAGAAAAAAGTAACCGACATTCACAAAGCTGCGATGAAGTTACTTATTCAAACAGGTTTTGCCGGACTTAAAATGGCTGATGTAGCCAAAGAGGCAAACATTGCAACGGGTACACTTTACATCTATTACAAAAGCAAAGAGGCATTGGTAAACGATGTTTATGAGCATACGCGCAAAGAAATGGTAAGCGTGTTATTGGATAGTAAAAATGCTGTGAGCGGTGATTTTTACAAAACCTTTGCCAGCATGTGGCTTTCCTACTTTAATTATTGTTTGCGGTACCCTGAAAAAATGATTTTTGTAGAGCAATTTGTTTACAGTGGGTTGATTGATTCAACCATCATAGATGAAACCGAAAAAGAGCTAAAACCGCTGAACCAGTTTATTGAATTTGGACAAGAAAAGGGTATTTTTAAACCATTGAATGTAGAGCTTTTAAAAGCGCAAATGCAGGGAGCTGTCCACGACATAATCAAGGTGATTCACAAAAAAAATATTGAACTTAGCGATACTGAAATATTGCAGTGCTTGGGAATGTCGTGGGATGCGATGAAACGAACATTTTAATACTGCCAAAAAACTTTTGTAGCGTTGGCATGAAGGTTGAAACAATAAGCAACTTCAACCCAAAAGCGGTTTTAAAAACAGAATATAATTTACATGAACGATAACAATCCCTTTATAATTCAAAGCTTTATAAGCGATGAAAACGATAATCAAGAGTTTATTTCCCTCCTTTCGCAAGAAGAAGAGGACGAAATGAACAAGGAAATTTTGCCCGAAAGTCTGCCAATATTGCCGTTACGCAATACCGTTTTGTTTCCGGGTGTCGTAATTCCCATTACCGTTGGCCGCGATAAATCCATTAGCCTCATTAAAGATGCTTACAAAGCCAAAAAAAGTATTGGCGTGGTAACTCAGCTTAACGCCAATATTGAAGATCCGGGTTTCGAAGATTTATACAAAATTGGAACCGTGGCACATATCATGAAAATGTTGCGCATGCCCGATGGAAATACAACGGTAATTATTCAAGGCAAAAGACGATTTGAATTGAATGAGTGTTTAACAACAGATCCATACATTACAGCCTCCATAACGGCACTTCCTGAAAAGAAAGTTGATATGGACAAAGAGCTTACTGCTTTGGTTTCATCCATTAAGGATATTGCCTTGCAAATTATTGAGGTATCTCCCTATATCCCATCGGAAGCAAGCATTGCTATTCGCAATATTGAAAGTCCTAAGTTTTTGGTAAACTTCATTTCATCCAACATGAACTTGGATGTTGCAGGTAAACAATCCATCTTAGAAATTGAGGCGTTTAAAACACGTGGTGAAAAGGTGCTCGAATATTTGGGTAAAGAATTGCAGCAGTTGCAACTTAAAAACGAAATTCAGAGCAAGGTGAGAGTGGATATGGACAAGCAACAAAGAGAATTCTTTTTGCAACAACAAATCCGTGCACTGCAAGATGAACTTGGACAAGACTCTCCCGAGCGTGAGATTGAAAACATGCTTAAGGCTGGCGAAGCCAAAAAATGGGCAGAGCCTGTATACAACGCCTTTAAAAAAGATGTTGAAAAGTTGCGCAGAATGAATCCGATGGCGCCCGATTATTCGATGCAAACAAGCTATTTGCAAACCCTACTCGATTTGCCCTGGGACGCTTACACCAAAGATAATTTTGATTTAAAACGTGCCCAAAAAATATTAGACGAAGATCATTTTGGGTTAGAAAAAATAAAAGATAGGATTCTCGAATACCTTGCTGTTCTTAAGCTTAAGGGCAATATGAAAAGTCCTATTTTATGTTTGGTAGGACCTCCGGGTGTGGGAAAAACATCATTGGGAAAATCGATTGCCAAATCACTGGATCGTAAGTATGCGCGTATTGCTTTAGGTGGATTGCATGATGAAAGTGAAATTCGTGGTCACCGCAGAACCTATATTGGTGCAATGCCCGGACGTATCATTCAAAACCTGAAAAAAGTTAATTCATCTAATCCTGTTTTTGTGTTGGATGAGATTGACAAAATAGGAAACAGTTTCCGTGGCGATCCTTCATCAGCTCTTTTAGAAGTATTGGATCCGGAACAAAACCATGCTTTTTACGATAACTATATTGAGATTGATTACGACCTTTCGAACGTAATGTTTATTGCCACTGCAAACTCATTAGATACCATTCAGCCAGCTTTGCTCGACCGCATGGAGATTATTGAGCTGAGTGGTTATACCATGGAAGAAAAAATTCAAATTGCCAAAAAATATCTACTACCTAAACAAAAAGAAAACCATGGTTTGAAAAAAGCTGATTTCGATTTAACGAATGAAGCCTTAGAGAAAATTGTAGAGGGATATACGCGCGAGTCGGGTGTGAGAGGATTGGAAAAACAAATTGCATCAATGGCGCGCAGTGTTGCTAAGCAAAAAGTACTTGGTGATAAAACCAAAAAGAAATTAGATGCAACAGATGTGATTAGAGTTTTAGGGATTGAACGTGTTGAAAAAGAAAGCTACCAAAACAATGATGTTGCTGGCGTGGTTACAGGATTAGCTTGGACAAGTGTAGGTGGCGAGATTTTGTTTATTGAGAGTTCCTTAACCAAAGGAACAGGCAAATTAACCCTAACCGGCCATCTGGGTGAAGTGATGAAAGAATCAGCTATCACCGCTTTAACTTTCCTAAAATCACACGCTGAGTATTTGCATATTGATGTTAAAGTTTTTGATAAATGGGATTTACATATTCACGTTCCTGCTGGTGCTGTACCTAAAGATGGTCCATCTGCTGGTATTACAATGTTAACGTCTCTTGCATCTGTATTCACCCAACGTAAGGTTCGTCAGCGTTTAGCAATGACCGGTGAGATTACCCTTCGTGGAAAAGTATTGCCTATTGGTGGAGTGAAAGAAAAAATATTGGCCGCCAAACGCGCAGGAATACACGATATTATTTTGTGCGAAAGCAACCGTAAAGATGTTGAAGATATTAAAGCTGATTATTTAAAAGAGTTGAACTTCCACTTTGTAAGTAATATGTTAGAAGTATTAGATGTTGCCTTGCTCGAAGAAAAAGTGACTGATGCCATTGATATGACCATCAAAGAAGAAAATAAAACGGCTAAAGCCACTGTATAATTTTAAAAGGCTGATTTCACATTTCGTGAGTCAGCCTTTTACGTTTCAAATACTGAGCATTATGCAATATTACGTTACAATTTAATCAGACATTGTGAGCTATACTTGGCAAATACCAGTAAATCAGGACCAATAAACAACGCAAAAAATATGCACTAATTGTAATCAATAATTTAATTTCAACACTTAATCTGTGGTAATCTGTGGCATTTCCCTTACCACTTTCTAATAAACATCGAATACTTTATCGTCCCCCAAAAATAGAGCTCCCAACCCTAACCATATTGGAGCCTTCTTCGATAGCAATTTTATAGTCGCCACTCATGCCAAATGATAGAATGTTAAAATTTTGCATGCTGAATTCGGAATGAAGTTCCTCATAGATGGATTTGAGCATTCGGAACTCAGCTCGAACCTGTTGTTCATTATCTGTAAAACTTGCCATTCCCATAACTCCTGGTATGGCAATGTTTTGCATTGATTGGTAAGAATCACTTTTCAATAATGCTTTAGCTTCATCTAAATCTAAACCGAATTTTGTTTCCTCGTTGGCTATGTGAAATTGCAACAAACAATTAATCACTCTATTGTTTTTAGCGCCTTCTTTATTAATTACTTCCAATAGCTTTAGCGAATCAACTGCATGAATAAGGTGAACAAAAGCTGCAATGTATTTTACCTTATTGCTTTGTAAGTGACCAATAAGATGCCACTCAATATCTTTGGGTAACTGTTCATACTTAATCACCAGTTCTTGCACTTTATTTTCACCAAAAGCACGCTGACCTATTTCATAGGCTTCCATAATCTGTTCGGCAGGCTTGGTTTTGCTCACTGCAATCAATTTTACATGAGGAGGTAATTCTTCTCTAATTTTTAGGATATTTGCGCGAATCATATTTAAGAAAATAACGTGCGAAAATATCTTTATCTATCCATAATACTATTGCTTTTTGCTTGCGCTCCAGAAAAACCTAAAGCTCCTGCCGATGCGCTAACCCAACAACAAATGAGCGATGTACTTGCCGATATGCATTTAGCAGATGTAATATCCAGCGGAAAGATGGGCACAGATAGTGCTAACCAAGCCGCTGTTAATTACCGCGAAGTTATTTATAAAAAACATAACACCAATCACCAACAATTCACAGAGAGTTTTAACTTTTATAAAGAGCATCCAATACTAATGGATTCAATTTATGCCGAAGTGATTACCAAGCTCAGCAACAAGGAAACGGAATATCGGGGTAAGTAATGCGGAATTCGGATCGTAGACTTCGGAATGGCAGGGAAATACTTGAACACAAAAGCACGAAATTCGAAACACGCAATAAATAACACGTAACAAAACAACTTCTCAAATCTCTCCCGATAGCTATCGAGACTCAAATCACAATTAACAGTGCCATATCCTAAACACATAGAACAAAAATTAGAATTCGACCAAATTAAAATATTGCTTCACAAAAAGTGTATTTCGGAAATGGGACAACAATACATTGAGAAAATTCGTTTTGTAAATCGTTTTGATGTGTTGGAAAAATTACTCATTCAGGTTAAAGAATTTAAAACCATTTTGATTGAGGATACCCCCTTTCCTGCCGATCATTACTATAATATTGAATCATACCTAAACAAAGCAGTTGTTGAAGGAACTTTTTTAACAGAGGAGGAATTTCACCAACTAAGATTATTGTTACAAACATTCGGCAACATCTGTAAATATTTTGAACAACGAAACGATAGATACACGCAATTGGCTTCGTTGTTTGGAAGCATCCAATTTAACCAATCGCTAAGTAAACACATCGAAAAAATATTGGATGAAAAAGGTTTAATGCGCACCAATGCTTCGCCTGAACTTGCCAAAATTTCGAGTGCCATAAACGAGAAAGAAAAAGACGTGAGGAGGCGACTGAATTCGATTTATGAAAAAGCAAACAAGGACGGATGGCTTGCCGACTCAGGAATAACGGTGCGTGATGGAAGACTTGTTTTACCAGTATTAGCCGAACATAAACGTAAAATTTCAGGCTTAGTGCATGATGAATCGTCAACCGGGCAAACGGTTTATATTGAACCTACGGATGTTTTTGAAACTAATAATATTATCCGCGAATACCAAATTGCCTACAAACGGGAGCGTGAGAAAATATTAATTGAACTCACCAATAAAACACGTCCCGACTTGCCCATTCTATCATTGTATTTGCAGCGCATGGGACTCATTGATTTTATTAGAGCCAAGGCATTGCTCGCCATTGATTTGGATGCCCAAATGCCAATTCTACATAAACAAGCACAAGCAAAATGGGTTGATGCCTATCATCCATTACTAAAACTCAATCATCAAAAAGTCGGCTTATCAGTTGTTACATTGAGCGCGCAACTAACCAAGGAAAAGCGAATTTTAGTAATATCAGGACCCAATGCGGGGGGTAAATCGGTATGTTTAAAAACAATTGGATTGTTGCAATACATGCTGCAATGTGGATTTTTGGTACCATGCAAGAGTCATTCAGAGATTGGAATTTTTAGTGATATGCTGGTTGATATTGGTGACGAACAATCTATTGAAAACGACTTAAGCACATACAGTTCGCATTTGTTGCACATGAAATATTTCACCGAATTTGCCGATGCTAAAACCTTATTTTTAATTGATGAATTTGGAACTGGAACTGACCCTCAATTTGGTGGTCCGCTGGCCGAATCAATTCTCAACCGATTGAATCAAAAAAATGCATTTGGTGTGGTAACAACCCATTACAGCAATCTCAAAAATTTTGCTGCCAATGCTCATGGATTGGAAAATGCATGCATGTTGTTTGACAATAGCAAAATGCAACCATTATATGTGTTAGAGATTGGAAAACCGGGTAGCTCCTACGCATTTGAGATTGCTCAAAAAACCGGATTAAGCACCCAAATTATTGATTATGCCAAATTAAAAGTTGGTGATAAACAAAAGCGTGTTGATGATTTATTGATTGAGTTGGAGAAAGAAAAAGCACATGTTCACGAGCTCAAAAAGCGATTCACCGAAAAGGAAGAAAAATCAAAACAGCTCATTGACGATTATACAAAACTCAAAACAGAGTTAGATACCAACCGAAAAAAACTCTTAACAGAGGCAAGGCAAGAAGCGTTAGCTATCATCACCGAAGCGAACAGCCGAATTGAAAATACCATACGCGAAATCAGAGAGAAAAAAGCGGATACAGAAACCATTCGCAAAGTTCGTTCTGAAATTAAAGTAGAGGTTGAAAATATTAAACATAAAAACAAAACGGAAGCGCCCAAACCTCAACCGGTTCCTTTTAATGTTGCTAATATTGGGCCAATAGAAGTTGGTGCTCATGTTCAAATAGTAGGTCAGACTAATATTGGTGAGATTGTAGAATTAACGAAAAATAAAGCACTGATAGCATTTGGCGACTTGCGAAGCTGGGTTGATATGACTAAACTCCAAACAGTTCAAGCGCCTAAAAAAGAGGAAAAAAGAAAAGGTACAAAAGGTGTTGATTTAAACAGCAAGCTTCAACACTTCCAAACTGAGTTAAATATTATTGGAACACGCGGAGAGGATGCTATGCGCCAAGTGCAAGAGTTTATTGATGATGCTTATTTATTAGGATTTAAAGAGGTTCGAATTGTACATGGACAGGGTTACGGAATCCTCAGAAAACTGGTAAAAGAGTTTTTGCAACGCAGCCCTTTTGTAGAAAGTTTTAAACACGAACATATTGAAATGGGTGGCGATGGTGTGAGTTTGGTTACACTTAAAACCTAATAAGCTTATACTACTTATTTAAAGTAAGCCGAAACCGCTCCTGCAATTTGACGTGCTGCTTGTCGTTGTGTTTCTGTCGCCAATTGATCTTTCGATAATGGTTGACGTTTTACGTTGGTAAATAAATCGCGCCAAGCCTGATTGGCTGGTGGTAAAAAATTTCCGGTAGGAAGTTCTTCGTAAATATTGGCAATATTTCCTTTGTAAACATATTGATGCTGTTCGTCTTTCATTGAAGGATGAATAATATCAGAGAGCACAACTTTCCCATCTTGAGTTGCAATCAAATGATAGGATAGAACCATGTCGTATGAACGTTGTTCATAGGTATCATCATAAGTCACTTTTCTAAACTTAGTAATGGCTGAATAGGTTCCGGTGTATGGATTGGGAATGTTTTCAGAAAATGCTTCGTAAGCATTTTTTTGCTCAGTTTTAGAAGGACTTTCAGTGTATGCTACTTTTTGAACTTCAAGCCACACTACGTATTTCATTCCAATATTTCTGCCTGCTTCAGCGGCTTTTGCAGCATCCGAAATAATACTCCAGCCCCTACTTTCTAATGTAGATTTTATTGAAAGTGCATCTTGTATTTTCACATATGCAAACGAATGCTGCATGAGTCGTTCACTCAAATAAGCATCTAACTGAGTGAGTTTATCTATTCCGGTAATGTATTGAACAGGCAATAAACCAATGGTAGTTGTAGCTTTTTCTATTGCCTCAACTTTTAGCTTTTTTGAATCTTTGTAGGTATCATCTTGTTGAACAATTTTGGTAAATGTTTGATAAGCTTGTTTATATTTACCTTGGCTCATTTGCAATAAACCTGTTTGATACAATGGTTCCAAAACTGTGTTAATTCGGAGTACAGTTATTCCTTTATAACTTGAGTCCAATGCCGCTATTCGTTCAAAGGTTTTTTCTGCTTGCTCGTATCGTTTCAGATTCATCAACTCAATAGCCTCATCATATAGTTTAGATACATATTCAGCCCTAATATCCGTATAAACCTCATCATACTCAGTTGGCCAGCGTAAGTTCACACCAATATTGGTTGCAGTTTCAGCATAACGTTCGGCATTTTTGTATACCTTCATTGCTTCGTCAACATTGTTCTCTACAACTAATTTATTAAAGCTAGTAAACTTATCGTTCAATACTTGTTGTGCCGAAATACTTAACCCTTCTTTGGCCTTACCATTTTTAGGTTTGCGCAAGAGTGCATTGTAATAGTAGGTAGTTGCTTCTTCATGCATCCCAGCATCACGTTTTCGGTCACCTTCTTGCACAAGCTTACCAACAGGATTGCAAGCCATACAAAAAAGAATACTGAGTAATATGAAAAAGGAATACTTCATCTACATTCTTTCGGGAACATTAATGCCTAACAACGAAAATGCTGATTGAATGGTATGGGCCGTCATCATGCATAACTGCAAACGCAAATTGCGTGTGGCTTTATTCTCTTCTTTAATAATGGAACACTCATGGTAAAAATGACTAAACGATTTAGCCAAATCATATACATAATTTGCTACCAAGCCCGGACTCAAATCTTTGCCTGCATCGGCAATTACCGTTGGATATTGATACAAAGTTTGAATCAACTTGTTTTCCAAATAATTGGGAACAACTCCATTTGTTTCTCCAACATCCGTTGCACCCGAGTTGCGCAAAATAGATTTGATACGTGCGTAAGTGTATTGAATAAACGGACCAGTGTTTCCTTGAAAATCAATAGACTCTTCGGGATTAAACAACATTTTTTTACGCGGATCTACTTTCAATAAAAAGTATTTTAACGCACCCAAGCCAATAGTTTGATAGAGTTCTTGCAGTTCAGTTTCGGCAAATCCATCGGTTTTGCCTAAAGCTTTGGTTGTATCTTCGGCTGCTTGGATCATTTCGGCCACCAAATCATCAGCATCTACAACTGTTCCTTCGCGGCTTTTCATTTTACCATGAGGGAGTTCAACCATTCCATAACTCAAATGATAAATCCCTTTAGCGTATGATTTACCGAGTTTTTCGCATATTAGCTGCAATACTTTAAAATGGTAATCCTGTTCATTCCCTACAACATAAATAGAACGTTCAGCACCAAAATCTTTATATTTTAACTCGGCAGTTCCAATATCTTGGGTGATGTAAACAGAAGTGCCATCTCCACGTAATAACAATTTTTGATCAAGGCCATCGGCAGTTAAATCAACCCATACCGAACCATCATCTTTTTTAAAGAAAACATTTTTGCCTAATCCTTCCTGCACAATTTCTTTTCCCAATAAATAGGTATTGCTTTCGTAGTAAAATTGATCAAACGAAACGCCAAGACTTTTATAACTTACATCAAAACCATCATACACCCATCCATTCATGGTCTTCCACACATCAACCGTTTCAGTATCGCCTGCTTCCCACTTGCGTAAAAGCTCTTGTGCTGCAAGTATTGATGGCGATTTTTTTTCAGCTTCCTCCTCGCTCATTCCTGCTGCTACTAATTCCTTTTGCTCTGCTTTAAATACCTTATCAAACGCCACATAGTATTTTCCAACCAAGTGATCACCTTTCATTCCTGAAGATTGAGGTGTTTCACCCTTTCCGTGTTGCATCCATGCATACATGCTTTTACAAATATGTATGCCTCGATCGTTTACAAGGTTGCACATAACCACATCGTAGCCGTTTGCTTTTAAAATATTGGATACCGAAAATCCTAGCAGATTATTGCGAACATGACCTAAATGAAGTGGTTTATTGGTGTTGGGAGAAGAGTATTCTACCAATACTTTTTCCTTACTCTTTGGAGTAGCAAAACCATATTGAGCATTGCGATAATGCTGCGCCACAAAATCTACCCAATACTGTTTATAGATAACTAAGTTTAAGAAACCTTTAATTACATTAAAAGAGTCAATTTGACTAAGATGTTGTTGTAAGTATGTTCCAATATCATTAGCTGTTTGCTCAGGACCTTTTTTACTTTGTTTTAAATATGGAAACACCACAAACGTAAAGTCTCCTTCAAACTCAATACGAGTAGGCTCAATAACCACTGTTGGGTTTTCGATACCGAACAATTGAGTTAATGCTGCCGAAATATGTTGTTTTAGTTCTTGTTCCATGTGATTGTCGTGCTTCACTTATCTTTACTTACTATTTAAAAGGACTGTCTTTTTCTTTGCTTACTACGTTAAACACCACTCTATCAACTAACCTTGGGAAAAACTTATTTAGCCATTTAGTGATTTTTCCTTGCAGGGTAAGCACAACCTCTGCCTTCCGATACCTTATCATATCCACCATTTCGGTGGCTACCTGATGGGGTTGCATGAGTTTACTTTCATCCAAGGGTGTTTCGGTTTGCGACTTGCCTTCTTTGTTGAGGGCTGTATTGCGAATATTTGAAGCCGTATATCCTGGGCAAATAACTCCCACATATAATCCTGTTTTACTATTCTCAATACGCAGTGCTTCCATAAAACCGTTCATGGCAAATTTGCTTGCGCTGTATCCCGTTCGTCCCGGTAAACCTTTAATACCGGCAACCGAACTCACACTTAATACACTTCCTTTTTGTTGTAATAAATAGGGCAAGGCATATTTTGTGCAGTACACCGTACCCCAAAAGTTGATATCAAAAACTTGTTTCAATACTTGCATATCCAATTCACTGAACAAGGAGCGCATGCTAATTCCTGCATTGTTGATGAGAATATCAACCGTTCCAAATTGCTTAACCGTTTCCGCAATCAGGTTTTTACAATCCTGCTCGTTGCTCACATCACATTTTACTACAAACGACTCCCCGCCAATTGTTTCGCAACGTTGTTTCACATCCATCAATTTCTCAACTGAACGAGCTGCCAACACAACTTTACACTGCAAGGCTGCAAATGCATATGCTGTAGCTTCTCCAATGCCTGAAGATGCTCCCGTAATAACTACAACTTTGTTTTTAAAATATGTATCCAATGAAATTTATTACTGAGTTACCCTTGAAGTTTGACTATATCGACTGATCTTAATGAATCTGATTCAAACATCCATCCTCCAACATCTATCTTCTAACATCTTAAATCTCTCCCGATAGCTATCGGGACTCAAGTCTCACTTCGTTACCCTTTTTTCCAAACAATTGGCGAGCCGTTTGTTGGAATTTCGGGAAAATCAATTTCCATTCCATCCAAAGCTTCTTCAATGGCATCTTCCAAGTATGCACCTGTTACACCCGATTCTGTCTCCCAATTATCATCAATAGCTCCCTTATATACAAGTTCTCGTTTAGAGTTAAACAAAAATACTTCAGGATTGGCTGTTGCACCAAAACGTTTAGCCACACTCTGATCGGCATCTTTTAAATACATAAAATGAATTTCGTGTAACTTAAAATGAAACGCAGCTAGTTTCATTTTTTCTAAACTATCCTCGGGCATCTGCACCGCATCGTTTGCGTTAATTCCAATAATACCCAAATTGTCATCTTCATACTTTTCAAACAACTTAATTAAACGTTCACTGTATGCTTGCGAAATAGGAGAACTGTTGCAGGTAAATACAACTGCCAAAGCATACTTATCTGCATACTCATAATTTGAATGCATCTTATCATCAAATCCAATGAGATTAAATTCCGGTAATCTGTCGCCAATTTGTAACATATCAGTGTTGTATTAAGAAGTGGTTGAAATTATTTATTTTTAGGACTCGCAAAATAGTATTTTATTGCAGCAAATAGAAACCATACCCCTGGAATCTTATAAAACTTTCAACACCAGCATTACATGAGGATTATTGAGGTAGTTTCGCCACAAGATATTAAGTCGTTTTTACGCTTACCACATAAACTATATGCCAATGACCCTGAATGGGTTTGTCCGCTTGATGACGATATTGAATTGGTATTCGATCGTTCACAAAATCCATATTTTAAAAACGGTGATGCCAAACGTTGGCTGCTCCTCAACAATCAACAAAAAGCCATAGGACGTGTAGCCGCATTTTACAATGAAAAACATTTCACACAATTAGGTCGCAAAATTGGTGGAATGGGCTTTTTTGAGTGTATTGAAGATGAAGGAGCTGCTCAACTGTTACTAAACACCTGCAAAAATTGGTTGAAAGAAAAAGGAATTGAAGGAATGGACGGCCCCATCAATTTTGGGGAACGCGATCGTTTTTGGGGATTGATGGTAAAAGGATTCAAACATCCATCCTACTTGGAAAATTACAATCCTCCATACTACGAAACCTATTTTACCAACTTCGGCTTTAAAACCATTATTGAACAATCAACCTCCGAAATTACCATGGAGGATTTTAGCTTTGAGCGATTCAACCGTATTTCGCAGCGCGTAATCAATAACCCAAATTACCGTTTCGAACACTTTAAAATGAATGAACTGGATCGGTTCGCAACCGACTTTATGACCATCTACAACAAAGCGTGGGCGCATCGTGCTGATTTTTCACCCATGACCCAAGAGCGTGTTGAAATTGTTTTGAGATCTATTAAACCTATATTAGTTGAAGATATAATTTGGTTTGCTTACGCCAATAATGAGCCGGCCGGTTTTTACATTAATGTGATTGATGTAAACCAAATATTTAAACACATGAAAGGCAAAATGGACCTACTCGCAAAATTGAAATTTGTGTGGTATAAAACTTTTGGTAAAATTGACCGTGTTCGCGGAATTGTTTTTGGAGTAGTTCCTCAATATCAAAACCTCGGATTGGAAACAGGAATGATTATAAAGTTTTATGATGCCGTTCGCAAATACCCAAACATACGAGCGTCCGAACTTGCATGGATTGGCGATTTTAATCCAAAAATGCATTCTTTATTTGATGCCCTTGGAGCCAAAACCACCAAAGTACATCATACCATGCGTGTTGAGTTTTAGTTCAGACAAATAGTATATTGTTTCCCGTAGATTGCGCTGATGATTGCAGTTTTTTTTTAGTTAGCATAATCTGTGGCGATAATTGTTTCCCGCAGATTGCGCTGATGATCGCAGATTCAATCTTAATTAGTGCAATTACCAGCTACTAAAATACTTTCAACAACTCAAAAATTATCCATTCCAATCAATAGCTACAAGTAAACTATGATCCTAAAGTAAAGGCGTCATGACGCAAGGCAATGAGTCTTTGCGCATCTCAGTCTTTGCGGCTATAAAAATCATCTGTGATAATCAGTGACGATTTTTGGCACAGATTTATTTTAAATAAAAAATTAGCGGAATTAGCGGCTAACAAATTCCTCTCGACAGCTCAAAATTATCTGTGATAATCATTGGCGATCAATTGGTAGATGTCAATATAACTAATATACTCCTGTGTAATTATGCGGAGTAATTTTATTCAATTCAGCTTTTACCTTGACGCTAACTTTGAGGGTGCCAATAAATTTCTTGATATCCTTCTCCCCTATTTTTTTGTTGGTGCGGGTGAGTGTTTTGAGTGCTTCATAAGGTTTAGGATACCCTTCTCTGCGCAAAACTGTTTGAATGGCCTCGGCAACAACAGCCCAATTTTCCTCCAAATGATTATGCAGTGCGGCTTCATTCAATAACAATTTATTCAACCCCTTAAGTAACGAGTTGTAACCAATTAAGGTATGCCCCATAGGAACACCAATATTGCGCAACACGGTTGAATCGGTTAAATCGCGCTGCAAACGCGAAATAGGAAGTTTAGCCGAGAGGTGCTCAAAAATGGCATTTGCCATACCGAAGTTTCCTTCAGCATTTTCGAAGTCGATTGGATTTACTTTATGTGGCATGGCCGATGAACCAACCTCGCCAGCCTTTAACTGTTGCTTAAAATATTCCATAGAAATATATTGCCACATGTCTCTGCTCAAATCCATTAAAATAGTATTGATGCGCTTATAACAATCAAACATTGCGGCAAGATTGTCGTAATGCTCAATTTGCGTAGTGTATTGCGAACGTTCCAACCCTATTGATGACAGAAAATTATTAGCAAAATTTACCCAATTAGTTTTAGGGTAAGCAATATGGTGAGCATTAAAATTACCTGTAGCACCACCAAATTTTGCCGAGTAAGGAATTTCGGAAAGTTGGAACATTTGTACTTGAAGGCGTTCAACAAAAACCAATATTTCTTTACCCAATTTAGTTGGAGATGCAGGTTGTCCGTGAGTGTGTGCCAACATCGGAATATTCTTCCAATCTTTAGCCAACTTTGTTAAACGCTTGAGTAATTCATTTAACTGTGGCAACATCACTTCTTCATTAGCCGCCTTAATAGTGAGTGGAATAGATGTGTTATTAATATCTTGAGAAGTCAAGCCAAAGTGAACAAACTCCGACACTTTATCCAACCCCAACACTGTTAATTTTTCTTTGATAAAATACTCAACAGCCTTTACGTCATGATTGGTTGTTCTCTCAATATCTTTTATTTGCTGCGCATTTTCTGGCGTAAAGTTAATATAGATTTCTCGAAGCTCTTTTTTCAAACCAGCACTTAGCATACCTTTCATTTGTGGAATGGGTAATTCGGCCAAAGCAATAAAATACTCAATCTCTACCAATACACGGTACTGAATAAGCGCATACTCCGAGTAAAATGAGGATAAAGGTTCGGTTTGCTTGCGGTAGCGACCATCAATGGGTGAGATAGCTGTAAGTGCGGTAATTTCCATGGTTTTGTGATAAAAGAGGTGCAAAAGTAAGCAGGTATAACCTAAATTAGTAACTTATAACCATATAATTTATGACGATTCAGTTGCAACTATTTAAGTTTTCAATGAATTACTACATTTTACCTTTCAGCATATTAGATGTCCACCAAACCTTTATTTATGCAACTCATCAAATTGTATCAGGCATTTTGATTGCGGTAATGTAATTTGCAAAACGCAAACCAACCATACACCGCATTAAACAATAACAAAATATGAAACAGTTTTTTAAATTTTTATTTGCCAGCATGCTAGGCACAGTTTTATCTATCGTAGTTTTATTTTTCATTTTAGCTGCAGCAATAGCTGCAATAGCTGGTAGCGATAAAGATGATAAGGCTGAACTCAAAGAACACTCGGTACTTCGCTTATCGCTCGATTACAGCATTGCGGAGCGCACCTCAGATAACCCATTTCACAACTTTGATTTTGCTTCAATGGAAGGTTCCAATGATCCTGGATTGAATGACATTTTAAAGTGTATACGCCACGCGGCAACTGATAATAAAATTGAAGGTATATATATTGACCTTTCCATTAGGCCCAATGATTACGCAACATTGAAAGAAATACGTGATGAGTTGATTGCTTTTAAGAAGTCGAAAAAATTCATTATTGCCTACGGTGAAATTATTGAAGAGCACGGTTATTATATCGCCTCGGTTGCCGATAAAGTATACATTAATCCAACAGGAACCATGTTATTAGATGGATTTGCCTACACATCTACTTACGTAAAAGGAATGTTAGATAAAATTGGTGTACAGGCCGAACTTATCCGTCACGGAAAATTTAAAGCTGCCGGAGAACCGTTTATTGCCAATAAAATGAGTGATGAAAATCGTAGACAAATTGAATCATTTATGGGTGGTGTGTATGATGATTTTATTACTAGTATTGCTAACTCGCGCAAGCTGAAAGCTGATGAATTTAAAAATATTTGTAATAACCTATTGGTTCAATCGCCTGAGGATGCCAAACGTTTAGGTTTAATTGATGGACTTAAATACCAAGATGAAATTGATACCGAACTTCATGAGAAATTAAAAAAAGAAGCCAAAGATAAAATTGATTTCATAGACATCAGTAAATACAAATCGCAAGTAAAAGATGGGAACATAACAGCAAAAGATAAAATAGCCGTTATTTATGCTGTTGGCGAAATTGTAGATGGCGAAGGAGAAGAAAACCAAGTTGGATCGGCACCTACTGCAGAAGCTATGTCAAAAGCACGTAAAGATTCGACCATAAAAGCCGTGGTATTGCGCATTAATTCTCCGGGAGGAAGTGCATTGGCTAGCGATGTTATTTGGAGAGAAGTTGTGCTAACCCAAAAAGTAAAACCGGTAATTGTATCAATGGGAGCAGTTGCCGCTTCGGGTGGATATTATATTGCAGCGCCTGCTGACGTAATTGTGGCCGAACCTAATACCATTACGGGTTCAATTGGTGTATTCGGAATAATTATCAATGCCGAAAAATTATTGAAAGATAAACTTGGGTTGAAATTTGAAAAGGTAAAATTTGGGGAGTATTCCGATTTAGGTACCCCTGATAGAGCAATGACAGCTGCCGAAAAAGCCATCATGCAAAAAATAATTGATCGTATTTATACCGATTTTATTACAAAAGTTGCACAAGGACGTAAGCTCACTATTGAGCAGGTTGATTCCATAGCACAAGGACGTGTTTGGGCAGGAGTTGATGCCAAAAAAATAGGGTTAATAGATGCGTTTGGCGGATTAAAAGATGCCATTACCATTGCCGCTAAAAAAGCTAACTTAACCGA
Source organism: Bacteroidetes bacterium UKL13-3 (assembly GCA_001602415.1). Classification (GTDB taxonomy): domain Bacteria; phylum Bacteroidota; class Bacteroidia; order UKL13-3; family UKL13-3; genus UKL13-3. The sequence goes on from CP012155.1 coordinate 1,849,691, forward strand.
ATACAAAATCACCAATTTACCTCAACAAAAAGATCCATTCGAAAAAATCTTAAAATCGTTTAGCGCAAGCGCATCAACCTATTTTGTTAAAGAACAATTGGGTGATGATTATAAATATTACGCGCAAATGAAAAAAATACAACACATGCATGGTGTAAAAGCTCGTATGCTTTGGGATGGCGAGATTCAATAACAAGAAGATATGTTATAAATCGAATTGTAAAATTCGAAAGTAGACAATTGTAATTAGGTGGTTGAACAAAGTCGAAATCACCAAGTAATTAACTACAAAAAGCTACTTAACAGAAAGGGTAAACTTGATTCGTCATGTTTACCCTTTTTATTTACAGAATCTCATCTGCTCATAAACGCATTTGAATATCTTAACATACACTTAAACTCATCTGCACATTTTAAATTTCGTTATTCAAATTTTTAGCACGTGCTTTGCCCCGATGCCAAAAATTATTATTTTTCCCTTTAGAAGTTACATCCAATCGCCAATAGGTATTCTCGAAATACAAGCAACACAGCATCATATTCATTCCGTTCGTTTTCTCGATAAAACCCAATCATTCAAACAATCAGTTGATAATCCACTCAGCAAACTATGTGTGGCGCAATTGCAAGAGTATTTTGCTGGCAAGCGGAAAGATTTTTCCATTCCAACCCAACAGGATGGAACAGATTTTATGCAAGAAGTTTGGGAAAATGTAAGTGATATTCCTTTTGGGAAAACGGCTTCCTACCTCGACTTAGCAAAGCTTGCAGGTGATGAAAAACTCACTCGTGCAGTAGGAACTGCAAATGGTAAAAATCAATTGGCTATTTTAGTACCTTGCCATCGGGTTATTGGTTCAAGCGGTAAGCTTACCGGTTATGCTTGGGGACTTTCACGCAAACAATGGCTGCTCGATCACGAAGCCAAAGTGAACAATACCTATGCAAAACTGTTTTAAAAATGGATATTCAACTTTATAAACACTCACAAGAATAAAATCTAAACACAACCATGAAATATACATTATTAGGAAAATCAGGATTAAAAGTATCAGAATTATGTTTAGGTACCATGGGATTTGGAACCGAATTTGGTTGGGGTGCCAACAAAGAAACCAGCTTTAAAATTATGGAAGCTTATGCCAATGCAGGTGGTAATTTTTTAGATACCGCCAACCGCTATACCGATGGCACAAGCGAGCGTTTTATTGGTGAATACATGCAATCCAACCGCGACCATTTTGTGGTAGCAACAAAATATAGTTTGCATGACAATCTTACCAATGTAAATGCAAGTGGGAACAACCGTAAAAACATGATGCGAAGTGTTGAGGAAAGTTTAAAACGACTCAACACCGATTTTATTGATTTATTGTATTTACATATATGGGACAACCTCACTCCAATTGAAGAAGTGATGCGTGGATTGGATGATTTAATTCGACAAGGTAAGGTAAACTATATTGGCATTAGCGACACTCCAGCATGGATTATCAGCAAAGGACAAACACTTTCCGAACTTATGGGATGGAGTCAATTTGTTTCGTTACAGGTTGAATACAGTTTGTTGCAACGCACGCCTGAGCGCGATTTGATTCCAATGGCCAATCATTTTAATATGACGGTAACTCCATGGGCTCCATTAGCAGGTGGTGCACTCACAGGAAAGTACTTAAGAGGAGACAAAGGGCGTTTACCCGAAAACAGCAAACGGTTAAACGAAAACAGTACTCGTATTGCAAAAGAAGTTGTTGCCATTGCCAACGAACTCAATTTAAGCGCTGCACATGTGGCGTTGCGTTGGACCATGCAACAAGGCTTTAAATGCATCCCAATTGTTGGCGCTACAAAAGTGGATCAGGTATCCGAAAATATTGAATGTTTAAATCTTACTTTGAACGAAGAATACTTAAGCCGATTAAACCAAGCAAGTAACATTGATTTAGGGTTCCCTGGAGAGTTTTTTAAAGAAGATGGCGTAAAACTGGTTACTTACGGAGGATTTTATGATCAGATCATTAAGCGATAGTTAAGCATATTGAATTAAACCGAAAAAAATGGAATACTAAAACGTTCTTTGTTGTGTTGATAAATGACTTACTTTCCAGCTCAATCACCCTGATTGCCGCAAACAGACTACTCATTTTAAGCCAATGATTATCAATTGTAAACAATAGTATTGTGCGGTTAATCAACCACCCATACAACTGTTTCTTTGCTCTCATACTCTCAAATATTTTACGGTTAACAGACAAATGTATTGTATGATTTACACTAAGAAAGTCGTTCGAGAAGGAAAAGGTAGAAAGTAAGTTATTCACAAATTATCCATCTCAATATAAAATTTACGTTAATCGCTTTATAAATTGATTTTTTATCCTTTTTTTGCTCCACTTTAAAAATGCATAATAACATGAACAAGGTTCAAACTCAAAAACAAGAAAGCAAATTCAAAAGTTTATTTGCTTCATTCGCTATCCCGGTATTAGTAGCCGTTGGTATTTGTATTTACATGTTTGTAATGGGTAATCCTTCAAACTTTGAAGGTGGCGATCCAAATAACCACCCAGTGCAAGAAGGTGTTGGTCACGTTTTGGGCCTTATTTACAAAGGTGGATTTATTGTACCTATCCTACTTTCGTTGGTTTTAATGAGTATTACATTCTCTATCGAGCGTTTTCTTACCTTAGCTAAAGCATCAGGAAAAGGTTCAGCAGAGTCTTTCGTTCACAAGGTAAAAGTTCAATTGGCCGCTGGCAATATCGAAGCTGCCTTGAAAGAGTGTGACGCTCAACAAGGTTCGGTAGCTAACGTAGTAAAATCGGCTTTGAGCAAATACAGGGAAATGGAAAATGCTTCTGGAATGGACAAAGACCAAAAAGTATTGGCTATCCAAAAAGAAATTGAAGAGTCTGTTTCATTGGAATTACCAATGTTGGAAAAAAACTTGGTTATTATAGCAACAATGGCTTCAGTATCAACACTCGTAGCGTTATTAGGAACGGTAATCGGGATGATCAAGGCGTTCTCAGCGTTGGCAAGTGCAGGTTCACCGGATTCAGTTGCTTTGGCAAATGGTATCTCTGAAGCTCTTATCAACACTGCATTGGGTATTGGTAACTCGGCTTTAGCTACGATTATGTACAACGTATTTACTACTAAAATTGATAAAGTAACTTATACAATTGATGAGGCCGGTTTTACCATTACTCAACAATTTGCTGCTACACATAAATAGTACTTTTAGGAGGAAGGTTTAACGTTGTTCTATTCAACCTTAAAATCTTTTAATTTTTGTAATCTTTTAATTAAACAACAAAATGCCTAAAGTAAAAGTACCTCGTAAAAGCACCAGCGTGGATATGACGGCAATGACGGACGTTGCGTTTCTCTTGCTTACATTTTTCATGCTTGCCACGAAGTTTAAACCCGATGAGCCGGTGGTAGTAGATACCCCCTCTTCGGTATCGCAAATATTATTGCCCGAGTCAGACGTTATATTGTTAACGATTGATAAGGATGGACGTGTGTTTTTTGGCGTTGATGGCCAGCAAATGAAAGAGCAACTTATTCAAAAAATGGGCGAACGCTATAAAGTTCAATTCACGCCAGAGCAAATAAAGGAGTTTTCATTATTGTCAACCTTCGGAACATCTGTGGCACAATTGCCAGCTTTGCTTGATATGAAGAGTGAGGATCGTTTAAAAGCGCCTCAACCGGGTATTCCATGTGATTCGTTAGTGAATGAATTGGGCGATTGGATTTGGCAAACACGTTTGCTTAACAATAATGTCCGTGTTGCGGTAAAAGGAGATGGTCAACTCGCCTACCCTAAGGTTAAGCAGGTAATTGCTACCCTTCAGGAAAAGAAAGTGAACCGTTTCAACTTTATTACCAATATGGAAAAAGCTGAGTAGTAAAAATGCCACAGATTAACACTGATTATATTTTGAATATGTTCTGTGAGAATTTAGTTCTAATAAATCTGTGAAATCAGTGGCGAAATCATTTTAAACAACCATTAAAAGAAAATATAAATGGCAGAAATAGCAGCAGATGGTGGTGGTGGTAAACACAAAGGCGGGAAGAAAAGAGGCAAGAAGATGTCGACCCGCGTTGACTTTACACCAATGGTGGATTTAGGTTTCCTCCTCATCACCTTTTTCATGCTCACTACGAGTATGAACAAGCCGAAAACAATGGAGTTAAATATGCCTGTAAAGCCTGAAGATGCCGAAAACAAGGTAAAAGCATCACAAGCTGTTACTTTACTCTTAACCAAAGATGATAAGGTTGTATTTTACTTTATCAATTCGAAAACAGGTGACCCAGAAACTCCTCAAATTACCGACTACAGTAAAGGAGGAATTAGATCAACCTTGTTAAGAGAAAACAAATCGCGCAATCCCTATGTAGATTCTATTGCTATTTACAAAGAGCAGTTGAATATGGGTAGTATCAATGAAGCAACCTACCGTGCAAATGCAAATCGCATTAAGGGTTGGAAAGACGGGTTAATTGTGGTGATTAAAGCAACAGATAAGTCGAATTACAAAAACATGATTGATATTTTAGACGAGATGTTGATTTGCAATATTGGTCGTTACGCAATTGTAGACATCACTCCTCCTGAAATAGACATGCTCAAAACAGTAAACCTAGAATAATATTATGGCATTAGGAAAAATTAACATATTCGCTAATAACTGGGTTGATATGGTGTTTAGTGGACGTAACCAAGCTTATGGAGCTTATGTGTTGCGCAAAGAAAGTGATAAGAACACCAACAAAGGAATTTTGTACGCTATCATATTTTTTACATTAGCGGTTTCTTCACCGGTTATTGTCAGCTACATCGAGGGATTGGTTCCCAAGGATGCAGAAGAAGTAAAAGTTACAGAGGTAAACACGCTCGAAGAGCCACCTCCGGTAGACAAAGATCAACCGCCTCCCCCACCGGCTGAACCACCACCGCCATTAAAATCAACGGTAAAGTTTACACCACCAGAAATTAAACCTGATGAGGAAGTTCCGGATGAACCACCACCAACTCAGGAAGAGATGAAAGATAAAGATGCTGGCGTAAAAACTGAAGAAGGTGATGCCAACGGAGTTGACCAAAGCTTACTAGAAAGTGGCGATGGAGTTACAGGTGATACCGGACCAGAAATCGTAACATTTGCTGAGCAAATGCCTGAGTTTGAAGGTGGACAAGAGGAAATGATGAGGTACTTCTCTAAAAACATTAACTATCCTCCTGTTGCTCGCGAAAATGGTATTGAAGGACGCGTAATTCTTCAATTTGTTGTTGGTACTGATGGTAAAATTTCACAAATTGAAGTATTGAAAAAACTAGGATGGGGTCTAGAGGAAGAGGCTGTTCGTGTTGTTAAATCGATGCCACCTTGGCGCCCGGGTAAACAAAATGGTAAACCTGTATTCGTTAAATTTACCCTTCCTGTAGTATTTAAGTTGAACTAGTATTTAATAGAAACGATTTTGGACAAAACACCCCAAGACCGTGAATCAAAAGTAGCCATGATCCTGAAGTATTTCGGAGTTATCATGGCTATTTTTTATTTCACCATGGGAGCCGCAGTGCTCTTTTTACCCATGTTTGCAAGTATTGATAACACAATTAGGTATATATTTGCGGCAATGCTCCTCGTTTATGGAGCCTTTCGTATTTACAGAATTTTTAAATCGTAAGCATAACATGAAATCAATCGGTTATATTTTATATGCGTTGGCGTTTATTCAGTTTGGTTGCGGTAATGGTGAAAAAAACGCAAACAAATTAGATACAGCTACGAGTGGGACCATTACTGTTGCAGCCGATGAAAGTTTGCGTCCAATCGTTGAAGCTGAAATTGAAGTTTTTGAATCCATTTATCCCGATGCGCATTTAAACGTGGTATACACCAACGAATACGATGCCATGCAACTATTGGTTAATGATTCTGCTCGCATTGCTATCACATCTAGAGAGCTATTGCCCGAAGAGAAAGCAGTATTGGATAAAGCAACAATTACTCCGCGTTATGCTCCATTTTGCAAAGATGCCATTGCCATTATAATGAACAAGGCTTCCAACGATACCGTTTTAACCATGGAACAAGTAAAAGCTGTTATGGATGGTAGTTACCAAACATGGCAGGACATCAACAAGAAAAATACAAACTCTCCCATTCAAGTGGTGTTTGATAGTCCAAAATCAGGGGCCATTCGCCATTTAACAGACAGTGTGTTGAAAGGTGCTACTTTAGCCAAACATTGTTTTGCAGTTAACGATAACAAAGCCGTGATTGATTATGTTGAAAAAAACAAAAACAGCATTGGACTTATTGGCGTGAGTTGGATAAGCGACAGAGACGACTCTACAAGTAATAGTTTTGTCAATCGCGTGCGTGTGGTAAACCTTGTTCCAGCTAACCCCGAAACAGCGGAAGCACGCACAATGAAGCCTTATCAGGCATATATCGCCCTCAAACAATATCCATTGTGGAGATCCGTTCAAATAACTTTGCGGGAACCACGCACCGGTTTAGGCACGGGCTTTGCAAGCTTTGTTGCCAGCGATACCGGACAACGTATAGTCTTAAAAAGCGGACTGGTTCCGGCTACCGCACCCATTAGAATTATAGAACTAAAATAAACAGAGAAATATACAGATGATGAACATGAAAAAGTTAAGTGTAGTTGTGTTAATGACCATAAGTTCAATAGCGGTATTTGCACAAACAATAGCAGATGGATTACAGGCATTAGATTTTGAGCAATTTGAAAAGGCCAGAGGCATTTTTACTGCCCTCAGCCAACAAGAACCAACCAAAGGTGCCAACTTTTACTATTTAGGTCAGGCACAATGGAGCTTATACAATGAAACAGAAGCACGTGCTGCATATACAGCCGGAATTGCTGCCGAACCAACCAATCCTATGAATTATGCCGGATTAGGAGCATTAGCCCTTGAAAACGAAAAGGTAGATGAAGCGAAAACCTATTTCGACAAAGCGTTATCATTTAGCCGCACCAAAGATGGAAGATACAAAGATATCAATGCATTAATTGTTGTAGCAGGAGGAATGATTTCGGCAGAAACCAAATTAACAGATGATGCTGTTAAATTAGTTGAAGCGGCATTAGAGCTAGATAAGAAAAACTACAATGCCTTGCTTGTTGCTGGTGATGTGTATTTGGAAAAAAACGAAGGTGGAAAAGCAGCTACAATGTATGAGAATGCTATTTCGTTGCAAAAAAATAATCCTAAAGCGTACACAAAAGTATCTAGCATTTGGTTGCGTGTAAAAAATGCTGAAGCTACCAAAAATGAACTCGATCGTGCGTTGGCAATCGACCCAAATTATGCACCTGCTTTGAAAAATTTAGCGGAGTTTTATTCCTTATCTAAACAGTATGTAAAAGCGAAAGAAACATTCCAAAAATACCTTCAAAACTCTGAGCCGAGTAATGCTAACAAAGCTCGTTTTGCGCGTATTCTCTTCCGCAACAAGGAATACAACGAAGCATTAACGGTTATTTTGGACTTACAACAATCCGATAAGTCAGATTTGTATTTATTCCGTTTGGCTGGATACAGTTATTATGAAGTAGGAAATGAAACAAAAGATACAACCAAGTTTCAACCTGGAGTGGATGCATTGGAGTATTTTATGGTTAAAATTGACCCTAAAAAAATTCTATCAAACGACTACGAATACTTGGGTAAATTATATGCACGTATCAAAGGAAAGGATAGTTTGGCCATAATGAATATTGGCAGAGCATTGGCTTTGGATCCGAACAAAACCGAATTATTAAAAGAAGCTGGAATGATTTATAATAAGTTAAAACGTTTTGATCAATCTATCATGTATTTTGAAAAATATATTGGCTCAACTCAAAAAGTTCTACTTGTAGATTATCAATTGCTTGGTTTGGCTTCCTACTATGGCAAATATTTTTCGAAATCAGATTCAGCTTTCGCTAAAATTTTAGAGTTGAAACCAGATTACGCTGATGGTTACTATTGGAGAGGGGCCGCAGCCGCAGGTAACGATCCTGAATTTAAAACAACCGCAGCCAAAGACTTTTGGGAAAAATACTTGAGCCTTACTGAAGCAACTCCTGAAAAGTTTAAGAAAAACTTGGTTAATACTTACAACAACCTTGGTGTATATTATATCAAAACAGATAACAACGCCAAGGCTAAAGAATATTACAATAAGACATTGGCTATAGACCCTGAAAACAAAGAAGCTAAAGAGCGCATTAAACAACTCAAATAATAATTCAGACATTAAATGGTCGGGAGATGGTTGGAAGAAATTCCGGCCATTTTTTTATGCTTTTAGGATAGCATTGATTTGGTTTTCGAGTTCTTTTAGATAACCTTCAAGAAGTTCTATTTTTTGAGGAAGAGAATCTGCGCCAACGTGGAATTTACCAATAGTTTCGATTTCAAGCACTAAATCAGAAACAACTGGAACGCCCAATATTTGAATAGGAGCTTTCATTTTATGAGCAGTAGATCCTAACATATCCAATGATTGACTTGCTGCATGTTGTTTCAGCTCAGTTAATTCTGGGAATGTTGTTGTTAAAAACATGGTTAACATTTCCTTAATAAACGTTTGATCACCTCTGGATATGGTTTGTAAATACGAAAGATCCAATTGAATCATATTTGAGAATTAATAGGTTCAATTATACATAAATGTTACTACTTTTGAAGTTAATTTATGACAAAAGGCATTTGTAGTTTAAGTAATATTCCTCTTCGCAAAGAAAGTGATAGCCGCAGTGAAATCGTTTCAACCCTATTATTTGGCGAAACTTATACTGTTTTGCAGAGTGGGGAAGATTGGACATTCATCAAAACCCATTTGGATGAATATGAAGGCTGGATTAGCTCTAAACAAGTAACTATACTTTATCAAGAACCAAAGACACACACACCGGTTACCGATTTCCCTTTTGCCATTATTCAAACACCACGCGCTTTTATAATGGCTCCATACGGAAGTTTGTTGCCTGATTATGATGGATCGGATTGTTATATAAATGGCGAAAACATGAAGGTAACCAATACACAACAAACGCAATCGGCAAGCAATATTAATTATATTACCCGTCAATTTTTAAATGTGCCTTATTTATGGGGAGGTAAAACCCCTTTTGGCATTGATTGCTCGGGATTTAGCCAAATTGTGTTCCGTTGTATTGGAATTAATCTTCATCGAGACGCATACCAACAAGCCGAACAAGGAAAGGTTGTTTCGTTTTTAGAAGAGGTACAAACGGGTGACCTTGCTTTTTTTGATAATGAAGAAGGACGCATTACCCATGTTGGCATCATGCTCAATTCACACTCTATTATTCATGCTTCGGGCAAAGTGCGTTTAGATAATATCGACTCATACGGCATCTTAGATGCTGAAAACAGAAACTACTCTCATAAGTTGCGCATTATAAAAAGATTACTTTCGTAGAAACTTTTAAACTCACCAATTGTTCGACATCCATAAGAACACAAACAATCAAACTATATATGGCACTACAAAAAGGAGATAAAGCTCCATCTTTCAAACTATTTAACAGCGATAAAAAGGAAGTTTCATTAAGCGATTTTAATGGCAAAAACCTTATCGTACATTTCTTCCCGCAAGCTTTCACAGGTGTTTGCACCACCCAATTATGCACGGTACGCGATGCAATTTCTATGTACAAAAATGATAAAGCAGATGTAGTTGCCATTTCGGTTGACTCTGTTTTTACATTGGGTAAATTTAAAGAAGAACAAAAATTGCAATTCGATTTGTTATCGGATTTTAACAAAGACGTTTCAGCAACATACGGAGCTATTCACGAAGTTTTTCCTGCTTTTGGAATGAAAGGTGTATCGAAACGTGCTGCTTTTGTTATTGATGGTCACGGAACCATTCAGTATGCTGAAGTATTGGACAGTCCGGGCGATTTACCAAACTTTGCAGCCATCAACGAAACACTAACTTCATTGGCAACAGCTTAATTAGTAATAGTAAGCAAACATTCTAAATCCCGATAGTGCTAATCATTGTCGGGATTTTTTATGTTTACTGGTTTTGTTTGATAAATGACTTTTGAACAATGGCATCGCCCGATTTAACTTCCAACACATAATAGCCTGCGGGAAGCTCCTCAAGGTTGAGCACATTGTTGGTAATATCTATACTGTGTTTAAAAATCTCTTTTCCCATGACATTGTAAATCCTTACAGTTCCATTTATCGCAGCGTTTAATTGTAGTGTTAACGCATTAAAAGCAGGGTTTGGATAGATAGAGAAGTCAAGTGTAGGAAAATCCTTTAATCCTGTTAATCTTCCTGTTTGGGTAATATCACAAATAGCTGCAATAGCAAGTTTGCTCATTTTTGTAAAATAAGGAAGGTGCATATTCTCGATGCTATCACCCCACAAGTGCCAATTAGGGTTAAAATCTTTGTCGTAATCTTCGGTAAGTCCGATAGCTGTCGCGCCTACATTCCAAAAGGAATTGTGATCAGTTGATTTATTGCCTGGATTTTTGATTGTCGTTTGCAAATCCGTTTGGTATCTGGTATTTACTTCCATAATTTTTTGAGCTAACGAAACTGAATTTCCCACAGGAAATGTGTGAATCATAGCAAGTGAATCAACGTTACCATCATAACCAATCATATCTAAATTAATTGTTGCTTTCACATCCCAAAACCCAACGGGACCATCAGGAGCAAACGCTTTACTACCTAATAAACCCACCTCTTCTTCATCCCAAAAAGCAAGAATAAGTGTGTATGGAAAATCCACTGATTGCAACACCCTGGCTGCTTCAAGCAAAGCCGCAGCTCCACTTGCATTATCATCCGCTCCTTGAAATTTCATGGTAGCATTACCCACACAATCGTAATGAGCGCATAAAATATAAGCTTGTTTAGTATTTACTTTTCCATTCTTAAAGGCAACTATATTTCGGCCAGAGTTGCTAAATGGAATATCCTCAACCAAAAATCCATATTGCGTGAGGGTTTGTTTAAGATAATCTGCCGCCACAATATTTCCAAGATGTGTTGCAAAACGTGATTCGATTATGTGTGATTGTCCATTAATAACAACAGCCTCTCTCCCACTTAATGCCTTTACGAAATAAACCAAACTGTCCTGGCTCACTTTGTTTATAGCCATAAGGCAATCCAATTGTTGTGCTTCAACCGAAAATAATTGAAAAATCAGAGCAAGGGAAATGAAGAATCGATAAATCATATAACGATAAGAGTTGAATGGATGAATATTCGTTGCAGGCAAAGTTAAATGTAAAAAATCAATTCGTACATGTAAGAATACTCCACACCCAACTCATAAATTATTGAATAAAAGGAACTCAACCAAAAAATACTAATATACATACTCAAAAATCGTCACTTGAATTGTCATTTCTGGTTATCAACATATTAAATAATTATTTTTTTAGGTTCAAGATTCTATTAAATTTGTCACCCTATCAATTAACGTAAATCACTGATTATGACAACTCATGCGATTGCAGACAAGCTACTTAGCAAAGCTTCTCAAGCGTTCACTAATTTAACACCTGAAGAACTGGTAAAACACGCCCTTGAAAACAAGGAAGGCGTTTTAAATGATACAGGTGCCTTAATGGCTGATACCGGAGAATTTACAGGCCGCTCACCTAAAGATAAGTTTTGTGTTGTAGATACCAAAACAGAAAACACGGTTTGGTGGGGTGAAGTGAACCAAAAGTTCGACTCTGATAAATTTGAGAAACTTTTAAACAAAGTAATCGACAACTTTGAAGGTAAAAAAATGTATGTACGCGATGCGTATGCTTGCGCAGACCCTCGCTACCGTTTAAACCTTCGTGTGTTCAACGAAACAGCTTACCACAATTTGTTTTGTAATAACCTGTTTTTACGCCCTACAGCCGAAGAATTAAAGAACTTTGAGCCAGAATGGTTAATCATTAACGCGCCAAGTTTTAAAGCTGTGGCTGCTGAAGATGGAACCCGCCAGCACAATTTCACCATGATTGATTTCACTCGCAAAATTATCTTGATTGGAGGAAGCGCTTACACAGGTGAAATGAAGAAAGGTATCTTTACTGTGTTGAATTATATTTTACCACAAGAACGCAACACGTTATCAATGCATTGCTCGGCAAACATTGGTAAAAATGGTGATACTGCTATTTTCTTCGGACTTTCGGGAACAGGTAAAACTACTTTATCTGCAGATCCGGATCGTAAACTAATTGGTGACGATGAACACGGCTGGGCTGAGGATAGCGTATTTAACTTTGAAGGTGGGTGCTACGCAAAATGCGTTGACTTAACCGAAGAAAAAGAGCCACAAATTTTCCATGCCATTAAAGCAGGTGCTTTGTTGGAAAATACTCGTTTCTTCCCGGGCACAACTACTGTTGATTACAGTAACATTAGTGTTACAGAAAACACTCGAGCAGCATATCCATTGCATCATATTGATAATATCGCCATTCCTTCAGTAGGAAAAGCTCCTGAAAATATTTTCTTCTTAACAGCTGATGCCTTTGGTGTGTTACCTCCAATCTCTAAATTGAGTGTTGGTCAGGCAATGTACAGTTTCATAAGTGGTTATACGGCAAAAGTTGCCGGAACTGAAGCAGGAGTTACTGAGCCACAAGCTACCTTCTCAGCATGTTTCGGACGTGTGTTCTTGCCTTTACATCCGGGTAAATACGCTGAGATGTTAGGTGAAAAATTAAAAGCGAATCCGAACATCAATGTATGGTTAATCAATACAGGTTGGACCGGTGGTGCTTATGGTACAGGTTCTCGAATGAAGTTGAGTTACACTCGTGCCATGATTACTGCAGCTTTAAATGGTGAATTAAACAACGTTGCATACGAAGCACATCCTGTGTTTGGTTATATGATGCCAACCAGTTGCCCGAATGCTCCTGCTGAATTATTAAACCCACGTAACACTTGGGCTGATAAATCAGCATATGATGCACAAGCAAATAAATTGGCTAATATGTTTGTGAAAAACTTTGAACAATATGCAGCAGGCGTTTCTAAAGAAATTTTAGACGCAGCACCTAAAGCAACTCAGAACGCTTAATCAGCTAGACTGAATATTTATCAAAACGGTCATCTGTGAAAACGGATGACCGTTTTTTGTTGTTGTGAAAACATATATAATAGCAATTACTTGGCAAAAGGAGTTGTTCACTATTAAGTCAATTTATTGCTAGGATATTATGCCCACTGCCTACTTTACTCTTTGCTTAAGGCTTCTTCATTTACTCTAAATCCTGCCTTCAAAATTTACAGTGATTTGTTTAGTTTTGTTACATGCATCTATTTTACCAACCCGACCTTTCTGTTGATGAACTTTTTTTGAACGAAGAAGAATCGAAACATTGCATAAGGGTTCTCCGCATGAAAAAAGGCGATGAAGTTCATTTGGCTGATGGAAAAGGAATACATGCCATTGCCAACATTAAGGATGATCATCCTAAGAAATGTTTATTGAAACTGCAATCTCGCACACAGCATGCGCTGTCGCGGAATTATTATTTACATATCATTGTTGCTCCAACCAAAAATATAGATCGTATGGAGTGGTTTATTGAGAAAGCAACTGAAGCAGGAATTGATGAAATTTCGTTTATTGAGACAGAAAATAGTGAACGAGCAAAAGTGAATATGGACCGTTGTGAAAAAATTACGATAAGTGCCATGAAACAGAGTAAACAATGGTTTTTACCAAAAATAAATCCGTTGCAAAAATTATCTTCTGCATTGCAAAATCATCAATCAGGTAATGCTTACATAGCCTGGTGCGAAACGGCAGCAACGTCTTTGTTATCTCAAAAACTCCTCACAACAACCTCAGCCATTCAGCGTATTACTATACTTATTGGTCCCGAAGGCGACTTTACCCCAACCGAAGTTACACAGGCCACCCAAGCAGGATTTCAGCCTGTATCGTTAGGCAACAGCATTTTACGCACTGAGACCGCTGCTATCTTTGCTTGCATGTCGGTAAAAGCCATTCGTTCATCGTAAATGAAAAACATCTTTATTTATCAGTTGATTATTGGTTGCTTAATCTTTACTCAAAAAACCTACAGCCAGGACTCATCACGATTTCGAGTTGTTGAATATATGGCACCAGCAGTGCTAATCTCTTATGGATTGTGGTGTACAAATGATAATGGTTTTCCGAGCAGCAAATACGTTCAAAACTTTAGAAACGACCACATCCCAAATTTCAATACTTCCATCGATGATTATTTGGTATTTGCACCCGCTGTTGCAGTCTATGCGCTCGATTTGTTTAACGTAGAAAGCAAAAATGATCCCTTAAACCAAACCATCTTATTTGCTAAAACTTCGGCCATTACATTGGCAACTGTATACGGATTAAAATACCTCACTAACGAAGCTCGCCCTGATCAATCCAACAACTTTTCGTTCCCTTCCTCACACACTGCTTTTGCGTTCGCTTACGCCACCGTTCTACATCAAGAATTTAAACACCAAAACATTTGGATAAGTATTGCAGGATATGCGGCTGCATCAGCTGTTGGCGCCATTCGAATTGCCAATAATGCACATTGGTTTAACGATGTATTGGTAGGTGCAGGCATCGGAATATTGAGCACAAAATTGGTATACCTCACCCATCAACAAACATACAAAAGTAACTGGCCTAAAAAGAGCGCACTTTTGCCTAATATTGGAAACCAATACTATGGTTTAATGTGGCAACACACTTTTTAAAAATTGATTTTGAAGACAACACAACGCATGAAACGGATTCGCTTTATAATATTCTCAATACTCTTCCTACTGGTAAATATAAACTTTGCTCCTCCAACGCTAAAAATTGCTAAACTTAAATACAATGGTGGTGGTGATTGGTATGCCAATAAAACATCATTACCCAACCTCATCAAATTTTGCAACCAGAAAATAGGAACCAATATTGCTCCCGATGAAGATATTGTTGAAGCTGGAAGTCCTGATCTTTTCAATTACCCATTTATTCATCTTACCGGACATGGAAACATCGTGCTGAACAATCAGGAAGTAGAAAATATGCGTAAATATTTAATTGCAGGAGGATTTTTGCATGCTGATGATAATTATGGTTTGGATAAATTTTTAAGGCGAGAAATGAAAAAAGTATTTCCCGAATTAGAATTTGTGGAGCTGCCTTTTTCACATCCAATCTACCATCAAACATTCAATTTTGACAAAGGTCTTCCAAAGGTGCATGAACACAATGGAAAACCTGCACAGGGCTTCGGACTTATTTACAAAGGACGACTCGTTTGTTTTTATACCTACGAATGTGATTTAGGGAACGGTTGGGAAGATCAAGACATTTATAACGACCCTGAACCATTAAGGCAAAAAGCATTGCAGATGGGTGCGAATTTGATTGAATATGCGTTTACGCGTTAATCTTGATTGGATTTCTTGTCAGATTTTGTCCCTTTTCCAAGATGAATTTGAAAACCAATACCCGTTAAGAAAGAATGGGTGCGAATATCCATAGACTCTTGTTTCTGCATATAGTAAGCCACTAATAATTCCATACTAACTGTTGGATGTATGAACAAAACAGGACCTGCTGCTATCATAAAATTGTGTGTGCGATTTGTTGAGGTAGATTCTCTGTTAGTGATTGTAACATTGCCGGAATATGGCGAATAGTAAAAGTAACGACTTGATAGGTTATTTTTTATAACTCCATATTGATATGCACCATGAAACATAAAATTGATTTTGGATTGTTTGGAGAGCAAATAGGTGCGAACAAAAGGACCTGCCAATCCTCCGGTTGATGAAGTCAATCCACCACCCGTTAAACCATATCCGTAAACAGGATCACTATTTTTTACATACGAAAAATTCAGATTCACACCAAAGGCAACATTATTCAGAATAAAATAGCCTGAATTAATGGCCGTTTGTACATTTTTTTGATTGGTATACTGACCCGAATTCGCTGTTTCGCTGTAGCTAAACACTCCACCTCCTCCGGCTAACCATTGTCCTTTATTAATTTGTGAAAATGATTGGAATGATGTTAGAGTAATGAGGATAAAAAGGAGTTTACATTTCATAATGACTAAATATTTCTCCCGCAAAATACTAAATCCAGTAACAAATCAAAATCCATTCCTCTGTTGATCCTCACAAGCCGAACGAATCAAAAATCTTACAACACCTTCACTCCTGCCTGCATCTCTTCTGTAATCATCAAAATAAAAAATGTCTTCATAGTTGGTCCATTTTCGTTTTAATGGTTTACGCTGAACTAAATCACATTGCATTAAAATGGCTCTAACTGTTCGATTAAATTTATAGGCATTAGGAGCCTTCACAACACTATCGGTATATATGGCAATTTTTGTTTGCTGGTTATACAAAGCGGTATTAAACGAATCAATGGCTAATTGTAAAACTAAAAAATAATCAGGCGAATCTTTAGGTGTTTCATAATATCCAAATTTTTTCAACTCCTTTAGTGCGCCCTTTTTTAATATCGTTTCAAAATCTTGCGACAACAATTTGGGGGTGTGATTGACGACATCAACTTTAATAGTGTATCTTTTTATGGAAGATCCGTCCAATTTTAAACGATACCAATAGCGCTGTCCACACCCAATGAGCATAAACACAACAAGAAGCACTCCGCATATTTTAAAATGATAATTGAATGGCATAACTGAAAGTCAAAAATATACATCCATTGGTTCCCACAAAATAATTAATATAATCTCCACCGCTTACAACCAAATAAACCTTTACCAATATCTCAATAACCTAAGTACTCAATAACTTAATTACTTAATCACCCAATTACACAATCATCCAACAACCAAATTTCTTAATTCCCTATTTTTCTGCTTCTTTGCAAGATGATTATTTCACTGATAGTTGCAGCTGATGAAAACAATGCAATCGGAAATCAAAACCAGTTGCTTTGCCATCTTCCGGCCGATTTAAAATATTTTAGATTAACCACCACCGGCCACCATATTGTAATGGGCCGCAAAACGTACGAGAGTGTTGGTAGGCCGCTGCCAAATAGGGTAAATATGGTAATTAGCAGAACACCTAATTTGATTATTGAAGGGTGTATTGTTAAACCCTCATTAGAAGCTGCGGTTGCATTTGCAAAAGCTGCCGGAGAAACAGAATTGTTTATTACAGGAGGAGGAACCATTTACGAACATTCCCTCTCAATGGCCAACAGGGTTTATTTAACGCGCATTCACAACAGTTTTTCTGCCGATACTTTTTTTCCAGATTTAGGCGAAGAATGGAAACTTAAACAAGACGAAATGCATGAGGCTGATGAGAAAAATACCTTTGCATACTCCTTTCAGGTATACGAGAAAATAGCATAGTAATGCTTAAAACGTTATTCAAGGTTATTCGGAAGGATAACTTTGCGTATTATTACTTTTCATGTTAACTAAAATCAGTCCTTTTTCACTCCTTAATCATGGGCAAAACTTGTGGAAAAGTATGAGTTAATTCACCTGTTAAATTTAGGTTAAGAGCGGGTTTCAGCGTATTTTTACCCATTAATTTCTCAGCACAAAAAAATGTCAGAAAGCTCAATGGAAAACAAACAGAATTACGGTGCCGATAATATCCAGGTACTCGAAGGTTTAGAAGCAGTAAGAAAGCGTCCAGCCATGTATATTGGCGATATAGGCGTACGAGGTTTGCATCATTTAGTTTACGAGGTAGTAGATAATTCGATTGACGAAGCATTAGCAGGATATTGTAAAAATATTTTTGTAACCATACATCCCAATAACGCTATTTCAGTTTTGGATGATGGTCGTGGAATTCCAACAGGTATAATGGCCAAGGAAGGCAAATCGGCATTGGAAGTTGTAATGACGGTATTGCACGCGGGTGGTAAATTTGATAAAGACACTTACAAGGTTTCTGGAGGATTGCATGGTGTGGGTGTAAGTTGTGTGAACGCTCTTTCTATATTGATGCGTACAACCGTTTACCGTGAGGGTAAAATATGGCAACAAGAATTTAGTTGTGGCAAACCGCTATATGATGTAAAAGTAGTAGGCGAAAGTGACAAAACCGGAACAATGCAATACTTTGAACCGGATATGAGCATATTTACCGAAGGTGTATATAAGTTTGATACCATTGCTGCGCGTATGCGTGAACTTTCATTCTTGAATAGAGGCATTACCATTACCCTTAAAGATGAACGCCCAGATGAAGATGGAAAAATGCACGAGGAAGTGTTTTTTAGCGAAGGCGGATTGCGGGAGTTTGTAAACTTCTTGGATGGAACCCGCGAAAAAATTCTTCCTGAACCCATTTATGTTGAAGGCGAAAAATCAGGAGTACCAGTTGAGGTAGCAATGATTTATAACAGTGGTTACACAGAGAACTTGCATTCATACGTAAACAATATCAATACCCACGAAGGTGGAACACACGTTGCCGGTTTCCGCAGGGCATTAACCCGCACACTGAAAGCTTATGGCGAAAGGGAAGGAATGTTCAAAAACCTAAAATTCGAAATTGCAGGTGATGACTTCCGCGAGGGATTAACAGGTGTTATTTCCGTTAAAGTTCAAGAACCACAATTTGAAGGACAAACCAAAACCAAATTAGGAAACAGCGATGTTACGGGAGCCGTTGATCAAGCGGTTGGCGAAATGCTAAACAACTACCTTGAGGAAAATCCGAAAGAAGCCAAGTTAATCGTACAGAAGGTAATTCTTGCTGCAACTGCTCGTCACGCAGCAAAAAAAGCACGTGAAATGGTACAACGTAAAGGAGCCATGAGTGGAAGCGGATTGCCGGGTAAATTGGCCGATTGCCAGGAAACAGATCCAGCATTGTGCGAAATTTACCTTGTAGAGGGTGACTCAGCAGGAGGAACGGCCAAACAAGGTCGTAACCGCGTTAATCAGGCTATTCTCCCGTTGCGTGGTAAAATATTAAATGTTGAAAAAGCATTAGAACACAAGATTTACGATAACGAAGAAATCAAAAACATGTTTACCGGACTGGGTGTAACCATCGGAACAGAGGATGATGGAAAAGCCTTAAACATGAATAAACTTCGTTACCACAAAATTATCATCATGACGGATGCTGATGTGGACGGAAGCCATATCCGTACATTGATTTTAACATTGTTTTTCCGTTACATGAAAGAACTTATTGAGTTTGGGTATATATACATAGCTCTTCCGCCTCTATACCTCGTTAAAAAAGGAAAAGAAGAAGAATATTGCTGGACAGAACCACAACGCGAAGAAGCTGTATTGCGTTTAGCAAAAGGAGGAAATCCTGAAACCGTGGGAATCCAACGTTATAAAGGTTTGGGAGAGATGAATGCCGAACAATTGTGGAGTACAACGATGAACCCTGAAACCCGCACCTTAAAACGAGTTACATTAGAAAGCGCTGCGGAAGCTGATCGTATTTTCAGCATGCTGATGGGTGATGAAGTACCACCACGCAGAGAATTTATTGAAGCAAACGCGAAGTATGCAAAAATTGATGCCTAGTGGAATTTGAGAATTGTGAATTGTGATTTACATCTCAAATCGTAAATCTCAAATTTTTTATTCTGTGCCGGTTTTCCCTCCCGTGTATTATGAGGGCTTAGTATTGGCTTTGAGTCAATGCTACTATATACAAAAAATCCTCTACTCAAAAGGCAGGGGATTTTTTTAATGTGTTAATTCATTGCTCTTGTAAAAAGTTCACTCAACCCTTTGTGAGGCATTTGTGGTTTACAGCGTTCGCTTTAGTTACCTACAAAATAATACGTGTACGTATCACTCCCACTGTTTTCCTTTAACCATAACTCTTTTGAGGCCAAACGTTGAATAGCATAAATAGTAGTACTACTTCCAAAGGTAATTTGAACATCTTCGTCATCATTAAGGAAAGTCCAAGTACCATTCGAAATGTTCCGAATTGGATAACCAAATATTGACCCTTCAACCGTGCGTGTTAAGGTTTGATTATTCGAAACAGCATACACGTATGTTGAACCGGAAACATCTTGGCTGGTGCCATTTTTCTCGTATTTTACCAATGTCCAGGTGTTGGTAAATCTATCTTTTCGTGTTTTGAGGGAGATAACCGGGTCATCAGATCCTTTTTTACATGCTGAGAAAGCCATTGTGATTAACATGAATGCGACCATTGCAACGGAAAACTTTTTTGCTATTTTCATATTTGATTTGTGTGAGAGTTCAGAAGATTCTAAACATCAACAAATCTCCACATAACAATAGTTAATTGTGTTGCAGAATTATGTTATTCTATTGCAATATTATTCACCCCGTTTAGGTATTCAGACAAGAGGGATGAGATTAGTTTCCACTTGCCTTTTTTAGCGTAAAACCAAAGGTTGTTCCTTGCCCAAGTTGGCTCCGCACATTAATTGATTGGTTATGCGCTTCTATGATATGTTTCACAATAGCCAAGCCTAATCCTGTTCCACCGGGTCCACTCTCGCGTGCACGACTTTTATCAACACGATAAAAACGTTCGAAAATTCGTGGCAAATGTTCTTGATCTATTCCATCACCATTGTCGCCAATTTCAATGAGGATATTTTCATCCATATCATAATAAGAGGCAGTAGTTATGCCGTTTTCATTTCCGTATTTAATGGCGTTTAACACCAAATTAACCAGTACTTGGCGAATTCTGTATCTATCAGCCATAACATAAAACGGTTTATTGCAACCTTCTTTCACAATAAGTGAAATCCCTCTATCCTTTGCGCGCACCTCAAATTGCTCATAAATATCTTTTACCAGAGCATTTATATCAAATCGCTCGGGTTCCATTATTAACTCGCCCGATTCGAGTTGTGAAATAGCCAACAAATCGGCAACCAAATCAGAAAGTCGATCGGCACTTTTGGCGGCCTTTCTCAAGAAACGAATATTTACATCCGGATCATCAATAGCACCATCAATCAGTGTGTGAATGTATCCCTGAATATTAAAAATCGGTGTTTTGAGTTCGTGCGAAACATTTCCTAAAAACTCTTTTCTAAATTCGGCCAATTTTTTCAACTCATCCATTTGCTCCTTTTGATCGCGAGCCCAATTGATAACCTCCTTGTTCATATTCATGATAGGATCTGTTTTCCAATCAAAATTACTCAGCTTGGCATCATACTTTTGGGTTTTTAAACTGTGTATGGTTTTGTAAATGAGTTTGATTTTTTTATAGATAAAATACTCAAGGGCATAAAAAAATAAACCAAACGAAAAAACAAGTGTCAATAAGCCTGCATAAAAGGCCTGTTGCATGTCATATCCATCAAAAAACCACGTTAATCCAATCACAAAAAGCGAAAGTAAACCAGCAATAATGAATGCGATGGTAGCAGGTTTAGGGTTTCTTATCATATTTCAAATTTGTACCCAACTCCTTTAACTGTACCAATATAAGCATCACCTAATTTTTCGCGTAACTTACGTATATGAACATCAATCGTTCTGTCAACCACAAGCACTTCGTCTCCCCATACTTTCTCTAAAATATATTCGCGTGTAAATACTTTTCCCGGTTTACCTGCTAGTAAAAAAAGTAACTCAAACTCTTTACGGGCCAACTGTATTTTTTGTTCGCCTCGGTAAACTAAAAATGTTTCTCTATCGATAATTAAATCACCAACGGTGAGTTTAGCCTCAACCACCTCACGATTTTTTCTACGAAGAATGGCACTGATGCGGCTTATCAATACTCTTGGTTTTATAGGTTTGGCGATATAATCATCAGCACCTGCATTAAATCCTGCAATTTCGGAATACTCCTCTGCACGTGCAGTTAAAAATACAACAAACGTGTTATCGAAGTGACTATCCAACTTCATGATTTTACATGCTTCAATTCCATCCATCACAGGCATCATCACATCAAGCAAAATCAAATCGGGCTTTATCTTTTTTCCAATATCAATGGCCTCTTGTCCGTTGTGTGCCAAATGTACTTCGTATCCTTCTTTTTTGAGGTTGTACTGAATGAATTCTAAAATATCATTTTCATCATCAACCACCAGAACTTTAAAGGGATTTTCCATGTCTTCTTTTTTATGTAACATTCGTTTAATGCTATCATTTCAATATTAACGAATGTTTAACAAATTGTTAAGTACTTACTTGATTAAATTCGACAATAACCATAAAAAAAAACCTCCATACTCAATTGAAATATGGAGGTTTAGAAATTTGATGAATAATAACTAAGGCATCAATTCTGTTAGTTTCTTTTCCAATTCGGCACCTCTGAGGTTTTTGGCAATAATTTTTCCTTCTTTATCTAACAATACCGTGAAAGGTATCGATTCAATATTGTATGAAGAAACGACTGAGGCATTCCATTTTTTAAGGTCGCTCACATGTGTCCACAACAATTTATCATCATTAATAGCTTTCATCCAAGCATCTTTATTGTCATCCAAAGAAACACTAAACACATCAAATCCTTTTGTTTTAAACCGATTGTACATGCGCACCACATTTGGATTTTCCATGCGACAAGGTTTGCACCAGCTAGCCCAAAAATCAACCAATACATATTTACCACGTAGTGATGAAAGGGCAATGGATTTACCAAACGGATCGGTCAATACAATATCCGGAGCAGTTTCGCCAATGGCAGTTTTGCGAAGTGTTTCAACCCGTTGGTGATGCTCGCGTGCATATTTTGAGTTGCTAAACAACGAATAAAACTGTTTATCTACCTTATCAAAGAAAGAGAAATCAGCTTCGGCCGTTAAAAAATTAGTTGCGAAATAAGCCGCAATATTGGGTTTACCAGAAAATACAAAACTTTGAATTTCATTTTTACGACCACTCATAATTGAATCATATTCAACCCGTATTTGTTGCTGTGTAGCTGCATCGGGAACAGTTGTATTGTATTGTGCATATTTAGCTTCCAACGTTCGCAAGCCTTGCATGTATTTATTATTAACCTCGAGAAGTTTGCGGAGTTGCTCGGTATCATCTGAACCTTTTAGACCAAACTGGTCGGGGGTGTTGGCGTCAATGCTTAAAACCATATCGGTTAGCGAATCAACCACCATCAATACTGCGCCTTTAGGGAAATTAATCATCGCAAATGTTTTCTCACCCACTTTTCCACTTAGTTCAAACGAACCATCCTTTTCAATGGTTGCAGTATCTAATAAAACTAACCCTTTGGGAGTAAGTTCATTTAGGGTTATTGTTTTTTCAATACTGTTTGAAATCTTCCCTTTAACTACAAATCCACCTTTGGTAGCTGCATCACTGCCGCAAGAAATAAATACAAGGGTAACCACTATGGCTACTAAGGAGGTTGTTAACTGTTTTAATTTATTCATATGCTGTTTGCTGTTTGCTGTTTGCTGTTTGCTGTTTGCTGTTTGCTGTTTGCTGTTTGCTGTTTGCTGTTTGCTGTTTGCTGTTTGCTGTTTGCTGTTTGCTGTTTGCTGTTTGCCTCGGCACAGGTGTCTTCGGCCGTTCTGCTGCGCAGAAGCTCAGTCACCCTTATTCTTTTTAAATCAATCATCTAATCCTCATCAAATCTGCACATTTGCACATCTTCTAATTTGCACATTTCCCCTATCAATTTCTATCCAACGTTTCCATTACCATTTTATTGGCAATTTTAGGATCCGCTTTCCCTTTACTAAGTTTCATTACTTCGCCCATAAACAAACCTACTAAGGATGTTTTTCCCGCCTTGTACTCAATTACTTTTTCAGGGAATTTTGAGATAGCCTCATCAATCCATTTTTGCAATTCGCCACTGTCACTTTGTTGCATGAGGTTCAAGGATTCGGCAATAGCTAAAACCGATTGTTGTGGTGTATTTATCATTGCCGGAAATACTTTTTGAGAAGCAGCCGAGTTGGATATTTTCCCCTCGTCTACCATGGCGATCACTTCGGCAATTTTTTCAGGCCCCAATACAAAATTTACAATATCAACTGCTTGGTCGTTAAGGTAACCGCGAATATGCACCATTACCCAATTTGCAGCGGCTTTGTAGTTTTTGGTATGAGCCAAAATTGATTCAAAATATTGGGCGGTTTCTTTATTATCAGTCAGTACACTTGAATCATACTCATTCAAACCATATACACTGGTAAATTTTGCATGCAATTCCTTAGGCAATTCGGGCATTTGAGACTTTACCTCGTTTATAAATGCATCAGTGATGTGTAAGGGAGGCAAATCAGGTTCGGGGAAATAACGATAATCGCTTGCTCCTTCTTTGGAACGCATCACCATTGTATCACCTTTTAAGGCATTGAAGGTTCGTGTTTCTTGGTAAATTTTTTCACCTTTTTCAATCGCCTCTATCTGACGTTTAATTTCAAAATCGATGGCACGTTGCACATTGCTGATGGAGTTCATGTTTTTCACCTCCACCTTTACACCAAATGCTTGAGCGCCTTTTAAACGAACGGAAACATTGGCATCACAGCGCATTGAGCCCTCTTCCATATTGCCATCGCAAATACCTAAGTAACGCACTAATTTTCTAATTTCGGTTAGGTATTGATAAGCCTCTTCTCCACTTCGAATATCAGGTTCTGAAACCATCTCAACCAAAGGAACTCCCGCACGATTGTAATCAATTAAGGTATCATATAAATCCTGATCGTGCATGCTTTTTCCGGTATCCTCTTCCATGTGAATACGCGTTAAGCCTATGCGTTTTTCAGTGCCGTCTTTCAGTTTAATATCAATATGTCCACCCTTACAGATGGGTGTTGAATCCTGAGATATTTGATATCCCTTGGGCAAATCGGCATAAAAGTAATTTTTACGGGCATAATAATTAAACTCAGCAATCTGGCAATTGCAAGCAACACCAAGCTTAACAGCATATTTTACAGCTTCTTTATTGTGAACAGGCAATGTTCCAGGGTGTCCTAAACTTACAGGTCCAACCAAGGTATTGGGTAATGCTCCATACTCGTTTCCATCGCTACAATAAGCTTTACTTTTGGTAAGCATTTGCGCATGAACTTCTAACCCAATAACGGGTTCGTATTTAGTGTAATCTATCTCCATAAATAAGGAGGCGAATTTACAAGAAATATTGAGTTATATTTGGTAAAAGTAAATCACTATTTATGGCAGAACGCACTCTCAAACAATGGTTTAATGAATATGGAGAAAGTCACCAAAATAAAACCAACAAACTCATACATTGGATTTGTGTGCCAAGTATCTTTTTTAGCATTGTTTGCTTACTGTATTTAGTGCCTGTTGCCGGAAACCTTAACTTGGCTAGCATATCCATGATGTTTGCTACCTTTTTTCACATCCGTTTATCCTCGAAACTAGCCGCGGGATTATTGTTTTTTTACTTGCTGTGTTATGTCGGAGCCTATCTGCTCAGTAATTTGTCCGTACCGCTTTGGCAGATTGCCATCATCATTTTTGTGGTTGCATGGATTGGGCAATATTGGGGGCATAAAATTGAAGGGAAAAAACCTTCGTTTATCAAAGATATACAATTTTTGTTGATTGGTCCGGCTTGGCTCTTGGGTTTTGTTTACAAAAAATTGGGAATCTCACTACAAGCAGATGCTTAAATTTAGAACCAACATCCGAGATTTAAGTAAAAGTTAAACGTATTATTAAGCGTTGATCGGCTTACATTAAATTGAATGGGCCCAACAGGACTGCGGTATTCGTATGATGCTCCATAAGCAAACTTCAAAGCCTTAAAATCCAATAATTGTTCAACATAGGTATCGGCATTGAGCACCTCACCCAAGGCACTTATATAGTTATTTTTGATGAGTCGGTAGGATGTTTTGAATCGATAATGAGCAACATTTGGCGTTATCAATTGTGCAAAATCAATTCCTGCAAAAGTAATATAATTTCGCAAACGCATATCCAACAAGCCACCCACAGCATAGGCAAATTGGGTATTTCCAAGCTGGAAATTAGCATCGTTGAGTCCAACATTAAAATAATTACCAATATACACCCGTGAGCTAATTTTGTTGTGTCGCTCCAATCGGATTAATGCACTAAACCAAGCTCGTTTAATATCCATATTATTGTTTACCCAATAAACATCAATTAATGCTCGTCTTCCCGAAGTTGGGATATAGGAATCATCCCTATTATCTTGGCGGTAGAATGCCATCAATGAATTTGCCTGCTGATTATTGGTTAATGAGGCAATTTGATCAACAGAAATAAATGCATCGGTACGATTGTTAGCGTTTTCAAATCCAATCCCTAAACCGATATTTCGCTGGTTGCTGATATTAATTTTTGTTTTAAGATAAAAAGATGAATAAACATTGTAAGAAGTAGATACTTTCAATCCATTTTGATAGAAGCCTTGGCGTATATTGTTTATAGATGCTTCAATACCCATTATTGGCCTAAACCGCGATTGATAATAGTAACTTAAATCCAATCGAGGCATTGATGATAGGCGCACATCCGATTTGAATGCTCCACCTTTAAATACAAATCGTTTATACGAAATACCCAATAATAAACTCGCCTCAAGATAGGTATTATAATTGATTCCAATATCAAAATCGCCCCTAGCTTTTTCGGTGACATTAACGATTAAAAGACCTTCGTTTTGAGCGTTTTCAAACCGATATAAAATACACTCGAACAGGTTGGTATTTTGGAGTTGAAGAATAATGTCTTCCAACTGTGCCGATGTGAGTTCCTTATCCAAAGCCTTTACCAGAATGGATTTTAATTGCAAACGACTAACATTTTTTAATCCTTCAATTTCAACTTTTTTAATTTTATATTTTTGGTTGAATTGTTTAGTATTGGTTTCTATTAAAGCGGAAGCCTCAGGTTTACCATAAATTTTTACATACAGTTCTTTTAATTGAGGCAACATATTGCGCGCTGCGGCTTCTCCAATTTTGATAATCGTATCGCCTTCTTCAAAATCAAGTGGACTAAATGCTCCCAAATCAGGTTTGATGTTAATGTTAAGATGTTTTTGTTCGCTTCTGTAGTTCTGGTATCCGTGCAAAAACATCGATTCCATCATCACATTTACAAAAGAATTGAGTTCATCTTTGGTTGATTTGGTGCCAACATCTATTCCAATAATATAATCAGCACCTAAATCCTTGGCCTCAATAATTGGATAATTTTGGGTTAGTCCACCATCTACCAAAATATGATTATCAATTTCAATGCTGGTAAACAATGAAGGAATAGCCATACTTGCGCGAATAGAACGAGGAAGATTTCCTCGATTCAAAATCACCTTTTCACCTGTTTGAATATCGGTGGCAACACACGCAAAAGGAATAGGAAATTTATTAAAGTCTGTAATACCTGCAACGGGCAAACAAAGCCCGGTGAGCATGTTTTGTACTCTTGATCCTTTTACAAAACCACTATATGAAATAAACTTTGTACCCTCAAAATTAAATTTCACAAAATAACGATCAAATCGTTCACGTTCAATAGCATTTAAGGTATTGCGGGAAACACGATCATACACCACATCATCCCAATCGGTTTGTAATACAATTTTTTTGAGTGTATCGCTGCGGTAACCAATGGCGTACAAACCACCTACTACACTTCCCATACTTGTTCCTGTTATAATATCAGGTTTAAACCCCGCTTCTTCCAACACTTTTAATGCACCAATATGAGCAAATCCACGTGCACCTCCACCGCTGAGTACAAAAGCAACTTTTGGTCGCTGTGCCAACGAAAAATGAGTAAACAAACAACAAATTCCAAAAAGAAGCAAACGTATGTTATGCATAGATGAGACCCCTCACAAGTCTAACTAAAAAAATTGAGCTTTAAAACAGCTTATCGCCTCAAGGTGATGGTGCCGTGATAATCTATATTGAGATGATTCAATATGAAAAACTAAATTACTCTGCACTTTCAGTGCAGAGTAATTTAGTTAAACCAAAATCTTTGCTTTATCGAGGGCTGCCTGCAACCCATTTACATTATTGCCACCTGCTGTTGCATAAAATGGTTGTCCGCCTCCACCACCTTGAATTTCTTTGGCCAGATCTTTCACAATATTTCCGGCATGAAGTTTTTTATCAGCAACAAGATTATCAGAGATGATAACGCTTAACATTGGCTTTCCATTCAACACACAACCCAATACGCAGAAGATGTTTTCAATTTCGCCTTTAAGCTGGAAAGAAAGATTTTTCAATTGTTCGGCAGATGATATTTCAACTTTGGCAATAAGACTATTGATGCCATTCGAATTTCGAATTTCGGATTTGAGTGTGCCTTTGAGTTGAACTGTTTTTTCGTTTTCGAACACTTCGAGTTTTTTTAGCAACTCAGCTTTATCCTCCATTAGTTGATTCACAGATTTTACCAAATCAGTTGTGCTCAACAAGTTTTTGATTCCGGTAACAGTATGCTGCAAATCAAATACGTATGCTTCTGCTCCATCAGCTGTGATGGCTTCAATCCTGCGCACACCAGCAGCTACAGCACTCTCGGCAGTAATTTTGAAATATCCTATTTGCCCAGTAGCTTTTACGTGTGTTCCCCCGCACAACTCGCGCGAGTATTTGTCGTCAAACGTAATAACACGAACACTCTCGCCATATTTTTCGCCAAACAACATCATGGCTCCCATGGTTTGTGCTTCGGCAATAGGCACATTTCTGCGTTCGTCTAGCGATATATTTTCGCGTACTTTTTGGTTTACGATATGTTCTACTTGTGCAATTTCATCAGCAGTCATGGCTGCAAAATGCGAAAAGTCGAAACGCAGATATTCGTTGTTAACCAGACTTCCTTTCTGTTGTACGTGGGTACCCAAAACTGAGCGCAAAGCTGCGTGTAACAAGTGCGTTGCCGAGTGGTTGGCTTCAGTGAGTCTGCGTTTGGTTACATCTACAACCGCTTTAAAGGTTCCCTCCATTTCACTTGGTAACGAATCGGAAAAATGAATAATTAAATTGTTTTCTTTCTTCGTATCTACAATTCTTAATTCTTCATTATTCATTATTAATTTTCCAATATCTCCTACCTGTCCACCACCCTCCGGATAAAAAGGTGTTTGGTTAAATACCAATTGATAACTTTCTTTTCCTTTGGCTTTTACCTTGCGGTATTTAATAATGGAAACTTCGGCTTCGACTTGGTCGTACCCTAAAAAAACTGTTGGATTTTCTTCTCCAATTACTACCCAATCATCCGTAGTTAATTCAGTTGCTTTGCGCGAGCGGGCTTTTTGTTTTTGGAGTTCTTCTTCGAAACCATTCTCATCAATAGTAAATCCATTTTCAGATGCTATTAATTTGGTCAAATCAATAGGAAAGCCATAAGTATCGAACAACTCGAAAGATGCCTCTCCAGAAATCTTTTTATCAGAAGATTCGTATAATTCAACATGAGATTCATCCAAATGAAAATAAGTTTGAAGCCTGCTGATTCCTCTTTCCAACGTCTTCAAAAAGCTCACCTCCTCTTCACGAATTACCTTCACCACAAACTCTTTTTGCGCATACAATTCCGGAAAAACATTCTTGAAGCTATCGGCAATAATCTCAGCCAACTTACACATAAACGGTTCTTTCACATTCAAGAACTGATATTGATAACGCACCGCTCTGCGTAAAATCCTGCGAATTACGTAGCCTGCTCCATTATTACTTGGTAACTGTCCATCGGCAATAGCAAACGAAATAGCACGAATATGATCGGCCATTACACGCATGGCGATATCCTGTTTGCTATCGCTGAATGCATATTTTACACCCGAATGTTTTTCAATAAACTGAATAGTTGGAACAAACACATCCGTGTCGTAATTCGAAGTTTTGCCTTCAATAGCGCGCACAAGGCGTTCGAAACCCATTCCAGTATCAACATGTTGAGCAGGCAATTTTTCCAACGAACCATCGGCTTTGCGGTTAAACTCCATAAACACGTTGTTCCAAATTTCAATCACCTGCGGGTGGTCATTGTTCACCAATATTTTTCCATCAACGGTTTTGCGCTCAGCATCGGGACGTAAATCAATGTGAATTTCGGTGCACGGTCCACAAGGTCCGGTATCGCCCATCTCCCAGAAATTATCTTTTTTATTACCGTTTAAAATGCGGCTTTCGTCAATCCACAATTTCCAGTTATCAAACGCTTCTTGGTCAAATGCCAATCCTTCTTTGGCATCACCTTCAAACACGGTTACATACAACCTGTCCTTTGGTAATTTGTATACTTCGGTCAATAATTCCCAAGCCCATTCAATGGCTTCTTTTTTAAAATAATCACCAAAGCTCCAGTTTCCCAGCATTTCAAACATGGTATGGTGATAGGTATCCACCCCAACTTCTTCCAAGTCGTTGTGTTTTCCGCTTACGCGCAAACATTTTTGGGTATCAACCACACGTTTGTATTTGGCAGGTTCATTTCCCAAAAACCAATCTTTAAATTGGTTCATACCGGCATTGGTAAACATCAATGTGGGATCATTTTTTACCACAATAGGTGCTGATGGAACGATGCTATGTCCTTTACTTTCAAAGAATTTAAGAAATGTATTGCGTACTTCTGCTGCTGTCATGTATCTGTGCTGTTGCTTTAAACTGTTTATAATTCTATATTCGCTTCTTAAGCTTTGGCGAAAAATACACTTTTTCAACCAACGTTGATCCCTGAAAACGGATGGCAAAAATAAAATACTTTTATAATCCACATAGCCTCGAACTCGAGAAAGTTACCACCAATGTGCGGAGTGTAGCATTGAGAGTGTTTGGATTTTTGTCGGCATCCATTGTAGCAGGCATTATTCTGATGTTGATTGCCTACAACTACATCGACTCGCCTAAGGAACGTATTTTAAAACGTGAAATAGAGGCCTACAAGCTGCAAACTCAGCTATTAAGCAAAAAAATGAACAGTGTAAACAAGGCTTTGGCCGATTTACAAGATAAAGACGCTAATATTTACCGTGCAGTTTTTGAAGCCGAGCCCATGCCATTGGATTCGGAGCAGTTCAAAACATTTAATGTGGAAAAGTACCAGCAATTAATGGGTTATTCCAACTCCGCCATACTTATCGACTTAAACCAAAAGATGGAAACGATCCTTGCTAAGGTTGCTATGCAAAACAAATCATTTGATGAATTGGCACGATTGGCTTCGCGAAAAAAGGAGTTTTTGGCTGCTATTCCAGCCATTCAACCTGTTGCCAATCGTAGTTTACGCAAGATGGCTTCCGGTTTTGGGTATCGACTGCATCCTATCTACAAAACATATAAAATGCACGAGGGCATTGATTTTACAGCACCCACGGGAACGCCTATTTATGCCACTGGAAATGGAAGGGTTATGAATGTAGATAAAGAACACCGTGGTTATGGAAATTGTATTGTTATTAACCACGGATTTGGCTACCAAACACTATACGGACATATGTACAGAATGAAAGCTCGTCCGGGACAAACAGTAAAACGTGGGGAGTTGATTGGCTATGTTGGGAATACCGGATTATCATCTGGTCCGCATTTGCACTATGAAGTGATTAAAAATGGAAAGAAAATCAATCCTATCAACTACTTCTTTAATGATTTAACAGAGGCTGAGTATACCAACATGCGTGAACTTGCTCAACGTCCAACACAGTCGTTTGACTAATTTTCATACTCCTAATATTCACGCTGAGGCCCAATGGCGGAGCGTTATTGTGGCGCGGAGGATTGTTAAACATGTTTGTTTTTTCGGTTTGTTGTTTGTTAATCTGAATCATTCAAATAATTATCTACCTGTAAATTTTCTCAAAGGCACGGAGGCAGCCACTAAAAGTAGCTTACGCTGGATTTGCTTTGCGCATATCGAGTGGATACTGATAACAACAAAGTACTCAATAATGAATCTTATATTCCGGAACCGTTCTCGATACAACTCTATTCAAAGCCTCCCAATGTTTACTCGAACTCAGGTTAATACCAAATCAACAAAGGCTATGAACTATAAACCATGATCTATGAACTTTTCCCAAGCGAAGCAATCTCATCACTCTGAAAAACTCTTTTTTCTTTTTTTGCCTGCAATGCTGCTTTAACCATTGCCTTGGCTACTGTTTCGGCTTCAATGGCTTTATATTTTTTGATTGGACCGATAAATAAAAATCCAAGACCTTTCATCACTACTTTTCCAATCAACTCTCCCACTCTTACCTCTTTACGATTGCCAAGCAATAACGATGGTTGGAAAATTTGTAAACTTGAGTAATTCAATTTATCAATTGCGTTTTCAATTTCCCCTTTTACTTTGTTATAAAAAATTGAAGACGCAGCATTGGCGCCCATAGCACTCACCAACAAAAACTGTTGAGCACCATTTTTTAGGCATATCTCGGCAACTTGTAAGGGATAATCAAAATCTACTTTTCGGAAATTTTCTTGCGAACCCGCAACACCAATGGTAGTTCCTAAACAACAAAACACATCATCGGCCGTCATTTTATCCTTGTAATGTTGTAGTTGATCAAAATCTACAATTACTTGTTCGAGTTGATGATGTTTGATAGCAAGCGGCTTACGCACCAATGCAATAACCCGTGAGTATTCTTTTGTTTCGAGTAATTGATATAGGCAATTTTTACCTACAAGGCCGGTAGCGCCAACGATTAATGCTGTTTTCATTGTTCTAAGATGGTATATGGCAAATCGGCAATAATTCCTCCAGTAACTCGGAGTGTATCGCCAGCCGACTTGAATAGGGTGCACGAAAATGTTCCAGTAATTTTTTTGTTGGCAGCATCACTTTTAGTTATGGTTACTAATCCATAAGCCCCTGTGTATAAATTGCTACCGTTAACGGAGTATGAAAACGAAACGTCTGAAGTTCCGCCTTTGACCAAATTATACGTTTTTACCGCAATTCCATCGCCTGCAATACCGGTTGAGGCATCAGCCAACTTGATGCTTAACTGCTTACCATCGCTTGAATTAGCCAGAATACGCATTTCTTTACTTGGGCTCGATGAACTGTTTTTTACCAATAAACTAACATTTTGAGTAGCAACCCATGCTGTTCCATTAATGCTGGCTTTATAAGTAAATGCATAAGGTTGCGGAAGATTATCTTCATTAAAAACATCCGAATCATCTTCTTGGCAAGATGCAAAGCCCAGCAGAAAAACTCCTGCTACTACAAGTAAAATTTTTCGGTAATAATTCATGTTCAATATTACGATGAGGTGTTTGATTTTAAAATACATCGTGTTTAATTGTTTATAAAATAATGCTGAGCTAAAACCGAACCACAATTACATTGCGTGAAATTTATATTTATCAATGCGTGTTCATTTTATATCAATAGGCGGAGCTGTGATGCATAATCTTGCATTGGCGCTGCATCACAAAGGTTTTACAGTAACGGGTTCGGATGATGAAATATACGAACCTGCCAAATCGCGTTTGGAAAAGGCAGGTATTCTGCCAACATCTTTTGGTTGGAATAGTAACAATATCACACC
Source organism: Bacteroidetes bacterium UKL13-3 (assembly GCA_001602415.1). GTDB lineage: Bacteria > Bacteroidota > Bacteroidia > UKL13-3 > UKL13-3 > UKL13-3. The sequence goes on from CP012155.1 coordinate 1,883,244, forward strand.
CGATTTAGACGCGATAGTTTTGGGAATGCATGCCCGCAAAGACAATCCGGAACTTATCAGAGCGCAGGAACTTGGCCTCAAAATATACTCCTTCCCAGAATATATGTATGAGCAAACCAAAGATAAAAAACGCATTGTGATTGGTGGTAGTCATGGAAAAACTAGTACCACTGCCATGATTTTGTTTGTGTTGAAGTATTTCCATATTGATTTCGACTATCTGGTAGGTTCAATCATTGATGGGTTTGACACAATGGTAGGCATTAGCAACACAAGTAAAATTGCCGTTTTTGAAGGTGATGAATATTTGAACTCTGCTTTGGATCCCCGTCCAAAATTTCATTTCTACCATACCGAAGTAGGCATCATCACAGGAATTGCATGGGATCATGTTAATGTATTTCCAACCTACGAAAACTATGTTGAGCAGTTTGAAATTTTTATTAAAGGACTACCCAAAGAAGGCGCATTAATTTATTGTGCAGATGATGCAGAAGTGAAACGCGTAAGCGAGAACACACCATGTGCGGCACGACTTATTCCATACACAACACCAGAAAATGAGGTAAGAGATGGAATAACTTATGTTAACATAAATAAAAAACTCATCCCGCTTAAGTTTTTTGGCAAACACAATATGCAAAATATGATGGCGGCCAAATATGCTTGCTTGGAGGCTGGTATTACCGAAGAACAATTTTACGAAGCAATACAACAATTTAAGGGTACAGCAAAACGATTAGAAACCATTAAAGAAACGCCTACATCTATTATTTATCGCGATTTTGCCCATGCGCCATCAAAGTTAAAAGCCACGGTTAACGCTGTTAAAAATTTATATCCCAACCGAAAGTTAATAGCTGCTTATGAACTACATACATTTAGCAGTTTGAATAAAGATTTTTTACCGCAATACCATAATACAATGGAAGAGGCTGATGTGAAGGCTGTATTGTATAGTAAGCATGCGTTGGAAATGAAAAAAATGCCCATGCTGAACACTGTGGAAGTAGCAAAACATTTTGGAGAAGGTGTAGCAGTGTTTACTGATAAAAATGAGTTAAGAGATTATATTTTAAACCATTACAAAGGAAACGAAAATCTATTACTTATGAGCAGTGGAACTTTCGATGGAATGAATGTTGAGTTTTAAATTCGAATGATTAAATCACAAATTAGAAAGAATATTCAATCTTTAATTTCGAAAGAATGCTCAAAATCGAAATGTAGAAAAGTTCAAAAAAAATAAATGACTCAAAAAACACTTTTATGCATTTTAGGGCCTACGGCCGTTGGGAAAACTGCTGCTGCAATTGAATTAGCCAAGCGATTACAAACTGAAATTATTTCAGCCGATTCTAGGCAGTTTTATAAAGAAGTTTCAATTGGTACTGCTAAACCTTCACAACACGAACTTGCTCAGGTACCGCATCATTTTATTGGTCATTTAAGCATCGAACAAACATACAATGCAGGCGATTTTGAACGAGAAGCACTACAAAAACTAGATGAACTTTTTCAACAACATGATTTAGTAGTTGCGGTTGGTGGTTCGGGATTGTATGTGAAAGCCCTCATTGATGGATTGGATGTATTGCCTCCATCCAATGAGCCATTGCGAAAAGAACTGCATGAATTGTTTACCAACAAAGGAATTGAACAATTGCAACTGCGTTTAAAGGAATTAAGCCAAAGTGTTTACGAAAAAACAGAAATACTCAATCCGCAGCGTATCATGCGTGCAATAGAGATAGAAACGGCTGTCCAAAGCGGATTTGTGAATACATCAACCAGACAAAATCGACCATTCAAAACCATTAAAGTGGTGCTGGATTTACCCCGCAAAACACTATACCAGCATATTAACCAACGCGTTGATGTAATGATGCAACATGGATTATTGAAAGAGGTGGAGTCTGTAATCCAATGCAAACAAACCTATGCGCTTCAAACTGTTGGTTACACCGAGTTGTTCGAATACTTGGAAGGAAAACATTCATTGGAGATAGCTGTATCCTTAATCAAACAACATACCCGAAATTTTGCCAAACGGCAGCTCACTTGGTTTAGGAAAGAATCGCCCGAAAACTGGTTTGCACCAACCGATATTGAACAGATACTTTCTTTGTTGTAAGTGCTGTTGTTCTTCTATAAATTTTGTTTTCAAACCTTTAAGTAAAACCAATTTTTAGTTCTGAAACATTATATTTGCACTCAATTTACTTTCTTTCATGCTAGAAATATTTTCAACACCTGAGGCTTGGTTATCGCTCATTACACTTACCATCATGGAAATTGTATTGGGTATAGATAATGTAATTTTCATTTCTTTGGTTACATCCAAATTAGATAAAAGCAGGCAAAACAAAGCCCGTCAGTTAGGTTTATTTATGGCACTATTCATACGTGTAGTTCTATTAGCTTTTATCAGCCATATTGTGCACGATATGGTAGATCCAATTTTTACATTGTTTGATCACGGAGTGAGTTGGAGAGATATTATTTTAATGTCCGGTGGATTGTTTTTAATATACAAAAGCACGCTTGAAATTTTTGAATTATTGGAGGCCGACACTCATGAACAAAGCTCTAAAATAAAACCTACTTTTTGGAACATTGTAATGCAAGTTGTGATTATTGATATTGTATTCTCATTCGATTCTATCATTACAGCTGTAGGTCTAGCAAAAAACCTTCCAATCATGATTTTAGCTGTTGTTATCTCAATGATTATCATGTTGTTTTTCTCTCAATCCATCAGTAAATTCATTGACAAACACCCAAGTGTTAAACTTCTTGCCCTTGCATTTTTGTTAATGATAGGTATGCTTTTGGGTGCTGAAGCCATTGGGTATCATGTGCCAAAAGGATATGTATACTTCGCCATGGCCTTCTCTATTGGAACCGAACTTTTGAACATGAAAATGAAAAAGAAAAGTGGTACCAAACCTGTTGAACTTAAAGATATTTATAAATAACAACCTTTTTCAATTATAACCAACCAATGCCAAGAATATTAATAACAGGAGCTGCCGGATTTTTAGGTTCACACTTATGCGATCGTTTTATCAAAGAAGGATTTGATGTAATTGGAATGGATAATTTGATAACAGGCGATTTGCGCAATATTGAGCATTTGTTCAAGCTAAAATCTTTCGAATTCTATCACCACGATGTGAGTAAATTCATTCATGTACCGGGTAAATTAGATTACATCTTGCATTTTGCGTCTCCTGCAAGCCCAATTGATTACTTAAAAATACCTATTCAAACATTAAAAGTAGGTTCACTTGGTACACATAATTGTCTAGGATTAGCTAAAGAAAAAAAGGCACGTATTCTCGTTGCTTCCACTTCTGAAGTTTATGGCGACCCTACCGTTCATCCACAACCTGAAGAATATTGGGGAAATGTTAATCCCGTAGGTCCGCGTGGTGTATATGATGAAGCTAAACGTTTCCAAGAGGCCATTACAATGGCCTATCATACCTATCACAAAGTTGAAACCCGTATCATTCGTATTTTTAATACTTATGGTCCGCGTATGCGACTAAACGATGGTCGCGTTTTGCCAGCTTTTATTGGTCAGGCCTTACGTGGTGAAGATTTAACAATGTTTGGAGATGGTAGTCAAACCCGCTCGTTTTGCTATGTGGATGATTTAGTTGAGGGTATTTATCGCTTGTTGATGAGTGATTATGCGTATCCTGTAAACATTGGAAACCCAGATGAAATAAGCATTCGTGAGTTTGGTGAAGAGATCATTAAATTAACAGGTACTTCGCAAAAGTTAATTTCAAAACCGTTACCTCAAGATGATCCTAAACAACGCAGACCAGATATTACGAAAGCTAAGTCTATACTGGGTTGGGAACCTAAAGTTAGTCGCGCAGAGGGTTTGAAAATCACTTACGAATACTTCAAAAATTTACCTAAGGAAGAGTTGAATAAAACAGCACATAGATTTGATTGATTAGACTAAAACATTTTGAGGAAGTGGAGCACTGTCTCGTCCTTAATTTAGTTTACACACTTTTTGGGATGGTGTCACCTCTTATTAATATGGAGGGGGTGAATGAAAACTTTGTTTAACTCGAAGTACCTCATTGAAATTCCTGAGATATCTCTTTTATGTGTGAGCTTTTAGTCCCCTATTTAGCCAACAATAGCTTAGATTGAAATGCTGTGGCGCCACTTGTTAGTTTTACAAAATATAAACCGTTTTCAAAACTACTCATGTCAATTGAAATATGTTGAAGAGCATCCGTATATACCAATTCATTCAACACTGTTTTTCCAGTAATATCTGAAACTACAAGCTGAGCTTTAGATATTTGATCGGGAAGAACGAGGGTTGCAATTCCATTGGTTGGGTTTGGGGTTAGTTGTATATATGAACCCAAATTAGCCGACTCCAACATACCAGTTACATCCGAAGGTAAATCAAATCCTACTGTACCATCTGATGCTGATGTTGCCAATCCTTGTTTAGCCGAGAAACCTAGACCTCTGCGGGCAAATGTTTTCCATATCAAATCTTTGTTAGCACCACCATTATTAATACTGTCGGCTTTTAAAATAGCATTACGAGCATCTACAAATCCGGGACTACAAGGTTGAAGCTTTAATCCATCAATAACTAGTTGGATTGCTTTATTGTTTCCGCCTGTTCCGTTATAGATATCTTCATCAAATCCATACTTATCAACCAAATTCCAATACATATCCCAAAGCATGGAGCACCAAACCGTACCAATATAATGCACCGCTGTAGGTTGATTTTTAATAAATGCGTATGTCATTGGATTTACTTTCATGTCGCGTGTATATTTGAATTCTCGTATACCCAAACCATTTATAGATTGATTAAACACAAAGGTTCCCATACCGCGGGCAGTATTGGCATTATCCGTAGGTTTTGCTGTGAGTGCGAGTGCAAAGAAATCACTCCATCCTTCTCCTCCTTGCTCTTCGTTATTTAAACAATTAGAATTTGCTGGACCACCAGTTAAACGAATGGAGATTCCATGACCAAATTCATGCACAATGACACCGTTATCAAAACCACTATCGTAGGCTTTTACAATTGGCAATCCTTTAATTGTTGCCATCACCGTATCGCCATTGAGCATACCATTGCGAATTTTGGCTCCATCTGTTGAGCTAATAATTATCGATGGAATAACAATGCTTAGATTTGAACCTGACATCGCATTTGCACTCGTTGTGTTGCTAATAACAATTACAGCTACTGCACCAGCATTTTGAGCATTTAAAACCTTTTGGGTGCTGCTACATGCACCACGATAAATTAAGGCTATATTTCCAGCAAGTTCGGCAGCATTCATTAATGTATTGCAGCCCAAAGAGTCTGCAATACTTCCATCGTCCACTAGCACTAATTTTGCAGTTATATCCTCAAATCTTTTTGTACCAAAAGAAGATAGATTTGCAGTATAACTGCCATTTGCTTTGATGGAGTTTGTAACTACCATTTGGGGTGTCACTAAAGTAGTTGTAGGCCATAAATACATTTGCATCCGTCCGATTTGGCCATCAGCAGGAGCACTAAAATTAGCATTCCCTGTTCCACTTCCATCCTGAGTCTCCGCCATAACCTGGTCGTTTGCAGCACCACCTTTACCATAATTATTTTTTTGATAGTTACCAGATATTTCATTAAACCCATAGTTGTAAAACACATCATGAATAACATTATTTTGGTAAAACAAATTGGTAATGGCCGCATTGAGGAATGTTTGTGAACTCATCCATGTTGAATCCATCGGAAAATCAAATATCATGCTATCTCCCCCATCTGGGCTATAGCCGTTTACTGAATTTGCAGATAGTGTATCTTCTTTGGCAAAAACATTATTACCTCTTGTGGTGGTGTATTCTGAACCTGCTACGCCATCAGTGTCGTGCCAGCCAAAAGGTGATGCGTTAACATGTTCCATTCCATTTATTCGCTTCCGCAAGCCATGATTAGGACTTTCAATAGGTAATGGAAACACATTGTATATTGGCTTGTTAGCCTTTTTAGCTTGCGCTAGATGTTGAGATAATATTGTAGAAATTGGAGATTCGTTTGATGAAAAAATTGAAGCATCATGATTAAAAGTATGGGTTGAAACATTGCAATGAGTTGTCCAGTTATTTTTTTCTATCACTTCGCCATTCAAAGCATTTACGCGCACATTCCACCAATCGTTTGTTAAATTATTAAATACCTCAACGTTGTAAGATAATTTAAGCCCTTCAGCAGTATTTACGTAATATAACTTTACTTTAATTGGCTCCTGTGAAACTTGAAGATCCATGATTACAACTTGATTGTTTTGCATTGGTATGTCCGCCTTACTCATTGGAGTTTGAAGATTCATCTCCACTTCATTTCCTGCTGAAATCATTGCAGCCGATATACCTATTGAAGGCGTTACAGCATTTGTTTTTATCAATGCATTGCTTACAAAAGCATTCTCCAAACTAATCAGTTGTCCGTTTTTTGAGATGTGTAGTGATGAGTTTGCATTGAAAATTTCGATACCATTAACAACTTGACGAAGATAAATATGAGTAACACCATTATGTTGATCGGTGTATTGATCGGTAATTACAAAGTTTTGCAAATCGGCTGGCGACAAGCTGAACTCCTGCATTTTACTTGAATATAATCCTTTTATGGAGGTTTCGGTATACTGAGCAAAAGCTGCTGTAACCGTTAAAAACACTATTATAAATAATGTTACTCTCTTCATTTCTTAATAATTAGTTAAAATCAAAGTTAACTTTATAAAGCAACTTGCAAAGTTATCCATCCACAAAAAGGTTCCGATAATACTGAAATAGTTGTATTTACTTGGGTGTACGCGTTTGTAAAAAAATTGACTAACGCACAAAAAAGCCCGATTAGCTGAATACCTACTCGGGCTCAATCAAAATAAATCATTTAAATTGAAAATTCCTGTAGAAGGGATTAAATGAACACCTTAAAACAGATAAAATTAGTTTGAAATTATGAATACTAAAAATCTTATTATCATAGACTAACGCAGATATATGGACTTTTGGGTATTAATAAAAAAGTAATTGGGATCATAAACTACCCATTTCTAACATTAGCGATTAAACAACAATCGTTTACCTGTAACCGATTCATTAAAGACTCCATTTTCGAATACAATATTCCCATTTACCAAAGTATGAGTGATAATCGAATGAAACGTTTGGCCTTCAAACGGACTCCATTTGCACTTGTACAGAATGTTATTTTTTGAAACAGTGTATTCTTTGCTGAGGTCTACCAAAACCAAATCAGCATAAAAGCCCTCTCTGATAAAACCTCTCCTATCTATTTCAAACATTTCGGCAACATTGTGACACATCTTCTGCACAATCATCTCCAACAAAATGTTCCCTCTTTTATAAAATTCCAACATTGCATTGAGTGAATGCTGAACCAGCGGTCCGCCAGAGGGAGCCTTTGAATATGTTTGTTCTTTTTCTTCAATGGTGTGTGGAGCATGATCGGTTGCTATCACATCAATTCTTCCATCCAACACTGCTTTGAAAATAGCATCTCTATCACTTGGTAATTTTACTGCAGGATTCCATTTAATGAAATTTCCTTTTGAAGTATAATCTTCGTTACTAAACCACAAATGATGTACACAAGCTTCGGCTGTAATTCGTTTTTGCGAAAGCGGAATATCATTGCGAAATAAACTCAACTCTTCGGCCGTACTGATGTGTAAAATATGTAACCGTGTATTATGTTTATTAGCCAAATCAACAGCAAAAGATGATGATTTGTAACAAGCCTCTCTGCTTCTTATGAGATGATGATAAGTGGCATCCATATCTTCACCAAATTCTTGTTTGAATTTTTTAGTATTTCCCTTAATCATTGGATCATCTTCGCAATGAGTAGCAATAAGTGTTTTTACTTCGCTGAATATTTTCTCTAAAGCAACAGGATTATCTACCAACATATCTCCTGTTGATGAACCCATGAAAATTTTAACCCCGCATACTTTACGCTCATCAACTTTTAGCAATTCATCTAAGTTGGTATTGGTTGTTCCCATAAAAAATGAATAGTTGGCCAACGAACATTGCGCTGCGCGATCATATTTTTGCTCCAACAAATCAATAGTTACTGCCAAAGGTGAAGTATTGGGCATTTCCATATAGCTGGTAACGCCACCTGCAACTGCAGCTTTTGCTTCGGTATAAATTTCGCCTTTATGCGTTAAACCTGGTTCTCTAAAATGCACCTGATCATCAATTACACCAGGCATTAAATACAAACCGGTTGCATCAATAGTTCGATCAGCAAGCATGGCAATTCCGTTTGTATCTATCTTTTCAATAATTCCATTTTTAATAAGCACATCAGCATGAAAAATCTTTCCTTCGTTTACAAGTTTCGCATTGCGTATTAGTATGGTCGACATAATATTATCCGTTAAAATTGTTGTTGTTTAAGCTCTTTAGTTGTTAATTTTTTAATATCAATCAAATACTTATCTGGTTGTATTTTAAAATCTTTCTCATCAAAATAATTCAAATCAATTAATTGCCATGATTTTCTTGGTGTTACTGTTTCAAACGTTCCTTTGGTAGCAGTTAGTTGTACTGGCATATCAAAACCGTTTACCATTTTATTCCACCTGTAACTCATGGTTAAATTACGATCACCTCGATCTTCAATTTTATATTCAAATACAGGCAAATTGGCCTTGTACAAGTATTGTGCGAAAAAACGACTCAGGTTTTTCCCAGTGCGTTTATTCATAAAATTAACCAGTTCAACCGTTGTAATATTTCTCTTTTTAAACGTTACACACAAATCTTTAATGGTATTGAACCACAACGTATCATTATCAATAACACCCCGCAAAGTATGCAGCATCCAACTTCCTTTGTAATACATGTCATTGTCTTTACGAGCATGGTAATTCACATTATAGATACCTATAATAGGTTCAGTATTTTTGATGTTACGTTTTTGCTCGTGTAGATATTTTAGTGCAGTTTCATATCCATTATGGTATTCAACATAAAGTGCCTCGGAGTATGTTGTAAACGATTCGTGTATCCACATTTCGGCAGGATCTGTTGCAGTTAAGCTATTTCCAAACCACTCGTGTCCGCTTTCGTGAACAATGATAAAATCGAAGTTGTAGCGATTGTTAGAATAATCATTTCCATAAGCCACACAACTCTGATGCTCCATTCCCCAATAAGGTGTTTCTACCAACTTGTAACCATCTTCCCAAAACGGATACGTACCAAAATATTTCTCGAATGCTTCTAGCATTTTATGAACTTGCTTAAAATGAAGTTTAGCTTTTTGAACATTATCAAACAACACATAATAATCTAAGGATAATGGAGCCTGCATGTTGTTAAACTTAGCCGTGTAATTGTCATGAATCCGTTTATAGTCGCCAACATTTACGGATATGTTATAGGTATTGATAGTATTTACCACCTTCCAATCAAACTGAACATAATCACTCGATATTTCTTTTTGCCCCATCAATCTTCCATTTGAAACACCGACTAAATGATGCGGCACTTGCAAATGCATATCCATGCTATCAGCTTCATCACTCCAATGATCTTTGCAGGGCAACCAACAGCTTGCCCCTATACCTTCGCAGGCCAATCCAACCCAATCTTTTCCCGAACTATCTTTGGCCCACACAAAACCTCCATCCCATGGTGCTTTTTTTGCGACAGGAGGATTACCCGAAAAATAAACCTTGAGTTTGCCCGCACTTCCCTTTCTTAGTTTAACACCTAAATCAACATAAGCTGCGTTACTATCTCGCACAAACGTTACCTTTTTGCCAAGAAAAAAAATACTATCTAGATGCATTACCGAAAATAAGTCGAGTTGCAATTTTTGGAAATCCTTTTCCACACTAAATGTAATAATATTAGAACCCGAAATACGCCTCAATTCCGGCACTACTTTTAATGTGATGTCATAATGTTTAATATCAAAACAGGTGCGCAATGGTGTGAGTTTACCTTGCAAATAATCGTAGCGTGTAAATTTAGTTTGAGCGGTCAGATTAAACGCAAAAAGCATCCAGCAAAAAAAGTATACGTATTGTTTTACAACAACATACTGACAAGAAAGGAGCCTATGGCAAATGGTTTTCATAAGATTTTGCCAAATGTAAAAGGAAAAATCATAAACTTGCACGAAGAACAACAACTTTAAACAGTAAATTAAAAAATAAATTGTTATGGCAAACGGAATTTTAAAAGGTAAAAAAGGAATCATATTTGGAGCACTTAATGATAAATCAATTGCTTGGCAGGTATCCTTAAAGGCTCATGCCGAAGGTGCAGAATTTGTATTAACCAACGCACCAATTGCCATGCGTATGGGTGAGATTAACAACTTAGCTGCAACATGCGGAAACGCGCAAATCATTCCTTGTGATGTGAGTAAAGATGAGGATATGCAGAACTTGGTAACTAAATCGATGGAAATATTAGGCGGTAAAATTGATTTTGTGTTGCATTCGGTAGGTATGAGTATGAATATTCGTAAAGGAAAAAGTTATACTGAACTGGATTACAAATTCATGCACGACACATTGGATATTTCAGCTATCTCGTTTCACCGATTGATGAAAACCCTTTACAACGATGATGCAATGAAAAACGAAGGATCCATTCTTGCATTAACATACATTGCTGCTCAACGCGTATTCCCTGATTACAGTGAAATGGCTGATGCAAAATCGTTGTTAGAAAGTATTACCCGCAGCTTTGGATATCACTTTGGCAAACGCAACAAGGTTAGGGTAAATACTATTTCACAAAGTCCAACAGTAACTACTGCCGGAAGTGGTGTAAAAGGATTTGGAACGTTTGTAGATTATGCAGAAGCATTATCACCACTGGGTAACGCAAACGCAGAAGAATGTGCTGATTATGTGATTAGCATGTTTAGTGATTATACAAAGAAAGTAACCATGCAAAATCTCTTCCACGATGGAGGATTCAGCTTCACCGGATTTAGTGAAGATGTGTTTAATGTAGGAAAATAACTCCCCTAAAAATAATAAAAGAGCCGACTGAAATTATTTTAGTCGGCTCTTATTTTTTAATTACTTTTCCGCAAAACCAACTTAGCTGCCAAATAACTCATGGGTAAATAGGCAACGACCAAATCCAATGCATTAAACCAAAATGGGGAAGGTACTGTTACAACCATTAAAGCACCTCCAAGTAAAAATACTGCACCTATTACAATGGCCAATTTCATTTGATGTGTAACTGCAATACGAGCAGCTAACAATGCACCAACAAATGTTCCTAATGCATGCGCCAAAAATGGCATCAAAAAATGAATAGGCGTAAACAAATGCATTGATGCCTTCAAACCCGCTTCCGTTGTCACGTCAGCACCTTCGGGAAGGGGAATAATGGAACCGCTGAGATTGATTATTAGTCCGTTTACCACACTTCCAATAGAAAGTCCAACAACAACGGCTAAAATATTTCGGAGAGTTGTATTCATAATTTACAGATAAAAACTGTTTTAGCTGAAATAAATAATTGATTACTTGGCTTTACGGAATAAGTAACGCGTAATAAAAATACCTCCATTTGTATTCCCATTACTTTGGTTTGTACTTGACCCTGTAGTTACTTGATACAATTCCCAACCACCAATACTGTACTCGTTTATTTTATCTACAATGAGTTTGTCATTAGTTGAAATATTTCCAAAATTGATACCAACCATACTGTAAAAATTTAATAAATCTTTTTCAACCAATGTTCCAGATTGATCAGTTGATATGATTCGGGATCGCCCCATTCCTCCCGGTATAATCGACTCAATTGTTGAAAATTGCTTGTACTCATAAGAACTTGTTTCTTTGGTTCCCTCTGGTTTAAATGCCCAAATGCTTAAAAGACCGAGTGTAAATAGTGCACCTAATACTAAATGATTAAAATTATTTTTCATGTTTAAATGGTTTAAGTAAACCGAATGTACTATTTTAGATAAATGAAAACAATTTTTTTAAGCCTGTTTCTGCTACCAATTTTTGCAGTTGCTCAAGTTCATTTCACTAATTTACAACTAAGTGATATTGTTCTTACCGATAAAAAAGGCAATTCTACTAATGGTCATCCGATGACTATTTTGTTAGAAGATGGAAAATCTAACCCTGATAATATTTTAATTAGTACCAGTGGTGTAACCATCATTGCAAAGTTTAAGGTATCATCCATTCATTCTCGAAGAAGTTCAACCAAAAGTGGATCAATAAGATTAGAGGTGAAGTATCAATCAATATTGGGTGATAAAAAAGATAATCGAACCGCGGAATACATATATTATATTGATGATGAAAGACAGTTAGAAGCCAAGGAAATGTTTGTGTTTAACAACGGATTAAGTCCTATACAATATACTCTCACATTCAAAGGTAAATTCTCTAACTAAAAATACTTTCGTTGTTCATTTTAGGAATTTACCTTATCCCAAACTCTTAATCTCACTCACCAGTTGTGTAAGTGCTTTTTTCGCATCACCAAACAACATACTTGTTTTAGGTTTGAAGAATAATTCGTTTTCGATACCGGCATAACCGGCTTTCATTGAGCGCTTGTTTACAATTACATTGGTGGCATTCTCAACCTCCAAAATAGGCATTCCATAAATAGGAGAATTAGGATCGGTTTTAGCCGCAGGGTTCACCACATCATTTGCTCCCACAACCAATACCACATCAGTTGTGTTAAACTCCGGATTTATTTCTTCCATCTCCACTAACTTATCATAGCTCACATTACTTTCGGCAAGTAATACATTCATATGCCCTGGCATACGACCGGCAACAGGGTGAATAGCATACTTCACTTCTACTCCTTCTTTCTCCAACAATTCTTCCAATTCGTGTACCACGTGTTGAGCCTGCGCAACGGCTAATCCATATCCAGGAACAATCACAACCTTCTTAGCATATTTCATCAAAATAGCGGCATCACTTGCCGTAATTTCTTTTGTTGACCCTTGGAAAGATGATGAGGTCGCGGCCTCACCTTTTGCTCCACCGAAATTACCAATCAATACATTTAACAAAGAACGGTTCATCGCCTTACACATCACCATCGTTAGTAAGGTTCCAGCACTACCCACCAAAATACCTCCTACCAACATCACTTTGTTATCGTATAAAAATCCACCACAAGCCGCTGCTACTCCTGTAAACGAGTTAAGCAATGAAATTACCACCGGCATATCGGCTCCTCCAATTGGCAATACAAATAAAATTCCATAAACGAGTGACAAGGCCAATACCGCGTAGAACATATTTGCATCAACATTCACCACGGCCAATACTGCTAGTACAATAATCACCAACATCAAACCAATATTGATAAACTGCTGCGCGTTAAAGGATTTATCTTTTACCTTACCACTTAGTTTTCCATATGCAATAATACTTCCAGCAAACGAAACCGAACCAATAATCATTCCGATTAAAATTGTAGTTAACTCACCTTTGGGAATAAGTGTCGCGCTATTTACAACAGCGTTATAAAAATCATTGTGAGAAGCATCAGTTAAATGTTGAAACTCAATTACGGAAATTAACATGGCACAAGCACCACCCATACCATTAAATAAACTCACCATCTCGGGCATAGCAGTCATTTGAACACGCTTGGCGGCAATCCATCCCACAACAGTACCCAACATCAATCCTCCAAAAATAAGCGGTAAATTTTTAAGGTGATTGCCAGATGCATCTGTGTACAAAAAGATGGTACCAAAAATGGCAATCACCATTCCAAATGCTGCAATTAAGTTTCCTTTGCGCGCGCTGGCCGGATTACCAAGCATTTTCAAACCTAGAATAAATGTGGTTGATGCAATGAGGTAAATGATTTCTAAAATATATTTTGTCATAGTTTGAATTTTAGGTTCATTTCAATTTATCCAAATTCGAATACTGAAATCCGAAATTCGAAAGAAAGAGAAAATAATTTTTATTTTGTTTGTTTCAATTTTTTAAGAATAGACCCCAAAATTAATATTAGCTCATTTGCTTCCGTTATTAGGTTAGTTCTTTCTGTTTCCAACTCCAATTTAGATTCTGTGTCTAGTAATCTCAACCAAAATTTACTTTCTTTCGACTCCTTTCTACAGATTCTTATCTTCATTAACTTATCCTTCTCTCCTAAGCTATCATTTGCTTCTATATAATTTGCTCCAACAGAACCAGAAGATCGAATTACTTGTTTACCATCCTCCATATTAGCAATAGTTTTAGTTAAACTCTTCACGAATATCCTTACCTGCTGGGCAAAATCAAATGTTCTCTCTTTAAATTATACGTTTTGGGGCTTATCATAAAATAGGACTTTTATTTCATTCTCTTTTCCTTCATTACATTTTTTCGAATTTTATTATTCGAATTTCCCTCCTCTATGATTTTTTCTTTTTAAACATTTCCAACATACGGTCGGTAACCACAAAACCACCTACCACGTTTAACGTTCCCAATACAACTGCAAAAAAGCCTAGAATTAAGGATGCCATGTGCTCTGCTTGCCCCATAACAATGATGGATCCAATGATTACCACACCATGAATGGCATTGGCACCGCTCATGAGTGGAGTATGCAATACAGAAGGAACATGTCCGATAAGTTCAATACCCACAAAAATCATTAAGATAATGAGGTATAACATTTCCTTATTGTCAGAAATAAATGCTAGTATGTTCATAATTATATATTAATTGTTAAAAGTTGTTGTTTTAATACTGGCAAATAATTTTTATACGTATCGTATACTGTTTCATAGCTGACCCCAAAGTATTCATGAACCAAAATATTACGCATTCCTTTTATTTCATTCCATTGGATTGTGTTATGTTGTTCCTTTAGCGTATCAGAAATATGCATTGATGCTTCACCTATAATTTCAAATAATTTCACACTAGCAAAACGCTCTGCCACAGTTGAAATAAATTCATCATAGTTTTTATCCCCGATAACAATCTCTAAATCTCTGATTGCATCTAACATGTGACCTATTCTCTCGTTATCACCAAGCTTATCTTTCATGTATCAATATTTTTTCCGCGTCAACATATGGCTTAATCCGACTAGACAACCCGCTATGAGGCACAATATCAACCTTTTCTCCAATTAACTCCGCCAAATCATTAATAAATTTAGCATGATCAATAAGGGTTATGCCTCGCTCGAAATCAACCAACACATCTACATCATTATAATATTTTTCACCTCTTGCGAATGAGCCAAACAAGTAAACACTTTTTACAGGTTTATCTGTAAAATAGTCTTTGATGATTGAGATTATTTCATCCCTTTTCATTATGCTGTTGCTGTTTGTAAATTTGGGTGAACTATTTTTTGCTGATGAGTGATTAATGTGCCTTTGGTAATTTCCTCTTCCAATTCCCATTTCATGCCATCTTTGTTAGATAGATGTGTTAGAAAGTTATATATATTCTTGGCATACAACTCACTTGCATTTTGAGCAAGGGTACTCGGTAAATTGCTTTGGCCCACAATGGTTACTCCATTTTTAACAACGGTTTTATCCAATTCACTTAATGCACAATTACCACCCTGTTCTACAGCCATATCAACAATAACACTACCCAATTTCATCAACTTTACCTGATCTTCTGTAATTAAAACAGGAGCTTTTTTACCGGCAACCAAAGCGGTAGTAATTACCAAATCGGCTTGTGCTAAACTTTTATTTACCGCCTCTTTTTGTTTGGCTAAATATTCTTCCGAAACTTCTTTAGCATAACCGCCTTCCACTTTCACACCCTCTCCTTTTACTTCAATAAACTTTCCGCCAAGCGATTCCACTTGCTCTTTTGTTTCGGGACGAACATCAGTAACTTCAACAATAGCACCTAACCGTTTGGCTGTAGCAACGGCCTGCAATCCGGCAACTCCGGCACCAAAAATTAATACCCGCGAAGGGGTAATCGTTCCGGCTGCTGTCATCATTAACGGAAATATTTTCCCCATCACATCAGCTCCCATAATCACTGCTTTATAACCTGCCAAATTATTCTGAGAACTCAATGCATCCATACTTTGTGCACGTGAAATGCGTGGCATGGCATCCATTGAAAAAGCACTGATTCCTTTTTGTGATAGCTCTCTAACTAACTCCGGATTAAACGAATGATAGATATACGAAATCAATATAGTACCCGATTTCATCATTGCAATTTCACCAGTTGATGGTGCATTTACCATAATCACAACATCGGCTTGTGCAAGCAATTCGGACTTTGATGAGATCAAAGTACAACCTGCTTGTTGGTAGGCATTATCGGAGAAGTTTGAAGTATATCCTGCCTGATTTTCAACCAAACAAACATAACCTTGTTTGATAAATTGTTGCGCAACAGCAGGAGTTAATGCAACACGTTTTTCGCCCGACTTTGTTTCTTTTACAACAGCTATTTTCATGTATAAAATAGTATTAATTGTGTATCGTGAACTAAAGGCTTTTACCTGACATTTCCAACTTTCGATGCTAATTGCATTGGTAGTTGGTTTTGTTGAGAGAAAATTGGGGTTAAGTGTTGTTTAATTTTAATACTTAGGTGTGTAATAGTTATTATATTCCAATTAACTATTCTTAAAATTGCTGAGTTCAACAAATAAGTGCAATTTTTAAAAAAAAACAAAAGAAAAAAGCTTTTGAGGGCTTTTTTCTTTTGACCAAGTAGTGCAATCTTTGGATTGTCTATGTCAAAAAATTACAAACAGCTCAGTTTAGAGCAAAGATATCAGATTGAATGTTTAATAAAAGCAGGGTTCAGTCAAAAAAAGATCGCAGAGCAATTAAACGTTCATGCATCAACTATAAGTAGAGAGCTAAAACGTAATATCGCAAAGCGAGGAAAAACGGCAGGAGAGTATATGGCTCTAAATGCACAGCGTAAAACAAATATTAGACATTTAGAAAAGCCTAAATATGAAGTATTTATAAGTAAAATGAAGCTTACCATTAGTAGCTATATTAAAAATGAAAGATGGAGTCCTGAATTGATAAGTAACTCCATTAACGATATGGTGAGCCACGAGCGAATCTATCAATGGATATGGGAGTGTAAGCATACTAATACGAAAGAAACTAAGCCATATAAGAAGCTGTATCAATATTTAAAGCATGGTAAAAGAAGGCGAAAACGAGGCAATAGAAAAGATAGTAGAGGCGTTATTTTAGATAGAACCCCAATAGCTAAACGCCCAGCAATTGTAGCTCAAAGAAAGCGAATAGGAGATATTGAAGTGGATTTAATGATGGGAAGAAATCATAAAGGAGCATTATTAGTTATGACAGACAGAGCTACTTTACATACCAGACTCAAAAAACTAACGGCAAAGGATAGCAATCAAGTTTATCAAGCCATTATAAGTAACCTAATGAGGAATAAATACAAGCCTAAAACGTTGACTTTTGATAACGATAAAGCTTTTAGTTGTCACACTAAGGTTGCTAATCGAATGGATGTAAAAACTTTTTTCACTAGACCATATACAAGCCAAGACAAGGGAACAGTTGAAAATAGAATTGGGGTGATAAGACGGTTTTTTCCTAAGAAAACAGACCTTACATTTGTATCAAATAAACAAGTGCTTGAAGTTGAGCGTAAAATCAATAACAGGCCAATAAGAAAATTTAATTATTTAACCGCTAATCAAGTGCTACTAAAAAAATTGCACTTATGACTTGAACTTACATAATCTAAAAGTATCAAAGAATTATTTCAGCTAAAAGTAAAATATAACTAAGGTTCAACTTGAATACCTTGGTTTCAAAAATTGTTTTTAGTGCCCACCAAACTCATAATTGGTAATGTTTTTTATGAGATAAACAAGATGATTCTCTAATTTTAAATGAGGTTTTTCATTAAATCAAATTGTAAGTTCAAGTCATAAGTGCAATTTTTTTAGTAGCACTTGATTAGCGGTTAAATAATTAAATTTTCTTATTGGCCTGTTATTGATTTTACGCTCAACTTCAAGCACTTGTTTATTTGATACAAATGTAAGGTCTGTTTTCTTAGGAAAAAACCGTCTTATCACCCCAATTCTATTTTCAACTATTCCCTTGTCTTGGCTTGTATATGGTCTAGTGAAAAAAGTTTTTACATCCATTCGATTAGCAACCTTAGTGTGACAACTAAAAGCTTTATCGTTATCAAAAGTCAACGTTTTAGGCTTGTATTTATTCATCATTAGGTTACTTATAATGGCTTGATAAACTTGATTGCTATCCTTTGCCGTTAGTTTTTTGAGTCTGGTATGTAAAGTAGCTCTGTCTGTCATAACTAATAATGCTCCTTTATGATTTCTTCCCATCATTAAATCCACTTCAATATCTCCTATTCGCTTTCTTTGAGCTACAATTGCTGGGCGTTTAGCTATTGGGGTTCTATCTAAAATAACGCCTCTACTATCTTTTCTATTGCATCGTTTTCGCCTTCTTTTACCATGCTTTAAATATTGATACAGCTTCTTATATGGCTTAGTTTCTTTCGTATTAGTATGCTTACATTCCCATATCCATTGATAGATTCGCTCGTGGCTCACCATATCGTTAATGGAGTTACTTATCAATTCAGGACTCCATCTTTCATTTTTAATATAGCTACTAATGGTAAGCTTCATTTCACTTGTAAATACTTCATATTTAGGCTTTTCTAAATGTCTAATATTTGTTTTACGCTGTGCATTTAGAGCCATATACTCTCCTGCCGTTTTTCCTCGCTTTGCGATATTACGTTTTAGCTCTCTACTTATAGTTGATGCATGAACGTTTAATTGCTCTGCGATCTTTTTTTGACTGAGCCCTGCTTTTATTAAACATTCAATCTGATATCTTTGCTCTAAACTGAGCTGTTTGTAATTTTTTGACATAGACAATCCAAAGATTGCACTACTTGGTCAAAAGAAAAAAGCCCTCAAAAGCTTTTTTCTTTTGTTTCAAAAATTGCACTTATTTGTTGAACTCAGCATTAGCTAACATTTCTTTACTACAATTAATTATTTGCTATGCACCGCACCATCGATAACAAAATTTACTACTTGCATGTAGATTATCAGAATAACTTATTGGCAATTAGTAATGAAGCCGAGCAGTTATTAGAGCGTATAAGTGGAGTTTACATTGAGCAAGGTCGAAGTGATGCATGGGGCAGGCCAAGAAAAAATATTGATTTAGAATACAACTTACCCAATCCATTTGGAGGCAGTAGCAGTTCGTTTACTATGAGAGGCTACACGTTTCACGAACATTTGGAAATGGTAGGATTGATAAATATGAATGGCCGTGTATATGACCCAATATTAGGGAGGATGCTAAGCCCGGATAATTTAGTTCCAGACGCAGCCAATACCCAAGGTTATAATAGGTATTCGTATTGTTATAATAACCCACTCAAGTACACCGATCCTGATGGAAATGAGCCTATCACTATAAGTGCAATAGTAATTGGAATGGCTTACGGAGCTATCATTGGAGCAGGTACTTCAGCAGCAGTATATACTTCATCAAGTTTAGCAATGGGAAACTTCAATGTAAATGATCTTGGAAAAGCCTCACTTATGGGAGCTATTGGTGGAGCCGTTGGAGGAGGTTTAGGAGCAGGTTTTGCAGGAAGTGCGTTTGGGCAGTCAATAGGGTTTGGCGTATTGAAAACCACAACGGCCAATGTTGCAGGAAATTTGGCTTTAGGGAATAAGATGACTGTAGGGTCTTTGGTTGGTAGTATTGCAGGAGGGATTTTGTATGGCTCTATTCCTGGCTTTACGGGAGTTGCGGGAGGTAGCTTAAAGAATGGAATGATGGAAATGATACATAATACATCAATTAGTGGGGTTACTGGTGGAGTGAGTGGAATCATTGGTGCAGGTATTGATGGTAAAGATATGGCTGCCGCCTATGACGCTGGGATTGTGGCTGGTGCGCTTGGAGGGGCTGTTTCATCAGGATTGATGGTTTCTATATTCGGAAGCGCAGTAATTCCATCAGATAATGTTCGTGATGTTGTTAAAAAATATAATTCTCAGTCCAATAACAATTCGATTTATGCGCCTGTATTCAGACGAGGCGGATTATATGGGTTATTTAGCAGCAGAGGAGTTACATGGGGACGCAACTTAGTTGTACCCCAAAATGATCAAGATACATATACTCATGAATATATTCATTACTTACAAGCGATTAAGCAAGGTTTTGGTAATATGCAAATGAAAGGTATCTATGAGCAAACAAAATACATAATTAATGGAGAGAATTGGAATCCATATTACACAAAAGGAACAAATGAATATTATGCAGAACATCCAAAAGAGTTTTTCAGATTATACAAGCATTAGATTACTTATGCTTGTACTTTTATTACAATCTACAACATGCAGCCCTCTTTATATTCATTGTCGTCTTTATGATAAAGGGCAGAAGGTTAATGAGAATATACCTGTTGGAGGAAAAAATGTCTTACTAAAGGTTAATAATTTGATTTACAGACATTATAAGTATGGAGGAAATGCTCTCTCGTTTTCAATGACACTATTTAATCATTCCGATAGTAGTATTTATTTGAATAGAGATAGTGTAGTTAAATTAATTACGGATCCTATGGTGGAATATAAAGTAAAGTTATCAAAGGATGAAAATTCAACCGATTCTGAGTTGATTGTAAATAAAATGGACTCTGTAAATGTTGACGTATATATTATTTCTGATGCAAGAATTTCCATAGGTGAATTACAAGAAAAAATTAAAAGCAAAAAGATTTCTGTAAGTTTTGGAGGGGTTTATATTGATGGGAAACAATGGCATTCAGGTTTGTTTCAGGTTGTAATGGACAATGAGTGACAGTTTCTAAAATCATAAATATTGATCAATACCTATTACTAATTTTAAACAACAAAATGTAAAAATGCGCATATTAATTACGACTATCTGCACAATCATCTTATTTATATTATCTTCTACTATCTCAACAGTGTATGCACAAGATACCCTTATAACAAAGAATAAATTAGAAGTTCGAGCTACTAATCGTACTGGTACATTACTGAAATTTAAAGATCTTATTGGCGCTGCACAAGCCGAAGAGTTACCAGAAGCAGTTAAACATTTCAGAAAAGCAAAAATGTATGATATAGCAGGTAATGTGATTGGTTTACCTGGTGCTTTTTTACTGGGCTATTCGCTTGGATATGGACTTACTTCACCAGATGGAATTAATGGCAGTATGTTATTGGTTGGAACCGGTTTAGTAGGCCTTCAATACACAATGGTTGCTACCCTTCGCGATCCCAATATTCGAAAAGGGATTAACATATCTGCAGGTGGAGCAAATTATCCACTTTCTCACTATGAAAAATATTTAACACCCCAACCTCGTTCGCATTTTATCTATAAAGTCCCAAGAAAATGGTGAAATATTTAATAATAATTATTGTTTCGTTTCAACTAATTAGTTGTCGATCTAATTTGAAAGCTCCAAATGTTATTGAAGCCCCGTTTAGCATGAATGTCATACTTTCAAGAGACTCGACATTTACAAATGATACAGTTAGTATTTGGGTAGAATTTGAGAATTTTTCCGATACCTTTATTCCGTATATTCCAGAGTCCAATCTTAGTTTAAGTATTCTCAACCCAGATTTGTTCATACCTTTTGGCTATCTGAAAAAGTATAACCACATAATCTCAAATGTGCTAGAGAGTGATACCAATGGTTTCATTTTCAGACCCCGCGAAAGAATAAGAAAGCAATTTATTATTCAAATAGATACATCCTTGTTCAACGTTGGTATCAATAAAATACACACTCGATATAATTCAACAATAAATGTAAACAAAAAGAAATCGAAAAGGGGTAAAACATACTATAATATCAAAGCCCCCGATGTTTATTTATACGTTGCTAGCGAAGCACCAAATTCTCGCTAGCGAGAATTTGGTCAAACCAACCAATAACTATTTAACTTACCCTGCATAATATTAATTCATAAAATGAAAAAGGTCTTAGTCTTAGTTGTATTTCTTTCTGTAAATTTATTATTACGTGGTCAAGCTTTTATTGATCAGCGAATAGAATTTGTAACTTCTTATGAAGAGTCGTTACGTACAAAAGTATTTAATAAGTCTTATACAGAATTAAGAGTCATAAATGAAAATAATGTATATCTCATCGATTCGTCAGTATTTTTATTAATTGATGCTAATTATGTCAATGATTCAATAGAATTATTTTATCAAACCTCTTTGAATAAAGTAGTAGTAAAAAAAGTATTATCCCCGATTCCAATTCCTAAGAGGTATAAACAAGATTTCTCATATAAGTATCTTAGAATAAATTATGTTAGCAGCGAGGGTTGGGAACTATCAGACACTTTTATTTCAAGTTCTTATACGCAGGAACTTGTTAAAGTGTATGATTTCTATGGTGTTCAAATAACGGTTAATATTGGTGGCTATATGAGGGCATTAAAGGATAGCAGAGTAAAGTGGGATGTGCCTCATTTTAGAAGTTCAATGCTTGATGTAGTGATGGATTTCGATAAAAAGGATATTATAGATTATCAAGACGGAAAAATTCTATATAACTATGTAGAAAAAGGAGGGACGTTTGGGAAGCCTAAAACACACTTATTAGAAATTGACTTAAATAGTGGCAAGGTAACTTTTAAGTCCCCTTTTAATCAAAATGTAAGTGCATTTTATCTTGAAAATGGGAATATCGTTTTTGTTGCCAAAACAGATGGAATTGTGAATCGCCTATACGTGTTTGATAAGAAGAAGAAAAAGGTAATATCTGATTATTTTGGATTTATAACGAACGCAATTTGTTTGTGACTTAGCTATGTGCTAAAACAGAGAGATGCAACCAATTAACAGTAAATGAAGATGAAGTTACCTACCTTTATGCCGAAGGAAAACCGTTTGCCATGCACCGCAAAAGCGATAATAACATATATTACTTGCATGTAGATTACCAAAATAGCTTATTAGCTATTAGCAATGAAGTTGGACAAGTTTTGGAACGCAGAAGCTATGATGCATGGGGCAGGCCAAGAAAAAATATTGATTTAGAATACAACTTACCCAATCCATTTGGAGGCAGTAGCAGTTCGTTTACTATGAGAGGCTATACGTTTCACGAACACTTGGAGATGGTTGGATTGATTAACATGAATGGGCGCGTGTATGATCCGATATTGGGGAGGATGCTAAGCCCAGATAATTACGTGCAAGCACCTGATAATACACAAAGTTTTAACAGGTACAGTTATTGTTGGAATAATCCGTTAAAGTACACCGACCCGAGTGGTGATATAATTTTTACGGCTGCTGTACTAATTGCGGCACCATTTACCGGAGGAGCTTCATTGGCTCTTTTACCTTATGCCGTGGGCGCAGATGTGGGTATGTGGCAAGGTGGTTCCATGGCAAATGGCACAGCTAATCCGTTTAAATGGGATTATAGTAGTGGTAAAACTTGGGGGTATATGGGTGCTGGAGCAGTTATTGGAGGAGCTTCCGCATTTGCTGGAGCTGGCACAGGAGCTATATTAACACAACTACTTTAACGGCTAATCATGTGCTGTATGGAGCTATAACGGGGTCTGTAAGCGGTCCAATAGGTGGATTTGGAATGGGCGGTTTAAGCGGAGTTCACAAAAATGGCAAATGGGACTGGAGTAGCGCTTGGAGTGGAATGGGAGCTGGAGCTGCCGGAGGGTTTATTTTGGGTGGGGCTTCTACCGCTGCCGGAAATTGGATAATGGGCAGGAATATTTGGAATGGACATGGCAAGTATAAAGTAGACCCGGGCTTACTAAGTGACGCGGCTAAAAAGCACAATCCGGATTTGAGTGATTTGGTAGAGTCTGAACCTAAACCTGGAACACAGAATGGTAAAGTTGAAATTGGTGAATTAAGTATAGATGAATTTAATGGGCATCAATTAGGAAATAGAACTGATATTACTTCTAGTAACAGTGTTTCTAATAAACTTATGTTATCTGACTCAAAGGACTATATGAGGATTCTTCAACATAAAACTGGAAAACAATTTACTTGGAGCAAGGATGGGAATGCTAAATATCTGATAGATGGAGACATTAAGTATAGTTTTAGAGGAAACGCAAAAGGTTGGAATTATGGACCAACAATTGATGTATTCAGAAATAATAAACCAATTGAGAAAATGAGATTTTTATGGTAGTTGCAAATAATAAAGAATATAGCTGGTTAAAGACGTACACTAATAGTCAGTTTTCAATCGGCAAACTCAAATCGCCATCAGTACTCACAGTAAAAGAGTACTTTCCACCGAATACATTTAAGCATTATCTTAAACTGTTTGTTCCCTATTTTATTGCTGATGAAATCTTGGTACATAAAAAGAATCCTGATGTCCTATTAAATGAATGCATACAGAAACTAAAACGAACAAAAGCGAAAGATTTGGCGTTCAAACTAGATTTGCGATTTGATGTTGAATTTGGGTTCTCAAAGATATTAGGGAAATATTCATATTTGCCAGATGGAATTCATTTATGTAAAGACGCAACCTATTTGTGTTTAAACAGGTTAATTCAGGAAATCGGCACAAACGATATTTGTTATTTTGTTGGTGACACCGATCATGGAAAGTATGATATAAATGATGAGGGATACGAAAGTTGGTTTGAAACAGGTGAAATCCATAATATACTGAAGTATTATGAGTTATTACCGTATTATTTTCCAAGCTATATGTGGAATGCGAATAAAGATTGGTGCATTTGCTCTCCTGAAGGAATTGATGATTATTTAATTATTGGATGCAATCAATTTGTACACGATAAGATAATAAGCATAGAAACTCTTGATGCAATATCTTTGAATTATACTGATAAATTCTATTCAATGTAAATGTTTTCTTTATTTTTAGTTTTGAATCATGTTAGTGCACTTTAAAACACGCTATGTTTTACTCTTTGTTACAGCCAACATTCATGATGCTTTAGCAATATGTTGTTAGTGTTCAAAAGGTGCTATGTTTATCCCGCTAGGAGTTGAAAAACCTCAGGCAGGCCAAGAAAAAATATTGATTTAGAATACAACTTACCCAATCCATTTGGTGGTAGCAGCAGTTCGTTTACCATAAGAGGCTATACGTTTCAAGAACACTTGGAGATGGTTGGATTGATAAATATGAATGGCCGTGTATATGACCCAATATTAGGGAGGATGCTAAGCCCGGATAATTTAGTTCCAGACGCAGCCAATACCCAAGGTTATAATAGGTATTCGTATTGTTATAATAACCCACTCAAGTACACCGATCCAGATGGAAATGAGCCGATAACATTAACGATACTTGCTGTTGTTGCTTTAGGTACATATCTAGGAGGTTCGTCTGCTAACAACAGCTATAATCCGACTAAATGGGATTATAGCTCAGGTAAAACTTATGCGGGAATGGCTTTGGGGGGGGGAATATTTGCCGGAATGTCTGCAAAGTATGCTAAGCCAACAAAGCCTTTAGACAATGATGGAACTGGAATTCCAGATGGTGGAACTGGAGAGTTTCCAAAAAGTGGTAACAGTTATGATGCAAATGGAAATTTACTAGATCCCCAGGCTATAGCAAAATATTATCCTGCCAATGAAGGTTTTGACGCTAATGGATACAGACTGTTGTCCCTAAATGAAGGCACTCAACTTTTGAGATATGGATCGAATAATGGATACTATTTTACAGAACCTAGTACGCCACAAGGATTTTTAAATATGCCAAATTCAGCAGGAGTCTCTCCTAAGACATTTACCGTAGTTAAACCTTTTTCTCTTAAATTTGGAGGAGTCGGAGGTAGTATAGGAAATGCTAGTCAATATGTTTCACCGAAAAGTGTTGATTGGCTTATCCTAAATGGTTATATAAAATAAAAAGATGAATAATTTACAACAAGTTGAGTTAGAGATAAAGGAAAGATTCAGAAACTATCCTAATTTAAAGTTACCAATTTTTGGCAATGGATATTCAGAAGATGACATATTGGTTGAGGAGATAAATGGCATATTCAGAGCTACGTATTTCGAGAGGGATCAAGAACATTTACTTTTCGAGACAACAAATGGTGTAGAATGTTTCTTAAAGTTATGCGATAAATTGTCTTTTTCAATAGCGGTTGATTATGAAAGGTGCAATAGAGTGAATTCTATCGACAACAGAATTATTATTTTTGCTAAACATATTGATATTTTAGTTGGTTTCGGACTTAATAAAGATTGGATTACTAAAATAAAAACTAAGTATAATAAACTAATTGGATTTGATTTATTTAAGTGATATAAATTATTCTTAACAAGCATTATACCAAAACGCAGAAGCTATGATGCATGGGGCAGGCCAAGAAAAAATATTGATTTAGAATACAACTTACCCAATCCATTTGGTGGTAGCAGCAGTTCGTTTACTATGAGAGGCTATACCTTCCACGAACACTTGGAGATGGTTGGATTGATAAATATGAATGGCCGTGTATATGACCCAATATTAGGGAGGATGCTAAGCCCGGATAATTTAGTTCCAGACGCAGCCAATACCCAAGGTTATAATAGGTATTCGTATTGTTATAATAACCCACTCAAGTACACCGATCCAGATGGAAATGAGCCGATAACATTAACGATACTTGCTGTTGTTGCTTTAGGTACATATCTGGGAGGTTCGTCTGCTAACAACAGCTATAATCCGGCTAAATGGGATTATAGCTCAGGTAAAACCTATGCGGGAATGGCTTTTTGGGGGGGACACCGCACTATTGGCCACTACTGGTGTAGGAGGGGTATTAGCGGCCGGAACGATTAGTGGAGGGGGCAATGCTTTGATTGCCGGAGGTAATGCCGGAGACATTGTAAGCGGATCTATTTTTGGTATGATGGGAGCAGGAATAGGTTTAGGTGTTGGAACTTCTGTTGCAAGTACTGCAATGATGGGCAAGGTAAGCAGTAAGTTTTGGCAAGCAGCTATTCCAGCTGGAACCGGAGGTTTTGCGGGAGGTTTTTCAATGACAACAATGAGTGGCCTTGCTGCCGGCAGGTCATTAGGAGAGTCATTACAACAAGGTGTAACAGTGGGAGGAATTACTGCTTTGGGAGCCGGAATATTTGCCGGAATGTCTGCAAAGTATGCTAAGCCAACAAAGCCTTTAGACAATGATGGAACTGGAATTCCAGATGGTGGAACTGGAGAGTTTCCTGAAGGCAATGTTAGAGGAGCAAAAGGAGATTTTAAATACAATAATTCCAGTGGTGAAATTAAGTTCGGAGAGACTGCTAATCAGAAGTATCATACTTTTAGACATATAAATAAGGTAGGACTAAATCAGGTGCAAGTAGAATCCAATATTAGACTTGATTTAAGTTTAAACTCTACTAAGATTCAATATGGTCAACCATTCAACCAATCTATATTTGTAGATGGAACAAGAATAACATACATTGCTTTTCGTTTGCAGAATGGCAACATTAATGTAGGAAGAATAACGGTTCCTTAAAATTATTTTATGAGAAAACTTTATCAAAAGGAGAAATTACTGATTAATTGCATACTCGAAGGTAAATCACATGAGTATGATATAGAAAATTTGTATGTTTCAGAAATGAATGATGGAGGTATGGGAAGTCTCTATTTTATTATGGAAGATAAAGACGAGCATTATCGAAAAATGGGACGAATGATAGTGGAAAAACAATTTTTGGATACAGACAATGTTCCAATTTTGGTATCACTTAATGTTGATGAAGATGGTTATCTATTTGAATTAGATATCTGGAGGGCAGATTTTGGAATCATCTTAGAATATCCAACTTGTTAGGAGGAAGTTATTGATTGCCAGACGTCCTCAAGGAGTGTATTCTTCGTGTAATGTTAGCTAGTAACCCTAATTAAATTACCTATCTTTATGCCGAAGGAAAACCGTTTGCCATGCACCGCAAAAGCGATAATAACATATATTACTTGCATGTAGATTACCAAAATAGCTTGTTAGCCATTAGCAATGAAGTTGGACAAGTTTTGGAACGCAGAAGCTATGATGCCTGGGGTCGGCCACGTAAAGCAATTGATTTAGAATACAACTTACCCAATCCATTTGGTGGTAGCAGCAGTTCGTTTACGATGAGAGGCTACACGTTTCACGAACACTTGGAAATGGTGGGCTTGATTAACATGAATGGGCGTGTATTTGATCCAATTTTGGGGAGGGTACTAAGTCCTGATAACTATATTCAAGATGCCACGAGTTCTCAAAACTTTAATCGATACAGTTATTGTTTAAATAATCCTTTAAAATATACTGATCCGGACGGGAATCTTATATTAGAAGCAATGTTTGTTGGTGGGCTCATGAATGTTGCCATACAGGGTTTTTCTGGCAATATTAAGGGGTTAGGTGATTTTGGGACTGCATTTGCAGTTGGTGCGGTTGCTGGAGCTGGAGGTGCATTTGCTGGTGGAGCTGCTGTATCAGTAGTCGGAGTTGGTGGTTTTGCTGGTGGAGCAGCAGCAGGAGCCACGGCAGGTGCCGTAGGTGGTTTTCTAGGAGGAGCAGGAACGAGTTGGACACAAGGAGGTAGTTTTAGTGATGGGATTACATCAGGATTAAAAGGAGCTGCAATCGGAGCTATTGGTGGAGCTTTGATTGGTGGAACGATTGCAGGTGTAAAATCTGCACTAAATAATGGGAGTTTCTGGAATGGTAATGGTGAAATTAGTGCATGTTATGATAACGGTATAGACTTGTCAGACGGCAGAGGTGTTGAATATTCTAATGAATCAGCAAAAGAATTTTCTGATGCTAATTTCGGTAAAAACCCACTGGGTGTAAGAAAATTACACGCAGACGGAAGTTTACCTGAAAGCAAGAATATTACTACAAGCGGAGATAAGGTCTTCTATAAAGGAAAATCTGTTAATGGCTTAACTATTAGAGTAAATAGTAAGATGAGTGATGTCTATTTAATAAAAAACGCTTTTACATCAGCCAATAAGTTATACATGGTAATGGGGCATGAATATCTGCACGCAGGTTTTGACAATTTGGGTTATCATGGAGAAGACAGACAACATGAAGCTATATTAAAATGGGAAGCTGAGAATGCCCGATATTCTCCTGAATTTTTTATCAATAGATATAACTCAATACCTCATACATCTCAGCCCTACAACTATAAATTAATTTTTCCAAATGCAAGATAAATTTTTAACATTCAGTCTCATGATTTTAACTTTTAATTCATATGAAGTTAAGTCACAAAATATTCAATTTGGGTTATACACTTGTTCATTGAATAAAGTTGACTCTTTTCCAGATTATTATTACTTGGCTTTATTTAAAGATAGTTCTTTTTGTTTCTACTTAACAACTGGTTCTTATGACCATATAGTTAATGAAAGAATTGCATTTGGGAATTTTTTCATTAAAGAAGATACATTGATATTGTTTGATTTACTACTTAAATGTGATTTCAAATTGTTGTATGGTGAAAAGAAACTTCACACTTTAAAATTCTTCAGTCCATTTGAGGGGGCATCCTTTTCATTCTTTGATAGCCTTAGCCCCAACCAATGGAATGATCTTAAAATAGATAATATTCAATTTGCCAAAAAAGCTCTAATTGGAAACAATAAATATACGAATAAAGATGTGATCGGTTGCTATATAAACAATTTTGGTCCTCTTATAAAAAGGGAGGGGAAAATTTACGCAGATTATTCCTACAAAATCAATTTAAAAGCTAATGGAACTTTTGAGTATTGGATTTATAACAACTTATTTTTAAAAGGGAAATGGTCATTAAAAAGTAGTGAAATACAACTTTGGGACTCATTTATAAAAAGCCACTTTACATTGTATCTTAATGAACAAAAACAACTTATTCCTCTAGTTTTCCCTGGTAATTATTCCAAGGAGAATTTTTTTGTATTAAACAAATTTCATCAAAATGTGGATTTTCTTCCGATTGAAGCAGAAGTAGATACTGAAATACCAGATGAATAGGTTTAAATGCGGTAACTAAGAAGATTAAAGTACCCCCTCGTCTTTCTAACATTGCCACTAAGTACTGACTATCGAAATCATCAAATGTCAATTGGTGAAAAAATACTGAGATCTTTATTTAAAGGCGACAAACAATTAATAATGTTCGAGTTGATAAAATAGGACAATATAAAAGTTCGTTATCTTGTTCAGGTAAGGGGTATGGTTTGTTTCGTGTTTTTGGTGGGGCTAATATAAATTGTGCTAGAGCGGCTTCTAATGCACTATTAAAAGCTGGGGTGTTTAATATTCCATTAGGAGTGCTGGGAATATTGAGTTTGCAAATGTATGTTCGTCAATATGGTTATAATAGTTATTTAGTTAATTAGGAAAGTTTAATTATATGAGGTTCGTTAACTGTTGTTTGATTCTATTAATAATGACTTTTACCAAGGTTAAAGCTCAAGATTCTATTACGTTAATTGAAGGAGAAAATAGCACAAATTATTTTAATGGTAAATTGATTATTACTAGAGGAAATATGTTGATTATTGATATGAAAACATTTTCAAATACACATTTCGTAACTCCTCCCCACAAAATTGAGGTTGCAAATAGAAATGAATGTTACGTGTTTTTCGACTCAGTAAAGTCGCCTATAGGGTGGCTAATTGCAGATAGTTCGAGAAAGAAAATTTTCTATTTTGACAAAGAACAAATATTAGTCTTTGATTTAAAAGAGAACAAATTGAAGTATGAAGAGCAAAGAAATTGTGGCTTAGATGTTTTTACTTTTAAATCATCGAGTTGCGGATTTGCAAATCCTTCATATAATTATTTAAAGGGGATACTTTATTTCGAAGACAAAAAAATATTACTACCTGTAATTAAAAGGCAATTATCTCTCTGAGGTTCTATTTAAGGGTCCAGAAATGTAATACTGATAATAACTTATTTCAAAATACCATTATGAAAATTCATTCGTCATTTAATTGGTTTATAGCAATTGTTTTAGTACTATTTAGTTTTAATGCCTTAACAAGCTATGCGCAAGATACACTCATCACCAAAAACAAACTGGAAGTAAGAGCTACCAATCGAAATGGTACGCTATTAAAATTTAAAGACCTTATTGCAGCCGCTAAAGCAGAAGAGTTGCAAGAAGCAGTAAAATATTTTAAAAAAGCAAGAGTATATGATGTTGTTGGTAATGTGATTGGTTTACCTGGTGCTTTTTTACTGGGCTATTCGCTTGGTTATGGACTCACATCACCAGATGGAATTAATGGCAGTATGTTATTGGTTGGAACCGGTTTAGTAGGCCTTCAATACACAATGGTTGCTACCCTTCGCGATCCCAATATTCGAAAAGGGATTAACATATACAATGATGCCTTATATCAAAAAAGGGTAAAAGAAATACAAGAAGATACCCAATAGAAATATGCCTCATTAAATCCTGAATATGCGATTAACGAAAATCTAATTGACATAACTCAAATAGGTTATACCAGTTCAAATATTAAAATAGTCTGAATAATTATAGGATAGTGCTCCCGAAAGCTTTCGGGACAATAGCTGTTTAGGCAAATAGCATTGGACTATTACAGATATGCTTTCGGTATTAATTATGTGATTGATTTTACCCCAATAGTTGTAGTATTCATAACCTAATCGATATTTTCACCTAATTGCAACTCTTCCCTCCCATTTGCACATCTGCCAATCATCGTTCATATTCGCACCACTGTGCTCAAAATAGCTTACCATAAAATATACCAACATCCATTACCGGAGGGACATCGATTTCCGATGGTTAAATACGAACTCATTCCTTCGCAATTATTGTATGAAGGAATTATAAGTGCAGAAAATTTATTTGAACCCGAAATAATTAAAGAGGAAGATATTCTACTCACACATGATGCTGATTATTGGAATCGGATGAAAAATTTGCAATTAACAGATAAGGAAATGCGTAAAGTTGGATTCCCGCTATCGGCACAATTGGTGGAGCGTGAGCAACGAATTGCGCAGGGAACCATTGATTGCGCAGCATACTCATTTAAGTTTGGTGTTGCCATGAATATTGCCGGAGGTACGCATCATGCTTTTTCAAATAAAGGTGAAGGATTTTGTTTGCTAAATGATTTTGCCATTGCTGCTAATTATTTATTGCACCGAAAAAACATTCATCGGATTTTAATTATTGACTTGGACGTACATCAGGGAAATGGAACGGCTCAAATTTTTGAGAATGATAGCCGTGTATTCACCTTAAGTATGCACGGAAAAGATAATTACCCCTTCTTTAAAGAGCAGTCTGATATAGATATTGAGCTTCCAAACGGAATTACAGATGATGTTTATCTGCATTTAATGACTAAAAATATTCCCAAAGTAATTGAAACGTTGAAACCTGAATGTATCTTTTACCTATCAGGAGTTGATATTTTAGCAACTGATAAATATGGAAAACTAAACATTACCCCCGAAGGTTGTGCCGAGCGCGACAAGCTGGTTTTCAGTTGGTGTAAGCAATATGGCATTCCAGTAGTAGTATCAATGGGAGGCGGATACTCACCTAAAATTGCAGATATTGTAAACGCTCATTGCAAAACGTTTAAAATAGCAAGCGAAATATTTTTTTAAAATAATTTAAAGTACTTGCATTTATAGCTTTCAAATTTTTATTTCACCCCCGAAATCACGCTCGCACATTTTGTGTTTGCTTAAATAAAAAAAGTTTAAATTTGTTTATTGAATAAAAATTTACCATTCAAATGACTATCGCTAAAAAAACAGTTGCACAGGCAGCAACCAAAAAATTAATCAGCAACGCAAAGTCGCCAAAGAAAGAAGCTCCTAAAAAAACCTTCTCCGAAGACGAAGACGAGGATTTAGATCTGGATGATGATTTGGATTTAGATGTTGACGATATTGACTTTGATGATGAAGACGAGGACGATGATGATTTTTAATCATCGTATCTAATTAGTTTGTTAAGGCAATACAATTATCGGAGATTCTACCGTGTTACTTTCGTGCAACGCCCTGTCATAAATGCGGATTCTTATCTTAACTGTTCGGGGCATATCAGGGTAATCTATTAAGCGAGGAATTGAATTCTGCCAATCTATTTCACCCCTGATTGCTTTATGCTTGCCATCGGGGGTTATATTTTCTACCCTATTCTGAAAAATTAACGTATCCGTTGTGTTGGGTTTAATTACAGGTTCAAAAACATTCGTTATCGGATTAAGCGCTTTATATTCCCAATATAAATTATTGTAATATTTATTTGTTTCCTTATTGTTTACCTGCACGCTATTAAACGGAGGGAAAGTGTCTTTGCTGTTTAATCCGATATCACCATCCCCATCTTTATAACTAATAATGATTCCTAACAATGTATCACGGATGCCTGCCGCTGAGGTATCTACTGTGAAATAATAACTTTTAAACTCAATCGCAGGGATATCCGGATAGATTTCGCTTTTTTTGCAAGTGCTGAGCAATAGCATAAGTGCAACAAACAGTATACAGGATTTTAAGATGTTAGTTAACGAAGTCAATTTTATTCGAGAAATATTTACACCAAAACTAATACATTTTGACGAATTGGCGTTGCAATTATTTAGATACCAGCACAAACACAATACTATTTACCACAACTATTGCCAAAACATTCAGGTAGACCCCTCTAACGTTCATTCCGTTGCTCAAATACCCTTTTTGCCCATATCGTTTTTTAAAACACATGCAGTTCAAACAGGCGATTTTAAACCAGAAATTGAATATACAAGCAGCGCAACAAGTGGCATGGCTGTGAGCAAACACTTGGTTAAAAACAACAAAGTTTATATCGTTAGTTTTTCAAAAGCATTTGAACTTTTTTATGGCGATATTGAGCAATATGCCATCTTAGCTTTACTGCCAAACTACAGCGAGCGAGAAGGCTCTTCGCTAATTGTAATGGCTGACTATCTTATTCAACAAAGCAAGCACCCCGAAAGTGGATTCTACTTATATAATTTTGAGGAACTGCATCACACATTACACAGATTAAAATCCACCAATACCAAAATTTTATTGCTTGGTGTAACTTTTGCCCTATTGGATTTTGCCGAACAATTTCCGATGAACTTGGAAGATGTAATTATTATGGAAACCGGAGGTATGAAAGGCCGAAGGAAAGAAATGATTAGAGCTGAGGTGCATCAGCAATTACAAGATGCTTTTAAGGTTAAACATATTCATTCGGAGTATGGTATGACCGAATTGTTATCGCAAGGATATTCGAAAGGTGATGGTGTTTTTTATACTCCTCCTTGGATGCGTATACTCATATCAGATACTACAGATCCGCTGCAACTATTACCGGAAAACAAATCAGGACTAATCAACGTGATTGATTTAGCCAATATTCACTCATGTGCATTTATACAAACTTCAGATTTAGGTAAAAAAAACAGTGCCGGTGGTTTTGAAGTTTTAGGTCGTTTGGATCAGAGTGATGTGCGCGGATGCAGCTTGATGTATCTTTAAGAAAAAAGCCGCATTTTATTCTGTGAATGAATTCAATAACAATTATCCATTTATAGTGTTAGAAAGTTATTTTTACCAATAAACTCATTAAAGAACACTCCTCTAATATGAAAACACTTTTGCTATGTTTAAGCGTATTGATATGTTACCATGTTAAATCACAAAATTCGTATTTCCCTCCCTTACAATCAACTTCCAATTGGGAAACATTATCTATTGATACACTTGGGTGGTGCCCCGATAAAATAGAACCCTTATACCAGTTTCTTCAGGCTCAAAATACAAAAGCTTTTATTGTGCTTAAAGACGGAAAAATTGTATTGGAAAAGTATTTTGGAACCTTTACCAAAGATAGCAATTGGTATTGGGCGTCAGCTGGAAAATCACTCACTGCTTTGCTGGTGGGTAAAGCTCAGGAAGAAGGTTTTTTATCAATAAATGATACTACATCTGACTATATAGGCAGAGGATGGACCTCCTGCTCACCTTTACAAGAGCAACAAATAACCATTCGGAACCAACTCACCATGACTTCAGGATTAGACGATGGCGTTAGCGATAATAATTGCACCGAACCTTCTTGTATACTTTTTAAAGCAAACGCAGGTTCACGATGGGCTTATCATAATGCTCCGTATACCCTACTAGATAGTGTCATATACAAATCAACCGGACAGAATTTAAATAACTACACACTAGCTAAAGTGCGCACCAAAATTGGTATGAATGGGTTTTGGTTTAAGAATGATTATAACAATGTATTTGCCAGCACACCAAGGAGTATGGCTCGCTACGGACTATTAGCCCAAAATAATTTTGTATGGAATAGTGATACCATATTAAAAGATACTGCATACGTTCGCCAAATGACCAATACATCTCAATCACACAACCTATCGTATGGATATTTATGGTGGTTAAATGGTAAAGCATCATACATGTTCCCCTCATCACAACTTGTGGTACCAGGTTCATATGCACCTCATGCGCCTGCCGATATGTTTGCTGCAATCGGTAAAAACGGGCAAATTGTGAGCATATCTAAAAGTACGGGATTGGTGGTTGTTCGAATGGGAGATGCTCCAGGAGATTTGGGGGAAGTACCTTTTGCTTTGTGTAATTCAATTTGGTCAAACCTTAATAAGGTTATGTGTAAAACAACAGGATTAAATAAAACAGAAATGATTACTCCTCAAAT
This sequence comes from Bacteroidetes bacterium UKL13-3, assembly GCA_001602415.1. Taxonomy (GTDB): domain Bacteria; phylum Bacteroidota; class Bacteroidia; order UKL13-3; family UKL13-3; genus UKL13-3. The sequence continues at coordinate 1,919,101 of CP012155.1, forward strand.
ACATATTTATCCCAATCCTGCCAACGATAGAATATTTATTCAATCTTCAGTCTCAGAAGTAACAACCACATCGATTTACTCAACGCTTGGAGATAAATTATTAACTGGAAGTACTGAAATAGATATATCGGCATTACCCGGTGGTGTATACATTTTGAACATTGCTATCGGAAATCATCAGTTTAGCAGAAAACTGTTAAAGTTATAGTTGTATTAAAACGCAATCAATGTATTTGAAATTGACAGGAGTATACTTATGTTTACAATAATTAATACTTTCAGATTATGGCAAACTTGGTATCACAAAAAGCAGAACACCTCATTGGATCAGAAATTATTAAACTTGCTGGTGAAGTAAATCAGAAAATTAAGGACGGTCAGGCAATTTACAATCTAACCATCGGTGATTTTGACCCAAACTTGTTTCCCATACCAGCAATGTTGAAAGAGTACATTATTGATGCCTATAATAACAACCAAACAAACTACCCACCCGCTGATGGAATGCTGGAACTAAGAAGTGCAATCGCATCTTTTATTGAAGAAAATCAAGGATTAAAATATACTCCCAACGAATTTTTGGTTGCGGGTGGCGGTCGTCCTTTAATTTATGCCATTTACCAAACCTTATTAGATCCCAATGATAAAGTTGTATATCCAGTTCCCTCTTGGAACAACAACCATTATTGCCACTTAAGTGATGCTCAGAAAATAGAGATAGAAACAACACCTGAAAACGGATTTTTACCAACAGCAGATGAGTTGAAACCGTTTATTCATGATGCAACGATTATTGCATTGTGTTCTCCGCTCAATCCAACAGGCACTATGTTTCGACAAGAACAATTACTGCCTATTTGCGAAATGGTAATAACCGAAAATGAACGCAGAAAGACTTCCAATAGTAAACCTCTTTACGTTTTGTACGATCAAATTTACTCGATGCTCACCATGAAAGGAATTGAGCATGTTGACCCGGTTAGTTTGGTTCCAGCAATGAAGGAGTACACTGTTTTTGTAGATGGAATATCAAAAGCACTCGCTGCAACAGGCGTTCGTGTGGGTTGGGGATTTGGTCCGGAACATGTGATTGCCAAAATGAAATCAATATTAGGACATATTGGTGCTTGGGCACCTAAAGCAGAACAAGTTGCTGTGAGTCGTTTTTTGCAGAATAAACAAGCATTAGGCATTTTCATTAGTGAGCTCAAACAAAAAGTAACCATTAGGTTTGATGATATATATAAAGGATTCAAATCATTACAACAAAAAGGGTATCCGGTTAACATCATATCGCCAGAAGGAGCCATCTATTTAACAGCTCAATTTGCACTCAAAGGAACCACACAAGCAAATGGGAAACTAATAGATTCAACGGAGGACATTACTACTTTTTTGTTAAATGAAGCATCTTTGGCTGTTGTTCCGTTTACTGCATTTGGAGTTGCAAAAGGAACAGATTGGTATCGTATTTCCATCGGAACATTAAAAGAATCAGATATACCCGAGATGCTCACCAAATTAGAACAGGCATTAGCAAGCCTGAACTTAAATCAAACTACATAAATCAAATATGCTTGCAATATTTAGCCCAATATAATTTAAAACATGAACACTCATTATGATGTAATTATTGCAGGTGCCGGACCAGGAGGAAGTACTTGTGCCCTCACTCTTAAACAGAGCGGATTAAAGGTATTGATGCTAGAAAAAGAAACCTTCCCTAGAGATAAAATATGTGGCGATGCTGTGAGTTCAACTGCAAAAAGAGTATTGCGTCAAATAAACCCCGAGCTAGAAAAAGAGCTACTACAATTTGAACGCAAAACAAACATCACCAAAGCAAAACTTTATAGTCCAACATTTGAGTCTCTGGAAATCGAATTTCCGCATGTTGGTCATTGTATTCGTAGGATAGATTTTGACAATTGGCTTTTTAATAAAGCACTCACCAATCCAACATTAGAAGTTATTCAAAATACATCATTAAAGAATGTTACAACAGACGATAAAACAGCGACTGCAATAACCCATAACGGAGAACAGTTCACGGCTAAAATTATTGTTGGCTGTGATGGAGCGCACTCTATTGTGGCGAAGAAACTGGCTCATTTTAAGGTCGACCGTAAACACTATTCGGGGGCTACACGTCAATATTATAGAAATATAAAAGGATTGGAAGGAAATGCGCTCGAAGTCTATTTTTTAAAAGGATTTCTACCAGGCTATTTTTGGATTTTTCCACTTTCAAACAATGAAGCGAATGTTGGTTTTGGAATGCTTTCATCTACTATAGCTGATAAAAAAATTGATCTCAAAAAAAGCATGCATCAAATAATAAACGATATTCCGGAAGTAGCCGAACGATTTAAAGATGCAGAAGCGTTAGAAGATATTAAAGGATTTGGCCTTCCTCTCGGCTCCAAAAAACATACAATTTCGGGTAACCGATTTATGTTATGCGGAGATGCCGCTTCATTAATTGACCCTTTTAGTGGTGAAGGGATAGAAACAGCCATGGAGAGCGGAAAGTTTGCTGCCGAGCAAATCATGCGATCATTCACGCAAGATGCTTTTTCCGCCAATGATTTGAAACAATATGATGAACGTGTGTACAAAAAAATGTGGGATAATTTTCAAAATCACCACCTGCTGCAACGTTTATTGGGTGATAGGGTATGGCTGATCAATACACTCATAAAGGTTGGTAATATTCCATACATCAAAAAGAAAATTCCAACAATATTTTATTAGAATAAAAAAACCCTCAACATCAATTCGCCATGTTAAATCCTTCTATGTGTTTTAAAACTTATTCTTTGAACTTTGTTTATACCTTTACACCATAATCGAAACCAACATTTAACTTAATAAACATGACTTTTAAAATATATACCAAAACGGGAGACAAAGGACAAACCTCATTAATAGGCGGTGTGCGTGTTCCCAAATACCACTTACGCATTGAGAGTTACGGAACAGTTGATGAGTTAAATTCATACATTGGATTGGTAAAAGAGAGTATTACCGATGAGCATACACAAAAAATACTTTACGAGATTCAGGATCGACTTTTTACAGTAGGCTCTGTATTGGCAAGTGATCCCGAAAAATCAAAAATGAAAATCCCCGATCTGCATGATGAAGACGTAACTTTGCTAGAAACGGAAATGGATGCTATGGATGCCAATTTACCTGAACTTAAGAGTTTTATTTTACCCGGAGGAACCATACCTGCATCATACTGCCATGTTGCCCGTTGTGTATGCCGCAGAGCAGAAAGGTTGGTTGTGCACTTGCAAACCGAAAGTGAAGTACCACAAATCATCTCTACCTACCTCAATCGATTAAGTGATTACTTATTTATGTTGTCGCGTAAAATAGTTCACGATGCCGGAGCACCCGAAATACCTTGGAGACCAAGAATGTAGGTGTTCGTTAACACCACATTCTTAGAACAACTAAACTCTTTACTTAATTTTTCTCCCCACAGGTTTTAGGTTTAATCTCAATATTATTAGAGAGTTAAAGGAGTTATTCATCAAGACAAATCTCAACTTAATTCTTTTACCCCACAACTTTTGTACTTGATCCCACTGAACCGCCTTTATTTACTGGTTATTAAGCATAAAAAAACCCTGAATTTCTTCAGGGTCTGTTGTGGAGGCTACTGGATTCGAACCAGTGACCCTCTGCTTGTAAGGCAGATGCTCTGAACCAGCTGAGCTAAGCCTCCAATTTTGTTGGCCTTAACGAAATTTTGCAGTTTTATACGCTACCATACTTTCGTTGAGGGAGTGCAAAGATAAGAGCAGATTTGAAAAAGTCAAATCATTCTACAAAAAAAGTAAAAGTATTTTGTAACGAACTGAATTTCATAAATTGCCACTGCGAAAAAAATGAAAAAAATTACAAAAGTCCTCTTGTATAGCCTGCTTGGGCTAGTTTCTTTATTATTATTCCTCATCGGGTTTGTGTGGCTTCAACAAGATTCCATCAAACAATACGCAATAAAACAGTTAAACGAACAACTTTCGGCACCGGTTTCAGTGAGTTCAATCGACATTACTTTCATTGAACAATTTCCGAGAGTAAGTTTGCTACTTAACAATGTGGTGATTAGGGATCCATTGCGCAATAAACGAAACTTGCTTGAAGCTAGACGACTATTTTTCGCATTCAATTTGAATGATATTCTAACAAAAAAATACAATATCAAATTGATAGAAATAGACAGCGGTCATTGCCACCTTTTTATCAACGAGAAAGGAAAATCCAATTATGCCATCTTCAAGGAAACAACTTCAGGTTCGGATGATATTTTTCTTTCACTCAATCACATTTCACTGCGCAACTTAAATATCGTGTATGAAAATCCTGAGTCCAAACAATACTATGATATTGATGCACAAAGCCTTCTGTTATCAGGTAACTTCAGAGGAAAAAAGGAATCCCTCAGCGCAGCTGGAGAGTTATCCGTAAACAAAATAATTGCCGGTATCCAACTTCTCAAGAACAAAAATATTACAGTTGATATTGCTTTATCTATTGACGAATCACAATCGTTGTATAGCCTATCAAAAGGCAATATTCGATTAGGAACGCTTGCACTACAATGCAGTGGAAGCATCGTAAACAAAAAACCAAACACCCGGGTTAATCTTTCTTTTACAGCAGGTAAACTATCCATAACTGATTTACTCGAACTCATCCCAGGAAAAATGAGCCAATCGTTTGCAGAATATAAAAGCGAGGGCAAAATTTTTTTTAACGGAAAAATAAACGGAGAGCTATCGGCTAAGAAACAACCTCATATCAACATTAACTTTGGTATTGAAAATGGTACACTTACTGCCACCAAACAAAATATTTCTATTACCCATATCAATTGTAAAGGTGAATTTACCAATGGCGATAAGCAACAATTACAAACCTCAACACTCAGTATTCCAAATATTCAATTTCAGTTAGGTTCAGGGCAAATGGAGGGTTCATTAAACATGTCAAATTTTGAAAATCTATACCTCAAACTTTCTCTCAAAGGAAACTCTACTCTTACCGATATTATTCGTTTTACCCAGAGTGGCTGGATTGAAAAAGCAGATGGAAATATTTTGTTTGAAATTGCGATTAACGGCAATCTCAATCAATTAAAAAACAGACAAGGATTTCTTGATTCTGAAACACGAGGGCATATTACCCTGAATGCAAACAATGTAGTTTTCACCAACGGAAACAAAAAAATAGAACGTATTGAAACTGATTTTAGCTTGGCTGGAAAAGATTTAACCATTAATCATTTTAAAGCTAGCATTGATAAATCGGATATTGTAATGAGTGGCACACTCGAAAATATTGTTCCTTATTTACTTTCCGAAAAGCAACCACTTATAGCCAATATTACATACAAGTCGGATTATATTAATTTAGAACATCTGGTGATGCCAATTCCTACTCCACCTGCAAGTGCTTCCGGTAGTAATTTTGCATTACCTGAGCTCATTTCTGTTAGAGCCAATATTGCTATTGCGCAACTTGTATTTCACCAGTTTCAAGCAAATAAAATCAGTGGATCAATTAATTGGAAAGGAAAAAAAATTGAAACTCAAGGTGTTGAACTTGAGACCATGAAAGGGAAAATTTTACTGAAAGGAATAGTTGAAAATGCTACTGATGGCAACTTCAATGTGCGAACACACATTGACTGTAAACAAACTGATATGTATGAACTATTTAGGCAGTGCAACAATTTGGGGCAAACAGCTATTACCGATAAACATATTCGTGGTACGCTAAATGCAACGATTGATATGAGTGGAGAGTGGAACGCTAAATTGGTTTGTAACCTCAATAAATTGTATGCATCTGGCGATATACACATCACCAACGGGCAATTGTTAAATTACGAACCATTGGATGCATTATCAAAATATGTGAGTGTTGACGATTTGAGAAATTTGAAATTTGCTGATCTTAAAAACCGAATTGAAATAAGCAATAGCACCATCCGCATTCCATCGATGGATGTGCTTAATAATGCATTAAATCTCAATATTTCAGGCACACATACATTTGATAACTTTATGGATTATCATTTACGCATAAAGCTAAGTGAGTTATTATCGAAAAAGCGAAGAACCCAAACGAATGAGTTTAATGAAGAAGAAACCACTGAAGGCATCTTTCTATACCTAAGCATGAAAGGACCAGCCGATAATCTTAAATTCAGTTACGATAAAAAGGGGGCGAGAGAGCAATTAAAAGAAAACCTAAAAAAGGAAAGTGAAGCCGCCAAAACTATTTGGAAAAAAGAGTTGGGAATAGAAAAAGACGAAACCATTAAAGAGAAGAAAACGGACAATAACGAACTTGAATTTGAACAAGAATAAATCCTACTCAATAAAAATTTTGTACTTAACATTATCAATATTCTTACTCACCACGCTCCGTTGTTTCGCTCTTTTAACCTGACTATTGATGATTGCATAACCACCAACACCAATTCCAGCACCTACAACAGCTATGACAGCCCCCAGAGGAGCATAACCAGTTTCTGTAGCAACAGCTAATCCGGCAATGGTATATATAGAGCCAGATAAAATCATGTAAGAGCCTAAAACAATGAGCAAAACCCTACCCACACCGTAGGTTCCGCCACCTGATTTGGTTAGTGCAATAATTTGCGGAAGCTGAACAGGAAAGGTATCGTTTAGGGTGAATCCGTTTTTTTGAAAAGAAGTTATAGTTCCTTTGTATGATGTTGAATCTCCTGTGAGCAAAAAAGATATATCATCCCCTACTTCGTATGATTGGTAGTTACCATTGGGAATATCATTTACGATTAACTTTTGACCAAAGCCTGCTAAGCTGGACAAAAGACCTACACAAAATAATCCTATATATTTCATCAACTTAAGTATTTAGCAACAATTGGCATTCTTCGTCCGGGACCAAATGCTTTTGATGAAATACGTAAAACAGGAGGTGCTTGCAAACGTTTCCACTCGTTCATGTTCACCATACGCAACACTCGTTTAACAACGGTTTCATCAAACCCGCTGGCTATAATTTCGTTTGGCCCTTTTCGCTCTTCAATATACAACGATAAAATTTGATCCAACAAATCATATTCGGGCAATGAATCTGAATCTTTTTGATCAGGTCGTAACTCTGCAGAAGGAGCTTTGGTAATAATATTCTCCGGAATAATTTCAGTATTTCTGTTGATATACCTGCACAATTCAAATACTTCTGTTTTATACAAATCGCCAATTACTGAAAGTCCTCCGCACATGTCTCCATATAATGTTCCATAACCAACAGCCATTTCACTTTTGTTCGAAGTATTGAGCAAAATATATCCAAACTTGTTACTTAATGCCATCAAGATAACTCCCCTACTGCGCGATTGCATATTCTCTTCAGCAATACTAAATGGTAGCCCAGCAAATTGGGTTGATAATGTTTCCTCTAAAGCTGAAAATGTTTTTTCAATCGGAATGATTTCGTATGGTACGTTTAAATTTTGTGCAAGTTTTACGGCATCGGAAATGGAATGATCTGTTGAATACCTCGAAGGAAGCAAAACAGCCTTAACATTTTCGTTACCTAACGCTTCTACAGCAAGTGCAAGCACAAGAGCAGAATCAATGCCACCCGATAAACCTAAAACTGCTTGTTTAAACCCTTGCTTAGTAAAATATTCCTTTATTCCTGTAACCAAAGCATCGTAAATGCGTTGCATCGTTTGTGGAATATCAATCGTAACGGTTTGTAATGGTTGTATGATGCTTCCAATATCAGTAATTGTTAACCGATAATTTTTACGAGCTTCTTTGAAATAACCCAACGTATCAACAATTTCACCATCAGCATCAACAACCATTGAACCACCATCAAAAATCAATTGCGTTTGAGCTCCAATATTGTTGGTGTAAAATAGCGGCATTGCATATTTTTGGGCATTATCAATCATTACCTGCTGACGTATTTCCAATTGTTTTTTTGAGAACGGTGATGCTGCAATATTAATCATCACATCCGGTTGTAACTTATACAGTTCATCCATTGGATTAATAATGTACATTGGATTATCATTTATATTCCACAAATCCTCGCAAACTGTTAACGCTATTTTCAAGCCTTTAACCACTACCAAGTCAAATACTCTGTAAGGTTCAAAATAGCGATATTCATCAAAAATATCATAATTTGGAAGCAGCGTTTTATGCCTTAAAGACTTCACTTTCCCATCCTCGAGTAAGTAAGCAGAGTTGTATAAATCTTTACCTTCAATTACCGGATTTACTGTTGGAGAGCCTACTATTGCTGCAATTCCGTTACAAGCAGTAGCAATTTGTTGCACACTATTCTCACAGCGTTCAATAAAATCGTGAAACTCTAAAAAATCTCGTGGCGGATAACCACACACACACAATTCGGAAAAAACAATTAAGTCAACTCCATCAGCCTTTGCTGCATAAATATGCTCGATGATTTTAGCTGTATTGTATTCAAAATTACCAGTATGGTAATTTAATTGAGCCAATGCTATTGTTAATGATGTCAAACTAATTTCAGATTAAAACAATACTCCAATATTCAAAGCTACATTGCTTAATGATGTACTCCAACGATCGTCTTTGGCAAAACTAGTAAACCCATTATCGTAGCGCAATCCTGCAATAAACATGCTATTGCCAAAAATATTGTATTGAATACCGACACCAATAATAAGGGAGCCACGATAAGCACTTACTTTATCGCTATATTCTTGGGTATTGATATAAAACTTATCTTCTTCATCAGGCTCATTAATATTTACATTTGAGAGTTGTAATTTATCCATACTCACATCCGCTTTGGAACGAATTAAAAAACCCGAAGCATAGCCGAATTCTGCATAATAACGCATGTTGCCAATTTCTTTCGTTCTCATTTTTAAAATCAAAGGAATAGTTACGTAACGTAGTTGATAATCATATTTTAAATCATCAACATTTGTAACGCTTTGCGAAATATTATTATCCGTATACGTAATGGAAGTATACCTACTCTTATTCAAGTTTAAATTTGTACCAAAGGATTGAATAGAGAACTCCGTTCCCAATGCATAGTTTTCAGTGAAGAAATAATCTAACATTAAACCATAGGAAGCATTTATGCGCGTTCCGTTGGTCGATGTGTTTTTGTTATCTGATGTACTCCATGTCATTTGAGGAGCAACTCGCACACCAATTTTAACTTGTGCTTTAGCCGAAACAACTAAACTTATTGCAAGGGATACAAAAATTAGCTTCTTCATTGTTACTTTTGCTTTTATGATGATAGTCAAAAATACGGCAACAACTTTAATCAATATTCTCTTATTGTTCACATTCAGTATTCTTTTGAGCTGCAATGGTTGCCAAAATAAGACACAAAAAGAACTTAAAGCAGAGCAAACAATTAGTGTGAAACTAAAAAGATTTGATCGCGAACTATTTGCCATAAACCCTGTAAATATCGAACAAGGTGTGCTCAACCTCTACAAACAGTATGGCGCATTTTACCAATCATACGCTCACGATGTATTAAACATGCCCGAAGATCCAAACGACACCCTTTTTATTAAACCCATGAAGCTATTGCTTTCTTACAAACCATTAGTTGAATTGGAACAAACAGTAGATTCGATGTATAAGGATTTAACAGGGGTGGAAAAAGACCTTAGCCATGCCATGTCGGTTTACAAGCAGGAGTTTCCTGCAGCCAATATTCCATCGTTTGTTACGTTTATTTCGGAGTTTGGATATGCAAACATCACTTACGATAGCAGTATTTGTATAGGATTAGATATGTATATGAATAAACGTTATGCTGAATATTATCGAGCTTATGAATTTCCGGAGTTTATGATTCGAAAATTACAACCAGAATATATTGCTCCTAATGCAATAAAAGCTCTTGCAATAAGTAAATACGAAAGCCAAAGCACCAAGGATAAGCGCTTTTTGGCAACCATGATTGTAGAAGGAAAAGTACGCTATTTTACCAAAGCCCTTTTGCCAAATTTACATGACAGCATTTTGATGGGTTACACGGTAACACAACTCAAATGGAGTAGCGAAAATGAGCCGCAAATGTGGACACATTTCATTGAGAAAAAATTGTTGTACAAAAACGAACCTTCGCAGTTTATGCGTTATTTTAATGATGGTCCATTTACGTCAGCTGATGGTGTTCCTCCCGATTCGGCACCAATGATTGGAACATGGGCCGGATTACAAATTGTAAGAAGTTACATGCGCGAAAATCCAAATGTTACACTGAAGGAACTAATGGAAGAAACCAATTTTGATAAAATACTTAAGTTGAGTAAATATAGACCCAAGTAGAAATTGGGAATTTTAGAATTGAGTCCCGACAGCTATCGGGAGAGAATTTATAATGGGTTTAAGCCGCTCTTTGCACTCGTTCCCATTTGGCGGATTGACCTCCGGTAATAAACTTAAAGAAGCCTAGATACATGCACCAATTGGTCATAAAAAAGTAGTAGGGAATAAATACGAGTTTAATATGTACTTTTTTATTCTCGAAGTACCAGCCTAAAAAGGTAAATACATAAAAAACACCTTGAGCAAGCATTATCCAACTATAAACTCCTTGCTGCGATACTGAAAGGTAATAATTGGTTGGAAGGAGTATGATAAGGGCCAATGGAGCTAATGTCCACCTAAAAACTTTATGCGAAATAAATGAAAAAGCTATGGCTAAATTATGGAAAGGATTAAAAGCTTTTCCCAAACGCGTCATAGCTTGCCAGGCACCTGCACTGATTCGGACTTTGCGTTTAAGTTCCTCTTTTACTGTTGCCGAAGCTGTTTCCTCAGCAAACGCTTTAGGCTCGTATACAACCCTGAATCCGCGTAACGTAATACGCATAGATTGCACAAAATCATCTAAAATAGTATCCTCTTCCAATGGAGTGAACAACTCTGAGCGGAATGATATCAATTCTCCTGCTCCACCTACAACCGAATGCAATTGTGAATCCAACATTTTCAGGTGCGATTCATATTTCCAATAAAAACCCTCACCTGCAGCAGGAGCCGAATCTTGCTCTTTGCTTACAATCCTTTTTTCACCAGCAACGGCACCCACTTTTGCATCGCTATAGTGCTTTACAATTTCACGAATAGCTTCTTTATTTAACCGAGTGTTCGCATCCGAAAAAATAACGAAAGGTGTTTTTACGAATTTCATGGCCCGGTTTTCGGCAACCGATTTGCCCGATCGCATATTTTCATGCAAAACTGTTATGCCAGATGTGTTACTTAAAATATTGTTGGAACCATCATCCGATCCATCGGTAATAAAAATAATTTGTAATTTAGAGGCAGGATAATAAAGTTCAAAGCAGTTCCGTAGTTTACGTTCTAGCACTGCCGCCTCGTTAAAGCAAGGCACCACCAGCGAAACTTCCGGTTCAAATTCTCTATTATATACTTCCTTATGAACAAATACCTGCTTTATCTTTACCAGTATCCACACCACCAATGCATATCCCACAAACGTGTAAAAGATGATTAACAAGCAAAGCCAAAATACTGCTTCAACAAAATTCATCTGTTTTCAAACCTAAAAGAAAAACTGAAACATGCAAAACATAGATAACAACATTTTGTAGGAGGCAACAAAGGTTGTATCATCTAATACATTATATATATTCAATCAACATGCAAAAAAGCTACATTAACCATTGATAATGTAGTATTTAATTAAAGAATTAACCTCAAGTATTACGCGAGAAAATTCGAATAGCAGAAGATCGTAAATAATGTAATTTATTCATTTTCGGCCTCAGCCTTGCGTTTTTAGCGCACACTTGTTATGTATGCAATCGCAAATACAATAATGATTCCCCCCACCCCAATAGCTAAATCTAACATAATAAAACCTCCTATTTTTTAACGTTTTGTTTCAAGTAGACCAAATTAAGTAAAGATTAGATGCATCAAAATCAACAAATTATCAACTTATATGGGCAGGCTGAATAAAGTATAAGCAAACGAAAGATTGATTTTCGGCAAATACTTGTATGCTTGCGGTGTTATTTTTTCATAAAATGGCTAGAATAAAACTGGAACTGCCCGAAAACTTCTCCTTCAAAACACAATTAACAGTTCGTGTAACCGACTTAAATTATGGTAACCACATGAGTAATGATGTTTACTTGAGTTATATGCACGAAGCCCGTATGCAGTATTTAGCAAGTTTAGGATTTAGCGAACTCAATTTAGCCGGAGCAAGTGTAATTATGGGCGATACTGCAATTGTTTTTAAAAAAGAATGTTTTTACGGAGATGAACTTACCGTTGAAGTAGCTGCTGCCGAATTTGGCACCAGAAGTTTTGATTTGTATTATCGTTTTTCAAAAACTCTAACACAAGAGTTAGTGTGCGAGGCTAAAACAGGAATGGTTTGTTTTGATTATACCGAACGAAAAACTGTTGCCGTACCTGCCAAATTTATGAAGTTAGCTAATAGCAGCAGGTAAAAACACACAAACCTTTGTGCCTTTTCCTTCGGTGCTTTCAATGGTAATTGAGCCCCCATTTTGCTCGGCATATTCTTTACACAACATTAAACCCAAACCGGTTCCTTTTTCATTTTGTGTACCATAGGTAGAATAATGTTGTTGGGGATTAAACAACTCAGCAATCCTATCTGGATGAATACCTATTCCATCATCTGCAATACAGATTTTTACCATGTTGGGAGATGGTCGTGTGGCTGATAAAATAATGGAGCCGCCAATATTGGTAAACTTTAATGAGTTACTAATTGTATTGCGCAAAATTAAGCTTAGATGCGCTGGATCAACCTTAACCTTAAATGGCTCGGTAAGCGTGTGCATGAGTGTAATTTCTTTTGCAGAGCAACCAAACTATACAACGAAATACTTCGATCAATCTCCTCATTTAAATTAATGGTTTCGGGCTTTGTTTGAATCCCATTAATTTGCGATTGCGACCAAACCAACATATTATCAATAGTGAGGTTAAGGTTATCTACGTTGCGCTTAATTCCTTTAAAGTAACCACGTAATTCTAACACCGTTTTGTCATCAGCATCCTCTGCGAGCGACAATACGCTGCTCAGCGAAGCAATGGCTGCTCGCAAATCGTGCGAAATAATCGAAAATATTTTGTCTTTTATGTTGTTGTACCCTTGTAACTCTGCTGTTCGATTTTCAATAATCGCTTCCTGGTTTTTATTTACGCGTTGCAGTTCACCTGATAAATCTTCTACTTCTTTAAATGCATTGTTATATTTTTTTGCCAAAACAATAGCTTGTACAAACACATAAATAAAAATTGCAATAGGCATTGCATAAAAAGTATTGATGTAACTTAACGAATACAAAATATCATTCAACCCAAAGGCAAACACGAAAAAATAACCAACACTTGCTAACTGGGCTAAAGGGTGCGTTCTTAGAATCATTGACTTTACGACCACCATCAATAATAATACCATTTCGAGTAAAGCATAATAGGTAAATGCCGGAACAATTTTAGAGCCCCAATAAACATTTGTGAACAAGAAATAGCATGAAATTACAATGGTAATTCCGTTAAAAATGTGGAGTATTTTTCTGTACCGCTTTTCGTTTAATAAACTAAATAAATACAATGCCCCAAACATAGGAATGAGGGTAATGGAAATAAGCTCTAACTTAAACAACCATGTCCACGAAATAGGTAAATCAAATTGACGAATGAGTATTTGTTGAGTGCTCACTACACGCAATGCAGCTGTTAAACACAGCAACGAGAAGTACAATGCCGTTGGGTCAATTCTTCGTATAACATAGTACCCCATGAAATAAAAAAACATGAGCAATAACGAACCTGTAATAAATACTTCAGTTATAAGATGACGATGAAAATCCAATGCTATTGACTGAACTTCCGCTAATTCAAGCGAATAATTTAGCCCTACTTATCGGTAATAAAAATTAGAAACTTCAAAAGCAATTTCCAACGTATCAGTATCAGGTAAAAAGCTAATCATTGTGGGATTGTAATCTGCTAAACTATTTTGTTGAGTAGTGCCAAACAAACCGCCAGTGGTAAGTAATTTCCCGTTTATATACAAGTTGAAAGCATTACAAATAGGCGAAATCTTTAACCCCAGTTTCTTTGAAGGATCAATACCAATAACTTTCATTGTGTACAATCCGTATCCGAACTCTGGATAATTCAACCAACCCCATTCTCCGGGCACATTAATAAACTCGGCATGAAGCGAATCTTTATTTTGTTGATAATCCTTAAACGTTTTATTCCAATAAAAATTCCATTTACCATCAAGGCTCGTAACTTTTTTCAATCCATCTTAACCTACATGAAACACGCCATTTTCAACGGGCATAGCTCCCCCCAATAACGCATTCATCAACAAAAGGATAAAAAGGAATTTTTTCATCATAGAATTTCGACTGCAATATTTATGTATTTATACCGTAAAAACCAACATTCACATAAAGATGTAATAATAAGTTGTCACCAATGGTGCATAAATAATACCAATAGATCGCCATACAAGTTATATTTTTATGCGACTTAAAAGGATAACGACAAAGTAATATGAACAAACCCGCTAACGAGAAAAAACTCAGAAAAAATATAGAACAACTATTTGCAGGAAATAGAAAAAAAGCATACAACTACAAACAGGTAGCTGCAAGTCTTGACATCACAAGTGGAGAGGCTAAAGAGAGTATTATCAAACTGCTAAAAACATTGGAAAAAGAGGGGATCATTGAAGAGATTGCTCCTGGAAAATATACTGCTTTATTTGTTTCGTCCTTTATTGAGGGTCGTTTGCAAATGACACAACGTGGGGCGGGGTTTGTAATTCCGAATGAAGGAACGGGCGATATTTACATTGGCAATGAGCATCTGAACACTGCTTTAAATGGAGATAAGGTAAAAGTAAATGTATTTAGTCAGCGTGGTGGCGATCGTATTTCAGGAGAAATCGTGGAAATAACCCAACGCAACAAAATGGAATTTGTAGGCGTGGTTCAACTCTCACATAACTATGCTTTTTTGGTTCCGGATGATGGCCGAATGTATGCCGATATTTATATTCCATTAACCAAACTTAACAAGGCCAAAAATGGAGATAAGGCCATTGCTAAAATTACAACTTGGAGTGTAGAAGATAAAAATCCATTTGGCGAAATTATTGAAGTAATCGGACGGCCAGGTGAACACGAAACGGAGATGCACGCCATCATTGCAGAGTTTGGTTTCTCCGTAAAATTCCCTGAAGGAGTTGAATCAGAAGCAGAAAAAATTCCTACTGCCATTACCAAAGAAGAAATCGCCAAGCGCAAAGATTTTAGAAAAGTGTTAACATTTACCATCGACCCTGAAGATGCGAAGGATTTTGACGATGCCATCTCGTTTCAACAAATAAAAGAAGGAGTATATGAAATTGGGGTGCACATTGCCGATGTTTCGCATTATGTTGTTCCGGGTACCAAGTTGGATGAAGAAGCACTTCACCGCGCAACATCTGTTTATTTGGTTGATAGAACCATTCCAATGCTTCCCGAAAAACTATCGAATGGTGTGTGTTCATTAAGACCCAATGAAGAGAAACTCACCTTTTCTGCCGTGTTTCAGATGAATGATAATGGTGATATTTTAAGTCATTGGCTGGGCAAAACCGTTATTTATTCCGACAGACGATTTGCTTATGAAGATGCCCAAGAACGCATAGAAACTGGCGAAGGCGATTTGGCGAATGAGATTATTATACTCAACAATATTGCAAAAAAATTAAAAGAGCGTAGGTTTAAAAATGGTGCTGTAAATTTTGAAACAGAAGAAGTAAAGTTCAAATTAGATGAAAACTTCAAACCCATTGGCATTTTCAAAAAAGTAAGAAAAGATGCCCATAAATTGATTGAGGAATTTATGCTATTGGCCAACCGTACCGTTGCCGAAGATGTTTTTAACATGGCCAAAGGCGATAACAAAAAAACATTTGTATACCGCGTTCATGAGCATCCTAGCGATGAAAAACTTAAACTCTTCTCAAACTTTGCCGGTCGTTTTGGGTATCGTATTCAAACCTCATCGGCAAAAGCCATTGCCCAATCGTTTAACGATTTACTAACCGAAGTTGAAGGAAAACCTGAGCAAAACATTATTCAGCAAATGGCTGTGCGCAGTATGATGAAAGCATACTATACCACAAAAAAAACAAGCCACTATGGTTTGGCATTCGACTTTTACACGCATTTCACTTCTCCTATCCGCAGGTATCCCGATTTGATGGCTCATCGTTTATTATTCTCCTATTTACACAATGGAAAATCGGCAGATGAAGCACAATACGAAGAAATGTGTAAACAATCATCGGCCATGGAAATTCAGGCTGCCGATGCTGAGCGCGCTTCGGTAAGATACAAACAAGTTGAGTACCTCAAAGATTTTATTGGGGATGAGTTTACAGGCATTATTTCTGGTATTACAGAGTGGGGTATGTATGTTGAAATTACTGAATACAAATGTGAAGGTATGATTAGATTATCCAACCTTGCTGATGATTTTTATGAATACGATGAAGTGAACCAATGGATTATTGGTAGACGAACGCATAAAAAATATCAGCTGGGCGACCAAGTGCAAGTTATTGTGAAAGGTGCTGATACCATTAAACGACAAGTAGATTTAGACCTTGTTGGGAATGCTGCTGTGGTAAGGGTGCAAAAGGCTATGCGAAGACAAGAAAAAAGTAAAGGCAAAGCCAGACGCAGCGACAAAAAATCGGGAGGCAAAAAACGTAGACGTTAAGTTAACATGCCACTCATCTCCCACTCTTCTTTCTCGGGCAACAGTATACTCAAAGGTAAACACGTTGAAACCGTTTTACCGGCTTTATTAAGAAATATGACTGTTCCGTATTCACGTGAACGCATCATTTTGAGTGATGGTGACTTTTTAGATTTAGATTGGTTGAGAGGTGGACACCGAAAAGTATTGGTATTGTTCCATGGATTAGAGGGAAGTTCAAACTCTCAATACATAAAGGGAATGGGACGTTATTTTTTAAACAATGGATATGATATTTGTGCAGTAAATTTTCGCACGTGCAGTGGTGAAATGAATACCGTTTTACGAACGTATCACACTGGTGCTACCGATGATGTGAATGATGTACTTCAACATATTGTTTTGCACAATCATTATTCGATGATGGCTATTGGCGGTTTTAGTTTGGGAGGGAATGTTGTACTTAAGTATTTAGGGGAACAGGTTTACCAACTTCCTTCCATACTCAAATCCGCATTTGCCTTTTCCGTTCCATGCGATTTGGCAGCCTCATCGGTAGAAATGGCCAAGCTTGAAAACTCATTGTACATGAAACGTTTTATGAGCACACTGAGAACCAAAATGAAACACAAAGCCCAACAGTTTAAAGGTCAAATTAATATAGAAGGAATCGATCGAATACGCACATTCACAGCATTCGACAACATGTTTACAGCCCCCATGAATGGTTTTACAAACGCAGCCGATTATTATGCAAAAAGCAATGCGCTGCAATTCCTTAAACACATTACCATTCCAACACTTTTTGTAAATGCACAGAATGACCCATTTTTAACGCCATCCTGCTTTCCAACTGAACTTGCCGGTAAACATTCCTATTTGTTTTTAGAAACTCCACAATATGGCGGACATGTAGGTTTTGCAACTCGTTTACCTAATGAAACTTACTGGAGCGAGTTGCGTGCATTTGAATTTACCAACCGTTTTTGCACATGACCGAAAGCAGTTAGGAAAAATAAAGTTATGTGCTATATTGGCCCACTTTTTAAGGTAAACCGAGTTGCCTAAAACACCGAATTAAATACGTAAAAAATGAGAACGCTACTATTTGTTTTGATACTTTTTATTGGGAACAATGCTTTTGCACAAAAAACTAAAATACCGCCCAAAGGGTATGATAAAATTGGTGCATACAACCGCAAAGGTTGGGCTAAAGTTGAAAAAGCTGGTAAGGTTGGTTACATCGATAAATCAGGTGCGGAGGTTATTGAATGTATTTACGATGAAATTTATCCTTTTGAAAGAGGCAGAGCCAAAATTGTAAAAGCTGGTAAATTTGGTTTGGTGCGCGAAACCGGTGAAGTATTCGTTGACCCTAAATACGACTATATTGGTCCGTTTGTAAACGGCTTGGCCATTATTGGACTCGGAACCAGACGTGGATTATTGAACGAAGAAGGCGAAGAAGTTGTGGAAGTGCAATAGGAAACTGTCCCGAAACAATTACCTTAATAAAGTTACGTTACCTTTAATTGTTTGCTTCTGGGAGTTTATCAAATCAGTATAAGTTACCTTATAAAAATATACATCGCTGTTGCATAAAGCACCATTAAATGTTCCATCCCAACTTGCATCCAAATCATCTGCTGCAAAAACTCGTTCACCCCATCTGTTGTATACCTCCCAATGCAGAGAGGAAACATATTTTGTAACCGGTTTAAATGTTGAATTTACGCCTTCAGGTACAAAGGCATTCGGCACAAATACTTTTGCTCCGCATACATCTTCAATGCATACTTCATCATCATTCAAACAACCATATTCCGATTCAATGCTTACTTTTTCGCAACCTGCTTGGGTAAACGTAATTTGATTGAACGTATCCGTTAGGGTTTGCCAATAGTAAATATAGTTAGTATTAAGTGCTAACGTAGCATATTGTTGTGTAACGGTGCAAATGGTGAATTGATGTTGAGTGAGTTTATCGGGAAGTGGTTGTTCGGTTACGTAAATACTATCAACTTTGCTGCAACCGGCATTGGTTGCCTTTACCCAATACCAGCCTTGTTTGCTTGCCTGCAAGGTTGGTTGTATTGTACCATTCTGCCATTCAAATGCACTAGTATTTGTATAAGTTGGAGTTAACTGAATAGTCCTTTTTTCACATACAAAGGTATCTGCTCCTAAATCAACAGTTGGCGTTTCAATCACTGTTAAGTAGGTGCTGTCTTTTCCTGTTGAGGTAAACACATAATACCAACCCGATTGATTAGCCATAAACCTATATACACTGTCTATTCCAATCACTTCTTGTGTGCTATCAGCATTGGTTGTCCATATTGTTTTGCCTGAGAATGTATGGTAAAAACTTATTGAATCGCCTTTACAAGCTGAATCTTGTGCTACTAGGCAAGGAATTTCGTAAAGGGTGACGCTGTCGATGTAGAAATAGTTTTGAAAGGAATACCTTTCAACATTAAGTTCAATTACTGCATTTGAACTATCTAATAACTCTAATGATGAATCATTTTTGAAATAGGATATTATAATTTGGTTTTCATTGCCCTTTGCTTTGAATATATTTGACACTTGTTTCCATTGATTGTCATTTTTGATTAATCCATGACTCTGCATAATCTGAGGTTTATTTCCATAAGGCATAGGTATCCAACTCCCTGTATATTTATATTTTAGAGTTGAGGTATCTTCTATTATGATCATACCTAAATCAGCAATTATAAGTGATTGCAATCCGAAATTATTGAAGAAAAAAGCCCCCTCATATTTTCGATTCTTAATTAACTTGCTTATTAGTTCACCATATACAGATTCTATATAATAGAAATTATCATATCCATCAATTTTGCTATTTATTTTCCTGTTAAAAATCCCAATAAATGCATCTCCTGATAGAGGTGTTATATTTTTTCTGATTGAATCTGAGGATATCCGCCAAAAACTTCCCGTATACATTATATTGGGATATTGATACTCAATAATTGGTGATAAATAATTATAATAATCTGGACTAATACCTGAATAAGGAGCAGACCAACCTAACAAATACTTATTGATTGGATTTTGGCCATTTGTAAGGAGTCTATCTGGCAACATTTTATACTCCTCAAAACTTCCGTTAGGCACTAAATTCACCTGACTAAAGGCTAACTTAGTTAGAAAGGTAAATAATAAAGCAATATGAATAGTTTTAGTTTTCATCGCACAAAACAGTTCCTGTAATATAAAATTACAGGAACCGTGCTGTTTGTTAATTAATGGTTGATCTGAACTTTAACAACTTGAACTCCCTCTTGGGAAAATATTTTCACAACATAAATACCATTTGACCAGTCTTGTGTGTCAATAATATTGTTTCCTTTCAAAAGGTTGCTATTTATGTAAATAAGTTGTCCTCTGATGTCAAATATTTCCAATTTTTCAATTGTGTGAGTTTTATCCAATTGTTGAATAGTTAACTGATTGTTAACCGGATTAGGGTATACTTTTACTGACTGAACAGGAGTTACCTGCTTAACACTTGTTAAATTTAATTGAGGAGCCTCATTAGGCACAACTATCTCAAATATAGCATTTGAACTATTATAACTAGGAGCTAAATCTCCCAATTGGTTAAGTGTTGAAGCAGCAGGATTTACACTTAACCTGTAGGTTAAATTAACTGGTTGTTCGGGTAATGACTCACCCGAGAACACAAATCGTACACCCAATTGTTCAAACTCGTTCTCTATAGCAGCAGGTATCATCAAATCTCTAATACAACCAATAGAAGCATTTTCGAGCATAACAACACGAGGCCCCTGCCCATCAGGAATGGTAATATTCGATTGAACAAAACCGGCTGCATCCCATGCTTCCCAAAGCCTATCTGTCATTAACAGTTCAATTGAGCCTGCAAAATCTTGGAGGGTCACAAATGGATTCTCCAACTCTTCATTGGGTAATAACTCCAAACATATATCCCTTAATTGTGGTTGCGGTTCAAGCGGAATTTGACCAAAACCGGGATCAACCGGATCTACAATAATTACAGTAGAAGTACCATTATCCCACGTTCCATCTCCTCGTATAATTTTAAATGCAGCGCCATCCACCAATCGCGAATTACGGGTTACAACATTATTGTTGTTAATTACATAAGGTTTAATTTGAGTATAATTACCACTTGGTTGAAAACTAATGGGGTCATTTGTATCTTCGATACGAGCCAAAAAGCAAATAACCGGGAAAGCGCCAATATTGGTAAATTGAATGGAACTATTAAGTGGTGTATAATCACTTGGTTTGGGAGGAAACCAATCTACCCCGTTGCTGAAAGGTATGGCAAAAACTTCATTTGCATTTAGGGATTTTAAAAAATAAGGTTGACTTATTTGAGGGTTTTTTCCGTAATTCTCAGCGAATGTGGCATCTTCAATAGTAGCCTCTGAACCAAGCGGAGCCTTTGCCCCACTAGTTAAAGTAATTGAATTATTTATTTCATCATATTTCCAATGAGCATCCCAAAATTCATTTGTGCGAGCTAACGTCCAATACATTTTAATGGGAACGTTTGCAGGTGAAACATCACATCCAACATTTTTGACCGCAACCATCATTTTGTTTGTATTTCCTGGAATAGTAACGTGGTCAGGGTCTTCGTTAGCAGAACTGTTCACAGGCGCTGTAGAAACCGATAGCCTATTCCATAAATCAGGACTCTTGAAAGGATCTGTAGTGCTCCAACCTCTTACAGAAGGCTCAAAACCGTTATCATTAATATGGTCCTTCATAACCAGGTCATATTTTCCTGCTTTGTATTGCAGGTATTTATATGTTGGCTTCCAAACACCTTGTCCATTATAGGCTAGCAAAATTGAATAGGTTTTCCCGGTTTGAATGGTTAGTCCTTCAAAAGTATTAATATTCAAACCACTTCCTTTCAACGAAGTTAACTCACCAGCAGTAAGGTGACGAGCAGCTTCCGACCCAATAGGAGAAAAAGCCCCATTTGATAGTAGAACAAATGGATTCACTTCACGTATGGATAGTAGCATTTTATCCGTGGCACAGGATGTATTCATTTTTAACAGAATATTGGATTCGCAACCTTGCAATAAACGAACGGCTTCCTCTGATTTATTATTGATGGTAAACAATGGCGCTTGACCTCTAGAGTAATTTGCGTTGTTTGAGAAAAATGCACCGTCATCTGAACCTGAACCGTCAGTATAAGTACCATCCATAAAAAACGGGCCTTCTGGTAATACAAAGTTTAGATTTTGATTAGTAAAATCAACATTGGTCCTGTTATCTATTAACCTTACGGTACCATTTGTATTATTAACCTCAATCTTTAAATCAGGTGTTCTGGCCGGACCAGTATTAGTATAGGCAGCGAACGACTGCACCGAGCCGGAAACTCCATATCTGAATCGTATAAACATTGAACCATTGGTTTGGATAGATTTGTTAGCGGTAAAAGGAATTGTAGTTATTCCTGATTCGCTACACGTAACAATAGAGGTTGGGATTGTTGCATCCTGAGCAATAGAATTAATCGAATAAAAAATACCGATTAAGAAAAGTAGGGAAAGATTGAACTTCTGAAGCAGCGATGATTCAATGGCTGCTTTTGTAGGGGGGGCGGTATTTAAGGGTTGCATAAAATTGTGGCTTGGGTTTTAAAAACCATAACAATAATAGTACATTTATTTCAAAATAAAGCTACTCATATAAATTTAAGAATTATTTAAGCTTTTATTATGATACATATCCATTGCCGTTAACATGGCAAATCCTCCCCAAAATAGTACTGCAATTTTATCCGTTTCGCTATAGTTGTTCATCAATCCGTGCACAAAATACGTTATCATTCCCAATGTAATGGCTAGCGACATCAATCTCACCCTTGGTTTGCGGGCGGTGTAAAACAAATTAAATCCAGTGTTTAATACATGGTAAAAAAGATACAGAATGGAAAGCATTCCCACCAATCCCATTTCGCATAAGGGATTCAGGTATTCACTATGAGAATTTCCACCATCACCAAAATCAGTACTGATAACCGTGCGATACTTGGCCATTTGAAAGGGGGCATATTCAAATTTATAAGTACCCGGTCCCCAACCAAAAACGGGTCTTTCTTTAAACATCTCAATAGCACATACCCAACGGTTAATCCGTTCGGCATTCGAAGCATCTGTTTTAATATTGGAAATGGAGTTGATATGCTCCGAAAAATCTTTACTTGATTCATCTTGGTTACGCGACATCAAGTAAACAATCTGGCTCGAAAATAGGATTCCAATTACCGCAGTTACCACTATGATGATAAGCAATGATTGAAGCCGAATTCTTGCCAACAGTGGAACCAAAGCCATTACCGCAGCGGCAATGCTAATCCATGCAGCACGTGTGTATGAATAAAACAACCCAACAAGCAATAAAGATAACACTGCTAAAACAACCGGCCATGCAACCGCATTAAGCCTAAATTTTGAAGGATACAATAAGTAGATAAACAACAGCGGAATAAAAAAAGCTATTGCAGCTGCATACACACCATGCCCCACATAAAAAGGTTGCTGTATGGTAAAAGAATAATGCTGATCAAAATTATAGGCACTGTGTTTTACGAGTGTAAACACAACTACCCCACACAATGCAATAATATACAACCAAAGGTAGTTTTGGATGTTTCCGAACTTCCTAAACAAGGCTACACCTAAAAAATAAAATACCACCACAAACCAAAACCTAGAAAGAAAATACTTAAAGGAAACAAAGGGTTGCTCGCTGCTTAAAACCGTGATAAATACCCACACCAAATTAATGAGTATAGCCTTTGATATGGGATGTTTAAATACCTTATAATCGTATTCGGAATGGATGATAAACTTAAAAAAGGTTAATGCCATAATGAGCATAATGAGAGGCTCACCGGGCAAACTGATTCCCAATCCAAAACCAATATCATCAATATTTACGGATAATGGAATGAGGAAACACAATACCAACAATAACACATCCAACTTAAAAAGAATGAGAAAACTGAACAGCAGTAAAAATGGCAGCAGGTTAATCCAAGGGAAATCAAATGGTATAGCAAGGGTATTGATAGCAATAAATGCTAAACTAATACCATAAAAAATCCGGTTTTTAGCCGCTTGTTGAAGCATTTAGGATTTATATGCTTTAACTTTTTCGGAAACAACAATTGCAATACACGCCATTACAAAAGCCGAAAGCACAGACAGCAATACGATAATAGAGCGAACAGGTGTTGCCTTTTGATCGGGTGCGTAGGCATTTCCTACAATGAATATATTGCTCAATTCACCTCGAGCATCTACTTTAGATTGCTCCAAACGCATGCGTAATTCTGATAGGTTTTCGGCCTCGTAACGCAACATTTGATAAACCAAAGTATACTCTCCACTGTATTCACCCAAGGTTTTACGTGTGATACTCGAAGGCCCTCCGCTGGCTTCAGATAAACGAATAGATTGTTCAGGTAAAGCATACACTCCTTTTTCACCCATGCTTTTCATCACTTGCTTCAACGAATCAATCATGGCTACTTTGTTGTCGTATTCCTTTGCAATAATTTCATGTGCCTGCAAAGCAACACGTCTTTTTATTTCTGTTTTAATAGTATCAGCCATCATCATCACACCATTTGCAATGTCGGCACTCATTTGTGGATTTTCATCCAATACACTAATCTCAATTGAATTAAAATCGGTACGCTTTACTTTAATGTTTTTATTGTATTGAATATCTACTAAATAATTTTTATTCGGATTATTTGGGTCGATATGATAATGTTCAATCAAATTAAACTTATTGATGATACGTGCTTTTAAATCGCCCGACTCGAGCAACTGCATAAACTGTTCGGTTTCCTCAACTTCACCAAACATGAGTGGATCGCGCGCTTTTTCGCGGAGTTTAAAAAATAATGCTGAGGAAATGGAGTTAACCGTTCCTGGATAAAACGTAGCAGCAGCCCTAAATTTTGGAGTAATAAACCATGGACCAGACGCTATGTATGAAAGCGCGGCTGCTGTGATACAAATGATGAGTAATTGCTTTTTCCATTTATACAAAAAAGCTAAAACTTCAATAAATTCAAAATTATACTGACTATGTTTATTGTTCATTGCTTGTATTGTGAGTGGCACAAAAATATAAAAAAATCCCCCCTATCAAAGGTCTGTTATTGCCTAAATCGTTTGAGCCCTCTAGTTAATGATTCTTTATCAATTATTTGTAGAACTAGGATAAGTACAAAAGCTACCAAGCCATACGTAAACAATAAAGCTGGAACAGAAAACACATCCTTACTCTTTAAAAACACCAAAATGGCATAACACAAAAATCCAAATACAGGAAACTTGGCCAAATGTAAAAGGTTAATGCTAACAGTGATGCGTGTTAAAGCAAAATAGGTATTGGCCAGGGCAACAATTGAATGAGTTGCTAATGTTACCATAGCAGCTCCCAACGCGCCATATTTCGGAATAACATATAGATTAGCAGCAAAACTAAACAGTAACGCCATGAATGCCGCCTTAATTAACAGTGACATTTTTCCTCTTGCAGTTACCAATGTCCCAAAAACATACATCACACTCATTGGCAAAACCGATGACATACACCATACAAAAACAGAAATATTATACTCGCTGTAATCATCATACAACAATTTCATTAACTCCGAACCGTACACATAACAATAAGCAACGCCCATTATTGCTGGCACAATTAACACCAGCATCGCTAATTTCACCAAAGGAGTGAGAGATTGACGTTTTCTAATAATGGAGGCAAACATTGGAAGCAACAAACCACTTACCAATACAGCCATCATGTTAACTGCCTCTAACAATCGGGTACTTTGAGCATAAATTCCATTTTCGGTATCACCATCAACAGAAAGTTTTTTGATAAGCAACACATCTAATCGGGAGTATAACATCATTAACAACGCCAATGTTGCATAGGGTAAGGATTTATAAAAAACAGGTTTTATCTGCTCCCAGGAAAAGGTAAATACTATAGATTTGAGTTGTGGCAATAATGTTCCAAAACTCACCAACATCGCAATTAAATATCCTAAACTTTGCACGTAAATAAACATTTCAATACTCACATCAACCGTCCACAAAAAAAGCAATGCAGCCCCTCCAACCAACATGGTAAGTCTATCAACAGCAGATATATAAGCATCTGTTCGATACCTCTGCAATCCTGTTAGGGTACTTCTAAAATACGTTGAGGCGTATGCCATGCATTGATTTACACTCAGCGCCATCAATAAATACAATTCATGCCGCGTAAAACCATATAGCACACCGAATATGGCAGTTAGCAACAAGTAAGTAATACCCAATATAGCCTTTAAGGAAAGTAATGGCACAAACTGCTTGCCAAGTAACCCTGGAGTGCGAGCCAAACTAGATGAATTATAATTGTTTATACCAAAATCTAGCAGCAAACCCAAAATGAGAGAAAACGTAAACAAATTGGTGTAAATGCCATATTGTTCGAGTCCCAATCGGTTTTGAAAAGTTCGGTCAATACCCAAAATCCACAATGGCTTTACCAGTAGGTTAACGCCCAACGTAATGACAAGATTGGATAGAAACTTCTTTTGCATACCAAATGGAATCGGTAAATGTAAACATTATACTTTATCATTGCAATGCATGAAATCCTTTAGCAAAACATGGCGAGAAAAACTGGTTTACCTTGCTTCGATGTTGCTTAACAAAGCAATTAATCGTGGTAAGGATATAAAAGCATTTACGCCCAAACATATTTTGTGTATTAGGCAAGATGAAATTGGTGATATGTGCTATTCATTGCACGTATTCACGATGTTAAAACAACAATTTCCTGATGCAAAAATAACGCTGTTATGCAAACCTGCGGCAATTACGCTCCTCAACAATAATCCAAACATAACGCACCTCACTTCTAATTTTGGCGACCTCATTCATACCTATGATATAATGATTGATTTGAGGGGAACATGGAGGAGTATTTTATTTAGCCTTACTCATTGGCCAAAAGTTCGACTTGACAGGGCAACGGTGCGTTTTGCCAATAGCAAAGCAGGTAAACACACACATGAGGTATTAACCAATTTGCAAGTTGTTGAACCTATTATCGACAAGCAAAATAGAAATACTTCACCTCAAATTTTCACGAGCAAACCTGATAAAAAGAAGGCAGAAGACTTTTTAATTGATAACAATATTGGAGCGTTTGTTTTGTTGCACATCGGAGCACGAAAAACATTGCGCAAATGGAATCAATTTGCACAACTGGCAACATATCTTAAAAAACAGAAAAATTTGAACATCGTTTTCACAGGTGATAAATATGAAGTGAGAGAAATAAAAAAACTACAATCAACATTGGCTTTTGAAACCTATTCCATTGCTGGCTTTTTTAACCTTACCGAACTATCGGCACTTGCAGCTATGAGCAAATTGTATGTTGGAAATGAAAGCGGACCATTGCACATTGCAGCCGTGAGTGGAGCCAAATGTATTGGATTATATGGCCCTGGCGAACCTTATGTGTTTTATCCATGGGGAAATAAATCGGAAGTAATACATCCTATTTTAGAATGCAATCCGTGCAACCAAATACATTGTGTGCATCCCGAAAATCCATGTATAAATCGCATCATGCTTAGTGAAGTTATTGAAAAAGTAGAACGCTTACTATATTGACCTAACAGATGGGACTCAAACGATATTTTCAGAAAGGCATTATTGAAGCAGGTTGCGATGAAGCCGGAAGAGGTTGCCTAGCGGGACCTGTATTTGCTGCCGCGGTAATGTTAGATGAACGCAATCCAATTATTGGGTTAGATGATTCTAAAAAATTAACGGATAAAAAACGAGAAGTGCTTCGTAAGGAGATTGAAGAAAAATCTTTAAGTTTTGGCGTGGCTATGCTCACCAATCAGGAAATCGACCAGTATAATATTCTGCGAGCATCTTTTATGGCCATGCACCGCGCCATTGAAAAGTTGAGTGGAGAGCCTGAGTTGTTGCTCATTGATGGCAACCGTTTTATTCCATTCAAAAAAATACAACATGAGTGCATTGTTAAGGGTGATGCTAAATATCAGAGTATTGCGGCTGCAAGTATTTTAGCAAAAACCTACCGCGATGATTTTATGCGCAACTTGCACCAGCAATATCCATATTATGGTTGGTACAATAACATGGGATACCCAACAGTTGCTCATAGAGATGGCATTAAACAACATGGCATCACTCCTTTTCACAGATTATCTTTTAACTTACTCAACGACCAACTAAGCTTAGATTTATAATGTTTTTCACTTTCCACAATACAATCGAATTATTAGGCATACTCGCCTTTGGTGTTTCGGGTGCGTTATCCGCTATGCAAAAACGACTCGATATTTTTGGCGTATTGGTTATCACTTTTATTACTGCCATTGGTGGAGGAACGTTGCGGGATATGCTAATAGGCAGTTTGCCTGTGGCATGGATTTTAGATTTACAAGCCATTACCACCTTACTGGTTGCCTACCTGCTAGCTTTATTCTTTAACAAATACATCCGACTGTACACTCATTTATTGTTTTGGTTGGATACTGCAGGACTTGCCTTGTTCTGCGTTGTGGCAATTGATAAGGGTATTGCTTTTAACCTTCACCCAATGGTATGTGTAGCATTGGGAACGATTACCGGTTGTTTTGGTGGTATTTTTAGGGATGTGGTATTGAATGAAATTCCTTATGTTTTTAGAAAAGATGTATATGCCTCTGCTTGTATTGCAGGGGGAATTGTGTTTTTCGGATTGATTCATTTCATTGACGATCGTAACCTAATTAGCATCCTCTCTGGTGTTGTAATTGCTTTAATTCGGATTGGTGCCAAATATTTTGGATTGCAGATGCCGGATATTTATGGAGGAAAGAAATCGTAATTGTCTCAAGGAATTAGAACGCTCAGCGTTGAATGGTAAAGTGAGTGAATCCCCGAAACACACCTTCAACTATTTCAACTTTTGCAACATCCGACATCGGTGAACCTTTTTGGCACCATTCTATAAACTGCTGTAATTCCAATCCCTCGCCTTCAACTTCGCAATAAACATTGCCATTGGGTTCATTTCTCACAAATCCTTTTACACCCAATTGAATTGCTTGCTCAAGGGTATATTTTCTAAAGAATACTCCTTGCACTTTACCTGTTATGGTTATGTTGAAATGCTTCATATTATAAGCTCAATTGTTCTCGAATTTCTTTTAATAAAACATCGCACGAACGCTCGAGCATATCAAACACCTCCACAAAACCATCCAATTCTCCATAATACGGATCAGGAACATCTTCATTGGGATGTTTGATATCATAGGCGCGCATCAATTTAACCGTTGCTTTGTGAGTTGATGGTTCCAGTATAAGAATATTTTGCAAGTTCTGTTTATCCATAGCCAGTATATAATCGAACTGCTGAAAATGCTCTTGGGTAAAAGCTCTTGCCCGATGTGTAAGTGTAATACCCATTTCTTCCGATACTTTGCAAGCTCTTACATCAGGTAACGAACCTATGTGATAAGATGCAGTCCCAGCCGAATCTACTAATATCTCATCACTTAAACCTGCATCGTTTACCATACGCTGAAAAATGCCATGTGCCAGTGGCGAGCGACAAATATTTCCTAAACAAACAAACAGTACTTTTTTCATCGTACAAGTATATGTAATGAAAAGAATATTGAATTGTTTGAGAACACTTCCACACAAGAATATTGAAACATTCAGCCATAAAAGTGTAACACTTAGTATTTGATTGTAAACGACTTTCTAGCCCTCATGAAAATTCTTTCATGGGAATGATTAACACAATATGAAACACTTTAAAATAATCTTCGGTACCATCTTACTTGTTGCTGTTGCTATGATGAATGCTTGTAAAAAAGATTCTCCGGTAGAAAACTACCCATACGAAGTAAGAATGACGGATGCACCCGGTAAATACGATGCAGTATTTGTTGATGTAATTGGCGTTGAAGTAACAGCAGGTGATGGAAAAATAGTTGCTTTAAATATCCACTCGGGAATTTACAATCTGTTAAACTTTACCAATGGATTGGATACCTTAATTGCAACATCAACATTACACTCGGCATCAGTTGAGCAAATCCGATTGATTCTTGGTCCTAATAATTCGGTAGTAGTAAAAGGTATAAGTTATCCATTGACCACTCCAAGTGCAGAACAATCAGGATTGAAGTTACAAGTTCACCAAAGTTTACAAGCAGGTGTTTTGTATAGTGTTTTGTTAGATTTTGATGTAAACAAATCAATTACAGAAACAGGTAATGGAACATATAAACTCAAACCCGTTATTCGCACAATTGAGAAAGCATTTAGCGGCTCCATTAATGGTTTCATTGAACCTGCAAATTCATATGTTATGGTAACAGCAGTAGCCAGCAATAATGTTTCATTTACGACCATAGCCAATCAAGATGGTTACTTTTTATTAAGCGGTATTCCAACAGGAACGTACACTGTAATTTTGAATCCGGATGCTCCTTTGAATTCGATTACCATAACTGATGTTAAGGTTAGTATTGGTGTAACAACTCAATTAGGCCCGATACGTTTGTAAATAGTATTTTACCTAAAATAATAAAAGCCGGTAAGTTTATGTATCGGCTTTTATTGTTTTAAATAGACTGATTTAAATTAAGGAAATCACTTTCAATTTATTGAACCTGTATCAGTTTCTAATTTAAGCAATAAACAATCTCCACTTTTTGTAACTTCTTGTCCACCCTGAGAACAACTACCCGAAATGCCATTTTCTCTTAGTTTACAAATACTCTTGTGAACTTCTTCTCCATTTCTATTTTTCACAACAAAATTATGCTCGCCACTTTTGAGTAAAAATGTGAGCGATGAGGTATCTATACCCTGCTGTCCGCATGTTAAAGATGATTGCGTATAATCCGGCAACACACCTTTGTATTCTCCATTTATGAATACAGATAAGGGACGAGGATTAAAAGCATCACCTCCATAAATATGAGCAGTTACAGTTATCTCTTTTTCTTTTCTACATGAAACAATAAATAGAACTGTTATTAAAATAAGGATTTGGTTTTTCGAGATTTTCATAGTTTGTTAAAATTTAGCTACAAACATAAAACGTTAGCCTTTAAATAAATATTAAAAAGTTGTAAAATATTTACGATAAAAATGCCACAGATTACAGATGGATATTTGAAATTAAATACTCAATTATGAATGACTGATATTTCCTGCATGTTATTCCATTTAATGAGTGATCCCGATAGCTATAACCGTATTCTCCTTTTTAAATTACCAATATAGTATTCCAACTTGCCAACAAAAATTAAACGAATTGCTATGATTTCGCTCACAGCATCTATCAGTATCATCAAACCCTTATCAGATTCTTTTTATACTTTTGACACATGAATTGGATACTCTTAATTATTGCAGGACTTTTTGAAGTGGGATTTGCTACTTGTTTGGGTAAGGCTAAAGAAACCTCTGACAGCTCATCAATATGGTGGATAGTGGGATTTTTCGCATGCTTAACAGTGAGTATGTATTTATTGTATAAAGTAACGCAAACCTTACCCATTGGAACGGCTTATGCCGTGTGGACAGGCATTGGCGCTGTAGGCACTGTATTGGTAGGCATTTTCATCTTTAAAGAACCAGCCGATTTCTGGAGAGTATTTTTTATCGTTACGTTAATTACTTCTATTGTTGGATTGAAAGCCGTTTCACACTAGTGCTCACATAATTAAAAAAGCCCGAAACATTGCTATTTCGGGCTTCTATTGTTATTGAGTTCCTATATCTCAATTCTTAAATCTTCATTCTTAAATCATTTTACTCTTTATCCAAAAATGGATAGCGATAATCGGTTGGAGCAGCAAATGTTTCCTTGATGGTACGCATTGATGTCCATCTTAACAAGTTTACCATCGCTCCCGCTTTATCGTTGGTACCGCTTGCACGTGCTCCCCCAAAAGGTTGCTGTCCAACAACTGCTCCTGTTGGTTTATCATTGATATAGAAGTTACCGGCTGCGTTACGCAATTTTTTAGTAGCTAACTCAATTGCGTATCTGTCTTCAGCAATAATAGAACCCGTTAAAGCATACTCAGAAGTTGAATCAACCAATGCCAATGTTTCTTCGTATTTTTCGGCATCGTAAACATACACCGTTAATACAGGACCAAAAATTTCTTCGCACATTGTTTTGTATTTAGGATCTTTGGTAACGATAACCGTAGGAGCTACAAAGTAACCCGAAGATTTATCATACGTTCCACCCGCAATGATTTCGCAGTTATCATCTTTCTTTGCTTCTTCAATATAGTTTGCAATTTTATCGAATGATTTTTCGTCAATCACCGCATTAATGAAATTACCAAAATCTTCGGTTGGTCCCATTTTAAAGGTAGCCATATCGGCAATCATTTTTTCTTTAATGGCAGGCCACAAATTTGACGGCACATATACGCGCGATGCAGCCGAACATTTTTGTCCTTGGTATTCGAATGCTCCACGAACAATAGCCGTAGCAGTCATTTCCACTTCTGCACTTTTGTGAATCATGATAAAATCCTTACCCCCGGTTTCACCTACAATGCGTGGGTATGTTTTGAATTTATGAATATTGTTACCAATCGTTTTCCAAACATTTTGGAACACTCCGGTTGAACCGGTAAAATGGATTCCGGCAAAATCAGGATGCGAGAATATCACATCACCTGCATCGGGTCCGCTCACGTAAACAAGGTTAATCACACCATCCGGTAAACCTGCTTTTTTGAAAATTTCCATCAACACATTGGCAGCATATACTTGTGTATTGGCTGGTTTCCAAACCACCACATTTCCCATCATTGCAGCCGATGTAGGCAAGTTACCGGCAATTGCTGTGAAGTTAAAAGGTGTTAAGGCAAAGACAAAACCTTCGAGCGGACGGTATTCTATGCGGTTCCACATACCCTTACCCGAAACTGGTTGCTCGCGGTAAATTTGGGTCATAAAGTTTACGTTGAAACGCAAGAAATCAATTAACTCGCAAGCCGCATCAATCTCTGCCTGGTAAGCATTTTTACTCTGCCCCAACATGGTTGCTGCATTTAATTTAGCGCGGTAAGGACCGGCAATTAAATCGGCTGCACGTAAAAATATGGCTGCACGTTGCTCCCATGCCAAATCTTCCCATTTGCTTTTTGCTGCTAATGCAGCATCAATTGCTTTTGTTACATGAGTTTTATCTCCTTGATGAAAATGACCTAAAGTATGTTTGTGATCATGCGGGGGCGACATTCTCATTTTGTTACCTGTTCTTACTTCCTCGCCACCAATGTACATGGGTACATCTAATTCTTTGCTGCGCGCATTGGCAAGAGCAGCCTTTAATTCAGCTCGTTCTTTACTGCCGGGAGCATAGTTTAAAACCAGTTCATTAATGGGTGCTGGTACGTTAAAAAATCCGTTCATGTATGTATGTGTTTTGTTAATAGTTAATGAGTAATTAAGTTATTGGTCATAGCATTTTAAACCCGTAATAAACAACCCGTAATTCTAATTGCCCCGCGAATATACTTGCCTAACCCAAAACTACAAAGGTGATAATTAGCAGTTGAGATGGGAGGTTATTGGTTATTGGTTATTGGTTATTAGCTAACAACCTGAACTGCCTGCTTACTGCTTACTGCTTACTGCTTACTGCTTACTGCTTACTGCTTACTGCTTACTGCCTAGCCAAACACAATCTTCCTTCGTAAATCTCAAATCTCCCCTACTTTTGTGGGATGTCGCTTGAAGTACACCTAACTAAAGATTTATCCCATACGTTATACGTTACAGAGTTGGATGAAACCTACCATTCCAGAAATGGAGCTCTGGAGGAGGCTTTGTATGTGTATATCGGAAAAGGTTTATTGGATTTTATCAATCATTCAAAAACAGAAAATAATAGGAGTCAAACAAAAGAAATTTCGATTCTTGAAATTGGTTATGGAACTGGTTTAAACACATGGCTCACTGCAATGGAATGCGCAAAATTAAACATAAAATGTAACTATACTTCCTT
The DNA here is from genome assembly GCA_001602415.1 of Bacteroidetes bacterium UKL13-3. Classification (GTDB taxonomy): domain Bacteria; phylum Bacteroidota; class Bacteroidia; order UKL13-3; family UKL13-3; genus UKL13-3. The sequence continues at coordinate 1,953,090 of CP012155.1, forward strand.
AGAAACTGTTCCACTTCCTTTGGAATTGATTAATCAGTTAAACTACACCGATAACGTAACAGAACTGAACAAAGAACTTTTTTTTCAACTTCATGAATCGGCATGGAATAGCACCATTGAGGTTTCGAACAATTTCACCTTACAAAAAATCCATACTTCATTACAAAATCTCATCCCCAAAACCTCATTTGATATCATTTATTTTGATGCCTTCGCTCCCGAAAAGCAACCCGAATTATGGACAAAAGAACTGTTTCAAAAACTATTCGATTGTTTGAATACAAATGGTTCGATTGTAACATACTCCAGCAAAGGCGAAGTTAAACGCATTTGGAAAGAGATTGGATTTACCGTTGAACGATTACCCGGTCCGCCCATGAAAAGACATATGTTGCGAGGCCGAAAAACAGCAAAGTCAACACCTAATCAGTATACCGAAAACACTCATGGATAATTCCACAATCGTTGATACACTTGTTATCGGTCAGGGTTTGGCCGGCACACTCGTTTCATGGGAGTTGATGCAAAGAGGCGAAAATATTGCTGTTATAGACGAAGGACTTCCTATTACTTCAAGTAAAATAGCTGCGGGCATGTTTAATCCAATTAATACAAAACGGTTCACGGTATCGGTCAATGCAGAGGCCAATATTGAAGCCGCACTAGACGTGTATGGCTCGATGGAAAAGGAATTGGGCATTCAGTTGATTCACCGTCAAAACATTTACAATGTAATTGGCAATACCAAAGAAGGAAACGACTACACATTAAAGTTTGATCACCCCTTCTTTCAAAAGCATACAAACAGCAATCCCGTTCGCGAGCATCATATTATACAACCGTTCGGGGCTTTTGAAGTTGAACTGAGCGGGTGGATTGATTTGCGTAAAATGCTTTCGAGCATAAGGAATTATATTTCAACCAAACATGTTCTTGTTGAGGATGTATTTGATTACAGTAGACTCTCTCATCAACACGACACTTGGGAATACAAAGATATTCGGGCGCAATCAGTCGTTTTTTGCGAAGGATACAAGGCAAACCAAAATCCTTTTTTCTCGGATCTAAACATTATTCCTTGCAAAGGAGATGTATTGGAGTTTGAAGCTCCCGACTTACAACTTACACGCGTGGTCAAAAAAGGGATTTATATTGTTGCGTTGGGTGAAGGTAAATTCAAATGTGGCAGCTTATACAAATGGGAAAATGACAACACTGAATTACAACAAGCCGACTATGATGAATTGAAACAAAAATTAGATTCGTTGATTGATGTACCCTATACTATAACCAAACATGAAGCAGCTGTAAGACCCACCACCAAAACACGAGAGACCTTATTTTGTAAGCATGATACATTACCCAATATGTATGTGGTTAATGGATTAGGAACAAAGGGTGTGATCAACGGTGTGAAAGTGGTTCGTCAATTAATTGAGACACTCTACCCTTAGTGTGTAAACCTTTGTTTTTCATTCTGTAACCAAACAGCGTTTATTTGTTTGAATATTGCACACATGATTACCTGGCAAATCGAACAAATCAAACTCAATTTAAAATACACATGGAAGCTTTCACGTAATGCAACCGATTTTAAATTAAACAATATCATTACTGTTGGTGATGGTAAGCATAATGGAAAAGGCGAAGTAGCTCCCAATATTCGATACAATGAAACTCCCGAATTAATGCTGAGTGAATTTGAACGATTTGCTAACGTTGCTCCCTCAACTTGCATTCATATTGAAGAATTTACCGAATTACTGGATAGCCTTAAGCTGCCCAATGCACTGCGTTTCGGAATTGAAAGTGCATACATCCATTTCCGTTGCGTACAAAGTGGTGAATCGGTTTGCGATTATTTAGGAATACAACATCCAACAATAATTGCTACTTCTTTTTCCTTACCCATTATGCCAGCCGATGAAATTGCGGCATTTTACAAGCAACATCACCTCGAACGTTTTACCCGTTTAAAACTAAAAGTTAATGCGGAATACGCCCACGACTTGCTGCAAGCATTGAGCAAAGTAACACGTCAACCGTTAATTATTGATGCCAACGAAGGATGGAAAAATCCTGATGAGCTCCTCTCCTTTTTAAACGAACTCACACCATACAATATCGATATTATTGAACAGCCCATGCCTGCGGGATTGGATGCTGAATATACCTATGTAAAAAAGCAATCCCCATTTTTACTAATAGCAGATGAAAGTATATGCAACCATGCCAATTTTGAACAACTCAAACACCAGTTCCACGGTATTAATATGAAACTCATGAAAGCAGGTGGTTACATAAATGGATTACGCTTGCTCAACGAAGCTGTAAAACATAATATGCATACCATGGTTGGCTGCATGATTGAAACTTCATTAGGTATTTCGTCAGCCATGAATGTGTGCGCAGGAGTTAAATTTATTGATCTTGATGGCTTCCTCATTATAAAAGATGAACCCTTTGGAATAATTGAGGAAAATAAAGGCCAGCTTAGGGTTATTTGAGATTTGAGTCCCGATAGCTATCGGGAGAGATTTAAGAGGCTCAATTCAGCTTGAAACTTCACCTGACTCAACAAGGTATTCGGGATGTATCATGTTGTTCAAAGAACACTCGAAACAACCAAAAATACTTAACTGCTGATTAACTCAACCTGCATCAAATTAGTGCTACATTGGATTCCAATAACATTTCATGTCCGTTCGACTCATTTACACAATTACCCATTTACCCATTTACTCCAATCTATTTATTCAACAAATTCCTATTTTTGCACAAAAATTTAGGAACATGAAATCGAATCACGAAATAGATTACCGCATATTAGGTTCAGAGATGCAATGTGTTGAGATTGAACTCGACCCTCAGGAAACTTTAATGGCGGAGCCTGGCAGTTTTATGATGATGGATAATGGTATTGACATGCAAACATTTTTTGGAGATGGATCGCTTCAACAAGGAGGAATCATTGGAAAATTATTTGGTGCCGGAAAACGATTGCTTACCGGTGAAAGTTTATTCATGACGGCATACACAAACATGGCACAAGGAAAAAAACAGGTAACCTTCGCTGCGCCTTATCCCGGTAAAATTATCCCAATTGATTTGTACCACATGGGTGGAAAGATTATTTGCCAAAAAGATTCATTTTTATGCGCGGCAAAAGGCGTGAGTATAAGTATTGAATTTCAACGCAAACTCGGAACAGGTTTATTTGGAGGCGAAGGATTTATTATGCAAAAATTGGAGGGTGACGGAATGGCTTTTGTGCATTCGGGCGGACATGTAATTGAGCGTTCGTTGCAACCGGGCGAATTATTAAAAATCGATACAGGCTGTTTAGTTGCTTTTTCTCAAGATGTTAATTATGATATTCAGTTTGTGGGCGGAATAAAAAACACTTTATTTGGAGGAGAAGGTGTATTTTTCGCCACATTATCAGGTCCGGGAAAGGTTTGGATTCAATCCTTACCAATAAGCAGACTTGCCAGCAGAATGCTTGCATACGCAGGCCCGATGGGACGTAAAGAAGAAGGAAGCATATTGGGCGGACTGGGAAATGTGTTGGATGGAGACCGTTGGTAAGTATATTTGAGTCCCGATAGCTATCGGGAAAGATTTAGGATTTAAACATTAACATACATTTCGAATTTAATATTCGAATTTAGAATTTACAGTAGTTATGGGAAGGGTATTTGAAAAACGTAAACACAAGATGTTTGCCCGTTATGCTAAGATGAGCCGGGCGTTTACACGAATTGGTAAAGAAATTGCAATTGCCGTAAAAATGGGCGGTCCAGATCCGGATGCGAACCCGCGTTTGCGTGTAACACTTGCAAAAGCAAAGGCTATTAACATGCCAAAGCACAATTTAGATAACGCCATTAAGCGTGCAGTAAGCAAGGAAGATGGTGATTTTGAAGAGGTGTTATATGAAGGCAAAGGACCGCACAGTATTGGCATCATGATTGAAACGGCTACCAATAATCCTACGCGCACGGTTGCTAACCTGCGCAGCTACTTCAACAAAAAAGGAGGCGCACTGGGCGTTAAAGGTTCGATGGAGTTTTTATTTGAGCACATTGGCGAATATAAAATAGAAAAGACAGGCATTAATTTAGACGAGTTTGAATTGGAGATGATTGACCACGGTGCAGAGGAAATTAATGTTGATGATGACGCCATTTATATCACTACTTCATTCGAAGATTATGGTAGGATGCAAAAAGCATTGGAAGATAAGGGTTGTGTAATTTTAAATGCAGCACTTACCCGCGAACCCAAAATGCCTGTTGAACTTACTGAAGAACAAGAAGAAGAAGTACACACATTGCTCGAATTGATTGAGGATGACGATGATGTAACGGCCGTGTACACAACCATGGCATAACATAAAATACTGATAATAAAGCCCGTTAGCATACTAGCGGGCTTTTTTGTACCTTTAATTTTAGAATTTTTTAACAAAACAACCAACCCAATGCCAATAACCTGCGTACTTACTAATAACCTGAGTTCGGTTTAAGCAGCTAATGTCAATTGTTGTTCAAGTTGCTTGATAAGCTGAGGGTTTGTTTCCTCAATATCTTTTTTGATGGAAGGTTTTTTAGGAAAGAAAGAATACGCAGCAATTGCACTCATAACATTAAGAAGAAAACCGCTGATAGAGCGATGTCTTGTATGTTCAACTTGACAAATGTTTTTTAACTCATCATTTACGGTTTCAATCACGGACCGTTTCCTTAAAAGAAGTTTCTCTTCATTGCTCAATGCTTTAGATTTCATGTTTCTTCTTACAGCTGTAATGAGTTGTATACCGTTGCCAAAAAGCAGATCACTCAATGCTTTTGAGATATATCCCTTATCTCCAAATAGTTTTCCGAAAAGGTCTTTAGTCATATTGGTAATTGCTTTAGCATCTCTATCATCCACATTTCCTTTGGTTAGAAAGAAAGATAATATCTCACCTTTGTCGTTTATAATCAGGTGAAGTTTAAAGCCAAAGAACCATCCCATTGATGATTTACCAACCTCTGAAAAGCCTTTAAAAGTTTTATTACGCTTTATCCTTTTGTTGTGACAAACACGCAGTACAGTAGAATCAATAAAGCTAATGCCAGTGCACTCGCCTTTGCAACAATGATGGAGAAACAACATGAATGCAATAGCACAACGATGACTCAATTCAATAAACCTGTTATAGGAAACCAATCCGGGAAAATCTTCTCTTAAATGAACAGACACATAGTCTACATAAAAATGCTTGAAATTCCTGAATTGACCACCATGAAACGCAATCAGGAGTGTGATAATTTCAGAGTCACACATTCCGGCTTTTCTATTTCTTGTTTTAACGTTTGATGGTGCGGGTAATTGGTGTTTTGAATACAAAATTTCAAATTCATTGCAGAAATCATCAACTTTTACAAAAGTTTCTGTAATTTTATCTCGTAGCATTGGTGTGTTTTTTATGTTTTTTTGCACTACAAAATTAACACTTCCAATGCTACTAATTATTTGATTACCAAATAATTATAAACAAAATAATCAACACTTTCTTATCCCGAACTCAGGTTATTAGCTACCGCGAAGCCGAAGCATCCTTGGCAAATTTTGAACAAATTATCAATACCCCTATTGAAGTAAAACCGACCAATCCTAAACGCATCAACGAGATTGAAAAATTAGCTTTTACCAATGTTACCTTTAGGCACAAATCTGCCAATTATGATGCATTGAGCAATATTAACTTCAGGGTTCAAAAGGGCGAAACCATTGCCTTTGTTGGCCCAAGTGGATCGGGTAAAAGTACGTTGGTTAAATTGTTGGTAGGACTTTATACACCCCAAAACGGACAGATAGACTATAACAATATTAATGCTCAAGAAATAGACAAAGATGAACTCCAACACCAACTTGGATTTGTAACGCAAGACACGCAATTATTTTCGGGCACCATAAAAGAAAACCTACTGTTTGTAAAACCCAATGCAACAGATGCTGAAATTAATGCTGCGTTGCAAAAAGCTGCATGTACCGGATTACTTGAGCGAAGTGAAAATGGTATTGATACCGTTATAGGTGAAGGAGGAATGAAATTAAGCGGTGGTGAAAAACAACGTTTGTCAATTGCAAGAGCGCTATTGCGTAGTCCTCGTTTAATGGTTTTTGATGAAGCAACTTCGGCACTCGACTCGCTTACAGAAGAGGAAATATCAAACACCATCAAAGAAATTACCAGTAAAAAAGAACATATCACCGTTTTAATTGCCCATAGATTAAGTACCATCATGCATGCCGATAGGATTTTTGTATTGGAAAGAGGTATAATCATCGAAACCGGAGAACACCAGCAATTACTGGACGAAAAGGGATTGTATTACGCCATGTGGCGACAACAAATTGGTGAACGTAAGAAAGTAAACTAAATATTGTCGAATCGGATTGCTGGTGAATAGCTAATTTGGTGGTAGAGTTCACCTACACCAATTTCAACTTGGATACCATAAGTTTATATCTGTAAACCATACAAACGAAGTGATTAAGATTTAGTCTAATTATGTTTAAAGCATGATTCATTTCACTATCCCTTTAAAATTAAAATTCATAATGGATGTATCGGGTAACCCAACTCGATGCATACAATTATTATATTTTGGGAAATGTGAATGAGCTGTTCCCAAAATTGAAAGAAAAAACATTACAGCGCATTCATGAATCTTAGTCGACCAAAAACCTTCGAAATCATCTAATCAACTTCCTTAAAAAAATAGTTATCCATGTTGACATAGTATATTTGATAATTATTATTTAAACACTTTTGTAAATGCTCGTTAACCTCTTTAATTAGGTTATCAGATTGCTTCTGAACAAATAGAGAATAGAAAAGAACGATGAGATATTCCGTTCCATCATCTTTATACTCAAACTCTTTCCCATTCATATCGTTAAACGTTTTGAAAAGTTCTTCCTGAGAAAAAAGCGTATCAACCCAATTGGTATATGTTTTAGGAGGAAAAAATTCTAATTCTTGCTCCTTGTTCCAGGTCATACTTGTTAGCCCTCTAACCTCAGCAATACAATTAAAATAAGCGGCAATTGGTCTTTGAGTTGCTTTTTCAAAATAGATCACCTGAACCGGTTGGATGTGATTTTGTGTCCACCAATATGCATGCTTATATAAGGTATCAATTTTCTTTCTTTCAATTAATTGAGCGTATTTAACCGAATCAACCTCCAAAATATATTCGTGGTTAATTCCCCTTTTGTGTAAATAGTTTGTTAGAACCTCCTTGCTTACAGTTCTAGTTTTTTGAACCCCCATTGCCTTAAGGTATATCTTCACACAAGATGTTGAAGATATACCTACGGCCAACATAAAAAGTATAAAAATAACCCTATTCACCAGTTTGCGATTGATATTTGATTACAATCCTAAAGCCTTCATTGGTTCTAACAACAGGGTAGTTACCCGCAGATAAAGCGATATTCTGAAGGCCCATATATTGAGCAACTGAATTATCCAACGGAAAGTATTCACCTTCAAACATAACATTTATAAACCAATCACTATATACACCTGGCAAAATTTTATTGTAAGGAATATTTATAGCGAGAAATTGTTCATTAATCTTCTCTATTGTTCCTTCAAAATAATTCAAGGCTTTGACATCCTCATCAGATGATGACTTCGGTGTAACCAAACAGAACTTCCTGTCACAACAGATTTTGGTTTGTGGTGTGCCTGGAGGACAATTCTTTCGTTGACCCTTTTCAACGCCAATATTACCTGCAGTTTCCATTAAGACTTTTTTAGGTTTTACTTTTGACTTTAACTTAATAGGATCTGATGCGTTTGCATTCGAAAAAATAAAAATAATTAATAACAATGTGACTGATTTTTTCATATACTATTCATATTTAAAAACAACAAACTTCAAGACGGGCTTATTCTCTAATAAATCTTTTCTTCTGTTTAGAGTGTAGGAACTTAAAGATTGATTTAGTATCTGAGATACTTATCTATTTTACTGATATTATATGCATCAAATTGAACAATAGAGTCAACATTATTATTGGATGTAAAAACTATGTGAACAAACTTCATGTTTACACCTAAATATTTGTATGAATTTTTTGTCGAATCTAAAACAATAGATTTCGAACTAAAAATTTTGTTCAAGCTATTCCCCCTGTATGATGAGAGATAAATAGTAACGTTCTCTCTGAGAATCCGTTCATTTATTTTAACTATGAACTCATTAGAACAAGAGCAGCCCATATCAGGAATAATAATATATTTTCCCGGATTCTTATTTAGTAGTGGAAGACCAATTGATAGTAGATACCTGTTAAAATTATCAGTTAAATTAATTTGATAGAAAAACAATGAGAATGTTAAGTAGTATGCGATATTGTTGCGTTTACTCAGAAAAAACATATTGTTGAAAATTTAACTTGCCATTTTGTAAATTCTTGAGAACCATGAAACCTCTCTCTACGGGAAAAACACAACTAAAATCCAAATATTTATCATTGATATCTATCTCTTTAACCACATTTAATTCTCGATTCAAAATTATTATGGAATACTCTCTTTCTAAATCAGAATTGTAAGTCCCATCTGAGGAAATAACATTGATTGATTTGGCGACAAAAACATAGTAATTTGTAGCTTGCCTGTCTCTTATAATTTTCTTGTAGAATCCATTTTCTAAATATACTTTCTTTTGATATTTATCATCATACCATTTACTAATATCAAACGAATACCTAGATGGGGATACATTCAAACTTCTTATTGGTTTAATAGCAATTAATTTATTTGTAAGATACATGTATATTTCTTCAGAAATTGGAGAAATAAATATCGTTGTATCTTGCCAACCATCCATGGAAGAATAAGCAGCATGAAAATGTTGCATATAATTCTTTTGGTAAAAAGAAGGATATTGACCAATCGTATTCTCTATCTTCATGTCTGATAAGTCTAAAATCCAACCTATATTATTTGCCTTGAATTTATCATTATAGTTCTTCGCAATAGTAATATCTATCTTTTGAATCCTATTGTACGAGGAAAGATAAACTCGATTATTGCTGATAAAGAAAGGAGAGACGGTTTGGCTTCTTATGTCGCAATCTTTTTTATAACCATCAATCCTGTGTAAATCAATATTAGAAATGACTTTTGCAGTAGAATCAACTAGTATAAGATTATTCACATATGAAGTTTGTAAAAAAATCGAGTCAAAGTTTAGAACATAAAAACCAAAAATTGGAAAAGAATCTCCCAACTCTTTTCCATAATCTATTCTCATGAAAAAGTTACCGTTATCATAATTGTAAAACTCGAGTGATTTTTTAGCTTTAACATTCAGTACAATGAAATGCCGTCCGGATTTATCCTCAAAAAACTGAGGTTGATAAAATGTTCTGTCTGTTGGAGTTCCCGATAGGGTATTTAATGATAAAGCTCGCGCTTGATGGAGTGATTGTCCAGAGGAAAAAACACAAACAAGTATGTTTGCCAATAGCAGGCAAACATACTTAGAATAGGACTTACCTCTAATAAACTGGACCATCATGAGGGTCGGCAGAACCATAATATACAATATGATATGTGTTGTTATTATTAATTATTGTAGTCACTTTATTCACTATGTCACTTAAAGGCTGAGCATCTAATGGATACAAGTTAAGACCATTTCCGTTAATAAAAAAATCATCCACTTTATTATTGGCTATTGCAACGTCCAACTCGTTTTTCCATTGATCCAATTGATCTTGTGTAACACCATCCAAAGCCTCAAACTTTAGATATCCCCCAGGCTTATCATCTTTTATGATTACATCTGGAAAGCAATTCCCTTCACAATCATCGCAAGGATCATCAAGATTACAAGGTGTTTGAAGCATTTTCAAACCTGATCCCGAAGTGTATCGAAACCCATCTCCTATAACAGGGTTTCCCTCGTGAATATTACAATTAATTGCCGAGCAAGACTCTTGAGAAAGTGCTGAGTTTGCAGAAGAAACTGAACTTATTTGTGTTTTGTTTGAACTAGGAGAATAATCGGTTTCTTCATTCGACTTGCTACAAGAAAAAAGAAGTCCTGCCAAAGTTAAGGTTAGAATTAAATTTTGATTTTTCATACGATAATGAATTAGTGTTGAATTATTTTGATAATTATAAATTTGAAGCATTAAAATTAACTGTGCACCGTTAATTTCATAAAGCAATTCAAAGATTGGCAATGCTACTAGCGAATACAATCCCTAAAACCCAATATTTTGTACCGGTACCATTTATTGGGTTTTGGTAATATTGTTTATTTCAACAAAATAGGGATATTTGAATATGCCTCGTAAAGTAATAACCCTTGGTATAGCAGACGATATGCTGTTAGACCAGACAATGATTGAACACCACATAAAAGCCTTAAAAAACACCTCTATCCTTTTTAGAAGTGGGAATGGAAAAGACTTATTGTACAAGCTCAATTATTTCAAACCAGATATCATTATTCTTGACTTATACATGCCTTTTATGAATGGTTGGGAAGTTTTGCATGAGTTAAAAGCAATACATTACAACGGCACCATCATTTGCACTTCAAATGCTTTTGAACCCAACCTTGAGGGCAAACTCATTGCTTTTGGTGTGAAAGGTTTTGTTCCCAAACAAAGTGTAAATTTGGCTAAAGCCATTAATGAGGTTATGAATGGAAATACTTATTTTGAAACCATTTTTATTGAATCAAAACATTCAATAACTGACCAATTTGAAGTAGAAATAAGTGGAAAAGAAATTAGCATTATTAATAAACTTGCCGAAGGAAAAGATTCGAAAACCATTGCAACAGAACTAGGAGGACTATCTGCTAATTCTGTTGATACCTATATCAAAAATTTATTGATCAATTTTAAATGCAATACTCGCTCCCAGTTAGTAAGTTTGGGCCATGTTTATGGGTTAATTTATACCTTCGAACACTTAAAACATCTTCCAAAACCAAAACCAAAACCAAACCTAACAGAAACAGAAACTAAAAGTGATACACTTCCTAGTAATTTATCATAAAATTCTATTTAGCATTAATACTGTAGCTTCGTCTTTGTTATTCAAACCTTTTCGCAACTAATATCAGAAAAGCACTAGTGATTACTCATCAATCACTCTACCCCGACCTACTTTAATTTCCGATACTTTTTTCTTTTGAGTTAATCGTTTTTGAACAGCTGATTTAGAAGGTTTAGTTGCCTTACGTTTTTTCCTAACCACAAAACATTTATTCAATGTGTGATACATCTTTCGGATAGCAATTTCTTTATTACCCAACTGTGTGCGCTCTGTTTGAGATACAATTTGTAACATACCCTCTTTGGATAGTTTACCTTCTAACTTTTGCAGCAACAATTCCTTCTCTTCAGTAGTCAATAAAACAGAATCGAGTATTGAAAAATCAATTTGCACTTTGGTAGATACCTTGTTTACGTTCTGCCCTCCTGCTCCTCCACTTCGGCTGGTTTTAAATAGAAATTCTTTATGTAAAAATGGGGCTTTAAAATGCATCGCTATTGTGGATTGTAGTTATACTCGAAACGGATTTGTTCGCGTGTTTTCTCCAACACATTCACATCCATTTTAATATCGGTGTAAGGCCTGTTATTTGCATTTTGCGCCTGTTTCACAATACTATCAGCAAACTCCATTCCTTTGATGATTAATCCAAAAACGGTATAATTTCCGTTTAAGCTCGATGTTCCAGCTTTGGGCAACACAATATAAAATTGTGACCCATTTGAAGCTTTAGCCGGATTGTTATCGCGAGCTGCACCAACAGCACCGTAAATGTGTTTTAATTTTGTTGCATTTATTTCGGCAGGAATTGTATATCCGGGGCCTCCTCTTCCATCATTGGTACTATCAGCATCTTTTGAGTTGGGATCTCCACCCTGAATCACAAAATTGGCAACACAACGATGGAAAGTAGTATTGTCGAAATAATTGGAATCAGCCAACTTTAAAAAGTTAGCACGGTGTAAAGGAGTTTCTTTATAAAGCCACATATACATTGAACCAAAGGATGTTTTAATTTCAATAATCTTTTCAACGGTATCGGTTGAACCATTGGTGGTACTTGAGGTGGTGGATGTTGTTGTAGGTTGGTTATCCGATGTTTCGTCTTTTTTACAGGCAACAAATGTTAAACACACTCCAATACAAAAAATAACTATTTGCTTCATATCAATGAATTTTAACGAAGATAACAAAAACAAAAAAAAGGCACAGTGAAATTCACCATGCCCGTGTTATATTGATTACCGATTTGATAGCCACAGATTACGCAAATTCAATTATTTACATTCACGTAATCTGTGGCTTATAAAGTTTAACCGTTTGAGTGATTAGCAAACTCAAACTGTTGTTTATCATTTAGTGATATCAATATAGATGAATCTTTTTTGATACTTCCCATCAGAATGGCTTTCGATAACTCATTCAAAATACGTTTTTGTAAAACCCTCTTGAGTGGGCGTGCACCAAACTGGGGGTCGTAGCCTAACTGAGCTAGCCAATCCATTGCTTCCTCAGTTATATCCAATATTATTCCCTGCTCACCAATATTGGCTTTGATTCCCTTAAACTGGATATTCACTATCTCTCTCACGTCCTCTCTACTAAGTGGCGTAAACATCATCACATCATCAATCCTGTTTAAAAACTCTGGACGAATAGTATGTTTCAACAACTCCATTACTCCTGCTTTTGCTTCGGCAATTTTTTCGTCTTTATTGAACTCATTATAATCTTCAAACTTTTCCTGAATAATATGCGAACCGATATTAGACGTCATAATGATGATGGTATTTTTAAAATTAGCCATTCTTCCTTTGTTATCCGTTAATCTTCCATCATCTAATACTTGCAGTAAAATATTAAATACATCAGGATGGGCTTTTTCAATTTCATCCAACAAGATCACTGAATATGGCCTTCTGCGCACTGCTTCGGTTAATTGTCCACCTTCCTCATACCCAACATATCCTGGAGGCGCTCCAATTAAACGACTAACGGTATGTTTCTCTTGATATTCACTCATATCAATCCGCACCATCGAATTTTCCTGATTAAATAAATACTCGGCAAGAGCCTTAGCCAACTCTGTTTTTCCCACACCGGTTGTTCCTAAAAAGATGAATGAACCAATTGGTTTTTTAGGATCACTCAACCCAGCTCTACTCCTACGAATAGCATCCGAAATGGCTTCAATTGCTTCTTCCTGTCCAACCACGCGTTTGTGCAATTCATCTTCCAAGTGTAATAATTTTTCGCGTTCACTTTGTAACATTCGGGTTACCGGTATACCAGTCCAGCGTGCCACTACATCCGCAATATCTTCACTGGTTACTTCTTCTTTTACCATGGCACTATCGCCTTGCTGTTCAATCAACTTTTGCTGAAAATCTTGAAGGCGTGCCTCTGCCTCTTTTACCTTACCATATCTGATTTCGGCCACCTTTGCGAAATCACCATTACGTTCGGCCAATTCTGCTTCATGCTTCAAGTTTTCAATTTCTTGTTTGGTTTGTTGAATACCATCAACCACTTGCTTTTCACTCTGCCATTTGGCCTTGAGTGAGTTTTTCTCTGATTGCAGATTGGATAAATCTTCACTCAACTGTTTTACCTTATCTGTGTCGCCTTCACGTTTGATAGCCTCACGTTCAATTTCCAATTGCATAATTTTGCGTTCCAACTGATCCAGTTCCTCAGGAACAGAATCGATTTCCAAGCGTAATTTAGAGGCTGCTTCATCCATCAAATCAATGGCCTTATCGGGTAAAAAACGATCGCTGATATAACGTTGCGATAATTCCACCGCTGCAATAATTGCTTCATCTTTAATTCTAACTTTATGATGCACTTCGTAACGCTCCTTTAATCCACGTAAAATAGAAATCGCACTTTCGGTATCGGGCTCTTCCACGTATACTTTTTGGAAGCGTCTCTCCAATGCTTTATCTTTTTCAATATACCGTTGATATTCTGCTAATGTAGTTGCACCAATAGAACGTAACTCTCCACGAGCCAATGCAGGTTTTAAGATATTAGCGGCATCCATTGCTCCTTCGCCTCCTCCACCTGCACCTACTAATGTGTGTATTTCATCAATAAACAATACAATTTCGCCATCACTATCAATCACTTCTTTCACTACTGCTTTTAGGCGTTCTTCAAACTCACCCTTGTATTTAGCACCAGCAATGAGGGAACCCATATCGAGTGAAAAAATTTGTTTCGATTTTAAATTCTCCGGAACATCTCCACTTACAATACGGTGAGCCAACCCTTCCGCAATTGCTGTTTTACCAACGCCAGGCTCACCTATAAGTACTGGGTTATTTTTGGTTCTGCGCGACAAGATTTGAAGCACTCGCCTAATTTCTTCATCACGCCCAATAACAGGATCTAACCGTCCGGCCTTGGCCAATTCATTTAAGTTCTTTGCGTATTTGTTCAACGCATTGTATTGCGCTTCAGCTCCTTGAGACGTTACTTTTTTATCGCCACGCAGTTCATTTATGGCCTTCTTCAAATCCTTCTCATTTACTCCCGCATCCTTTAACAAAGTTGACACCGAATCTCCTGCATTAAGCAATCCAAGCAACAACAATTCAACTGCTACAAACTCATCACCAAATTCTTTTAAAAACGACTGTGCCTTTGTAATAGCTTGATTGGCTGAAGTGCTTAAATACTGCCCCGAACCTCCAGAAACTTTAGGATAACCGAAAATTACTGCATCAACAGTCTGCTCCAATCGTGTTGGGTTTACGTTTAGTTTTTTGAGTAAAAAGGAAATGACATTTTCATCTGTTTCGAGCAAGGCTTTAAGTAAGTGACCCGTTTCGATGGATTGATGTCCGTTGCCTGCTGCAACCTGTTGAGCATGTTGAACGGCTTCTTGTGATTTAATTGTAAAGTTATTGATATTCATGTGCGTTGTTTTTTCTAAAGAGTGTTTTGATTAGAAGAATATTATGTCCCCCAAAAATCGGCTGATTAACATACAAAACATTACAGTTTGCTGTGATTATCTTACATCAAAATCAGTTTCTCTTCTATGCTCAAAAGCCTTTCCAATAGCTATTTTGCGGAAATATTGGCGTAACAAAACAGTTATAAATGAAAAGTTGGCTTGAATCAACGATTCAAACCAACTTGTTTCTTAACTTTTGAGCCAAAACGGCTTGTTATGTTTATCCCTATATTTTAAAAATAACACCACCCCTCACACCAACACTTGAAAAATTCATTCCTTGAATAACACTTTTATCGGGACTTTTAGGATCTTGATTGGTACCATTTACTGAAGTATTGGTATACGACTCTTCATAAACAGTTTCTTTTTCACTTACCGATAAGTTTGGCAACTGATCAATTCCATTTTGAGTATATTTTGTAACCTCCGATTTTGTTGGATTAAATTGTAGAAGATTTAAAGCCACCTCCCCGAATAAAGATACTTTAGGAGAGATCAATTTTTCAAACCCCAATGCAGTGTATGCTCCTAATGAAATGTTGCCAGTTAATTCCTCTACTCTTTCACTAGAATTTGTTTGATTACCGGAAGTGTTATTGCGCAGCACTTTAGTTGTGATTGTTGACAGTCCCATAAGCACTCCAGCCTTTGAGTAAACATTCCCTTGAGCTAATGGAATACTGTATTTAACACCTCCCGAAAAACAAGACAACGTACTGTTAAAAGTTAAATCCGATATACTCGAGCTGCTAAGGTTTCCATTATTTGAATTGGTTGATGTTGAATTACTTGCAAACGAACTTGCAAAAAACTGATTGAAGCTAACCTCAACGGCTATGTTTGATGTAAAACCATACCCTGCCAATATTCCTGCATTTGCTCCCGAACCATAGTTTGCATATACCTTCTCTGCCTCATCTACATAAGTGCTTCCGCTCATGTTGGAATTTCCTGTTGATTTACGGTTTAGTGTTACAACTTGTTTCAAAAACGATAAGCTATAACCGCCATGTGCTCCAACGTAAAAACCTTGACCTTTGCTTTGGAAGACCACTAATAATAGTAGCGCTACAATAATTGCACTTATGACTTGAACTTACATTTTGTTTAAGGTGATTTTAGTTACTATTTTTTCGAATTGTAGCCAACCGAAATACCCACTCTAAAGCCTTCGTTGGTAGGAATAGTAACCCACAGATTAACCGGAATATTCATCTTGCCCGACTTAACCGTTTTACCAATACCAAATACCAGAGCCGATGTAAACTTGGTTATTCCATCTTTATGTAAAACATCTTCTGAATCTTTTGTAGGAAGCCCCATTTTACTGAGTTCGTCTTCTGTATAGTATACACCATTTACTTTTTGCATTTTGGTATACGAACCCAACCCTATAGATGGACCAATAGCTAATTCCCATCCTGTTTTATTGTTTCTGAAACCATTTAATATGGTTATACTGGGGATAAACATTTGTTGATCAACTCCGGTAATCATTGGAATAAATTCAAACAAAGCCTGATAATTACCTTCATTTAAATATTGTTTTTCAAATTGATAGCCAAACTGAAACATAGCAGGATTGGCATCAAACCCTCCACTTGTTTTGGAAGCGCGCAAACGTTCCGACATTTGCCCGAAAATAAATGCATAACCAAAACGTGGTCCTTGTAAGTTTAATCTGGCTTTATCGGGATTATTAATGGTATTCTCATAGTCAAACTTCTTAGTTAAGCGTGTTTCCATTTCTTCATCCACTTTACGTCCAAACATCTTTTGAACAGAAATAGCTGCCATTCCCTGCAATTCAAGCGGTAAATTCAAATACTCGTTTACCAGGGTGCGTTCAACGGTTTCATCTTTTACATTAATGAGCCTAAATGTGGAAATAATCGTTTGCCCATACAATTCAACACTTCCGGTAAACATGTAATCGGATTGCAGTACTTTACCAACCTCAACCAAACAAGATTTGCCGTAACAATTAGCTATGTTCAATTTGTTTTTCTCCACTAGTGAAACTACGTCATACCTATCTGTAACATCAAACGTGTCTAATTTTTCCAATTCGATGCGTACGAGGTTTCCCATTTGTTGGGCATCTAATGGAACACCTTTTGTTTCGATATTTAAAACAGTAATGGAAGGTCGTTTAGCAAAAGTTGCTACTGAGAGTAAGCAAACCATTAAAACGATAATGGCAATGCGAGTAATGTTTATTTTCATATTTGTTTCGATTTGATGGCACAAAAGTATTTAAGCTTAAGTACCTACTAAAACGATAGTATGCCTTATGCCAAAGTAAATTTGGTGAATTTTACTGCTTTAAACTAGCATTTCGTATTTTTTTGCATTTTCTGCAAATACTTCGTTACAATTTGTATTTTGCACAAGTAAAGCCTACGTAAACAACATTAAGATGACCACTGCCAAAGAAATTCAACTCTCATTTTTTCAAAAAGTAAAAGCAGCACTGCCAGCAAATATTTCATTGGTAGATGAACTTGCCGATTTGCTCAATACCAGTAATGATAGTGCGTACAGAAGACTCAGGGGAGAAACACTACTAGGAATAGATGAAATTGCTACTATTTGTACGCATTTTAAAGTGCCATTTGATGCAAACTCAAACACACATGAAGAAACCGTAACCTTTAGTTATAACCGATTGCGAAACAGCGAAAATGGCTTTCAAAATTGGCTTAAAATAATGAGTGGAGATGTTAAACGTATTGCCAGTATACCCGGTAGTAATATCTTATATGCCTCGGATGATGTTCCGCCTTGGCATCATTTTACGAATGATGAGTTGATTTGTTTTAAGATTTTTTATTGGCAAAAAAGCATTTTGAATGCCCCTGAGTTCCAAAATAAAGACTTTGACACAGCCCTTATTCCTAAGGAGTACATTGAACAAGCCAAAGAAATGTTGAACGATTACAACAAGATTACATCAACCGAAATTTGGACAGAGGATACACTTAACAGCACACTCAAACAAGTTGAATACTTTTGGGAAAGCGGATTTTTTAAGAACAAAGAAACTGCAATAAGGATGTGTGATCATATTTCGGAAGAGATAAATTTATTAAAGCTGAAGGCTGAAAAACAATCGAAATTGGTAGCAAAACATGAGAGTGGCGAAACTAAT
The DNA here is from genome assembly GCA_001602415.1 of Bacteroidetes bacterium UKL13-3. GTDB lineage: Bacteria > Bacteroidota > Bacteroidia > UKL13-3 > UKL13-3 > UKL13-3. Next base: position 1,971,294 of record CP012155.1, read on the forward strand.
TTTACACTATATCAGAGTGAGGTAATGGTGGGAAACAATAGCATTTTGGTAACCATTGGCAACCATAAAATTGCTTACGTGAGCAACAATACTTTTAATATGATGAGCACCTTGAATACCGGATTTATTGAAGAAAGCGACCTCTGGCTTAAAAACCTTACCCACAAATCAATACTCATTAGTGGTGTAAACGAAAAACAACGCAACCGCTTTTTTAAGGTGCTAAAAGACAAAATTGAAGCACTCAAAAGCCGTATCAAATAAGTCATTACCTATTATATTCGCATTTTGAACTAAACATGAATTTAGCAAACCGTGTAAATTACATAAACGAACCTCAAACAATTGCAATGGCCAAACTTAGCAGAGAGCTCGCTGCTAAAGGGTATGATGTGATTAGTTTAAGTTTGGGAGAGCCCGACTTTACAACTCCTGCGCATATTAAGGATGCAGCAAAAAAAGCCATTGACGATAATTTCTCTTACTATACTCCTGTTGCTGGTATTCCAGAATTGCGAGAAGCCATCGTGCGCAAATTCAAGCGTGATAACAACCTTGATTTTTCAATTGATAACATCATTGTATCAACAGGAGCCAAACACAGTATCATGAATGTGATTATGGCTTTAGTAAACAAAGGTGATGAAGTTATTATTCCAACGCCATATTGGGTAAGTTATTCAGAAATGGTGCGTTTGATGGAAGGTGAACCTGTATTTATTAATGCTACCGTTGAACAACAATATAAAATTACACCCGCACAGCTAGAAGCCGCTATTACTCCACAAAGTAAGGCATTCATTTTTTCTTCACCATGCAATCCTACAGGAAGTGTATACAGCAAAGAAGAGTTAGCTGCATTAGTTGATGTGTTCGAAAAACATCCCAACATTTACATCATTGCTGATGAGATTTATGAGTTTATCAATTTTGTAGGTAAGCATGAAAGCATTGCTCAGTTTGATAGTATTAAAGAACGTGTAATTACCATTAACGGCTTATCAAAAGGGTATGCTATGACAGGCTGGCGACTAGGCTACATGGCTGCAAATACAGCTATTGCGAAAGCCTGCGAAAAAATCCAGAGTCAGTATACTTCGGCTACAAGCAGTATTACACAAAAAGCGGCAGTTGCAGCTTTGGATGGAGATATGAAACCAAGCATGGAAATGGTTAAAGCTTTTAAAAGAAGACGTAATCTTATCTTAGAAGAAGTGAAAAACATTCCGCATTGGATATGCAACAACCCCGATGGGGCATTTTATTTGTTCCCAGACATTAGTTACTATTTCGGAAAAACGTTTGAAGGTAAAACCATACAAACTGCAACAGATTTATGCATGTATTTGCTACATAACGCTCACGTAAGTATGGTAACAGGTGAGGCTTTTGGTGCTCCTCAGTGCCTCCGAATTAGTTATGCAACAAGTGATGAAAAAATCATTGAAGCCATGCGGAGAATCAAAGTTGCACTCGACCAACTGATTTAATAACAAGATAAAAAAATTAATTAATCCATAACTCAACAACACAAGAATGATGCAAATACTCGAACAATTTAATGGACTAAACGTATTGGTTGTAGGCGATGTAATGATTGATGCATATTATTTTGGTAAGGTAGAACGCATTTCGCCAGAAGCACCCGTTCCTGTTGTTGCCGTTAAAAAAAAAGAAAATAGACTTGGTGGTGCTGCTAACGTTGCCATGAACTTGGTTGCACTTGGAGCTAAACCTACTGTTTGCAGTGTTGTTGGGAATGATAAAGATGGAGATGATTTAATTCAATTGTTTCAACATAATGGAGTATCAACAAACGGAATCGTTAAGTCGGATGAAAGAGTAACCACTGTAAAGCTTCGCGTTATTTCGCAGGCCACGCAAATGTTACGTATTGATACAGAAGAAACCAAAGCTATAAATAACAAAGAGAGTGCCGAGCTTGTTGAGCGCATCTCTGTATTATTAAAAGATGCGGATGTGTTGATTTTTGAAGATTACGATAAGGGTGTATTAACCAAAGAAAATATCGCTCAAATTACAGCCGAAGCCAAAAAAAATAATGTTCCGGTAGTGGTTGATCCGAAGAAACGTAATTTTAAACATTACCATTATGTCGATTTGTTTAAACCGAATTTAAAAGAATTGAAAGAGGGTTTAAATATAGATTTTGATGCAGAAGATACTGCTGCTTTTGAGGATTCGATTAAACAGATGATGGAACACATGCACCTCAAACATGCCATGATAACAATGAGCGAGCGAGGTGTAATGATTACAGATGGAAAAACCTTCAACTACATTCCTGCTCATATTCGAAAAATTGCCGATGTAAGTGGAGCAGGTGATACCGTAATTAGCATAGCTGCTTTATGTTTCGCACTCAAACTAAACATGAAAGATACGGCAGCCTTATCAAACTTAGCCGGAGGATTGGTATGCGAAGAAGTTGGCGTGGTTCCTATTGATAAACTAAAACTCACACAAGAAGTAATTGAATTAGGTTTATAGAAACAGACTTATTCCATTGCTTAATTCAAGATAACCTCTGTAGCCCCACCACCAAATTTTACCATATCAGCATCCTGGTATTTTTTTACTACAGACTTTTGCTGTCCTAAATAATTTTTGATCTTATTTTTAAGGAAATGATTACCAATTCCGTGTATAAAAATGATCTTTTGCATTTGGTGCACATGGCCCATCTCCAAGCTTTTGGTAAAAACCTTCATCTGCAAATCAAGTATATCTTGTGCACTTAATTCGTTGGCTCGATCGGTTAATTTTTCAATATGTAAATCAACAATGGGTTGTGGTTTTTTAGTGAGGGATTCTCCTGTTACAAACGTTTGCTTAGCTGTTGGTTCGCTAAAATCCTTGTTCAATAATTTTTGAATATCTGTTTTATTAATAGCCTCATCAATGCGGAAAGAGTATGCTTGTTTACCCAAAAAATAACAGTGCTTAAAACTTGCGTGAAACTCCTTTGCATTCATCTTTATTGTTTTAACTAATTGCGGCTTAAAATCGTTTCCACTCTCATTTACAAACATGATTTGAAAAGCCATTTCGGGCCACGTATTAAATTGTTCAAGATTAAACTTACCTAATGAAACATATGTTTCCAACGATACTGTTCCTTGTTGGCGCAACTCATACAATTGATTGTTTTTTTGAAAATAAGCAAATGAGATATTATCACTCTCGGAGTTATGCAATTTAAGTTCTAAAGCTGTTTCACTCAATCGTTCAAAAGCAATGTGAATACCTGAGTGTACTTTAACAAAGTTGGATTTCTTGGTAATAAAAACCGGTTCATCCTTTTTGGCAACAACGGTTTCTTCAATTTTTACAACCTCATTAGCGGCTACCGGAATTTCAAAATCATCTTCAATTGTAACACCTACTATTTTTCCGTTAATATTGGTTACTACGCCCTGCATATTTTCGTTTACAAAACGAACTTTATCTCCTAACTTTAATGTGCTCATGTTTAGTTGTTGGCTACCTGCACAATTTCTTTGAGTCGTTGTGCAAGTTGTATTAAGTATTTACTTTTAATTTCGGCAAGTGTATTCTCATTTCCTGCTCTTATGGTAATCGTTTCGGCACGAATCAGTGTTCCAGTGTAATCAAATAAATTATAGTGTACCGTGTATTCTCTGGTGTATGATTGTTTAAGCCACTCTATACTGTTTTTATTAGATGTATTGATTTCAAATTGCGTAATAAACAGTATGTATTTTTCGTTGTATTTTTTATGAAGGTATTGAAACAACTCTTTATTGCCAATAGCACCTAACATCACTGATGAATCGCTCACCCAAAAGGTTTGTTCTTTATTTTTTCGTGTAAACTTAGCACTTATGTTTTTGAGAGAGGCTGTAACAGGAGATTGTTTTGAGGCCAGATATTCTTCCTGCAATTGGCGAGAGTATAAGGTGTAATGCGTGGCTGCATATATTTTGTTCAAATCTTCCTCTCCATTGGTTGTGGTGGAACGTAACAAACTGATTGCATCAAAATTTGCAAGTAATTGGTGATGAATATTTGATTCCAAATCTAATCGTAAACTACTGCGCACTTGGTTCACGTCTTTTTTACTGAATTGTGAAATATCCTCGTCCGCATCGCTAAAGTGCATCATCGTTTGATTTGGCACAATCAGTATTTTAGTGGGAATTGTTTTGACAGAATCTAGCATTACCGGCTGAGCCATCAACACAAAACCACATCCTATGAATACAATAAAGAGTATTTTTTTCATCATGGGTTATAATAAGATGTTCGAATGTAGTAGTTTTCATGAAGGTGGAAATCCACATTCTAACAAACGAAGGTTAATAACCACGTGAGCAAACAATCGAAGGCTGGCGTGGGGTGAATCCAATGGGGAATTATTTTAAGAACAATCCAATAAGATCGTTACCAAAAATAAGCACCATCAACGAAAGTAAAATAACCATTCCAACTGTTTGTACGCGCTCCATAGCTTTTGTACTAATTGGTTTTCCAGTGATCATTTCAATTAACAATAGCACCACATGTCCACCATCCAAAGCCGGAATTGGTAAGATATTCATGAAAGCAAGTCCTAAAGAAATAAGGGCTGTAAAAAGCCAAAAGCGACTCCAAATCCATTCTCCACCATAAAACTTAGCGATACCTATCGGACCCGTTACTGCTTTATTAGCAGGAATATCTCCACTAAAAATTTTACCCCACCCTTTTACCTGCATCGAAATTGTTTCCACAGCCTTATCAACTCCTTTGGGAAACGATTGTAATAAACTGAATTTTACTGAATCGTAAGCAAGTTCTTGGGGAATTGGAGAAAAGCCAATTTTTCCGTCTGCGGTAACTTCTACAGGGATATTTAATGTATCGCTACCACGCAGCAATGTTACTTGTGCTTGTTTGCCACCAACTGCCTTTAAAGCAAGTTGCAATTGGTCGAAGAAAAGAACAGGACTTGAATCAATACGAAGCAATACATCACCTTTTTGTATACCTGCTTTTTCGGCAGGAAAGCCACTAACAATATCTCCAACAGTAAAGGCAAAACGGGGTGAAAGAAAATCAATTTTTTGGGCCGAAGCGTATTGTTTTGCAAAATCCCTAGGCAACATAACGGACGTTTCAGAGCCATTTCTAACTACAGTGTAGGTAGTATTTTCGCCTAATATTTCATCGGCACTCACGGCATCCTCAAAATATTTTATTGTTTTACCATTTACCGAAACAAGTTTATCACCATCTTGAAATCCAACTTGTTTAGCAAAATCGGATGCTACCACTCCATGCGTTAACGAACTATTAAGCGTGTATTTTTCGCCATAGGAATACGAGATGAGTGCAAAAATGATTATACCTGTAAGTACATTCATAACCACACCACCAACCATAACAATTAAACGTTGCCAAGCCGGTTTGCTTCTAAACTCCCACGATTCTGCAGGTTTTGCCATGGCTTCTGTATCCATGCTCTCGTCAATCATACCAGCAATTTTCACATAACCTCCTAATGGAAGCCATCCTATACCATATTCGGTTTCACCAATTTGAATGCTAAATAACTTCTTGCCCCAAGCATCAAAGAATAAATAAAATTTTTCGACTTTAATTCCGAAAGCACGTGCTGCCCAAAAATGCCCGAGTTCGTGTAAAATTACCAAAATAGAAATACCCGTAATAAGCTGGGCCGCCATTATTAATCCTTGCATGTTATGTGTTTATCGTTGTTAATTTTAGTTTACAGTTTCCCGTTTCCAAATAGGTTCGCGAAAATAGGTGTTTTATGTTAAATCTGAGATTACAAAAATGAGGCCGCAACTTTACGTGTTTCTGCATCTGTTGAGATATAATCGTCAAGCGTTGGCTTAGCAATGAAGGAAACGCTGTTCATGCAGCGTTCGTTAAGCTCTGCTATTTGTAAAAATTTAATTTTATCGTTAAGAAATGCGTCAACTGCCACTTCGTTTGCCGCATTTAAAATACATGCCATATTGCCACCTTTATTCATGGCCTCATAGGCTAGACCCAGGTTTCGGAATGTTTCGGGATCTGGCTCCTCAAAGGTAAGCGTATTGATTTCGGTAAAACTTAGTCTTTTAAAATCGGTTTGAATTCGGGAAGGAAAAAAGAAAGCATAATGAATGGGAAGTTTCATATCAGGCAATCCCATTTGCGCTTTAATACTTCCATCAGTAAACTCAACCATGCTGTGAATGATACTTTGCGGATGCACAACGGCTTTTATGTTTGCTCCTTTAACACCAAATAACCATTTGGCTTCAATCACCTCCAACCCTTTGTTCATGAGTGTTGCCGAGTCGATAGTAATTTTAGCACCCATGCTCCAATTGGGATGTTTAAGTGCTTGTGCTTTGGTTACCTCTGCTAAATCATTTCTCTTTTTACCTCTAAAAGGACCACCGCTGGCGGTAAGAATAATATTTTCGATGGCGTTCAAATCTTCGCCTACCAAACATTGAAAAATTGCTGAATGCTCGGAATCAACAGGAATTAAATCCACTCGGTTTTGAGCACATAATTGTGTTATTAACTCACCTGCCACAACCAATGTTTCTTTATTAGCCAGCGCAATACGTTTTTTATTTTCGATAGCTTTTATGGTTGGTAATAAACCACTGTAACCAACCATTGCAGTGAGCACGGTATCGGCAGAGGTTATTTCCATTATATCGGCAATGGCTTTGCTCCCTGCAAAAACTTTTATATCGTGAACAGCTAATGCCTCCTTAACTTGTAAGTATTTGCTTTCATCGGCAATAACTACATGATTGGGTGTAAACTCTTTGGCTTGTGCAATCAACAAGTCGGCATTGGAGTTTGCCGTTAATACTTCAATCTCTATTTTATCTTTTTGCTCACGAGCTATTTCCAGAGCTTGTGTGCCAATTGACCCGGTGCTGCCTAAAATGGCTATTTTCTTTTTTTCTGTCATGTTGTATAATTAAACACAAGGTCTCAAAGAACGAGGTGTTTTTTTGTTTTATGAAATAAATCTATTGAGTTTATCTGCAATTTTCCGATCGTTGCTCAAACGAGGAACTTTGTTTTGCCCTCCCAGTTTGCCCTCACTTTTCATGTATTCGATAAAGGCATTTTTTTGCACACTACGAAGTGCCAAATGGCGCAGAATATTTCCAGTAATCAAATCTTTGTAATAGATATTTTTTTGTTGCAAAGCAGTATCCACTTTTAAAGAGAACTCCTCCATGTTTTTGGGCATTGTTCCAAATTCCACAAACCACTCATGGTAAGGCAAACCACCTTCTTTGGGTGTAACTTGGGGAGCAACGGTGAATTCTACAATTTCAATTCCCTCTTGTTTTGCAACAGACAATAAAGCATGCTCAACTTCCTCGCCTATCACATGCTCTCCAAAAGCTGAGATGTAGTGTTTAATACGACCTGTTACCAAAATACGATAAGGATCTTTGGATATAAATTTTACTGTGTCGCCAATATTGTAACCAAACAAACCTGCATTGGTATTTAAAATAATAGCATAGTTTTTGTTCAATTCAATATCCTTTAATGAAACACGTGTTGGTTGTTCATTAAAAAATTCATCAACAAGAATAAACTCGTAAAATATTCCATTATTGGTAAGTAATAGTAATCCTTTTTCTTTCTGCGAATCCTGATAGGCAATAAATCCCTCACTTGCAGGATAGGTTTCCAATGTGTCAATTCTCCTTCCTATACTCTCTTCTATCTTAGCTCTGTATGGTTCAAAGTTTACTCCACCATAAACAAACAACTTAAAATTTGGAAAAATATTCTTCACTTTTTGCCCTCCACTTTTGGCAATAAGTTTATCAAAATACATTTGCACCCAAGGCGGAATTCCACTAATGAGTGTCATGTTTTGTGTAAATGTTTCTTCAACAATTGCATCCACTTTTTGTTCCCAATCGTCAATACAATTGGTTGCGTATGATGGCATTTGATTCTTTCGTAGGTATTGAGGAATATGGTGGTTTACAATTCCACTTAAGCGACCAACTGGAATGCCGTTCTTTTCCTCTAATACAGGACTACCTGACAAGAAAATCAATTTTCCATCAACAAAATCGGCATTCCCCGTTTCCGCTATGTAACACAGTAATGCATTGCGTGCAGAGTTAATGTGATAAGGAATAGAATCTTTTGTTAAAGGAATATATTTTACACCTGATGTGGTGCCAGAAGTTTTGCTCCAATACAAGGGTTTACCAGGCCACAAAATATTTTCCTCCCCAGCTAAAGCACGGTCGATGTATTGTTTAAGTTGCTCATAATCGCAAATAGGAACTGTTTTTTTGTATTCATCGTACGATGTTATGGATTTGAAGGAATGATCCTTCCCGAATAACGTTAGCGAGCCTTTTTCAAGAAGTTCGTTGAATATCTTTTCCTGATACAATAATGCTTGCTGTGCTTCCCTTTTTACTTTAGAAGCGATAAGTGCAGCAAATGGTTTGGCAAAAAATGATTTGATTCCCATAGGTTCAAAGTTATAAATCCGACTCTTTTCGTTCTTGCTTTGGAGAAAAGAAAAAATCAGCCGGGTATTTTCGGAAATAGGTAGAGGTAAAATACAAAAGTTTTTTAAGCTCTTTATACTTTACGTTACGCGATCTTATAGCAACAAACAATGCCAAGCTAAAACTTATTAAAAAATTGAATACACCAATTCCAATTACACCCACTAAACAAATTAAAGCGTAACTCCAGTGAATTTCCTTAACCAACGTAACAATAGCAATCGCATAGTTTCCGGAAGAAATAGTGATATGACGAATATCAAACGGAATACCGAAAATAAATCCAATAAATCCAGCCATGCCTAAGAAAAAACCTAAACAAACATTTCCAACAAGCGACCCTAAATTATGTTCAATATATTTTGAAAACCGGATGAGGTAACGTTTGCTAAGTATCTTTTGCAACACAACATGCCTTCTTAACCGCGAAGGAATATTGCTATAGATTACCTTATTATCATAATAACCAGAGATTATACCCGATAAAAATAACATGAATCCTGTAATGCTGGCATACATCCATGTAGGGTTTAAAAAGGGATGAACATCATGTAACATTTTTTTTGCGGCATACACTTGCACCAGTTGACTTCCAAATAGGTTAGGCCAAACTAATGCTACAAATGCAGCTAGCGGAAAAACAACAAGTAAATTTCCAGCAAACGAAACAAATTGACTTCGGGCAACTTTGCCAATCATTAATGCTAACCCTTTAAAGTCTTGCTCTTGCTCTCCTTCACCAGAGTGAAGGGAATGAGCAATTTTAGCCGCTGTCATTGCCGGTTGTTTGGTTGCCAACGTTGCATGTAACACTTGAATGCCAACAAAGCCAGAAGCATAATTTAAACTGTAGGTGAAGGACTGCCAAAAAGGTGCAAACGGTAACTTATACAAAAGGATTTTAACAATCGTCATCCAAACAGCCACAATTCCGCCAACACATGACGAGAAAAACATCTTCACATACTCTTTATAATTATCGGCAATATAATGTTCACCCGTTTTGCTCTCGTGTTCCGAAATTTGATACGCCAATAAATACGTAGTTTCGTTTAACAGACTCCGAATACTATTTTTCCGCCCTTCGTTTACGCTAATTTGCTTAATAAATTGAGCAAGCTTAACACTACTAATACGAGGCTGCATATAGATATCAAGGAGAATATGAAGTCGTTCAATTTGTTGTGCTGTGCGGTGCAATGAATAGGAAAGTTGCAAACTGGCGCCTTGGTGATGGGATAAACGCCTAAGCTTAGCAACATCCTTTATCGAATCCTCCAACAATTGTTTAATGTGTGAAACTAAGTGTGGGTTAAATTGAACACCTAATACGTGTTGTGCAATCAACGCATGTATTTCTTTGTTCTGCCTGATGAAAGACGTAACTGTTTGGTTATTCTTAAAGCGTGTAATAAACTCACTTTCGATAGCTGTTGCCGTGATTCGGTATGACAATACCTCTATTGCATCAATGAGTTCGTTTTTCAGGAATTTTGAATCAAAATCAACTTCTGTATCCAATACAGCAAACAATTGATGAAGTTGTTCCGTTGTAAACGCGTTGAAATGAGAGATGCGAAAAAGCGTTTCGTGTAAGGTTCCAATATCTCCCGATTCAGGTAATATTTTGTGTTTTATTTTCCGAACGATTTCAGATTTAAAACCGGTTCGATTGGCAATTCCCGATTCAATTAAACAATATGAAATATCTTTATGTTCAAATACTCGTTCAATGTATTGCTTGAGTCGAAGTCGCGCAGATTCGCTGCTTTGAAGATGCGTGAGTAATTTTTCAAAATTAGATGGAATACGTTCAATCTCTAAAACTAGCTGCTTGAGCAAAACAGGATGTTTGGGTGTATGCTGTTGAATAGATTGTAAAACGTTATCAATGCTCATGAGGCCAAGGTAATAAAAAAGGGCGACAAGCGCCCTCTAATTAATATGTTGAGATGATTTTGTCTTTGGGATATTTCACTTCAAAACTGAACCGAACAGATTGAGATTGTTCCGCATCCAACAAAAGTTTCCAAGTTAATTTTCCGGTAGTTTCATCAAAAGATGCTCCTCCGTTGTTAATCATTTGTACCTCAATTTCTTTATCGGCTGATACAGGAATTTGATCTTCAACAACAATCACAACAGGTTCCTTGCGGGTATTACGTATGCTAATTTCCCAGGTACTCATTTCTTTTTTAGTGCTGCCTGAGAATGATTTGCTACTAAAGTCTTTTAGCAATGTTCTTTGCACTTGAATGCGCTTATCTCTTCCCAAGGAAATAAGCATAGAATCACTAGTGGTTCCGTTGATAAATGTTTTTCCAACAAACGTTCCATCAAAATAAATATTGGCTTCGCCACACACCTGATTTTGCAAATCATTTCCCGCAACCTTAGCTGTTACAAACGCGTCTTTGTCCATTTTAGGAACCGTAGCGTATGCATATGCCACTGTCAAATTATTTACTGTTAAATCTACCTGATGAGGCGTATTATCACTTAAAATAGTGTATGCTGATGTTACAGTAAATTCGATATTAACCGCTGTTTGCTGGGCAGAGGCAATGCCATCTGACAATTTAACTTGAGCACCAAATTCTTCGGAAGGATTTGCTAAAGAATTAATATTTCGGGGACTAACCGACATTACTGATTTAACTTTTTTACCCTCTGTATCATCATTGATTACAATTGGCAAATGGTAATTCAGAAACAATGTATTGAGTTCCGGTTTACTTCCGCTTTCATTGGGATTGGTGGTGCTTAACTTCAGAATCACGTTTTTCCAACTCTCCCCTGTTGCTTGAGTGATGTATGCTTTGCTTACCAATTGCAATTCACTTTTGGTATCTTTTACACGCACATCATAAAACGGTTTCCAACTGGCATTACCAACCAAATAGCTCCACTCTATTTTGGCATTGGCAACAGCTGCAAGTGTTTTAACCGTTACCACAATTTCGGCAGTGCTGTTTTCATTACCATTGTAATCATCCAATTGCAGTTGAAATTTTTGTTTAATAAGATTGAGTTTTTGCTCAGCATAAGAGAGTTTCAATAATTCTTCTCCTGTTTCTACAGTACGTTTGCGAAACAATAGTAAAGCGTCCTCTAAATCTTCAACTTTAACACCCGAATTATCTCCTCCAATTTTTTTATTGGCATTCATCACGTCACGCTCCATTTGCAAAGCTTCACGTTTGATCTGGATAAGTTGAAACTGGTTATTTAGCGATTGAATGGTATCTTCAATTTCTTTAATGAAAGAAGGCTTTTCTTCTTTTTCGATATAGTTATTACGTTGACTAACTGATAGTAAAACCACATTGCTTTCTGTTTTTACTTGAATACTGTTTAGGTTAATAAAAGGAGAAACTTTATCAAACACTAGATTGGTTAAGCCCGGTTGTAAATTCACTTTTGCAACTCTTGTAACTTGCGCTTGATTTAAGAACACTGTAACGTTACTGATATTAGACGGCACTCGTTGTTCATTCTCGGCAGCAGTTAACCGGAAAGACACGAAAGAACAAAGAAAGAACAAAGTCGTGAGTAAGCGCTTCGTTAAACTCAGCGTGACAATTCGCAATTCACAATTCGTAAATCGCAATTTCTTAAAGCGGGATATTTCCATGTTTTTTACGTGGTAGGTTTGCAACTTTATTTTCAAGCATTTTAAATGCCTTAATCAACTTTAAACGTGTTTCTTCCGGGAATATTACTTCATCAATAAATCCACGTTCGGCTGCACGGTATGGATTGGCAAACAAATCACCATATTCTTTTTCTTTTGCAGCAAGTTCGGCAGCATGATCTGTGGCTGTATCAATTTCTTTTTTGAAAATAATTTCAGCTGCTCCCTTTGCCCCCATTACGGCAATTTCGGCAGTTGGCCAAGCAAAGTTCATATCGCAACCAATATGTTTGGAGTTCATTACATCATAAGCTCCTCCATATGCTTTGCGGGTAATAACTGTAACACGTGGAACTGTTGCTTCACAAAATGCGTACAATAATTTAGCTCCGTTGGTAATAATCCCATTCCACTCCTGATCGGTACCCGGCAAAAATCCTGGAACATCTTCAAAAACTAAAAGTGGAATATTAAACGCATCACAAAAACGCACAAAACGAGCACCTTTTTGCGAAGCATGAATATCTAAACATCCTGCAAGTTGGGAGGGTTGATTTCCAACAATACCAATGCTTCGACCTGCCAAACGTGCAAATCCAACTACAATGTTCTCGGCATAATTCTTATGCACTTCGTAAAATGATACTTCATCCGCAATTTGCTCAATCACTTCACGCATATCGTATGGTTGATTGGCATTTTCGGGAACAATATCTTTTAACACAGGACGCATTTCATCTCCCATTTCGTAGGGGAGTTTTGGCGCATGCTCTTCACAATTTTCAGGAATATAACTGATGAGTTTTTTAAGTTGGTTAATACAGTCAATCTCGTTGGATGCGGTAAAATGAGCCACACCACTTTTGCTGGAATGAACAGATGCTCCACCTAACTCTTCTGAAGTTACTTCCTCATGTGTTACCGTTTTAACAACATTAGGCCCGGTAACAAACATGTACGATGTATTTTCTACCATCATGATAAAATCGGTAATAGCAGGACTATAAACCGCTCCACCAGCGCATGGTCCCATGATAGCAGAAATTTGCGGAATCACGCCACTCGCCATTGTATTGCGGAAGAAAATATCGGCATAACCACCTAACGATACTACACCTTCTTGAATACGTGCTCCACCCGAATCATTTAAACCAATGATTGGAGCTCCTGCTTTCATGGCCATATCCATCAACTTACAAATTTTTTCAGCATGAGTCTCACTTAACGAACCTCCAAAAACCGTGAAATCTTGAGAGAAAACATAAACCAAGCGCCCGTTAATGGTTCCATAACCTGTTACCACACCATCACCTAAAAATTGTTGTTTTTCCATTCCAAAATCCTTGGAACGATGTTGAACAAAAGCTCCGATTTCCTCAAAACTTCCTTCATCAAGCAAAAAATGTACACGTTCACGTGCTGTCAATTTTCCTTTTTTATGTTGCGCATCAATTCGGGCTTGTCCGCCTCCTAATAATGTTTCTTCGCGTTTTTGTTGTAATAAGTCTCTTTTATTCATCGGTACCGATTGTTGAGAAGTTGTCATAACTCAGATAAAATGTGTTTTCTGTTAAAGATAGTATGCAAGTATATGGGTTTAGTCCCAATTTTCATGCAACTTGAGTTGATAAGTTGGTTTAGTAATTGGTTGATTTAGGAGTACTAATTATGGCAGCTTGTAATGGCGTTAACTCTTTGGTAAATAACTATTTTACTGTTAATTATGTAGGCTTCGGAATGTTTAATAACATAAAAATTAATAATCCGGGTTTAATCGTGCACATTGTAATGCATAAAAAAACCCCTTTCTCATTGCTGGGAAAGGGGATTTGAGTATCAATTAGAATTAGATTAATGTGTTGATAGATAAGAGGCAATTCCTTCAGCATTATCCTTCAAGCCATCTTTTCCTTTGCTCCAATCTGCTGGGCAAACTTCACCTTTTTCTTCGAAGAATTGTAAGGCATCTATCATACGTAAAGCTTCGTCAACACTGCGACCAAGTGGAAGATCATTAACAACTTGGTGGCGAACAATTCCTGCTTTATCAATTAAAAACAAACCGCGGTATGCAACTGCATCCTCACCTTGGTTGCCAACCCATACCATGTTTCCTTCATCGTTGTAATCGTAGTGACCGGCCAACACACCATAGTTTAATGCGATAGTTTTGGTAACATCTGCTACTAAAGCAAATTTAACACCTTGAATACCTCCATCATTTTGAGGAGTATTTAACCATGCCCAATGTGAAAATTTAGAGTCAATTGAACAACCAATAACTTCAACATTACGGTCTTTAAAATCTTGAATTCTTTTTTGGAATGCAATAATTTCTGTTGGACAAACAAATGTAAAATCTAATGGATAAAAGAAAAACAATACATGCTTTTTACCGATGTATTGATCTAAAGAGAAATCATCTTCGAAATCGCCACCATCAACAACTGCTGCTGCTTTAAATGATGGAGCTTTTTTGCCTACTAACATTGTCATGTTTATTATAATTAAGTTTGTTGAATAATTAAGTAATTTGGTTTGAATAACTTCAAAAGTACTTTCTATTAAACCATATTTCCGCAAGAACGTTTTCTGATTTTAGTCAGAAGTTTTATTTTGAAAGTCGGGCTTCGGTGAAATAAGCCTGACATTGCTTAGATGAACTCAGCCTGTCCCATTTACGCTGGTAATAGGTAGTTGAGCGAAGTCGAAACTATCCATTCATCGAAGCTAAAAACTCTTCGTTACTCTTGGTATTTTTCATATTTTTTAATAGCAAGTTCATTGCTTCTTCCGCGTTCATATCTGCAATATGGTTACGCAATACCCATGTACGTTGTAAGGTAGCCTTATCTAACAATAAATCTTCTCTTCGTGTACTTGATGCAACAATATCAATTGCAGGGTAAATGCGTTTGTTCGATAGTTTACGATCCAACTGCAATTCCATGTTACCCGTACCTTTAAACTCTTCAAAAATAACCTCGTCCATTTTGGAACCGGTATCAATTAAAGCAGTTGCAATTATGGTTAACGAACCCCCATTTTCAATTTTACGGGCTGCTCCAAAAAAACGTTTGGGTTTATGCAGTGCATTTGCATCAACACCTCCAGAGAGTATTTTACCTGATGCTGGTTGTGCTGTATTGAATGCACGTGCCATACGCGTAATCGAATCTAGTAAAATTACAACATCATGTCCGCACTCGGTCATACGTTTAGCTTTCTCTAATACAATATTGGCAAGTTTTACATGTTTCTCTGCAGGCTCATCAAAGGTTGATGCCACAACTTCTGCTCTTACGCTTCGTTGCATATCTGTAACCTCTTCCGGACGTTCATCAATTAATAAAATGATTAGGTATACTTCTGGATGATTTTTTGCAATGGCATTGGCAACTTCCTTTAATAAAATAGTTTTTCCCGTTTTAGGTTGAGCTACTATTAATCCACGCTGTCCTTTACCAATTGGAGCCAACATATCGATGATACGTGTTGAGTATGATGTAGTATCTCCTAATTTCAATTTTTCATCTGGAAACAATGGTGTTAAATGTTCAAATGCAACACGATCACGAATTTCGGAAGGTTTACGACCATTCACCGAATCTACTTTAATCAGTGCAAAATATTTTTCACCTTCTTTGGGAGGGCGAATGGTTCCGCGAACAGTATCACCCGTTTTGAGTCCCATTAATTTAATTTGGGAAGGAGAAACATACACATCATCCGGTGACGACATGTAATTGTAATCAGACGAACGTAAAAATCCGTAACCATCTTGTATCAGTTCCAACACCCCTTCCGAACTCACAATACCTTCCAATTCCTGCAACAAATTGTTTTGTTGTTGCATGCGCTCAAAACGTTCTTGGCGTTTACTGTCGCGTTCTTGGTTTTGTTGGTTCGGTTGATTTTTACGGTTGTTTTGTTGCTCCTCGATTCCTTCGTTTGATCGAGGTTGTTCTGCAGGAGTAGTTTCGTTTGTTTGCGGTGCCTGTATTTCGGAAGTAGCTTCCATTACCGGAGGCATAGGGCTTTCCGAACTTTCTGGTTGTTTGTGTTCTTCAACCAATTCTTCATTTGCCTCAACTACTTTTTTAGGAGCTGCGACTTTAATGATGCGTTCTTTCTTTTCAGGCTTATCACCTTTCTCTATTTTCTCAACCTTGGGTCTACCTCTTCTTTTTTTGGACGAATCAGCACTGCTTTCTTGTGCTTCAATGATTTTTTGAATCAAATCAGGTTTGCTGTAATCGTCAATCTTTTCGATGTTGAGGGAAGAGGCCGCTTCTTTGAGCTCTGACATTAGCATGTCGTTCAATGTAGTAATTTCGTACATGAAATAATATTATCTTAAATGAAATAATTGCAACGCAAAATCTTTCGATTGTTTGTTTTGAAAGTAAAAAACGGTTGGATTGTTTTAGGTGTGGAATAGAATTATCCACTTGCAAGTGTATGCTACTTTATTCAAATTACAAAATTTTATTGCTAAATATTGATAACTTGATGTTTAGCGATTTATCTCTATTTGTACATAATGGAATAAGCTTTGGAAATCTAGAAAAATATTATTGGTTTGATTCATACAATAAGGCCAATGAACTGTAGTAGATTTTTAAAAGCCTTCTCGAAATATAACCAAACAGCAATACCTTTGGTGTTACATTTTACAATGAAATATTTCAAACTACTTTTTTATTGCATGCCAATAGTACTAGGAATTTTAACTTCTTATACATCAACAGCGCAGCAGCCAATCCCCACCACCGAATTGCGTGAAGCGGATATCATGTTTAGCAAACGCATGTGGCGAATAATTGATTTACGTGAAAAACAAAATAAGAAGATTGCCTGGCCAGGAAATCCCATCACTAAAATTCTATACGAAAGTGTTCGTACCGGACAATTAAAACCATACCGAACTGATTCGCTTCGCTCCTACTACAATATTGAAACCTTTATGAAGTTGGGTGAAGAAGTTGAATATTTAGAAACACCTATTGACCCAAATGACCCAAGCATCACCAAACTGGATACTATTTTCACACCCTTTGACCCGGAGCAACGAATTAAACAATTGATATTAATGGAAGATTGGTTTTTTGACAAGAAAACATCAACCATGTTGCCAAGAATAATTGCTATTGCGCCATTGTTCCGAAAAAAAATTGCAGGTATTGATTTAGGAATACAACCATTATGTTGGTTGCGATTTGATGATCGATTGAATAAAGAAAAAGACTGTCGCGATATACTGGTTACCCAATTTGTATTTAACCCTCAAAACTCTCGTAGCCGCTTTAGTTATGACGATTGGTTTACACAACGTTTGTTTGGAAGTTACCTTATCAAAACTTCTAACATGTATGACGTAAGTATTTTACAAGATCCATTTTATAAAAAAAATGGATTGGAAGCATTAATTGAATCAGAACGCCTCAAACAACAGCAACACGAGCAAGAGTCCAATTCATTTGAAGATTGATTCTTTTCTTTCTCAATGCCTATTCAAAGAAGTTGCCACATTCGCCATTATGTTTATTTTCGCCATTCTTTAAATTATATAATATGAAAAAGTTTTTCGCCTTTGTAACTATTCTGGTTTCGTTCGTATTACTCTCTTCTCATACCAATAGAAAAATGGAAGAAGGGATGTTTCCGTTATCGGAAATGAAGAATATTAACCTTCAACAAATAGGATTAAAAATGGCTCCTCAGGATTTGTACAACCCTAATGGAACAAGTTTAATTGATGCGA
This sequence comes from Bacteroidetes bacterium UKL13-3, assembly GCA_001602415.1. GTDB lineage: Bacteria > Bacteroidota > Bacteroidia > UKL13-3 > UKL13-3 > UKL13-3. The sequence continues at coordinate 1,989,247 of CP012155.1, forward strand.
TTGTGCGGGTTGGCGGATGCACGGGTTCTTTTTTATCAAACGATGGATTGATTGTTACCAACCACCATTGTGCATTTGGCTTTGTAACAGCCATTAGTACTCCACAACACAATTACATGAAAGAGGGTTTTTTAGCCAAAACTCGCGGTGAAGAACGTTTGGCGCAAGGATTGTTGTGCAAGATTACAGCCAGCTATGAAGATGTTTCGGTTAAGGTTTTAGCAGGAACGGAAAGCATTGCCGACCCCAATGAACGTTTGCAACGAATTGCTACTAATATTAAAAACATTACAACTGCTGAAAATAAAGCCAATATAGACTTGCAATGCGAAATTTCGGAAATGTTTACCGGACGCACTTATGTATTGTTCCGCTATAAACTATTGAAAGATGTTCGGTTGGTTTATGTTCCTGCTCGCAGTATTGGTGAGTATGGTGGAGAACTTGACAATTGGGTATGGCCTCGCCACTCAGGCGACTTTGCATTTTTACGCGCCTATGTTGCTCCCGATGGAAGTGCAGCCGAATACAGCGAAAAAAATATTCCTTACAAACCTGCTAAATTCTTAAAAGTAAATCCTAAAGGTGTTAAGGAAAATGATTTTGTGTTTGTGTTGGGCTATCCGGGAAGAACATATCGCCATCAACCCGCTAAGTTTTTTGAATACCATGATGCGTTTTATTTAAAATACATTAGCGAAATGTATGATTGGCAAATCAACAAAATGGAGGAAATGAGCAAGGGAAATGACAGTTTGGAAATTCGCTATGCCGGGCGCATGAAGAGTTTGGCCAACACCACCAAAAATTTTAAAGGTAAACTGCAAGGATTTAGAAGAGCTGGATTAACCAAACAAAAAGCCGAAGATGAAAAACAATTGGAACAATTTATTGCAGCCGATCCTACCTTGCGCAACAAATACAGTGAAGTCATTCCACGCATTAATACCATTTATGGAGAAATAATAGCCAATGCTCCACGCAACCTTTGGTATGATTTTGTGTATTCAACAGTTCCCGCTTTGCAGTTTGCAGCTACCATTGATAATTATGCAGATGCTTACAATGAACTCAAGACCGACTCGGAAAAGGATGCTTTTATCTTGAAACAAAAACCACGCATCGAACAAATGTTATCACGTTACCTAAGCAGCTATGATAAACCACTCGAACATGCAGCATTAATAAACATGCTTGAACAAGCGCAAGGATTGGATGCTCAAAATAGAATTCAAACAATTGATGCTATGATGGACAAGAAAATCAACTTCATCAAATTTACTGATGAACTATTTACTAAATCCATCTTCTGCTCCCCTGAAAAAGTAAAGGCTTTATATGAAAAAGATGTGAAAAAACTTTTCGCCATAAAAGATCCAATGAAAACATTTGCCTCATCATTAAACCAAGAGATGAATCCTGATGACGAAAAAGATCGTAAGCGTGAAAGTGAATTAAACTTGTTGATGGCAAAATATGTTGATGCAAAATCCATTTGGAAACAAAAACAGTTTATTCCTGATGCCAACGGCACCCTGCGCTTTACGTATGGTTCGGTTAAAGGATATACACCAAATGATGGAGAATACAACAAACCGTTTACAACACTCACAGGAGTGATTGAAAAAGAGAGTGCAGAATTTGAATTGTTGGCTGTAATAAAGGAGTTGCACAAAACACGTGATTATGGCAGCTTTATGCATCCGGATTTGAATGACTTACCGGTTAATATTTTATATAATTTAGATACTACTGGAGGAAATAGTGGAAGTCCGGTAATGAATGCTTATGGTGATTTAATTGGTGTGAATTTCGATAGGGCATATACTGCAACCATCAACGATTACGCATGGAACGAAACGTATAGCAGAAGTGTAGCAGTTGATATTCGTTATGTTTTGTGGGTGCTGCAAAAAGTTGCTAAGGCCGACAATTTGCTGAAGGAAATGAATGTGAATTGATGAATAAGTGTGGAAGTTAGCGGTGTCTAAAATTGTACCAATCAGAAATGCTGGGTTTACATCAATAAACTTAAGCTAAAAACTATGTAAGTTGTAACAATTCAATTTCCTCACCGAAGCATGATTCACACAGAATTATTGTACCAGAATTATTTGTTATTCTTTACCGCTGAGCAACGCAGAAAAAATTACAGCCCGAAAGAGTAATACCTCCCTCCACGTTGCTCTGCGGCAAAAATATTGTCCATTTCAGATTAAAGATGGCAGAATACTAAGTAACAGGCGAGCCTTATGTAACGCAATCGACCTAACTCGCGTTAGCTATCGGGACAACTATTTACCACCCCTCGTAATCAATCAAAAATTTCACTTGCAAGATTACTATATTTTTTAGTATTGTTGTACTAAATTTTTTAGTATGTCGAAAATAGCACGAAATATCAAGCACTTACGTTTATTAAAAAACTGGAGTCAAGGACAATTAGCCGATGAGGTAGAATTGAGTCGCGCACGTATCGGGTCGTATGAAGAAGGTCGCGCGGAACCTTCTATTGAGGTAATGGTGCGCCTATCGCACATTTTCCATGTAAGTATTGATGCATTGGTTAAATCAAACCTGAGTGGTTTAAAAGATACGCAGCTAATGAAAGTTGCCGAAAATCGGTTATTGTTTCCCATTATGGTGGATATGAACAATAATGATTTGGTAGAAGTGGTAACGGCCAAGGCATCGGCAGGCTATTTAAACGGCTACAGCGATCCCGAATATTTCGAAAAACTACCCAACATGAATTTACCATTTAAAATTACTGGTAAACACCGTGCATTTCCTATCAAAGGCGATTCCATGCCACCACTTAAAGATGGCAGTTTTGTGGTTGGGAAATTTGTGGAATCCATAAAAGATATTCATGACGGCTCCACCTATATTTTGATTACCAAAGATGAGGGTATTGTATACAAACGGGTAGTTGCCAAAGGAAATGTGTTGGAGCTAATTTCAGATAATAAAGTGTATTCGCCTTATACTGTTCATGCGAAAGATGTATTAGAAATATGGGAGTTTGTATGTACCCTCAATGTATCCGATAAAAAAGAAGAAGAGCTCAACCTGGAAAGTATTATGGATATGCTGCGCAGCATGCGTGTGGAGATTGAGCAGTTGAAAAAGAATTAATGTAATTCTTATGAAAACAAAAACCTCAACTACTCCCATTTAGGACAAACGAATAAAAGGAGAAGGTGAAATTGCAGAAAGCATTCTAAACTTGCTAATAGCTGCACAGAAAAAACATATGAGTTTAAGCCCGAAGTATGAATTTAATACAACAGTATTTGAAAGAGCTGAGAGAGCAGGACAACAATCATCATTATTATGGTTCCCAAACAGCTAATTATGTAACTACTAATGTATTTTGTGTAACACTGCCTACCCCGAAAGGATGATACTTTGCTGGTGAAAATTTATTCACGCTTTTTAATCCTTTCGTTATGACAAACACATTACAAAACATTGCCATTATGTTACTCCTCATAACGCTTCCTAAAATTCATTTTGGACAAGCTCCTGCCTTAGGAAGAGTACCTACTTTTACACTTTTTACGAGTGGCGGTGCATTTACCAATAGTGGAGCATCAGTTATTACGGGTGATATCGGAACCCATGTTGGAGCTCTTACAGGATTCCCTCCTGGAAGCATTATAGGTTCGATTCATGTGGCCGATTCGGTTACTGCCTTAGCTGCAACAAACTTAGGAACTGCATATGCAAGTTTAAACTCCCTTACATGTGATAGCACAATTGGCGCCACTTTGGGTTACGGACAAATTCTTACTCCGAAAACTTACTGCATTACTACGCTTGCTACCATTAATGGTAATCTTACATTAAATGCACAGGGAAACCCCAATGCTGTATTTGTAATTAAAGTAAACGGAGCCTTATCTACAGGAAACGCTACCAACATTTTACTTATTAATTCGGCTGACTTTAACAATGTATACTGGCAAGTAAATGGAGCTTTTACATTGGGTGATAGTAGTATATTTAGAGGTACGCTTATTGCAAATGGGGCCATCAGTTTGTTACCAAAGTCTTCAATTTTAGGAAGGGGCTTAACAACAGCCGGTGCTATTTCCATCCAAAACACAAGCAACACACTTCCTGTTAAACTAATTTCTTTTACCGCAAATTGTATAGGTAATAGCACTATATTCAAATGGGAAACAGCATCGGAAACAAATAACAGCTATTTTACCATAGAGGCAAGTACCAACCAAAATAGCTGGGCAACGATTGTAAAAGTTAGTGGTTCTGGAAATTCGAATGCAGTAAACTCATATTCTTTTACAGCAACTGAAAACTCTGCTTTAAACAAATACTACCGTTTAAAACAAACTGATTTTGATGGCCACTTTACCTATTCAGATGTAGTTGCTATCAACCAATGTGGAGAAGAAGCAATCAGTGTTGAATTATATCCTAATCCGGCAACAGGTATCATCAGTTTATCTTCCGATCAAGATAAGAACCAAAAAGGTTCTGTATCGGTATATGATATTTTAGGTGTGAAAGTTTTCCATACTGAAGGTTTCCCAAAAGCTATTGATCTAACTACAAAGCCCAATGGTATTTACTTTCTGCATTTCACTAATGGAACACAAACCATTGTTAAAAAATTATGATTAAACATTCATAATACATTAGTTAACCCAAAAAGGTGAGTCTCTCGGTTGAGAACTCACCTTTTTCATGTTAGCAATGCTAATTAAGATATTAAGGACCCATTCTTAATTTCATCAACCACATTGGGATCTAACAAGGTAGAGGTATCCCCGAGATTTGATATTTCTCCTTCGGCTATTTTTCGTAAAATTCTTCGCATAATTTTACCACTGCGCGTTTTAGGTAATCCTTTTACGAATTGAATTTTATCTGGCTTGGCAATGGGGCCAATAATTCGTGATACTGTTTGCATAATATCCTGGCGGGTTAAGTTTTCATCACCATGCGTATTCTCATAAATCACATAGGCATAAATACCCTGTCCTTTTATATCGTGCGGATAACCAACAACTGCACTCTCTACAACGCCACTGTGCATGTTAATAGCATTTTCTACCTCGGCAGTTCCTATACGATGACCACTTACATTTAATACATCATCAACCCTACCTGTAATACGGTAATTTCCATCTTCATCACGCAAACATCCATCTCCGGTAAAATACATATTTGGGTAGGTAGCGAAATAATTGGTGCGACAACGCTCGTGGTCGCCATAAGTTGTGCGTATCATTCCGGGCCATGGATGACGGATACACAAATTGCCACTTACCGAATTTCCTTCAATTACATTTCCGTTTTCATCAACTAAAACCGGATCAATACCTGGCAAAGGCAAAGTAGCATGAGCAGGTTTTTGCGGAGTTACTCCTGCTAAATTAGATATCATCACCCCTCCAGTTTCGGTTTGCCACCAAGTATCAACAATCGGACAATTTTCTTTTCCTATGTTTTTATGAAACCAATTCCAAGCTTCTTCATTTATTGGCTCGCCAACCGAACCCAACACTTTTAATGAGCTCAAATCTTTACCATTTAAATATTCCAATCCAAAACCCATTAAACTGCGAATAGCAGTGGGTGCTGTGTACAAAATATTTACTTGATGCTTATCAACAATATCCCAAAATCTTCCGGCATCAGGCCAAGTTGGAATGCCCTCAAACATCAATGAAATACCACCTGCACTGAGTGGACCATAAACGATGTAACTATGCCCTGTAATCCAACCAATATCAGCTGTACAAAAATGTACTTGCCCAGGCTGGTATTGAAACACATTTACAAAAGTATAATTTGCCCACACCATATAACCTGCTTGGGTATGCACAACACCCTTTGGTTTACCTGTTGAACCAGAAGTATAAAGGATAAACAATGTATCTTCTGCATTCATGGGTTCGGCTGGAAAACTTACCACACCATCTTTTTCAACTTGTGTTTCGGCATGTTCCATTTCATCTTCCCACCATAAATCACGTCCCTTAAGCATGGAAACAGGTGTTCGGGTGCGGGTATATACAATAACCTTTTTAACAGTTTTATTTCCGATTAGCGCATCATCAATAACACTTTTAAGTGGAATATCTTTGTTGCCACGAAAAGCACCATCGCAAGTAATGATAAATTCGGCTTGAGCATCTTCTAATCTATCAGCAATGCTTTGTGCCGAAAACCCTCCAAAGATAACACTATGAATAGCTCCAATACGTGCGCAACCAAGCACTGCATAAGCCAATTCGGGAACCATACCCATGTAAATACAAACCCTATCTCCTTTTTTTACGCCATTGTTTTTAAGCATTTGCGCCACCTGACAAACACGTTTATGCAAACGATTATAGGTAACGATGCGGGTGCGCTCTTCCGGATTATTGGGCTCCCAAATAATGGCAGGCTCCTCTCCTATTGTTGCCAAATGTCGGTCGATACAGTTTTCAGTGATATTTAATTGAGCTCCTCTAAACCATTCAATTTTTGGCTCAATAAAATTCCATTCCAATACTTTATCCCACTTTTTCTTCCATACGAAGGTTTCGGCAATATTAGACCAAAACGTTTCGGGCGATTCGATACTCTCTTTATAGGCCTTCTTATATTCTTCTAAACTCTTTAGTTGATATGGATACGACATGTTTGATTGATTTGAATTTGATGTACGAATGTAAAACGGTTTCTTTCCAATTGGAAAGTAATTATTTGACACTATTTAAAATACAATAGTAATTATATCGTTTGATAACAATTTTAAGAGATTCAATGCTAGTTAGGGAAAACAATAGCTATTTAGCCCGATTAACACCCTAAATTAGGCTGTTCAACAAACCTCAGAATAGCTATATACTCCTTCAACAGATTAACAAATTACAGTAAAATATAGAATCATAAATATGCTTGAATAATGAAATAAGTATAAAATAAAATGAAGCAAACAACATCTTTTGCTTTGGCAGACAAGGTCGCTTATACAAGTTATTTAACCAATCAACCATAAAAATCTCATTTGTTAATGTATGAGCCATACTGCATTTTGCAAGTAAATGAAGAACAAATTTTTGCCAATAATGCTAACACTTCTGTTTGGTGTTGCAGGTTTTATATTAATGGAAACACCACTCCTAACCAACAATGTTGACCACATGGAAATGGAGGAAGAAGAGGGCAAAATTCCTTTACGCGATAGAATGGATTTAGCATGGAAACAAGAGTGGGAAATGACAATGGATCCTGCAACAGGAGAGGTTCCGAAAGAACGACTCCTTGAAGCTTGGCTGTATATGAAATCACTGCAGCGTAAACAATACAAGGCTGCTATTTCTGGCATTGTTTGGACAGAGCGAGGACCCAACAACCAAGGAGGCAGAACACGTGCCATACAAATTGATTTGAACGACCCGACTGGTAATACCATTTTTGCGGGTAGTGTTGCCGGTGGACTTTGGAAAACCACAGATATTACGGCAGCTTCGCCCAATTGGACTCCAATTGACGAGTTTATGCAAAACCTTGCCATTACAACTATTGCACAAGCACCCAATGCTCCACAAATATTATTTGTTGGAACTGGCGAAGGCTATTCGAATTCGGATGCTGTGAGAGGATTGGGAATTTGAAAAAGTATTGATGGTGGTGCAACTTGGAATCAACTCGCTTCAACAAACAATGCTAACTTTTATTACTGTAACAAATTACTCTCAATAGGCTCGGGAGATACGCTATTTGCTTGTACCAACTCAGGTTTGTTTCGCTCTGTTAATGGAGGTAATAGCTTTGTAAAAGTTTTGGGAACGGGAACTTCGGCAGCAAATGGGAACAACTCATTTGATATAGAAATAACTGCATGGGGAACATTATATGCTTCAATGGGAACCGCACTTACCAGCAACTCGGGCACCATACATAAATCTTTTGATATGGGAACAACCTGGGGAACACCCATCTCTATAACAGGAGTTACCAATAAATGTAGAATGGAACTTGCATTAGCACCAAATGACTCAACAACAATTTATGCTTTGGTTGAAAACGCACAAACAATTGTGGGCATTATTAAAAGTACCAATTCAGGTGCTTCTTTTGCCAAAACTGTAGGTTATCCTGTTGATTCAGATACGGGTATACCGTCAACTGATTTTTCGCGCGGTCAGGCATGGTATGACTTATCAATATGCGTAAACCCTAAAAATACTCAGGAAGTTTATGTTGGTGGTATTGATATTTTTAGAACAATTAATGGCGGAACAACATGGCAACAAATAGCTCACTGGTATGCAGGTTTTTCGCTTCAATACATTCATGCCGACCAGCACATCGCCATCTACCATCCAACAGATACAAATATTGCCTATTTTGGAAATGATGGTGGTGTTTTTCGCACGGCAAACGCTGGTGCTGCAATGCCTACTATTGCTGATAAAGGTACAAACTATAATACCATTCAATTTTATGGTTGCGATATTCATCCAACAGCAGGTGTTAATCATTTTTTGGCCGGTGCTCAAGATAATGATTCACACAGATACACTGCTGCCGGAATAAACGCAACTACCCAAGTAACAGGTGGAGATGGTGCACTTTGTCACATAGATCAAAACCAACCTCAATTTCAATTTACCTCTTACGTTTACAACAACTACTATCGTTCAACAGATGGAGGATCATCCTTTGCTAGTGCCGTATCAAATAATACAGGTCGTTTTATTAACCCAACAGATTATGATGATAGTTTAAATATTCTATACGGAGCAACCTCGGCAGGAAGTTACCTTCGATGGAGTAACCCCCAAACAGGAAATACTACAGCAAATTCGCAGGTTACCGCTTTTAACTCGGGCACAGTAAGTGCGGTAAAAGTTTCACCCAATATTAGAGGACGGGTATATTTTGGAACTACATCAGGTAGAGTTACCTATGTAGACAGTGCACATACAGCGGCAACAACTAAAGCAGGAGTTAGCTTAGGCATACCTTCATCAGGCAATGTGTCTTGTATTGAAGTTGAAAAAGGAAACGAAAACCACCTTCTTGTTTCATACAGCAATTATGGTGTAACCAATATTTGGGAAAGTACAAATGGAGGAACAACTTGGACCAATATTGAAGGTAACTTACCCGATATGCCTGTACGATGGGTAATATTTAACCCCAATAATCCCAACCAGGCTTTAGTGGCAACCGAGTTAGGTGTTTGGAGCACCGATTTTATCAATGGCTCTTCTACTAATTGGCAACCTTCAAACGCAGGCCTGGCGAATGTTAGGTGCGATATGATAAAAGTTAGAGACTCAGATAAAATGATGATTGTAGCAACTCATGGTCGCGGACTCTATTCCAGCGATGCTTTCTCGCTGCCAACCGCATCATTTAACGTTTCCTCTACCATAGCATATGAAGGTGTACCTGTTCTATTAACAAACGGTTCAACTTTAGCTACGTCTAATTTTTGGAATTTTGGAGACGGAACAAATAGTTCGGCTACCAACCCAACCAAAACGTATGTTTCGGCAGGCAATTATACCATCACGCTCGTAATTAACGGAGGTGCGTCTATAGCAACCAGAAATATAACCGTTTTACCTGCTAGAGGAGTGCCGTATACGCTCAGCAATGGTGGGAATTTTGAGGTAAATACTTCAGACTTTTTACCTGTAAGTTCTGGTGGAACACCTTTTGAAAGAGGAAACTCTTCCGTAACGGGAAAAAATGGGGTGATAAGTGGGAGCAATGCTTGGGTTACGGAATTAACTGCTACAAATTATACTAATAATACCACATCTTATCTATACACACCAAGTTTTAATTGCACTGCTGCTGGAACCTATAAAGTTAGGTTTTATTCCAAAAATATATTTGAATTAACTTATGATGGCTACCTATTAGAATATACAACTAATGGAGGTGTAACATGGACTCCCCTATCAACTGTTACTTCTACAAACTGGTATGATTACGCCAACACTTCAACCGGAAGACCTTTTACTCAAAACCAAGCCTACTTTAACGCAACCAACAGTGCTTATGCTCTTAAAAGTTTTTCTACAACTGTTTTTCAGGGGAATGGAAGTGTTGCATTTAGATTTGTATTTTTGAGTAACGCAACTACAACTGCAGCAGGTTTGGCAATTGATGATTTTGAATTGCTCGGTCCGGCTAATAATCCTCTCCCATTATCTTTACTAACCTTTGAAGGAAAACGAACAGCTAAAAATAATGTTACCCTAAACTGGATTACAGCGGCAGAAGAAAATGTTTCCGGCTTCTCTATTGAACGCAAATTCAACTGGGAAGAAAATGTTGAAACCATACATTTTACAAAGAGTAACGGAAAATCAGGACAACAATCCAACTATGCATTTGATGATTTGAATGAGTATAGATATAACTCTTATTATCGCCTTAAAATATTGGATAATGATGGCAGTTACAAATACTCAAAAATAATTACTGTAAGCGGTTATGAAAAACCAACATCCTCATTTATCTAGACGATATACCCGCTTGCAGGGATTGAAAAACAGTTTGTGGTTAAATCGCTTGTAAACGAATCCTTGCAGCTTGACATGCTCAATAGTGCAGGACAAAAGGTAAAATCAGTTCAATTGTTAGGAACCAATATTGTTGATTGTAGTGATTTACCAACTGGAGTTTATTATGCTAGATTTACCAATTTAATTGGCGAAAAGCAGGTAGTTAAAATTTTGGTTCGATAAAATCTATGTTTTAACCAATATCATATTTTATTGAACTGAATAACCTATTTTCGTAGGCTAAACTAACTATCCATCTTACATATGGAAGCTAAAAATTATTTGGTACTCGCATATTATTATTACACGCTCATTGAACAACCTGATGAGTTTACTGCCCAACATCTTAAATACTGCAAAGAGATTGGATTGAGGGGTCGTATTTACATTGCTAACGAAGGCATTAACGGCACTGTTAGTGGCCCCAAAGAGATTTGTGAGCGTTACATGAACAATTTAAAATCCGACCCTCGTTTTGCAGGTGTTGAATTTAAAATTGATGACCATGATGGACATGCATTTAACCGCATGCATGTGCGCACCAAAACCGAAATTGTACACAGCGGACTGCGCGATCCAAAAGTTATCGACCCGACTAAGGAAACCGGTAAACATCTTCGTGGTGATGAGTTTTTAGCTCTTAAAGATAGCGAGGATGTTGTAATTGTAGATGTTCGATCAAACTATGAAACACGCCTAGGTCGCTTTAAAAATTCGGTTACACTTGACATTGAAAACTTTCGTGAGTTCCCCGAAAAAATTGCCGAACTCGAACAGTATAAAAATAAAACTATCGTTACCTGCTGCACAGGAGGTATTAAGTGCGAAAAAGCTTCGGCCTTATTAATTAGGGAGGGGTTTAAAGATGTATACCAATTACACAACGGAATTATTGGATATGCAAAAGATACTGGAGGAAAAGATTTTGACGGTGTGCTATATGTGTTTGATGGCAGGGTTGCAGTTCCTATTAATGAAGTGAACCCTACTGCTATTGCTACATGTTCAAAATGTGGCACACCAACAACCCGAAGTTTGAATTGCGCAAATGTTGATTGCAACGAGCAATTTAATATGTGTGAACCTTGTTCCGAAGAAATGGAAGGCGCTTGTAGCATAGAATGCAAAGTTGCACCTGGTAAACGAGAATACAACGGAACAGGTTACTATACCCGTCCAGCTTTAGATTGAGCATTTTAGCCAACTAAATGCTATGTTGTGAAATAGAGAATTTGACGTAATCACCTTAAACCTAATAGACGATTGCTTTGTGCTCAATGCATTCAATCATGTTCTTTTGATACCTAAGCACGTATTTGTCTTCTCTCGCAGATAAACTCAATTATTCGAGACTTCTAGCATTCGATTCTCCACATCATAATTGTTCGATCATCGCTACAAGTAATGAGCTCATCTTCGCTTGTCCAATGTAATTTGTTTACAGAAGTTATGTGTCCATCGTTACGTTGCTTATCAATAACTTTCAGCAATATATCTGTGTTAGCATCCCAAATTTTAACAGTTTTATCCATGCTTACGGTTGCATAATAATTACCATTAGGCGAAAATGAAATTGCATTAATATGAAGCGTATGAGCCGGAATATCCAAGGCTCCTTCAAATGCATTTTTTACATCCCAACTTTTGAGCATCACATCTCTTCCTCCACTGTATAACAGCATACCATCGGGTGAATACGTTAAGGCGAAAACCGAATTTGTGTGAGCACTAATATCAAAAAGTTGTTGAAATGTTTCGGTTGAAAAAATGCGGATATGGTGATCGCTAAAGCCCACTGCAAATTCTTTTCCATTTGGATGCACAGCAATAACACGAGCACTTTTATTGGATGCAGGAAGCGCATGAAGCAATTCCAATGTATGTTTATCCCATATACAAACAGCACCATTTCCCCCTGCCGTAATAACAACATTACCAACAGTTTGAATATCAAAAACCCCTAATGTATGCGCTTCGATGTTGCGAATTTCTTTTCGCGATTGCAAATCAATAACATGCAAATTACCTGATGCGGTTCCACACAACAATAATTGCTCATTCGTATTCAAAAACATGGAATAAACAGGTCTGTTTACCTGCACCAGCAAACGTCCATCGCCTTTGGTTTGCATATTCCACTCCACCACATAACCATCATCAGCCCCACTAAAAAAAGTATGTTGGTGTAATCCTGCACAAAGAGAAAATATACTGCCCTTATGACCACTAAAATGTGCTATTTTTGAAACATTCATTATACCCATGCCAATTATTAAGCATACAAACCTAAACGAAAATACGGTATTAGCCTTATGGAAAATTACCGAAACAAAAGAGGAATTGTTGGCTTTGCTTACCCCATATTTAATTGATAATGGCAACAACATGCCTAACAATATTCATTGGTTGGCAAGCAGGGTTTTGTTGCAAGAATTATTTGAAGGAAAATCAATTGAGTTGCACAAGAATGAGTTTAACAAACCCTCCTTAACTATTAATGGCAAGCCTTACACTATTTCCATAACGCATTCTTATGAATATGCTGCTGTGATGTTTAGTCGTTCGCATGCTGTTGCAATCGATTTGGAGCGCATTGATAAACGTGTTTTACGAGTAACACACAAGTTTATCAGAGAAGATGAACTGTTTACCGAAACCGATGCTATCCTTTACAGTACCATTATTTGGTCGGCTAAAGAAACACTATACAAGTACTATGGCAAAAAGGAGCTTGATTTTAGGTTAAACCTCCAAGTGCACCCATTTGTATATGATGCCAACCCTTTTGTTGCAACGGGAACTATTTGCAAAGAAAATTACCAACTCAATTTACCTATTCACATTGAAACCATTGAGGGTTATGTGCTCACTTATAGTTTTGGTAACTAATCATTTTTCTCAACAACAACCTCCTCCAACTTTCCTGATAAAGGATTTAAATTGAAACGCACATAATACAATGCATCATCACCCTTATACAAACCAAATGATTGAACATATCCATTATTGGTTTCAGATGCCTTTTTTAACACTGTATTGTTTATAACTGGCAAATAGGTTTTTATTAAAAAAGATAATGCTGCTGCATCAGCCTTTTGCTCAATTGTATCGCAAGTAAACAATACCGGCTCATCAACAAATTCTTTCAAATCATATTTCATCAATGCAGTTTGTAACTCTTTATCTTTAGTAAATGACTCGTGTTGGGCTTGTGCGAAAATTACTGTGTTAAAAGCTAACGATAATGATAAATAAATTAGGATTTTTTTCATGCGACAAACATATAACAGAAAAAGCAATTCATTTGCCTAAATATATTTTTAGATTAGTCTAAAATTATGTTTTTGTTTTTCTAATATGTGTATACATTTGCACCGTGTTTAAATATGTACTTATACTTACCATTTGGATTAATAAAGCAACAGCACAGGGTTTGCAGGGAACAGTATTGAGCGAAGGGAAGCCAGTTTCATATGCCAATATTGGAATTGAAGGAACTACTAACGGTGCGATTGCTGACGAAAATGGAAAATACCTTATTCCGAATCTTCAAAATGGAAACTATAAAATAAAATGTAGTGCAATTGGATTTTATACCGTTAGCAAAAAGGTTATTGTAAGCGGAAATACAATGCTTAACATAAACATGCAGGCCAACGAAAATGCGCTGAAAGACGTAGTGGTGAGTGGTACAATGAAAGAAGTAAGTCGACAAAACTCTCCGGTTTCGGTTGAAATATATACCCCGAAATTTTTTCTTAAAAATCCTACAGCTAATATGTTTGATGCACTGCAAATGGTAAATGGTGTGCAACCTACTCTTAATTGTAATGTGTGTAATACAGGAGATATTCACATTAATGGAATGGAAGGGCCCTATACAATGGTAATGATTGATGGAATGCCTATTGTTAGTGCCCTTTCGGGAGTTTACGGATTATCTGGAATTCCCAATTCAATGATTGAAAGGATTGAAATCGTAAAAGGACCTGCATCAACTTTGTATGGATCAGAAGCCGTTGCTGGGCTTATTAACGTTATTACCAAAAAACCTGAACGAGCCCCACAACTTTCAGTTGATGTATTTGGTACTTCCTACAATGAATATAACTTGGATGCAGCAGTTAAATTTAAAGTTGGAAAAGCAAACTCACTCCTGAGCACCAACGCCTTCTGGTTTGATACCAAATGGGATAAGAACAACGATAATTTTACCGATATTACATTACAAAAGCGCGTTTCTGTATTTAACAAGTGGAGTTTTGAACGTAAGTTTAATCGGGAGGCTAATATTGGCATTAGGTATATGACAGAAGACAGATGGGGTGGAGAAATGAATTGGGCGAAAAACTGGAGAGGAACAGATAGCGTTTATGGCGAATCTATTTACACCAAACGGTTCGAACTTATTGGAAATTATCAATTGCCTGTAAACGAAAAGATAAAACTGATGTATTCGTTAATCGACCATAGGCAAAATTCCTACTATGGAGTTACGTCATTTAATGCAACCCAAACAGTTGGCTTCGGTCAATTGGTGTGGGATAAAAAACTATCACATCGGCACGATTTATTATTTGGTGCAGGATTGCGTTACACGTATTATGACGATAATACAACTGCCACGCAAAAAGGTGATTCAGTTAATATTCAAAACAACGCATCTTATACTGCTTTGCCTGGAATATTTGTACAAGATGAAATTGATATTACCGCTTCGCAAAAATTATTACTTGGAGTACGTTACGATTATTACAAACAACATGGCTCCATCGTTTCGCCAAGGGTAAATTATAAATGGTCGCCAAACCCTTACAATACCATACGACTTTCGGCAGGAAACGGTTTTAGGGTAGTAAGCATTTTTACGGAAGATCATGCTGCTTTAACCGGTGCCCGTAATGTGGAAATAAAAGAGGCATTGAAGCCCGAACAATCTTGGAATGTTAATCTCAACTATACCAAACATATTAACCTCAAAAAAGGCTTCATATTATTTGATGCCACTGCGTTCTTCACTTATTTTTCCAATCGTATTATTGCTGATTATGATTCGGATCCTAACAAAATTATTTACGATAATCTTAACGGTTACGCTGTGTCCAGAGGGATCAGTTTAAACACAGAATATGCGTTTACTTTTCCGCTGAAAATAAATGCAGGCATCACAGCCATGCAAGTTTTTAAAGTTGAGAATGATAGTTTGGGAAAGCAACAAACGTCAACACAAATACACGCCCCCAACTGGTCGGGAACGTTTCAAGTAACCTACACCATAAATAGATATAACCTAACCATTGATTTGACCGGCCAGGTATACGGACCCATGCGCTTGCCTATTCTACCAAATGATTTTCGTCCAGAATATTCGCCTTGGTTTTCGTTACAAAACATTCAACTCACTCAAAAAATAAATCCCCGATTACAAGTATATGGTGGCGTAAAAAACATCTTCAACTTTGTGCCTCAAAATCCAATCATGCGACCTTTCGATCCCTTTGATAAACAAGTAACCATTAACAACCCTAACGGTTACACTTTTGATCCATCATACAACTATGCTCCACTGCAAGGTATCAGAGTATTTATGGGTATTCGTTACGTATTGGGACAATAAGTTTCTGTTTTGTACATTCGCTCGTATTGAAACAAACACTATGCAATCAACCGCTAAAACTGTTGAAGAATATTTGCAAGAACTACCCGGTGACCGCAAAATTGCCATGGCTAAACTGCGAAAACCATTCTTACAAATATTCCCGTAGGATTCACCGAAGGTATGGAATATGGCATGATCGGATATTTTGTGCCCCATTCCCTTTACCCAAAAGGTTATAATTGTCAGCCCGAGCGGCCATTACTATTTGCGAGCATTGCCTCGCAAAAAAACTTTATCGCTTTGTATCACATGGGCATTTACAGTAACCCTCAACTTCTTCAATGGTTTACAGATGAATACCCCAAACATTGTAAAACCAAATTGGATATGAGGAAAAGTTGTATCCGATTTAAAAAACCAGAGCTCATTCCCTTTGAACTTATTGGTGAACTTATGCATAAAATGAGCGTAAACGAATGGGTTGAATGTTATGAAAAAAACTTTCTTCGCTAGCACATTCTTCTCAAAATAATAAGCTCCAAATATTGCAACGATATACTTCGAAGAATTGGTCTATGATTGAGAAAAGACCTAAATAATTAATAGTTAACACTTTTGTTATCTAAAACATTTTTATTGTAACTAAGCATAAATACCCGTTTGTATTGCTAATATTCGCGTACTATCGAAACAATAGTGAAAGAGAAAGAACTCATAACTGCATTAAGTGAAGGTCGCGAGGAGGCTTACAAAGAGTTATTTAATCTCTTTTCTGATCGTATTTACAATACGGCACTCAGTGTATTGCAGCACCAAGAAGATGCCGAGGATATAACCCAAGAAGTTTTTGTTGAGATTTACCGTTCAGTAAAAAACTTTCGGCACGATGCTTCATTAAGTACCTGGATTTACAAAGTAACCGTTAGTAAATGTACCGACCATCTCAAAAAAAATAAGGCTAAAAAACGGTTTGCATTTATAACGTCATTATTTGGAAACGATAACGACTTGCAGCATGACAAGCCACATTTTGAGCACCCAGGTGTGCTCCTTGAGCAAAAAGAACATAGTAAGGTTTTATTTTTTGCATTACTAAAATTGCCTAATAACCAGCAAATGGCCTATACGCTTGCAAAAATTGAAGGACTTTCTTATGCTGAGGTTGCTTCTGCATTGGGAATCTCAGTTCCGGCAGTTGAGTCACTTATGTTTAGAGCCAATGAAAATTTAAGGCATTTACTATCAATTTATTACAAAAAAAATAAATAATAGCGCGCAAGTTATTTATCACCCTTTCTTCTAAGAATATATCTATGATTAAAAGAAACGAAGAAATAATAGATCACACGCTAAACAGTATTACTGATATAAAACGTGCCCAAGCCTCTCCGTTCTTATACGGAAGAGCGATGGAACGCATGAAACAACAATTACCTGCACCAGTTTATTACACCGGAAAAGTTGTTATTCAATTTGCATTAGCAGCAATCTTGTTGGTATCACTCAATCTAGTATCGGTGCGTTTACTAAAATCACAACACAAACCTCAACAGCTAAGCGAAGAAGCAGAATTACAGCGAATGGCTCAGGAATATTTTGGTTTTGAAAACAATAACACATATTAATCCCCTTCACCATGAAAATAGATAAAGTAAAATTACTCACCATTCTGGTTGTATTGTTACTAGCTCTCAATATTGCAACAATTGCAGGAATATGGAAATTGATTGATCCACAGACTTTGGCTATGGTATCTCCTCATCCAACGGGAGCAAAAGAGTACATCATTAGTAAACTTAACTTAGATGAAGAACAACAAAAAGAATTTGAAGAATTACGCAAGGAACATTTTGAGCAAATCCAAAACTTTCAAGAGCAAATAAGAGTAGAGAAAGATGCCATGTATGATTTACTTAAAAGTGCAGAGCCTGATACAACAGTAACGTTTAATCATATTGCTAAAATTATGCGAAATGAGGAGCGTTTAGAGCGTGTTACGTTTGAGCATTTTCGTAAGGTAAGAGCTATTTGCAACGCAGAGCAACAACAACATTTTGATGCAATCATTGATCAAATAATGCGTATGGTAATGCGTTCACCAATCCCTGGAGCTCCGCAAAAACAAACAGAGCAACACACAGGAAATAAGCACAACATGCCCTTGCCTTAACAACCTTACACATATTGTAAAAAGCTCAATAAAAAATTAACACATTATGAAAATATTAAAAAACATCGCTCTAAGCGACACTGGGTTTGTATTTAATCCATCTACAGGAGACTCATTCTCGGTAAACCCAATTGGACTTTCCATTTTGAAGGACTTTAAAGATGGGAAATCCGAAGCGGATATCAAAAAAAGATTACTCTCCGAATACCAAACAGATCGCGAAACCATTGAAAAAGACTTGTATGATTTTATGAAAATGATTGAGCAACTTCACTTAACAGAATACCATGAACAAGCGTAAACTAACGATTGCAGTAACAGGATTAAATAATATTGATAGTCCTGGACCTGGTATTCCAGTCATCAGAGCGCTAAAAGACAGCACAAAATTTGATGTGCGCATCATCGGACTGTCCTACGATGCTCTTGAGCCTGGAATATACATGCACGATTTGGTAGACAAAACATATCAAATACCTCTTCCATCTGCTGGCCAACAAAGTTTACTTACCAGACTCACATACATTCATAACACTGAAAAAATTGATGTGATCATACCCAACTTTGATGCTGAGCTTTATAACTTCATCAAACTTCAAGACACTTTGAAAGAGATGGGTATTCATTCCTTCTTACCAACATTGAATCAATTTGAAGAAAGGCAGAAATGGTCGTTACCTGAATTTGGAAGCAAATATGGCATTGAAGTGCCTAAAAGTAAAATGATACATAGCATCGCAGAAGTTCATACGCTTGCTTATGAATTTGGTTATCCACTAGTGGTGAAAGGTAAATTTTACGATGCATCTGTTGCATATTCACCTGATCAGGCAATGGGGTATTTTAACAAAATAAACAGCAAATGGGGGCTTCCAATTATTATTCAACAGTATACTCAAGGAACCGAGGTAAATCTCACAGGTATTGGCGATGGTAAAGGTAATTTGATTGGAGCCGTTCCCATGCGTAAAACATATATTACAGATAAAGGGAAAGCATGGGCTGGAGTTGCTTTGGAAGATCCCAAACTAATGGATATAGCCAAACAATTGGTAAAAGGTAATAAATGGCGTGGAGGATTTGAACTTGAGATGATTCGCACAACGAAAAACGAATATTATCTCATAGAAATTAACCCTCGTTTCCCCGCTTGGGTATACCTGGCCGTTGGTTCCGGGCAAAATCATCCGGAGGCATTAGTTCAAATGGCACTAGGCGAAAATGTAGCACCGTTCGAATCATACGCATCTGGTAAAATGTTTGTAAGGTATTCTTACGACCAAATTGTAGACCTTAAAGAATTTGAAACCATCTCAACGATGGGTGAACTATAAACCAATAATCGAAAAAACATGAAAAAGCAACTATATGAACGTCCGTTAATCCAACGCATTAACACAGGATTGATGAATAAATTTGGAACAAAAACAGAATATGCTCCAACAAGCCACATTGATGGTTTTGCAGTTAAAGATTTGATAAAAGAATTCGGTTCACCTGTATTTGTACTAAGCGAACAAACCATTCGAAATACCTATCGCGAAGCTGTTAGGGCTTTTAAAACTAGATACCCTCGTGTTCAGTTCGCATGGAGTTATAAAACAAATTATATCAACGCAGTTTGCAACATCTTTCATCAAGAAGGATCGTGGGCAGAAGTTGTTTCGGGATTTGAATACCAAAAAGCAATTAATAATGGTGTTCCTGGTCATAACATTATATTTAATGGACCAGACAAAACAGATGAAGATTTACGTGCAGCTATAACCAATAACTCCCCTATTCACATTGACCATTTGGATGAATTGTACCGATTAACAGAATTGGCTGAAGAAATGAATAAACGTCCGAACGTTGCCATTCGGGTTAACATGGATACAGGTATTTACCCAATGTGGGATCGTTTTGGCTTTAATTATGAAAACGGCCAAGCCTGGGATGCAATCAATAAAATAATGTTAGGCGAACGACTTGAGCTAATTGGTGTGCATTGCCATATTGGGACCTTTATGCTTTCACCTCAAGCATATGCCACTGCCGCATTCAAACTATCCGACCTCGCATTAGGCATTAAGAAAAAATACAACAAAACACTTCAATACATTGATATGGGCGGGGGATTTGCCTCTAAAAATACATTAAAAGGATCTTACCTCCCAGGAACTGATACTGTGCCAACCATTGATCAATTTGCTGAAGCCATTACAACTGCCATACTTAATGCTGGATTTATTGAAAAAGATTTACCGCTATTGATTTTAGAAACTGGTAGAGCACTTATTGATGAAGCAGGATACTTACTTGGAAGTGTAATTGCAAACAAGAGACTAAGTGATGGGCGAAGAGCATCAATAATGGACTTTGGAGTAAATATTTTATTCACTGCATTCTGGTACGATCACAAAATTAGCCCTGCGCAAGAGTTTAGTTCTTATACAGAAGATACAGTGATGTACGGACCGCTGTGCATGAATATTGATGTTGTGAGAAGCAACGTAACATTGCCTCCACTGAAAAAAGACGACCACGTGGTTGTTCATACAGTTGGCGCCTATAATATGACACAGTGGATGCAATTTATCGCAATGCGTCCTTCGGTTGTGCTTTTGGGTATAGATGGGAAAGCGCATTTAATCAGATCAAAAGAAGGGTTAGAGAATATTGAGATGAATGAGGTGATGCCTGAGTTCTTAAAAAATCACCAACTTTCGGTTGCTAATGCTAAATAAAACTCACCTTGCTTAAACACTATCTCCACATACTTGGAAAGGGATTTATAAATAGCTATTCGCAATTATTTTTTGCCGATAGTAAAGTATTCGCTTGGCTATTATTGTTGTCGTCATTTGTTAATCCAATTGCAGGATTAAGTGGAATAACGGCAACAATTGTAGCGTTACTATTCGCCTATTGGATTGGACTTGATCGCAATCAAATAAGATATGGCGTATACAGTTACAATGCATTAATGATTGGTTTGGTTTTGGGTGCGCAGTATAACTTTACATTTAGTTATATCATAGTACTCATCTTTGGATCAACCTTAAGTGTTTTAATGGCCGTTTGGTTTAGTAGTATTTTACATAAATACAAATTGCCTGCTTTAAGCCTTTCATTCCTAATTACACTGTGGCTCATTATCATCGGACTTCGATCATACACAAAAGTAGAAATGAGCGAAACTGGTTTATTCCGACTAAACGAATGGTACTCTTTAGGAGGAAGTAAAATGGTTGAATGGATGAATAAAATGGAAACTGCCGGAATACCAGAATTTCTAGAGGTATATTTAAAGTCTCTATCCGCTGTGTTTTTTCAATACAACATTATATCCGGAGTAATTATCCTGTTGGGCTTGATTATTTGGTCGCGTATTGCATTTATACTATCTATAATTGGTTTTATTATTGGCTACCTGTTTTATTTTAGCTTATCCGGAGAGTTTTCACAATTGTACTATAGTTACATTGGCTTTAACTTTATTCTAACAGCCATTGCCCTTGGAGGCTTCTATGTTATCCCATCACGTGCTTCATTTGTATTGGCAATCATCGCAATGCCAATTATTGGTATTTTTATCAGTGGTATTAGTGGACTGTTGAGCGTATTTCAACTCCCGATGTATTCATTGCCTTTCTCTGCAACAGTTCTGCTGATATTGATGTTGCTTAACCAGCGAGTATATTTTCACCGACTCATTTTGGTTCCATACCAATATTTTTCTCCAGAAAAAAACCTCTACCACTACACAACCAATGCAGCTCGGTTTCAAAACAGCCGAATGTTCACTATTCGCTTACCTTTTTTTGGCGAATGGTTTGTATCGCAAGGCTACGATGGCAGCATTACACATAGAGAGGAATGGCGTCAGGCGTTAGACTTTGTTGTTGTTGATGAAACTGAGCATACCTTTAAACTACCTGGAAAAGAAGTTACCGATTTTTATTGCTATAACTTACCCGTTTTAGCTCCTTCAGATGGATACATTGTAGAAGTAATAGATGGTGTTGATGATAATACTATTGGCGAAAGTGATGTGCAACACAATTGGGGAAATACCATTTTAATTAAACATGCCGATGGCTTATACAGCAAACTTTCCCATTTACGTAAAGAAACCATAGTGGTGCGTATAAACGATTTTGTAAAAGCTGGTCAATTAATTGCTTATTGCGGAAGTTCTGGACGCTCACCAGAACCTCATTTACATTTTCAATTGCAGGCACTTCCGTATATTGGTTCAGCAACAATCGACTATCCCGTTAGCTATTTTGTATCACGTAAAAATGATAGCTATACGTTTCATGAGTATGATACTCCAGCCGAATCTATTCATTTGCATCACCCTATTAAAACACCGCTGCTGGCAGATGCTTTTCATTTTGTTCCAGGAAAGAAAATCCACTGGCAGGTTGAATATGAACCAAGCAAAACCGAAAATATAAACTGGGAATGTGGCGTAGATGCTTGGAATAATTCCTACCTGTTTTGCAGTAAAACACAATCTTATGCTTATTTCGTGTACAATGGAACGCTGTTCTATTTCACTGCTTTTCATGGTAACAAAAAATCCCTGTTATTCGACTTCTACATGGCAACCCAAAAAATACTCCTGGGATACTATCATGGCATGGAAATTAAAGATAGAATTGCAGCGCCTATATTCCATAATACACTAACTGTGTGTT
Source organism: Bacteroidetes bacterium UKL13-3 (assembly GCA_001602415.1). Lineage (GTDB taxonomy): Bacteria > Bacteroidota > Bacteroidia > UKL13-3 > UKL13-3 > UKL13-3. The sequence goes on from CP012155.1 coordinate 2,012,257, forward strand.
TACAAGACGCCATTGCTCCTTTTTATCAATTTCTTAAAGTAGAATATTCATCTATGTTTTGCAGTATTGACAATATCTATGCTCCCAACCATATTGTCCTTTCGAGCTCCGTAAGAGCACTAATGGGCAATAAAGTCGTCAAACAACGTAGTTATGAAATTATCTGCTCCGATGGTTTAATATCTGAATGGAAAATTATGCGAAACAATCAAACAATACTTACTGCAAGATGTATAAACGAGGGATAGTTTCCATCATAATCCTTTTAGGATCTTTTACGTTGTTTGCGCAGATTGACTCAGAGATGGCTCAGCTTGATTCGATAACCTATGCTCAATATTACCATGCGCAATGGAAACAGCTATTGCAAACAGCAGATAATGCCATAAAAAGTAAAAAGGATTTTTACTGGCTAAATGTGAGAGCTGCCATCGCAGCAAGTGCTATTCATAAACCTTACCGAGAAACATCCTACTTACAAAACATTACCAAGGAATATCCATTCGATCCAATATCGTTGCCACTTGTATATCTCAATCAACTGAATACTGGGCAATATGCACATGCTTTGCAAACAAACCATAGAATGCAATCGAACACAGAGTTACAAAAGTATTATACACGCAGACCAGTTGTTCACTCTTTGAGTGCAGAATCAGGGTACAAACCAAGCAGTAACGATAGTCTTTATAAACCATTATACTACGGACAAGCTGGACTAGCATTTAGAATAAAACATATTCCAATTTACACGGCAGTGAGCTACCTGAAACAACAATCCTATTATGGAAATATGCAACAATATCAACTGTACGTAAATGCTACCCTTCCTTTTAAACGTAATTGGACTGTTACACCAGCTCTACACATATTGCATTATAATATTGAGAACACAATTACCGTGAATGATTCCTCTGTACTCCAAAACAGCCCAATACTTGTTGGACTAAATATTGCCAAACTCTTCCATAATTTTCAATATAATTTTGGAGTATATTACTCCAACCTCAATTACGAAAAACAACTTCAAATACAACCATCTGTTAATTGGTATCCGCTTGCCAATAATAAAATCATTCTGAATGCAGCGGCAAATTATATTGTACAAAAAAATAAAGTAATCACCTCGGCTACTATTACCTATAATCCGATTACCCTTTTGAGTTTTTCTGGATCATATTTAGCCGCTAACACACGTTACTTCATTGAACAAAACGGTTTGCTTGTAAACAATTCATATGATCCTACAGAAAATCGTTACCTTGGCATGGTAACTTTTTTTCCAAGAATAAACTGGTCTATATACGTTGTATATTTGTACGAAACTAAAACACTCAATCAAGATCCACTTCCTGTAATAACCTACAATAATCAAATGGGTGTATTGGGAATTAAACGAGCCTTTTAACAATCAATAATTCATGAAAAAAATAATCATTTTACTAAGTTGTATTTTTAGCCTTCCATGTGTTAAAGCGCAGGATGTTTTACAAACAGCATTTGAACACAGTTATGCTCAAGAAAGAATAGGTAATTATATTGGAGCCACTCAATCTATTGCTGCTGTATACAATCCTAAAAGTTACGAATGTAATCTTCGATTGGCCTACTTAAAATATATGAGTGGTTCATACTCAGAGTCAATTAACTTGTATCAAAAAGCTATTACTCTTATGCCCTATGCCATTGAACCACGTTTGGGCTATATTTATCCTGTGGCCGCATTGGGCAAATGGGATGATGTAGTTGCGCAATACACCGCTTTACTTAAAATTGAACCCAAAAATAGTACTGTAAATTACAAATTGGGCGTAATTTATTACAACCGTAAAAAGTATACTCAAGCTTATGCCCTTTTTGAAAAGGTTGTAAACCTCTATCCGTTTGACTATGATGGTTTGTTAATGTTTGCATGGACCAATTACCGAATTGGAAAATTGCCACAAGCTAAACTTCTTTTCAAAAAAGTATTGCTACTATCTCCTAACGATAACTCGGCATTGGAGGGTTTATCACTGATAAAATAAATATTCATTTTTCACCACTAAAATAAACTACTATAAAAAAACTATTATCAACATATTTATTGATTAGCATTTCGTTATTTGCATTACATGCCCAAACGGATAGAGTTTTTACCGCCTATGCTAGCAGTCTAGATTATGAAAAAAATGGCGACTATAAAGGTGCCATTAGCAGCATGATGGCAGTTTATGACTCAACCGACTATGAACTTAATTTAAAAATGGGCTATCTAAATTACTATGCCGGAAATCATGCCGAATCAGTAAAATACTATAAAAAAGTAATTGCTATCTTACCCAAATCGGTTGAAGCGCGCATGGGTTATGTTTACTCAAGTTCGATGTTGGAAAAATGGGAAGACGTGAAATAACAATATAAAGCCATCTTAAAAATTGATCCCAACAATAGCTTTGTAAACTATAATATGGGACTCATTTATTATAATAGCAAACAATACGAATCGGCTTACAAACATTTTGAAAAAGTATGCAGATTATACCCGTTTGATTATGCCAACATGTTGATGTTTGCTTGGTGTAATATACAAATGCATAAAAACGAAGAGGCTAAAATGTGGTTCCGAAAAGTATTGTTACTTTCACCTTATGATAAATCGGCATTAGAAGGATTGAGGCTTACACAGAAGTAATTTACTGAGGGGATAGTTCATGGATCATAGTTGATGGTTCATAGCTGTTTGGGGTAATATTTTATTGTGTGCATTCATGATGTGATTTTCAACTTCTTGTTGTGGCGGATTTGAATGATTCATTACTGAAGTTAAAATACTTACACATTTAACAGAAAAATTGAACTAGATATAAACCAAATAAACGGTCAACGTCATTCAGGAATTGTCAATTGTCAAACTATCAACTATGATCTACGAACTAATATCCATCAACCGTGATAAGCAAACTGCCATATTCTCTTTTTCTCCTCCACTTTCCTATCTTCGAATATGCTTTTAGAATTACATCCAGATAATCCAAACCCGCGTGAACTAAAAAAGGTAATCGACTCATTGAAGAGTGATGGAGTAATCATCATCCCTACCGATACCATTTATGCAATTGCCTGTAAATTGGATAGTAAAAAAGCTATTGAGCGAATGGCAAAAATTGCGGGCAAAAAATCGGAGAAGGTTAACTTCTCTCTTATATGTTCGGATTTATCCAATATTGCTGATTACACCTCAAATATTGATAAAGCGGTATTTCGTTTGTTAAAAAACAACCTACCAGGGCCGTTTACTTTTATCTTAAAAGCAAACAATAATGTTACCAGATTTTTTGCAGGTAACAAAAAAACGATCGGTATCCGCGTTCCCGATAATGCGATTGCGCAATCCATCATTAAAGAATTAGGAATGCCTTTGGTTGTTTCAACCATTCACCATGAGGATGTGATTTTAGAATACATGACCGATCCCGAAGAGATACATGCAAAATTTGAAAATCAAGTAGATTGGGTGATTGATGGCGGATTTGGAGGTAACGAAGCTTCAACCATTATTGATTGCACCGAAGATGAACCTACAGTTGTGCGCCAAGGAAAAGGTATTATCAATGAATAATTCATTTAACCGAAACATAGCCATTGTATGCAATGATACATAGCAAAAGGAAAGCCTCTGTAGTTGTTACCATTATTAAAAACATAGCAAAGACACCAAATATAACCTTTCAATTTTTGGTAACTTTAATGCCTACCAACCTATGTGGTTTGAAAAATTTAGCAATTATGAGTAGCGATGATACAATCAATTATTCTCGTAATTATGCTTACCAATTGCAATGTTAAAACAATAAGAATAGTGAAGACATAATACCCCCCAAGGGCAATAGCTAGTTAGTTTAATTATAGAGAACTATTGCAGATATGCTTTCGGTATTAGATGGCTAGTTAATGGTGGCAAACTCATTTAAAATAAAGATATTGCCGAGTAAATTTTTGATTAAACAATAACCCATGAATCCAATTTTAGTTGACGTATATAGAGGTAGTGTACTCGAAAGTTTCCATCGCGGTGTAGTATGTGTTGTGAATGAAAAAGCTGAGATTGTTTTTAGTGCGGGAGATATTAACCAATTGTGCTACCCACGAAGTGCTATGAAATTATTTCAAGTAATTCCGTTGCTGGTAAATGGAGGAATGGAAAAGTTTGGGTTAACATTGGAAGAAATTGCCGTGATGTGTGGATCACATAATGCCGAACCTGAACATTTGAGAGTGGTAAACTCCATTTTGCAAAAAATAGGTTTAACAAAAGATGCGCTCAACTGCGGACCACAATATCCATCTTCAAAACGAGATGCAAATGCATTGATTAAAGCCGATCAGAAACCACATCATATTCACAACAATTGCAGCGGTAAACATGCAGGAATGTTAGCTACATGTATACTGATGGGATGGCCAACAGATGACTACATAAACCCTGAGCATCCGCTGCAACAAGCCATTTTGAATACCTGTAGTTTGATGTATGAATACCCTAAAGAGAAAATGATAACAGCTTTGGATGGATGTTCCGCTCCGATTTTTTCCGTTCCGGTATACAACCAAGCATTGGGTTTTAAAAACTTAGTGAGTACATCCACATTATCTGCATCACTTCAACAAGCATGCAAAACAATTATTGAAGCTATAAGTACTTACCCATTTATGGTTGCAGGAACAGGCCGCTACTGCACTGATATGATGAATATAACTGCTCCTAAAATTATAGGAAAAACGGGTGCCGAAGGCATTTTTTGCATGTCGTTTACCCAACAAAAAATTGGCGTTTGCATCAAAATTGATGATGGTAAAATGTTGCCTCAATACAATGTGGCGCAAGCATTGATAGAGGCAAGTGGCCTGTTCACTGACCAACAACTTGCTCCATTGCATAAATATGCCAAAGATGAATTGAAGAATTTTAATAAATTGGTAACGGGTGATATAAACGTAACAAAAGAATTATTCAGCAATTTGGCTATTGCATAAAAAAATCCGAATGCTATATGCACCCGAATTTTTGTTTCTTATTTCTTCAGAACTTCAGTATTCAATACTCGAATTTTTAGTTGATTCCTCTGAACAACCTATTCCAACGAACTTTACTTATCCCTTTGCCGTTAGTATCCCAACTCATCCAAACAAACAGGGCTTTACCTACTATATGGTTTTCGGGAACAAAACCCCAAAAACGCGAGTCTGCTGAGTTGTGGCGATTATCACCCATCATAAAATAATAATCATAAGTAAATGTATAGGTTGTAATTTCTTTGCCTTCCATAAAAAAACGATTACCTTTCATTTCAAATGTTGGATGGTTTTCGTACTCCTTTATGGCGCGCTCGTATATCCAAAAATTCATTGTATCAAGAGTAATAACATCACCGCGTTTGGGTACATACAGTGGACCAAAATTATCTACGTTCCAAGCCATACTTTCGCGGTGTGGAAAAATGTAATTGGCATATATACCGGCTTGCTGAACTGTAGAATCAACAGTTAACACATTGGATTGCTTGCGCATTATATCACGAGAATCTTTAGTTAAAAAAATCTCAAAATCACCATGCTCTGACAACGCACCTCCCTCTGTTATATCAAGTTCTCTTAATAACTTTTGCCCAAACCCTGTACCATCTGTTTTTACATAATACTTTTGTTGCATTTTAGGCGGGTTTTGAGCAGCAATACCATTAATATAAACTTGTTGGTTCACAATGGTAATCGTATCACCTGCAATAGCTAAACAACGTTTAATATAATTTTCTTTTTTATCAACCGGACGGCCATCCTCAAATGGATAGTTAAACACAACCACATCATTATTCTTCACCTTTTGAAATCCGGGTAATCTAAAAAACGGCATGCTAAACCATTCAGTATATGATTTAGTGCCCAAAACAGGCATTGTATTGTGAGCGAAAGGAAAAGATATTGGTGTCATTGGTGAGCGTGCTCCATAATTTACTTTACTCACAAACAGAAAATCGCCTACCAACAATGATTTTTCCATAGAGGAAGTTGGAATGGTGTATGCCTCAATAAAAAAAGTACGAATTAAGGTTGCAGCAACAACTGCAAACCCAATGGCATCAATCCACTCCCGAGAACGTGTTTTGCGCGGAAAACGATGAGCCAACAAATAATATCCAATGATTGAAGCCTCAATGAATAGCCAGAATGAAATAGTGGTAAGTATTCCTGCTCCGGCAAAAATAGTCATCACCAAAAAGAAAAAAGTGTTAATACCGCTCATTAGCCAAAAGCTTCTGCGCTCTTTGTGCTCCATTGTATTCCAAAATCGTTGAATCAAATTTTCCTTTTTGGGTTCTTCTTTAGTTGTCATGTATGTGTATTTATATGCTAAAACGGTTTATGCGTTTGCTCTATTACAAAATTTTGATGGATGGTTGATTATTTGGTTGATTGGTTGAAGAATTGAAAAGATTGGAAAATTGAATCTGCTGGTGTTTTGTTTATCACATCTCTCAATTTTATCACAGTCAATACCAAACATCATCCAATTCCTCACTAACCTAATTACTCATTCACTTAATTACTCAACTACAAATTCAAGATATCATCCATCGTGAATAATCCTTTTTTACCCTGAATCCACTCTGCAGCAAGCACGGCACCTTTGGCAAAACCATAACGCGATTTCGCACGGTGGCTAATCTCAATTTCATCAATCACCGATTCGTATGTTACCGTATGGTCTCCTGTAACATCTCCCACCCTTTTGGATTCAATCAATAACTCATTGGGTTTTACGCTTTGTGAAGGCATGTTTTCATTGTACAATAACCGTGCTTTCCACTCCGTTTTTATTTTATTTTCGGCTAAAATATGCGAAACCAACGATAAGGCGGTACCGCTTGGATGATCCTTTTTTTCGGTGTGATGAATCTCTTCAATCATCACATCATAATCATCATGGTTGGCCATCATTTTGGCAAGGATTTTATTGAGCTTATAAAAAATATTGACGCCAATGCTAAAATTGGTTGAATACACCATCGACTGACCTTCAATTAAACAACGATTCTTAATCATGTCAAACTGATCGTACCAGCCTGTAGTACCCACAATTATGGGAACTTTAGCCTCAAAACATTTTTGAATATTTTCAACCGCTGCCGATGGCATACTAAAATCAATAGCCACATCCACATTTTGCAAACTGATAGGCATAAAATCGAAGGCGTTTTCCATCGTTACCTTGTATACAATTTCATGGCCTTTGGCTAATGCAATCTTTTCAATGGCCTTACCCATCTTTCCATATCCTAATAATGCTATTTTCATGCTTAGTTGTGTTAGTGGTACAGTTGTTATTTTAGTTTGAGGGTTAACTGAACACCGTTGTAACTCATAGGTCCATTCATTACAAACTGTGGCTGTATGTTCAAAGATAAGTCTTCGCTCACATTAAAATCAAAAAAATGTGCTTCAACAGCAGCATCAACAATTTGTAGCGCGTACAACACTCCCAAACCAATATAACATTGGTCGCGCGCCTCACGGTAGCTGTTACGAATAGATAACAATGTGGCTGGATCGTTATACCTATCGAAACGGACATCGCCTACAGGAGCATTGTTATTTAGCACCTTAAATTCATATGCTTTTCGGTAATCGTTGTAATTGGAGCTATAGAAAACGGCTCCATAAATTAATGCTGCTCCTCCACCATAAATGATGGGAACTTTCCACCACCAATTTTTGCGGTTGTATACTTGGCCTGCACCCGGCAAACACAATGAAAGTAAAGTGGCTTTTTTAGGAGAGTGTTTGTAAGGTGCAACAGATGCATCGTTTCCAACTGAGGATATACTCTTATCTATCACAATTGCAGCTGTTGTATCTTTTGATTGATAGCTGCCGGTATCGGTTGGTGCATTCACCGATTTTTCGGGGAGCTGAGCCGCTAACTCAAAAAATCCTACACAAAAAATAAAAAATAAAAATGCCCTCACGCCAAACTTATTGGTATGAGGGCAAATGTAACCTTTGGGCAAGACATAAAAAAACGCCTCCCGCTCTTCCTAATTGTGTTTAAGATTCATTATCTAATCAATTGAACACTTCCATGCTGATTAATCAGGGTTTCACAGATTGACACTCCCTTTAAAACAAAGAAGTAAGTTCCCGCAGGAGCCTCCTGATAATCGATGCGCCCATCTCAGCAGTCATTCGGTTTGTTTGTAGAAAAAACTTTTGTTCCCCAACGATTGTAAATGACAAGATCCACTTGCTTTAATTCGCCAATGCCTTTTAACATTAAACAATCATTTATTCCATCATCGTTAGGCGTAAAGACATTCGAAAATTGCTCAATAATTTCGTCTTTATTAACTAATACCTCAACACTATCCATTTTCGTACAGCCTAAACTATCGGATACAATTACATAGTATCACACTCATCCGAACTTTTTTGAGAATCAATTAAAACTTCTTTGTAAACCTTTGTTAATATTAGATACGATGTAAAAATCGAAAGAAATAAAGTCCTAAAAAACGATCAAAACAGTATATGATTACCATTAAAGTTAAAGACGATTTGTTTTATTCTAGCGCTTCTGGCTTTGGGTTGTATGCGGAGTATTACATAATCAAGCGTTAGATAATAGCATAAGCAGATACGTATTTTCTCTACAAAATTAGAGAAGGCTGTTTTACCTTTTGCTTTTACTCTTCTCAATAATTCTAAAAGTAGATAAGCTATCAATGCTACAAATATTTGAGACTTAACCCCATTTTGACTCCTACTGACAAAGGTTTTAACATTCAGATTTTGCTTAAGCAGTTTAAAGAACGTCTCAATATCCCAACGTCTTTTGTATAGTGCAGCAATGGTAGAAGCTTGCCACGTTAAATTATTGGTAATAATTTCTATGGTTGTGTTTTTTTCTTGGTGATATGCCACAACCCTTCTTAGGGTTTGCGTTTCCAATTTTAACTCAAGAGCTTTCTTGCCCGTTAAGTGAATAAGTTCATCTATCAGGATATGCTGATCAACCTTGTCAGGAAGTTCCAGTTCTTCTATGACCTGATAAACCGTATTATCCTTTATTCGAGTAACAAAAGTATTTTCAGCCTTTATCCTGTCTCGGATTACGCCAAAGTCCCAATAACCTTTATCTTCAATAATAATGGTTCCTTTTTCAAATACTACCTGCTCAAAACCCTTGCTATCGTGTACAGATGCTTCGGTGATGTTAACCAAATTGGGAAGCATCATAGCTTCATCCCATTGTGTGTGTATTTTAATGCCTCCTTTAGCTGTTCGGAACTTTGCCCAGTCAAACATACTCAAGCATAGGCTAACCGTGCTGCTATCACGTATAAGGATTGTAAGTGATTTAACATCTTCGATCACGGTTTGATTTGAATACTTGGCAAGGCTACTTCCATAATATTTGAGTAGCTCATTAAACAACTGCTCAAATACTTGCCAATTACGCTTCTTATTACCATCACTCATGGTTGACTTAGCCGGACTTTGTTCTAATCCAAGGTCGGATATAAAGGTTTCGGATACACCTATTCCAACCGAAATATCTTCTAAAGTACTGCATTTACAAAGCTGTCCGAACAATAAGGCAACTAACTGGTCGTATGTTTTGTATTTGTGGCAATACTTGTCGCTTTGATAGCGATTAATTGCCTTTGTTATAATAAAGCGGGGAATTAAATCGATTACCTGACGAATTACAGGTTTATTACTATTTTTGTTTCTGCGGAAAAGGCTCATTTGATTGAGTAGTTAGACACCTCAAATATTTGTGTTCTTTTCCGCTTTTTCTAATTTAGACTTTCGGATAGTTATGTCAAAACTATATAAAAAATTATATTATAACAAATCCGTTATAGATTAATTTTAATTGAGTTAACACCTTGCTTGAGGTTTGACATTATCTAAAAAAGAAAAAATACTGACGCTGCTAGGGAAGCATATACTTGACCTACGTATTGAAAAAGGTATTACACAAACCGAGTTAGCCAACTCAATTAACAAGGACCAACCATCTATACAACGTCTTGAACGAGGTGGAGTTAATCCGAGCTATTTTTATTTGTATGAAATTGCGGAAGGATTAGACATCTCGGTTATTGAACTCATTAATTTCAAGGAAAAGGAATAACAATTCTCTTCTATTACAACTTTCCATCAACAGCTTGCTGAACCAAATCAGCAGCTTCTTTCAACACGATGGCTGAATATACTTTTAATCCGCTTTCATCAATTAAGGTTTTAGCGGCTTCTGCATTGGTTCCTTGTAAACGTACAATAATTGGAACAGGTATATTACCAATAGATTTGTAGGCATCAACTACGCCTTGTGCTACACGGTCGCAACGAACAATACCACCAAATATGTTGATCAAAATGGCTTTTACATTCGGATCTTTTAGGATGATACGGAAACCAGCCTCAACTGTTGTTGCATTTGCACTTCCTCCAACATCCAAAAAGTTTGCAGGATCGCCACCCGAAAGTTTAATAATGTCCATGGTAGCCATTGCCAATCCGGCACCGTTTACCATACATCCAACATTACCATCCAACTTCACAAAGTTTAAGTTGTGTGCACTGGCTTCAACTTCTGTAGGATCTTCTTCTGCAGTATCGCGCATCGCAGCATAATCAGCGTGGCGGTACAAAGCGTTATCATCAATATTTACTTTTCCATCAACAGCAATAATTTTGTTATCAGATGTTTTTAACACCGGATTGATTTCAAACATCGCTGAATCTGATTGGTCGTATGCTTTATATAACGCTGTTACAAACTTCACCATTTGTTTAAAAGCCTCACCTTCGCAACCTAGGTTAAACGCAATTTTGCGCGCCTGGAAAGCTTGCAATCCTACACGTGGATCAACTGTTTCTTTATGAATTAAATGAGGAGTATGCTCGGCAACATGCTCAATATCCATACCGCCTTCAGTTGAATACACAATTATATTTTTTGATTGACCACGATCCAACATTACACTCATGTAATATTCTTTGGTCTCGCTTTCGCCCGGATAGTATACATCTTGCGCCACCAATACCTTGCTCACCAATTTACCTTTTGGTCCGGTTTGAATGGTAACCAATGTTCCACCCAACATATTTGTGGCAATTTCTTTAGCCTTATCAGCATTTTTAGCTACAGCTACACCTCGTTGATCTTTACCTTCAATGGTTCCTTTTCCACGACCACCTGCATGTATTTGCGCTTTCACCACTACGAAATCACTTCCGAATTGTTGTTTTAAGTTTAATGCCGCTGCATGAGCTTCATCAGGTGTATTGGCAACAATACCTTCTTGTACAGCTACGCCAAATGATTTTAAAATTGATTTTGCTTGATATTCGTGTATGTTCATTTTCAGAAAATTTGCGTGCGAAAATAGGATTTATAATGGTATTTGGAAACGATTGGAGGATTATGTTGATAAAGTAATTGATTGATAGTTATTTAGTCGAAACAGCATTGATTTCTTGAATACTGATTCATTCCAAGAATTGCACTCGGTTTATATCAACTTGGACTTGCAAGAACTATTTGCAATCAAATTTATATTCCTCTGGAAGAATGCTGCATTAATCTTCACCAGCTGCTTCTTTCATCATTTTTTCGGCTAATTCTTTACCGAGGTAATTATCAATAATGGCATGTACAACATACAAAACAGGTGTAAGCAACGCTGCTACAACAAACTTATAAATGTAATTCACCACTCCCACAGCCAATACTAATTTTAAGGGCCAATTACCCCCTATATAAAAAGCAATAATGAGCACAACAAAGCTATCAATAAACTGTGATACCAATGTTGAGCCCGTGGAACGCAACCACAAAGCTTTATTACCTGTTTTAAGTTTGATGTAATGAAACACATACACATCAACAAACTGCCCAACCAAAAATGCTACCAACGAACCTACAATAATCCACATTCCTTGTCCGAAAATACTACTAAAAGCTACTTGCATATTAATAGGTCCATCCACGGTTTCTTTCAGTAACCAAAAGCCCGCAGGAGCAACCTTGATGGTTGTGTAAACAGCTAAAAACGCATACGAAATAAGCGCTGCAGCAATGTAAGAGAACAAACGAACACCATGTTTTCCAAAATACTCGTTGATAATATCAGTCATGATAAACACAACAGGCCAAAGGAGTACACCGGCAGTCATGTTAAACGAATACACATCACCCAGTAGGTGAATGGCAAAAGGTTTGATTCCAAGTGTATCTTCAACCGAGAAAATTTTTACGCCAACAAACTCTGCAATGATAGCATTGGCTATAAAAAATGACCCTAGCATGAGAAATAATATAGTACGTTTGGATTCGCGCATGTGTGGAATTGGTTACTGGTTTATTGGTTACGAGTTATTTATTGAGGGTTACGCGTTGATTTAAATATTCATTATTTTATATTCAATATTGTTTAGAAATTCAAGCTTACATATTCATTTTTAGAATGTAAAAGCGTCACCTAAAGCAGGAATTTCAACATGGTTATAACCTTTAGCTTCGAGTTTAGTTTTAAAAATTAACTGAACTCCTTTTTCGCCATGCACTAAAAAAAGACGCTTAATCTTCTTTTTATTTTGACAACTTAGGTAAGTAAAAATTTCTTCATAATCAGCATGTGAAGAGTAATAATCAAGCGATTTTACTTGTGCCTTCACCTGTTTTTCCTCGCCAAAAATTCTTACCACTTTATTCCCCGCCTTTAATTGTCCTCCTAAACTTTCTGGCGTGCAATAGCCAACCATTAATATTGTATTTTGATGATGCTCAATATTATTTGAAATATGATGCTTTACCCGACCTGCCTCAGCCATTCCCGATGCCGAGATAATAATGCACGGCCCTTTCTTCTCGTTCAACAGTTTTGATTGCTCTACCTCAGTGATGTAGGTTAAATTTTTAAAACCAAATGGATCCGGATCTGCATGAATATAATTCACAAATTCTTGGTTATAGCATTCTTCATGTTTACGAATAACCGCAGTTGCTTTTACCGATAAAGGACTATCAACATAAACCGGAATAGCAGGTAACTTTCCTTGATTTGCGAGTTTATCTAGAGAATAGATAAGTTCTTGCGTTCTATCCACACTAAAAGCAGGAATAATGAGTTTGCCCAAATTCTGCACACAGGTTTGGTTAACAATAGCTAATAATTCAATTTCTGTATCGGTAATTTTCGGATGTAGCCTATCTCCGTAAGTAGATTCCGAAATCAAAATATCACATTGACGAAAGGGTTGCGGATCGCGTAGAATGGGGTCGCCAAATTTGCCAATATCTCCGGTAAACGTTAATTTATGTTTTCCCGTTTTTTCAGTTACATCTAAATGCACAGCACAGCTTCCTAACAAATGACCGGCATCTGTAAAATGAAAAGAAATTTCTTTATTAAGTTTCACGTGTTCATCATACCCCATAGGTTGCATTAAATCCATTGTTAACTCAACATCTTTAACATCATACAAGGCTTCCAATATTTCGTCACCACGTTTTTTCCTACGTTCGTTTACGCGTTTTAAATCTTCCGTTTGAATATGTGCCGAATCAAGCAACATGATTTCACACAATGAAATGGTGGCAGGATGAGCAAATATAATTCCTCTAAACCCTTCTCTTACCAATCTTGGAAGCAATCCCGAATGATCAATATGCGCATGTGATAAAATTACATAATCTACCTCGTAAGGATTAAATCCGAAGTGTCGATTGGTTGTGTCCTTGTTTTGCAACTTGCCTTGAATTAAACCACAATCCAATAAAATTTTTGTACCCGTTTCGGTGGTAACTAGATGCTTGCTGCCGGTAACATACTGGGCTGCTCCAAAAAATTGTATATGCATATTTAGATGAAATCGTTTCCAACCAAATGTAATTCCTCTGAACCACAACCCAAAACGCTAAATCAATTGTTTTTTGATAGCAGAAATGTCATACTTAACAGAATAACAGAAAATTAATATGCAATTAATAATCAAGTTGATAAATTTGCTCTCATGAAGCAATACATAAGTATTGCCCTATATATTTTATCCCCCTTACTTTTTTGCGCTAACAACTCCACTGCACAAGTGTTAAATTTCTATTACGGAAACTTACATGCTCATTCCATTTATTCAGATGGAAACAGCGATAGTGCAACTTCTCATGCAAGTATTCCTTACCACAATTATCAATTTGCTAAAACTGCACAACAGTTTCATTTTTTAGGTATATCAGAACACAATCACAATGGCGCGGGCATGAAACGTATCAATTACGCAAAAGGATTGCAACAAGCAGATAGTGCAAACCAAAATGGAACATTTGTAGCAATGTATGGAATGGAATGGGGCGTTATTGGTCCTCCGGGCGGACATGTTTTAGTTTATGGCATGAATCAATTAATTGGTTGGGATACTGTTTCGGGATTACCAAATTATGATGTATACAATGCCAAGAGTGACTATGCTGGTTTATTTACAAAAATTGCTCGCACACCAGGAGCTTTCGCTTCTTTTGCCCATCCTGCAACTACTGATTATAATAACTTATTTAGCACCTTAGTGAATCCAACATTTGATAGCGCAATTGTGGGTAGTGCCATTCGATCAGGACCTGCCTTCAGCGCAGACACAACCTACAGTAACCCTTCTACATCAACCTTTGAAACACGCTACAAAGATGCTCTCAAACAAGGCTATCATATTGGAGCAGTGCTTGATCATGATAATCATAATACAACCTTTGGAAAGATGGCTGCCAGCCGAACAGTTGTATTAGCACCTTCACTTACGCGAAATGATATAATGGATGCTATTCGTAACAGGCGCACACAAGCAAGTGACGATTGGAATGTAAGGGTTTCTTTCACCATTAATGGAAAACCTTTAGGAACAATATTTACGGATACAGCTAATCCACAAATTTCGGTAACAGTATTTGATCCCGATTTGGAAACAACTTCTAACATTACCATCATCTCTGGCATACCTGGAAGTGGTGTAAATCCAACAACACTCACTTCAAGTGCAATAGGAAGTTTAAATTTTACACATACTATTGCCTTTGGAGCCAGCTATTATTATTACGCTGTTGTAACTCAAACGGATGGTGATAAGGTTTTTACAGCGCCAATTTGGGTAACAAAAGCTAGCATGCTTCCTGTAAAACTTACTGAATTTAAAGCAATAAAAAGAACAACAGGCGTTTCATGCATATGGACAACTGCCTCGGAATGGAATGCTGATTATTTTGGATTAGAGCGCAGCATTAATGGTAAAGATTTTATCACTATCGCTAAAATTAGTGCAACAAATACACAAACAACAACAACTTATGAATGGTTGGATGAAACACCGATGCAATCCTTAATGGTATACTACCGACTCAAACAAATTGATTTTGATGGTACAATTCACTATTCAAATATTATTTTTATAAGAAGCGATGAAAAACAAATGAATGATGTGATAATATCTCCCAATCCGTTTGAAAGTGAAATAACCATTTCTTATTTAGAGGCTCCTAACCAAACTGTACAATACACTTTATATAATTCGATTGGGGAAAAGGTATATGAACATTTTGCGGATAATAGTGAAGATCACCTCATTTCCATACCACCAGAACTGAATAGTGGAGTTTATACAATTACTGTTAAAAGCGGTGAATTTCACACATCAAAGCACCTCATAAAACTTTGAGAAATAAGTGGAATCAATATTTGAACACCGAGCCTAAAATCAATTACTCATTCACCTTTTTACTCATTTGCTCTTGTTCCTTTTCGCCTCGTTCCAAAAAGCATCCATTTCATCTAAAGTCATTTCGGTAAGTTTTCTATTTTGTTCCTTTGCCTTGGATTCGATGTACTGAAAACGCTCAATAAACTTTTGGTTCGTTTTTTCTAAAGCATCATCCGGGTTGATATGGTATCTGCGGGCAACATTAATGAGTGAGAATAAAAAATCACCAAATTCATCTTCTGTTTTTGTTGATGTAATTTCCGCAGTAAACTCTTCTTTCAGCTCTGCCAATTCTTCATCCACTTTAGCCCAAACCTCTTTAGCTGTAGGCCAATCAAAACCTACTTGTGCAGCTTTTTCCTGCATCCTTAGCGCCTTAACAATGCTTGGTGTTCCCTTAGCAACGCCACTTAATACCGATTTATTTCCTTCCTTAAGTTTGAGTTGCTCCCAATTTTCTTTTACTTCTTCGGCCGTTGAAACTTTTACATCTCCATAAATATGTGGATGTCGAGATATTAATTTATCGCATAAACTATTGCATACATCCGCAACATCAAATGCTCCTGTTTCGCTGCCTATGCGTGCGTAAAAAACAATGTGTAACAGTACATCGCCCAACTCTTTTTTAATTTCAGTTGAGTCATTTTTGAGAATAGCATCACTCAATTCGTAGGTTTCTTCAATAGTTAAATGGCGAAGACTTTCATTAGTCTGTTTCATATCCCACGGACATTTTTCCCTTAACTCATCCATAATATCGAGGAGACGGGAAAATGCTTCTATTTTTTGTTGTTTGGTAGCAGTCACAATTTGGTAATTTATTAGAGCAAATTAACGGCAATGGCACAAAGACACAAGGTTTTTTTAACCGTAATGATGATCCGCAAAATAATTAAAGCAAGCAATAGAAGTGCGCTGTCTATTGTTAAGAAAGAGCTTATAAATAAAATTTAACGGTGCTTGGCTTCAAACCAAAACGTTCCAAAAGGCAGAAACGACAGCACAAAAGCGTTAAGGGATTTGGTCCATTTCCAATTCAATTCAGTTGTTGCTTGAACCAGTGTGAGCAAAAATAGCACAAACAATAGTCCGTGAGCCATTCCTACTCGTTTCACCATTTCGGGTTGCCCGGCAAAATATTTCAGTGGCATGGCAATAAACACAAGTACAAGGTAGGAAAGTCCCTCCAAAAAAGCGACCGCAAAAAAACGTCCTTCAGCGGTTTTTAAATTATATTTAAACATAGTGCTGCGAAGGTGCCTTATTATTTGTGGCTTTCAAACTTTGGTTGTTAAAAAAAGGTCATAAAAAAAACGAGTACCCTAATCGGTACTCGCCTTCTATTAAAAGTACCGCTTTATGGATTGAAAACAGTTACATCATAAGTGTAACTCTTAGCCGAACCACCTACCATCACATTTGAAACTGTAACGGTGTATTTTTGGTCAAAATTTGAATTCAAATCAACTCCTGTTGGTTCCCATACAATGGTATTATCACCTCCATAAGAAGAAGAAATTGATGTACGTGAAATCACAGTTGCAGGAACATTGGCTCCGGCTGCGTTTTTCATGGTTACGGTTGCATTGGTGAAATCAACTTGAAATGGATATGCTCCATAAGGCACACCCAACGACCAACGAGGATAAACAACCTGACGGGGTAAATATCCTTTAGGAGGCCAAGCAATATACTCGGGAGTTGCAGCTGGTAAGGCAAATGAAGATATGGAATTAATAACCCATAATGTTCCTGAACTTTCGGTGCAACCAAATCCAAATTTAGATGCATTTGAAAACAAAATCCAACGCCTGTGGCCAACTTCTATGTTATTACTTCCTGCATCTTCCATCCACCCATCAATGTTTTAACATCTGACATGCCAAACGAAATATTGCCTTTGTTGGCAGCTAGGTAACCATCTTCGGTATAACATTTCCAAGTATTAGGAGGTGTATGACTTAATCTTCCATTCGCTTTTATCATCAATGCGTTGCGTTGGCATTTGGCATTTAAATCTGCCTCCATGGTAATTTTATCAATGGGTAATCCTGCCAATTTGCGGAAATATTTAATGCGCAATAAGGTTTTATCCAATACATCTTGAGATAATGTTCCTTGAACACAATTAGCAATATTACCATTCCAAGAAAATGAGGTAACAGCCGAACCAACATACATATCCATGTAATCCTTTATTGCTTGTTCTTTGGCAGATAATGTCCAATTGCTAGTGGTAGTGGTAGTTCCGGAATTATCACTGCTATCCTTTTTAAACATTGAAAAAAATAACGATAACGATAATACTCCAATGAGTGCGTGTTTCTTATTCATAGTTTTTACTTAAGGTTTGGTTTCAAAATTACGTTACAGACCAATATATCAATCAAGTAGTTGCATAAACCACTCACTACGGCATGGGCATTTCAATTTGAAGGGAAAGATAAAATACTGCAATGGTTAATGCCGAAAAAGCCAAATACTCGCCAACAGCAGTGTACTGGCGAAATGCTATCCCTTCCATTTTGCAATAAATGGCTAACATAATTTTTTCTACCAAAAAAGAAATAGCTGTTGCATAAGCAATACCTGTAATTCCAAATAGGTAAATAAACCAGAATGATAACAAGCAATTTATGATAAGGTAGTTAGAATAAATTAGGTAAAATACCCTACTCTTCATGATACCCATAATAACGGTTTGCGGAAAAATCATTCGACCAATAATCAATAGCAAGTAGATATTGAAAATACGATAACCTTCAATAAGTTGCTCGTTGTAAGCATATTTAAACAAATACGGACTCAAAAACATGAGAAACATTGTGCCTGGGAACAACCAACGCATGAGTTTCTGACTGGCTCGTTTAAACTTCTCTAACCCTTCTTCCAGCAATCCGTCCTTATTAAACTTGGCTATTTCACCGCTATACACATTGCTTAATGAATTGGCCAAAATCAGAAAAATTGGCAACTCGCGAGCTCCATACCTAAACATGGCAAATTCTTCTTCCGAAAAATTATATCCAATAATATAGCTGTTTATGTATTCCATGCTACCTGCGAGTAAAATGGAAAACATGTAGGGCCAAACTTTATTCATAAATTCTTGCATCAGCCTTGTATTAACGCTGATGGTTGAAAACTTCATGAGTAAAATAATGGTGTAATTAAACTTCACTAATGATAAAACCAACAATAAGTTGATGGCAAGATTAAGTGATTGCCTGAAGTAAAGAGGAATGCACAACAGCAAGATATGTGCTAAAAAAGTAATAATACCCCATCGAATTAACGACTTGTATTTTTCGTTGAGGTAAAAAATATAATCAGCAATATACGTTGGCGTATTGAGGAGCACCACCAAGGCAAACATGTTGTACAAATCAACATCTTTACCTTTTAATCGGCCTAGCACAACAATAACTACTGCGGCTAGTAACGAAAAGGCAATAAGCAAAACAAACGTATTGAAAAGCAACTTTTTACGCGTTTCCTCATCAGAATTATTATAATAAGGAATAAGTGTGTTGCAGATGGCCGAAACCCAGAAAAAAGTGAGGCTCGAAGTAACCAACATTAAATTCTCATACTGCCCAATTAAATGCAACCCATACTCGTGCTGATAGAGCATTGCAACTTTTGCCAATAGGATGGAAATGAGAAAGAAAGTACCAAACCGCAAAAACTGAAATGTTTGCAGACTGTTATACTTATTTAAACCTTGACTAAATGGTGCTTTCAAATTATTTCTTAGACACTTCAAATAACCATATAGTTTCAGAATAATCAAAACCTTAAAATTAACACTTTGCACACATACACATTCTGCTTTGATTGTGTACATTCGAATCATAAATTACATACATGAAAAACCAACGTAGAGATTTCATAAAAACGGCAGCCATAATTTCAGCGGGTGGAATGTTAGCCGCAAAGGGCGCAAGCGGAACCATGAAAGAGTTAGTTGCCTTATTTCCGGCTAATAGTGCTTTTGAATTGCCACTATTAGGATATAGTTTTGATGCCCTCGAACCTTTTATTGACGCCCAAACGATGCAAATCCATCACGATAAGCACCATCTGGCATACATTACCAAGTTAAATGAAGCAGTTGTTAAGGAAGTTTCTCTTCAAAACCAGTCATTAGAACAATTGGTAAAAAATATCAGCAAACATCCAGAAAGCATTAAAACAGCCATTCGTAATCATGGTGGCGGACATTGGAATCATAGTTTTTTCTGGACGTTGCTCAAACCCAATACCAAGCCTTCCGAAAAAATGGAAAAAGTTATTACTGATAACTTCGGTTCAATGGAACAATTCAAAACTAATTTTGAAAAAGCAGCAATGAGCGTATTCGGCTCAGGTTGGGCATGGGTTATTAAAGATGGTGATAAGCTGGCCATAACCACTTCGGCCAACCAGGACAATCCGTTAATGGACATCAGTGCCAAACAAGGCACACCAGTTATGGGACTGGATGTTTGGGAACACGCCTACTACTTAAAGTACCAAAACAAGCGTGCCGACTACCTTCAGGCATTTTGGAACGTACTGAATTGGAACAAAGTAGAAGAATTATACACTACAAAGTAAGATTCCTATTGACATATTTTAGAATTCTCTTACATTTGCACCATTAAAATGGTGGTTTTAGCTCAGTTGGTTAGAGTGCCTGATTGTGGTTCAGGAGGTCGCGGGTTCGAGCCCCGTATCCCACCCAGAAAGAAGAAAGCTTCACTTAACGGTGAGGCTTTTTTTGTGCTATTATTTCTGCAATAAATTCGGGTGATGGCCTACCTGATGGAACCTATTTTTGTATAGTTGAGTATTTAGATGAAAAAGAAAAACGAATTAAAATAGCCAAAGCTATCACCATTGCCCGTTAACCGAAACAAAATCAAAGGCATCATTTTCAATTGTCCTTTAACGTCAAAAAACTATATTTGGTTTCGTAATTGACGAACCAACCAACACATAATATCCGCAATTCAAGGCATTTAGTATTTTTACTGGATGTTTTTTCGCTTGCACTAACGGCATTCGGTGGACCACAAATTCATTTCACCATGATTCACCGCAAACTGGTAATCAAACGTAAATACATTACCGAAAATGAACTAAAAGAATTGAACTCATTGTGCAATATGTTGCCCGGTCCTACTTCAACCCAAATAATTACGGCTATCGGTTACAAAATGGGAGGCCCCATGCTTGCCTTTTTAACTCTTACTGTATGGGTACTTCCTGCCACATTAATTATGGGTGCATTTGCAATCATTTTGTTTGTACTCGAACTCGATAATCCCAAACTTCATTTTTTGAAATACATTCAACCCATGGCTGTTGGTTTTATCATTTATGCCGCATATAAAATCAAAGATTTATTTGTTACCAAATCCCACCATTGGGTGCTCATGATTTTATCCGCCATTGCTGCTATTCTTTCCAACACTCCTTATATTTTTCCGCTTTTATTAATTATGGGAGGTGTGGTTTCAAATTTTGTAAATCGATCAAACTATGCCGATGTAAAACCTATCAAGAATATTCAATGGGGAAATTTTGCATTGTTTTTAGGCGTGTTTTTGGCTGCGGCAGGATTGGGAGCCATTACTAAAAATACCGGATTTCTTATTTTTGAGAACACCTATCGTTATGGGAGCATTGTTTTTGGTGGCGGACACGTGCTTATCCCAATGATGTATAATCAGTTTGTGGAATTTAAACACTATCTCACATCGAGTGAATTCCTTGCAGGAGTAGGAATATTGCAAGCCATTCCTGGCCCTGTGTTCAGCTTCGCAACATTTACAGGCTCTTTGGCGTTAAAAGATTATGGAATAATGGGAATGATGGCAGGAGGGTTAATTGGCACGGTTGCCATTTTCCTACCGGGCATTTTGCTCATTTTTTTTATTTATCCTATGTGGAACCAAATTAAACACTTTTCCCCAGTAAAAAATGCCATTGAGGGCATCAATGCCACATCAGCAGGATTGGTTATTGCATCGGCCTATCTATTATTTAAGCCATTAGAAATTAACGAAATGAATATGTTGGTAATGATTGGAACATTGTTTATTCTCCTCACCACCAAAATTCCTAACCCCATAATTGTAATAATGTGTATTTTAGCAGGGTTAATTTTCTAACATTGAAAAAACTTGTATTCTTTAGTTGTTTGATATTTTTATGTGCGCAGCACTTGTTTGCTCAGCAGGATAATGATTTGGTGCAATTTGCAGGAGTAGTTGTTAATGCTGATAGTTCGCGCGTGTTACCGTTGGTTTCTATCCGAATAAAAGGAACAAAAAAAGGAACCTATTCCGATGCCTCAGGATTTTTCTCGTTTGTAGCACGTAAGTCTGATACCATCATATTTTCATCCATTGGTATGAAAATGGCTGAATTTGTGCTACCCCACAACATTGATGTTACCAAATACTCTATCATTCAGGCTTTGGTAGAAGATACCATCTATTTACCAGAAACAGTTATTAGACCTTGGCCAACACAAGAAGAATTCAATTATTATTTCGTAAAAGCTAATATCCCCGATGAATACTTTACAAGGGC
The DNA here is from genome assembly GCA_001602415.1 of Bacteroidetes bacterium UKL13-3. Lineage (GTDB taxonomy): Bacteria > Bacteroidota > Bacteroidia > UKL13-3 > UKL13-3 > UKL13-3. The sequence continues at coordinate 2,034,637 of CP012155.1, forward strand.
AAGCAACAATTTGCGAAACAAAACATTGCAAAATATGAGTGCAGGTATGACGATGGATGCTGGAGAAGCAACAGGTTACGCGCAACAAGCTCAAGCCTACCAATACTATTATCAGGGGCAATTACCTCCACAACGATTGTTTGATCCCATTGCTTGGAGTCAGTTTTTTAATGCTTGGAAAAAAGGAGATTTAAAAAAGAAGTAGAAGAAAATTCATTATTTGAGAACTAAATTTTTATTAACAATTTGTATTGGAAAGTAGATTGTTTAATTGATCTTAATTTATTCCAACGAGTCGGCTACTTCAACTGTTGATTGCTTTTCACCCTTTACAATTACAAACACATCTTCGTTATCACGTTTCATCAAATACTTTTCTCTAGCAAATTTTTCGAGATTTTTTTCACTGCCAAACAACTCTTGCTGTTGCTTGCGCGCATTTAGGATTTGCTCTTCGTAATAGCGGTGTTCTCGCTTTATTTTGGTGTATTGTTTTTGCAATTCAAATTGTTCGATAATGTTATTCTTATCGGCAAAAATCATATACACAACAAATACCACTGTAGCGATGAGGTATTTGTTTGTGACGAGTTTTTTCCACTGAAATTGCATGAGCCAAATATAGCCTTTAAAACAATTGAGTTCCATTGGTTTTTAAACAACTGTTTAACAACGTTCACAAAGATTGACACATTGAAGTTATTGCGGGTTGAGTCCTCTTTCATACTTATTATTCTATCCCAAAAAAAATCTCCTTACAGCCATGCTGATTTTCATTCTTTTTGTTTAAGAAAGGTTCAACAATTCAATTTTTCCATTATTTTCGTCCCCGTTAACGGTTTTCGAATTCATGTTCGGAATTAAAAGGGAATCCTGTTAAAATCAGGAACAGTTCCCGCTGCTGTGAATACTAGGTTTTAATATACTGTAATTCAACACACTGTGAGAATTACACTAATACGAAAACCATTTTTTGTTATTCAAATGTCACTGTTCGCCTAAGACGAATGGGAAGGCCAACAAAAAAAGTATAAGTCAGAAGACCTGCCGGTATAACATTCATCATGTAGCTTTCGGGAGAAAGGCGTAATGATCAAATCAGTTAACCGTTAGGGTTTCCTCGTTTTTTCATTCCTTTATTTCTACAAAGCTGCGTATGTGTTGTAAACATGAACAAATTAAGTACGCTGTTATGTATGCTTTTAGTAAGTTTTGTTGCTTTGGCGCAACAAAACGACTCCTTGCTATTGCAGGAGGTAACTATTACATCTTCACGTTTTGAGCAGTTTAATACTGGCATTAAAACACAAACAATTGATTCCGTTTCGAGCATTGCTTACCAAACACAATCACTATCCGATCTATTAGGTGCAAACAGTCAAGTATTTATCAAATCATACGGACCTGGATTAGCAACAAGTTCATTTAGAGGGGCTGGAGCAACACACACTGCCGTTTTATGGAAAGGTTTCAACTTGCAAAATCCTATGTTGGGTGAAGTAGATTTTTCGCTGTTTAATGTTGATGCTGCAGAAAAAGTAACCATTCAATATGGAGGTAATGGCGCTTTGTTTGGTAGCGGAGCAGTTGGAGGAATTATTCAATTGCAAAGTGCCGCAAAATATCAAAGTGGGTTGCATGCCTCTGTAGGTTTGCAGGTAGGTAGTTATGAACACCTGCGCAAGCAAACTGCTATAAGTTATGGTAATGCTCGTTGGTATTCAACACTCAAATGGTTTGAACTAGATGCTCAAAATAATTTCACTTACACCAATACTTTTTTGGCAAATAAACCCAGAACGCGGTTAGCCAATGCTCAACTCAAACAAACGGGTATTGTGAATGAACATTATGTGAAATTATCAAACAACCAAGAGTTAAACATCAACTTGTGGTATCAATTTGCTGATAGAAATATTCCACCAACAATGAGTGTACCGCTGCAAAAATCTTTTCAACAAGATGAAAGCTACCGAATTACTGCCGAATGGAAACTCAAAAAACAATTGGTTGAATGGATGCTGCGCTCGGCTTATTTTGATGAAAGCATCAACTTTCAAGACCCTTCTAATAATTTTATGAATGGAAACAATCAAAGTAAAACTCATATTACCGAGATTGAAACCCGCATAAGGATGCACGAAAATCATTACCTCAATGTTGGTGTAAACAATACATACTCAATCGCTTTTTCAACAGGTTATGGTGGATGGAAAGACTTAAACCGAACATCACTGTTTGCTTCGTATAAAACACAAGAATTTATCAAACATATTACAAGCACCATAAGCCTTCGCGAAGAAGGAGTGAATAATACCTTTACCCCAATCATACCTTCAATTGGGTTAGAGTGGCAAGCACAAAAAAGTATAAAAGTATTTGGAAACATCTCGCGTTCCTATCGCGTTCCCACCTTAAACGAACGCTATTGGATAACAGGCATTTCGCAAAACCTACAGCCCGAAACAGGATGGTCGGAAGAGCTCAGTGTTACTATAAAAAAACGATTGCATGATGTAAATACATCAATTACCCTAACAGGTTTTAACCGCACCATCAGCAATTGGATTATGTGGCAGCCCATTGGCGCCAACTGGGCACCACAAAATATTAAAAGTGTTTGGAGTAGAGGATTGGAACTCAATGGAGCCCTCTCAGCCACATTTCAAAAAATAGCACTTTCTTATACCGGAAATCTAAATTTTATTTTATCAACCAATAACCAAACCGCTTTATCAAACGATGCAGCCATCAATAAACAATTAATATATGTACCAAGGGTTACACAACAGCATGTTTTGACAGCAGTTTATCAAAAAATATTTCTTACCTACAATCAACAGTATACCGGAATACGTTTTATATCAACCGACAACAACCAATGGCTCGATGATTACCAACTTGCATCGTTGGCCATGGGTAAAACATTTTCCATTAAGCAATACAGTATTGTTTGGAGCGCTCAAATACAAAACCTATACAACCTTTCTTATCAAGCCATAGCAGATAGACCAATGCCCGGCCGACATTTTTTTACAACAATAACCATTAAATTATAAATTCATGAACAAACACTACACACAACTAACAGCAGTTTTATTAAGCCTAATTACACTTAATGTTTCAGCCCAATTTGTTTCATCCTTTGAATCTTTTAACCTTTCATCAAACACTTTAAAAAACGGATCGGGTGCACCGGTTGATGGAAAATTTAACAGCGGTAAAGTTGAATTCCCCAATACCTACCAAACAGATTATGCCTACTGGAGCGATGGTTGGGCTTACTCAAGTATGCAGGATGACACCACCGGGAACTACACCAATTTGTATTCGACAATCACAAAAACAGGAAATAATGGTTCAGTAAAATATGGTGTTGGACAGCAAAATAGTGTATTGAGAATTACAGGTATTGATGCAGGAAAACCCGTTAAAGGATTATACATTACCAATGGAACCTATCCTGCACTAAGCATGAAGAATGGAGATAATATTGCCAAAAAATTTGGTGGAATAACAGGTAACGACCCCGACTTTTTTATAGTAACCATTAAAAAATATTTTAATGGAATAGAAAGTACCGACAGTGTAAATTGTTACCTGTCCGATTTTCGTTTTGCCAATACTGCTGATGATTATATTTTAACCACCTGGAAATGGGTTGACCTCACAACGCTGGGAAATGTTGACTCGCTTACGTTTCATTTAACATCAAGTGATAACGGGCAATTTGGTATCAACACACCTACTTTCTTTTGTGTAGATGATATAATAACCGATAGCGATACTGCCAACTTTGAAAACTTAACGTTAGCACCCAACAAATTCTGGAACAAACGAAACACAAAACTTAACAGCATGTTTAAAGATAGTTTTGCAACCTATCATAATACCTATGCTGTATCCAACTTTGGCGATTATTGGAGTGGCGGATTTGCCATTTCTACCCAAACCGATACCACTACTCCAGGATACGGGAATTTATTTAGTTGTTACGCAGGAAATGGTGCCGATAGGAGTAAAACCTATGCGGTAGCCCAACAAAAATCTTCGGTTACCTTAAAGTATCCAACAACAGTTACCGCAAATTCAGCCTTACTTAAAAGTGTATATGTAACCAACTCAACATATGCTGCATTAAGCATGAAAAATGGGGATGCCTTTGCGAAAAAATTCGGAGGAGCTACCGGTAATGATTCCGACTTTTTCATCCTCACAATTAAGGGATTTCACACCTTCAATAAAGATTTTGTTGACAGTGTAAATGTGTATTTAGCTGATTTTCGTTTTGCCGATAACAGCAAAGATTATATTTTAAAAGATTGGATACGTGTTGATTTAACAAAACTATACAATGCTGATAGTTTGGTGTTTTCATTAACATCAAGTGATGTGGGTCAATTTGGAATAAATACGCCTGCGTTTTTTGCCATTGATAATTTAAGTTATAAAATAATTGGTGGATTGAAGAGCAACGATGAAATCCTAACTGTGAACATGTATCCCAATCCTGCCAACACTCAGATTTCATTTTCTATTGATGAAAAAGCAACAGTAAATATTATGGATTTGAATGGCAGATTGTTTTTAGCAGAAACCATCACTCCCAAATACTCAACACTAAACATTGAAACCTTACAAACCGGAATGTATATTGTGCGTATTGAGACAGCAGAAGGTGTTGCTATTCAAAAATTGATAAAACAATAGGTAGACACTTAAGTTGAATGCATTAAAAGCAATTCAATATGAAACAACATGCAACCTAAATATCTTTTGCATGCACTTTAAAGGATGATGAAAAGAAGAATTACACTCATTTGCGCATTCGTAATACTCCTGGGTTTGGTATCATGCGATACCAAACCCAAAGCGAATGACGATATTATTTTGCCGCCAACTGTTAAAGGTTCTATTTTAATGGTGAACGAAGGCAATTTTCAATTCGGCAATGCCTCACTTACTGTTTATGATGTAAACCAGGATAAGATTTATACCGATGTTTTTGCACAAACAAATGGGCGTAAATTGGGCGATGTATTTCAATCCATAACCATTGCAAATGGCAAAGCTTATTTAGTTGTTAACAACTCACAAAAAATTGAAATAATCAATCCGGATAATTATCAATCCATTGGAACCATAACAGGCTTTACCTCGCCCCGGTATATGTTGGCCGTAAACACCAATAAAGCATACGTTTCGGAGTATTATGCAAATTGTATTCGCATTGTAGACTTGAATGCCAACACCATTATTGGAAGCATAAAAATGGACGGTTGGATGGATGAAATGGTTTTATTGAATGGAAAAGTATACGTAACGAACGTAAAGAAAAACTACATCTTAAGAATTGATATTAGCACAGATGAAGTTACTGATACCATACCTGTTGTATATGGATCAGTAAGCATGCAAGTGGATTCGAGCAATAATTTGTGGGTTTTGAGTAAGGGGGATTTAGCCAATCAGGGTATCCATCCATCCTTGCAACGTATTAATCCTATTACAGATAGTGTAGAACAAACATTTCCATTAACATTTTCGGAAACCGATGTTTCTCGTTTGCGTATCAGCAAAAATAAATCACGGTTATATTGGTTAAGCAAAAATGTTTTTAAACACGATATTGGTGCTCAAACGATTTCAACCATTCCTTTTATTCGATCGGTTAACCAAAACTTTTACGGGCTGGGTGTAAACCCTCAAACCGATGAGTTGTATATTAGCGATGCCAAAGATTTTGTACAGCAATCGGTTATTCAGCGGTACCGAAAAAATGGTACTTTTAGTGGAGAATTCAAAGCTGGAATTATTACTGGTGATTTTTACTTCTATTACCCATGAGGGCACAACAACAAGGTTCTAAATTACCGTCTCGGGAAGAGATGATTGAGGGTATACATTACTACATTAACGAAAATGGGTATTGGGTATTTACCGAAACATACCACAAGTTAAGAGGGTATTGTTGCGGGAATGGCTGCAAACACTGTCCATTTAAACCAGACTAACTTACAACCTTTCATCCGAATTATTTTCCAATCAAAAATCGTCATTCTCAAATCTCAACTTCTTCCTTATCTTCGGTGCATGCAAGCAGGACCAATCGGAATATTTGATTCAGGCTATGGTGGATTAACCGTTTTAAAGGAAATAACAGCAACATTGCCGCAATATGATTATGTTTATTTAGGCGATAACGCACGTGCTCCTTATGGCACCCGTTCATTCGAAACCATTTACCATTACACACTCGAATGTGTGGAGCAGTTATTTGATAAGGGTTGCCCATTAATCATATTAGCATGTAATACGGCTTCAGCAAGAGCTCTTCGCACCATTCAACAAAAAAACTTACCACTTATTGATCCAGATAAAAGAGTATTGGGTATTATCCGTCCAACAGCCGAAGTAGTTGGTAATTATACCCAAACAAACCATGTTGGTGTGGTAGGAACCAGCGGAACTATTGCTTCCGAATCATATGTTATTGAAATTGAAAAAATGTTTCCCGAGGTAAACGTATTTCAAGAAGCTTGTCCAATGTGGGTACCTTTAGTAGAGAATAATGAGATGAACAATGCAGGTGCAGACTTTTTTGTAAAACAACATATTGATAACCTCTTAAATCAATCCAGCTCCATTGATACCATTTTGTTGGGTTGCACACATTATCCATTGTTAATTGACAGCATTCGAAAACATACACCTTCCAACGTAAAGTTACTCTCACAAGGAAAGATTGTGGCCGATAGTTTAGCAGAGTATTTACAAAGCCATGTAAATATGGAGCAACATTTAACCAAAGGTGGTTCGCGCAAGTTTTACACAACAGATAACCCTGAAAATTTTGATGAACATGGAACACTCTTTTACGGAGCGCCTTTGCATTCAGAACATATAGAACTTAAAACGAGTATTTAAGGAAAAGATTATTGAATATCCAACCTCGAGCATCATGCATCGAGTATCAAGTATCGAGTATCGCTCCCCTAACCAACCGTAGCAACTACTTTTAATTCAATGGCTATGGGTGTAGGCAAACAGTTAATTTCGAGTGTGGTACGGCACGGAGGATTTTCGGCAAAATATTCAGCCCATAGTTTATTATAAGTTGGGAAATCATCTTTCATGTTAGTTAAAAAAACTGTTACATCAACAATTTGATTCCAACTGCTACCGCTATCTTCCAAAATAAGGTTCACATTGTTAAACACACTGCGAACCTGTGTTTCGATATCATATGATGCGATAGTTCCATTATCATTCAATTCCACTCCCGGAATTTTTTTGGTTCCTTTTTCGCGCGGACCAACTCCTGATAAAAACAACAAATTACCCACACGTTTGGCATGTGGATACAATCCCACCGGTTCAGGTGCTTTACTTGAGTGAATAGAAGTTTCGTTTGTCATGAATAAAGCTGTTAATGGTTGCAAAAATGCATATTTCTGAACGAATTATATTCGTGTTCACTAAAATTTATATCTTGCCGTATGCATCCTATTTTATTCGACTTCGGTTCCATCAAAGTATACAGCTATGGTTTTTGCATTATGCTGGGTGCTTTATTCGGTTACTTTTATGCCTTAAAGCACGCTAAAACAATTGGACTTACTTCCGTTCATATTTCTGAAATGACGCTACTTATTATCATTGCGTCTTACATTGGTGGAAAGGTTTTTTTATGGTTTAGCGATTGGAGCTATTACATGCAAAATCCAGCAAAAATGATTGAACTCAATGGAAATGGGGTTGTGTTTTATGGCTCCTTTATTTTTTGCATCACTGGTTTATTTGCTTTTTTCAATTTCAGAAAAGTGAAGGCGGCTCCCATTTTTGACGTATTAGCTGTATGCACCGCAATTGTTCATGGGTTTGGCAAAATCGGTTGTTTTTTGGCAGGTTGCTGTCATGGTAAAGTATGTTCAGCCGCTATGGGCGTTGTATACCACAATCCGCTGAGTCAGGCTCAACCGTTGGATAATCCGTTGTACCCTGTTCCGCTCATCGATGCTACCATCATATTTAGTGCAGCTTTGTTTTTAATTTGGTATGGTAAACGTAAACAATTTGCAGGTGAGCTTATGCTATGGTATATTTTCATCTATTCAACCGCACGCTTTTTTACCGAATTTTTAAGAGGTGATGACGACCGCGGATTTATTGGCCCATTAAGTCAATCGCAATGGGTGAGTATAGGTTTACTGATATTGGCAGTGATTATTTACTGGGTGATGAGGAAAAATGTTGCCTCGCCCACGCATCACAAATAATAGCTGTAGCAATTCCTGCATTCAATGATTCGGCTTCACCAACACGAGGAATGGTGATTGGATGTGAAATATATTTCATGAGTGAGGTATCAATACCGGAGCCTTCGTTTCCAATGAGTAAAAAACCATGTTTGGGGAAAGCTGTTTGGTATAAATTTTCACCAGCCATAACAGCTCCATAAACTGGTAATGCATTCTGGGCAAAAAAGGTTTCTAACGATGCATACAGCACCTGGACGCGCGAAAATGAACCCATTGTTGCTTGTATTACTTTAGGATTATACACATCAACACTATCATTGGAACAAATAATATTACGAATGCCATACCAATCGGCAATTCGAATAATTGTACCCAAATTACCCGGATCTTGCAACGTATCAAGCACAATAGAAAATTGAGTGTGCAAATGTTCCATTGACGCTTGCTGTTGAGGCAAGTGTGCAAGTGCCAAAACTTGTTGAGGTGTTTGCAAAAAACTAATTTGTTTGAGTTGCTGCTCGGTAACCTCAACCTTATCAACATCCTGAAACAATCTTTCGTTCGCTTCGAGCCAATTACGGGTTGCAAATAGGCTTTTAAGGGTTATTTTTGAATTTGGTAGTTCGGCAATCATTTTGGCTCCTTCAATAACAAAAAGGCCCAATTCTTGTCTGCTCCGTTTATCTTTTAATGATTGTATCAGTTTGGCTGTAGCCTTAGTTAACATATATCGTTGGTTATTACGTGGAATCCTAATTTTAGTGGCCACTGCATTTTTTAGCGCTTGCAGTGTAAAAAAATACCTTAACGAGGATCAATCTTTTTTGGTTAAAAACAAAGTTGAGATAGAAAAACCATTTACCAAAGAAATTGAGAGAAATATTACCAAGTATTATCGACTAAAGCCTAATCGTAAATTTTTACTGTTTCTAAATAGCCGACCATACTTTTATTTTATGGGATCACGAGGGAAAGATAATTGGTGGAAACGATTTGAGCGAAACTCATTGGGTGAACCTCCGGCATTGGTTGATTCGCTCTATTTACAAGCCACCACCCAAAGTTTTAAAAACTACTTGCGTAATATGGGTTATTATTATCCTGATATTACCTATTCAGTTAAAGTGAACAAACGTAAAAAGGCTACTGTAACGTATGATGTAAAACTAAACAAACGTTACTTTTTTGGAGAGTACGACTTGCAGATATCCGATAAGGATATTTACGACTTGGTGAGTAAAAACATGAAAGAAAGTTTTATTCGCACAGGCTATGGGTTTAAAACCGAAATGCTCCTCAAAGAGCAAGATCGATTGGTAACATTGCTTCACAACAACGGCTATTTTGCCATTAGCAAAGATTTTGTGGATTTTGATGCCGATACGAGTTCTCCGGATGGATTTGTAAAATTGGGATTATCCATAAGTAACAAAGAAGATACCATCACGCACAAAAAATATTACATCAAAGAAGTAACTGTTGATGTTGATAAAAGTATACTTAGCAATCAGTCGAGCCTATCAGGAAATGAACTAAAACCCGATACCATTACCATTGATAGTATCCACTACAACATGGGGCAGTATAAATTAAATCCAAATGTATTAGGACGAAATATTCAGTTTGAACCCGGAGAAGTTTACGCTCAGCAAAAATTTAACAGAACATATTCGCGCCTTTCCGACCTATCCATTTTTCGATTCATCAACATCCAAACTCGAACTTCTGAAACAAAGGATAGTGGTTTTGTTAATTATAACATCAAGCTCATTCCATCTGTAAAATACGCTTTCACACTCGAACCGCAAGCCATAACATCGGATCAAAACAATACCATTACCAACCAAAACTCTCGCAATTATGGTGTGGCAATGTTGGCCCAGTATACCAATCGCAATATTTTCAGAAATGCAGAAATATTTCAACTTAGTTTCCGTTCGTCTTTTGAAGCACAAGGCAGCAGGAATACAAGTGGATTTTTTAATGCTACTGAGCAAAGTATTACTGCTAGTATTATAATGCCTCGTATTTTACTTTTTCCTTCATTTGATCGAAGCACCATTTTTCAGAACACCCGCACCATTATCAGTACATCGGCAATTTATGAAGTAAATGTAAATTATAGGCGCACCGTATTTACCTCAGGACTGAATTATCAATTCAATAAAAAGCTTGTCTCGTTTAATTTTGCTCCTGCCGAAATCTCTTTTATACGCAGCGAGATTATTGACCAAACATTAGCAGAGCAGAGCGAAAAAGATATCTTTCTACAAAACCTCTTTTCAAACAACCTCATTTTAAACTCTCGTATAGGTCTAGTATACAGCAATAAACCAATTGCCAAAGGACTCAGTTTTATTTACCTTAAATGGGATGCACTCGAAATTGCAGGAAACTTATTAACCGCAATTAACGCAGCACTAGGCACACCCAAAAGTGATGACGGAACATACAAAATTGCTGGTGTAAAGTATTTTCAGTACGCTAAAACGGCAATTGATTTTAGGTACAATACCATTTATGATGAGAATAATGCAACGGTATTCAGGTTGTTCACAGGTGTTGCAATACCCTATGGTAATACCCCCGAATTTGTTCCGTTTGAGCGGAGATTTTTTACGGGTGGAGTAAACAGCTTGCGCGCTTGGCGTCCGCGCTCTATAGGCCCGGGCTCGTTTGCCCAGAAAGATCAATTGGATTTTTCGGGAGAAATTAAACTTGAAGCCAATGCAGAATTTCGATTTAATTTATACAATAAATGGCTGGAAGGAGCTGTTTTTACCGATGCAGGAAATGTATGGGCTGTTAAGGACGATTTAAAAAGCCCCGGAGCTAACTTTCGATTTAAAGATTTTTACAAATCGGTTGCTTGGGATGCAGGTGTGGGATTGCGACTTAACCTGAGTATTTTTATTATCCGCTTCGACTTTGCTGTTCCGTTGCATGATCCAACATTTGTTGAATCGGAAAGGTGGGTTATAAAAAAGATTGACAGCAATTGGTTGTTGAATAACACTAACTTTAACTTCGGAATTGGGTATCCATTTTAAGCTGTTAGTTTCCTGTTCTCTTAATTCTTACCCCCTTCTATTCCATCACCAGCATTACTTGGTTTTTATCTACCGCTACTTTTGTAGCAACGGCAATCTTCTTCACTACACCCTCGCCTGTTGCTTTAATTACATTTTCCATTTTCATGGCTTCCAATACCAACAATCCATCCCCTTTTTTCACCGATTGCCCCTCTTCTACCAAAATGCGCAATACTAAACCTGGCATAGGAGCTTTTACCTCATTTACTTTGTTCGCTACCATCTTATCCATACCTAGTTGTTTGAGCAGTGCATCGTACTGATCTTCGATAGCAACAACTTGTTTTTGTCCGTTAACCATCAACGTCAATTGTTTTCCGGTTTCATCTTTTCCCAACAACTCAAGGGTGTATGATTGATGATTCAAAATGACATGGTATTTATTTGGAGCAATGGTTACCCAATCGGAAACAACTGCCTTACCATTGAGCTTAACTTCTTCTTTGTTGAAATCAACTGCAAAAACAGAATCGTTATTAACTTTTAGTGTGATCATTTTACTATTCGTTCGAAAATTACTTACTTGGTGCCAAATTTAACTACATGAGAATTTTCCCAATTACGTTTATTCTGACATCTTTATTTTTAGGTGGCTGCAAAGTAAACAAAAACAACACATCTGCCAACCAACCTGAATCAAGAATTTTACAAGAAATAACTGTTACCGAAACTAGAAAAACACAATCTTCACCTTACAGAGAAAGTCACTCACGCAAGTTTGACCTCATTCATACGGTTTTGCACCTGAGTTTCGACTACAACAAACAGCATGTTTTAGGAAAGGCAGTTCTTACCTTAACACCTTATTTTTATGATCAGAAAGTGCTGGAGTTGGATGCTAAAAATTTTATCATCCATCGTGTGGCTTTGCTCGGAAAAGATACTGTTTCTATTCCATTTACATATGATGAAAAAGTAATCAGAATTGACTTTAAACAAGCATTCACTAAAAAAGACACTTTCAATATCTATCTAGACTATACTGCTCGTCCCAACGAAATTACACAAGAAGGAAGTGCTGCCATTACTGATGCTAAAGGCTTGTATTTTATCAATCCGCTCAAAACAGAAGTTGATAAACCACGGCAAATATGGAGTCAGGGCGAAACGCAATCAAACTCGGGTTGGTTTCCAACCATTGATTACCCGAATGAGCGCATGACTCAGGAGTTGTATCTTACAGTAGATGCAGCTGATATTACCTTATCAAACGGATTGTTGGTGTATTCGAAAAACAATTCCAACAACACCCGCACTGATTATTGGTCGCAAAAGTTACCTGCAGCTCCTTACCTTACTATGATAGCCATTGGAGAATTTGCGGAGACTCGTGATTTTTGGAGAGATTCGATTGAAGTAAATTATTACTTAGAAAAAGCCTACCAACCATACGCTAACCTTATTTTTGGAAGCACACCCGAAATGATGGAATGTTTTTCCAAACGATTAGGAGTTGATTATCCATGGGAGAAATTTTCGCAAATTGTGGTTCGTGACTTTGTAAGTGGAGCCATGGAAAACACATCTGCAGTAGTGCATTTTGATTTGGTGCAACATGATTCCAGAGAGCATCTTGATAACCCTTGGGAAGATATCATTGCACACGAGTTATTCCACCATTGGTTTGGTGATTTGGTAACATGCGAATCGTGGTCAAACATTCCCTTAAACGAATCGTTTGCAACTTATGGCGAATATATTTGGAACGAATATAAGTACGGTAAGATGGCTGCTGATTGCGACTTTGACGAAAATTTAAAACAATACCTTCGCCAAAAATCAGCTCACAAAAAAGACTTAATTCGTTTTCACTGCCGCACACAAGAAGACATGTTTGATGTAGTGAGTTACCAAAAGGGAAGTCGCGTATTGCACATGTTGCGCAATTATGTGGGAGATGATGCCTTTTTTGCAGCGCTAAAGTTGTATCTCACAAATAACAAATTTAAGAGTGTTGAAATACATAATTTACGACTAGCATTCGAAGAAGTTACTGGAGAAGATTTAAACTGGTTTTTTAATCAATGGTTCCTTAACCATGGACACCCAGCTTTAGATGTGGTATATGCATACAATGAACAGCACAATACCGTTAAGGTAACTGTAAAACAAATACACGACACCGTTGAATTAGGCGTGTACAAACTACCCGTTGCTATTGATGTATACAGCAATGGTAAAACTACTCAACATAAAGTTTGGGTTGACAAAGCTGAATGGACCGCAGTTTTTGAGGCAGATGCGCCAATTGACCTTACAAATTTTGATGCAGATAAACAATTGTTGGCGGTGATTACTGAAAACAAAACAACAAAAGAATATGAATACCAACTTGACAATGCGCCACTATACTTAGATAAAGCCGAAGCCGTTGATGCAATAATTGAAAACAAACCTGAGGGATTAACACCTAAGCTGGAACAACAAATTAATAGCCTTATTAATCATTCGTTCTATGGATTGAGAGAGTTAGGTATTGACTTATTAATGGCACTACCCGACACGTTTCACTATGTTTTCGAAAAACAATTGGTGAACATGGCAACACAGGACCCTAAAGCATCGGTGCGCACAAATGCCATCGAAGCCCTGAGTGAATTAGAAACCAATAAATTTGAGCCAATATTTATAAAAGCCACCCAAGATTCAGCATACAGTGTTGTTGCAGCAGCCATTTCAGCATTAGCAGATAAACAGGGTAATACAGCGTTAAAATATGCTAAAGGTTATTTACAAACCCGCAATAAAGTTTTTCAAATGCGCTTATCTTCTGTTATTGCACAATACGGAACGGATGATTATACCAACTATTTCCAGCAACAGTTACAGAGCGCAGGACATTACGCTTACCCAATGTTGAACAATTATATAGTATATCTTAAAAAGCAAGATTCAACAATGTTACTCAACGCTAAACCAGCTTTAACAAAATGGTATCAAGCCAATAAAAAGAGTGTATTCAAAAATGTTATTGAAAACCTTAAAACACCTTACACCGAAAAATATAACGAAGCATCTAATGCCTTAAAAAGCAAGAAACTCAACGAAGCTGATAAAATAAAGTGGACTGCACAACAACAAGCTGCGTTATCAATGATTAATCACATTACAGAGATTACCAACGATTGATGAACTTCTGCAAATCTACCTGAACATTAATTGATCGGTAGCATATACTTTCCATGTAGGTTCGTGCTGCACAAAACTAATGAGTATTAAATCCGATAATTTTACATCTGAAGGAAGTGCCATTTCTATCTTGCCTTTTTTAGAGGGTTGAATAGGAAACCATTTCCAATCTTTTACAGTATGATGATGTGTGAGTGTTTGTCCTTTATTTTCTCCACCGGTAATTTCACTTTTTACTTCTCGGTAAGCTAAAACCAGATTCAAATTACAACTGTCCGTTTTACCAGTAATTTCGTAATTTAAAATCAATGTGTTGGTAGCTTGTACATATCCTGCTCGGGTTGATAGCAGTGTTGTAGGTTCTGCATACATATTTTCATTTACCAATTTACCCACTTCCTTTTTAGCACTACCGGGTAAAGCTCCTCGTCCGTTAACAAATATCATGGGCGTAAATAACGCTTGTTGTTTATTTTTAACCATGTACTCGCGCTGCCTGCGAGAGAAAGATGTATCCGAAAAGGAATCCACCCAACCCGATTTATTCCAAATATCAACATGATAATCCAAGAAAAAAACGGGAAGTTTATTCGAATCGGCCAAAGCCATCATCTCTTGTAAAAACGCATCAGCCAGAGGACAACTTGAGCATCCTTCTGATGAAAACAATTCGACAAGCACGGTGGGATACATTTGCTCCTGCTGCTGAGCCGAGCCTATTAACCCACCCAAAATAAACCAAGATAATATGAATACTTTTTTCATGAGCCTAAAAGAATGTAAAATTAATTCACTTACAAATATAAAACATAAACACAACTCCCCTTAAACGATGTGATGAATCATACAAAACCAAAGCTAATTGATTAACAGAAGAGTTTCATTAAATAACAAATACATATACCTCTTAATAAAGTTGGAATTTAAAGGTGCGCAAAGCTATCTCAAAATCAAATATAGACGATATACATACTCCACCTTTTATGAATTAAGTTGACTCAGTGTAAAAAAACAGCTGACAGTTTTCAAACACCAAAATCTATATTATTTTAGCTCATATTTCAATTATACATAAACACGAAAAATTATTATGAAACAAATCAAAATTATCCTTGCATTCTTACTTTGCTCGTATGCCTTTTCATTGTTTGCTCAAACTGCCCCAGGTGATGCCATTATTGGCGTTTGGGAAACAGGCACAGGAAAAGCACGCGTTAACATTACCAAGTCGGGGAATTATTTTTACGGAAGAATTGTATGGTTAAAAGAACCTAAAAACGAAGAAGGCAAACCCAAAGTTGACAAAAACAATCCGGATGAAACCAAGCGTACTACCCCGTTATTAGGAATGAAAATACTGAGTGGATTTGAATTTAAAGGTGATAATCTTTGGGATGATGGAACAATTTACGATGCCGAGAGTGGTAGCACATATAACTGTAAAATAAATTTAGAGGATGCAAATACCATGAATATACGTGGATTTATTGGAATCTCTGCTTTTGGCAGAACGGATGTTTGGAAAAGATTGCAAATGAAAAAATAACAAATAGCAATGTCAAGGCTGTTTTACCCTACCCTTCTAGTGTTACTTGGTTTTTCGTTGAAAGCGCGTAACCCTGTTGATACTTCATTCTATTACCGTGGAGAATCATATTACGTAATTATACCCTCCTACCAATACACTTCAGCCATTGTATTAAATACTATTTTGAAACAACAAGGTGCGCCAACCATCTCGCGTTCAAACTTTATGGCCGGACTAGGATTTGAAGATCGGTGGAAGTGGTTCAATGTAGGTGTTGATTTTGTATACGGAATTAACGAACACTCCAACGATAAATACTATGTTTACTCGCCAACTCTTGTATCTAATATTTGGTTAAAATACTACGTGTTTAAACACAAACAAAAAGGTGGTATTTATCCTTTTGGAGGTATCGCTGCAATAAATCAACATGCGTTTATTACCGATAAAAATTCAAGTGGAAATATAAACCAACTCTTTACACAACCGGGTGCTGTAAACATGGGTTTAAGCACAGGTTTTGCACAATTTGGAGTAGGTGCGGATGCTATCAATTTCACAAAAGAAGATGATGTATATTTCAGTTTTAAAATGGGCTACAGATTAAACATCGGATCGACATCCGACAACCAATGGTATATCAACGATCAAGCTAATATTGTTGGTTCACCAACCGAAAAATTAAACGCATTTTTCATCCAATTGGCTATAGGTTATACATCCAATCGTAAATCAAATAAGCAACTAAGGACTAACTAAGTTCAAACTTATTTGAACATACATTGCATTCGTTAATGTATTTTCGATGTAATAGGGAGTGTTATCGCCTAATACACGAAACGAATCACCTTTATCTATGTTGAAATTATAATTTATTCGGTATCCTAATTGAGCAGAAATCCAGATAAAGTCGGTAATAGCCCTTTCGTAGGTAATACGCGGACGAATTTCTGATCGTCTTAGTTCTAGGTTATTGTAGGCAGGATTTGAGCTGCGATTAATCATAGCGTAGCTATTACCCTCCAACTCATAGCCAAAGAGCATCAAATTACGTGGATTAAAAGATCTGCGAAAAGCTAAACGTGCCGGGAACAATGATTCTACACCCCATTTTTTGTTTTCGAAGGTATGGTTAAACAAAATTAACGGAATAATACCTTGTGCACCAGGACGATAAGTTCTAGAGAGACCGAAAGCAATCATTGAACGATCGCTAGGTTTCCAACCAAACAAGGCAGCTGCTGTAACTTTAGTTGTTGGTAAATAATCGGCAACATCCGCATTCAACAAATTGGAGGCTCCGTTCATATCAGCAGAAGCAAAGGCAAGGATAAAATGTTTTTCATTTAATGGCTTAAAAACTGTTGCGTTCAAGCCCATGGTTGATAGCCCTTTTTCGTTCAGTTGATTTACCACATAGTTGGCATTTCCAATATTGCTCATGTTATAGCCATTGCGCCAGTAATTTACCCCCATATTGATTAACCATTTTGTATTTGAAAGCAATGGCATATTGGCTAAGAGCCTCACTCCTCCTGATGATTGAATATCAGATGAGCCTTTGGTATTTGATGCATACGGATCTGTATTGGAAAGCTGGTGTCCAAACTGATAATCATATCCAATACTGATAAGTTTATTAGGACTCAATCCCAATACTTTTGAAGTACAATATCTTTTAGATCCATCAGGAACATCCATGTTGGCAAACTGACTAAAATCTATCTCTTCTTCCTTGGCACTTGTATCTTGTTGCGCAAAACCAGGACTCAGTAACAAACATATTAGAGAAATGCATAGAAGGTTTTTAACGTAAAATTGCATCATATTGATATCAACTTAAACAACCAAAATACTTATTAAAATTTCATAAAAAAATATTTGTTCATTATTTTTCTTGAACCTCATACATATCCAATCGCCTATCTTTCCAATTGAGCACAGTTCCTGTATTACGGGCTCGTTCAATGGCTGCCAAATCTAAATCGGCAATAACAATGGTTTCAATATTGGTACTGCATTCTCCTGCAATAGCATCAGGAGGAAAGGCAAAATCACTGGGCGTATAAATACCCGATTGCGCATAGTTAATATCCATATTATCTACAGAAGGAATATTACCAATAGTTCCAGCTGTTGCCACATAAATTTGATTTTCAACTGCCCTGCTTTGTGCACAAATTTTAACGCGTAAATGTCCGTGTTTTTCATCCGTACTAAAAGGAACAAAAACAATTTTGGCGCCTTTCTGACAAGCAATGCGGGTCATTTCGGGAAACTCAACATCATAACAAATATTGATTGCTACCTTACCACAATCGGTATTAAATACTTTTACTTCATTTCCTGGTTTCACTCCCCACCACTTAGCTTCATTGCTCGTAATATGAATCTTATATTGCTTTTCGTAGGTACCATCACGCTTAAATAAATATGAAATATTATACAAATTATCGCCTTCCACTTGCAAGTGTGTACCAGCAATAATATTGATATTATATTCCATTGATAAGCGCGAGAACAAGGCAATATAATCTTCAGTGTATTCATCCAATTTGCGAATACTATCCTCCGGACTCATACTCTTGTATTCATGTAACGAGAGCAACTGAGTGGTAAACAGCTCGGGAAAAAGAGCAAAATCCGATTTATAGTTTGAAGCCACATCTGTAAAATATTCGCATTGCTGAGCAAACTGTTTAAATGAGGTTATTTTACGCAATTCGTATTGAATGCAACATACTCTTACCTTCTTCATCAACACACTGCGCTCGCGGGTTTCGGGTATATAATCGAGGTTAATCCACTCTAATAAGGTTGCGTATCCTTCACTTTCTTTATCATCTGGTAAATAATCTTTAATAATACGTTGAATTGTAAAACCCTGACTCAATTGAAAAGTTAGAACGGTATCTTTAATCTTTTTATCGATAACCCTTTTAACATAAGCACGTACCCCAAATTGTTCACTGTGTTTGTGGTAATTTGGTAAGCGCCCACCAATCAGAATGGCTTTTAAATTTCTATCCACGCAAAGTTGCCTACGCATATCGTACAAACGTCTGCCAATTTTTAATCCTTGGTAAGCGGGATGTACCATCACTTCAATTCCATATAGCGTGTCACCTTCTTCATCATGGTTAGTAATGTATCCGTTATCACAAATTTCTTTCCAAGTATGGTCGTCATCATACTCATCCCAACTCACAATTAAACTGGTTGCCGAACCCACAATCTCCCCTTCATACTCTATCACCTGCATACCGTCCGGAAAGTTTTTAAACTGACTTTCGAGCATCTCATACGTCCATGGTTCGGTATCCGGAAAACAAATTTTTGAGAGCTTAATAATCTCATCAAAATCACTTTTCTCAGCAAGTCGTTCGATAAGCTTGGGCTTTTTAGAGGAGCGCCTCTTCATATTATTTGGTTTAGTAGTCAAGATTTTTCAGTTAAGAGTCAAAGGTATTAATTTGTGACAATTTCCATACTTGATACAAGATACTCGATTTTTATGCGAGCCCCCATTCTTGAATTGGTGGTTAAAATGATTGCCTGCTCATCCACCTTTCATCCCATAAACTCCGTCCCTTCTCTTTCATCTTTCCTCTTTTAGCAGTAGTTTAGCCAAAATTTTTTAGCATGACCACTCAGGAAACCATTGAAAACATCTGGAATAACAGAGAATTATTAAAGGACGCTTCTTCACAAGAAACCATTCGCGAAGTGATTGAATTATTAGACAAAGGAAAATTGCGCACCGCTCAACCTACCGAAAATGGTTGGCAAGTGAATGATTGGGTAAAAAAAGCAGTGATTCTTTACTTTCCAATACAACAAATGGAAACCATTGAAGTTGGGCCATTTGAGTTTCACGACAAAATGAAATTAAAGAGAAATTATGCCGAACAAGGTGTAAGGGTAGTTCCCCATGCAGTTGCTCGTTATGGAGCGTTTTTGCAAAGAGGTGTAATTATGATGCCAAGTTACGTGAACATTGGGGCTTATGTGGATGAAGGAACAATGGTTGATACTTGGGCTACAGTTGGAAGCTGTGCTCAAATAGGCAAACATGTTCACTTAAGCGGTGGCGTTGGTATTGGAGGCGTTTTAGAGCCTGTGCAAGCTGCGCCTGTAATTATTGAAGATAACTGTTTTATTGGGTCGAGATGTATTGTGGTAGAAGGTGTTCGAGTTGAAAAAGAAGCCGTATTGGGAGCGGGTGTAACCTTAACCATGAGCACCAAAATAATTGATGTTACCGGTGATGAGCCTATTGAATACAAAGGTGTTGTTCCTCCTCGCTCGGTAGTAATACCTGGAAGTTACACCAAGAAATTTGCAGCCGGTGAATTTCAGGTTCCGTGCGCTTTAATTATTGGCAAACGTAAAGCATCTACCGATACAAAAACTTCATTGAATGATGCTTTGAGAGAGTATAATGTTGCTGTTTAGAAATTGGAAGTTGGAAAATGGAAATGAAAGTAGTTGCCTGAGCTCAACGAAGTTGAATGGCCGAAGGTAACTGCGGGTGGGAAAAGAAACTGGAGAAAATTTGATAATGAAAAATGAATCTTCATCTTTGAGGGAAAGTTTCACAATTATGCGAATACATTTCGGATAAGGAGCACAAGAAATTGACTGACAAAATTGACATTATTAGTAAAATGATTACTAAACGCCACCACAACTGGACCAGCTAATACTTTTTCACCTTTACTTAAAGTTCCGGTAGACTATGCATCCAACATCGAACATCCAACATCCAACATCAAGCATCCAGCATCCAATGCGTATTGGCCTTGACGCCAAGCGTGCGTTCAATAATGGAACGGGTTTGGGTAACTATTCTCGGTTTGTGATTAATGGATTATTGAAACATTTTCCGCAACATGAATACTATTTATTTACCCCAACCATCAAACCCGAATACCAAAACTTTTATACACCTTCTGAGAATGTAAAATTAATAACACCAGAAAGCTTGCTGGGTAAAACATTTTCTTCGTTGTGGCGAACCTATTCCATTGCAGGAATGTGCAACGAGTTAAAACTTGATATTTTTCATGGACTGAGTAATGAGCTGCCTGTTGGAATTGAATCGTTTACCGGAAAAAAAATAGTTACCATTCATGATTTGATTTTTTTGCGTTACCCAAATTATTACGGCAATATTGATAGGTATATTTACACCAAAAAATTTAAACATGCATGTGCTCAAGCCGATTGGGTGCTGGCAGCAAGCGAACAAACAAAAAGAGACATCATAAGCTATTTTGGAACCTCCGAACAAAAAGTAAAAGTGAGCTACCAAAATTGTAACGATGCTTTTGGTGAACCGGCAACTGCCGAGCAAAAAGAAATTGTAGCCTCAACCTATTCGCTGCCCGAACAATTTGCTTTATGTGTTGGCACCATTGAACAACGCAAAAACCAATTAACAGCACTGCAAGCATTTCACAAACTCAATCATCCAACACTAAAGTTGGTATTTATCGGAAAACAAACGGATTACGCAGCTCTTTTACTGGAATACATAGATGAGCATCAACTACAACATGATGTTCAATTTTTGGAACAAATTCCCGATTTAGATTTACCGGTTATCTATCAACTTTCTTCCATGTTTATTTATGCGTCCGAGTTTGAAGGATTTGGTATTCCAATATTGGAAGGCCTTCGAAGTAATATTCCGGTTATTGCTGCCAATGCATCAAGTTTGCCTGAAGTGGGAGGAAAAGTAGCTCACTATTTTGAACCCAAGGATGTTTCGGGGTTATTAGGTTGTATGAGTAATGCTTTAAACGAGCAACCAAACAAAGAAATATTGCAGCAACACCTAAAACAATTTGATACATCAACCCTTATGGCATCATTACTAACAATTTACCAATCCTGAGTTACCCACATTTTTACTGTGCATTAACCAACCAAAAACTCTTAAAGAAAGTGATATTTTCGTGTCAGTAAATATTGCACCCGTGACAACAGAACAACCTATCAAAAAAAGACGCAAAATATCTTATCTCCCCTCCATCATCAGTATTTCACTTGTGCTGTTTATGTTGGGATTGTTTGGCATCATTCTCATCAATGGAAACAAGTTATCAAATCATTTATTAGAGAATTTTCAGCTTACTATTTTTTTAAATGAAAATGCAACCGAAGCTGATATTCAAAACATCAACCGTCAGATTGTTGCGCATGAGTATACAAAAAAAGCAATTTATGTAAGCAAAGAGGAAGCCGCTCAAGCATTTGCCAAAGAAACTGGACAAGATTTTGTTACCTTTTTAGGATTCAATCCTTTGTTGCCCTCCATTGAGTTATTTGTTAAATCAAAATATGCCAATGCCGAAACCATCAAACAAATTGAAACAGAACTTAGGCGAAATAAGGCCATTCAAGATGTGGTATACCAATCCTCCATTATTGAAGAAATTCACAAAAACATAAAAACCATTGGTTCAACACTTATACTTATAAGTTTGGTATTTTTACTAATTGCTGTTGCGCTCATCAACAATACCATTCGTTTAAATTTGTATGCTCGCAGGTTTATTATTAAAAGTATGCAAATGGTAGGTGCAACTCATTGGTTTATTATTAAACCGTTTGCCTTTAAATCTTTCCTGCATGGTTTGTATGGAGGTATTATCTCGTGTATACTCTTAAGCGGATTGTTGTATTGGACTCCCTTTTGGATTCCGGAGATTGCCGCTTTGTACGACAATTCGCAGTTTGCAATATTGTTTGTTGTGGTTATTATTGCAGGTATCATTATTAGCATGGTTAGCAGCATGATTTCTACAAACAGATACCTGCGCATGAAAATTGATGATTTATATTAAACTAACATAACATGGCAGATAAAAAAGCACCGGTAAAAAAGTCGACCGAAAAAGTTGCTGCAAAAGCAGAAAATCTATCTTTCGCTTTTGGGAAAGAAAACTACACTATTATGGCTATTGGCCTGGTAGTTATTATCATCGGTTTTTTTCTCATGTCGGGTAAAGAAGATATTTTTAGCACCACTAAATTAACCATTGCTCCAATACTTGTGATTCTTGGTTTTCTTATAGAGGTGGTTGCCATTATGCGTAAGTCAAAAGACTAAACACCACTACTCATGAGTATTTTCCAAGCTGTGGTTCTCGCAATAGTTGAGGGATTAACAGAATTTTTACCTGTATCATCAACAGGCCATATGATTATTGCCTCCAGCATGATGGGTATTGCTTCCAATGATTTTGTAAAGATGTTTACCGTGGCTATTCAATTGGGTGCAATTCTTTCGGTAATCGTGTTGTATTGGAAAAAATTCCTACAATCATTCCAATTTTATCTCACACTTTTAGTAGCCTTTATTCCAGCAGCAATATTTGGAAAATTATTTAATGACCAAATTGATGCCTTATTGGAAAATGCGCTGGTAGTTGGTATTACATTACTGTCAGGAGGAATTATACTGCTGTTTATTGATAAGTGGTTTGCCAACACCCAAACCAACGATGAGGTAACGTATCCTAAGGCACTTAAAATTGGACTTTTTCAGGTTATTGCCATGATTCCGGGAGTTTCACGATCAGCAGCTACCATCATTGGTGGATTGCAGCAAAAACTTTCGCGTAAAGCTGCAGCCGAATTCTCTTTCTTTTTAGCTGTACCAACCATGTTTGCTGCCACAGCCTATAAATTGTTTAAATACGTTAAACAAGGCGGTTCATTTGGATCTGAAGAGATCACCTTGTTGGCAATTGGTAATATTGTAGCCTTTGTTGTAGCTATGATTGCTATAAAAGCCTTTATAAGTTATTTAACCAAATATGGGTTTAAAATATTTGGTTGGTACCGCATCATCGTTGGCGTTATCATAGTTATACTATATACAATGGGCTATAATCTAGAGGTATTTTAAAAATTTAAACTGCTCATTATGAAGAGTAGGAAATCTTTTTACATATTTTTTTAAGCAAAGGTTTGACAAATTAGAAAACGTGCTTATTTTTGCATCCCGTTAAAGAGAAAGCGAAAGCTCAAAAATTAACAATGATTCAGTAGCTCAGCTGGTAGAGCATTACACTTTTAATGTAGGGGTCCTGGGTTCGAGTCCCAGCTGGATCACAAAAACATCTTGAAACAATCAAGGTGTTTTTTTTTGCTCTTAACTTTTTAAGGATTCGGGATCAAATCTAAAACTTATGGGGAGAAAAATTAAGCAAACAATTTAGTTAGCCTAAAAAGGAAGAAGTTGACATCTCTCACACCTCTATATTGAGCTCTAGCTGCTTTGATTTTAGCATTGAACGATTCTTGTGTTTCTATTGCTAAATAGTTCAGGACTCCTATTTACCAACTCCCATAAACAAAAAAAAGACTGATCCGGGAGGATCAGCCTTTTTAGCCCTATGAAATCAATCTAAACCCCTTTGGATTGAATCGGGTGCAAGATAATGCTTTTTTTAAAACGTATGCAAGTTTTTTTTTAAAAAATTACACATTAAACCTAAAGTGCATAATATCACCATCAATAACTGTGTATTCTTTTCCTTCCACACGCATTTTTCCAGCTTCTTTTACAGCGGCTTCTGATCCAAACTGCAAGTAATCAACATAACTAATAACCTCGGCCCTAATAAATCCTTTCTCAAAATCTGTATGAATAACACCCGCTGCTTGCGGAGCTTTAAATCCGTTCGTAATTGTCCATGCTCTCACTTCTTGAACACCAGCAGTGAAATAGGTTATTAATTTCAACAGTTTGTATGCCGATTTAATTAACTTAGCAACACCGGACTCGCTAAGTCCTAAATCTGCTAAAAATGCAACACGGTCGTCATAACTCTCCAATTGTGCAATATCTGCTTCAATAGCGGCACTAATCATAATTAACTCTGCTCCTTCACCAGCAATTGCCTCTTTTACTTGTTCTACATATTTATTGCCTGATACTACGCTTGCTTCATCAACGTTGCACACATACATTACAGGTTTTGCCGTGAGTAACATCAAATCATCAATATGCTTTTTATCTTCATCGGTAATAGGGGCATTGCGTGCAGACTTTCCTTGCTCTAAGTGTGCTTTATATACTAGCAATATCGCTTCTGCTTTTGAAGCATCTTTATCTCCTGTTTTAGCAGCGCGACTAACTTTTTGCAATTTTTTTACTATTGCATCTAAGTCTTTAAGCTGCAATTCGGTATCAATAATTTCTTTGTCGCGTATTGGATTTACCGAACCATCTACGTGAATAATATTATCGTCATCAAAACAACGCAACACGTGTAAAATAGCATCTGTTTCACGAATATTTGCTAAAAATTGGTTCCCCAATCCTTCACCTTTACTTGCGCCTTTAACCAATCCTGCTATATCAACAATTTCAACAGTTGTAGGTAAAATACGTTGCGGATTTACAAATTTAGCAAGTTCATTTAAACGCTCATCGGGCACTGTAATTACGCCCACATTAGGCTCAATCGTGCAAAAAGGAAAGTTTGCCGCTTGCGCTTTGGCATTACTTAAACAGTTAAATAAAGTTGATTTTCCTACGTTGGGCAAGCCCACAATTCCACATTTCATATATTTTAGTTTGTTAGCCTTTAGCTATTGGCTATTGGCTTTTAGTGATTCGTTATTTTATACTTGGAGTTTTGAGCGTAGCTAATTTCCCTTGATGATTTGTTTCATATCAGAGATAAGTTTTTCGGCCAGGTGATTAGCTGTTACTTCACTTTGGCTTTCTGCGTATATTCGAATAATGGGTTCGGTATTTGATCTGCGCAAATGCACCCACTCCTTATCGAACTCTATTTTCACTCCATCAATGGTATTAATAGGGTGTTTTTTATACTTTTCCTTCACCTTTTCCATCAAATCATCAATATTGATTTCGGGTGTGAGTTCTATTTTATTTTTAGAGATATAGTAATCAGGATAACTCGCTCTTAAGATTGAGCACAGCTTGTTTGATTTAGCGTAGTGTGACAAAAATAAAGCAATACCTGCCAAAGCATCACGTCCATAATGCAAGTCGGGAACAATAATTCCACCATTACCTTCGCCACCTATCACTGCATTTGTTTCTTTCATCATTTTTACCACATTTACTTCGCCCACCGCACTTGCTGCATAGGTTCCGCCATGTTTTTCGGTAACATCTCTCAATGCACGTGTTGACGACAAGTTGGAAACTGTGTTTCCTTTTTTGTGACTCAACACATAATCGGCAACAGCCACCAGTGTATATTCTTCACCAAACATGCTTCCGTCCTCACAAACCAAGGCCAAGCGATCTACATCCGGATCAACTACAATTCCCAAATCGGCTTTTGATCGTTTAACTTGTGACGAAATTTCTGTTAAGTTTTCGGGCAATGGCTCTGGGTTATGTGGAAATTTGCCATCGGGCGTACAATACAATTCAATAATTTCTTCAACCCCCAAGGCTCTGAGTAGCATTGGAACAGCTATACCACCGGTTGAATTAACTGCATCAACAACAATCTTTAACTTTTTAGCTTTTATCGCTTCAACGTCAACCAACTCCATTGCTAAAATATGGTCGATGTGTTTTTTGATATAATCTTTCTTTTCGGTTACCGTTCCTAGTTTATCCACTTCTGCAAACACAAAGGCATCTGCATCACCCATGGCTAAAACTTGTTTACCTATTTCGTCACTAATAAACTCTCCGGCACTGTTAAGAAGCTTTAATGCGTTCCATTGTTTAGGATTATGACTCGCGGTGAGAATAATTCCGCCATCAGCTTTTTCTTCTGTAACGGCCATTTCCACTGTTGGTGTGGTTGATAACCCTAAATCAATAACATTGATCCCCAAACCTTGAAGTGTTCCAATAACGAGCTTGTTTACCATATCGCCACTCATGCGGGCATCACGCCCAATAACAATTGTGCAATGTTGTTTATCGCCCTTCATCAAGGTGCCGAATGCAGCTGTAAACTTCACAATATCAGTTGGTGTTAGGGCATCGCCAGGTTTACCACCAATGGTTCCTCTAATTCCTGAAATAGATTTAATTAACGTCACGTGTTGTTTTGTTTTAAGGGCTGCAAATTTAGCCTTAACCCTTAAACTCACAAGTAAAGTAGGATAAGTAATTGAAAACTAACACAAAGTATTTGAACACTTGGCTATTACCAATGCAATAACGTAAACTTGCGGCAGCATGGAACACAAAAAAGAATGGTTTAGTGAATGGTTTAACTCTCCCTATTATCATATTCTCTACCAAAATAGAGATGAAAAGGAGGCAGAATTTTTTTTGAGAAATGTTGTTCAAAAGCTTGATTTTGCAGCACACCACCGAATTGTAGATTTAGCTTGTGGAAAAGGACGTCATGCCATTTTCCTCAACTCGCTGGGCTTTGATGTAACAGGAGTTGACTTGGCTAGCCAAAGCATTCAAAACGCAAAACAATTTTCCAATGATAGATTGCACTTTGATGTTCAGGACCTGCGCAGCCTCAGCGTAAAAAACAACTTTGATATTGCACTCAATTTATTTACCAGTTTTGGTTATTTTTCTTCATTAGAAGAAGATGAATTAGTGGTTAAAAACATTCATTCGATCCTAAAACCTAAAGGTGTTTTATTGATTGATTTTATGAATGCTGAATGTGTAATTAAAAACCTAGTTGAACGCGAAAGTAAAACCATCAACAATATTCAATTTCACATTTCAAAATGGGTGGAAAACGGTTTCATCCATAAAAAAATTGAGGTGGTTGATGATGCTAACCGTTTTGAATTTACCGAGAAAGTTCAAGCACTTCATCTTTATAATTTTGAAGAAATATTATCGAAACAACACTTTACTATTACCGATACATTCGGAAACTATGCGCTCGATGCATTTAAGAAAGGTGTTTCTGATAGATTAATTATAGTAGCTCAAAAAAATGATTGAAGCACTGCAACAGCTCGACAAAGATTGGTTCATACACATTAACAATGGCATGCAAAACGCCATATTGGATTCAGTGTGTCCATTTATGCGCCATCAAAGCAATTGGTATTTCCTGTATGCCCTTCTGTTATTTGTTTGCTACAAGATATGGGGTAAAAAGGCAGGATGGATTTTGTTTGGAGCGGCCTTATTAATTTTAGTGAGCGACCAAATAAGTGCTAATTTAATTAAGAATACTGTTCAGCGAATACGCCCCTGCAATGAACCTTCACTTATCGGGATTGTACGAAACATAGTAGGCTGCGGAAAAGGATACAGTTTTATTTCGGCACATGCTACCAATCATTTTGCTATTGCCGTATTTTTTTCCATACTCTTTAAATCATATGGTAAATGGGTCTTTGCTTTAGCTCTCGCTTGGGCTGCATTCATAGCATTTTCCCAAATATATGTTGGCGTACATTATCCACTTGATGTAATTTGCGGAGCTGCTTTAGGAAGCACTTTGGGTTATGTAGCAGCTAAAATCATCATTAAAAAACTAATTGTACCAAATGTTTAACTGGATTCTCATTTTACTATTTGCCGCCCCTTTTACTGGAGGATTATTAGCCATACAATCAGGCTACAAAAACGAAAATATCCTAAAAGTATTTTTGGCATTTGCAGGCGGTTATATTTTTGCTATTACCATTTTGCACTTACTCCCCGAGGTATTTGCTGAAGGCAATAGCAATCCTTCTATTATTGTACTTGCAGGATTTTTCTTCCAAGTTTTTATTAGTCGTTTTTCGGATGGAGCAGAGCATGGACATATGCATGTTCATAAACATAACCACAATATGGCCTTGCCGCTTGGGTTATTTTTAAGTATGTGCTTACACTCATTTACTGAGGGGCTGCCGCTTGGATTGATTCACAATAACTCCATGGCTATTGGAATTGCCATGCACGAGTTACCCGCAGCATTTGCCCTGATGAGTATTTTAGGAAGTGAACACATTAAAAAAACAACCGTATGGATATTGTTAATTGCTTACACAATAATGGCTCCATCGGGAATGCTCATCAGTTCATCATTAAGCAGCATTTTACCTGATTACATATTTACCCGCGTATTGGCTTTTGTTGCGGGTATATTCCTATATATTTCTACAACGATTTTATTTGAAAACAGCGAGAACCATCACTTTAGCGGACGTAAATTGTTTGCCATTATGGGAGGCGTGGGAATGGCCCTTATTATCAGCTATCTTGTAAAATAAAAACCACCCGTTTGTTACGAGTGGCTTTCAAAAAACTTTGTAGTAATTAAACTGCGGTAGTCAGAGCAGCATGCCCCTAAGCTTCCATTATTATTTTTTAGGAAGCAGTTTAGCATCCACTTTCACATCAATTTCTTCAGCAATTTTGGCCAACACTAATTTAGGGATTTGTATTTTGTGATCAACCTCTTTTACTTTAAACTCGGATAGAAGGGTAATGGCTCCATCTTTTACCGAAATAGTTCCGGGAATGGTTCGATCTTGTTCTACACCGTGAATATTAAGTTTACCCGATACCGTAACCTGATAGTCTCCATCTTTCGTTAAATCAATATCTTCATTTATTTTACCTTTAAAGGTACTGTTCGGATATTTTTCACTTTCAATGTACTTTTCATTAAAGTGCTCTTCCATCAATTTATTGGGAAACTTAAATGTGGTGTTGGTTACCCTAAAAACCAATTCTTTGGTTGCTACATTTAGAACACTTAGTGTTTGCAATGATTTTGCTTCAATATTTTCAACAGGAGTTTTAGAAAAGAAATAGATATTTCCTGTAGATGTTGAAAATAATTGAGCCTTTGCACCTATGGTCATAAATGCTATTGATGCGATTGTTAATATTGATTTTTTCATATTTATTACCATTTACCGGATGATTTCTCAAAAGAGAATGTACGCGAAAGGTTAAAACCAAACCTGAGTTCTTTAAATGCAATTGGATTCATATTTCGTGCCACAAATTGCTGTTCAATTAAACCGTTGCTGTTGGTAAAATGAACCTGAAACACATGCCCTCCAGTTTCAATATCAAACCCCACAGCTAGAGCATCGTAATAGGTGGGACCACCTGATGCTGTTTGAGGTTGACCCCTACCATTTAAACGAGGAATGTATTCAATATTAAAACGGGTACTGCGGGTTATTTTAAATGAGCCTCCTATTCCAATAGCAAATACATCATTGGGAGTAGCTTTCTCGGCCACCAAGTTATAATGTACCATGGTTGGCGAAAGGATGACAGAAACATAATCATTCACCTTGCGGGTTAAGATAACCTGGGCGCAGTATGACAAACGTGATGAAAAGAAATTATCCCGATTTTTATCCGCCCACTCAAGTGTGCTGATGGCAGTGCTGCCAAAAAGTCCCACACTAATTGGATGACCGTTTTGCTGTTGTTGTACCAATTGATATTTAACAAATCCATCGTATGTTTTATTAGTTGTATTGCGCCCCAAACCCAACATAAACCTATCGGTTACTCCATATTCGAATCCTAAACGCATTACCGCACCATCTAATCCAAACATATCATAAGCTCCATTTTGGATGGAACTAAAGCGATGTTGGATACGAAAATCAAGGTGCTTAGCTTTCATTGTTTCGTTTGATTGTAGATTAACCAACCGCGTTGATTTAAACGTTGCGTATACAGGTGTTGGTTTGAGTGGATTTTCCTTTTCGAGCATATTCAACAAATCATCTTGAGCCCAAGCATTGTTAATGCAAAATATTGCCACCACTATAATTACTATTTGCTTCATGTCTATTTGCTAAATATCTTAATTATTGGGAGCTCCTGCATCAATCCAGCTATTCAGCAAATTTCTGTTTGCCACACTCATTAAGCCACTGCTTGGCATGGGATTGAAAGCACTATTAGCCCTACTCTTAACAATTGTTCGTGATCCAAATAAACCCGTATAAGTTGATAAATTGGGAGGTGCTCCTCCAGAAACATGGCAACCAGGTGTAGCGCAGTTTTGAATCATCAATGGCTTAACATCAGTGTTGTAAGAAACTACTACTGGTGAGGTGGTAGATGTGTTTGGATACAACTCTTCTTCTTTATCATAATAACAGCTTGTTAAAAAGGCAGTGCAGATGAGTACAATAAATAGTTTCTTCATATTTGATGTGCGTTACGAATAATATACGTGTAGTGATAATATTAGGTTTGTGTGTGATAAAAGCATTCTCTATGTCAGTCAACTTCAATTACCTCTTTAGTTACACCGTGGCAACTGCTACACGAACCGTTGCTGGTTTGGGTCGACATTTCTTTAACTTTTCCATTGTTGCCAACATATACCGGATAAAACCCTCCTTTAAAATCAACTATTTTGGCTGTGTAAAAATTACCTGATTTATCGATGGTTATTTTTCTGAGCAATTCACCAGACCGATTTGGTTGAGTCCACAATTCAATAGCTCCCGAAGATTCAGCAACCTTTTTATTATCGTCAAATACTGTTCCAGCCACATACCACCATTTCTCCGAAGCTTCATTGGAATTATCGTGATGGCAACTCATACAATCCCGTCCAGCATTATGACTCTTTTCGTTTGCCGTGCTTTCTTCAGCATTCTTCATGATATCATCATAATGGCTGCATGATTGCAATACAAAACCTGCTAGCACTATTAGAGGCGCAATTAGGACTATACTTCTTTTCATACATCAATAATAAAACAATTGTTGTATAGATAACAATCTATAATGATGAGTTGCATCATCTTTTTACAACATATTCATCATTCACAGCACATCTGTTAAACACTTCCTCAATATAGCATAGGGTTTAAATTCGTCATCAAGTTTGAACACGCCCCCAATATAGCATAGGGTTTAAACCCTATGCTATATTGGGGGCTATGCTATATTGAAGATATAATGAATGAATGAACAATTAAAATTCAGATGCTTTCATAAAACCAAGCAATTCGGCATTGCCCGAAGAGCGTATTTCATCTTTACGTCCCTCCCACCATTTTTCGCCCTTGTGAATAAATACAATATTATCACCCATTTCAAACAAACTTTTCATATCGTGAGTGTTGATGATGGTTGTGATATCATACTCCAACGTAATTTCTTTAATCAGCTCATCAATTAACCTCGAAGTTATTGGATCGAGACCCGAGTTGGGTTCATCACAAAAAAGATATTTAGGGTTTAAGGCCATAGCACGGGCAATCCCCACACGTTTTTTCATACCGCCACTGATGGATGATGGGAAGAGTTTATTGACGTTTTCAAGGTTAACACGTTTTAAACAAAAATTCACTCGTTCAATAACCTCTGCCTGACTCATTTTAGTGAACATGCGCAATGGAAATGCAATATTATCCTCAACATTAAGCGAGTCGAACAACGCTGTTCCTTGGAATAACATTCCTATTTCTTGACGGATTTCCTTTTTTTGATTGTAATCCATAGCCACAAAATCGCGCTCACCGTAACTTATTTCACCATTATCAACCTCAATTAAGCCTACCATACACTTCATCATCACACTTTTTCCACTACCACTAGCACCAATCACAAAATTGCATTGCCCTTTATTAAAATGAGCGGAAACATTTTTTAAAACATGCTTCTCGCCAAATGATTTATTGATATTCTGAATGGTAATCATGTTAGCGTTGCAATAAAACTGACGAAATTAAATAATCGAAAAAGATGATACCTAGGCAACTAAACACCACGGCTTTTGTACTCGATTGACCAACCTCTAACGCGCCACCTTCGGTTTTGTAACCATGAAAAGAGGAAATACTGGTGATTATAAAGGCGAAGGTTAACGACTTAATCATGGCAAACATTACCGAGAACGGTATAAAATCGGAACGTAATCCTTTCACAAAATATTCAATACTGATGATTCCCGACATCTCACCGGAAATAGCGCCACCAATAAGCGATAAACCCATTGCATAAACTACTAACAAAGGAATGGTTATAATACCTGCTGTAATTTTGGGTAAAACCAAATAGTTACGCGAATTAACGCCCATAATTTCCAAAGCATCAACTTGCTCTGTCACTTTCATGGTTCCAATTTCGGAAGCAATGGAAGAGCCCACCTTACCGGCCAAAACCAAACAGGTTACCGTTGGCGAAAACTCCAAAATATTAGAATCGCGCACAATTCTGCCAATTATATAATCGGGCACTAGGCCCGATACCAATTGATAACCAATATGCACCGTTGACACCGCTCCCGTAAAAACCGATATCAGAGAAACAATGCCGAATGAGCCCACACCAATTGAGTTCATTTGTACAAATGTTTGCTTTATAAATACACTAAATTTTTCGGGACGTGAAAAAAGACTGATTAAAAAAAGGATATATTGTCCTATAAATTCAAAAAACTTCATAATATGTTAAAACCTTTTGCGAAAATGCATGTAAATATATTAATACGTACAAGTATTTTTGACTTTCATTAAAAAAATATGAATTCACACCAAAAAGTAATTGTTGTTTCGGGTTGCACTAAAGGAATTGGCAGAGCTATATGCAATCATTTTGCAGCAAATGGTTTTAGTATTGTTGGTTATGCGCGCAGCAATGCAGATGTGAGCGAGATGCAAAATGCACTCCAAAAACAATATCCAAAACAACAGTTTTACCTCACAGCAACTGATGCGTCAAACAAAAAAGAAGTATTGGCTTTTGCAACATTTGTTCAATCAAAATTTTTGCATGTTGATGTATTGGTAAACAATGCAGGTGTATTTTTGCCAGGTAGCATATTGGAAGAAAAAGACGGAACGCTTGAAACCCTTATCGAAACAAACGTGTATAGTGCTTATTATTTAACCAAAGCCTTACACAAAAATATTAAACGTAATATTTTCAATATATGTTCTATAGCAAGTTTGCAAGCTTATCCGGCAGGTGCTTCATACACCATTTCAAAATTTGCTTTACTGGGGTTTAGCAAACAACTAAGGGAAGAATTAATGCACTCAAATATAAAAGTAACCTCGGTAATGCCAGGCGCGGTGCTTACCAACTCATGGAGTGGAACCGATTTACCCGAAAGCCGATTTATCCAATCAGTTGATATTGGCAAAATGATTTACTCGGTTTATGAACTAAGTGAAGGTGCAGTTGTTGAAGAATTATTAATTAGGCCACAACTAGGAGACATATAATTGAAATACTCAATTTCGAATTTTGAAAAAATGTTTAATTACCACCAATTAAAAGATGGTGAATGACCCATCAACAAAAAAAAATGACATCATACATCAATAGCTTTACACAATACAACCGAAGGAAAACTTCTACCGTAAAAATTGGCGACCTATATATGGGAAGTGACTATCCTATTCGCATACAATCCATGACCACAACCGATACAATGGATACCGAAAAATCCGTTGCACAAATTATGCGTATGGTTGATGCCGGATGTGAGTTGGTGCGCTTAACAGCTCCGAGTATAAAGGAAGCTGAAAATTTAGCCAATATCAAGGCCGAGCTCAATAAAAAAGGTGTGTATGTTCCGCTTGTTGCTGATATTCATTTTACACCCAACGCAGCTGAAATTGCAGCAAGAATTGTTGAAAAAGTTCGTGTAAATCCGGGTAACTATGTTGATAAGAAAAAGTTTGAACTGATAGAATATACGGATGCAGATTATGCTGAAGAATTGGATCGCATCCGAACCAAATTCAGTCCACTTGTAACTATTTGCAAGGAATACGGAACCGCCATGCGCATTGGCACAAATCACGGTTCGTTAAGTGATAGAATTATGAGCCGATATGGCGATACCGCACACGGAATGGTTGAAAGTGCCATGGAGTTTTTGCGCATTTGCGAAGATGAAAACTACCATAATATTGTGCTATCTATGAAATCGAGCAATCCGCAGGTAATGGTTGAAGCATACCGCTTGCTAGTAAAAACGATGAACGAAAGTAACATGCATTACCCTCTTCATTTGGGAGTAACAGAAGCAGGAGATGGTGATGATGGTCGTATTAAATCCGCTCTAGGTATTGGCAGCCTGCTAGAGGATGGAATTGGCGACACTATTCGTGTTTCACTCACTGAAGATCCCGAATATGAAGTACCTGTTGCGCAAAAATTAGTGGCTCGTTATACACAGAGAGCTGCTCATAACCCAATTTCTTTGGGCTTAACTACCGAAAGTGCAACCCAAACTTGGAATCCATTTGAGTATACCAAACGTACAACTACAGAAGTTTCGGTGCTTGGCGGACAGAACGTTCCGCGCATTATTGCTGATTTTTCGGCAACTCCGAATCTTAATCCTGAAGATTTAAAATCTGTTGGACATACTTATGATCCTAAATTAGACAAATGGCATATGAATGATATGGGATGCGATTTTATTTACCGTGGTGAGCATCCAACAATGTTTATGTTGCCCAATGGTGTAAAAGGTTTGTATCACATAAACACCTGGAATACATTAAGCGATAAACTCAATAATTTCCCTGTATTTACCTTAGAAGAATATTTTGCGAGCGTTTCTACTTCTCAAACCCTTAATTTTATTCATGCTTATACACATGAACTGAGTGATGATATGGTTAAGAAGCTAGCCTCACAAACACATATTGCTATTATGTTGGCATCAGCAAACGAACATGCTGTTGCTGATATAAGGAATGCTTTTGTGCGCATGAAACAGCAAAAATTTAACCATCCGGTTATTATCAGACGAAACTATACAACTGCTGATGAAGAGCAATTCATGTTATTTGCCTCAACTGATACCGGGAGTTTGTTTACAGATGGTTTTGGTGATGGTATATTATTGAGTGCACACAACATTGCACAATCACGCATAAACCAAATTGGGTTTGGAATTTTACAAGCTGCCCGAGCACGTATAACCAAAACAGAATACATTAGCTGTCCAAGCTGCGGACGAACCCTTTTTGATTTACAGGAAACTACTGCACTCATTCGAAAACATACCGACCACTTAAAAGGCGTTAAAATTGCCATTATGGGGTGTATTGTAAACGGACCGGGAGAAATGGCTGATGCCGATTATGGCTACGTAGGATCAGGGCCCGGTAAAATAACCCTGTATAAAGGGAAAGAAGTGGTAAAAAAAGGTGTAAACAAAGAAACTGCCGTGCAAGAACTTATAGGTATCATAAAAGAAGATGGAAGTTGGGTGGACCCCTCTTAATACAACCTTCAACACACAACGGGGGTGGGGGGGTAAGCAATGTTCGAAAAGTAGTATTTAAAATATTGATTTTATATTATACATTTGCGTATTACAACAATTAACAAAACTTAAACAAATACATATGAAAAAGTTAATTTTTACTTCCTTAATGGTAGGTGCTGTTGGAGTATTTAGTGCATCTGCGCAAGCTCTTATTGATAATAGTGCTGAAAAAACTTTTAAATCATCAAATGATGTGGTGATGCCAAGTGAAAAAAGTGCAACCAAATTAAGTAAAGCAGGTCAAATTGCTGATTGGTACTCCCCTCTTAATTGGGCAAGTTCTGCTGGTGCTCAACTGTTTTTAAAACCATACGTTAGAATTATAATGCCAGATTCATTACCAAAATATATTCTTGACGGAGATACAATAATCCGTGGTAATGCTTATGGTTTAGGTTTTGGTCAAATTATAGACCCTAAAGATGACAATATCGACCAAACAACCAATCCAGGTTTGAAGTTAACGAGATATACTGGGTACTCAGTAGATTCTATTGCACTAGCATATTTATATGTTAGAAACGTGGCTACTAAAAGTGATGGAAATGGTGGAACTGTTCCTGTTAAAGATACATTGATTTTTAGCTACTTCTCCGTTCCCAAAAACGGTATTATTAAAAGTACTCTAACCAATAATGGGGGTGTTGTTGCATATGTTCCATGGAATAAAGCATCGCTGTCACCAACTGGTTTTATTGGTCAACAAAAAGTTGTTATTGATGAATTGGATAGTACCTCGGCTAGTAACGCTAACGGTGGATTTGAAAATTCATGGAGGACTGCAGTTAAAGTTATTGCTGTAAATATACCAGGTGGATTTAAAGTGCCTGCTAATGGAGCAGTAGATAACCTAGTAGGATTTACCGTTAAATTTAAACCTGGCCATAATTACGATTCAAATTCTGTAATTGTTTATCAAAGAGATCCTGTTGCATTCCCTTTGAATAAGCCACGTGTAAATTATTTTGGATACCGCTATCTCAATAACGAAGGAACACCTGAACAACAAATAAAACAAACGAAGTTTTATACCAACTCATTAATATCAACTGTTTCAACTGGTTACCAAACATCCAATAGTAATGGTTGGGCAGGTTATGTGCCTGGTAATGCATATTTCAACAATTCATACTTACAAGCTGACTTTTTTGTTAACACGTTGAATGCTGGTTTAAAAGACATCAAAAATGATAATTTTGCCATGACAAGTGTTTACCCTAATCCTGCTAACGAAAACGGAACTGCAGTTATGGGCTTTAACTTAAAATCATCGTCAACAGTTGCTGTTAATATCTACAATATTGCAGGTCAACAAGTAAAATCCGTAATCAATAAAACCTACGCAGCTGGTGAGCATGCAGTAGAGTTTGATTTAGCTGGTTTGAAAGCTGGTATCTACATGGTTAACATGACAGTTAACGGTGTGAGCCAAACTAAAAAATTAACCATCACTGAATAATTTATTATTTAGCTGATACAAAAAAAGCGAGCATCCAATTGGGTGCTCGCTTTTTTTATGGTGTTAATATTGTTATCGAAAGGTTTTTTGTGCGATCAATTCATCTCTTATAGATTCTCAACTTCATCTGCCGTTATTTCCGTTTCTTCTTCGGAAACTTCTTCGTTGTTAACTTCATTCTTATCATCCAACCATTTGCGCAACCACTTTATCCCTAAATTGGCAATTGCATATTTTATGGTAGAGCCAATTACTCTGACATTAATGGGACTACCTTTTACGGTACCTTTAACCACTTCTGTAATTACAGGAAGTAAACCAGGCTGTAACAACCCTAAAGCCGTACTTAATACACTACTGTGTTTAAATGGATTAATCTGTTCCCAAATCATCCCTTTGTAGTTTTGTTTTAGATATACCCAACTTCCCTCCAATTGTTCCTGTTTGGCCGCGAGTTGTAATGTTAAACGTTCCCGCTCCAACCGTAAGTCGGCAAGGTTGTTAATTTGTCTACTTCCCATCTGATTCATACATTATATCGATAATTTGATTGGCCACAGGAGTTTGAATGACACTATTCTTAACCAACATCAAAATGATAATAAGTAATACGTAAAAACCTGTTACGATGGCAAAACCTATCATCAAACTACCAAATATATTGGCAAAATAAAGTCCCATCACAATACTACCGAAAAGTACAACCATAAAAGCCATCATAAAAACAATAACACCCGTTATTATCTTACTAAAAATGAGTGCTGTTTTTTCAGTAAAATCTGCTTTAAGCAAATCCAAACGTAACTGCGTATAATCAATGAGTTGCTGCTTTATTTTATCTACAAACACTTCTGTTTGTTTTTCATCCTCTTGTTTATCCATTTTTATTTGTTTTTTTATTTTGCAACGAGCTTACCATTTTGTTGATTTCATCGCCAATATCATCAACCTTATTTTTTGCTTTTGCAACCAACTGTTTACCTTCTTTGGATGTAAACAGCCAAGTTATTGCAGCACCTATAATGGCGCCTAATACAAAACTGAATCCTGTTTTATTTTTCATTTCAAAGAGTTTCATCGAATATACGCATAAAGAAGCGTACTTTTATGGCTTAGCATTATTCACAAATGGAAATCGATAAAGTACTTATCAAAAGATGGATGGCATTTATTGCCTTAAACTTGTTTGGTGTTTTTTTAATTTACCAATTGCGCGATTTTATAGCTCCTTTTCTGGGGGCTGTAATTTTTTACGTATTGTTTTCAGATATGATGGATAACCTGACAGCCAAGCGTAAGTGGAAGGATTCAAGGGCAGCCTTACTCATCATTTTACTCTCCTTTATTATTATTCTAATTCCAATTTTGGTGCTGTGCTATTTGTTATATGCCAAAATTTCGCAGGTAATAAATGATCCAACATCAATGGTAAATGTGTTGCACATGTTTGGTGAAAATATTAAGTCGATTACCGGTGTAGAGGTATTTAGTCCTAAAAACCTTGAAGGCATTAAAGCAAGTGCAGGTAACCTTATTCCTTCCTTTTTGAACCAATTGTTGTGGACATTGGGCAATATTGGGATTATGTATTTTATCCTATTCTATCTGTTAATGCAACGCGAAAAGGTTACACTTGAAGTAAACAATTACCTTCCGTTTGATACAACTAACATTAAAATATTAGCTACCGAACTTAAATCAATGACGTTGTCGAACGTTATTGGCGTGCCAGCCATTGCCACCATACAAGGAACTGCAGCAGGATTGGGTTACTGGATATTTGGATTGAGTGAACCTGTATTTTGGGGAGTGATTACTGCCTTTGTTTCCTTGCTGCCACTTATGGGATCTACTCTGGTTTGGGTACCTGCAGGATTGTTTTTATTGGCATTGGGACAAACCTGGCAAGGAGTAGGATTGTTATTATATGGCACATTAGTAATTATTAATATTGATAATGTTACCCGTTTTGCAATCCAAAAAAGATTTGCCGATGTACATCCGCTCATTACTGTTTTTGGGGTAATTATCGGTTTGGATTTGTTTGGCTTGCCCGGAATTATTTTTGGCCCGTTAATGTTTTCGTACTTCGTTATTTTTATTAAGATGTACCGCAAAGTGTATAAAGTTGGCTAACTCATTCGTTCCATAAGATCGAGGGCAGTATTTTTTAGTACCTCTTTCCTATCTATCTCAACCTCTACTTTTTCGAGGTGAGCAAACGCTCTTTTTAAATATTCCTCTTTAAGTTTATTGGCTTCATCTTTAACATTAAGCTTGTTGTATATGGCAAGTATTCCATCAATTTTTTGTTGTTCGGTAACTGTAGTGTTGTGCATTAACTGTTCCATTTCCTGTCGGGTTAAGGTATCGGCCTTTTCAAAAGCATTAATGAGTAGCAACGTTTTTTTGTTAGCTGCAATATCACCACCAATTTTCTTTCCTATTTTATCGCCCTCTCCAAATGAGTCTAATAAATCATCCTGTATTTGAAAAGCAATACCAATATTTTTTCCAAAATCATACATATGATTAGCATTTTCTAACGATGCGTCCGCAACCAAGGCTCCCAACTTTAATGAACCTCCTAACAAAACGGCTGTTTTGAGCGTAATCATTTGTATGTATTCATCTACCGATACATCTGATCGGCTTTCAAAATTCATATCAATTTGTTGTCCTTCACACACTTCAACAGCTGTTGTATTAAATATTCCCAACAAGTCTTTTAAACGAGATGTATCTGTTTCACACAATAATTGAGTTGCCTTAATCATCATCAAATCGCCACTCAAAATACCAACTGTTTCGTTCCATTTTTTATGAACAGTAGGCATACCTCTTCGGATGTCGGCTTTATCCATAATATCATCATGCACCAAAGTAAAGTTATGAAACACCTCAACAGCCAATGCAGCCGATACCGCTTTTTCAGTATCACCACCAAATATATCATTGGCCATTAACACCAACACCGGGCGCAATCTTTTTCCTCCAAGCGAAAGCATGTATGCCAATGGATTGTATAACTCAGGAGGATTGCCATCAAAAGAGAATGCTGCAATACGTTGTTCTATTAAAGTATAAAATTCTTTGTATGTTTTCATTTTTAAGTTGATGGTTAATAGAAAATAGTTCACTGTTCATATAAAATAGTACATTGAACACACTCTCACAAACTCATGGTTGACCTAAAATCCATGATCTATGAACTGTGAACTAAATCGCAACGGGGGCTTTGATGGCAGCATGTGGGTTGTAATTTTCTAACGTAAAATCTGAGTAAGTAAAATCGAATATAGACTTAACATCAGGGTTGATCTTCATGTTTGGATATTCCCGTGGCTCACGACTCAACTGCAATTCAACTTGCTCAAAATGATTGGCATAAATATGAGCATCACCGAATGTATGCACAAAATCACCTGCCTGCAATCCGCATACCTGAGCAATCATCATTGTTAACAAAGCATACGAAGCAATATTGAATGGCACACCCAAAAACATATCGGCACTGCGCTGATACAGTTGGCAACTTAATTTTCCATCGGCTACATAAAATTGAAAAAATGCATGGCATGGCATTAAGGCCATCTTATTTAAATCAGCAACATTCCAAGCACTCACAATCATCCTACGCGAATCGGGATTCTTTTTAATGGTTTCAATCACCTCATTTAATTGGTCAATATGTTCACCAGCAGCAGCAGGCCAACTGCGCCATTGATAACCATATACCGGACCTAAATTTCCGTCTTTATCAGCCCACTCATCCCAAATACTTACCCCATTATCTTTCAAGTATTTTGTATTCGTTTCGCCTTTAATAAACCATAACAATTCATATATGATAGATTTTAAGTGAACCTTTTTAGTGGTAATTAACGGAAAGCCCTTTTGCAAATCGAACCGTAATTGAGCCCCAAAAATACTTTTGGTTCCGGTGCCTGTTCGATCGGCTTTAAAGGTGCCTGTTTCGAAAATATGTTTAAGTAGAACTTCATACTGATTCATTATTCAAAAGTCTGCAATTTGAAATGAAAGTTCTTCTGATATTTTCAACATTGTGTGTGATGGGATTACACTAAATGCGATTTTTATCAGTTGCAAGAGTAATCTCATTAGTTATACTCGCAGACAAAACCAGCACTCATGAAAATACGTTACATAACCTTATCAATAGCCTTCTTGTTGGCATTTTTTTATGCCTCGGCCCAAAACGACTCAACAGAATTGCCAGAGGTTAACATTAGCAATAACCGCATTGAATCAACTATAAATGCAAGTGGTCGAACAATTAATGTGCTCTCCAAAAAAGAGTTGCGTGCGCTTTCCGGACAATCGCCCAATGATTGGTTAGCAACCGTTTCTGGTATTGATATTCGCCAGCGCGGACCTGTTGGTGTGCAGGCTGATATAGGAATTAGGGGTGGCTCATTTGATCAATCGTTGGTGTTGCTTAATGGTTTAAAAATGAACGACCCACAAACTGGTCACCACATGATGAACCTGCCTATTACCAACGAAGCCATTGAACAAATTGAAGTTGTAAAAGGTACTGCATCTCGAATTTACGGAATAAATGCTTTGACCGGTTCGGTGAATTTTGTAACCAAAGTACCTGAACAAAATATTGTATACGTTAATTTGTTAGGTGGCGACTTTGGATTATATGGACTGCAAGCGGGTGTTGCCTTTCATAACAAAAATATTGGTCAGCATATTTCTGTTTCGCGAATTGCATCCAATGGTTATAAACCCAATACCGATTTCGACATCAATAATATATTTTACCAAGCAACCCATACAACAGCCAAAAGCAAATTAAATTTAGTAGGAGGTTACACCTCACGTAATTTTGGAGCCTCCGGTTTTTACGTTCCGAACTCCACTGAATACGAAATGACTAAAACAGCTTTTGGTGCTATACAATATGAACGTAAACTCAACAATTGGAAATTCAAATCTCAAGTATACTTGCGCTATAATGATGATGAATACATTTATCTCAGAGATAAGCCAGATGTATTTAGAAACCATCATTTCTCGCATGCTACGGGAGCCGAATTTCATGCTACGTACACTTCAAGTATGGGACAAACAGGTTTTGGTATTGATTTGAGGAATGAAAAGCTTGCAAGTAATAATTTAGGAAACCGCAATAGGAATATTGGGGGTGTTTTTGCAGAACATCGTTTTAGCTTATTTCAACAACGATTGAATATTACACCAGGGTTTTATGTGAACACTTATAGCGGTAACAACATAGCCGCATTCCCAGGAATAGACGCTAATTACGCTATTTACAAGCAGTTTCATGTATTTGCATCCATCGACAAAGGAATGCGTTTGCCAACTTATACCGATTTATACTACAAAGGCCCAAGCAATATTGGGAATGCAGACTTAAGGGCTGAAGAAGCCTTAAATACAGAATTTGGAATCAAATTCAATTCATCAACATTTAATGTAACAGCATCTGTTTTTAACCGCGAATCAACCAACCTAATTGATTGGGCA
This sequence comes from Bacteroidetes bacterium UKL13-3, assembly GCA_001602415.1. GTDB lineage: Bacteria > Bacteroidota > Bacteroidia > UKL13-3 > UKL13-3 > UKL13-3. The sequence continues at coordinate 2,077,842 of CP012155.1, forward strand.
AAGGCTAATAGTACGCAAACATGGCAACCGCTTAATTTAAATAATGCACTTTTCCGTGGGCTTGATGCTTCGGTTCATAAATCGTTTAAGGGAATTGTTCAACAAGCATCCATCCAATACACTTTTATTGATGCTCAGTTTAATCAACCCGAAAACTATACCAGCAGATATACCTTAACCAACATCAAACATCAGGTTATCGGAACTTTCCGTTTTAATTGGTACAAATCCCTTTATCAAACAGTAACCTTACGCCACATTAACAGGGTAACCATGACTGATTACACACTTATTGATTCAAAATTATACTATGAATTTAAGCATGTTAGTTTGTATACCGATGTAAGTAATATATTGAACACATATTATATGGAAGCTGGATATGTTACAATGCCCGGAAGATGGGCGAAAGTTGGTATTGATATTCGACTGAAATATTAAACGAAAGTAGATTGCAGTCGCTAAAATCAATTCTATTGTTATTTTTGTTCGTAATTAGAAAATTATAAATAACACTCGTGGATAAAGTAAGTTATATAAAATCTATTTCAACTAAAAATTTCAAATCAATCAAGGACTCCACTGTTGAATTAAGTCCAGGGATAAATATTCTTATAGGTAAAAATGCCTCAGGTAAGAGTATATTTTTTGAATCTATCCAAGAAATTTCACGAGTGAATAAAGTAGCGTCAAGAATTGGCTATAGATTTTCCTCTTCAGAAATTACCTACATAACGGAAGGCAAAAATATCATAACACTGTCTGCAAGTAGAAATTCTGTTCGTGAACTCAAGCAAGACAAATCAGATGAGAATGACGGTGATCTGCTTAATTTAAATATAAAGATAAACAACAAATCAGTTCCTTTAGAAAAAAAATCAAACCTAAGATCAATAAGGCGAACAATATATGCTGATTACAAAATTGACATCTCCCTCCCCAAGTATGTTCAATTTAATCTCCCAACCGATCTAACTTTTGTTTCAACACCAGGAAATTTACAATTCACAAAGGATGATGAAAGTGATTCATACTTCAATTTCGAATTAATCAATGGCCGACTTGCAACGGATATGATTCACAACCTAGAGTTGGAAATAGAAAGTAATACAAGAAAACACACAAAATCTTCTGTTTCCAAACTACTAGTTTTTGATAAGAGAATAAAGAATCAACTAAAAAAATATAGTCCTATTGCAGATATTAGATTTTCGCCTAATATCAATCTATATAAAGCCCCTAAACATTTAAAGATAGAAAACCTATATATTGAGTTTAAAGTGGATAATTCCTGGATGCCATGGAGCTACCTATCAGATGGTACAAAGCGACTATTCTATCTTATTTATGAATTAGTCAACTCTAATTCCTCCTGTATACTAATAGAGGAACCAGAGTTAGGAATTCATCCTCACCAATATCATAAAATACTTGATTTTCTTAAAGAGGAGTCTGAAAACAAACAAATTATTATAAGCACTCATTCTCCGCAAACGTTGAACATTATACCCAATGACGAGTTGAATAGAATTATTATATCTAAATATGATAGCAAAACTGGGTCTACATATCGCCATTTAACTAAGGCAGAAATTGCAAAGGCCAATAAATACACCAAAGAAGTAGGCTTTTTAAGTGATTACTGGTTACACTCTGATTTAGAAAAATGAAAAGAATTGGTTTAGTCGGAGAAAGTCCAAACGACACGCTTTCCATCAAAAATCTATTGAGCCGAAACTATAAACAATATCAGTTTATTCAATTGGGAAGAAATATTCGGGGAAACCAACTCGATTCTCCACCATTTTTTCGAATAATACTTACCGAAGGGGAATATAACAAGGTAGACACAGTAATAGCAATAAGGGATCTAGATTCTTTAGAATCCAACGAGCCACAACTTAAAGCAAAAAATGAATGGGCCAGAAAAGTCAGAGCCAAGTTTATCAAACTTAATAATTTCTTCTTGTTGAATATAACAGAGCTTGAATCACTTATTTTAGCTGATATTGAAACGTTTAACAATATCTACAAAACCAAAATTAAGTATACTAAAAATCCAGAGTTTAAATCCGACCCCAAAAAGGTATTAAGAGATAAAACAAGAGGTAATGCCAGAGAATACAATGAAAACGATGCACCTGATATTTTTAAGAAAATAGATCTTAATAAAATTAAAAAATGTAAATCATTTAAGAAGTTTTTAACCGAATTTGAAAGTAAATAGTACTTTCGCAACAGAATAATAAAATTATGGCAGAAGTTATACGCATGCCCAAAATGAGCGATACAATGACCGAAGGTGTTATTGTTGCTTGGCATAAAAAAGTTGGAGATGATGTAAAATCGGGTGATATATTGGCCGAAGTAGAAACCGATAAAGCTACGATGGAACTTGAAAACTATGTAAAAGGAACACTTTTGCATATTGGTATTGAAGCCGGTCAATCTGTTCCGGTTGATGCGGTGATTGCTATTGTAGGTGCAAAAGGTGAAGATGTGAGTGCATTATTAAATGCTGCTCCTACAACTTCAACTCTCGCTGCTTCATCAGCTCCCGTTGCAGAAACTACATCTACACCAGAAATTTCAACTTCAAAACCTCAAACCTCAAATGCTACAGATTCTCGCTTAAAGGCATCGCCATTGGCGAAGAAAATTGCCGAAGAAAAAGGTGTTGACTTGAGTAAAATACCTGGATCGGGAGATAACGGACGCATTGTTAAAAAAGATGTAGAAAGCTATACTCCTGCAACCTCATCAAGTAAGACTTCTGTTTCGCTTCCTGCAATTGTAGGTTCCGAAAGTTATGATGATGTAACCGTAACTCAAATGCGCAAAGCTATTGCCCGCAGATTGAGTGAAAGCAAAAATGGAGCACCACATTTTTACCTTACCATGAGCATAAACATGAATAAAGTAATTGAAGCTCGTAAAGTGATGAATGAGATTAGTCCGGTAAAAATTTCGGTAAACGATATTATTATCAAAGCTGTGGCTGCTTCATTAAGAGCAAATCCAAAAGCCAACTCATCTTGGTTGGGTGATAAAATAAGAATGAATCACCATATTCATATTGGGGTAGCTGTTGCTATTGAAGATGGACTGATTGTGCCTGTAGTGAAATTTGCCGATAACAAAACCATTTCGCACATCAGCGCAGAGGTTAAAGAGTTAGCTGATAAAGCCAAAAATAAAAAATTACAACCAACCGAATTTGAAGGAAGTACGTTCACTATTTCAAACCTAGGAATGTTTGGTATCGATCAGTTCACGGCCATCATTAATCCACCAGAATCGTGCATTTTAGCTGTTGGTGCCGCCAAAGAAACAGTGGTTGTAGAGAACGGACAAATGAAAGTTGCTAATGTGATGAAGGTAACTTTATCATGCGATCACCGTTCCGTAGATGGAGCAGTGGGTTCTGCTTTCTTGCAAACATTAAAAGACATGTTGGAAAATCCGGTAAGATTACTGGTTTAAAATGCTCTTAACTTCTAAAGAAAATCCTGCATCAATGGTTTTGGTGCAGGATTTTTTGTTCATGTCTATATAATCATTACTTCTTTGGTCCTTTAGGTTGTAATGGTCTAATTTCTAAATTCACGGTATGAAAATTATCCGGCATCTCAATGGCTTGCACAATACTTAATGCCACATCTTCTGGCATAAGCATATAATCGTGTGGTTGAATACCCGGACTGTTTCTAAAAAAATCCGTTTTCACCGAACCCGGATATACACAAGTAACTTTAATCCTAAAATCTCGCACCTCTCTAAATAACGACTCACTTAAACCTTTTACAGCCCACTTAGTAGCGCAATACGCAGCCACTTGAGGCATTCCCTCCAAAGCCGCGGTTGAAGCAATATTGATAACATGTCCGTATTGTGCCGCTTTCATTTTTGGCAATGCTTCCTTGCAGCAATAAAGCGTTCCATTAATATTGGTCTCAACCATCTCCTGCATATTGGCAACGGGCATTTCTTCTAATAATCCAAAATAACCCAAACCTGCATTGTTTAGTAAAATATGGAGGGTATTGTTTGTATGGATATAGATGGTTTCAAACGCTTGTTTTACACTCTCGTAGTTTCTCACATCACAGCTAATAAAAGTGTAGTTAGCATGTTCAATTGTATTGTTCCTGCCCAATCCAAATACCGTTGCTCCTTTATTTAATAAGGCCAGCGTTGTGTGGTATCCAATGCCTTTGCTTACACCCGTTACTACTGCTATTTTATTGTTGATTTTCATTTGATTTACTTCAGTGATTTTATGAGCTGATCATAGTCGGCATGAGACCCTATCCAAAACCTGGTTTAGCCCCCTAAAATATTGGACTTAAATTTCAATAAAGTTAAGTAAAAATTAAATTAGGAGCAAAATGACAAAACAAAAAAGAAAATTTACGCCTGAAGAACGTATGAGCATCATTCAGGAATACGAGAGAGAGGGAGTAGTCCCTACCGCCAGAAAGTACAATCTTTCACCTGGCTTAATCTACAAATGGAAAGAGCGTTTAGCTAGTAAAGGCATTAACGGTTTAAAGGATTCTTACAAAAGAGTAGATCCTGATGTTCGAAGATTAGAGGAAGAAAATGAACGACTAAAACGCATCATTACCAAACAAGCTTTAGAACTTGAAGTGAAGGGAGAGCTTTTAAAAAAAACACCTATCCAATCCAAGAAAGGGTAAAGCTCATGAAACAGTATCAGTCTAGAACCAGCACAACAGATTTGTGCCAGTGGCTCAACTTAGCTAAGAGTAGCTATTACTATAAGCCCAAAGAAGGTAAAAAGGGTATTAAACCAAGTACTATTACCTATACCAAAGCAGGTACTTGGGTAAGTAATGAAAAGGTGGTACAAGACATTACCGCTATTCTGAGTGAACCTTTTTGCGCTTATGGTTATGAGTATGTATCACATTACCTTAAGGATGAATATCAATATATTATCAATAAGAAAAAGGTTTATCGCTTGATGGAAGAGAATAACCTATTGATGGGTGCATAAAAAAGGAATGACGAATCCGTCATTCCTTTTTCTTCCTCGCGAGGTTCCCTTCCTAAAAAGGAAGGGCTAGGGATGGTGTCGCCCGCGAGACTTGACACGCCCGACCATGCAAGCATTCCCAACTAATTTAATTTATACCCACAACCCATTACTCATAATAATAGACCCGCTTCACACGCTGCGAAATCGAAGTCAATACTTCATAAGGAATGGTTCCAATTTTATCGGCAACACTATTCAAGTCGTTTTCATTTCCGAAGATTATTACCTCATCTCCTTCTTTTAGATCCATACCTGTTACATCCAGCATGGTCATATCCATACAAATACTGCCAATGGTTGGTACACGTTGGCCGTTAACCAACATTGTTCCTTTTCCGTTTCCGAGTTTGCGATTAAATCCATCAGCATAACCGATGGCAACGGTTGCAATGAGGGAGTCTTTGTTAACAATTCCCTTTCGGCTGTAGCCAATAGTTTCATGTGCTTTTACATTTCGCAATTGGGATACAACTGTTTTGAGTGTGCCAATAGGTTGCAGTTGTTTTTGCAAACCAACTGAAGGATCAATACCATACAAACCAATTCCCAAACGCACCATATCAAATTGCGCATCCGGGAAACGAACAATGCCACTGCTATTTAAAATGTGTTGAAGAATTGGGTACTCAAATGCATCAGTAATTTGTTCGGCTATGCGTTTATAAGTTGTGATTTGCTGATGGGTGAACTCATCATGCTTTTTCTCTTCGCTCGCTGCTAAATGAGCAAACACGGATTTGATGCGAATATTCGGATACTTCTTTAACGTGCTAATCAACGTTTCAATCTGATCTTCATCAAACCCTAATCGTTTCATTCCCGCATCCACTTCAATGTGAATACTCACCTCTTGGCCATCCGCTGCTTTTACGAGTTGATCGAGTATGAAAAAATTGTACATCTCGGGTTCAAGGTTATATTCCAGTATGGTATCAAAACTCGATACCTCAGGGTTCATCACCATAATTGGCGATTTGATTCCGGCTTTACGTAAAATTACCCCTTCATCCGCATAAGCAACCGTTAGATAATCAATGCGGTTAAACTCCAACACTTTCGCTATTTCATAACTGCCTGCACCATAACTAAACGCTTTTACCATTGCCATGAGCTTTACACCCGGCTTTAACTTGCTTCGGTATACATTCAAATTATGCACTAGCGCATTTAGGTTAATTTCCATCACTGTTTCATGCACTCGTTTTTCAAGTAGCTTACCAATTTTTTCAAACTGGAATTTTCTTGCTCCTTTAAGCAATATAATTTCATTAGCATAATCAACTGCAGAAAAATGCTCGGTAAATGCTTTTGTATCTGAATAAAAAACAGCCGAAGAATCGAACAACATAGCGTGTTTAGCTATAATAGAACCTATCCCAATCAAACGTTGTATCCCTTTTTGACGTATAAGTTTGGCTACTTCAGTGTATAATTCCAACTCCTCTTTTCCAGACTCCAAAATATCGGAAACAATTAAGGTTCGTTTGTAGCCAGCACTTTGTTGTTCCACAAAATCGAGAGCAATGCGCAAGGAATGTAAGTCGGAACTGTAACTATCGTTTATCACCACACAGTTATTAATTCCTTCTTTGAGCTGCATGCGCATTTCAACCGATTGTAACTCCTCAAAACGAGAAAGGATATCGGTTGATGCCCGTTGCAAACACATCAAAAACGCAAAACAGGTACACGCATTTTCAATAGAAGCTTCATCCGTAAAGGGAATACGAACGCTCAAAATACGAGAACCTGAGCGTGATTGAATAGTTGTTGTGTTACCTTGAATAATTGTTTGTAAATACAACTGAGCGTGTTCATTTACCCGCGACCAAGTATACAGTTTTACATTTGGGTGCTGCTGTTTAAACTGCTCCAACTTCCTAGCAACAAGTGGCTGTTCATCACAAGCAATAACAATATCAGCTTTGGTAAACAACTTGAATTTTTCAGCTAATTTTTCTTCTCTATCAGAAAAACCTTCATCATGTGCCTCGCCCAGCATGGTAAATATTCCGATATTGGGTTGAATAATTCGCTGTAAGTTTTCCATCTCACCGGGTTTTGAAATACCGGCTTCGAACAATCCTAAATTATGTTGTTCGCCCAATTGCCAAACAGAAAGTGGAACGCCCACTTGTGAATTATAACTCTTTGGATTTCGCACTATATGCACATCATCACGTAACAATTGGTGCAACCACTCTTTAACAATCGTTTTTCCATTACTACCTGTAATCCCCACAATGGGTATTGCAAATTGTGATCGATGCCAAGCCGAAAGTTGTTGTAATGCTGTTAAAGAATTTGATACGGAAAGTATGTTTGCATCCTTTAACTGCGCCAAGATGCTGATGGAAACTATCGAATCTTTTTCAATGATGAAATTCCTAACCCCGGCATCATACACATCCTGCAGGTAACGGTGACCATCATTGCGTTCACTTTTGATGGCAAAAAATAAACTCGTTTCTGGATACACAACCTTGCGACTATCCATCAACAAATGTTCAATCCATGAACTTCCGCCTTCGCGTTGCACGAAATCACTTTTAATTGCCTTGTTTATGTGTTCGATGGTGTAACCCATGTATATTCAATTATTATAATGGAGCTTAATTAATTAACATTTTACGCTTTACCTTCCTGCAATTTTTGAAGATTTACCCAAAGTACAACTCCCGAAACCAGCAGAAAAAACGACATTACTAAAAACGCCCAAATCATATGATTGCCAAATGTAAAGAAAGGCATTGAAAACAAGAAAATGAATAGTGTGCGGGTTAATACATTTGCCATGTTAAAAATACTGTTTACCCTTCCCATTAACTCATTGGGAATATGATTGAATAAATATGTTAAACGTAATACGCGGATTCCGGCATTGGTGAATCCCAAAATAATGGAGATAAGATAGATAACCACCACACTTTTACTGGCAAATCCCCAAAAGAATATACCAGCTGTAATAAGGGTAAGGATAATAATAGCTTTAACCGTATGGGTGCTCGAAAATACTTTGCTCACAAATAAACCTGCGCATAATGCTCCAATGGCATAAATTAAATCGGCAGCTGCGAAAACGCTTCCTTGTTCTTGCAAATGACGCTCTACATAACCCGGCAGCACCGCATGGATTTCAACCAATAACATGGCAAACACCGAGTATGAGAACAGTCCAAATATTAAAAACATGGGATGCTGCTTCAAATAAGTAAAACCACTCACCACACGTTTCCAGATACTACCCAACTCCACTTTGGCTTGTTTTACGGGAGTGTACCGTATCATAATCACTAATGCAGCGGCTATAAAGTAGGTAACAGTGTTGAGCATAAAAACTTCCCATATTTCCCAACGAGGAATTTCAAAAGGCATATTTACTTCAAACCCAAATAACTTTCCTTTTCCTGAAGCCACTCCCTCAATAAGCAATGCCGCAAACGCACCCGATAAAATAGAAGTGCTCTGCCCAACAACTTCGATATTGGAATTTACTTTATTGTAATACTGCGGTTCGGTTATTTCATGTCCGAAAGCATACAAGGTTGGATAATGAATATTATAGTTGAGCATTGTAATTCCGAAAACTGCCATCACCCAAAAATCATCTAACGCTCCATTGATATAACCCAATATTGAAATAGCCAGAATGAGAATGCCACACACCAGATTATTTCCTAAAAAGTTGGCTTTCCTGCTGAATCTGTCAACCAGCGTGCCGGCATACAACCCAAAAAACAACACAATAGCGGTGATGATACCATAGGAGACATTGAAGTAAGTTCCGGATTGACTCTTTGTAAAATACCAAGGAATAGCCAACATGCTAATGCCTTGAGCAAATCCACTGATGCCGTTTGCGGTAAAGAGTAAGTTTAAGGATTGTTTATTTTTCACGTTCTTTGCGCCAAAGATAGTGTTATCATAAGCAGCATTCATGCACATCTTTTAAACGAAAAGCATACATGAATCCTCTATTTAGAAAAACATATACTCCACAACAAGCCCTATTAAAGGCTGCAAACTATTGTGCCTATCAGGAGCGCTGTTATAAAGAGGTGGAAGATAAACTCTACGAATGGGGTATTTACGGAACCGATGCAGGTGAAATTTTGATTAAACTATCGGAACAGAACTACTTGAATGAAGAACGTTTTGCTAAAGCATTTGCAGGCGGGAAGTTTAGGGTAAAAAAGTGGGGCCGCAATAAAATTAGACAAGAACTCAAACAACGAAAAGTTTCGGAGTATTGTATTAAAAAAGGGTTAGCAGAAATTGATGATGCTGTTTACGTAGAAACCTTAGAAGAAGTAGCTCGCCAAAAATGGGATGCCACCAAACAACCAAACATCATTGCCAAACGCTATAAAGTATATCAATATTTAATAAGTAGAGGATTTGAGAATGAGTTTATACAGGTTGTTTTAAATCAACTTAACTAACGTCATTCAGTGAAGGAGAGAGTGTAAGTATTTGCGTTTGTATCGAGAAGTGTTCTCAATACAAACGCCACAAGATTTCCTCATCAATGTTTTACTCAAAGTGACTAAATACTACTTATTGATAAACTTCGGATAAATAAGATTTTCGATATTGAACACTTCGTCCCATTTTTCCTGCGTAATCAATTTTTGTTCTACCACAACAATTTCGTGCACCGATTTGCCTGTTTCCAATGCTTCTTTGGCGATAGCTGAACATGCTTCGTAGCCCAACATTGGGTTTAATGCCGTTACAATACCAATACTGTTCATCACCATATTTTTGCATACTTCTTCATTTGCGGTGATTCCTAAAATACATTTATCAACCAATGAATGCAGTACGTTTGATAGGTACGAAAGCGAGGTAAACAAACTAAATCCAATAATTGGTTCCATAACATTGAGCTGCAATTGCCCTGCCTCAGCTGCCATGCTAATGGTAACATCGGCTCCAATCACATAATAGCATGTTTGGTTCACAGCCTCGGGCATCACAGGGTTTACTTTTCCTGGCATAATGCTCGATCCGGGTTGCAATTTTGGAAGGTTAATTTCATTTAATCCTGTTCGCGGACCAGACGACAACAAACGCAAGTCGTTGCAAATTTTTGAAATTTTTATGGCACTACGTTTTAAAGTTCCCGATATTTGGACATACGCACCAGTATCGGATGTTGCTTCGATTAAATCTTCGGCAAGAGTGCAAGGAATACCCGAAATATCGGCAAGGTATTTAGTGCATAATTCAGGATAACCATGTGGGGCATTAATGCGTGTGCCAATTGCCGTTGCGCCCATATTAATTTCACAGATCAGTTGCTGTGCTTCCTTCAAACGCTGCATATCTTCACGCACTGTTGTTGCCCAACCGTGAAATTCGGCACCCAACGTCATCGGCACTGCATCCTGCAATTGTGTTCTTCCCATTTTTATCACATGGTTAAACTCTAACGCTTTCTTGTCGAATGCCTTTTGTAATTTATCTAACACCCCAATGTACAAATCTATTTTACGATACAACGCCAAACGAAAAGCTGTTGGATAAGCATCGTTGGTAGATTGAGAACAGTTTACATGATTGTTGGGATGAAGGTTATCGTAATCACCTTTTTTGTACCCCAAATATTCTAATCCAATATTGGCAATTACTTCGTTTGCATTCATGTTGCAAGATGTCCCTGCTCCACCCTGAATCATATCACTCACAAATTGTTCGGCATACTCTCCGGCAATTAATTTATCACAAGCAAAACAAATAGCTTCACAAATTTTTGCATCCAATACACCACAATCGCGGTTGGCCAATGCAGCTGCTTTTTTTACATATCCCCACGCCTGAATAAATAATGGTTCTTTTGAAATAGGAATACCTGTTATGTTAAAATTATCAAGTGCTCTTACTGTTTGTACCCCGTAATATACTGTTTCGGGAATATCCAACTCCCCCAAAAAATCATGCTCTTTTCTCATTGCCATTAACTGATTAGTTTTCAAATAAAGGTCTTAATTGAAAGAAAAAAAACTTGACAGCTATTTGCCGGTATGAAGTAACGTAGTTTGGCATCTAATAATTTCAAAATGTATCTTAACTTTTATACAACGAAAAATACACCCATCAACCAGTCAATACTGTATAAACGCTACTACGCTTCCCTATCAATATAAGGCAACCGTTTGAGGTAATGTACTTCAATGCTCAAAAAATCAAGCTCCACTGTTACTTTTCCTTTGATGTGGTAACAGCCTCCGCCTGTAAATGGAAATTTCTTGGCACTATCGGGAAAATGTACGGTATCAATCCAGTTGCCATCTAAATCAACAAATGTTCCAAAGTACATGTGTTCTGATTTACTGGTATAGGTTCGTTTTGTATTTACTAAATATCCAACAATGCTAACTTCTTGATGAATGAATTGCTTCAACTCTTTAGCCATTAAGGCAGATGGTATGACATCGCGCAATAACTCAAATGGTTTACACAATGAGAAGCCCAACAATTCTATTTCATCAAAGGCATCATCAATTTTTGATCCTGTTAAAATCGGTAACGAAAACGATTTGTGTTGTTTTTTGAACAATTGATTAGACGTATCTTCTTGTTTAATGGGATGAATAAGAGCGTGGGCCTGCCATAATAATTCTTTTTTGTTTTTACCGGTAAAGTTAAAAGCACCTACACGAATCAATAAGCGCATTTGTTCGATAGCAATAGGAACACGATCAATAAAATCTTCCATGCTGTTAAATATGCCATTTGTGCGTTCTTGCAAAATAAGCTGCCGCGTATGTTCGGTTACTTCAGCAATCATATCCAATCCTAAATAAATATCCGTTCCTACAATTACTGATTCATTATTACTATTGTTTACACATGGAGCATGAATAATAGCTCCATGCATGCGGGCCTCGTGGATGTATAATTCCTTTCGGTAAAATCCACCTCCGTTATTGAGGGTTGCAACCATATACTCCAGCGGATAATATGCCTTTAAGTACAACGCTTGGTAACTCTCAACAGCATAACTTGCCGAATGTCCTTTGGAGAATGCGAAGTTGGCAAAACTTTCTATCTGATTCCATATCTCAGTTACCACTTGTTCATCGTGACCTTTTTGTAAGCAGTTTTTAAAGAAATTTTCACGCACCTTAAAAAATTCATTGCGCTGTTTAAACTTCCAACTCATTCCTCTGCGCAGGTAATCAGCCTCGGCAAGTGTAAGATCGGCAAACTGATGGGCTACTTTAATCACATCTTCCTGATATACCATTACGCCATATGTCTCGGCCAAAATATCATACAGTTGTGGTAATCTATTGCGGGCTTGTTCTCTTAGATGTACATTCCTAAAACGATTAATATACTCACGCATCATTCCACTTTTGCTCACACCGGGACGAATAATGGAACTTGCCGCAACCAAACGTAAATAATCATCGGCACGGAGTTTAGCCAACAACATGCGCATACCGGGCGATTCAACATAAAAACATCCGATGGTTTTTCCCTCACGCAAGAGGTCTTTCACCTTTTCATCTTGTTTAAACTTTTTTACCTGATGGATATCAATCTTCACTCCCCTGTTTTCTTCGATAATGGATAAAGCATCTTTAATCTTTCCCAATCCGCGTTGACTTAAAATATCAAATTTAAATAGTCCAATATCTTCAGCTTCAAGCATGCTAAATTGTGTTGTTGGATATCCTTTAGGAGGTAAATTAGTGGCCGAATAATATGCAATCGGTTTTTCAGAAATAAGAATACCACTAGCGTGAATGCTTAAATGACTTGGCTTTCCGATTAATGCTTGCGCGTAATAAAACAATGCTTCGGTGAGATCATTTTTTTTATAGCTTTTTATGCCTTCATACCGTGGTGCGAGTTTTTTCAACTGCTCAATTTCGGCAGATGGAAACCCAAATACTTTTCCCAATTCTTGTATAACTGCATCTTTTTGAAACGTACTATAAGTTCCTAATAAAGCTACATTTCCATTTGCACCAAATCGTTCGAAAATATAACGCGTTACATCTTCCCTGTCGCGCCACGAAAAATCAATATCAAAATCGGGAGCATTGCTGCGGTGTTCGTTGATGAAGCGTTCGAAATATAAATCGAGTTCAAGCGGATCCACATCGGTAATACCAATTAAATAAGCCACTAAACTATTGGCTCCACTCCCTCGCCCAACATGGTAATAACCTTTCGCTCTCGCATAATTCACAATATCCCAGTTAATCAAAAAATAAGACGTAAATGATTTATCGGCAATCACCTTCAGCTCTTTTTCCATCCGTTTCCGCGCTTCGGTTAATTCTTCCGCATCATTATATCTGTAAGGTAATCCTTTCTCACATTCGCTGCGCAACAACGCCACATCCTCGGCTAAGCTTTGCGTGTAAAATTGTTTGTTTTTACCTTTTAGCTTACCAAAATCGTAAGAAACATCACAACCATTTAATAACTCCTCTGTGTTATGAATAATATGAGGATAGGATTTGTAAACAGCCAATAATTCATCGTGCGAAAGCATGATTTCATTACCCTTGGCTTGTTCCGTTTGCGGTAATTTGCTTAACAATGTATTGGTATCAATAGCCCGCAATAACCTATGCACGCTAAATTGTTTTTTATCGGCAAAACTAACTTCGTGCAACACAACTAATTTGGTGGTATATTCTTTATACGGGGAAAGAACCAAGTGCTTCAAATCATGGATGGATACACCTAGGTATTCATTCTCTTTAAGCGGCCATCCGGTGTAGGATGAAAACGGATAAATAATAAATGCTTGAGTAAACTTAGGAGCAAGAGATTCAAATGCTATACCTTCATGTAAGTATTTAGAGAGGTGTTCGTTCAGCTCCTTAAAACCATCGTTGTTTTGGGCAAGTCCTACATATTGTTGCTGCACACCATTTCTGAAATCAATACCAATAACAGTTTTCAAATTTTTGCCCTGGGTAAGTCGCAACGTTTCGAGTACTGCCGAAGTATTATTGATATCTGTTAAGGCGAAGGTTCGGTAACCATTATTATACACTGCTGTAAGTAATTCCTTGATGGAATACGTTCCATAACCAAAGCTGTAATAGGTGTGGCAGTTAGTTAGCATTTGAGAATTGAGAATTGAGAATTGAGAATTGAGAGGTGAGAGTTGAGAGTTGAGATTTACGATTTGGAATCGATATTTGCGCGTTTTGTTAATGGTTTTGTTAATGGTTTTGTTTGTTGCGTGTTGGCGGTTCCCTTTGTGCCTTTCTTCCTCTTTTAATGCTTGTGTATTCGTGTAAATAAGTATTACGTATGATTTATTTAGTAAAGCGAAAGTGCAATTACTGTTAAATGTGCTACCGCTTTATCCCATTAAACGAATTCATCTTTGTTCGTTTAAAATCGGTTCCTACTGCCCTTGCAACGGCTTCGTCTCCGTAGCGTTTTCGTATTTTATCCATTGCCATATATAACTGAATTTGTTCGGGTGTTTGATCAAAGAGATTGTATTGATGTCCGCCTTGCACCAGGTGACTAAATTTTATTCCAATCAGTCGAATGAGCATTCGTTTTTGATAAAGCTTATCAAACAATTCTTTTACTTTATCTATCAGAATGTGATCGAGTGAAGTATAGGTAATACGAGCCTGCATGGTATAGGTATTAAAATCGGAATAGCGAATTTTAACCGTAACACAAGCCGTTAATTTTTGTTCGCTGCGCAATTGGTAGGCTAACTTTTCCGTCATACCAATGAGCAGTCCTTTCAGCATTTTCACATCAATGGTATCCTGTTCAAAGGTGCGTTCGGTAGAAATAGATTTCCGCTCCGAGTATGGCACCACAGGCGAATTATCAATCCCTTGTGCTTTACGCCAAATTACCGAGCCATTATCGCCCAATACTTGTTGCAATAACTCCATGGGCATTTCCTGTAACGTTCGAATCCACATCACACCCATACCACGTAAAAGCTGATACGTTTTATCGCCCACCATTGGAATTTTTTTGATGGATAGTGGCGCTAAAAACTCCTTCTCCGTTCCAAACAAAATTTCTTTTTGGCCGTTGGGTTTGGCTTCGCCCGTTCCCACTTTAGATACCGTTTTATTAGCCGACATGGCAAACGAAATAGGCAAGTTGGTTTCTCTGATGATGCGTTGACGAAGTTCGGTAGCTAGTTTATAGCAACCAAAAAACTTATCCATTCCAGTAAGGTCCATGTAAAATTCATCAATGGATGTTTTTTCATACATGGGAACTTCTTCGGCTATAATTTCGGTAATCATGTTTGAGTATTTACTGTACTCAGACGTATCGCCTCGCACAATAATAGCTTCGGGACAAAGTAACCTAGCCTGACGCATGGGCATGGCCGAATGAATACCAAACTCGCGGGCTTCGTAACTACACGAAGCTACAACACCTCTATCGCTTGAGCCGCCCACAAGCACAGGTTTACCAATAAGTTTCGGGTTTACCAGTCGTTCCACCGAAACAAAAAACGAGTCGAGATCAATATGTACGATACTGTGGTTCATTGATAGTACCGATAGCTTTTAGGATTAATTGTTGTGTGTAAATACCCGTTCATCACCGCTGCGCAACGTATAGCATAATGCAACCATCGAAAAGAGTATACAGTTCCACGCGTTGCGCTGCGGCAAAAAACATTGTCCATTTCAGATTAAAGATGGCAGAATACTAGGTAACAAGCAACCGCTATTTAACGTCATCAACCAATTACTCCCGATAGTCATCGAGACAAGTATTTACCATCTCTCGTAATCAATCAAAAATTTCACTTGCAAGATTACTACATTTTTTAGTATTGCAATGCTAATTTTTTTAGTATTTCATAAACAGTTGAAATACCAAAGTTTACCCAACATTGGAGTTGAGTTCAGGTAAGTAAGTAAACCAACAGCCAATAGGCCGATACCTAAAAGCTCCCCACCAATAGCTAACTCCAAACTTTTTCGTAACATTGCCAATAGTGAAATGGAATTCAACATATAATATGATTCTAGCAGTGCTGGTACTGCTTATTATGAGTTATTTCTCAATATTTCACCAATTAGACAAACAACCCATGCAACTGTGGGACGAATCGAGCTACGCACTAAATGCTCAGGAAATGCTGGAACGGAAAAATCCATTTGAAATGTATTTACTTGGCGAGCCCGAATTGTATAATACCAAACCTCCTTTTGCAATTTGGTGCATGGCTATAAGCATTCATTTTATAGGATTGAATGAATTGGGGGCACGCTTACCAGCCGCTTTATTTGCGTTGTTTGCAGTAGTACTTCTCTTTTATATTTCATACCGTTACACTCAAAACGGCTTTTATGCATTGTTCCCACCTCTTATTTTATTAAGTTCAACAGGTTTTATCAGTGAGCATATTGCACGAACAGGTGATACTGACAGCATACTAGCCTTTTGGATTTTAGCACAATGTGTAGCGATCTTCTTATATACTACCCTTGCTGAAGGAAATCAAAAATACTTACTCATAGCTGCAATCTGTTTTACAATGGGGTGTTTTACAAAAGGTATAGCAGGTTTTAGCGCGATTCCAGGCATCATTGCTTGGCTTATATATACCCAAAAGTTACGCAGCATATTTACTCAAAGAGAATTTTATGTTGGCGTAACCATCTTTATCATTATAGTTCCGGGCTACTATCTATTCAGAAATTATTTAACCCCCGGATATTTAGATACTGTTTATCGTTTTGAAGTTGGAGGAAGATTGTGGCAGCAAGAATTTTTAAATCCTGAAAAACGACCGTTCTACTATTATTACCAATCAATGATTATGAATGAAAGGCTCATTACGTGGGTTTTTATATTACCCGTTTCCATCATTGTGCTGCTGCGATCGGCCAAAAATAATTTGCAACAACTCGGTATGCTATTTTTATTTGGGCTGATTTCAGTGTCGGTTATATTGGCGTTATCCTCTACAAAATTATTTTGGCATGATGCTCCGCTATACCCTCTTATTGCAGGAGTTATCGGAATTTCCTTTTTACTACTCATCAAAAAAATTGAATCGCATCAACTATTATTATTGGTAATAGGCATAACATGTTGGCCGTACTATACAGTTGTATACAATAACATAAAAAATCCGCTCTCTTCACATTTTCCATCTTTCTTAAAAAATATTAGAACCAATAAATACTCAACAGATAGTCTTGTTGTAATTAATGCCGACCCAAACTTCCCACTTCATTTTTACGCCAAACAACAAACGTTAAGCGGCAAATATCTTGAAATAAAACATCCAATGAGTGAAAGCCTTATACCAAATATGCTCATCATTACCGAGAAGTATGCGCGTGAAGTTGACGTGAATAAACGGTTTATTTTAGATACATTAGCGCAACAAGATGAATGCAGATTATACCGAATTATAGCTTTGAGAGAGGATAATAACTAACATATGATTACCACCAACGGAATAATAAAAAACTACAACGGCTTGCAAGTGCTTAAAGGTATCAATCTGCATATTGAAGCAGGTGAAATTGTATCCATTGTAGGAGCCAGTGGTGCAGGTAAAACTACTCTACTGCAAATATTGGGAACATTGGATAAACCCGATAACGGAACCATCAGCATTGCTGGCACCGATGTAACCAAACTCAAACAAAAAAGCCTCTCGGCATTTCGCAACAAGGAAATAGGTTTTGTGTTTCAGTTTCACCAATTGTTACCTGAGTTTACCGCATTCGAAAATGTGTGCATTCCGGCATGGATTGCTAAAACAACAAAATCGGTAGCCGAAAAAAGAGCCAAAGAATTATTGGATTATTTAGGACTAAGTAACCGCATTAAACACAAGCCCTCCGAACTTTCGGGAGGCGAACAACAGCGAGTAGCCGTGGCACGGGCACTAATGAATACACCATCTGTTTTGCTTGCTGATGAACCCAGCGGTAATTTGGATTCAAGAAATGCACAAGAACTACACGACTTGTTTTTTAAGTTAAGAGATGAATTTAAACAAACATTTGTAATTGTAACACACAATGAAGAACTAGCCAACCGGGCCGACCGTAAATTGACGATTAAGGATGGAGTAATTGTTTAATATGTAGTATATTTGAATTTGATGATTCGCTCTGTAAAAAAATATAATTTAGGACAAGAACCTGAATCTGATCTTGAGTTTTGGTTAACCCAAACACCAAATCAGCGCTTAGCTGCATTAGAAAAGATAAGAGAAAGACACTTTCAATTTTTTATGAATGGAAATAGGCCAAGATTTCAAAGAATTTATAGAATTATTAAATAAGCATAAGGTGCAATATATGGTTGTTGGAGGTTATGCCGTTGCTTTGTATGGCTTCCCACGTTATACCGGTGATATTGACTTTTGGATTAAGCCCGACAAATTGAATGCACAACATATTGTTGATGCGCTTATTGATTTTGGATTTGGTGCTGTGGATATCGCTGTAAGTGATTTTGAGACAGAAAACAAGGTCATACAACTTGGGGTTCCCCCTAACCGTATAGATATTTTAACTTCTGTTGATGGGCTTACTTTCGAAGAAAGTTGGAACCAGAAGGAAGTAATTCAAACTGAAGGGGCGCTCATAAACTATATATCGTTACATCACCTGCGTTTAAACAAAGCTTCTTCAAATAGAGAAAAGGATCAACTCGATTTGAAAAACCTTCCTAAAGCCTGATTGCATTGTCAATCCACGAAATACTTAAACAATACTGGGGATACGAAGAATTTCGCCCGCTGCAACAAGAGATTATTGAATCGGTGTTGAGTGGAAAAGATACGCTTGCGTTGTTACCAACCGGTGGCGGAAAATCTATTTGTTTTCAGGTTCCTGCAATGGCTAAAGATGGATTGTGTATTGTGGTATCGCCACTCATTGCTTTAATGAAAGATCAAGTAGAAAATCTCAAAAAAAGAGATATTAAAGCTGTTGCGATTTATTCGGGCATGAGTTACCGCGAAATCAATTATACACTTGATAATTGTATTCATGGCGATATTAAATTTTTATACCTCTCACCCGAACGATTGAAAAGTGATTTGGTAAGAGAGCGAATAATACAGATGAATATCTGTTTGTTAGCAATTGATGAGGCGCATTGCATCTCTCAATGGGGTTATGATTTTAGACCAGAGTATTTACAAATTGCCGAGATAAGAGAAATAATAAAAGGTATTCCGGTGCTTGCATTAACTGCCACTGCACCCCCCGAAGTAGTAAAGGACATTCAGGCGCAACTGAAATTTCCGCAACCAAACGTTTATGTAAAAAGTTTTACCCGTAAAAATATTGCTTATGTGGTTAATAATTCGGAGGATAAAAACCAACGGATGTTGCATATTTTATCTAAGGTAAATGGTAGCGGATTGGTATATGTTCGGAATCGTAGAAAAACACAAGAAATAGCATATCTATTAACCAAAAACAGAATCAGTGCCGACTATTACCACGCAGGTTTACCGCACGAAGTACGAAACAAAAAACAAGAAGATTGGATTAAAAATAAAACCCGAATTATGGTTTGTACCAATGCTTTTGGAATGGGAATAGATAAGCCTGATGTGCGTATTGTAGTACATTACGAAATGCCCGAGTCGCTCGAATCATACTATCAAGAAGCAGGAAGAGCCGGAAGAGATGAGAAAAAATCATTTGCAGTATTATTGTTTAACTACGCAGATGAATTGGAAGCATTGAAACGATTGGAAGCCAGCTTCCCACCAGAAAAAGAAATTAGACGAGTTTATCAAGCATTGTGCAACTACTATCAAATTCCAATTGGAGTGAGCGTTGATAGAAGTTTTGATTTCGACATCATCGACTTTGTAAAAAAGTTTAACCTCGAAACTACAGTTGCCTACCCAGCATTGCGTATCTTAGAACAAACTGATTTGGTTTCGTTAACCGAAAGTTTTTACGAACCATCCAAAATAAAATTCATGATGGGACAAGGTTTGTTGTATAAGTTTCAGGTAGAACATCCGCATCAAGATGCATTTATTAAATTATTGTTGCGTAGTTACGGTGGGGTGTTTGATCAATACATTACCATCAGTGAAAAGCTCCTCGCACAACGAGAGAAGCAAGATGAAAAAACACTGCGCAAACAACTTATTCAATTGCATCAATTGGGTGTTGTAGATTACCAACCTCAAAAAGATCAACCCCAACTTACCTTTCTCAATCACCGTGTTGATGCGGAAACGATAGACTTTCGTAAATCATTATTGCAAAAACGTAAACAAACAGCCACCATTAAGCTACATGCAATGTTGGATTATGCAAAGAACAGTGTAATGTGTAGAAGTAAAAAAATCGTTTCGTACTTTGATGAGTTTAGTAGCGAAGATTGTGGTGTGTGCGATGTGTGCTTGTTGCGAAAAAAAATAGAACTCTCAAACGAAGAATTTATACAACTGATGAACGCAATTGAAGAGGCTACATTCGGCAAACCAGTATTGCTAGATGCTTTGGTTAAACACCTTACAAATTTTCACCAAGAAAAAATTTTAGAAACCGTTCGCTATTTGCTTGATAACGATAAATTGCGCTACAATTCAACACAACAATTGGAGTGGAAAAAATAAGAACCCATATTAGTTTTACTGTAACCAACGATTTATCTTACGACCAACGTATGATGCGAATTTGCAATACACTTGTTGATGCAGGATATGAAGTTGAACTGATTGGTAGAAAACGTAAAAACTCTACTCCTCTCGAAACAAAAAAATATAAACAAACATGGCTAAACTGCTGGTTTTCGAAAGGCAAAATGTTTTACATAGAGTATAATATTCGTTTGTTTTTTTACTTATTGTTTTCCAACACTGATGTGCTTTCTGCAATAGACCTAGATACATTATTGCCCAATACCATTGTTTCTAAAATTAGAAGTAAAAATTTGGCATTTGATGCACATGAATATTTTACTGAAGTCCCGGAAGTATATAACAGAAAGCTTATAAGATACATTTGGAGTAGCATAGGTAATATGTGCATTACACATGTTGATACAGCCTATACGGTAGGGCCGGAACTTGCCGAAATCTTTACCCAAAAATACCATAAGAAGTTTGATGTAATCAGAAATGTGCCACTGTTGGAAGAAATAAAACAACTGGTAAACAAACCACAACCACCCATTATATTTTACCAAGGAGACATTAATGAAGGGCGAGGGTTGGAACAAATCATCAGAGCAATGCCATCCATCAATGCACAATTGCACATTGCCGGAGAAGGACCTCTGTTAAGTAAACTTCAACAAATGGCACAGTCGTTAAATCTTACCCATAAAATTACTTTTTTAGGATACGTTAAACCTTATAATTTACCCGAATTACTGGCACAAGCAACCGTTGGATTGAATATTTTAGAGAATAAAGGATTGAGTTACCACTACTCATTGTCCAATAAATTTTTCGCCTACATTCATGCCGAATTACCTCAAGTATGTGCACCATTTCCTGAGTATCTTCACATTAATCTAACACATGAAGTTGCTGCTTTGTGCGAGTGTTCAACAACAGCCCTAATAGATACGATAAATGACCTATTGTATGATTCAAGCAGATACAGCAAATTGCAGCAAAATTGCAGGTTAGCCAAACAACAGTATAATTGGCAGGCTGAATCGCAACACTTAATTCAATTGTACCAAAATGTTATCTCCTAAATTGCATATTGTATCGTTTGATAACCCCTATCCGCCAAACTACGGGGGCGTGATAGATGTATTTTACAAACTCAAACATTTACATGCAGCCGGAGTGAAAATTTATTTACACGTATTTGAATACGGTCGCAAGCCCGCTAATGAATTGAACCAATTTTGCGAAAAAGTATTTTATTACCAACGCAGAAATTTTGTGAATCCTTTTATTGGAAGTTTACCCCACATTGTAAATACCCGCAACAGCGAAGAATTACTTAAAAATTTATTGCAAGATAAACATCCCATTCTGTTTGAAGGATTGCATACGTGTTACTTCCTTAATCATCCTAAACTTGTCAATCGTAAAAAGATAGTGCGCATGCACAATATTGAGCATGAATATTATGAAAAACTTGAAGGCGTTGAACGTAATTTTTTTAAAAAATATTTCTTTTCCAAAGAATCGCAACGTTTAAAAGCGTTTGAAGATGTGTTACACTCAGCTAATTTAATTTTAGCCATTTCACCAAATGACCAAACCTACTTAAGTGCTCAATTTAAGCACACAACATACATACCTGCATTTCACCCAAATGATAGGGTTACAGCAATTCCTGGAAAAGGAGATTATGTTTTGTACCACGGAAAATTGAGTGTAGGAGAAAATGACGAGGCCGCAAAATTTTTAGTTGAACACGTATTTAGCAGGTTAAAAATACCTTTTTATATTGTTGGTGATAAACCTTCCTCAATGCTTAAAGCGCTTGTTCAGTTCCAGCCCCACATTAAAATATTTGATCATTTGAGTACCGAGCAAATTTCGGAACTTATACAAAAAGCGCACATCAACATTTTACCAACTTTTCAAAATACCGGCATCAAACTGAAGTTGATTAATGTTTTATTCCAAGGACGATTTGTGCTGGCAAACCAATTAATGGTGGCCAATACAGGCCTTGAAAAACTATGTAGTATTGCTGATACTGCAGTTGACATGATTAACGCAATTGAACAATTAATGAAAGATGAGTTTACCGCAGAGATGATTGAGGAGCGCATACAACTGCTCAGTCAGTTATTCGATAATTCAAAAAATGCGGCTACGCTAAAATCACACCTTTAAAAAGTTGGTACCGAGGCCACTTCGCCAACAATACCATTTTCGCAACGTAAAATTTTACCCGGAAATTTTTGAATGATTCTGTAATCATGCGTTGCCATTAAAATAGCCGTTCCGGTTTTACTAATGTGGATGAGTAAATTCATAATGTCATCACTCACCTTAGGATCAAGATTTCCTGTTGGCTCATCGGCTAAAATAATTTCAGGATGATTGAGTAAAGCTCTGGCAATAACAACACGTTGTTGCTCACCACCCGATAACTCATGAGGCATTTTAAAATCTTTAGTACTCAGGTTTACTAATTCCAACACCTCATCAATTCGCTTTTTCTTATCCGATTCGTTTTTCCAACCTGTAGCATCCAGAACAAACTCAAGGTTTTTATATACAGTTCGATCAGTTAGCAACTGAAAATCCTGAAATACAATACCCAATTTTCTGCGTAAAAATGGAACCTGTGTTGCCTTTAATTCTTTTAAGTTCACCTCCGCAATCGTTCCCTGTCCCTTAATTAATGGCACTTCACCATAAAGTGTTTTCAGCAAACTGGATTTTCCACTTCCCGTTTGACCAATTAGGTAAACAAACTCACCCTGTTTTATATTAATATCAACGTCTGAAAGTATGAGGTTTTTTCCCTGGAATACTTGCACATCTATAAGCTCTATAACTGTTTTCTGCTCCATTTATAAATCAATTTGTTGCATTTTGCCAAACGGCATCTCTTTTACAAATGCAAGAATAAAATCAGTTCTATCGGTAAGACCGCATTTATCCAAGGCCCTATCCGGTCTGTCTGTTCTAAAATAAGCCACTAATGTAAAATTGTTGTCACGTAATTGAACGTAATCCGGAATCTTAGCCTTTCCCTTTATCTTAATGATATACAATGTTCAAAAAATTAATGATGATAAATTTCAGTTCAAATAAAATAACCTTATAATTGCAGTGCAAAACTATATAAATATGAGAGAATTCAGACAGATTTTTTATTCCGTTGTGTTTGTAACGGCAGCAGTTGTTTCAGGTTGTGGTGTAAAAACCAACATGTTGAACAACAATTACACCGTAACCCCAAATCCTTTAGAAGTAAAAGGAGACACCATCACAATTACAATCAACGCCAACGTTCCTGCAAAATCTATCAATCCGAAAGCCAACATTCAATTCCAACCTTACCTTAGCACTGCAAAAGGTGAAGTTGCATTGAAAGCTGTAACGATTGGTGGTGAAAAAGCCACAGGAACAGACATTACTGTTAATTCAAAAACAGGCGGTAAAATTTCTTATACTGAAAAAGTTGCATACAATGCAGATCTAGAGCGTGCAACCTTATACCCTAACTTCTCGGCAAAAGTTGGTGAGTCTTACAAAGAAATCCCAACAGCTAAAGGAAGTAAAGTATTGGCAGAAGGAACCGTCACTACTCCATTACTAGCAAAAAGCGGTGCTGGTAGTATGGTGTTTGATGCTGATAATTATGTATCTTCAGATGAGAATAAAATGGTGAACATTTACTTCGCTAAAGATATTGCTAAATTCAATGCCGGATTCAAAATTAAAGGCCAGTTTGACAACGAAGCTCAAATTAACCAATTAAAAGGTTTATTGAAATCAGATAAAAACTGGGTAGTTAAAGGTATTTCGATCAATGCTTATGCCTCACCTGATGGAGAGCTTTCGCGCAACCAAAACTTATCAAAAGGTCGTTCGGAGTCATCTTTAAATTACTTCAAAAAGGAATTGAAAAAACTTGGATTCACAGAAGTAAATGATCAAACACTAAAAATGGGTTACACGTTAGCAGAAGATTGGGCAGGTTATGAAAAAGCAGTAGCTGCTTCCATGCATGCCGACAAAGATGGTGTTTTAAATATCATCAAAAATAAATCAGTATCTGATGAGGAAAAAGAAGGTTTGATTAAACGTAACTACCCTAAATTTTGGGAGTCGACCAAAAACACTTTGTTGCCTGCTTTAAGACGTTCGGAATTGGTTGTAACAGGTCAAAAACCTTTAAAATCGGATGATGAGTTAAAAGCTAATCTTGCCAAACTTGAAACATTAAATGAAGCTGAGTTATTGCATTTGGCGGCTATCACTCCAGATATGGAAACTAAAGCTAAAATTTATACTGTAATGACAACCAAATTTGCTCAAGATTGGAGAGGTTTTAATGATTTAGGTGCTGTTCAATTATCAATGAGTAAAACATCAGAGGGACTTGCTAGCTTGAATACAGCAAACTCATTATCTCCTGAAAACGCTGCGGTATTAACTAATCTTGGTAATGCATACTTAATCCAAAAAGATTTTAACAAAGCAGGTGAGTTCTACAAAGCTGCTGTTGCCAAAGGAGGAAACGCAAGTTATGGTATGGGTGTAATTGCCATCAAAAAAGGAAATTATGCTGATGCAGTTGCTAACTTAAACAAAGCTGACAAAAAAGATTTCAACTTGGCTTTGGCTCAATTATTAAACGGTAGCGCTGCTGATGCAAAAACCACTATTGATAACATGAAACCAGAGGAAATGACTTGGGAGTGCTACTACGTTCGTGCCATTGCAGGTGCTCGTATGGCTAACCAAGATGTGATGAACACAAACTTAACTCGCTCGATCCAACTAAATGCCGAGTTGAGAAACAAAGCTAAAAACGATGTAGAGTTTATTAAATATTGGAGCAACCCTGCTTTTCAAGCTGCTATCAGATAATTTAACCACGCTATACTTTCTAAAAAACGGCTGAATCCAATGGGGTTCAGCCGTTTTTATTTACAAGGTTGGTAATTTCCATTTTTAGCATACTTTTGCATTTCCAAATTTTTTTATAGAGGGCATATCTTACGGAAAGTATGCACCATTGAAAAATGACCTCTAAAAAATTGTTATACAAATGTTTTTAACACACAATGAAACTATCACAGTTTAAGTTCAATTTTAACGAAAGCC
Organism: Bacteroidetes bacterium UKL13-3; assembly: GCA_001602415.1. GTDB lineage: Bacteria > Bacteroidota > Bacteroidia > UKL13-3 > UKL13-3 > UKL13-3. The sequence continues at coordinate 2,103,644 of CP012155.1, forward strand.
TTATTGCTAAACACCCTACAGATGTTCGTCACGATTCAAAACTAATGGTATTGAACCGTGCAACAGGGAAAATTGAGCACAAAAAATTTAACGATATACTTAACTATTTTGACGATCGTGATGTGTTTATCACCAACAACACAAAAGTGTTTCCGGCTCGTTTATACGGAAGCAAAGAAAAAACAGGTGCCAAAATTGAAGTTTTCTTGTTGCGTGAATTAAACAAGGAAATGAAATTATGGGATGTATTGGTTGACCCTGCTCGTAAAATTCGTGTAGGAAACAAATTGTATTTTGGTGATGATACGTTGGTTGCTGAAGTTGTTGATAATACCACTTCACGAGGACGTACCATTCGTTTTTTGTTTGATGGCAGCGATGAAGAGTTATGGAAACTAATTGACAAATTGGGTGAAATGCCTATTCCTAAATACATGGGACGTGCAGTTGAAAAAAATGACCGTGATCGTTTCCAAACCATCTTTGCTAAAAATATCGGTGCAGTTTCACCTCCAGCAGCCGGATTGCATTTTACCAAAGAATTGATGATGCGCCTAGAAATTAAAGGTGCTGAATTTACAGAGGTAACTCTTCATAATGGATTAGGAGCTTTCCGCCCGGTAGAGGTAGAAGATTTAACCAAGCATAAAATGGATTCGGAGTTTTATGATATTCCTGCCGAAACAAGCAAATTGGTGAATAGAGCGTTGGATGAAAAAAAGAAAATTGTAGCAGTAGGTTCATCTGTAATGAGAGCCATTGAATCGTCAGTGTCTTCCACAAACAGGTTAAATGTAACCAGTGGATGGACCGATAAATTTATCTTCCCTGAATACGACTTCCGCATCGCCAATTGTATGATTACGAACTTCCATACACCCGAATCTACTTTATTAATGATGAATGCCGCTTTTGCTGGATATGATTTATTGATGGAAGCATACGAAGAAGCAGTGAAAAAGAAATACCGTTTCCTTACTTATGGGGATGCTATGTTGATTATCTAAGAGAGAGTATAAAATTCGAATCACTAAATTCGAAAAAGATAACTAAAGCATAGAGGTTATCACCTTTGTCAACCAATCACTCTATCAACTGATAATTATTTAAAACTATATATTTGAAGAGTTGGCTCAACAGGTCAACTCTTTTTTATGGAACGATATGCATTAATAGTAGCCGGTGGAACTGGAACACGAATGGGATCAGAGATTCCCAAACAGTTTTTATTACTGGCTGGTAAACCGATTTTAATGCATACGCTTGGCATCTTTCACCAACTGAATTGTAAATTGGTTTTGGTATTGCCCGAGTATCAGCTAGCTTATTGGGAAGAGTTGTGCAGGCAACATCATTATGAAATTCCTCATCAGGTTTTAGCAGGCGGTGCTACTCGATTTCATTCAGTACAAAATGGACTTGTGGTAATTCCTGATGATTCCTTGGTTGCCATTCATGATGGCGTGAGGCCGTGTATTGTAAAACCGGTTATTGAAACCACCTTTGATATAGCTGCAAAAAAGGGAAGTGCCGTAACAGCTGTTCTTCCTAAAGATTCTATTCGAATTGTAGATGGCATGCAAAATACCGCAGTGAACAGAGCATTATACCGCCTTATTCAAACCCCGCAAACGTTTCAAAGCACACTCATTAAAAGAGCATATACCACAGCAACACACCATGATTTTACAGATGATGCGGGTGTGTTGGAAGCTGCTGGATACTCCATTGAACTGGTGGAAGGTGATTATAAAAACATAAAGGTAACCACGCCAGAAGATTTGATGGTGGCAGAAATATTCCTCCTGAAGCAACGCTCATAAAAATAAAGAAATGCATTAATGAAAAGTTAAAGCAAATTTAAAATAACAAGTAAACCTTGGAAAACATACTATTTGACTTCATATCAAAATACATTTCGTTAACAGAAGAAGAGAAGAATGCAATCGTTTCTTTGGATATATTTCACTCGGTAAAAAAGGAACTACTCTCCTCAAAGAGGGCCAACTATCGAAAGAAAGCTATTTTGTTCTCAAAGGTTGTATTCGTACCTATTATGTTTTAAATGGTGAAGAAAAAACGACTGCTTTTTATACGGAAATGGAAGCGTTAACACCTCCATGCGTTGTAAATAAAACACCTTCTGATTGTTTCGTTAGTTGCGTTGAAGACAGTATTGTGCTGATTTCAAACGCTGATATGGGAATAGAAATAAACAGCAAATTTCCAAAGTTTGATATCATGTGCAGAATGTTGACGGAAGAATTGCTAGCTAAACAACAAATTGCATTTGATGAGTTCAAAACTTCTTCACCTGAACAACGGTACTTAAACTTATTACAAAACAGACCCGACCTTATCCAGCGTGTTCCCCAACACCAATTAGCAAGTTATTTAGGCATCAAACCACAATCGCTAAGCCGGCAACAATTAAAATGGGCTATGATGTAATGAAGCATTGGTGTATAATCGTTTCTGCCTCTTTTACCATGCTCAATAAATCATTCGGAACGGTGTATGAAAATGGTACTAAATACCCAATTTTTCCTGCCAATACCTTTGGAAACTCTAACTTTACGGCTATTAATATTGGGTTAGGGTATAAATTGTAAGAAAGCCGTTGCGGAATACGTAAAACTCAGGCGCCTTTCGCTGCACTTATTCTTCTCCTGACATTTACTCATTTTAAAATTCACTCATTTTCTAGGCATGTGCCGCAATCAACAAATCAATATCCTTATGGTAAATGTTCAGCCGTTTGCCAATATGTTTATTGGTAAGGTTTCCTTTGTAAATGTATACGCCACTTCTTGCATATTGATGAGTCCAAACGTAATCGGTAATAGATCCTGATTCAGAAATATCCAATAGAATAGGTGTAAGAATATTACTCAATGCGTAGCTGGCTGTTCGGCTTACACGAGAGGAAATGTTTGGAACACAATAATGGATTACATCATGTTTGACAAAAGTGGGTTTTTGGTGAGTGGTAAGCTCTGACGTTTCAAAACAACCACCTTGATCGATGCAAATATCTACAATTACTGAAAGAGGCTTCATTTTGGTTACCATTTCCTCGGTTACTACTGTCGGACTTCTACCTTCTTCACTCCATAAACAACCAATGGCTACATCAGCAGAAGCAATGGCTTTTTGTAAAATTTTAGGGTGAAGGAGGGAGGTAAATATTTTAACGCCAAGGTTATTTTGGAGTTTTCTTAGTTTTTCAAGTGAATTATCAAATACTTTAACGGTAGCACCGAATCCCAAAGCAGCTCTTGCTGCATACTCACCAACGGTTCCTGCTCCAATAATTACAACTTCTGTTGGCGGAATTCCAGTAACACCTCCCAACATTTCACCTTTACCACCCCTGGTTGTGCACAAATATTCGGCAGCAACCGATATAGCGGATGTTCCAGCAATTTCACTCATGCTGCGTACAATAGGATAGATATCATCTTCTGATTTGAGGTACTCAAACGCAATGGCCGATATTTTTTTATTCATCAGGGAGCGTATATAACTCTCTGATTTATTGCTTAGTTGAATGGCAGAAATAAGTAATTGGTTTGGTTTCATGAGTTGAATTTCCTCATCCGAGAGTGGTTCAACCTTTACAATAGCATCGGCTTTGTATACTTCATCTCTGCTGTAACATATTTTAGCTCCCGCTTCACTGTATTCTTTATCTGTAAACTTTGCTTCCTTACCTGCACCGGTTTCAATCCACACCTCATTTCCATTGTTTACAAGTAAATTAACAGATGAAGGAGTTAGAGCCACCCTGCTTTCTTGCAACGTACATTCTTTGGGAACGCCAATATAAAGGGGCTGATTCGGCTTTTGGGTACCCAATAATGCCTCTTTGGGCTGTAAAGTTGCCTGCCGAGCCAGTTCGCTAAAGCCGGATTTAGATAGTTCCTCCATTCTGTTAAGTGTTTAATCTCCCAAATTTAACTAAGATTGTATGGTAAATAAAACAAAAGGGAGCAATTTTTTTCGTTCGTGCTTGGAAAATGTTTGGCTACATCAGTTAAGTGAAAAGCATTCGTCAAGAAAGCCTTAGCGTTTACACAGCATCCAAGTTGCAGAAATTTATCTGAAGACTTTGTAGCACCAAAACCGAAAATTTCTTACTGCACAATTAAAAAGAAAATTATTTATTAACCTGAGTTCGGTTTAAGCAGCTAATGTCAATTGTTGTTCAAGTTGCTTGATAAGCTGAGGGTTTGTTTCCTCAATATCTTTTTTGATGGAAGGTTTTTTAGGAAAGAAAGAATACGCAGCAATTGCACTCATAATATTAAGAAGAAAACCGCTGATAGAGCGATGTCTTGTATGTTCAACTTGACAAATGTTTTTTAACTCATCATTTACGGTTTCAATCACGGACCGTTTCCTTAAAAGAAGTTTCTCTTCATTGCTCAATGCTTTAGATTTCATGTTTCTTCTTACAGCTGTAATGAGTTGTATACCGTTGCCAAAAAGCAGATCACTCAATGCTTTTGAGATATATCCCTTATCTCCAAATAGTTTTCCGAAAAGGTCTTTAGTCATATTGGTAATTGTTTTAGCATCTCTATCATCCACATTTCCTTTGGTTAGAAAGAAAGATAATATCTCACCTTTTTCGTTTATAATCAGGTGAAGTTTAAAGCCAAAGAACCATCCCATTGATGATTTACCAACCTCTGAAAAGCCTTTAAATGTTTTATTACGCTTTATCCTTTTGTTGTGACAAACACGCAGTACAGTAGAATCAATAAAGCTAATGCCAGTGCACTCGCCTTTGCAACAATGATGGAGAAACAACATGAATGCAATAGCACAACGATGACTCAATTCAATAAACCTGTTATAGGAAACCAATCCGGGAAAATCTTCTCTTAAATGAACAGACACATAGTCCACATAAAAATGCTTGAAATTCCTGAATTGACCACCATGAAACGCAATCAGGAGTGTGATAATTTCAGAGTCACACATTCCGGCTTTTCTATTTCTTGTTTTAACGTTTGATGGTGCGGGTAATTGGTGTTTTGAATACAAAATTTCAAATTCATTGCAGAAATCATCAACTTTTACAAAAGTTTCTGTAATTTTATCTTGTAGCATTGGTGTGTTTTTTATGTTTTTTTTGCACTACAAAATTAACACTTCCAATGCTAGTAATTATTTGATTACCAAATAATTATAAACAAAATAATCAACACTTTCTTATCCCGAACTCAGGTTTGTAATAATTTCGCAAGACTCCTGTTTAAGCCGCTAACTGGCAATACACAAGTGTTTTGAACATACCCTCACCAGCTTTGTTGGCTATTTTTTGCAGCAATTTGTATTTTTTATACACAAAAGCATATCTTCGCAGGCTTTCTGTGAAGATTTGAAGTCGAAAGATTACATATTAGAGTTTAACAAAGTTCGAATGGGGATGAACGAATACACATTCCTGTTGAATGACGAATTTTTGTCGAAAATAGACGGATCGGCCATCACCCATGCAAATGTTGAGGCTTCTCTAGTACTATTTAAGACGGAATCTCTGTATGAATTAACCTTTCAACTAAAAGGAATGGTGGTTTGTGAGTGTGATGTGTGTTTGGAAGACTTTGAATTGCCTGTTGATGAAGAGTTTAAGCTTTTAATTAAACTGAGTGAAACAGAAAATTATGAGGATGATGAAATTATATATATCACCGAGAAGGTGATTGAATATGACTTAACTCAATACTTATATGAAAGCATGATGTTATCCATTCCCACACGTAAGACTTGTGATATGAGTGATAACAAAAAATGTAATAAAGAAGTTATTGCCAAGCTGGAGGAACTGTCGCACATAGAGGAAGAGGAAGAGGATGAGGATGATGAAAACGAAGACAAAACCAATCCAACTTGGGATAAACTAAAAGGAATATTTAATAATTAATAACAAACAGTAAAGTATACTACTATGCCTAATCCTAAACGAAAAATTTCGAACTCTCGCAGAGACAAGAGAAGAACACATTACAAAGGAGCAACTCCTTCATTAACAGTAGATGTAACTTCGGGCGAAACGCATTTGAGACACCGCGTAACTGCAGATGGATTTTATAAAGGGAAACATGTTTTTCCTGAAATGAAAAAAGACGTATAATTGTTTTACCAAACAATTATTAAATGAGAATTGGATTTGATGTAATGGGTGGCGATTTCGCCCCCAAAGAAGCCATAGCGGGCGCTATTCAAGCATACCACGAATTAAAATCGGACGAACGAATCGTTTTTATTGGCGACAAAGAGCAGGCCCTAGCACTTGTAAAAGAGCATGGACTTGCTGAAGATGCCTTCGATTTTGTTCACACCACCGAGGTGATTGGAATGGGTGAACATCCTACTAAAGCTATTCAACAAAAACGCAACTCAAGTATCTCTATTGGATTCGGATTACTTGCAAAAAAGGAGTTAGATGCCTTTGTAAGTGCCGGAAATACTGGAGCTATGCTGGTTGGTTCTATGTTTTCAGTAAAACCAATTGAAGGAGTTATCCGTCCAAGTATTACGGCTATTATACCTAAACCCAACGGTAAATTCGGATTGCTGCTGGATGCAGGTGCAAATGCCGATTGTAAACCTGATGTTTTATATCAATTTGCAGTGCTTGGTTATTTAATGGCCAAAAATGTAATGGGTATCGAAAATCCTCGTGTTGGATTATTAAGCATTGGTGAAGAAAAGGAAAAAGGTAACCTGGTAACCATTTCGGCTCACCATATTTTAGAAGAGTCGAATCAGTTTAACTTTATTGGTAATGTTGAAGGGCGTGATTTCCTGTCAGACAAAGCAGATGTAATAGTTTGTGAAGGGTTTGTTGGAAATGTTGTACTCAAGGCATTCGAATCAGTTTACTATGTTATGAAAAAACGTGGTATTAGTGACGAATACTTTGATAGCATGAACTACGAAAATTATGGAGGAACTCCTATTTTAGGTGTAAATGCTCCGGTTATAATCGGTCACGGAATCTCTAACGCCAAAGCGTTTAAGAATATGATTTTCTCTGCGCGGGATGTCATCAATTCTAAACTTTGCGAAATTATTCGCGAAGAATTTAAAAATCTTGTTCCGCCAACTCAATAATGAATAAAATTACAGCCGCTATAACATGCGTGAACGGTTATGTTCCGCCTGATTTACTTACCAATAAAGATTTGGAGAAATTGGTTGATACCAACGATGAGTGGATCTTATCGAGAACAGGTATTAGAGAGAGGCATATTCTCAAAGATCCTTCCTTGGCAACCTCAGATATGGCAGTAATAGCAGTAAACGGCTTATTGGAAAAACGAGGTATTAAGGCCAATGAGATTGATGTAATCATATTTGCTACCATAACACCAGACTTAACATTTCCTGCCAGTGCCAATATATTAGCGGATAAAATAGGCGCACAAAATGCATTTGGGTACGATTTGGCTGCTGCTTGTTCAGGTTTCCTGTTTGCTCTTGAAACTGGCTCTAAGTTTGTTGAGAGTGGCAAATACAAAAAGGTTCTGGTAATTGGGGGCGATAAAATGTCGTCAATTATAGATTACACAGACCGCAATACGTGTATCATTTTTGGTGATGGTTTAGGCTGTGTATTACTTGAACCTAATGAAGAAGGATTGGGTATTCAAGATAGTATACTTAAAGTGGATGGCAATGGCCGTCATTATCTTCATCAAAAGGCTGGAGGGTCATTAAAACCGCCAACCCACGAAACAGTTGATGCCAAAGAACATTATGTTTTTCAAGATGGAAAAACGGTGTTCAAATATGCAGTAAGTGGTATGGCAGATGTTTCGTCTCAAATTATGGAGCGTAACCATTTAACAGCTGACGATGTATCATGGTTGGTTCCACATCAGGCAAATCTTCGAATTATTGATGCAACAGCAGAACGCATGGGGCTATCAAAGGATAAAGTAATGATTAATATTGACCATTTCGGTAATACAACCAATGGAACACTTCCATTGTGTTTATGGGAATGGGAGAAGAAACTTAAAAAAGGTGACAACATCATTTTGTCGGCTTTCGGGGGAGGTTTTACTTGGGGAGCTATTTACCTCAAATGGGCATACAACAGCTAAATTAGGCACTGTTGGTTAACGCGTGATAAAATTAAATAAGAATCTACTGAGATTTTTAAAATTTCTATACATTTGATATCAATAAACTAATCCTATCATGGAACTAAAAGAGATTAAAGAACTCATTAAACTGGTATCTGAAGCTGAAGTTTCAGAGGTTGAAGTTGAGAAAGGTGATTTCAAAATTGCCATAAAAAAAATTGATGAAAGAACCACCTACGTGCAAGCAGCTCCTGTAATGCAGCAAGCTCCTGCGCCTATGCAGGTTAATATTCCGGCAGCACCAGCAGCACCTGTTGCAGCAACACCACCTGCTCCAGTTGCAAACACGAGTAATCTTATTACCATTAAATCTCCGATGATTGGTACTTTCTATAAATCATCTACACCTGATAAGCCAGCATTTATTAACGTAGGTGACGAAATTAAAGTAGGTTCTGTTTTGTGTATTGTTGAAGCAATGAAATTGTTCAACGAAATTGAATCGGAAGTTTCGGGCAAGGTTGTTAAAATATTGGTTGAAAATGCTTCTCCTGTAGAATACGACCAACCGTTATTTTTGGTAGAGCCACAATAATAATAATGTGCATATTCGCAGGTATACAAATGAGATGTTGACGTTCTCATTTGACTATCTGCACATTTCCACATCTTCACATTCAAAAACTTATGTTTAAAAAAATACTGATTGCAAATCGTGGTGAGATTGCTCTACGTGTAATACGTACTGCAAAGGAAATGGGTATTAAAACAGTAGCCGTTTACTCAACCGCTGATAAAGATAGCTTGCATGTGCGCTTCGCTGATGAAGCGGTTTGCATTGGTCCTGCACCTTCTCCACAATCTTATTTGAATATGGCAAGCATTATTGCTGCTGCCGAAATTACCAACGCTGATGCTATTCATCCGGGTTATGGTTTCCTCTCGGAGAATGCAAAGTTTTCAGGAATTTGTCGTGATCATGGTATTAAGTTTATTGGTGCTTCTCCCGAAATGATTAACCAAATGGGGGATAAATCAAATGCTAAAGATACCATGAAAAAAGCAGGAGTACCTGTGATTCCTGGTTCTGATGGATTGTTGGCAAGTGCTGATGAAGGTCGTTCCTTGGCTAAAGAAATTGGTTATCCTGTTATCATTAAAGCTACTGCTGGTGGTGGTGGACGAGGAATGCGTATTATTTGGCAAGACGAGGAGTTTGAAAAAAATTGGGATAGCGCAAAACAAGAATCCTTAGCAGCTTTCGGTAACGATGGTATGTACATGGAAAAATATATTGAGGAGCCACGCCATATCGAAATTCAATTGGCGGGCGATCAATACGGAAACGTTTGCCACTTGAGCGAGCGTGATTGCTCTATTCAACGCAGGCATCAAAAATTGGTGGAAGAAGCACCATCTCCGTTTGTTACAGAAGAGTTGCGTGAGCGCATGGGTGAAGCTGCTGTAAAAGGAGCTAAAGCCATTAACTATGAAGGTTTAGGAACCATTGAATTTTTGGTTGACAAACACCGCAATTTCTATTTCATGGAAATGAATACACGTATTCAGGTTGAGCACCCGGTAACTGAAGAAGTAATTAATTACGATCTGGTGAAAGAGCAAATTTTGATTGCAGCAGGCGTGCCAATTAGTGGAAAAAATTATTTCCCATTCCGTCATGCAATTGAGTGCCGTATTAATGCGGAAGATCCGTTGAATAATTTCCGTCCTACCCCAGGAAAAATCGAATACTTACACAAACCAGGTGGGCACGGAGTTCGAGTAGATACGCATATTTACGCAGGTTACACCATTCCATCCAATTACGATTCAATGATTGCTAAACTGATTGTGTTTGCACAAACACGTGAAGAAGCAATAATTAAAATGGAACGCGCTTTGGGTGAGTTTATCATCGAAGGTCCGGGTATTAAAACTACTATTCCATTGCATATCCAATTGATGCAAAATGAAGATTTCAAAAAAGGAAACTTCACCACTGCATTTATGAACACATTTGAGATTAAGAAATAGTCTCTGTTTTTTTGATTTTTAGGCCATCCGAACGGGTGGCCTTTTTTTTGTAGCATAGTTGAAAAAAATATTCTTTATAGAATAACTCATATACTTACCCCAAATAAAAAATGTTAGCCCGCAGATAGGCTGCGGATTGAAGAAAGAACTTTGAATAAAAATAACAGATTATGTTCAAAGGGTATGACATTTTAGACTTTGTTCGCACATATTGCGAAGAGTCGATTTGCCAAGAATATTTGGCGAATGCGAAATGGGGAAACGGTTTCAGATGTGTAAAATGTGGGAACACAAGTTGGAGCAGGGTGGCTGAAACCTATAACCGTAAATGCAATAAGTGCAAACATATTGAGTCGCCTACATCGGGAACACTCTTCCACAAAGTGAAATCCCCCCTGACTAAAGCTTTTCTATTTGTGTTTTTAGTAAGCACAAGTAAGAAAGGAATAAGTAGCTATGAGTTGGCTCGCAAATTGAGTTTACGACAAACTACCTGTTACTTTTTTAGCAGAAAAATAATGAAGGCGATGAATATTAAAGAGCCTAAACTTTTAGATGGCAAAGTGGATGTAGATGAGTTTTTTGTAGGAGGTCCTGAAACGGGTAAACGCGGCAGAAGTAAAGGAAAGAAGAAACAAGTAGTGATGGTAATGAGTTAAAAAACATTTGTCAAGTTGAACATACAAGACATCGCTCTATCAGCGGTTTTCTTCTTAATATTATGAGTGCAATTGCTGCGTATTCTTTCTTTCCTAAAAAACCTTCCATCAAAAAAGATATTGAGGAAACTAACCCTCAGCTTATCAAGCAACTTGAACAACAATTGACATTAGCTGCTTAAACCGAACTCAGGTTACTAATGTTTTCATGTAATTGCATTGTAAGGAAAAATACGCCCTGTTCACGAGGTCCGATTGCTATAGGACGTTTTGCCTATGTGCATTAGAACGACCATGCACAAAATACACGAAATAACAAATGGAAGCCCTAATCGGAGTTTGACGATTTAAAAGAGAAAGCTGTTTCGACAAATTCGATAAAAATTTTATCATTGAGGTAATATTGGCGAGTCACGCACGACAAGTGCGCGACAACAAGGGAAAGCCCTTTTGGTAAGTACGGTAAAAATTTCATAATTGAGCTACAGCGGACAAGTCACGCACGACATGTGCGCGGCAACAAGGGATGTGACTGTAGCTGAACTATGTTTAAAACAATCATCCTAAACACAAAACGCCTTCCGTTTCCGAAAGGCGTTTTGTATAATATGTTTGGTTATGAAACAAACGCTGCTCTGCCCCAGGTTTCTTTTTCTTCCTCGTTCCATAACTCAGGATAGAAAATACGTTTTTGGAAACGTGGAGGCAGGTATTTTTGCCAGTTGGTTCCTCCTGTTGCAGCAATGTCTTCCGGATTTTTTTGCAAATACCTTGCAGCCGATTTGTAATGCACCAACGGCCAATGAATGTTTACATGCTCATCAAAACTGCGCAGTTGTGCTATAATAGCTAGGTCTTGTTGATCGGCTTCCGACATGGATTTATAAACTGCCCACAAATTACAATCAGCATACTCTTGCGCCAAGCGTTTAAACCTATCGGTATAACGGTCTTCAAACTGCGTGAGTGTTAAGGTTTTCTTGCCACTGGCTAATTCTGTTGCTCCGGCTTTCCAATAAATAAATTCGTATTGCGTAGCAAAATCATCTGTTGGTTTAATGTGATTGCGGTGTTCTTTATTAACCAAATTATAAAAATCAGTTGAGCAAATCTCTACCATTCGGTATTGTGCCGATTGGAAACCACTTGCAGGCAATAAACTCATCCTGAATTGCAGGAACTGCTCCTTTTCCATCCCCTGAATCATAATTTCAAAGGATAAAGTAAGGTTGCGGAAATAGGCATTCATGCGCTGCAAACGAGCAATGAAAAAATCCTTTGTAATCGTTCCCTTACGTTGGGAAACTTGCTCCATTTCATGCAACGTAAGTTTAAAATACAGCTCCGTGATTTGATGATAGATTATAAAAATCATTTCATCTTTAATGTCGGTGCGTGGTTTTTGCAAAGAAAGCAAGGTATCTACCTGCACGTAATCCCAATAGTTTAGATAATCTGCGTGCAATAAACCTTCGAGATACGACTTTAAATCCTGTCCGCTTTTTTGGTATTTTTCTTCCAGCTTTCCTAATAAAGCTAATATTTCGCTATTTTGATTCATATGTGAATGGACTATCGAAGTGTTCAAGAGTGGGTAGTAATTGATCCTTTTCGGAAACAATGGCTTCATCAACCTGCCAATTTATATTTAAGGAAGAATCATTCCAGTATATGCCACCTTCCGATGCTTTATGGTATAGGTTGGTGCATTTGTATAAAAAGATGGTATTGTCTTCAAGCGTAGAAAACCCATGTGCAAAACCAGGAGGAACCCAAAACATTGTTTTGTTATCAGCAGTTAGCTCAATATCAACATGTTTTCCGTAGGTAGGAGACCCTTTGCGAATATCAACGGCTACATCCAACACTGCACCTTGCACCACTCTTACCAATTTGCCTTGGGCATAAGGATTTGCCTGAAAATGAAGTCCGCGAACAGTGCCTTTTTGCGATAACGATTGGTTATCCTGCACAAAATCTGCATCAATACCTAATTCTTTAAAAAACCGCGCACTAAACGATTCGAAAAAATAACCCCTGCTATCACTAAACACTTTCGGTTTAATAACAAGAGGACCTTCTATAAAGACTTTTTCTATTTCCAAAACAACTGATTTTGGGCAAATCTATTAAAAAAAGACACACTTCGAATAAGAATAATTCTCATGTTTTAATCACAAATAACAAAGTTTATTTTGAAAAATAAAGCTACTTTTGCAGGCAGTATGGAACAAGAATCAAAAAGAAACTCAAGCAAAATATATTATATCATCATCATTATCATTCTCCTAACGCTGAATGGAATTTTTGTGTACAATTATTTTACAACAGATAAAAAGTTGGTTCACACAGAAGAAAAATTATTTGCTACCGACTCGGTGAAAGTTGAACTTGAAAAGGTTTTGGTCGATACCAAAAACGAACTCGAATCATACAAAGGAAAAAATGCGCAACTTGACGCATTTTTGAAGGAGAAAAACGACTCATTACAAGAATATGCAGAACGCATTGAGGTATTGTTGCGCCAAGGACGATTAACACGAGATCAATTAAATAAAGTTTTAGACGAGGTGGATCAGTTAAGATATTACAAGCGCAAATATCTTAATCAAATTGATTCGTTGAGTATGCACATTGTATACTTAAACAAGGAAAATACAACCTTAAGAGGAACCATTGACAAAGAGAAACGAAAAGTTGAAGACTTGAATATGGAGAATATCAAGCTTAACAATAAAGTAGCTATTGGTGCCAAACTAAATTCAACATCAATATTTGTTACGGGCATTAAAATGCGAAGCAATGGTAAGGAAAGGGAAACCATACGAGTATCGCAAATGGAGAAACTGAAAGTATCCTTTCACCTCCAAGAAAATTATGTTACAGACGCTGGACCTAAAGATATCTATATGAAAGTTGTTGGTCCGGAAGGAAATACTTTATACAATGAACTATCAGGTTCGGGCACAATTAAAGTCGAAGGTCAAGAATCATTGTACACAACAAAAAAGACTATTGATTTCACGCAAGACGCTCAAGATGTTTCCATTTATTGGGCGAAAGCAGCTGATTTTGCTAAAGGAATATATAAGCTAGAGCTTTTTGCCGATGGACTAAGAATTGGTTCAAGTGATTTTGAACTAAAATAAATAGCGCGCTTCCATCCTTCCTACATTTACAACAGGCTGGCCTTCGGATTTACGACCATCATAACTAAAATTTATTTGTAAGTTATTTGATAGTCGTTGCTGAAATCCAATATTCCACACCATATTATCACCGATGGTTAAACCTTGAAGCATGTCGTATCCAAGAGGACTGGATATATCGCCATTGAATTTAACTTTATACAAACTAAACTTACCGTTGAGTACTCCCTGTTTTCCAACATTATACCTTAACTCAGCCCCAAACTCCTGATTGTTTCCTTTTTGTTTGCCCAAATCGGCTTTGTTTTGTCCTTCAAAATACGTGTACACCAATGTGGCCCTGATATTACGAGTTGCTTGAAAAATAAGACGAGGCTTCACTTCATTAAACAAATAATTATAGTTATTGGCTGTAAAAAAATCGGAAGTAAACAACCTATTGCCATACGTGTAACCCAAGGTAATACCAAGCATTGCTGTAAAATTCCATCGTATGTTCGTTCCTTGTTCCTCACGAGTACGCGAGTCAAATCCATTGGTTAAATAACTTTTACTTTTATTCGTTTGATAGTTTACATCAAACCCAAAAGTTGGATTAGCACGATTGAAAAACAGGGTATTTCTAACCACAGAAGAAACAGCAATAAGGTTGCTATCATTTACATTTAACTGAAACGGATTGATAAAATCAATAGCATTCAACACAGTTGTTTTTCTATCGATGCGCACAGCAGTTTGATTATTCCAACGAGCCACAAATTTTTGAATGCCTTTTCTATTATTCCAAACTGCTTGAGGGTTGATGTTAAGCGTTTGGTTAAACTGATTGGAGTTTGTACGAATGACGGTATTAGTTGGCAAAAAAACCTTGATATAATTGGCCTGGTTGCGATCCGAGAATGAAGCTACCACAAACTCGTTCAGCCCCTGCACTCCATCTTTGTTGAAATCGCGCCACACGTAAACACCTTGTCCGGTTGGCACTTCAATAAATTGAAAATCTCTTCGCAATTCTTGTCCAGATCCCAATTGATAATAAGTATTGGCCGTGAAAACTCTTCTCAAAAAAGAATAATCATACTCGATACGCGATAAGATAGTTTGTTCGGGTTTGAGGTTGGTAAAAAGGGTATCTTTTACCTCAAAATTGCGATACGTAAAATTGGCGGATAACCGGTTAAAGTTTCGTTGTGTATATTCTAAGTTGGCATTTACGCTACGTGATAAGGATGCCGTATTGTATTCATTTTGCTTGGGTTGATAATCTTCCCGCTGTGCATATTGGATTCCATATCGTAAATTGGTACTATCTGTGTTGCGGGTATAAAAGGTTAATTGGTTGTATGCAAAACTGCCCCTTTCTAATGAATCTATACTTTTACGGTAATTACTTACTTCATGCTCAATCCTTATCCCACTTGTTAAAAAGAATAACTCGCGGGCATAATCAACTTTGTACCTTTTTACGTCATTAGAGAGAGTATTTACCGATACTTTATTGCTTGTCTGTATCCATTCTGTTTCACCAAAAAGTATGTTTTTTGAAAACCGTAACGATGTTCCAGCAAGTTGTTGCACCCCATTAAACAATCCTGCACGGTCATAATATCCAATTTGGTAATACGTGCTTCCAATAGATTGTTTGTTTAAAGACGTGCGGAACGATAAAATATGTTCGTTATATCCAGTATCGGCAAATTGCTGGTTGGTTAACTGACGGTTCCACGTGCGATCAAACTCTACGTTGCGATAGCGCTCTACATACCTAAAATTTTCATCTACAAATTCATACTGCGTTTCGGTTTTAATGTTCCAGGCATTTTCTTTTTGTTGCTGCAACGGTATTGTGTTAGCAACAGAAAGCTTTATTCCATAACCTCCGTCATTCGCTTTATCTTTTGTTGCAAATAAATTTTTATCGTAAACCGACCTTGCTAACTCAATACTAATTTGGGTATTTCGAATGGCATTTACATCTAAACCAACCGTATACATCTGCAAACTTTTAGGACTAACCAATAATGTTACAGGAGCATAACTTCCTTGCTTTTGTCCGCCAACAGGCGCCACCCACTTGAATACCCGACCGTTTGCCGATGATTTTGCTTGAATATAATCTCCTTTTCCCTGCCCCACTGAACTAAAACGAACCTCGTAAAAAATCGAAGTTCCACCAGGTACATCAGCATATATAAATACACCTGTATACCCGAGTGTATCCAGCTTTCGGTATAATATCTTTTTGGATGAAAACTCTCTTGTGGCAATTTCTGTTGGCGCAACTGCGTTGTTAATATCATCACCAACACTTGCTAAAATTGCTTTATTGCTATCGGTTAAGCTTTGCAAAAATGGTTGGTTCTTGCTGTCTTGCTCAGTAAAATAATTTCCCCTTATCCGGTATTTTTTGGTTTCATACTGTGTGTTTAAATGAAAAACTGATCGGGCATAATTGCGATCCGAATACTGGAACTCAACAACAATCCTACTGTATTGAGTTATCATCCGTCTTGGCATAAACGTAACCTCACCTGTATTGTAATCAATCACGTAATCATTTTGCTCTCCACGCTTCATTTTTTCGCCATCTAAATACACAGCTTCTGTTCCCGAGATAATGATGATATAAAGTTCACCGTTGGTTCCTGATAAACGATATGGTCCCAAATTCCCTTCCACTCCATTGATAATGTTACGTGCAAATCTTCCCCTTGATAATGCCCCTTCAGCTCCAAACGTGAGCACACCGTTTTTGCCAACTGTTGCTGATGAGCTTAACTGTATTCCCCTCGATTTCTTGTAGTAATTCATGAAATAACTCCCAGATGGTCGAATCATTTCAAAATCACCAACAGTTAGCTTTGTTTGATTTTTACTCAACTGTATAAACACCTTATCAAAATCCTGCAACTGCTGAGTGTTTCCTTCCGGTTGAATGGGATTATTCTCATCACTAATTGCCGCCAAAACATCTATATCATTACCTAATCTACCGGCTAACTGTAGGTTTAAATTAGAGTTTACAACAACATCCTGATTGTTCCCGAACGCAAGTCCTCTAGATAAGCTTCCATTCATTTTTAGCCCCTCGCTTTGGTATAACTCAACACGCTGCTTTTCGATAGTGTACAAAAATGGATTTCTGATTTCTTGAAAATAGGGTTGTATAATACTCCTATCTTTGTGCTTCCTTTCGTTGCCTATGGGCAACAACATAACGTTATATCTTATATTAACAACTTTACCCCGTGCAATTGTTAGTGGAATAAAAGTAGAATGGATATAATCGATTTTATAGTCGATATTCTCGGTTAGTAAATCCGTTTGCGCATATACTTTTACAGTACCTTTAAAAATAGTTAAGGTATCAATTGAAATTGTATCGCCATTTAGGATGATGTTCTTCGTTCTTGTATTTCCGTTGAATTGAGCCATTGCCATCGAAATGGAAAACCATGCTACAATCAAACAAACGAAAATACGCATCATCTAAACAATATGCTTGGGTAAGGTGATAACAAATGTGGTGCCTACATTTGGAGTAGATGTAAATGTGATGGTTCCTTTACCGCTTTCAATCATATTTTTTACAATAGGTAAGCCTAAACCCATTCCACTAATTTTAGTGCTGAAATAAGGTTTAAATATCTGAGTTGCTTGATCTGCATCCATGCCGCTTCCGTTATCTTTAACGATAATGACAATATTTTCAGTATCCTCTGATGCCGTAACCTCTACTTTCCCTTGCGTTTCATCGGGAATAGCTTGAATAGCATTTTTGATAATATTCCCAATGCTTCGGCTAAAGTATGAACGATCAAAAAATAATTCGCTTGCTACATTGCATTGAAGCGAAATGTGTACATCAGAATTAATGCTATATAATGAAATAATTTCCTCTAAAGCATTTATAACCGAAATAGGCTCATAGTTGGGCGCAGGCATTTTGGCGTATGATGAAAACTCATTTGCCAACTCACTTAGTGTATCAATTTGATTGATGAGGAGGTTAGTGGTACGATTCAGTTTATCTTCAATATTTGCATCTTGATTTTTATACGCACGTTGCAAATGCTGAATACTTAATTTCATTGGGGTGAGTGGATTTTTTATTTCATGAGCGATTTGCCGGGCTATCTCACGCCATGCGCCTTCCCTTTCTGTTTCAGCTAATTTTTGTGCACTTTCTTCCAACTGTGCAATCATACTATTGTATTGTTTTACCAACTCGCCTATTTCATCATCGCGATGCCAACTGATAGGTTCGTTTTTTTCGCCAAGCACCGTTTTCGAGAGTTTTTGCTGAATAAGCGTAAGTGGGTAAGAAATATTGCGCGAAACTAAATACGCAATCACACCAATGATTATAAAAAGGACTACGTACAAATTAATAAATCCAACAATGATGGATGATATTTCTGTAAGCAAATCGGCCTGCTGACTAAAGTATGGCAATTGTAAGTATCCCAACACCTCTGATTTATTTTTAAAAATGGGGGCGTAAGCTGCTTGAAACTGCAACAATGCAATATTCTCATTTTGCGAAAACTGTGACTCTCTTAGTAGCTTCAGGTGATAATAGGCATTGGGGTGCATCATATTTGAAATCACACCTTCATCATAAATTTTGGCAATACTAGATGCCATCACTTTACCATCTTTACCAAACAACGTGATATCTGTATCATAAAAATCAGCAATTTGGTTAATAAAAGCGCCTAACTCGTTGCTGTTGGAAAAATCGTATTCCTTTATATTTTCATTCTCAACAGTTATCACAACGTTGCGCAATTTTTTCATCAACCGCTCGGTTTGGCGGTTATTATATTTTTGGGTGATGAATGAAATGGTGAAGTATGAGGTAAATAGAAGTGTGATAAAAACAATAAAAATAATGGAGCTTTGAATACGTGTGCGGATATACAAAACATCAGGCTTATCAATCATTAGTAAACGGTTAAATCCATCACGAATAAAGAGTATAAGCCTATTATTAAAAAACGACCAATTGCGAATGAGTTGGGTATTTAATCCTACATACACAAATAAAATAAGGATAAGCGCAACGGTGCAAAAAGTGAAAATGAAAGAGAATAATCCGATAGTTTGCAAGAGTGAATCACTGTTTCTACTCACAACAATTGTTAATGGTTGTGTATCGGTATAAAGTAAATGATCGAAATCGCTTTCACTAAAAAACTTATAGGTATTATTTGTCTCTCCCCATGTATTTTTGATGCGATATGGGTAATCGCCACTCTGGTAAATTAAGTTCTTATCCTTGTAAACAGCATATGAGTAGTCGAAAGTTTTGCGCTTGCTTTGGCGAAAACCATCAATCAATAATTCATCAAATCTATTCTCATCTTGAATAAGTTTAGGTTGTAACAAAATAAATATATAACCCACTTTATGGTTATGGTCAAAAATCTCAAACTTGCCTAAATATCCTTTTACCTCGGCTGTATTTTGCAAGTATCTAAAATTGCTATTAATGGTTTCTAGCGATTTAAATCGATACAGTTTATTGATTTGTTGATAGGTGTAATCATTCTTTTGTTTAAAGAAATATCCTAGCGAATCATAGTCGAGAATCTTTACCTCAAATTTGCTCAAATAGCCCGTAAAATATAGCTGTCGTATTCGTTTTTCAAATTGCGATTTGATAATAATGGGATTATTAAAATAGGTATTAATATAACCATCATTGCTTATCTTTTTTTCTACGTTACGCAAAAAATAATCGGTAGTAATATCATTTTGGGAAACCAGCTTGGCGGCAAAAAGCTTTCTGTTCTCAATTTCCTTTATAGTTAACCAATGGTTAATGCTGATGGATGATACGAAAGCGATAATAAAAATAACAAAAAAGTACTGTTGAAAACGATTCAACTTTATGCGAAGTGTTTTAAAAAACACAAACGTAACCAGTAATAAAACTGTTATTAAAGCATGAAACCAATCACGTTGAATGAAGGTTTGCGAAACAAAAACATACAAACAAACAATTACGCCTAAAAGAATATGAGATAGTAATTGTTTATCGGGATGAGCTTTTATGAATCGAACAAAATTTCGGATAATAAAATAAATACTCAACAAGATGATAATGCAAACGATCAATCCTATGTAAGTAAAGAAGTTTATCGAGAAAACATTATTGATATCGAATGAAATTTGCGAATCAATAGCCAAACTGCGAATGAATGAAATAGCTATATGCGAGCCCCAAAAACACAATATAGCGTAAAGCAAAAAGCGAATCCAATATTCAACAAACGAAACCGTAATATTCTTGTAACTGTTAGATGTTTTAGATTCCAATATTATGAGGTACCATAAACCAAGAGCCATGTTTAACAACAAATCACCTAAAGAAGGAAACCATAAGGATGACGCGTAAATTTGAGGATCGAATAGTCGCAAATCATATAAAAACTCGGGGATATGGTAAAATACATTGATCCAACGCAAGTAAATAAATAAAGCTCCGAAGGCAATTGTTGTTTGCCAAAGATATAACTGAATATAAAGCCTTGCCAACAAGTGAGCCGAAAACAACAACAATAAAACTACAATTGTGATTGCTACAATTAACCAAATTGGTGTTTTCTCGGTGAATGAAAATATTTGTAACGAGAATAAATAGTTGTTTGCTAAATCATGGATATCAACAAAATTCTCTACCGTTTTAGAGAGAATAAACCCTTCTTTTATGAAACCAACTTCTTTATCAAATGCATTTTCGATATACTGATTGCGAAAAGGATAATTTGTTTTTACATCATACAAAAAAACATAGGTAAAGGAACCTCGTATTTGTTTGTAGGTAAAATAATAACCGTTACTTGCCTGTACAAAACCTGCCCCCTTTTTTAGCCCTTGGTAAAAAGCTTCTGAATTAATGGCGTTGTTGCTCCAAACAAACAAACTATCACTTCGGTAAACATGTAAAATGATATTCTCTCTTTCAGCTATTTCGATCACCGAACTCCAGTTTCGTTGCAGATTTTGAGTATCGGAAAACTGGTTTTGAAGAATATTGATGCAGTTAACCTCTTTATCTAATATAACTTGCTGCGCTTGGCTGTATGCCTCCGAAAGTTGCTTATCAATATTACTATTCTGCCTTTGCTCAACCCAGGTGAGTAAAGCCAACGACACAAGCGCAAAGCACAACAAAAGTGTATAATGTGTATGCGTAAAATGTCCTTTTTTAAGCATTCTTAGCAATAGGTTTTATCAATAAGGTAATTTGTTACATAATCTTTTACACCCTCTTCAATGGGTGTAAATGATGTGGTATACCCAGCAGCAATTAATTTGTGCATGTTTGCCTCGGTAAAATACTGATATTTATCTCTGATATCTTCAGGAATATCAACATAGTCAATTTGAACAGGTTTATTCAACGCATCAAAAATACTCTTAGCTAAATCATTCCATGTGCGAGCCTTACCTGTTCCTAAATTATACAGACCACTGTTTTTTCGATGATGCATAAAAAAAACACACACATCCGTTAAATCTTTTACGTAAATGAAATCTCGCTTTTGCTCTCCATCCTTATAATCATCCCTATGCGACCGAAACAAACTGATTTTACCGCTTTCGTTGATTTGTTTAAATGCATGTAAAATCACCGAAGCCATTCGTCCTTTATGGTATTCGTTGGGACCATACACGTTAAAAAATTTCAGTCCTGCCCAAAAGAAAGGTTGTTTGGATTGTTGAAGTGCCCACTTATCAAACTCGTTTTTGGATCTTCCATAAGGATTAAGCGGCTTGAGCTCGGTTAGCTTGGTAACATCATCATCATATCCATTTTCCCCTTCACCATAAGTAGCAGCGGATGATGCGTAAACAAGAGGCAATCCATATTGAACACATTTATCCCACAACGTTTGCGAAAAATCAATATTCAATATTTTAAATATTTGCTCATCCATCTCGGTTGTATCGGTTCGGGCTCCAATATGAAAAATGAATTGAACTTGGTTTTCATGCGCATCAAGCCAACTAAAAAAATCGGCTCGCATCACTTTTTGAGTGTATTTTTTCCCTACTAAATTTTGGGATCTATCGCCATCACTAAAATCATCAACCAATATTAAATCATTGTAGCCATCAGCATTTAAGCGGGCCACCAAGCAACTTCCTATAAAGCCTTCAGATCCTGTAATTACAATCATTTTGCAGTTATTATTCCCCAAAAATAAGCAATAATGGCAATTTTTGGTTTCGGTGAGCGAAATCAGTTCGTAAGAAATGGAGCAGGATTGTATATTTGCAGCTTCAATTAGGAAAAGCAGTAGATGGAAAAGAAACCTAAACTTGTTTATATTACCCGTAAAGAGCATTTTAATGCTGCTCATCGTTTATACAACCCTACCTGGAGCGATGAACAGAACGAGGCTTTTTTCGGAAAATGTGCCAATAAAAACTACCACGGACATAATTTTGATTTGTACGTAACCCTAAAGGGCTATGCTGATGCCAACTCTGGAATGGTAATGGATCTCAAAAAACTAAAACTTGTTATTAAAGAACAAATAGTTGATCAATTAGATCACATGAATATTAATGAAGATGTTCCTTTTATGAAGGGCCAACTTGCTTCAATTGAAAACATTGTTGTTGCCATTTGGGACAGATTGGAGCCATTTATTGAAAACGGGAAGTTGCATTGTATCAAGCTAGTAGAAACAGAACGCAACTATGTTGAATATTTTGGCGAAGAATAATTTTTTTTAGTTCATCAAAATCATATATTTGGTTTAGAAACAAACGTTATAGCATGAAACAAAACATTAACTACTCCAGAGTAATTTTCTCTTTAGGAATCCTATTCCTCCTTTCTTCTTGTGGCTCATCCGTTACCAATGTTTGGGACTATTATGTGACCAACGATGTGGTTGTGCACAAAGCTGGCGAGAATGCTGTTTACAAGAAAAAGCTATTGTTACGCGAAAAAGAGCGTGTAAACAAATCGCAACTAGAACTCATTGCTGTTAAGCAAGATAATGATGCGTATTTGGTCATTGGATTTCATAAAATCGCGAAGTCATTCATGATACAAGACAGCTTGTACGCATTTGATGTAAGAGACTTATACTCCCGTGTGCGCGGAAGTGATTTTATTCGCCAAATGGGTGATTTAAACATATACTTCACCCACGTACCAGGCACAAAAGTGAATGAGTTTTTGGCTAACTATGAGTTACTCAAAAAACAATATGCAGATGCTACAGTAGCCAATGGTGCAACTACTCAAGTTGACTTTTATTTAGCATACAACGTATTTGTAAGTTTTGAAAAAACTAAAGCTGGTCAATCGCTGCCTTCGCATTGTACACTTTGGGCAGGTAAACGCAAACACGAAATGAGTACTAAAGATTTAGTTAAAGCATTAACTGAAGTGAAAGATTTTAACTAAAAAATATTCAACTCATAACGAAGTAACCGGAAGCAAAACTTTCGGTTATTTTTTTGCCATAAAATATCATTTTTGCAGTCAATACTATTTTAAAACTTAAATAATACATCATGAAAAAAGCATACGTATTTCCGGGACAAGGAGCGCAATTTGTAGGAATGGGAAAAGATTTATATGATACCAATACAATGGTGCACGATTTGTTTGAGAAGGCAAATAGCATACTTGGCTTTCGTATAACCGACATCATGTTTGCAGGAACAGATGAAGAGTTGAAACAAACACGTGTCACACAACCTGCAATATTTTTACACTCGGTAGCAAAGGCTTTAACATTGGGCGATTCTTTTCAACCCGATATGGCTGCAGGGCACTCATTAGGTGAATTTTCTGCATTGGTTGCCATTAAAACGTTAAGTTTTGAAGATGGCTTGAAGTTAGTTTACCAACGTGCGTTAGCCATGCAAAAAGCTTGCGAAATACAACCATCTACAATGGCTGCTGTTTTAGGGTTAGAGGATGCTAAAGTAGAAGAAATTTGTGCCTCAGTTAGGGATGGTGTTGTGGTAGCCGCAAATTACAATTGCCCTGGTCAATTGGTAATTTCAGGTAGTATTGATGCCGTAACAAAAGCTTGCGAATTATTAAAAGCAGCCGGAGCAAAACGTGCGTTGGTATTGCCTGTAGGTGGTGCGTTTCACTCTCCACTAATGGAACCGGCTCGTGTGGAACTCGAAAATGCCATTCATGCCACACCGTTTAGTAAACCGATGTGCCCAATCTATCAAAATGTAACGGCAAGTGCTGTTACCAATGTAGATGCCATCAAACAAAACTTGATTGCTCAATTAACAGCTCCCGTTAAATGGACACAAAGTGTGCAAGCCATGGTAGCCGATGGAGCTACTGATTTTATTGAATGTGGTCCGGGTAAAGTATTACAAGGATTGGTTCAGAAAATACATAAAGAAGCAGTAATTACCTCTGCATAAGTTTTTGTTCGTGTATAAAACGGAATAGTTTCAAAAAAGCTATTCCGTTTTTGTGTTTTGTGGAATAAATATATTTCAACTCAACACTAAAAAATACCCTTAGCAATGAGGAAAGGGATAATGAGCCATAATAGTCCTTTGATTAAAAAGAACAGGAATCCGGCTATACCAATTCGTTTAAACCACGATTTGACACTACGTTTATCAGTCATAACTTTTGCTGATAGCGTTTCCATTTTAGTTGGAAATTACCTGATACACTTTGAAATCGCTGGTCATTGGAGGTGTTTTACCTTCCTCTTTGGCTTTACGAATATCTTCAAAACCTCTTTTGTGCCCTTCAATAAATGCCGAAGAAGTTGTCCATGTTTTAAATGCGTCTTCACTGTCCCAATGGCTCACGATTAAATAGGATTCACCTTCTTTATTGGGCTTTAACACTTGCATATCTAAAAACCCAGGCATCGTATCAATGGCATGTGCGCGGGTAGCGAAAAGTTGCTCAAAACGCTCGGCATACTCCGGTTGGCAGTTGATATAATTAATAGCTACAAATTTTTTGTCCATACTTATTTTGTTTAAATGTGGAACAAAGATATTTATTATTTATAACTAATCTAAATAAAAATAATAAAATAATAGTACATAAAAAATCCCGCTTCCGAAACCGGAGCGGGATTTTTAAATCGTACGATCGTTGTGAATAATTTATTTTACTTTCTCTACTACTGCTTTGAAAGTCTCAGGATGGTTCATCGCTAAGTCAGCTAATACTTTACGGTTTAAGCCAAGGTTTTTTGTGTTTACCTTACCAATAAACTGCGAGTACGACATACCATGCGGGCGAACACCTGCATTGATACGCATGATCCATAATGAACGGAAGTTACGCTTTTTGGTTTTACGATCGCGGTAAGCATAGCCCAATCCTTTGTCGATAGAGTGCTTAGCAATGGTTAATACATTTTTACGTTTACCCCAGTAACCTTTGGCTAACTTGAGGAGTTTTTTTCTACGTCTGCGAGACGCTACTGAATTGACACTACGTGGCATAATTTGTTAAGTTTTTTTGGACCTGAGCGTTCCGAATTTTCGAAAACTTTTAATAGGCTCTTATCCGGGTTTGTTTTTTAAACTTTAAACCTGCTCCGATTGCTCGAAACAAATTCGACTTACAGTCTTATTTACCGATTGTAAGTAGATTTTTGATCAATCCCATATCTGGTTTTGATACGACAACCATCTTAGTTAAACCACGTTTTTGTTTCGTAGTTTTCTTAGTCAGGATGTGATTTTTGAAAGCCTGCGCACGCTTAATTTTACCACTAGGAGTAACTTTAAAACGCTTCTTCGCAGAACTGTTGGTTTTCATTTTTGGCATAATCTGTCTTCCTTTTATATACTCGATGTACGATTTTCTTTTATTTAGCAGGCGGTGCTGCAGGAGCGCCCAGTGCTGCTTTTCCTTTAGGACTCATAAGCAAGAACATTTTTTTACCTTCTAACCTAGGCAACTGTTCAACCTTACCAATCTCCTGAAGCTTTTGTGCAAACTGCAACAATAACACTTCTCCTCTTTCTTTGTATACAATGGCACGTCCTTTAAAGAAAACATAAGCACGAACCTTATTTCCTTCTTTCAAAAACTTCTCTGCATGTTTCAACTTAAATTCAAAATCATGCTCATCCGTATTAGGTCCGAAACGAATTTCCTTTACCTCTTGCTTCACCGAGTTTGCTTTTTGCTCTTTCTTCTTTTTCTTCTGCTCGTATAAAAACTTTTTGTAATCTACAATACGGCAAACTGGCGGATCTGCATTCGGTGAAATTTCAACAAGATCTAACTCTTGTTCTTGAGCAAATTTCAATGCTTCTTGAAGAGCGTATACACCTACTTCAATATTCTCACCTACCAAGCGAACTTGATTGGCGCGAATACGCTCATTGATTTTGTGTTCAGGCTCTTTTGCTCTGCTCATTCCACGTCCGTAGCGATTGGCTCCGGGTACGTATGGCGGCTTTGGTGCAGTATTACTGGGTGTTGCCGGTCTAAATGGTTTGTTTGGTGCTGCCAAGTATGTTGTTAAATTGGTTTGTTTTTAGTTTAAGTTTTTGGCCTGTTCTTCCTTGATAAACGTTACAAAGTTTTCGAGGGTGAATTTACCTACATCTCCCGCTCCATGCTTACGAACCGATACGGTTCCTTCTGCCTCTTCCTGCTCTCCGATGATTAACATAAATGGGATTTTTTCCGTTTCCGCATCCCTTATTTTTTTGCCAATCTTTTCGTTCCTATCATCAAACGGACCGCGAATATCTGCTTTATTTAGCACATCCACAACTTTTTGCGCATAGTCATGATATTTTTCACTTATGGGCAAAACGGCAATAGGCTCAGGCGTTAACCACAATGGGAAGTTTCCGGCACAATGTTCAATCAAAACTGCCACAAAACGCTCTAGTGAACCAAATGGCGCACGGTGTATCATCACAGGGCGGTGTTTCTGATTATCACTCCCGGTATACTCAAGCTCAAAACGCTCCGGTAAATTGTAATCTACCTGAATGGTTCCCAATTGCCATTTTCTGCCAATAGCATCTTTCACCATAAAATCGAGTTTAGGTCCGTAAAACGCAGCCTCCCCTAATTCTACAACTGTTTTCAAGCCTTTTTCGGCAGCCGATTCAATAATGGCCGCTTCGGCAAGTGCCCAGTTTTCGTCAGTACCTATATACTTTGTTTTATTTTCGGGATCACGTAAGGAAATTTGGGCGGTAAAATCTTTAAAATCTAATGCTTTAAAGACATACAACACTAAATCAATTACCTTACAAAACTCATCTTTTACCTGATCTGGACGAACAAATAAATGTGCATCATCTTGCGTAAAGCCGCGCACACGGGTTAATCCATGCAATTCGCCTGCCTGCTCATAGCGGTAAACAGTTCCAAACTCTGCATATCTAACTGGTAAATCCTTATACGACTTAGGTGATGCTTTGTATATTTCGCAGTGATGCGGGCAATTCATCGGCTTCAAGAAAAACTCCTCTCCTTCACGTGGCGTTGAAATCGGTTGGAACGAATCGGCACCGTATTTCTCATAATGCCCGGAAGTAATGTATAAATTCTTGTTTCCGATATGCGGTGTTACAACCGGTAAATATCCTGCAGCAACTTGTGCTTTCTGTAAAAATTGCACCAAGCGCTCACGCAACATGGCACCTTTTGGTAACCACAACGGTAATCCCATACCCACTTTTTCGGAGAACGTAAAGAGCTCTAATTCCTTACCTAACTTACGGTGATCACGTTTTTTAGCTTCTTCTAACAAAGCTAAATACTCATCCAACTCCGATTTTTTAGGAAACGTTACTCCGTAAATACGGGTAAGTTGTTTATTTTTTTCATCTCCTCTCCAATAAGCTCCGGCAACACTCATCAACTTAATGGCTTTGATAAATCCAGTGTTCGGAATATGCGGTCCGCGGCATAAGTCGGTAAAGTTACCTTGGTTGTAGAACGTGATGTTTCCATCTTCCAGGCCTTCCAACAAGTCTAGTTTATACTCATCCCCTTTTTCTTTGAAATAGGCAATGGCATCACCTTTGGAAACCTCCGAACGTTTATATGGATTGGCCTGTTTAGCCAACTCCACCATTTTATCTTCTATCTTCTTAAAATCATCACTCGAAAATTCTTTTCCGCCAAAATCCACATCATAATAAAACCCTGTTTCAATGGCAGGACCAATTCCAAATTTCGTTCCCGGGTATAATGCCTCCAAAGCTTCAGCCATCAAATGTGCCGAAGAATGCCACATGGTTGATTTTCCTTCTTGATCATTCCAAGTAAGTAACGTGAGTGTGGAATCTTCCATGATCGGTCGCGTGGCATCCCATATTTCAACACTCGTTGGATTGAGCGCAGTCGAAATCTTGGCGGCTAATACATTGCGTGCCAATCCTTCGCTTATGGATTTGGCTACATCTAAGGCGGTTACTCCCCGTTCATACGAGCGAACGGAACCGTCAGGTAAGGTGATATTTATATTACTCATAAAGGCTTGCAAAATAGTGTATGTGCATCAATTGTAAAATCTTTATTTTGTAGATGTATTAAAAACTTTTTTAGCCCTAAATTGGTATAATCTTTATAAAATTTCTCTACTTATGGCACGTCCGAGTTTATTGATAATTGAAGCACTGCGCAAAACAGCTAAAAACATTCAAAATGGAAAACCTTACGAATGGGGACATATGGGAAGTTGTAATTGTGGTAATTTAGCACAAACACTGCTCAATATTTCTAAAAGTGATATTCACAGATATGCCATGGAGAAAGTGGGCGATTGGAGCGAGCAACTCAATGATTACTGCCCAACAAGCGGATTACCAATGGACCAACTGATTTTTGGTTTATTGGAGAAAGGTTTCTCCACAACGGATCTTAAAAACTTAGAATATTTGAGTGATCAAGCAATTATTGAAGCATTAGGCAGAGGCCATTTGCGCAATAATAACTTAACTGATGTGGTAGATTATTTGAATGCATGGGCTAATTTATTGGAGGCAGATTGGATACAAACCGTTCCAATGCCTGCGTTTCAAAAACAAGTAGATGTCATCTAATTATTCATTCACCTGAACGATTTGTAAGGTTTTCTACAAAATTAATTAGTACAGACTCTTTAGTGCGTGGGTGGGTTCTTGTGCCGTTACGTCAAGATTAACTGATGGCATTTCTTTCTTGGGCTACAATAAATACATCATCAAAATATTCTGTTGTCCAATCCCATTTATTCTTTGGTTCATCACTTCTCCAATCAGTAGTGATTGTATTAAAATTTGCGCTGCAATGAGGTACAGGAAGCGTAGGTATAGGCTGCCCTAATATTTTTTGAGAAAACAGCACTATCATTATAAAAGACAGTATTTTAATTTTCATATTTATTTTCATAACTATCCGAAAGTCTAAATTAGAAAAAGCGGAAAAGAACACAAATATTTGAGGTGTCTAACTACTCAATCAAATGAGCCTTTTCCGCAGAAACAAAAATAGTAATAAACCTGTAATTCGTCAGGTAATCGATTTAATTCCCCGCTTTATTATAACAAAGGCAATTAATCGCTATCAAAGCGACAAGTATTGCCACAAATACAAAACATACGACCAGTTAGTTGCCTTATTGTTCGGACAGCTTTGTAAATGCAGTACTTTAGAAGATATTTCGGTTGGAATAGGTGTATCCGAAACCTTTATATCCGACCTTGGATTAGAACAAAGTCCGGCTAAGTCAACCATGAGTGATGGTAATAAGAAGCGTAATTGGCAAGTATTTGAGCAGTTGTTTAATGAGCTACTCAAATATTATGGAAGTAGCCTTGCCAAGTATTCAAATCAAACCGTGATCGAAGATGTTAAATCACTTACAATCCTTATACGTGATAGCAGCACGGTTAGCCTATGCTTGAGTATGTTTGACTGGGCAAAGTTCCGAACAGCTAAAGGAGGCATTAAAATACACACACAATGGGATGAAGCTATGATGCTTCCCAATTTGGTTAACATCACCGAAGCATCTGTACACGATAGCAAGGGTTTTGAGCAGGTAGTATTTGAAAAAGGAACCATTATTATTGAAGATAAAGGTTATTGGGACTTTGGCGTAATCCGAGACAGGATAAAGGCTGAAAATACTTTTGTTACTCGAATAAAGGATAATACGGTTTATCAGGTCATAGAAGAACTGGAACTTCCTGACAAGGTTGATCAGCATATCCTGATAGATGAACTTATTCACTTAACGGGCAAGAAAGCTCTTGAGTTAAAATTGGAAACGCAAACCCTAAGAAGGGTTGTGGCATATCACCAAGAAAAAAACACAACCATAGAAATTATTACCAATAATTTAACGTGGCAAGCTTCTACCATTGCTGCACTATACAAAAGACGTTGGGATATTGAGACGTTCTTTAAACTGCTTAAGCAAAATCTGAATGTTAAAACCTTTGTCAGTACGAGTCAAAATGGGGTTAAGTCTCAAATATTTGTAGCATTGATAGCTTATCTACTTTTAGAATTATTGAGAAGAGTAAAAGCAAAAGGTAAAACAGCCTTCTCTAATTTTGTAGAGAAAATACGTATCTGCTTATGCTATTATCTAACGCTTGATTAGGTAA
Organism: Bacteroidetes bacterium UKL13-3; assembly: GCA_001602415.1. Lineage (GTDB taxonomy): Bacteria > Bacteroidota > Bacteroidia > UKL13-3 > UKL13-3 > UKL13-3. Next base: position 2,134,202 of record CP012155.1, read on the forward strand.
TACTCCGCATACAACCCAAAGCCAGAAGCGCTAGAATAAAACAAATCGTCTTTAACTTTAATGGTAATCATATACTGTTTTGATCGTTTTTTAGGACTTTATTTCTTTCGATTTTTACATCGTATCTAATATTAACAAAGGTTTACAAAGAAGTTTTAATTGATTCTCAAAAAAGTTCGGATGAGTGTGCTCCAACAATTACAATTACGAGAAGTGGAAAATGAGTTAAAGATAATCTAATCTTCGTTAGAGGTATTCCGGTTACTTAAGTTTTTTAACCAACCGCTGCAGTCCTTCTTCTGCAAGTGTATAATTCGGATCCAACTGTAACACAAATTCATAATTTAACTTTGCGTCCGAATAATTTTTGCGCTGTTCGTGTAACAATCCGCGCATGTAGTAAGCCATTATGTTTTGGTTGTTCATCTCAATACAAATGTTCCAACTGCGCATTGCCTCATCGTATTTTCCAGCCTCATAATTAATATATCCAACATTATAGTAGGCCTTATCGTTTGACGGATCATACTCGATAACTTTACGGTAATCAAATAATGATTTTTGATATTGCTTGGTAAGCTGATAGTAGTAAGCGCGCCCAAAATAAGCCTCTGTACTGCGCGGATTTAACCGAATGGCCGTGGCAAAATATTCGGTTGCTATTTTATCTTTTTTAGCCGCAAACAACAATCCCAACTGCATAGCTGCATCATAGTAATTATTATCAATTTCTAATGCTTTTTGAAATGAAGCAATTGCTCTTGCCGAGTCTTTCATTTCTTTTTGATTCATTCCTTTATAAAACTGTCCCTCGGCATTTGACGGATCGCTAGCTATCAAAACATTCAATGCATCAATCGACTTTTGGTGTTCTTTCACAACATAGTATAATGTTGCCAATTTCAAACGGGCTTCGTTGTAATCTTCTTTTAAGGCAATGGCACTTTCGTATGCCTTCGCTGCATCTTGAGTGCGGTTCATGGCATACAAAATCTTTCCTTTATAAAAATAATACAGCGGATTTTGTGCCGATAATTTTAATGCATCATCTATATCAAGCAACGATCGGTCTAAATATTTTTGATCGAAATACACCACCGCACGTTGGTAGTATAACTCGGCATTTTCAGGATCGGACTCAATTTGCCGACTAATCACTTTGGCGCTTTCTAATTCTGTTAAAGTAGAATCGGCCGAGGATTTATTTACTTTTGAATGATTGTTGTTTGTGCATGAAACACCAAGAATCAATATTGCGGTGACGTAAATCAGTTTTATAAATACGGTTTTAAAATACATTTGCTAGAGTTGTGGTTTAATAGAAAATAATTCGAAAGTATCGTTTCATCTTTCTTACAAGTCACAAAAAAACTAAATTTGATTGCATTAACGTAATTTAAAGTTGAGATTGGTTAATAAAGTGGTTAGTTAATAGTGTTGATGAGGGGTTGCATCACTGTAATTTTTCTGAACAAAGGCACAAAACAATGGAAGATGAAAAAACATGAATCTATCTCTTACGAATAACTATGATCCACCAACTATAAACTAATTACGACTCAACAGAATTAATACAGTAACTCAATAACAGAATAACCTTTTAACTCAATACACAATGCCATTTTACCATAAACTCGGACACATTCCTCCTAAACGTCACACACAGTTTCGCAAGCCGGATGGAACTTTATATCAAGAAGAACTTGTTTCTACCGAAGGATTTTCAAGTCTTTACTCACTTGTATATCATACCAATCCCCCAACAATGGTTAAAGAAATTGGAGAAGCTTATCCTTTTGGTCCTGTTGCTGCATTGGAAAAAAACATGCAGAACAGAAGCTTCCTCACCTTTAAAACCAAACCTGAAGACGATTACTTGAACAGCAGAGTCTATTTGTTGTTTAACAATGATGTATACCTGGCATCGGCTGCTCCCAAAAAGAGTATGACTGAGTATTTTTATAAAAACTCAGATGCAGACGAAGTAGTTTTTGTGCACGAAGGAAGTGGTGTTTTGAAAACGATTTACGGTCAGATTCCATTTGAGTATGGCGATTACCTTGTAATTCCACGCGGAACTATTTATCAGCTACATTTCAATGACGAAAACAATCGGTTGTTTATAACGGAAAGTTTATCTCCTATTCGTCCGCCTAAAAGATACTTGAACCAATACGGTCAGTTATTAGAGCATTCTCCATACTGTGAACGAGACATCAAAGTGCCAGAAAATTTGGAAACATTTGACCAAAAAGGCGAGTTTAAAGTGATGATTAAAAAGCAAGATATGTTGTATCCCTACACGTATGCTGCACATCCATTTAGTGCCATTGGTTGGGATGGATTTCAGTATCCTTATGGATTTTCGATTCACAACTACGAACCGATTACGGGCCGTGTGCACATGCCACCTCCTATTCACCAAACGTTTGAAGGACATAATTTTGTAATTTGTTCATTTGTTCCTCGCATGTATGATTACCATCCTTTGGCAGTGCCCGCTCCGTATGCGCATAGCAATGTTGATAGCGATGAGGTATTGTACTATGTAGATGGTGATTTTATGAGCCGTAAACATGTTGAGCGCGGAATGATTAGCCTGCATCCAAAAGGAATTCCTCATGGTCCGCACCCTGGAACAGTTGAAAAATCGATTGGTAAAACTGAAACGAAGGAATTAGCCGTAATGATTGATCCTTTTTATCCGCTTAAAATTACCAAACAAGCCATGGAAATGGAAGATCCGGGATACTATAAAACGTGGATTGATTAATAGTTCATGATTGATAGTTAATGGTTCATGGATGATAGTGGATGGTTTGTGAATCATAGTCTTCGGGTCATCTTTGATAACTTAATGTAGTAACCCATACCCAAAAATACAGGCAGCCGACTTTTGTCGGCTGTTTCTATTTTCAAAGGTTTGTGTTGCAATCTTTTGTTGAGTGGGTATAATCTCATAACTTGCCTGTACATGATTTCAGAATCCCCGTATCACATTTTAGGTTTATCGGATAATGCTACAGTTGATGAAATCAAAAAAGCTTATCGAGCCAAAGCCTTTTTAGTGCACCCTGATAAAAATCCTTCGGCAACTGCTCAACAAGAATTTATTGAGCTCACCGAAGCGTATGAAGAAGCTATTGCCGCTAAAACAAACAGTTTCAAAAAATACACTTCACCCTTTGAAGATATTGAAAAGCGCCAGCAACGCGAACGGGAAGCTGCCAAACTAAGAGCCCGAGAATACGCACAAATGCGTTATGAAGAGTTTGAAAAAACAGAAGCTGCACAAACAATCAATTCGCTTAATGTAATTCTCAATCATGTAATGTTTCTATTTGTGATTGTGATGCTAGTTAGCTTACCTGTTGTTGTGGGTTACCTTTATCCTGTAGACGGAACAATTGTAGGAATCGTATTTGTGGCTCTGGTAGCTTGGCCTGCGTTTGGATTTATTAAACCGCTTTTTAACATCAAAGAATTGTGGCTGGCGCTGAATAAACTGTTAGAGACCCTGTTTTTCCGAATGTTTATCCTGAGTGTGCTCAATATTTACCTCTATGTCAAGGTTGTCCTAAACACTTTACTGCAGATGGAAATCACCCTTCTGATATTTGTAGCACTAATGTTATCCTGTTACTTTTATTTTCTCAAAAACAAAAAAGATACACCTCGCCTATTCTTTTCATTCAGCTTATTTCCGCTAATTCTAAATGGGCTGTTTTGTTTAAATTATGTTGAAAGCAGCCATCCTAAAATTGAGACGTATGAATTTTGGAATGATCATAATACAACCCGAAGAGGAAGAAGTTTAAAAAACACAATGATTCATTTGGAGGGAGGTTACTATGAGGAATATCAGGGAATCAGAATGTTTAGTTCCTTAGCCCAAATGAGCAATTGTAACCACATCATCTACCAATTTGAAGATGGATTATTAGGTGTTCGGGTGATGAAAGAATATCGGTTTATACCTTAGTCTCATATACAAAATGCGGGTTGTTTATTGCTAGTTGCAAGTTGAACACCTAGTGTTTACTAATTAATTACCTACTTTCCTTATCACACAATTAACAATCTGAAATCTGCATTACCCCTTAATGACTTTTCTCAAATACCGGCTTCATTGATAATTGTCATGATAGGAATCTCATAAAAAATTCGATTTTCGTAAATCATATATTACATATTCTATGAAAACTATACATCAAACTAAGGAAATGATGCCTACAACTGCTGATTTCCTTCCTTTGAACGGAACCGATTACGTTGAGCTCTGGGTGGGTAATGCCAAACAATCTGCACACTACTATAAAACTGCTTTTGGCTTTCAAAGCCTCGCTTATGCTGGTCCTGAAACAGGAGTAAAAGATCGTGTTTCCTATGTATTGGTTCAAAACAAAATGCGTTTGGTATTAACCTCTCCGCTACACAGTGATAGCCCAATTGCCGAACACCACCGTAAACATGGTGATGGCGTAAAATATTTGGCTCTTTGGGTAGATGATGCGTATGATGCCTTTGAACAAACTACTAAACGCGGTGGCGTAGCAACGGTTCAACCTAAAACTTTAACAGACGGTAAAGGAGAAGTTCGCATATCAGGCATCAAAACCTATGGCGAGGTAGAGCACTTATTTATCGAACGTAAAAATTATAACGGAGCTTTTATGCCAGGTTTTGTAGAATGGAAAAGCACATACAATCCTGCACCAACCGGTTTATTATACGTTGATCATTGTGTAGGAAATGTTGGTTGGAACCAAATGAATCCATGGGTAAAATGGTACGAAGAAGTAATGGGCTTTAAAAACATTTTATCGTTTGATGATAACGATATTTCCACCGAATACTCTGCCTTAATGAGTAAGGTAATGAGCAATGGAAATGGTTATGTAAAATTCCCGATAAATGAACCAGCAGAAGGAAAGAAAAAATCACAAGTAGAAGAGTACTTGGATTTTTATGAAGGAGAAGGTGTGCAGCATATTGCCATAGCTACAAAAGACATTGTGGCAACCGTACGTGATTTGATGAGCAGAGGAGTTGATTTTCTTAAAGTACCAAGCAGCTATTACGATGATTTGTTTGACCGTGTAGGTGCTATTGAGGAAGACATCGAACCGCTAAAAGAATTAGGTATTTTGGTAGATAGAGATGATGAAGGATATTTACTTCAATTATTCTCTAAACCAGTAGAAGATCGTCCAACCATGTTCTTCGAAATTATTCAACGTAAAGGAGCTAAATCATTTGGCAAAGGTAATTTCAAAGCTCTTTTCGAAGCATTAGAAAGAGAACAAGATGCCAGAGGCAACTTGTAATTTTTGACCTTAAAATTATACTTTGAAAGACGCGAGAAGATAACCTTTCGCGTCTTTTTTGCGTTATTGCAATTGTATGGCAACAAAAAATATCAAACAACTTCGAGATAAAGTTATTTACTCAGAAAGACGGTTTTTAGAAGGACCTCGCTCGCGTACGCGTGAATTTTTATTTGTATTTAAAGTATTCCGCGAGTTTATGCAAGGCTTCCGCAAACTTCATTTTATTGGCCCATGCGTTACAGTATTCGGAAGTGCCCGATTTAAGGAAGAGCACCCCTACTATATCAAAGCCCGCGAAATTGGAGCTGCGGTTAGCAACTTGGGATTTACCATTCTAACGGGTGGTGGACCAGGTATAATGGAAGCCGCCAACCGCGGAGCTTTTGAAGCAGGTGGACGCTCTGTTGGGTGTAATATTGTTTTACCACACGAGCAAAAAGAAAATCCTTACGTGCAAAAGTCAGTAGAATTCCGCTACTTTTTTGTACGCAAAACACTCCTCATAAAATACTCTTATGCCTTCATTTGTATGCCCGGAGGAATGGGCACGATGGATGAAATGTTTGAAGCATTAACATTAATTCAAACAGGTAAAATCCAAAATTTCCCCGTAGTGCTTTTTGGTAAAGACTATTGGAAAAATCTTTACGAATTAATGGAAGATATGGTTAAGGAAGGCACCATCTCTGCAACAGATCTTGATTTATTGTTGGTTACCGATTCGGTAGAAGAAACCGTAGCTCATCTTAAAAAACATGCTATTCATAAATTTGGGTTGAAAAAAGAAAAACGGATGACACCGAAAAAATGGTTAGGAGAGTTTTTCTTTAGCAAAAAATAGAGCAACATGACAGACGTAACACCTCAGAAAAATAACCCCCTTCATGGAATTAAGCTGGAAACGATGCTCACCGAATTGGTTGATACTTACTGTTGGGAATTTTTAGCCGATAATGTAAATGTGAATTGTTTTAAAAAGGATCCTAGTATTAAATCGAGCTTAACGTTTTTACGCAAAACACCTTGGGCACGCACCAAAATTGAAGGGATGTATCTGAAATATATTATTAGAGCCCAAAAGAAAAAAGAAACTTTATTGGGAGGAGACGACAATATCTAGCAGTTGTAGGTTGGCTTTTGGCTTTTGGCTTTTGGCCTAAGGCTATTAAGTAAAAAGCCAGCTTCGCTGAATTAAATGAAACATAGGTCCTCCCTACTTTTAGAATTTCATTAGTTAAATTTATTTTCACATCTACACATTCCAACATTACCCCACCAACTTCCAGCATCCAACATCAAGCATCGAGTATCAAGCATCGAGCATCCAACATCGAGTATCAAGCATCCATCCTCCAACATCGAGCATCGAGTCTCCCCTTGCGCAGGCAGATATTTACCCCTACATTTGCCGCTCAATTTTTATTGCTAATGATCTCAGTAGGAAATCTTTCGTTGCGCTACGGCAAGCGTGTATTGTTCGAGGATGTGAATGTAAAATTCTCACCCGGAAATTGTTATGGTGTGATTGGTGCCAATGGTGCAGGGAAATCAACTTTTCTAAAAATCCTTTCGGGCGAGATTGACCCCAGCACTGGCAGTGTATCCATTACTCCAGGTGAGCGTATGAGTGTGTTAAAACAAAATCACTTTGAGTTCGATGAATATCCGGTATTGCAAACCGTAATTATGGGCAACAAAAAGTTGTATCAAATTATGGAGGAGAAAGATGCCATATACGCCAAACCTGATTTTAACGATGCTGATGGTGAACGTGTGGGAGAACTTGAGGGATTGTTTGCAGAGATGGAAGGCTGGAATGCCGAGAGTGACGCAGCAGGATTGCTCAGTGATTTAGGTGTTAAAGAAGAATTTCATACCAAGTTGATGGGCGAACTGAGCGGTAAAGAAAAAGTGCGCGTGCTATTAGCTCAAGCGTTATTTGGCAATCCTGACAGTTTATTACTGGATGAGCCTACCAATGATTTGGATGTTGAAACCATTACTTGGTTGGAGAACTTTTTGGCCGATTTTCAAAACACCGTTATTGTAGTGAGTCACGATCGACACTTTTTGGATGCTGTGTGTACCCATGTGGCAGATATTGATTTTGGTAAAATAACATTGTATACAGGTAACTACTCGTTTTGGTATGAAAGCAGCCAGTTAGCTTTACGTCAACGTGGCGATCAAAACAAAAAAGTTGAAGATAAACGCAAGGAGTTACAAGACTTTATTGAAAGGTTTAGTGCCAATGCATCCAAATCGCGCCAGGCAACCAGCCGCAAAAAACTACTTGAAAAATTAGTGGTAGATGAAATTCAACCCTCTACACGTAAATACCCTGGCATTATTTTCACACCCAACCGCGATTGTGGTGACCAAATTCTGCGTGTAGAAGTACTTTCGAAAAAGTTAGATGATGGAACAGTTTTGTTTAATGATGTTACCTTTACGCTTGATAAAGGTGATAAAGTTGCTATTCTATCAAAAGATCATTTAGCAATTACCTCCTTTTTCCAAATTATTGCTGGAGAAGAGCAACACAGTGGTGGTGAATTTGCATGGGGACAAACAATTACCCGCTCCTACTTACCGAATGAAAACCATCATTTCTTCACGGCAGATTATAACCTTGTTGACTGGCTTCGTCAGTTCTCAACCGAAAAAGATGAAACCTATATCCGCGGATTTTTAGGCAAGATGTTGTTTAGTGGAGAAGAAGTATTTAAAAAATCAAACGTGTTGAGCGGAGGTGAAAAAGTGCGTTGCATGGTAAGCAGGATGATGTTAACAAATGCCAACTGTTTACTGTTAGATGAACCTACCAATCACCTTGATTTGGAAACCATTGAAGCCTTTAATAATGCTCTAAAAGACTGGAAACATATAGCTATTTTTTCTTCGCATGATCATACATTTACCCAAAGTATAGCCAATCGTATTATCGAATTAACACCCAAAGGATGCATTGATAAACGTATGACATATGATGAGTATTTAGAAGATGATCGGGTAAAAGAACAACGCGCAGCCATGTATGGTAGCGCTTTAGCTCGTTAATTATTCCATCTCATGGAATAAAAAGACGCTCCATCGAAGCGTCTTTTTTATGTTGTGATACCTTAATGAAGGTTTATTTATGCAGTTGAATAAGGTAAAAGAGAACATTCTTTACAGAAACTCATACCCAATATCCTTGCGGTAATATTTCCCTTCGTACTGTATTTTTTCAGCATTGGCAAACGATTGTGTTGCTGCTTCCTTTAAATTGTTACCAAAGGACGTTACCGCTAATACACGTCCACCATTCGTAACAATTTCTCCCTTTTCATTCTTTTGGGTTCCTGCATGGAAAAGGATAGAATTTGATGTTTGTTCAAAACCCGTCATTACTTTTCCTTTGGGATAATCACCTGGATAACCCTCGCTTACCAACATCACTGTTACAGCAGTTTGATTGGACAACTTAAGCTCTATTTCATTTAATTTTCCGGTTCCTGCTGCAAACATTAACTCTACAAAATCGGATTCAATGCGGGGTAAAACAACTTCTGTTTCGGGGTCGCCCATGCGGCAGTTGTATTCAATTACCGAAGGCTCTCCATCTTTATTCATCAACCCAATAAAAATAAAACCAACATAGTGTATCTCTTCTTTTTTAAGGCCATCAATCGTTGGTTTAATAATACGTTCTTCTACTTTTTGCAAGAATGCAGCATCGGCAAATGGTACTGGCGAAACAGCTCCCATTCCTCCGGTATTTAACCCCGTATCACCCTCTCCTATTCGTTTATAATCTTTAGCCGATGGTAATACTTTATAATTGGTTCCATCCGATAACACAAAAACCGAAAGTTCAATACCACTCAAAAACTCTTCAACAACAACTTTGCTGCTTGCCACTCCAAATTTTTGCTCGTTAATCATGGCTGTTAATTCGCTAACAGCTTCTTCATTACTTTGGCAAATCAGTACACCTTTTCCTGCAGCTAATCCATCCGCTTTTAACACAACCGGCAAGGAATGTGATTTTACATATGCAATTCCTGCTTGCAATGTATCGGCAGTAAAAGTTTCGTATGCAGCAGTAGGAATACCGTATTTTTTCATAAATGCCTTGCTAAAATCTTTACTTCCCTCTAACTGAGCTCCCTTTTCTCCAGGACCAATAAATGGAATTTGTTTCAAGTGATCATCTGCTCCAAAATAATCTCGCATGCCCTTTACCAGCGGTTCTTCAGGACCGACAATTATTAACTTGACATCATTATCAAGGCAAAATTTCCCAACATTGGTAAAATCTAAAGGATCCAGCGGCACATTTATAGCCAACTGAGCTGTGCCTGCATTTCCTGGCATAACAAATAACTTATTGCATTGAGCGCTTTGGGTAATTTTATAAGCAAAGGCATGTTCCCGTCCGCCCGATCCAATTAACAAAATATTCATATGTTCACAATTGAGAGGGCGAATATACTTTATCCGAATAAAACTGACAGATTATTCCATCAACATTCAGCCGCAATGATTCAGATGGAAGGCCCATAGAATAACTATTACTTAAATAATTCTACAAATCATTATTTTGCCATCATGGATTCAAACTTCAGACGAGATGTTTCGTATTCTTTTTTCATTGCCTCGTCCATTTTGGGAAGCATCATTTCCACTCCAGATTTTAACGATTCGTGGGTTTTCATAAGAGAAGCACCCCAAAACTCATCCATTAAAAGAGTTGTCTTTGCTTCGGGAGGTTTAATGCTGGTATCTATCCTCACCAAATTAGGATCATTAGGATCGTATGGGGTTTCTACATAAGTACTATCGGTTGATTGTTTCCAAACCGTATTTTGAGCATAAATGGAGTCTACAAAATTTTGATAAGCTACCAACGCTTTTTTACTCGATGATTCATTTGATGATGAACAGCTAAAAAGAAAGAGTGTTGCTGTTCCAATAATGGTTAAGTATTTCATACGGTTATTGATTAAAACCCGAATATAAACATATTCAGCTCATTATCCAACATAAATTGTAGTACCTTTGCCCGAATATATGAACTTGAATACTACCTTTAATATTGTTGCCAAAACACAACAAGGCCTCGAACCCTTATTGGCCACAGAACTCGAACAACTTGGAGCAACCAATATCGAACAGCACAAAAGAGCTGTTAGTTTTGATGGGGATAAAGCGCTGCTTTACAAAGCCAACCTTTGTTTGCGAACAGCTTTGCGCATTTTAATACCCATTCATCGCTTCGAAGCTGTTAATGAACAAGAACTATACAACGGAATTCAGGAGGTTAACTGGGAAGAATACATGGATGTAAATGGTACACTTGCTATTGAGGCCAGCACCAACTCCGATTTGTTTAATCATACCCAATACATTTCTCAAAAAACAAAAGATGCTATTGTGGATCAGTTTCGCGATAAATTTGGGGTACGTCCAAGTGTGGATATCAACCGTCCTGATTTAAGGCTAAACCTTCATATTTTCCAGCATCAATGTACTTTATCATTAGATAGCTCCGGAGAATCCTTGCACCGCAGAGGCTACCGTGCTGATGCCAATCTTGCTCCACTAAACGAAGTAACAGCTGCCGCTTTGGTATTACATAGCGGATGGAATGGTGAAGGTGTATTTATGGATTGTATGTGTGGAAGCGGAACTATTTTAATTGAAGCAGCAATGTTTGCTAAAAACATTCCACCCAATATAAACCGCGAACGCTTTGGATTTGAAGGATGGAAAGATTTTGATGCTCCACTTTGGACAAAAGTAAAAGAAGAAGCCCTTGCCGGAATCCGCGAGACCAATGCTCGTTTTATTGGTAATGATGCCGTATTTAAAGTGATTGAAATTGCCCGAAACAATGCCCGAAAAGCAGGTTTAGATGGACTCATTGAACTTACCAACAAACGCTTTGAAGAACAAACAGCACCCGAACCCCAAAATGGCGGAATCGTTATCATGAATCCACCCTACGGTGAACGTTTGGATGTGGGCGAAATTGGCGCATTTTACAAAATGATGGGTGATAAATTTAAACAGGAATTTTCGGGATATGACGTTTGGATTTTATCCTCGAACAAAGAAGCACTTAAAAAAGTAGGCCTCGCTGCAAGCAAACGTTTGGTGGTTTGGAACAGCCAACTGGAATGTAAGTTCCACAAGTTTGAAATGTATAGAGGAACTAAAAGAACGGATAAGGTAGTTATGTTGGAAAGTTAATTCTCCCCATTGACATAGCTATGGATTTAAATCCATAGCTATGTCAATGATTCTAATTATTTTGAACACTAAGCCATATCGAAGGCTCAATTTTCTTAAACCATTTCTACACAAATATTGTTAGGTTTGTAGACTAATTCTAAATAGCATGACTGAAGTAAAAGAATTTCTTGAAGTATACGCAGAGCAAACGCCCAATCCGGAGACAATGAAATTTGTTTTCAATAGAATGATTTTGCCTGATGATAGTGCAGATTTCCCCACTCGTGAAAGCGCAGCGCCATCACCTTTAGCTAAAAACCTGTATGAATTCAATTTTGTAAATGGTGTTTTTATCATGAATAACTTTGTAACCGTTACGCGCTCAGAAGGTGCAGCATGGGACGAGATTATTCCCATCATGCGCGAGTTCTTAAAATCATATGTGGAAGCAAAAGAACCTATTCTCCTAAAATCTAAAAAAACAGTTATAGGGGATTACGGAGCGGATAATGTAACCGTTGCTAAAATTATTGATGTATTGGATACGTATGTAAAACCTGCCGTTGAAGTAGATGGAGGCATGATATCTTTCAAATCATACGAAAATGGTGTTGTTACAGTTGAAATGAAAGGTTCCTGCAGCGGATGCCCTTCGTCAACCGTTACCTTAAAACGTGGTATAGAAGGAATGTTGCAACGTATGGTTCCAGAGGTAAGAGAAGTAATTGCCGAGGCATTGTAAGTTCAACATCAGTAATCCTATAATTAAAAAGGCTGTTCAATATTCGAGGCCACTGAAAAAGCATCATTTTGATGAAAACTTAATTTAGAGCGATTAGGTAAAATGTAAATTTTACTTAATCGCTTTTTTGTAATTTTACTTTTGAGATTTACAGGATGTTTTATGGTTCTTGTTGCACCCTAAAATGCATTTTTAGACCTTTTTTCGCGTAACTTTAGAGTTTACTCTGTTAATTTAATAATTCTTTTTAAGTTGACTGCAAAAATTGCCAGTGCACCCTGCATTTGCATATTACTAATGCCATAGGATATTGCTCTATCGTATCCGTGTATGTTTTTTAACTCACTATTTTTTGCTTCAATTTTATAACGATGCTTTGATTTTTCTTTATAATAATCGGTTTCTTGAAAGACTGTTTGTTCTTGATGTAGGTCTGATTTAATTGTTAACGAATAGGTTTTTGTTTTTGCTCCTTCTTTATAACAACCCTCTTTTAAAGGGCATGTTTTACATTTGTCTGTATCAAAGTAGTATGTTACTGCTTGGTTTTTTCCAATATTTTTTGTGCCTTGACGAGCCTTTTTTAATGCCATATGACCAGCAGGGCAAACAAACATATCTGCATCTTTATTGTAATCAAATTTATCTTCATCCTTTCTTGTGCCTTGTGTGATTGAGGGATTTAGCCTTGCTACTATTTTAATATTTTGCTCTGTTGTAATTTTAAGATTTTCTTTTCCTGAATAGGCGGTATCGCCTATTATGGTATCCACATCAATTCCATTTTCTTGACTCATTTGTAAAAGTTTTGTTAACTCTGGCCCATCTCCTTTTTCACCCGATGTTACTACTGCTGCTGTAATAATGCGCTCTTCGGTCATGGCTATATGTGTTTTGTATCCAAAGAATGAGCTATCAGCTGATTTGTGCCCAATTCTTGCATCAGTATCTTTTGATAGGATGAAATTTTCTTGCGTATCTTCTACCGTTTCTTTTAGTAAATTGAGTTTTTCTTTTACACCAGGTATTGAACTAATAGTTGGTTCATTTTCTATTCGTTGCTCTAACTCTTTGCAATATGCTAACTCCTTTTCCAAATCATTATCAATGTTCTTTTGTGGCATATTTTCTTTCCATTACTCATCAAACAAATACACCGCTTTCCTGAGTAACTTAGAGCGTTCACGTAATACTTCTATTGCTGAAAATGGATTTGATCTTGATAGCATATGTGTGGCATCTACTATAATTGACTTTGAACGAATGATGCCTTTTTCAACTGCTATACTGACTGTTTTGTTTATTAATAAATCTAACAAGTCGGTGTCTTTTAAACGTAGTTTCCTAAACTTGGTCAATGAACTAGAATTTATTACTTCCTCTTCTGGTGTCATTTCTAAAAAGTATTTAAATGACATATCGTATCGTGAACGCTCAACTACATCAACATCAGATATTGTATAAATTGTTTTCAAAAGTAAATACTTGAACATGCGAACTGGACTTTCCGCCATTCGGCCATTATTCATGCAATATTTATTTACTAGCTCCTCGTATACAAAGGAAAAGTCTACTAATTCATTAACTTTTCTAAGCAAATTGTGCTTCGGAACAATTAAATCTTATAACGAAGAATGGTTACTAATCTGAATTTTATGCTGTTGTAATAACATTTGGCTGCCGTTAAATTTCTTAATAAAGAAACAAAAAAAGGGGCAAAAAACATTGCCGTTTTTTACCCCTTTTACTAACATTTGTTAATCAAATGACTTTTTCAGTGGCCTCAATATTCTGAGCAGCCTTTTTAGTTTTATTTGTGAAGCACCAACAATGGTATTTTGGTATGATATGCCATTTGTTTACTCAAACTACGGTGAAACAACCTATCAAAGAAACTTCTGCTATGTTTGGCCATCACCAACATATCAACTTGATGTTCTGCAATAAACTTCTCTATAGCCTCTGTAACTTCCGTATTTGCCTTGTTTACTACCGTTATGTTTTCATGCTTAATGTGTTTTTTGTTGCGTGCAAAAAAGTTATTTTCAGAATCAAAATACTTATCAAATTCTGTTGAAATATGCAACACGGTAACTTTTGAATCGAACAGTTCAGCAAAAAACATCAAACGAGAAACAGCAGGAAATTCTGGCTCGTTATAATCGCTTGAATACAAAATATGCTTAGGCTCGGTGTATGAATAAGCTGGAGGAATAACCAGCACCGGAATTTCACTTTTACCAATAACAGAGGCGCTGTTGCTTCCAACCAAAATTTCTTGCAAACCGCTTGCTCCGGTTGTACCCATCACAATTAAATCAATGTTATTGCTTTTACTAAACGAAATAACTTCATCATTCACAAAACCTGTGGCAGTATGCAACTCAAAAGTAATTCCCGAAGATTTGAGGTAAGCTGTTTCTAACTTTTCAAACCCTACTTTTGTAGCTTCTTCCATTTCTTGCAAAATAAGTTGATAGGTTTCTGCAGGAAAAGAAGCGTCCATTACAGGAATGCTTTTAATGTGAAATAAGTGAAGTTTGGATTCTGTTTTCTTGCAAAGCTCAATTGCATAACGCAACGCATTATTGGCAACTTCAGAAAAATCGGTAGGTAATAATATATTGTTTATCATAATATGAGGTGTTAGTTAAAATCAAGTTTAGTGCTGCAGTATTATTTCAATGTTAAATAACAATACAAAGTTTAAATAATGTAATGCAAATAAACATGACCTTCCTCATTATCGTTATGCTATTAAAGCTACTCACCCATCACGGCTTCTTTGTGGCGTTTGTTTGCTAGTTGTCCGCAAGCAGCATCAATATCTTTACCTCTACTTCTGCGCAGGGTTGCCGTTAAGCCATTGTCCTCAAGGTAACGTTGAAAACGATATAACTTATTACCAGATGTATTCTGAAACTCCCCTCCATCAATACTGTTGTATTCAATTAAGTTAACTTTTGATGGAACATATTTCGAGAATGCTAATAACTCATCAGCATCTTTGAGAGTATCGTTAAAATCTTTGAAAACAATATATTCAAATGTTACCTGGTTTTTTGTTTTACTATAATAATATGCAAGAGCTTCACCTAACACATCGAGTGTATTACTCTCATTGATTGGCATAATTTTACTGCGCTTCTCATCATTGGCGGCATGAAGTGAAAGTGCCAAATTAAACTTCACTTCATCGTCACCCAGTTTTTTAATCATTTTGGCAATGCCAGCAGTACTCACCGTAATTCGATCGGAAGCCATGTTTAAACCATCTTCTCCCGTAATTTTAGCAATAGCCCCAAGAACATTTCGATAATTTAAAAGTGGCTCACCCATGCCCATAAAAACAATATTGGTTAACGGGCGCTGGTAATATTGTTCTGCTTGATTTTTTATAATAACAACCTCATCATAAATCTCATCGGCATTGAGGTTGCGCGCTAAGTCCAACTTTCCAGTGGCACAAAACCTACAACTGAGGCTACATCCCACTTGCGATGAAACACAAGCTGTAATTCTTTTTTCTGTTGGAATAAGCACGCCTTCTACAATAGGTCCATCAAACAGTTTCAAACTATTTTTGATGGTTCCGTCACTGCTTATTTGCTTTTCGTCAACACTTACAGCATTAATTGTATAGTTCAACTCCAACTTTTCACGTAATTCTTTACTCAAATTGCTCATTTCACTGAAAGAGCGAGCACTTTTTTTCCAAATCCATTCATAAACTTGTTGTCCACGAAATGGCTTTTCGCCCATACCAGCAAAGGATTCCTTTAATTCGGAGAGACTAAGTGATCGAATATCTTTTTTACTTGCGGTGTTCATTGTAACAACAAAGATAGGGCATTCGGCATCAGCCGCAAAAAACCATTATTAAATGGCCGGTGTTTTTATATTTTTGCACCTCTTTAAAACGGGCTATTACATGGAATTGAACGAACAAGAAATTATCCGCAGACAGAAACTTCAAGAAATTGGTAACATGGGTATTAATGCTTATCCCGCAGAACTTTTTGAAGTAAATACCTCTGCAAAAGATATACAGACACACTACGAGGCCGATAAAATTGAGTTCAAGAACATATCAATAGCTGGTAGGATTATGAGTGTGAGGGATATGGGAAAAGCTGCGTTTTGTGTTATACAAGATGCTACAGGTAAAATTCAGCTGTACGTTAGACGAGATGATATTTGCAAAGGGGAAGACAAAAGTTTATACGATACACTTTTTAAAAAACTCCTTGACATTGGTGATATCATAGGCGTTAAAGGGTATGTATTCACTACCAAAACAGGTGAAACATCCATTCACGTTGAAGAGTTAACACTTTTATCAAAATCGTTAAAACCACTTCCAATTGTAAAAGAAAAAGATGGTGAAACCTTTGATGCTGTTACCGATGCCGAATTCAGATACCGTCAGCGTTACGTTGATTTAATAATCAACCCACAAGTAAAAGATACTTTTGTAAAACGTACGCAGCTGGTAAATACCATTCGCGATTTCTACAATGCAAAAGGATATTTAGAAGTAGACACACCCGTATTACAGGCCATTCCTGGAGGAGCAGCAGCGCGTCCGTTTGTTACCCACCACAATTCATTGGATATTCCGATGTACATGCGAATAGCGAATGAGTTGTATTTAAAACGTCTAATTGTGGGCGGATTTGACGGTGTATATGAGTTTTCGCGCAACTTCAGAAACGAAGGAATGGACCGAACACACAATCCTGAGTTTACTGTAATGGAGCTTTATGTTGCCTACAAAGACTATAACTGGATGATGGATTTAACCGAAGAGTTAATCGAAAAAATTGCTCTTACACTGCATGGCACAACCGAAGTTCAGGTTGGCGATAAGATTATTGATTTCAAGGCTCCATTTAAACGGGTTACAATGTTTGATTCCATTAAAGAATTTACCGGAATTGACATTAGTAACATGGAAGAAGCCGAGTTGCGCGAAGTTTGTAAAAAACTACACATTGATGTTGCTGGTAATATTGGTAAAGGAAAACTGATTGATGAAATTTTTGGAGCAAAGTGTGAAGGAAATTATATACAACCAACTTTTATAACGGATTATCCAGTTGAGATGAGTCCCCTTACAAAAAAACACAGAACACATGCTGGATTGGTTGAACGTTTTGAATTAATGGTAAATGGAAAAGAACTAGCCAACGCCTATTCAGAGTTAAATGACCCCATAGATCAGCGTGAGCGTTTTGAAGAACAAGCCAAACTTATGGAACGTGGTGATGATGAAGCAATGTTTATTGATCATGATTTTTTACGCGCACTCGAGTATGGAATGCCTCCAACAGCGGGTATCGGTATAGGAATTGACCGTTTGGTCATGATTATGACCAATAATCCTTCTATTCAAGATGTATTATTCTTCCCACAAATGAGACCTGAAGTAAACCATCAGGAAAAAGAGGAAAACAACTAATCAATATCTCAAAGACAAACAAAGCCTTGACTGCACCTTTTAAAACGGATTGTATTCAAGGCTTTTTTGTTACTTGATTGTAAAAACATTTTCTATGAATTTCTTAGTATGAATGTTTGAATAGAAAACAGAGTTGAATGAGGAGAAGCTTATTTAATAACAGCAATTTCAACAGTAATAAATCAATGGAAAACTTATTTTTACTTACAGGAAGCAATATTGGCAATAGTGCACAACACTTGCAACAAGCCAAACAATTCATTAACGAACGTATTGGGATTACCGTTAAAAGTTCTTCTGTATACAAAACCGAACCTTGGGGAAAAAAAGATCAACAGGATTTTTTGAACCAAGTATTGTTGGTACAAACAAAACTGTTGGCCGAAGATGCATTGATTCAATTGTTACAAATCGAAAAAGAAATGGGGCGTAACCGACTGCAAAAATGGGAGCCTCGCATTATTGATATTGATATATTGTTTTATGGAGACCGCATTATTAATACCGAAAAGCTTATAGTGCCTCATCCATTGTTGCATGAGCGAAGGTTCACTTTGTTACCTCTTGCTGAAATTGCTGCCGGTTATATGCATCCTGTTTTGCATAAAACAATCGAAGAGTTACTTCAATCGTGCAACGATACAAGTGCCGTAACCCAATGTTAAACATTCATCAAGCCCAAATGGTGGAAAAAATGTAGGTATCATCTGGCTGCAGTAGCGCACATTTGTAATTCATGGAATTAACTCCGGAGTATTCGTTTATAGCAATTGAAGGCAATATTGGTGCAGGCAAAACTTCGCTTGCACAAAAACTGAGTGCCGATTTTAATGCAAAACTTATTTTAGAAGAATTTGAAGACAATTCTTTTCTTCCAAAATTTTATGAAGATGCACGCAGGTATGCATTTCCGTTAGAGATGAGTTTTTTGGCAGCACGTTTTAATCAACTCAAGAAACAACTACTCGAACAAGACCTGTTTAAGCAATATACCATTAGTGATTACATCTTTCCTAAGTGCATGTTGTTTTCAAAGGTTAATTTAGATGATGATGAATACGATTTGTATGTAAAATTATTTGATATCATTAATCAACAACTTCCACAACCCGATTTGTTGGTGTATTTGCATAATCCAATTGAGAAATTACAATGGAATATCACCAATAGAGGTCGTACTTATGAACAACATATTGAAGATTCTTACCTACAACAATTAAGCGATGCGTATCTTCAATATCTTCATTCAAACGAACACTTGCGCATACTTCTAATTAATTGCAGCAGTCTCGATTTCGTAAACAATGTTGATCACTATCAAAACTTAAAAGCACTTGTGTGCAAAGAATACAAACCCGGCATTCACCATGTTAACTGGTTGATGGAGGAATGAGGATAATGCATAGCATGTGGATGATAAAATGTTATGATTATATTCCTGATATTTAAAAAGTAAGATAAAGAGCATTAAATACTGCGAATAGAAATGCTGAAAACTCCTTTTTTGATACAAATTGCAAATAGCCCAACATAAGCAACATGATTATTTTAAGTTCACATTACCTTCCGTGTATTGAATGGTTTCGGGCATTATTGTCGGAGCAAGATGTGATTATTGACATACACGAGCATTTCCTGAAACAAACCTACCGGAACCGAGCAAACATTTTAAGTTCAAACGGAAAACTTGCGTTATCTATACCTGTAAAAAAATTTGCAAATCATACGCCCATCGTTGACATTAAAATTGAAAATGGTTTTCCTTGGCAACATCAGCATTGGCAGGCTATAGTATCAGCATATAACTCTGCGCCTTATTTTTTATATTACCAAGATTACTTTAAACCACTGTTTGAAAAAGAATTTACGTCATTGGTTGAATGGAATACCGAACTACTTAAAGTCTGTTTAAAATTAATGAAGTTAGACCTATCCATTCAGTACAGTGATAACTATTATAAGTGCATGAGCGATGATGTTGATTATAGAATGCTCATCAGTCCTAAAAACAAAGAAGAAGTGATTACACCAACCTACCATCAAGTATTCTCAGAAAAATTGCTATTTGAACCCAACCTTAGCATTGTTGATGTGCTTTTTAACCACGGTCCACGTTGGAAAGAATTTCTTTAATTGATTTTCTGATTTCGGTAGTTGAATTTTTATACTCTATCTCATAAATGGCAACTTGGGCATGCCTCTACCAGCACCTTGCATTTTCCCGAACGACTTCATCATTTTACGCATTTCATCAAACTGCTTTAAAAGCTGATTCACTTGTTGAATGTCCGTTCCGCTACCATCGGCAATTCGTTTTCTTCGACCACCATTAATAATATCCGGATTGTTACGTTCTTTCGGAGTCATTGAGTTTATAATAGCTTCAATTCCTTTGAATGCATCATCCCTAATATCTAAATCTTTTACAGCCTTACCAACACCTGGTATCATACCCATCAAGTCCTTTAAATTACCCATCTTTTTAATTTGTTGAATTTGGGTATAAAAATCTTCGAACGTGAATTGATCTTTTAAGAGCTTCTTTTGAATGCGTTCAGCTTCGTCTTCATCAAATACTTGTTGAGCGCGTTCTACTAAACTCACAATATCACCCATTCCCAAAATACGCTGAGCCATACGATCAGGGTGGAACGCATCCAATGCTTCCATCTTCTCGCCCATACCCACAAATTTTATAGGTTTCTCAACCACCGTTTTGATGGAGAGAGCTGCTCCTCCGCGTGTATCACCATCCAACTTTGTTAGAATAACACCGGTAAAATCCAACACATCATTAAATGCTTTAGCCGTATTCACTGCATCTTGCCCTGTCATCGAATCTACAACAAACAAAATCTCCTGAGGTTGAATGGCATTTTTGATATCACCAATTTCCATCATCATTTTTTCGTCAATAGACAAACGACCGGCCGTATCAATAATAATTACAGAAGCCCCCTTTTCTTTTGCTTCCTTCACCGCATTTTGTGCAATGCTCACAGGATTTGTGTTGCCCTCTTCGCTATATACTGGAACACCAATTTGTTCACCTAAAACATGTAACTGTTGAATAGCGGCAGGACGATACACATCACAAGCAGCCATCATTACTGTTTTACCTTTTTTCTTTATAAAACTTGCAAGTTTTGCAGAATGGGTTGTTTTACCCGAACCTTGTAATCCCGCCATCAGGATAATTGCAGGAGATCCTTTTAAATTTAGTTCCTCTGATTTTCCTCCCAACAATAAAGTCAACTCATCGTTAACAATTTTAGTGAGTAATTGCCCAGGTGAAACCGCGGTTAAAACGTTTTGACCTAAGGCTTTTTCCTTAACAGTATCGGTAAATGTTTTGGCAATTTTATAGTTTACGTCAGCATCAATCAATGCTTTACGAATTTCCTTTACCGTTTCGGCAACGTTAATTTCGGTAATTTTACCTTGCCCTTTAAGGGTTTTAAATGCTTTATCGAGTTTACTGCTTAAACTTTCGAACATAATATCGTAAATTTGAGGCGCGAAAATAGGAATAAATGCCGAATGCGCGGAACCTAATTTTTGTATTGTTTAAATAATTGATTAGGAGCTAGATGAATAATCATCCAATTGTGTTTTATGATGGTGTTTGTGGCCTGTGTGACCGCAGCGTTCAATTTATGATTAAACACGATCATAAACGCATTTTCAGATACGCAACGTTACAATCAGATATAGCAAAACAAACATTGGGCAACCAAATTACTTTTGATTCTTTTGTTCTTTATGAAAATGGGAAAGCTTTCTACCAATCAACAGCAGCACTTAAAGTATTGAAAAAATTGGGTGGAATATGGCGTTTAGGCTATGTGTTTATGATTGTTCCTGCCTTTATCCGAAATGCAGTATATAATTTTATTGCCCTTAACCGCTACAAATGGTTTGGCAAATTTGATCGTTGTAAAATTCCTACTCCTGAGCAACGTGACTTGTTTTTAGCCTAAAAAGTTAAGATAACTTTCACTGAACTAACTATTCAATTCAAAGAACTCAGTATACTTTTTTTAGCCTCTCAACAATTTCAAAAACAGCAGGACAAATCGCTACGTTATTAAGAGTTTCCTTAAAAAGTGTGTGTATTTTTCGTTGATTGGTGTGCGGATATTCTCGGCAAGCATTTGGGCGATGGTCATAAACAGAACAATAATTATCAGAACCCAAAAACGGACAAGGCAACGCATTTAAAACGTAATCATTGTCTTCATCTATATGCAAATACGTTTCCACAAATTGTGCTGGCCGCATTTTGAAGTGCGAAGCTAGTCGCTCGATATCTTTTTGCTTAAATAACGGGCCGGTTGTTTTACAACAATTAGCACATTTCAAACAATCAATATGGTCAAATGCTTCATCGTGAAATTGTGCAAACTGTTCATCTAAATTTTTAGGAGTGCGCTTTTTAAGCTGTTCGAAGAATCGCTTGTTCTCGTTTTTTTTCTGAGTTGCTTTGTTTTTTAGTTCGTTCAGGTCTTCCATTATTTAACAATCAAAACAGGTATTTTAACATTGTGTCTAACTGCATCAACGGTGCTTCCGAAAATAATATCCTTAAGCCCCTTATGACCGTGGGCTCCCATAACCAATAAATCAGCATCACTTTTATTAATTATTAACGAAATAGCATTAGCTGATTTCCCATACCCCAATTCAGTAATCACAGAGTATCCCATTCGCATTAAATCTAATTGGTACTTTTTAAGATTTTCCAAATCATGCATCGTTTCGTTATCCAAAATTTGGTTGCCTAAACGAATAGCTCCAGCCGATTCAACAATATGAATGAGTATGTACGATGCTGACTTTCCTCCTAAGGACAATGCATGCTGAATGGTTGCCGTATCATTTTTCGAGAAATCAACCGTTATAGCAATTTGTTTGTAAGTTGATTGTTCAACTTCACCGAGTGATATTGCATTACCATGAGGAATACTATTTTTTACTTTACGCTTATACTTAATAACAGGCTCAAACGTAATATAAAGCAACAGCGTAAGTACGAAAAGCAACAACAGCAAAATGAACATTTTTAAAGAAAAGTTTCCTTCCCCTAAAAAAATGAAGAATGAGGTTACTTCATCAATAATTAACTTCACATTGAGTGAAATAATAATTGCTGCACATAACCAGGCTCCCAATTTAAGCCAAGGTTTAATCGCAAAGGAATCCATAATCTTTTTACTAGATGTAAAATGAATGAGCGGAATAACAGCAAAACCCAATTGCATGCTCAATACAACTTGACTAAATACGAGTAACTCACCTAACTTTTCTTCTCCAAAATAAAAAATGGTAAACAGAGCCGGAGCAATTGCAAGCATCCGAGTTAACAATCTTCTAATCCAAGGACTGATGCGCAAATTCAAATACCCTTCCATTACAATTTGCCCAGCTAAGGTTCCTGTAATAGTTGAGCTTTGGCCAGCACAAATAAGTGCTATAGCAAACAAGGCAGGTGCCCAATTACCAAAAATATTTTGAAGCAATAAATGTGCATCCTGAATACTACTTACCTTATTAAATCCATTGTGGTGAAAGGCAGATGCCGCCAAAATAAGTATAGAGGCATTTACAAAAAAAGCGAGATTTAAAGCAATTGTTGAATCAATAAAATTGAATTTCAGTGCTTGTTTGATGCCCGTCAAATCTTTGGAGAAATTGCGTGTTTGAACCAAAGACGAATGCAAATAAAGGTTGTGTGGCATAACCGTGGCTCCGATAATACCGATAGCAATATAAAGTGCATTACTCGTTAGTGCGGTTGGCACAAATCCCTTTACTAGTTCTTGCACATCTGGTTTTACAATAAACAACTCCGTTATGAATGACAACCCAATAATCGCAATTAAACTCACAATAAATACTTCCATTTTTCGGATACCCTTGTTGAGTAGAAACAGTAGTAAAAAAGTATCAAGTACTGTTATGATAACGCCATACATTAATGGCAAGCCAAACAATAAATTAAGGCCGATAGCCATACCAATTATCTCAGCCAAATCACAGGCAGCAATGGCTAATTCTGCCAAAACGTAAAGTGAAACATTGGCCCAAGGAGCGTATTGTTGTCGCGATGCTTGTGCAAGATCTAATCCTTTAACTACACCTAATCGGGCCGCAAGACTTTGGAGCAATAATGCCATCAAGTTACTCATGAGTAACACCCAAATTAATTGATACCCAAATTGGCTTCCACCAGCAATATCGGTAGCCCAATTTCCGGGATCCATATATCCTACACTTACCATGTATGCCGGCCCTAAAAACGCCATGAGTGTTTTCCAGAAATTCCTTTTCGATGGAATCTGAACACTTTCATGAACGTCACTTAACGATTTTTCTGACATATCCGTTAACGTATTTTTACAAGTATATTTTTTGCAACTTCTTTACTGAGATGTAAATGAGAGGAACTACCTAATTTAATTTCAATTGATCCATCATACTCGTTTTTATCGAGCACCTCAATTTGGCAGCCGAGTGCAAGAGCTATTTTATTGAGGTGTTGTAAAAAAGGAGCACTATGGTCTACCACCCCCGACATCAAAACTTTTTGCTTGAGCTTGGCATCACACAACAGAATGAGATCGGATTTTTTAATTTCACCAGACCTTGTTGGAATGGGATCTCCATGCGGATCGTGAGAGGGGTTTCCTAAAAAATCGTCCAATTTATTTGTTAAGGCTTCGGAGTTAATATGCTCCAATTGCTCGGCAATATCATGCACTTCATCCCAGCCAAATTCTAATTTCTCATGTAAAAAAGTCTCCCATAATCTGTGTTTGCGCACAGTTTCTACAGCAATCAATCGACCCTTTTCGGTCAAAGCAACTCCCCGATATTTCTCGTATTTCAACAGCTTTTTATCTGATAATTTTTTAATCATATCAGTTACTGATGCAGCTTTGGTCTCCAGCACTTCAGCAATAGCATTTGTAGTAATACTGTCGGGGGCTCGTTCCGATAGCTTATAAATTGCTTTTAAATAGTTTTCTTCCGTAAACGAATACATTTCACAAATGTAAAAAATTTAGACGAGCCTAAAAATAATTTTTATACCATTAAAATAGTCTTGAAACTATAATTACGTACATTTGTTTCTGAAGTATGAAAACACTCACAAAAATAGGGTCCTATATTGCGTTTTGGAAAAAGCAACCTACTGACGAACCGTCATCTTTTAACTTAAAAATGATGCACGGTATTAATCGAATTTCTATTTTAATGTTTCTGTTCGCACTTATTGTCATGATTTATCGTTATACGCGATAATGGAATAACGTTTGATTAAGAAAACAAAATCTTACACACTTAAACTACACTATTATGCTATTTATCGGATTGTTTTTTTTATTAATCAGTTTGCTGGTTAGTTGGAGATTTAAAAGTAAAGTAAAGGAATACAGCGAAGTTGCCTTGCACAACAATTTGTCGGGAGCAGAAATTGCCGAAAAAATGTTGCGCGACAACGGTATTTATGATGTAAAAGTACTAAGCGTTGATGGGCAACTTACCGATCATTATAACCCGCAGGATAAAACGGTAAACCTCAGTCGTGTTGTGTTTCATGGCCGCAGTGTTATTGCAGCTGCAGTTGCTGCTCATGAGTGTGGCCATGCGGTGCAACATGCCAATGCTTACTCATGGCTAGGTTTTCGCTCGGCAATTGTTCCTGTTGTCAGCATTACTTCACGTTATGTGCAATGGGTTTTGCTTGGTGGTATTTTGTTATTAAACTCTTTTCCGCAATTATTACTTATTGGAATCATCATGTTGGCGGCAATTACCTTGTTTTCATTAGTAACCTTGCCTGTTGAATTTGATGCCAGTAACAGAGCAATGGCTTGGTTAGATACAAACCGTATTGTGCAGCAAGACGAATACGGGATGGCGCGCAACGCACTAAACTGGGCAGCATCAACTTATGTAATTGCAGCCTTATCATCATTAGCTACTTTATTGTACTACGTATCTATTTTTACGGGAAGAAGAGATTAACCGACTCTTACCTTTCATACATAAAACCTTTAGTTGATTACAGCTAAAGGTTTTTTTATACCTATACTTTTTATGGTGCAATATCGTTTTATTCAATATTTTTGATGTTCGTGAACAAAATTTTATACTTCATACTAAGTTGGTGTTTAACAGCTCCGGTTGTTTTAGCTCAAGTTGCAGGAACAAGCACCTATCAGTTTTTATCCTTGCAACCAAACGCTCGCATTGCAGCTATGGGAGGGACTGCAATAACCCTTGATGACAACGACATGAATTTGGCACTACAAAATCCTTCTATGCTTAAAGCAGAGATGAACAACCAAATTACCTATAATCATGTTTTCTTGTTTCAAAACATCGGAGCAGGTTATGTCGGATTTACCAAACATATGGATAGTATTGGAACCTTCTCAATGGGTATTCAGTATATTGGTTATGGCGATTTTAAACGCACCTTGGCTAATGGTGAAGAAATAGGAACATTTAGTGCCGGTGAATATGCAGCAAATATTGGTTATGGAAAAAAGCTGAGTGATTATTTATCAATTGGTGGACAGGTTAAATTAATCTATTCTTCACTAGCTGAATTTGCGTCTGTTGGAATAGCCACAGATGTAGCTGCAACCTATCATAACAATGATAAACTATTCACGGCAGCGGCAGTAATAAGCAATGTTGGTCGGCAGATAAGAGCATACAATAATGGCAATAATGAAAATTCGCCTTTTAATGCTCAATTGGCGTTCTCCAAAAAATTCAAACACAATCCTTTTCGATTTACCATTGTTGCCAATCATTTAGAAAAAGCGGGTAAGTTATTGTACGCAAACAATGAAAAACCTGGTTTAAAAAAATCGCTCGAAACAGGTGATATCATTCCTGAAACATACAATATTGGAGAAAAAACACTTGCCCATTTAACCTTTGGATCGGAAATTCTATTGGGTAAAACATTTTATATCGCTTTGGCTTATAACCATTTTAAACGAAGAGAGATGAGACTTGAAGACCTTGGAGGGTTTGCCGGTTTCTCTTGGGGATTCGGATTTAAAGTAAGCAAGATGCAGGTTGCTTATGGTAATACAGGATATTACATAGGCCAATGTACCAACCATTTTTCGTTTATCTTCAACTTAAATGACTTCAAGAAAAAGAAGCGGAACACTGCTTCATAGTATGATTATTTTTCGGTTTATTTGTGGTGAAACCTACCTACAATTATGTCGAATATCATCATAGCCATTGATGGCTACTCTTCTTGCGGAAAAAGCACATTAGCAAAGCAGGTAGCCAAGGCTCTGCTTTATCGATATATTGATACAGGTGCAATGTACAGAGCAACGGCTTTATATTTATTGCGCAATCATATTGACATATACCATCCAGAGCATGTAGCAAAAGCATTGAATGATATTCATATCAACTTTAGGATAAACAAAGCCCCCCAATCACAAGACATTTATTTGAATGGCGAAAATGTAGAAGAAGAGATTCGTGTAAACCCCCGCGTAGTTAGTATTGTGAGCGATGTAAGTGCCATAAGTGAGGTGCGCAGATTTTTGGTGAAACAGCAGCAAAAAATGGGAGATCATAAAGGCATTGTGATGGATGGAAGAGATATAGGTACGGTTGTTTTCCCACATGCCGAACTCAAAATATTTGTAACAGCTGATCCTAAAATACGAACCCAACGTAGGCTGGATGAGTTGAAAGAAAAAGGT
Source organism: Bacteroidetes bacterium UKL13-3 (assembly GCA_001602415.1). Taxonomy (GTDB): domain Bacteria; phylum Bacteroidota; class Bacteroidia; order UKL13-3; family UKL13-3; genus UKL13-3. The sequence continues at coordinate 2,161,706 of CP012155.1, forward strand.
CAAAATACAACGTTTGACGAGGTTCTTGCCAACCTTGCAAAACGTGATCATATTGATACAACTAGAGCTGACAGTCCTCTAAAAAAAGCTGAAGATGCTATTGAGTTAGACAACTCTCACATGTCGCGCGAGGATCAGTTTAACTTAGTTTACGATTGGGTGAAACAAAAAATACAACAAGCTTCTGCATAAAACAGTTTCTCGATAAACCTTATTAAAACGGCTTGAACACTCAATGAAAGAATTAAAAGAAACAGTGGCCTTTCTTGAAGTTGAAGGCTTTCAAAATGCTCAAGTTGGTATTGTGCTTGGAACAGGACTAGGGCACTTGGTGGAGCATATTCAGATAAAAAAAGAAATCCTCTACAAAGACATTCCACATTTTCCACTTTCCACTGTTGAATCGCACACCGGTAAACTTATTTTAGGGACAATAGCCGATAAAATGGTTATAGCAATGCAAGGACGTTTTCATTATTACGAAGGCTATTCCATGCAGCAAATTGTATTTCCTGTTAGAGTGATGAAGTTATTGGGAATTAAACATTTATTACTATCCAATGCATCGGGCTGTTTAAATCCCAATTGGAAAAAAGGTGAATTAATGCTCATAGATGACCATATTAATTTGCAACCAACAAATCCTTTGATTGGCAAGAATAACGATGAACTTGGACCTCGGTTTCCTGACATGAGTGCACCATACTCTGCCCAAATGAATACACTATTAGAACAAATTGCTGCACAAAAGAAAATTACGTTAAACAAAGGTGTATATGTTTCGGTGGCAGGTCCGATGTTGGAAACCAGAGCTGAATACCGTTATTTAAAAATGATTGGTGCAGATGCCGTAGGAATGAGCACTGTACCTGAAGTAATAGCTGCAAATCATCTGGGGTTAGCGTGTGCAGCAGTTTCCGTATTAACAGATGAGTGTAACCCTGATAATTTAAAGCCTGTAACACTTGCCGAAATTATTGCAGTTGCAGCTAAAGCTGAAGTTAAATTATCTGAATTATTCGTGGCATTAATCGCACGTTTATAAAAGCATCTCGCACAAACGTCATTTAGCCTAAAACCTAGGTTGATAAAAAGTCACAAAAAAATCGCCACACAATTTTGCATGGCGATTTGTAAAAATTCAGGATACCTTCCAACTATAAAAATTTGAAATCTTTACCAGGGTAATAAGCATTTTTACCCAACTCTTCTTCAATACGGAGTAACTGGTTATACTTAGCAATTCTATCGGTTCGTGAGGCAGATCCGGTTTTGATTTGCCCGCTGTTTAACGCTACGGCTAAATCAGCAATGGTTACATCTTCTGTTTCCCCACTGCGGTGACTCATAATGTTTGTATAAGCGTTGCGAGTGGCCAAATTAACAGCGTCAATCGTTTCAGTTAACGAACCAATTTGATTTACTTTTACCAAAATAGAATTCGCTACACCTTTATCAATTCCTTTTTGTAAACGTTTGCTATTGGTAACAAACAAATCATCTCCTACCAACTGCACCTTGCTTCCAAGTGTTTTAGTAAGTTCTGCCCAACCGCTCCAATCATCTTCTGATAAACCATCTTCAATAGAAAGAATTGGATATTTTTCTGTCCAAGTTTTCCAATAGCTCACCATTTCCGATGAGGTCAATTCTTTTTTATCCGACTTGTGGAACACATACATTTTCTTTTTCTCATCCCATAATTCAGTACATGCTGCATCCATGGCGATATAAATATCTTTACCTGGCTTGTATCCTGCTTCTTCGATAGATTTTAAAACAATTTCAATTGCTTCTTCATTCGATTGAATATTCGGTGCAAATCCTCCTTCATCTCCAACATTAGTTGAGTATCCTTTCTTTTTCAAAACCCCTTTTAAGGTATGAAAAACAGTTGTACCCATGTGCAAAGCTTCGCTAAAACTACTTGCATTTACCGGCATAATCATAAACTCCTGGAAGTCGATTGCATTATCGGCATGAGCCCCACCATTCAAAATATTCATCATTGGAATAGGCAAAGTATTTGCATTTACACCTCCTACATAACGGTACAAAGGCATACCGCTTTCTTCTGCAGCAGCCTTAGCTACGGCCATTGAAACAGCAAGAATGGCGTTGGCCCCTAGTTTTGCCTTGTTTTCAGTTCCATCCAATTTAAGCATCACTCGATCAATCTCGTTTTGCTCAAATACATCCATCCCAATTAATTTATCGGCAATTGTTTCATTTACATTTTGTACTGCCTTTAAAACGCCTTTTCCTAAAAATACTTTTTTATCGCCATCTCTTAGCTCAACAGCTTCGTGAGCTCCGGTTGACGCTCCTGATGGAACAGCAGCGCGACCTAATGTTCCCGATTCGGTAATTACGTCTACTTCAACAGTAGGGTTTCCTCGTGAGTCTAAAATTTGACGGGCATGAATGTTAAGAATTTGTGTCATATGTAGTTGATTTTTGCTGTTGGCTTTTGGCCCTTAGCTATTGGCTTATTAATTATTAATCTACTTTGGGCTTTTCGCCTTTTTTAGTTGGCTCATTTATTCATAACAGGAGCACTCTGCTTTTTCAAAAATCTCATCCCGCTAAAGGCTAGGAGCCAATAGCCTCCGCTCTTAATTCATCAGCTTCACGAAATCATCAAACAAATAGTTCGAATCATGAGGACCCGGAGCTGCTTCGGGGTGGTATTGCACCGAGAATGCTTTTCTGCTTTTCAGTCGAATTCCCTCAATGGTATTATCGTTAAGGTTAATGTGTGTAATTTCAACATCCGGATGTTTTTCGATGTCCTCAGCCTTCACTGCAAATCCGTGATTTTGTGATGTAATTTCACATACACCTGTGATGATGTTTTTCACTGGATGGTTTAGTCCACGGTGACCATTGTGCATTTTATATGTTTTCAGTCCGTTCGCTTCTGCCAACATTTGGTGTCCTAAACAAATTCCAAACAACGGAACATTCTTATCCAAAATAGCCCTAACCGTATCAACAGCATATTCCATAGTTGCCGGATCACCCGGACCGTTTGAAATCATAAATCCATCCGGCTTAAATTTCATCATCTCATCAAAACTTGTTTTGCCGTTAAATACTGCCAAGTAACAGCCGCGATTAACCAAGTTACGAAGAATGTTTTTCTTTACTCCTAAATCAAGCACGGCCACACGTTTAACCGCAGTAGCTTCATTACCCATATAGTAGGTTTCTTTTGTAGATACTTGTGACGACAATTCCAATCCGGCCATTGACGGAACACTTTTAAGTTCAGCAAGCAATTCATCCACTGTCTTTTCCTCGGAAGAAATAATGGCATTCATAGCGCCTTTACTGCGCACATGTAAAACCAACTCGCGGGTATCAATACCTGTAATACCAACAACGTTGTTTAGTGCAAAATAATCTTGTACAGTGCTGTCGGCTTGTTTGCGAGAATAAGGAACGTTAAAGTCTTTACAAACCAAGCCAGATATTTTGATGGATTCCGACTCAATTTCATCGGTATGAATTCCGTAGTTTCCAATGTGAACGTTGGTTTGAACCAATATTTGCCCGAAATAAGAGGGATCTGTGAATACTTCTTGGTAGCCAGTCATTCCTGTATTGAAACAGATTTCACCGGTGGTTGTTCCCATTTTTCCAATAGAAATTCCTTTGAAAACGGTGCCATCTTCGAGAACTAAAGTGGCAGGGAATTTTGTAATTGACTTGTTCAAGGTTGGTTAGATTTGGGCAAAGATAATCAATCTGAATATTTTGCCGCACCTATCCTTCAAAAATGATTTCCCACATCCTGCAATCACAATACAGTCAAGGGCTTTACTACACTAATTGTCAATAAGATTAGCACTCATTTTGGCGCATTCAATCCTAAGAAATGACAATTATCAATCCGTAAATCTCAAACCTTCCACTTCATCCATCTTCCAAGTTCCAACTTCTTTCTAGTGAGCATTCCTGAGGTCTACTTCGGTAAACGCAGTATGACAATCCTCACCTCCGAAATCCGTATTGCTTTACGCTTGCCCTGTTGGCCCACCAAAATTCATTGGAATTGGTGGTGCTTCGTTAATGCTGATATGGCCGTTTTGTTCTTCGTATTTATTTACGTTATCACTCAGGGCAATTAACAAACGTTTTGCATGCTCAGGTGTAAGGATTATTCTTGATTTTACTTTTGCCTTGGGAATGCCCGGCATTACCCGAATAAAATCAACTACAAACTCGGAGTTTGAATGCGTGATAATTGCTAAGTTACTATAGATACCTTCAGCCATTTCCTCGCTGAGTTCGATGTTTAACTGGTTGTCGTTTTTGTTTTCCATGTTCTGTTTCTAAAAATCAAAAATACATTGTTTTATTATTGCTGCGAAAATAAAATAAAAGACCTTCTAAAATCGCTATGGCGATAAGCCTAGGCTACAATTGGTTTTGCGGTTTTCTTGAATATTTAAAACCGTAAAATGTAAAACCGCCAAAGTAACCACACCAATAAGGTCGCTGAAAGTGCTGCTATTCCGCGTAACCTTCGCTAGTTAAAACAGGTAATCTATGTTTTCTGACGGTTCATCAGGTAAATACGCAACAGCAATGCTATCGTCAATATTCAACTCTATACCTTTACTATCATATTTGTACATTACACCACCCTTAAATGCTGCGTTATTCAAAGTAAAACAATAATGATACTTCACCGTATCGCCTCTTTTACTCATCAGAAACTTCTTTTCACAAATGAGTGCCTTCAATACTTTTCCGCGATTGCCCAGCTCTTTCCATTTCCACTCTTTTTGAACCACTTTGAATGCTACAAATGGCAATACACAGAAGAGAATAAAAGCCCATACCTTATACCTTACAATAAAGTTGATTATATTGGTTTGAACACTCATTTATGATATGTAAATTAATTCTTTATCCTTCACTTTGTTGATTGAAGTATGGAACTTAAAACACACATGAGCAATAGCTTTGGTTAGTTCAATTTTAAGAATAGTGATTCTTCACACAAAAATCAGATTTTTAAACTTTACACACTTTTTTGGACAGATTCTTCGTTTTAAGATACTGTCCAAAATATCCCATGGTATCTGTCATCCCCAATGCCAATAAACAAAAAAAGGCACCCTGATTTAGGATGCCTTTCAAGTATAATTTAGGTAAAAACTAGTTTGACTATTGACCTTTAGAAGCCATCAACATATCATACTCTTCTTGTGAACCTACGATGAGTTTTTCGTACTCACGGATACCGGTACCGGCAGGAATCAAGTGACCAACAATTACGTTTTCTTTCAAACCTAACATATGATCCACTTTACCTGAGATAGCAGCTTCGTTTAACACTTTAGTAGTTTCCTGGAACGATGCAGCACTCATAAAGCTGGCAGTACCCAAAGATGCTTTGGTGATACCCATAATTACTTGTGCAGCAGTTGCAGGCTGTGCATCACGAACCTCAACAAGTTTCATCGCTTTACGCTTCAACATTGAGTTTTCGTCACGTAACTTACGTACGCTCACAATCTGACCTGCTTTTAAGTTTGCCGAATCTCCTGCATCAACTACAACTTTCTTATCATAAATCCAGTCGTTGGTTAATTTGAAGTTCCACTTATCTGCATTTTCTCCTTCAAGGAACAAAGTATCACCCGGATCTTCCACATTCAGTTTTTGCATCATTTGACGCACGATAACTTCAATGTGTTTATCGTTGATTTTTACCCCTTGTAAGCGGTATACCTCTTGAATACCGTTGGTGATGTAACGTTGTACAGCCAATGGACCTTCAATACGAAGAATATCTTGTGGAGAAATCGACCCATCAGAAAGAGATGAACCTGCTTTTACGAAATCATTTTCTTGAACCAAGATATGTTTCGACAATGGAACCATGTATTTCTTTTGATCGCCATCGCGTGAAGTAATCAAAATTTCACGGTTACCACGTTTGATACCACCAAACGTAACAACACCATCAATCTCGGTAACAACTGCAGGATTTGAAGGATTACGAGCCTCGAACAACTCAGTAACACGTGGTAAACCTCCCGTGATATCTCGGGTTTTACCGATTACACGTGGAATCTTAACCAAAATCTCTCCTGCATTCATTTGAGCACCTTCTTCAACGATAATGTGCGCACCTACCGGAATATTGTATTCTTTAATGGTAGCACCTTTTTTATCAGCAACAATAATCGAAGGAATTTTGGTTTTATCTTTTGATTCGATAATTACTTTTTCCTTGTGACCTGTTTGCTCATCACTTTCTTCTTTAAAAGTGATGTTTTCGATGATGTTTTCAAACTTCACTGCACCCGCAAATTCGGAAAGGATTACGGCATTGTATGGATCCCATGTACATACACGATCTCCTTTTTCAACCTTTTGTCCGTTTTTCACAAATAAGTGCGCTCCGTAAGGGATATTCATGGTAATGATAGTATTACCTGTTTTCTCATCGACAATACGAATCTCACCTTGACGACCGATTACAGTATCTACTTTTCCTTCTTCAACCGTATTTAATACAACAGTTTTGATTTCTTCGAACTCAAGTTTACCACCGAACTTAGCGTTCATTTGGCTTTCACTTGCAATGTTTGAAGCAGTACCTCCCACGTGGAACGTACGGAGTGTTAACTGTGTACCCGGCTCACCAATTGATTGAGCTGCAATAACACCAACAGCTTCACCACGCTGAGCCATGCGGCCCGAAGCAAGGTTACGTCCGTAACATTTTGCACAACATCCAATTTGTGTTTCGCAGGTAAGTACTGAGCGAATTTCAACTGTTTCAATTGGCGAAGCATCAATCTTCGTTGCAATTTCTTCAGTGATTTCGTCACCCGATTTGCAATACATTTCTCCGGTTAACGGATCATAAACATCATGCAAACTGGTACGACCTAAGATACGCTCGTATAATGTTTCTACCACCTCTTCATTATCTTTCAACGCTGAAGTAGGAATACCACGCAATGTTCCACAATCTGGTTCGTTTACAACAACATCTTGAGCTACGTCATGCAACCTACGAGTTAAGTAACCTGCATCCGCAGTTTTCAAAGCCGTATCCGCCAAACCTTTACGCGCACCGTGGGTAGAAATAAAGTACTCGATAACCGAAAGACCTTCTTTGAAGTTCGATAAAATTGGATTCTCGATGATCTCCCCTGTTCCACCACTGGTGTTTTTCTGAGGTTTTGCCATCAATCCACGCATACCACCCAACTGACGAATTTGCTCTTTCGAACCACGCGCACCTGAATCCAACATCATGTAAACTGGATTGAATCCTTGTTGGTCTTCTTTCAATTGTTTTAATACGGTATCAGCCAAACGAGAGTTTACGCGTGTCCAGATATCAATTACCTGGTTGTAACGCTCGTTATTGGTAATGAAACCATTGTTATAGTTACTCCAGATATCATCAACCTCAGCCATTGCAGATTTCACAAACTGCTCTTTCTCGGCCGGGATACTTACATAAGATAAGTTAAATGACAATCCACCTTTAAATGCGAAGTGGTATCCTAAGTCTTTAATATCATCCAAAAACTTAGCACATTTATCCATTCCGCAATCTTTGATGATTGCACCGATAATATCACGTAAACTTTTCTTGGTTAACGACTCATTTACGTAACCATAATCAGTTGGTACAACCTGGTTGAACAGGATACGACCAGTTGTAGTTTCGATGAGTTTGTTTACCAATACTCCGTTTTCTTTTACATTAGCTTTTACCCTAACCCATGCATGTAAGTCCACTTTCTTTTCGTTGAAAGCAATAATTGCTTCTTCTGCTGAGTAGAAAGTTAAACCTTCACCTTTAACGTGAAATTCAGGAGTATTTTTACGTCCTTTAGTGATGTAATATAATCCCAACACCATGTCCTGAGAAGGAACCGCAATAGGCGCTCCGTTTGCAGGGTTTAAGATATTGTGAGAAGCTAACATCAACATTTGGGCTTCTAAAATTGCTGCATTTCCGAGTGGAACGTGCACAGCCATTTGGTCACCGTCAAAATCCGCATTAAATCCTGTACATACCAATGGATGTAACTGGATAGCTTTACCTTCAACCAATTTAGGTTGGAAAGCTTGAATACCCAATCTATGGAGTGTAGGAGCACGGTTAAGCAACACAGGATGTCCTTTTAAGATGTTCTCCAAAATATCCCAAATCACTGCTTCTTTACGATCCACTAATTTCTTAGCCGATTTTACCGTTTTAACGATACCACGCTCCAATAATTTACGGATAATAAACGGCTTGAATAACTCAGCCGCCATGTTTTTAGGAATACCGCATTCGTGTAATTTTAATTGAGGTCCAACCACAATTACCGAACGACCCGAATAATCCACACGTTTACCCAATAAGTTTTGACGGAAACGACCTTGTTTACCCTTAAGCATATCGCTTAATGATTTTAACGGACGGTTACCTTCAGTTTTTACAGCACTTACACGTCTGGTGTTATCAAATAATGAATCAACAGCTTCTTGTAACATACGTTTTTCATTACGTAAGATTACCTCAGGAGCTTTGATTTCCATTAAACGTTTCAAACGGTTGTTGCGAATAATTACACGTCTGTACAAGTCATTCAAATCCGAAGTTGCAAAACGACCACCTTCCAATGGAACGAGTGGACGCAACTCTGGAGGAATAACTGGTAATATTTTTACTACCATCCACTCAGGACGGTTATCGCCATGAATTTGTGATGCACGGAAGCCTTCGATTACTTTCAAACGTTTCAACGCTTCAGTTTTACGTTGTTGTGAAGTTTCGGTATTTGCTTTTACGCGCAAATCAAAACTTAACGTATCAAGGTCGATGCGGGACAGTAAGAACCACAATGCTTCACCACCCATTTTAGCGATGAATTTGTTTGGATCTTCATCATCCAAATGTTGATTATCTTTTGGCAAAGAATCTAAGATGTCTAAATACTCTTCCTCTGTTATGAGGTCGTACTTCAAAACACCATCCGTTGCTTTTAAACCTGGTTGACAAACTACATAACGTTCGTAGTAAATAACCATGTCCAATTTCTTGGTAGGTATACCTAAAAGGTAACCAATTTTATTAGGCAACGAACGGAAATACCAGATATGAGCTACAGGCACAACAAGGTTGATGTGTCCGATACGCTCGCGTCTTACTTTTTTCTCTGTTACCTCAACACCGCAACGATCGCACACGATACCTTTGTAGCGAATACGTTTGTATTTACCGCAATGGCATTCGTAATCTTTTATAGGTCCAAAAATCCTTTCGCAAAACAAACCACCCATCTCCGGTTTAAAAGAGCGGTAGTTAATTGTTTCAGGTTTGGTTACTTCACCAAATGACTTAGTCAGGATCGATTCCGGAGAAGACAATCCGATTCTGATTTTGGTAAAGTTGCTTTTAATTTTTTGATCTTTTTTTAATGACATATTGTTGTCGTTATTTCTTTAAATGTTGTTGAGTAAAATGAATAAAAGAGATTGCATCACACTTGTCATGCAATCTCTATTCAAATAGGTTTACTCAAGTGTTAAATCAAGACCCAATCCTCTTAACTCATGAACCAATACATTGAATGATTCAGGAATACCCGGTTGTGGTAAGTTATCACCTTTAACAATTGCCTCGTAGGTTTTCGCTCTTCCGATGATATCATCCGACTTAATGGTAAGGATTTCTTGCAAGATATTGGCTGCACCAAATGCTTCGAGTGCCCAAACCTCCATCTCACCAAAACGCTGACCTCCAAATTGAGCTTTACCACCCAATGGTTGTTGCGTAATTAATGAATATGGTCCGATTGAACGCGCGTGCATCTTATCATCCACCATGTGACCTAGTTTCAGCATGTAAATCACACCTACTGTTGTCGGTTGGTGGAAACGGTCACCCGATAATCCATCATACAGGTAAGTTTTACCGTATTCAGGAATTCCGGCTTTGCGGCAGTATTCCAACATTTGTTCTTCTGTAGCACCATCAAAAATTGGAGTTGCAAATTTAACGCCCAATTCAACAGCCGCCCATCCCATAACGGTTTCGTAAATCTGACCCAAGTTCATACGTGAAGGTACACCTAGTGGATTCAATACGATATCAACCGGTCTTCCGTCTTCTTGGAATGGTAGATCTTCTTCGCGAACAATACGTGCAACAATACCTTTGTTACCGTGACGACCCGCCATCTTATCTCCCACTTTCAACTTACGTTTGTTTGCAATGTATACTTTAGCAAGTTTCAAGATACCTGTTGGTAGCTCATCGCCTACTGTAATTGCAAACTCTTTACGTCTGAAATCTGCAATCTCCTGGTTCAATCTATTCTTATAGTTTGATAAAACCTGACGGATCGTATCATTCTTATCTGAATCAGTTGTCCAGCTGTTTGCATTGATATGAGTGTAATCAATCTCATTCAGGTTTTTCATGGTAAACTTGGTTCCTTTCGGAATTAATTCCTCGTTATACACATTAAATACTCCTTGAGATGTTTTACCTGAAAGAACAGCAAATAACTTCTCTACCAAAATTCCTTTAATTACTTTGATGTTCTTTTCGTTCTCATCTTGTAATTTAGCAATCTTAGCTTTGTCGTCTGTTTTTGCAGCTTTCTCTTTTTTGGTACGTGCAAATAATTTTTTCTCGATAACAACACCTGATGATGATGGAGAAGCTTTCAATGAAGCATCTTTAACATCACCCGCTTTGTCACCAAAGATTGCACGCAATAATTTCTCTTCAGGTGAAGGTTCAGTTTCGCCTTTAGGAGTGATTTTACCGATTAGGATATCTCCCTCTCCTATTTCACAACCTACACGAATCAAACCGTTCTCGTCCAAGTTTTTGGTAGCTTCTTCACTTACGTTTGGAATATCGTTTGTTAATTCCTCTTCACCACGTTTGGTGTCGCGAACTTCCAATTCGTATTCAGTTACGTGAATAGAAGTAAAGATATCTTCTTTAACTACTTTCTCAGAAATTACAATCGCATCCTCAAAATTGTAACCTTGCCAAGGCATGAACGCTACTTTTAGGTTACGTCCAATGGCAAGTTCACCACCTTGTGTTGCATAACCTTCACACAATACTTTGCCTTTTTCAACTTTATCCCCTTTGCGAACAATAGGTTTTAAGTTAACGCAAGTATTTTGATTGGTTCTGCGGAATTTGATTAGTTTATATGTTTTAGTATCGGTACCGAAACTGATTAATTTATCATGTTCGGTTTGCTCATAACGCACTACAATTTCGTTTGCATCCACATATTCAACAATACCTGTTCCTTCTGCAACGATTAATGTACGTGAATCACGTGCAACTTTACCTTCCAAACCGGTACCTACAACAGGAGCTTCAGGGCGCAACAATGGAACTGCCTGACGCTGCATGTTCGATCCCATCAACGCACGATTCGCATCATTGTGTTCCAAAAACGGAATCAAAGAAGCTGCAATCGATACAATTTGGTTTGGAGCGATATCCATATACTCGATCTTTTCGCCTTCCACCATTGGGAAATCACCTTCGAAACGAGCTTTTACTTTAGTAGCGGTAAATAAACCACTCTTCTCATCATACTTAGAGTCTGACTGAGCAATGGTTTTTCCCTCTTCATCTTCGGCACTGAGGTAAACCACAGGCTTATCAATGCGTACTTTTCCTTCGTCAACTTTTAGGTATGGTGTTTCGATGAAACCCATTCCGTTGATTTTAGCATGCACACATAAAGAAGAAATCAATCCGATATTTGGTCCCTCTGGAGTTTCGATTGTACACAAACGACCGTAGTGCGTATAGTGAACGTCACGAACCTCGAAACCTGCACGATCACGACTCAAACCACCCGGACCGAGGGCAGACATCCTGCGCTTGTGGGTGATCTCAGCTAATGGATTCGTTTGATCCATAAACTGTGATAACTGGTTGGTTCCAAAAAATGAATTGATAACAGATGATAATGTTTTGGCATTGATCAAATCGGTTGGTGTAAATACCTCGTTATCGCGAATATTCATTCGCTCACGGATGGTACGAGCCATACGGGCCAAACCTACACCAAACTGTGAATACAATTGTTCACCAACGGTACGCACACGTCTGTTACTTAAGTGGTCAATATCATCCACATCAGCGCGAGAGTTCGACAATTCAATCAAATACTTAATGATCGCAACGATATCATCTTTCGTTAACACGCGAACTTCTGATGAAGTTGTACGGTTTAACTTACGGTTGATACGGTAACGACCTACTTCTCCTAAATCATAACGTTTATCAGAGAAGAATAATTTATCGATAACACCACGGGCCGTTTCTTCATCAGGTGGATCTGCGTTCCTTAACTGACGATAGATGTGCTCATGAGCCTCCTTACCTGAGTTCGATGTATCCTTTTGAAGAGTGTTCAAAATGATGGCGAAGTCATTGTGACTTGCTTCGTTTTTGTGAAGAATGATGGTTTTCACATCTGCATCAGTGATTAGATCAATATGCTCGTCTTCTAAAACGGTATCACGCTCAATGATTACCTCGTTACGCTCAATAGAAACTACCTCTCCGGTATCTTCATCTACGAAATCCTCTACCCATGTTTTTAGTACCCTTGCAGCCAATTTACGACCTACAACTTTTTTCAAACCGCTCTTGCTAACCTTTACTTCTTCAGCAAGATCAAACAAGTTCAGAATGTCTTTATCGGATTCAAATCCGATGGCACGTAACAATGTGGTTACAGGGAATTTTTTCTTACGGTCGATGTAAGCATACATAACGTTATTCACGTCAGTAGCAAACTCAATCCATGATCCTTTAAACGGAATTACCCTTGCAGAGTAAAGCTTGGTTCCATTGGTATGGTAGCTTTGTCCGAAGAATACTCCCGGTGAACGATGTAACTGAGATACAATTACGCGCTCAGCACCATTGATTACAAACGTTCCGCTCGGAGTCATGTATGGGATTGTTCCCAAATACACATCTTGAACAATGGTTTGAAAATCTTCGTGCTCAGGATCGTTACATGAAAGCTTTAACTTAGCTTTCAACGGAACATTGTAAGTTAATCCGCGCTCAATACACTCATCAATCGAGTAGCGTGGTGGATCAACGAAGTAATCCAAAAACTCTAATGTAAAAATGTTCCTTGTGTCTGAAATTGGGAAATTTTCCTGAAATACTTTGTAAAGTCCCTCATCTAGGCGACTTTCAGATGTTGTATCCAATTGAAAGAACTCTTTAAAGGATTCAATTTGAACATCTAAGAAATCAGGATAATCAATTACTTGTTTTACAGAAGCGAAACTAATTCTATCTTCTGAATGCATTTTTTTATTAGCCAAGGCAATATGGTTTTTATGGTGAATCGATTATCAATCCGTATAAATAGAAAATTGACCCGCGGCTAAAGCCGGGGTCAAATATGGTTTTAAGTACCCTTTCGGATTACTTAATTTCAACCTCAGCACCAGCTTCTGTAAGCTTAGCTTTAAGGTCTTCAGCAGTAGCTTTGTCCACACCTTCTTTGATAGGTTTTGGAGCGCCATCAACAAGTTCTTTAGCTTCTTTCAAGCCAAGACCTGTAAGATCTTTTACTACTTTTACTACGTTTAATTTAGCTTGTCCTGCATTTTTCAAGATTACATCAAAAGATGTTTTCTCAGCAGCAGCTTCACCTGCAGCAGCAGCTGGAGCGGCAACAGCAACTGCAGCAGCAGCTGGTTCGATACCGTATTCGTCTTTTAGGATGGTTGCTAACTCGTTTACTTCTTTTACTGACAAGTTTACTAACTGTTCAGCAAATGCTTTTAAATCTGCCATTGTTTTAAAATTTAAATTGTTATTGTTTATTGTATGTTATTTCTATTGAAAAATTATTCAGGACGTTCAGATAATGTTTTAACAATTCCTGCGATTTTACCGCCACCCGATTGTAGGGCTCCGATAACTCTTTGTGCAGGTGATTGTAACAATCCGATAACCTCGCCAATCAATTCGTTCTTCGACTTCAACTTAGTTAAAGCATCCAACTGATCGTCACCGATGAATACGTCAGAATCGATATACGCTCCCTTTAATGCAGGGATTGTTGTTTTCTTTCTGAAATCCTTGATGATTTTTGCAGGTGATTTACTATCTGTTGCAAACATCAAAGCTGTATTACCTTTTAAGGTGTCAACTAATTTGCTGTAGTCTTTATCTGATTTTTCAAGCGCTTTTTCGATTAAAGTGTTTTTAGCCACTTCCATTTCGATTCCGTTCTTGAATAACTCACGTCTTAAAGCACTTGTTCTTTCAGCGTTTAAACCTTGCACATCAGTTACGTAGATGAAATTATACTCATTAAACTTTTGAGTAAGCATTTCGATTATTTCCCCTTTTTGTTCTTTTTTCATAACTGTGTGTGATTAAATGCCTGGTACTGATTTAGCTTCAACCGAAACACCCGGGCTCATCGTTGTTGAAAGGCTGATACCCTTGAAGTACGTACCTTTTGCTGATGATGGTTTCAACTTAGCAATCGTTTGAATTAATTCTATTGCGTTTTCAGCAAGTTTTTCAGGGGCAAATGTTGATTTACCAATAGAAGTGTGGATTGCTCCTTCTTTATCTACTTTAAAATCAATTTTACCTGCTTTAACTTCTCTTACCGTTTTACCAATTTCGGTTGTAACGGTTCCAGATTTAGGGTTTGGCATTAAGTTACGAGGACCTAATACTTTACCTAGTTTACCCAATTTAGCCATTACGTTTGGTTGTGTAACGATGATATCGATATCAACCCAACCTTGCTCAATCTTTTGAATAAACTCATCTAAACCTACGTAATCAGCTCCTGCTGCTTTTGCTTCTTCTTCTTTATCCGGAGTTACCAAAGCAAGAACGCGAACGTCTTTACCGGTTCCGTGTGGTAGCGAAACTACGCCACGAACCATTTGGTTAGCTTTTTTAGGATCAACACCCAAACGAATATCAATATCTACAGATGAATCAAACTTAGTGTATGAAATTTCTTTCATAAGTTTGGTGGCATCGTTCAAAGTATATTGCTTGTTTGAATCGATCTTAGCTAACGCTGCTTTTCTTTTTTTACTAATCTTAGCCATGTTCAATTCTTATTATTATTTTACTTCAAAAGGTGCATCACCCGTAACTGTGATACCCATACTTCTTGCTGATCCTGCAACCATTTTCATAGCTGATTCAACTTTCCAGCAGTTCATATCTTGCATTTTATCAGTAGCAATGGCCTTAACTTGATCCCAAGTTACTGAACCAACTTTTTTACGGTTAGATTCAGCCGAACCTTTAGCTGCTTTTGATGCTTCCAACAATTGCGATGCAACTGGTGGAGTTTTGATAACGAAGTCGAAAGACTTGTCGCTGTAAACTGAAATTACAACCGGTAATACTTTACCTGCTTTGTCCTGAGTTCTTGCGTTAAACTGCTTACAGAACTCCATAATGTTAACACCCTTCGAACCGAGTGCAGGACCAATTGGAGGTGCAGGATTAGCTGCTCCACCTTTGATTTGTAATTTGATAAACCCTGATAACTCTTTAGCCATATGCTTCAATATTTGGGTAAGTGTTACCTTACCCTTTGATTAATTATTATTTCTCTTAACTTTCTTTTTCTACCTGAACAAAATTCAATTCCAATGGTGTAACGCGACCAAATATTTTAACCATCACCTTCAGTTTTTTTCTATCGTCCATGATTTCTTCAATCACACCAGAGAATCCACTGAAAGGACCATCATTAACTTTCACCATTTCACCAATTAAGAATGGCTCAGCCATTGTTTCACCTTGCTCAGCAATATCATCAAACGTTCCAAGGATTCTATTAACCTCTGATTGACGCAAAGGCGTTGGTGTTTTACCACCCAAAAATCCTACAACTCCGTTTATGGTTTCGATAGTATGAGGTACTTCTCCAACTAACTCTGCCTGTATCATGATATAACCCGGAAAATAACTTTTCTCTTTCGAGCTTTTTTTACCGTTTTTAATCTGAAATACCTTTTCGGTAGGAATCAAAATCTGAGGTACGTGTACCAACAGACCCAAGCGATCAAGCTCCGACTCCATTTGTGCTTTCACCTTCTTTTCTTGTCCGGTGATAGCTCTCACTACATACCATTTATAATGTTCCTGCGTCATTGTATCCATTTCGATGTAAAAGAATATTAACCTTAAAAAATTTGGTAAAAAAATCCAAGAGCACTGCTACTAACGATATCAATTATGTAAATAACAAATGATATTAACAGCGATGCTACCATAACTACTATAGTGCTTTCCTGTAAATCCGACCATGTAGGCCAAGTTACTTTGTTCACCAATTCGTCAGTCGACAGTTGTAAGTATTCTTTTAATTTGTTCATGTTTATCTTAACATTTGCACGGGCGCCTGGACTCGAACCAAGATCAGCGGTTTTGGAGACCGATATGCTACCATTGCACCACGCCCGTGTATTAGATACCAAATGTTGGCCAGTTACCCAACCAACATTCAGTATCTATGATTAAACTAAATTAGTCTAAAATTTCAGTTACCTGTCCAGCACCGATTGTACGGCCACCTTCACGGATAGCGAAACGTAAGTTCTTTTCCATCGCAATTGGAGCGATTAATTGAACTGTAATCGTAACGTTATCACCCGGCATAATCATTTCCACACCTTCTGCCAAGTGCATTTCACCTGTAACATCTGTTGTACGGAAATAGAACTGAGGACGGTATTTGTTAAAGAATGGAGTATGACGTCCACCTTCGTCTTTTGACAATACGTAGATTTCTGCTTTAAATTTAGTGTGCGGAGTTACTGAACCCGGTTTGCAAATAACCATACCTCTACGGATAGCTTCTTTATCAACACCACGTAACAATAAACCAACGTTATCACCAGCTTCACCTCTGTCAAGAATCTTACGGAACATCTCAACACCAGTTACTACTGAAGTGATTTTCTCAGCACCAAGACCAATGATTTCAACTGGATCATTTGAGTTGATGATACCACGCTCGATACGACCTGTAGCTACTGTACCACGACCAGTGATCGAGAATACATCTTCTACCGGCATCAAGAAAGGCAATTCAGTTGCACGAGGAGGAACTGGGATATAAGTATCAACTGCTTCCATCAATTCCATGATTTTAGCAACCCATTTAGCATCTCCATTCAAACCACCCAAAGCAGAACCACGGATAATTGGAATTTCGTCACCAGGGAATTCATATTTGTTTAACAAATCACGGATTTCCATTTCAACGATTTCTAACAATTCTTCGTCATCAACCATATCCACTTTGTTCATGAATACAACAACACGAGGAACACCTACTTGGCGAGCCAAAAGGATATGCTCACGAGTTTGTGGCATTGGTCCATCAGTAGAAGCTACTACAAGGATAGCACCGTCCATTTGTGCAGCACCTGTAACCATGTTTTTTACGTAATCCGCGTGACCTGGACAGTCAACGTGAGCGTAGTGACGGTTAGCAGTTGAATACTCAACGTGAGCTGTGTTAATTGTGATACCACGCTCTTTTTCTTCAGGAGCCGAATCGATTGAATCGAAAGAACGTGCTTCTGACAAACCTGCGTCTGATAATACTTTTGTGATTGCAGCAGTCAAGGTAGTTTTACCGTGATCTACGTGACCGATAGTACCAATGTTTACGTGTGGTTTACTGCGGTCAAATTTCTCTTTAGCCATAGTTTTAAAAGTTAAATTTATTATTAATTATTTGGTTTCTTCGTTATGCTATTCTCTCCCGATAACTATCGGAACGAAACAGCCTCATTCTCCCCCTCGTTAAGCACATGTAGTCCACCCTTCGGCAGACTCCCCTTCACAATTTCTTATTCCATAATTCCAACTTCACAATTTCGTTCTGCTCATTTGAGCTGTTGAGCTGTCCCGATAGCTATCGGGAGAACTGCCGACCTCTTCCTTTCCTACTTCACTTGAGCTGTTGAGCAGTCCCGATAGCTATCGGGAGAACTGCCGACCTCTTCCTTTCCTACTTCACTTGAGCTGTTGAGCAGTCCCGATAGCTATCGGGAGAACTGCCGACCTCTTCCTTTCCTACTTCACTTGAGCTGTTGAGCAGTCCCGATAGCTATCGGGAGAACTGCCGACCTCTTCCTTTCCTACTTCACTTGAGCTGTTGAGCTGTCCCGATAGCTATCGGGAGAACTGCCGACCTCTTCCTTTCCTACTTCACTTGAGCTGTTGAGCTGTCCCGATAGCTATCGGGAGAACTGCCGACCTCTTCCTTTCCTACTTCACTTGAGCTGTTGAGCTGTCCCGATAGCTATCGGGAGAACTGCCGACCTCTTCCTTTCCTACTTCACTTGAGCTGTTGAGCAGGATTGAACTGCCGACCTCTTCCTTACCAAGGAAGTGCTCTACCGCTGAGCTACAACAGCTAAAGAAGTTGAACACTTTTAAGTATTCAACTTCTGCTCTTTAGAGCGAGAGACGAGGCTCGAACCCGCGACCTACAGCTTGGAAGGCTGTCGCTCTACCAACTGAGCTACTCTCGCAATAATAATTTGATGATGATTATGATTGCTCTAATACCGAAAAAGGCTTGGTGGGGAGAGAAGGATTCGAACCTTCGAAGCTCTCGCAACGGATTTACAGTCCGTCCCATTTGGCCGCTCTGGAATCTCCCCAGAAACTTTTTGGTATAGTATATTTTAGATACTTCCAATCACAAACACCAAAAAATTGAGCCACTTGCCGGAATCGAACCAGCGACCTACTGATTACAAATCAGTTGCTCTACCAGCTGAGCTAAAGTGGCCTTTGTTTCTAGGTTCACCTTAGAGTGTGGAGCAGTGCTCTACCTCCCGATAGCTATCGGGAGAGCTAAAGTGGCCTAAATCAAGTCATTACTGACTTATTTGGTAATTTATCTGTTAAAAAAAGAACTTAAATCTCACCTTTCAACTTCACGCCTTCCGTAAAAAAGGACTGCAAATGTAGTTGTTTAGTTGAGTATTTCAAGTTGGAAGCAAAAAAAGTTTTGGAAAACTTTTCATTTCATTTTGGAAGCGTAACAGGGCCGCAATATGTGGGCTTGAAATGAAACGGCAAAATTTATTTTGAGAATGCATGATTTTCAGGCACAAAAATTACGGATTAGACAAAAAGAAAGCCCAAACCTTGTGAGTTTGGGCCTCCGTATGATAGGCAACAAGATCATTTAAGATGATTTTGCTTGCAATTTCTCTTTATGCTTTTTTACTTGTGCTACTACTTTATCCAACACCAAATCGGTAGCTGCTTCAAATGTTGATGAATGTTCTTTGGCAAAAACATCAATACCGTTCATGTTCAGTTTTACCTCAACAGCTTTGTTTTCTTTTTCGGCATCTTTCTCAATGCGCAGGTATACATCTGCACTTTTTATTCCTGTATGAAACGTGTTTACCTTCTCCAATTTTTCGGAAATAAAGGCTAGCAGCTTTTTGTCTGCATCAAAATGAATGGATTGAATGTCTACTTTCATAATTTAATCATTTAAGTGAAAAGTGTGATTACCTGCCGGAGTCCTACACTTTTCCGTTTGCTTGGGTAAAGGCAGGATTTAAGCTCGTGGATGTTTATTTTTATAAATATTCTTTAATCGCTCAATACTGTTGTGGGTATACACCTGCGTTGCAGCAAGGTTTGCATGTCCCAATAACTCTTTAATGGCATTTAAATCCGCTCCTTTGTTAAGCAGATGGGTGGCAAAGGTGTGACGCAACACATGCGGACTGCGTTTTTCAATGGACGTAACCTTGGTTAGATAGGTTTTTACCGTATCATACACCAATCGCGGGTACAGTTGATGTCCTTTTTCGGTGAGCAGCAAATATTCTGTACTCATTCCTTCTTTGGACTTACATTCGATGAAAGAGGTAATCTCTGCAGCCAACTCACGTGTAATGGGAATAATGCGTTCCTTATTGCGTTTTCCCAGCACCTTAATGGTTTGCTTGTAAAAATCAATATCTTGCTGCTTTAAACCGATTAACTCCGATAAACGAATACCGGTGGAGTAGAATAACATAATCATTAACCGATTGCGCTGCCCCTTGTAATCCTCACCAAAAGTTACAACCTCCCCATCGAGTCCTTTTTTGCCATCCAACAATTGCTGCATCGGTTTTTCTTCCACAAAAACAGGTAAGCGTTTTTCGATTTTGGGTGGTTGTACTTTAGAAAGCGGATTGTTCTCAACAATTCCTTCTTTGAGTAAATACTTGTAAAAGGTTTTAAGTGTAGAAAGCTTGCGCGCAACCGAACGTGCAGTAGTTTTCTCGTTCATGAGCTCTACCAACCAACTGCGGATCATTTGATGATTGATCAGTTTCACTTCCTCTACTTCAAACTGTTGTTTAACGTAGGCTGAGAGTTGCAATAAATCCTTGTGGTAAGCGGTAATGGTATGAGGCGAGAAATGTTTCTCGTACGATAGGTAATCTCTAAAATCGGTTATGTGTTTATCCAACATACCTTCCTCCAATTGCTCCTACCAAATATAAGAATTGTTCGGATAATAAAAAGTGATTTTTTGAGAGGAAAGCTACGAGTTATTTATTACGGGTTGCGAGTTGTGGTTAGCGGATTCAATGTCTTGCAGGATTGGCTGCTAGCCGCTGTTCCTGGTTCTGATCATTTCAATTGGGAGTGTACCACCCCTATTTACTCTATCAACCACTCAACTGAATCAACGATTATTTGCCTACTTCTCCGGTTGCGGGTTAGTTATTGTGGGTTTCAATTTGAAGGTTAATCAAGAATGGAAAAACTACATCCACTATACTTTTTTCTTGCGGGGGTGCTGTCGTGTGTCCCAAAACGTAATCAATTCAATACGGTGGTTTACTATTCGGTATATGAGTAAATTGTGTTTGGTGATAAGTGTTTCGTTGTAGTTCCTCTTTACCGATTGGCGAAACACCACATTACCTTTTGCCAAAAGATTTAAGGTGTTCGAAACTTGACTTGTGAACATTAGGATTTCCCCTTCGGTCCAGTTATCTTCAAGATATTCGATTACATTGTTGTAAGTAGTAATTGCTTCCTGCGTCCAATATATCTCTAATGCCATCTTTTCAGTTTTTTGACTGCTTCAGCGTGCGAGAGCATTTGCCCGTTCTCGGCTTGCTGAATACCTCTATCGATAGAAGCTTTCATCTCAACAGGTAATTCATCCCAAATATCTACTTGTTCATTGGAGATGAACTCTTTTATTTTAACTAAAAGCTCCTCACTCTCTATCGTAAAGATTTGTTGTGCAAGTTTGATTTTTTCCAATTCAATATTCATAGTAATAAGGATTGATCCTTTCAAATATACAAAATTCGCCTTAGTTAATTACTTTCTTGCGTTGGTGCTTATTTCACAAACTTAAGTGTGTAGGACACGTTGTTGTAAGAAATACTCAAAAGATAGAGACCTTGTGGAATATCTGAGGTGTTTAAAACTTGAGGTATATTTGATGTAAACAGCCGCGTTTCGGTGCTGAGTATTTCACCTAAGCAATTTTGAATACTAAGCGTTACCGCACCGCTTAAGTCTTCGCCACCGTTTACCATTAACTCAGTTGTTGCAGGTATAGGATATAGAGTGAACGGATTACTGCGGAACTCCTCAAAACCACCAATAGGACTTACCGTAATATGGTTTGTTTTCAATAGTGAATCTTCACCAAAAGGATTTTGAACCCACAGTTTTACCGCATAGGTTCCCGCTGCAGTAAATTTTACCTGCACACTATCCAATGAGGTTTCGGTGGTGCTATTTTGATAGGTTACCGTATTGGGTGTAAAACTCCACCTTGCTTGTTTGGGGTAACCGCTGCTGGTGTTGGTAAAGGTGAATGTTTTGGTGGTTATGCCTGTTGTATCTTTTGCTGTGAAGCGAGATTTGGGTTGGACTGGGTGGATAGCCCCATCCATTGAAACTATGTAAAAAATACCTTTATCGGTCCCTCCAAAATCGTTATTGGGAACACCCAAAATTAAATCATATTTATAATCCCCATTTAAATCAAAGCCAGCATCTACTACTTGAGCCTTGTCTCCATCACCTAAATCTGAAATAAAGGATGAGTAATCAATAGGCGTGCTATTTTTTACTTTTCCCGTAGTGTCCATAAATAATAATCTCGAACTCCCACAGGCTCTGCCATTAATGGTATCACGCAAAAATGACATGAATAAATCGTTAGTTCCATCTCCATTTATATCCCCGGCATTTCGTGGGCGAACATTGCCGATAAATGGATTAAACACAAAATCGAAATTACCTGAGTATTGTGTTAATTTCTGGTGTTTTTTTACCGTTCCATTCCTATTTAGAAAGAGAACCCAATGGTCATCACTACTATTTGCAGTTCCAGATCCAGCAATAATATCATTTATTGAGTCTTTATTGAGATCTCCGACTACCGTAATTGAATTTCCTAAATAACCATTAAATATTCCTGTAAAGTTCCCTTGTAATGAACTTATTTTTTGATATCCCTTCATTTACCCGTTGGCAGTTAAAAACACTATGTATATCGCGCCTTTTTGACTACCTCCATCATTGTCAGCATTTGCCCCAATTGCTAAGTCATAAACCCCATCTTTATCAATATCACCAACTGAGGATAGGCTGTAACCAAATGATGAATTACCATTAGGATTGACATCAGAAGCCTGTATCTCACTAACTTTTATATAATACCATCGCTATTTATTGAAACGATGTAAACAACTCCTATTACTGCGTTAGAAATAGCTACATCAACCCCTCCATCTTTTCCCAAATCTCCTAAGCAGGATACTGCGTTATAAGCATCTGGAAATCCATTTACACCTGGTTTGTAATTAATTGATTTAAAAATATTCTGTTTGTTAAAAAAAAAGAGATTCATTGAACCTGGATAAGTTCCTCCAAATTGAATCGCTGTAGAAAACAAGTCGACATAACCATCTTTGTTTAAATCGCCCAATGAAATAACAGATGAACCAACGTTGATGATATTTTGCCCAAAAATTGACGTTGCATTAGTAAATCGTTTGGACATCAGCACTTTTCCACTCTGCGCCAAACAAATGTTTGAAATAGTTAGGATTTTTTGAAATAAAATGATTGTATATTTCATAATCTATAAGTTTACTAGCATGTCATATCCATGTAAAAATACTCTCGATGGCCTCTGCAATAGTGCAAGTGCCATATCTCCAGCATTTGCCCCCCAAAATGCAGCCATATCATATACATTGGGACCTACATTTGATTCTAGTTGATCAACAGTAATTGACTTCATTACATCAATAAATTTGTACTCATTTTGGGTTAAAATATCTCCCCATTCTAACTCATCCCAATTTTTTAGTTCCCTAGTCTTGGTTCCTGTGTACTTATCCGCTCCAAAAACAGGTTCACCCGCACGTTCTTCAATTACAAAATACCAGCCCGGATTGGCTAATGCTTCAACCCAATTGCTTCCATTGTATACCTTTCCTTTTGCATCAGTTGCACTCAAGCTGAAGCCAATAAACATCATATCATCTACTCTCGCACTAAATATGGGGGTTTTCAAATAAGGATTTTCAGCAGAACCAGTCCAAGCTAATGCTAATGGATCAGCTAAACGGGGTTTGGTTTAATCTGGTTTGATTACACTATTTTCAACTTTGGTTTGCCAGATAGCTTTACGTGCATAAACCATTGCATTAGGGTATTTTTTTAATAACTCGCCTCGAATAGCGAGCACCAACATATTTTCGGGAGGAACAGGACGAGCAGTATTGGCTTCAAGTGCGTTATGGGTGGTACCAACTCTCCACTGATGGATTTTTTTGATATCCATAAAGGTTTCATCGGTTGCCGGATCAATAATGGAACCATTCGAATTTATACGAGGTTTTACCCCCCCTTATGCTCCAAAAATTACGCAAACTGGTTCCGCGCATATCGGTAGGGTAATTGCGCCACAATAGTTCGCGGTTCATTTCGTGATTGGCAGTGATTGGGGATTTCATAGTGCTGTTGTTTGTCGTCCAAAAATATTCTTTCGGTTTTATATTTCCAAATAGATTTTACGCGGTAATCCAATCCAAATAATTACCCGGATGAATCACTTCAAAACCAGCCTCCGGATAGGCCGTTTTCCAAGCACTGGGAACTTTTATCTTTTTATCGGCATTCCATTTGAGTTCATATGCAAAAAGCTTCCCATCTCTTTCCTCTACCCAATCAATCTCCTGCTGCTGGTAGGTACGCCAAAAATAATTGTTTACCGTAAGGTCTGTATACTGTTGGAACTTCAAACGTTCGGCAAGACAATAGTTTTCCCAAAGCTCACCCACATCCGCACGCATCGTGAGTGGTGCAAAATTGGCAATCAATACATTTCGGATACCATTATCGTAAAAGTACCATTTATTACTTTTCACAATTTCACTGCGCAGGTTGCGGCTAAAGCCTTTCACTTTGTATATCACAAATACTTTGGTTAATAAATCAAGGTACTTTTCAACGGTATTTTTGCTCATACCTAATTGTCTTCCCAATTCATCCAAGGAAACTTCCTTCCCTACTTGAAACGCTATCAACCTGAGCAAATCGAACATTTTTGAAGCATTGCGCACGCCTTCAAAAGCTAAAATATCTTTAAGCAAATAATCATTTACCAATTGTTTTAAGTACCCGGATTTATCGGCATCGTTCGGATACTGCAACAGTTCGGGGTAACTGCCGTAAATTAAACGCTCTGCTAAACCGGCTTTGGTTTGGATCAAATTTTCATAATGCTGATATTCCATCTGTGCCAACGGAAATAACTCAAACGTGCGCTTACGCCCGGTTAATGGTTCCCCCAACTTATTGGTTAAATCAAACATCGAAGAACCTGTTACCAGTATTTTAATACCCGGAATTTCATCCACCATTAGCTTGAGTATGGATCCAATGTCTTCAATCTTTTGCGCTTCGTCAATAACCAGCACCGTATAATTGCCCAGTAACCGTTTGTAGTTTTCAACCGTTCGTTGTTTGAGCACTTCGGCTGTGGCCATATCTTCCCCATTTAACTGTAGCACCTTCTCTTTTACAAGATCTTTGAGGACACTTTTTACCAAACTGGTTTTTCCGATACGCCTCGCACCTACCAAAACAATCACTTTGTTGGGTATCAGACTGGCCTTTAGGCGCTCTTCGATGCTTCGTTTAATCGTATTCATATTATTACTTGAATAGACAAATATAGTAATTCCGTCAATACAATGACTGAATTATATTAAATTCCGTCAATACGATGACTGAATTATATTAAATTCCGTCAATTCATCTACGCTTCAAACAAAAAAATCCCGCCTGTTTGACCAAGCGGGATATCTTTTTTAAGTATTCACAGGAATTACATTCCCATTTCTTCTCTTTGCATTTTTAATTTGTAAGCAGCACGAATGTTTTGCTCACGCTTTCTAACACAAGGTTTAGTGAATTCTTTACGCACACGAAGTTCTTTAACAACACCAGTCTTTTCAAACTTCTTCTTGAATTTCTTCAATGCTCTGTCTAATGATTCGTTTTCTTTAACGTTTACATATATCATATTAATTCACCTCCTTTCCTTTAGTCTCCTTGTTTATAAGGGACGGCAAAAGTAATTCATTTTCGGTTGTCTGCAAATTTATTTTCCGGAATGGATGGGGAGCGATTGACTGTTGGCCTTGGGCTATTGGCTTGCTTGCAGTGTATTTTACGCAAATGCGCAGAGCCGCAAAGGAGTTGAGGCGCGAAGAGTTGTCGAATCGGTTGATTGTTGAATCGGATAATTGTTGATTAAAATAAGTGAGGTGGATACCCTTTAGGGCAGGGACGCGTGGGAGTTGTCGAATCGGTTGATTGTCGAATAGGATAATTGTTGATTAAAATATGGGAGGAGGATTCTCTTCAGGGAAGGGGCGCGTGGGATTTGTCGAATCAGGTTATTTGCTAGGCTGAGTTCATCGAAGCCCACCTTAAACTCCTTCGAACTTCCATCTACATCCAACACCTCGATAAACTCGGTGAGACAAAAAAGGCACCAAGAGTCTCCCCCTTAGTGCCTTTCCTCTTCTATTATTCTTTGTGTCTTAGTGTATAAAACTAGTCCTTCAACACCGCACGCGAAATAACCAATTTCTGGATTTCGCTGGTTCCTTCACCAATTGTACAAAGCTTAGAGTCGCGGTAGAATTTCTCAACCGGGAAATCTTTAGTATAACCATATCCTCCGAAAATTTGTACCGCTTCAGTTGCTGCGTAAACACATACTTCCGATGCATAATATTTTGCCATGGCCGATTCTTTGGTCATTGGCTTGCCTTTCATTTTTAAATCTGCTGCCTGCAATGTCAATAACTCTGCTGCTTCAATGCGGGTTGCCATATCTGCAAGTTTGAAAGAGATTCCTTGAAAATGTGCAATTGGTTGTCCGAACTGTTGGCGTTCTTTTGAGTATTTCACAGCTGCTTCCAAACTTCCTTTTGCAATCCCTAATGATAACGATGCAATCGAAATACGACCGCCATCCAATACTTTCATCGCTTGTTTAAAGCCTTCGCCTACTTTTCCCAGTACATTGGCTTTCGGCACGCGACAATCTTCAAATATGAGTTCAGCTGTCTCGGAAGCACGCATTCCCAATTTATTTTCTTTTTTACCGCCAAGGAAACCGGGCGTTCCACGCTCTACAACAATTGCCGTGATTCCGTTTGAATCCAACAACTCGCCTGTGCGCACCAATACCACAGCTACATCGCCTGTAATACCATGAGTAATCCAGTTTTTTGTTCCGTTAATAATATAATCATCTCCATCTTCTTTAGCCACACATTGCATACGCATAGCATCACTTCCTGTATTCGCTTCTGTTAAACCCCATGCGCCAATCCAATCACCAGTTGCCAGTTTAGGCAACCACTTTTTCTTTTGCTCTTCGTTTCCGAATTGCAAAATATGACCGGTACACAATGAGTTATGCGCAGCCATTGATAAACCTACCGAACTGCACACTTTACTGATTTCGATAATCGCAGTGATGTATTCGAAATAACCTAAACCTGCTCCTCCATATTCTTCGGGAACCAACACTCCTAACAATCCCAGTTTGCCCATTTCCTGCAGGGTTTCTTTAGGGAAAATTTGAGCTTCATCCCACTCCATTACATAAGGGCGAATATGTTTTTCGGAAAAATCTTTGGCCATTTGGGCCACCATTTTTTGGTTGTCGGTTTGCTCAAAGTTGAGTGCTGCTGCGTGCATATACTTTTTTGGTTAGTTAAATAGTTCGGCAATAATAGTACAAAAACAGAAAACTTAATACCACCTGTTTGTGAAGAGAAAATGGTAATGAGAAAAATACCACAGATTTACACTGATTAAGTTGACCCAAAATGAAATTATTTTACAATCACTTTTAAATTATTTGTTCTCTCCATAATTTTTAAATTTAATCTGTGGCAAAAACGTGAGCAAACTATTCATCTCGCAAAATCTTATTCCTATTTTATCCTAAGATACTTGGTTATGTTTTGATAGATGGAGTCGTTCACTATGACTATCTTTTTTAAATCGCTCAACTCCTTGTAAGACCCGTGTTGGGTGCGGTAATTTACAATGGCGTTGCTGAGTTTATATTTAAAATACGGATGGGTTTTGAGTTCATCCAGCGATACCGTGTTTACATCATACACCTTTGCTTTGGTGGCATCCACATATATCTTTCCTTGAAGATCATATAAAATATCTTCATCAAAACCATAAATTTCGGTGAGTTGGTTTAGAGATAAAAAACCTCCCAATTTATCGCGGTGCTCGACAATTCTTCGTGCCATTGCCGGACCAATTCTATACAAAGCGATGAGGGCATTTGTATCGGCACTATTGAGTTCAACCGGCTTGCTATTTTTTGCTTTATGCTTTACAGAATCTTGAACAAATGATGAGCTACTATAGTTGGGCGTGATTTTTACTAACGGAATCAACGTTTCAATGAATTCCTTTTTTACACCATACAGTTTGCGCAAATCTTCCGGTTTTTTGAAGCGCCCGCCTTTGTTAATGTATTTTTGTATAGAAAGAATATTGCGATCTGAAAATCCAAGAGCTTTGAGTTGCTCGGGGCTTGCAGTATTGGGATCAAAATATGACAGTGTTGAGGTTAAACTTGAATGATTTTGTTGAAGTGTTTTGTTTACTTCCAAGGAATTGATTTGAATATCCATTGGAACGGGCGGAACAATCATTTTATATACCGCAGGAAAAGCTATTACAGCTACTAACAATAAAAGCAGGGCTATGATGCCTTTACGTTCTGTTTGAGAAAAGTAGAAATACGCTTTTACAAACTGCTCAATTTTTTTTGTTTTCATTTTCTTTTTGCTTACGGGGTATATAAACAAAGTAGTAATACAATAAAACCGCAACGAACCCACCAAAAAAAGTCTCTGTCGCCATCCATACCCAAAAATTTGCTCCCCAGTCTGTCATTGTTTTATTGTATTAATTAGTATGTGTGCAAAGGTGCAGATTTGTTTTGAGTTTTTTGTTGTTGATTGAAAAGGATTTTAGATACTGAAGCTTGATTCTCGATACTTGATACTTAATAAGGGTATTTTCGAATTTCGTGCTTCGGTATTCGAATTTCTCATCTGCTAAAGTTACCTTCGACCTTTCCACTTCGTGGAGCTCAGGCAACTTCTTCTCATAACATATTCATTCATTTCTTTCGAATTTCGTGCTTGGTTATTCGAATTTTAAATCTTCTCATCTACCTCCAAAGTTACCATCGACCTTTTCACTTCGTGGAGCTCAGGCAACTTTTTATCATTCTATATTCATTTCTTTCAATTTCGTGCTTTGACATTCGAATTTCAAATCCACTCATCATCAAATCATCACATCGGCACATTTACTAATCTGCACATTATTTCCCTTTCAACTGTTCATCCAACAACGCCAATCCTTCTTCAAAAGTATGTGGTTTGTAGCCTAGTTCCTTTCGTGCTTTGTCGATGATAAATCCTGTTATAGGAGGACGTTTAGCCGGTTGTTTAATACCCTCACTGGTTGATAAATTCAATAACGATTTATCGAGTTTCCAATAAGATGCAACACGGTACACCAAATCAAACACACTCATAAAATCACTTCCGCTAATATTGTAAATACCTTTTGCTTTTTTTGCAGCAGCTAATGCACATCCTTGCGCTAAATCTTCCGCTAGTGTTGGAGTGCGGAATTGATCTCCTACCACATTTAGTGTTTTACCTTGTTCTAAATTCCCTTTTGCCCACAATACAATATTGCTTCTGCTCATATCGCTCACCACTCCGAACACTAATACCGTTCGAAGAATGCTCCAGCTGGCGCAATGCTCGCGTACCATCATCTCCGCTAAATATTTGGAACGACCATAGTAACTCAACGGATTCGGCTTTTCATCCTCGGTTACGGGACCATGTGTTCCATCAAAAATAAAATCAGTGGAAACATGAACAAGATGGGCACCGTTGGCGTTACATTCGGTAACCAAATATTTTACCGCATCCACATTCAATGCATCGCAACCTGCATGATCACTTTCGCAAGCATCTACATTGGTCATGGCAGCGGTATTAATCACCACATCCGGTTTGTGTTTGGCCAAAATGGTTTTGACTTCTTCGTATTGTGTAATATCAAGCGACTCATAGGTGTACCCGGTTTTATCTGGATACCTGTCCTCGCCTCTTGCCGTTGCGATTAATTGAATATCTGCTTGTTTTTTATAATAATCGGTAAGTTTTTGACCGAGTAATCCGTTGCTGCCTGTTACAAGTACTTTCATAAGTTTTCAAACATAAGCAGCTGCTGCTTTGCTTCAAAATAATTTTATAGGTGAACGAATAAATAGAATAGGCCAAATCTGCCACTCTGTCATAAAAACTATTATCTTTGCCTCCCAATTCGAACAATTACATGAAAGGAATAGTAGCTGCCGTAGCACCTGAAACCGCCAAGCGAAACTTATATATTGAAACTTATGGTTGTGCCATGAACCTTGCCGATAGCGAAGTGATGGCGAGCATCATGCAGGCTGAAGGTTTCAAAACCACCGATGATCCCTTAAAAGCAGATGTTGTGTTTTTAAACACCTGCGCCATTCGCGACAATGCCGAAGCCAAAATTTGGGGTCGGCTGAAAGAAATGAAAGGTAACAAGCGTAAAAATCCAGGAATGATTATAGGATTAATGGGCTGCATGGCCGAGCGCTTAAAAAGCAAATTACTGGAGCAAGATCAATTGGTTGATATTGTGGTTGGGCCGGATGCTTACCGAGATATCCCCAAATTAATTCAACAAGTGGAAGAAGGTCAGCGAGCAGTAAACGTATTGTTGAGTCGCGAAGAAACCTATGCAGAAATCACACCCGTTCGTTTAGGAAGCAATGGTGTGAATGCTTTTATTAGCATTATGCGTGGGTGTGATAATATGTGCTCGTTTTGTGTGGTACCGTTTACCCGAGGACGAGAACGCAGCCGTGAACCTGAAAGCATTATACGTGAAGCAACTGAATTGTTTGAGCAAGGATATAAAGAGGTGACATTGTTAGGGCAAAATGTAGATTCTTACAAATGGGATGCTTCGACTCCGCTCAGCAACCCAACCACTGTTTCGACTCCGCTCAGCAACCCAACCACTGTTTCGACCCCGCTCAGCAACCCAACCACTGTTTCGAATTCGCTCAGCAACCCAACCACTGTTTCGACTCCGCTCAGCAACCCAACCACTGTTTCGAATTCGCTCAGCAACCCAACCACTGTTTCGAATTCGCTCAGCAACCCAACCACTGTTTCGAATTCGCTCAGCAACCCAACAGAGCATACATATAGCAACACTTCCGAAAACGTTGTAAACTTTGCTCAATTACTTGAAAAAGTGGCGTTGATATCACCTGAACTGCGCGTGCGTTTTTCCTCATCTCATCCAAAAGATATTACCGATGAGGTATTATTTACCATTAAAAAGTACGACAATATTTGCAACTATATTCATTACCCTGTACAAAGCGGAAACTCGCGTGTGCTCAAAATGATGAACCGTACGTATGATAGAGAATGGTTAGTCAAGAGATTGGCTCGTATTCGCGAAGTTTTACCGGATGTTGGAATCAGCACTGATGCTATCGTTGGTTTTTGCAGTGAGACAGAAGATGAATTTCAAGATACCTTGAGTTTGTTTAGAGATTCTCAATTCGAGTTTGCTTTTATGTATGCCTATAGCGAACGCCCCGGAACGCTGGCCGAACGCAAATATGAAGATGATGTTACGGCAGAAGTAAAAAGCCGCAGACTTGCGGAATTGGTTGCCTTACAAAACAGCATTAGTTTAAATAAAAAACAAGATTATATCGGCAAAACATATAGGGTATTGATTGAAGGCTTTTCGAAAAAATCAAACGATGACTTGAAAGGAAGAAATGATCAAAACCAATTAGTGGTATTTCCTGCTGGAAAAGGATATGCAAAAGGTGATTATGTAAACGTGAAGATTGAACGTTGCACGATGACGAGTTTATTTGGGCGGGTCATCGTTGATTGATTATAAGTTTGAATAAAAAACAATAGTATTATGCAATTAAAGGATTTAATAATTGAAGCCGATTTCCTAAAAAAGGAAATAGTTAACTTAAGACCCATTTCAAATGATCTTGAGCAGAAAATAATTCAAAAATTTAGACTTGATTGGAACTATCATTCTAATAATCTTGAAGGTAATAGTTTGACATATGGCGAGACCAAATCTTTTTTATTGCACGGATTAACTGCGCAAGGGAAACCGCTAAAAGATCATCTTGATATTAAAGGACATAATGAAGCTATATTATGGTTGGATGATATCTTAAAAAACAATACGCCCTTGACGGAAAAATTTATCAGAGAACTCCATCAATTAATTTTAGTTGAACCTTATGATGCACCAGCACTAACAATTGATGGACAAAAAACAACAAAAAGAATACATATTGGAGAATATAAACGACAACCAAACCATGTAAAAACAGCCACTGGTGAAATGTTCTATTTTGCCTCTCCAGAAGAAACCCCTGCTAAAATGAATGATCTATTGGATTGGTACAATACTGTGGAAGATACAACCCATCCAATCATTCTTGCTGCTGCGTTTCACTACAAGTTTATTACAATTCATCCTTTCGATGACGGAAATGGAAGAATTTGTCGAATCTTAATGAATTTAATTTTAATGAAGAATGGATACACTCCAGTTGTTATCAAAACTAATAAAAAAGACGAGTATTATAGAGCATTAAGACTGGCCGATGGAGGCGAAGAATCATTTTTTGACAACTATATTGCTGAGCAAGAGATTGAATCCTTAAAATTATACTTAAGTGGTGCAAGAGGTGAAGAAATAGAAGACGAAGATGACATTGATAAAAAAATTGCTTTGTTTAAAGCTTCGATAAATGTAGAGGATGCAAAAGAAGAGCGATCCCTTTCAATCCAAGTAAAATTATATGAGAAATCACTTTTTCAACTATTTGAATCGATCAATCAGAAAATTTCAAAATTTAATGATTTATTCAAAGATATAGAATTCAGACTCGATCTCTTGAACTCAGACCTCCGACCATATGACAAAATAAATTATGAATCAACTAAGTCGCTTCAATCGGGTTTATTAAAATTATTAAAAGAAACTTCAACTTTTTCAGGTATTGGCATTTGGTTCAAATGGGTTTCATTCGACCACTCTGACTTTAATCCCTTTTCTATAGAGACAGTTATTGTCATTGAACTTTCACGATATAAATATATTATTACTTGCCCTGATTTAAAACTAGAGAAACGTTTCCATATTGACTTATCTGAGAAGGACATTAAAAAATTCGCTACAAAAATTGCATCAGATGTGTTAAGTAAAATAGAAGCAGAAACGCTTAATAAAAAAGACGAATGAACATACAAGACATTAAACAACGATTTGAAATTATAGGGAACTCTCCCCTGCTTAATATTGCTTTGGAAACTGCCGTAAAAGTTGCCCCAACAGATATTACTGTTTTAATTAACGGAGAAAGTGGTGTGGGTAAAGAGGCATTTTCCAAAATCATTCACTCGCTGAGCAACCGTAAACACGGGCCGTTTATAGCTGTGAACTGCGGTGCCATTCCTGAAGGAACAATTGATTCGGAATTATTCGGACATGAAAAAGGATCGTTTACCGGAGCACACGATACCCGTAAAGGATATTTTGAAACGGTGAGTGGTGGAACCATATTTTTGGATGAAGTGGGAGAACTTCCATTGGAAACACAAGCACGATTGTTGCGCGTATTGGAAAGTGGTGAGTTCATAAAAGTAGGTTCATCTAAAACACAAAAAACGGATGTGCGTGTGGTGGCCGCTACCAATAAAGATTTACTTACCCTGAGCGATAACGGGAAATTTAGGGAAGATTTATACTACCGGTTGAGTACTGTTCCTATTAAGGTTCCACCATTGCGCGAGCGCAAAGAAGATATTCATTTATTATTCCGCAAATTTGCAGCCGACTTTGCCGAGAAATATAAATCGAAACCCATTGTGTTGGATCTTGAAGCTCAACAGTTATTGGTGAGGAATCGGTTTCCGGGTAACATCCGTCAGTTGAAGAATATCGCTGAACAATTATCGGTACTAGATGATGACAAACTCATTACAGCTGAAGAATTATCCAGAGTATTGCCTGCAGAGCGTTCATCTGTTCCTATGTTGTTTGGCGGAACCACCGCAGATAATGCATTAAACGAACGAGATATTTTTTACAAAGTGTTGTTTGATTTACGCAAAGATATGAACGACCTAAAAGGCATTGTGTTCGGCATGTTGCAGAACGGTCCTGCTCCCGACAGTGGTACTAAAGTGGAAAATTTTGCACCTAACTATCACGACCCATTTACACCTGCGCCTCAGCATACACAAGGATTTACCCAGCCAACACCTTCCTATAACCAACCTGTTTCAACCAACCCTAACATGATTGAAATACCGGATGCACAACCGGTTATTGAATCACTCTCGCTGGAATACAAAGAAATTGAATTAATCAAAAAAGCCTTAGATAAGTATAACGGAAAACGTAAAAAAGCAGCTAATGAATTGGGCATTTCGGAGCGCACGCTCTACCGAAAAATCAAACAATACGATTTGGAATAACCCTTTTTTGTTTGACCAAATGTTGTTAATTCGTAACCAAGAAACCATCATTCATTCATGAAATATATTGTTATTATTCTTGCCTACTTGTGTTTTGCCAAGGTATCATCAGCACAAGTAATTGATGAAAATGCAGGTAAAACGTATTACTATTACGATGTGGCTACCCAGAAAAAAGTGAAAGAAATTTTTCACCACAAGCAGGTAGTAAAAATAATGCCCGACCCAAACAATTATGGGAGTTATATTGATACTTTTATGTACCTTAAAAATGGTCCGTATACCAGCTATGATGAAAAAGGAAACCTTATTTGCAGCGGTTATTATATACAAGAAAAAAAGGATAGCATTTGGATGTACTACAATTCCAAAGGTGATTTACTCAAAACCGAAAAATATAAATTGGGTGTATTGGTAAAATGATGAAATGTCTTCTTTCTATATTATTCCTTGCATCTAGTATCTGCGCATTTGCTCAACAGCAATTAATTGAAAAACAAATTGAAGTAGGCATGTTGGTAAAAATTACTTCTTGCAAAAAGGGGAGTAAGTCTTTTACAAGCATGGATATGTACCGAAAAACTCGGATTCCAGAAGGCAAGATCACAATTGATACCTTAACAGGAGATGGTGTGTTCGAAAACTTTTTTACTCCCGGAGATTTTGATGCTCGAAGACTTCCATGTGGGTATGCTAACAAAAAATATAAAGTGGCTGCCCTACGTGAGTTTGACGATGAAAAAACCAAGGAAACCAAACGAGTGATGATTTTATATACCAAAGATCCATACACGATGATTTGGGTTGAATTTGATAAGGCCATCGAATTAAAAGAAATAGAATTCTAGTCGAACATTTCGTTACATCATAATCGTATTGGTTAATTAACTCAAATCATTCACTATCGCGAATCAAGTATCGAGCATACATCCTCTAACATCCACATTCAATGACCAACTCTGATATAGCCGATATTATTAAACTCTTTGCCAATCTTACCGAACTGCACGGTGGTAATGAATTTAAAATTAAATCCTACAATGCAGCTTCATTTAAAATTGATAAACTGCTTACTCCATTAGAAGGAAAATCTATTGAGGAACTGGAGAAGATAGACGGTGTAGGAAAAAGTTTAGCGTCTAAAATATACGAACTGAACCAAACCGAAACATTTGGTGAATTGAAGGAATTATTAGAGGCAACACCTCAAGGAGTTATTGAAATGATGCGCATCAAAGGAATTGGTCCTAAAAAAATTGCCATGATTTGGAAGGAGATGGGCATTGAGAGTATTGGTGAATTGTTATACGCATGCCGCGAAAATCGGTTGGCTCAGGCCAAAGGTTTTGGAATGAAAACACAGCAAAATGTAATTCAACAAATCGAATTTATATTTGCCAGTGCTCATAAGTTTCATTACGCTAAAGTGGAAAAAATCGCGTTCGATTTAGTGAAACATCTTCAAGCATTTGAAGAGACTGATGAGGTTAGTTTAACCGGTGCAATCAGGCGTAAATGCGATACAATAGATGCACTCGAATTATGTATTTCCATTAGTGGAGATGAAAACAACCTTGCTCAATACATTGCCGAATCGTTGAATATATCGGAGATTGAAGTGCATACCTCCACTCTTACCTTCTTCATCAATGAAACACTTCCGGTAATTATTTATTTCTGTGAACAAGATGATTTTATCGAAACTCTCTTTGAAACAACAGCTGCAGCTAAACATATTGAACTCTTAAAGTCTTTAAACGCTGATTTTAGTTTCACAAATGCATCATCCGAAACTGAAATTTACAGCCGCATTAGTCTTCCATTTATTGAACCAGAAATGCGCGAAGGTGTTGCCGAACTGAAATGGGTGCAAAACCCTCAACGCCCTGCATTAATTGAGCTTACCGATCTTAAAGGAATTTTGCATAACCACAGCACATACTCTGATGGACAAAATACTTTAGAGGAAATGGCTGTGTATTGCAAGGAAATCGGCTATCAATATCTTGGTATTTGCGATCACTCCAAAGCTGCGTTTTATGCAAAAGGAATGAAAGAAGAAACCATTATCCAACAACATGTTGAGGTTGACAAACTCAATCAAAAACTAGGAGGTGATGGTTCATTCAAGGTATTTAAAGGAATTGAATGTGATATTTTGAATGATGGTTCGCTGGACTACAGCAATGAGGTATTAGCATCGTTCGATTTTATTGTTGCCTCGGTACACAGCAACTTAAAAATGACAGAAGAAAAAGCTATGAACCGTTTATTGCGTGCAATTGAAAATCCTTACACAACGATTCTTGGACACCCAACAGGAAGATTGTTATTGATGCGCGAAGGATATCCGGTTGACCACGCAAAAATGATTGATGCCTGCGCGGCCAACGGTGTGGTGATTGAAATAAACGCACATCCATACCGGTTGGATTTGGACTGGAGATGGATTGATTATGCGCTGAACAAAGGCGTAAAATTATCCATAAACCCCGATGCGCATGAACGTGAAGGATACCATGATATGTACTACGGTGTTTGTGCTGCCCGCAAAGGTGGCTTGTTCAAAGAGATGTGTTTAAACACTTTTACACTCCCTGAAATAACCGCTTACTTTCAATCTAAAAAACCGTAATTCGTATTTACCAATTCAATAAGCATTTGCAAAAAATACTCGTCTTACGGTTTAGCTCTATTGGAGATATTGTACTCACCACTCCGGTTATCCGTTGCATCAAACAACAGTTGCCAGATGTGGAGGTTCACTATTTAACAAAATCACAATACAAAGGTATATTGGAGCATAATCCATATATCAATTTCTTACACGTATTGGATAAACCACTATGGAAAAAAGCTATAGAACTAAAACACTTTGGTTTTGACTGTATCATTGATTTGCATAATAACTTGCGCACCCGAATCATCAAAGGAATTTTAGATGTGCCTGCTTACAGTTATAACAAACTCAATTTTGAAAAATCGTTGCTGGTAAATTTCAAAACAAACAACCTTCCCAATGTTCATATTGTAAAACGTTACCTCGATACAACTAAAGCTTTAGGCGTGTTAGATGATGGAAAAGGTCTGGATTATTTTTTGCCACCAACTTTCCATTTTAATCCTAACATCCAACTCCCAGAATCATTTGTATCTTTTGCTATTGGCGCACAACACATTACCAAACGTTTACCCAACGAAAAAATAGTTGAAATCTGTAAACAGTATGGAAAATCTATTGTGTTGTTAGGAGGTAAAGAAGATGCGGAAAACGGAGAATGGATAACACAGCAAAGTGGTAAGCATGTAATCAACTTATGCGGAAAACTTAACCTTAATGAATCGGCTTATGTGGTTAGTAAAAGTGAGAAAGTAATTACCCACGATACAGGTATGATGCATATTGCTGCCGCGTTTCAGAAGGAAATCATTTCTATTTGGGGCAACACCGTTCCTGAGTTTGGAATGACGCCCTATTATGGTAATAAAGAATATTTAAATTCGAATTTTGAAACAATAATTAAAGATCAAATTCGAAATTCGAAATTCGAAATTCCCAATTTATCCTGTAGGCCATGCAGTAAAATTGGTTTTAAGAGATGTCCCATGGGGCATTTTAACTGTATGAACCTGCAAGATACTAAAGCCATTGCTGATGCTGCAAAAGTATGAGTGGTGTCATACATTCAATCAACATCTTATTTCATCTTTGCTGAATAAACAACTGCATAATGCAAGATATTACCACAATTGAAGACGTACAATTACTTGTGAATACTTTTTACACCGGTATTCAGGCACATTCAACATTGGGTCCCATTTTCGCCAAGCGTATCGAAAATGGAAATTGGCAACCTCATTTAGAAAAAATGTACCGCTTTTGGGGAACACTTTTACTATATACACAAACCTATAGCGGGAGTCCGTTTGATAAACATATCGGACTTGGAATTGAAGCTGATCATTTTAAGGAGTGGCTTGAATTATTTGACACAACCGTTGATGAATTATTTAGCGGAGTTGTTGCAAATACGGCCAAAGAAAGAGCACACAATATTGCTTTAACATTTGAATACAAACTGGAATCACTCGGTGAAAATAAAATCTAAATAACCAAAAATTGATGCTAGTGAAGTTGGTTCTAGTTCCAACCTCCTCCCAATGCTTTGTATAAAAAGATGGATGAGAAAAATTGTTGCTTGTGAGCCTCTGCCAACTGCAACTCAGATTCCAAACTATTTTGCCGCACAATCAGTACTTCAACATAGTTTGCATAGCCAGTAAGAAACAACTCGTTGGAAATGGTCACAGCTTGACGCAATGTTTCGACCTCTGCCGTTTTAAGTTCACTCACTCGTTGGTAATTTTTCATGCGGTTCATTTCTGTTGATACTTCTTCTACTCCTGTCAAAACTGATTTTTGATACTTTATAAAGGATTCGTTTTTTTCAGCATAAGCATTACGGTAATTGACCATAACCTGGTTTCGATTAAGCAAGGGTGCAGAGATGCCTCCTAATAAGC
Source organism: Bacteroidetes bacterium UKL13-3 (assembly GCA_001602415.1). Taxonomy (GTDB): domain Bacteria; phylum Bacteroidota; class Bacteroidia; order UKL13-3; family UKL13-3; genus UKL13-3. The sequence goes on from CP012155.1 coordinate 2,200,511, forward strand.
CATAAGCAAGCGATGCAGGATAGTCAAACCATAAACTGCTTTTAAATGCATTCACCCCAATATTGGATTGAATGTTAATACTCGGATAAAACATGGCTTTGGCAGATTTAAATTGATACGTTGAAGCAACATATTCTTTTTCCGACTGTTGAACATCAGGCCTATTGCGCAATAAATCGGAAGGGACACCGGACTTGAGCATTGCTGGGATATCACCGATATCAATTGTGTCCTTCCGGTAAATTTTTTGAGGATATCTTCCTAAAATAGTATTCAAGGCGTTTTCTGTTTCCGTTATTTCTTGCAGCTTCATAAACTCAAGGGACTTTGATTTGAGAACTTGAGCCTGAAATTGCTTAACCGCTAATTCATTAATACGTCCGCTTTCTTTTTGTATCGTAATAATTTCGTTTGCTCGTTCCTGCAACAAAATATTTCTTTTGATTATCTCCAGTTCGGTATCAAGTGTTAATAATTCATAATACAATTTTGCAACCTCGGCTACAAGCTGCGTAGTTAGGTATTGCTTACCATACTCAGATGCTAAGAGCTTATTGTACTGAGCTCTTTTGCGATGTTGAAGTTTACCTGTAAATCCAACTTCCCAAGAAGTATTTAATCCTGCCCAATAATCAGGTACAGGATTAGGTATTTTTTGTTTCTCATTTATGTTAAGCGATTTATTCGTATCAAAATTACCTACACCATCAATTGTGTAATCACCAAACCTCGTAACACCTGTTGAAACAGCAGCGTTTACTTGAGGTAACATGGCGTTTTTGCTAGCCGTCAAATTGGTGCGTGCAGCATAAATACGTTGATTGGCTGCTTGCAAATCCATATTAAATAAAATAGCAGTATCAATCAAACCCAACAAATACGAATCTTTAAAATACGTATTCCACTTCACTTTTTGGTAAGTAGTATCGGCTAATGAGTCCGTGCGAAAACCAGCAGGTGTAACAATCGTATTTGCTGTTTGCAAATCCTTAGGAATACTGCACGAATAAACCAACGCTGCCGATAACAGCAGTGTGAGCATAACATTCTTCATCTCCTTTATTCTTGATTTCGTTGTTTCCATTTGTTTTCAATTAAAGCAAATACGTAATACAAACCTGGAATAATGATAACCCCAAACACTGTTCCTATGAGCATCCCTCCAGCTGCAGATGTTCCAATAGAACGGTTGCCTAACTCTCCGGGACCGCTAGCTATTACGAGTGGAATAAGTCCTGCAACAAACGCAAACGATGTCATTAATATTGGCCTTAAACGAGCAACAGCTCCTTCAGTCATTGCTTCCAAAATAGATAGGCCTTCTTTATGCCTCATGTTAGCAAACTCAATAATTAAAATTGCATTTTTTCCGAGCAATCCAATAAGCATAACCAAAGCAACTTGAGCATAAATATTATTTTCAAGTCCAAGTAAATAAAGTGAGATAAATGCTCCAAATATACCTACGGGTAAAGAGAACAAAACTGGCATGGGTAACAGAAAACTTTCATACTGCGCTGCAAGTAATAAGTATACAAAAACCAAACAAATCAAGAACACAAAAACCGTTTGGTTTCCTGACAATATCTCTTCGCGGGTCATCCCTGAAAATTCTATTTCAAAACCTTTAGGAAGTTTAGTTGACACCTCGTTAATGGCTTTAATAGCGTCACCACTACTGTAACCTGAAGTAGCAACTCCATTAATCATGATTGCAGTAAACATGTTATAACGAGTAATTTGCTCAGGGCCATACATTCGGGTTAATTTGATGAATGTGCTGTATGGTACCATTTCGCCTCTATTGTTCTTAACATAAAGTTTTAATAAATCTTCGGGTTTTGTTCGATGTTCTGGTGATGCTTGAACCATCACTTTATACATTTGCCCAAAACGAACAAAATTACTTGCGTAATAACTACCAATAAGGGTTTGTAAGGTATTCATAGCATTGGCCACACTTATATCCTTTTTAGCTGCCATTTCATAATCAACACTGATAAGGTATTGAGGAAAGGTTGGATCAAAACTGGTAAATGCATTTTCAATTTCTGGTCGTTCTTGCAATTGTTTAATAAACTCCAAACCTACATCGTTCATTCTATTTAAATTTCCTCCGCCAGATTTATCAACTAGCCGCAGTTCAAAACCACTTGCATTACCAAATCCGGGAACCGTTGGGGGAGGAAAAAACTCAATCGTTGCATCAGAAAGCGAACTTGTTTTTTCTTTCAGAATGGCAATCATTTCATCAACCGATTCTTTGCGCTTATCCCATGGTTTTAAATTAATCATTCCCATACCATAAGAAGCCCCAGCCGACTCCGTAATTAAACTATAGCCTCCTAATGTGGAAACATTTTCAACTTGCTCAAGTTGCTTGCTTATACGTGTAATTTCATCGAGAAACTTTCCTGTTCGTTCAACAGTTGCCCCCTGCGGAGTGGTTACATTAATATAAATTACGCCCTGATCCTCAGTTGGTATAAATCCGGATGGTAAAAATATTGCAATACCCCAAGTAGCAGCAATAGATACTAGAAATATTGTTACCGTAATTTTAGGTTTAGCACTCCATTTACCAAGTAAACCTTTATACCCATTTTCAATTTTTTGATAACGACTATTGAACGCATCAAAAAAACGCTGAAGTAGTGGATTGGTTGAACCATGTGTTGGTTTGAGCATAATAGCACAAAGCGCAGGAGTAAGCGTAAGTGCGTTTACACCCGAAATAACAATAGCAATGGCAAGGGTTAATGAAAACTGTTTATAAAAAACCCCAACAGGACCATCCATAAACGATACTGGAATAAACACTGCCGACATTACCAAGGTGATTGCTACAATCGCGCCTCCTATTTCACCCATTGCTTCAATGGTGGCTTCTTTAGCTTTCATCTTTTTGAACTGCATTTTAGCATGTACGGCCTCAACCACAACAATGGCATCATCCACTACAATTCCAATGGCAAGTACCAACGCAAACAAGGTTAACAGATTAATGGAAAAACCTAAGAGTTGCATAAAGGCAAACGTACCCACTAACGAAACCGGAACTGCAAGTGCTGGAATAAGTGTTGATCTAAAATCTTGTAAGAAGATAAAAACCACAATAAATACTAGTAGTAATGCCTCAATAAAAGTATGTATCACTTCGTCAATGGATGCATCTAAAAACCGCGATACATCGTATGCTACATTAAACTGCATTTGGGGAGGGAAAGCCGATTCCTGAAGTTCGGCCATTCGTTTTTTTACATTTTTGATAACCTCACTTGCATTGGATCCTGGACGTTGTTTTAACATAATAGATGCAGAAGGCCGTCCGTCCGTTTTAGAATCCATGTGATAGTTAAGTGAGCCAAATTCAATTTCAGCAACATCTTTTAACCGTAAAAACGAACCATCCGCATTTGATCGAATGATAATATTTTCATATTGCTCTGGTTCGAAAAATTTTCCTGTATAGCGCAATACGTATTGTAATGCTTGTTGTTTTTTATCAGAACTTTCTCCTGTTTTACCAGGAGCTGCTTCTACATTTTGCCCTCTTATTGCCTCAATAATTTCATCAGTAGACACCTCGTAAGATGCCATTTTTATTGGATTCACCCACACGCGCATCGAATAATCGCGGGCTCCCATAATTTCGGCAAACCCAACACCATCAATTCTTTTAAGCTCAGGTAAAATATTAATATCAGCAAAATTGTAAACAAACTTCTCGTCAACAGTTTCGTCTTCACTGTATAAGTTCAAATACAACAACATGCTGTTAACCTCCTTTTCGGTTGCAACACCTGCGCGAATAACCTCCTCTGGCAATTCATCCAATATTGTACTTACACGATTTTGAACATTTACTGCCGCTACATCTGGATCAACACCGACTTTAAAATACACGGTGATTATGGTAATTCCATTGTTACTGGAAACAGATGACATATAGGTCATTCCCGGAACGCCATTAATCGCCCGTTCAATTGGAGTTGCTACTGTTTTTACACATACATCAGCATTCGCTCCAGTATATTTTGCCGTAACCGTAACCGAGGGTGGAGCAATATCTGGGAACTGGGTAACAGGCAGACCTACAAATGCCAGGATTCCCAGTAAGGTAATAAATATCGATATGACCAACGATAATATAGGTCGGTTTATAAATAATTTTAGCATGCTTGAAGTGGTTTAAGGAGTTATTGCATAAACATCTTTTGTGTTCATTAGCTTTGGTTTTATTACACTTCCCTCGCGTAAATTTTGCACACCTTCATATACGATTTTTTGCCCTGCCTTCAATCCGCTTTTTACGATATAGAAATTTTCGTATCGCTGCAATGGAACAAAACTTTTCATCACAACCATATTGTTTTCATCTACAACAAAAACATATGTTTTATCCTGTATTTCAAAAGTTGATTTTTGCGGAATAATAAGTGCTCCTTTTACCTTTTCCTTTACCCTGATTTTACCGGTTGAACCATGTTTCAAAATTTTATCAGGATTTTTGAACTTAGCCCTAACAGCCAACGCACCTGTGCCTTGTTCAAATTCGCTTTCCATTGTTTCTATTTTCCCTGTATATGGATAAACAGAACCATCTGCTAATAGCAACTCAACGGATGAACTTAATGACACCCCGTTATTATCGTTTCGCTCTTTGAAGTAGTCCAAATACTCAATTTCAGACACTTTGAAATAAATGTTTACATCCGAAATGTCTGAAATTGTTGTAACCAGTGTTCCTGCAGAAATTAAACTACCTAGTTTGTATGGAATTCGATCAATAACACCATGAAAAGGTGATCGAATTTTGGTATGTGTAAGCTTAACTGAAGAAACAACAACATTGGCTTTGGCTTGCTCTACTTTAGCTTTGGCTATTTCCAATTTGGCCAATGCCAAATCAACTTCTGTTTTGGTTATCACATTTTTAGCCACCAATAATTTAACTCTTTCCAATTCAACTTCTGTTGCCTTCATTTCGGCTTGAGCACTCGATAAGTTAGCTTTGGCACTGTTTAATTCGGCTAAATACTCTTCATCATTAATCCTAAATAACAGTTGTCCTTTGGTTACCTCTTTTCCCTCATCAACCAGTATCTGTTCAAGATAACCTTCTACTCTGGCTCTAATTTCAACATTCTGCAAGGCATGTATATCTGCTACATACTCAAGCTCAGTTGTAATATCTTTTGTTTGGACTTCGGTAATGGGATATTCAGTTGCTACAGTATTATTAACCTGAGCTTCACTGCATCCCAATACCATCATTATGGCTATAAAGCCAACACATGTATGATGCATCATTTTATGTTTAGTTGCTAAATAAAAGGAAAAAGAAAAGTGGGAGTCAGAAAGTCTTTAGAAATAATGAAGGCTTGCTATAAAGCCAAAAAATTTAGATAGGACAATAAAATTTCGGGTAAAGGTAAGGGGTGCTTTAACTGACAAGTGAGTATATCCTACTATGCTACCTTGCAATTTTGAAAAGATGGGGATATTTTTTAAAACACGTTTAACAACAAAATCCTTTTCCAAAAAATGAGCATTGTCGTGAATGGGAAAAGGGATATCAATACCAGAAATAGATTCATAAATTAGTGTTGCAATCGAATCAACGGCTTCTACATGCGTTTCGATTGTATTTGAAACTTCGTTAGCATAATTTCCAGGCACCAAATCAAACTGTGGCACAAACAACGACATGTTGATGAGTGCTACAAGGATTATTTGTTTTAAGATGTGCTGAATCATTCGGGGTGCAAAATTACTCTTTACCGTAAACTAAAAAAAATGAAACTATTATCTGACGGAATTGTGACGGTAATTCCATTGAACAATAACCAAAATTAAACAACAATTATTTTTGTCAATGTAGTTTGATCATGATTTGAGATGGTGCTCAAGGCTTTTTCATAAATTAAGTCAAAGCCGCATCCATTCTTTTGTTTTAGTGTTGAGAATAGGAGGTAATTATCCTTGTATGTTTTGGTAACGGCAATAAAATCAAGTTGCTTTTTTAGTCAGGAAAACTTTAGAGTTAATATCAAATAAAACAAATCAATCACATTACATGTAATCAATGAATGTGAATACCTAATACATTCTTCCTTAAAGATTCTGAAATCATCAATATCCCATGATGAGTAAGTCAAAATACTTCCAACTAAAAAAACATATTTGACTCATTACGCCAAAACAACCAATTTATTCTTCAAACAACTCCACCTTATCAGGAATCTTTTCGTTGTATGATTCACAGTTAATTTCAACCGTGAGCGGTTGTTTGGGCGCTTCAAATTGCGCCTCAACTTTGAAGAGAGACGTATCGGCTGTTACTTTTTTCATGTAGTTACCCCAAATAGGCATAGCCATTGCCGAACCAGAACCCAAATCCATGCTTCGAAAATGAATGGCGCGATCCTCAAAACCTGTCCATACACCCGTAACCAAACTTGGAGTAATGCCCATAAACCAACCATCGCTGTAATTTTGAGTTGTTCCGGTTTTACCGCCAACAGCACCGGGGATTAAATATTGATATTTGATTTTAGCAGCTGTTCCGTGTGCCGTAACACGCTCTAACATTTTTTCCATGATATAGGCAGTTTGCTCACTTATAGCTTCAACAGTACGAGGCACAACTTCACGCACTACATTTCCATTTTTATCCAAGATGGTTGTAACATAAACAGGTTCTGTCCATACCCCTTTGTTTGCGTATGTTGAATACGCTCCTACCATTTCATAAACGGAAATATCTGAAACGCCAAGAGCAATTGCGGGATAAGGTTCCATTTTACTGGTAATACCCATCTTTTTTCCTAACTCAATAACTGAATTTGGACCAGTTGGACCAAGTTGTTTCATCAAATATAAAACGATATTGTTAACAGAAAATTGAAGTCCACGGAACAATGTCATTTCTGGTTCATTGTATTTTTTTGAATCTGCATTTTTAGGATTGTAATCAGGATAACCTTCAAACTGTACTGGCTGATTGGGTGCCACAAAACAAGGACTCCAGCCGTTATCTATTGCCATTGTGTAAACTAATGGCTTAAACGTAGAACCTACTTGGCGTTTGGAGTGAATATTCACATGATCATATTTAAAATACTTATGGTTTATTCCACCCACCCAAGCTTTCACATAACCTGTTCGAGGATCCATACTCATCAAACCACACTGCATAAAATACTTGTAATATTTTATTGAGTCTAAAGGAGTCATTACCGTATCAATATCTCCGTTGTATGAAAATACCTTCATTTTTACTTTGGTATTGAAAGCAGTTTTGATTTCCTCATCACTTGCACCTGCAGCTTTCATCATGCGGTAACGATCGCTACGTTTCATTCCTGCATCAATCAATTCGGTATAGGTTCCCCAAGGTTCTCGTCCTTTCCAGTGGTTGTAGAATTTTCGTTGATGGTCTTTAGCATGATTGTATACCGCCTCTTCAGCCATTGCCTGCATTTTGCTGTTAATCGTTGTATAAATCTTAAGCCCATCCTTGTATAAGTTAAATCCGTTTTCTTCGCACCATTCCAATAACTCTAGACGTAAATGCTCTCTAAAATATGGTGCTAACCCATCATTATGATCATCCTCCTGGTAGTTTAGTTCTATGGGTTTTATTTTTAATGAATCAAAAGCATCGTCAGATAAAAAATCATTTTTACGCATTTGGTTTAACACAGTGTTTCGTCTCCTCATTGCATTTTCAGGATTGCTCACAGGACTATAGCGAGTAGGCGCCTTAAGCATTCCAACAAGCATGGCAGCTTCAACCTCTGTTAGATCAATTGGCTTTTTACCAAAAAATGTTTTGGAAGCAGAGCTTATACCAAACGAATTTCCTCCAAACTCTACCGTGTTAAAATACATGGTAATAATCTCTTCTTTGGTATAACGTTCTTCAATGCGAACAGCTGTAATCCATTCTTTTAATTTGGTAGTAGCTTTATTAAATACGTTATCAAACTTTTTGCGTGGAAATAAATTTTTTGCTAGTTGTTGAGTGATGGTTGAAGCCCCTCTAAGTTTTTTTCCAATTAATGAATAGGCAACAATACTTGCGGCACCCCTAAAATCAATTCCCGAATGCTCGTGAAAGCGAATATCTTCGGTAGATATTAGTGCATTAATTAGGTTTGGACTAATGTCTGCATAATTTGAGTTACTCCTATTTTGCAGATAGTATTTACCTATTACTACACCATCTTCGCTGTATATTTCTGAGGCCAAATATGTTTTGGGATTTTCAAGTTCTTCAAGTGGTGGCAATTCACCAAACCAGCCCAAGGTTATGGAGAGTATCAGTAATGATAATAACAAGATACCAGAGAATACGCTTATCCAAAGCCACTTCATCCATTTGGTGTAAGGATTATTAAAAAAAAGTTCTTTCCAGTTCACGGTTTTACAGGTTTTGATTTTTCGTATTGCTCAAAAATAGAGTTGTATGTATCAACCTTTTTCTCCTTCAATACTTTTTTAAAATTAGTAACAGAAATTACAAATGCAATATGTGCACCTTGATATTGAAGTCGTTTTTTTACTGCATCACGAAATTTAAAATCGGCATGATAAGACATTGCTTTGGAGAACTCCTTAAACTCGCGCACCAACAATAACTGGTAACCTTCGTTTGACAACATTGGATTAGCGCGTAGTTTATCAAACTCATTATACTCTTCGTTGTAACTCATTATGCGACCAATTAATTCGTTCATGTCGAGTTTATCGTCTCTGATGGCAATTACAAAATAATAAGGGCCTTCGTCATCAATTTTAAATTCCGCTTCAACTGGTTTTAGTGAGTCTGGCAATTGTACTTCGCCTTGTTTTTTTATCGCTTTTAATATAGCTACTGCTCTATCGCCCACATCCGTTTTAGGGTAACGGGCTACAACTTCGGTAAGTTCTGTTTTGAACTCTGCAACCGATTGCGATTTACCTACAGCCATTGCATACAACAAATCAAATTTTGGCTGTAATGCACTTCCTGTGTACTTTCTATCTGCAACTTTCTTTTGCTGTTTAACCTCTTCATATTTCCCGTCCACAAATTGTTGATACAATTGCTCATAAAACAACACGACTTCTTTGTTGGCATCTACCTCAGCAGAATTCACGCTTTTGTTTTGTAAAATGAGTGCATAAGGACTTTCAGGATACTCTTTAATCAACTTGTTCTTAGCTAAATCTGCCTTATCTATTTGATTTAGTTTAGTGTATAATTTGAATAATTTGTAAAGTACCTCAGGCTCGAATTCACTCTTTGGGAATCGTTTTATCAATAACTCAAAATCTTTGATAGCTTCTTTTGAATCCGAAAGTCGTTCATCATAAATAACCCCAATATTGAAGTAGGCCATTGTTATTTTATTGTTCGACTTGTCTATATCCGCTCTCGAAAAAGGAACATTTGAAATCCATGCTAGTCTGTTGCCTGAAATTGCTGGCATACTCGTTTTAGCTTTCTCATCTTTTGAATCGCCCTCCACTAGCTCGTCACTAGAAGGTTTCTCACTTTTTGCTGAATCGGTTGCTGCTTTTTCATCTGTTGCAACATCGTCTTGCTTTTCCTTTTCTTTTGCAGCAATTCGCCAATAATCTTCATTGGTTCGTTGTCCCCATTTTTTAGCACTAAAAAACTCCGCAGCACCAGCAATCATCATGGTAGGGTTGTAAAAATACCATTGCCCTTGCTCTCCAAAACCTTGTGTACTAGAATTAGCAACGTTTATTTGAGGATTTGATTGAGCCATACGTTCAGCTTCCTTTTTATCCTTTGCTCTTTTACTAGCGTTCACTGAATCTAATTTGGCAGCAGCAATCCATTGGTCAATTTTCTTCTCGATATCTGCTTGTGAAAGTTTGGCTATTCCTTGCAAACTGTCTTCCGTTTCAATAACAACTAAATTGCTTATCAAATCAGAAAGAACTGTTTTCTTATCAATAATTTTCTTATAATCTTTGTAAGAAGGACTTATGCTCGTAGCGGTGCTATCATAATATGCTTGAGCCAACTTGTATTCTGGAATATCAAGGTAAATATTGCCAAGGGCTAAATAGGCCAATGCTTTTTGATTGGTATTTTTACCCGGCACATTAGCGGCCATTTTAAAGGCATTAATGGCGGCAGAAAGGTTTTTTTCTTTGTATTCCAACAAACCTAACTCGTACCAGATTTGATTGTAAAAGCCATCATTTTTATCATCCCGCAACATTCGCTTAAGTGATCTCCTTACACTTTTTACCGCTGATTGATCACTTGGGTCGTAACTGCGAGCTAAATTGATACTTGCGTTAAACTCAAAATCATATGGAGCAAGCATTTTCAATACCTTACTAAAATAATAATTGGCGGGCTTAATGCTGTCCATTTGCGCATATAACTGACCTAGTATATAAGTATATCTAATTTTATCTTTTTTGGCAGACGTATACTCGAGTGCTATTTTTAACTTCTCGGCTGCAGTGCTATATTTTTCTTGCTTAATGGCAATATCAGCTGCGGTAGCATAGATTTCGCGAGTATATTCTTTGGGCGTTTCATGGAATATCTTGCGGTATAAACTTCGTTTTTTAAGCTTAGTGTTTTCTTCGCTCAGCAATAAACCCATAACAGCCTCTGCCTCTTCAACCTTGTTTAAACCTGTGTAACATTTGGCTATCCATGCGGTAGAAATTGGACGAAGTCCCTCATCTTTATACTTTGCATTGATGTATTGAAATGCCTCCATGGCAGCATAATAATCACGCTTAAGAAAATGCGATTTGCCCATTAAAAAATAACTATTATCGGTATACCTACCTATATAATGATTTTGAACAGAGAGTGATGCTTTTTTGAGCACAATATCCAACTGCCCAGCTACACCTTTAGATGCTGCCTCATCCCCATAAGGGAAAACATCCAAAATTCGGGTAAAATCGTTTGTGTGACCTTTTTCCAACGACTCAATTACCTCATCATATTTTAGTTGCCCATTAAAGTAAACGTTAAACTTACCTGTCATGGTGTGCCAATTGCGGTTTATCCACCTGTCTTTTGTGGGGTTACAAGCTAGCAATAACATGCTAAGAATGCTTACAAAACTGATAAATAATTTAAAATGCCGCAACGGATTTGAATGATGATTGAATACTATAACTTTGGAAACGCAAAAATATTTTATTACCTTAAACTTCAAAGCGCAAGTACGGGAAATAAAAAACACTTTTGTACACCCAATTTTATTCACAAATATTGGACAATAATTTATAGGCTACAATGACTGAACTGAAGAAAAAACTGATTCATAAACTCAAAAACAAATTCCGACTTGTGATCATAAACGATGAAACATTTGAAGAGAAATTTTCTTATAGCCTCTCCCCCATGAATGTTTTTATTGGTTTCAGTTCCTTTTTGGTATTTTTTGCGGCCATTATTATTATGCTCATAGTTTTTACTCCTGTGCGCGAGTTTATCCCCGGATATACTGATTCGAGTGTTAAGCGCGATGTTTCTAAACTCGTTTTTCAAACCGATTCACTTGAAAAAGCACTTTACGAAAAAGATGCCTATTACCGAAACATTTTGAATTTACTCACAGATAGAACGGATAATAGAGATACTGTTATTTTGGAGGTTAGCGCAGGCAAGAAATAGCCCAAATTGCAATTTTTATCAAAAAACGAATACTTTTGTACTACATGCATTGCCTATCAAGCGTATGCAATTATTTTTGGGACCCAATGAAATGGGTTCTGCTTTTCAATACCAATAAAACCATTTATTACATATGGCAATATTTAATTCCTCTAAAACGGCCGCCCCTTTCAACCCTAATAACCTCAATATCATCAATATAGGAACAACTATTTTGGGTGATTTAACATCCGAAGGCGATATGCGTATTGATGGAACCGTTAAAGGTTATATTTCTTCGAAAGCACGTTTAGTTTTGGGAGCAACCTGTAAAATTGATGGTGATATCAAAGCTGCTAACCTCGAATTATCAGGTGAAGTAAATGGAAATATTTTTGTTACAGAACTTTTAACCATCAAGGCATCGGCTAAAATTACCGGTGATATTGTATCGAATAAATTGATTATTGAAGCCGGAGCTGAATTTAATGGCAGTTGTTCAATGAAAGATAACAAAAACACACTTAAAAAAGTGGTTAACGAAGAAATACCAACCGCTAAAAGTTTTGACACCACAGCCAAACAAGCCATCGTATAATAAGTACGCTAAATTTAGCGCATTAGCTTTTCAATGGATTATTCTTTTTGTAGGATTATCTCTTGGAGGAAATTGGATTGATAAATACTTAACAACCCATTTTCCTTTATTTACCCTTATTGGCGTATTTCTCGCACTATTTATCATTTTTTATTCGCTCTATAAACTTGTAACCAATCCCGACTCCGACTGATGCTTATTCGTTTTTATGCCTTTCTTATTGGTTTAACATTGTTACAAGTTGGTATTGTAATGCTATTCCCTGTTGCATTTGCGGTTAAGGATACAGTGATAAGTATCATGTTTATGGCCATTTTAACTGCAGCAATTTACCCAATTGCTGTTATTGGACGCAAAAGTGATGATGGTTATACGTTCATTATTTCGGCCTATATCAGTATAGGTCTTAGGTTTATACTCTGTTTGTGCTTTATCATTTATTACAAACTGACTAGATCCCATTACGAACTCAGTTTCATCTTTGCCTTTTTCGGCAGTTATATTTTATACACAATATTTGAAATTTACTGGTTAACTGCTAAATTGCGACCCATTTTAAAGGAAAAAACGAGCACCAATGAGTCGAATAACAACTAGATTTTCAACGAGAAACGTCCTACTTTCAAGCCTTTTTGCACTCGCTTTTTTAGTGGTAAATACACGTGCAATAGCCCAACATGAAACAAAACACGAACATTCGACCGGTGCAGAACACATAAAAGCAGAAGTAGAACATTTAGATTCTACCATAGTTGAAGAAGCAGAACACATTGGCGAAGCCGCAATTGGTCATCACGAAACAAAAGAGGAAAAATTCAATACTAGTGAAGTGATTATGGAACATATTGCCGATGGACACGATTGGCACTTATGGGGTCACACCTCAATCCACTTACCGGTTATTCTTTACACAGATAAAGGTATCGAGATGTTTTCAAGCGGAAAGTTCAATCACGGACATGATGCTTACATCGGCACTCACCACACCTACAAATTAGAGCATGACAAAGTAAAAGTACTTATAGCTGACGGTCAGATTGATGAAGCAGCAAGTGCAAGCGTATTGGATTTTTCTATCACCAAAAACGTAGCCTCGATGATGGTATCGATGGTGTTCTTGTGTTTGATATTCTTCAGCGTTGCTTCATCCTACAAAAAACGTGGTATTGGCGCTCCAAAAGGATTGCAATCTTGGTTAGAGCCCATCATCATTTTTGTTCGTGATGAAATTGCACGCCCGAATTTGGGTGAAAAATATGCGAAGTTTATGCCCTATTTACTTACCGTGTTCTTCTTCATTTGGATGAACAACGTTTTAGGACTTGTTCCTTTTTTCCCAGGAGGAGCCAACGTAACTGGTAATATTGCCGTTACTTTAGTGTTGGCATTAGCTACTTTTATTATTACCATCTTAAACGGTACCAAAACTTATTGGAGTCACGTATTTACTCCGCATGTGCCACTTTGGTTGTACCCATTGATGATTCCAGTAGAAATCATCGGGTTGTTCACCAAACCATTTGCTTTGATGATTCGTTTGTTTGCAAACATCACAGCCGGTCACATCCTTGTATTGAGCTTAGTATGTTTAATTTTCATATTTAAGTCAATGGCAGTAGCCACTGTTTCTGTTCCGTTTGTTGTTTTCATCAGCGTAATTGAAATGTTGGTAGCGTTTATTCAAGCGTTCATCTTTACCATTCTTTCGGCCTTGTACATTGGTATGGCGCTGGAAAAACCAAGTGAAGATGCACATCATTAATTTTGAAACTTTTTTTTGTTTAACCAAATAATATAAATCACACATGACAGGAAGTATTGCTGCAATTGGAGCCGGATTAGCTGCTATCGGAGCAGGTTTAGGTATCGGACGTATCGGTGGATCCGCTATGGAGGGTATGGCTCGCCAACCTGAGGCTGCTAACAAAATTCAAACTGCTATGCTAATCGCTGCTGCCTTCGTTGAGGCTGTATCGCTTTTCGCGGTTGTAGTTGCTTTGTTAGGTAACGGCTAAGAATTAAAACTATTGAAATAAATCCGACCTGCAATACGGTCGGATTCTTTCAATTTTTCATTTATTAAAACAGAAAAAAGAAACTTACTATGGATTTAGTTACACCCAGTATAGGATTGGTATTTTGGTCTACCATTTCGTTTTTGGTATTGTTTTTCTTGCTTACAAAATTTGCATGGAAACCGATTACAGCTGCGTTGCAAGAAAGAGAAGACTCGATTGACGAGGCTTTGAAAGCTGCCGAAAATGCTCGTAAACAAATGGAAAAGCTAACTGCCGATAACGAGAAATTGTTAAACCAAGCTCGCGCAGAAAGAGATGCAATGTTGAAAGATGCAAACGATATGAAAGAAAGTATCATTGCACAAGCCAAAAAATCAGCAGCAGAGGAAGGTAACAAAATGATTGCTAACGCTAAAGCAAGCATCGAACAAGAGAAAGTAGCTGCCATGAATGAATTAAAAACGCAGGTTGCCTTGATTTCAGTTGATATGGCTGAGAAAATTCTTCGTAAGAAAATGGAAGATCGCACGCAGCAAGAAGCTTTTGTTAATGAGAATTTAAAATCTATTAGCTTAAACTAATATGTCGGAACAAAGAGTAGCCAGCAGATATGCAAAAGCACTGATTGACCTTGCCAAAGAACAAAACGTTTTGGAAGCAGTAAAAACAGATATCATCCAGTTTCAGCGAATCACAAAACAAAATGTTTCGTTGCAAACAATGCTAAAAAGTCCAGTGGTAAACAACGGTGATAAAATAGCCGTGTTGAAAAAAGTATTTCATACTGGATTTAATCCAATGACACTTTCTTTCTTTGCTATAGTGGTTCGCAAAAATCGTTCTGCCGTATTGGAAAGCATTGGTGAGGCCTTTTTACAACAGTATAACGACTTTAACAATATTATTTCGGCAACGGTAAAAACTGCTCAAGCTATTGATGCTGAGGTAACTGCAGAAGTTACACAGTTCATCGAAAAACAAAGTGGTAAAAAGGTTTCCTTGACTACCGTTATCGATCCTTCATTGATTGGCGGATTGGTAATTCAGATTGGCGACAATTTGTATGATGCCAGTATCTCGGGCAAAATCAATAAAGTAAAACAAAATTTATTAAACACTTACATTTCAAAATAATTGAATTATGGTAGAGATCAGACCTGATGAAGTATCAGCAATCATAAGAGAGCAACTCAGCAATTTCAAATCTGATGTTGAGCTTGAAGAAGTAGGTACCGTACTCCAAGTGGGTGACGGTATTGCCCGTATTTACGGTCTTTCAAAAGTACAATCAGGAGAGCTGATTGAATTTGCTAACGGCACACAAGCCATTGTATTGAATCTTGAAGAAGATAATGTTGGTGCGGTAATGTTGGGAGATGCAACTTCGGTAGAAGAAGGTGCAACTGTTAAACGTACCGGTCGTATTGCCTCTATCAAAGTAGGTGAAGGAATGGTTGGTCGTGTAGTAAACACCCTTGGGAACCCGATTGATGGCAAAGGTCCGATTGCAGGTGAAACTTACGACATGCCTTTGGAGCGCAAAGCTCCAGGTGTAATTTACCGCGAACCGGTTAAAGAACCTCTTCAAACAGGTATTAAAGCGATTGATGCAATGATTCCTATCGGTCGTGGTCAGCGTGAGTTGGTTATCGGTGACCGTCAAACAGGTAAAACTGCGGTATGTATCGATACCATTTTGAATCAAAAAGAATTTTACGATGCAGGAAAGCCTGTATATTGTATTTATGTAGCTATCGGACAAAAAGCGTCAACAGTTGCTCAGGTAGTTAAAACATTGGAAGAAAATGGTGCATTAGCTTACACTACTGTAGTATCGGCTACTTCATCAGATCCTGCTCCAATGCAATTTTTTGCACCAATGGGTGGTGCTGCAATCGGAGAGTTTTTCCGTGATACAGGACGTCCAGCTTTAATTATCTATGATGATTTATCAAAACAAGCTGTGGCTTACCGCGAGGTTTCATTGTTGTTGCGCAGACCTCCGGGACGTGAGGCATACCCTGGTGACGTGTTTTACCTTCACAGTCGCTTGCTGGAAAGAGCTGCAAAAATCAATGCTACTGATTCCATCGCGCAAGCAATGAACGATATTCCTCCTTCCATTAAACATTTGGTAAAAGGTGGTGGATCGTTAACAGCTCTTCCAATTATAGAAACACAAGCGGGTGACGTTTCAGCGTATATTCCAACCAACGTAATTTCGATTACAGACGGTCAGATTTTCTTGGAATCAAACTTGTTTAACTCAGGTGTTCGTCCTGCTATTAACGTAGGTATCTCGGTATCACGTGTGGGTGGTAACGCTCAAATTAAGTCGATGAAGAAAGTTGCCGGTACGTTAAAATTAGACCAAGCTCAATACCGCGAGTTGGAAGCGTTCTCTAAATTCGGTTCGGATTTGGATGCTGCTACAAAATCAGTATTGGACAAAGGAGCTCGTAACGTAGAAATCTTGAAACAAGGTCAGTTCTCTCCTGTTTCGGTTGAAAAACAAGTTGCAATCATTTACCTTGGAACAAAAGGGTTGATGAACAAAGTTCCGGTAAATAAAGTTCGTGAGTTCGAAGCCGAATACTTACGTTACCTTGAAAGCAAACATGCAGATGTATTGGCTGCTTTGAAAAAAGGTACATTTGGCGATGAGCAAACAAACGTATTGGAAAACGTAGCTAAAGAATTATCAGCAAAATATAGCGCTTAAGCGCATAGTAAATAGTTGATAAAGTAATTGGTTGATTAGGTTTTGATACTTAATCAACCAGTTACCCAATCAACCAATCAACTAAAACATGGCAAACTTAAAAGAAGTACGTATACGCATCACCTCGGTAGGCTCAACGCAGCAGATCACCAAAGCGATGAAGCTGGTATCGGCCACTAAATTGCGCAGAGCTCAAAATGGAATTATCCAGATGAGACCTTATGCCCAAAAGCTAAACGGTATCCTTGCAAACCTTGCCGACTCAATTGATGTAGATTCGTTGAAAGTGTATTTTGACCAACGTAAAGTATCGAATGTTTTATTGGTAGTTATTACTTCTGATAGAGGATTATGCGGTTCGTTTAATGCCAACGTGGTGAAACGTGCCAATACGTTGGTAAAAGAAAAGTATGCAAACAACAACGTAACCGTTTTACCTATTGGTAAAAAAGGTTCCGACTTTTTTGCAAAACAACCCGTAACTTTAAATACCCAATTTAAAGAATCTTTACAAGGATTGAACAGCGATAAAGCTTTCACCATTGGTCAATATATTTTAGATGCTTACCGCAACGGAAAATACGATGTAGTAGAGATTGTATACAATCAGTTTAAAAATGCTGCTACTCAAATTTTAACCAACGATCAGTTTTTACCAATTGATGCTGCTTCGATGACAGCTACTACTGGTAAGAAAAATGATTATTTGTTTGAGCCTTCTAAAGTTGAAATATTAGAAGAATTAATTCCTCGCATCCTAAAAACACAGGTATATCGTTCCATGTTGGATTCGTTGGCATCAGAGCACGGAGCTCGTATGGTGGCAATGGATAAAGCAACCGATAATGCCGGTGAATTATTAAAAGCACTTAAAGTAGAATACAACCGTGTTCGTCAAGCAGCTATCACAACCGAAATCTCCGAGATTGTAGGTGGTGCCGCAGCTTTGAGTCAAGGTTAAGAGTTCACTTAACAACATTTATAAACGCAGTTCAACATCGTTGGGCTGCGTTTTTTTTGTAGATATGCATTATTTATGCTAGTTTAGTGTTACTCTATTCAATTAATCACTTATAAAACTAAACCCCATGGACAAAGAACTTATTATGCAGCTTAATCGCACCTTCGAAGAATGTGCCCACCAACAAAACGGTATCGAATTTTGGTTTGCCCGCGAACTGCAGGAACTTTTAGGATACTCTGAATGGCGAAATTTTTTGAACATCATAGCCAAGGCGAAAGACAGCTTCATCTCCATTGGCGAAGAGGTTTCCGACCATTTTGTTGACGTCAACAAAATGGTCAAAATCGGTTCGGGTGCCGAACGCAAACAAGAGGACATTATGCTTACCCGTTATGCCTGTTACATCATTGCACAAAACGGAGATCCTAAAAAAGAGCAAGTTGCTTTTGCCCAAAGTTATTTTGCCATCAGTACCCGCAAACAAGAGTTACTGGAGGAACGTATTCAACCTGAGTTCGGTTTAAGCCGCCAATGTCAATTGTTGTTCAAGTT
This sequence comes from Bacteroidetes bacterium UKL13-3, assembly GCA_001602415.1. Lineage (GTDB taxonomy): Bacteria > Bacteroidota > Bacteroidia > UKL13-3 > UKL13-3 > UKL13-3. Next base: position 2,219,015 of record CP012155.1, read on the forward strand.
GCTTGATAAGCTGAGGGTTTGTTTCCTCAATATCTTTTTTGATGGAAGGTTTTTTAGGAAAGAAAGAATACGCAGCAATTGCACTCATAATATTAAGAAGAAAACCGCTGATAGAGCGATGTCTTGTATGTTCAACTTGACAAATGTTTTTTAACTCATCATTTACGGTTTCAATCACGGACCGTTTCCTTAAAAGAAGTTTCTCTTCATTGCTCAATGCTTTAGATTTCATGTTTCTTCTCACAGCTGTAATGAGTTGTATACCGTTGCCAAAAAGCAGATCACTCAATGCTTTTGAGATATATCCCTTATCTCCAAATAGTTTTCCGAAAAGGTCTTTAGTCATATTGGTAATTGTTTTAGCATCTCTATCATCCACATTTCCTTTGGTTAGAAAGAAAGATAATATCTCACCTTTGTCGTTTATAATCAGGTGAAGTTTAAAGCCAAAGAACCATCCCATTGATGATTTACCAACCTCTGCGAAGCCTTTAAATGTTTTATTACGCTTTATCCTTTTGTTGTGACAAACACGCAGTACAGTAGAATCAATAAAGCTAATGCCAGTGCACTCGCCTTTGCAACAATGATGGAGAAACAACATGAATGCAATAGCACAACGATGACTCAATTCAATAAACCTGTTATAGGAAACCAATCCGGGAAAATCTTCTCTTAAATGAACAGACACATAGTCCACATAAAAATGCTTGAAATTCCTGAATTGACCACCATGAAACGCAATCAGGAGTGTGATAATTTCAGAGTCACACATTCCGGCTTTTCTATTTCTTGTTTTAACGTTTGATGGTGCGGGTAATTGGTGTTTTGAATACAAAATTTCAAATTCATTGCAGAAATCATCAACTTTTACAAAAGTTTCTGTAATTTTATCTCGTAGCATTGGTGTGTTTTTTATGTTTTTTTGCACTACAAAATTAACACTTCCAATGCTACTAATTATTTGATTACCAAATAATTATAAACAAAATAATCAACACTTTCTTATCCCGAACTCAGGTTAACACGTATTTTGGAAGATTTTACGGATGAACATTACCTCGACTTTGCGAACAACGAATACACCTATACCGATAAGATTAAACAAAAGATACGTTCACTATCGGAACAACATGCCGAAAAACGTTTCAGAGATTTATTGGATACAGATGCGGTGTTCATGAAACCTTCCTATTCGTTGGCAACACATATCACCCCCGGAGACACGGCAAAGGATATTGCCAAATCGCTTTACGAGAAAGAAGGAAAAATGAATGGCTTTGAAGAGCATGTGATTAATGAAATTGGGAATATGGAAAATATTCTGTTTTGGACACGTAACTCCGATAAAAGAGGATTCCGCATAAACGGTTTTATTAATCATTATCCTGATTTCATTGTCCAAACGAAAAGTGGTAAAACGATTCTGGTAGAGACAAAAGGCGATCATCTTGAAGCTGCATCCAAGATACAATTAGGATCGTTGTGGGCACAAAAAGCCGGAAATAATTTCAGATACTTCCTAGTGTACGAAAAACGAACAGAAGCAGGTACACATACGTTGGAAGAGTTTCTTCTGAAGCTCAAAGACATTTAACGCTCTCACATACATAAAACAGGCGCGACAGTTAAACCATCACGCCTGTTTCATTAAACGTATATTTTAGAACCTATAAAGCGGTTGCTATCTTATCGGCTATCTCTTTATACTCTTCGGGTGTAAACACAGCCCTCTCCTTCTCAAAATTCAAATCACCAATATTGTTCATAGGAACAAGATGAATATGCGCATGAGGCACTTCTAAACCAATTACTGCCATACCAACTTTTGTACAAGGTATTGCCTTTTTTACAGCTGCTGCAACAATTTTAGCAAACAAAAACAAACCAGCATAATGCTCGTCATCTATATCAAAAATATAATCGGTTTCAGTCTTAGGAATAATTAACGTATGTCCAGCAGTTAGCGGACGAACATCCAAGAAAGCCATGAAATCATTGGTTTCGGCAACTTTGTAACAAGGAATTTCACCTGCAATAATCTTTGAAAATATAGTTGGCATAATTTATAAACTAATATCCAAAATTTCGAGTTGAATGGCTCCAGCAGGCGCCTGAATATCTACAATATCACCTAGTTTTTTACCCATTAATCCTGCACCAATTGGTGATTTGAAAGATATTTTCCCAATTTTGAAATCGGCCTCGTTTTCAGAAACCATAATATATACCATTTCTGTTTTCGATTTGAGGTTACGAACCTTCACTTTGCTCAACATCATTACCTTACTGGTATCTAATTTAGTTTCATCAATTACCCTTGTTTTGGTAATTAAGTCTTCCAATTTAGCAATGCGTGTTTCCAATAAACCTTGGTCTTCTTTTGCTGCATGGTATTCTGCATTTTCACTCAAATCCCCCTTATCACGCGCATCAGCAATTTGTTTTGATATAAAAGGACGTTGAACGTACTTTAACTCATACAACTCTTTTTGCATGTTTTCCAAGCCTTCTTTCGATACATAATTAATCTCTGCCATACTCTTAACTTTCTGCTTTATCATCGTACTAAAATAAAAGAAAACGTTCCGCTTATGGCAGAACGTTTTCTTTTAGTAATGTCTTACAAATATATATTAACTTTTCTTGTTTCCCAGTGTTAAGCGCAAAGTAATATTGTGATTACCATTAAACACACGGGTTGGCGCATAGGCATAATCCAAACCTAACATTGTGCCAGTTTTGGTTATGGGCATCTGAATGGTCATACCACCAGCATAACCGTAGTATTGAGATTGATAATCAGTACCAGTGTTGTTTGATTGAATACCATATCCACCTCTTACCATAAAAGATTCGCGGTAGGCATATTCAACTCCTAGTGAAGTCACATTGTTTGAAAATGCATTGTAATTAAAGTTTCCAGAAGGTGTTAAACGATGGTAATAAGTATCTGGATTTTTATCCAAGCGAATATCATAGGAAGCTCCGATATGCACCAAAGCGGGAAGGTTGAATGATTGAGATCCAATCATCGCTCTTCTATCTGCACCTGTAGCAGGGTTGATGGAACGAAAAGATAATCCGGAACCTGCATACGATGCATCTGCTCCAATATTCCTCACAGAAATACCAAAACGAAAATCTTCTTTCTTAATTTTATCTTTAGGATTCAATGCTGTTTGGTATTGAACTCCAGCATCCAATGCCAAACCAGAAGCGCTAACGTTTGCTACACCTTCAGTTAAATATCTAATTAACAATCCTCCTGTAATACTGTTAGAGAATTTTTTTGAATAGGCAAACCCAAAATTCATGATTTGAGGAGTGAATGTTCCTAAAGTTGCATCTGGCTGTGTTTCGGTTGTAACAGGAATATTGCCAAAATCCATTTGGGTAGCTGTAAGTCCAAAAACATTGCCACCACCTAATGATTGAGCAATACTTAAGTTGTTAACGAAAACACCTGTACCTTGCAAGTATACCATTTGTGATAGGACAACCTCTGTTTTTTCGGTGTAGGCAAGTCCTCCAACATTAAACAGCATGGCTTCACCACCCCTTAAAGAGGCAGTATTAGCAGCCATCAATCCACCCGAGCGACCATAAGGATTAATGAGTAATTGTGTTCCTCCCGCTCCACCGGCACGATCAGGGTTCCCTGCTAATGCCGCAAAGCATGCTAGCGATAATACTATTGGTAAAAAATATTTTTTCATATACTTATTTTTTCTACTCGTTGTTTAGATAGGGGTGCATTTTTACACGCACCCCAATATTTTATTTTAGAATGTATCAAAATCGACCGGACGCATAACTCCAAACCACTTTATGATACGCTCTTCACCAAAATCAGTAGCTTTTACATGGATCAAATATACACCACTTGAAATTGGAACTTTTGCGTTGTTTTTAAGATCCCACTCAGTGTAAGGCGAGTTTTCATCGTCTTTTTTGATGGTTCTAACCAATACACCATCCATGGTAAAGATTCTAATTTCACAACGAGCAGGTAAGTTAACCATACGTACTCTATTTTCTAACTGGTTACCTGGATCCTCGTATTGCGAGTAAGCATAATAAGGATTCGGAACAATGTTAACCCTGTCCAGTACTTTCTTTCCAAATTCTTTTGATATGGTAGGAGCAAAACCTTTTGTAGAGAATGTGAAATATGGCATACTATCATTTACAGTTGCGCCATCGATTGAATAACTAGCGTAAGGACGTTTAACCTTTATGTTATATGTAACTTTACTAGGAACTAAACCTTCTTCCGGTGTTCTTAATTTAAATCCGGTTCCTAAAACAGGCATTGTAACCCACAAGGCTTGAGCAAAAACTTGACGCTTTCTAGTTGAAAATGCAGGACTGCTTGGACCATTAGGATCTAACTTTTCACGATAACTGGCACCACCATCATATCTTGGACCTTTGTATTTTATGGCTGACGCTCCACTTCCAAAAGTTAGATTTTTTGTACCCATTATATAGATGTAATGTTTTCCTCCAAACAATGGACGACTTGTATTGTTGATGATTGTGCTTGTTGGATTCCAAATCATATCACCACCATTTTCACCTGGCAATGAAGAATCTTCTGCAAACATAATATTCAAACGCTCTCCTGTTTCTTGGTTAATGGCATAACCTGGAAACCAGCCCATACCTGTTGCCGAAATGTAATCAGCATCATTAGGATCACCTGAAACGATTCCATCTCCAGGCTTTCCGTTTTTGTCAACTGATGGAGATCTTCTGCAGTCCATCTTATCTGCTCCGCCAGAGTTAAATGCAGGATTTTCACCAGCTTCAAGCACAACGCACCTTGTCCAAAGAGATTTATCCTGAGTTAAAACAACTTTAACACTAAACAAATCAGACATTGAGTTATCTAAATCTGCACCTCCAGGACCAATAGATGCATAAGTTCCTCTATCCCATGCTGGGCCAAATGTTGGCATTTTAATAGTGAGTTGTGTTCTCCAACGGGAAGCTAAAGCATACGGAGACCAAGTACCACCAATAATTTTGGAATATGCTTTTCTTGGATCCAATGCAACCTTTCCTATGGCAAAATCATTAATTTCTGGATTTATAAAATCAGGAGTACCAGAATTACCCGAACGAATCCAGTTGAATTGAGGAGCCAATGTTAAGCCTAACGCATAATTGTTATTGGAATAAATCGGATCTTCATCCACAATGTTAGATAGCCAACGCTGAGCTTCGTTACTCCAAGTTACCGATGAGGTGATGTAACCATTACTTTGATCCTCTAACCCTGCTGCATTACCTGGTAAAATTGTTTGTGTAATATCTACTGAAATACCCCACTCTGGGAATAGTTGCTCGTATGGTTTAGTAATAGTTGAGATTCCTCTTTTCACTTGACCATTATAACTTAGATACCAATAGGTTGATTTGGCAGAAAGTGTATCAGTTTTCTTAGAGTTTACAACGGTATCACGCATGTAGAGTATAAAATCTCCATCAGGTAATTTGAGTGGATCAATTACTTTTACATTTACAGGCCCAAATCCAGGTACGTAAGTTCTATTTTTAGCATAGTAATTAGGATTGGTAATAATTTCTTTAATCGTTGATTCCGATAATTCAACAGCTTTACCTCCGTTACCAATACCTTCAATTTGTGTGATGGCTAATCCATCTCCGTATTTGGCGTTTAACTGAGTTCCGTTGTTTCTCATACTTGGATCATGAGGTGTTACAGTGTAAACAGTTAACTCATTTCTGCCAATCGTTTTACGACCAGGTAAGTATTGAATTGGCTCGGTGGCACAATTTACTGCTGATGCATAAGAAATGATAACATAGTGGTAATTTTTATAGTTAACCAATGTTTGATCCGACCCTGTTTCAAATGCATCTTTTGTAATTTGGAAACTGTGTTTAATTCCCTCATCAGCACCCGTTACCATTATTTTCTTTACATTCTCTTCCAACTCAGGGTTAAAAATGGAATTCACCAAACGTGCATTTCCATCTTTCACGTCAAACTGAGCAATCAATCTAGCTTGTTCTTGATCGTAAATATCACTAGGAACGCTGGCAACTTTCAATTGAAATATTTGATAGCCTTGGAATTTATAGAGTGTTTTTTCACTACAAGGTCCGGCAAATGAATCAACAAAATTTTCGATTGAATCTGTTTGGGTTAAAGTAACAACCAAATTTCTGTTCAACTCTGTAATAGCTAACACAGGAGCCTCTGGACCGGTAATAAGGTTAAAGTTATTTTTAAACAAAACAAATGCCTTATCACTTGCTTCTTTTAGTAAGTTGAATGATCCTGTGGCTCCACCATTCGATGCTTTAGCCCAAACAACTCCAATTGTAACCCTATTTACGGCACCTGGCAATAAACTGAACGATCCAGCGGTTTGTAAGAACCGTCTGTCACCAGGTTGGTTTTGAGAACTTCTTTCTGTCCATGCTGCTCTTCCTGCAGGATCTGTATTTCCAGGGAACATGAAACTTGCCGTATCTGCACCTCCCTTACCTGTACCACCATAGGTAACGTTTGTACCATCTTTCCATTTACCATTTAAATATCCCCAATAATGTTCAGGACGCTGAGGGTTTCCTGTTGGAGTAAAGTTATTATCATAGTAAACAAACTTAGTTAAGCCTATTTCAGAACCGTCAGGACGATTTGGGCCTTGGAAAAAATTAACACCAATACTCGGAGGGTTTAGTCCATAGCCCAAAATACCTTCATCATTATCATCGCCATTGTAGCAAATACCTAGATTACGTTTAACATCACACTCAACATAATCATCATTATAGTTACCTAAATCTGGGTCAACCCACTGACCAAATACACAACTATCGATTGTTTCACTTCCTCTATTATAAATAGTAGTGCGGTAGAAAGTCATGTTATTTACTTCATCATTGGTTGAGTAGGCAAATGCCTGAGTTTGCAATTCCAACCCGATAGGCAAACCTTGAGTCTCGGAGTGAATATTACCTTTATCATTTGAAATGATAAATAACATCATGTCTGGTATATTTTTAACTGAATTTTGATCAAACGAAGGATAATCTCCAAGGTAAGGCTCATACTCTCCGTTTGCATTAACATCTACAAACGGAGCTAAGTATTTGGCTTCTCCAACAGATACATTTCCCATACAAGGCCATGTTGCAATATCTCCAGCAGGGTTGCTCCAGTTTCCAGGATTTTTCCTGAATGCATCAATTTCGGTAAGTGTTACCTTCCAAATTTTATCAAATGCTTTGCAACGAGATTCTGAAACTGAGGCTGTACCAATAGTTAGTGCTCCTGGGAAAAAATCGTTTCCATTCTGGCGATAAGTTTGTGCCGCAATTCTTAGGTTACCATTGGTTACACCGCCTATCCATAAAGCACCAGAAAACAACGAATGCTTTGATACCTGACCAGGCTGAACCTTAGGTACTTCATAACGAGCGTTACTTAAATTCCACCACATATCGCCACCATTTAATATGGTAGTACGAACATTATTTACATCTAAATCGCGCTGGGCTGTAGCTGCTTGACAACCCGCAGATTTTAGCCTTAAATCATAATTGTTTGGTCTTTGGTCTACTGGTGCTTTACCAAGGTTTTCCTTAGCAAAGGACGGTTGCGTTGCAACAAACAACAAACCCGATAGGCTTAATAATTTGAAAAAACGTTGTGTATTTGTGCGTTTCATGTTTAAATAAATTATTTGTTAGAAATACAATGCTACTCCCAATCTAGTTAACCGAGGTAGCGCAAAGTTTCCAGGATTAACAACCCTTACATTGTATAAGTCAACCAACGATTGTGCATTGGTTGCAGAACGTATTTGCGACTCAGCAAAAGTTGATGTAATAAATCCATCATCATAGGCAGAACCTGTGTACCTAAATACACTTAATACGTTGATATTATTGAATAAGTTTTGTACTTGAAGGAATAATCTCAATCGATACATTGTTGCTTTACCTGTTAGACTTTCGCTTCTGATAAAGAAGTTTTTATCGACATTTAAATCAGAATAAAATTGAGAAGGCAGGTTGGCCCCATTAATTGTTCCTTTAACCTGAGCGCGAGCCTGAACACCTGCTTGCACTTCTGGCACTGCATTGGTTGTTTGCGTGTAAGGTCTTCCTGATGATAGGTTGAAGATGATGTTGAAACCAGCATTGGCAAATATCTTTTTACCTGCAACAACAGGACCATCATATTCCTTACCATCTTTATAGTGGAAATCAAATGTTCCTTTAATGGTATGGCGAACGTCAAAATCCAATGGAAAAATAGACCGTTGGTTAGGTGTACCTGCTTGAATTAACGAAGCAGTTTGATCAGCATTTGACCCAGTACCATTAGCAAACTGTAGCATATAATTTGCAGAGATATTGATATTACCCAATTCACGTAACTCATACTCCAACTGAATTGATTTTACAGTTGAGAAATCGAGGTTACCATAAGTGGTGTAATCATAAGGCCATGCTTGTACATAGCGGAATTGCTGAATGAGGTTTCTATACTCTCTATATGATGCGATGATACCCAAACTTGCATCTTGACCAATTTGCTGACGGAAACCAATTTGGTAATCAGTTACCTGAGTCATTTTCAAATCAGGATTTGCAATGATACTTGACAATCTGTTTCTCAGGTAGTAGTAATCATCAAACTGAGCGATGTTTGCTTGTGTAGGGCGTTGAGCGAGTACATCATACGTTCCAAAAAACTGTGATGTAGTTGAAATTGGAAATGAGAACCAAATACGAGGCAAGAACTTCAAATCTGGAACATAATCTTTAAATGAAGCCACTGTTGGCTCTTTTTGCTCTTTGTTAACTAAGTATGGAGTATTTCTATTGATTGGAGCACCTTCTAAAGCTGATTGCTTGTATAACGCTGTAGGGTCAGAAACAGGATTTCCATTTTTATCATACCAATCATTTCCTTTACGGAAACCTGAAACTTTTAAACCACTTACTGTTGGATCTTCATTGTTAACATAAACAGTGTAATCGTCACCAATACTTGAAGGAATATCACCGGCATTTAAGTTCAAACCACCTCTTCTCACATCACCTGCCGAGTAGGTTGGCGCTAATGAATATGGATCTTTTAACACCAGCTGATTTGCGTCAAAACGTTCCATACGTACACCCAAGCGTACAATCAAATCTTTAAATACAAACTTATCTTGAAACCAAGCCGCCATGTATACTGGTTGGTATGCGCCCAAAGTACGATTAGCAGGGTCGTTAATAAATTTCTCAATACTTGGTTTTCCACCTACACGCTCACCTGTGTGAGAATAGCCATAGTATGAAACATATGAATTTCCATCGTTTAACAATTCTTTGGCGGTAAACATATCCAATGAATACATGCTCGGATCATAGGCATCTGTATTAATTAATGATTGGCCATTAATTCTATTTCCATTAGCATCTGTTGCTCCAGCAGCAATTAATTTGTTTCTTAACTTACTGTCGAAATTAGATTGTGATTCAGCCAATACTCTTCTGTCAAAACGAATAGTATCTTGAAAAACGCCATTAGCATCAAAATCTGCTCTTGCAGTTGATGAATCGAACCCCGCAAATTGGTTATTTACCAACTGTCTCATTAAACCCCACAATCCACCTGAACTTGAAATAATAGAAAACTGTCTTCTAAACTGTTGCTCGTAAGTAAATCCGAATTGTAAATCGTGTTTTGATTTTGGGTTTCTGCTTGGTGCTAAACTAGCTTCGCTCATTACATAAAGTGTGTATGCCTCATTCATTAATTTCTCGTATTGGGCAACACCACCTGTTTGTATTCCACCTGGGCTAGCCCATAAGTTAGAATAAATCCCATTCGGTTCATCACCGTTGGCAATGCCACCTAAACCTCTAAGTTGGCTGATGCTAGAAACCCTACCACCTGTTTGGTTATAATAATCGTAAATTGAGCGGGTATAATTCCCTTTAATTCTGTTTATATCGGCTTGTTGATAAACTAGGGCTGTATCAATTACTCCTGTTTCTTTGTAAAAGTTAGCGTTTAATCTCAATTCGCGCCCATCTTGAAGCTTGTATACAACAGCTGAATCTCTGAAACTAATATTTACACGTTCAAAAGCGGTTCTTTGGTATCTGTCAAATTTACCAACGTAACCATAGTTGAAGAAGTTATCTTGATGCTCAGGATTGTATGTTTCACGGAACCTTCTTTCGTAGGAAAATCTTACGGTGTAAAATGCATTCGAAATCACTGATTTTTTGGCATCCGCACCTTCTCCTTTTTTACCAAATGTTTGGGTAAATTGGATGTAAGGACGAATTGTGAAGTTACGTTGGTTTTGGTTGTTATCATAATTGGTTAATGATGTTGCGTAACTATATAGTTTTCCATCACTATATTCAGCTTGATAACCCAATCTAACGTTTACGTTATTGGTTGGTTGGTAGTTGAAATTACCTTGAATATTGAAGCGATAACTTGAAGCATTTTGGCGGTAATCAACTTTTTCTAAATCAGATTTGGTTAAGTATTCCCCGGCAGGAATGAACCCGCCCCCTTGTTGAGGCACCAATGGATTTTGCTCCATCTCTCTCAGCTTGGAATCTTTCACTTTATACAAATCGGTTGCCGATAAACGACTATCCAATGTATAAATACCACTACCGTACAACGAGAAGCCTAAAATAACGCGTTCCTTGTCTTCTTTTCCTTTGTTCTCAATTTTGATGGGTCCCGAAACACCTACTTGTAACTCGTTGTATTGTGAATTATCTAAATATCCTGTAAAAGGAGAAGACGTGGTGTATTCAAAACTTCTGTTCCAATTTTTAGTTGGTGATTTTGTGGTAATCGAAATAGCTCCTCCAATAAAGTCACCATACTGAGCAGGTGTTCCACCGGTAATAACCTGAATTTGATCGATAGCATTTTGCGGAACGTTTGTACTCGCACCTCCCTGAATACGCACACCATCAATATAATAAGCCGTACCATCTGCACGCGACCCTCTAAATGTTGGGGTATTACCGGCACGGGAATCAACACCGGCTGTTAAGTTGGCAATAGAGTTTACGTTACGTGTACCTAATGACATTACAGCATCCGCATTTAACGTTTTTACATTTGCTCCATCAGGTCGGATAAGTGGCGATTTAGATTTGATAACAATATCAGGTAATTTTTGTCCGTCATCGGCATCCATAGGAATGTTAGCAAACTCAATTGCGTCACTGGTAACTTTCACACCGGTAATGACAATATTGCGGTAGCCCAAGTTAGTAGCTTTTACGGTGTAAGAGCCCGGCTGCAAAGTTTTGGCGATGTAATTACCATCATCATCTGTTAGCACTTGTGCCTTTACCACACCATTTAATTCAATGGTAACACTCACATAATCCAAGGGCTTTTTGGTCTTGGAATCGAGAACTTTACCCCTAATCTCCCCCATTTGAGATTGAGCATTGGCTACCAGGCAAAGGCCTACGAGAGCAAAAAGTAAGGTGTATATTTTTTTCATTAACCGTGAATTTACGTTACTACTAAGACTAATCTACGAATCGGCTAATTAAATTAATTAGCCTTATATTATCAATATTTAATTTTGTTACTGTTTTAACTCAATGTTAACTGTTTGATTTTTTGGAGTAAAACCGTGGATATTTTTTCGTAGGACTCTAAAGTCCAGCCTCCAATATGCGGAGATAGCACTACTTTATCTGATTTTACCAAATAGTCAAACACTTCTTTTTCTGCTGTAGTTAATGTGTGTAACTTCTCATTTTCGAGCACATCAAACGCAGCTGCATTAATTTTCCCTTCTTTTATTTGCCTCACCACCGCCATCGTATCAACCACTTTTCCCCTCGACAAATTCAGCAACACAATATTTTTAGAGCATTGTTTAATCCAATCATCGTTAACCATGTGTTTGGTTTCGGAAGTTAGCGGAACATGGAAAGTTACAATATCTGCTTGGGCTTGAATTTCTATGATGCTCGACTCCACGGCATATTGATTACCGTATGCATCAAGATATTTGTCGTACGCTAAAACTTTCACCCCAAAACCTGATAATTTTTGAGCAACCGATTTTCCGGTATTTCCAAAGCCAATTATGCCAACCGTTTTTCCTTTTAGCTCCCATCCTCTGTTTCCTTCCCTATCCCAAATAAAAGCTCTCACTTCTTTGTCGGCTTTTTGTAATCGGGTTGCTAAACTGAGCAACATGGCAATCGTTTGTTCACCAACGGCATCAGCATTTGCCTCTCCTGCGTTAAAATAAAGTATTCCTTGTGAGTCGCAGTAGTCTGTATCAATATTATCTAACCCTGCACCTGCCCTGGCTATAAATTTTAATGATGTTGCCTGAGAAAGAACATTTTGATTGATTTCCATTTTAGTGCGAACCACCAACCCTTGATATTGGTGAATATGCTCTATTACTTGGTTGGGAGAAAAATCAGGAACATAATCTACTGCTAATCCTAATTCTTTCAACCCTTCTATTAAACGTTCGTGCACATCATCAATAATCAAAACCCTCATGAAATACCTTTTATGTAATTTTTGTTGTGTACGAGTTTAGTACTAAAAAATGATAATATGGTTGCACGAATATTAAAAAACGTTGTACAGAAGATGACCTAGAGCAAAGTACACAACCAATCCTAACAAATCATTTGTAGTGGTTATAAATGGTCCGGTGGCTATTGCGGGATCAATTTTCATTTTGTTTAGTACTAACGGAATAAAAGTTCCGAGCACCGTTGCAAAAACAATTACACTAATTAAAGCAATGCTGACTGTCATGCTCAAATTCATTGAATTGGAAAATGCAATATTGTAACCCAATAGTAGCAATGAACAAATTAAACCGTTTAACAAACCAACCCGTAATTCCTTCCATATTTTGGGTAAGATATTTTTAGTACCCAATGTGTTATTAGCCAATCCCTGCACTACAATTGCCGATGATTGAACCCCGGCATTTCCACCCATTGCGGCAATGAGCGGCATAAAAAAAGCCATCTCTGGATGGATGCGCAATTGTTCTTCATAAATTTCAATGAAGCGTGAAGATGCCACACCACCCATTAAACCGATAAGCAACCAAGGCAAACGAGCACGCGAAAGCACCCATACTTTATCGGAAGAATCTACATCCTCAGTAATACCCGACATGAGCTGGTAATCCTCGTTAGCTTCTTCTTTAATTACTTCAACCACATCATCAACTGTAATTCTTCCAACCAATTGCCCTAGTGCATTAACAACAGGCAATACAACCAAATCATATTTTTTAAAAAGGTTAGCAATTTCCTCTGAATCGGTTGAGGTTGAAACGGAAATTACTTCATCGTTGTATACATCAGAAATATGTGCAGTTGGGTTTGATAAGATTAAATTTTTAAGGGTAATGATACCCGTTAGACGTTCAAAATCATCAACCACATACACTACATAAATATTTTCTACATTTTCGGCTTGTCGTCTTATTTCCTCAATGCACTGTGATACACTCCAGTTAATATTTGCTTTAACCAGCTCTACAGCCATTAAACTTCCAGCAGTGTATTCTTCGTAATTTAAGAGTGACAATAAACTAGAGGCAAACTCTATATCAGATAGGTTAGAGATGACATCTTCCTTATCTTTAACCGAAAAATTATTGAGCACGTATGCAGCATCATCCGAGTCCATGTTTTGAATAAACTCATCAGCAATTTCTTTCACCGAGTATGATGACAAGAAATTCTCGCGCACATTTTCCTCCATCTCCACCAATACTTTAATGGCCTTCTCCTTATCAACCAAATGCATGATATGCCGCGCTTCGTCAGCCTTCATCCTGTCCAATATCTCAGCAATATCCTGCGGATACATCTCATCTAACAATCTCTGTAATTGCTCATCATCGTTTTGCTCGAGCAATTGCTGCAACTGTTTTACCAATGCTATATCAACTGAAATTTTCTCCATGTTGTTGTACAAGTTTGGTGAGGGCAATAAAATCGGTAAACGTTAATTCTTCGGCACGTTTATCCATGTACCCACTCGCCTGCAATATCTCATCTTTTACATGAAATTGTTGTATGGCATTTCGCAATTTTTTTCTGCGTTGATTGAATGCCATTTTTACCACCCGGTAGAAGGCTTTTTCATCAACATCAGGTGGTATTTCTTTACGCGTAAATCTAACTACTCCAGACTTTACTTTTGGGGGCGGATCAAATACATGCTCATCAACCGTAAACAAATATTCAACGTCATAATAAGCTTGGGTTAATACACTTAATATACCGTAATCTTTTGTGCGAGTTCCTGATACCAAACGCTCCCCAACCTCTTTTTGAAACATTCCGACCATTAACGGAATAATATCTTTGTTCTCTAGTAGCTTGAATACAATTTGAGAAGAAATATTGTAAGGAAAATTACCAATTAACGAAAACGTTTGCGGAAACAATTTGTGTAAATCTAACCGTAAAAAATCACCCTCAATTAACGTTTGTTCCAATTGCGGAAAATGTGATTTTAAGTATACAATCGATTCCGAATCCACATCAATTGCGTGCGTTACAAAATCATTGTTTTGAAGTAAAAACTTAGTAAGTACACCCATTCCCGGACCAATTTCCAACACAGCAGGTGTGGTGCTTTTTTCGGTGAGCGCCTTTACAATGTTAAAGGCAATAACCTCATCTGTTAAAAAATGTTGTCCTAAATGTTTCTTGGCACGTACGTCTTTTTTCATGTTGTGCAAATAGAATAAATAATACCCTCATAAACTAATTGAGATTTTGGAGTTGAGCGTTGAGATGTTGAAAGTTGGTGTTAGAAGTTGGAGGATATGTAGTTTAAGGAATTGAGCTAATTTAAAAGTGAATTTAGTCGCAAATAAATTGTCTTCAATATTCAGTTTTGATTAGATTGCTTGCCTTCTAATTACCTTTGTTTCCTAGTCTAGTTAAGGGTTTCGGGTTGTTTATTGCGGGTTGAAATTATGAATGCCCCTGCGCTGTTAAATTCTTCGCAACACAGCGGACTGCGATCCTCACTTAAAACAATTCCCTCGTTAACACCACCAACATAATCAACAGGTTAAGATAATTAACACAATCACCACACCCGTACCACAATTTTTCATACTTTCGCACAAGCTAAAACATTACAATATGCATATCGATATTCAGTTAGTTTCGAAAACAAACAATACACAATCACTTTTTATTCTGGCACACAAAAAAGCCAATTGGGCTAATCTT
This sequence comes from Bacteroidetes bacterium UKL13-3, assembly GCA_001602415.1. Taxonomy (GTDB): domain Bacteria; phylum Bacteroidota; class Bacteroidia; order UKL13-3; family UKL13-3; genus UKL13-3. The sequence continues at coordinate 2,234,294 of CP012155.1, forward strand.
GGTTTTGCCAAAAATGAAATTGCTTACATCGAAAAGAAAATTAAAGCTGATGAAAAGTTTATCACCATCAATCAATTCACCCGTTTGGCTTGTATACAACTGATGGAGGAGTTTGATAAGAAAAAAACTTATTATGAAAAACTCGAATCATTGCGTGGTGTTGGAAATAAACTTTGCACTACCCTTAATGCCCACAAATACGATACTCTCCAGTTACAATCCATTGATGAACTTACCAACGAATTACTTGCGGTAACCGAAGGTTGCGCTTTGAGCAATTATCAATTCCTAAAATACAAAAGCGAGAAAAAAGATAAGAACACACTTAAACATATTGCTGTAATTAGTAAAAAAATTAGCAAGCAAGATTTGGAGCATATAAGCATTACAACTGATGCTGTGTTTAAAGCTAAAGATTTGGTGAATGAACCTCAATCGTACCTTGACGCTGTTACGTTTGCAGATGAGATGAAGAGCATGGGTAAAAAAGCAGGATTTAAGGTTGAAGTGCTCAACAAAAAACAAATTGAATCCCTGAAAATGGGAGGTTTGTTAGCAGTGAACATGGGAAGTCAAATTCCACCAACGTTTACCATCATGGAATGGAAACCCAAAAAGGCAAAAAACAAACAGCCTCTTGTGCTGGTAGGTAAAGGTGTGGTTTATGATACTGGAGGGTTGAGTTTAAAACCTACTCCAAACTCAATGGATACCATGAAGTGCGATATGGCAGGAGGTGCTACTGTTGCCGCAACCATGTATGCTGTTGCCAAAGCTGAATTGCCTTACCATGTAATCGCATTGGTACCCGCTACAGATAACCGTCCGGGTGAAAATGCCTACACACCCGGTGATGTAGTAAAAATGTATGATGGACAAACCGTTGAGGTACTTAACACCGATGCCGAAGGACGTATGTTATTAGCCGATGCTTTGGCTTATGCAAAAAAATACAAACCAGAACTTGTATTGGATTTTGCAACTTTAACAGGTGCAGCCGCGGCAGCTATCGGTCAGTATGGAATTGTGTGTATGGGAACTGCCGATGAAAAACAAAAAGCATCATTGAAAGAAAGTGGCAATAACGTTTATGAACGATTAGTAGAATTTCCATTTTGGGATGAATATGCCAAATTGATTAAAAGCGATTTAGCTGATATGAAAAATATTGGTGGCCCTATTGCCGGAGCCATTACCGCAGGTAAATTTTTAGAAAAATATACCGATTACCCTTGGATGCATTTTGATATTGCCGGACCGGCTTATATTAGCAGTGTCGATAGCTATCGCGGAAAACAAGCAACAGGTGTAGCCGTAAGAATGTTGTTCGATTTTATTAAAAACGCCAGTAAATAAGTTAACTGAGTAATTAGGTTGATTAAGTAAATATGTACGGATCATTTGAAGATTTAGAAGTTTGGAAGCAGTGTAGAGTTTTGAGGCAAATGATTTTTATTTTGGTCAAAAAATTTCCCACTAGCGAGAAATTTACCTTAACAGACCAAATATTACGATCATCTAGATCACCCTGCGCTAATATTGCAGAAGGACACGGAAGATTCCATTATCAACAAAATAGTAATTTCTGCAGGATAGCAAGAGGTTCTCTTACAGAAACTTTGAACCATTTATCAGACGCATTAGATTGCGAGTATATTGCGAATGAAGAATTTTTAATCCATAAAGACCACATTCTACATTGTATCAAAATCTTAAATGGATATATCCTTTATTTGAAAAAGAAAAAAGATTCAGATGATTAACTCAATCAACCTAATTACTTAATCAACTCAACATATGAGTAAACTACCCATTATAGGCATTACACTTGGCGATGTGAATAGCATTAGTGTAGAAGTTATTATCAAAACATTATTGGATAGCCGCATTGCCGACTATTGCACTCCTGTTGTTTACGGATCACCTAAGGTAATTACCTATTGGAAAAAAGTGCTGGGGCATCCTGATTTCAACTTGACTATCATCAAAAGTCTGGATCAGATTCACCACAAAAAATCGAATATTTTGGTTTGCTGGGACGAAGATATTGAAATCAAACCGGGTGAAGAAACAGCCATTGCAGGTAAGTATGCGTTCAAATCTTTAGAAATGGCTACCAAAGATGCAAAAGAGGGTAAAATTCAGGCTATTGTTACCGGACCGTTAAATAAACACAATGTAAACACTCCCGAGCTGCCGTTTACAGGACACACTGAATACCTAGCCCAACAAGCGGGAACAGACGATTATATTATGATGCTGGTGAGCGAAGATTTGAAAGTGGGGTTGGTTACAGGACATGTGCCATTGAGTGATGTTGCAAAAAAAATAACCAAAGAAGGTATCCTGAGAAAGTTGCGCATCATGAACAAAAGTTTGCAAAATGATTTCAGTATTACCAAGCCTAAAATTGCAGTATTGGGATTAAATCCGCACGCAGGCGATAATGGCCTTTTAGGCAATGAAGATAAAGATATTATTGCCGAAGCGGTAAAAGCTGCACAAGCAGAAAATTTGATAGCGTACGGCCCTTATTCAAGTGATGGTTTTTTTGGTTCGCGTCAGTTCCGCAATTTTGATGCTGTGCTTGCTATGTACCACGATCAAGGTCTAATTCCGTTTAAATATTTGGCGTTTGATGACGGAGTGAATTATACCGCAGGACTACCATTTGTGCGCACATCACCGGATCATGGAACAGCATACGCTATTGCCGGCAAGAATGAGGCATCCGAAACTTCTTTCCGCAATGCATTGTATATGGCTATTGATATTGTGAGAACTCGACACGATAACCAAGATATAAAACAAAATCCTCTACCGTTTAGTCCATTCCGGAAAGAACGGTTTAGGATTGATTTTTAAAAATGATTGCGCCATATAGATTTTCCCTCTTTATTTTTGTTGCTCTTTTTGTATTGAAAACAATTCAAAGTTCGGGACAAAACTTAGTCGTCAATTCTGGATTTGAAGAATATAATAAAAACGCATTTCGTAAAACCTGCAAATTTCTTTTTAGCGATACAATCAATGTGAAAGGTTGGTCAAGCTGCGGAAACGATGCCACAGAGAGTTGGCATCAATGCAGTTCTTCCTCCATGTATGTCTCCAACAAAGATCTTGGAATCAAACCTCACAGTGGTAAATGGATGGTTGGATTTAATGTAATGAAATATCCTATTGGTAACAATCAACGGGAATACATCATCGGGAGAACGCTTAAACCTTTACAATCGGGTTCAGCATATATGCTGACTTTTTATCTTTCACCACGCGATGGTTGTGAATATGGAATCGAAGAACTTGGAATTGCTTTTTCAAACAACATAGTTCCATCAACCAACTACAATACTGATTTTAGCATCACGCCACATATTACCTTTCCTATTGCTGATATCACTCAAAAAGGGAAATGGTATAAAATAACGCTTAACTTTGTTGCAACAGGTGGAGAAACAAACTTTGTGCTTGGCAACTTTAACCCCGACTTTACATCAAAAACTGTTGTGCTCAGTGAAGATAGCAAACATGCCGACCATTGGAATGAATATGCTCGTTCCTTTTATTTTATAGATGATGTTGAGATTGTGGAAATACAAAACAAGAGAGATGCAACACTTCAATTGAGAGATTGATATAACAACATGTTCTTATTTTTTACCACTCATTTCGCTACATTCTAAGCCAGTGAAAATATGAACTTGGCATTAACTTGAAACACTTACTCTAAAAGAAAAAAAGCGCATACCCAAAGGATACGCGCTTTACTTAAGAAATTTACCTGAATTATGCCTTTGCTTCTACCGGTGCGATAGATACATAAGAACGGTCGTTTGCTTTCTTTTTGAAAACTACTTTACCGTCAATTAAAGCAAACAAGGTATGGTCTTTACCAATACCAACGTTATCGCCAGGGTGGTGTTTAGTACCACGTTGACGAACGATGATGTTACCAGCAATAGCTGCTTGACCACCAAATATTTTTACGCCCAAGCGCTTGCTATGCGACTCGCGACCATTTTTCGAACTACCTGCCCCTTTTTTGTGTGCCATGTCTATATTCTAATTAAAAGGTTGTTACTAATTATGCGTTGATTGATTCAATCTGGATTTTAGTAAAATATTGGCGGTGGCCATTCATTTTACGGTATCCTTTTCTACGCTTCTTTTTGAAAACGATTACTTTGTCACCTTTTAAGTGCGATACTACCTTGGCTTTAACCGAAGCGCCATCTACTTTAGGCAATCCTACTTTTACTTGTCCGTTATTGTCAACTAACAATACGTCATTCAGTTCAATGCTGGCGCCTTCTGCTTGTTGTAACCTGTGTACATAAAGCGTTTGGTCTTTTTCTACTTTGAACTGTTGGCCAGCGATTTCCACTATTGCAAACATATATTTATCTATTTATTTTGTTTAAAGGACGGCAAAGATATGCCTATGCGCATTGAAAACCAAACAATCCTACACTTTTTTGCTGTTTTATGTTCATCTCCTTTAAAATCCTGCAAACGTCTGACTTACAATTATTACCAACAAGTATACTTTAGTAACCCCACAAACAATAGCAACGTTCACGTCTTTTGAAGTAGTGTTTGTCAAAATACGTCACTTAACGTATTTATCGCAACTTTTAACCCTACTACCTTCGGTTTTTACTATTGAAACGATGGAAGCTACTCAAACTATCCTTATTCAACAAATGACAAACGCATGCGAAAAAATGAGCATCTCACATTGGGAATCCATAAAACCATATGCCGAACATGAATTTAAAGGATTACTGATGAAGCTGGAATGGATAAACCAAATGAAACGGCAAAAAGAAATGACCACTGAACAAGCTCGTGTTTATATCGACATTCATAAAAACACCATGCGCACACGTTTGATGACATTGCCCAACATTACGATTATAGATGCCGAACACATAATTAATACTGGTATCGACAGTATTCGTAAAGAACTATACTCACAAATGGAATGGGTGATTATTAAGGTTGAGATTGTAGAGCTTAGAATCTGGATTAAGGATTGATAGAAATAATGAGCACTCCCTAAATACTGGCTGCTTCGGGCTTGTTAACAAAAGATAAAATTATAGAATTAACTTCATCTGCCTTTTCCAATTGCACAAAATGCCCTGCTTGAGCAATCATTTTGTATGATGCATTAGGGATTAACTCAGCAGCTTTTTTTGCTATACTTTCAGGTGTTTCACCAAAGTGAATAAGTGTGTTGGGAATCATGGCATCTTTCTGTCCAAACACAATTAATGTTGGAAGGGTAATATTTGGCAAATATTGTTGTACTTGTTCGTTGAGCATGCCTTTGATACTAGATAAACTCATATCGCGCCACTGTTTCATATTATGAGCGTTCATTATGGTTTTAAGATCATCAATTATTGTTGCACTTTCATTTTGGGTATTAAAAAAACTCTGACGAATTGCTGATTCTAAGTGAAACTCATCTGCATAAAATAAATTCCCAATGCTCAACATTCCATTCATCATCATTACTTCATGTGAAGCAAAATATTCCAAACCTGCGGGAGCAACTAAAACCAGCTTATCTAATAAATGAGGATAGCGCAAGGCAATAATTAACGCAATTTGCCCGCCCATAGAGTGCCCTGTAAGTACCACATTTTTGAGTTCCATCTTTTCAATAAAACGAGCAACGCACTCTGCGTAAAAAAACATGGTATATGGATACTCTCCACGAGATGAATACCCATTACCTGGCAAATCAATGGCTATACACCGGTTTGTCTTGCGTAGCTCGGCTATTTGGTATTTCCATACAGGAGCATAATTGGCCAAACCATGAATAAATAGTATTGTTTGTGGCCCACTTCCTTCATCCATGTAGGCAATATGAATATCTTGATGAATAGCAAATTGGTGGTGCGGAAACGGATATTTAACGAGCATTTGTTGTATTTGAATCTAAAAAAAACAGACGTTCATCTGATGATGAACGTCTGCACAAGTATACGTTTAAAATTTGGCAATTACGACTTGCTGGCAACCCATGCGGCAACCTTTGGTCCTAGTTCTTTTTGAGATTTTGCACCAACAAACACGCCTATATGTCCACCCGGGAAAGCATATTCTTCTTTATCCTTTGATCCAATAACTTTCATTACGGGAGTTGTAGATGCATTGGGAATAATATTGTCTTCCGTTGCAAAAATATTTAAGAAAGGAACGGTCATGTTTTTTAAGTCAACTTTATGTCCGCCTAATTCAAACTCACCTTTAATTAATTTATTTCCTTGCCATAAATCTTTGATGTATTTACGGAACATCTCCCCTGCCTGATCGGGCATATCTGCTTTCCATTTTTCCATGCGAAGGAAATTAGCCAGCTTGGCCTCATCCTGCATCAAATCGATAGCGTTGATGAATTTAGAATACGGAGCACTTGGCTTTAACATACTGAAACCACTGTCAATCATATCAGCCGGAATCAATCCACCGCAACTGTCTACCATTGCATCAATATCAATATCTTTGGTCCAACGGTACAACATACACTCATTACCGCTAAAATCAAACGGAGCAACATACACCGTTAACGATTGCAATTTTTCGGGGAATATAGAAGCATAAATAGTGCTGAATGTTCCACCCTGGCAAATACCCATTTTATGAATTTTATTATTGCCGGTTGATTTGCGCACAAAGTCAACAGCATCGTTCATAAACCCGAGTATATAATCTTCCATCGTTAAATAACGATGTTGCTTTTTAGGATATCCCCAATCCATGATGTACACATCTAACCCTTCGTCTAACAACTTTTTCATTAAACTTCTATCAGGCTGCAAATCCAATACATCGTGACGGTTCATGATAGCAAACGATACCAATACCGGAACTTTTACCTTTGCTGGCGTATCTCTTTTATAGTGGTATAATTTCACTAAATCATTTTGCCATACTAATTCTTTTGGTGTTGCACCAACCTGCACATCTTCCACTTTTTGCAACAACTCATATCCTTTTACCAATTTCTCGCTGGTTTTGGTCATTTCTTCCATCAAACCGGTTATATTCATATTCATCATAAGCTTTGTATTACTGTTTGTGTATTTCGAATTAAGAACTTTTATTCAATAAAAAAAGCCACAGGCTTCACAGATTATGAAATCGGTGAAATCTGCGGCTTAATTATAGTCTATCCAATAGGATTAAGCTTTAGTAGCTTTTTTAGCAGCAGGTTTAGCTACTTCTTCAGTTACTACATCTGTATCCAATTGTTTTTCCAACATATTGATGCGTTTTTTCATTTCGTAAATGGTTTTGTAAGTCTCGTCCATTTCTGAGCGAGTAATTACTGGCATTTTTTCCATTGCCTCTTCCATTTGTTGGTTGATATGCATTTTCATTTTGTTACCAAATGAATTCATCTCAGCTTGCATTTTTGAATACTCATCTGTAGAGAATAATTCAACAAAATGCTTATCGCTAATAGTTAACCACGTAGTGTAAAGGTTAGTAAAATCTTTTACATCAGCACCGTTTCTAACTTGTGTATACACTGTTTCAGCTAATTCGTTCATCGCTTTCATTCCTGTGTTGTACATCATGTATTGCATTTCGGTACTTTTCATTTGGTAATGAGCAAACTCGTTGCTCAATTCCTTCATTGCATTCATTTGTTGAGTATTGCTGTTGTTACCCATCAATTTCATCATTGGAGCAAATGCATTGTTCATTTGGTTGTTCATGTTGTTATACATGTCCATAGCTTGGGTGAACATACCATTATTGTTAGGCATCATGTTCATCATGTTTGCTTTCATGCTGTCAAACATTCCTTTGTTCGAATCCATCATGTTATTCATGTTGGTTTTAAACATATCCATACCCGGCATTGCCATCATGGTTTTATTGAAATCGTTCATGTTAAACATTTTGTCCATCATATCTTTGAACATTGGAGCATTAAACATGTTTTTAAACGTTTCCATATCAAATGATTTGTCGTTCATCGATTTGAACATTGGCATCCACAATTGGAACATGTTCATGTACATTTCTGAATTGTTGAACATACCACTCATCATGTTTTTTGCATCCATGTTGTTGTAGTTTTTCATCATTTCACTGTATGTGCTGTTCATGCTGTTTAACCAATTCTGGTAAATGGTAGTCATGTTGTTCATATTAGCTGTCATGCTGTCCATGTTCATCATGTTACCAAAGTTTGGCATATTGTTCATCATAGGGTTATTACCCATCATGTTTTTAGCCATCTCCATTTGGTTGTTCATCCAAGTGTTGTAAAACTCCATTGGATTGTTCATTTTGTTTTCTCCGTTATTGAAGAAAGACATTTGTGAATCGTACCATTTTTTGAAGAAATCAGAGTTCATGTTTTCAGTAAACATTTTTTGCATGTTCTCTGTAGCTGAAGTCATTTTCTCAACAGCTTCTTTTTGAGCAGTTGTAAAGGTTTCGAATAAATTTTTAGTTTCCATGTTATAGTTATTTGTTATTTTTTATCTGATTGTAAATCGAGGGCAAAATTAGGGGTGTTTGTACCTGCAGCATAAAGTTAGTGTTATCTTATTCAGCACGCAAGGTTGGCAAATGGTGTTCAAATCGCCATTCAAAGCCACTATCTAGGCCTTTAGAGCACGCATGACTTTTATCAAGCCCTTGATTAACAATACTAAAAGAGGGTTTATAGCGAATGACCATTCATTTTAAATCTCTTTTTGACCTAGAAATTGGTTTCAGAACTTGATTCATAAGGTAAAATTGATGCAAAACCGACTGTTGTATCTGTATTGAGTATTGTATTCCGGCTAACGCTCTACGTGATACCAAACTCATTTGCCTGGCAACAACCTCCCGATTCGACAGATTAGCCAAGAATAACTTGACAATATCCCTGTAGACATATATATTCCAATTTTTTATACCTAAAAACAAAAAATACATGGCAGCACCGAAATTAGGAGACGTATTTACACACGACATTACGTACACACAAGAACAAGTTAATTTGTATGCCCAAATTAGTGGCGATACCAATCCTTTACACATTAATGAAGCAGCCGGAAAGGCTAGTATGTTCGGACGTAACATTATTCATGGACATTTTAGTGCAAGTGTTTTCACCAAAATATTCGGGGTACTGTATTTTGCCGATGGACATATTTACATGAAACAGAACAATACATTTTTAAAACCGATGTTTGTTGATTCACCCTACCGAGCAGTAATCACCGTTAAAGAAATTTTTCCCGAGAAAAACCGTGTATTGTACGAAACAAAAGTAATTGATGTAGCCACCGGTTCCGATACCATTACTGGAGAAGCCTTATTGATGAATAAAAAACAATATGTGTGGTAGGCAGACCGATTTAGAGTAACAGATTTTGCATTTATAATTCCTCATTAATAGGCATATGAATTAAGGCTAATATTTTTGCACTACAAATTTTGCATGAGTAGTATTACCATGATAATCAATTACGGTGGCAATATAAATACCACTTAATAGGGCACCAATATTGATTATATTTTGCGTGTTATTTGAAATTGGCTCGTCTAATACTTGCTTGCCATCAATAGTCGAAATTATCATTCTTGAGTATAAGATATCTTGAGGCAATTGTAAGTTGATTGTTTGGTTCGCTGGGTTCGGATAAATTATAAATTCGTTTTTACTCCATTCTCTCCAGTTTGAATTATAAACCCTAATGGCATCATTTGCACTTGAATTTGTTGAAAAACTTAACCCATGTTCCGCATCTAAAAAACAAACATATGAATGACTATAGTTATCTAATTTAATCCAACTATTGTTACCATAGATCTTATAACACCCATTTCCACAAGCAATATAAAAACCAGATTCTTCATCGGTTGGTAGCACATACTGAATAACTTTAGCCCTAATTGGGATAAAATCATCGGCTTGCCAAGTTTTACCCCCATCATTGGTAATTAAAAGTTTATAATTTGGTCACACTCATCCGAACTTTTTTGAGAATCAATTAAAACTTCTTTGTAAACCTTTGTTAATATTAGATACGATGTAAAAATCGAAAGAAATAAAGTCCTAAAAAACGATCAAAACAGTATATGATTACCATTAAAGTTAAAGACGATTTGTTTTATTCTAGCGCTTCTGGCTTTGGGTTGTATGCGGAGTATTACATAATCAAGCGTTAGATAATAGCATAAGCAGATACGTATTTTCTCTACAAAATTAGAGAAGGCTGTTTTACCTTTTGCTTTTACTCTTCTCAATAATTCTAAAAGTAGATAAGCTATCAATGCTACAAATATTTGAGACTTAACCCCATTTTGACTCGTACTGACAAAGGTTTTAACATTCAGATTTTGCTTAAGCAGTTTAAAGAACGTCTCAATATCCCAACGTCTTTTGTATAGTGCAGCAATGGTAGAAGCTTGCCACGTTAAATTATTGGTAATAATTTCTATGGTTGTGTTTTTTTCTTGGTGATATGCCACAACCCTTCTTAGGGTTTGCGTTTCCAATTTTAACTCAAGAGCTTTCTTGCCCGTTAAGTGATAAGTTTATCTATCAGGATATGCTGATCAACCTTGTCAGGAAGTTCCAGTTCTTCTATGACCTGATAAACCGTATTATCCTTTATTCGAGTAACAAAAGTATTTTCAGCCTTTATCCTGTCTCGGATTACGCCAAAGTCCCAATAACCTTTATCTTCAATAATAATGGTTCCTTTTTCAAATACTACCTGCTCAAAACCCTTGCTATCGTGTACAGATGCTTCGGTGATGTTAACCAAATTGGGAAGCATCATAGCTTCATCCCATTGTGTGTGTATTTTAATGCCTCCTTTAGCTGTTCGGAACTTTGCCCAGTCAAACATACTCAAGCATAGGCTAACCGTGCTGCTATCACGTATAAGGATTGTAAGTGATTTAACATCTTCGATCACGGTTTGATTTGAATACTTGGCAAGGCTACTTCCATAATATTTGAGTAGCTCATTAAACAACTGCTCAAATACTTGCCAATTACGCTTCTTATTACCATCACTCATGGTTGACTTAGCCGGACTTTGTTCTAATCCAAGGTCGGATATAAAGGTTTCGGATACACCTATTCCAACCGAAATATCTTCTAAAGTACTGCATTTACAAAGCTGTCCGAACAATAAGGCAACTAACTGGTCGTATGTTTTGTATTTGTGGCAATACTTGTCGCTTTGATAGCGATTAATTGCCTTTGTTATAATAAAGCGGGGAATTAAATCGATTACCTGACGAATTACAGGTTTATTACTATTTTTGTTTCTGCGGAAAAGGCTCATTTGATTGAGTAGTTAGACACCTCAAATATTTGTGTTCTTTTCCGCTTTTTCTAATTTAGACTTTCGGATAGTTATGATTTCTTTTATAAAATGCTATATTGAAATAAACTCAAATATTAATAGGAATGGCAAAAATCAATGTAAAAGACACAGAAATTACGATTATATCTGTTGAGGAACGGGATTATATTTCGCTTACCGATATGGCAAATGCCAAAGAAAGCGAAAGCCGTGCAGCAGACATCATAAAAAACTGGATAAGAACCCGTTACACGCTTGAATTTTTAGGTACTTGGGAGCAAATTAACAACCCCAATTTTAAAGTGGTGGAATTTGACCACTTTAAAACTCAAGCAGGTTTGCCAAGTTTTGTACTGAGTGTTTCAGAATGGGTAGAAAAAACCAATGCCATTGGAATTATTGTAAGAAAAGGCAAATATGGCGGAACATATGCCCAAAAGGACATTGCTTTTGAATTTGGCTCTGCAATCAGCGTTCCCTTCAAGTTATATCTAATAACCGAGTTCCAAAGACTAAAAGAGGAAGAACAAAAACAACTTGGCTGGACAGCCAAACGAGAATTAGCAAAACTCAATTACCATATTCATACAGACGCAATTAAACATAATCTAATCCCACTAGAGCTTTCGGCTCAACAGACATCTATCATATACGCCAATGAAGCCGATGTATTAAATGTAGCTATGTTTGGAATGACGGCAAAACAATGGCGTGAAGCAAATCCTAACCTAAAAGGAAATATACGTGATTATGCTACAATCAACGAACTGATTTGTCTTTCAAATATGGAAAACCTAAACGCAGTTTTCATCAACGAAAAAATACTACAAAAAGACCGATTAATAAAATTGAACAAAATAGCTATTCAACAAATGAGCATCTTACAAGACTTGGACAAAAGAAAATTATTAAAATAACAAACAGATCAACCCTCCGCAGTTGGTGGCACATTTGCAGTTTTTCCAACCGCACATAGCCAAGCAAAAAACAGCAAAAGAGCCACCAAACAACCGCACCAAGACAGACACGAAATGACACGAATATACTCGACAGAAAAAGAACAACGAAGGCATAACAGCACCTACAAGAAATTGGCGGTTCAGTGCTTAAATGAAGCTTTGTGCTTCGTATCAAGTTCAGTGGTGGCAGACAGTTTTCGTCTCCGAAATCGCCACCTTCGCCAAGCGTGGAAACGTTATAGCCAATGGTAGGACGACCGTTCCAAAGACAACTGACCGACCAAAATTTAAACATTAAAACAAAGACAAACCATTTTGACAAGTGACCAAAAACATACAGACCATATTGCAACTAGACAGCTTCTAAACCGACACGCTGACCAACGCTATGTTTTTTATTTTTTCCCCACCGCACAAAAAAAATTGAAATTCTGCCTACGCACAATTGGCACATTTGCAAGCCGCACAAGCCGATACACAAACCCAAGCTTGCAAAAGAGCCAATTCTCCCACCCGCCACAGAACGATAATGACCGTTTTAAGAGTGAAAAATCGTATCTTGACCGACAAAAAATTGAACTGAATTAGATGGCAGAAAAAGAAGCTAAAGCAAGAATAAAAATTAATAAACTCCTTGAGGAATCAGGGTGGAGCTTCTTTGACACGGACAAAGGTAAAGCAACTATTAAACTTGAATCTTCCATCAAAATGGACGATTTAGGCGAAGACTTTGAACATTCTAAAAATGGTTTCATTGACTTTTTACTGGTTGACGAAAACCAAAACCCAATACTTGTTTTAGAAGCAAAGAAAGAAAGTTTGAATCCGCTTGTTGGAAAAGAACAAGCAAGAAATTATGCCAAATCCCAAAAGGTTAAATTCATCATTCTTTCAAACGGAACGCTTCACTATTTATGGAATATCGAAACTGGAAACCCTGAACAAATTCAAGTGTTTCCGACATTGGAATCCATCAAACAATATTATCAATTCAACCCCGACCCAAGCAAATTAGTTAGCGAACAAGTAAATGACGACTATGTAGTTATAACACAACTTCCGAACTATAAACAAATACCCGAATTTCAAGACGAGCAGAAAAAGAAAGATTTAATCTTCAATTTAAAACTTCGTTTCCTTCGGTATTACCAAGTTGAAGCAATCAAAGCCGTTCAAAAATCAGTAAGCGAAGGCAAAAAGCGTTTCTTGTTGGAAATGGCAACAGGCACAGGAAAGACTTTGACTGCTGCTGCATTAATCAAACTCTTTTACAGAACTGGAAACGCAAGACGTATTTTGTTTTTAGTTGACCGTTTGGAATTAGAAGAACAAGCAAGAAAAGATTTTAACAACTATTTGAAAAACGACATTACAACCGTTGTTTACAAAGAAAAGAAGAATGATTGGCGCAAAGCCGACATCGTTGTTACCACCATTCAATCGTTAATGGTAAACAACAAATACAAAACTCTTTTTTCACCGACAGACTTTGATTTAATTATTTCTGATGAATCGCACCGACTGTTAGGTGGTGGAAATAGCCGAGCATTGTTTGAATATTTCTTGGGTTACAAATTGGGTTTAACCGCCACCCCCAAAGACTATTTAAAACACTTAGACACCGACAACATTGACGACCCAAGAGAATTGGAACGAAGAATGATGCTTGACACTTACACAACCTTCGGTTGTGAGAGTGGCATTCCAACGTATCGTTATGCGCTTGTGGACGGTGCTAAAGATGGCTATTTGCGACAGCCGATTGTGGTTGATGCAAGAACAGATGTAACTACAAAACTTTTATCGGAACAAGGTTATGGCATTATGGTAACGGTTGCCAGTAGCGAACAAGAGGACATTTTAGAAGAAGTTAATTACAAGCAAAATCATTTTGAACGAAAGTTTTTCAGCGAAGAAACCAACCGTGTGTTTTGCAAAACCTTTATTGAGAATGGACTGAAAGACCCAATTAACGGAGAGTTTGGAAAGAGTTTGGTTTTTGCTGTTTCGCAAAACCACGCTGCAAAATTAGCTCAACTACTTAATGAATATGCACACCAAATATTCCCTGGCAAATATCAAAGCGACTTTGCTGTTCAGGTAACTTCCAATGTGCAAAACAGTCAGCAAATGACTGTTGATTTTAGCAACGACAAATTATTAGGCTTTAGCCATTTTGCCAAAGACAATGAAATTTTAGAATCATACAAAACAAGCAAAGCAAGGGTTTGTGTAACTGTTGGAATGATGACCACAGGTTGGGATTGCCCCAATATTTTGAACCTTGGTTTAATGCGACCAATATTTTCGCCAACAGAATTTATTCAGATAAAAGGACGAGGAACCCGTATTCACAAATTTGAACACAAATTTAAAAACGACCTTGGCGAAGAAGAAAACATTTCCGTTGACAAAACAGCGTTTAAACTTTTTGACTTCTTTGCCACTTGCGAATACTTTGAAGAAAAATATCAGTACGACCAAGTATTGAAACTACCTGTAAACTTCGACAAAGGCGATGATATGCCAACGGTTGACGACAACGCCATCAAACCAAAACGAGAAGGTTACGAGTACAAAGAAGATGATAGAATACATTCTTTCCACGAACAACAAGTTGACTTTGCAGGAATGAAAGTTGACCGTATGTTTTTTCAGCAGTTTGAAGAAAAGGTAAAAACCGATGATGAAATAAAACAATTGATGGAAGCTGGTGATGTGGAAGTAGCCACAGCAAGAGCCAAAGAGAAATACGACAACAAACCCGAAGAATATTTTGACTTAGAAAAACTTCGCAAGTCTTTAAAAATTGACCGCAAAATTGGTTGGCGTGAATTGTTGGAACTCATTTATTTCGGCAACCAAATAAAAGGTAAAGACGATTTGTTGAGTGATGAATTTGAAAAGTTTATCAGCACCAACAATGTTTCCAATATTGACGATTTGCAAGGCTTACGCTATTTCTTTTATGCTTACATAACCGACCCAAGTGTGAGAAATATTATTGACCAACAGGATTTTACAGAACTTTATCACAACCCATCTTTTAATGTAGAAGATTTTAACCGTGTGGATGATGAAATGAAAAGCAAACTGCCTTACTACATTAAAACTTACGTTCCAATGCAAAAATTCGTCTGAATTAGGATTAATAAGATTTAAAGATGATTGGATGAAAATTGATTAAAATGAAACACGAAGAGTTAACGCATAAAATAATTGGATGTGCAATGAAAGTACACTCTACTTTGGGAAATGGATTTCAAGAGGTCATTTATCAGCGTGCTTTAGCCATAGAATTTAAAAAGCAAGGAATAGCTTATCAAAGAGAAATGGAAATGACTATTTATTACGATGGAGAAGATATTGGAACAAGGCGAGTTGATTTTTTTGCAGAAGAAAATATAATGATAGAATTGAAAGCAATTATCAAATTAGAAGAAGTACATCTGGCACAAGCAATGAATTATTGTCAAGCATATAATTTACCAATTGGATTACTGATAAACTTCGGGGCTAAAAGTCTAGAATTTAAAAGGGTTTATAATGTAAATCATCCCGAAAACAAAGATTACATCAAACAAAATCCTAAAATCAACTAATCCTAAAAATCCTAATTCAGACAATATGCTAGACAACATAACAAAGAAAAATATTGACGATTGCCGTGATGTGTTGGTAGGTAAAGTACCCGACCCTAAAAGTCAAATTGAACAAATTACATTGGCTCTTATCTATAAGTTTATGGACGATATGGATAAAGAAGCAGTTGAGAAATTTAAAGGCAAAGCAAAATTCTTTACAGGCGAATATGCAAAATACGGTTGGCGAAAATTATTTGATCCATCGTTAAGCGGACAAGATATGCTAGCATTGTACAGCGAAGCATTGGAAAAACTAAATACTAATCCCAATATTCCTGAACTGTTCCGCAATATTTTTAAAAATGCTTATTTGCCTTACCGTGACCCAAGCACCTTAAAACTGTTTTTAAAATACATCAATGAGTTTGAATACAGCCACAGCGAAAAGTTGGGCGATGCTTTTGAATACTTGTTAAGTGTAATGGGAAGCCAAGGCGATGCAGGGCAGTTTAGAACTCCCCGTCACATTATTGATTTTGTAACGGCTTGTGTAAACCCACAAAAAAACGAAACCGTTCTTGACCCTGCTTGCGGAACGGCTGGTTTCTTATTGAGTGCCTACAAACACATACTAAACCAAAACACCGATAAACGCCAAGGCGATAAACTAAAGCCAGACGATAGAAAAAAACTCGCTATCAATTTTGTGGGTTATGACATTAGCCCCGATATGGTGCGTTTGAGTTTAGCCAATATGTATTTACACGGTTTTGCAACGCCACTCATACACGAGTATGACAGTTTGAGCAGCGAAGACCGTTGGCAAGAAACCTTTGATGTGATATTGGCAAATCCGCCATTTATGACACCGAAAGGCGGCATACGACCACACAAGAAATTTGGCGTACAAGCCAACAAAGCCGAAGTATTGTTTACCGATTACATTGCCGAACACTTAAACAGCAACGGACGTGCAGGAATTGTAGTGCCCAACGGCATTGTAGCCACAAGCCAAACCGCTTATAAGCAATTGCGAAAAATGTTGGTGCAAGATAGTTTGATTGCTGTAATTAGTTTGCCAGCAGGTGTGTTTCAGCCTTACAGCGGAGTAAAAACATCGGTACTAATTTTAGACAAACGATTGGCGAAAAAAAGCCAACACATTTTGTTTTTGAAAATAGAAAACGATGGTTTTGATTTAGGAGCACAACGCAGAGAGATTGACAAAAACGATTTGCCTTCGGCTTTGCAAACCTTGGAAGCATTCAAAGAATGTTTGAGCAATGACAGGGCTTTTGAAGATTTGCCAAGTTTGGCGACATTGGTTGAAAAGGAAATTGTTTTAGAAAACAAAGATATTGTTTTAAGTGCCGAAAGATATTTTGAAGCCAAGGTTTCATTAACTGAATTTGAATTAGCAAAACTTGAAGACATATGTGATGTACGTGATGGAACTCACGATAGTCCAACCTATGTAATGGATGGTTTTCCATTAGTAACTTCCAAAAATATAATTGATGGCAAAATTGACTTTTCTAATGTAAATCTGATTTCAAGAGAAGATTTAGACAAAATCAATAAACGTTCATTGGTAGAAGATGGTGATATTATTATGCCAATGATTGGTACAATAGGAAATCCAATTATTGTAAAAAAGGAAAGAGAGTTTGGGATTAAAAACGTTGCACTTATTAAGTTCAATGAAAATACTAAAGTCAATAATGTTTATCTTAAATACATTTTAGGTTCTGAACAGATAAATGATTTCTTCCTTTCAGAAGCAAAAGGTGTTGCTCAAAAATACGTTTCGTTGGGATTACTTAGAAGCATTGAAATCCCACTCCCACCGCTTGAAATACAACAACAAATAGTAGCTGAAATAGAAGGCTACCAAAAAATAATAGACGGAGCCAAACAAGTAGTCAACAACTACAAACCTACCATCACCATCAACCCTGATTGGGAAATGGTGGAACTAGACCAATTGTGCGATGTTAGAGACGGAACTCACGACTCACCAAAATATGTTTTGGAAAACGGAATTCCATTTGTAACTCAAAAGAACATAACCAAGGAAGGCCTTTCATTTGACGATATTCAGTTCATTTCAAGAGAAGACCATCAAAAAATAATCAAGCGTTCAAATGTTGAGTTTGATGATATTATTATTTCAATGATTGGTGCAAACCGCGGAATGAGCTGTGTAATTGATGACACCAGAGAATTCAGCATTAAAAATGTAGGTTTAATAAAACCACTCGGAAAAATCAACCACACTTATTTGCTATACTTTCTCAAATCACAGAATGCACAAGAATACATTAGTTTAATGTCAAGCGGTGGAGCACAGCAATTTATTGGGCTAACAACTTTAAGAAAATTCCCAATTCCAGTTCCTGATGTTGTTGAGCAAACGGAAATCGTAAAAGCGATAGAAGAAGAAATGCAATTGGTAAATGCCAACAAACGCTTAATAGAAATATTTGAGCAAAAAATAAAAACAAAAATTGGTGAGGTTTGGGGTGTGAAGGAGGAAGTGTCTGAACTATGATTTTAAAATTGTAAATTTGCATCGTGGAAGAACAAGGCTACATAGAGGTTAAAATTGATGGTTCAGTTGGCAATAAGCCTCTGAAAACCATTGATATTGACATTGCTGAGATAAAAGAAATCATCAGCGATGTGGAAACCTTTTTGTACCCAACTAGGGGCGAAAAGGCTGAACGTCCGCACATTTCCTACAAAATAGAAGAAGGTTCTGCCCGTAATTTGTTTTATCTGCCTATTTCAGGGGTTCTGCTTTTTAATGGTTTAAGCACGGAAATTAAAAACCGAGGGAATATTGACTTTCTGGACAATAAAAGAGCAGAAATTATTGATAAGTTTCAACGAAGAGCAGCAGAAAAGAATCTTGAAATTTCATTTTATAGCTCATCAACCAAAGAACCCATTTTAAAAATCAATAAAGACACATCTTACTTCAAAATTGCCGCTACTCATATTGAAACTGAGTTTGTTTTGTACGGGAAGGTTAATGAAGAAGGAGGAAACAATCCTAATTTTCATCTTTTGACAAAGGAGTATGGAAAATTAGTTATCAGTGCTTCGGAGCAACAGCTTTTGGAAGGTGAAAAGCGTTTGTTTAAAATTTATGGTGTTAGAGCAAAAGGCAAACAAAACCTTTCTGATGGCAAACCCTTTGACCTCAAACTCATTGATTACATTACCTATAATCCAAACTATGATGAACATAAATTGGACTTATTAATCGAGAGAGCATCAGTAAATTGGAATGCTATACCGAATGTAGATAGCTGGCTTGAACAAATTAGAGGAGGTGCAAATGGATAGTATTTTACTCGACACCTCTTTTTGTATACGGCTGCTCAAAAGCAATGATGATTTACATCAACACGCAAAAGACTATTTCAAATATTTTTTAGAAAAGAAAATTGAGATTTATCTTTCATCAATTGTTATCGCTGAGTACTCCGTAAAAGATGACCCTACTAATTTGCCTTTAGAGTTTGTAAAGATTATACCTTTTGACTTTTTCGATGGCAAAACGGCTGGAGAATTTCATTCGATATTACTCAATGATAAAGACCTAATAAAAGACATTGGTCGAGATGTTGTTAAAGATGATTGCAAGTTGATAGCACAATTGTTTAATAGAAATATACAAGGCTATATTACTAAAGACCGCAAATCATTCACTAAGTTTTTTGAACCAATACAGGCATCGAAAAGTTTTGCAACTGAATTGCTTGATTTGGAAATTCCACTGAAAGATTTTAAAGGAGAACTATTTTAATCAAGCCATCTCACAGGTGTAAGCACATTTGCAATTCGCACAAGTCAACGCACAGACCAAAAATTGCAAAAGAGCTTCCACCTCACCGACCCAAAAGAGAACTGCGAAGCAATCACGAACACCTATAAAAACAATAAAGAAGTGAGTAATTTCATTTTTTTTTCCAACGCTTTAAAAAACAAAAAACGCAACGCACAGCCGACACTCAATGACACGACAACTCAATAACGACAATGGTTTACAAACGGACAGCCAAGAACGCCAGCACCTAACAGCACCTACAAAAAATTGGCGGTTCAGTGCTTCGTATGACAGTTTTGTTGTTAAACAAACATTAGTGCTTCGTATGAAGTTTAGTGGTGAAAATCGCCAACTTCTTGTAGCTGCCAACCGTTGGCGGCAATGGTAAGAAACAGACAATCAAATAAACAAATCTTATGACAGTAATTTTAATTTTAGCACTTATCGTAGTTTTCATACTATGGTTGACAGGTAAGAAAAAACTTCAACAAATCATATCTGACCTAACAAGCAGACTTGAAACCTCGGAGAAAAACTATAAAGACTTAGAAAACGAACACACTTCGTTAACGGACAAATATTCTAAGCTTTCAAAGTATGAAGGACTCCTTGATATTGAAGAAAAGGCAAATGAAATACTTTCAAATGCGAACAAGACGGCAAACGAGTTGACAATAAAAGCGAAAGAAGAGCTAAATAAGGCAATAGAAGATGCAAATTTCAAAAGGCAGATAGCTAGTGAAGAAGTTGAAAAACTAAAAAAACAATCGGAGTTACTTTTTTCAACTGCAAAATCTGGCGCAGATAAAATAATTGAAGAAGCTAATAGAAAAGCTGAAGAACTGGCAGGTGAAGCAATGAAAGCTTTAAACAATCAAAAGGAACTTGAAAAGACTGCAAAAGCAATGAAAAATATTATTGAAGGCTATGGAGACCAATATCTAGTTCCGACATTCAGCCTTTTAGACGACTTAGCAGACGAGTTCGGACACACAGAAGCTGGAGTTAAGCTAAAAGATTCTAGAGAATACACTCGCAAACTCATTAAAGAAAATAAAGCTGCAAAATGTGACTACGTTGAAAACTATCGAAGAACTACTGCAATAAATTTCGTTCTTGACGCATTTAACGGTAAAGTAGACTCTATTTTATCCAAAGTTAAAAAGGATAATTTTGGAACTTTAGAACAGAAAATCAAAGATGCTTTCCAACTTGTAAATAATAATGGGAAAGCGTTTAGAGATGCTGTAATAACTCAAGAATATCTTGATGCAAGATTAGCAGAATTAAAATGGGCTGTAGTTGCTCAGGAACTAAAATGGCAAGAACAAGAAGAACAAAGACAAATTCGAGAACAAATTAGAGAAGAAGAAAAAGCAAGAAGGGAATTTGAAAGAGCAATAAAAGAAGCTCAAAAAGAAGAAGAAACATTAAAAAGACTAATTGAAAAGGCTCAAAAAGAAGTTAGTCAAGCAACAGAAGAACAAAAAGCAAAGTTTGAAGAACGACTCAAAGAATTGGAAGGTAAATTGAAAGAAGCGGAAGAGAAAAATCAAAGAGCGTTATCAATGGCACAGCAGACAAAATCCGGCAATGTTTATATAATATCAAATATTGGTTCATTTGGAGAGAATGTATATAAAATTGGTATGACTAGACGACTTGAACCCCTTGACAGGATTAGAGAATTAGGTGACGCAAGCGTTCCATTTGAGTTTGACGTTCATTCAATGATTTATAGTGACGATGCTCCTGGACTTGAAAGAGAATTACATAAGAAGTTCCTACGCTTACAAATGAATAAAGTAAATCCACGCAAGGAATTTTTCAGAGTTAGTTTAGCAGACATTAGAAATGAAATTGACAAAATGAATATCAATGCTAAATGGACAATGACCGCAGAAGCTCGACAATTTAGAGAGAGTTTAGCAATTGAGCAGGCAATATCAAATGACAAACAAAAACAAGAAGAATGGGAAAAATACCAAATGGAACTTGACCCAGTAAGTGTAGAGTATGACGAAGAAACCGAAGCATAGACAAAGAACCACAGCCGCCAACAAATAGCGCTTAAACGAAGTGTACCCACTTCGTTTTAAGCGTGTGTTGACTGAAGCGTGACGGGGTTTTTTGCGAGTTATGTGTTTTGAATGTTTGGGATTATTTTTGGCTGCTTGGTGGGTGTATTTTTAGTTGGTGCAGCTTTACTTTTTTAGCGCTTTAATGCGCTTTTTTTGTGCTTTTTGTTTTGCAGGCTGGTAACTTTTGTGTGTTGTTTTAGGTTTTGGGCAATGCGCGGCCTAGTTGCCTGTTTTAGGCAATTAACCTGAGTTCGGGATAAGAAAGTGTTGATTATTTTGTTTATAATTATTTGGTAATCAAATAATTAGTAGCATTGGAAGTGTTAATTTTGTAGTCCAAAAAAACATAAAAAACACACCAATGCTACGAGATAAAATTACAGAAACTTTTGTAAAAGTTGATGATTTCTGCAATGAATTTGAAATTTTGTATTCAAAACACCAATTACCCGCACCATCAAACGTTAAAACAAGAAATAGAAAAGCCGGAATGTGTGACTCTGAAATTATCACACTCCTGATTGCGTTTCATGGTGGTCAATTCAGGAATTTCAAGCATTTTTATGTAGACTATGTGTCTGTTCATTTAAGAGAAGATTTTCCCGGATTGGTTTCCTATAACAGGTTTATTGAATTGAGTCATCGTTGTGCTATTGCATTCATGTTGTTTCTCCATCATTGTTGAAAAGGCGAGTGCACTGGCATTAGCTTTATTGATTCTACTGTACTGCGTGTTTGTCACAACAAAAGGATAAAGCGTAATAAAACATTTAAAGGCTTTGCAGAGGTTGGTAAATCATCAATGGGATGGTTCTTTGGCTTTAAACTTCACCTGATTATAAACGACAAAGGTGAGATATTATCTTTCTTTCTAACCAAAGGAAATGTGGATGATAGAGATGCTAAAACAATTACCAATATGACTAAAGACCTTTTCGGAAAACTATTTGGAGATAAGGGATATATCTCAAAAGCATTGAGTGATCTGCTTTTTGGCAACGGTATACAACTCATTACAGCTGTAAGAAGAAACATGAAATCTAAAGCATTGAGCAATGAAGAGAAACTTCTTTTAAGGAAACGGTCCGTGATTGAAACCGTAAATGATGAGTAAAAAAACATTTGTCAAGTTGAACATACAAGACATCGCTCTATCAGCGGTTTTCTTCTTAATGTTATGAGTGCAATTGCTGCGTATTCTTTCTTTCCTAAAAAACCTTCCATCAAAAAAGATATTGAGGAAACAAACCCTCAGCTTATCAAGCAACTTGAACAACAATTGACATTGGCGGCTTAATTCGAACTCAGGTTGATTGATAAAATTCAACTCAACAACCGAGCTCATTTAGTATCGTATGCATACACTTACGGTTTAATATATACCTTCGAATCCCTTAAAAATTTACCAAAACCAAAACCAAAACAATCGGAATCGGAAAATGAAAACGAAAATCGTTTGGCAATAGAGTAACAAAAATGCTCCGACTCATCAAATGAATCGGAGCATTTTTATTTACGCAGTTAATCTAACATTGTTAGCCGATTATAAATTCCTTTAAAATAAATGACACCGAATTAGTTAGTCCCTTACTCAAGCTTATCATTCAACTTTTCGGACGACACGTCAGGGTCAACAAGAATACTACCATGCGTATCAATTATAATTGGGGGCTATTGTATACTCTTTTAGATACATTGAAGCGTTAATATTACCAATCGATAAAACAACTTTATTTTTATCAGACCAGCACGAAGGCTTGATAGGAGTCTTTATCTTTTTTTCATATGATACCTCACCCGTTTGAAGATCATAAATATTCATGTAAGTCGTACCTTTTGAATAGAAACTGTAAAATAGATGATTACCGTCAATTTGAGAGATAGCTAACATTTCAAAAGGCTTTTTTGAATTCCCCCCTGGCTCTAATGGCAAAACTAAACCTGCAAAATCAAGGTTATTTAGTTTTATAAGTTCTCCGCTGATTACATTTTGAGCATAATTCAAATACTGGTAATATTGATGAATAGTATCGTTAATTGTTGCAAAAGCGAACCAGGTGTTAGTATATCCAATACCTCTATTTATGTAGAAGGAATCTAATGTTGGCCTTAAAAATTTATTAAATACTACAGAATCATCAGTTGGATTTTTACTGTATAAAGCAGATGTATAGAAACTTTCAGTTTTGTTCAAATTTGAGGCATTTCTAACATCTGAAAACAAACTGAATATATAGCCTTTATTGGCTTCAATGGTAAATGGGTAGAGGGTTGTCACATCAAAAGAAATGTTTTCAGTTCGAACTTCGGATGAAAAAAAATAGAATTTTGCAAACATTGACTTAATTGACCCTTCAGAAAGCAAATAAAACTCTTCTACCTCATCTAAGTTACTATTATAAGTATACACTCCGATTAGTGAATATAAACTACCCTCATTAACTTTTAATTTATGAAGTATTAAAGTTGGCTTCCTCCGTTTTTCGAAATATGATTTATTTGCTAAAATATCAGCGGATGATAACTTCAGGAACTTAGTAAGAAAAAATTCATAAAGTGTATCATTCAAGACAATTGGAGTAATATCTATTTTTCGTTCCTTACTTGATAGTAGATAATGGTATTTATATAAAATATTGGAGAGAAGAAGATTATTGCCAAAAGACTGTAATTCGTTTGCGTAATATGGTATTAATTTTTTTCGCTCGATTAGGGATATCGAAGATTCTTCAATTTCAAATGATATTGGAATATTTTCTATTACGATTCCTACAATGTCAGATTGAAAAATAATGTCATTCTGCTCATTCTTAATAATCAATTGACTATAATTTCTGTTTCCGAGTAAAGATTGGTAAATTTTGGGGTTTGTATTAACCCTAAGGATATTTTTGTCATCCAATCTGAAATGTTCGGTAGCAAGCCTCAATCCTTCTTGTTTTGAATTATAGGGAGTATGAAGATGATACTTTAGTTTATACTTACCAAAAAAATTCTGTTCCAAATCAAAAAAGGATTCAGAGCATTTAAGACAATCTTTGGGGGAGAGAACTACAGAATAAGAATAAGTTTCAGCAAACAGCATTTTACTGCTCAAAATCATATGCCCGGTCAAAATGAATAACCATTTTAACCGGGCAAAGAATCTACTTGTTATCAATGTATCCATCTGATTCAAATGTAAACTTAATCCAATTTTGCTCTTCATTATATTCTTGTCCAACAAGTATGCCTTCGCCAAGTGTCTTCCAATCTCCATTCTCCATAAGTGCCTCTACTTTGGTTCTATCAGCTGAAGAGCTTGACCTCGTGCATATTTCATCACTTTTTCTGTCACAATAAACAGTTTTGATTGTAACAATTAAAATTTGAATATCCACATCTGCAATCCAATTACCCTTGGGAGCTTGTCTGTTAACCTTATTTATAGATTGTTTGTCAGGGGGTGTTATTTTGTTAGAACACAATGAAACAAATGGTACAAGGGCAGTAATCAATAAAACAATGATGATTTTAACTTTCATATTTAACTTAATTAATATTTACCCACTTAACAAAGGCATCGGCATTCCTTGCTTCACTCCATTAACTGCGCGCTAGTTTATTTCATAAAGCAATTCAAAGATTATCTATTCTATTCACTGCTGCAATCCCAAAATCTCGATTATTTGTACCGGTACCATTTTTCGAGATTTCCCAATTTGGTATTTACAATATAGGCTATTAGATTTGAGTATGCCAAGAAAAGTAATAACCCTAGGAATAGCAGATGATATGATGCTTGACCAAGCTTTGATTGAATACAATATTAAAGCCATTAAAAACACCCAAATTCTTTTTAGAAGTGGTAACGGATATGAATTGTTACATAAACTCAACCATTTTAAACCTGACATTTTAATTATTGACATGTACATGCCATTAATGAATGGATGGGAAACCATACATGAACTGAATAAAATGGGATATGCAGGCAATATTATTTGCACCACGGCCGGTTATGAATTTAATTTAATAGACCGACTAAAACAATTAGGCGTAAAAGGCTTTGCCCGAAAACACACCAATCATATGACCAAAGCCGTAAAAGAAGTATCGGAAGGCCTAACATACTACCATAACGAATTTGCTTTGTACAAGGGCGATTTGCATAAACCCCTCGAAACAGAAAAAGTTGAAATAAGCGGAAAAGAGATTGACATTATCAATATGCTAGCTAACGGAAAATCTTCAAAGTAGATTGCTCAGCAATTAGGCACATATACTCCAGAAACAATTGATACGTATATAAGAAACCTGATTGATAAATTTCAACTCAACAACCGAGCTCATCTGGTTTCATATGGGCATATGTTTGGGTTAATTTATACCTTTGATTCCCTCAAAAATTTACCAAAACCAAAACCAAAACAATCGGAATCGGAAAATGAAAACGAAAATCGTTTGGCAATAGAGTAACAAAAATGCTCCGACTCTTAGCTGAGTAGGAGCTTTTTGTTACTCTCATGAGCATATTCTTATTAGTATCTGTTCTCGATACAACCCTAGCTTATTCCTTCCCTGTGTTTACTAGAACTGACTTACTTATTAACTAATAAGCTGAATTAATATATCACTTATCATCCAATCCAAATCCATAATATCCTTTTGAACCATCAGGATTCACTCCTTCCAATAAGACTCCTCCCTTTTTATCACTCAAGGCTCTTTTCACATCGCTCGGTGTGTAAACTGGTTTTTTATCTATTGAAATGATGATAAATCCATTGGGAATACCTGCTTTTTTCAACACACTCTTTTCGTCAGCTTTTTTCAACCGAACACCATTTCCAATTTTCAGTTTTAGGCGCTCATCACGACCTATACTTTCAAATTCACTATTCAAGGCTTTATCGGTTTCAACTTTATCGGTTTTTACTAAACCTGTTTTTCCATCTTTGTTCTTCAGTAATACTTCAAATTCTTTCTCCCTGCCATCACGCAATACCAAAACTTTTAGCTTATCACCGGGGTTGCGCTTACCAACTTGCTCTTGTAATTCAGCACTTGAGTTTACCATAACGTCACCCACTTTAACAATCACATCTTTATCTTTAATTCCGGCATCCTCGGCAGCACTGCCAGGGTTTACTTTGGCAACAAATACTCCTTTAACCTCTTTCAGTCCTTCTTTATCGGCCAACTCCCCGTTCACATCCTGAATGCTAACACCCAAGAACCCGCGTTGCACTTCACCGTATTTCAATAAATCATCAATAACTTTTTTCATCAAATTGCTTGGTACCGCAAAAGCATATCCAGCATATTGTCCAGTTTGCGAGGCAATGGCTGTGTTAATTCCCATTAAACGACCATCTTGTGAAACCAATGCTCCTCCACTGTTTCCGGGATTTACAGCTGCATCTGTTTGAATAAACGATTCGATGGTGTATTGCGGACCATCAGGGCGATTGCTTCTGAGTAAATTAAGATTACGACCTTTAGCACTCACAATACCAGCAGTTACCGTTGATGTTAAGTTGAATGGATTACCCACAGCCAATACCCACTGACCCACTTTAACTTCATCCGAATTGCCTATAACCGCAAAAGGCAAGTTTTTTTCATCAATGCGCAACAAGGCCAAATCCGTATTAGGATCTTTGCCCAACAATTCGGCATCAAACTCACGTTTATCATTGAGTACTACTTTTATTTTAGACGCTCCATCAATTACGTGGTTGTTGGTTACAATGTATCCATCTTGTGCTATAATAACTCCTGAGCCAGATGACTGACTTGGCATAGATGGCATTTGAAAACCGAAAAAATCAAACGGATTAATTTCGCGCGTTTGATCTCCACCTTGCCGAGGATCTGTTGTTGTAATAATGTGAACCACTGTTGGGGTAACCATTTCGGCTACATCCACAAAATCAGGGCGAGAACCTGCATCGGCTAAACTGGCATAACGGGCCGGATAATTTTCAGTAAAAACAGATGATTGTTTTTCACTATCAAAAAACTTAGTAATGCCAACGGCTACCAAACCTCCAAGGCTTGCTACAGCCAATAATCCTAGATATTTTTTCATGTTTGTGTTATTACATTTTTTGAGCTAATGATTTATCAATTATTGTTCCAAATGACAAACATGCAGAGGTATCCACATGTTTTATTTACTTTGCAGTAAACGAACCGTTCAAAATTATTATTTTACCGTTCAACAAAATTGCGAAATTTGTTGCCGCCAAATGAGCCATCACGATAAGCATCTATATTATTTTGAAAAGTATCTCCGCAACGAGATGACCGATGATGAACGTTTGGCATTTAATGAAAAATTGTCAGCCGATTCCGAACTCAAACAGTCGTTTGCATACTATAAAGCTCACCGTGCTAAATTATTACAGGAATTGATAGCTGAGCATGAAGAAACGCGCAAAGACAATCGGTTTAACAGGCTGCTATTTGCCCTCATTTCGCTCACAGGTATTGCTTTAGCATTCAACTATTATCTTTATAAAAACAAAGAAACCCAAACAGCCGGAACCACTCCGCCCAAAAACATTTTTATCCGGTATATCCCCTTTCTAAACTGGGATAAGCGAAGCGAAAAAACTGACTCCATAAAAATAACTGCCAAGAAAGACAGCATTCAAACCAAGCTGTTATTCCCGGAAACCGCAATTGAAACAGAACCGATTGAGACAATTGAACCTGCCATTAGAGACGATGAACGCTCTATGACCGACCTCTTTCTAAATGATACTTTCATAACCATTTTTGATAAATCGTATATTGATCAACTACTAATATGGAAACAATACCGCACCGATTCAGCAGAGGGCGATTCGATTGCAATGGTTTTGCAACCCGTTAAACCCAAAGGAAAAAACGCACAACTTTTTGTAGAGTTTTGGCAATCACCAGTGGGCTATAAGGGTTATTTATTTACAGGCAAAAAGCTGATTGTTTATGGAGTGGAATCACCCTCAGAAATTTATCTTTATAAAGAAAACAGCGAGATACATGCTTTGCTCCCAGCTGGCAATATTCAACTTGTTCCCAAAACCAATTTCCAACCGTTTTGAACATACCATTTTACAAATACCAAGGTACAGGCAATGACTTTATCATGATTGATGATAGAGATTTGCAATTTCCAATTCACAAAAATGCATTCGTTGCTCAATTATGCGACCGCAGGTTTGGCATTGGTGCCGATGGACTTATTTTGTTGCAGCCACATACCGAGCTGAGATTTTTTATGAAATACTATAACGCAGATGGCAACGAAAGTAGCATGTGTGGCAATGGTGGACGTTGCATTGCAGCATTCGCAGCGCAATTGGATGTAGCTCAAGAAACTACAAAATTCATGGCTGTTGATGGACCTCATGATGCCATTATACATAACGTTGAAAACAACAGTCGTTTTGTAAAATTGAAAATGAAATCGGTTGATGCTGTTGATAGAAAATTAGCAAATACTTTTGTGTTGAACACTGGCTCACCGCATTACGTGCAGTTTATCGAAGACAATCTTCTTGAAATGGATGTAGTAACAGAAGCTAAAAAAATTAGGTACAATGATGAATTTGCTGCCGTTGGTATCAATGTCAATTTTGTAACGGTTACAAGTGAAGCATCTATTGCTATTCGCACTTATGAGCGCGGTGTTGAAGATGAAACCTTAAGCTGTGGAACAGGAGTTACAGCAGCCGCCATTAGTTTATGCTTACTCAAGAAATTGCCTTCAGGGCATTATATTATTTCCGTTAGAGTTATGGGTGGTGAGTTAAAAGTGAGTTATGATTACGATGAAAATACCCGATCGTTCAACAATATTTGGTTACAAGGACCTGCTACTTTCGTATACCAAGGTTTTATTGAGATTTAACATATTCGAGCTTTTTCTCCACAATCACTTTTCTATCTCCTCCAAAATGCTTTACCTTTACTCCTTTTAAAGGGGGTCAATTTTGCTCGTTGTAAACACGCAACCATTCGATTTAGTATACACGTTGGTAAACCACCATTACCTCGGCTGTGTGCTTGAACCCCATGTAGTTCAAGTGAATGGACTAGGCAATTACACCCTCACCCACCAGCGCATCTTCTCTAAAACTGCCGAATATTTTGCTAAAAAAATTACAGAAGCAGATATCGCCCTCATTAAATTATTGGATGAGGTGGATGATGATTACTTGTTTCGGAAGTATTATGTAGATGGAAAGAAAAAAATTCGTACTGCTGAGTTTTTTGAAAAATATTGTTCGGAAGAATTGATGAATGAACAGATTCGTCCATTTATCGAACAACGCATGAACGCTGTAATGCAGCAATTACGGGGTAAAACTATTTATAAAACCGGTAATGATAATAATCCCACTTCGGTAAAAATAGAAGTAGCTCAAGATAAAGCAACCATTTTGCTTCATTTCCGCAGAAACGAAGAAGGAACCCGATACTTCCCAACCATTAAATACAAAGGTGAGCGCATCGAGTTTATGTACAAAGGCGCTCAAATTATTACCAATACGCCTGCCTGGATGTTACTTGAAAATCAACTATTTGATTTTGAGAAAGATATTGATGGAAAAAAATTACACCCCTTTTTAAACAAACGGTTTATTCAAATTCCTAAAGCATCAGAAGAAACCTACTTCAATAAATTTGTTACCCAACTTGTTGAAAAATATGATGTATATGCCGAAGGTTTTAACATCGTATCAGAACGTGCTATCGGGAAAACGCTGCTTAAAGTACAACCCTTTTTTGATGAACAAATAAGTTTAAAACTAACCTTCCAATATGGAAAGGCTTGCTTTGAATATGGCAGCACACAAAACATTTCGGCCGTTGTTGAGAAGAAAAATGATGACTATGTTTTTAAACGCATCAAACGGGACAGGAAATGGGAAGATGAACAAAAGGAAATCATAGAATCCCTCGGATTAAAACAATTAGACGGTGCGTTTTTCTCGCTTAAAAATAGTTCACATAAAATCATTACAGAGCAACTTATACCTATTGAAACAACCAATAAATATGAGTTTCTTGAATGGATTGCTGATCATCATGAAGCCCTTGAGCAACAACATATTTTGATTGAGCAATCAACCGATTTAACAAAATATTTTACAGGCAACCGCGAGATTAAACTAGAAGTTACGGAACAACGCGATTGGTTTGATATTAAAGCAGTAGTAAAATTTGGCGACTATACATTTTCGTTCCTAGCCTTAAAAGAAAATATCTTGCGGGGTAAACGTGAGTTCATTTTGCCTAACGGCCAAATAGCGGTAATTCCGAATGAATGGTTTGGAAACCTTGCTGGAATACTCGAATTCTCAACATCTGACGAAGAAATCAAACTCGACAAACACCACATAGGATTGATTGATGAAATTAATAATCAGGGTGGGAAAT
Source organism: Bacteroidetes bacterium UKL13-3 (assembly GCA_001602415.1). GTDB lineage: Bacteria > Bacteroidota > Bacteroidia > UKL13-3 > UKL13-3 > UKL13-3. The sequence goes on from CP012155.1 coordinate 2,265,515, forward strand.
ATTTACGTTTGAGTGAAAAACTGGTGAAGATGAAAGCCTATGGCGAGCATATCAAATCCATTGAACCACCCAAAGATTTTAAAGGAGAATTGCGCCCCTACCAAAAAGCCGGATTCGATTGGTTTTACTTTTTAAAAGAAAATGGATTTGGTGGCTGTTTGGCTGATGATATGGGATTGGGAAAAACCATTCAAACACTTGCCCTACTGCAAAAAGAAAAAGAATTATATATCGCTTCACGCGTAAATGAACCTGCTACAATTGCAATTCCTGCCGTTGTGGAAGAAAGTAACGAATCTCAATTGAGTTTGTTTGCTGGAGGAATTGAAGAGCCTTCCATAAAAGAAGAAGCAGCCGTTTCGCCTCAACACGAATCGCAAACGGTAATACCCGAAGAGTTAAAAACACATATCAAAACTTCGTTGATTGTGGTTCCAAACTCACTAGTATACAATTGGTACCACGAAGCCAAAAAGTTTACACCCAACATGAAGGTGTTAGTTTACACAGGCATTAACCGCGAAAAAAATCCAAATCTGTTTGTAAAATATGATTTAATCATTAGCACTTATGGAACCGTTCGTGTAGATATCGACATTCTCAAAGATTTTAAATTCAACTATATTATTTTAGACGAAAGTCAATCGATTAAAAACCCGCAATCTCAATCAGCACGTGCGGTTAAAGTATTGCGTTCGTCACAAAAATTAGTACTAACTGGTACGCCTATTGAAAACAGCGTTCAGGAATTGTGGAGCCAGTTGGCCTTTATCAATCCCGGACTTGTAGGCAATTTGCAAACTTTTACCGAGCGTTTTGTAACCCCTATTGAAAAACAAAATGATGCAGGGAAAATGCAACAACTCAAAGCCATTATTAAACCCTTTGTATTGCGCAGAACCAAAAATCAGGTGGCAAAGGAACTTCCGCCAAAAGTAGAGCAGGTTGTGTATTGCAATATGACTGAAGAACAATCGGAAGCGTATGAAACGGTGAAATCGTATTTCAGAAACGAAATCTTGAAATCGATACGCGAGGTTGGTTTGGCAAAATCACAAATAGCTTTGTTGCAAGGCTTGACAAAACTTCGTCAGATTGCCAATCATCCTAAACTCACCAATCCTGATTTCGAAGGACAATCGGGTAAGTTTGATGAAATTATTGCCATGAGCGAAACGGCCAAAGCCGAAGGCCATAAAGTATTGTTGTTCTCACAGTTTGTAAAACAACTGGATATTTACAAAAAACATTTTGACAACAAAGGTTGGAAATATGCCTACCTCGATGGCAGTTTAACCAACGAACAACGACAAAAAGCTGTTACCGAATTTCAGCAAAACGAAGACATTACGTACTTCTTAATATCATTAAAAGCCGGAGGTTTAGGATTGAATTTAACCACAGCCGACTATGTATTTATAATCGACCCTTGGTGGAACCCTGCGGTAGAACGTCAAGCAGTGGATCGCTCTCATCGCATTGGGCAAACCAAAACCGTGTTTAACTATAAGTTTATTACTAAAGATACCGTAGAAGAAAAAATTCTTGCATTGCAAGAGCGCAAAAAAGAATTGGCCGATAATATCATTACCACAGAGGAAAGTTTTATCAAGAGTATCAATGTTGACGAAATTTTAGATATCCTGAGTTAATTCATGATTGACCCATTCCAAAATATTATTCACCTTCATATATTGCTTTATGGGTGCATATAAGTTTGCCGAATTGAACGAATATGAAATGGCTTCAACAAGAACGCTGTGTTCACTCCTATAATATATGGTAAAACATTATACGCATCAACTAATCCTCTCGGCCGACTCATCAAAGAAGTATAAGGTGAAAAACGAATCTCATAATTATCCTTAAACGTATAAGAAATTCCGACAGCAAACATTACTCCAATGAAAGTTTTATCTGCTGGTGATTCATTAACATCTGAAAGGTCTGTAGTGGAGGTGAAGCCGCGGCTACTGACAAGTGTATAATCATACTTCTTAATATTTCTGTAAGCCAAGCAAATTCCGATTGTCGAAAAGAAACGCAAATCCCCTTGATTCAAATAACGTAAATAATTAAAAGGAATACTGATGAATTGATAGCTGTGTTGATACCTGCTGTAACCATAACTATCTATATAGCTCCTTTCACCATTATAAGAAATAAGCTGAATACCGGTTTCGAAAGAAGAGTTTGTGTTGATTACGGACTTAAGATTAATTCCAAATGTATAACCGGTGCCTGACTTATAAGTAGGGTTAGGAATCTTTGATACTCGCCCATCATCATCAACAACATTATTGTAATCCAATGAATAATTGATTCCATAAGAAAGTTTGTTTTGTTGAGCAAAACTTCCCATGTATTCAAAAACGAAAAGAAGAATAAGAAGTACTTTCATTCTAGCCTCAAGATTTTATCGATTTTAAAGATACTACGATTCTCATAAAGAAAGAAATTCCTTTCTTCGCAGTAATGATATCATTTCCTAATACTAGTTACAAAGCTGTCATCTTCGATATGGACGGCCTTCTCATCGATTCCGAACCATACTGGAAAATAGCCGAAAAAAAAGTATTCGGAGCATTAGGTCTACAGTTAGATGATGAATTACTGAGGCAAGTCATGGGATTTCGGTTAAGTGAAGTGGTTAAACATTGGTATGCATATCAACCATGGCCCAATCCCGATTTTGCGAAAACGGAAGAAGATGTATTGACTTGTGTAACCGAACTCATCACCAACCATGCCGAAGCATTGCCGGGTGTTCAATCTCTACTCGCCTATTTACACCAACAAAATATTCCAATGGCAGTAGCTTCCTCATCCGCCATGCGGTTGATTGAAGCTGTGGTTGACAAGCTGAACATTCGACACTATTTTCAGTTGTTATGGTCGGCCGAGTATGAACCATACGGCAAACCACATCCCGGAATTTTTATCACAACCGCACAAAAATTAGGCGTTGAACCAACAAAGTGTTTAGTATTTGAGGATTCAGTGAATGGTGTGCTAGCTGCAAAGGCTGCCCGTATGACATGTATTGCAGTGCCTGAAAAAGTGATGTTTGATGATGGGAGATTTGCCATTGCGGATTTGAAAATAGCAACACTGGAAGAACTATTAAGTAGCCAATAATACACTCAATAATCAATCGGTTACTACCCCAATTTTCCAAATTTCTTGCCTATCTTGCCGCCTCATTTTTAGATCACTATTTAGATAAACAAACATGGAGTTGGTAAACAACAATTATTACGCAGGCAATGTAAAGCTGCTGGATGTAGCTGAAGAATTCGGGACACCCGTTTATGTATATGATGCAAATAAGATTGTAGAGAAATACAACAAACTGAAACAAGCGTTTAAACCCGCAAACGTAAAGCTTAAGTATGCCTGCAAGGCGTTGAACAATACCAATATTTTAAAACTACTTAAAAATGAAGGCGCGGGATTGGATACGGTTTCAATTAATGAAGTACACCTGGGATTACGAGCAGGATTCAGTCCGGATGAAATTATTTTTACGCCCAACTGTGTAGGATTTGATGAAATCAAACAAGCTGTTGCATTGGGCGTTCACATCAATATCGACAATATTAGTATTCTTGAGCAATTCGGAGCTGAATACGGAAATAAAGTTCCTTGCTGCATCCGTTTAAATCCTCATATTATGGCCGGAGGAAATGCCAAAATTTCAACCGGACACATTGATTCAAAATTTGGTGTTTCCATTTATCAACTGCGCCATGTATTGCGTGTAGTGAAATCACATAACATCAATGTAAACGGATTGCACATGCACACTGGCTCTGATATTTTGGATGCAGGCGTGTTTTTGCAAGGTGCCGAAATTTTATTTGATGCGGCTAAAGATTTTCCTGACCTTACTTTTATTGATTTTGGAAGTGGATTTAAAGTAGCATACAAAGAAGGTGATATCACTACCGATATCGAAGAACTGGGAGCTGCCATCACCGAACGCTGTTTGAAATTTACGAAAGAATATGGACGCGAATTAGAATTATGGTTTGAACCTGGAAAATATATTGTGAGTGAATCAGGTTATTTTCTGGTTAAAACAAACGTAATCAAACAAACAACAGCTACCGTTTTTATTGGTGTAGATTCAGGGTTGAATCATCTAATTCGTCCGATGTTGTACGATTCGTATCATACCATCATGAACATTTCTAATCCTGAAGGCAAACAACGTGTTTATACCGTAGTAGGAAATATTTGCGAAACCGACACCTTCGGCTGGGACCGTAAAATTACAGAAACCAAAGAAGGCGATATTTTGTGTTTCAAAAATGCAGGAGCGTATGGCATCACAATGGCATCCAACTACAATGCACGTTTTCGCCCGGCCGAAGTGCTAATATACAACGACAAAGCACACCTCATTCGCAAGCGTGAAACATTGGATGATTTAGTAAAGAACGAAATAGATGTTCTGTAAGAAAAGAAATGAAAGCACAGTTGGCTTCGACTCCGCTCAGCATACTCTAGCATCCTTTGCCACCAAAAGCTAATAATCAAATAAATTAAAATATGAGAAAAAGTATTGCATGTGTATTCGTATTACTAACCTTAGTAGGAATGGCACAAACCAAAGAAAAGTTAACACCTGAGTTATTGTTTAAACTTGGACGAGTTAATAATCCTCAGCTTTCACCCGATGGAAAAACACTTATCTACGAAGTTAAACGATACGACTTAACCACCAACAAGGGAACAAACTTTGTATACAGCATCACAATGCCAAACGGCAAACCTGCATTGCTTACAGATAAAAAAAATAATGCCTTTGATGTTCAGTGGAGACCAGATGGTAAGAAGATAAGTTATTTGTCGGCTGAAAGTGGAAGCACACAAATTTGGGAAATGGATGTGAATGGTGCCAATAAAATGCAAGTGTCGAGTGTTGAAGGTGGCGTAAATGCCTACAAATATTCACCGGCACTTACACATATTGCCTATGCCGCTGATGTAAAAATGGAACAAAATCCTGCAGAGATTTATCCGGATTTACCTTTTACCAAAAATGCCCGAATCATTGATGGTTTATTTTACCGTCACTGGGACAGCTGGCATGATTACGCATACAGCCACATGTTTGTTGCAGCATACGCGAATGGAAAACTGAGCGGAGAGGCAACGGATGTTATGAAGGACGAGAAGGTAGATGCTCCATTGCAACCTTTTGGTGGTTCGGAACAATTTAACTGGAGTACAGATGGAAAAAGACTAGCCTACACTTCACGTAAATTAAATGGAACAGCAGAAGCCGTGAGTACTGATGCCAATGTTTATATCTACGATATGAATACGAAGTTAACATTGAACTTAACTGAAAACAATGCCGGTTATGATGTAGCTCCCGCATTCAGTCCCGATGGTAAACGCATTGCTTGGCACAGCATGAAACGCCCCGGAAACGAAGCCGATAAAAATCGGTTGATGGTTTATTATTTTGATACCAAAACAGCTTCCGAGGTTACCAAAGATTTTGATTACAGCATTGAAAACTTTCAGTGGAACGGAAACGCACAACTCTATTTTGTAGTTGAGTATTTAGGTACCAAAAATATTTTCTACAGTGATGAGAAAGCCGGTAAAGCAGGTTTATTTTTTGCAGAAGTAAAACAACTAACCAAGGGCGATCACGACTACCAGACATTCTCACTTTTTAATCCCGATAAAAAAACATTCGTAATAGTTGGTGCCAAACAAAGCATGAGTTTACCTACCGAGTTATTTACCATTACAAACAAAGGCGTAGAAACTCAACTCACTTTTACCAATAAAGAATTAACAGATAACATTGAATGGGGAAGAGTTGAAAAAAGAATGATTCCCTCAACGGATGGAAAACAAATTTTAACGTGGGTTATTTATCCTCCAAACTTTAATCCAACCAAACAATATCCAACATTGTTGTATTGCCAAGGCGGGCCGCAAAGTATGGTAAGTCAGTTTTTCTCCTACCGTTGGAACTTCCAGTTAATGGCGAATAACGGTTATATTATTGTTGCTCCAAACAGAAGAGGAACTCCCGGATTTGGACAGGAATGGACAGATAAAATTATAGGTGATTACGGAGGACAAGCCATGAAAGATTACCTAAGTGCAATTGATGAAGTATCGAAAGAAACATTTGTGGCTAAAGATAAAAGAGCAGCGGTTGGTGCAAGTTTTGGTGGCTACTCCGTATATTGGTTAGCCGGTAATCATCAGGGTCGCTTTAAAACATTTATCGCCCATTGCGGAATGTTTAACATGGAAAGTTGGTATGGAAGCACCGAAGAAATGTTTTTTGCCAACAACGATAATCAAGGTCCGTATTGGCAACAACCACAGCCGCACAACTTCAGCGGCTCACCTCATAAATTCATTCAAAATTGGGACAAACCCATATTGGTTATTCACAACGAAAAAGATTTTCGTGTACCGTTATCACAGGGGATGGAAGCATTTACAGCCGCTCAGATTAAAGGAATTAAAAGTAGATTCTTGTATTTCCCTGACGAAAACCATTGGGTAACCAAACCACAAAACAGTGTATTGTGGCAACGAGTTTATTTTGAGTGGTTAGATACGTATTTAAAATAATATCAGTTCGAGTTTAACGAGAACAAAAAAATTAGCAGGATAGTGAAATTCAATCTACATACTTTAAAAATTTACTTACAACTATGAAGAAAATGCTAATTATTGGATGCTTTTTTAGCATGGCACTTGCCTTCGTCTCGTGCACAAAACAAGAAATTGATCACGTTTTGAATACCAATACTGGCTTAACCAACGAAGAAGTTATTGCAGGATTAAAGCAAGCGTTGAATGTTGGAACAGATACTTCTGTTGCCCTTTTAAATAAAGTTGATGGCTATTTTAAAGATGAAGCCGTTAAAATTTTGTTACCACCCGAAGCACAGGTAATGTACGCAAACTTGAGCAAAGTTCTAGGCATTACCACGTTAATGGACCAAACCATTTTAGCGATGAACCGTGCGGCCGAAGATGCCGCTACTGAGGCTAAACCCATTTTTGTGAATGCTATTACCGGCATCACCATTGCCGATGGGTTCACCATTTTAAAAGGAACAGATACCGCGGCAACAATTTATTTACAAGGAAAAACTTACGACTCGTTGTATCAAAAGTTTCAACCTAAAATTGATGTATCGCTCAACAAACCGTTGGTTGCCGGAATATCGGCACAAAGCGCTTACAGCAATTTAATTGACGTTTACAATACAGCATCATTGGGTGGATTATTATTTGATAGAGTAACCACTAATTCCCTAAGCAGTCATGTTACAACAAAAGGGTTAAATGGTTTATTTTTAAAAGTTGCTGATCAAGAAAAGAAAATACGAAAAGACCCCATAGCTCAAGTTACAGATTTGCTTAGAAAAGTATTTGGTGCCAAATAATCCAACAACCTATGAAACCGTCCCCGTTGTTGTTTTGTTTGCTGATTGTGTTTTTGAGTATGCATTCATTGACAGCTCAAATTGATAGTTTGTATACCCAGCAATGGAACCGTGATCCGGTAACAAGTTTGAACCATACGGCCAGTGCGCAACGGCAGATTATTACTGCCGAACAAATACGAGCAAGCGGCTATACTAGATTGAGTGACTTAGTGCAATTGTTTGATGCATGGACCTATAAAACCGATGCCGGTGAACGATGGACGCTATTGAGTAATGGAACCGGAAACTACGACAATCAAAACTGGATTGTAATGGTGAACGGACAACGATTTTACCTACCTGAAAAAGAAGCACTAAATAATTTGGGGATTAGTATCACCGATATTGAACGTATTGAAATCGTTAATAATTCCGGAATGTATTTAGGTGAATTTTCATCAAACGGTTTGATTCATATAGTAACGAAAAAAATTACGAACAACGGTTTTATGTACCGTGGATTTTTGAGTGATGGCTTATCAACACTCACACCCGGCAGACAACAGTATGCTGCATCTCCTTATCAAACAGGCTTAAATACACAGCATACCATTGGGTACAAGCACAATCAATTTCAGATTCAGGGAACAGTAAATCATCAGGAGTTCTCTAACTATGATTCTATTGTATACGAAAGAAGTTTTTTCAACTACGTTCCTGCAGTAACTACCACGCAGAGTTATAGAATTGAATCGCAATACACTTACAAAAAGTTAACGCAGCAACTACAATTCACTCATACCAATATTGATGCTCGTTTGAGCGTTTTCAGTCCTTTGAATGGCTATAAAAATGCATCGTTTGCGTATGCAGGTGTTTTAAATTTTAACGCTAAACACCAACTCAAGTTAACCGCTCAGCAATCGGAAACATATTTTTCCAACAATGACGGAATACCAACCTCCCGAAACCTGAACTTACAATACCGCTTTTTGCAACCCACAAAAAAAGGAAACATCATTTTGCAAACAGGTTTAGCTTATTTGAAACAAGAATATGAGTTTTCATTTTTCAAACCATTTACCAGCATCTCTCTTCCTGTTACCCGAAAAACAAACATGTGTGCGGAGACACAGGTTTCGTTTTCAAATAGAAATGCTCACCCAAAATTTTCATTCGGATTGTACAAAAGAGTGAGCTTTATATCGAATTACAGCTTTGTAGTTTCGCATAGTACTGTTGAACAATATGAGGCGTATTACTTCCCTATTGTTCCTTTTGTTCCTACAACAACCGACCATCGATATCTCAGTTATTTTTCCAATCAAACAACAGCCGATTTTTATTACAATTTAAACTTCGGGAATAGCGTTAAGTTCAGCTATAACTCAGGCTTGAAATTATCTGACAACTTGTTTTCGCAAGATTATGAAACGTATTATTATCCTCCTTCGTTACCATTTACCCAACCGCTAACTACCACTGATTCGAGACAACTCAACTGGATGAATCGTTTCAACTTTCATTACGATATTGTGAAAAACTTAGTGTTCGATATCAATTACATGCGCACCAGTATTCTGGAAACATCAAACAATAATTTGCAACAAATTCCAAAACACAAATTCACGCTTACGGTTCAATACGAGTTTCCGAAACGTTTTACATTATGGACTCGAAATTACTGGCAATCAGAAACCAAATGGTGGAATGAACCTGCACTTTACGACATGAAATATACAGGAGATTTTTACCGAACCTTACCCGCCATCTATACATGGGATGCTGGCATCAGCAAAAAACTGTACAAAGATTATCTCAATGTGAATATTAGCGCACGCAACTTGTTTAACAACAATGAACGTTATTTTCCCATGGGAGCTCAATTCGATACGCGCTTCACCGCAAGTATCAGTGCGAATATTGACGGGCTCTTTGCTTCGCGACCTTCAAAGCCTTAACTTCGCTGCGTGAACGTTGAACTGAAACCTTCCATTTTTAAAACCATTGCCAAACTCGCTAACGAAAAAAACATCGAAGCGTATGTTGTGGGTGGATATGTGCGCGATTTGTTTTTACATCGAGAATCTAAAGACATTGATATCGTTGTATTGGGTGATGGGATAGAACTGGCCAAAGCCTTATCCGAAAAAATGCAGGGTAGTCATTTTGCCTTTTTTAAAAACTATGGTACTGCCATGGTAAAACATAAAGATTGGGAGGTTGAGTTTGTTGGTGCACGCAAAGAGTCCTACTCACGCGATTCACGCAAACCTACCGTTGAACCCGGTTCACTCACCGATGATCAAAACCGCAGAGACTTTACCATCAATGCACTTGCCATCAGTTTGCAGGAACACAATTATGGAGAATTGGTTGATCCGTTTAACGGCATGGCTGATATGGAATCCAAAATCATCCGTACCCCACTCGACCCTGATATTACCTTTAGTGATGATCCCTTGCGCATGATGCGGGCCATTCGTTTTGCATCACAACTTCAGTTTGAGATCTTGGATGAAACGTATCAATCCATTAAAAAAAATTCAGAGCGTATTCATATTATTTCGGGAGAACGAATTGCCGAAGAGTTGAATAAAATTATGCTCTCGCCTAAACCTTCTCTTGGACTGAAACTTTTGTTTGATTCGGGATTGCTTCAACTCATTTTTCCGGAGCTAGTCGCACTACAAGGTGTTGAAACCAAAGAAGGAAAAGCCCATAAAGATAATTTCTACCATACACTAATGGTAGTTGATAATATCAGCACAGAAACGCAAGACCTTTGGTTACGATGGGCCGCCTTGCTTCATGATATTGCCAAACCTGCAACCAAACGTTTTACACCCTGTGAAGGATGGACCTTTCACGGACATGAAGATAAAGGAAGCCGAATGGTATCTAAAATTTTCCGCAAACTCAAACTACCCCTCAACGACAAAATGAAGTTCGTAGAAAAAATGGTAGCGCTGCATCATCGCCCCAAAGCATTAGCAGAAGATGGAGTTACAGAATCCGCTATTCGGAGATTGATTGTAGATGCCGGTGATAATTTAGAGGATTTATTTACATTGTGCCGAGCGGATATGACTTCTGCCAACATGAAAAAAATCGAATTTTACCGCAGTAATCTCAAACAAGTGCAGCAACAATTAGCAGATGTTTCGGAACGAGATGCCTTGCGTAATTTCCAACCTCCGGTAACAGGTGAAGATATCATGGAAATATTTGGTTTAGAACCATCACGCGAGGTGGGAATTATCAAAACAGAAATAAGAGAAGCTATTTTAGTAGGAAAAATCCGAAACGACAGAGAAGAAGCCCTCAAATTAATGTTTAACAAGGCTGCCGAGCTCGGATTAAATCCAATAGGTAAAAACTGATTTCTACCTATATTAGCAACACATTTAATTGCACATGAAAATACGTTCACTCATCCTATCATTTATAGTTGTTTCGGTGCTTGCATTTGCAGCAACCTCTTTATCATCATGCCAAACCCAAGGTGAAAATGATGACTCAACCTACGTTGATCCATGTGGCGGAAAAGCTCCTGGAGGTTTTAAAACAGCCCTCATATCAACCGACCAAGATATTGCAATGGGACTCAATAGTGTTGAGCAAATTGAAGCCGATCCAACAACTTATCCAATTTTGGATTCGGCCACAAACAGTGCTGCATACGGACATATTTACCGCATTCGAAATAATATTTTAAACTCGGGAAAAGTGTATTTCAAAAATGTATTTCCTTGGAGAATTCGCATTATTAAAGACGACAAAACACTCAATGCGTTTTGTACGCCTGGTGGCTATATCTATGTTTACACAGGCATCATTAAATACTTAGACAATGAAACACAATTAGCTGGTGTAATGGGACACGAAATTGCCCATGCGGATAGACGCCACGGTGCCAACCAAATGATTACCCAATATGGAGCTTCTGCACTTATTAGTATCCTTACGAGTGGAACATCAACCCAATTAGCAGGACTTGCAGCAAACTTACTCTTATTAAAATATGGCCGTGCGGATGAAACGGAAGCGGATGATTACTCCGTACGTTATTTGTTGGGAACAGAATATGATGCACAAGGTGCCAAGTATTTCTTCCAAAAAATTAGCAGTGCAGGAGGACAACAAGTTCCTGAATTTTTGAGCACACACCCAAACCCCGATAACCGCGTGTTGAATATTCAAGAAACGTGGAAATGTTTGGGTAGTGGCGGAAACACCGGAACGTTTGATCAACGTTATGCCCAATTTAAAGCACTCCTTCCTCAGTAGCGAACAACTTTTCCATTGGAAAATTCGCATCATTTAAATTTTGCAGGCTTGGCATACAACCCTTGATGGCTAAATTGGGTCTTAAAACTAAATTCCCGAATACTTGAAAGCCATTAAGGAATTAACGGAAGCGGAAATCGTTTACCGATGCTTACAGCAGGATGTTCTCGCCCAAAACGAGTTGTACCGTTGGTATGCAGGTAAAATGATGGCTGTGTGCATGCGGTATGCGCGCAACAGGTTTATAGCGGCCGCGGTATAATTCATCTGGTACCGATGTCTTATATTTGCAACTATTTTGAGAGTAACAGGGATTAATTGCAATGATAAGGAGTAGGTAGAGTATTGATTTCATGAGTATTAGAGTTAAAGTTTAATCCATTTCAACTATTCATATGAATAATAAAGCTATATTAGTTTAGATAAGATTAAAGAACTTCTTAAGTCCATTAGATCCACCCTTACTTGTGCAACTAAATGTTTTTTAACCAGGTTTTATTAGCAGTTGTAATTTTTATTATACCATATTCATGATTATATAGATATGGTAAATTTTGTTCTCCCCCTATTTTAATTCCATAAAAAGTTCTTAGATTAATTATGGTGGAATCTTCATAATTCAGTGGATGATTTAATGCTCCCAGATAAGTGCTATAATTTACTGAGCCAATTGTAAAATCAGCATTCGTTTGTTTTGGGGAATTTACGCTAGCATTAAAATCAATAAATATGCGATTCAGTTCTGCATTATTTCCTCTATACAAAAACTCAATATTCTCAAAATAGTCATAATCATAATGAGGGCAAGCAGGATTGATACTTGTTTTCGCTACTACCTCATCAATAAAAGCTTTTTTACCTCGTCCGTATAAGATAGCAGTATCACCATCGTTGCTGATGTATACAAGTGTATCCGTACCCGTGAATGGTATTTTACTTTTGTCATCCTCACTTATATTGTACTGCGAGTATTTAGTTTCCCTTTCAGGACAGTTTTCTTCTGGTTGGCAACTGAAGAGTTGAAGAAGTAAGAGAGAAAAACTACTGGTTAGAAGTATGTGGAGTATTGCTTTTATATTAGGGTGAATGGATATTCTATACAAAATAAACGTTTTTATTTCATCATAACCAACACTTGAGCAAAGTATGTTCACTTAAACTGCCATCTCCCTCCCTGCAATACTTAGCAGTTTTCAGGGCATCATAAGCCTGTAATAAAGTTAGTTTCAACACCTGCATCATTTAAAACAATAGCCGCCATACCAATGGCTGATGCGGCAATAATTCCGTGGTTCTTTTTCCATCCCGAGGGATGATTTACTGTACCCCAACTTCCTATACCTCCCATTCCTTCATCGTATAACTCCTTGGCCATTTGGCGCATTTTATTGCGGGCGCTACAATCACCATCATTGCGGTCATAATCGGAGGGTTTGCGTTGAGCGGGATCGGTACTGCTATTTAAGATTACATACGTTTTATATAAATCATACGCTTGTATCCAACACATGGCACTGTTGGCAAAATCAATTGTGTTTCCCATATCGCTAACGCCCTCATAGTCCATGTGTGTAATGGCATCGGCAAAGTTTTGTTCGTATGGATGCAAATCCAGGGGATCTCCATTTTCATCTAATCCAATTAATAATACAAAAGCATTGTATTTGGCCCATTTGGCTAAAGGACTTATACTAGCATTAGGATCATCAGGACTTACTTCTGCAGGTTGCGGTTTGTTGGCTTCTGAGAGAACATATTTGTATGCTTTGTAGACATTTCCCTTTGGGATAAGTAGATTTTCGTATGCTATTCTCCTTCGTATTTCATCAACTTCCAGTTCCAAATTAAAACTCTCGGCACCGTAATCTCGTTTGTTGAATATGGTATATGGATGTCCGTATATTTTATCAGGAGGAGAATATCTGTTTATTACAAACTCATCTGGTATTCCGAATAGGTTTCCTGTTTTATCACATTGTCCATAAACATGAATCGTAAAAGAGATTAATCCAATTAGGGATAAGAGTTTTAGTTTAAGATTGTCCATATTTCATTAGGGTTTAATTGAATTTGAATAATTCCGTTTTGTTTATTTACAAGTGCAAAACATGTAGAATCATATATTGAATAATTACTAAAATTACTTTTACTAACATTGCTATATGTTTTATTATTAACTTCAACGTTGCCAATGTATATTTGAGCTTTCGGATTAGATATTTGATTAGCGTAAAAATAAATAGATTGTGATTTCAATTTGATTTCAAAATCTGAATCTAGTTCTTCGTTAAGAACAGTGTGTTTAAAATAAAGACTTATAACTATCTCTATATTTTTAACCGAATCACTATGAATTATCTTATAGGCTTCGTAATAATTTTCTACACCTGTATTACCACATGATGGCTTTGAATAGGGTTCAAATTTATATGTTGTAAATGACCGTTTTCCTGTTCCGATACAATGGATAGTATCACCTAAGTTGCTTACCATATTTATCGTATCAAAACCAGTGTAGGGTAAACTACTTTTATCTGATTCTTTAAGAGAGTAGTTTTCCGTTCTGTTCACACAGGGTTCATCAGCTCCTCCATTGGGTCGTTGGCAGCTAAACAAAGTGCAAAGGTTTATAAAGCCGATGCAAATAAAACATATGAAGTAAAGTAGATTTTTCATGGGTTAAAATGGGTTAGTAATGAAGCACTCAAGGCGAATAACAATTTCAAGATAAGTGTTTTATCCTAAAATACAATCTTGCTTATTAAACAGGGTATACATAATCCCTTTTGTTAAAAATGGTATAAGGATGTGTGTATAACATGGCATCCGTTTTGAACCGATTACGTACAAATTCGTCAGGAATACCGAACAAATTTCCGGTTTTATCGCATTGCGTGTAAGCAGCTCTTGTTATTATCATCAAGGTAACTGCCAATAGTATTTTTAGTCTATGATTGTCCATATTTCAGCAGGGTTTAATTGAATTTGTAATAAGCCATTCGTCTTGTTTATGAGTGAGAATGAGCTACTGTCATCTTCATGATTATTTCTATTTGTTTTACTTACATCACTATAATCTATGTCATTTAGCTTGATATTCCCAAAATATGTCGGAGGGTTTGGATTAGAGATGCCTGAATCGAAAATATAGAAATTGTATCCTTTAAAAGAAATCAGAATCTCATTATAAAGGCTGTTAAAATCTGTCACCTTGTACCATTTATAATGTACAATTTCAATTGTTTTATTTTTTATTGAATCCACAAATACAATTTTGTATGCCTCGTAATACTTTTCCGTACCCGTATTACTACACGATGGTTTTGAATACGGTATGAATTGATAAGTTTTAAATGATTGTTTACCGGTTCCAATACAATGAATGGTATCGCCAAGGCTGCTTACCATATTTATGGTGTCAAAACCTGTATATGGTAGAATCTTTTTTTGGGCTTCGGTTAGGTAATAATTTTCGGTTGTGCTTACACAGGGTTTATCGTCACTTCCATCAGGTCGCTGGCAACTGTAAAGAGTAAATAGGCTTATCAAACCGATGCAAACAAGTATTGATGAATAAAGAATTGTTTTCATGTGTTAAGAGGATTTACAATTGGTATTAAAACATTTTTAAAAAGGTAGCTGTTATATGTAAAGTGTAATCAGGTTATAGCCCGCATCTTTTAAAACTAGTTTGTTGTTTGATTTATTCCTACAAATACCACTAACACCACTTGTATAGCCCAGTGTACTGATGTAAGCGGGAAAGAGCGAGTATCTCCTTTTTTATCAAGGGAATATAAGATATCAAAACCTGTACAAGGAACTTTGCTTAAATCACCGGCAGAAATATTCTGGGTTATGGTTTCCGTATCGTTGCACTCCACGTTTGAGTTGGGATCATAGCAGCTTTGTAGGTAAAATGCAAGTGTGCAAATATAACAAGCTAGAACAGCATTGGAGATAAATTTCATAGAGGTGAGGTTAAGGTTATACAAAAAAAAAGCAATTATGTTGAGATTACAAAATATTTTAAACCAGAGCATTACCTTACTGATGTTTTTAGAATTATTACATTGTGAGGAAAATGATACCATTCAACTGCACTAGCGTGACTTCAGGAGAACCAGAGAGATAAGGATTCAAACTATCCTATAACAAAAAATGCAGACCGATGACTCAGTCTGCATTTTTTATAATAACACTATTGATTACAAAGTAGCCAAAGTGCCTTTAATGATTTCTATTTTAGCAACAGCATCTGCGCGCTTTTGGCGTTCCTTTTCTACCAATTCAGGCTTTGCATTGGCCACAAATTTCTCATTGCTCAGCTTCGCATCAACAGATTTTAGGAAACCTTCCAGATACATTAGCTCTTTTGTAAGTTTTTCTTTCTCTTCCTCAGCATTGATCTCAATATTTAAATGAACAAAAACCTCATCAGTGGAAACCTGAATAGCCGTTGTGCCTTCAACTTTTTCATTCACAAAAGTAAGCTCACTTACATTTGCCAATTTCTTAATTAAGAACTCAGCAATTTTATAGGAAGAACTATCTGTTGATTTCACCGCGATAGCGAATGCTTCTTTCGGACTTAATCCCTTCGAATTGCGTAACTCGCGAATCTTAGCTATGGTTTCAAATGCCTTGTCTAACTGAATAGTTGGTACTATTTTTACAACCGGATAAGAGGCAATACAAATAGATTCTCCCTCCTTGCGCTCACCAATATTTTGCCAAACTTCCTCGGTAACAAATGGCATGAACGGATGCAATACTTTCATCAATTGCTCAAAGTACTGAATGGTTTGATTGTAGGTCGACTCGTTAATCGGTTTTCCGAATTCCGGTTTAATCATCTCCAAGTACCAGGCACAGAAATCATCCCAAATGAGTTTGTATACCATCATCAATACTTCACTCAGCTTGTAATCGGTATATTTACTTTCAATCTCCGTCAAAGCACTGTTTAATCTTCCTGCAAACCAATCAGCACTTAGCTGATTACTTTTTAAGATCTCTTCACTAAACTCAGCATCCGGCTTAATCTCCCAACCTTTTACCAAACGGAAAGCATTCCATATTTTATTCGAGAAATTACGTCCTTGTTCAACAAGTGATTCATCAAACAAAATATCATTTCCTGCAGGTGAGCACAACAACATTCCCATGCGCACACCATCCGCACCATATTGAGCAATTAAATCCAACGGATCGGGTGAATTACCCAACGACTTGCTCATTTTTCTGCGTTGTTTATCACGCACAATTCCGGTGTAATATACATTACTGAACGGCTTCTCTCCCATCCACTCATAGCCCGCCATAATCATACGTGCTACCCAAAAAAACATAATCTCGGGAGCCGTTACCAAATCATTGGTCGGGTAAAAATATTTGATATCCTCGTTACCTTTTTGTTTAAAGCCATCAAATACGCTGATTGGCCATAACCACGAAGAAAACCATGTATCCAATACATCCTCATCCTGACGCAACTGGCCAATTGAGAATTGAGAATTACGAATGGAGAATTTTTGAATCGCCTCTTGCTCGGATTTAGCTACTACATAACTGCCATCAGGTGCGTACCAAGCAGGGATTTGTTGTCCCCACCATAACTGACGGCTGATACACCAATCTTTGATGTTATCAATCCAGTGCTTGTAAGTATTTTTCATATTGGCGGGATGAAACTTAATTTCATCGTTCATTACCGCATCCAATACTTGTGGATTTTTAGCGATGAACTTTTTCATATCTACCCACCACTGCAAGGTCAAACGCGGTTCAATAACTGCTCCTGTGCGTTCACTGGTTCCAACCTGATTTTTGTATTCCTCAATTTTAGCTATATGTCCGGCTTCTTCTAAATCAATAGCAATTTGCTTACGCACCGCAAAACGATCTTTACCAATGTATCTTACATCTTGTGCTTTCTCATTCAAGAATCCTTCTTCGGTTAAAATATCAATCACTTCGAGGCTGTATTTTTTACCCAGTTCGTAATCGTTTTTATCATGAGCAGGTGTAACCTTTAAACAACCTGTTCCAAAATCCATGGCAACGTATTCATCGGCAATGATTTCAATTTCACGATTAATAAACGGAACCTTTACTCTTTTACCAACCAAGTACTTAAAACGTTCATCATTCGGATTCACACAAATGGCAGTATCGGCCAAAATGGTTTCCGGACGGGTAGTTGCAATCGTTACGTACTGAGTAGCATCATCAGTAAAGAAATATTTTATATAATACAGCTTACTGTTTACATCTTTAAAAATAACCTCTTCGTCACTCAGGGCTGTTTTTCCTTGCGGATCCCAGTTAACCATTCGTAACTCACGATAGATTAACCCTTTTTCGTATAGGTCAATAAATACTTCAATTACGGCATCGCTGAGGCTTTCTTCCATAGTGAAACGGGTTCTGTCCCAATCGCAACTGGCTCCCAGTTTTTCCAATTGTTTTAGAATGATTCCTCCGTATTTTTCTTTCCATTCCCAGGCATATTTCAAAAAGTCTTCACGACTCAAATCCGATTTTTTGATTCCACGTTCGCGCAGCATTTGAACCACCTTTGCTTCAGTTGCAATACTGGCATGATCGGTTCCGGGTACCCAACAAGCATTTTTACCTTGCATGCGGGCACGTCTGATCAGCACATCCTGAATAGTGTTGTTCAGCATATGTCCCATGTGCAATACTCCGGTTACGTTCGGAGGGGGAATTACCACCGTAAACGGTTCACGTTCATCAGGTGTTGCGTGAAAATAGCGGTTTTTCAACCAATACTGGTACCATTTTTCTTCAATGGCTTGGGGCGAATAGGTTTTAGGAAGTTCGTTGCTCATATATTGGGTTCGAAAATACTGTGAGAATTTGGGTATTGAAAATGAAATAAAAACAAAAAACCCCATCGGCTTGTGAGCTGACAGGGCAATTTTGCAATTTAACTATGAAAAAAAATTAACCTCTTCTTTCTTTAACTTTTGCTTTTTTACCTTTTGCATCACGTAAGTAGAACAAACGTGCTCTGCGGACCTTACCACGGCTAATCAATTCGATTTTATCGATATTAGCACTGAATAAAGGGAAAATACGCTCAACGCCTACTCCATTAGAAATTTTACGCACAGTGAAAGTTGAACTAACACCTGTGTTTCTGCGTTGCAACACAACACCTTGGTATTGCTGAATACGCTCTTTGTTACCCTCACGGATTTTATAGTATACGTTTACCGTATCACCCGCGATGAATGTAGGTAATGTTTTATTGATAAATTCTGACTCTACAAGTTTAATTGCTTCTACTGCGTTCATAACAAATTCCTTAAATGGGATGCGAAAATAGGACTATAAATCTAAATACAAAAATATTTTTCGAAAAAAGTGGAACAAATTTCCCTCGCCCCGCTCCCCTTGCTATTTCAGTAAATCCGGTCTGCGTTCGTTGGTTCGTTGAACACTCTGTTCGTGGCGCCATTCATCAATTTTGGCGGCATGACCGCTAAGCAAAATATCCGGAACTTTCCAGCCTTTATATTCTGCAGGCCTAGTATATACTGGCGGGCTCAATAAATCATCCTGAAACGAATCACTTAAAGCCGACTGTTCATCGTTTAACACCCCTGGCAATAACCTTACGATAGCATCAACCATTGTTGCGGCTGCCAGTTCGCCACCGGTAAGTACAAAACTCCCCAATGATAATTCACGGGTAATCAGGTTTTCCCGAACCCGCTCGTCAACACCTTTATAGTGACCACATAAAAACAGTAGGTTTTTCTTGGTTGAAAGTTGATTGGCGATTTTTTGATCAAACACCTCACCATCCGGACTTAGGTAGATGATTTCATCATACACGCGCTGTTCTTTCAGGCTTTCAATGCATTTATCAATAGGCTCTACCATCATTACCAATCCTGCTCCACCGCCAAAAGGATAATCATCAACTGACTTGTGTTTATTGGTAGCAAAATCTCTGATATCAACGCAGTCAATCTCTACCAGCCCCTTTTGTTGGGCACGTTTCATCATGGAATGACCAAACGGACTCTCAAACATTTCGGGAAACAAGGTGAGAATATCTATGTGCACTTTTTAGTTGATTAGGTGATTGAGTAATTGAGTTGATTAAGTAATTGAGTAATTAGGTTAAGTCCATTACTAGGTTTGGAAGATAAAAAGATTTTTGCGTATTCTATCTTAACAGCTATCGTGCAGGGTTAATCGCCTACCGTCTTTATTGCCGAATGCCTACTTTCTTCAAACTTAAATATCCAATAAACCATCCGGTAAATTGAGGTAAATCGTTTGTTTCTTTTCGTTCACTTCGGTGATAAATGCTTCTACAGCCGGAATCAATACTTCTTGTCCGTTGTAATTGGTTCGTATCAAAAGTTGATTGGGGTATTCTTCAATTTCCTCAACCACTCCAATGGCTCCTAGCTTTTCATCAATCAAGGCAAATCCTGTAAAATCATCCTCGACATACAAATCACTTTTTTTTCTTTTACCAATTGGTATAAGCAAGTTTCTGCCAACAAACTCGGAAGCTTTCTCAACGGAATCAATATCTCTGAGTTTGAGCAGTGCGCCTTCATCAAAAGTTGGATGTATTGACTCAATATAAAAAGGAACGGGCTTTCCCTGAATTTCAAGGAAAGCCCATTCTTTGTATGATTTAACGGTGGTTAAGGAAATACGCAGTTCTCCTTTGGTTCCGTGCGTTTTATCAACCGATCCGGCTTGAATGAAATCTTTTCTTGCGATGGATTTCTTCATCTACCAATATTATTCAGCTGTTTCTGTAGTTTCTGCAGTTTCAGCCGCAGGAGCTTCTTCAACAGGAGCCTCTTCAGTTGCTACTTCTTCAGCTACAGGATTAGCAGCAGCTTCTAAAGCAGCGCGTTTCTCAGCTATTTTTTGCAATCTTGCTTCTTTCACTTTCCCCTCTTGAGCCAATTTAGCCGCAGTTACGTCTGAAATTGATTGTTTGTGACGATCGCCATGAGCAGCTACTTTGTTTTGTTTTTCATCCAACCATGTGTTGAATTTAGCCATAGCAGCTTCTTCTGTTAATACTCCTTTGCGCACACCAGCCATTAAGTGGTGCTTATAAAGAACTCCTTTGTAAGAAAGGATTGCACGGCAAGTATCGGTAGGCTGTGCACCTTTTTCTAACCATGAAAGAGCTTTGTCGGCATCGAGTTCGATAGTAGCTGGAACAGTTTGTGGTTTGTAGTAACCAATGTTCTCAATAAATTTACCATCTCTCGGAGCACGTGAATCCGCCACCACAATGTGATAATAAGGCGCTTGTTTGCGTCCATGACGCTGTAATCTGATTTTTACTGACATATAATTCTTATGTTTTAATCCCTGGGTCTCCACACCAGCGGGCGGCAAATATGAAACTATTTTTCATAAAATCCAAAGCCTCTTTATCTTTATATTCGTTCGCAGTTAAACCTTATTACATGAAAACATTGCTATTCCTCATCTCTCTTATCATACTTTCGGCAGCCAACGCCCAAGATTTGGCGTATTCGGCTGGTCCTCGTTTGCTTGCTCATACAGAATTGATCACCAATAGCCTGCGTACACAAAAATCAAAACCTGCCAACTACACTTCCTTGGGATACAATATTCCGCTTGGCGACAAAGATATTGTGATAGGCGGAACAACAACGGTTTACAAAAAATTTGGAACGTTTATTTCTTACAAAGTGGGCATTCAAAACATCATGATGCCCAATAAAGGTGAACGTGGTGACTTTTTTTATGATAATGTAAAACAAAATGGGTGGACTATTACGGCAAATACGGAGCAATCGGTAGCGTGGACTTTTTGCGGAGGGTTAGCTGTAGCACTTGGCAAGAGAGTACCACTGTATGTTGGAGCGGGGGCTACCCGTTACCGGGAGTTTTTTGAATATATTGACCCAACAGATAACAAACCCAAGTGGAACGTGAACCCTAACCGCACCCGAATTGAACCTAACTTTTGTGCGGGAATTTTTTTGCCACTATTTGGAAGATTGGTTATGAATGTTGGCTACGAACACAATCCTCAAGTTGTTTTTGTAGGATTGGCAATACACGGACTGGATGTATTTGAAGATGCCGATGAATGGTGGTGGGGTGGAAATTAAAAGAGCTGTGAATCCATTATTTGATTCAAGTTATCAATACCGATACTTCTACTGAATTGATTATACAATTAATCATCGATTCAATATCGATTGATAAGCAAGTTTGGGAAACAAATGACAGGGTTGATTTACCGATTATCATTGATGGTGTTCCATTCGGAAATGCAACGGTAAATAAGGGACAAAAGTTGAATGTATTCTGTTTTTCAACGTTGCATGCAACATGGAAATTAATCAATCAAAAAACACAAAAAGAAATCGTAAAAAGTTATCGAACAGAAAAGATGGCTTATCAATCACCCGTTTTAAATAATTACCTGCAAAATATCAGAGCAAATCTTCACCACTTTTTAAATGATGCTGCTGTTAAAGATGTATTGTTGAGTGAGTAACTAAATATAACCTTTGAGAAATACAGAGCATTAATATATTGCAAACACAAACCTCCACAGCTTAAAAACGATACTTTGATTGCATTAACGAAACATAAATTGGGTAAAACATCGTTTGTGGTTGTTTTGCTCTATTCTTTTGTAAACAGTTCATTCGCACAAAATTTTGACTTAGGCAGTTGGAATATTGTTAATTTAAAATACGGTATTAATTCCTCGTTTAGTGTTTTTGGTGAGGCACAATTGCGTTCGCTAAGATTTTACAATCACTTTCATTACCACGAATTCAAGGGTGGTATTAATTATAAACTGCACAACAATATGCAAGTTACATTAGCCGCTGGCAGCTATCAAACGTATAAAGAAGGAGGTGATTTTGTTTTACCCAAAAACAATGATGAGTTTAGAATTTGGCCACAAATTATTTTACACCAACAAATTGGTAAAATAAGAGTGGAACAACGCTACCGAGCAGAATGTAGGTTTACAAATGCGGGTTATCGCAATAGATTTAGGTATAGATTAGGCTTATCATACTTATTTGGTGAAGCTAAAGATGGATATAAACCTTATCAAATAAGTTTAAGTGATGAGATTTTTTTTACGGATAACGAACCTTACTTTGAAAGAAACAGGCTGCTGTTTGCCTTTCATTATAAACCTTCAAAGACAACAACAATACAAATTGGTTACCTGCACCAATTTGATTATAAAATTAATGATGAAACTGGTAGAGACTTTTTTCAAATAGGATACTATATTGAACTACCCTAAACAGTTAATGAATCAGGCACATACCATTAACATTTCAACCTGTTTTACGTTGGAATTGATATCACACATCTTACACCCCTCAAATTTATTAAATAACCGCGGAGGAAATTCAAATGAATACATCCGAAATGAGGAGGCAATCGACAGAATGAACTACCCCGTAATCTGCCGCAGGTGCCTTCAACCATTCCGCTGCGTGGAGCTCAGGTACCTTTGCTAAAATCCCTCGTCCCAAAATCAAATATCCTTCCATCAAGCATCGAGCCTTAAAAAACTACCCTAACCTGAACCCGTAAATCACTCAACACGTTTCCATTCACTTTTTCTAAACCACTGCTTATTGAAGCAACATTACTGTATTGAGTGTGGCTGTATTTAAACCACACATCCAATCGTTTGTTGGCTTTGATGTGCGCAACAGCATAAAACCGAATACCGCTATTTTGGTAAAGAGGGACTGAATATTGATACAACACATCCTGCTCGGTTGCATATACCCTGGCATTGTAATCATCCACAGAAAAAATAGCTGCGCGTGTTACCAAAGTATACCGTTTTTGAGGATGCGTGTATTGCATATCTTGAAACAGCAATACTCCTTGTTTTGAGCCACTCAATTGATTAACATATACTACACTTTCCAATCGGCTTTTACCGCTAAGGTTATCGGAAATTTTGTATTGTGCATGTACTCGGTATTGTTGGCGTTGTTGAGGAGAAACATGATCAACAACGGAACTATTACCAGATTGATTTTTCGTTTTTTGCTCGCTGCGGTAGCGGATATAAAACTGGGATTGTTTGTTGGGATTGTATTGCAACTCCACCAAATAATCTGTTCCATGTGAAGGTGCATCGGTGAGGTAACGTAACCAAGGCGAGCGGTACATATCCATATACATATTTAGCACCCATCCTCGTTTGGGCTTCCAACTCAATGCCGAGTAAATTCCTTCTTCATTTCGTGAATCACTGTTTTCACCAAACGCATTTGTAAATGTTGCTTGGTAATTTTTGCTGTAATTACGATATAAAAATGCCATGTCCAAGGATTGGTGCAACGGTATGGTTAATCCAACAATATTGGCAAATGCCCCATTATCACTCCTACTGCATTCGCCAAACACATTGCTGTTGCGCAATTGAAATTGATAATCAACGCCCATATTGGTAAGTTGTTTTCCTTCAAACGAATACAACTGATATGGCTCATCTCCTACTTGAAAAGATTTGTTGTACAAGGTTGAAACAGCAGTTATTCCTACATCAAACTCATCTGTTTTATATGTTGCGTGTGTGCCATAAATGGTTTGCAATACATTTTGCTTATTGGCTATTTCTGTTTGAGTGCGGTGTAATCCAGTTAATTGAATACCACTAAAGCCACCTTCATCATCACTGTTAAGGGTATCAATGTTTCGATAATTGGTGCTAATGTATTTTCGAGAACCCAATAGTGTTACTTCTATATTTTTGATTGCATAGGTTACGGCAGCACCTCGTAAAAATTCATTTTCATTAACAGAGCGATACGGCCTTACTGTTTGAAAGTTTCTGCGCACATTTAATACATAGGCACTTTTACGCGCAGCCATTCCACTTCCAAAAGTTAATCCTTGTCCAAAACTTGCCTGATAATCGCCTAAAGCAACCGCTTTCCACTTGCCCGAGTTGCGCATAAAAAAATGGAATGAGTTAAAATCAAAACCCTTTTGTTGTGCGCCACTAAAAAAGACTCGCCCATATCTTTTTCGCCAGTATACCCAAAGCTTAATTTGTTGCTGTAATTAAAGCGATAGCGTAAAACATACCGATACGGAGAGCCTTCGTAATAGGATTTGCCTTGCTCTTTTAGCTGCGGGTTGTATCCTGCTCTTGCTTGAAAATCGTTTTCGTGAAGGGCAATAATTTCATGCTTGCCCTTTTGTATTTTTTTTAGAAACGGTGTGTGATCTTGATTTAAATCACTCTCAACCGTAACAAAATAAGATAAGAGGTAAAGCGTGCGTTCATCAAGTGCATCTACAGTTTGTAATTCATACATTGACAGGTAATCACCAAAATCTTTGCGGTGTTGCAACAAGGCATTAATCTGTTGATCCTCCAAAAAAAGCAATCGCTCCAACTGCAAACGATCCATTTTATTCAAATCCAACTTGTGTTTAAGATGGTATTCCACTTGTTCTTGCAAATCGGTATAATCAACCGTTGACTCTTGGTTTTCGATAAGCCGTTCGAGCAAATCAGAGAGTATTTTCTCTTCAGATTCTCGCCTTGTTTGTGCAATCAATATATCTGCGTATGCAAGAAAAAATAGCAGACAAATAATTGATTCAATTTTTACACAAAACTTCATCTTGAAACCGGTATTGAACATCCAACATGAGGAGTAAATCCGAGCACTTCATGAAAACTCGCAGCCATATCGAGCTTCATACTTTTCATCAACAGCGTGGTACCAAAAGTGTAATACGCTGGCTGAGTTGCTGCTCCAACTGCCAAATGCACCGCATCGTGAATGGCATAATACACCCCACCGCGCCAACTCAATTGTTGGTTAAGTATTTGATGTGCTTCTGCATGAAGAGCTACTTTTTCCGAAACATCATACACACATCCCATTTTTCCGTATGAGGGAATTTTTTCGGTAGTGTATGTTCCGTAGCTATTTTGCGTAGGATTAAATAACATAAATCCGATGCGGAGTTTAGGAATGGGAGTGGCTAAAATACCCACAGCGGTTGCAATATTACCTGCATGGCCCTGCTGCTCAATAAAAGTAGAAACATAATTAAGTTGCACACCCAACGAAAAAGATTGCCCCAGGGCTTTACTCAAGGAAACACCCAGCTTTTGTTGGTTAAAAACGGAATAACCAAAATAGGTTAAGGCAGCTCCCACGTTTACATGTTTTGAGGGAACCACAACACTTAGATTAGCCAAACGCAAATTGTTTTCGTTAAACCGCTCTTCGGAGTATAATCCAAACTGTGTATTTTGAAGGGAGGTAAAGGCCGCAGGATTGTTATTGACACTCCATAAATCCTTGTGAGCAACGGCAGTTCCACCAAGCATCCATGATTTGGCACCAACAGTGCCAGTAATATTTTGAGCACAACACTGTAAAAGTGTAAAAGCTAAGGCAACAGCCAAACAATAGAGGTTCATAAAAAAATTTCATTAGAGCAAGTGAAAGGTACAATTTTTTCTCAAAAAACAAATAGCACTTGGGCAGTGAGAATAGAAATGAAATGCCCAAATCTTGCATTTTAAAAATACCTTTCAACATCCTTACAAATTTCATGATGTGAGCTTAATTATCACATATATCATATCAAAACATTTATTCATAAGCAGTTATAGTGAAAGAATAATCCATTAAACATCGTAAAAACTGCATGTATGAAAAACTGAATTAAATCTTATTTTTGCCTCCTTTAATCAGAACGAAAACAAAAAACTATGGAGAAAGTAATTTACTTAATTCCCGCGCTTGGTGTAGTTGGCTTATTGGTAATGGCCATTAAAAGTGCATGGGTTTCAAAACAAGATGCAGGTGATGCAAAAATGACTGAACTGGCAGGATACATTGCCGATGGTGCAATGGCATTCCTTAAAGCAGAGTGGAAAGTACTTAGTATTTTTGTGGTATTTGCGGCCGCTTTGTTGGCGTATTCAGGAACCATTCATGAAGTAAACGGAAAAGAAATTCACTCAAGCTGGGTAATTTCAATAGCGTTCATTATAGGTGCAGTATTTTCGGCACTAGCTGGTTATATTGGTATGAAGGTAGCTACCAAAGCTAACGTTCGCACCACACAAGCTGCGCGAACGAGCCTAAAGCAAGCATTAAAAGTTTCCTTTACCGGTGGTACCGTTATGGGACTAGGTGTTGCCGGTTTGGCTATCTTAGGCTTAGGCGGACTGTTCATTGTATTCTTAAGTGTCTTCGCAGACCTTGGACCAAACACTGTTATTACTTCAATCGAGGTATTAACCGGTTTTTCATTAGGAGCTGAATCAATCGCATTGTTTGCTCGTGTAGGTGGAGGTATTTATACCAAAGCTGCCGATGTTGGAGCAGATTTAGTGGGTAAAGTAGAAGCAGGAATTCCAGAGGATGACGTTCGTAACCCAGCAACCATTGCAGATAACGTAGGAGATAATGTAGGAGACGTAGCTGGTATGGGTGCCGATTTATTCGGCTCATATGTTGCTACTATTTTAGCTACTATGGTACTCGGACAAGAGATTACAGTTACCGATAACTTCGGTGGTATGTCGCCAATATTATTGCCAATGTTAATTTGTGGTTTGGGAATTTTATTCTCTATAGTAGGAACATGGTTTGTGACCATTAAAGACGATAAATCAAACGTACAAAATGCATTAAACTTGGGTAACTGGGCATCAATGGCTTTAACGGTTATTGCTTCTTACTTTATTGTAATGTGGATGCTACCCGAAACGTTAAACTTACGTGGATATGAATTTTCAAACATTAACGTATTCTACGCTATTTTGGTAGGAACTGTTGTGGGCGCAATCATGAGTATTGTTACCGAATATTATACAGCAATGGGTAAAGCTCCAGTTTTATCTATCATTCAACAATCTTCAACTGGCCATGCTACCAACATCATCGGTGGTTTATCGGTAGGTATGAAATCAACAGTAATTCCTATTTTAACCTTAGCAGGTGGTATTATGTTATCTTACCATTTTGCAGGTTTATATGGTGTAGCTATTGCAGCTGCAGGTATGATGGCAACAACAGCTATGCAATTAGCAATTGATGCTTTTGGCCCTATTGCTGATAATGCAGGCGGTATTGCAGAGATGAGTCAGTTACCGCCAGAAGTGCGTGAGCGTACCGATAATTTAGATGCCGTTGGTAATACCACAGCAGCAACAGGAAAAGGGTTTGCGATTGCTTCTGCTGCGTTAACCTCATTGGCTTTATTTGCTGCCTTTGTAGGTATTGCCGGTATTAATGCCATTGATATTTATAAAGCACCTGTTTTGGCAGGTTTGTTTGTTGGTGGTATGATTCCATTTATTTTCTCTGCATTGTGTATTCAAGCTGTAGGTAAAGCAGCAATGGATATGGTGCAAGAAGTTAGACGTCAGTTCCGCGAAATTCCGGGTATTATGGAATACAAAGCGAAACCTGAATATGAAAAATGTGTGGCTATTTCTACCCAAGCGTCTATTCGCGAAATGATGCTGCCAGGTGCGATTGCATTGATTACTCCAGTAATTGTTGGTTTCATTTTTGGACCAGAAGTATTAGGCGGATTATTAGCAGGTGTTACCGTATCGGGTGTATTGATGGGTATTTTCCAATCAAACGCAGGTGGTGCTTGGGATAATGCAAAAAAATCATTTGAAAAAGGAGTATTAATTAACGGTGAAATGTTCTACAAAAAATCGGAGCCGCACAAAGCTTCTGTTACAGGTGATACTGTTGGTGATCCATTTAAAGATACTTCAGGACCATCGATGAATATTTTGATTAAATTGATGTCTATCGTTTCATTAGTGATTGCTCCATACATTGCTGTTCAAGGTGGTTTAAAATCAGATAAAGCCATGATGATGCACGGTGAGAAAATGGAATGTTGCGCTCCAGCTGCCGAAGAAGGTTGTGAAACGATGATGGGCAAATGCGATATGAGCAAATGCATGGAAATGACTAAAGACGAATGTGCTGCATACTGCGACAGCGTTGGATGCACAACTGAACAAAAAGAAAAATGCCTAAGTATGTATGGTGCTGATGGCAAATTTGACAAAGCTAAATGCAAAGAAATGTGTAAATAAAAGCAAATGCTTGCATTTAGCATTGTGATAAAGGTTGCAAAACATAAACAGAAGTGCAAAAAAATCGCTATAAATGCGTGGGTTAACACAAAATACTTAAAAACTTGTGGTTATTAACACTGCACTCCAAAAAATAAAATGTAAGATTCAATTCTTGCGTTAGATATAAATGCCCGATACAGCAATGTATCGGGCATTTTTTTTACTTTCATGTCAAAATAATGATTTGTAAATCGCAGATTAAAAACGCTACTTGCAAGTATGAATAACCTATTCACAAAGGTATTATTAATGGTTTGTTTAATTAGTTTGATTAAACAATCGCAAGCACAAGATGTAGACTCAACTGAGCTCAAATGGACAATGCTACCCGACACCCATCTTGTTCCCTTATTTACAGCCGATAGCCGTGCGCATCGCTTAAGCATTCAAAAACCATTTAATGATAATGGCTATATTGGAAGCATGGGAGGAATTTTTCCTGTTTTTACAGTAACAAATAATAAAACAGCATTTCAACTAAGTGCAGCCTCAACAGTATACACTACACTAAGAAGATGGACAGACAGAGGCCGATTGATTAACGTGGATTTTTTTGTAGATATTTTTGGTGACTTAAAACTATCTGATCAATGGGCCATTCGAGGAGGTGTTGGTCATACCAGTCAACATTTAAGTGATGATGCCGTTGTTGATGAAGGAAAAACTCCCATTAACTATACGCGAGATTACGGACAACTTTTTGGAGTATACAACAGTACACAACACAATTTTAGAGCCTATGCTGGTTTAACATTCAATACCAACTTTAAAACTACTCGCAGCCTGGGCCCTATTCTCATTCCACAAATAGGCTGGGAACACAGCGTGTTTAAATGGAAAAGCAATAACTATTTGTATTATGCTTTCGATATAAAATGGAGAGGTGAACTCAGTTATCGAACCATCCAAAATTATCAAATAGGCTATAAATATAGTATGCCTTACAAACATACCTTACGTTTTGCCATCAACCATTCGCGAGGATTAGATGAACGTGGACAGTTTTATACCGAAACACGCAATTTTTCTACTTTAGGTCTTTTCTTCGATTTTTAGGATGAAAAATAGAACGCTAATATTATTCCTATTCTTTATTACTTCTATTGCAAACGCGCAAGATAGCAGCTCGCAAAACCGACTAAATACAAAACAAAAATTAGTAATTGGTGGATTAGCCATACAACAAGTTGCGAGTTTTGCAGTGCAGTATAAATGGTGGTGGAAAGATGATTATCATTCCTTTCAATTTGAACCTGATGGATTCATCAATAACTATGCATTAGGGGTTGATAAAGCCGGGCATTTTTTTACTTCTTATATGTATTTTCATAGCCTAAATGAAATCATGAAATGGGCAGAATTTACCCCAAAAGCCAGAAGAATTACATCGGTTGTGCTGCCCATGGCCTGGGCCATTAGTATCGAAATTGGTGACGGATTTTCCAGCTATGGTTATTCCTGGGAGGATTTAATCTCAAACACAATGGGTGTTGGTTTTGGTTTGGTGCAAGAGCGTTACCCTTATATGCGCAATTTCAAATTTAAAATGAGTTACTACCCTACAGCATTTTATCGCGATAATGGATTCAAAGATTGGTCGCTTACTTCAGATTATCGTGGACATTGTTATTGGTTGAGTTTTGATATTCACAACCTACTGCCACAAAAGGCACAACGCTACTGGCCGGAGTTTTTAAATATGGCACTTGGATATGGAATTGACCCAAAAACAACACGCGATCAGCAACCTCGTTTGCGCGATTTTGGTATTGCATTTGATTGGAATTTGAGCAGCATTAAAACCAAAAATAAATCTGTTTATGCAGTGAAAGAACTCGTAGATTATTTTCATTATCCAGCACCTGGAATAGGTAAAGTGCAAGGTGAGCGAGGCAGGTTTATATTCTTTAGATAAAATTGGGTTAGAATTCTGTGGTTAACGTTTCAGAACTAACACCATTGTAATACTCTCGTTCGAGTTTTAACATAATACACAAACCATAACTATTTGAAGATGTAATGCAGACTCACCAGTTTAAGTATTTCTTCTGTTCAATATTTGCACATTCTTTCGAAATTCGAACTTACTTATTTCCGATTTTTTCACAACATTGCCTTCCAAAAAATCTTCATATTATCCTTACCCCAATTCTTAATATCTTTAAGTAACTCTTCTTGGTATTGTTTAAATGTTACTGTTTTGCTTCCTTTAGTGGGCTTGACTGTAAATACCTTGGGGTCGGGTAATTGAGTTTCCACTTTTGTAGCAAAAAAGGTTAAGTTCATTCGAGGAATCACGATGCCCATAGCCATTCCGGGTAAGCCGTTAAACAATTCTGGACCGCCACTTACCGGAATAGCATCTGTGTAAAAGGCAATAACATAAACTGAATCCATAATAATTGTTGAGGCTTTACGGCAATTATATCCGGCTATTTCACGGTACTCTCCAGTAAGTTTCCATTTAAGCTGAGGTAACGAATCAACAACTAAATAATCGCGCTCATACACATTTTTTTCATCTATAATTGAGTGCTTGCTAAAATCCACTTGAACAGTGTTGCGATAGGCCACTCTCCAAAAATTTGTAGCTCCCATACCTTCATGTTCTTGATACATTTTATAAACACTTTGTTGCGAATTAAAGGTTAACGCAAACAAATCAACTCGATACTTGGGCAATGTTTTTTTCATGGCTTCTGCCCAGCTATTATCATCATCTTCATCAAACATTTTGTGCATATTTTCCTTGCGTTCATACAAAATAGACCCTTGTAAAATCAATTGTTGAGCCATTGAACTTAGTGGAACAAACAAAAGTAAAAACAGCATAATTTTATTCACCTGCACCTCCTTTTTTAAAATTCCATGTAAGTGAAACTAAAAAATACCTGCGTAAAACCGAGTACGTATTTTCATTAATATAATTGCTATTGGCTGTTCGGTTAAACCCTAAATTCTGGTTCAACAAATCCTGAACCGAAAGCTTTACTACAAGAGTTTCTTTTTTCAAAAAACCCTTACTCAAGTAAGCATTGAGAATGGTATTATTTAAATTACGATCAAAATCAGATGTACGTTGACGAATATTCACTTCCACATCTGCACCCATTTTAAACTGCTTAGGCAAGAATACACTAAACCCTGCATCATAGTTGTAAATAAGGAATTGTGTTTTAACATCAGTGCGCAAACTGGAGGTAGAATAATTGTAGTTCACATTCCCTCCAATATTACTCTCAAACTTTTCCTCTTTGCTGTAGTATAAACTCAACCTGTATCCGGTTCTTATGTTTTCGTTACGGTTGCTCTGCCCGTTAATGAAATTATTATTAACGCCATAACTCATGTTTGCTCCTTGCGAAATACCCAAATCAATACTTTTTATGGAGAACCAATAGTTGGTCCATAAGTTGGCATTTTTATTCCCATCCACATTAACCGTTTGATGCGTTTTACGTCCTTGTTGATCTATAATATCATACGAAGCAAAATCATTTTGCACAAATTCATACGAAAGTGACCCGTAAAAACTTCGACCGCTCAGAGCTTTATAATCGTTAAACGATATGCTAAAACTGTTGCGAAAACTTTGTTGTAAATTGGGGTTTCCTAAATATAGGTCCAATGGATTGCTGTTATCTAATAATGGTTGAATTTGCTGCAAACTAGGTTGTTGAGTATTACCATTGTAACTGGCGCGCAACGATGTGTTGTTTTTAATTTTGTATTGTATGTTGGCAGCCGGAAAAATATTGAGGAAGTACTGGCTGGTTGGTTGGCTGGTTACCAAATTTTGTTGCCGCAAATCGGTGTACGATATTTTTCCTCCAAACGAATAATTGAGTTTTTTACTTGCAAATTTTAGGGATAACCCACCTGCATTTATAAAAATATCGTAACGCAAACTATTACTCAGTGAGTCGAGCGTATTTGCGTACTCATTATTACTGTTTTTAACAAATGTGAATCGTTTAGATTCATTGATCGTTGTTTTTACATCATACTCACTTACCACAAACCATTTATCTGTTAATGGCTCGGTATACACAAAACTCCCCGTTATTGAATTTGTTTTGCTCGAATTTGTTTTTTTCTGATCTATAAGTGTGCTTTGATTGAGTGTTCCATCGGCATTGTAAATATTGGTTTTAGATGCTAAAAATCCATTTGAACTATTCGCTGCATAATCAATGCTTGTGCTTACAGATAATGTTCGTCCTTTCGTTTTAAACTTTTTATTGAGTACCAACCCTCCTTTAAATGATTGGTTATCGCCCATATTGGTTTGCGTTCGGCTATTGCTGTTAACCAATGCTGCATTACTATTTAAATTTTCGGTGGTAAAGGTATTGTTATTGGTAAAGGTTCCTTGTGAACCCGACATGTTTAATTTAAGCGTGCTGAGTGAATCTAACTTAACCTCATACTTGGCACTTCCACTATTTTTTTGTTTGGTGTTATTGAATACGCTTTTTTGGTTGTTGAAGTACAATGTATCAGGCAAAATATATTTGGTATAGTTGTTATTGTATCCATTCACCAGCATCTCTTTGTGGTTTGCATTGATCGTATAACTATGTTTATCGTCTTTGAGTTTATCGCTATAAAAACCTCCGTAATAAATTGTTTGAGGCACTCCCACACCATTGAATCCTTCGTTTCCATCATAATAAGAAATATAATAGCCCTCATCACTTAAAAAGGTATTATCATTTCCTCCTTCGTATTTCTCTCTATCTTCCCAGTTCAATTCTGTTTTATTGGTATTACTTGTTGCTCCATAAACAGATAATTTTCGTTTGTTCTTAAACGTATTTGCCATTGCATCATATTCAAATCTTCGAATATTATTTTCATCCCTACCTTCTGCACCGCTAGCTTTTCCAAAGTATCCCTTTTTTGCATCTTCCTTTAATTTTAGATTAATGGTTTTGCTTTTTTCACCATCGTCAATTCCGGTAAATGCAGCCTGATCCGATTTTTTATCAAACACCTGAATGCTCTCTACATTATCTGCTCGCAAATTTTTAGTGGCAACAGTTGGGTCATCTCCAAAAAACTCCTCACCATCAACCAATACCTTTTTTACTTCTTGACCTTGAGCCGTTATTTTTCCGTTTTTATCAACTTGTATGCCGGGTAATTTTTTCAATAAATCTTCAACATTTGAACTTTTGTTAACTAAAAAGCTGTCAACCAAATATTCGGTTGTATCTCCTTTAATGGTGATGGCATTCTTTTTTTCGCGTATAATAATTTCTTGGAGTA
This sequence comes from Bacteroidetes bacterium UKL13-3, assembly GCA_001602415.1. Taxonomy (GTDB): domain Bacteria; phylum Bacteroidota; class Bacteroidia; order UKL13-3; family UKL13-3; genus UKL13-3. The sequence goes on from CP012155.1 coordinate 2,299,685, forward strand.
GGTTAGCTTTAGAAATGAGTGTAATAAGACCCAATTGCTTTTGCTCATTTTCAGCAAGCACAATTCGTTCTTCGTAATTGGCAAATGTTGGACGGGTAATTTGTAGTATATACGAACCTGCAGCCAATTGGTTAAACTCAAAATTACCTTTATCATCCGCCCAACGGTGCGTAATTAGAATAGAATCCTTTTGGCGAATAAGTGCAATGCTGGAATATGCCATCGGTTTGAAATTAACCGTATCTGTGAGGCTTCCGCTTATAGACGATTGTTGCGCATTTACCGCCAAACAAAAGAAAAGAAGAAAGAATAAAAGGTTTTGGTGTTTGCTGATATTCATAGGTAACAAACAAATATTCGGAATAACCGGAATATTTCCAAACCGTTTATCCATATTATTCTTTGATTACAGATGCACACTACCTCTTTTTGCCCAATAATCGGGTAGTTATTTATCATTAATTATGACGATATCGTTTGTTGTTTTAGGGGTAAAAACAATTCTTCCTTCTTTGGAAAAAAAAGGAAATCGATACAGATCAGTTGTGGTATAATCAGTTATTGGCTTATGATCTAACAAACTATAATCTTTCAAATTATACTGATAAATATGAAAACTCGATTTATGTCTGATTATTACTTTCACTTTGTTTTCGCTGATATAGTAATCACAAATACTTATTGGAATCACGAAGGATTCGCCCTTCTGTTTTCCAAGATAACTACCTTGATCTGAAATGACGAGTTTTAATTCACGCGATTGCATTTTTTCGATGTCATACAAATATGGATTTGAATAGAACATCAATTTTTTATTCTTGTAGATGAAGTCAGACAACCCATAACCACCAAGTGATTGCTTATTAAAGTTTGGAATTTCAAGCGGTAAAAAAGAATTAAATATCAATTTGCCTTGCTTTTGCTGCCATCTTCCTAAAAAATAATTTTTCCCGGACAAATTCATCTGAGGTTGAGCGACAGGTAGTATCCAATCACCCTCATCTTGAAAAAAATCAATTCCTCCTTGTAAAAAGTATCCTGTATTCATAAAGATATTTTCAATAGGGAGATATTTTACGATGGTATCGCGTCCGAGTTCAACCAAAACATGAAAGGGATCTAATTCGAAATCTTTATCCGGGTCATATGCTCTATTAATGTTTTGCTTGCTGACAGGTTTAACATCATATGCCTCTATAATGGTGAATATTCTGTTCGTTTCGTTAACATAGTATCTACCTATTTTCAAAGGATCCTTAACATCATTCATATCATAAATATGCTTAACTCGTTTATAACTCTCACCTTCATCATTGGCATGCAGGCTATAAAGTTGCTTTTCAAACTTCTCCTCAAACGTGAAATGAAAAATTATTTCATTACTTACCGTATTAAATTGCCATAACTCCATATTGTCGTTACGAACAACAGTTACTAAATCTCCAGAAAAAGAGAGAACAAATACTTGATTGGGTTTAATTGAACTCGGATAATTAATTTCACTTCTGGAGAAAGTACATCCAGAATATAATAGACTTACTATAAGTAATAGTTGGTAATGTATTTTCATCATTTATGCAAGAATTAAGTAAACGAGAGATAATTTGTATCTCTCGGTTATCAGAGTTTAAATTATTCTGGACTTTCTCCGCGGGTTAGTCCTTCGTCTGTAAATACACCTGTATCGTCAGCAGAATTCATGGGAGCTTGTAGTGTTCCATACCACCAGTCTCCACCCATGTTAATTGCAATCGAGGAACCTGAAACAGCACAACACAACACTGTTACTGGCCCAGAGCATCTGACAGTTCCAGAGGTAGCTGTCCATGGATTTCCACTCCAACTTATAAAAGCATAACCTGAATAAAACACCCAGGCTTTAGTCGAATGTCCCAGTAAACACAGAGACAAAATGAAAACAGAGGATAAAATGAACTTTTTCATTGATGAAAATGAATTAAATAAAACAATCCCCGAAGAAAGTGTCGGGGCAAACACTCAGGTTGTTAATCATTTTCGCGCGAATAATTAAGGCCTACTTAAAGATAAAAAAAAAAAAACTACAAATCCAAATAATTTGTAGTTTTTTATCTCGATACTAAGCCAAAGATGACCAAGCACTTGATTCATGAATTATTGTATTAACAACTTTCTGATACGCTTGAGCGGACCACTGCAATAGTTCTCATGACAGTTGATGCACTTACCTATTACTAAGTTATGGTATTTCGACTGTTCTTTCGGATGTTTAAACAACTCGGTGTATGCTTCCTGAAACAGACGTGCATTTTCATAAAACTGTGGTTCCAATACATTTGGATCTGTTGGTTCAACCAAATAAAAACGAATAAAAGGGTAACGTGTTGAATCCAATTGCTCGCCTCTTAAAATTTGTTGTTTCATGCTATCAGCATTGGCTGCAAGTTGGCGCATCATCAGGGCCATTGGTTTGGCATTATTAGGGTCTTTAATCGTTTCCTGACTGCAGGATGCATCATTGCTATCAGCAAATTCGTTATGTTGTTGAACGGTTGCCGGTTGCTTGTTTTCCGAGCATGAATACAAAACAGCTGCAAAAAAACTAGCACAAAAGATGATTGATGATATTTTCATAATGATAGGGATAAAAAATGCCCCGATAAATCGGGGCATTTTGATATTTTATGTATGAATAAGTTATTTCAAAATTACTCCTGAAGCTTCAAAAACTAATTCTTTCTTAGGCTCTTTAATTGCCTCAATTTCCTCTTTTGATTTTCCTGCATCTTTGGCATACTCTTTTAAATCGGCAACAGATGTTTCTTCAATTTTAGCTACACCTTCAACAATGGCTTCTTTTCCAGCAGCATCTTTAGGAACAAAAAAGCCATAGTCTTTGAAAGTTACGCGCATGGTTTCGCCTTCGGCAGTTTTCAAGTCCATCCAGCAACCTTTTTTCTGGCAAACGGCATCAACTGAGGCTTGCAATTTAACAGGCAACTCGGTTTTATCGCCCATCAATGTTTTCAACTCAGCAATAGGCTGTGCATTTTCTCCAGTAATTTTGTCGCCAAAAAACTGTTCTCCAACGGCTGCAGTTGCTGTTGAATCTGTGGCTGTGGTATTTTCTTGTTTAGGAGTAGAATTGCCACAAGCAAATAAAAATGCAACGGCACCAATAACAAATATTCTTTTCATTTTTAAAGTAATTTTAGAATACAATAATATGCGATTCTCTTAAACTTGAGACATGTTTTCTTCTTTTTAAGAAAAAGTTAAGAGCAAAAAAGAATTCTTTTTAGATTAAGAAAATAATATTTCTATATTTGTGCCACTTGTAACAAGGTACCGTGGCCGAGTGGCTAGGCCGAGGTCTGCAAAACCTCTTACAGCAGTTCGAATCTGCTCGGTACCTCTAAAAGCTCGATTTATTCGAGCTTTTTTTATTAATTCCAGCTTCGATCTTCTGGGGCATCAGCCATGTGAGAGAAATTCCGGCCTAAATCTTTAACAATAACTCGCCACATATTTTCCAAATCGTCATCAAATACGCGTTTAACATTACCATTACTCACCCACCAGGCTTTCTGCTCAATCTCCTCCTCCAGTTGCCCGGCAGCCCAACCCGAATAACCCGAAAAAAAACGAAATTCGTCTTTAGATGCAATTTTCTTGTCTATCAAATCGTCTATCATTTCAATATCTCCTCCCCAGTAAATACCATTGGCAATATGATGAGCGCCTGTAATTAATTCACCTACCTTATGAATAAAATGCAAGGTATTAGGCTCTACTGGTCCGCCAAAAAACAAAGGGAAATTGTACTTCATTAGCCCAGGAATCACATCATCCGTTTGCAAATCAATCAATCGATTTAGTACAAAACCAACAGCACCCGCATCTGAGTGGTCGCTCACAAGAACAACTGTTCGCCTAAAATGATAATCATTCAAATAAGGTTCGCTTATCAAAAAACCACCCCGTTGAGGAGGTTGGAATTTGGGTTGAATATTCCTGATTGAAACCGTCATGTTCTTAAAAAATTTCAACCACTAAGTTACTTTAATTGGTTTGAATTAATAACATAAAACTACTAACACCTGAGAAAGATTGAAGTGAATAGATTATTTTTGAACCAAATAAAAATACGGAATGGCCATTCAATCCAATCAAATAGCAAACCTTCGAGTTGATTATTCTTTGAAATCATTTGATAAAAACGACTTAAAAAGTGATCCATTTGAACAATTTGCCATTTGGATGGAGGAAGCTATTAATGCTGAGGTAAATGAACCCAATGCTATGACTTTGGCTACGGTTAAACCCGATGGAACACCATCTGCACGTATTGTTTTACTTAAAGGGTTTGATGATAGAGGATTTACATTTTTCACCAACTACCAGAGTGCAAAAGGGCAAGAATTATCAAAAAATGGAAACGTTGCATTGGTATTTTGTTGGCTCGAATTGCAAAGACAAGTGCGGATTGAGGGAGTAGCAACCCAAATAAGTCCTGCTGAGTCTGATGCATATTTTCACAGTCGCCCTTTGGGCAGCCAAATAGGTGCACATGCATCACCTCAAAGCTCGTTAATTAGTGGAAGAGAAGAATTGGAAAAGTCATACAGTCACTTCAAAGAACTATTTTCAAAAGAACCTATTATGCGTCCCGAACATTGGGGTGGATTTATGGTTAATCCGCATAAAATTGAGTTCTGGCAGGGCCGATCAAGCCGCCTACACGATCGTTTTAGCTTTGCGCTTTATAAAAAAAATTGGGAAGCAGTGCGGCTTGCACCTTAAATACGCCAAAGGCAAAGCTATTTCGCTTTAAACCACAATAAACCTAATTTGTTTTCATCAACCTAAAATTAATACGCTTTTAATTTCCAAAATTGTTTAAATTTGAACACCAAATTGTAGTTCGAATTAATACACGTTGTCAAAATTAAAACTACCTCAATATTAAAGTCTATGCAGAATATTATACTCTCATTCTTAACATCACTGCTGGTTGTTATTTTTGGAATTCCGTCCGTTATAACGGTTGCCAAACAAAAAGGTCTTTTTGATAAACCCGACCACAGAAAATTACACGTTAACAAAGTGCCAAGGCTTGGAGGTTTGGCAATTATTGCAGGTTTTTCAATTGCAGTAAGTATTTGGGGTATCCCAACGGAAATAGCATCAAGACTGCAATATTTACAGGCGGCTTTAATCGTTCTATTCTTTTCGGGGTTAAAAGATGATATAGTAGTACTTACACCTATAAAAAAGTTAATGAGCCAACTCTTAGCTGCAGCGTTAGTTGTTGTTGGAGAAGACATTAGAATTACGAGTTTTTACGGGTTGTTTGGTGTTACTGAACTCAATATTTGGGTAAGTTATATTCTATCCGTTTTTACAATAGTGGTTATCACAAATGCTTTCAACTTAATTGATGGAATTGATGGTTTGGCTGGAGGACTAGGGTTCATCATATCTATCACGTTTGGGCTTTGGTTTAACTTAATCGATCAAGTTGGGTGGTCAATTATATCCTTCTCATTGGCAGGAGCGTTGATAGGATTTTTGGTATTCAATTTCAATCCTGCAAAAATATTTATGGGTGATGCAGGATCATTATGTACCGGGTTTCTGCTCTCTATAATGGCGGTTCAGTTTATCGAGTTTAATAGACCCGAGGTCCAGAATTATTATAAAATTACAACTGCACCGGTTATTGCCATTGCAATATTGGTTATTCCGTTATTCGACACCTTTCGTGTTTTCACAATCAGATTACTTAAGAAAAAATCACCGTTTTCAGCTGATCGAAATCACTTGCATCATATGTTACTTAAAACAGGTCTTGGACACAAAGAAGTTTCGCTCGTTTTGTATATCGTGAACATTATTTTTGTGCTTATCGCCTTTTTATTAAAGGACAGTCCGATTTTAACAGTATTTATCACAATTGGAGTATTGGCGTTTGCCTTATCGCAAATACCAATCTACATCAACTCTCAGCGTATTGCAGATATTGAATCTGACACTAATGGTGTATTGAGTAAAGAAATTACTGAAAATATTCTGTCTGATAAACACTTGAGTAATTAGGCCATTTGCCTCAAAAATTCAATAAATTTCAATGTTGCCTTTGCTCTGTGACTGATTTTATTTTTTTCATCAATAGTCATTTGTGCTAAGGTTATATTGTAATTATTAGGTTTAAAAATTGGATCATATCCGAATCCATTCTCTCCAACTTTTTCAGAAACAATTTGTCCTTCAAGAATGCCTTCGAAAAAGGTTTCTTTTCCATCCAAAATGCACGATATAACTGTTTTAAACCGTGCTTCTCTGTTTGAATTTCCCTTTAAATTGTGAAGCAGCAGATTAATGTTATCATTATCCGATTTTTGCACACCAGCATAACGAGCTGAAAACACCCCTGGTGCTCCATTTAATGCACTTACTTCTAAACCTGTATCATCTGCAAAACAACTTAAACCATATTTGTTAAACACGAAACTACTTTTGATAGAAGCATTTTCGGATAGTGTCAATCCCGTTTCTTCAATTTCATCGTGGCAAGCAATATCGCTGAGAGTCCTAATTTCGAACCCATCACCCAACAACTGTTGGACTTCGAATACCTTGTTTTTATTGTGTGTTGCAAACACTAATACCTTTTCCATTTATACTTTTAGTAATAATTGAATGGCATTCCACAACTTTGTTTTTTGTGGAATATCACGTAGGTAGGTAGAAACAGTATCAACAGAAATAATCGAACTTTCGTTAAGTTTCAAAACCTCGTATTGAGTTACCGAAGTTAAATCTTGCATGATCCAATTCTCTGCTCCCCAAACCACAACCCTGCTTGCTTTTATGATATTAATCATTTGCGATAAGCTTACCCCATTCGATACACTCAAATCCACAAAGGCTAAATCTTCCATCGTGAGTTTCATAGCCTTATGTATCAAATTATGAATCATCTCCTTATCTTCAACAGATAAAGATTGTTCAAACACAAAAACCAGTCCTGTTTTATTCCCCCCTTCAAAGTTGATTTTTATGGGATTTTTGTTTTCTTTGACCACATTATTGTGGGGCTCATCAATCAGGTAAAACTCATCGAAAAGCTCTTTTATTTCTTCTAATTCGTTAATCATTTTATGACTCAAAATTCAATGGCAATATCTATAAAAATTAACAAAACTAAGCAGAGCCGAATTCATTTGTGCGATTTCAACAATATTCAGTTTGGAACCATCTTTTCGGACCACATGTTTAGGGTTGATTTTGAAAATGGTACTTGGCAAAATCCTCAGATACTTCCTTACGGAGATATTTCCATTGCGCCTTCGCTTTCGGCTTTGCACTACGGACAATCAATATTTGAAGGAATGAAGGCATTCAAAAACCAAAAAGGTGAAGCGCAATTGTTTCGTCCAATTGATAATATTAAACGTATGAATCGCTCTGCTGTGCGCATGGCTATGCCTACCATGCCGGAAGAGCTTTTTATGGAAGGGCTCAAACAACTTGTGCAAATTGATAAAGATTGGATTCCAACGAAAGAAGGAAGTGCCTTATATATTCGTCCATTTATGTTCGCCACAGATGATTTTGTTGGTGTTCGTCCGTCAAAAAACTTTAGTTTCATCATCTTTTGCTGCCCTGTTAATAGCTACTATCCAAAACCTATTAACGTATTGGTTGAGCAAAAATACGTTCGCGCATTTGAGGGTGGTGTTGGTGCAACAAAAGTTTCGGGTAACTATGGGTTAAGCATGCTGCCAACTCAAGAAGCGCAACAAAAAGGGTTTGACCAAATTATTTGGACCGATGGAAAAGAGCATAACTATGTTGAAGAAAGCGGAACCACCAATTTGTTTTTTGCAATTGGCGATACTGTTATAACACCCGCTTTAGATGGAACTATTTTAGAAGGTGTTACCCGTGATTCCTGTATTCAGCTGCTCAAACACAAGGGTGTTAAAGTTGAAGAACGTAAAATTTGGATTGCCGAAATTATAGATGCCCACGCTAAAGGATTATTAAAAGATGCCTTTGGAACAGGAACTGCAGCGCTTATTGCAAAGATTGCGTCCATCCATTTTAGTGGTACAACATATGAACTACCTCCTGTTGAAGAGCGTTTTGTTTCAAATATGCTTTATAACGAATTGGAAGCTATTCGCACATCTCAAACAGAAGATCCGTTTGGTTGGGTGGTGAAAGCATAATACCGAAAGCACTATTATTTCTAATTATTTCAAAATTTGACTTGGTAGAACATGTCATTTCATTATACAAAAGAGCCTCTAAAATCATGTGTGTTAGAGGCTCTTTTGATAAACATGAAGTTATCTTAAAATTTATTCTTCCACATCATACTCTCAACAGGTTTCACTCCGCGCTTGTTGTATTTAGCACTTTTCTTCGTGTTGTACATTGTTTCGATTTCTCCTTCAACAACAAAATAAATGAGTTGGCCAATTGGCATTCCGGCATAAATTCTTACCGGTTGAGCACAAGAAATTTCCAATGTCCATGTATTGCAAAAACCAACATCTCCCTTTCCTGCAGTTGCATGTATATCAATTCCCAAGCGGCCCGTACTACTTTTCCCTTCCAAAAAAGGAACATGCGCATGTGTTTCGGTATATTCAGCAGTAACACCCAAATACAATGTGTTAGGTTGGATTACAAAACCTTCTGTTGGAATCTCAAATAACTCGATTTTATTGTGCTCACGAGAATCAAGCACTCGATCTTTATAAGTTGCCAAATAGCGCCCTAAATGAACATCGTAAGAATTGGTTCCTAAGCACTCCTTTTTAAAAGGCTCAATTAAAATATTTCCCTTTTCAATTTCTTCAAGAATACGTTTATCGGAAAGTATCATGCTATATGAGATTTATGATGTGAGATTTGTGATTTAAAATAGATGATTTAACCTGCGCAAATTAAACACCCCTCAGTTTTTAAAGTGTACAATTTGTTCACACTGTTAAATTGCCTTTCGGTTTTTAAATTTCCATTCACGATATTGTTTAAACCAGCTTGTGTGCTGAAAAGACCGAATAACCCAAACCTTTATATAAATGAGTGGATATAGTAATCTGTTTGAGAGTGCTATTAAGAAAGGGAAATATTGATTGCTATACCTTAACAACTCACGCTGACTTAACATTCGTTTGTAGTAACTTGCTCCCTGAATATCGTAATAAGCAACTATTCTATCCACAAAAAGCGCCTTCCCTTTTCCGGATTTAAAAAACCGAACAAACCATTCCGAGTCGGCTACTAACTTGTAACTATCATCATATAAACCAATAATGTCGAATGTACGTTTACGAAAAAATGCTGCTTGATGGCAAATTGGATATTCACGATAAAAATCTTTCAACAAAACTGGCTTTCCATTTATATAGTTGATACCTGTTGGTTCATTAACAGTCTGAACTTTACCGTACACTAAATCTATTTCAGCAGGAACATTTACAAAAATATCAGATAACACTTTTGAATCGAAGAAGGAATCACCTGCATTCAAAAAATAAACCCATTCCCCTTTAGCTGCCTTTATGCCTTTATTCATGGCATCATAAATACCGTTATCCTTTTCGCTCAATAGTGTTCCAATGTTGGCAGAAAACCGGTTGGCAATGTTAACCGTATGATCCGTTGAGCCGCCATCAATAATAACCAACTCAATATTTTTATAGGATTGATTTATTGCCGAATGGAGCGTATCTGCAATAAGCAACTCGCCATTAAAAACTACTGTAATGATGCTAATAAGTGGCTGCATGTTAAAACCCATTTGGGCAATTACATTTCTTTTTGCCATGACCTTTACCGGAAACACAACCTGAATATGAAAACACCAAACCTGCAACCAATGCAATAAATAAAAGCCCTAATATTTTTTTCACAGCCTCAAAGTTATGATTATTGCAGTAATTAACTAAATAACCACAATTATGGAAATTATTGATTTTGTATTGCACATAGACAAGCACCTTGAAGCTTTTATTAGCTCATATGGAACCTTGGTTTACCTCCTGCTTTTTTTAATCGTTTTTTGTGAAACAGGATTAGTGGTTACGCCATTTTTACCAGGAGATTCATTATTGTTTGCAGCGGGCGCATTAGCCGCTAACCCCATTAATAATTTGAATGTTGGAATTATTATCGTTATTCTCATTATAGCAGCACTACTGGGGGATAACACGAACTATTTTATTGGAAAATTCTTGGCGCAAAAAGGAGAAGGGGCAAAACTATTTGGCATATTTACCATTCGTAAAGACTACTTGGATAAGACCCATACATTCTATGAGAAAAATGGTCCACGAACTATTATCCTTGCTCGCTTTGTGCCTATCGTGAGAACATTTGCTCCATTTGTTGCTGGTGTTGGCAGTATGACGTATTCAAAATACATAACTTACTGTATTGCAGGGGCTATTTTATGGGTAACTTTACTTACGATTACAGGTTACGCATTTGGAAATATACCATGGATCAAACAAAATTTTGAATTGGTAGTATTTGGTATCATTCTTGTTTCGTTACTCCCAATCGTGTTTGAGTTCATTAAAAACAAACGCAAGCAAACAAAATCATAACCATACATTTTATTTTATCACTACTAATCAATTAATTATGAAAAAATCATACATGCTATTCACACTGTTAAGTGGAGCATTATTTCACTTACAGGCTCAAATTACCATTACACGTTCCGACTTTGGATCGGTTGGAGATGTTCTTTATTACGGAAACGATACCACTGTAAGCAACTTATCTGTAGGTGCTTCGGGAGCGAACAAAACTTGGGATTTCTCTAAAACAGTTGATGCCAATTATTACGATACCTCTGTGTTTGTAGATCCATCAACAATAGCAGGAGCTCCAGCCGAGGCTAATTTAGCACTTGATGGAGGCGAAGATGGTAATGAAACTTTTTTTAATATTAATAACAACCGTGTTAAAACGATTTTACCACTTGGTGCATTCTTATTGGGTAATCAACAACTTACCATCACTAATTTCCCTTTAAACTTTGGTGATGATATTAAAGATTCAGCATTTATTAAAACACAGGGTAAACCTGAAGATTTGGGCTATACAAATACACCATTCGACTCCATTCGAATTCGCGTTGTTATCAAATCAACATCAAAAGCGGATGGCTGGGGTTCAATTATTACACCTGTGGCTACTCATAGTGCATTACGCGTTCGCAGTGTCGTAAATACTGATTTTACTATTGAAGGAAAACTTCCATTCATTGGATGGTCGCCCTTGCCAAGAAATCCAGATGGACAACAAGTTTTATATGCCTGGTTTGGTAAAGGTAAAAATTTCTCATTAGCAGAGGCGAGTTTGGATACCAACGGAGTTATTAAATCTTTCCGCTACCAAGTTGATAGCATTCCACGCAAACCTACCACTGGATTGGTTAACATCAACCGCATAACTCCAAGTATTTCGGCATACCCAAATCCAGCAAATGAAAAGCTAGTGTTTGATTTTACTAACGTTGAAGGGGAACTAGAAATTTTCACCATTACAGGTCAGGTAATTTCAAAACAGCCTATAAGTGGACCAAAAGTATCTGTTGAAACTCAATATTTGCCTGCAGGTATTTACTTTGTCAAAGCGAAAAATAAATATGGTGCGGCTACAACACTGAAGTTTGTAGTACAACACTAAGTTTACAAATCACTTTCAAAACATACATAAGGCCTCAACTTCTCTGAAAGTTGGGGCCTTTTTGCATATAGAGCAAACATGGAAGAACCACTTCCGCTCATGCTTGCGTAAATTGCTCCTGACGAATACAAATCCGATTTTAATTCTGCCAAAATAGGCAATAATTGAAAAACAGAAGTTTCAAAATCATTTTGAATAACATCCTTCCATTGCACAACTGGGAGTTGTATGTTTTTCTTCAATGAATTGCTCGGATATAGCACTTCCCTCCGGTTCACATTTTTATATGCCATTGCAGTGCTTGAGTGTAAATTTGTGTTGAGCAGAACAAAATAATAGCCATCCAAAGAAATATGAATTGGTTCTAACTCATGCCCTTTTCCAAAAGCATACGCAGGTTTATTTTGGATAAAAAAAGCACAATCACTTCCCAAATGCGAAGCATATTCCTCCATTTTTGCATCAGAAAGGTTTAGTTCAAATTTTTTATTAAGCAGTTTTATTGTGAATGCTGCATCACTACTACCTCCGCCCAAACCAGCACCCATAGGAATTATTTTATGTAGGTGAATTTTTACTTTTGGTAAATGTAAATCATTATGCAACAGATAATAGGCCTTCACAATTAAATTATCAGATGCACTCCCCTCAACTTTAAGTCCGCTTGCCGTAAAGATGAGTTGCTCAGTTTGCGTAGTATCTTCAATTATCTCCAGCACATCTGAAAACATTACAGGGTAAAATATGGTTTCTATGTTATGAAAACCGTCTGTTCGCCTATTAATTACGTTGAGACCTAAATTGATTTTTATATTCGGAAAGCAGATCATCGTTTTATTATCTTTACCATCGCAATTTGCATAATTATTTTAAAAATGCTGGAATATAAAATAGCAGTAGCGCTAACCATAATCGTTTTTGTTTTGTTAGTTGACCTTTACTCTTGGCAAGGGTTCAAAACTTTACTCAGAAATAAGTCGGCAAAAACGATTCAACGCCTTAAATACATTCATTACACTTTTGGCGTATTTGTTATCATCCTTTTTATCTCTACCATTTTTATAACCAAGTTGCAAACAAGTCATTACTTTAGAACTTATGTATCAGCTGCGTTGGTAATTGTATACATTGCCAAACTTATACAATGTATTTTTTTATTGATTGATGATATCCAACGTTTGTTGCGTTGGGTGGCTATAAAATTAAACCCTCCTAAGAAGGAAGTACAAAACAAAACAACCATTACACGTGCCAAATTTTTAGCAACTACAGGATCTTTGGCAGGAGGAATTCCTTTAATAGCGCTAACTAAGGGAATATTCAAAGGTGCTTACGATTACCAAATTCACCGTGTTCCTCTATATTTAAAAAATTTACCCCTAGCCTTTGAAGGATTAAAAGTTGGTCAGTTATCGGATATTCATACCGGTAGTTTACTTGATAAAGATTCGGTACATAAAGGAATTCAAATGCTGATGCAAGAAAAACCTGATGTAGTATTTTTTACAGGAGATTTGGTAAACAACCAAACAGATGAGGCATACGAATTAATGAATCACTTTTCGGAAGTAAAGGCTCCAATGGGCGTATTCAGTATTTTTGGAAATCATGATTATGGTGATTATGTGAAGTGGGACAGCACCTTGGCTAAAGAGCAAAACTTAAAAGATTTGGTTAAGGTACACAAAGATATGGGTTGGCATTTAATGCGAAATGACCATGTTATGCTTGAGAAAGGAAGTGAACGTATTGCATTGATTGGGGTAGAAAATTGGGGCGATAAAGGACGTTTCCAAAAGTTTGGCGACCTTGATATGGCCATGGACAAAATGCCTGATGCCCCTGTTAAATTGTTGCTTTCGCACGACCCATCTCACTTTGATAAAATAGTAATGCAACAACCCCATTACAAAGATATTCAAGCAACTTTTAGTGGACATACTCACGGGTTTCAATTTGGAATTGAAAATAGTTTCATCAAATGGAGCCCTTCCCAATATTTATACCCTCATTGGGCAGGCTTATACAAAGAAGGAAACCAACAAATTTATGTGAACCGTGGTTACGGATTTTTAGGTTACCCAGGTAGAGTTGGTATTCTTCCCGAAATAACCATTTTTGAATTAAGAAGAGCGTAAGCTAAACATTCATATAACGCTGCTGAATGATGTTTCGGTGGTGAATTTCGTGACCTAGAATAGCGAATAATATTGCACGAGGTGTAACTTCTTTACCATTGGCATTGCCAGTACTGTCAAGCATTTCAACTGTAAAACTTTTAAATAACTCAATGGTGGATGCTCGAAGTAAAGAAAATTCCCTAACCATATCATTGATATTACGAACTGTAGCTTTGCCCGCAACTACATATTCATTTTCGTCAAAGCCAGGTAATGCAACATTCTCCATCCTTGCGAAACATAAAGCTCTGTAACAAAAAATTCGTTCAGCATCCATAATATGTTGCAGTATATCTAAAATAGTCCACTTACCTTCTGCATACCTTAAATGTAACGTTTCCAAATCTAAAGAGGTAACTAAGTCCATGGTATCCATATACGATTGGTATAGCTCCTCATAAATATGCTCTCCTTTAACCAAAGAAATATAATTATCAAAATACATGGGGTACGCTCCTGTTATCGGTTTTGCTAATGCTGTCATTTACAATTTTCGTATTTCAAGGTAATATAATAGTTTTCATGGTGCGACAAAACTCCTTAATTTATTTTTGAAAAATAAAGGGTTATGCAGTTTAAATTGCAGATGTGATTTTATACTTATTTAACTAATTAGGCTGCAAGTAACGCACTCTTTTATGTGAATGGATTGGTTTTTAACACTACGATTATCATCTTTACAAGGCATATTTACGAGTTAAAAAGCACGGTTAATACCCACTATCCACCTGTACTTAACATATTCATTATCTACAAATGGTGTGTTATTTAGGAATAGCGGCATATCAAAACGTAGGGTGAGGGGTTTAATATCATCACGACTTCCCCAACGTTTTACTGTTAGAGCAAAACCTGCACCGGCACTCACCGTCAATGGAGTTGTTACTTTTGAGTATGATGCAGGAAATACTGTTTCGGTTATCATGGGATTGTTGCTTTGAAGGATTCCGGCATCACCGAAAAGATAACTATCTAAATGAAAATATTTTAACATCCCTTTGGGAGGAATATTGATGAATTTATCATAATCCAACTCAACATTTACGGCTGCTCCCGAATTTCCTTTGTATAAAAAGTACTGATTGCCATTAGCCGTAACAGGAGCCAAATAACCGGCATATCCTCTGATGTTTAACCCTCCACCTTGTTGGAAATTATTTACATTAGCTCCGTATGTAAACATGTTTTGCGGTATGATACCCGCTGAACGTGTAAATTTATTTTCGGCCATTTCTTCAGGATTAGCACCTGCTAAAAACAGTTGTGATTCAGGTGCAGCATTCGAACCCGTCATGTATTGAGCAAACAACCTTGTTCGTAATTCAAATGATGTAAGCTCCTTTTGATTG
Source organism: Bacteroidetes bacterium UKL13-3 (assembly GCA_001602415.1). Taxonomy (GTDB): domain Bacteria; phylum Bacteroidota; class Bacteroidia; order UKL13-3; family UKL13-3; genus UKL13-3. Next base: position 2,314,911 of record CP012155.1, read on the forward strand.
ACAATATTTACGTACAAACTCGCATAATCAAAATCACTGTACAACGCAGAAGTTCGCATACCTAGGAGTATTTTACCCGAACCCATTCCAACATTGTATCGATGTTCAAACTCTAGATTTAGCGTATTGTTCCATTGATTATTTGAGGTTATGTTTGGATAAAAGGACGTTGATTGGATAGTAATTGGATAATATGCTGGCAAATAATATGACTGCACCCTGCGCATACTTTTAGCAAAAATTCTGTATGCCGAATTACCATGTGTTTTTTCCAAACCAATTTTATGCATCACCAAACCATCTAACACTCGTGATTGGAATGATAAATCAGTGAACTTTGCAACTCGGTTTAAATATGAAAAATTATAATGAACTGGATACCTTGCACTTCCTTGATTGTATATGCTATCAACAAAGTTTGTTCCGGCTCCAGTATTGAACCAAGTGGTTAAACTAAATACATGTTTTTGGTTGAGATAATTTCCATCAAAATGTACTCCAGCTTTTATACCATCGTATTGATTATACCAAATATCTGGTCGCCATTTTAGCAAGTAATGCTTACGATCAATAGGGTCACGTTTTAAATCATCTAACGAAAAATATATTGGACATTTAGAACTATTGTTTAACTGATTGATATCTGCTAAGCGATAGGTAGGATCAATTTGTACATGCTTAACTTTTACTTTAGCTGGAAGTAAAACGGTTGCTTCATAATCTTCATTAAGAATACCCCACCCTTTCCATACAGGTAATACCTTTGTTTGGGCATTATGCGATTTTACAAAATATGTATTGGGAATAATATATTTAAATTGTTGCGAGTCGGATGTATAAATGGTAAAATCAATTGGCATTTGCATACCTCCTTTGCGCTTAAATTCAATTTCATAAACAGCAGAGTCTTTGGTTTCGTTTAATCCTTCTTTTTCTACTTCGGTAATTGCATAATCAATGCTTTTGGTTGTTTCAATCCATTGATCAAAGAACCAATTCAAATCAGTATGGGTATAGTGAATAATTGAATTTCGAAAATCCTCGTAGTAAGGATGAGCTATTTTCCATTGATTAAAATAATGTTGTATGGCCTTTTGAAAAAGACTATCGCCCAACACATATTGCAAATTATAAAGCATGGTAGCTGTTTTGTAGTAAACATGCCCGTAGCCTCCACCATGATTTAACGCTCCACCAAAATCATCACTGTGTGTATTTAATGTTGCATCATTTTGGTTGATGGCATCGCGCAAATATCCCCAGTAAACTGTTTGATCCATTCTACTCATTGGGTTTGGGTTTTTCTTAGTTGGTTTCACTTCACCAAAAATCCTTGTCATGCTCCAATTGGTTAAAAACTGAGTAAATCCTTCATCCAAACTGGCACGGTATGTTTCATTATTACCTACCATTCCAAAAAACCAGTTGTGACCAACTTCGTGCGCAAATAATCCATAGTAGCCTGGGCTTAATCCACCATCAAGTGTAAGCATTGGATATTCCATACCATCACGGGCATCGGCAACAATCATTTTGGGATAAGCATAATACCCAATATCGTTTGAGTATACGTCAATCACCTTAGCCGTAAAACTTGCAGCATCTTGCCAACGTGCGGAGTGGGGTTCTTGTGAAAGGGAAACGCACGAAACTTTATCCCCATTTTTTAATGTAAGAACTTCTTCACCAATTCTAAAAGTAGGATCAGCTACCCATGCAAAATCGTGTGTATTGATGGATTTAAATTTCCAAGTTTTGGTGGTTCCATCCGGAGTAATTATTTTAGATGGTTCGGATTCGAGTGGTTTATCTTTAAAATTAGATACATCCAATTTTTTACGTAAATCGGCAGGTAAAACTTCCTCTCTATTTTGCAACTCACCTGTGGCATCTACAATATAGTGGTTCGGAAAAGTTAGCTCAACATCATAACTACCAAAATCACCATAAAACTCTTTACCCAAATGTTGATCCGTTTCCCAACCAAACTTTCGATCATACACACATATCCGTGGATACCAATGCACACCATCATACTGTTTATTTCCCCATGCATCGGTGAAAGTCTTCATGCGCCTCCGTTGATTTCCTCCTGCATCAAAATAGGTTTTAAATTTAATACGAACCTTAACACTTTGATTGGGTAAAACAGGTTGCTGTAAATCCACACGCATAATGCTAAAATCAATCATCGGTTTAACTTCATACTTGTTAAGCATAGGCTGAATAGCGGCTCTACCACCATTCTCATCAATAAAGGCTGTAGGATAATTTACAGAGAGGACTTCAATCTTTTCAATCTCAGTTCCTTTGCCGGCTGTTTCATAGGGACCGAATTTTTGTTTAAAGCTATTTGCTAAATTAAGTTGCTCTAAATAACCTCCCTTAATAAATGCATTTTGATATAAATGGAAATACAAAAACGATAATGTATCAGGAGAATTGTTGTAGTAAATCAACTCTTCTTCACCATCAACAATATCTGTTTTATCATTGATGGAAGCTTTTATTTTGTAGTCAACATCTTGCTGCCAGTAACCTACAAACGGCATTTTATTTTTCCAATAATACGGATTAGACACATCGCGGTATGGTTTGTTTTGGGCATACGTATTTTTACTAGTTAGTGCAAAAATCAAAATTAAGATTATTGTTTTCTTTATATTCATTTAGTGTTTCTATTTATTTCTTATAGTGAATAAATACTGTCTTATTTCCTTATTAATTTCTGAGTTAATTCCTTTTAAATTCAGAGGAGGAGAAAAGTAATCTAAGAGTTTTTGCTCCACCGCATCATACTGTTCATTTACAAAATAAAACATAACAAGATTCTTATGCATCCAATTTGTTATTCTTTCTTCATCTCTGATTTCAAACTTAGTCTTATTGTTAACTCCTAAGTCTCTTTTAATTTTCTTTAATCCCATCAAAACACCTATACTTTTCCTTAATGTTGAACTACCAGAATTATTTCCTTTGAAATGTTGTTTATAATCTCGTTTGTATAGACTTTTTGAAGCCTTACCGACATAAATTACATTATACTTTTTTATTTGCTTGTAAACTGGATTAAAGCCCTTTATTGCCAATTTTGAATTTGGTTTGAGTGCGATAATATAATTACCAGGAGAGTCAGGAATAGTTATGCTGTGAATTGCTGGATCAAACAAATTATCCTCAAAAAACTTTAAAAGAGACTTATCTACTTTATTAATTGATTCAGGCAATATTTTCGTTGAAATCTCTTTAGATATATTGCGCCTTTTTTTCTTGTACCCATCTTCCCACTTGTATACTGCTTTTCTAATTTTCTCCTTTTTTTGCATACCCATCGTTTTATGAATTAAATTAGCATGAATAGAAAATCCAAAAAAAAACATGATTCGATCTATCAAATAAAGAAGAATGAACAAAAAAAAGAATAGAAAGAATAAAAGAGCTAACATAAATTATCTACATTAATCTTTACTTTTTTCTCCCACAAACTGATCGTGTGGAAATTTAAACAATACGTTAAAGGAAGTAAGCGATCCATAAATTTTGGTGATGTATTGCTGCATGTTTACTTTATCCTCATCGGATAGTTTGTCGTGGGCATTAATGCGTTGCTCCATCACACGAAGCCTATCACGCAGCATCACAATTTTATGAAAAAAGGTATCAATAGGCATTTCTTTGTTTGACATGTTGGGATCACCCGGCTGCAAAATCATTTTACCACCTGTCCATTTGGCTCCCAAACTCACATGCTCTGGCATTTCGGTCCAGCGTTGTAAAATACCAATTAATGTGCGCTCCAGTTCGGCATTGCTAATCATATCCTCCTGTGGTTCAACGGCTTCAATAATTTCCAACACATTGTGCTCACGCGAAATATCTTTTCTGCCTTCATGAATAAACGTAACGCTATAATAATTGCTTTTCACATTCACCACCACTCCATCACCATAAGTTGCGTGTTTTACACGCGATCCAATTCCTAATTCCATTATTGGGTTTATTTTTAAACCTGCAAGATGGTAATTCTATGTGTTTCCACAAATCTTTTCATTATAATTGACGATATAAAAAGTATGACTACTATAACAGTTAAAGATATTACGCAGCACCTCGAATCATTAGCTCCGCTTAGCCTCCAGGAAAGTTATGACAATGCTGGATTGCTCACCGGCAACAACACACAACAAGTAACTAAAATTCTTGTTTCGTTGGATGCCACAGAAGCTGTAATTGATGAGGCTATCGCAAAAAAATGTGAACTGGTTATTGCTCACCACCCCATTATTTTCGGTGGAATAAAAAAACTGAACGGCAAAAATTACGTGGAGCGAACCATCATTAAAGCTATTAAAAATGATATTGCCATTTATGCCATCCATACTAATTTAGATAACGTACACACTGGGGTAAACCGAAAAATTGGCGAAAAATTAGGCTTACAGAACATGCAAATCCTTTCTCCCATGAAAGGGAACCTCAAAAAACTATCCGTATTTGTGCCAAACGTTCATGTTGCGGCCGTGCAAAACGCTTTATTTGCAATTGGTTGCGGCCATTTAGGTAATTATGCTGAATGCAGTTTTCTATCTGAAGGAACCGGCACTTACAAAGGCAATGCTTCGGCAAATCCCTATGCAGGCGAAAAAGGGAAACGTCATATCGAGCCCGAAACAAAACTGGAAACTGTTTTCCAAGCTCATATGCAGCAGCAAGTAATCAAAGCGCTAATAAAAAACCATCCCTACGAAGAAGTTGCTTACGACATTTATTCACTTGAGAACCAGAATTCTCAAACTGGAGCAGGAATGATAGGAAACTTGCCTCGCCCATTGGCTAAAAAAGATTTTTTGAACCACATAAAAACCAGTATGGAGGCAAACACCATCAGATATACCGAAACTTCTGAAAATGAAATACATAAAGTAGCTATTTGTGGTGGAGCCGGAAGTTTCCTTATTAAACACGCAATAGCCTCAGGAGCAGATGCCTTTGTAACGGCAGATGTTAAATATCATGAATTTTTTGATGCCGAAAACCGCTTGATGATTGCGGATATTGGTCATTATGAGAGTGAAATTTTCACCAAAGAGCTATTAAAGGATGTAATTCTTGAAAAATTTCCTACATTTGCGGTCCTTTTATCGGAAACTATAACGAATCCAATTAATTATTATCATTCATAAATATGGCAGTAGCAACTGAAATCAGTGTTGAACAAAAACTAAAAGCTCTTTATAAGCTTCAAGTTATCGACTCAAAAATCGACAAATTAAGATCAGTACGTGGCGAACTTCCAATGGAGGTAGCAGATCTTGAAGACGAAATTGTCGGATTAAACACCCGTATGGATAATATCAACAACGATATTAAACAGTCTGAAGAAAATATATCTGTAAACAAAACCAAAATTGTTGACGCCAAAGCGCTTATCAAAAAATACGAAAAGCAATTGGATAATGTAAAAAACAACCGTGAGTTTGATGCTTTAAATAAAGAAATTGAAATTCAAGGTTTGGAGGTTTTAGCCGCTGAGAAACGTATCAAAAACAACCAATTTGATATTGAAGCTAAAAAATTGAATTTAGAATCAATTGCTACCGAACTTGAAGGTAGAAACCAAGATTTAAAAAACAAAAAAGGTGAACTCGACATGATTGTTGAAGAAACCGAAAAAGAAGAAAAGCATTTATTGGAAAGCCGCAGTGAAGCTGCTACCGTTATTGAAGATCGTTTGCTTATTTCCTACAACAAAATTAGAGGAAGTGTAAAAAACGGAATTGGCGTAGCAATGATTGTGCGCGATAGCTGTGGTGGATGTTTTGCTAAAATCCCACCTCAACGTCAATCAGATATTAAACAACGTAAGAAAATTTTAGTATGTGAACACTGTGGCCGTGTATTGGTTGACAATACGCTTGCCGAAGAAGTAGCTATCTAAGCTTACCTTACTTTATATGAATTTTACAAAAGGAGTTGGAATCGTATGTGCGTTTCAACTCCTTTTTTTATGCACTACCGCTGCTCAACAAATTACTTTTGAGCATAGCAGCCAAGAGGTATTGGCAGTCATGGAGCATATAAGCAGTTTGAGGCTAGTAAAAGCAAAACAACTTTTAGCCGAAGAAACAGCCAAACACCCAAACAATGTTGCTTGTGATTATTTAAACGATTGTATCGACTACTACAACCTTGTTACCGATCCTGATCCTGCCCTTTTCAGCGTTCTTGAAAAAAACAAATCACAGCGCATTAACCGTATACAAAAACTTGCAGCAACTTCCCCCTATAAATTGTATGCCGAAGCTGAAATTCATTTACACTGGAGCATTTTAAAACTCTATAAACACGATTATGTGAGTGGGGCTGTTGAACTCAGGGAAGCCTATCAACTTTTGGAGAAAAATAACAAGTTGTTTCCCTCGTTTTTACCAACAAAAAAAAGCTTAGGGTTTATTAAAGCTTTGCTTGGAACACTACCCGATAACTATGCTTGGATATTAAATATTGTTGGTCTTAAAGGTGATTACAATGAAGGCATTAAACTCATTCAACAATTTCTCATTCAAAAAAAAATACCTGATGAGCAATTATTGGATAAGCAGCAAGCTGATTTTTACTTTACCTTGTTAAACTTTTACTTTGGTAGCAAACAAACAGCATGGGAGTATTGCGAACCTATTACCCAAGATTATACAAGCAATTTACTCAGCTGCTACCTGCGTACGTTCATTGCTGCGCGAACAGCTCATTCAGATGAAGCAATTGCTTGTTTAAACAAACGGCCTAGAAGCAGTGAATACGCATCATTTGACGAATTAGACTATTTAATAGGCTACACAAAACTCAACCGTTTGGATAATGATGGTGATATTTTCCTGAAAAAAATTGTAACGTTTGGACACAATAACAGTTTAAAAAAAGATGCCTACAGGCGTTTAGCATGGCATCATTTAATAGCAAACGATACTGCAAAATATCAGATTTACAAAAGTCTATCGTATAAGCAAAATGCTGCCAAGGATGATGAAGATAAAATAGTAGACAAGGATTTACAAAAAGGGATTTACCCACATATTGGCATTTTAAAAGCACGGCTACTTTTTGATGGAGGATATTATGAGCAAGCTGAAAGAATGATGTCTGAAATCAACACTTCCCGTTTTAAGGGTAACCACCATGCTGCCGAGTATTATTACCGTTTTGGTCGTATTATGCAGGAACAGAAAAAATATAGCAAAGCCATTGAGTACTTTACCCAATCTATACGTATAGCAGAACCTTTGCAATATTATATGGCTCCCTACAGTGCCCTTCAAATTGGATACATCAACCTTAAGTTAGGATACGTGCAAACAGCTAAATACTATTTTGAAAAAGCCATGACCTACAAAAACTATGATGCCAAGAATTACATACACCAAAAAGCCAACCATGCTTTGCGTGAAATAAAATAACGGCAGCTTTGATTAATATCATATTTTTACGATAACATAAAATACAACTTTGAACTAACAAATACATAAGCAATGATAGACTTTGAATATATTGAAGCAAACAAAGAAACGTTCCGAAATTCATTCTTAACTGCCAAACCTTTTTGTTTGCTGGCAATTGATAATTTTTGCATTAAAGAAAAAGCGGAAGAATTATACAGCAGCATTCCAGAAATTGAAACGCAAAGTGCCGATTATGTGTTTGCCAAAAACAAGTTTGAAAAATCAAAGTTCTGGACCATGGGAGGCATCTTCCAAGAGTTGTATAATGATTTGACATCAACCCGTTTTCAAGAATGGTTAAAGTATGTAACCAATGAGGATGTTTTTGTTGACAGTGACTTTTACGGAGGAGGAATCCATCAGGGAAAAGCCGGTAGCTTTTTGGATATGCATGCCGACTTTAACTATCATCCTTTAAAAGAAACATGGTTCCGTAACCTTAACCTTTTGTTGTATCTAAATAAGGATTGGAAAAAAGAATACGGAGGAGAATTACGCCTAGAGCATTCGGAAACGCATGATAAAATAGATGTAGATGTTCCTTTTAATCGTTTTGTGATTATGCACAGCCGCGGATACACATTACATGGTTACGATCCCATTCGTTTCCCAGAAGGCAAATACAGAACCTCTATTGCTGCTTACGCATTCACCCTGCATGAAAAACAAATGGAGAATAGTCGCACAACTGTATGGCATGTTGAAAAATCTAACCCGATTAAATATTTACTTTCCAAAATATGGGTACCTGCTGTAAAACTCAAAAGTAAGTTTACAAAGAGTAAAACTGCAGACCATTAATGCAGGGATCTTTACTTGATGGAAAACTATTGAGGTTATGGATAATATGAAAATGTGATTTTGCTTAATGATTAAGAATAAGTAATTGGTTATTAGCTGTTGTAGGAAAAAACAGAAAAAACCTATACAAAGTATTTGCACCGCTAACTGATTTACATATCTTTGCCACCCATTTGCCAGCGGAGTCCCGATAATTATTGGGATAACACTAATGCCCGGATGGCGGAATTGGTAGACGCGCTAGTCTCAAACACTAGTGGGAAACCGTGCCGGTTCGACCCCGGCTCCGGGTACTAAAGAAAAATAAAGCCTTGTAAACCTTAAAATTTACGAGGCTTTTTCTTTTAGAGGGGGCAGATTATCCGTTACCTTTGCCCACATGATTATCCACGAACAAACCATCCTTTCCGAAGATCTTTTTGAGAAAAACTTCATTTGCAACCTCAGCAAATGCAAAGGTGCATGTTGTGTGGAAGGTGATCAGGGTGCACCCCTCAGTAAAGAAGAAATTGAGTTAATAGCCAATGATATTGAAGCCATTAAACCTTATCTTACGGATGCTTCAATACATGCCATTAACCAAAAAGGATTTTGGGAAACCGATCCTGAAGGAGATTTGGTTACCACCTGCTTACCTTCGGGCGAATGCAATTTCTCGCGATATGAAAATGGAATTTTAAGTTGTGGCATGGAGCAAGCTTGGAAAGATGGTAAAACAACTTTCCGCAAACCAATATCGTGCCACCTATACCCTATCCGAATTAAACAAGTTGGTGAATATGATGCATTAAATTACCACACTTGGGATGTGTGCAAACCTGCCTGCAAATTGGGCGATGAACATAAAGTGCCCGTTTATTCGTTTTTGAAAGATGCGCTTATTCGCAAATACGGTGAATCTTGGTATAATGAACTTGATGGGATTGCACAAGCCTTGCGTGAGGGGTAACTTTATACAATCAATCAAACCATAAAAAGTCCTCTTCTCAGAAGACGTTCCGGAAGTGTATTGCTCAACTTCTATAAATAAACGCGCAAAAGCTCAATATCGGCCTCAATATTTCATTAATGATGATGTCCGCCCGGACCGTGAACATGGCCATGAGCCAATTCCTCTTCGGTAGCTTCGCGAACGTCCAACAACTCTACATCAAAATTTAATTCTACACCTGCCAACGGATGGTTTCCATCAACAGTTACTGTTTCGGTACCAATATTGGTAATGGTAACGATAAAACGTTGCTCATCCGAACCTGCTTCAAACTGCATTCCTGGCTTTACTTCCTGTCCGCCAAATGCGCTTACCGGAATTTCCTGCACCATACGCTCATCGCGCACGCCATAACCTTTCTCGGGGCTGATTTTTAAGTTGAGTTTTTCACCTGTTGTTCTGCCATCCAATCCTTCTTCCATACCTGGAATTAAATGACCCATTCCATGGATATAAGCTAGTGGTTCTCTTCCTGCACTCGAATCCAAAACAGTTCCATTGTTATCCGTTAACGTGTAGTGTATCGATACCACTTTGTTTAAATCTACTTTCATATTGTTTGTATTGTGGGATGCGTAAATCCCATTGATTATTAATTGGGCGCAAAGGTGTTATTACTTGGGAAATAAACAAGCATGAAGTTAGAATATTGCGTTCGTATTATTTACTTCCGTCCTGCTTTATCCATAACAAACGGGTTGTGTCAAATCCCGCATCCTGAGCAATCTTAAGGTACTTTATTTTGATATCTTCGGGCAGTGAAGTGTTACGCGATAAAATCCATAAATAATCTCTGCTTTGACCAGCAACTAATGCGTATTGATATTCAGCATCCAGAGCAATAACATTGTAACCGGCATAAAACGGACCAAAGAAGGAAACTTTAAGCATGGCAACATCCTCTTTGCCTACAAACTTCGCTTTGCCTTCAGCCTTAACCCATTTACCTGTTTGAGTATTGTATCCTTGATTCAACACTTTAATAGAGCCGTCCTCATTTACAGAATATTCGGCAGTAGTATTGTTTAGGTTTTTTTCAAACCTAAAATCAAACCTGGCAATTTCATACCATTTGCCAAGGTATTTGTTCTTATCAAAAGATTTTACGGCAGTAACACCTTCGGGGATGGTATTGCATGACATGAATCCTATCAATAGCATTGTAATCATCCATAAATGAGTCGGTACTTTTTTATATTGTATCATTACAAATAATAATTATTGCCAAAAATTGAATTCAATGATAGAGAATATTATTCATGCTACTTCACCAACTGCTGAGCATCTTCCCTGCTAACTTTAATTAACGGACTTGCTGCTTTAATTTTATTCATCAACTCTTCCAATTGGTTCGTGTCAAAAACCTCTAATTCAATAGATCCTTCAAACATTCCCTCTTTAGAACCAACATGAATAGCATGCATATTAATTTGAAGTTGTTTAGAGATAATGTCGGTAATGGTACTAACAATGCCCACGCTATCAATTCCATTCAACTTAATATGTGTAATAAAAGCTCTTGATTTACTTGCAGTGTTAGCCCATTTAGATCGAATAATACGATATCCGTAATTACTCATTAAACCTATTGCATTGGGGCAATTGGTGCGGTGAATTTTTACGCCCTCACCCACTGTAACAAATCCAAAAATATCATCACCTGGAATAGGATTACAACATTTTGCAAATGAATACGGCATATCAATGTCATCACCCAACACAACTGCATCGGAGGCTATGTTTGGATTGGGTTTAGATGAAGAGTTGGCTCTTGCTACCCTAGCTTCGGCTGTTTGTGAAATACGTTGCTGTTTTACCTGCTCCAGTATTTTTTCAATATCAAGTTCCTTCTTATCTATCTTCTCATTGGCTACTCTGTAATATAACTCAGCAATGGTTGGCAACTTAAAGTAGATCATTAAATCAGTAAGTGCTTCGCTGGTAAACGGAATTTTATTTTGCGCAAATTTACGTTCTATAATTTCCTTACCCATTGAAGATGCTCGAAGTTTCTCGTGCTTAAACCAATCACGTATTTTCGATTTAGCTTTAGCAGTAGCCACAAATTCCAACCACTCCTCTTTGGGTGTTTGTTTAGTGGATGTTAGAATTTCAACCTGATCTCCATTGGTAAGCTTAAAATTCAACGGTACCAATTTATTATTAACCTTTCCGCCAATACACTTTGAACCCAACTCCGAGTGTAAATCAAACGCAAAATCTAGTATGGTAGCATTGGTTGGTAATTTGCGTAAATCACCTTTGGGCGTAAACACAAAAATTTCATCCGAAAATAAATTGAGTTTAAAATCATCCAAAAAGTCGAGGGCATTGGAATCTGCATTTTCTAAAATTTCACGAACCCTCGCCAGCCATTCCTCCAATCCGTCACCACTTTGCTGTGCCGCATCTTTATCCTTGTACTTCCAATGCGCTGCGTATCCTTTCTCGGCAATCTCATCCATACGGCTGGTACGAATCTGTACTTCTACCCACTTACCTTGAGGCCCCATCACCGTGGTGTGCAGCGATTCATATCCGTTTCCTTTGGGGGTTGAAACCCAATCGCGCAAGCGGTCGGGATTCGGGCGGTAAAAATCCGTAATGATGGAATAAGCCCTCCAACAATCTGATTTTTCATGTTCAACCTCACTGTCTAAAATGATACGAATAGCAAACAAATCATACACCTCTTCAAAAGGGATGTTTTGTTTTTTCATTTTGGTAAGAATAGAATGGATAGATTTGGGCCTTCCCTTAATTTCAAACGTAAAACCAGCTTCACTGAGCGAGGATGTTATTGGTTCGATAAACAGTTTAATGTAACGATTGCGTTGTGTTTTGGTTTCCTGTAATTTATCCTTAACAAAAATATAATTATCTGGCTCTAGGTATTTGGTTGCCAAATCCTCTAGCTCAGTTTTAATGGCATACAAACCTAAACGATGAGCAAGCGGTGCATAAACATATTGGGTTTCGGAGGCTATTTTCAACTGCGATTTAGGACTCATTGAATCCAACGTACGCATGTTATGCAAACGGTCGGCCAGTTTAATCAATATCACTCGCACATCATCGCTGAGGGTGAGCAACATTTTACGGAAGTTTTCGGCCTGCATCGATTTATCCTGCTGATCGAACACGCCCGAAATTTTGGTGAGCCCGTCAATAATTACGGAAACTTTTTCGCCAAACTGCATCCGAATATCCGCCAACGAAATTTCGGTATCCTCTACCACATCGTGCAGCAAAGCACAAACAATAGAAGTAGTTCCTAAACCAACTTCCTCGGCACAAATTTGTGCAACGGCTAACGGATGAAAAATGTATGGTTCACCCGATTTTCTGCGCATATTCTTGTGGGCATCTAACGAAAGATTAAAAGCCTCACGAATAACTTTTTTATCCCCTTTTTCGAGATTTCTTTTTGATGCCTTTAGTAGACTTCGGTATGCTTTTACAATCTCCTTATTTTCGAGTTCTGCTTCGGTAAGCGCGTTCATATATTAGTATCTCCTCGAGCAAAAATAACTTTTTCCAACCCAATGGCAGCAATCGTTTACAGCTATTTACCAATTATTTTCAACCTGATTGTGAGGAGATTTTTTACTTTTTTTGTGTTTTATAAAAAAAGGCATACATTTGCCGTCCCTTAAGCGCATGTGGCGTAATTGGTTCCCGATAGCTATCGGGAGTGCCAAACTTAGGATAACCAATTTATCCTATTTATTCGCTACCTGCAATGAGAAAATAATGCGCATGTGGCGTAATTGGTTCCCGATAGCTATCGGGAGTGCCAAACTTAGGATAACCAATTTATCCTATTTATTCGCTACCTGCAATGAGAAAATAATGCGCATGTGGCGTAATTGGTTCCCGATAGCTATCGGGAGTGCCAAACTTAGGATAACCAATTTATCCTATTTATTCGCTACCTGCAATGAGAAAATAATGCGCATGTGGCGTAATTGGTTCCCGATAGCTATCGGGAGTGCCAAACTTAGGATAACCAATTTATCCTATTTATTCGCTACCTGCAATGAGAAAATAATGCGCATGTGGCGTAATTGGTTCCCGATAGCTATCGGGAGTGCCAAACTTAGGATAACCAATTTATCCTATTTATTCGCTACCTGCAATGAGAAAATAATGCGCATGTGGCGTAATTGGTTCCCGATAGCTATCGGGAGTGCCAAACTTAGGATAACCAATTTATCCTATTTATTCGCTACCTGCAATGAGAAAATAATGCGCATGTGGCGTAATTGGTTCCCGATAGCTATCGGGAGTGCCAAACTTAGGATAACCAATTTATCCTATTTATTCGCTACCTGCAATGAGAAAATAATGCGCATGTGGCGTAATTGGTAGCCGTGCCAGACTTAGGATCTGGTGCCGAAAGGCGTGGGGGTTCGAGTCCCTCCATGCGCACTTAATGTAAAACAAAAAATAAGACTGATTCGTCAGTCTTATTTTATTTTAAAGCAAAACAGAACAATGAACGTAACAATTGAAAAGAAAGATGCATTAAACGCAACAATTGCGGTAAACATTAGCAGTGCAGATTACGCTCCCGAAATTGATCAAAAGCTTAAAGCTTATCAAAAAAAATCAAATATCCCTGGTTTTCGTCCGGGTGCGGCTCCAAAATCAATGATTGAAAAAATGTTTGGAACAAGTGTATTGCTTGAAGCCGTTAATGCTGCAGCATCTAAAGGTTTGTTCGATTACATCGACTCAGAAAAATTAAACATTCTTGGTCAGCCTGTTTTAACAGACGATAGCAAAATTGATGAGTTAAATAAAACTGCTGATTATACTTTCAAGTTTGATATTGGTTTGGCTCCTCAGTTTGATTTAAATGTATCAGATAAAGACACTTTTACCCGTTACGAAGTTACGATTGATGACGCCATGCTAATGGATGAAATTGAGCGTATGCAAAGACGTTTCGGAACCCTTACCGATGAAGAAGTAGTTGGCGATAACGATATCGTTTACACCAAAATGAGCGAATTGGATGAAAACGGCAATGCGATTGAAGGTGGCGTAAACAATGATTCGGTTCCAGTATTAATTTCTTCTATAAAAAATGATGCCATCAAAAACGAGTTGATGGGTGCATCTAAAGGAAAAGAAGTAGATGTAAATGTTTTTGATTTGTTTGATAACAACGAAACAGAAATTTCACACGCGTTAAACATCAACAAATTAACCGTTGCCGATATCAGCAAAAACTTTAAGTTGGTTATTAACGAAATTAAGCGTAACGGCTTGGCTGAAATCAACAAGGATTTGTTTGACAAAGCATACAGCGATGGAAGCGTAAATACGATTGAAGAATTAAAAGATCGTATTAAAACTGAATTGCAAGCATACTTTGGCGGACAAGCAGATCACTTGTTTGAGCATGAGTTAACGGATAGTTTAGTAGCTAAACAAAATATCCAGCTGCCGGATGCATTCTTAAAACGTTGGTTAATCGATAGACATGCCGATAAATTTAACACCGAGAATGTTGACCAAAACTACGAGAACGAAGCACAATACTTACGTAACCATTTGTTCGAAGAAAAGGTATTGAGCAGTGCAGGTGTGAAAGTAGAAGAAGCGGATATTAAAGCTGCTGCTATGAACTACACACGTGGTATGTTCGGAGCATACGGTAACACAGGATTCAACGATGAAATGTTGGAAAGCATTGTAGGTCCAAGCCTGGCAAAAGAAGACTACCGTTCCAAAATGATTAACCTTGCCGTATCGCAAAAAGTACGTGAAGTGTTGAAATCAAAAGTTTCGGTAAATACACAACAAGTAACTTCAGAGGAGTTTTTCAAAATTGTGGCTGAACACAACGAAAAACACCATGCACACAATCACTAAGATTTTTTAGTGTAGATATTTTAAGAAGCCTCATCTGTCAATTGACGGATGGGGCTTTTTTGTGTTATTAGATTTACTGTTGTTTATTTCAACAATCACTCTCAATTCCATACTTTAAAAGATCTTCTCCCATACTAGTCAACTTATAAGGACGATTAATTCCCATTTGATCAATAACGGCTAGATAGATTAATCCATAACTTAATAAACACTCACTTTCGTTACCTCTGAATTGTTTACTATCTCTATATTCACTGAGCTTAAACAAGTCATGCACATAGGACTTCTCTAATACGTTTGCCAAACGTAAAAATTATCCATATCAATTTTATTAAGTACTTTCGCTTGAAGCAGTCTAGCTAATATCTTAGGCTTTTCCATATGATCAAACCTTTCCAATAGCATTAATAAGGTTTCTCCCGCACGCTGTCCATAACTTGGATTATTTAAATCTTCAATAAATCTCATTCGAGCATTAGACGAAATATCCTTTATACCTAGTAAAAATAGGTATATCTTTTTTGTGAAATACTGTTCACGAATTCCAATGCCAGCCTTTGCAAATTTGTAAATGGCTCCAATGATTGGAATATTCTTGATTACACCCTCTTCCATCATAACATCTATAAAAGACTCGCCAAGATCACTTGACAACTCAATCAATTTTTCACTTGTAACAGAATTAATAAGTTCAACTTCAATGTTATTTGAATTGTGCTCCGTGTTCATTATCAATTTTTTTATATTAAGAAGAATTGTCCAGTTCAACGATATACTACCCAATGTTATAGATTGTGTATCGAATTGAGTAAACATTCCTTCAGCAATTTATTCCTTATCCTTCGAATCCATCACAATCGTAACAGGACCATCATTCACCAGCGCTACTTTCATATCCGCTCCAAAAATTCCAGTTTGAATGGGTTTGCCTAAATCATTCTGTAATTGCTGAATCATCTGTTCGTATATGGGAATAGCAATATCAGGCCTGGCTGCTTTGATGTAGGATGGGCGATTACCTTTTTTGGTAGACGCATATAAGGTAAATTGACTAATCAATAATATATCTGCACCACAATCTTTTACCGATACATTCATAACACCTGCTTCATCGTTGAAGATCCGCAGGTTCACTATTTTTCCACTCAACCATTCCACATCTTCGTTGGTGTCGGCTTCTTCAATTCCTAGCAATATCATCAATCCGTTACCAATCGCTCCCTTCACGTTTCCTTCGATGGTTACGGAAGCTTCGCTCACCCGTTGTATTACTGCACGCATTATTGGAAAATATCTTCGTTGTTTAAAATACTCAAATAGCTGGCATATCGTTCTTCGCGAATGTGGCCTTCCATCACTGCTTTCATAACCACACAACCGGGTTCGTTCACATGTTGGCAATCGTTAAACTTACACTGCCCAATCAATGCTTTCATTTCTTTGAAATAATGAGAGACCAATCGTTTATCAAAATCCACCACACCTAATTCTTTGATTCCTGGTGTATCAATAATGTTTCCGCCAAAGGATAAATCGAACATTTCGGCAAATGTTGTAGTGTGTTTTCCTTTATTGGAATAGTTGGAAATTTCGCCTGTTTTCAAATCTAAATTCGGTTCAACCGCATTGAGCAACGTTGATTTCCCGACACCTGAATGTCCCATGAACAAGGTGGTTTTATGTTGAAGTAAGGCTTTTAATTCTTCAATCCCAACCTTGTTTGTAGCTGAACACAACAATACTTTATAGCCAATATTTTGGTAGATGCTCATGGTATCGGCAAGAATATCTTTTAACGCTTCACCATACAAATCGCTTTTGTTAAAGATGATAATAGCCGGAACATGATACGCTTCGGCAGTTGCCAAAAAACGATCAATAAAACCTAAGGAAGTTGCAGGTTGAACCAAAGAGGCGACAACAATTGCCTGATCCATGTTGGAAGCCAGAATATGTGTTTGCTTAGAGAGGTTACTAGCCTTGCGGATAATGTAATTTTTGCGATCATGAATTTTGTGAATCACCCCTTCTTCCCTACCCTCTTCCATGTCAAAATCCACCACATCGCCAACGGAAATAGGATTGGTGTGTTTAATACCATCCATCCGAAACTTGCCTTTAATGCGGCATTGAATATATTCTCCACGCGCAATTCTTACACTGTACCAACTCCCTGTCGACTTTACAACAACTCCTTCCATTACGCTATTACTTGATGATAATGATTGTGAATAGAAAAAGTTGCAAAACTCAACACACTAATGCATAAATAGTGAAAACACATTCTCCAATATGCTTTACTCTTACTCATGCTTCCCATAAAATTGACTTCAAGTGTGTGTAGTTATTAGCTGTTTCAAAAGAGGAAGTTTTACCGATGATGGCTGTTTCCTTTCTGCCGCTAAGATAATAAGATCAGATAAAAATCTGTCCTTCATCGTCACCAAATGTCATTTCCTGATCGTGGGCCATACGGTAACTGCTTATCCAGGCAATTAATGCATCTACATGATGCCAAGTTGGAAGCTGTTCAAGTTTAATTTTTGCCGGAAAAAAATGCAGCAATTCCTTCACAAATGGAGCCAGCTGTTTGGGATCTTTTTTATTGTAATAAGAGCTTAACCCAAATTGTTTAACAAAAGCGGCAGGATATGTTTCAAACAATGGTACTTTAAATGATGCACATTCGTGTTTAAGTTTAATGGCACGGGCAGTGAGTCCGCCTAAAAACATGGGCGACATTGCCTTTAGTTCCTTATCAACCGCACGGTAAAAATAATCTGTACCAGATTCTGGATTTGTATAAATAATGGGAAGTGTAAGAGGAGCGTCAATGGTGGCAAACTCAGGTTTACTGCTCGATAAAATCGAAAGCAAAAAAATATCCGCATCTTGCTTTTTAGTTGTACCAATAATATCCAGTTTTGTTTGGTTATTCCCAAAACAGATAACGGTTGTACCTGCCGTTTTACTGCCAAAATCAATCCCTGCCCACATGTTTCTTTCGTTTAATTATTTCGTTTATTTCTGCAGGAATCACTGCAATATTTGACCTCGTTCCATACCTTTTCCCATTTTTTTCTCCAGGAAAAAGGTCTCCCACAAACAGCACATATTTTCTTAGGCAAATCCTGCTTTTTCACACCTCTCATAAACGTTACTGATGCTATCGTTTACTGATTTTATTGCCGGTTATTACTCGTTGTAAGGTGCACTTAAACCTGTTTATGTCGGTATTTCGTTTTTTAGCATGTTTTTGCGAAAAACCCTGATGCACACGAGTCCTCCACAAACGCCAGCTTCCGGGCTTTAGTTCTCTGCGCATTAAAGCAACAACTTGAGCTTCCGAAAGTCCGAACTGAACATTAATGGCTTCAAAAGGGGTTCTATCCTCCCAAGCCATTTCAATTATACGATCTGTTTCTGCAACTGTTAACATGAATTGTAAACACTTTATAAATTAGTTTGTTTTGTAATAAATGGCAAAACAAAAAGTAAACATTGTATGGTTCAAAAGAGACTTACGGTTGCAAGATCATGCCCCACTAAAAATGGCTATCAATGATTCATTGCCAACCATCCTGCTGTATTGTTTTGAACCAAATTTGATGGAAGCAACTGACGCGGATATCAGGCATTGGCGATTTATTTGGCAAAGTTTGCTAGACATGCAACAAAAAATAACACAATATGCGTCTGGAAAAATTCAAGTTGCACATGCTAATGCAAAAGATGTATTTGGATGGTTGCAAACTCAGTTTGATATTCAACACATTTACTCTTATCAGGAAACTGGAAACCGAATATCATTTAACAGAGATATACAGCTTTCTCATTTTTTTTTCGAGTTTCAAATCAAGTGGACCGAATACCAAACCAACGGAATTATTCGTAAACTTAAAAACCGCACAACATGGAATGCTAACTGGCAAATAGCGATGGAGAAGCCAACCGATGATGTACATCTGTCAAAATTGAATTGCATATCAACATTGTTTCCTAAACAATGGTCGACAAAAAATTTGTTGCCAACTATTAAAACATCCAACAACCAATTTCAATTCGGAGGAGAAACCGAAGCCTTTAAAACACTTCAATCTTTTATAGATACGCGTGCTGCTAGTTACATGAAACACATTTCAAAACCGGCAGAAAGTACAACAGGCTGTAGCCGGCTATCACCCTATTTAGCCTATGGAAATTTAAGTGTTAGACAAGTGTATCAAGCAAGTGTAAAAACCATGCAAGCAGGAAAACACAAAAAAACACTTGCTTTTTTTATCTCACGGTTACATTGGCACTGCCATTTTATCCAAAAGTTTGAGCGTCTTTGTTCTATTGAATTTACTAATGTTAACGCTGCATTTGATTTGATTAGAAACGACCTTAATAACGATAGCTACAATGCTTGGGCTTTAGGCCAAACTGGATATCCTCTTATTGATGCTTGCATGCACTGTTTGAAAGAAACGGGCTATGTTAACTTTAGAATGCGTGCCATGTTGGTTAGTTTTTTAACGCATAATTTATGGCAACATTGGAAAACAGGAGCACATCATTTGGCGCGTTATTTTTTAGATTATGAACCCGGTATTCATTACCCGCAACTGCAAATGCAAGCGGGCACAATGGGCGTTAACACCATTCGAACCTACAACCCAATTAAACAATCTAAAGATCACGACCCTGAAGGTTTATTTATTAAACAATGGATTCCTGCCCTGCGCAACGTTCCTAAAACGTTTATTCACGAGCCATGGAAAATGACCGATGCCGAACAAGTATTTTATGAGTGCATTATCGGGAAAAACTATCCTGCGCCCATTGTTGAACTCACTGAAACTTCGCGAAAAGCAAACAAAAAACTGTGGGACCTCAAAAAAACAGATCACGCTCGTCAAGAAAATCAAAAAATATTGGGAACGCTCACCCTCCGAAAATCAGAGATTGACATTGAGTTGAAAACAAAAAAAACAAGAAAAAACAATCGAAAAGAGTTAGATTTAAATCTGAAATTATTCTAACGTGAAAGCCATTATTGATTTAGGAACAAATACGTTTCACTTGCTTATAGCCGAAGTAGTGAATGGGATTATTATAGAACATCGTAAAATTCAAATTCCCGTAAAGATTGGAGAAGGAGGTATCAACCAACAGTATATTGCCCCGGTAGCATACCAACGTGGGATGAATGCATTGAAGGAATTTAGAACAGTGCTTAACGAATTTGGCATTAACGAAATTACAGCCTTTGGTACATCAGCTATTCGTGATGCATCAAACGGAATAGATTTTATGAATGATGCGAGAAGATTGTATCAAATGAATATTGAATCAATCACGGGTGAATACGAAGCAGAACTTATTTACAGAGGAATAGAATATTCCTTTGATCTGCCTGATGAAAATGTTTTGGTTATGGATATTGGAGGTGGCAGTATTGAGTTTATTATTGGACGAAAAGAACAAATACTATGGAAACATAGCTATCCGTTGGGCGCTGCAAGATTGATTGAACGATTTCACCAAACAGATCCAATTTCAGATGAGGATATTGTTGCGTTGCAATCATACATTGTTCATAATATAAAATTGGTTCGCGATGCACTTATTCAATTTCCTACTACCACACTCATAGGCTCAGCCGGATCATTTGAAACATTGGTTGATGTGTTGCAAAACGATTTGAATAAAACTGTTCCAACATTAAGCAATCACGCGCAAGAAATTTCAATTGATGATTTTAATGAATTTGTATTACTCATCACATCGCGTAACGCAAAACAAAGAGCAGAATTACATGGCATGGCCGATTTTAGGGTAGAGATGATTGTGGTGGCTGCTATTTTAATGGATGTAGTTATCAAACGATTTGAAATAACCCGCTTAATTGCTTCGCATTACTCACTGAAAGAAGGAATGTTATTCACGTAAAGCGTCTTGAATTTCCTTTACAATACCAGCACCACTCGGACGAGAAGGGTTGCTATTGATAATTTTACCCTGTCTATCAATTAAAAAACAACTCGGAATTCCCTCAACTGCGTAAGCCTTCGGAACCGCATTTTCAAAACCTTTTGCATGTAAATGAACCCCATTCATTTTTTTAGCATCCATTGCTTTTATTCAATCTTCAAGATTATCGTCAACACTCACATATAAAAAAACAACGTCTTGTTTGGCAAAGGTGTCCTGTAATTTTTTGGCAGAAGGCATTTCCATCATACACGGTCCGCACCAACTTGCCCAAAAATCTAGATATACTACTTTACCCTTAAAATCGGTAAGTGAAACATTCTTACCATCACGTGTTTTAAGTGTAAACACAGAAGCATTATTACCCGAAAACAAGGCAGATGTCTGCCTATACTGTAATTCGATTAAAGCCAAGGAAGAGGTGTCTTTGATATCTGAAAGAGCTATCGAATGCATTTCACAAACGATTTCAGGTGTGTTATATTGGAAAGAGCGAAGTACCAATTGTTCGATTGCCTTTTCGCGAACACGTCCATTTAAAAATGTACGTGCAATTTGAACCTGGCTTAATACCGTAACGCTATCAGATTTTGATACTCTTTTTGAGTGTAATGGCGAATATAACTCTCCAAAAACATCACAAAATAAGGGGATAGTAAATAGTCTTCATTGCTTACTGAGTATTTATCGTAAAAGGAAGAATATGCTTCATCAACCCTTACAACGGAGTCTTTAATTCCTCTTATGTAATAATGCATAATCGGATAATCGGCCTTGTCTTTTGCCGATTTGAATACAATCTCGGCAAATTGATACTGATAAAATGGTTTTCCTTAGATCCTTTTTCTTACTGTTTAAATATGTAAGTCGAATGGCTTCAACACTATCAATATATGCTAAAAAAGCACTAGGTTTAAGGGTAGCAATCTTACCAAAATGTTCGCGCTGAAATGTTTCAGACTCCAGATTATCCTCAAACTTAAGATACTGTTTAGCTAAATAATTATTGACAGCTGAACCTCTACCCAAATAAGTTACTATTTCATCAAATCTTTTGGTATCGAGGGTGAGGTAAATACTATCGCCAGAAGAAAGAAACGCATGTGTTACCTCTTCTCCATGTTCAATATCATGCGCAATAGGTTTGGCAATCCTTGTTACTATTTTGAAGTTGCCTCCTTTATCTAAGGATGCCGTTTGTGTGTGCATGTCTCCATCCCAATAAGATAGTTTAACAATCGACCCTTTAGGATGGGTAATTTTACCACATACAACTGTTCGCGTTTGTGCAATCGAAACAACAGCTAAAAAAGTGCAGATGAGGTTCAGTAGGTTTTTCATAGTATGCTAAATTTTGTTATCCTAAATTTTTCAACCGATCGTATAGTTTACTTACAGGTAATCCCATTACATTGTAAAAACAGCCGTTAATTTTTTCGACAGCGATATAACCAAACCAATCCTGAATGCCATAGCTACCAGCTCTATCAAACGGTTTATAGTGTTTGATGTAGTGCCAAATCTCTTCATCCGTAAGTTGTTTGATAAACACTTCGCTGCTGTCATAAAACGGAATCATTCGATTATGCGTGCGCAAACAAACTCCTGTATATACCATGTGAACGGTGCCGCAAATTTCTTTGAGCATATCATAGGCTTCTTGTTCTGTTTCGGGTTTGTTTAACACGTGATTGTTTACCCAAACAATGGTATCGGCAGTAACCAGCACTTCATCTGCACCAATCGGTAATGGGTAGGCTTTTGCTTTTTTTTCGGCTAGATATAACGCAATCTCTTCTCCCTCTAATTCTAACGGAAAAGATTCGTCAACCTCATACGTACGCACTTCAAAAGGATATTCAAGCCCTTTTATCAACTCCTGCCTGCGAGGCGATTTAGATGCTAAGATTATTTTTTTAGTCATAGTGGAAACTACCTTTTCTTGAAGAGCTTCTTTAACATCTCAATATCGAGTTTATCTTTTGTTCTTGATACTGCTGTTTTAGCTTTGATTAAATCATCAACTCCGATTACACATAATTCTGTATCTTCTAATACTGACTGAATTCTGTTAAGATATGCTTCATTGAAATCCAAACCCTTAACTGCTGTCATGATATCTATTTTCTGCGGCTCCCTACCAAAGCTATAAACATCATTACTGTCTCCAAGAAAATTTTCAATTGTCATATCAAATACAGGCATCCCAAAATCCCTAAAAGCCAGGTGAACTTTATGGTAATTTTCAGGTGTCTTATTCACCCAAATATCCATATCACCAGTTGTACGACCATAACCATGTACAAAAACAGAAAGTCCCCCAACAAGCATGTATTCTACTTTATTCTCGTTGAATGCTTTTATAAAATCCTGAAAATCTTCTGTGAATATATTAGCCATTTTTTCGCATCTCAAAAACTGTTCGATCCAACTTCAGCTCATCCAGTGCATCTATTTTAAATGATTGACAAGTTAGTAACCACCCATATTCAAATATCTCTTGTGTAGTCAACGACTTCCAAAAAGCAATATCATCATTTGATTCTTCAAACGTTTGAATCTTAAATGCTGTTCGATCTAACTTATACATAGCTGCAAGTTAAAATTCTATTTTCAATTTTTTAGCCAAGGTTGTTAAATCCTCTATCACTTTATCATTTAATGGAATGCCATTTATCGAACGCTCTGCATACGCTGTAAGTTCAGGTTCACCCGGAATCACAACCGGAATATTTGCATCTATAGGTTCTGCTATTTTAAAACGATCAATCCAATTATCCATGTGTTGTTTAAAATCAACGGCAGGTCTAAAAGCATCTATACGCATTGCTCCTACAAAATGTCCGATACCTTTACCCGGCTGATTTTGCACTGGATCCAAAAACGAAACAAATGGCGGAACCCATGGACCGTAATTGGCTCCCGATAAAACTGCACTGAAAATATCCACTACGGCACTCAATCCAAAACCTTTATGACCGGCTTTGGTTTCGCCACTTCCCAACGGCAATAATACTCCTCCGTCTTTCAATGCATTAGGGTCGGTTGTATCGTTTCCGTTTTTATCCATAATCCAACCTTTGGGAACTTGTTTGTTGGCGCGTTGCGCAATTTCTAATTTACCGTTGGCTGCAGTTGAGGTAGCTAAATCAACAACTACCGGTTTGTGTTTACCAGCAGGAAAAACATAACACATTGGATTGGTACCTAGCATGCGTTCTTTGGAATGTGTAGGTGCCACTAACGGACTAGCATTGGTCATGGCAATACCTATCATATCATACTCCAATGCCATCATTGCGTGGTAAGCAGCAATACCAAAATGATTGGAGTTTTGAATAGCCACCCACCCTGTTCCAACTTGTTTGGCTTTATCAATTGCAATTTGCATGGCTTTGGGAGCTACTGTTAAACCGAGTCCACCATCTGCATCAATAGTTGCTGTTGAAGGTGTTTCATGAATAACCTTCCAATCGGGATTCATCTTTGCACGACCAGCTTCATACAATCTCACATAACCGCTCAACCGCGCCAACCCATGGGAATCAATACCTCGCATATCAGCCGTAACTAATACTTCTGCTGCCAATTTTGCATCAGTAGTATTCATCCCGCAATGTTCAAATACATCTTGTGTAAATCGTAATAGTCTTTCGCTAGAAAAATTCATTTGTTAGCTACAATTCGTTATCCTTAATACTCAATTTGCTCCTTTATTTTCCATCCAATATCACCGGTGTATTTCCTTTACCCATAATAATCACTTTGGCATTCGGTGATTTTGCCAACTCTAAGTTAGCTTTAATCATTTCGTATTGAAGTTGTTTGTCACTCAACCCTGTGCTGATAATTCTTTGGTAGTCGGCAATACCCTGAGCTTCCACACGTTTACGCTCGGCTTCTTGTTTTTCTTTTTGCAACACAAACTGCATTTTTTGAGCATCTTGTTCAGCGTTAATTTTTGATTCAATAGATGCTTTTACCGAAGTTGGTAGCGTAATATTTCGAACCAACAATTGTTCCAACACCAATCCGCGTTTTTTAAAATCATCCTCAATACTCTTAAAAATACGTCCCTGAAATTCATCACGTTTAGATGAATACAAGGCAACCGCATCATAGTAAACAGCGTTATCGCGTATTTTGGTGCGTGTAAGTGGGCGAACAATTTTATCAGTATAATCAGCACCGGTTTCACGCAATAAACGAGGTGCCTCACCAGGAATCAAACGATACAGAACCGTTAAATCAATTGTAACCTCCAACCCATCAGCAGTTAATACCCTAATGGCATCATCTCCATTTTGAGCGCCCTCATCATGAATACCACTCATGGTGTAATTTTGTGTTTTGGTATCTAGTGTTTTTACATCAACAACCGGGTTTACAAAATTCAACCCACTAGTCAATATATCTTCATCAACTTTTCCAAATAACACTTTCACCCCAACCTGGCCAGCGTCAATTTGCTTAAAGCATGAAGTGGCTACCCCGGCCAAAATGAATAAAATAGCAATACTTCGTATGGCAGGAACAGCCTTTTTTAACTGTTCAACTTTTGCAACAACTACTGTGCTTACTACCAGCATCAGTAAACCTAAAATAAGTAGAAACATTTTTTTTTGATTAGTTATGTGAGAATTTGAATAGCACTATTTTGGGGTAACTATGTTAACAGATGTATTATCTTAACAAACCACTCTTGTTAAAATTTATAATCCTTGTGCCAACACATCTGCAATATGCAACACTTTGAGCGGTAAATTCTTTTTCTTAATTACACTGTCTAATTGGAGCAAGCAAGAGTAATCTGTAGAGATAACATACTCGGCTCCTGTAGCCTGAATATTTTCAATTTTTTGTACGGCCATACTCACCGATATGGCTTCATTTTTTACGGCAAACGACCCGCCAAATCCACAACACGTTTCGCAGTCCTTCATCTCTACCAACTCTAATCCCTTCACGTTATTGAGTAATTCTCGTGGTTGTGATTTAATTCTGCATTCGCGAAGTGCACTGCACGAATCATGGTAGGTTGCCTTTCCAGTGAGGATAGAACCAAAATCGGTAACCTTCATTACATCAACTAAAAACTCACTTAACTCAAATGCTTTTTTCTGAAGCTGTTTAAATTTATTGTGATAGGAAGAATTTTGAAACAACAAATCATACGAATTGCGCATCATTCCCACGCATGATCCGGCAGGGCAAACCAAATTCCTATTGGGGTCAAATTCCCGTAACATCTTTTCCGCAACTTCACGAGCATCGTTCCAATGACCAGCATTAAAAGCTGCTTGCCCGCAACAGGTTTGCTCAACATTATAGTTTACCTGACAACCTGCTTTTTCCAACACCTTAATCATGTTAAAAGCAGTTTCAGGTCTGAGCTGATCAATAAAACACGGAATGAATAAATCTACTTTCATTTATGGATGCAAGGTCTTGAAATTTTTGATGCGTGCAATGAAAAATAATCCTATCACAAAATATACAGCCAATGCAACAATGGAAGCGCGCATGTCTCCAGTTGTTTGCAATAACAATCCATAACTAAAAGTACCGATTACAATGGCCAGCTTTTCGCATACATCGTAAAAGCTAAAATAGGATGCATGATTTGGTGTATCATCAGGAATAATTTTGGCGTACGTTGAGCGGAACATCGATTGAATACCACCCATCACAAATCCAACAATTACAGCCAAGCAGTAAAACTCATTAGCAGTTTGTGTAAAGTATGCAATCCAACAAATCACAATCCAAATAATAATCATTATGATGAGCGTATAAATATTACCAATACGGCCCGATAAACGAGAGAACAACCAAGCACCCAATATGGCTATTAACTGAATAATCAGAACCGTGCCGATGAGTTGTGCTGTTTGTAAATGTAATTCTTGCGAACCAAAGATAGTGGCAACATACATTACAGTTTGTAATCCCATACTCACAAAAAAGAAACCCCACAAATAACGTTTGATGTGATTGTGACTGTTGTTATTTTTAATTTCAAACCACACCTTTTTCAACTCTTCAAATCCTTTCGCCAATGGGTTGGCAAGCGCATTGGAAATAGCTTTTCCATTGGGTAAATGTTTAAATGGAATTTGAGCCCATCCTGCCCACCATAATCCCACAGATACAAACGAAAGTCTGCTTGCCAATCCTTCGTAATATCCCTTTGCATCCGCAGTTGCAACTTCCAGAGAAAGTCCAGGCGTGGCAGCCATCAATGTCTCTACCTTATCAGAAACTGGGAAAAGCAATTCGGGAAACATAATCATAACCAAATTGATGATGAGCAGTAACACACTTCCGATATAGCCCATTGAAAAACCTTTAGCACTTACCCGGTCAAATTGATCCTCGGTGGCAATTTCAGGCAAAAATGCATTGTAGTAAACAATACTTCCTCCAAAACCCACAAGTGCAATGATGAATAACACTAAGCCCAATATTAATGTTGTAGAAGTAAAGAAAAACAACAATGTAGAAGCGAGGGCACCCATGTAACAGAATAATTTGAGAAAACTCTTTTTATTTCCTTTGGCATCAGCAATACCAGAAAGCAGCGGACTTAATATGGTAACCAGCAAAAAGCCAATTGACAACGCATAAGAATACATTGCTGTATTTAATAGTTTATGTCCGAACACCTCAATATAGTAGGGTCCATCAACAGCACTTCCACTTGCTATTGCTGCTTTTTTACTCATGGCCTCAAAATAAGGTGGAAAAATAGCCGTTGCTATGGTAAGTGAAAAAACAGAATTGGCCCAATCATACATGGCCCATGCGTTAATCACTTTTTTGTTGTTGAGAGGTGTACTCATATACCGCAAATTATAGCAAAAGGATCGACAAATATGCAGTGTGCTAAAAAGGTGGAAAAAATATCTTTAGCGAACAATCAATTGCTGCTCGGTTATTCCATCAGCCGTTTTTATTTTGAGTACATAATTTCCGGAAGGAAGATGTTGTATATTTATTGACGTATGAGGGTTTACGTTTAACCAAGTTCCCACTTCTTTTCCGGCCATATTAAATAACTGCACCTTGGTAGACTGAATTGAAAGATAGAACGTATCTCCAGTAGGATTTGGGTATGCCTTTATCTTAATATCATTACTTGAAATTATGCGTTCACCGGTTGTAATACCATCAAACAACCAATCATAAGATGCTCCAAATTCTCTGTTCCAAAACCACTCACTGTGTTTACCATCTTCATGAGTTACAAACATCATTTCCAGATCGGAATATCCTTTCGACTTTAATAAAAAAATCATGCGTTGAATATCCTGAACCATATCGTTGCTTTCGGTTGTGCCCGACATGAAATAAAATTTTGTTGCCGATTTATTTGATAGCCCTTCAACGTAAGAATACAATGAATCACTAAACCAAAACGAAGGAGAAAATATACCGGCTTTGCTAAAAACTTCGGGATAGGTAATTGCTGCATAAAATGAAATAAGTCCGCCAAGCGAACTTCCAGCAATAGCCGTAAATTCACGTTCAGGTTTTGTTCGATACAAAGAGTCGATGTATGGCTTGAGTGTTTGAACAATAAAATCACAATACGCCTTTCCTTGTCCACCACCATATCTTGGGTTATTAAATGCCGAATACTCATCAATTCTTGTGGAGCCTCCGTGATCAATAGCCACAACGATACAGCCCTTATCGCCCTTATTTTGTTTGGCACTGAGAGTTTCATCAACACCCCATTCTCCTGCATAAGAAGTAACCAAGTCAAACACATTTTGCCCGTCATGCATGTATATTACAGGGTAACGCTTTTGTGATTGAATAGCATAATCATTAGGAAGATACA
Organism: Bacteroidetes bacterium UKL13-3; assembly: GCA_001602415.1. Taxonomy (GTDB): domain Bacteria; phylum Bacteroidota; class Bacteroidia; order UKL13-3; family UKL13-3; genus UKL13-3. The sequence goes on from CP012155.1 coordinate 2,343,904, forward strand.
TCCACACCCTCCGTTTTTTGTTGAGTTGCGGAATAAAAAACGAATCGCTCACTATTTTAACATTCGGCAAGGCTGTAGATGTAAGCGTAGTTTTTCCTTCCCATCCATTAACAATAACATCAATCACAATATTGGGAGCATACGTAAATGAGCGATTCCCAATCTGCGCACCGGTAACTGTTCCCTCAACCGTTTCCCAACTTCCTTGGGTAATTTTAAACTGCCCGTTTCCCGTTGCTGCAGGAATGGTTAATTGATAGTTGTTACCAACTTTGGTAAACAAGTATGCCGAATCGCCCGGAATCCAATTATTAAAGGTACCGGCTGCAAACAAATATGGATCATTGGGCGTGTTGGTTGGTAAATTGGTGATACGAAAAGTTACCTGAGCATTTACACTCAATACTAAAGTTGCAAAATGAATAATAAAAAAACGCATACACGAATGTATGCGTTTTATCAAAAAATATTATCACTTATGGGTTATGCTGCTTTCAAACTTTTTAACCTTAGTTGGTCAATTTTTTTATTAGCAATAGTAAGTGTTACATGCAATTCGTTCACATCACTTTTTGATGGCATATCATACATATAATCCATCATCACAGCTTCACAAATACTGCGTAATCCGCGGGCACCAAGCTTAAATTCAAATGCTTTTTCTACTATCAAATCAATTACGGCATCGTCAATTGTTAAAACCACACCTTCCATCTCAAACAACTTTACATATTGCTTAATTAGCGCATTTCTAGGTTGTGTTAAAATGTTTCTCAATGCATCTTTATCAAGTGGATTCAAATGACACAATACCGGCATACGACCAATAATTTCAGGTATTAATCCAAAAGTTCTTAAATCGGATGGGGAAATATATTGCAGAAAGTTTGCTTCGTCAGAAGTGTCAATTTCAGGTCCAATTGAAGTAAACCCAATAGCCTGTGTTTGCAACCTCCGAGCAATAATTTTATCAATACCCTCAAAGGCTCCACCACAAATAAATAAAATATTTTCGGTATTCAACTGAATCATTTTTTGCTCAGGGTGTTTACGTCCGCCTTGCGGTGGAACATTAGCAACCGTTCCTTCTAAAATTTTAAGTAACGCTTGTTGCACACCTTCTCCACTTACATCGCGTGTTATACTTGGATTATCACTCTTGCGAGAAATTTTATCGATCTCATCTACGTATACAATGCCACGTTCGGCAGCAGCCACATCATAATCAGCAGCCTGCAATAACCTCGATAAAATACTCTCTACATCTTCACCAACATAACCTGCTTCGGTTAACACCGTGGCATCGGCAATGCAAAAAGGAACATTCAATATTTTAGCCAGTGTTTTAGCCAATAATGTTTTACCTGTTCCCGTTTCGCCAACCATTAAGATGTTTGATTTTTCCAACTCCACCTCATTCTTATCTTGTTTATAGCGCAACCGTTTAAAATGGTTGTATACAGCAACTGCCAAAACTTTTTTAGCTTCATCTTGCCCAATTACATACTCATCCAAATGCGCCTTGATTTCTGCCGGTTTCAGGAGTTTTGTTTCCGTTTGCTTAACACTTGGCTTAACGTCCTTCTTCAAATCCTCATGCACCAACTTGAAAGCCTGATCAATGCAATGATCGCAGATGTATGCAGAAATTCCCGAAATGAGAAATTCTGTTTCTGCCTTATCTCTGCCACAAAACGAACAGGTATCACTATTTGCCTTTTTAGCCATTATTTCTTTTCTGTGGGTTTATTTTTAATCAATACATCATCAATCATTCCATAAGCTTTTGCTTCATCTGCAATCATCCAATAATCGCGATCGCTATCTGCTTGAACCTTATCAAATGGTTGGCCTGAATGTGTTGAAATAATGTCGTATAATTCTTTCTTTAATTTTTGAATTTCGCGAGCTGTGATTTCAATATCAGAAGCTTGCCCCTGAGCACCGCCTAATGGCTGATGGATCATCACTCTTGCATGACGCAATGCCGTACGTTTTCCTGCGGCTCCTGCACATAATAAAACTGCTCCCATGGATGCTGCCAACCCCGTACAAATAGTTGCTACATCAGGATTAACCCATTGCATGGTGTCATAAATACCCAAACCAGCGTAAACCGATCCTCCAGGAGAATTGATATACATTTGGATATCTCTACGTGCATCTTGCGAATCTAAAAAAAGCAGTTGAGCCTGAATAATATTGGCAACGTAATCGTCAATAGGCATTCCTAAAAAGATAATACGATCAGCCATCAAGCGAGAGAATACATCAATCTCTCTAAAGTTCATCGGACGTTCTTCAATCACCGTACGGGTCATGCTTTCTACCGAACTTTCAATAAATGTATCAACTTTCATGCTGCTTATACCATGGTGTTTCACAGCGTATTTTCTGAATTCTTTTCCGTCTATCATGTTGTATGTTGTGTTTAGTCAAAAATAGTAAATGCCGTCAAAGCATCAATAGTTTTGCCAAAAAGAAATATCTGACATTTTGCGTTGGTTGGTTATTGTGTTATAAAGTTGATTTGATGATAGGTTTAAATCATGAATACATCAATAATGTCATGGTTGTTACAATTTCATCATTGATTATGCAAAACCACCCAGACTTGCTCAATACTTTCGCTTCGATTGGTGCCTATAAAAAAGGAGCTGCACGTGGTGAAGCTCCTTTTTGTATTTTATAATATAGTCAACTAATCACTTAATCAACCGATCACTTCAATGCTAGTATTCCCAAAGATCATGCTCCTTTTCGAACAAGTCGTATTTAATACGCTCAGATTCCAACATGGCAGCTACTTTGTTGTCTCTAAAGTCTTCAAAGTCTTTGATACGGTTATCGTATTGATTTGCCTCTTTGGTAATGTAACTGCTGAATAAACGTTGTTCGAACCAATCATCAAAAGTTACACGGGCAGCATCATTTTGCCTATTGAACACTTCCATGTTTACAGTGATATCACGTATATCATTTCTATCTGCATCATCTGGTGATCTGTGGTATTTTAATACACACAAATCTTGCTCCCCAAGCTCAATACCAGCAACCTTTGGATTAAATAAAGGAGCGATTGCAATGATACGAACATACATTCTCGACTCCTTTTTGTCAAAAATCCAATCTTCTAATACTCTGTATTTTTTGATTTTCTCTTCTGGTCTAAAAGGAGTGTAAACAGTATCTGTTCTTGTTAATGTAGGATCATTTTCATCATAAGGTGTTTCAACATAATCCGTGTCAGAACCTCGCCCTAAAAACTCCTCAACAGTCATCACAGATCTTAAAGAATCATCAACATAAGGAATAAGCTTTCCATCACGAACAGCATTGTATAATACCAAACTTAACGGATTTTTAGGCCACTGCATGCATTGGTTTTGTTTTTCCCTAACATCAATAACACGTGTTATGCGCTTTGCCCAGAAAACATCAGCTTCACGTAGGTATGGCCATGGAACTACTTTTCGCTCCTGTACAGCCTGACGCGTGTAGATGAAATCATCATATACACCTTGCGCTTTACCAACGGTAATGCTTACTAAACTAATAATGACGAAAAGATACTTTTTCATTTTTTTTTAATTAACAACGAGTGACAATGAAGTCGGGATAATAACAGGACCTGCCGGACCAACTGCTTTGATCTGCGCCAAAGTGATACGATCACCTGAACGAACGTTGCTTAACATTGCTTTAATAGCAGGTGTTAACGCAGCACCATTTCCCTTTTCAGCTCTACCATCACCTTTTTTAGGTTGGTAAACAATGTAATATTCAGTAGGGGTAAACTTAATTCCCTCAAATGCAAAATCTTTTAGCGTTGTAAATACAAACGTTGCTGATTTTAATACTCCAGCAGGTACTGGTCCGCTTTGTTCAATAGAACCTAACATTGGTGTTGGCTTTGGAATTGGACGAACACGGTATTTTTGAATACCCATTTTCTTTACAGAACCTTTAGGATCTTTTACAGAAGCCGTAATTTCAATTTCTTTCTGAGTACCATTTACTTTTAGTAGATAAGTACCTGCTTGAGCATCTTTTGATAACGTTCCTCCAGCACTTGCAGAAACTTGTACTTGATTAGCAGAATATCCTGGTACCGAAACAGAGATTGGGTTCTCCAAACCAATATACACAACATTCATCTTGGTAGCCGAAATTACCGCTAAAGGTTTCAATGCAGTATAGCTCGATTTGAATGGATATGTTTCAATTTTACCGTTAGAACGTTTAGTTGTAATAACACCACTGTATTCAATCTCACCTTCACGAGATGGATTAACAGTATATTTACCTACACCATTTTCAACTCTTACTGTTGCGCCACCAACTTTAATATCAGCTTCCTGACGTGTAGATGCTGCCAAAAATATGTCTGCTGAGTATTCGCTTCCAAGGGTAATGTATGTTCCGTTATTCGGAATAACTTTAGCTTCGAAGTTCTCTACGATCACGATATCGTCAGTTAAACCAGCCTTCAAAATATCCAAAACCTGAGACTCTGTATTTTTGATGTCATTTACGGTTTTAGACAACAAAGCTACGACAGCAGCTAAAGGTGTGTGCTCAAACACCTCTGATTGCCATGTTTGAACTGATCCTTTTTCTGTTTCAGTATTTAGATCGCTCTTAACCAAGCCTCTTTTATCAAGAGGAACTAAAGCTATAAGTTTCTCTCTTGTTTCGTTGATTTTATTTTTCAATGCTTCTCCATTTGCACCACCATCTTTTTGAATCAAGTAGTTTGCGTGCAATTCTATATTATCTGCTTTCGTTAATTCGCCATCAGGATTTTCATCTTTTCTGCCTTCAGCTTGTTGAATTAAAAAATCCTTCAACTCTGTAACATACCTAGAAGCCTCATCTGCGATTTTTGAAGCCTCTACAGACTTTTTATAAATCACGTTACCCAGAGAATCACCTGGGTTTTTTTGGTTGTATGCTTCGATAGACTTGAGTGTATTTCTATTTTTCTCATCAATATTCACACCTGCCTTATCCATACTCACCTCCACCATGTGGAATGCTTTCAAGATTTCAGCCGATACGTTCAAAGCGAGCATGGCTGTTAACACGAGGTACATCATGTTAATCATCTTCTGCCTTGGACTTATATTTCCTCCTGCCATTTTGTGTTAATCTTTATATTTAAGTGATAAATCTATTAAGTAAAATGTATGCAGCTAATTAGTTACTAGAACGGTTAACATTCATTGCAGCAAGCATGTTTCCGTAAACATTGTTCAATGCAGTTAAGTTACCTGATAATTTACCAATTTCATTTTTGAAGTTATCAGCCTCTTTTTGTGAATCAGCTAAACTGTTTACCACTTTAGAAAGGTTACCTACAAATTCGTTAATTGATTTCAAATGGTTATTTGACTCAGCAATTTCTAATTCGTAAACCGAATTCAATGAAGCTAAGTTTTTAGTCATTTTCTCAACTTGAACACCATATTCTTTAGAACCTTCTGAGGCGCTTACCATAGCCCCCATTGCCTCTACAGCTTGATTGTATGAACTGTTTAAACCCATTACAGATTTAGCAGCAACATTTACATTTTTCGCATACTCATCAGTAGCAACGGCAGCTGAAGAAAGATCTTTTAAGTTATTAACGTTTTCGCTAAGTGACTTTAGTCCGTTACCCAAACTTCCAATTAACTCAGGACCTACTTTTGTTTCTTCTAACATTTTATCTAATTGTTGAGAAACAGTACCTTGTCCTTTTGAAGACTTTTTGTTTGAAGATTCTGATTCAATGCCTGCAAATTCAGGGTAAACCAACGACCAATCATATTCTTTATGTGCTGGCTCGAACGCTGAAATAACAAAGATGACAACCTCAGTACCCATACCCAAAATCAACATAGGATCGGCACCAGGCCAGTGTTTAATCTTGAAGAGTGCTCCAAGAATTACCACTGCCGCTCCAATACCATAAACTTTTGCCATGAAGTTTTTAAATCCTTTGCTTTCAAAAATGCTCTGTTTCATCTTAATGTTAGATTTTAATTTTTTTAAGTTAGTTAAATTGATTGTATTGTAAAAAAGTAAGCAAGCTTATGTGCTGTAGATTAGTTCTTATCTCTGTTGGAGCGGCCAACGTAGCTCATTACACAGCGGAAACCTGTGTATGAATTTGCACTATCTTGGTACTCATACGTTCTGGTACCACAATTAATAAAGTGCGCGATGTCTTTCCAGGAACCTCCACGGATAACCTTACGTTTTAATGTTTCAGGTTCATCTGCTTTTGCATCATATTGATAATCCGGATTCAAATCATGTGAGAACATGTTACCCGACTCTGCATAAGCAGAAATAGTCCATTCGGCAACATTACCAGCCATATCATACAAACCAAAATCGTTAGGGAAATACGATGAAACTTTTACGGGATACAAACCTCCATCTTGCATGTAATCTCCACGCATTGGCTTAAAGTTAGCCAAAGAGCACCCTTTAGCATTTTTCACATAAGGACCGCCCCAAGGATACATATTCAAATCTCTACCTCCACGAGCAGCATATTCCCACTCATACTCTGTTGGCAAACGAAAATCGGTAACGGTACTTTCTTCCATATCGTTGTAGAACGAATTAAGGTAAATTGTTCTCCAACGGCAAAATGCTTTTGCTTGATTCCAATTAACACCCACTACTGGATAGTCGTCATATTTCGGATGCCAGAAATAAACTTGGGTCATTGGCTCGTTGTATGAATACGTGAAATCACGCATAAAAACAAGAGTGTCTGGGTAAATCTTCTCCTCTTCAACCGTCTTGTATTTACCTCTGTTAGTGGCATAACCATTTTTTCGGTGTAAACGTGAAGCAGAGCGTAAGTCAATATTTTCGTATTTGTAGATCAACTTTCTAACGTCAATCTGCTTCATTCTATAATATGTTTCTTCTTGGTTATAGTATAATTCTTTTATGGCCTCGTTACCGGCAACATCTTCAGGTAGAATTTTAGCTTCATAATTCAAGAAATGTTCACCTGTTTCATCGTCTGTAATCCAATACGTTTCAGGGTTTTGTTCGCCTAATCGCTCTCTGACCATTGAATCCAATACGTTTTGAACAAATTGGCGGTATTCATTATTGGTAATCTCTGTCTCGTCCATATAGAACGCCACAATTGATACCTGTTTGTTAGGTGAAACTTGGGCCATAGGCACATCTTGCTCGTTAGCTCCAATGTGGATGGAACCAGTAGGTATATAAATGGTACCGTAAGGCTGAGGGTGAAACCATTGTGGTCGGCCCTGAACTCCTGTTAACTCACCTTTATCTCCAGTTGAACAAGCAACAATTGAGCCCGCTACTAAGAAGAGTAAAATCAAACGAATACTTTTCATTTTGTTACTATATACTTATGTTAAGTAATGCAAATCTATAAAATGTTTTAAACTACGCAAGTTTTTTTATGCCTGGATGTAAACTAAACGTTATATTATTGCTGCTTATTGTATTATAAAAAGCGAGGGGTTAACCTTGGCACAGGTGGCTTATCTGGTTTAGGGTTAAATTTAGGCATAAAACAATACCTCAATGCTATTTCATGCGAACCAGTACTGTAGCTAATAATGTTACTGGTTGTTAAATCATACGAATAACCAACCTGCAAGGTTTCGGTGAACTTGTAACCTATTAATATCACAACAGCATCAGCGGTACGATAGCTTAAACCTCCTCTAATTTTGTTGTTGTACATTAACATTGCATTGATATCGGCTGATGTTTTGGCCACATCTGTTTTAATCAAAATATTGGGTTCAATTGCCAATGAAGGCGATAGTTCGTATGAAGCACCTGTCATCAAGTAATAATGCATTTTCATAGGATTATCAATTTGATCATACTTAGCATTACCTTGATTTAAGTGTGTTGCAGATAAACCTGCATACACGTTATTAAATCTCCACAACGTTGGCATTGTATAATACAAACCAATATTTATATCGGGTGCAAAACCAGTTACATCTGTGCTAGGAATGAATGCATCCCCATCTTGAAGCGGCTTTAATTTACCTCCCGCCAACGACTTTTGCATGAAACCAACACCCACCCCCAACGCTAACACATTGTCGTTTTTAAAACGTTGGCGATATGATAAAGCCAACGTAGGATTCAAACTATTTTCCCAACCCAACTGATCACGAACAATATTAGCGCCCACACCAAATTTTCCAGCAATAGGTGCATGGATATTGATTACTTGCGTAGAAGGGGATGCTCCATCTTTACTGTTACCAAACCCTAACCATTGCGTACGAGCAAGTCCGGTAACACAAATTTTATCCTCACTGCCTGCAAAACCAGGGTTGTATGATAATTTGTTTAAGAAAAACTGACTATACTGTGCATCTTGCTGAGCTTTTAAACCAGCAACGCATCCGAAAATAGTAAGTATGAGTATAAGTTTTTTCATCTAAATTGGATTACAAAAAACAATTGTTTTAACAATTATACAATATAAATTTTATTGCACAAGTGAAATAACTAAATGTTGAAATAAAAAACCAAGTTAAGAGAAAATTTTAGAAAGTAAAAGTCTTTATTTTTTTTCCTTACTGTGTGCGTCAATATATTTATCCAAAGCCATGCTCATTGAGGGATAAATTGGGGATGGAGCGGAAATGTTTACCTTTAGTTTAGCCTCGGTAGTTGCCTTGGCAGTGGTGGCACCAAATGCGGCAATGAGTGTTACATTTTGTTTAAATTCAGGAAAGTTTTCAAACAATGAACGAATATCAGCCGGGCTAAAGAAAACTATGATATCATAATTTACATGCGTAAGGTCAGATAAATCAGAAGATACTATACGATATATCAGAGCTTCTTTAAAATTGAATTTGTACTTTTTCATGAACTTCTCAATTTCGGGCTTACGCCAATCACTGCATGGGAAAAGAAACTTTTCGGTTGGATGATTTTTCACCACATTTAATAACTCTGTTTCGGTAGCTTTACCTGTAAAAACTTTTCGCTTACGAACTTGAATATATTTTGCTAGATAGTTGGCAATACTATCATTTACACAAAAATATTTTGTTTCGGGTGGCATCTCAATTTTGAGCTCACTGCATAATCTAAAAAAATGATCAACGGAGTTGCGCGAATTAAGGATGATGGCCGTAAAATCAAGAATATTTATTTTTTGTGTTTTAAAATCCTTGTGGTGAACAGGAGATACCGTAATAAAAGGGCGGAAGTCTACTTTCAAATTATACTTTTTGGCAAGATCGAAGTATGGAGACTTGTCGCCTTCCGGTTTCGGCTGAGATATAAGTATACTTTTGATTTTAGCGTTTTTCAAATTTGAAAGTTGTTTAGAAATTTAACTATTACGAACCATGGCACTATTTCCAGGGCGCAAAGATAAATAAATAAATAGATTCTTGGGAAACTGAAGAAACGATTGCTCAATAACGTGATCCGAACTACTCTGTAAATTACACTGATAAAAAATACAGCTACTACGGTTTGCGCTATTACTGAGCTCCATATAGCATGATGATAATATACTGTGAAGATGATTAATGGGAATATAACAAGTGATAAAAAATTATTCACAGAGATGGTATTGGATACAAAACCAATGCCCAACTTTTTCATTTTGAGCAAAACACCCAGCAATTTATGTAGGAGAAATTTAAGAAAATAGATACCCGTTAGCACAGATAAAACGAGTAAAAATTGAAGGAAATAATTAGAAACAAACAGAATATTGCGTAGCTCTAACTGATTATTGATAAAAATGGCGGCAATAAAAAGGTAAATAGCAAAGAGTTGTAAAATAACAAAACCAAAGAATGACCGTTGATCTTCCCATATTTTGTCGCTGAGTTTGAGGTTGAATACCGACAGCATAAACACCCTAAAATTGTTGGGATTGGCAATACGAACAAAAGATATATAAGCGAAAACAAATACAATGACCCAAAACTTCCAAGCTTCGTTCTTAGCTTTGCGCAATTTTATTTCTTTAATAGTTGGGAGGTTTCGTCTGATTTGCGTTTTGGCTATATAGGATCCTGAAATAAACTGATAGGGTTTAATAATCATGCGCAGCATAGTATCATTTGATATGCTATCGAGCAACCCAAAGCTTTTATGTTTATAGCTTTTTACAAAAATACTATCGGCATATAACGAATCAAGCACATAACTTGTATCGGCAGTAAACAAAAAACTATCTGGCTGCTGTAAACGCACCATTGTAGTGTTTTGGCAAAACAAAAAGGTTGTCCATAACAAACAAAAACCGAAAATCCATTTACGTATGCTCATTAAAAATAGTTTACATAACCAAAGTGAACCTTGGCTTTGTTGAAATCAATTGGATTGTTAAACTCTTTGCCAATTGCGTAGTATATAGAAAATATACCCGCAGCCGACTCAAAATTAAATCCCGCTCCAAAGCCATAAGGTTTGTCAGTCAAAATAGGTTTCCTAACCTCATTGCGATAATACGCTCCATTCCAAAATAACAACACATTTGAATTTTGCTGGAGTAAATATCGCCATTCAATATTTCCTATTATGTACGTACTGGCAAATATAGCTTGCTCATCAAAACCTTTTAATGTGCGTATTCCACCAATTCTGAATAACTCGTTCACAAATAGGTTTTGTGCTACAATATGTCCGCCATTTGCTTGAAATCGAATGGTAGCCTTGCTCATTATGGGAACAAATACTTCCATATTTCCTTGAAAACGATACTGAACATAATTTAATTTTAATGAATCATAAACTGAATACTGCCTGCCATTTATATCCTGAAACTTTACAGCATCGATTGTTGGGTTACGAATAATTTTTTTTACCCCTACTCCACCAGTTATTTCGGCAGCAAAACCTTTACGCGGATTCAAATAATAATCTAATCTGGTGATTTTCCCTCCAATTCCATAGCTGTTGTTGGTAATATCAGAGGCTTGGGGCAGCGAGCGTGTTTTCTTGATTACATTGGTATCAACTGTTATGATTGATGTTGTTTGAATATTGTAAAAAACTTTTACGTAATCCGTTCCAATAAAACGGTATTGAAAACCAAACTCATTGCGTACATCTAAAAATGTGGTATCCTGTTTTAGTAAACTCAATTCATAATCGAGGGCAATATTGGAGTTGAAAATATAAGGATACACAAATTTGATTTTTAAATCCTGAGAGTTCCCTAGAAAACTTCTGTAGTTTAAGTCGAAACTTTTTCCACTTTCGAATAAATTCTGCAGTTTGAGATTTGCTTCACCTGTTATCAATAACCTATCACTGCTGCTGCCCGATTGTGAGCTTGGGGCAAAACCAACCACACCATCAACACTGCTCGCTTTCCTGTTATCGATATTGAGCAATGGCATTGCTTTATTTTTATAAAAATACACGGCAGGTGCGCAGTTTACTTTTAAAAATGGTAATTGGCTCATTCTGCTTCCAGCTAATCTTATAAGTTCTTCGCTGTACGGAGCGTCAGGGTGCAGGCCTAAATATCTGTATAAATAAACTTTTTGGATTCGAGCATCGCCCATAATATCCATTGTATCAAACGTTATTTGCTCATGCATTTGCAAGTTTAAAACTGCTGATAAACCTTCGCTATCTGCTTCCATACTATCCAACTTTACAGATGCAAATGGGTAACCATTATTCTCCAAAAAAAACAATAACCTTTCCACTCTGCTTGAGAACTGAATCGGGTTTATTTGTTTTCCTGAAATCTGTTCCAATCTAAATCCTGCACTGCTTAAAATATCAGCAGAAACGTTCCCTTTGCGCAATGAAACCCATTTATAGCTATTACCAGCGTTTACAAATACCGTAACTGTATCGTTTTGATAAAGCATGGTATCTACAGTTGCATTCAAAAAAGATAATTCATTGCAGCGCAATAACAGCGAGCTAAGTTCTTTGTAAAGCCCTAATGTGTCTTGGTGAAACGATTGGTTCTGAATATTTTTTTGAAGAAGTTGTCCGCTTGCTGTAGATTGGAACTTCACTTTAAGCACAATCGGACGCTGCGCATACATTTGCGTTGCACAAACTAACAATACACATAATTTAAAATACTTTTGCAGAAGCACCTTTCAAATTAATTAATAATTGAGCACAATATAACGATGGCCGGCATTTACCTTCATATTCCTTTTTGCAAACAAGCCTGTCATTATTGCAACTTTCACTTTAGTACATCCAAACAATACCAACAGCAGGTTATTGATGCTATGATTAAAGAGATTGACATGCGTAAAGATTACATCAAACAAGAGCAAGTTGCTTCGGTTTATTTTGGAGGGGGAACCCCCTCATTGTTAACCAACCAGCAATTAGATTCTTTATTTAACACCTTACACAAGCATTTTAGTATTGCGCCTAATGCCGAAATTACTTTTGAAGCCAACCCTGACGACTTAACACTTGAACGTATTCTTGATCTTAAACAAACACCAATCAACCGTTTTAGTATTGGGGTACAATCTTTTTTTGATGAAGAGCTAACCTGGATGAATCGCGCGCACAAAGGAATTGAGGCCATAACCGCTATTCAAAACGTTCAAGCTACCGGTTTTGATAATATTACCATTGATTTAATTTATGGATCGCCTACCCTAACCAACCAAAAATGGGAGGCAAATTTGCAACAAGCCATCAATTTAAACCTACAGCACATATCATCATATTGCCTAAGCGTTGAGCCCAAAACAGCTCTTGATACATTTATCAAACAACAAAAATATCCGGCTTTAAACGAAGAACAAGCCTCACAGCAATTTGCCATCTTAACAAATACCCTCGAATCAAATGGATTTGAACAATATGAAATTTCCAATTTTGCTAGAAAAAATAACTACGCAGTGCACAACACCAACTACTGGAAAGGAGAGTTATACCTAGGAATTGGACCATCCGCACATTCATTCAATAAAGTTAGCAGAAGTTGGAATGTGGCCAATAACCATGCATATAGCAAAGGAATAAAAGAAGGTAATCTTGTAATGGAAACAGAAATTTTAACCATTGAAAACCGAGTTAACGAATACATTATGACAAGTTTGCGAACCATTTGGGGCTTTAACCGTAAATCGTTTAAACAAGAATTTGGCAATAAACTGAGCCAAAAAATGGAAGCAGCTTTTCAACACAAAATTGATGCAGGACTAATTTATCTTGACGATGATTGCTACAAACTAAAAAAAGATACCCGCATTTTAGCAGATGGAATTGCAAGTGATCTATTTTTGGTAGCTAACGATTAAAATGTTGGCTTTACAAACTGACCGTTAACCTCTTCGATATATTTTAAAATCTTATCTCGCCCCTTTTTCTCAACCGCGGAGGTTTGGAAAACTGGAGGCAATACTTCCCAATTTTTAAGTACTTCATCCGTGAATGCCTTCATGTTTTTAGCGCGCATACTTTGATTAAGTTTATCAATTTTAGTAAACACAATGCTAAAAGGAACCTCTAAATTCCCGAGGAAATTTAAAAACTCTAAATCACTATCCTGCGGATCGATGCGAGAATCAATAAGTACAAACAAGCACTGCAAATTTTCTCGTTCCTTTAAATACTCTTCTAAGGAGTGTTCCCACTCTCCGCGCATGGTTTTGGACCTGCGGGCGTAACCATAACCAGGTAAATCAACCAAAAACCAATTATCGTTGATGATATAATGATTAATGGTAATGGTTTTACCCGGGTTGGCTGAAACGCGAGCCAGATTGGGTTTGCTCACCAACATATTAATAAGTGATGATTTCCCAACATTTGATCGTCCGATGAAGGCATATTCTGGCTTATCAGGATTGGGGCAGTCTATTATTTTTTCGGCACTCTTTACGAATACAGCTTTTCTTACTTCCATTATTTAGAGTTAAATTTAAATTGATAATAGGGTTTTCCTAAATGAATAAAGAATAGCACCCCTTTTGCTGCGTTTACCATCATGCTATCGCCACTTGAGGCAACAAAAGTGTTTACCTTATAAAAAACATTATTGTTGAGTGCAACTGAATCCTGATAATTAAAACCCACATTACCAATTGCTTCAATTGCCATTTTTATACTATTTACATTGTTTAATGTAACCTCACAGCTGTCGTTCTCTTTGGTAAAGGTATATCCCATTGAAATGCCAATTTCGTTTTTGAGTTTTGCGCTTGTAACCTTATATGCGTCAACATCGGGCGGGCAGTCGGGATTACCAGCAATGGCAGATATTTTGTATGTTTCGGTGTTTAAAAGCGTATCAGTATAAAAAATGAGTGTATCAAATACATTGCTCACAAAACCAATGGTATCGTTTTTAGTATAAGGAAATTTGGCAACCTGAGCGGTGGCGAATGAAAATAATTGTTTAACGGCCTGGTTACGGCAAGGTGCATCATAGTTACTTTTACAACCAACAAATGCAGTAGTGAACACAATTAAAAGAATGTAAAATTTCTTCATTTTGCTGCAAAGTAAATCAAATTAACAATGGTTACATGAATTCGCTTATTTTTGCGCCACTTATAATCAAACGTGAAAGAAATAAAACCAGATCAAACAGCTGCAACAAGTAAAAAACAGCAAGTGGAAGAAATGTTTAACAGCATTGCTCCTCGTTACGATTTCCTAAACCGTTTTTTATCATTGGGAATTGATAGAGGATGGCGAAAAAAAGCCATTCGTTCACTTGAAGATATTAAGCCCAGATTTATACTTGATGTTGCCACAGGAACTGCCGACTTAGCCATTGAAGCCTTGAAATTGAACCCAACAAAGGTTACAGGAGTAGATATTTCAGCTTTGATGTTAAAGGTTGGAGAAGATAAAATTAAGGCACAAAAACTCACCGATAAAATTGAACTGGTAAAAGGTGATTCTGAACATTTGCTATTTGATAACAATACTTTTGATGCTATTACCGTAGCATTTGGCGTGCGTAACTTCGAACATTTACAAAAAGGTATTGATGAAATGTACAGGGTTTTAAGACCTGGCGGAAAAATCGCTGTTTTGGAATTTTCGAAACCAAAATCGTTCCCGTTTAAACAGATTTATAATTTCTATTTTAGTGCTATATTGCCAACTTGGGGTGGTTTAATAAGCAATAATAAAAGTGCTTATACGTATTTACCAGAATCGGTACAACACTTCCCCGAAGGAGCTGAATTTATTGCTTACCTAAACCAAGCCGGATTTAAGGAAGCTAAGTCGAACACTTTAACTTTTGGAATTTGCAGTTTATACACCGCCATCAAATAATCTTACTGTTGCTGGTTGCAACAGTTACGGGAGTGGTTGCTCAACCTAACAAAGAGCAATATGACAATAAGTGGATTCATTTTGGATTTTCACTCACCACCAACAGTGCCTCATTGCGTGTTGATGCCAATACAACTTATTTTCAAAAAGATAGTTTGCGAAATGTAAACCAATCATCTTTTCCGGGAATTGGTTTGGGTGCACTTACCAATTTTAGACTAGGTAAATCATTTGATATACGTGTTATGCTTCCGCAGATATCTTTCACTCAACGCAATCTAACATACACATTTGATGGTTCAACCAAAGTTGTGAAAATAGAATCGGCTTATTGCGATGGATCATTATTACTCAAATACAAATCAGCACGAAGAAGAAACATTAGAGCTTATGTAATTGGCGGATTTAGAGCTAGCTATGACCTTGCCTCCACCCAAAAACAAAACAGGAGCATTAATAGCCCAGTGGTATCTTTGATTCCATTTACGTATGGTTACGAAGGTGGCTTTGGTTTAGATATTTATTTCCCATACTTCAAATTTTCACCAGAACTCAAATTTTGCAATACCATTAACAATGGTATGTTTAGAGATGGCTACCTGTATACCGATGCTATCCAAAAAATAACACCGCAAATGGTGATGTTCTCCCTTCATTTCGAATAATGAAATTTACGCTATTAAACCAGGACCCGCAGAGCAAGGCGCGCGCAGGTGTTTTGGAAACTGGTCGCGGACCAATAGAAACACCTATTTTTATGCCTGTAGGAACTCAAGGCACCGTAAAAAGTATTTCACAACGCGACCTTAAAAAGGACATTAAAGCTCAAATTATTTTAGCTAATACCTATCACGTTTATTTACGCCCCGGACTTGATGTGGTAAATAAAGCAGGAGGCATTCATCAGTTTATACATTGGGATAAACCTATGCTAACTGATAGTGGTGGTTACCAAGTTTTTTCGTTGGGTGCAATGAGAAAAATTAAGGAAGAAGGCGTTACTTTTCGATCGCATATTGACGGCTCAAAACATTTTTTTAGTCCGGAAAATACAATAGATACCCAACGTACTATTGGTGCTGATATCGTAATGGCATTTGATGAATGTACACCCTACCCTTGCGATTATGATTACGCCAAAAAATCGATGCACATGACCCACCGTTGGCTTAAAAGATGTATTGATCGCTTTGATGCTACCGAACCGCTTTATGGTGTGGAGCAAAATTTATTCCCCATCGTTCAAGGTAGTACCTATAAAGATTTACGCATTCAATCAGCAGAATACATTGCCGAACAAGGCAGTGCAGGAAACGCCATTGGTGGGCTATCTGTTGGAGAGCCGGCAGAAGATATGTATGCCATGACAGAACTTGTATGTGGAATTTTACCTGCCAATAAACCTCGCTATTTAATGGGCGTTGGCACACCTGAAAATATTTTGGAATGTATTAGTTTAGGTATTGATATGTTTGATTGTGTTATGCCAACACGTAATGCTCGGCACGGACACCTATTCACCAGCCAAGGAATCGTCAATATTAAAAATGAAAAATGGAAAACTGACTACTCGGCAGTTGATGATTTAATTACCCCGGAATACTCAAAAGCTTATTTACGCCATTTAATACATTGCAATGAAATGTTGGGGGCACAAATTGCGAGCAAGCAAAATCTTAGTTTTTACCTTTGGCTCGTAAAGGAAGCGCGAAAACATATTATTGGCGGAGATTTTGCAAGTTGGAAAACACAAATTCTTAAACAGATAACTGTTCGGTTATAACAAGATGAAACTACTCGATTGGTATATCATTAAAAGGTTTCTACTCACCTTTGTTTTTGCCTTAGGGTTGTTCTCCCTTATTGCCATTTTTATTGATATATCAGAAAAGATAGATGATTTTATAAGAAAAAAGCCTCCTTTAACGGCAATCATTTTTGATTACTACATTTACTTCTTACCTTGGTTTTTCGGGATGTTTGGTCCCATATTCGTTTTCCTTGCTTGCATCTTTTTTAACTCTAAACTAGCGCAAAACACCGAAATTATTGCCATGTTAAACAGCGGCATGAACTATCGCAGATTTTTGCGACCATATTTTATATCAGCAAGTTTTTTGGCATTTGTATTCATTGTATTGAACACTTGGATTATTCCTATTAGTGATAAGCACCGTTATGCTTTTGAAGAACAATGGATCCGGGAAAAGAAAGTTACCGAAACACAAAATATACGCGTGCAAATAGAACCTGGAACCATGATGCACATGGAATCGTTTAACTACCTTGATAGTATTGGATATAATTTAGCAATGGAGCGTTTTGAGAACGGCAAACTCCGTATGCGAATATTTGCGAATAGGTTAGTTTGGAATAAACAAAAACAAATGTGGTCGCTGGAAAATTATCAGCAACGTTTGTTCAATGGTAATACGCAGCAAATATCTAAAGGTGCTATTAAAGACACCATTTTGCCAATTCAGCCATCTGAGTTTATCGTTAAAACTCAATACATTTCCTCCATGACAAACCCTGAGCTGAATGAATACATTCGAAAGGAAAAGGAAAAAGGTTCACCGCACATCAGTAAATATTACGTTGAGTTATACAAACGTACTGCTTCTCCATTTTCGTTTTTTGTGCTCACATTGCTTGCTGTTGGTGTATCATCGCGCAAATCGAGAGGTGGAACAGGTGTGCATTTAGGCATTGGCATCTTTTTAACATTTGCATTTTTGTTATCCTCCCAAGTTTTTAACACGTTTGGAATGACCAATGTGATGCACCCCGCAATTGCAGTTTGGATTTCGAATGCACTGTTTATGATTGTAGGGATTTATGTAGCTTATACATCCCCAAAATAAGTAATCATGCTCCAGAACAAATATTTACAGCTACACGTCATCATTTTACTTTGGGGATTTACACCAGTTATTGGAAAATTCATTTCACTTCAAGCGGTAGATTTAGTTTGGTGTCGGCTATTAATTGCTGCGTTGAGTTTGTTCATTTATATAAGATACAAAGGCATTTCACTGGTAATGGATCGAAAACAATTAGGTATCATTTTTTCAATGGGCATTGTGGTGGGATTACATTGGTACTTTTTTTACCATGCCATTAAAGTCTCCAATATATCCATAGCCTTATCAGGGTTTGCTACCATGACGTTATTTGCAAGTTTGCTTCAACCCCTATTATTAGGTAAAAAATTCTTTTGGGGAGACTTATTGTATGGTCTCTTTATTTTGGTTGGGTTATCTGTAATTTTAAATGCAGAACACTTGTATATAGCAGGAATAGTTTATGGAATATTGGCCGCATTAACAGGTGCAATTTTTGGTGTGTATAACGGCAAATTAATCAACAAACATGAAGCAAGTTCAATTACCTTATTTGAGTTTATTGGCGCATTTGTATTGCTTACGTTTATGAAAATCTTCTCTGATGAAGCATCGTTTATACCTACAGTTTCAACAAATGATATTATTGGTTTGTTGTTGTTGAGTATTGTTTGCACTACACTCGCATTTACATGGAGCATTCAAATTTTAAAATACTTTTCGCCATTTACAGTTATTATTACCAATAACCTTGAACCAGTATACGGAATTATATTCTCTGTACTTTTATTTGGAGAAACCGAGGTCATGTCAACAGGATTTTATGTTGGTACACTCATTATTCTATCCAGTGTATTTACGTATCCAGTGGTTAAGCAAAAATTCTATCCTGAGGAAACGGAATCCACACATTTTATCGAACAACCATAGCAATATATTTTTGCACAGTGTTACATTTGTGTGAAAGCATATTGTTATGAGATTTTTTGTTACAATTCTATTTACCGGATTTACATTTAGCTTATTTGCGCAGAAAGGTTTTCAGTACAACACCTCAAATCATGTTTCACAACCCGCAGCGGTTATTGATATGAGTGAAGACATAATGGATTTCGACCCTAAACTGGTTTTGATTCAAGCAGCTTTACCTCAACCTTTATCTGAGAACAAACAACTCAAACTAAAACTCGATTTAGACAGAGCAGCGATTTCTCGTAAGCAAAACATTCACCAAGCGTTCAATAAAGCTGTTGTTCCACCCCCATCAGTGTTAAAGGTATTTAATGGAAATGTAACTCAAGGAACGCCCAATGATAATGATTTAGCTATAAGTAATGGAGGCTTTATTGTAAGTGTTGTCAATTCAAATCTTAACATATTTAATGATACTGGAAGATATATATCAGGAAAATCGTTGGCATCATTTGCAAATGTATTGGGAACACTCAATCGTACCTACGATCCAAGGGTAATTTATGACCCTAAAGAAGATCGTTTCGTGTTGGTGTTTTTGCAAGGAAGCACCAGTGCAGATACACGTATAATTGTTGGATTTTCGCAAACCAATAACCCTTCGCAAAAATGGAATTTTTATACTATTCCAGGCAATGTAACAGGAGACTCAACCTGGAGCGACTACCCTATTTTATCTTTGAGTAATGATGAACTTTTTATAACTGTAAACAGGGTAAAAGATAATACACCTTGGCAACAAGGATTTGTTACTTCATACATTTGGCAATGTGATAAAAAAGCTGGATTTGCAGGACAACCCATCAATCAAAAAATTTACAACAACATCACCTACAACGGAAAATCTGTTTGGAATATTTGTCCGGTAAAAGGAGGTTCAACTGTTTATGGTCCTAATATGTTTTTTCTATCTCAACGCCCAAGTGATTTATTAAACGATACTGTTTTTTTACATGAAATAACCAACACCAATGCTTCAGGAGTAGCAATTCTTACGCAGAAAATATTACGCACCAATACTCCATACGGACTTCAACCCAATGCGATTCAACCCAACGGAAAAAAATTGCAAACAAATGATGCAAGGGTTCTTTCAGCTATTTATGAAAATGGTTTTATACATTATGTAGGTAATACCATTGACACTTCACTTTTTGCTCCTGCTGTATATTATGGAATTGTGAGTAATGTATTTGGAACAAATCCTACTGTAGAGGGTAAAATTATTAGTTATGATAGCATGGATATTGGTTACCCATCCATTTCCTACATTGGAGGAGGTAGTGGAGATAATAGTACACTGATAACTTTTTCGCATGTTTCACCAACACATTTTCCGGGAGGATCGGCAGTTACAACTGATCGTTTTGGAAATGTATCTGCGCCTGTGTTTTTAAAACTTGGAGAAAACAGTATTGCGATCTTAAATGATAGTGTAAATCGTTGGGGTGATTATTCGGGAAATCAGCGCAAATACAACGAAGAAGGTATATGTTGGGTGAACGGTTCATTTGGAGGAGCCAACGGAGATAATCGAACGTGGATTGCACGATTGAAAAGCAACGATCCATTATTATCCTTGACCGAAAAATCGGCCCCACAGTTTCAAGCAATTGTTTATCCTAACCCGGCAAGAGAATACGCTCAAGTGTTGTTTACATCAGCAGAAACACAATTAGTAACATTTGAATTACTCGATATGAATGGTAAAGTTGTGGCATCACTTCTTCAGGATAAAGCGAAAGCTGGGCAAAATTTGTTTAGTTTCTCTACTGAAGATTTGCAGACAGGTGTTTATTTTTTAACCATTAAACAACAAAACAACAATGTGTTATTTCAACAAAAAATTATGGTTAATCATTAGCACTTTTATGCTTGGAAATGGCTGCAAGAGCAATGAAAAAGCTCCCATAACCGATAAAGAACAAACAGTTGTGGAACAGCCTAAGCCAATTACCGAACCACAAACTGATTCCCTAAAAAAATCATTGGATGAACAACGTAGGCTTAAAAATAGCAAACCCTAGCAACTGCTTATTGTATTGCAATTGTTAGGGTTTACTCAATCCAATTGTTGGTTTATTTATTTAACTAATCATATCGAAACCTACATAAGGAATCAATGCTTTAGGTACTTTTATACCGTTAGGTGTTTGGTTGTTTTCTAGGATGGTTGCCAAAATACGAGGTAATGCTAATGCACTTCCATTTAAGGTATGTACTAAGTGGTTTTTTCCCTCCTTATTTTTGTATCGGCACTTTAAACGATTAGCCTGAAAACTTTCGAAATTTGATGTTGAGCTAACTTCTAACCAACGTTGCTGTGCTGCACTATACGTTTCAAAATCATACGTTAATGCCGATGTAAATCCCATATCACCTCCACACAAACGGAGGATGCGGTATGGCAACTCTAATTTTTCTAAAAGGCTTTGAACATGTTTTACCATCTCATCCAATAGTTGGTATGATTGTTCTGGTGTGGCAATTTGTACAATTTCTACTTTTTCAAATTGGTGCAAACGATTTAATCCACGCACGTGCGCACCCCAACTTCCTGCCTCCCGTCTGAAACAAGGTGAATAGCCTACATTTTTTATTGGCAACTCTTCTTCTTTCAAAATTACATCACGGTATATGTTGGTAATAGGCACTTCGGCTGTGGGTATCAAATATAAATCATCAACCTGCGCATGATACATTTGTCCTTCTTTATCGGGCAACTGTCCAGTTCCAAAACCACTCTCGGCATTCACCAAAAAAGGAGGAACAATTTCTTCATAGCCTGCCTTCATGGCTTCATCTAAAAAGAAATTAACCAATCCACGTTGCATGCGAGCTCCTTTGCCTCGATAAACAGGGAAACCTGCACCTGTAATTTTAGTGCCCAACTCAAAATCAATGAGATTGTAATTAGTTATTAAATCCCAATGAGGTAAAGCGGCCTTATCTAAGGCTGGTAAATCGCCATACTGGTAGACAGTAACATTTTCCTCGGGCGTTTTTCCCTCAGGAACAATTTCGTTGGGTGTATTAGGAAGCGTAACCAATTTTGCGAACAATTCTTCATCCAACTGCTTACTTTTATCCTCAAGTAACTTAGCATCAGCTTTAAGTTGCGATGTTTGTTGTTTCAGCGCCTCAGCTTCTTCTCGCTTGCCATTTTTCATTAGCTCTCCAATCTGCTTGGCGATAACATTTGCCTCAGCTTGATTGGTTTCCATTTCCTTTTTGGCAGCACGCGCTTTCTCATCCAAAGCTAAAACTTCATCCACAACACTTGCAAAATTCGGATTGCGTTTGTTCAAACGAGATTTAGCCTCAGCAGTTTGTTCTCTCAAATAATTTAGTTGTAGCATTTCTATTAAGGTGTTTAAGGCTTTCTGTTTGTTATGTAGACAGAAAACTTAAACAATTTATTCGTTGATAATTACTTTTTCCATTACATCGCCTTGACGAATGGCATCAATCACTTCCAATCCTTCCACTACTTTTCCAAAACAAGTATGATTGCGATCTAAATGTGCTGTATTATTGCGGCTATGGCAGATAAAAAACTGAGATCCACCGGTGTTTCTTCCGGCATGTGCCATTGATAATACTCCACGATCGTGAAACTGGTTTCCTCCGGTTAACTCACAATCAATTTTATAACCCGGACCACCAGCACCAGTTCCATTAGGGCATCCACCCTGAATCACAAAATCAGGAATAACTCTGTGAAAGGTTAATCCGTTGTAAAAACCGCTTTGGGCTAATTTAACAAAATTTGCTACCGTATTAGGGGCATCTTGATCATAAAATTCAATTTTCATTACACCTTTAGCTGTGTGTATTTCGGCTGTTGTCATAGTCATTATTTTTTTACAAAGTGCGAAAATAAGAAAATAAGTATACTATTTTCAGTTGAATACTATTCGTTTAGCGAGAGCAAGTCAGTCTGCTATTATACAATCGCTATTCACAGAGTACTTGAAAGGCCTTATTAACTGTTTATTTATAAGTATATTGCTCACGTAATTCCTTAAAACAGTATGCAACATGTACCTCATCTTATTACTGATTTAGCTCTAATTCTTTGCTCAGCAGGAGTTGTTACTTTATTGTTTAAACGGTTAAACCAACCGGTGGTATTGGGTTATATCATTGCCGGATTATTGGTTGGACCCAATTTTCAACTTTTCCCAAGTATTGTTGAAATTGAAAGTATTAAAATTTGGGCTGAGATAGGAATTATTTTTTTACTATTTAGTTTAGGCTTAGAATTTAGTTTTAAAAAACTTGTAAAAGTTGGAAACACAGCACTCATCACTGGACTATTTGAGATATCAGTGATGCTCACCATAGGCTACTATCTTGGTAAATGGATGGGATGGAATACCATGAATAGTTTATTTTTAGGCGGTATTATTTCCATTTCATCCACCACTATTATTTTCAGGGCATTTGATGAATTAAACCTAAAGCCGAGGAAATTTGCAGGCATTGTAATTGGTGTATTAATAGTTGAAGATTTGGTGGCCGTTCTCTTAATGGTGGTATTGTCAACCGTTGCTGCAACCAATAGTATTGAAGGAAGTGCCATGCTATTTGTAATACTCAAACTTATTTTCTTTTTAATATTATGGTTTATTGGAGGCATTTTTTTACTTCCTACTTTTTTCAAAAAAGCACAACAACTCCTTAGCCAAGAAACTTTATTGATTGTATCGATAGGATTGTGCTTAGGAATGGTGCTATTAGCTGCTCAAGCAGGTTTCTCTGCAGCACTCGGAGCTTTTATTATGGGAAGTTTACTTGCAGAAACTACTCAAGCAGAAAGAATTGAACATGCAATCAAACCTGTAAAAGATTTATTTGGTGCTGTATTTTTTGTTTCGGTAGGTATGTTAATTAATCCAGAGATACTATTGGAATATAAGTGGCCAGTACTCATCCTAACATTAACAGTAATGATAGGCAAAACAGTGAATGTTTCGATCGGAGCCTTACTCTCGGGACAGCCTTTAAAACAGAGTATTCAAGCAGGTACAAGCATGGCACAAATTGGAGAGTTTAGCTTTATCATCGCTACGTTAGGCGTTAGCTTAAAAGTAACTGCCGATTTTTTGTATCCAATAGCTGTGGGTGTATCGGTAATAACCACGTTTGCCACGCCATACATGATTCAATTTGCCGATCCACTATATCACTTTACTGAAAGATTATTACCGCGCAAATGGAATGAAAACCTAAACAAATATAGCAAAGGAGCACAACATATTAATACCGAAAGTCATTGGCGGAACGTATTACAATCCTTTTTTCAAATTGTGTTGGTAAACGGAGTTATTCTTATCGCTATTATTTTGTTGTTTAAGAATATTGTTGAACCCGCGATGTGGGTAGGCGGAACAGTTGGAAATATTGTAACGGCAGTATTTGCTTTATCATCCATGGGACCATTTTTGTGGATGCTCACAACAAAAAAAATAAACAAGCCATCATACACTCAATTGTGGTTGAGCAAATACAATCGAGGTCCAATTATTGTGCTTGAAATTATTCGTGTATTAATTGGAGTTGTATTTGTTGGTTTCTTGCTTTTACAGTTCTTTTCAGCATATACAGCGTTGTTGTTAGCCTTTATTATTATGGTTGTTTCAGGTATTGTTTTTTCACGTAAACTTCATGCGTTTTCCGTTCGAATTGAAAACCGGTTTTTACACAACCTAAACTTGCGTGAAACCACAAAACCCATTAACAATAAAGTAGATAATTTACTTCCATGGGATGCTCATTTGGCTTATTTTGATATTGATATTGACTCAACACTTATTGGCAAACCACTGGTGGATTTATCATTAAGAGAAAAGTATGGAATAAACCTTGCGCTTATTGAAAGAGGCGATCGTATGATTATGATACCCGATAAATACGAAAAATTGTTTCCGTTTGATAGGATTGCAGTTATCGGAACAGATGAACAAATTCTAACTTTTAAAAACACCATCGAAGCAGCAAACAAAGCACAGATTTTTGATGATACGAAAGGTGAAATTACACTTACACAAATTCATGTTCATCCAGGATTTCCTTTTTTAGGACAGACCATCAGAGAAAGTGAATTGCGCGATAAAGTAAAAGGATTGATTGTTGGTATTGAACGTAACGGACAACGAATCTTGAATCCCGATTCCAATCTTACATTTGAATTAAATGATGCTTTATGGATTGCAGGCGATCGCAAAAAGGTAAAACAACTACTTACATGATGTATTGATTATCAAGATAAATACACCAACAAAACCTGTCTCTAGCAACCTACAAGTAAAAACTAAAAACATTTTCCTATTTTGCACCCAAATTACACAACACATGAACTACGATTTAATAGTTATAGGTAGCGGTCCCGGAGGTTACGTAGCCGCCATTCGTGCCAGTCAATTAGGATTAAAAACAGCAATTGTTGAACGCGAAAGTCTTGGAGGCATATGTCTTAATTGGGGTTGTATCCCAACCAAAGCCTTATTAAAATCGGCCCAAGTATTTGAATACATTCATCACGCAGCCGACTATGGCATTAACGTTACAGATGCCAAGCACGACTTTGACGCAGTAATTAAACGTAGCCGTGGTGTTGCCGATGGAATGAGCAAGGGAATTGCCTTCCTCATGAAAAAAAATAAGATTGATGTAATTATGGGAACCGGAAAAGTTGCAGGATCCGGTAAGGTTGAAGTAACAGATGCAGCAGGCACAAAAAAAACATACGAATCTAAAAATATCATTTTGGCTACAGGTGCTCGCAGCCGCGAGTTGCCAAATATCAAAATAGATAACAAAAAAATACTTGGATACCGTGATGCGATGGTTATGCCAACCCAACCTAAATCAATGATTGTGATGGGTAGCGGTGCCATTGGTTGCGAGTTTGCTTACTTCTACAATGCTATGGGAACCAAAGTAACCATTGTAGAATTTATGCCAAATATTTTACCTATTGAAGACGAAGATGTTTCGAAAGAAGTAGCCAAGTCGTTTAAAAAATCAGGTATTGATATTATGACTGATTCGTCAGTTGAGTCAGTTGACACCAAAGGCACTAACTGCAAGGTAAAAGTAAAAACAAAAACAGGAACTGTTGATTTGGAAGCCGATGTTGTGTTATCAGCCATTGGTATTCAAACCAACCTTGAAAACTTAGGATTAGAAGGTGTTGGTATTAAAACCGATAAGGGGAAAGTTCTTGTTGACGATTATTATGCAACCAATGTAAAAGGAGTTTACGCCATTGGAGATATCGTTCACGGACCGGCATTAGCGCATGTTGCAAGTGCTGAAGGAATTATTTGTGTTGAAAAAATTGCAGGCCATCATCCAGAACCATTGAACTACGGTAATATTCCTGGTTGTACTTATTGCTCGCCCGAAGTTGCCTCTGTTGGTTATACCGAAAAAGCTGCTAAGGAAGCCGGATATCAAATTAAAGTTGGTAAGTTTCCTTTCTCTGCCAGTGGAAAAGCAAGTGCCGCAGGTGCCAAAGAAGGATTTGTAAAAGTTATTTTCGATGCCAAATACGGTGAATTTTTAGGCGCACACATGGTTGGTGCAAACGTTACCGAAATGATTGCCGAAATAGTAGTAGCCCGAAAGTTGGAAACTACCGGAATGGAAATTATCAAATCAGTGCATCCACACCCTACCATGAGCGAAGCCATTATGGAAGCTGCTGCTCAGGCATATGGTGAGTGTATTCACTTATAATACTTATTATTACTTATTGATAAACTAAAATAAAATCCGAAGTTTTACTTCGGATTTTATTATGCGAAGCCTACTCATAGCCATATTGTGTTTTATGTTTTCGGTTGCCTCTGGGCAAACCCAAAAACCTTCGCTTGCAAAGCGGTTATTTAAGCGTGCGCCATACGATACAAATTATGTTGACAGCTACTATGACCACTATTTACATGCTACAGCCTTAAGTGTATTACAATACCAAGATATTGCAATATCAAATGCAAGAGATAAAGTTAATGTAAATTTTTCACCTAATACCGCTTTTAGATTTGGCTTTGGACTTGACTATCGTTACTTATCACTGGAATTTTCTCAAACAATTAATGCTATTGATGCACCAAATCCAAGAAAAGGAAATACACAAAACTTCAGTTTACGACTTGGCGTAACAGGAAGACGGTTATTGGGCAGTATGCTCATTCAATCCTACAAAGGTGTTTACATGAGCAATCCGCAGGAAGTATATCCTAACTGGAGTCAACCTAATACATATCCATTGCGTGGTGATATAATAAGTGAAGTGATTCTCGGGAGTTTGAATTACTTCTTTAACCATTCAAAATACTCTACAATGGCATCGTTGTGGCAAATAGATCGACAGAAAAAATCTGCAGGATCATTCACCGCAGGATTAACTATGAGCAAGGCACGCATTAAAGCTGATTCCTCGTTTATTCCATTCGCGACTGTTGTTGCGAGTAATCCTTATGAACGTTTAAAGGAAGGCAATAATTATCTATTTGGCATCAATGGAGGCTATGGCTACAACTTTATTTTGGGTAAGAGATTTTTTGTGAATGGATTAATCATTCCAGGTATTGATTTTCAAATAACAAAATCAACAAATATTAGTAATATAAGTTCAGAATCACAGCTAAAAATTGGCTATCATGGCGATTTGAGGCTGATAGCAGGATACAATGGCGAACGTTACTATGGTGGCGCGCATTACTCCAATTACTATATGGTAAACAGGGTGGAGAGTGATGTGGATGTGAATTTATTTAATGGCTATTTCAGAATATTTTTTGGCAGAAGATTTGACCTGCGACCAAAGAAAAGGTAGCATTTAGGATTATATTTGATGCATGTTGTTTCAAACTCATGCATTCAAACCAGCCCATGCAGTAACCCTATTGCGCAGCGGAACTGAGTATTTTAGTAGGCTTCAACAATTGATAGATAATGCCCAACACTCCATTCACTTACAGGTTTATATTTTCGATTTAGACACAACAGGAAATATCATTTTAGCTAAACTAAAGCAAGCAGTTCAGCGCGGTATAATGGTTTATTTAGTTGTTGATGGATATGCTTCGCCTCATTTTACATTGGCCGTTTTAGCTAGCATCAGAAAAAGCGGTATTAGTGTTAAGCAGTTTGCTCCATTGCATTACAAATCGTTAAAAATTGGCAGACGGTTACACCACAAAATTGTGTTGATAGATGATCGTTTTGCATTAATTGGGGGCATTAATATTGCCGATAAATACAGTGGTTACAACAATACCCAAACGTGGCTTGACGTGGCTGTTGAAATACAAGGGGAAGCCTGTTTAGATGTGATGGCTATTTGCGAATTAATATGGCCCAAACGTATTCGGAAAAAATGGAAAAAAAACGTAACATTTCCAATATCACAAAAAGAAAATTATCAAGTTTGTGTGACGCAAAACGACTGGTGGCGAAGAAAAATTGAAATCTCAAAAACCTATCGAGATATGATTCGTTCATCACAATCGGAATTAATAATATTGGCAAGCTATTTTTTGCCTGGTTTTCGAAAACGTTTACTTTTAAAAAAAGCTAGCGAAAGAGGCGTAAATATCGCCATTATTTTGGGAGGTATGAGCGATATTCCTCTTATCAAACCGGCAATGCATTATTTGTATTCGGTTTTATGCGTAAATAATATATCTATTTACGAATGGACACAATCGGTATTGCACGGAAAAATGGCTATTTCAGATAAACAATTAACAACCATCGGTTCATACAACTTAAACGCTCTAAGCGACTATGGTAGCTTAGAATTAAATGTGAATATTGAGAGTGCAGAATTTGCGCAAACAGCATCGAGCTTCCTCCAAAAAATCATTGCAGAAGGTTGTGTTAAAATTAACCCTCAACTTTACCAACACAAACCATATTCCGTATTACACGCTTACCGCTTTGTATGTTTCCAAATCCTTCGTTTATCACTATTCATTTTGTTTGCCTTGATGCGCAGAGACCGGATGAGTCGGAAACATATATAATTTCAAAAAGGGGCTTGTTTAAAATCTGCTCTAAATATGCTAGGAAGCCTATTAACAAAGTATCTTCTAACAACACTGGTTCGTTCTTATAATTAGTACCAATGACCCAGTTTAACATAAAATTACAGTATCCGTCATTTCATTAATCAATTTAAATATATTCTCATAAGGGGTAAACAATGCCATGCACTTTGTGATAAAAACAGTTTGAATATAATGGTATAATGCTCCCGGAAATTTTCGTGATAATGGCTGTATAAACCTATCTCGTTTGACTATTGCAGAAATGCTTTCGGTATTACAACTTAAAATTCAGTAATCTTGTAACGGAATAAGCATAAAGTAAATGTGCAATTCCTAATCAACTAAAACATGAAACGTTATCAAACCATAAACAAACAGCTGTTTATCGACAACCGAAAAAGATTTACAGCACAATTAAAACCTAAATCGCTAGCCATATTTCATAGCAATGAAGTGATGCCTCGCAATGGCGATGCATGCTATGAATTTAAACAAAATAGCGATATGTTTTGGCTCACTGGAATTGATCAAGAAGAATGTGCTCTAGTAATTTTTCCTGATTGCCCTATTGAAGCATACCGCGAAGCATTGTTTGTTAAACGTACCAACGAACAAATTGCCGTGTGGGATGGCCACAAGTATACCCAAGCCGAAGCTACACAGGCATCGGGGATCAAAAATGTATTTTGGATGGACGAATTTGACAACCTTATGCGAGCTGTTATTCACATGGCCGATACAATATATCTAAACACAAACGAAAACGACAGAGCCAGCAACACTGCACCATATAAGGATTTAAGTTTTGCGTTGCAAATGCGTGAGCGTTTTCCGTTGCATCATTACGAGCGTGCTGCTCCAATTATGCAAAGGCTTCGTTCTGTAAAATCGACCATGGAAGTGGAATACATGAAACACGCTATCGAAATATCAAATAAGATGTTTCACCGAGTGTTGAAATTTGTAAAACCAGGTGTAAAAGAATATGAAATAGAAGCTGAAGTAATTCATGAATTTGTGCGCAACGGAGCTGCTGGTCACTCTTTCACTCCTATTGTTGCTAGTGGGAAAAATGCTTGTGTATTGCATTATATCGACAACGCAGAT
This sequence comes from Bacteroidetes bacterium UKL13-3, assembly GCA_001602415.1. Classification (GTDB taxonomy): domain Bacteria; phylum Bacteroidota; class Bacteroidia; order UKL13-3; family UKL13-3; genus UKL13-3. The sequence continues at coordinate 2,374,163 of CP012155.1, forward strand.
GTGTGTAAAGACGGTGAATTATTATTGCTTGATACAGGAACTGATTATGGCAACTACATTAGCGATATGACCCGTACCTTTCCGGTGAATGGAAGGTTCACACCTCGCCAGAAAGATGTTTATAATGCTGTTTTACGTGTGATGCGCGAAGCGAAAAAAATGCTCAAACCAGGCGTTTTATTGATGGAATACCATGCCGAAGTTTGTAAGCAAATGGAAAAAGAATTGGTTGATTTGAAACTAATTACGATGGATGACATCAAAAACCAAAACCCAGCGTTGCCTGCTTTCAAAAAATACTACATGCACGGAACTTCCCACTTTTTAGGATTAGATGTGCATGATGTTGGTATGAGATACGAGCCTATGCAAGCAGGAATGATGTTTAGTTGTGAGCCAGGAATTTATATACCTGAAGAGGGAATTGGTATTCGTTTGGAAAATGAAATATTGATTACAAATGATGGCTGTATTGATTTAATGGAACATATCCCAATTGAAGCGGATCATATTGAAGACTTGATGCATTCCTAAAAACATCTATACAAAAAAGCCGCTGCGAAATCAAATTCTGCAGCGGCTTTTTTTTTAGTGGTATTTGTTTAAAACTTATACGTAACACCGAGATTAATACCAATAGCTGTAAAGGTTTCATTATACGCTTTACGGTCATCATAAGTGTAAAAGATTGTTTGTTGTTTGATAACACCATTTAATTTTAACCCATCACTCAACTCATACTCCATACCAAAACCCGGAGATAAGTACGGGTTTGTTTTCATATTTGTTTCTGGCAAATTGTCGCCTGTAACTTTACACAATGCCACACCAAAATCTAAATCAAGATACGGGCGAAGTTTTGCAGTACTAAAATATACATCAGCACCCAATGTTACTGGTATAATTTGCAGGGCCGCATTGCTTGAATAATGTTCAGCAGGATGCAATACCCTATCAACCAAAAGTGTTTCGTAATTTAAAAGCGCATACCCAACGCCAATTTTTCCAACCAAATGGTCGTCAAAAATATAGTTGGCTTTTACGTTAGCACCTATAAATCCGGTTTTTAAGTCGCTATTGTACCTGCTTGTAGGCATCCAAAGGTTGTAATTAACATTGATGGCCCATTGAGCCATAAGTATTCCGGAAAACATGGAAAAAGTAGCCAGTAATAAAATACGCTTCAGCATTAGTTTTGAAATTAAAGGAGCAAATTAATTAAATATTGATGAGTTGCAAAACAAATACGCTTTAATGCACAAAAAAGCCAACTGTTTTGCAACAATCGGCCTTTGGTTATTTGATAATTAATTATTTGCTTAGGAAATAATTAACCCCTAAAGATAGGCCTCCAACTTGTGGGGCAATTCCGAATCCACTAGTTTTCGCATCACTATTATTGTAATAGTAAATCCACCATGTGAATTCCCCAATTTGCATTCGGGAACCAAGCAAAACCAGGCTCAGCAGCAATCATAAATCCGTTGTTATCTTTGTCTGCAGGGGTTTTTCTCATCATGTAATCGAAACCTGCGTTAGCATACAAATAAAAACCCGAAGCTACCTCCATGTATTTTCTTCCATAAAGACCGATGTTGATTTCAGATTTGTTTCCACCAGCAACTCCAGCTTTATCATCTCCAATGAATCCTAATCTGCCACCAATAGCTAGTCCATCAGATAGAAAATACCCTCCATTTACACCCAATCCGAGGGTAGAGCCTGAAGTTGTACCGTTGTCGGCACTCTGAAATGACAAGTTACCACCTAAAAAGATGTTACCTTAATTTATTTGAGCATAAGCTGCAGCACCCGTCACAACCATTGCAATTGATAAGAACAATTTTTTCATAAGTTGACTTGTTTTTTGATTACAGTACGACATATATAGTGTAAATTTTCGAAAGCTATACGTTGTTTTACGTATTTGTGACAATTAGCTCCAAAATGAATCCTTTTTCATACATTGAGTTTACACTTTTAAGGGGTTATCAACAAATATTGCCATCAAATATGAGATATGATCCTCATCATATTTAGGTTGTGACGGCTGTCATGTAATTATAAAATCTATTCCAACACCTTTGAATGACTATTTACGAATCAAACATGGGCAACCGACAATTACTTGATACTGCTACTTGTTTTCATTGCGGAGAAACATGTAAGGAAGAAATACTTCCTTTTGATAACCATCCTTTCTGTTGTAAAGGTTGTTTAACCGTTTATCAATTGCTATCCAACAATAATTTATGTGGCTATTATGATTTAGAAAATACTCCGGGTATACAACAACGCAATCCAGTATTAGCAAGTGCATACACTTATTTGGATGACGAAAAAATTATGCAGCAATTACTCACATACAAAGACGAGAATATTGCTAAAGTAATTTTTTTCATCCCAACGATGCATTGTAGTTCATGCATATGGCTGTTGGAGCATTTTTATAAATTAGATCCTTCTATAACAAACGCTCGGGTTCAATTTATGAAGAAGGAGTTGCATATTAGTTATAATCCAAAGGAAACATCCTTGCGCAAAATTGTTACGCTATTGAGTAGCCTTGGCTATGAGCCTGCCATTAGTTTGAATGATCTGGAGAAAAGAACACAAAAGGATGATCATCGTAAATTAAGTTATCAAATAGGTGTTGCCGGATTTTGTTTCGGTAATATTATGCTCATCAGTTTCCCAGAGTACTTTGGTTTGGATAGTTTCACACAAGGTTCTTTTTCAAAATTATTTGGGTATATAAACCTTGTACTCTCATTACCTGTATTTTTATTTAGTGCCCAAGATTATTTTATTGCCGCATGGAAAGGTATTCGTAGTAAATTCATCAGCATTGATATTCCACTGGCATTGGGAATATTTGTGATGTTTGCGCGCAGTACTTATGAGGTTGTGAGCGGACACGGAATAGGCTGGTTTGACACACATGCTGGTTTGGTTTTTTTCCTTTTAATTGGAAAGTGGTTTCAACAAAAAACATTCAACACCCTATCATTTGAACGTGATTACAAATCCTATTTCCCAATTGCTGTTACCGTTTTGCGCGATAATACAGAAACCACATTGCCTGTTACTTCTTTATCTATAGGCGATCGCATTTTGATTCGCAACAATGAGCTCATACCGGCTGATGCCATTTTACTTAACGGAGATGCTCATATCGATTTTAGTTTTGTTACCGGAGAATCTGATCCTATACGCAAAGTTTTGGGCGAAATTATATATGCAGGGGGCAGGCAAATTGGTCATACTATCGAATTGGAAGTGTGTAAAAAAGTTTCGCAAAGCTACCTCACTCAACTATGGAACAATGACGCATTTGCAAAAGATCAACGAAGTTCTATTGAAAGCTTCCAACAACTCGTAAGTAGATATTTTACTATAGCATTGTTAACCACTGCATTTGTTAGTGCCGGTTGGTGGTTGTTAATGGATCCATCCTTAGCCTTAAACGCCTTTACTGCAGTGCTTATTATTGCTTGCCCTTGCGCCTTAGCATTATCAAGTCCATTTGCACTGGGAACAGCCATGCGTATTTTAGGTAAACATCAGTTTTATATAAAATCGCCACAAGTAGTTGAACAACTTGCACACATGGATGCTGTTGTATTCGATAAAACAGGAACCCTTACGCAACCATCAGCAGCAGCTATTCACTTTCAAGGCAAAGAATTAACATCTTCCGAAAAACAAATCATTGCTTCAGTGGTGAGTCAATCCATTCATCCTTTAAGTCAAAAAATAAAATCTTTTCTTGCGCAGCGGAACCTTCTACCTGTTTCTACGTTGAAAGAAATCACAGGAAAAGGCTTGTCGGCACTGGTTAATGATCAACATATAATAATTGGTTCGGCAGCAATGGCAAACATTGTACAACAAGCTAATGATAATCTAACCACCAAAGTATATGTAACTATTGATGGCAAGGTGTTAGGATATTTTCAAGTTGACCATTCTTATCGTGATGGCCTTGAAAATGTAATTGAAACCTTACGTCCGTGCTATGATTTGTATTTGTTATCGGGAGACAACGAAAAAGAGAAAACAACGTTACTTCCTTATTTTAAAAATGCTAGTCACATGCATTTTAAACAATTGCCTGCCGATAAACTTTCTTTTATTCAACAACTTCAAAGTAATAATAAAAAGGTGATTATGATTGGTGACGGATTAAATGATGCCGGAGCTTTAAAAGCTGCCAATATGGGTATTTCCATCACCGAAAGCACATCTCATTTCTCTCCTGCAAGTGATGTAATTATGAGTGCTTCGATGTTCGAAAAACTACCAGCCTATTTAGCTTTCAGTAAAAATACGCTTAAGGTTATTCATGCCAGTTTTATCATTTCACTTATTTATAATATTGTAGGTTTAAGTTTTGCCATTCAGGGTACATTATCCCCTCTCATAGCGGCCGTGCTCATGCCTTTAAGTTCGGTAACTGTTATTGCATTTACCACCATTTCTACCACATTTATATCAAAAAAAGGAGGTCTATAATGAGTGTAATGTTTATTTTAATTGGTTGCAGTTTACTGTTGGCTATTGGTTTTTTGAGTGCCTTTATTTGGTCGGTAAAATCAGGCCAAATGGATGACGATTACACCCCTTCTGTTCGTATTCTGTTTGATGATCCGCCACAACAAGATAAAACTCCTGATAATACTTCTTTACCCAAAACATGATGAGCATCATAACCTGCTAAAATGGATGTCATATTTCTGCCATATCACCCACGATAGCTTTGCTCAACAATTATTGATAACACCAATTACTCATACAAATGCAAATCGAAAAATTTAATTACGACAACAAAATTGTACGAGACTTTGCCATTGCAACCATGATCTTCGGAGTAGTGGGCATGTTGGTAGGTCTGCTTGCCGCTGTTCAGCTTTATGAACCCGCTGCAAATTTCGGAAACCAGTACACTACCTTCGGACGTATTCGTCCGTTACACACCAATGCCATCATTTTTGCCTTTGTGGGTAATGCCATTTTTATGGGCGTTTACTATTCGTTGCAACGTTTGTGCAAGGCTCGTATGTTTAGTGATGTGTTGAGTAAAATCCATTTTTGGGGTTGGCAGATTATTATCTTGTTAGCAGCTGTTTCGCTTCCGCTAGGATACACAACATCTAAAGAGTATGCCGAATTGGAATGGCCGATTGATATCATGATTGCCCTTGTATGGGTAACCTTTGGTATTAACATGATTGGAACCATCATTAAGCGTAGAGAAAAACAAATGTATGTAGCCATTTGGTTTTACATAGCCACATTTGTAACAGTGGCAGTATTACATATTGTTAACTCAATTGAATTGCCAATAAGTTTAACCAAAAGTTACTCGGTATATGCAGGTGTGCAAGATGCCCTTGTTCAATGGTGGTATGGCCACAATGCAGTAGCATTCTTTTTAACAACACCATTTTTAGGAATGATGTATTACTTCTTACCTAAAGCTGCTGGTCGTCCGGTTTATTCATACAAGCTTTCTATTTTACATTTTTGGTCACTTATATTTTTATACATCTGGGCTGGTCCGCATCACTTGCTATATTCATCATTACCTGATTGGGCTCAGTCATTGGGTGTTGTGTTCTCTATTATGCTTATTGCTCCATCATGGGGAGGAATGGTTAATGGTTTGCTAACGCTACGTGGTGCTTGGGATAAAGTAAGAGATGAACCTGTTCTAAAAATGTTTGCAGTGGGTGTTACCGCATACGGTATGGCTACTTTTGAAGGTCCGTTATTATCTTTAAAAAATGTTAACGCCATTGCTCACTTTACTGATTGGATTGTTGCTCACGTTCACGTTGGTGCCTTAGGATGGAATGGATTATTAACCTTTGCTATTTTATACTGGATTATTCCTCGTATCTACAATACAACCATCTACTCTAAAAAATTAATGAATGTCCACTTTTGGTTGGCTACGTTGGGTATTGTGTTCTATGCTATTCCGATGTATTGGAGTGGATTTACCCAAGGGTTAATGTGGAAAGAATTTACTGAGGAGGGAGTTTTGCAATATCCAGAGTTCTTAAAAATTACCATTCAAATATTACCGCTTCATGTTTTACGCTCTGTGGGTGGAACATTATACCTAACTGGATTCATTGTTTTGATTTATAATATCGTAAAAACAATTGGACAAGGTTCATTAGTAGCAAACGAACCAGCAGAAGCTCCTGCCTTGGAAAAATCAACATTGTTTCACAAAGGCGAATTTTGGCACTCAGTTTTGGAGAAAAAACCTGTTACATTTACCGTATTGGCTGTTATTATGATTGTGATTGGTGGAGCCGTAGAAATGCTTCCAACCTTCTTAATCAAATCAAATATACCAACCATTGCAAGTGTTAAACCATACACACCACTTGAATTGCAGGGTCGTGATATTTATATACGCGAAGGCTGTAATGTATGTCACTCACAATGGATTCGTCCCTTCCGCTCCGAAACTGAACGATACATGGGCGAATACTCTAAAGCTGGCGAATACGTTTATGATCATCCATTCCTTTGGGGATCAAAACGCACAGGACCGGACTTGATGCGCATTGGTGGTAAATATCCTGATAGTTGGCATTACCATCACATGATTGATCCAAGAACTATGTCACCGGGTTCTATCATGCCTCGTTATCCTTGGTTAGCAGATCAAGATTTAGATATGACCACAACAGAAAAGAAACTAAAAGCTATGCAAACCTTGGGTGTTCCTTACTCTAATGATGAGATAACTAATGGCAATAATGACTTAAGTAAACAAGCTGCTATTATATCTGAAAACCTCAAAAAAGAAGGTATTGCACTTGAAAGTAATAAAGAATTGGTGGCGGTAATTGCCTACTTGCAGCGCATGGGAACCGATATTAAAAAATCAACGGTAAGTAATTAATCACTTAGTATAATTAAACGTTATCATGAAACAATTTTTGGCAAACGTTACCGGTATGGATGGATATTTAATATTTTCCATGGTTGTGTTCTTCCTATTTTTTGTTGGGCTTATTTGGTGGGTTTACCGTGCCGATAAATCCTATATAGCGAAGATGGAAAAGCTTCCTTTTGAACAAGAACCCGTTTCAGACGACACACATTTCATTTAACAACAAATAAATCATTCACAAATGAAAAAGATAAAACTTACCGCCATGCTTTTGGGAATTTCATCCATGGCTATGGCACAAACAGCAGACAATACAGAACTCCCGTTCTATCAGGTATTGATTAGCATTATTATAACGCTACTTGCCTTTACATTAATATTGGTAATATATACCCTTCAAAAAGTTGCTCAGCTTCTTAAGCGTGAAGCCATGGGAGACAGATATTTGGAGGTTGAAGAGCAAACAATGTGGGAAAAACTATTAAGCTTGAAACCACTTTCAGCAGAAAAGGATGTTGAACTCGACCACGACTTTGATGGTATTAAAGAGTTGAATAACCCAATTCCACCATGGTTCAATGTGTTATTCTACGGAACCATTGTTGCCGCGTTTGTATATATACTTTACTTCCATGTTTTTGAAGCGGGAAATTTACAAGCTCAAGAATACAAAAATGAATTAGTTGTTGCCGAAAAACAAAAAGCAGATTATGTAAAGAAAGCTGGCAATCTTATTGACGAGAATAGTGTAACATTGTTAACCGATGCTTCCAAAATAAAAGAAGGCGAACAAGTATACGCAACAAAGTGTGCCGTTTGTCATGGAGAAAAAGGTGAAGGAAAAGTTGGACCTAACCTAACTGACGAATTTTGGTTGCATGGCGGTAGTATCCAAGAAGTATTTAAATCCATTAAGTATGGTTGGCCTGCAAAAGGAATGGTTGCTTGGCAAAACTCCATGAACGGGGCACAAATGCAAGAGTTAGCTAGTTATATTCTCTCGCTACAAGGCACTAATCCGGCAGGTGCTAAAGAAGCACAAGGTGAAAAAGTTGCTTCCGAGAATAGCGTTTCCGATTCAAGCGCAAGTATTAGTCAAGCCAATACAGTACAACAATAAAACTAACACCTCTTCAGTAATTTATTGAAGAGGTGTTTTCACTTTTACCACATCCAAATAAACACCATGCCGACAGCAACTACAGAGTCTAATGAAGATAGTTATAGAGATAGTATTTCATTAGTTGATAAAGGAGGACATCGCAATTGGGTATATCCTAAAAAACCTAAAGGACCGCTTTACAATGGCCGAACATGGTTTAGTATTTTGCTCATGACTTTGTTGTTTGCTGGACCGTTTCTAAAACTCAACGGGCACCCTATTCTATTACTCAACATACTCCAGCGTAAATTTATCATTCTAGGTATTCCATTTTGGCCTCAAGATATGCCATTGTTTGCGCTATTGATGATTACGTTTGTTATGTTCATCATTGTGTTTACTGTAGTTTTTGGAAGGCTGTTTTGTGGATGGGCTTGCCCGCAAACGATTTTTATGGAAATGTTATTTCGTAAAATTGAATATTGGATTGAAGGTGATTATAAAGCGCAAAAAAAACTGGACGAACAGGAATGGAACACTAATAAAATAACAAAAAAAGGAATTAAACATATTCTATTTTTTGTGTTAGCTGTGGCCATAGCCAATACATTCTTAAGTTATTTGATAGGAATAGATGAAGTAAAGAAACTTATTACTGATGGACCAATGGCTCATAAGGGGCAGTTTATTGCACTCATCATATTCTCAACAGCCTTTTACGCTGTGTTCGCAAAATTCCGTGAAATTGTGTGCATCGTAGTTTGTCCTTACGGGAGATTACAAGGATTAATGCTGGATAAAAACTCCATTGTTGTTGCGTATGATTTTGTGCGCGGAGAACCAAGAGGATTTCGCAAAAAAGGGGTAGAACAATCACTAGGTGATTGTGTAGATTGTCATCGTTGTGTGCAGGTTTGTCCCACAGGAATTGATATTCGAAACGGAACACAATTAGAATGTATCAATTGCACCGCATGTATAGATGAATGCAATGATGTGATGGAAAAAATACATCAACCAAAAGGATTGATTCGTTATGCCTCGCAAGAAGAAATTAGCAGAGGTAGTAAAAAAAGAGTAACGCTGCGCAGTGTTGCGTATATGACTATTCTGGTAGTTTTAATATCGGTACTTACCTATTTACTCGCAACTCGTGATGAAGTAGCTACTACTATTTTAAGAACGCCTGGAATGCTATATCAGCAACAAGATGCTGAGCACATCAGTAACATGTATAATTTTGAAGTGGTGAATAAAACATTTGATGATCAGCATATTGATTTAAAAATAAAAAGTCCGGCTAACACAACGCTAAAAATGGTTGATCGTAACACTTCTGAATTACTGCTTAAAGAAGATGATATTGTAAAAGGTTCTTTCTTCTTGATTATGCCACAGCAAGGTATTACCCAAAATAATATTGAGGCCGAAATTGAATTATACAGCAATGGCAACTTAATTAAAACAATAAAAACTAATTTTGTTGCCCCTGTAAAATAACTAGAAAATAAAACACAATTATGAAATTAAACTGGGGACACAAGCTCTTTATATTCACAAGTTTATTTATGCTATTCATTATTATCATGGTGTATAATATTAGCACGCAAAAAGTAGAACTTGTTGACAGCAATTATTACGAAAATGGTATTCGTTATCAAGAAGAGATAAATAAATACAGTGCATCAAAAGATACCAAACACGATATTGATTTCTCTTTAACAAAAAAGGAACTTTTGTTTCAAACAAATGCAGCAAATGGCATTTCGGGCGAGATACACTTTTACAGACCATCTGATTCTAAACTAGATTTTACTACTCCATTTTCAGTTAACAATCAAGGTAAACATTTATTTTCAACAACGAATCTCAAAAATGGTCCTTGGAGAGTTACTTATGAATGGAAATCTGGTGATACCTTGATGGCAGCCGATAAACAGTTTGTAGTGGAATGATTTTTTTAACGGCATTTTTAACCGGACTCTTAGGAAGTTTTCACTGCGCTGGAATGTGCGGGCCCATTGCGCTTGCAGTTCCTACAATTGGAAAATCAACCGCACAACAATTATTGAGTAAGGTAATGTATAATTTGGGGCGCATTGTAACCTATGCCATATTGGGCTCATTGCTAGGCACATTTGGGTTGGGTTTAAAACTTGCCGGAATGCAACAAAGCATTAGCATAGCAGCAGGTATTCTCATTGTTTTGGTTGCTATTTTCTCGACCCAAACTATTGAAAAATGGATTGGTAATCCTTTCTCCCTCGTTAAGGGAAATACAATTTCTAGGTTGTTTCAATCTCCAACTCTCATTTCTGTATTTACGATAGGATTATTAAATGGGTTGTTACCTTGCGGATTTGTATACGTTGGATTAATTGGCTCGGTAGCAACACAACATGCACTCGAAGGAGCTTTGTTTATGGCTTTGTTTGGACTTGGAACATTTCCAATGATGTTGGGTGTTGGAATGGTTGGCCAGTTTTTAACTGCACATGCCCGAACTTCGATAAATAAATGGGTTCCGGTATTTGCCATTCTCATCGGGTGTGTTTTTATTGCCCGAGGACTGAATCTTGGTATCCCTTACCTCAGTCCAAAAATAGAAACCGACCAAACGACTGTGAAAGAATGCTGTAAACCAAGTTAATACAACAACTATTTTTTATACGCTTAGTAGTTGTACTTTTTATGTTAATGCGTAATCCTTTATCTGCACCCATTTTTAAGAATCCAGCATTTATTGCAGCCATTTATATACTTGCTGCAGCCATTGCTTGTTTGGTTAAACCCGAATTATGCATTAGAAAAAATGTAAGGAGCGGAATTTTTAGGCACAGTATCAAAAAGTGCATTTAACCACCTTTTTTTCACCCGTTGAGCTGATTTTTAGAGTGGTTATTCTGGCATGTTAGAAATGGACGAGGGCCATTTTGAAGTAGTAACCAAACAGGGCATTAAATTAAAACGAGGCAAAGGGAGTCAAAAGCAACAAAACGTGGCAGTGTTAGCAGAATCAATATCTTTGGAGGATTTAGACACAAGTAAAAAATCAAGTCATTGCAAATGCTTTAAAATGAAAGCTTTAGATAATCATAAATCCGAAAGCATTAACTCGCTATTTGAAAATAATATCAAAGAGTGCAGTATTGTATTTACTGATAAAAGCACCAGTTACATCGATATTGCTAATTATGTAGAGGTACACGTAACAGAAAGGTCAAATAATGAAACAACAACATCTACACTTAAATGGGTGCACATTGCAATTAGTAATGCTAAACGAACCCTGTTAGGAATTTACCACAAAATAAGCGAGGCTAACTTGCAAAGCTATCTGAACGAATTTTGTTACAAATTAAATCGCAGATATTTTGGCAATAAACTATTTGATAGACTAACTCTTGCTGTTGCTAAAATTTATGGGTAAACTTGCGGATATACATTAAATCCTATGATTACAAACTCACTCACTAAGTTGTTTAAGAATACAAAGTTTATTTTGATTGTGTATTTGTTGATTGCAATTATTGCCTGCTTAGCAAAGATTGCAATTGATTTAAAGCCCCAACATACTGTTGAATATATTAGCCGTATAAACAACTTTATCATTTACCGAAATTCTTTTTTTCACCTTATTCAACACCATAATTTATATGGCTATTTCCCTACTCAACAATATGATGAGTTTTTGTATAGCCCAACGTTTGCGTTATTAATAGCACCATTTGCAGCACTCCCACTTTATGTTGGAGTTGTATTTTGGTGTGCATTTAATGCCGCTGCAATCTTTGTTGCAATTCGTTTTTTACCTACAACCGAAAAACATAAAATATTTATCTATTGGTTTGTTCTCATAGAACTTGTAACATCCATCCAAAATGTACAAGTAAACCCTTTAATAGCCAGTCTTTTTCTCTTTACTTTTATTGCTTTCGAAAACAAAAATATTGCGGCCGCAGCCTTTTGTGTGGCACTAAGCATGTACATTAAGGTTTTTGGCATTTTAGGTGCGTCACTGTTTTTGATATATCCTGATAAAATAAAATTCATCGGCTATTTCATTTTATGGACCATTCTACTTTTTTCATTGCCACTCATTATCGTTTCAACAAATGAATTGATTATCCTTTACCAAAATTGGTTTTATTCACTTACATCCGACCATGCTAAAAATATCGAAGATGTATCGGTAATGAGGATGCTCTCGGGAATAAGCGGTATTTCATTTGGAGAGACGACAAAACTGTTGATACAGCTTACCGCAATATGCATTTTTTGTTTAAAATATGTTCGTACAACCATATACGAAAATCAATATTGTCGGTATTTATTTCTTTCAACTGCAATGATTTGGAGCATCATTTTTAATCATGCAGCCGAATCATCAACATACATCATTGCGATGGTAGGAGTTGCCATTTGGTATACCCAAATAGAACACTCAAAACTCAATATCACATTATTGTTTTTTGCCTTTATCCTGTGCAGTTTATCTCCCACTGATATTTTTCCTAAATTCATCCGACATCAATACATCGTTCCATTTGCCCTCAAAGCATTGCCCTGTTTATGTATTTATCTTTTAATTGAATATAACCTAATTACCACTAAAACTACTCAATCAAAACACTCAAACTGTGAATCCCCAAACACCACAAATTGATATAATACAACCTTGCTATAACCCTTTACCAAATTGGGAACAATCGGTATGGCTACATTTTCAGAATGTATTGAAGTTACTACCCGAATATACTGTTAACCTCATTATTGTAAATGATGGGTCAACTAAAAATGTAAATGAGGCACAAGTTGATTTTTTAAAACAACGAATTCCTAACTTTACTTTTATCAATTTTAAAAAAAATAAAGGAAAAGGAAATGCCCTAAGAGAAGGAATTAAAATATCAACAGGTAAATTTCAATTGTATACCGATATTGATTTCCCCTTTGAATTGATGCACATAAAAGAGATTATTAATTGGCTGGACCACGGTGCCGATATTGTTTCGGGTGTGCGCAAACAAAACTATTATCAAACACTATCACCTCAACGTTGGATTGCTTCCAAAGCCTCTCAATTTTTGAACAAAACATTTTTAAACTTACCCTTTAACGATACACAATCAGGAATAAAAGGTCTTAACAGCAATGGTAAAAGAGTATTTTTAAAAACAACAATCAACCGATACCTTGCCGATACCGAATTTTTAGCATTAGCTGCAAAATACAAACTAACCATTCATCCACTTGAGGTTTCATTAAGAGAAGATATTGTCCTTTCTAAAATGAGCCTGAAAACATTTATGAAAGAACTAGATAACTTTATTCGTATTTACGCTATAATTTTCAAGTCGTCAAAAGAATCATGACTCCTAAAATACTCTTAACGTTTGATGTAGAAGAATTTGATATTCCTGAAGAGTACGGGCAAGTTATTGACTGGAATACCAAAATACAAATAGGCACCACAGGATTGGAAGAAGTACTTAAGTTAATTGTACCCTCTCACATTCCTTGTACTTTTTTCACCACAGCTAAGTTTGCACAAGCACAGCCTTCTCTCATTCAATCGCTATCATCCTTTCACGAAATAGCGTCACATGGTTATGATCATTCTCATTTTGAAGTAACTCATCTCAAGCTATCGAAAGATATATTGGAAAATATTACACAACAACAAATAAACGGTTACCGAATGGCTCGGTTAGCCCCAGTTAATAATTCGGAAATTGAGAAGGCAGGATACCAATATAACTCATCCATGAATCCAACATGGATTCCGGGGCGATACAATAACCTCAATAAACCACGCCACCCTTATTTTGTAAACAACACCTTAATTATTCCAACCTCTGTAACAACTAATTTTAGAATACCACTATTTTGGCTCACCATTAAAAACTTTCCGATGTGGTGGATTAAAAGAGAACTGATCTATACATTGAAAAAAGATGGATTTTTGTCCCTGTATTTTCATCCTTGGGAATTTACAGATACCTCCGGTTTTGGATTGCCAGGTTATATTTCCAAGCGCAATGGGCCTGAAATGATTAAACGGCTAACTGAGTTGATTATACTTTTAAAACAACATGGAGAATTTGTTACGATGAATGCCTTTGCCAAAATTTTTACGAAACCATAAAACACCGCATACTAATTGATCCCATTTGCATCTCTTCATAAAATAATTTGAGCTCTTCGTTTTTTTGCTGCAAAGCCGCAGCGTATAACATGGGATGATAATGTTCGTTGGTTGGAATGGATAATTGAACAGCCTTTCCAAACGGAGCATAATCAATTAACGGAGCATGATTATGCGATTGAAGATTTGCCTTTACCTTTTCATCAAACTCTATTGCCCAATCGTATCCTTTCGCATTTGGATTATTCCAATCTAGCATTCCCTGATTGTGAACGATATTTCCACTACCAATGATAAGCAATCCCTTATTGCGGAGGGCATTCAACTCTTTAGCCAAATTATAGTGATAAGCAGGACCTTTACTAAAATCTAAACTCAACTGAAAAACCGGAATATTTGCATCCGGATACATTTGCTTTAAAACCGCCCAAGCTCCATGATCTAAAACCCACTCATCGTCATGTAATACTTTTGTAGAGGTAATTTGGCTGCTAACCATTTTAGCAAATTCGGGTGATCCATTTGCCGGATATTGAACATCAAATAATGCTTTTGGAAATCTACCAAAATCGTGAATGGTTTTAGGAGCAGGAGATACATGAACAAAGGTTCCGCGGGTTTGCCAGTGAGCCGATACTACCATAATGGCCTTGGGTTTTTCCAAACTTTGCCCAAGTTTTTGTAAACTTTTAGTATAGCTATTTTGCTCTATGGCATTCATGGGGGAACCATGCCCAATAAACAACGCAGGCATTCGCGATGTATTTTTTTCAGTTAACAATTCGTTACCAAATGTTCTTAAATCCAAAGTAGTCATAACGGCTAATCATCCCAGGCTTTTAATAAACTCACTTCTTTTCATCACACTAAATTAAAAAAAATAAGCATGGTGTATTGCACCCATGCTTATTAACCACTAAACTATGAAATGTTCACTCGGCCTACTCACTTGCATCGTGAACATATCACGGTAATTATTTTCCTGCAACTACGCGTACTTTAATATTAAAATCGTTATCTATAGCTTTATCACCAATTCCTTCGAAGAATGATTTTGAACCATATTTAATATCCCATTTGGTGCGGTCTATATTAAAATCGGCATTAGCGGTAACAGTGTTTCCTTTTACAATAATAATTGCAGGGAAAGAAACTTCGTTTGTAATACCTTTTATGTTTAAATCAGCTGTTACGTTGAAGTTCTCAGCAGTTTTACTACCTTTAATCGCTTCAACTTTTTTAATTGTTAATACAGATTTAGTGTTTTTTTCTACAGAGAAGAAATCATCTGATTTTAAATGTCCTTCAAGCTTTCCTTTGTATTCACCTTGCAAATCGGTAACGTTAATTGAAGTCATATCCACTTCAATTGCACCTCCTGTAATCATTCCTTTGTCAACTGTAACATTTCCACCTGAAACATTGATTGTTCCAAAATGTTCGCCTGTTACTTTTTTAGCATGCCACTTTAATGTGCTTGCTTTAGCATCTACTTTTAATGACTTGCTTGCCTTGGTGTTTTTTGGCTCTCCTGCAAATACCGATAATCCCAGACCGATAAATGCTACTAGTGTTAGTTTTTTCATGTGTTAAATTGTTTATGTGTTTAGTTTTGTGTTCTTAATTTATCTAGCAATTCATTGAGTTGGCTTGACTCTTCTTCTGATAACAGAATCATCTTTGATTCTTGTTCTTCAATCACCGAATCAAGTTGTGTGAGCAAGTTTTTTCCAGCATCTGTGATAAAAATTTCTACCGAACGTCTATCGCTTTTGCATCCAACTCTTTCAACCAAGTTTTTCTCTTTTAGTTTATCAATTAATCGAGATGCATTTGAGTTTTTATCCAACATCCTCTCTTGAATCCCATTCACACCTATTGGATTTCCTCTTTGACCCCTTAAAATCCTTAGCACATTATACTGCTCGCCCGATATTCCATAAGATTTAAACAAACGAGTTTGATTACATCTCAACCATCCGGCCGTAAAGATGATGTTCAAGGTTGCCTTCTGCTTGTTGCTTGAAAACTTTGTTTGTTGTATTTCTTTTTCGAGTATTATCAATTAATTGTCATGCAAATATATGTATATACATTAATTGTATAAACAATACTATCTGTTGATCTGAAAATATTGTCTAAATAATTAGTCTTTAGGCATTAAAAATAATTCGCTACCTTCCATAGATCTAGAAAATCATTTTAAAAGTAAACTGCGGTATTGTAAACCGAAAATTGCCTTATCGTAAATATAAACGTTTTTACAGCGAATCAGTTTTGAAAAAATATTTACTGCTTTTTATGCTGCTTTATTGCGGAGGGATTTTGGCCCAAAAAGACTCAACCATGTTTGTCCATCAACCCAATCGTAACGATAATATTAGCGACTTGTCGGATGAAATTAACATTACACCATTTATTCATAATGCATCAAACGGGTTTGAATTACGTGCAAAGAAAAACTTGCGTTATGATCCAAATGAGAGCATTGGTTTTGGATTGCGGCTATCGCACAAATGGCTCATTTTGGCGATTGGTTATGGCCCTAAGAATATTCAAGAGAAAAAACACGGTAGCACAGATTATCTCAATATAACCCTTAATTCTTATGGTAAACAACTGGGATTTGATGCCTACTATTTAGCATACAACGGTTATTATATTTCCAATCCTGCAGGTATACCAGAACTCAATCAAGCATACGGGAAAAATTTCCCTACACTGCCAGGTTTATCTACTTTAAATATTGGATGTAATTTATTTTATGTATTTAACCACCAAAAATTTCCGTACCGTGCGCCCTTTGTTCAAAATGAATTGCAAAAACGCTCGGCAGGATCTTTTATTTTAACTGCATCCTTTTCCTACTACAATCTCAAATCGGATACAGGAATTATTCTGGCTTTAGCCTACAATCACATTCCAACTGAATCAAGAATAACTGATGGCTCATTTAATAGTTTGAGCATAATGCCAGGCTATACATTTACGCTTGTTGGTTTAAAGCGGTTCTTTTTTACGCTGTCGCCCTCAATGGGAGTAATGGTTCAATATCAAACCTATTGCATTGAAAATGAAACACAAACGCGAAACGTTGTTGATATAGCCCCTCGAATTATGACTAGAGTTGCAATGGGTTATAATGGAAAACATTTTTATACTGGCTTCAATGGAGTTTTGGATAACTATAATGTACATCTTGCTAACAAAGATTTTTTACTCTATACAATTGGTGGTGGCTCCTTCTAAGTTGGTTATCGCTTTGGCGTTCCAAAATCGTTGCAAAAAGTATTTGATAAACTCGAATACTATCATCCTCAAAAAATAATTCAACGTTTAAAAAACTAAACTTGGTTGCGTTTGTGTTTCCACCTACGATGACTCCATAACCACAATTCGGGTTTGTTAATAATGTCAGCCTCGAGGATTTTAGTGTGTTGCTCAGTAATCCAGTTATCGGCAGTATCCTTAGGCGTTTTGGTAATAACAGTAAAAGATGTTTCATAATATCCCCTCTTAACCCTATTAATATGAACAAACACAACCGGACGATTGAGCTTTTTAGCAATCTTCTCAGTACCTAAAAAAACAGGAGTATCTTGATTTAGGAATGTCATCCAATGACAAGCATCTTTGTTACTCGGTGTTTGATCGGCCAAAAAACCTGTAGCTGTTAACAAATCCTTTCTCCTAATCATTTCTTTTATAGAAACTTGCATAGGAATAAGTCCAACCCCCCAGCGTGAGCGAAGTTTATATGTTAACCAATCCATAAAAGGACTGCTCAATGGATGATACAACACATCTTGCTGGAATGTACCTTTAAGATGAAAACTTTGTCCGCACCACTCCCAATTACCATAATGCCCCAACACAAAAATAATTGGCTGATTTTGCTGCCTAAATTCTTCGAGAATCTCGGCATTAATGAAGCGGAAACGGTTTTGGATAGCAATTGGCGACATAACCAATTGTTTGAAACTCTCCAAAAACAAATCAATCATAAAAGCGTAGTACTTTTTGCCTATTTGCTTAATTTCTGCTTCAGACTTCTGCGGAAATGAGTTCTTCAAATTTTGATAGATAACATTTTTACGATAACCAATAAAATGGTATCCCAAAACATATAACAGATCTGAAACCTTATAGTATATAGGAAACGGTAACGACACTAATGCATATATGGGCAATGCAAATATTGTATATAAAATCTTTTTCATTACACAACAAATGTAATGGTTTCTTATTTTTACCGCAGAAAATGAATATTCCATCCAAAGAAAGTATTTTACAAGCCTGCAGGGATATGTTGCTGGACAGAATTGCACATGCCGAAAAGGCGATGAATGCTGCCCAAGAATCATCCAACAGTGAAGACAAAAGCAGCGCAGGCGACAAATATGAAACATCGAGAGCCATGGGGCAACTTGATAGAAACATGAACGCTAAACAATTGTTTCAAGCACAACATGAATTACAAGAACTTCATAAAATAGATATTCAACCCACACAAAATATTAGAAGCGGTGCACTCTTAATTTGCAATACAGATATTTACTTTATAGCCATTGGCTTAGGGCCGATTACAGTTCATAATAAAAAAATAATAGTATTATCATCAAAATCGCCTTTAGCATTAGCAATGTGGGGTAAGAGGATAGGAGATAATTTCACCTTCAATCAACGAAAACTGTTAATTAAAAGTGTTTTATAGACACGTCAACAAATTACTTAACAATTACAACTCAATTTAATTCCTTGCAAATTATACTTTGAGGCTTAAATTTGACCAACATTTCAAAAATATGACTGCATCATCTATAACGCCTACTCGAAAAGAAATTATGTTGCATTTGGGACAATCAGTTGATCAATACACAACTGAATTCCTCAAACCTATTGAAACAAATTGGCAAGCATCTGAATTGTTACCCCTCACTTCTGAAACAACCTTTATTGCCGATTTGAAAACCATACAGGAACAAGCCGAAGGTTTATCCTACGATTTGCTTGCCGTTTTGGTTGCAGATACCATTACCGAAGAAGCTTTGCCAACATACGAAACTTGGCTAGCGGGAGTTGAAGGTGTTGATCAATATGGAAACAATGGTTGGATGAAATGGTTGAGAGGGTGGACTGCCGAAGAGAACCGTCATGGTGATGTGTTAAACCGGTATTTATATTTATGCGGACGTATTAATATGCGTGAGTTTGAAGCCTCAACCCAATATTTAATTGCAGACGGATTTAACAATGGCGCGGGAGATGACCCTTACCGTAATTTTGTGTATACTAGTTTTCAGGAGTTGGCAACCAACATATCGCACCGAAGAGTAGCCAGTATAGCCAAACAACAAGGCAGTAACATTTTATCAAAACTATGTGGATTGGTTGCTGCCGATGAAGCCCGACATGCCAAAGCATACAAAACATTTGTTTCTAAAATTTTTGAACTCGACCCTAATGAAATGATTTTGGCATTTGAGGATATGATGCGTAAAAAAATTGCGATGCCATCTCAATACCTTCGTCAATTGGGCGAAGAAGTGGGTATATTTTCCAACTTTAGTGATGCCGCTCAACGTATAGGCGTTTATACAGCTTTCGATTACACCGATATTTTAAAATCGCTTATTGAAGAGTGGGAAATTGAAAGCATACGCGGCTTGCAAGAGTCAGGCGAAAAAGCTCGAGATTATATTATTACATTACCAGATAGATTAAACAGAATTGCAGAGCGCATGCGTGTTCCCGATACGCATTATAAATTCAATTGGATATTAGCTTAGTTGCAGTGGTTTCCTATATTTGAGGCTCATTTAAAAGTAGTACCCTCTTTTATGAAACTCATCCCGCATTGCAATATCATTTTTTAGAATAACTCATATACTTACCCCAAATAAAAAATGTTAGCCTGCAGATAGGCTGCGGATTGAAGAAAGAGCTTTGAATAAAAATAACAGATTATGTTCAAAGGGTATGACATTTTAGACTTTGTTCGCACATATTGCGAAGAGTCGATTTGCCAAGAATATTTGGCGAATGCGAAATGGGGAAACGGTTTCAGATGTGTAAAATGTGGGAACACAAGTTGGAGCAGGGTGGCTGAAACCTATAACCGTAAATGCAATAAGTGCAAACATATTGAGTCGCCTACATCGGGAACACTCTTCCACAAAGTGAAATCCCCCCTGACTAAAGCTTTTCTATTTGTGTTTTTAGTAAGCACAAGTAAGAAAGGAATAAGTAGCTATGAGTTGGCTCGCAAATTGAGTTTACGACAAACTACCTGTTACTTTTTTAGCAGAAAAATAATGAAGGCGATGAATATTAAAGAGCCTAAACTTTTGGATGGCAAAGTGGATGTAGATGAGTTTTTTGTAGGAGGTCCTGAAACGGGTAAACCCGGCAGAAGTAAAGGAAAGAAGAAACAAGTAGTGATGGTAATACAAATGAAGAAAAAGGGAATTGTACGATGTTATGCCAACCAAATACCTAGTGCTGGAACGAAACAATTGAAGCCGTTTTTTCAAAAGTATATAAGCAAGGAAGCATTAATAAGGACTGATAAATGGCGAGGTTACAGACCTTTGAAATACTTATTTCCATGGCTAAAACAGGAGGTATCGGTGCCTAAAAACAACTTCAGGTTATTTCATAGGCAAGTAATGATGCTCAAGGCTTGGTTAAGAGGAATCCATCACCAAGCAAAACATTTACAACCGTACCTTGATGAGTTTACTTGGAGATTTAACAATAGAAACAATCCTAACTTGTTCGATATTTTGATATCTTCGATGATGAAAGAAAAAGCGACTCCAATTAAACTGTTAACCTGAGTTCGGGATAAGAAAGTGTTGATTATTTTGTTTATAATTATTTGGTAATCAAATAATTAGTAGCATTGGAAGTGTTAATTTTGTAGTCCAAAAAAACATAAAAAACACACCAATGCTACGAGATAAAATTACAGAAACTTTTGTAAAAGTTGATGATTTCTGCAATGAATTTGAAATTTTGTATTCAAAACACCAATTACCCGCACCATCAAACGTTAAAACAAGAAATAGAAAAGCCGGAATGTGTGACTCTGAAATTATCACACTCCTGATTGCGTTTCATGGTGGTCAATTCAGGAATTTCAAGCATTTTTATGTGGACTATGTGTCTGTTCATTTAAGAGAAGATTTTCCCGGATTGGTTTCCTATAACAGGTTTATTGAATTGAGTCATCGTTGTGCTATTGCATTCATGTTGTTTCTCCATCATTGTTGCAAAGGCGAGTGCACTGGCATTAGCTTTATTGATTCTACTGTACTGCGTGTTTGTCACAACAAAAGGATAAAGCGTAATAAAACATTTAAAGGCTTTGCAGAGGTTGGTAAATCATCAATGGGATGGTTCTTTGGCTTTAAACTTCACCTGATTATAAACGACAAAGGTGAGATATTATCTTTGTTTCTAACCAAAGGAAATGTGGATGATAGAGATGCTAAAACAATTACCAATATGACTAAAGACCTTTTCGGAAAACTATTTGGAGATAAGGGATATATCTCAAAAGCATTGAGTGATCTGCTTTTTGGCAACGGTATACAACTCATTACAGCTGTAAGAAGAAACATGAAATCTAAAGCATTGAGCAATGAAGAGAAACTTCTTTTAAGGAAACGGTCCGTGATTGAAACCGTAAATGATGAGTTAAAAAACATTTGTCAAGTTGAACATACAAGACATCGCTCTATCAGCGGTTTTCTTCTTAATGTTATGAGTGCAATTGCTGCGTATTCTTTCTTTCCTAAAAAACCTTCCATCAAAAAAGATATTGAGGAAACAAACCCTCAGCTTATCAAGCAACTTGAACAACAATTGACATTAGCTGCTTAAACCGAACTCAGGTTGTTAAATTCTTACTGGGGTAGCTAAATGAGTTATTCTATTCTGGCAATTTGTTTCGTATATTGAATTGCAAATCCAAAAAAATTCCATCGGCTTTTTTCGCCAGCAACAACCTTTCTGCTGCTCCAGTAAGGAATTATTTCCCATTTACGTTTTGCGTCATTTTTCATAAACGGTTTAACAGCTCTTTGCGGAGGTGAAACTGGCTTAAATACATAATCAACACCAACACTTAATGTAGGCCAATTAACTCCTTTATTAGGATCTTTAATTCCGACATTTGAAATATGATTGTATTGGCCATAAACATTTACATTGAGTTGAGTATTTAATTTTACATGAATGCCTAAACCCAATGCAACATATCCACTAATTGGCAAACTATACGATTGGTTTGTTGGATTTTTATCTATTTGATATGGATTGGTAAGGTAAGCTAAGCCTTTAATTCCTTTTAATGAAGCACTCACTTTTTTACCATAACCCCAATATGGTTCAATATAAGTTGAAGCGTGAATACTTTGACCTAAAACAGCATTATCATAGTTAACATATTGTAGTATAAATCCTGTTCGTGGATAACAATTATAGGTATTCCAAGTACGCTCATCCAACAACTGTTTATTCCATTCAATTTGCAAACCCCAAGGATAACTTCCATCTGTATTCTGAACATCTTTAGAATGCGCAAAAGTTAAACCTTTATCAAATGAAAAGCCTAAGCTAGTTTCCTTTAATTGTGCTTTCAAAGCAAAAAAACTCGTTACTGAAATTTAAAAAAAAATATATCGCATACAGTACAAACTAGATAAACAATTCTAGTTGGCATTATAAAGCTAATCCAACACAATAAACAATACTCAAACCTACATATTCCTTCTATACTGCCCTCCCACTTCAAACAATGAATGTGTTATCTGACCCAACGAACAATATTTAACGGTTTCCATCAATTCATTGAAAATATTTCCATTGTGGATGGCTACCTGTTGTAATTTGTGTAGCATCTCTTTACCTTTTTCTTTATTGCCTGACTTCAGTTCATTCAACATCTTAATCTGAAACTCTTTTTCTTCAGTTGTTGAACGAATCACTTCTTTTGGTAAAATGGTTGGAGATCCTTTGCTGCTTAAGAACGTATTCACACCAATGATTGGAAACTCTCCGGAATGTTTCTGCATCTCGTAATACATACTTTCTTCTTGAATCTTGTTGCGCTGGTACATTGTTTCCATGGCACCCAATACACCACCTCGTTCGGTTATTTTATCGAATTCACTTAATACGGCTTCTTCCACCAAATCAGTTAACTCTTCAATGATGAATGAACCTTGTAACGGGTTTTCATTTTTAGCCAATCCCAACTCGCGGTTGATGATTAACTGAATGGCCATTGCACGCCTCACCGATTCTTCGGTTGGTGTAGTGATGGCCTCATCATATGCATTTGTGTGTAATGAATTACAGTTGTCATAAATAGCATACAACGCCTGCAATGTTGTGCGGATATCGTTAAAATCAATTTCCTGAGCATGCAATGAACGGCCAGATGTTTGAATATGGTATTTCAACATTTGTGATCGTTCGTTGGCACCGTATTTCAACTTCATAGCCTTGGCCCAAATTCTGCGGCTCACACGACCGATTACAGAATACTCGGGATCGATGCCGTTTGAGAAGAAAAACGATAAGTTAGGAGCAAAATCATCGATATTCATTCCACGACTAAGGTAATACTCAACAAATGTAAATCCGTTGGATAATGTTAGTGCTAATTGTGTAATTGGATTGGCTCCTGCTTCGGCAATATGATAACCGCTAATGGAAACGGAATAGAAATTACGAACAGCATTATCAATAAAATATTGCTGCACATCTCCCATTACCCGTAATGAAAATTCGGTAGAGAAAATACACGTATTTTGTGCCTGGTCTTCTTTTAAAATATCTGCTTGAACCGTTCCACGAACTTGCTTCAATGTATCAGCTTTAATTTTTGCATATACGTCAGCT
This sequence comes from Bacteroidetes bacterium UKL13-3, assembly GCA_001602415.1. Lineage (GTDB taxonomy): Bacteria > Bacteroidota > Bacteroidia > UKL13-3 > UKL13-3 > UKL13-3. Next base: position 2,398,241 of record CP012155.1, read on the forward strand.
GGAAGCACCATATCTCCGGTAACACCCAACAACATCAAGCCTAGGCCATCGTTACTTTCGGGCATTTCCTCATTGTATTTCGGTCGATTTGTTCCTCTATCTTTAAAAATAGCATCTATCTTTTTGTTCACCTCATCTTCCAATCCGTTTGCTTTGATATACAATTCACATTGTTGATCGATTGCTGCATTCATAAAGAAAGCACAGATAATGGCAGCAGGACCGTTAATAGTCATTGATACCGAGGTTTTAGGATCGGCAAGATTGAAACCAGAATACAATTTTTTAGCTGCATCCAAACTCCACACACTTACCCCCGAGTTACCAATTTTACCATAAATATCTGGGCGGTGATCAGGGTCATTTCCATACAAAGTAACCGAATCAAATGCGGTACTTAAACGTTTAGCTGGCATCCCTTGCGATACATAGTGAAAACGCTTGTTGGTGCGTTCAGGTCCACCTTCTCCTGCAAACATACGCGTTGGATCTTCTCCTTCGCGCTTAAATGGATAAATTCCTGCTGTATACGGAAAATCTCCCGGGAAATTTTCCTGTAATGCCCAACGCAAAATTTCGCCCCATGCCCTGTAATTAGGAACGGCTACTTTGGGAATTTGTGTATGCGAGAGAGATTCGGAATGTGTTTTGATTTTGATTTCCTTATCCCTCACTTTGAACACATAGTATTCATTGCGGAATAAATCTTTCTTCTGTTCCCATGTTTCCAGTAAGATTTTGTTGCGCGGATCGAGGTTTAATTCAATATCTGCGTAAGCAGCTTTCAGTGCTTCAATCAAGCTTGCTTCTGTATTTTTTAAAGAAGATAATGTTTCGATAGCCGATTTTAAGCCATATAATTTATCTGCAATTTCTACTTGCTTATCAACCCATTTATCGTAGTTGCGGTTATTCTCCGAAATCTCTGAAAGATAACGCGTGCGAGATGGTGGAATGATGTAAATTTTCTCACTCATCTCATCACTAATATGGTAAGTCGATTGTAAATCAGCTCCTGAACATTCAACAATTTTATCCATCACCGCCTTATACAAGCGATTCATTCCCGGATCATTAAACTGTGAAGCAATAGTTCCGAACACCGGCATTTCATCCGGATTTTTATCAAACAACTGATGGTTGCGTTGGTATTGTTTTTTAACATCACGCAATGCATCCAACGCGCCTTTTTTATCAAACTTGTTAATCGCAATGATATCTGCAAAATCCAACATATCAATTTTTTCCAATTGCGTTGCAGCTCCATATTCAGGAGTCATTACATACAAACTGGTATTGCTGTGCTCAATAATTTCTGTATCACTTTGTCCGATACCCGAAGTTTCCAAAATAATCAAATCGAAGCCTGCAGCTTTAACAATATCTACTGCTTCCTTAACATATTTAGATAAAGCTAAGTTACTCTGGCGGGTAGCCAATGAACGCATGTACACACGAGGATTTTTTATCGAATTCATACGAATACGATCTCCTAGCAGTGCTCCACCAGTTTTACGTTTACTAGGGTCAACAGAAATAATGGCAACCGTTTTGTTTTTAAAATCCAACAAAAATCTGCGCACCAATTCATCAACCAACGATGACTTTCCTGCTCCTCCTGTTCCTGTTATTCCTAAAACAGGAATGGTGCTAGTAACAATTGATTTTGAAATTTCATCATGCTGCTTAACAAACGTTTCAGGGAAATTTTCGGCAGCAGAAATAAGTTTAGCTATCGATTTATAATCTTTATCCTTTAGATGTTTTACTTCACCATTCAAATTTGCGCCAGTGGCAAAATCACATTTTTGCAACATATCGTTAATCATACCCTGCAACCCCATTGCACGCCCATCATCCGGACCATAAATACGGGTAATGCCATACTGATGTAATTCTTCCATCTCTTCAGGAAGAATTGTTCCTCCTCCTCCACCAAAAATCTTGATATGTCCGCAACCCTTTTGTTTCAACAAATCGTGCATAAACTTGAAATATTCCACATGCCCTCCTTGGTAAGATGTCATTGCAATAGCATTAGCATCTTCTTGAATAGCAGTATCAACAACCTCCTCTGCACTCCTATCATGACCTAAATGAATAACTTCTGCTCCAGTAGCTTGTATAATTCTGCGCATGATGTTGATGGCAGCATCGTGACCGTCAAATAATGCGGCAGCTGTTACAATTCGGATTTTATTTTGAGGGATATATTTTTCAATCGTTTCCATGTACAATGTTGATTGTTTGTATGAGGCAAAATTAAGAGAAAAAGCCGTATTTCATAGGCTTTTCGGAGAGCCTTGATTTCTAGAAATTAAACAAAACTCCACTTCGCATATTGCTAAAGGTTTGCGGAACACCCAGAGGAGGTCGGTTATCATTAAAAATATTTGCAGCAAAACGTACTTGTAATAATTTACTTACCGAAAAATCTAGCCTCAGCTCTGTTTGAATGCGCCTATCGCTCAACTGAATTAGGCGAGGCTGATACATAATGAGCATATCAATAACCACTCCAGGAACCTTAGTAAATACGTACGAAAAATACATATTTAATCGCTCATTTGAATTTACTTGAATGGGATCGCGCATCTCTTCATGTTCAAAAAACAATGATGCTCCTGTGTATATTTTAATACTATCGGCTTTAAATATTTTGTAGCGCGGACCACCACCTAAAATAAACCGCGGATACAAGCGCATTTGTTTGCTAAATTGAACTTGAGTGAACGCTTCATAAGTGAGCCTATCTGTTTTTTTGTAATTGTACCTTACGTGTTGATAACCTCTGTTTTCAAAATCACCTTCGGAAGATTGAATGATGGAAAGATCGTTCAATAACATTACAGCGTGTTGCTCCTTTACGTATAATAAATTCAGTCGCGTATTCAAATTGGAAATACTGGTTTGGTTTTGAATATACGAGTAGGCAAACTCGCCCTGCCCAATCCAGCCCTGCCTGTTTTCATTCATCCGTTTACTTTCAATATTGATAACCTGTGCTTTTACAGAATACACGTTCAATAGTAAACCAAGGTAAATTGCCGCTTTGCGTAAAAATATGCTCATATAACAAGTTGCAATTTGCAGGGATAGTTGCAAATTTTCAAAAAATACTACATTTGCCACCTCGAAAAGAAAAACAAACAGTATGGATTTAAAAGAAATCGTAGCAATTGCAGGGATTAGTGGATTGCACAAAATTATCGGTCGTAGTAAAAACGGTTTGATTCTTGAAACAATGAGCGAACCTAAAAAACGTTTTGCTACAGGTATGCATGATAAAGTATCGGTATTAGAAGATATATCGATATATACAATAGAGGGTGATGTGCAATTAGCAGAAGTGTTTGTAAAATTAAACGAAGTTGAAAAAACAGGTAATGTAGTTCCTTCGTCTAAAGACGATTCAAAAACACAACGAGCTTGCGTTAACACGGCTGTGAAATTAGACAACGAGCGTGTATACGATTCGGATATCAAAAAATTAATTACTTGGTATAACTTACTAAAAGGACAATTAGATTTCGCTTCGTTACTTGGAGAACCAGCCGCTGAAACAGAAGATAAACCGAAAAAAGTAAGTAAAAAAGCAAAAGCTGATGATGCAGAAGAAGTAGCTGAAGAAGCCAAACCCAAAAAAGTTGCTGCGAAAAAATCGGCCGCGCCTAAAGCTCCTAAAACGGCTGCGCCTAAAGATATGAACACCAAAGTAATTAGTAAAGGTGCCGGTACTAAAAACACATACAGACCAAAATCTGTATAAGATTATTTGTTATTGAACATACAAAGCTGTCGGTATTAACTGACAGCTTTTTTTATACCTTCTTTTCTGCGGTTCTAGACTTTACATTTGCGTTACTCTGAAAATTTCATTAAACGCGCAACCGCAAAATGTGAAATATGAAATGAAAAGGATCGGGAAGTTTAACTCTTGTTTAGATTGGGCTCTTACGCCAAAACCTCTGCCAGTATTTTGTGTGATTTCAAGTCGATAAATCCAATAATGTGTTCACGGTAATAATCGATTGTATGCTCAAGAAGAGCGGTTCTTTCCGTGTAACTCATTGTCACATTCTTAAACTCTAGTGTACTACTCTGCAACAACATCGACATTTTTTGGCTGAGTGAAGGCGACAATTGGTATGGATTTCGGGCATCATACGGTTCAAAAATTCCTTCTTTAAAATCAAATCCGTTTGTATGTTCGGTAAAGGCTCCTTTGGGATGAAACCCTAAATAACGAGTGAGTTGCAACAAGAAAAATAATGGGAAATTGTTCACTTTATCCGCCTCCAAATCCAACAATTGTATTGCGTGGTACAAAAATGAAAATAGCGGAGCGTCAGGCTGGTTCTCTTCCCGCAATACCTTATTCATAACCTCTGCCATAAAAATCCCCACCGAACTTTTCACCATATCAAAATGTAAAGAGTGCAGTTGTGGTGTGCATTTTAACTCCTTGATGCGTTGTAAATTTTTTTGCTGTTGATGGTAGGCCTCTAACTCCAACAAGGATAGAGGAAGCAAATGCGAAGGACGAATAGCTCCTTTTTTAGATCGAACACCATTCACCATGTAGGATTGCAAACCGTGCGTATCGGTAAAACATTTAAGCACAACGCTGTTCTCGGAGTAATCAATGGTTTTAATAACTATAGCTTTACATTTAATGAGCATCCGATGGTAAATTGAAAAACCGAAAGTACTGTTTAATTGATAAACACTACCTTAGCAACATTGGTTTCGGAGCCTTCGGCATTGGTTGAATAAATTAAATACACTCCCGTTGCTGTGCGTTTTCCTGTGAAGTTTCTACCATCCCAAGTAGCCATTCCTCCATTGGCTCTGGTTTCATATACCATTTGTCCTTTAATATCGGTAATCTTTACGTAAGCATTATTAACTAGGCCTTTTACAGCTATAAGCCCTGTATAATCTGGCCCAACAGGATTGGGATAAACCATTACGTTACTGTGGATTTCCTTAGCTTCGGTGGCATTACTCATAAACGAAATAATTCCCTTTTCGGTAATAAAAAAAACTTCACCGCTTTGGTCGTTTATACCAATTTCCAAAATGATATCCGACAGCAGTGGGCTGTTACTCATGTTAAAATTATGAATTACCGTATAGCCGTCAGAAGATACAAGCCAAACACCATTTGCGGTGCCAATCCACTTTCGGTTGGCAGCATCAACTTTAATGCAATTAATGGGTGTATTTCCCAAAAAATTGGAATACACCAATCCCGTTTTAATTACAATTTGTTGCGCATCAAAATTGGCTCCGTTCTTAAACACATTTTCGGGATTTCTAAAAATGCACAACCCCTGATCGGTTCCTACCCAAAGTTCACCTTTTTGATCCTTTGTTACACACAACACCGTGTTACTAGGCAAATACCCATTTCCCTTATTTGTGTTAAGCGTTTTAAACTGATCATCTGATTCATCCAATACTTTTGATCCACTATTGAAAACATACAGACCTAACCCACGTGTGGAAAATATCCATTTATTGTTTTGATCATCGATGGTAAGAAAACCAAATCGCCTATCAACCGAAATGGGTAATGAAAAAGATTTCCAAGTTTTACTTGAAGCTTCAAATACCGAAATTGGCGTTACAGCTTCTGAGTTACTCACCCAAAGATTGTTCTTATCATCAAACGCTAAACCTGATACGTAAACAGGACCAGGATTTCCATTTGGAGAACGCAGTGAGCTGTTTGAGGTATCGTATTTATTCAGAACAGTTTCACCGTTAACTTCTATAATACCATATCCAAAACTTCCAATAAATGCATTTTTGGTGATTGGATGAATGGCCACATCAATAAAATCGCGAGCGTTGATGATTGTTGAATCTAGACTATTGCTATATCCATACCATTCATTGTTTTCAAACCAGCTAAACTTGTTGTTATTAAACTGCGGAGCCCAACCTCCGGCAATACCAAATCCGTTAACCCCACCAGCAGTTAACCACATTTTACCGCCTCCATAAACCATGCGGGTTGCTGTTATTGCCATCGGACCCGATGGAGCAAGGTAATCAAGAGCATTTGTTACGCCATCAACCCTAATTAAATACTGATTAGGCACCAACATAAAGAAATCTTTCGTGCTACTGAGCAAGGCTGTTTTGGCAAAACGTTGACTCATGGTTGTGGTTATGCCTTGAGCATTTTGCGTTACAATTAAATCATCTAACGTTATCACCAAATGATTGCTGGTTACCCGCATATCCTTGGTTTGGTTCTTTCCAAGTCCGTTGTATGCATTCCAAGTATTCCCATCAAATGTCTGTATGGATGAATCAACAACCGCGTATAATTTATCATTAAACACCTCCATTAAACTACTTAAAGTAGATGGCTTTATTAACTGCCAAAAGCTAAAATCGCTCAGGTTTGAACTGCTAAGTGATGCTGCGTAAATGCCCTTCTTAGAGGCGGCATAAATTTTCCCATCAAATACAGCCACATCTGTAATGGCTAAATTGGTTCCATTAGCACCTAAATTTAGATAACTATCAACCAGGCGTCTGCGGGGAATATCAACCAATACAATTCCGAAGCTGCATGATAGGTAAGCCGTTTGGTTAATTATTGAAATATTATTGAGTGTTTTATCCCCAATAATTCGTTTGTTAAAAATGTCCGGGATATTGTAAACCACACCATCCTTTATTAAATCAATATTCAGGTTATCGTAACCAACAACAATGGTTCGTGAGGGGGCGTGGTAACGTATTTGTTTCACATTTACATCCGATAAGCCCGTGACACGGGAAAGTACTTCAACTGAACGTTCCTCCTTATCGTAAGTAAAAATAGCACTATTGTTTCCTACATAAATTTTCGAACCAACTTCTTCCAAACAATTATTATCAACAAAAGATGCATGCACCCTCCACGAATTGATAGCCGGAACTGCAGGCTGTGCCCAAACCAATGAACACAAAAAACTGTTAACCAACGCGAAAAACAACAGAAGGATACTCGATTTAACTTTATTCATAACGAAAGCTTAACGACCAAATACTTATGCTTGGTATTCCACGAAAATAGAAATTAAGCCCAAAAGAATTTGAAAACTTTCCACAGGGATTAGGCTAAGTTCTCTATTTTTGCCAGCTATGTGGCAAACAATAGGAACATTTATTTTACGCAACCGCTTTTGGTTGTTGATAGTATTAGGAGTGCTCACCATTGGCGCAGGCTATGAAGCCACCAAAGTGCAACTGTCTTACGATTTTGCCAAAACGGTTCCGGCTGATGATCCTGACTTTATTGAATACATCAAATTTAAAGAAACCTTTGGTGAAGATGGCAGTGTGTTGGTTGTTGGTGTTAAATCTGAAAAATTATTTGAAAAAGATTTCTTCAACAACTGGATTAAGTTAACCCAGCAGGTGAAAGAAATTGATGGTGTTGAACAAATTTTATCGTTGGGTAATTTGTACAGTTTACAAAAAAACGATTCGCTGCATAATATCTCATTACAACCTTTAGTTAAAGGAGCCTTTCAAACCCAACATGAAGTTGATTCTGTAAAACAATTAATTGCTCAACTACCCTTTTATGAAGGTTTGTTGTATAATCCAAAAACCAATGTAACACTGCTAGCCATAACGCTCAACAAGCAAAAACTCGATTCGAAAGAACGTATTGCATTGGTTCGTAAAATCGAAAGTGTATGCAATGAATATGGAACAAACCAGCAAGTAGAAATGCACTACTCGGGATTACCTTATGTAAGAACGGTATATTCATCAAAGGTGGCAGATGAAATTGTAATATTCACTTACCTTTCAATTTTTATAACTGCACTTTTCATTTTTATCTTTTTCCGCTTTTTATCGGCAGTTGTTTTCTCGCTCATTGTGGTTGTCATTTCTGTTCTGTTTACATCCGCTTCTATTCATCTCTTAGGATACAAAGTAACATTGCTTACGGGTATTTTACCTCCTTTAATGGTTATCATTGGTATCCAAAATTGCATTTACCTCCTTAATGTTTATCACCAAGAATTTAGAACACATGGCAATAAAATGTTGGCTATCATTCGCCTCATATCCAAAAACGGATTGCCGCTGTTTTTAACCAATGTAACTACAGCTGTAGGTTTTTGCGTATTTAGCTTTTCTGGAAGTGCTATGTTGGATCAATTCTCTGTAATTTCAGGAATTAACATCATGTTGGTGTATATTGTGTCGTTGGTATTTATTCCAATTGTTTACAGTTACCTGCCACCACCTAAATACAAACACACCAAACATTTAGATAGCACTGGCCTCAACAAGGTTATGCAATGGTGCAACAAACTTGTTTACAGTTACCGTCCGCACATTTACATTGTTACCCTAATCATTTGCGGATTGTCGGTTTGGGGTTCGTTTAAAGTGCAAAATTTGGGTTTTGTTGTTGATGATTTGCCACACGAGGATAAGGTTTATACTGATTTGAAATTTTTTGAAGAAAACCTGAAAGGAGTGCTCCCATACGAAATTAGAATTGATACAAAAAAAGACGGTGGGATTAAAGATTACACAACGTTGCAAAAAATCAGCAAGCTGCAACGCGAACTGGCCGAGTATCCTGAATTTTCCAAATCAGTGAGTATTGCCGACTTATTAAAATATGCCAACCAAGCTTACCATGATGGAGACAAACGGTATTATATTGTTCCTAATGTGTTAGAAATTAGTGATATTTTATCTTACATCCCCAAAGGTAAAAACGGTCAAGCCAATATGATTAAATCTATGGTGGATAGTACTTTCCGTCAAGCACGAATCAGCATTCAAATGGCCGATATCGGTTCGGCTGCCATGAAACCTTTGAACGAAAAAGTTCAAAAACAGGTGGATGAAATATTTTCGAGAGATAAATACGATGTAAAACTAACTGGTACCAGTATAATTTTCTTAAAGGGAAATGATTACCTCGTTGAGAATTTATTGCAAAGTATGATATCCGCTCTCATTATCATCTCGTTGATGATGGCCTTTTTGTTTTTCAGTTGGAAAATGGTACTCATTTCCTTAATACCAAATATTGTTCCGTTGTTGATGACATTAGGAATTATGGGCTTCTTCGACATCCGCCTCAAGCCTTCCACCATCATCATTTTTAGTATTGCTTATGGAATTGTAGTTGATTTTACCATTCACTTTTTAGCTAAATACCGCAATGCGCTCAAACGCAACAATTGGGACATGAAATTGGCCATTCCCCAAAGTTTAACCGAAGCCGGTCCGAGCATTATCTATACTGCCGTTGCGTTATTTTTCGGGTTTATCATTTTTGCAGCCTCCAATTTTGGGGGTACTGTTGCATTGGGTGTACTCACTTCGCTTTCCTTACTATTCGGGATGCTCATGAATTTATTGCTGCTTCCTTCGTTGCTGTTATCCTTAGAAAAATCCATCAATAACAAAGAAGAATTCGGTAAAACCCTTGTGGAATTAGAGCCTGAGCCTACAGATGCGGATTGATATCCAACCCTTTCATTTTTAGTTATCAAACCCTATTTTCGCACTCCTTTTTAAAGAAGAGATTAACAAACGAAATGTGTAAATGGACAACTACCATTTACACATTACAGCATTTACTCCTTCACTCATTTTTTATGACAACCGATGACAAAGTACAAAGAATATAAAAAGCTCGATTTCCCTGCATTTGAGGATGAGATATTGAAATTTTGGGAAGAGAACAAGATTTTCCAAAAGAGTGTAAGCAACCGTGAAGGAGCTGAGTCTTTTGTTTTTTATGAAGGTCCGCCAAGTGCCAACGGTATGCCCGGCATCCACCACGTGATGGCACGTACCGTAAAAGATATTTTTTGTCGCTACCAAACCCTTAACGGTAAACAGGTAAAACGTAAAGCGGGATGGGACACTCATGGTTTGCCTGTGGAATTGCAAGTAGAAAAAATGCTAGGCATCACCAAAGATGATATTGGTAAAAAAATTAGTGTGGCCGAATACAACGAAGCGTGCCGCAAAGATGTAATGAAGTACACCGATATATGGGATAAACTTACCAACCGAATGGGGTATTGGGTAGATTTAAGTGATCCGTATATCACTTATGAAAACAACTATATCGAAAGTTTATGGTGGCTTTTGAAACAATTGTATGATAAAAAATTATTGTACAAAGGCTACACCATTCAACCGTATTCGCCTGCTGCCGGAACTGGCTTAAGCTCACATGAGTTGAACCAACCTGGAACATACAAAGATGTAAAGGATATGACTGCAGTGGCTATGTTTAAAGCAGTTCGCAGTTTAGAGTCCACAGTTCACAGCTTTGGAAGTGATGATGTTTACTTCATAGCTTGGACCACTACTCCCTGGACGTTACCTTCGAATACTGCCCTGGCCGTTGGTGAGAAAATAACCTATGCTGTTGTTAAGACTTACAACCAATATTCACACCTGCCTTGCACTGTTATTCTTGCCAAAGATTTAATGGGTAAATATTTCCCAGCAGAAAATGCCGAACTTGATTTCAATTCATATACAGCAGGTGACAAAAAAATTCCGTTTACTATTTTAGGTGAAGTAAAAGGGAAAGACTTAGCAGGTATTCGCTATGATCAATTATTACCGTTTAAAGGAGCAAATGACAATCAATTTATTAATGGTGATGCGTTCAAAGTAATCACTGGCGATTTTGTAACCACCGAAGACGGAACCGGTATTGTACATATTGCGCCAAGCTTTGGTGCCGATGACTTCAGGGTTGCTAAACAAAACGGAATTGTTAGTTTAACGCTGGTTGATAAACGTGGTAAATTTTTACACGAAGTGCAAGACGGACAGTTTTTGTATGGCCAAGAATATGTAAAAGAAGCATACTTAACCGATGCCGAGAAAGAATCAGAACTTGCTGTTCAAAAAGAAAAATTGAAAGGTGTGATTCACGACACTTCGAAGTTGAATTATTTGAGTGTAGATGAACGCATCATTCTTAAACTTCAAACCGAAAACAAACTCTTTAAAAAAGAAAAATACGAACATACATATCCTCATTGCTGGCGCACCGATAAACCTATTTTGTATTATCCATTAGAAAGTTGGTTTATTAAAACAACAGCTGCAAAAGACAGATTAGTAGACCTGAACAAAACCATTAACTGGAAACCGGAACATACAGGAACCGGTCGTTTTGGTAACTGGCTAGAAAACCTTGTCGACTGGAATTTATCGCGCTCCCGTTATTGGGGAACACCTCTTCCTATTTGGAGAGCGATTGATGGAAGTGAAGAAAAATGCATCGGTTCGCAAGACGAATTACAGGCCGAAATAGCGAAGGCAATCGAAGCTGGATTTATGAGCGAAAGCGATCAGTATCGAAACGCCAAAGGAGAAATTGAATTACATAAACCTTACGTAGATAACATAAAACTTATTTCCTCAAGCGGTAAACTCATGGTTCGCGAACCTGATTTGATTGATGTATGGTTCGACTCGGGCGCAATGCCCTATGCGCAATGGCACTGGCCGTTTGAAAATGAAGAAACATTCCGTAAAAATTTCCCAGCCGATTTTATTGCCGAAGGAGTAGATCAAACACGTGGATGGTTTTTTACATTACATGCACTTTCTGTTTTGTTATTTGATAGCATCTCTTACAAAAATGTAATTGCCAATGGTTTGGTGTTGGATAAGAATGGCAATAAAATGAGTAAGCGAGTAGGCAACGTTATTGATCCGTTTGAAGCCATTGCCAAATACGGAGCCGATGCAAACCGCTGGTACATGCTAAGCAACAGCGATCCATGGGATAATTTAAAATTTGACATTGAAGGGGTAGCTGAAAGTCAGCGCAAGTTTTTCGGAACACTGTATAACACCTATTCGTTCTTTGCTATTTATGCCAACATTGATGGATTTGAGTTTGACGAAATCAATGTAACACCCGTTGCTCAGCGAACCGAACTCGACCGCTGGATTATGAGTAAACTCAATAGTTTAATCAAAACAGTGCGCGAAAGAATGGACGATTACGATGCCACCCCAGCTGTGCGTGCTATCGAAGAATTTACCGGAGATCATTTCTCAAATTGGTTCATTCGGTTAAGTCGCAGGCGTTTCTGGAAAGGTGAAATGAATGACGATAAAAAAGCTGCCTACGAAACCTTATACCAATGCTTAATGACTATTTCACAATTAAGCAGTTCGTTTGCTCCGTTTTTTAGTGATTGGGTTTACAAAAACTTAAACGGCAAAATGGAATCGGTACACTTAACCGATATCCCAGTTGCTGATGAAACAGTGATTGATAAAGTGCTGGAAGAGCAAATGGAATATGCTCAGAAAATTTCATCATTGGTGCTTTCTATTCGTAAAAAAGAAAACATTAAGGTTCGTCAGCCACTGCAAAAAATATTGATTCCGATGGTTGATTCGCGCATTAAGGATGAAATTAAACATGTGCAGGATTTAATTTTATCGGAAGTAAACGTGAAAGAGTTAGCGTTTATAGCCGAGATTGAAAAATCCATCAAACCAAACTTTAGGGTATTAGGCAAAAAAGTGGGTGCAAAAATGAAGGCTGTTGGAGATGCAATTCTCAAAATGGGAACTTCTCAAATAGCAGAATTGGAGCAAAAAGGCACTTTTAACCTCCAAATGGAAGGCGAAACCATTGAAATTTTACCCACAGATGTGGAAATTTTAACATCGGATATTGCTGGTTATAAAGTGGCTAACGATGGTAAGGTTACAGTGGCGCTTGACGTGGAGATTAGCGTGGCTCTAAAGGAAGAAGGTATTGCGCGTGAATTGATTAGCAAGCTTCAAAACCTACGGAAAGAGAGTAATTTAGAAGTAACCGACCGTATTAAGGTTCAAATAGAGAAACATAAATACCTCGAAAATTCCATAATTGGTTTCAAAACATATATTTGCACCGAAATTTTAGCGAATGAGCTTGAAGTAACAGAGCAATTAAGCAGCAGCGCTGAGATTGACGTGGACGACCACATAATTAAAGTAAAGTTAATTAAAGACTAAACGAGTACAGCACATGGCAAAGAAAATTGTTAAGAAAGTTGCAGTGAAAAAAACACCAGCTAAAAAGGTGGTAGCTAAAAAAGCTGCTCCTAAAAAACCTGCAGCGAAAGCGCCTGCTAAAAAAGTGGCTCCTAAGAAAGTAGTGAAAACGCCTGCTAAGAAAGTTGTTGCGAAAGTTGCTCCTAAGAAAGTAGTGAAAGCGCCTGCTAAAAAAGTGGTAGCAAAAAAAATCGCTCCCAAAAAAGTAGTGAAAGTACCTGCTAAGAAAGTTGTTGCAAAAGCTACTCCCAAAAAAGTAGTGAAAGTACCTGCTAAGAAAGTTGTTGCAAAAGCTGCTCCCAAAAAAGTAGTGAAAGTACCTGCTAAGAAAGTTGTTGCAAAAGCTGCTCCCAAAAAAGTAGTGAAAGTACCTGCTAAGAAAGTTGTTGCAAAAGCTGCTCCCAAAAAAGTAGTGAAAGCGCCTGCTAAGAAAGTTGTTGCGAAAGCTGCTCCTAAGAAAGTAGTGGAAGCGCCTACTAAAAAAGTTGTAGCTAAAAAGTCAGCTCCGGTTGCTAAGAAAGTAGCATCGAAACCTATTGTAAAAGCAGCTCCTTTAGCTAAAAAAGCAACGCCTGCTCCTAAGGTTGCAGAAACAAAACCTACTGTTCCTAAAGCTATTCCTTTTGCAGAAAAGAAAGAAGAAGCAATTGAGATTGTGAATGAGTCTTCGAAAAGACACTCAGATAAGGATTTGGTTGAATTTAAAGAATTGATTAATCAAAAATTGAGTGTAGCTCGCGAAGAGTTTGCAAACTTGATTAACCAAATGCAAAATCCGGGAATGAATGCCGGTGATGATTCGGATAATTCATACAAAACATTGGAAGATGGTTCATCAACAGCCGAAAAAGAATACGTGAGTAACCTGGCTTCGCGTCAAAAGAAGTTTATTGAAAACTTAGAAATGGCTCTAATACGTGTTGAGAATAAAACATACGGAATTTGCCGTGTAACTGGTAAACTCATCTCAAAAGAAAGATTGCGTGCAGTTCCTCACACCACCTTAAGTATGGAAGCCAAATTGCAACAATATAAATAACATATTGATACTATGTTAAAAGTAGAGGCGTTCAACATTGAACGTCTCTACTTGTTTTTATACCCGCCATAATTCATACATTTGCACCTGCATGAAAAATAAATTATTCCTTCCAATAGCCATTATTCTCGGAGTACTAATCATTGATCAATGGGTGAAATACTATATCAAAACTCATTTTTTTCTGGGTGAAGAAATTGACGTAATAGGAAATTGGTTTAAGCTACATTTTACCGAAAACTATGGTATGGCATTTGGAATGGAATTTGGCGGTAAATCAGGTAAGCTCATCCTAACCTTATTCAGAATTGTTGCTATTGGATTTATTGGCTGGTACATCACTTCTCTTATTAAAAAAAATCAACATACAGGGTATATAGCATCTTGGACCTTGATAATGGCTGGAGCTATAGGCAATCTCGTTGATAGTATATTTTATGGTGTATGGTTCGGATATGATACGTGGCTTCATGGCCGTGTGGTTGATATGTTTTACTTTCCGATTATCCGCACTGTGCTTCCCGAAAATTTTCCTTTATGGGGTGGTGAGGAATTTGAGTTTTTCCGTCCGGTATTTAATGTTGCCGATGCAGCAATTAGTATTGGATTCATATCTATCTTGTTATTTCAACGCACCTTTATGAAAGTTGAAAATCAATCAATAGAGGAAACTCCTACAACCGAAAATCAGGCATAAAATCTATATCCAAAAATGAGCATCTTCAATCGTCAAAATGTATTGCTAGTAGGTTTTGTCACTACACTCTTCTCAGCAACAGCTCAACGTATTGATGTGCAATTTGGAGCAGCACTTCCCAATAGTAATTTTGGTAACACTGAATTAACTAAAAGTGAAAATGCCTTTGCGAAAACCGGTTACACGACTGGCTTACAAGCTGATTATCTCGTTTATAAAAACATCGGACTTACGGCAAAACTCAATTACAGTGCGTTTGATTTTAATGTAACAAATTACCAAAATCAGTTAAACCAAAACCCTTCATCAACGACTTTGATTTCGGTAGAAAGTAATGGAGGATATACATCAACCTCTGCAATGGTAGGTGGGTTCATGACATTTAAAAAGAACAAACTCAATGTTGATATAAGGCTCATGACTGGATTTTTAACGCTCAAAGATTACGGATTAGCCTACACTACATCTTATTCGGGACAAACATACAACCAACGAGCATTTAGCCAACAAGACGCCACAATTGCCTTTGGATGGGGATTAACTGCACGATATACATTGATACATAATTTCGGCATCTCTATTAACTTGGATAATATTTACGCAAACACCTCTTTTAATAAAAATGCATATCAATCGAGTTCGAATGAAACCACAAACAAACCTTACCAGGCATATTTATTGAGTGTAGGGTTAGGATATACTTTGGAGTAGTTATTTAGGTTGTGGCCTATAGAATTGTAATTTACCACTTTTAACATCATTCAAATTCCAATTACTCAGCATCACTTTTCGCACGCCATTTACATTTTGCTCGGCAATACGAATCTGTATTTTATCAATTGTTGAATATACAATTGCTGTATGTTCTACCATTTTCCATTTTACGATAGATGCATCGGTTCGGCTCTCCATTACCACATTTTATATTTGAATTAAATCGCCTGCTAATACTTGTTCCTTTTTATAATCAATTGGCCTACCAAATTTGGTTGGAAATTCCCATCTAGCGTTGGCGTATGTTAGCGCCTCATTGGCCAAGTCCCAACATTCGCCTCTGCCTACTTTTTTTCCGATAACGGTGTTTACGTACTCTACAATTTTTATATTGGTTGGAGGAAATGTTTCCAATGGGAATAAACAAGATAGAGTCTGTGGTATTAGACCAATTATTAAGATATTTTACCTTAAAAATTGAATGGTTTAGTTTGATAGACCTGAATATTTGAGAACTGTTTACAACTCAATGAATATTAACTTACTTTTTTCTCGACCACGCAATTTGCCAACCCGCATTAAAACACATTTGCCACCCGCATGGAAATAATCAGCTAATTTTTATTGTAAAGACTTTCTTGCGTTTCTATATCATACATTGTACTTGCTCTTAGCTGATAATACGCTTGCCAGTAACTAGCAATGGCATTTATATAATTTTTTTTGCTTTGGTTGCGCTGGTTTTGGGCAAGTAAAAAATCGGTGTAGGTTATTTTTCCTGCATTAAATTTATTGGTACTTATTGCATATCTGCGTTGGGCTAAACTATCCGTAAGTTGTGCATTGTGTATAAGCATAAGTGCATTGTTGTATGCTAATAACTGACCCAATATACTATTCATCATTTGTTGCTCCAACTGTTGTAATTGTAATTGTTGGTTTTGCTGTTGGTAGGTTGCTATTTTTAAACTTGCACTATTTGCACCTGCGGTAAATAATGGAACAGCTACACCAACGGTAGCATTGCGCTGGGTAAGTAAATTTTGATAGGCATCATTTAATAGAGGTGCTGATTGGTTACTACCATATCCTGCTATTATATTAAAACTGGGCAACCTAGTGTATTTTGCACGTTGCAGGGCTGCATAGTTTTGCATTTGCGCCAACCGCTGTTGTTCATATTCGGGGTTGTTTTGTTTGTATTGTGTAAATAAAATAGTGCTACTTGTTTGTTCCAATTGCTGCTGTTGTATAGCAGTGGGCTTGGTTGCTTCCAATACTATTTCTGATTTAGTTGGCATATTGAGCATATTGAACAATTTATTTTTTGCCAATTCAACATCGTTTTGTGCCTGCTGTAATTGCGCTGTTGTGTTTAATTGCTCCAGCTGTATTTGTAAATATTCTTCTTCGCCAATTTTACCCAATGCTAATTTTAGTTTGGCCGTTTTCAACAAGGTATCTGTAGTATTGCTGGTTGCGGTAAGCAATACAATATTGGTTTGTGCTTGCAATACCGTATGAAACAAACTGCTAACATCTGCGGCTAATTGCTCTTGTTGTTTTACAAAAACTTTTGATCCAATAAGCTTGCTAATTTTTGCTGTTTTTAGGTTGTAGGCTGTTTCATTAAACCGAAACAATGGCTGCACAATGCCCAATACATAAGGTTGTGTATTAAAGGTGCTAATGCGGTTTCCCGTTAGCAAATCAAACCTATTGATATTGCTGCTGGCAGTAAAAGTGCCACCTGTAGCTGCTATTTTTTGGCTTAGGCTTATGCCCACATTGCTGTATGCTTGTTCCACTGTGGTAAATTTTATGGTACCATCGGGTTGGGTAACGCTTGTAATGCTACTGTTGTAGCCGGGCAAGTTGGCGTTTAGGTTTACTTGTGGGAACAATTGCGCGCGTTGCAATTTGTAGGTTTGCTCGGCTATTTCTAAGTTATTTTTGTTGAGAGACACCTGCAAACTACTTTGTTGAGCTAAAACAATAGCTTGCTGCAGCGTAATAACTGTTTGAGCCCTTGTGAATTGACTCCAAACAATGAGTATTATAATAGCTACTCCATTAATAATTTGATGTCCTGCCATCATTTGACCTAATAACTCATTGTATTTCGTTCTTATTATTTCCAAACTGCAATGCTATAAAATAGATTGATTACTAACAGCTTGTGGGGCTTTTTAAATGTGCGAAATTAATGTCATCCAATACAACAAATTTATTTTACTATTGATTAGGAACAAAAATCGGACATACAACTACTCAACCTCAACTCCCATAGAGAATCAGCTTTTCCCTAAACTTCTTTACTAATCCTTTTTTGTTTAATCCAGTAATTTTATAAATAATCCTAAGAATATCTTCTGACTTACGGGTATCAGCTTTACAGAGTTCAATTATCCCAGAATACCCTCTGCTCTCATAAATAATTTCTGCTATAATAGACCCTGTGGGATATGCAGATTGATAACCATTATTTTCTGCTTTATTTAAAACTAGACTTTCTAAATCATACGTTGGTTTATTCACAAGGTAATCTTTAGAGAGTTTTGATATCCTACTCTTATATCTTGGAGTATTAAATTCTCCTAAAAAGCAAGCTAATCCTTCTTCTATTAGATAATTTCTGGAATCATTACCTATACCTTTAAGAATAATATGCATGAATTCATGTGGATAGAACTCGTTTCCCTTCGCTGAAAATATCTGATTAAGCCACTTTGTAGTTAATCCCGTTGTATAGTTTAAATAGTAAAATTCATATCCAAATAACAGTCCCATTTCATCAGGATTATCAGAAAGATAAAAACTAAATGTATCATTTAGCTTTATATCTAATACCTTTTTTATTGAATCACAGAAATCGATTGACTTCTGAGCCAAAATTTGATTAAAAGAATGAGATTTAGGATATACATAATTGATATATTTATAGTTAACAGACTCCCAAGATTTAACAATATCATGAAAGGTATTTTCCAATACCCAATTTCCATTATCGCGAATTGCATTAAGATTCAATATTGTCAATATTTTATCAGGTTCTGCTTCATCTTTAATAAGTGCCACCCTTATCTTATATTTATTTAATTCTAATTTTTCAATACTTAATATAAATGGTTTCCAAGTATTAAAAATTCTTTTGGGAGAAATATTGTATTCGTACAATGGGGTATAAAAGATTGCAGGATTTCCAGATTGTCTTTCTCTCTTTTCTTTATTATTCCAATATGGGTTGTCATACAAAGAGTCTGGCCTGCTTTCTAAATAGTTCTTAAAGAGATAATAAATATCTCTCGTATTCTTCTCTGTCGTATCAATTCTTCCACTAATATTAACGGTAACAGTGTATGGATTGCTTTGTCCCATCGCATTTGACAATAAAGCTACGAGTCCAATCTGGATTAAAAAAAATAAACTAATCTTATTCATGTAATGATTTTATTAATAGTCCTTTATTTAATTCTAAGCATAATATTGATGGGGTATTTTCCCAATCTGTTTGTCTTATTAATGAATAACCAATTCCTGAAATACCATTTAATGTACTCAATGAAAGATGACTCATTGGCAATCCAGATTTCCAATTTAAATTATCCTCTTTATTTCTAATTAAATTACCTAGCATCCCAATATAATCTTCAGAAGGCAGTTTTAAAACGTTACCTATACCTCTTAAAATTTCCAAATTTCCCAAAAAACCATTCATTAATGTATGAATTTCACTCTTCTTTCTAAGGATACTATTTCTGCAATTGTTTATTTCCTCCATATCGCAATGAATTCCTAAATCATTGTTAACTAGTCTTGCGAGACCAATACCAGCACTCCCATGCGCCCATGAAGCAGAATATTTTTTTTCACCTTGATATCTATAATCGATAAACTCATTCATATTAGCATTAAAGGTTGATCTGTCAAATTTCAAAGCCAGTTGTGAATATTCAAGAAATTTTTCCTTTCCCGTAATCTCGTATAACATTAATAGACTATTCGAGTATGATGCGGAACCATGCGAATAACCACTTAAATGAACCCCTTCTCTTGTAATCCAAGATGCACCATCCTTATTTACTCTGGCGCATCGAATTATGTGTTCCCCTATTTTAATTGATAACGTTACATATTTATCATCTTTATATATTTTAAAAATGGAGTATAATAAGTTCACATTACCAGCAATTCCATTCAACAAACAAGTCGTACCCTTATCAAAAAAATCGTTAGTGAATTTGTAATACTGTTCAACTAGTTTAGTTATAAATTTATCCTCTAAAGATAAAATATCTTTAAGATATAAAGATGAGTAAACACAACTTACAGGAAAAATATAAGGACTAGTATATATTGAATATAGTTTGTTGAAATTTCTATATTGTGTAAAAATATCAGAATTACAAGCTATAATCTTAGATGCTAGATCCAAATATTCTTTGTTCCCACAGAACTTCCCAGCAAGTCCCAGAAAAATAGCAATACCATCTGTTCCATGAGCCACCCCTGGAGGAAGAACCGATTGCTCAAAAAATTCAAAACTATTAAGTGTAATGTCAATCCAGCTAGGGTTCTCTTTATCGTAATTCAATTCGATTATTTTTTCAGCTATTTTTTCTACTTCTTCCTTAATGTAAGTCATCGAAATTGATTTTTCTACTTCGGCTTTAGAGGAAAATTTCATACTATCAACTTGATCAAACTTAAAAATGGCCTTAAAGTTTGAATCCTTAAAATCACAATGAACTTTGAATGCATTGACTATTATTTGCTCTTGTTTGATCAAATTATTCTGATTTAAATACTCATTCAAATGTGATCTAAAGAAATCCAATCCTGACGACTCAAAGTACTCACTAATGATTTCATTCCCGTGCTTGTCGATGAGGTTTTTTGACATAATATCTGCAAAAAATATTGGCACATCTAATTTACTAATTTGTGCCTTTTCGGAATCCAATATTTCTTCTTTTAAGATGTTATTATCTTTATCAAAAGTGTTTGTTAGCGAACTGTAATAATTGTGATCAGATTCCAAACTTAAAGGATGGGTCTGATTATTAATTATTTTAGAATAATGTACAGTTGGACGGATGAGAATTCTAGTCCTTGGTACTAGAGTCTGGATATCTGCTAAAAGCAAAAGCAACTCTTCTTTTCTATTAATTAGTTCAGAATACCCTAGCCTGTAACCATGAATAAAACTCTGGCAATGGTTTGAAACATCAATTTTTTGCCCATTTAGTATTGGGAGATGTTTGTTCGATTCTTTTTGATTCTGGATATCATTGTATTCATATGATTTTAGTAAACTAGAATCGCTTGATTTAGGAAAATCAATATCCGAAAGAGTGTATCTTGGCAGTATTCCACTTCTAAATAAGGAATTCCAAAAATAGTCATAGGCTCCAGATTGTTTTGTTAGACTAATATTGTCGAAATATTGTTTTGGAGGAGAGAAAATACATTCCAAATCAATAAGAGAAATCTTATCCTTCGAGGCAATAATGTTATCTGATATCAAATCCTCAATTCCAAATAGATAACAAAAAGCACTCAAACAACCAAAATTATAATAATAATTATCTACGTCACTCAAACTATCACAAGCGAAAGACTTAACAGGTAAAGAGTAGCCGTAATCGCCAAAGTCTACATTTTGTACGTATTCAATTATTTCTCTTTGAATCCATTTTTCGAAATAATTAATAATTATTCCTTGGATGTTTATATCTCCTTTTAAGCTTTTGGGTTTATAATATAGAGTTGTCCCCCCTTCAAAAGATATACAGACTGTGCACATTCCATCATGCATATCTCCAGCTGTGTAATCAACTGTAATGATCTCATTAGACACACAAAAATTAAGCGCTTTTAACTTTTCAAAATCTTTATCAATGTTAGTTATTACCGTTATTGCGAAATTTATAACCTGTTTAATTTTTGCATCTACAATCTTGAAAAAAAATGGATAGGCCTTAAAGAATGAATCCTGCCATTCGTGATTGTATGATAGACGAAGATAAAAGTCTTCATATTTATTAGATTCATCAAGCAACCCGGCTTCGGTTGCTATTTTAATTTCTGTATTTATGACGTTTGAAAATTGATCAAATACTTGTCCTACTATATTCTCCCATATTACATTTTTTTTCTTCAAAATTATGTTTCTAGGAGATTGGGGTAGTATTGATTCAAAATATTCCTTATTGTTTAAAATCAACTTAGAGTTGCCTATAAATTTCTTGTAGTTTTTTCTGATCATAAATTAATTTCAATAGTAAAGCGGTAAATTAATCCCGCTTTACTAATTGTCAAATTACCATTTAACGTCAATAATACTTGCCAATTTGTCTGTGATTGTCAAGTTATTCTTATCATCAATAGTTTGTGCTTGGATAACTCTTCCATCCGGAGTAGTAATCATATCATTATATGTATTACTCGAGTCAAGAATGTAATCAGAATACCCTGGTTTAAAGATTACAATTGGGGGTTTAGTTGTTGTATCATCACAACAATTACATAAGCTTTGAGTCGCAGAGCTTCCAGATCCTTCCGCTCCCCCGAAGATAAAATTAAGTTCTCTGTCATCCATTTTTTTTAGTCCACTTAGAACTTTTGCTCTACTTGATTCCAATTTGTCCATTTAAATTGCGGTTTATACATCAAAACCTGCTAAAAACTTTAAGTTAAAAATAAAATAAAAATTATTATTTACCATTAACCTTTATGCGCAGTGGGGTTTGGTAAATTGTAATACAAGTTTCTGTAAAAAAAACTCATAGCACAATAGAAGAAGTTCTATTGCGAAAAGAAAAATAGAAAAAGTTCTATTGCGGTTGTCATTCAATTTTACTAATTATGTATTACTATATGAAAACAATAACCATTATTGACGATTGTCATTTAGACTCACAATTACTAGTTTCTTGGCTCCATACAGACACTAGTTACAAGGTAGTAAACATTTACCATAGCGGGATTGATGCCATTAAACAAATTGAAATTTTAGACACTCATTTTTGCCTAATTGATGCTTGTATGCCCTTGTTAAATGGAATTGAAACCGCTGTTTTACTTTTGCAAAAAGGATATAAAGGAAAAGTGATTTTAATAAGCCACGCATATTACACAGAACATAAGTTGAAGTGTATGGATGTTAAGTTACATGGATATTGTATTAAAAAGGAGTTTGATATTTTTTCAACTTTGGCAAAAGTTGAGGCTGAACAATATAGTTATGAAGATAATTTATTTAAAGACTGGGAAAAGCTTACCCACCTGCATGAATTAAAAAATAACGATATTGATAAGCGAATTGAGTTATTGAATCCGCATTACAAAAAAATACTGCTTTATGCTAGTAAGGGCTTAAACACAAATGAAGTAGCCATTTTAATGGGTTTAAAAAAACACACTGTTGAACAATATCGCTCTAACATGATGAGCCAAATGGGGTTTACAATTGCCCAAGCTATAGCTTGGGCAATTGTAAACCATATTATACCTCACGGTGAGGTTATTACCCCCCCCCAAAAAAATACAGCTGTTAAATGAATTCGTTTCCCTTTTACCACCAATTAGGCTTAAAAGATTGCGGTCCGGCTTGCATTAAAATGGTGGCCCAATACTTTGGGCGCAGTTATAATATTGATTACCTGCGCGAAAAAAGCCACATCATTAAAACAGGTGTGAGCATGTTGGGTATTAGCGAAGCTGCTGAAGCCATTGGCTTTAAAACCATTGGCGTGAAGGTGGATGTTGAAAAACTCAAAGAAATTGCCCAAAGTCACCCCAGTATTTTACATTGGGATAATAACCACTTTGTGGTATTGTATGACTACAAAAAAAAGTGGTTTAGTAAAAACAAATTTTACATTGCCGATCCAGCCAAGGAGATATTGCAATTAACAGAAGCGGAATTGGTGGAACATTGGAGCGTGGCTTCTACAGGCTCAGCCACCGCTGCACTCCAAACCACCGAAACTAATAAAATACAAGGCTATGCATTAGTATTAGAACCTACCCCCGAGTTTTTTAATAGAGAACAAAATGATGGAGAGCAGAAAAAGTTAGGCATAAACTATTTACTTCATTATTTCAAGCCCTTCAAAAGTTATTTTGTGCAATTGGCAATGGGTATGTTATTGAGCAGTATTATTACACTGGCAAGCCCCATGCTTACGCAAGCCATGATAGATAAGGGCGTAAACATGCATAACCAAAGCATGGTGCAACTGGTTCTTATGGCGCAATTGGCTGTATTTATTGGCAGTATTCTCATTCAATTTATCCAAACTAAAATACTTATGCATTTGGGTACACGCATTAACGTGGGTATGGTATCCGATTTTTTTTATAAACTATTTAACCTCAATATTCCCTTTTTTGATAGCCACGTTACAGGAGATTTAATGCAACGCATTGGCGACCATAAGCGGGTGGAGAGTTTGCTCACTGTTAGTTCGCTTGGCACCGTTTTCTCTTTGCTCAATATGTCAATACTCGTTGTGCTGCTTGGAGGTTATCATCCGGGTATCTTACTTATTTTTTCAATTGGTGCAGTGTTGGGTTTTATCTGGACATACTTGTTTTTGGCTTGGCGCAAAAAGGTAGATTATAAAATGTTTCACCTAGGCAGCAAGGAAAACAGCAAGGTGATAGAAATGCTGGAAGGCATACAAGAAATAAAAATAAACAACAGTGCCAAGCAACACCGCTGGCAGTGGGAAGAAATACAAGCAAACTTGTACAAACAAAAAATTGTAAACTTAAATGTGGGGCAATTCCAAAGTATTGGTGGTAGTATGTTGGGTCAAGCCACGAGTATATTAATTAGTTTTACATCGGCAACCGCAGTTATTAATGGTGATTTAAGTTTAGGTGGCATGTTTGCCATTAACATGATTATAGGGCAGTTAAATTCGCCAATACAACAACTTTATGGCTTAGTAAACTCGCTGCAACAAGCCAGAATAGGCATGGATAGAATTGGGGATGTAGTACTACAAAAAGATGAAACAGATACCACGCTTAATTTATTAAATGATATACCGGAACAAGAACCAATCATACTAGAAAATGTGAGTTTTGTTTATGGTAGCGAAAGACTTTCACCTGTTTTGGATGATGTTAGTTTTACCATACCATCAGGAAAAATTACAGCTATTGTAGGCGCTAGTGGCAGTGGTAAAACCACCTTGCTAAAATTGTTGATGAAGTTTTATGAACCTAAAAAAGGAAATATTTTTTTAGGTTCAACCCATTTTAAAAATCTGCATCACGGGCATTGGCGAGATAAGTGTGGCGTAGTAATGCAAGATGGTAGGCTATTTAATACCACCATAGCTGAGAATATTGCAGCAGGCTTGCCGTTAAATATGAACAACATTATACAAGCAGGGCGCATAGCCAATATTGATGATTTTATTACCACACTACCCAATGGTTATTTAACAGAAATTGGCAATGATGGCACACAAGTAAGCACAGGGCAAAGGCAACGCATTTTGTTGGCAAGAGCGGTATATAAACAACCAAGTTACTTATTATTAGATGAAGCTACGAGCAGCCTTGATGCAAATAACGAGCGTAAGATTATGGACAACCTAAACTCTTTTTTTACAGGCAGAACTGTAGTTGTTATTGCTCACCGTTTAAGTACCGTGCAAAATGCCGACCAAATTATTGTGATGGAAAACGGGAAAATAATGGAAACAGGAAACCACCAAACATTAACTGCTGCACGTGGTAAATATTATGAGTTGGTAAAAAATCAATTGGAACTTGGTAACTAAATATGAGCGAAGGAGAACAACTATACCGCCACAACGATAACATAAACTATTTGCTTAAACGCAAATTGAGTTTTATGCTGCGTTATGGAATGACATTTTTGTTTCTACTCGGCTTTGCGATCTTAGTTAGTTTATACTTCATCAAAGCACCCGATACGCTTGAAGGAAAATTTGTATTAAGCAGCAGCAATCCTCCTAAAAATATGGTGGCAAAAGTAAACGGACGCATTGTTAAAAAATTGGTTGGAGATGAATCAAAAGTAAATAAAGGTGATGTATTACTGGTTTTAGAAAGTGTGGCTGATGGGGAAGAAATAAATAACCTTGATAGTGGATTAATCCTTATCCAATTATTGTGTGATAGCAATATGCTTGACAGTCTTGCGTATATTAGCACAGCATCGTATCAACGCTTAGGTGAAATACAACAAGTGTATGAGCCATTTAAGAAAAGCAACAATGAGCTTTATTTAGCGCTTACCAGCGGACAGTATTTACAAGAAAAAAATATCATCAACAAACGGCTCACTAACTTAAAACAAACTTGCGCTAATTTAATAAATCAAAAACAGATTTATGAACGAGAATATGCACTTGCAAACGAAACTTGGCAAGCCGACTCATTATTGGATCAACAACGAAGTATTACTAAGACAGAATTGCGCAATACAGAATCGGCAAGGTTGCAGCGTAAATTAAGCCTAAGTAATTTGCAACAAAACCTGATAAACAACGAAACGGCAATAAACGATATTGAACAACAATTGCTGTCGCTAGAAAAAAATATTAGTCAACAGAAAAATGCGTTTTTACAAAGTTTTTCTTTACTCAAAGCTGCCATTGCCGACTGGAAATCTAAATACCTTTTTATTGCCCCCTTTAATGGTACTATTTCGCTACCTAAAAATATTTTTGAAGGGTTAAACTTACAAGCAGGTGAGCCTGTTTTATATATTATTCCCGATAGCAGCGATTGGCTTTGCGAAGTACTTATTCCACAACAAAACTTTGGTAAAATATCCATCGAACAACGTGCTATTTTGAAATTTGACAGTTATAATTTTGAAGAATTTGGAGTAACCGAAGGACTGGTAAAAACAGTTTCGGCAACACCCCAAGAAGTAAAGACCAATGAGGGTAATCAAAATATGTTTTTGGTACAAATAGCCATTGACAGCAGCTTGACAACAACGTATCATAAAACCATTCAACCTCGCTATGGTCTTGCGGGGACAGCTAACATTGCTTTGGACGACAAAAATTTATTGGAAAAACTGTTCTTAGATAGGTTTAAGTCGTTGTTTGTATATCAGTAAAATCTTTTTTACTGATATACATATTCCTAAAGACACCCAAGCGAAGGTCAAGCACATTGTTTAGCTATACCATTCCCACATATACAAATACGACCAACGCACATAAACTTGTGTTGGAGTCTGTAATTTTAAAACGCTATTTTTACTTGGTTCATTAATAAGGTTTTGTGCAAGGTTGCTAAACGATGGAGGAAAAATATTTTCATCGTTGCGTTACATCAGCATTCCGGCAATGGTTGCAGATAGATATGACGCCAGTGTACCGCATATTAATGCACGGAAACCCAAACGGGCAAGATCAGCTCTGCGGGCGGGAGCCAGTTCGCCAATGCCTCCAACTTGAATGGCAATAGAACTAAAATTAGCAAACCCACACAGGGCAAAACTTACAATAACCAAAGATTTAGGATGCAATGTTCCCTGTGTAATCATAGGTGCAAGATTGGAGTATGCAACAAATTCGTTAATTACCATTTTGGTTCCCATTAACGATCCAACAATAAATGTATCCTGACTTGGAACCCCCATTGCATAAGCAAAAATGGAGAAGACCGAACCAAAAATCGTATTCAAATCAAAATGTGCAACATCAATACCAATGCTTGATAAATCAACTCCCATTCCGCCAAGCCATAATCCTACTTTTCCTAAAACAAGATTCACTAAGGCAATTAGAGCGATAAAACCAATAAGCATAGCAATAACGTTGAGTGTAACTTTTAATCCGTCACTTGCTCCGTGGGATATTGCGTCTAATAAATTAGCATGCGATTTTTTAACCTCTAATTTAACCGCTCCTTTAGTTGCCGATTCTTCTGTTTCTGGCCACACAATTTTTGCAATAACCAAACTTGCAGGTGCCGCCATTATACTTGCAGCAAGCAAATAAGGAGCAGGTACTCCCATCGAGATATATACAGCCATTACACCACCTGCAATACAAGCCATACTTCCTGCCATAGAAGCAAGCAATTCACTTTTGGTCATGGAATTCAAATAGGGCTTAATCATAATTTGCGCTTCTACCTGACCCACGAATGCTGAGGCTACGTTTGAAAGTGCTTCGCTCCCACTCACACGCATCAAAAAATGAACGATACGTGCAAAAAATGAAACAATTATTTGCATCAACCCAATGTGATAAGCAATGTTTACCAATACTGCCACAAAAATAATGGTGGGCATAATCTTAAACATAAACAGAAAACTGTATTGATCGCCAAAAATTGGTTTCAATAATTCAGGCTTAATTAAGCCGCCAAATACAAACTCGCCACCTTTATCGGCCATTTGCAGCAGCTTTTCGATGCTATGGCCAATCCATGCAAAAACATTTTGCCCTATAGACGTTTTTAAGATGAACAAGGCTAAGGCAAGTTGTAAACCAAGTCCGCTAAAAACCAACCTATAGTTAATTGCTTTGCGGTTATTTGATAACAAAAATGCTAAGGCCAAAATTAAAATAATGCCGAAAATACCGCTGAATCTTTCCATGTATGTTTTTATGTTATTTGCGTTTGTTCAATTCGTCACGGATAATGGCAGCTTTATCATAATCTTCATCCATTAAAGCATCTTCTAATAATGTTTCGAGCTGTTCTTTTGATTTTGAAGCTAAATCATTAGTAGGCTGTTTATGTATTGTTTCGGACTCGGGTTCGTTAATGATATCGTCATTAAATATCACACCCGCGGTTTCCATAATATCTTCGTATGTATATATAGGGCATTTAAAACGAACAGCTAGAGCTATAGAATCGGAGGTACGTGCATCTATTTCACGCGACTCGCCATCTACTTCAAACATTAACTTTGCATGGAATACACCATCAATAAGATTGTAAATTTCAACTTCTATAATTTGGATGTTAAATGTTTTACAAAACGCAACAAACAAATCGTGCGTCATGGGGCGAAAGGGAACAATTTTTTCAATTTCGATGGCAATAGCCTGTGCTTCGAAACTTCCAATGATAATTGGTAATTTACGTCTGCCTTTATCCTCACCGAGTATAAGAGTATAGGAGCCATTACTTTGCCCCGAACTTAGTCCAATAATATTAAGCTTAATTCTGCTCATGCTTGCATCCTGACTCACTTGTTTAAGAAGTCAAACCTAATCGAATTTAGCATTTTTTCAAACCTTTACACGCAGATGTAATCAACCTCTTATAAACACTTTGACTATGGCTGCCTAGCTATTCAATTTCAACCTCATCAACAAAGATGAAGGCATCACCGCCAAATCCTTGATGACCTACTGGTAATTGACCAAAATTGGTAACAACAACTTTCACATATTGAGCGTTTACTGAATCGTTGGGTTGTATACCAAATTTTTGAACCATCACCGAATCTAATAGCGGTGAAATGGAATGGTATTGTTTTCCAACCAGCGTATACTGAACACCATCTGATGAAACATAAAAGGCTACTTCCTTTGGAAATAAAATCCAACTTCGGCTATCTTGCAAATAAGAACTCTTAAGCAATTTTATATTCTTACTTTCTTTCAGGTCGATAATAACTTCAACATCTACCGATTGATACCCTTGCCAATTACCTTTACGCCAGTTTTGATAACCATATATACCATCTATTAAAGCTTCACTACCTCCGGCAGCATATTGTTTATTGGGTTGATGTTTGACTGTTGCACTCCAAACGTTGGGTTTCTTGTAAAAAGAGGAAGAAACGGTTGTGTATGGTTTTTGAAAAAGAGATACAGTTAGGTTTGTTGATTTACTAATAACAATAGAAACAGAATTCCTTTTAGTGACTGAGCTGTCTTCTTTACCAGATTGAATATCGTACTTCTTTAATACCATTGGATGTTTAGGCGTGAGGTTGATTACGGTAAGCTGCAAACTATCTTTAAATGTTTTGGATGATGATTGAAGCAATGAGGCATATTCAGGAACTGAGCGTTTACTATCACGTATAAATTGGGTTAGGCACCAATCATTGTATGCATACTCCAATGTTTTACTCACCGATTCGTGTTCATCTTCGGCTTCTAAAAACCCTTTTTGATGGAATATTGGAATGGCCCAATTATTATATTTTGTTGCATCCAAACATGCTTTAATAGCCAAATCAACATCAAATTCTCTTATCCCTTTTGCATACGCATCAGCAATCACACTTACCGAGTGATAGCCTATCATACAATTGGTTTCGTTGCTGCTCAACTCCCACATTGGCAAGCGACCGCTGTGTTGATATTGCGCCAAAAATGTTTTGATAAAATCGAGATTACGTTCACGTTGCAACAAATTAAAGAGTGGATGTAAAGCACGGAATGTATCCCACAAACTAAACACCGTATAGTAGTTAAATCCATCAGCTTGATGTATCATAAAATCTCTTCCTAAATATCTTCCATCCACATCACTTGCAATACTAGGATGGATAAAACAATGGTATAATGCCGTGTAAAAAATAGTTTGCTGTTTGGGTGTTCCTCCTTTTACTTGAATGGTATTAAGCTCTTTGTTCCACAAAGCTTCTGCATCTGCATTCACTTTGTCAAAATTCCAATGTTGTAATTCTGCTTCCATGTTTTTACGCGCCCCATCAACATCAACCGAACTAATCGAAACCTTAACCAACAGTTGCTCTTCCTTGTTTACATCAAACACAAAACCTCCTTGCGTTTGCATCGAATCGTTACTTACAATTGCATGCTGTTTAAAGGGTTTAGAAAACTCCATTCGAAAATACACTTGTTGATTAGGCACCCACGCTTTACTTCTTCGGTATCCTTCTATCACACGGTTACCCGATTGGTTAACAATATGAATAGATCCATCTAGCAACTTATCGCGGTGCAACAAATCCAATATAACCTGAGCTTCTCCCTTTTGATGAAATGTGTAGCGATGAAAACCGACCCTTGTGGTAGTGGTTAGTTCCACATCTATATTTTCATCATCCAAATGAACGCGATAATAACCTGCCGAAGCATTTTCTTTTTGGTGGGAAAATTTACTTGAATACTCCTTAGGCGAGAATTGTATTTGACTGCCCATAACAGGCATCAACATCATATCGCCCCAATCGCTAATGCCTGTCCCGCTTAAATGTGTATGCGAAAATCCATAGATAACAGAATCACTGTAATGGTAGCCGCTGCAGCCGTCCCAGCTGCCATCTACGCGGGTATCCGGACCAAGTTGCACCATTCCAAAAGGAACTACGGCACCCGGGAATGTGTGTACATGGCCACCGGTTCTCACAAATGGGTTGACTAACTTAGCGAGGTTTTGTTGTGCAGAAATGCAACCGATTAAGAGCAAATTAAACACAACAAAAAAGGAAGATTTCTGAATAAGTTGCATGAAGCAATTTACACTTTTAAGGGAATGTAGTTCCTCTGAGAGATCACATAATCATGTTATGCATTTATCACTTAAAGAAAATAGGAAGGAGAGTTTTCATTCTTATAGACTGCTTAGCATTGCTAGCAGGTTTCCACAGAGGCATGTCATTGACCAAACGCAGAGCCTCGCTCGAAAAACCCTCTGAAGGACTTTTCAATACTGTCACTTCAGTTAATTTCCAGTAGCCTCAACTACAAATGAAACAATGACTCTATTCTGCTGTTTTTCTTTAGTCCCTGCAATAGGAAATATGCTGTTTTTTTTGAAATAATCCGATAGAGCTTCTGCCCCACCCGGAAACTCCGGCATTATTTCAGCGTATGCAGCCAATTCAACTTTATCTTGTGTTTTTTCTTGGGCCCGTCCCGTATACCAAACAAATAGAGCGAAAATAAGAATAAGGAGACTTTTCATAATTCTGATTTTTACGCCCTTATCACCCCCGGTCTGAACTCTTTAGTAATAGGCGCATGGTTGGCCGCTTCTATTCCCATTGAAATCCATTTACGGGTATCTTCGGGGTTGATAATGGCATCTACCCATAAACGAGCTGCTGCATAATACGGACTGGTTTGTTTGGTGTAACGTTCGGTTACACTGCGCAATAATTCTGCATGTTTTACCTCATCTATTTCTTCTCCTTTAGATTTAAGGGAAGCTTCTTCAATTTGCAATAATACTTTAGCTGCTTGCTCTCCACCCATTACGGCAATCTTAGCATTGGGCCATGCGGCAATTAAACGTGGATCATATGCTTTTCCGCACATGGCGTAGTTTCCGGCACCGTAACTATTACCTGTAATGATGGTAAATTTAGGTACCACGGAATTCGCTTGTGCATTCACCAACTTCGCTCCATCTTTAATAATGCCACCATGCTCACTGCGACTTCCAACCATGAATCCGGTTACATCTTGCAAGAACAACAGTGGTATTTTTTTCTGGTTGCAGTTCATAATAAAATGTGCTGCTTTATCGGCCGAATCGGAATAAATAACACCTCCAATTTGCATTTCCATTGGATTGTCGTTTGCGTTTTGTTTCGGCTTCTTAGCCTTTACCACTTCGCGATTGTTGGCCACAATACCAACAGCCCACCCATCTATACGAGCGTATCCGCACGTGATAGTTTTTCCGTATAATTCCTTGTATGGATCAAAGCTTCCTGCATCCACCAACCGTTCGATGATTTCGAGAACATTAAACGGTTTGCTGAAATTATTCACGGCATCATACACGTTTGCCATATCCTTTGCAGGAGCAACAGGTGTAACACGATTAAAACCAGCCTTATCAAAATCACCAATTTTATCCATGATACGTTTGATACGATCCAAGCACGCAGCATCGTTTTCAAACTTGTAATCGGTTACTCCACTAATTTCGCAATGTGTACTGGCACCTCCCAACGTTTCGTTATCAATATCTTCACCAATTGCGGCTTTCACTAAATAACTTCCTGCTAAAAATATAGACCCTGTTTTATCTACAATCATGGCTTCATCGCTCATAATTGGAAGGTAAGCTCCACCAGCTACACAACTGCCCATAACCGCTGCAATTTGGGTAATACCCATCGAACTCATCACGGCATTATTACGGAAAATACGTCCGAAATGTTCTTTGTCAGGAAAAATTTCATCCTGCATCGGCAAGTATACACCAGCGCTATCAACCAAATAAATGATGGGTAATTTATTCTCTATGGCAATTTCCTGTGCGCGCAAATTCTTTTTTCCGCTTATAGGAAACCATGCACCTGCTTTTACGGTAGCATCATTCGCAACAACTATACATTGACGTCCGCTCACATAACCCATTACAACCACTACTCCTCCGCCCGGACAACCACCGTGCTCTTCATACATTTCGTAACCTGCAATCGCTCCAATTTCGAGTTGTGGCTTATCCTTATCCAATAAATATTCCACCCGTTCGCGGGCCAGCATCTTACCTTTTTCTTTTTGTTTGGCTGCGGCTTTGGATCCTCCGCCTTCGTATATTTTGGATAAACGGGTATTCAGTTCGGTTACTAAGTGTTGCATGTTGTTAGGTTAATAGTTTATAGTTGATGGTTCATAGTTGATAGAAAATCGTTCCTAGTTATTGCATAAATACACCCTTTTTCTGATGAGGATCATTCTGCAACAATCCTCTTTTGGATAGTAAATAGCCATTAACTATGAACCATCAACTATAAACTTCTTCTAACAGCAAAACTATCAATACACGTTTAATTTCAAACATTATTTGTGTACAATTGAAAAAACGTTACTTTTGCGCCCGGCAAGCCTGGTACGACCAGCTCCTGCTGAATCCCCCAGGACAGGAATGTAGCAAGGGTAGGCGGTTGTAGCGGTGCGATATTATGGCTTGCTTTTTTTATGCCTAAAACTTAGCCACTACTTTAAGATTCACTCTTCGTCCGGTTAAGTAGTTGGGAACAGCCCAGGTTCGGGCTTCCACATCCTGAATCCACAAATAGGAAATCGTGTTTTGTACATCCAGCATGTTGAAGATTTCTAATCCTACCATCGCAGAATTGAAATACCGTTTCCATCCGGCTTTTTGGGTATCATTTTCATCTACCACTACTTTTAAAAAACCAATATCTACCCTGCGATAACTTGGCATTGTTTGAATATCATTATAACGGTTGCGATCGGGCGGCCCAAAAGGTAATCCGCTGCCATATACTAAATTTAAGTACATGCGGTAGGTTGGAAACTTGGGCAAATAATCCTGAAACATCAAACTCACATTTACGCGCTGATCGGTTGGTCTGCGCACGTATTTTGGTTTAACATTATTCCCTGCAGCATCCACTACTCCGTTTATTTTTTCTTCGGTGTTTAAAATGGAAACACTCAACCAGCTTTCAGTGCCTTTTACAAATTCACCGTTTACGCGCATATCTATTCCGGTAGCATATCCGCTTGCCGAGTTATCTGCAAAATACCGCACACGCACATTGTCTATTTCGTATGGAATCAAATTATCCAACTGTTTGTAGTAGGCTTCGGCAAAAAACTTAAAGGGTCTGTCCCATGCTTTAAAATTAATATCTCCACCTGCAATGTAATGAATAGATCGCTGGGCTTTGATGTTTGTGTTTAATTGTCCGGAAAAGTTTCTTAGCTCCCGGTAAAAAGGCGGTTGGTAATAAAATCCTACTGCTGCTTTTAAAATGATGTCACGTTTGGGATTTCCTTTCACAGAACCAGCAGCCAGCGCTCGGTTGTATCCTCGATTGGGCTCAAATGAAAATTGAATACGCGGACTAATAACATTCTCTTTATTATAACTCCACCAATTGCTACGCAAACCGTAATTAATGCGCATATTGTTGACCTTATTCAGCACCTGAGAATTTTGAACATAACCATTCAGCCGATAACTGTTTAATGTATTGTTTGCTGATATGTACTCTTGCATCACAATTTCACGGTTTACCAAACTTGGTTGGGCAAATCCTAATGAATCAACGTAGCGCCATTCATTTAACTTATCACTAATTTGCTCTGCCTGAATTTGGGCACCCCACTGTAAACTGTTATTCCCAATAGTATAATATCCGCGATGACCGGCATTCATAACTACCGCATTAATTTGATTGCGTGCATTGTTTAAAAAATATCCAATTCCTTTACTGGCTTTCGACTTACCAAAATTATCCGAACCAAAATCGGTTTCTACTTCCTCTAAACGGTATGCACCTTCAATGGTAAACAACTCATTTTCGTTGGAGTAAAATACCGATGAGTACAACTTGAGTTGCAATTTTTGTGTTGGTTGATAATTAACCGAAAGAGCGCCTGTGGCTGTGCGGTATTCCATCAAATCTTGTCCATTGAAAAAGATACGCAACGCCAATGCTTGTTTTACGGTTCCAAAAACGGTTTCGCGGGTATCGGGAACAACTAAGTATTTATTCTGCGCATAGCTTCCCAAAAAGCTTACACTTAAATTATCTTTCACATGATAGGTGAGCAATGTTTGTACATCACTAAACGAAGGTTTATAAGAACCTTTCGTATCGAGCGTACTCACTACATACTGATTGGTCCAATAACGTGCACCCAATAAATACGTAAACCGTCTGTTGGGTAAGGAGCCTTCAACATGTGTTTGCGCGCCCAAAAAACTTAGATTTGTTGATGCGGCAAATTTCTTCGGTTTTTTATATTGAATATCAAGTACAGAGGAAAGTTTATCGCCATAACGAGCTTCAAACCCACCTGCACTAAACTTTACGTTTTCAACCAATTCTGTATGAATAAAACTTAGGCCTTCTTGTTGTCCGCTGCGGGGTAAAAACGGGCGGTAAATTTCAATATCATTCACATAAATGAGGTTCTCGTCATAATTTCCTCCACGTACATTGTATTGCGAACTGAGTTCATTGTTGGAGGTAACACCGGGCAAGGTTTTTAAAATAGACTCGAAACTACCCGAAACATTGGGAAGTGTTGTTACTGTTTTGGGATTAATAGTTTGCACGCTCACCTTATCGCGATCGCGTTCTTCGCTTACCACAACTTCTGTGAGGCGCACTCCATATTCCATGTTTACGTTCAGTTCATACTTTTCACCTGGAGCCAACAGGCGCAAAGCTATGCGTTTGTTGGGCCTGCCAATATATGAAAAACCTATTTCAACAGGGGTATTGGCTGGAAGGGAGAGTTGAAAATAACCTCTCTCATTGGAAATGGTGAGTTGATCGGTGGCTATACCCGCAACGTTTACATCGGCAATTGCTCTTCCTAAAGAATCGCGAATAATTCCAAAAACTATTGCATTTTTTTGGGCGTGCACAAAAAGTGTACAGGAAACGAAAACGCCAAAAAAAAGTAGTAGCCTTTTATGCATCAATAGGTATGAAACGAATTTTACGCTTGGTGCGTATATCCAGTGAGTTTTTTTAATGATGATATGGTTGCAAGAGGATCGGATGATGAAAACACATAATTGCCGGCAACCAATACATCCGCTCCGGCAGCCAGTAATTTAGGAGCAGTAATTTCATTTACACCACCATCAATTTCAATTAAACAGTTGCTATTTTGTTTCAATATCATTTCTTTGAGTGCCGCACATTTGGCATAGGTGCGTTCAATAAATTTTTGGCCGCCAAATCCTGGGTTCACGCTCATCATACATACCAAATCAGCATCGGCAATAATATCTTCCAAAGCCGAAACTGGTGTATGTGGATTGATGGCCACACCGGCTTTCATTCCTTCAGCTTTGATAGCCTGCAAGGTGCGGTGTAAATGTGTAGACGCTTCAATATGAACTGACAATACAGCAGCTCCGGCATCTTTAAAATCTTTAATATACCTTTCGGGTTGTACAATCATTAAATGTACATCCAATGGTTTGGTTGCATGTTTTTGAACGGCTTTTTGTACCGGAAAACCAAAAGAGATATTGGGCACAAACACGCCATCCATAATATCCACATGAAACCAATCGGCTTCGCTGCGGTTAATCATTTCTACATCACGTTGTAAGTTGGCAAAATCGGCCGAAAGAATAGAAGGTGCGATAATTGGACTGCTCATTGGGCGAAAATAGGTATTTAAATCCTAACTCGTAACAGGAAATTTAGCCTAAAAATGGCGAAATAAACCTTCCCCAATCCTCATTTTCTTCAATTAAAAAACCCTTCACTCCCGCGGCCTCTGCACATACAATATCTCGCTCTTTATCTCCAATAAAAATAGAAGAGGCTGCATCAATATCATATTTGGCAAGAGCCTTCTCAACCATAATAGAACCCGGTTTACGGCACAAGCACATTCCGTAATCGGGATGATGCGGGCAAAAATAGGCTTCAGTGATGTGTCCTCCTGCTCTTTCTACTTCCTCAAACATATATTGATGCATCTTTTCCAACTCTGCTGCAGAATATAATTGTTTAGCTATTCCGCCCTGGTTGGTAATCACAAACACTTTAATCCCCTTTTGAGACAATGCCGCAATGTATTTCACAGCATGTGGCAACAACTTAAAATCCTCAAAACGTTGAATATAATCACCCACCTCTAAATTGATGACTCCATCCCTATCTAAAAAAACTGCTCTATTCATACGTTGTATTATTTGCTTTTGTGGCTTATTATTGAACAAATTTTAGTGTTTTGGACAAAAAAATCGTCATCATACCCACCTACAATGAAAAAGAAAATATCGAAGCTATTATTCGAAAAGTTTTTTCATTGTCCGTACACTTTGATATTCTGATTGTTGACGATGGATCTCCGGATGGAACAGGTGCAATTGTAAAGGGTCTTCAACAACAATTTCCTGCTTTACATTTTTTAGAACGTACCGAAAAAAATGGTTTAGGTACTGCCTATATAGCGGGATTTAAATGGTGTTTGGAAAAAGGTTATGAATATGTGTTTGAGATGGATGCTGATTTTTCGCACAACCCCGAAGATTTGCCAAGGTTATATGATGCTTGTAAAAATGGCGCTGATATGAGTATTGGTTCGCGTTATGTAACGGGAGTAAACGTAGTAAACTGGCCTATGAGCAGGGTGATATTATCCTACTTTGCCTCCAAGTATGTGCGAATGATTACCAGTTTACCCATACACGATACTACTGCTGGATTTGTGTGCTATCGGATTAGCGTGTTAAAACGAATTGAACTCGACAAGATCAAATTTCGCGGTTATGCGTTTCAAATTGAAATGAAATTTACCGCTTGGAAACATGGGTTTAAACTGACTGAAGTTCCAATTATTTTTACCGACCGGACCTTAGGTCAATCCAAAATTTCAAAAAACATTATTCGCGAGGCAGTATGGGGTGTGCTTGCTTTAAAGATTAAAAGTTGGTTTAAAAAATACTAAAGGTATTTATTCAGCTTATCAAGTAAATTGCATGGCACAAATTCTTTAAATCAATATGCAAGTATTGGACTATATACTATTTATAGATTGGGTATAAAATGCGTTGCACTTAAACAGTTCACCTTGCACATTCGATTCAACTTTCGTTTGTTGATGGTGTATGAGAGCATCCCTAAATGCCAACACAAAATACATTACGAACCCATCAGTTTACTTTTACCTGGAACTAACCCCCATTGCACTCAAAAAAAAATTTGACCTGTAGATTAGGTGCAACATAGCAGATAATGGACATAGAAATTTAATCGTTTAAAACTATGGTTATAAAAAAAGCTGTTCCAATTTAATGAAACAGCTTTTTGCAGTTATAAAATCAATTTATGCCAACACAATAATTGTGTTATTGAGTACTTCAACAACTCCTCCGTTAACAGCTATAAGCTCTTCTCCTTGGGTTGTTTTAACTCGTATATCGCCTTTGGCTAAACTGGCAACCAATGCCGCGTGATCTTTCAAAATCTGGAACTGCCCGTCAGCACCTGGAAAGGTAACTGCCTCAGCATTTCCTGAAAACAAAGATTTATCGGGTGTTAATATTTCTAATTGCATTTTTTTAGTTATTAGGTAATTAAACGATTAAGTGAATTTGTAATTAAGGAAGAGTAAGAATTTGTGAAATTGAGGATAGAGAACTTCTCATTTAACTTAATTACATATTCAACTCAATAAACCAAACCTAATTACTCAATCAACCAAACTCAATTACTTTGTTTCTGCTAACATTTTTTCTCCTTTGGCAATAGCATCTTCGATGGTACCAACCAAGTTGAATGCTGCTTCAGGATACTGATCAACTTTACCGTCCATAATCATGTTGAATCCTTTGATTGTTTCTTCAATTGGAACCAACACTCCTTTTAATCCAGTAAACTGCTCAGCAACGTGGAACGGTTGAGATAAGAAACGCTGTACACGTCTTGCACGCGATACAGTTAACTTGTCTTCTTCAGAAAGCTCGTCCATACCCAAAATGGCAATGATATCTTGTAACTCTTTGTAGCGTTGCAAAATCATTTTTACATTTTGAGCACAGTTGTAATGTGCATCACCCACAACAGCAGGCGTGAGAATGCGTGACGTTGAATCTAATGGATCTACCGCAGGGTAAATACCTAATTCAGCGATTTTACGACTTAATACCGTAGTAGCATCTAAGTGGGCAAATGTTGTTGCCGGTGCCGGATCTGTTAAGTCATCCGCAGGCACGTATACCGCTTGAACAGATGTAATAGAACCACGCTTGGTTGAGGTAATACGCTCTTGCATCGCACCCATTTCGGATGCCAATGTTGGTTGGTAACCCACAGCTGAAGGCATACGACCTAACAAAGCTGATACCTCAGAACCCGCTTGTGTAAAACGGAAGATATTATCAACGAAGAATAGGATATCACGTCCGCCTGATTTCTCATCACCATCACGGAAGTTTTCAGCAATAGTTAAACCCGATAAAGCCACACGTGCACGTGCCCCAGGAGGCTCATTCATCTGACCAAATACAAAGGTTGCTTTGCTATCTTTTAACTGGGTATAATCAATTTTATCTAACGGCCATTCGCCTTTTTCCATTCCGTGCATGAACTCTTCACCGTATTTTACAATACCTGACTCGATCATCTCACGCAACAAATCATTACCTTCACGCGTACGCTCACCGACTCCGGCAAATACCGAAAATCCATCGTATGCTTTCGCGATATTGTTAATCAATTCCTGAATCAAAACTGTTTTACCTACACCCGCTCCACCGAACAAACCAATCTTACCTCCTTTAGCGTATGGTTCAATCAAATCAATTACCTTAATACCTGTATAAAGAGGCTCAGCACTTGTAGATAAATCTTCGAAACGTGGAGCTGGTTGGTGAATTGAGCGACCTCCGTCTTTCAACTCAACAGCTTTCATGCCGTCAATAGCTTCACCTACAACGTTGAACAAA
This sequence comes from Bacteroidetes bacterium UKL13-3, assembly GCA_001602415.1. Taxonomy (GTDB): domain Bacteria; phylum Bacteroidota; class Bacteroidia; order UKL13-3; family UKL13-3; genus UKL13-3. Next base: position 2,438,131 of record CP012155.1, read on the forward strand.
CGACCACGAACATCATCACCAATAGGCATTGAAATAGGCGAACCGGAAACAAAGACTTCCATTCCACGTACCAAACCATCTGTTGAATCCATTGCGATAGCACGTACCATGTTCTCGCCTAAGTGTTGTTGACATTCCAAGATAACTTTTGTTCCATCCGGTTTCGGAATGAAAAGAGCCTCTAGGATTTTAGGTAACTTCTTGCTCTCGTCAGAAAAACGTACGTCCACTACCGGACCGATTACCTGAGCGATTACTCCTGCTTTTGACATATTAGTATGATTTATTAAATTCTAATTTGAACCGCAAAATTAACTTTTGTAACGTAATATCAAACCAAATATTAATCCTATTTGCTGTTTTTGAGAATACTTTAGTCAGGTTCGCATTTATAGCCTGATATTGTGACATTTGTACTCTCTTCAAATCTGGTTTAGATACACCAAGTTCTTAATATATCTATCCTTCAGGAAAAAATAGCGCCTTTAATTCAGTAGCCTCATCCGCTTTCATCTTGCCACCCAAAATTAATCTGAGTTGCCTTCTGCGAAGCGCTCCATCGTATCTTTTGTGCTCTTCTTCTGTCTCAGGAACCAGAGAAGGCACTTTCATTGGCGTTCCGTTTCTATCTAAAGCCACAAATGTGTAGTAGGCTTCATTGCTTTTAAATTTCTCACCTGATGGAATATTTTCGGCATGCACTACAATATGAATTTCCATTGATGAATTAAAGGATCTACTCACCTTTGCTTCAAGCGTTACCACATCTCCCAAACGAATGCATTTACCAAAACTCACGCTATCTACAGATGCAGTTACTACTGTTTTACCCGAATGTTTTTGTGCAGCAATAGCTGCAACAATATCCATCCAATGTAAAAGGCGCCCACCCATTAAATTATTTAAGGTATTGGTATCATTGGGTAATACCAGCTCGTTCATAATAGTATGCGAGTGTGAAGGTGTTTTTGTTAATTCCATAATCAATTGTTTGCGGTGCAAAAGTATGTAAAAAAACAAAGCCCCAACTATTAAGTCGAGGCTTTGCTGTGTAAGATATAATGAGTGATTATTTACTCATCAATTGTTTAGTAGTAACTTCATTACCTATCTGAATACGAACCATGTATATAGCAGATGTTGCGCTAAACAAGTTCTCATCTAATGTAAGTGTATGGCTACCTGCTGATTGATTTGCATTTTTAACCTGAGCAACTGTTCTACCAACTAAATCGTAAACAGTAACTGTTACATCTTGTGCCGAAGTTAAGTTGTATGAAACATTAGCAACTTTTTCGAATGGATTAGGATAAACCGATAAGTTAAACTTAGCTGCGAATACATCTTCAACACTGGTACGAGAGAAGATAGAATCCAACTTGGTTCCAGTACAACCATTTGCACTTTGTATAGTTAAGGTCACATAAAATTTACCTTTAGTTTGATACTGGTTTCTGATTTTGTTACCAACCGGGCTGTTAATAATCGTTCCATCACCAAAATCCCATCTGTAATTATTTAATCCAACTTGTGAAGGCTCAAATTCCCATGTAGATGCATTTATTTCAACTTTAGAGAATGCAGCAACAGGAGAAGGCTCAATGCTCACTGAATCTCTTTTAGCATCCGAACATCCTTTATTGGTTGTAGCTGTTAATGCAACAGGATATTTAACACCAGCATTAGCAGAGGTATAAGTATGTGTTGGATTTGCTGTTGTTGACGTTCCACCATCACCAAATGACCAGTTGTAGGTTAATGTTTGACCCACCGGAGGAATTGAACCATTTGTGAAGTTCACAGGACCATTCACACAACCATTTGTTGTAGCAAACAATGCAAGTGGTCTTTCACTTACTTCTACATTTCTGGTTACAGTATCTCTACAGTTGTTAACTGTATCTTGAGCTACTAAACGAATAGTGTAAATACCCAATACTCCATAAGATTTTGTAGGATTAAAGTCAGTAGATGGTGGAGTAAAATCACCAAAGTTCCAATTGTATATAACTTTGTTAGCAGCACCACTGTATGAAGTATTGTTGTTTAATGAAACAACAGCACCTTGACAAGCAATACCAGCAGTGAATCCAGCTCTAGGTTTGTCAAATACGGTAAGCGTTCGAACAGAAGAATCAACACAACCATAATTTGAAGTAGTTTTCAATTTTACAGTAAATGTTCCATTTGCAGGGAAAGTGTAAACCGGATTATTCGATAGTCCAATTTGGCCATTACCAAAATCCCACTCACTACCGAACGAATTAACTCTACCACTAACACCAGGTTTAATTGTAGATGTATTCACAAATGAAGCACGAACTCCCAAACAGTGATTTGTTATTGTAAACGAAGCGGTAGGCTTAGCAAATGAGAACACACTGGCAGTTGAATCTTTAAAACAACCCAATACATCAGTAGCTCTCAAAGTAACAGCGTATAATGTATCTGAAATTGGAAAATTAAATTTAGGATTGGTCGCAGTAGATGTTGCTCTAACAGAACCATTCAATCTGCTTGTCCAAAGGTAACTTACAGCACCAGTAGTGTTGTTTGTGAATTGAATTGAATCAGATCCACAAGCCAAACCATTACTGAACGAAGTTGCAGGGACACCCAAAACTCTGATTGTTTTAGTTAATGTGTTAAACACACCAGCATTATTAGTTGCAGTTAATCTAACAGTATACAAACCAGGAGCTCTGTTAAATGCGTATGTTTTATTGCCGTCTCTTGTTGTAGCAGTTGTACCATCACCAAAATCCCATAAGTAGGTAATAGGTGCAGTATTTGCTAAGAAGGTGGTTGTGTTGGTGAAGTAAATTGGAGCACCTAAACAAACTGAATCACTTGTATTAGTGAATGCTGGAGCTGGAGCTGAAGTTACTTTGATGTAACGAGTAATAACCGAATCACAGTTTGATGGCAATAATCTAAGTGTTGCTGTTAACAAGAATGTACTATCTACATCAGCTAGAGCTGGGTTCAATACAAACCTAGCACCATTTCCTCCTGCTGGAGCTGTAAATACTGCACTGCTCATTGGAATATTTCCAAACGGTGTTCTAACAGAGGTATTTATAATTTGCCAGCTTGTATTATATGAAGTATTTGTTAAACCTGAAGGAGGAGTGAATGTGTAAGTCATCTGATCACCAATTTTTGCACCATCTGGAACGGCTTGCGTACCTGCAGCAAATACTGCTGTAAAAGGAGTTCCTTTAGCAATGAATGGCCCACCATAGAAATTTCTGATAAATTGTTTAGAAGTATCCGGTAATTGGAAGGCACAACCTGATTGAATATTGGTGTAACGCACTATTGCATAAACCGAATCAACGCGACCAATACTCAAATTGTTTGGATTCGGAGCTTTGATATTTAATGACCCTCCACTGGTGCTACCTGCAATGCTTGAGCCTAATGCTATACCTGAAAATGCATCAAACAGCGTGTAGTTATATAATGATGAACTTGATGGCATGTTAACTGATAGCTCATTATATGCACAAATAGTTGCTGATAAAGGAGTCAATTGTTGGTTCTGAACATCATCAAAAATCACAATACTATCCAAAACAATATTCATACCTAATCTAGAGATTGCCTCAATTCCTATTACCACCCCATTGAACGAGAAGTTTTGCAAGCAAACATCTAATTGAGTATAACCAGGGAATGACAACGCTGGGTTAGGTCTAACAACTGTTCCTAACGGACTGCTCCAAATTCTACCATTTGGAGAAGATGCAGCTGAAACAACTACCTGCACAAGATCTTGATTATTTAATGACTCACCATTTTGAGAAACCCAAAGACGAACAGTTGGTACTTTCATGTTAGTTAAGTCTAAACAAGGAGAAACTAAACGAGACAAGGTATTTACAGGAAGTGATCCAGCAGCAAACAAAGCAGCTCTTACTCCTGTGCGAGGTGTTAAAACTGGATTCAAACCTGAACCAAACGTATTTAACTCCCAACCTCCAGCTGCAGGCGTTCCTGCTCCTCCGGGACCTTGACTTTCAACAAACCATCCATTAACATTTGGTAAGTCAAATCCATAAGTGATTGGGAATTGACTGTAAACAGATGAGATATATTCATATCCAGAAGCCGGAGCAACTGTTCTGAAAGCTGTTGGAGCAAATTTGTCTCTCACGGCCAATCTGTATCCGATAGAGGTGTTGATTGGTTGTGCAGGAATAATATATGTTCTGGTAAATCTGTTGCTAACGGTGTTAGCTGTTACTACAAATTGCTCAGGTCCATTATTAATTGAGTAGTACAAAGTATCAGAAGCAACGTTAGTGTTTGTTTCGAATACACGGTAAGTAATTGTAAATGGTCCGTTACCACAATTAAGTGGATTACGAGTTATGTTATAAATACGAGGAGCAATGCTATCAGCAAAAACTCCAATAGGCAACTCATCAGCTCCAATTGTAGGTTGAACTGCTGATCTTGCTTCTCCTTGCATATCGTTAGTTACACCTGCTAAAGGAGCACCCCAACCATATATTACATGTGAAAAGCCATTTAATATTAAATTAGAATCGTTAACAAAATTTGTATTGAAATTAAGCGACATTGAATCTTGTCTTGTCAGAGCTGTATATTCCGATAATGTATTGTATATAACAGGTGGTCCTGCAGTTGCATTAAATATGGCAACACCATTTGTAGCACCCGGTGCTGCAGCGAAATAACAGTTATTATCTGAAACAGTAAAAATGTTAGCTGAATGTCCAACTAAAACTGAATAGGCGGATCCTGTTCCTGATGTTCGTCCTAATTTGTTTTGTAAGATATTATTACGCATAGCAATACCACCACGGATGTTTGATCCAAATGCTAAACATGCCGAGATTGCAAATTTGGTTACTCCCAATGAAGTGGCAGTTCCTAGGTTAATAGAGTTATTCCATATGCGAATCCCTAGGTCATTAATAGCAGCATTTGCATCAACATAAATACCAAAAGGATTTATTAAGCTGAATGTATTAGGTGTTCCGACAGTACCTGCTGCAGTGATATTGGATATCATATTATTGGCAATGGTAATATTTGATAAGCTATCTCCATTTAGGTTGATGGCAATACCATAAGCAGCACCATCTGCAGGTACGCCAGCTAATGTTGCATTTCTAATCTTGCTTATCGTATTGCGTGTGATTGAAATATTAGAGTCAATTGACAAATTACCTGTTGCAGTTAGGTCAATGGCTCTGTTAGCAGTAAAGCCAAGTGCGTTGTTTGTAATTACATTACTGTCGATTACTGCATTTACCTGTGCATTCAAGAAGATACCGGATGCATTATTTGCACCTCCAAATTGGTTTGTTAATCCAGCTGTATCTCTACCAATAATGTTACGTCTTGCAACCAACCCATTATCTTGCTGACCAAGACCAGCAGTAGCTCCTTGTGCATAGATACCAAAACGAACTCCTCCAATAAAGTTGTTTTCGAACAACATGTTATTGTTACCACTAAACAAAGGAGTTGATGGTGTTGATGCAACTCCTCCAACATATAAGGCCGCGAATGTGTTGATCGTAGCTGTGGTGTTACCAATCAAATTACAGTTGCGGATTCGAACATTACTTACGATGTCTTCACCAGGCGTAATATCAATCAACTTAATGTTATTGGCAGCAGAGTTAGTACTGGCGATTGCTGGTAAAGCAATAGTTATGTTACGCGTATTTGTTGCTCCATCACTTGATCCATCAATTTCGAAGTTTGAGCCTCCATTAAAACGAATCACACTTGAATTTGCAGCATATGCTCTATTGGCACCAGTACGGATCGTGTCGTTTCTTCCAGCACTATTGGTAAGCACAATTGTTCTTGAAGCATTCATACGTGGGTATGATTTCAATGCAGGAATCAATGTATCACCCTCACCTGCATAGCCAGCTGAAATTACTAGCTTAGCAATTTGAGGTGTTGATGAGAATCCGTCAACACCATTTGTATTGATATAATCAAATGCTTTTGCAATGGTAGCAAATGAGAATGGAGCAGTACCAGTGGCTCTAGGGAAATTATTTACACCGTTGATTAAGTATGTTTGACCTCCAGTTATTGGCAAGAAATTAACTGTGAATTCAAGCGCTCCCACACAAGTAAATGTTCCAGATCTTGTGGCTCCTTTAATATCGTTGTTAACGTCTGCAATTTTAAAACTACCATTTACCAATGGGCCAGAGAATGCTTCATCAGGTATAGCAGTTGAGTCGTCAGCAAAAAAGGAAGTGAAATTATATGAGGTGAAGTCTTGGTTAATGGCAGTTTGCCATTGTTTAATGTAAAGGTAATTTACAGCACCAGAACCAACAATAAAGTTGTTGGTTGTGTTTATACCGTCAGCTCCATATGCGTTGCTTCCAATAAAACCTCCAGAAGTTTGTGTAAATGGCCCAGCAGTTGGTGATGATGTTGCTCCTACAAATAGAGCATAATTATTACCAGCAGTAACAACTGTTCTACCCGAACGATTCATTAATAAATTATTTTGCAATCTTACTCCTCCAGTAATTCCAGCTCCTAAAAATACAGCATATGACCATGTTGGAGTAAGTGTTGAAAGAGATGTTCCATTAAGATGGATGGTATTATGATAAATATCAAGACCCAAAGCAGTTGATGTTCCGTCAATCACAATTCCTGATGGATTTAAAGCACTGGCGGTTGCAGAGGTTCCAGCACCTCTAATTTTTGCAATTGAGTTATTCACAAGTCTAATCGCTCTATTTCCAGTAGTTGCTCCTAGGTTCATACGAATACCTGTGCAATATGCACCAGCTGTAGTTAAATTATAAATGGTGTTACGTGAAACGACAATACCACTATCAGGAGCATTAGCATCTCCTCCAGCATCTAAATCAATCCCTCTAAATCCACTTGTTGCAGCTAATGTATCCGTGTTTCTGATAATATTGCTATCAACTGTACTCAACGCAATTGATTTAAGATAAATACCAGCATTATCGGCAGCACCACCAATAAAAGTGATAGGTAAACCTGTTGATCTTCCAACAGTTCCTCCAATTACGTTTCTGTTAATCAAATAGCCTCTATTTTGTGCTCCCACAATATTCGCACCGCGCAAAGAAATACCTGTTCTAACACCTTCTATATTATTGTTAGTGATTGTTATAAAGTTGTTAAAACCAACTGAAGCACTCTGGAAAGTAGTTGCTGGATTGTAATGTCCATGATAAATTCCAGCAGCAGTATTAATTCCATTGGTTACCAATCCCCCAACGATATTACAGTTGCGAATGGTGATATTGGTTACTGGCATACTATCAGTTGAGCCAATTGATATTACTTTAACTGTATTAGAAACAATACTTGACGGCATGCGGAAAGTCAAGTTACGTTGACCTGTTACAGATTGTCCATCAATTGTAATGTGTTTGGCTCCGATAATACTTAGTAAAGCGAATTGATTATTGATATTAGTTAGCGAAGGCGCTGATACAGTGAAAGATAATCCAGCAGCAGGTCTGATAATTACCGGACGCAATGCATCGTCTCCAACGTAATCAACAATTGGAGGCACAAAGGATGTTTCCCCTACATATCCATTGTTGAATTCTAATATAATATTTCCTGTTCCTGCAACACCATATGTATTAAGATAAGAAACTGCTTCTGCCAATGTGGCAAAAGATCCATTTCCAGTTGGTCCAACAGGCCAGTTAGATAATCCATTAATTGCGTATGTTCTACCACCTAGTAAAGCATAGTTAGCACTCGCAGTATTTCCTGTAAACTCATACGCTCCGGCAGATGGAGTTGTTGCAGATCTAGGATTTCCGTTGATATCTGTTGTTACACCAGCTGCAGCACCGAAAGTTGCAAGGAGGCTTGGTGCACCATTATTCATTGTTAAGGTAGTATCGTCAACATTAACAAAAGCAGGCAAACGTGTAGTAGTAGCAGATGGTCCAACAACTAATTTCCAGTCATCAACTGATTGTCTGTATCTTCCTCTGATAAATCCGATAAAAGAGAATGATCCAGAGGTGTTGTTTGAGTATAATATATTATTTCCTAGTGTTGAGAAAGGAATTGCGTTAGCAGCATTAATTGCAAAAACAATTGAAATTGGAGTTTGTCCAGTTGAAAATAATGAACGACCCATTCTGTTCACGAAAACATTGTTTCGAACATCTAAACCTCCAGTAACGGAGGCTCCTGTTGCTAAACAAGCAGAAAAACTTCCCGCATTTAGTGTATCTCCATATAGGTGAACCGAATTGTGCAAGATACTTGCTCCAACATTCGCAGAAACATCATCAATAAAAATGCCGGTAGGATAGGTTAAACTTCCAACCGTGGTACCACCATTAGATGCGATGAGTTTTCCAATTGTATTGTTGGTTATGCGTATTGCCAACGGTTGGGAATGTGTTCCTAAAGCAACACGAATACCTGTAACACCCGAAGTTGGCGCAGTTGACCTAATATTATAGATTTTATTTGCGTTAATTGAAATATTAGAATCCAAGGCAACATTAGAGGCAGAGAAAATAATCGATATCCCTCTAAAACCACCAGAAGCAGGCTGATTATTACGAATAATATTGTTTTCAATAATTGCATCCCTTTGCGCAATTACAGTAATACCTGATGCTCCTACTAATCCACCAATAAATGTTGTTGGCAATGTTTCAGTCGCTACAGGTTGAATAGTCCCTCCTAATGTATTGCCACGTATAACTAAATTCAAATCTTGTCTTCCTGCGGTTGTTTCTATTCCTCTAACATAGATAGGATTTTGACAAGCCTCTACCAAGTTATTAATGATTGAGATATTTTGTGCTGGCCTTAATGGAGCAGAGGGGGTAGTAGCACCACCGTAGTATATACCAGCAAAGGTGTTGATAGCACCACCAACATTTCCTGCTGTACTGTTTCCTAAAACTCTACAATTTTGAATTGTGATAAACTGGCAGCCTGCATTGGCAAAAGGTACTACATCTATAACCTTAACGGTATTGGTTGTAGAACCTACAGGTATTGCAAAGGTTAGATTTCTTTGCCCAACCGATGATTGCCCATCAATATTTACAAACTGGGCGCCATTAAACCTCACGAGTGAAGCGTTTGCTCCAATTGCTACCGAGCTAGTTATCGTAAAGCTATTTCCCGAGGAGGGTCTTATAGCAATTGTTCGCTGACTAGACATGAAAGGATAACCTCCAGTGGTTGTTCTTCCAATATTAATGGTTCCATTTTCAACTCCGGTGTATCCCGGAGATAGTATGAAATTAATTGTTCCAACTGTTGTAGGATCTACCCCTTGATTGTTTAGAGCAGATATAATACCCGTTGATGCAGTGTATGGGCTATCCAGCGTATGGGCTCCATTAAAATTCGCGAAGGTGTCCTTAGGTGAGACCAAGTCTACTCCTGCCCCATCAACCCAATATGTTTGCCCCCCTTTAAACGAGGCCTGCCCGTAGGCAACACTTGCGAAAACCAAAAGAGCGGCAGATGCCAACACTTTGGTAAAAGACTTTAATTTTAAAGTAATCTTTGTTTTCATATCTGATTTAAGTAATTGTTAACAAATGAGAATATCAAACGTAATAAATTTTACTGAGCAAAACAAGTGGTTAATTAATAAATATTAACCCTGCTATTTTTCACTTCTTTACGAGATAATTCCATACCGATTTTATGGTTGGACGGCTACTATTCATCCATCTATACCCTTTTAATTTTAGCTCTTCGGGCTTTAATTGATTTATTGGATAGAATGTTGCATCTGGTTGTGTGATGAAATTACTTTTGTGAATTTTATTACTTTCAAAAAAGAATTCCATTTCGCTACAGTCAATAACATTTACACCAATATAAGAAGAATCTTTTTCTTCTTTGGCATAAAATATACTTTGACCATTTCCATATACTCTAAGATATTTGAATTTACTCTCCTCCAATAGCCCCTTCATATATTTTCCCTTAACCTGGTTAAAATGTTTTGACGTTTCTTTTGAAATCATGAACGCATTGTTAAGTAAATAAAATGAATCAATCTTGTTGTTGTTTAAAAACATTTGAATGGTATCTGACGTAATTTGATTTTGCCCCGACCATAATATTGGTGAGTGATAGAGTGTAATAGTAGAATCATCATATTTATAAACCAATGAATCGGAAACTGATTGCATATCCCATTTAAGTATTTTAGCATTTCTATAAGCCTTTACCAGCTGCCGTTGTTGGGTTATACTATCTTTTTGATATGAAAAAAGTGTGTCTGCAAATAAATACATTGAGTCGTTTTGCAACATCTTTTTAGCATATGCTCTTTGGGTTAAGTAACTTTGGTTCTTCTTTCCAAAAAACTCCCCAAAATCACCATTCAACTCAATTTTATTAATATAATCAGTCAATCTGATATTTCGATATGCTTTACCATATTCATTCTTCCTTTCATAGTAAATACTGTCTGCTTCCAATACTTTCTTAGTGCTAGTAATTTTGGCATTTTTACTAAACATTGCTACATCCCTTAGGTTATTGTACCAACCATATTCACAATAAATAGTATCTAACCTGTTTGTTATAGTTGAAGGCCCTAAAAAGTAGGTAGTGTTGGTAGTAGTAACTTGTTTTAGCGAATCACTTTTAATTGTGTAATCAGGAGTTGTGAGCACTACATCCTTTTTAAAAAAAAATATTTTCTCTTTTGTATTGTAATATCCAAACCTACTCGTTAATACGCTTGTACCGTTTACAATTCGCCCTCCGTTAGAGTAGTTTGCAATATTTGAAACCATATCAAAATCAATATCTGATGTTGTGAGTTGCATGGTATTATCATTCATGCGAACATTCTTCTCTACTCTTGCTCGTTTTTGATTACCGTCATATTTAAGTATGTCTCCATAAATATGCACAGAGTCATTGGCATTAATGTGAACCCTACTAAATGCTTCCACATAATTGGTTTCTTCATATTGGTATGCGCTGTCACAATAGAGCAATGTGTTGTCTTGTTTCAACCTAACATCACCAATTAGCTTACGGATTTTACCATTAGCAGCCTGATCATACTCAAATGTACGTGCTCCCAAAACTTGAATCTTTCCCCCTATTTGAGCATTACTTTTATAAACTCCAACAAGCACTATCAAAATCAGTAAATATTTACCCATTATTTTTGAAACATATTTGATCCAAAACTAAAGATTAAAAAATACTTTTGAAGCAGATGAATTTAAATAATCAGTTTATTAACCATTTAACACATACAATTGGTGCTTCAACCAATGCTAAATATCTTTTGGCCGTAAGCGGTGGAGTAGATTCAATGGTTATGCTTCATTTGTTCCATAATGCACAATTAGACTTTGGTGTTGCTCACTGTAACTATTCGTTAAGAGGTGAAGAAAGCAATTTAGATCATTTGCTTGTTGCAAATACCTGTAAACAACTTGATATTCCTTTTAATTATATCTCTTTTGAAACCCAAAAAATAAGTAAGGAGCAATCTTTGGGTATTCAAGAAACTGCACGCAATCTCAGATACCAATGGTTTCAGGAGTTAGCACTACTCCACAAGTTCGATTTTATAGTAACTGCGCACCATTTAGATGATTCGGTTGAAACTATTTTATTTAACCTCCTTCGAGGAACAGGCTTGAAAGGGCTTGAAGGAATACCGTTAAAAAATAAAAATGTTATTCGTCCATTACTTTTTACCACTAAACAATCCATAGTAAAATATGCCGATAACAATGAAATCAGATTCCGAACAGATGCTTCAAATTTAAAAAACACATACGCCCGAAATAAAATTAGAAACGTAATCATTCCATCATTAACAGAAATCAATCCCTTAGCGGTTAAACATATTTATAATACCAGTAATTACATTTCACCTGTTTTAGATATTGTTAATGAATATATCATTCAGCTATCTGCATCTCTCATTGTAACAAATAACAATTTAACTACCATTAATTGTGGGCCTCTACTAGATAAATCGTATTTATCCTTTTACCTATTTGAAACACTCCACCCATACGGTTATAACAGCCATCAAATTGAAACTATTAAACAATTATTAATCCAGCAAAAATCAGGTGCTCAATTTCTTTCAACAAATTATACTGCTACAGTTAATCGTACTGAAATTATAATTAAAAAAAATACTCAACCCCATTCAAATAGTATAGTTATTGAAAGTACTGAAACAATTGATTTTTCAGTTCAAGATAAGGATTACTCAATAATCAAATCAAAAGCCAAAACTACGTATGATTTTAAAGAAGGAACTATCTATTTAGATGCTGATCGTATTGTATTCCCTATTACTGTTCGTAGGTGGCAAGCAGGCGATAGTTTTTCCCCCTTGGGAATGAACGGAAGAAAGAAAATATCCGACTATTTAGTAAACAACAAAATAAGCTTACCTGAAAAAGAAAATGTTCATGTTATCGTTTCAAACAATAACATTATTGCTGTACTTGATTACCAAATCGATAATGCATACAGAATAACCCCGTCTACACAAAACATTCTTCAGTTTGTCCCTAAACAAAAAAAGGAAAAGAGCTAACTCTTTTCCTTTTTTTGTTTATACAATAACTGCTACTCCACCACAACTTTACTCGAATACTCTACACCGTTTTCATCTTTGATGATAACCATATACAATCCTTTGTTCATTTGGGTTAAATCAACTTCTACCTCGTTTGTGCTGGTAGATGCCGCGTAAACTGTTTTACCAATTGCATCCATTACGGTTACCGAAGCAATCCTTTTGTTTAATTTACTTGCAACCGTAAACAATCCTTTGCTTGGATTTGGATAGATAGATACGTTACTGTTAGCACTTAATTCTTTCACCGAAGTAAATTCCTCTACTGTTACCAAACGGTCTTTTTTCCTAGATTTATTACCCGATGGATCCGTTACCATGTAGGTTACAAAATACACTCCCGGACTTGTTACATCCAATTTCGATTGATCAACTACCAATAGTTTTTGTAAGGTTGAATCAAGCCAGTAGTTATCCTTATAGAATAACTCATATACTTACCCCAAATAAAAAATGTTAGCCAGCAGATAGGCTGCGGATTGAAGAAAGAACTTTGAATAAAAATAACAGATTATGTTCACAGGGTATGACATTTTAGACTTTGTTCGCACATATTGCGAAGAGTCGATTTGCCAAGAATATTTGGCGAATGCGAAATGGGGAAACGGTTTTAGATGTGTAAAATGTGGGAACACAAGTTGGAGCAGGTTGGCTGAAACCTATAACCGTAAATGCAATAAGTGCAAACATATTGAGTCGCCTACATCGGGAACACTCTTCCACAAAGTGAAATTCCCCCTTACTAAAGCTTTTCTATTTGTGTTTTTAGTAAGCACAAGTAAGAAAGGAATAAGTAGCTATGAGTTGGCTCGCAAATTGAGTTTACAACAAACTACCTGTTACTTTTTTAGCAGAAAAATAATGAAGGCGATGAATATTAAAGAGCCTAAACTTTTGGATGGCAAAGTGGATGTAGATGAGTTTTTTGTAGGAGGTCCTGAAACGGGTAAACCCGGCAGAAGTAAAGGAAAGAAGAAACAAGTAGTGATGGTAATACAAATGAAGAAAAAGGGAATTGTACGATGTTATGCCAACCAAATACCTAGTGCTGGAACGAAACAATTGAAGCCGTTTTTTCAAAAGTATATAAGCAAGGAAGCATTAATAAGGACTGATAAATGGCGAGGTTACAGACCTTTGAAATACTTATTTACATGGCTAAAACAGGAGGTGTCGGTGCCTAAAAACAACTTCAGGTTATTTCATAGGCAAGTAATGATGCTCAAGGCCTGGTTAAGAGGAATCCATCACCAAGCAAAACATTTACAACCGTACCTTGATGAGTTTACTTGGAGATTTAACAATAGAAACAATCCTAACTTTTTCGATATTTTGATATCTTCGATGATGAAAGAAAAAGCGACTCCAATTAAACTGTTAAATTTTTACTGGGGTAGCTAAATGAGTTATTCTATAATACCTATAAGGTTTGTTGTAAAAAAAATTGACAGAAGTGCATAAAAAATTACTCTATCACCGCTAGAAGTAAATTACACTTGTGAGTAAATAAACTACAGGCTTATATTATAATGCAGTAGTAAGGTTAAAGAAAAAAAGCAAACAGTGAGAATAGCTTGTTGTTTTTGAACACATTACTTTAATATAGGATATAACGACATAACTTTGTGGTATCAACAATTTTTTTAGTGAGTAAAACCGACTTAAAAATTTCTCTTAACAAACCAATTTCATCATGAACATACAAAAGCAAATATTATTAGCCGATGATCATGTTATCATTCGCAGGGGAATGAAAGTTTTAATGGATAATTATTTTAAAAGAGAAACAATCATTGAAGCGGATAGCACAGCGCAAATACTTGAGGCATTAAAAGAATATCCCATTACCCACATGATTTTGGATATGCAATTGCAAGATGCGAATGTGATTGAAATTCTGCCTCAACTTCGAACGCTTTACCCCAATATTCCAATCCTTATTTACACCATGAGCGCTGAGGATGTTTTTGGAAACAGGATGCTTCAAATGGGAGCACAAAGCTTTTTAAGCAAACAAAGTGATGAGCAAGAAGTGATAAAAGCCCTCGACCTTTTTTTTCAAGGCAGGCCTTATGTGAGCACACATTTACAAGAATTAATGAATCAATCAACCAATACACATGCCAATCCCCTATTATCTCTATCAGACAGGGAACTTAGTGTTTTAAACAGATTACTCAAGGGCGAAACAGTAAAGGAAATATCACAGCAACTTGATATAAAGGCCACAACTGTTGCAACCTACAAGGCACGTATATTCGAAAAACTTAGTGTTTCTAATATAATTGATTTGCAAAATATTAGCGAACTTTACAAGTTTAAAAGCAGTTAATGGCTTACTTCATAAAAAAAACTATCTTAATTATTATTGCACTGTGGGTGCACACAACACTGATTGCCCAGCACTTTGCCACATTTCACTACAACCAGCAAAATGGACTGCCGCAAAACAGCGTTATTGATTTGTGGTTTGACCAATACAATTTTTTGTGGCTTACTACAGAATCAGGATTGGTTAGGTTTGATGGTCATAAGTTTAAAACATTTGAATCAGCATCCATTCCCCAGATAGATAACGACCGATTTCGTTGGATACATCAAACTCCAAATAAACAAATAATTACCTCCACATCGAGTGGTCAACTTTGGAGGATTTACAAAACTGGAATTGTAGCAATTAAACAACCGAAGCTCCCTAAATTTCATTTATTTGCCAGAGGGATACCCTCAGTAAAAACCCTAACTGATTTTAAACTTTTAGATAACTCCTATTTTAGAAGCAAGGATATCAAGGAATTTCCAACCAGTATTATTGCCATAAATAATGAAGAATACTATGTTTTAGGCAGAAAATATTTATACCTCATGAGAGGTGTAAACAAACTAGATAGCTTTGTTTCACCTGAAGAAAAAATGGCGACCCTTTTTTCGATAAACAATATCGTTTACGTTAAATCATTTGGAAACAATATTTACGCTTTTATGCCAAGTAAGCGAACATTTACTAAATGTATATTACCCAAAGAGTTTATTAAGGATACTTCAACCATCTACTGGAAAAGCGGATATTCCAACCCTCTTTTTACATTCAGAAACCAGTTGTACACACTTCACGCTGAGAACGATTTCACCAAACTATATAGTAAAGAGTTAATCGCTGATTTGCCTGTAAAATCAGCACAAATCAATCAAATAATCTATAATCAACACAAAAACATTATTGCCATTGCAACCCGAACCAATGGTTTTTACATTCTTAAAACCAACTTTTTTTCTACACATAATTGTGAGGGGCAAAATTCAGGATCCTACGTACAAATTGCACTCTCCGACTCTACAATTTTGGATGGACATGGACATGCCATTGGCGATTATAAAATAAACAGAAGTGCTTATTCTATAGCTACCTCTGAAAGTATACTTTACATTGATAAGTTTGGCAAAGTTTGGTTTGCAAAGGGAGACACCCTATTTACTCAAAAAAATGGAATTAATAATGTTATTCTAATAGATAAGAGCACTCGATATAGAACTATTTTTGAGCATTTAGATACCATTCTTGTATCGTCTGACAAATCAATATTTGCATTACACAACTATAAGGTAATTGCGCACTACACATTTCACCCCAATATTTATGTTGCTGAAGCTTTCGCACCACAATATTTTACCTGGTTTAAAAACAAGTATTATTATGGCGCTTCCAATGGGGTATATACTTTTCAGCTCAATAACCAATTATCTATCACACCAAAAAAAATTTCGACTATCCCTTTTGTTCGATACCTAAAACCTTGTGATAATTATGTTTTAGGATGTAGCTATGGAAGTGGTATTTTTGCCATATTAGGAAATGATACAATTGTTCATTTCCCGCTCGACAAACAAAAACATCTTGCCAAATCACACAATATTTTATTTGACAATTCCAACCGCGCTTTTATCAGTACTAACAATGGATTGTTTTATACTTCCAAAACAGGAATTGAAAAATATATTTATGGCAAAGTGAATGATTTGCATTATCAATACTTAAATGAGAATGAAGGTCTCAAAAATGTAGAGTTTAATGGAGGAATAACTGAAAGTTGCATTAAACTTACGAATGGCAGTGTATCATACTCCAATATGGGAGGATTTGTTCGATTCAATCCTGCGAATATTCCCAATAACTTTCCCGATTCAACTATTTTTATCGACCAAATAATTATAGACGGAAAAGAGGTAGCAAGAACTGATAGTGTATTGATGAAAGCCAATAGCGAACACCTTACCGTTACTATAGCAGCTGCTTATTGGGGTAATCCTAACAATATCCGAATCGACTATAAAATAAATGATTATAATAACGATTGGGTCCCAATTGCAAATGAAAACAATAGAATAGAATTGCTCAACTTGCCTTCGGGTAGGCACATATTGACTATTCGAAAAAGAATTGGATTTGGTGAAAGCGATTTCGATTATGTGTATGTTGTACTTATCAAAAAACCTAAGTTTTATGAGTCTATTTGGTTTATTTTATTGGTGATTACTATCACACTAGGAGCCATTTTAGGTATTATATTGATTTATAATCGAAGATTGCGTACTCAGAATATGCTTCTCGAAAATCGTGTTAGCGAGCGTACACATGAACTTGAAAAAAGTAACCATAATTTACGTGAATCAGAGCACGAATTGCTTCAATCGGTAAATGTTAAAAACAAGCTCATCTCCATTATTTCACACGATATTGTTACTCCCATAAAATTTATTTCCATCGTTTCACGCAACTACAAATCATCTAATGAAAGCATGAATACTCAGGAAAAAGAAGTAATACGAGAAATACACCATACATCACAACGATTGCATGAAAATGCACAGAATATTTTAAACTGGGTTCGGTATCAAAATAACTTAATCAAAGTACACCCAACAAAAATATCGCCCTACTCTATAGTAGAGGACACCTGCGACTTGTTGCAAGAAATTGCAGTATCCCGTAAAAATACACTTATCAATAATGTTGTAATGGATGACATCATCCAAGCTGATAAAACTATTTTAACCATCATTGTTCAAAACATTATTTCAAATGCAGTTAAGTATACTCACAGCAGTAACATTATAATCAAATCAAGCTCAGAAAACAACAAGTACATATTATCGATAGTAGATAATGGACAAGGTATAAGTAACCATAATTTAACGCGCATAGAAAGTATTCGCAACAAAACAAAAACCAACATGTTTGACGATAGTGCTGATGGTACGGGATTAGGCTATATTATCATATTTGAATTAGCCGAAATGATTGGTGCAACCATTAACATAGAAAGCTCACTCGAAACTGGAACCTCCGTTCACATTTCATTGTAATACCGAATTCTACTCATAGGTAATAGTGAACAGCTAATAACTAACTATATGGAGCAATTCTCAGAATGCGTTTCAGCACCACACAAGCATAAGCAACACATTTATTTTTTACAAAAAAATCCCGAATGAATCATTCGGGATTTTGAGCGTAGGTAATCGCAAAGAATTAATGCTTACTTACTTTTATCACCTTCACTGAGTCAGACATACTTATTTTAATGAAGTACAATCCTGAATTCAAGTATTCAACATCTGCAATATGAATTTCATTGAAGCCTTTAACTGAATTTATCTTTTGCGTATAGTGTACACGTCCATGAATATCCAACATACTTATTATAATTGGTTCCATAACTGATGTATTAAAGGAAACAGTATAATTGTCATTAAAAGGATTCGGATAAACAGACTGATGGTTATCATCCTTTTCTGCAGTTACACTAACAATATCTGAATAGGTGGCATTTCCATCTCTATCCACTTGATGTAGTCGATAATAAAGAGTATTACTTCTTGTGTACATAAAGATATTTTCGTCCATATAACGATAGTCTATTGCTTTATTACTATTTCCTGATCCATTTATAAATCCTATCCACTCAAATTTATCTCCATCAACGGAACGCTCTATTTCAAATCCTTTATTGTTCAGTTCCGATGCGGTTGTCCATTTTAAAACAGCACTATTCCCCTCTTTTGTTGCATCAATACTAATCAGGTTTACCGGAAGCGGATTCACCTGATCTGTTCCTGTAAAAGTAGCAGGTAAAGTACTAGCTGCAAGCGCTGTAGTAGAAGACAATAAACCAGCATTAGCTGAACTTCCGCTTATTAAATTCCATGATGAAACATACCGAGCCAAACGGGAAGCCGAAGCAGAACTAACACTTCCGAACATTGCCGTATCATATGCAAAGGCAACAGTATATGTATATCCGGAACCACCTGTTGGGGCAACGGTATAATAAGAGTTGTATTGCGTTCTAGATGGCAATAAACTCGGAGCATTAACTCCTGTATAATACTTCACATCTAATGAACTGGGAACCGTTCCAGATGCACCCCATGTTACCGATGCAATTGCGCGATTAGCAAAGGTATAGGTTGTTGTTCCGTTTAAACTCGGAGAAACACTCTCAATGGCTGATGGAGGAATTATTGATGTATTAAATTCAACAGATCCTAAATCGACTGACCCCGTTGGGATAGAAACTGAACGAGCTGTTCCGTTAAAGTCATTTGTAACACTTGTAATTGGAAGCCCTTTCCCGTTTGCGTACCATGCAGTATTATTTGTTGTAACAATACTTAAATCTCCAATTGATTTATTGGTAAATAGAGAAGCTACAGGTACTGATGAGGTAACATCAATCCAATTTCCATTGGTACCTGAAGGATACAAAGAATTAAGTGCTGCAATATTCAGAGGGTTAGCTGCAGGCATTTCGGCCACAGCATTTCCGTTGGTTGTTATCAATAAATTGTAATTACTTGTTGATGGCGAAATTCCACCGACTCCTTGAGCTCCCATTGCAAAATGATTTCCTGTCCCTCCGTTTCTTCCATTATAGAAAATATTATTCAATATGTTCTTTGTTGATACTGTACCCATAACGAAAGCATACGTATTGTTGGCTCCGTTGGCTGCACCGCTTAACACAACAGTATTGTTATAGTAATTATTGGCCCCTACTGATGCTGATGCATCCATTATCCCAAACAATTGAGCCTCATTAGGAGAAGTGGTAGCTAAACTCACCTGATTGTTTCTAAACGTATGTCCTATAGTAGTGGTCATTATTCCATAAACATAGTTTGAGCTAGTTCCCGTTCCTGTTCCCACACCATTAATATTATAAATACGATTGCGGTGCACTGTACATGTACCTCCACGAATATTCAAGCCTGCAGCAGTATTTGCACCTCCAGTAAATGTATTCATTAGGTTATAAATATTATTACCTTCAATATTTACTGGAACCGTTGCAAGAGCCGTAACAACAATACCTGCCGGACTCATAGCATTATAGGTTGTGGCAGTTGCTGCCGCAGGTTGATTCAAGCTTTTTATATCACGTATGGTATTATTAATAATATTAAAGTTTGAGCCCGCCAATGACCCAATAGCTGTAATACCTATAGTTCTATTACTACTGCTTAGTGTTGCTCCTAAATCTGTAATATTTCCGATGGTATTATTCGAAACCGTAACATTTCCACCTACTAAAACGATTGCTCCTGTATTGGTTACAGAATAGCTATTTTGCTGAATAGTATCATAAGCCGCTGCTCCGCCACCAATTGTATTCCCTGTAATATTTACCAAACCAGCGCTTACTCCAATTCCAATAAATACGGAGCCTGAAGCATTTGCTCCTACAACTGTATTCCAATTTGAAATATTGTTATTCGTAACATTTGTTGCCACAGTTGAATTCACATTGAGATCAATGGCTCTTGCAGTTACACCTAAGGTTGAGAATGCTGGTGCGTATGCTGCCCCACTTCTATCGGCAGCCGATCCTCCAATATTATTGTTGCTTATGGTGTAACCTCCACTTGTAATGGAGTTAATAAAAATTGCTTGAGTTGGACCCGATGTTAATGTTCCTGCTTTGTTAGCCCCTGCAGCTTGTTGGTAAAAGGAATTATTGGATATAGTCCAATTATCGTTATTAGCTGCAGTGATATTGATTCCTTGAAATGTATAATTTACAAACTCATTGAAAGCAACTATATTCTCAGAGTTAAAGGAACCATCCGAATAAAGTCCTGTATTTGGAATGGCTCCTGTAGCAGGATTATTCAAGGTATCGCGAATAATATTATACATTACAACATTTGAATCGTTTCCAAAACCACCAGTTAAAGGTGCACTAAAATAAACCGCACCAACTGAGGTTGTTGTTCCTTCTATAAATGTATATAAAATACTATCGCGTCTTGCATCATTAAGCAATCGGATAGTTGATCCAGCAGCATTACGATTGCGCAAACGTAAATAGCGACCAGCTCCATTAAAACGGCCATCGATCTTTACTCTATCGGCTCCATTTAAAGTAATGATACCATTAGTTGTCGCAACACTTCCGCTAAGCACTCTTTCTGTAGTTCCATCAGGTGCAATGGTTAACACATAGTTACCGGTGCCCGTTTCATTGAGTTGATTTAAAAAGATCGTTCCGGGCTCTTCTATATTGCTAATAATACTTAGTGTAGTATTTCCTGTTATTGATGAATTGTTAATGGCATCAAATGCTCCACCTGTTCCCGTTAAATTTGAATACGTACCACCAGTACCCACTGTAATTAAACCACCTAATGCTGGCACAATTCTAAAGCTATAAACTGTTGGAGGGTCTGTGGCAATTGAGCCCGTATTGCTTGCTATCACACCTCCCGGCAACGATCCAAGATTATTGTTACTCGATGAATCTTGAGCTACTACATAATAATAAATACTATCATTTAATGCAAAACCGCCTACTGCTCCTGCTGATAGGGTGAAGTTCCATACTCCATTTCCTACTGTTCCCGAAACTCTTGTTCCTTGAGCATTCACGTATGTAGGTGATGCAGCAAACTTTTTATAATAAACCGTTGGTGGAAATGCTGAAGCAGACACATTTGATCTATCAATCATTGTAACCGAAAACGTACGATCGGTTGTTGCACCATAATTCGTTAAAGGGGTAAACAATATTTGAGGAGCAAAGACATCTGATGTAATAAAATTCCCAGCATCGGCTCCGATATCTATTGGTGTTAATCCTGATCTTGTTTGACCATCCATATCATCAACTACAGAACTTAATAAAATTCCATTCCCTTCTACAGGTGACGGTAATGTAGCATTGATATGCATATCCAACGATGTATTGCTACCCGTTGGGTTTATGAATTGCGGGTTTCCAAAACCACTGTTATTATCTACTCCGCATAATCCTGTCCAGTTATTGAATGCATTAGCAGTAGTGGTGTTAAATAAACCCAATGCCCCACCTGTTCCATTATACCAATAAACATTTCGGTTACTTGCAAGATTTAAGGTTGTTGGAACAGCAATTGTATAATGTGTCCCACCAGTTGTTGCGTTAGAACGTTCATTCACAAAAATATTATTTATCAGGGAGTCAACACCTGCTGTGGTAATTTGGAATGCAAAGGTATTAGCTAGGCCTACACCTATATTGGTACCTCCAACATATATCGAATTATGCAAAGCGGTAAATGTTCCAGCAAATTTATACAAACCGCACATTAATGGCGTTGTGGAAACTGATATACCTGCAGAATCCACTCCCAATTGAACAACATTGTTTACATAACGCGCATTCCCTCCTTGGTGGTTGATACCAAAAACCGAAGCTGCTGTTCCTGAACAAAGTATATTCAATCCATGTACATAGTTTTTTTGTACAAGAGAAGTTGCCAACATACTATTTGTGATGATACCGATTACCGATACTGAAGCCGCTGTTGTATTGGTTTGAGTTAAACCATAGATATTATTTCCAGAAATGTAGTTTCCTGCAGTAGCCGATACTGCGCGAATACCAATCAAAGCTGCACTTCCTGAATTATTTGTTTGAAAAGCGCTATTAATGGTGTGATTGGATATGGTATTTCCTATAATAGAATCAATACCATTTCCTCCTAAATCAATTGCATGAACCCAATTCGCAGGGGTAACTGAGGTTCCAACTGCATTATTTCGGAAATTCTGAATGTTGTTGTAACGAACGTTAAGGTTACTGGCAGCACTGGAGAAAACGCCATTGATCTGCTGACCAGTTGTTGATGTTGAAGCAGAGGACGTAATCATATTGTCTGCCAAACCATTTCCAATTGTATTACTATCTATATTATAAGTTACAGTATTGCCCGAAGTGGTTATGTTAATTCCGAATAAATTGGAACTCACACTTGCTGAACTTCCGGCAACTGTAATACCTCCCATATTATTGTTTTTAATATTAATGGTTCCGGCTGTGGTTCCAGTCGCTCCTATCATAACAACCATATTGTTTGAAATACCACTATTAATTACAATAGAGTTTAAAGAAGACATGCTGCCGAATGTATTGTTGGTTACATTGGTTAGTCCTCCCACCAACCAAGTAGCGCCAAATACCCCCGGTATCGCACCGTATGCAGTAGTTGCACTTGTTAGGTTTATATTGGCAAACGTATTACCGCTAAACGATGATGGTGTAATTGCACCAACATTTAAATACGCCCCTGTTATGCGATATCCAACGGTGCTGGTAGCTGTCCATGCTGTCCCTCCGCAAAGAGGAGCAGAACCTCCAATATAGTTGTTGAGAATTTTATGATTATTTGCTGATGTATTGTTACAGTTCCAAACATAATGTTGAATGGCTGCAGTAGCCGTGCGCGTTGCAGTTTGGTAAATACTATTTCCGCTCATAATCCAATCTGTGTTCCCTCCCGAAATTTTGAACGCGTTAGATTCAGTAGTTGCATTAAAAAAGTTGTAGATATTGCAATTTGAAATGGTAACATTACTATTATTAATATTAGTGTTAGTAGTTGATCCTAATGCATAAAAAGCGCTTGCAGGAGTACCTGTTAATCCATCTCCAATATTGCAGCTATCAATTACAATATTATCATTCCCATTTACGATTCCCGTTCCAAAAAATATTACGCCACCTGCAGCAGCTGTGTTTACACCTTTGATAGAGTCATTGCTTAACCTGATATTATTCGCATCATTAATAAAGCGCACTGCAACTCCTGCAGTATTTGTGTTTTCAATGGTTAAGTTTTTAACACCGCCATTTCCATTTTGCATACCCGAAACGGTTATGTTGGCAACTCCATTAAAATCAAAAATAGCTGTTGCATTTGAACCGTTAATACTTGTTGTGTTGGAGGCAGCAGGTAAAATGGTAACTGTATTCGTTGCACTTGAATTATTATGAGCATTAAAGGTAATTGGAAATATTTCACCAGATGCTGCTGTATAAGAAGGATCTGTTAAGATAAAACGTACTGGAGCTGAAACACCCAAATTATTCAAGTCACTAACGATGGAAGTAAGGGTAGGATAAGGATTACCTATACCCACATTATAATCACCTGATAAAGGTGCTTTGATGATACGATTTCCCAAGGGATCCCCATTGATAGGAGCATAATTAACCCCAGATAAACGAACACTATCTAAAATTGCATCAATGGTATTATTTACTAACGCTGTAGATCGAACATTGTATGTTAGCCAAAAATAGTTAACGCCAGCCGACAAAGTCTGGGAGCCTGTAACATTGAAAGTTGAACTAGGCGAAACCAAAAAAGTACCGTATTGAACTGAAGTAGATAAGGTGGGATTGCTTCCAGTGAAAAACACCCTCACTGTATCAATATCAGATACGCTGGTAGTTGATAAGCTTAGTTTTAACGATTGAAGTACTATTGGAAGAGCCGAATTACTTGTGTGCATTCGGATGCGAATAACAGCTTGGTTTCTTGCTCCTAGGGGAACATTTCCTGTTACTTGATCTGTATTGCTTGAATCCAACACCATTCCAATCGGAACCATATCTGCTTCATCGGCACCTATATCCGGAAGTGAACCTCCTCCATTTACAGAGCCAGCAGGACCTGGGCGAACTTGTCCATCAATATCAGTTGTTATCGTGCCAATAGGTGTGGCTCCCGATTCGATAAGCGTAACGGCTGTACCCATATTCAAATGTAAATCGCTTGCGCTGTTTACATAATTAACCGTAACTCCAGAAGGGCTATTATTGTCGCTTAAAGAAGTTGCGCGCCAAGCTGCAATAGTTCTATCGGTAGTCCACCAGCCTACATTCGCTGCGGCTGCATTTAGCACATTATAGTTTGAGGCATTTGCACCCCAGCCAGTTGCAGTTGGCGTAGTCGCACCATAGTTATTGGCTATCGCATAATGTTTTCCTGTAGTTCCGCTTCTATCATTGGTAAAAATATTATTGTACAATACGGTCGCTGCGGTTCTTGCAGTTACTGAGAAATCTCCTCTGTAATAGCCAAAGCTGGGTTGTTCCAATGTTGGGGTTCCCGAAAGTGTTCCTGTTATATTAATGGTATTAAATAATACTGAATCAATCGGGTCGGGAGTTGAACCATGCTGCGCCCAAATTCCGATAAATGCGGTATTGGTTGTTTGGCCAGTACCCAGTGAAATCATATTGTTGTATATCTTTATCGAGGTAGTTCCTGCACGGATGGCTATACCAGCTGCCACAGCAGGAAGGGTTGCTGAAACAGATGTTCCTGCGTTTTGAATATTGTTGATAGTATTGTTAAAAATTTGAGCATTCTTAGCACTAGCGATACCTATACCCAACGCACAAATATTTGTTGAAGCTGTATTAATAAGAAATAGATTATTAATTGTGTTATTTGAAATGGTGTCATTAACTCCTACTCCAATATGAATACCATTTAATGCTGCTACACCACTTGCAATTGTAATGAGCACTCCGTTGCTTGTAATATTGGTAATGGTATTAAACTTTATAATATATGTGGATGTACCTACAGTACTTGCCGCAGTTTGTATACCCCTTGCCCAGCCACCTCCTGATCCTAATGATGAAAGATTTTGTATGGTATTATTGTTTATGGTGGTGGTTCCTGTACTAATCCCCGATGCATTCACTCCACTCATTTGGGTAACACCAGTGGTGGTTCCTAAAGTTCCTGCTCTCATATTATTAGCAGTGCTGTTACCAATGGTATTGCCTGTAATCGTTAAAGAGCTATGAGCACCAGGTGTTGTGATGCTACTCATATAAGCACCTAGTAAAGCGTTTGCATTTGTAAAGGCTCCAAAGGTATTGTTTTGAATTGCTACTATTCCTGTAGAAGATGAATTAATACCAACTAATAATCCTATTGAGCCTGCAGTAACCACAATCGAATCTGTTCCCGAAGTTGCGCCAAATGTATTACCAATTACGTTAACATTGGCAGCACCTGCAGCTATATTCACTCCACAAAATACTCCTGCAGTAACACTGGTTGTAGCAGTAGTTGTAAAATTAAATGCATTTATTCTGTTATTCTGAATCGAAGTGGTTTGTGTATTGGAAACGGTAACATTTATGGCAACATAGGTAATAGCAACCGCTGCCGTCATAACAGTCATACCTGTTGCCGATGAGCTATTATAACCAATAGTATTACCGGAAATGTTGTGTCCGTAACCCGTTGCAGCACTAATTCCTCTGTGTGTAGTACCTGTTGTATATGTTCTGCTGGCAGATTGATACAGCTTATTATTACTAATAGTCCAATTAATGGATCCTGCACTCAACGTGATTCCACTTGTACTTAACCCTGCATTAAAATAATTGGCAATTTGGTTGTTGGTAATGGTTACATTAGAATTCTCTATTCCTGCTGTTGCTGTTCCACTTGAGAATATAGCATTTGTTGGCGAGTTGGAACCAGATGCATCAATCAAACAATTACTAATAACGTTATTATCATTTCCTGTTGTGGTTCCCGTTGAGAAGATAATTGTCCCAAGAGTTGAACTTGTAGTCGAACCTAAAATACTACAGTTGGTAACCGTATCACCAACAGCATCATTTATATACCGAATGGTACATGCATTTGAAATGTTAGAAGTACTGACATTATTCAATGTTAATGCATTACCTCCCGAATTTAATCCATTAATAAAAACATTATCAGCCCCATTCAAATCAATTAAAGGACCGGCAATACTTCCACTAATCGAAACCGGTGAACCTGCTGTTGGCTGAATATCAATACGTGTGTAACTTGCTGCTCCAGATCCACTGGCATTAAGCACTGCAGAAGCACTTTCAGTAGTTGAAGCTGTAACAGATATTCCTATAATTCCCGTATGAGTTCCAGCGTTAATAGCATCAAATGCATCCTTAAGAGTTGTATAGGACAGGCTAGTCGTTCCTCCTGTTGCTGTTAACGAAATTTGTGCAACAAGTTGCCGTGTATTCAAAACAATGGCAAGAAGCAGAGTAAAGTAAAGGTATTTTCTTTTCATTTTGACTTAATTTAATCGTATTACAATTATATTTAATATATCAACAAATACACGTAGTTATAATTCTACCTTAACGAGGTAACACAACATAACCATCTTACACTCTCATTAGAACTGAAACTTTGAGTACGTTACCAATTAACCAAATTATTCCCTTTCAAAACATTTCTTGCTATCTTCAGGTAGTTTAAAGACTCGAAATACTATGCACGTTATTTGTCAAATTTCCTTTCTTTGCATTGTAATACTGTGAGTAGCATCGACCATATTAAAGAGCCAATTGCTACCGAACTTGATTTATTTGAAATTAAGTTTCGGGAAGCTATGAAAAGCAATGTTGCTTTGTTGGATACGATTATGACCTATATCGTGAAACGAAAAGGCAAGCAAATCCGTCCAATGTTTGTGTTTATGTCCGCTAACTTATTCTCTGGCATTAACGAATCAACATACAGAGCCGCTTCATTGGTTGAATTGCTTCACACAGCAACCTTGGTGCATGATGATGTGGTTGATGATAGTGATGAACGAAGAGGCTTTTTTAGCATCAATGCGTTATGGAAAAATAAAATTGCTGTATTGGTAGGAGACTATTTGCTGAGTAAAGGACTCTTGCTTTCTGTTAAGAATAAAGATTATCATTTACTCGAAATTGTGAGCACCGCAGTTGAAGCAATGAGTGAAGGTGAGTTATTACAAATTGAAAAAACGCGTAACCTAAACCTAAGTGAGGATGTATACTTTGATATTATCCGCAAAAAAACTGCATCCTTAATTGCCAGTTGTTGTGCTATTGGCGCTGCCAGTGCAGGAGCATCAGAGGAAGATGTTAAGAAGATGCATTTGTTTGGAGAAAAAATTGGTATCGCCTTTCAAATAAAGGATGACTTATTAGATTACGGAGATGATGATATTGGAAAGCCAACGGGAATTGATTTGAAAGAAAAAAAACTGACACTTCCAATTATCTATACCATTAACAATTCAGATAAAAGCACGCGGAACTACATTATCAATTCAATTAAAAAACACAATACTGACAAAAAAAGAATTAAATACGTTATTGACTATGTTAACGAACATGATGGAATTGCATACACCCGAAAAGTCATGCTCCAATATCAAACGGAAGCCCTCAGCATTATTGATTCTATTTCGGATAAGGATGCTGCTCAAAACCTTAAGAAACTGGTGCGATTTGTAATTGAACGTAATAAATAATACCAATTATAATTTTCAAATAGCACGAAACATTAGTCCGATGTTGATGGAATAACTGATTAGATTATTAGAGAAATGCTTGAGGTTTTATTCGCTATTTCACCAATTTCATTTCTACCCTTCTGTTCACTGCATGTTGCTCTTCTGAACAAATAACACCGTCAACACATTGGTTTAACAAATTCATTTCACCAAGTCCTTTGGTTATAATTCTGTTAGTAGGAATCCCGTTTTTTACAAGATACTTTTTTACGGAAGCCGCTCTCTTTTCAGAGAGACTCATATTATACTCAAAGCTTCCTCTGCTATCGGCATAAGCAGCAACAAGTACCTTTACATCTGAATAAGTTTTCATGATTCTAACCAATGAATCGGCAGCATCCATTTGTGGGACAGTTATGGTTGATACATTAAAAGCAAATGACACAGGTGTAAAAATCGTATTCAGAATTGTGGAATTTGATACATTATTTTTTGCAATCGAATTTATCCTATCAATATTAGCGCTAAGTTTACTTTTTTTCGATTTTGTTTTAGCCAAAGGTTGGTCGTTCCGTAACCTTTTTTCATCTGCAGCAGGTTGCACTCCCATTTTATCATCTATGCTATTTTTATTTGACTCTTTATTTTCAATTGATACAGAGTTGGGCAGCGGGGCAATACCGTTTGATGGAACTGCCCCTCTTTTAGGTTTCGCATCAGCAATGGCAATAGGTTGAATTCTCTTCTTCGTATTTGGATTTTTCTTCTTCAATGATGGGTTGACCGTTATTTCAGTATTTGGTATAATTGGTGGAGGAACAATGGCGTTTATTGGAACTTGTTTTTGCACAACTGGTGGTGCTTTAAGCGTTGCATCAACTGCAACCGGGGTTGTTATTTTGGTATCAAGAATTTCGGATGGAGTTACATTAGCAAAGATTGTATCCAGAATAGTATCGGCTTTAAACTCGTCATCTTTAAGTTGGGTTAGCCCTGTTTCTCTAAAATAATAAACATAATCGTTTCCATCATCATTGTTTCTATTGGTTGAAAAATAACCTGTTCGTCCTCCATCATTTGTAATAAAAGCTACGTCATCGCGAAACGAGTTGATCGGTTTTCCGAAATTTTTTACATCAACAGGCATTAAACTTCTTGTTAACTTGGCAACGTAAATGTCATATCCTCCATAATTATTAAACCCTTTGGATGAAAAGTAAAGCATATTTTCACTTACCCAAGGAAACAACTCATTTTCTTCGGTATTCACGTTTTTGCCAAGGTTAATTGGCTCACCCCACTTACCATTTACTTGTAAAATTGACTTATACAAATCAAAACCACCAAAACCTCCTGGCATATTGGAGCTAAAAAGTATTGTTGCGCCATCAGCTAAAATAAATGGATGTATACAGCTAAACTCTTTGTTATTAAATGATAACTCAACAGGATTTTGAAATAGTCCATCAACAGCTTGTGCTGCATATATTTTTAAATTAGACACGCCTTCCTCACTCACTTCAATGGTTCCAACCGTTTTCTTTTTACGCCTTTTAAAGTTAGTGGAATTTGCAGAGAAATATAACGTTTGCCTATCGGCAGAAATACATGGAGAACCTTCATTTAAATCAAACTGAATGTCAGAAAGAAGATTTAGTTCTGCTTGAAATTCCATATTATTCATTCTTCTTGCGTAATCCAAATCAAATAACGGTGCCATATCTTTTCCGATAGGCTTTTTATTTCGAGCATGAGCATAAATAAGCCCATCACCATAAAAGCAATAACCAAGCGACTGGCCACTAATGTTTAAGTCGGTAAGTGCTACTGCGTAATTTTTGAGGGTATCCTGGGTGCGAATGGCCCAATTGATATAACGTATGGCGGGATCAGCAAAATTTGTTCCTGTAATGGATTGATACTTTCTATATTGCGCTTTTGCCTCTTTATACTTTCCGTTTAGCTTTAAAATATTGCCATAATCCAAATACAACTCAGGATCAACATTTTCACCACTGGTCATTAATTTTTCAAAGTATTCCTCTGCTTTCACATATTGAAAAAGATACTTATAGCATTGTGACAATTGTACATAGAGGTATTGCTTTTTAGTTAAACGCGGATCGGCTAATGCTTCTTCATAATACCTCGCGGCTTCTTTAAATTGAAAAAATTCATAGTAGATGTCGCCATAATCTGTTTCAACCCTTTGGACCAAAACAGTAATTGAAAAAAACATACTCAATATTAATAAATAATTCTTCATATCATTTCTATAAATTTTGATAAAGAGAGATTTTTATAATGTCGTCAATATATTGTCGTGTATTGGAGAGGCGCGGAACTTTGTGTTGCCCTCCAAGTTTGCCAGACTTTTTTAACCATGCCTGAAAGGTTCCTTTAGGCATGATCTTAACTATAGGTTTTACCATCGCCATATTTTTAAATCGCTTAGCTTCGTAATCTGAATTTACACTTTTCAAAAAAACATCCAACTCATCAGCAAAATCTTCAAGAGAGTTAGGTTCATTTTCAAATTCGATTAACCATTCATGCGTTCCTATTTGATGCTCATCAAAGTGAACAGGAGCGGCCGTATAATCAGTAATGCTCACATTTAATTTTTTACATGCACTTGATATAGCAAAATCGGCATTTTCAATCATCAACTCCTCACCAAATGCATTAATAAAATGTTTAGTACGACCAGTTATTTTAAAACGGAAAGGATGCAACTCTGTAAATTTTATAGTATCTCCAATGATGTATCGCCATAAACCAGAATTGGTTGAAATAATTACCACATAAATTTCATCTATTTTTACTTCGTCAAGTGAATATGTTTTGGGATGCTCTTTCCCGTATTCACTCATCGGCATAAATTCATAATAAATGCCGTAATCTAGCATTAATAGCAAATCATTTTGGGAGAGTGAATCTTGAATTCCTAAAAAGCCTTCAGAAGCATTGTAGGTTTCGAGATACGAAATATTACTCGAACGAATCAATTTACTAAACCTATCCTTGTAAGGAGCAAAACTCACCCCTCCGTGAATATACAATTCCAAATTTGGCCATATATCTGTAAGGTTATTTTTTCCAGTTGCTTCGAATAATTTTTCGATAAGCACCAACGTCCAGGTGGGCACACCCGAAATATTTGTTACATCGTCATTTTGGGTTGCAGCAACCATTTTCACGATTTTTTCATCCCAATTATCCATAATGGCAATATTTAAATCGGGAGTCCGAAAGTACTGTGCCCAAAAAGGCATATTCTGCATCATCACCGCAGATAAATCTCCAAAATAACTATCGGCATTGCCTTTGTTTATTTGATGACTACCTCCCATTACCAGACCTTTGCCATCAAATATTTTACTCTCGGGTTTGTTATTGTAATAAAACAATAAAGCGTCTTTGCCTCCCTGAAAATGACATTCTTCCAAACTCTCATTACTCACAGGGATAAACTTACTTTTTGAGCTAGTGGTTCCCGATGATTTTGCGAACCATTTTATCTCGCTTGGCCACAATATATTTTGCTCGCCCCGCAGCATTCTTTCGATATAGGGCGTATGCGATTCATAATTACCAATAGGAACTCGCTCTTTAAAGTCGGCCAACGATTTAATACTTTTGTACCCATACTTCTTCCCCCACTCTGTATCTCTGGCTGTTTCAATCAAATGCACAAACAAATCATATTGCACCTCATGTGGGTGTAACATAAAATGTTCAATATTGGGTATCCTTTTTTTAAGATACCAAGTTACAAGTGAGTTGAAAAGCGCCATGCACAATGGTTTAAAACAAGGTAATTTTACGATTTATAATAGAATTAAACAACAGCAACATGACGGTTAGCTGTAATATGATACAAATTAACAGATACAAGCTATCAGTAACAAGAGCAATATTCATGCAAAAAATCATGAATAAGCAAAAACGCCTCTTTATACTTGCTGAAAGTTAAAGCTTCAGGTGTATCATAAATATCGTGGTAATATTTATATTCACCCATTAAATAGAAAAAAAAAGCCTTTACACCTTTTTCAGCAAAATAATAGTGATCGCTATTAGCCGCTTTTCCTCTAGATTGAATAACTGGCAAATAATCTTTGTTTAAATTAAGGAGTTGTATGTCCTGAAACTCTTTTGGAAACAATGTTGCATTTACCACTGTCATTCCTTTATCTCCTGTTCCCATCATATCCAAATTAATAAGCAAACTGATTTGTGAAAGCGGAAACAACGGTAATTGTGTATAATAAACAGAACCTAACAACCCTGCCTCTTCGGCTGCAAAGGCAATAAATACAACTGAATAAGGCAAAGGTTTTTTCTTTATTTCTCGCATCAAATCCAACATCATGGCAACACCACTTGAATTATCATTTGCGCCAGAAAATTGAGCGTAATGTCCCAACATTCCCAGATGATCGTAATGTGCTGTAATCACCACAAACGAATCGGGATATTGTGTTCCTTTCACATACCCAATAACATTGTTTACTTCATAATCATTAACCTGCGACTCGATGTTCAGTCTTATACTGTAGGGACGCACATCAAATGCGCCTTTTTTAAAGTAGAGTATTGGGTATTTTTCCCACTCTAAAGCCACGCCCCAAGTTAATTTTTCTTGATTGGTAAAAATGAGCCCCTTTGCTTTATAGCCATTTGAGAGCACTTTTTGGACAGCACTTTGGTTCTGTATGTTCTTCCCCTTTATTTCATCTACAATTAAAAAAGTTTTGTAAAATGAGGTAGTTTCAAATGTTTTAAAATCATTGGGATTATCTAGTGTTGCCGAATCGACAACAACCACATTAAATACACCAACAATCGTTGGACAACCAGGGGAAACGATAAAATCCTCTCCGGCAATCATATCTTTATCATCTAACTTCACCTCAACTCGATGCGGAAAAGACACCGCTTGATAGCCAAAAGATTGAAAGTAGGTTAATCCAAATGTTTGCAGTCCTTGCTTTTTGTATTCGCTCTGAATATAATCTGCCGCTTTTTGCATCCCTTTTTTTACATAACCTCTACCAGCCATTTCGGGGGAACATAAATCTTTCACAACACGTCTTGCATAATCAATATCCTGCGCCTGAAGCTGCGCACAGAATAGAAATATACACACAAACAAAAAATCTATTTTCCGCATGGAGTTACCTTATTATGATTAACAAAACAAACCGACACTGATACCTTTCTTAAACAAACTAGTTATTCAATTTTACGGGTAAGATTATGGATAACCGAAATAAGCACGTACAACAATATTGCAATGGCTATTCCTAAATATTGAAACAATATAATTGAGAGAACAGATGAAAATATTAGTATAAAACGAAACTCATTTCCCTTCCAACCAAAATGCTTGAATTTAAGGGCAAGCAATGGTAATTCGGCCACTAACAAGTATGCCGACACGAAAGGGAAAATCATTAAAAAATATGGATGTTCAAATACTGGCGACATACCATAACTATTGTGCTGAATAACAAATGGAATACTAGCAATAAACATAGCATTAGCGGGAGTAGGAACACCGATAAAAGAATCGGATTGACGGGTATCAATATTAAATTTAGCCAACCGTATGGCTGAAAACACAGGAATTAAAAATGGTATTATAGCGGCAACGGAAAAACTTTCCATTGACAATTGTTGTCCGGATAATGTGAAAACAATCATTCCGGGAGCTACCCCAAAACTCACCACATCTGCCAGAGAATCTAACTGTTTTCCAATTTCGGAATAGGCTTTTAGTGCACGAGCAACAAACCCATCAAAAAAATCGAGAACTGCTGCAGTGCCAATAAAAACTGATGCTAGGGTAAGTTCACCATTGAGCGCTGCAATAATGGACAAACAACCGCAAACCAAATTAAGCGATGTTATGGTATTAGGAATATGCTTAATCATTTTTGTAAAATTAGTTATGCAAAATACACTTAACCTGTAGTTTTTTAAAATAATGATGTAGTTTTATGGCAAAATTTCTACATTTGAGTATGCTCCTAAAAAACAGAAGTACGTTTTTATTATTGTTATTCTTGATGGTAATATGCTGTACAAATGCCATTTCCAAAGAACAAACAAGCCCTACAGATACCATCGTAATACAAAATGGCAAAAACTCCTTTACACCTTTTACTTTTTTGAATAAGCCAATATTACAGATAGTAAATAACCAACTCAATATTTCGGTAACTGACCGAACCGGAGATATGATTCAACTAAACGGCATTGATACGCGTTTGCTCAAAAAAGGAAAGCTCAAAAAATCGGCATACAGAGTTGTGTACATTTCACAAAAACGCGGCACACTTACTGATGATAAAGATATAACTATCAATTCAATACTCGAGATAAAGTGCGCCAACAATAATCCCGGAACATCTATAACCATTGGGTTAATAGCTAGGGTTGGTGCCAGCGCAAAAAAAACAACTATCTATGCAACGCTTTCGGGAAAAATCCCTCCTTACACATACATTAAATCTCTTTCAAAATAACATATGAAACATTTTTTCACCTCACTGCTTAGCCTGCTATTTCTTACTTCGTTTGCGCAAAACATACCTAGTAGTGCTCAACAGGCAAACCTCAAACAACTTGAAAACAAGTTTCAATCCCTGTTTGAAACCAATCAAACTCCTCTTCAAGATTACTTAAAACGAACCAACCAACCGGCTCGTATCCTAAAACCAAATGGTGGTGTTCAAACTGTTGAATACCTATCGCCAACAGGTATGCCTATATTTTACCAAACACTTAATTTGGGTGGTGCAAGAACCGTTCAAACCAATAAAGTATGGCCGGGCGGCATTGCAGGAACTTCGTTAACAGGAAACGGAATGACCAACCGATTGGGAATTTGGGATGGAGGAAGAGTGCTTACAACCCACCAGGAATTTGGATCACGTGTTTCGCAAATTGATGGAACAACAACACTTGACGACCATGCAACCCACGTAGCCGGCACAATGGTAGCAACAGGGGTTTCAGCTAACGCCAAAGGAATGTCGTACCAGGCACCTTTAAAAGCTTACTATTGGGATAATGATGCAAGTGAAATGACAGCAGCGGCTGCAGCTGGAATGATATTATCAAACCACTCCTACGGCCAAGTTTGTGGATGGCAAACAAGTGATTTTGTAAACTATAAATGGTATGGAGATGTATCCGTTAGTGCCACCAAAGATTACAGTTTTGGATTTTACGACAACCGTGCCGCTCAATTTGATGAAATTGCATTTAATGCTCCTAACTACCTTATTTGCCAGGCAGCGGGAAATGATAGGGATGATAAACTTCCTGCAAATATTACCACTCACGAATTTTTAAACCGAAGCACGGATCAATGGGTATCCAGCACTGCCCCCCGCGATCCTGACGGACCATACGATTGTATGTTGCCTTCGGCTTGTGCCAAAAATGTACTAACGGTTGGTGCAATTAACGAACTTTCAAACGGTTGGGTTAATGCTGCTGGTGTTACCATGAGTTCTTTTTCGGATTGGGGACCCACAGATGACGGCCGCATAAAACCGGATGTAGTAGCCAAAGGCGTTGGTGTTTATTCAACCGTTTCCGATTCGAACGATGCATACGACACCTACCAAGGAACTTCAATGGCCACACCTGTTACAACAGGTTCGTTATTATTGGTTCAACAACATTACAATAACCTCAAAGGTAAATTTATGCGCTCAGCATCGCTCAAAGGATTGATTATTCATACAGCCGATGAAGCAGGCCCTGCCGAAGGTCCTGATTATAGCTTTGGATGGGGTGTTGTTAACACTTTTAAAGCTGTTAAACATATTACTGATTCAAATTACAACCAAATTCAAGAACGTACACTTGCCAGCAATGCTACTTACAACCAAGGTATTTCAAGCGATGGTACAACACCACTGAAAGTTACAATTTGCTGGACGGATAGAGCCGCCACTCCGCTTGCTCCAGCTTTGAATCCAACCACACGCATGTTGGTAAACGATTTGGATATTCGCATTACAAGATCATCAGACAACACTGTTTTCTTACCCTATATTCTTAATCCCGCAAGCCCAGCAAGTCCTGCAACAAAAGGTGACAACAACAGAGACAACGTAGAACAAATTTTTATTGCAGCGCCTACAGCAGGAGCCTACACCATTACTGTTTCTCATAAAGGCACATTAGCTGCAAACGCTGCACAAAACTACTCGCTTATTATTAGTGGAATTGTAGGAAAACCAGCTGCTGCTTTTACTGCTAACGTTCAAAATATTTGCTCAGGCCAAAACGTAACCTTTACAGATCAATCGGGTGGAAATCCAACTGGCCGCACGTGGTATTTCCCAGGTGGAAATCCATCAACATCAAGTGCAACAGCTGTAACCGTTAATTATGCAAACGCAGGAACATATCCTGTTGCATTAAAAGTAAGCAATGCTTTGGGTATTGATTCTTTTTACAGCGCTCAATTTATTAAAGTTGGTGGTTTGTCTCTTCCATTCAACGAAACATTTGAAAACTCTTCATCAACCTTAAGCAATTGGACAATACAGAATCCTAATAATGATTCAACATGGAGATTGGCCAATGTTGGAGGAAGCGCTCCGGGCAACCAAGCTTACTGCATGCCCTTTTATAATTATGGAAATATTAATAGAATAGATGCATTAATAACGCCTCCATTAAACTTCAAAGGATATACAAATATTAACCTCTCACTTAAGCACGCTTACACGTTGGATTTTGATGGAGGAAGACCTGACTCGCTTAAATTTTACGTATCTACCGATTGTGGTTCTACTTGGACTTTACTCAACATAAATGGAGGAATTGTTCCAACAAGAGCAATCGTTGGCACGGAATTCTCACCAACACTAACATCCCATTGGTGCTCAACCAGCTGCTACACGATCAATTTATCTGCCTATTCGGGAATGAGTAATATCAGAATAAAATTTGAAGCGAAGAATAATCACCGTAACAACTTATACATCGATAATGTGAGCATTACAGGAGATCAGTTAAAACCGGTTACTAAATTTGGGCTAACAAACACTGCAGTATGTGCTGGTTTACCTGTTACATTTTTTGACTCAACAGATAATAATCCTGCATCCTGGAACTGGACATTTACAGGTGCATCAACCACATCATCAACACTTCAAAATCCAGTTATCATATACAACACTCCAGGAACCTATTCTGTAAAATTAAGAACCGTAAATGGTGTTGGAGTTGATAGTTTAACCAAAACGGATTATGTAACCGTATTACCATCTCCAAATAAACCGAACGTTAAGAGCACCTCAGATGGCTTTTGTGTGGGTGATAGTGTATTGTTAAGCACCGACTCCGTTAGCTCTGGATTTCAATGGTATAACAATAATATACTTATTAATGCAGCCAATGCTTCATCATATTACGCAACGCTTGGAGGAAACTACAATGTGTACCTTATTGGCAGTAATGCATGTGCTGCAGTTTCAAGTGTAAAAACAATTTTATCTGGAAATAAACCCGACATGCCCGTAGTTACCACAAATTTATCGAGCAATGCATTTTGTGAAGGAGGAACTGCAACACTAACATCAAGTGCTGCAACTGGTAACCAATGGTACAAAAACGGATCAATGATAAGCGGCCAATCGGCTAAAACCTTTGCTACGCAGGATTCAGGTTCATACGTGGTAAGAGTTATTTCTAGTGGCTGCCCAAGCGACCCATCAAACCAAATAGATTTAAGCATTAAACCGAAGCCTTTAACCAGTGCCATTGCTACCAACGATACAGCGCGCAACAATGCCGATGCTACATACAACGTTGCTGCAACAACAGGCTCTACCTACCAATGGACCATTACAAATGGAACTGTAAAAAGTGGTGTGGGAACGGCAAGTGTTGCAATTACGTGGGGAGCGCAGGGAACCGGAAAAGTTGCCGTGCAAGAAACAGCTGCAAATGGATGTAAAGGCGAATCGAAAACGTTAGACGTTACCGTTTTCCCGAAAGTAGGATTGGAGCAACTATCATTTATGCAAGGCATTAAAGTATTCCCTAACCCGATGCATGATGAGTTAACTGTTACTTTTACAAATAATCAATCAAGAAATGCAACGGTTAAATTGGTAAATATTGTTGGACAAACAGTGAGCGAAGAAATGCTTACCGGAATTGCAGGAGGCATGAGCTACACACTCGATGTGAGCAAACTCAATGCAGGCATTTACTTTATTGAGATTAGCAGCAGCGAAGGAACCAAACAAGTGAAGTTGATTAAGAAATAACCAGGCAAATTCATACTAAAAAATCCTCGCATTTTATGTGCGGGGATTTTTTTTGACTATTGGTCGAAAACTGAACGCTTATAGAATGACCGAGTTTAAAAAATACTAACGACTAAAAAGTTACTACCATTCTAACCAAAAGGTTCATTGAGCATTAAAATGCGAACACCAAATCTCAACTATTAGATTTACCTCCCTTACCTCATTACCATTTCAAACGTATCATCAGGTACTTTCTGAACATCCATCACTAAAAATCCATCAAGCGAATTATTAAATTTAGGATCAATATTAAATGCTATAATCTTTGCATTTTGTTTCAAATATTTTTTGAGCAAAACGGGCATTTTTTGCTGCGTAACTTCTATTTCACCTATTAAATTATCCAACTCTTTAATATCATCAATATCCATATTACGCAACTCCTTGGCTTCACCTTTGTATTTATACTTGTAGTTTTTTCGGGGACTTACAGACAAAGCTAATTTTGAATCATAATGATGCTTGGTGATAAAATCAACCATTAAATCTTTAGATAAATTTGAAAAGGTATTACTAATACTCACCGGTCCGATAAGGTATTGGTATCGATAATTCTCTTTTTTCAAGAACTCATTCACTCCCTTCCACAACAACATTAAACTGATGGGCTTCCGTTGATATTCTTTAACAATAAATGAACGTCCCAATTCTAATGAATTTTTAAGAATTGGTGTAAAGTCTTTACTGATTTTGAATAATTCATTCAAATAAAATCCCTTCTTTTTATAACGCCTATATAACACATCACCCAAACCAATACGATATGATCCTACAATTTTTTGTTCTTTATCGTCCCATATAAAAAGATGTTTATAGTGAATATCATATTCATCAGTATCACACTCATAATTGGTGCCTTCTCCCACTTCCCTAAAAGTTATCTCGCGCAAACGAGAAATCTCATGCAAGATATTTGGAATGCGTTTCGCTCCGCTCATAAACACCTTAAAATCGCCTTGGGTAAACAACAAATCTCTGGGGTCAATTCTTTTGATATCTTCCAATATTAACTCTTGTGGAGTTTGCTCAACGATGGGTTGAGGATATTGTTGAAACACCGATTGTAGATTGAAATATTTTTTTACGTCTAAACCAGAACCTAAAGCATAGGTTTTAGCCCTTAAAAACCTCAGCAAATCGTTAGGATCCGAAAACTCTTGAACGGTTTTAATGCTAACAGCTTTTCCAATTCGCACTTTAATTTTATCCTGATTTTTGTTAAACAATTCGGAAGGTAGCTTTGCTGTGCGCAACATTGGATGAACCAGTCCTAGTAAATTAAACATAACACTGTTGTGTCCCGAAAAATACACTGGAACAACTTTCACTCCAGCCTTCATAATCATTTTCCCTACAACGGGATTCCACATTTTATCGGAAATTTTAAAGTTGTTAAGTTTTAATGCCGATACTTCTCCCGCAGGAAAAATTCCAACAGGAATACCCTGATCCAATAATTGTAAACACTTTTTAATGCCTGAAACATTCATACCGGGTTTGGGTGTTTTTTCGAAAGGATTTACAACCACAAGCTGTTCTTTTATAGGCGGTATTTGTTGCAACAAATAGTTGGCCATTATTCTAAATTCAGGACGAATTTTGCTTATCAATCCTAATAAAATCATCCCATCAATTCCTCCGTATGGGTGATTTGAAACAACAATAAACGGCTCATCTTTGGGAATATTCAATAAATCTTGGGAAGCGAAATCATATTCAATACCTAAATGATCAATAATGCTTTCGGCAAATGCTGCGCCTTTAAGAGACGCAGATGTTTCGTACAATTCATTTACCTTTTTTAGTTTCAACACTTTCATTACAACCTTAGCCAGTGCTGCAATTTTTAGCTTACGCAAATGCAAGCCCTTTTCAATATCTTCCTTTTTAATCAATTCAAAGTGTTCCATCTTAGTACCATTTATATCTCTCAAAAGTGTTACATAGAGGTTACCTCAAACTTACTTTAATGTTAAATGAGTATAAATTAGCCAAAAAGAAGAATATTAACTGGCTCACTCTGGTTGACTAAACCCTTCCAAAACACTACATTTGATAGCGGATGAGCAATTACATCAAAGAAGAGCAATTATTACAAACAGGAAACTTAGAGTTTTTAGCTAAACAGGTTGTTGAAGGTTTTATCACCGGTTTGCACAAGAGTCCTTTTCATGGATTTTCGGTTGAGTTTGCCGAACATCGGTTGTACAATACAGGCGAAAGTACCAAGCATATTGACTGGAAACTTTATGCACGTACTGATAAGTTATTTATTAAACGTTATGAAGAAGAAACGAATCTTCGCTGTCAACTCATCATTGATTGTTCATCTTCCATGTTTTATCCTGAAGATGGTTTAAACAAAATAACGTTTAGTGCATACGCAGCAGCATCTTTAATAAAAATGCTCAAAAAACAAAGAGATGCATCGGGAGTGAGTTTAATTGCAGATGAAATATTGTTTCACTCACCATGCAAAAGCAGTTCAACGCATCAAAAACTGTTGTATAGTAAATTAGAGGGAATGCTCGCTCAAAACACTCCTAACCGCAAAAGCAATATTGCCGCCAACTTACACCAATTAGCAGAGATGATTCATAAACGTTCTCTCGTGATTATTTTTAGCGATATGCTTCAAAACACCGGAGAAGATGACGAGTTATTTAGTGCATTGCAGCATTTAAAATATAATAAACATGAGGTAATTTTGTTCCATGTTGAAGATAAAAAAACAGAAGTAAGTTTCGACTTTACCAATCGCCCCTATTTGTTTATTGACAGTGAAACAGGAGAAAAAATAAAGCTATTTCCAAACCAAATTAAAGAGCACTATTTAAAAGCAGTAGAAGCATACAAACACACTCTTAAGCTAAAGTGCGCGCAATATAAAATTGATTTGGTTGAAGCAGAAGTAAGCACAGACTTCAGTCAGATACTATTACCATTTTTGGTGAAGCGAAGTAAGTTGGTATAGAAAAATGCATTAGTCTCAACATGCTTCGATGAACTCAGCAGGACATGTCACACCGAGTTTATCGAGGTGCGAATAGGTGAACGTAGGAATAGTTCTGTGAACTCAGCAGAACAATAACAAAAGCGCCCCACCTGCTTTCGCATGTGGGGCGCTTTTGAAAAATTTATCAGAACCTATTTTCCGTTCACCACAAACTTCAATGTTTTGCTTCCGCTAGCATTGCTAATGGTGCAGAAATAAATTCCACTATTTAGGTTATCAATTGAAATGGTTTCGTTGAATTGTGTTCCGCGAACCGTGCGTGTTGAAATTTCTTTACCTAATAAATCAACCAAGGTAATGGTGATGGGCTGTGTTTTAATAAAGTTACCACTAACTGTTATTGCAGTTGTTGCAGGGTTAGGATATACATTCAATTGTGCAAAGTTCATTTCGTTTTCGTTAATACCAACTCTGGCAGTGTCTCTTACAATAACGGTACGTAAAACTGAATCAGCCTTATTACCCCATGCATCA
The DNA here is from genome assembly GCA_001602415.1 of Bacteroidetes bacterium UKL13-3. Classification (GTDB taxonomy): domain Bacteria; phylum Bacteroidota; class Bacteroidia; order UKL13-3; family UKL13-3; genus UKL13-3. Next base: position 2,480,211 of record CP012155.1, read on the forward strand.
CTAACATTGTAAACCAGCGTATATGTTCCAACTTTAGCGGTATTTACGGTTCCTGTTTTAACAATATTTGCTGTGATATTACCGTCAATATTATCCGTTGCAGTTGCTCCTGCATCATTGTATGTACCTGAACCTACTTTTACTGTATCAATGGCTAAACCATTAAGTATAATTACCGGTTTTACCATATCAACACGACTAAAGTCTGCATCATTTGAATCGCGAGGAATCAATTTAAAGTTTCCATTTGCAAAATACATTGGGCCTTGAATAAAGCCCATCATCATGCCGGCTTTCACTGATTTGTTCCATGACTTAAAGTTTAAACTTAGGTCATCAATACGCAAACCTAATGTTGATGTCGAGTTTTTTGGCAAGATTGAAAATTCGCCAAAATCACTTGCACCATCAGGGTTTGCACTGAATACTTTTACGGAATCAAAACGCACCAATACACCTTCGTATGGACGAGCATAAGCATTTCTACCCAAAATAAACGAGTCGATAGCTAAACTTGTTTCAAATGCAGGTAACGTTTTATTACTGTCCAAAACAGTTCCTAATATATTATAGAGGTTAGTGGTGCTAAAATTCTCACCAACTGTAGCTCTTGTTATTTGAACTGAATCGCCTACTTTCCAATTATCAACTGTTCCGTTTGTTCCCCTTTGAATAAAAATAGCACTGTTAGGACCTGTTCCATTTTGAACAATTAACATGTTTCCAAAACCTTTACCTGTTACTATACCTCTCACATCTATGTTAAGTAAGGAATCTCTATCCCAAATAGATGGACCACCCGGAATGCTTGAGGATTGTAGTATTTGAATACTGTTTACTCCAACTGTTGTGATGTATAAATCTTTTCCTAATGTTAATGGATCCGGAAAGAAAGATTGTCTTCCTCTTCTGTCCTCTGCACGAACCCAAAACTTTAATACTCCCTCTGCTCCTGCAGGAGTTATTTTACCTACAAAGTAATTAGGAAACGAAGGAACTGCAGTCATAGCAACTGAGTCTAATGTGGTGCTTCCCGGTTTCATGAAATATAACACTTGCTTGTTGAGTGTAGTATCACCAACTGTAATTTCAAAAGTTACATTTAAGGTATCTGTTGTTTTGGCAATAATTGGGTTACGGTTGATATATTTCATAATAGGAGGGCACGAGGTACATACCTTATAATCTGAAGGATAGATTGGGCAAATACCATAACGTTGAACACCACTAGCCGCATATTCGGTTACTACACCTCTTATATATTCTAAGCGAGTTCCAATTGGCGGTGGTTGGAAGGTGTTTGCAATCTTTGGAACGGTATCTTCATTGTCATCACGTCTGAAATAAGCTGACATATCGCGAACATCCAAAACATTTCCAAAATCATCAATTACAGACCAAAATGAGCGTGCGCCACTTGTTTGAATACTATATACGCTAACGTTACGAATAGTAACCAAAGTACCCTCCCATTGTTCAGCCGTAAGTTTTTGTTGTACCCATCCTGTATTAGGGTTACCCGTCATTAATTGGCTTGCTGGAATTTCAGTGTACACCAAAGTATCAGGTGTTAGTGGTGGAACTTGCTCTACCGAGTTATCCCAGCTCGGATTATTAGGAATTAGATTGATTTGGGTCTCTCCTTGATAATTCCTTATAATGCCCGTGAACCTGCATTTATAGCCTACAATAGCGTTGTCATAGAATTTTGTTTGATTGTTAAACGTTTGCAAATCTGGATATAATGCACCAGTGTTGGGATCAACAAATGGAGCCTCACCAGTAATTGCTTTGTCACACATCACCAATACACCACTCCACGGACCGCCACCTTTAATTTGTACATAAGCCCCTTTTCTCGAAGTAGATGATAACCCGTAAGCTTTGGGATTTGAAATCACAATCCCTTCAAAACGCACAGTATCTCCATAAACAGGATTTTGCTTCACCGGGTCGATGTAATCAGGAAGAGTATTCGCTGTTGGGTTGGCTAATTTTGCAGGGTTAACATATTGTATCGAATCAATTCGCATAATCGGATACGGATTTTGTGCCTTCAGCAGCCCTGCCGCTCCTAGCATCAACATGGATAGTAATAGTCTTCTCATATTTGTTTTGGTTTTAGTTACTTGTTTATTAGTTAGTAGTTATAGTTCGTTTTTTGTATTCATTTCACAGAAAAGTTGCGTATTACAAGTTATTTATTGCGAGTTTACATTTCTAATCATCATTTTTTTCGAATTTAGAATTTCAGTATTCGAATTTTGCTTCCTTATTTCATTACCGCAAATTTTCCTACTTCCACATTTCCGGTTTGGGTATCTTTTACCGTAAACAAATATACACCCATGGAAATGGTTGTTTTGGAATTTGATAATAAATCCCAAGCATGTTCACCGCCCGAAAATACCATTTTATCTTTGTTTCCGTATACCTCAAACCATTTTGCATCTTCCCCTTGATAGGTTTCAGCGTTGTGGTTTAAGTTGGCAACCAAATCGCCATTGCTTGTGTAAATGGTTATTTCACATTTTGCTGGTAGGTTAGTAAAATAAATTTTATTGGTTCGAGAAGTTCCTCCATCCCAAGCAGCAGTTGTTCTATATGGATTAGGGTATACTCCAATATTCGATTTTCCATTTTCGGTTATTGCTTTGGTGCTAGTTCCAGCAAAGGCGCGCATTTCATTTTCGGTGAAAGACGATTCGAGCGATCCAATATTCAATAGTTTATTCCCTTTATCAAATGCTGTAATAGTAAACTGATATTGCCATCCGTTGAGGAGGTTATCCATGGTATACCTAAAGTTGTAAGTAACGGGATCTCCATCAAATTTTACAGGTTGAGCAAGTTTTATAGCGTCAAATCCATTGTTAAAACCAATATCATTGCCAACCGAATCCCATTGCGTTATGAGATTGCTATTATCGGCAAGGTTTTGGTCCAAATCATCCCCAGCGTTACTTCTATACAATCGAAACCCTTCAAAATCCTTTACTCGCGTAATAGGATCAACCGACTCTATAGCTGAAGCATCCCAATATATTTCCACTTTATTATCAGATGGAACAATTTTCATTTTAGGGCTAGTTGGCGGTTCTGGCAATACGAATCTATCGAGTATTCCATTACCATTTGCATCTAATTCAGGGCTATAATTTCCATCTTCGTTTACATCTTCACCAACAAATGTGGACCGAGTACGTGCAAAATGTTCGGTTAACTCAGCACGTGATTCAGGAGTTGATAAGATAGTGTTTCCGGCAATTTGCTTAACCGATTTTTTAGCAGCAACATATGCAACCACGTAGTTAAATTTTTCTCCAGGAGCAACACTCGGCAGCGGACCAGCAGAAATCAATTGAATCCAGTTGGCAGGAGATCCATTGAAAGGACCATTACTACCATAAATTTGTAACGAATCATTGCCAATTGCTAACTTATCATACCTTCCCAAATCGTCAGCTGGTTTTGTAAACTCTGGATAAACGGAGGTGAAATTCCAAAAATTGTAATTAACCTTTGGTGCCGAAAAGCCTCTTGAAAGGAACGTATCAGGTTTATTTGGATTAAAGAACATACCCCTCCAATCCATTCCTAAAAATTGCATGGCACCATATGACTGAATATAATTCGCATCATCAGCAGTATTATCTCCCATCCAAGCGTATATCGCTTTGTATTTTGTATCAATACCGTTTCTTCCTCTTGAAAAAAACGCAGTTCCTGCATCGCGGCTTACGTTAACATTTCGCACAACCAAATCAGCCCATTGCCCCATCCAAATCGAATCCCAAGTGTTTGTGGAATTATTCGTTATTTCATAGTTACAAATAACAAAATAATCGGCATATGGGAGGTTCCATGCATACGATTCTAATTTTACGGAGGCTTTTAAAGGATTATCATGGCTACTAATTGGCTGTGAAGTTCCAGGAACAACAGTATTGGAATCCGTTAATCGAAAAACAAAATCTTGATGCGAAATTGCGGAGGAAGAGTAATTTGGACTGCTAGTTAATTTTGACCGTTCAATAGGATTAGCCGTTGCTGTAAATTCATATCCAGGTGCACCTGTTGAATATCCCGAGGATGCATCAAAAGCGCTTGATGATACTAACTTCTGTCCGTTTACCAATGCCCCAATCCAAAAGCCCGATTCAAACAAATGCTCGAGCCCCTTTTGGGGATATGACATTGATGGATCGCCCTGCACATTACTTCGTAAAGTAGGCCTGCCAATGGTTCCAACAGTACTCATGGTTAATCCAATGCGACCAACATTGGTTGATTTTTGTTTATAGCCAATCTGAGCCGAAACAGAGAGAGTAATTAATAAAACTCCTACGATTATAATGCGTTTTTTAAGCATGCGATTTAATATTGCAAATATGTGCTTTTTTGTTGGAACCAATATTAATATAAGTTTAAGTAATTATCTCCTTTGGTATTTCCAGTTAACAGTCCAACATCAAAACTCCCAATATACACAACTCAATAATTAATAAAAACCCGCAAAACAAGACTATTCTTGACATGTGTTCGAAACATTTGGCTAACTTTAACATACCCACACCTTTATTGTACACCAACAAACTGAGATAAGATTTAAAAGTTGAGCAAGTTCATAACAAAAAAAAAGCAGTCGATTAAAACTGCTCTTGCTTTAAACATTCGGGCTGTAAAACTAGCAAAACTCGTCAAACGCTGCTTGTAAGTTTGATGCAATCATTTCGGCACTTCTACCTTCAATCATGTGGCGCTCTATAAAATGAACCAATTCACCATTTTTGTACAATGCAATACTCGGTGATGATGGCGGGTAAGGTGCCGTAAATTCGCGCGCTTTGGCTACTGCATCCGTTTCTTGACCTGCAAAAACTGTTAACAACGTATCTGGTATTTTTACAGATTCTTTAACTGCTTTCATCACACCCGGACGAGCAGTTCCTGCTGCGCAACCGCATACTGAATTAAAAACTAATAATTTTGTTCCGGTTTTATCAGTTAATGCGCCTTCAACGTCTGTAGGTGTCATTAACGAAGTAAAACCAACTTCTTCTAATTGCGCTCTCATTGGAGCTACTAACATTTCGGGATATGGCATAATTATTTGTGATTTGTGATTTGTAATTTATAATTTAAGATTTGAGAATCCTTGTTCAAGGATTGAGCCATAGGCCAATCACTGAATAATTGTCAGTTAAACACAAAAGTACGCGGAGTTGTTCGCTAAAAAAATAATTTTCATAAGTGCAACGCAAACAATACATTTGCCATCCTTTTTGAATAGCAATAATTCGTTAAATAATATATGACACAAACAACATCTCGTTTGCCTTACAAGGTAAAAGACATTTCCCTAGCAGAATGGGGACGTAAAGAAATTAAATTGGCAGAAGCTGAAATGCCAGGATTAATGACCATCCGCAAAGAATATGGTCCTCAACAACCGCTAAAAGGAGCGCGTGTTGCAGGTTGCTTGCACATGACCATCCAAACTGCTGTACTTATTGAAACGCTAACAGCTTTGGGTGCTGAAGTTACATGGAGTTCATGCAATATTTTCTCAACGCAAGATCACGCTGCTGCAGCAATTGCAGCTGCAGGGATTCCTGTATTCGCATGGAAAGGCCAAAACGAAGAAGAGTTTGACTGGTGTATTGAGCAAACCTTAACTGCTTTCGAAGGCGGAAAAGCGTTAAACATGATTTTGGATGACGGAGGTGATTTAACCAATATGGTTTTTGATCGTTACCCTGAATTAACAAAAGACATCAAAGGTTTATCAGAAGAAACTACTACTGGAGTTCACCGCTTGTATGAGCGCATGAAAAAAGGAACATTGGTAATGCCTGCTATCAACGTAAACGATTCAGTTACCAAATCTAAATTTGATAACAAATACGGATGTAAAGAATCATTGGTTGATGCTATTCGCAGAGCTACTGATATTATGATGGCTGGTAAAGTTGCTGTTGTTGCAGGTTATGGTGATGTTGGAAAAGGTTCGGCCGAATCACTGCGCGGTGCAGGTGCTCGTGTATTGGTTACCGAAATTGATCCAATTTGTGCATTACAAGCTGCTATGGACGGATTTGAAGTAGTTACGATGGAAGATGCTTGCTCACGCGCAAACATTTTTGTTACTGCTACTGGAAACGTAAATATCATCACTGATATTCACTTCAAAGCGATGCGCGATAAATCTATCGTTTGTAATATCGGTCATTTCGATAACGAAATTGACATGGCATGGTTGAACAAAAACTACGGTTCGAAAAAATACACTATCAAACCACAGGTTGATGTTTATGAGGTAGACGGCAAAGAAATCATCATCTTAGCTGAAGGCCGTTTGGTAAACTTAGGTTGCGCAATGGGACATCCATCTTTTGTAATGAGTAACTCATTCTCAAACCAAACATTGGCTCAAATTGAATTATGGAACCACAGCGCAAACTATGAAAACAAAGTGTATGTGTTACCAAAACACTTGGATGAAAAAGTTGCATACTTACACCTAGAACACATTGGTGCTAAATTAACGAAACTTCGTAACGATCAAGCTGATTATATTGGCGTGAAAGTAGAAGGTCCGTTTAAAGCAGAAATGTACAGATACTAGTAAGAAATTGAGTATTCGGAATTCCGAATTGATATTTTTTTTAGATAAAAAGAGAGTCAATCCTAGCGGGTTGACTCTTTTTGTTTAAAACTTTGTTGGGATGAACAAAACCTAACTAAGATATTCGTGAACATGCAAGACGCCTCTTCCAATCTTCAAAACACAGAAATAGATTACAACAGTTCACATTTTAAACGCACGTTTGAAGCATTAGAAAACACCAATGAGTGTATTTTCATAACAGGAAAAGCTGGCACTGGAAAATCAACTCTACTGAGACATTTTGTAAAAAACACTAAAAAGCAAGTAGTAGTGTTGGCACCCACTGGAATTGCAGCAATCAATGTTGGAGGAACAACAGTTCACTCGTTTTTCAGACTGCCATTCCGACCTATTGTGCAGGATGATGAAGAAATTCATCGTTTCGCTAAATCAACTGAGAAGTTTAAAATCTTACATAAACTCGACACGCTCATTATTGATGAAGTATCAATGCTGCGTGCCGATTTAATTGATGCTATCGACCAATCATTACGTGTAAATGGTGGAGATCCCAGTAAACCATTTGGAGGTAAACAAGTAATCTTTTTTGGCGATTTATTTCAATTGGAACCGGTTGTTCAGAACAATGAAGTAGAGCGTTATCTTTTCAACGAATATTACAATAGCCATTACTTTTTTGATGCACGAGTGTTCCGCGAATTGCATTTAAGTTGTATTGAATTGCGGAAAGTATACCGTCAATCCGACCCTAATTTTATTGCACTGCTTGATTCGATTCGATTAAAAAGAGCAGGCGATAGCGACCTTGAAAGATTGAACAGCCGCATTGATAGATATTTTGAAGCCACCACCGATGATTTATGTGTAACGTTATGTACCCGCAACAATACAGCAGCCGGCATCAATGAGTTTAACTTAAGTAAGCTTGGTGGAGTTGATTACGTTTACAAAGGCATTATTGAAAATGAATTCAGCCTTAAGCAACTTCCTACCGAGCAAATACTTGTGCTGAAAGAAGGTGCACAAATAATCTTTATCAAAAACCATCCAACCGGAAAATGGGTGAATGGAACCATTGCAAAAATTCACAGCTTGGGGCAGGAAAAGATAATAGTACAACTTGCCAATGGAGATGTTGAAGAATTATCAATGGAAACTTGGGAAAATAAATTGTACAGATGGGACGCCATGAACAGACGTGTAAAAAGCGAAATCATTGGTACCTTTAAACAATATCCCATTAAACTGGCCTGGGCTATTACAATACACAAAAGTCAAGGATTAACCTTTGATAAAATGATTTTGGAAATGGGAGGCGGAGCCTTTGCACATGGCCAATTATATGTTGCATTGAGTCGCTGTCGTTCTTTTGAGGGGTTGATTTTACGAGAACCTATTCGTTATAAAGACATTATTATTGACGACCGCGTGATCCGTTTTGCCAAAGAATTTGCATCACTGGAAGATGTTTAAAACATTATCTAAACACACAAAATTTAAACCCTTTATTTGAATAAAATTGAAGCCGCATTTTGATCTTTTTATCATTGTTTCCTGAAAAATTATAAACATCCGCCACATTTCTTCGTTTATAAGTAATAGCTGCCAAATTGCCTTTAATCAGAATTGGAATTATATTTGACTAAAGTCAATCATACCGATAGCTATCGAAACAATTTATTGTCATCACTATATGGAAGCAAAATTTTCACCACGAGTTAAAGACGTAATCAGTTACAGCCGCGAAGAAGCCATTAGGCTTGGCCATGATTATATTGGCACAGAACACTTGCTGCTTGGCCTCATTCGTGAAGGAGACGGCAAAGCAATTAAAACAATAAAAGCGCTAGATATAGATAGCATCAGGTTAAAAAAAACAATTGAGGATGCCATAAAAGGAACCGCTACCAACAATACTAATTTGGTAAACATCCCCTTAACCAAGCAAGCAGAGAAGGTATTGAAAATAACTTATCTTGAAGCTAAAATTTTCAAAACCGATATTATTGGAACAGAGCATCTGCTGCTCTCAATTCTGCGCGATGAGGACAATTTGGCATCCCAAATTCTCTCGCAATACGGTGTATCGTATGATATTTTCAAAGCAGCCATTGAAAACAATATTTCAGATGTAAGGAGTGAAATGCCACAAGATTCAGAAGAAGAATATTACCGCGAAGAACGAAAACCACAAGAACCTGTTCGCAAAGGAGAAGTAAAATCAAAAACTCCTGTTTTGGATAATTTTGGTCGGGATTTAACAAAATCGGCCGAAGACGGAAAACTTGATCCTATCGTAGGCAGAGAAAAGGAAATTGAACGTGTTTCCCAAATTCTCTCTCGCAGAAAGAAAAACAATCCGGTACTCATTGGTGAACCAGGGGTTGGTAAAACAGCCATTGCCGAGGGTTTAGCATTGCGCATCGTGCAACGTAAAGTTTCCCGCGTATTGTTTAACAAACGAGTAATTATGCTCGATTTGGCTTCTCTTGTTGCAGGCACCAAATACCGAGGGCAGTTTGAGGAGCGCATGAAAGCTGTGATGAACGAATTGGAAAAATCTCCGGATGTCATTTTATTCATCGATGAAATTCACACCATAGTAGGTGCCGGTGGTGCCTCTGGTTCACTTGATGCTTCTAACATGTTTAAACCTGCTTTAGCGCGCGGTGAAATACAATGCATTGGAGCCACAACCTTGGATGAGTATCGTCAATATATTGAAAAAGACGGAGCATTAGAAAGACGTTTCCAAGTGGTGATGGTTAATCCTGCTTCACCCGAAGAAACAGTTGAGATTTTACACAACATCAAAAGTAAATACGAAGATCATCACAGCGTAACTTATGAAGACACGGCTATCGATGCATGTGTAGCAATGAGTAACCGCTACATGACCGATCGTCATTTACCTGATAAAGCTATTGATGTGTTAGATGAGGTAGGTGCACGCGTTCATATCAGCAATATTCATGTTCCGCAAAATGTGCTAAACTTGGAGAAGATGATTGAAGATATCAAGGTTGAAAAAAACAAAGTAGTAAAAAGCCAGAAATACGAAGAAGCTGCAAAACTTCGCGATCGTGAAAAACATTTACTCGAGCAACTAGAAACAGAAAAAGCAAAATGGGAAGAAGAAACCAAATCGCAACGATATAAGGTTACTGAAGACGATGTTGCTGATGTAATAGCTATGATGACGGGCATTCCTGTTAAACGTATTGCGCAAAGCGAAGGATTACGTTTGTTAAATATGGGAACCGAATTACAGGGTCGTGTGATTGGACAAGATGATGCCATCAAAAAACTAGCAAAAGCTATCCAACGTAACCGTGCAGGATTGAAAAATCCAAATAAACCTATTGGCTCATTTGTATTTTTAGGACCTACGGGAGTTGGTAAAACAGAAATGGCTAAAGTGTTAGCTCGTTACTTGTTTGACAGCGATGATGCAATGATTCGTATCGACATGAGTGAGTATATGGAGAAGTTTGCTGTAAGCCGTTTGGTGGGAGCGCCTCCGGGCTATATTGGTTATGAAGAAGGCGGACAGCTAACTGAAAAAATCCGCAGAAAACCTTATGCAGTTTTGCTGTTGGATGAAATTGAAAAAGCGCATCCGGATGTATTCAATATTTTATTACAAGTTTTAGACGAAGGTTTCTTAACCGATAGTTTAGGGCGTAAGGTTGATTTTAGAAATACCATCATCATCATGACATCCAATATTGGTTCACGTCAATTGAAAGATTTCGGACAAGGTGTTGGATTTGGAACACCTTCTAAAAATGCACAACAAGATACGCATGCAAAAGTGGTTATTGAGAATGCACTCAAACGTTTCTTCTCACCTGAATTTTTAAACCGTATTGATGATGTTATTGTATTCAATTCGTTGGATAAAGAAGCCATCACCAAAATTTTGGATTTAAACATGGAGAAGTTGGTAAAACGTGTTGAAGAGTTAGCGTATACATTCAAAATAACTGACGAAGCAAAGACATTCCTAGCCGAAAAAGGATTTGACCCAGATATGGGAGCCCGTCCGTTAGCCCGAACCATTCAGCGTTTTGTGGAAGATCCAATTGCAGAAGAATTATTGAAAGGCGAAGCAGGCGAAGGTTCTGTGATTGAAGTAGATTATATGAAAGACGAACCTGAACTAAAAATTACGGTAAGCAAGAAAAAAGAGCCGCGCAAAAAAAAGGATGCACCTCCGGTAAATCCGACTGATAACTAAGTGAATGCTGTATGCCGCAGATAACGCAAATCTTAAAAATGAATTCGCATTATCTGTGGTTTTATACCTGTAAAAAGTCCCGCTGATACGTGGGACTTTTTTTTGCTATTTTAGCTCCAATGAAAATCACACTCATTCAACTAGGTAAAACGCATTTAAAGTTTGTGGACACAGGCTTTGATGAATTTGCAGGTCGCTTAAAACACTACACAAAATTCGAAAACATTATATTAGAATTACCCTCCAAATTGCGTTCGGCCGATGGTGATACAGTAAAAAAAGTAGAAGGTGAATTATTACTCAAAAAAATTCAACCAACCGATTATTTGATTCTCTTGGATGAAAAAGGAGTAAGCTATTCTTCTCGAGAATTTTCAGGCTCATTACAAAAACTAGCCAATACAAATGCAAGTTGCGTATTTGTTATAGGTGGCGCATTTGGTTTCTCCAAAGAAGTATACAATAGAGCCAATGCAAAACTATCACTATCTAAAATGACTTTCTCGCACCAATTGATTCGATTAATTTTCATCGAACAACTATACAGAGCATACACCATTATGAAGGGTGAACCTTATCATAATGATTAATTTTACTGTTTTATTAAACAAAAAATCCCAGTCACTTAAGTAACTGGGATTTTTTATTAGACATAAACTCTATTTATTCCACCAACACTTTACTTGAGAACTCATTGCCATTTTCATCTTTTATGATAACCATGTATAAGCCTTTGTTCATTTGAGTCAAATCCACTTCTACGCTATTTGATTGAGTAGTTTTAGTGTAAACGGTTTTACCCATAACATCTATTGCTTGAATAGCAGCAATTGATGCATTGCCTTTACTTGCAACCGTAAACAATCCTTTACTTGGATTTGGATAGATAGATAAGCTGTTATTTACGTTAACTTCGTTTAAGCTTGTAACAGTTAAAACATTTACATAACGAGCTATTTTTAGCGATGTATTTCCAGAAGGATCCGTTACTTGGAAGGTGATAATTTGAATTCCTGGACGTGTTACATCCAATTTGGATTGATCAACTACCAACAGTTTTTGCAAGGTTGAATCTGGCCAGTAATTGTCTTTAATTTTTACACCTGGTTCAACATAAGGCTGGAATCGTATATGCTCAAACGGGTTCTTACCCATGAGTTCAATTTCGGGAGCAATGCGGTCAACTACTTTTACCAAACGTGTTACATTGGCTGTGTTACCTGCTCCATCGGTTGCGGTGTAAGTTACCAAGTAGTTACCCAATAGATTCATGGCAGGCAATCCAGTTCTTACTGTTGTTACATTCGGATAGTAATTATCACTTGTCTCTACTCCCGGATCATTAAACGAGGTGTATACATCTACCGTTAATGGATCTTCGCCTCTTAAGCTAATGGTTGGTGGTACCAAATCTTTTACCACTACCGTTACAAAATATGTTGGCGCTACATTGGCCGATCCATCTACTGCATTGTATATTAAACTGTAACTGCCCGGTATGCTTGGGTTGATTACGCCTGTTCTGGTTGGGGTAATGTTTTTCCAGTAATTATCATTCACCTTAATCGGATCCATATACGGTGTTCCTACTTGGTGCGTAATGGTGCTTGTGCCTGCATTGGTTACAATGCTCGGAAGCATAGTATCCATTACCACCACTTTGCGTTGTTTGGTGGTGTTAAACCCAAACTGATCCGTGATTGAATAGGTAATAAAGTATGTTCCCAAAGTGGTTGTATCTACCAATCCTGTTCTTACAATCAGGCTGGTTAAGTTTGACCCGCTATTGCTGCTTGCTGTGGCTCCTTGCTCGGTGTAGCTGTTGTATACCTCTATGGCTATACTGTCGCTTCCATTTAAGCTTAAGCTTGGTCCGGTTTGGTTTACCTCTACCTGCACCGTTCTTGTTATCGTATCTGAGTTGTTGCCATACAAATCGGCAGCTATGTACTTTAAGGTGTAGTAACCCACTTGGGTGGTATTTACTGTTCCAAATACTTGGTAGCGACTGCTTATATCTCCCTCTAAGTTATCAATCGCTATTACACCTTTTTCAATATACGGCTTGTTTACTTCTACTTTCTCCAAGGTTGATCCTTTTAACGAGATGGTTGGAGCAATTAAGTCTACTGCGATATTGATTCCATATTCTTCCCAGCAGCCCAAAGTAGCTACCTTATCGGTTATTGCTGTGCTACCATAAGTAACACCAATACGCATGCGCGTATTGCCTATTGGAGCATTGGCTGGTACCGTAAAGGTGCCCGTGGTTACTGCTTTGGTTTGGTTGTTTTCGCTAATGATGGTTTCGATTGGCTCATCGCCAAAGTTGGTATTGCGGTTAAAGTCTATCCATCCTCGGGTACTCATCGGATCGTTGGCACTTGTGCGTGCAGTAGCAAGTGTATAGGTTACTCCTCTGAATAAATTGGCCGATTTTACATTGAACAACGCATGGTAAATCGGTGTTTGCAATGCCGTAGCTGTATCCATATTGGCAAGCGTTACCCTGCTGATACCAATATCTAATGAACTTGGTAAATACGGTTGTCCGCCACTGGTTGGACAGCTAGAGCATCCAGGATTACCAAATGCAATGGCACTTACATAACTCAATTTGGTGCGGCTATTGCTTCCTTGTTGGTTGGTGGCTGTTAAGGTAATATTATAATTGGTGGCACTGTTGAGCAATACAATCGGGTTTTGTGAGTTTGCATTGCTTCCGTTTAAGTAGGCTACATTATTAGGTACAAACGTCCATAACCATTGGTTCGGGCCATTTTGACTCATATCTGTAAAACGGAATGTATCGGTGGTAAAGCCCGACAAGCGGTTTACCCCAAACTCTGCCGATGGTGCTGTGTTTACAGGTAAAAACTGAATGTTCTTACAAAACGTATCGGCTCCTACGCAGTTAAACGCTTTTAAGCATATTTTGGCTTTGTATGGTGAAAAAACCGCAAATGTTCTGCTTGGATTGGTACTTATCGAATCTACTGCCGATGATGGGTTATCTATACCAAATACATTATCGCCATTGGTATCCCATGCATAACTAATGTTTCTTCCGGTGGTGGTGTTTACAAAGCGTACCGTGTATCTATCATATACCGTATCGGGCATGTTGAATGATGCATTGGGTTTGCCATAACTAGCCGCTGGTGCATCCCATCTTACCACATAACCACTATCGCCTGCTGGGGTGGCACTTGTTGGATTGGCTATTACCGTTTGTAAGTAGGCAATTCCGCCCGGTACTTTAATGGTTCTAAAGGCTGCCGGTACCACACTGCCGCCCATGCGTGCAATGATTGGACCCGTGGCACTGCCCAAACGAATCAATAAACTATCAGATGTGCCCGTGGTTACATTGGAGCGCATCCTAAATCTGTCCATATACAACGTGGCTGTATCTGAGCAGGTGGCAATGGTAAAGCCTTTGGCGCAGGTTCCAATCAAATTGGGAACATACGTTCCGCCAACGGTATATAGTTTTGCTGAGCCTTCGTTTTCTCTGGCGATTGTATCTTTGGCAGTTGAGGACCCTTTACACACTTCGTATCCTGAAATGATTTTGATGTATCCGGGTTTACACATCGTATCGCTTCCTCGGAAGTTGGAAGCTACTAAGCATACGTCAAACAAGCCTCCTTCATTGGCATTAAGTGTTGGATTTTGGGCTCCTGAACTAGGTGAAAAGCTATTGAAAAATGGTGACAATGGATTGTAAAAGCCCGGCTTTAAATACCAAAACCAGCTTACCGGACCGTTGTTGGTTAAGTCAAACATGTTGGCAAAATCATATACTCCAATTACACGCCTGTCGGCAAAAAAGTCGGCTCGGGGTTTGGTAGCTGGGGTGTCTGCGTATATCGTATCAATATAAGTATCGGAACCGAATTGGTTTACTGCCGTTACTTTTACCCTGTAAAATCCTCTGTTTGGAAAGGTATATCTGAAATTTACAGCGTTGTTAACTGTATCAATAAACACATCATTAATGCCTTGAGATGTTTTGGGTGTTCTGGTTTCGGGGAAGGCTGAATACGGTCCGTTTTTGGTTACCGCATTAAACCCTAAAATATCCCAATAGCTTTTGTCTGCTCCGGTGCTGGTGTTTACTATCGTGCGCGGGCTGCCAATAAAAACTGTATCCATTGGGGTTTTACTATACGCAAAACTTGCAATTGGGGGAACGGCAGGAGCCGGTGTTCCTATCATGATTTCGTAGTCTTCTGTTTCGCCCCAATCATCTTTTAGAGCACAAGCATCTGTTGACAGAAATACTCCAGAAAAATTGTCAAAATTTCCCCTCACACGAACACGTGTCATTCCTGATAAGGCTGTTGGAGGAATGGTAATATTTGCTGTATATATGAATCCTGCAACTAAAGCACCTGCAGGTGTAAAATATACAAACTCTCCGGGATCATCAAATGAAAGATTCTTATTGTAGTCTATCCAAACGCCAAACCCATTTCGTTTTGTTATCGAACCAGAAACTGTCATCGGATAGGTTACCCCCTGCAAAAATCTAGCTGTATACTGACCGGTTGGCAAGTATCTTACATAGTATGGACTAGGGGTACAAAAAGAATTGATATTAGATAAATCACCTAAAGTAAATCGATGAATATAATCTTGTGTTCCTCCTGATGGACCCGCGCCACAACCATCAAGATTGTATGATCCAACACAATACGGTGCTGGGTTAGTTGTTGTTACTTGTGCCTCAACTTTTCCTAACAAAAAGGAGAGAGCGAATAGAATTAAGTAATGGTTTATTCTCATATTGATTTAATTTATAAAAGAGTTTACAATGTACAATATAGAGAATAAAAATCCACTTCACCAAAATATAACTAATCTGACCGCTGTTTATTGGCAATATAGCAACCTGAGTTCGGGATAAGAAAGTGTTGATTATTTTGTTTATAATTATTTGGTAATCAAATAATTAGTAGCATTGGAAGTGTTAATTTTGTAGTGCAAAAAAACATAAAAAACACACCAATGCTACGAGATAAAATTACAGAAACTTTTGTAAAAGTTGATGATTTCTGCAATGAAATTGAAATTTTGTATTCAAAACACCAATTACCCGCACCATCAAACGTTAAAACAAGAAATAGAAAAGCTGGAAAGGATTAAAATCTCCTTACAAAATAGTTTGGAGCAACCAATGGGAGCCATCTACCAAAACACAACACGCTTCTTTGGTTTATGAAAACCGTTTTGGGAAAGAGGGACATACAAATGAAGACATTGCACAAGTTGATGTTTCTATAATACCCAACCACGATTTATTGGTGGGTGGGTTTCCTTGTCAAGATTACTCTGTAGCAACAACCTTAAAAAATTCAAAGGACTTATCGGAAAGAAAGGTGTTTTGTGGTGGATCATCCACAAAATAATTTCAGAGAAAAAGAATAAACCAATAGAATAACTCATATACTTACCCCAAATAAAAAATGTTAGCCCGCAGATAGGCTGCGGATTGAAGAAAGAACTTTGAATAAAAATAACAGATTATGTTCAAAGGGTATGACATTTTAGACTTTGTTCGCACATATTGCGAAGAGTCGATTTGCCAAGAATATTTGGCGAATGCGAAATGGGGAAACGGTTTTAGATGTGTAAAATGTGGGAACACAAGTTGGACCAGGGTTGCTGAAACCTATAACCGTAAATGCAATAAGTGCAAACATATTGAGTCGCCTACATCGGGAACACTCTTCCACAAAGTGAAATCCCCCCTGACTAAAGCTTTTCTATTTGTGTTTTTAGTAAGCACAAGTAAGAAAGGAATAAGTAGCTATGAGTTGGCTCGCAAATTGAGTTTACAACAAACTACCTGTTACTTTTTTAGCAGAAAAATAATGAAGGCGATGAATATTAAAGAGCCTAAACTTTTGGATGGCAAAGTGGATGTAGATGAGTTTTTTGTAGGAGGTCCTGAAACGGGTAAACCCGGCAGAAGTAAAGGAAAGAAGAAACAAGTAGTGATGGTAATACAAATGAAGAAAAAGGGAATTGTACGATGTTATGCCAACCAAATACCTAGTGCTGGAACGAAACAATTGAAGCCGTTTTTTCAAAAGTATATAAGCAAGGAAGCATTAATAAGGACTGATAAATGGCGAGGTTACAGACCTTTGAAATACTTATTTCCATGGCTAAAACAGTAAAAACAACTTCAGGTTATTTCATAGGCAAGTAATGATGCTAAAGGCTTGGTTAAGAGGAATCCATCACCAAGCAAAACATTTACAACCGTACCTTGATGAGTTTACTTGGAGATTTAATAATAGAAACAATCCTAACTTGTTCGATATTTTGATATCTTCGATGATGAAAGAAAAAGCGACTCCAATTAAACTGTTAAATTTTTACTGGGGTAGCTAAATGAGTTATTCTATAAGTTGAATAGGGAAATCCACTTTAGAAAAGACCTCCAACAATTCTTAACGCAATAACCAATTAACAAAACCAGAATTGGGAATTGAGATAATATCATAATAGCTATACAGAAGCCGAGGATATTTTTTCAAGCTTTTGCTTGTTCAGGATTTTGATTTTTTTACCGTCTAATTCAATCAGTTTATCATGTTTAAATTCAGATAACAAACGAATAATAGTTTCTGTAGCTGTGCCAACAATATTGGCTATATCCTCTCGCGGCAATGTAATGTGAATAACGCCATCTTCCCCTTTTTCCTCTGAATTAAATGTTTGATGAAGAAACAATAACGTTTCGGCCAATCTCTCGCGCACACTTTTTTGAGCTAGACTCTGAACACGTTCTTCAACAACTCCCAAATCATGGCTCAATGCTTTGAGCATTTCTTTACTGATTGCAGCATTTTCATCTAACAATTTCATAAAAATCGCACGAGGAATAAAACAAGCAACAGCCTCTTCAATGCATATGGCAGTGGCAACAAATGGTTCATCTGCAATTAATGCTCGGTATCCAAGAAAATCTCCCTCTTTGGCGAACCTGAGTATTTGTTCCTTACCTTCATTATTTGTTCTTACCAATTTAAGAACGCCTTTACTAATATAAAATATGCCTTGTGGTATATTTCCCTCATGGAACACAATTTGCCCCTTTTTGAAAATACTACATGTTTTGGATGTTAAAATCTCATCCAATTGCTCGGGAGTACAATGTTGGAGAAAACTGATGTTTTTAACATCACATAATAAACAACCGGGATGTAAATGCTCCATGAACTTTAAATTAGTGCTTCGAAAATAACGTATTTATTGTTGTACAACAACCTTTGATTGCGCCCATTTATTAAAATTAGTGCGCTGCTGTTCTGTTATTGATTCATTTTTAGTCAATTCTCCACTTTCGAAATGAATTGTGCAACCTATTAAATTTGCCGCTTTAACCAACCAGTTTTCGTATTTTCCTCTTCCCCAAATAAGATCAGCAAAATATGCATCGAAGTTTAAAGAGGAATATTTCTCGAGTAATAGTTTGTAATCAGCTTCTGAATAGCCTTTATCGTGTTTGTAAAAATTATGGTATAAATCAAACATCACACTATCTAAAGAATATTGACCATTGGAATGGTGAATAATTAAAACATCGGCTATAAATGCGGCCAACATTCCTTCTGTATAAATAGAAACTTTTCTTCCTAATACACCTGGTACATAACCATCCAGCCATGTATCGAATGACGATTCGGCAACGGAATAGTTAAACCTTCCGGGGTTCGATAAATGCTTTTGCATATCACCCTTAAAGCTATCTGTGTATTGCTCCCACGACCATACCCCACTTCTGAGCAACATTACATCGCCATAATACGTTGTTATACCCTCATAAACATAACCAAGGGTAGAATAATTCTCTTTGGTAAAATCGTAGGGTAGCATATCGGTTGGACGAATTCGTTTGATATTCCATAAATGAAAAAGTTCGTGTGAACTAATGGCCATAAACGAATCATAAAATTCAGAATTGTTCCAATCCTCAGCTGGACCCATTGCAATTACAGTTGAGTCGAGATGTTCCACTCCGTGCCTGAATGACGTTGACAAAACATGATACAAAAAGTGATATTCTTTACAAGGCAAATCACCGAAAACAGCAACTTGTTCATTGCAATATTTTTTTGTTTCCTCAATCATTTTAGGCATATCGTGGTAAGGCATTCCCTGAAACCAAAAATGAATAATCGATGATGCTGAACCTTGTATATTAGATGCAGCTTTAAATGTGTAGTGTTGTAATGTATTGCTAGCAATAAGCGGACTATCGGCTAACAAGTCGAAGTTTTTTGCTTTAATAGAATTCCTGCTAACTGGTAATTGACAAGCAATCATATAATCATCAGGCAGGTTGAAATCTACAGTATACTCTTCATCCTCTCTCCCTTCAACATACATGAAACAATTTACAGGATTTATGTATAAAAACTCCTCCGATACAAAACTTGCACCTGCATCTAATTGATTGGCATAGTATTCATAGATTACAACAAGTTTATGAATATTGTGCGTCTCAACTTCCCATCTATCTTTTACTACTTTCCGGAATAAAACATTGTTTCCCTGGTCGTCACAAATATTGAAGTTACGAACGTTCTTAGCGAAGTTTTGCAATTCATACCTACCTGGACGCCAGGCAGGTATTTGGATATGCAATAAATCTTGGTGAATGTTTTCAATTGTCCAAGCGAGTTTAATGAAATGATTGCTAGTATCTAAAATAGAAATGTTGTAATGCATGCTCAATATTAAAATTTATCTGTGACTCCCAAACCAAAAAGTGCAAAATCATATTTCACCGGATCATTAGGATCCAACTTTCGAAGATTTTCGGTAAGTTCAATGGCCGCTTTCCAATCGCTTTGAGTGCGCTGCAACAATCCGAATTTGATAGCAACACGTTGTACATGCAAATCTAATGGACAAACCAATTGCGATGGTTTGATTGATTTCCACAACCCAAAATCAACACCTTGTTTATCGCTGCGAACCATCCATCTTAAATACATATTTATGCGTTTACAAGCTGAATGTTGTAGTGGTGATGCAATATGTTTAAAGGTAAGATGCGGAACATCATTCATTGAAAAAAACAATTCCCTAAAACCATTCAACCCATTTTCGATGGTGCTGTCGCTTTTGTTTACATGCTGAGCAAAAGCCACTTCGAGAGATGCATGTTGTTTATACCAAAAATGTAGAAACGAAACGAAGTAGAGCAAGTCTGTATCATTAAAGGTTCTGTGTTTAAAATGGAGTAATTTTCTCAAATCATGTTCCGAATGGTTTAAAATAAAATCGTGGGGAGCATTCTCAAAACGTTGGATCAAATTGTTGCATTTATTGATGACCGTTGTGCGTTGTCCCCAAGCAAAAATTGCTGCAAAAAATCCCATGATTTCAATGTCTTGCTTTTTTGAGAACTGATGTGGGATGCAAATAGGATCATCTGCAATAAAACCCGGTTGGTTGTATATCTTGCATTGTTGGTTGAGAAAATCGGCTAAATCTACTGACTGTTTTTTCACTTTGCGAATAACGTATTTGTGAGTGTTAAAGCATTTATGTAAGCAATTTTGTTTTTCAACCCTTTTCGGTTTGATTTGCTTTCTTTATCAAATATCAAATATGAACATTAAAAACATACTTATGGTTTCTGCTTTAGGAACTTCAGCCTTGATGTATAGTTGCAAAAGCGATAACAAACAGGGCGCTCAATCATCAGAGTCGAACTTTGAAGTTGAGTGCGATCGTTTTGCCGACTTACAAGTATTGCGTTATCAAATCACCGGCTTTGACGAGTTAACAGCTCAACAAAAGGAGTTGGCTTATTATTTGTATGAAGCGGCTAATTGTGGTCGCGACATGATTTACGATCAAAAATATAAGCATAACTTAACCATTCGCAGAACATTGGAAGCCATCTTTAATTCCTACACAGGTGAAAAAAGTGGTGACGAATGGAGCAAGTTTGAAACCTACGCAAAACGTGTATGGTTTAGCAATGGTGTTCATCACCACTACAGCAACTTAAAGTTTGTGCCAGAATGCAGCACCACATATTTCGAATCATTGGTAAAAGGATCGGATGCAACGCAATTACCACTAGATGGAAAAACAGTTGATGTGTTTTTAGCTGAAGTTAAACCGATCATCTTTGATCCAAAAATTGGTGCTAAAAGTGTTGATTTAGCATCGGGCATCGACAATGTAAAAGCATCGGCAAATAATTTTTACGAGGGTGTAACCCAAGCAGAAGTTGAATCTTACTACGCAAGCAAAATGAAAAAGGACGATACCCAACCTATTTCATGGGGCTTAAATTCTAAAATGGTAAAAGAAAATGGCGTTTTGGCTGAGAAGGTTTGGAAGTCGGGCGGAATGTATGGACCCGCAATTGATAAAATTGTTTTTTGGTTAAAGAAAGCCGTTAACGTAGCCGAAAATGACAACCAAAAGAAAGCGTTATCGTTATTGGTTGAGTTTTACAAAACTGGCGACTTAAAAAAATGGGATGAATACAATATTGCTTGGGTAGCTGACGTGGATTCACGTATTGATGTGGTAAACGGTTTCATTGAAGTTTATGGTGATGCAATCGGAAAAAGAGCCTCATACGAATCGGTTGTTTCAATGAAAGATATGGAAGCGACCAAACGTATTGCAGCCATTGCAAAAGAAGCTCAATGGTTTGAAGATCATGCACCAATTATGGCCGAACACAAGAAAAAAGAAGTAAAAGGAATTACTGCAAAAGTTATTACAGTTATCCAAGAAGCCGGAGATGCAGCACCTTCCACTCCTATTGGAATCAATCTTCCAAACGCAAATTGGATTCGCCAACAACATGGTTCAAAATCCGTTTCGTTGGGTAATATTGTTCATTCCTACAATATCGTTGCCGCAAAAAGTCCGATGCTAAAAGAGTTTGCCGAAAACGAAGGTCAGATTAAGCGAGCGCAAGAGTTTGGGGCATTAGCTGGAGATTTACATACCGATATGCACGAAGTAATCGGACATGCATCTGGGCAAATCAATAAAGGTGTTGGCGATCCCGACCAAACCTTAAAAAATTATGCTAGCACATTGGAAGAAGCCCGTGCTGATTTAGTTGCATTGTATTATGTACTTGATCCTAAATTGGTAGAAATGGGTATTATGCCTTCGCTAGATTGCGGTAAAGCCGAATACGATAGCTATATTATGAATGGATTAATTACGCAACTCACCCGCTTAAACATTGGCGAAAACTTGGAAGAAGCGCACATGCGTAACCGTCAACTCAATGCAAAATGGGCTTACGAAATGGGTAAAAAAGATAATGTTATTGAGTTTTTACAACGTGATGGCAAAACGTATGTGAAGGTAAATGATTATGAAAAACTACGTGTGTTGTTTGGTGAGTTATTAAAAGAAATTCAACGTGTTAAATCTGAAGGTGATTACAAAGCAGCAACAGCTTTGGTTGAGGGATATGGCGTTAAAGTTGACCAAGAATTATTAAAAGAGGTTAAAGAGCGTTTTACGAAACTAAATGTTGCTCCGTATAAAGGATTTATTCAACCACGATTGGTTCCGGTGATGGAAGGCGAAAAAATTACTGACGTTAAAGTAGAGTATCCAACTAATTTTACTGAAAACATGCTACGATTGGGTAAAGAATACTCAACTCTTCCAAATAAAAACTAAATAGTAATTGGCATTTTCACAAAAACCGTCTGAGATAAAATCAGTCGGTTTTTTTATGCGATAAAGTGTGAATTGTGCAATTAATTCTATAAATTTTTGTAACATAACAATTCGCCAAAACCCACAATTTGCAATTGCGTAAGAAAAACGTAATTGATGAAGTTATATATAAAATAGATGGTTAGCCATTGCTGCAAACTAATGGTTAAAGAAGAGTTTAATAAGCTCTGCATAAGAATTTCAAATATCGAATTGGGTGAATCAGAAGTACAACAAAAATATCGCTTAAACAATTCGATAGAATACGAGCAGCGTTACTTAAAAATGGCCATGAGTTGATAGAGGATAAAAAAGCAATCTACATCGAAAAAGTTAAAAATATGATTATTGAAATGATTCATTACTCAGAAGAAACTCCAGAGGAAAAACACTCTGAATATTTGAGTAAAAAACTCGACTGCGATTATACCTATTTATCTAATCTATTTTCGGAAGTAACCGGCTCAACGCTGCAACAATTTATCATTATCAATAAAATTAAACGCGCTAAAGAACTGATTATTTATGGAGAACTTAGTTTAAAGGAAATATGTTTTAAACTGCAATACAGCAGTGTTCCTCATTTCTCAAATCAATTCAAAAAGGTAACAGGATTATCGCCCATTTTCTTTAAATCACTTAAAAAGAGAAAAAGAATCGCACTCGAAAGTTTGATAGACCAACAAAACGGAAAGGTTACAAACTAATATTGGGGAACTTTGATTTTTGCGTTTTATATTTGTTTTAAATCAACCTCATATGAAATATTTATTTATCGCCATCGGAATTGCATGTTTGTCAACTGCCAAACTTTCAGCGCAGTCCTTGGGTTTTGGGTTAAAAGCTGGAATGAATTTTAGCTCTTTGGAAAATAATTTATCCGCTCAATATTCTGCAACGGCAAGTGCAAATGGTTTTGTTGGCGGAGTTTGGGGCAGGGCGAAGTTTTTAGGCTTTTTTGTTCAACCAGAAGTACTTTACACACAACGCAAGGGAGCCTTCACAAGCACAGCAGATAGCACAGCTGTAATCAATAAACTTTCTTACATTGATGTTCCGGTGTTATTTGGCTATAAATTTGCTTTTGCTCGCATTAATGTGGGGCCTAATTTTCAGTTCTTGGTAAATGCAAACCAAGAAGCTTCTGCCAAAGCCAAGGATCCAAACTTCTCTATAGATAATTTCAACGCATCCAATGTTGGGTTGCAAGCAGGTGTTGGAGTTGATTTACTTCGTTTATCCATCGACTTACGTTACGATACCAACTTAGGAAGTATTGGGAATAAGATAAACGTAAACGGCACAACCTTCGACTATAGCACACGGGCCAGTATGTGGCAGTTAACTTTAGGTTACCGCATTTTCTAACGTCACTCGAAACATCAACACTGCTTTATTAAAAGCGATCAACTATTACGTTGCAGAGTTGAAACTAATGCGGTCGAATCTAAGTTTCCTCCCCTTTCAACCTAATAGTGTTTACATTCACCTTCGTCAAGGATTCAAGTGAAACATCCAAATACAGTTGCCATTGTATCCCCAAAACTTTTTTCTTTATAGATACTCATCCAACTCTTTTACAAATAACATTGGCTTCTTTTTCAGCAAATATTCCTAAACTCGCATTCATCAAAACACTCAAGTATGATTACCATTCAACAACGCAGGTTTTTACCTAATAAACTTAAAGTTACTTCATGGGATGTATTGTCTCCTTTTTTTGATCAACTTTTATCACGCGAAATAAACTCGAAACACGATTTAGAAAACTGGCTGAAAAACCGAAGCGAACTCGAAGCATTTGTGAGCGAAGATTTGGCTTGGCGCTATGTGCGCATGACTTGCGATACGGA
This sequence comes from Bacteroidetes bacterium UKL13-3, assembly GCA_001602415.1. GTDB lineage: Bacteria > Bacteroidota > Bacteroidia > UKL13-3 > UKL13-3 > UKL13-3. Next base: position 2,504,671 of record CP012155.1, read on the forward strand.
AAACAAAGAACTTGAAAAAGCATACTTATTTTTTGTTACCGAAATTGAACCACAAATTGCTCCCTTATCCGATAAGCTGAACCACAAATTAGTATCCAGTAAATACCTTAATAAACTCGATCACGATAAGTATTTTATTTACCTGCGTTCGGTAAAAAAAGAGATTGAATTATTTAGAGAAGAAAACGTTCCATTGTTTGCCGAAATTTCGACTGAAAGTCAGAAATACGGAGCCATCATTGGGAGTCTAAGTGTGGAGTTGGATGGCAAAGAATTAACGCTTCAGCAAGCTTCCAATTACTTAAAAAATCCTGATAGAAGTAAACGTGAAGAGGCTTTTAACAAGATTCAAGAAAAGCGAATGGAGAAAACTCCCGAGTTAGATGAGTTGTTTAATCGATTAGTAAACTTACGCCACAAAGTTGCTGTAAATGCCGGCTTCGAAAACTTTCGAGATTATATGTTTGCAGCAATGGGGCGCTTCGATTATACACCACAAGATTGTTTTGCGTTTCATGATGCCATTCAGCAAGAGGTGATGTCTTTGGTGAAACAGTTTACCGAAAAACGTCAAAAAGAGTTAGGACATACATTGCGTCCTTGGGATATGGAGGTTGATACGAAAAATAGAGAAGCGTTAGAGCCCTTTACCAGCGGCAAAGATTTATTGGACAGAACTGTAAAATGTTTCCGCAAAGTGGATGATTATTTTGCATGGTGCATTGAAACCATGGATAATATGGCGCGACTAGATCTGGAAAGCCGAAAAGGAAAAGCTCCGGGAGGATACAATTACCCAATGGCCGAAACAGGTGTTCCTTTTATTTTTATGAATGCGGCATCTTCCACTCGTGATGTGGAAACAATGGTTCATGAGGGCGGACATGCTGTGCATTCATTCTTAAGTAAAGATCTGGAATTAGCAGCATTTAAAAGTTGTCCGAGTGAAGTGGCCGAATTAGCATCCATGAGTATGGAACTGATTAGTTATGATGGACAGGATGAATTTTACCGCACACCCGAAGAACTCAACCGAGCAAAAGAAGAACATTTGGAAGGCATCATCAAAATATTACCGTGGATTGCAACCATTGATAAATTTCAACATTGGATATACACGCATCCAACGCATACCGCTGAAGAACGAAAAGTATATTGGGTACAATTGAGCAAAGAGTTTGGAACAGGTATGGTGGATTGGAGCGGTTATGAATTAGCGCAAGCCTATACCTGGCAAAAACAATTGCATTTGTACGAAGTGCCCTTTTATTATATCGAATATGGAATGGCACAGCTGGGAGCATTAGCAGTTTGGCGCAACTTCTTGTCGGATAAAAAACGTGCTGTGCAGCAATACAAGGAAGCATTGAGTTTAGGGTACACCAAAACGATAGGTGAGATATACAAAACGGCAGGAGTTGAATTCAATTTCTCTGCACCATACATTAAAGAATTAATGAAATTTGTAAAAGCTGAATTAGCGAAGATAGCCTAGCGCACATTGTTTTGAATTTGTGCTACTTGTGGTTTATTTTTAACCGTAAAGAGCATAAAGAAGACACTAAGTTCACCAAGAAAAATACTTTAGACAAAATGATTACCTGGGTCGATTTTGAAAAAATAGAAATGCGTGTGGGAACGATTTTGGAAGTGAATGATTTTCCGGAAGCGCGTAATCCTGCCTATAAGTTGCGTATCGACCTCGGTGAATTCGGCATCAAAAAATCATCGGCACAAATTACCCCTTTATATACCAAAGAAGAGTTGCTGCATAAACAAGTTATTGCCGTTGTAAATTTTCCGCCCAAACAAATTGGGAAGTTTATGAGTGAATGTTTGGTTTTAGGTGTGGTAGGAATAAACAAAGAGGTAACATTACTTCAGCCGGAGCGAACCGTTGAGAACGGGTTACGAATAGCATAAATCTGCTAAATACGCTTTCAACATTTTTTACGTGATTATTTCTTGTTTAAAATTTCATATTTTTTAAAAGCGATCGAATTTCATTTGCACATCTTCTCATTTTTACATCAGCACATCGCTCTCCCATTCTGGCACATCTTCCAAAAATGTATATTCTTTAAAATCAGCAGTGTATTGAACAACAATATGTTGTAACCCGTTGGTGACCAATAATTGTTTAACACCAAAGGCGGAGTTATAAACGGCAATTTGCTCAAAAACAGCTATATTAATTTCAATATCCGGACTTTTACACTCAATAAGCAATTGGGGCTGTCCATTTTTATTGAACGCTAAAACATCGAATCGTTTTTTGCGTCCATTCACGTTAAGCCCACGTTCTACGGCCAATAGCGAGTACGGATAATTTTTATCGAGGGTTAAATAATGCAAAACATGCTGCCTAACCCATTCTTCGGGAGTGAGTACCACATATTTTTTCCTTACAATGTCGAAAACATAGTTGGTATTTTGTTCGCTTTTCGTTTTAAACTTGTACGTAGGAAACTTTAACTGCATTGCAACGCAAATAAAGCCAAAAAACAGATATGGCAGCCGAAACCGATTTCAATAAATTAATGACCAGCCTCAAAGCGAAGCAGTATGCTCCGGTGTATTACCTGTTTGGCGAGGAGCATCATTTTATTGATGAGGTAAGTAATTTTATTGAGGCCAATGTGCTAAATGATGGAGAGAAGGGCTTTAATCAGATGGTTTTATATGGTAAAGATTCTGACGTTCGCACTATTGTTTCCAATGCCCGTAGGTTTCCGATGATGGCACCTTATCAGGTTATTATCGTAAAGGAAGCACAAAGTTTAAAAGAGTTGGATGAGTTTGAATCTTATTTCGAAAAGCCTGTTCCCACTACCATTTTGGTGATTTGTAACAAAAGTGCAAAGCTTGACAAACGGACTAAGTTTTATAAGTCGTTATCGAAGCATGTTATTTTTGAATCCAAGAAATTATACGATAACCAGTTGCCACCGTTCATTGAGGCTTACCTTAAAAGTAAAGGATTTAAGATTGGTCCGCGCGCGGTGAATCTGATTGCAGAATCATTGGGTGCAGATATTGGGAAGATTATAAATGAACTCGAAAAACTCATCATCAACAAACACGATGAACGAGAGATTACTGATACTGATGTTGAGTTAAAAATTGGCATCAGCAAAGAGTTCAATATTTTTGAGTTGATTGGTGCCGTTGCTATGAAAAACTCGGCACGCGCCTTTCATATTGCCCATCATATGGGTAAGGCCAAAGACTTCTCCATTATTGCCACTCTCATCAACATGAATAGCTTTTTTAACAAAGCATATATTGTTAAACAAAGTAAGATTAAAGATAGAGGTGAACTGCAAAAAAAATACGGCTTCAACTATTATCAGGCAGCTGATTATATCAATGCTGCTACTCGTTATTCTTCTGAAGAACTAGAAAAATGCATCCGCATCATGCATGAGTATGACCTGAAAAGCAAAGGGGTAAACAATATCTCGGCCACTCCGGATGAATTATTGAAAGAGGTACTGATTAAGATTTTGTAGTTGCTTTTTGTATATTTGATATTGATATGCCAACTATTTTACGTATCGGTAGTTTTAGGTTTCACTTTTATTCTGATGAAGGAAAGGAACCTGCTCATATCCACGTAGCCACTCATGATGGAGAATGTAAGTTTTGGTTAACCCCAATACAATTGGCGAATAATATAAATGTAAAACCTCACGACATAAGAGAAATTGAAATATTAGTTTTTGAAAATAGCAAACTACTAATTGAAAAATACTATGAGTATCATCCTAACAACAAATGAAATACTTTCTGAACCAATAGCATCGGATGTTTGGGTTAAGAACAGAACTGTTTTTATTCAGCTAACGGATGGACGTATTCTAGGATTCCCGCCAAACCGTTTTACCCGGTTAAAATCCGCAACGGATGAGCAACTATCCAAGGTGGAAATCAGGCTCAATGGTTATGCGTTACGTTGGGAGGAGTTAGATGAGGATTTAACTGTAAAAGGAATTTTGCTCGGTAATTTTCAGTTGAAGCAAGACTCTTAAAGTAAAGGTGTAAACAATATCTCGACCACACCGGATGAGTTGTTGAAGGAAATGTTGATCAAGATTTTGTAATTTTTTTCATCTTTCTACATCATAAATTTTGTTTTTTTATGTTGAAGAATGATTGCTATTGAAACAAAACTCTCCCATGAAGAAAATCCCAATATCGAATTCTACATAGTAATTTATCCATTATTGTTCATTGGTGTTGTTAAAGTCAAATAGTAGAAATAGGTTTGTAAAACGGAACTTGCCTGTAGGGTCTTGTATTATAATCAGTCTTTCGTAAAAGCCGGCTTCGTTCTTTACTTTATCTACACTATTGTCAACATTAGTGCGATTGCCCTAAAAAAAGAGGCTGTCCTTTTAAGACAGCCTCTTCTAAAAACATTAAGCAGAAACAATTATCAATTAATTAACATTGTTTTACTCTTAGCCACAACACCATCAATGATAAGTACCGAGGTAGTGTGCTAAAAAGTGTGTAAAGTAGATTTTTAGTATTCAAGTATTGTTAGTCGAAAATAGTTAAAAAAAGGAAAGTTTCGATTCGTCTTTAAATTGGTAAATAGGAAATAGAAACTCTTTTCTATTCATAGCGGTGCTAGCCAATAAGAAAACTACTGATTGAGGGTTAGGCATTGAGGTTCTCATTCGTAATGTTCGTTTATAATTTCGATTGAGCCTTTCAATCCAATTGGTTGTGTAAATCATTCTTCTAATGCTAACATGGTAGTTCAAATAGTTGAAATAATATTCATACCTAAAGCCTTTATACACTTTAAATGATGGATATTTACTCGTCCACTTTTCTATGAAAAGATTAAATCTGTTAACCCCTATTGCAGATGTATCATCATTGTTGTCAGGGTATAAAACTTGTTTTAATTCATCAGCAACCATTTGTTTATCGGCTGGTTTTACTTTTGCCAATATATTTCGGGTTAAATGTACTGTGCATAATTGGATGGTTGCCTTTGGAAAGACTTTGGATATCACATTTTCTATACCTGTTAATCCATCACAAACTACCAACTCAACTGTTTTTACCCCTCTGTTTTTTAGGGACTCAAAGGCCTCTTCCCAATTAGTTGCGCCTTCTGTGGGGTGATTAATAATACTTAAAACTTCTCTTGTTCTGTCTTGCTTTACGCCCAATATTGTATAATAAGCTTCATTTGAAACGCGTTCGTTTCTTCTGGTATGCCAATATGTAGCATCAATGTAGATTATTGGATAAACAGCATCTAGCTCTCTTTCTAACCAGCTAAAAACATCTGCACGTGCATCTACCATCATTGCACTGATTGCTGATTTGCTATACGTTTTTCCGTATACTTTACCAAAAAGTTCGCCTACCTGTTCGGTGGTTAAGCCTGCTCTGTATAATTCAAATGCGAGTTCCTGACTTTCCTTATCCTGATCTTTTATTAAACTCAAAATAAGTGGGTAATAGTTGTTATGCCTGCTTCGTGGTATTACCAACTCCATCTTACTTTTGTGAGCAAATACACTACTTAATCGATAGCCGTTGGAGCTATCATTGTGTGTTGAATTAAATTGTTCACGTTCGGCTCGCATGATTGCCTCTAATGATAATTTTAACAAAGATTGATACCCATTTTCTTTGTTTGCTAGTTCATCAAATATTGATGTAATTTGTTCTTGTGTAAAATTCATTCTTCTGCGTTTTTAAGTCTCAAACACAAAAATCAGATTTTTAAACTTTACACACTTTTTTGGACAGTATCTAATTAAAGTAGCCCGGTCCCTCAGCATAGCCAGCCTTACCATCACTACTTGTCTGAGGAACATTTGGAGTGAACGTGTGGTAGCCATCAAAGAAATTCTCTTCAAGCCCATCTTCACCACCAAAAATGTCATATCCTCCATTTCCGTGTCCTCTATCAACCCAATTACCCGGGCTATAATTTGGTCTAGGAATATTTATTCCATCTCCCCACAAAAAACCGAATAACCCAGTGGCCCAGTTCGTTTCAACTCCTGCATCATTAAGCACAATTCCTGCCATAACGAGTGCGCTGCCACAAATTACACCTTGATTCTTCTTCCAACCAGTCCTGTTATTTATTATGTCCTCTCCTTCAATATAGAGGGTACGAGCAAATTCCCTTAGCTTGTTTCTTGGAGAACAGTCTCCTTCATTTCTATCACCATCACCAGTCCCTCCGAATTCTCCAGCCCCTTTCATGATATCGTAAGCCTCCAGATATTGAATGAGATTAAATGCCCGTTCCATTATTGGATCGCAAGCCTCTCCTCCCCAACAGTCGGGAAGTTTTGGATTCAAATTTCGCAGTCCTTCGAAAACCCGCGTCTTATATTCTGTTTTTTCTGTAGGACTTAAATCAACGAGAGGAGCACCACTCCCAGATACAGTTTCTTTAACACCTAATATATATATACTATTGCATTAGCCTTAACCCATCTGGAATGTTTGCACTCTTTCTGATCATAAGAACAATGGCTTGGTTCAACGTTGATTGCTTCCGCATAAACATAATGGAATGCAGAGCGATATTCTGCTCCATTAGGACTCTTTAATTTTAATCGAATCGTTTCAACCGCTGATTCAAATGTCCATCCCGGTGCTCGCTTGTTAAACATTGTATAGGGATGTCCATAAACCATATCAGCCTCCTTATACCTTTTCCTGTATAATTCATCTGGTACACCTGTTTTATAACTACAGGTATTCTGTGAGTAAACATTTAAATAAATGAGCGAGATTAAAGCAAATAAGAGTAGATGTTTCATAGTTGTGTTTTATTAAAATTGTTTATTCCATGTGTGCGTTATAGTTCTTATGCGCGTAATGCCATATTGATAATTATAAAAAACGTTGATGGATGAATCTGCTCGGCCATTTATACCCTTTAAAAGAATATTTATTCCTTTTACTGTTTCATTATTGATCATGATGGTATCTGAATAGTTATTCTCATCGAATGAAAGAGGAGAAGTCTCAATACTATTGAAGTGCCAATGTTGCGGTTGGATTATTGGATTACTCCCAAAATAACATCCATAACCACTTGGCATTAATGCTTGACGTCTAATATGGAATGTGATACTTGGAATAGCCGGTTTGTTTCCCACAAATGAGTAGTAAAGTATCTCATAATCATTATATTCATTCCCACAATCAGAATTACCCCCGTCTATTTGCTCAATTGACACAGCACTATTTGAACCAACACCATATAACCTAGCGGTATCTCCAAATGAACTAATAAATGTAAGAGTATCTAGACCATCTTTTCTGAAGGGAATTGCATCTTTAATCAGAGCAGATACCTTGTAGTCGGTATGAGTATTTTTACACCCCTCTTCTTTCTTTTCACAACCAGATAAAGTGATAAGAAGTAATAGAGAATTAATCCAGCAGAATAAATAGAATAAAGTTTTCATATATATTAATATTTAAAGTAGCAATCAGATAGCGAAATCTATCTATTGATAAAAACAAGTTAGTCAATTGGAGGAATAGCAAACAAGAGGAAAAACCCTCTATTTGATTTTCAATGACATTAATTAATGACCTGCCCTGAAGTCCCCTTCTTGAATCATTAACCTTGATCTCAACTGAATGATATTTTCCTTAAGCCATAGGTTCGAAAACTATATTCATAGGAACATTTCTGTTTAACATGGTCATTTATCCCGCTTAATATGGAGCTTCCCTTTGGGAATATCCATATTTATTTCGGTGCCGGGCTTGCTCTTGGTTAAGACCATCCATACCACATATCCGCTTCCTTATATCTTTTCCGATATAATTCGTCCGGAACACTTGTTTTATATTTACATGTGTTTTGTGAATAAAGATTGAGCGAAGAGCTCAAAACTAGAATGAGTAAGATGAGTTGTTTCATAAGTATTAGTTTAAAGTTTTTTATTCCATGTCCTGCCGTCTTTTTTTATTCGAAGTATTCCAAGTTGCTCATTGTAAAAAATAAGAAATCTTTTATTCACCATCTTAAGGTTTGTAAATAGCTCGTATGTCTTTCCAGTGAATACTTGGGTGTTTATATGAATGGTATCCTGATAATAAAGCGAATCCATTTGAGTGTTCGATTCATACGGATAATAATCCAAAGGGAATGATTCTAAAGGTTTATCTGAGAAACACATCTGAATCACTCCAGAGCTAAGATAATTAATACTAACAGTACTTAAATTTGGATTACTTCCTTGAAAAGGCACGTAAAGAACTTCATAATCTTTATAGATACCGCCAGTACCAGCTTCACAGACAATGCTCCGCTCCTCGAATACTTCTCTACCAAGGTAGGTTTTTATACCCTGTCCGAATAAAGCGGTACTATCCCCCGCATCACTCAGGAATACCAATGTATCTAATCCATCCTTACGATAGGGAACTTTCGCTTTGGTTTCTTCTGAAAGAGCATAAGTCCAGATTTCTGGATCACGACAAGTTGCGTCTATTTTAAGAGTACAGTTTGTTAAGTAAATGGACAATCCTGCTAACACAAATAGCATCAATACGTGATTATTTTTTTTCATAGAATACAGTTTAAGTGGTTCAATTTGCATGAATATCAAAAGCTATACATTATATGATTTCATATTTTACGTATGATTAGACTCATTCGAATCAATCATAGAATGTACTTTTCTATTCTTTGCCTATCTATGCTATACGTTTAAATGCAAGTATTTCTGTAGCAAAAGGACGCCATTGACTTTATAGGTATCGCTAGGTGGGCTAATCCAAATTTAGCGAAATGAATCAAACTTCCAATACCGTTTAAAAATTGGTACTAAAGCACCAATTTTTAATTTGGTGGGAAAGAACCACTGATTTTATCAAAATATTCATATGCAGAGAAAGGATTTACAACATCCCTTCATCAGTAAATGAAAAATATCCTTCTTGCGTAATAATGATATGGTCGAGAAGATGAATATCTAAAATACACCCTGCTTGCTTAATTTTTTGAGTTAGTTTTTTATCTGCATTACTAGGTGTGAAATTACCACTCGGATGATTATGACTGACAACGATAAAATGAGCATTAATCTTCAAGGCAGATATAAACAGCAATTTAATGTCAACAACAGTTCCGGCTGTTCCTCCGGTGGACATTTCATACATACCAAGAACCCGTAAGCTTCTACTTAGAAATATCACCTTGAATTGTTCGATGAATTCAATCTTGTTCAAGTCCCAATTGGCAAGTAGCATCTCATACATTTCGGGAGTGCTGCGCAGCTGCGGGCGTTGGGATGGCTTTACCATTGATTTGTAAACGAGTTCAATTTCTGCAACGGCTAATACTGATTGTTTGCTAAGGTTTTCCATAATAGTTTGAATTAATTATGGCACCCATAAGGTATGTGGCGATCAAGTACAAAAAGCAACGGAATAAATGAGAGGTTTTGCGTTGGTTGTGTTTATGCCGGAATTTTTTGGTACGCTACAGACGACACAACCCTATCTTCGTGCCATTCATTAATACATACCTGTGCAATGGGAATATGATTTCGTTTCTCCTGTATTACATAAAAAATAACCGAATTCAGATATAAGTGAACTTTGTTGGCAATTAAACAGTAGTATTTTCCTTTCTTAAATTCAGTCATTATTCCAACTAATCTATAGAATAGACTTTTGCTTATTCATCGAAGTCCGTTTTAAAAAACCATAAGCCTTCTCCAATCATTCCATAAAATCAATCATCAATTTCTGAGACGCCATTTGTAATTAAATTTATACCACTTCCCTTCATATTGACAATAAAAAATTGCCTTTAAAGATCGTTACACCATCACAGGTGGTGTATACTGAGATGATAAATTCTGAAGCATAAACCATTGATATTTTTCGCTTTTCAACTTATGAAATTCTCTCATTAAAAACTTCCTTACGTTGTCCTTATTTACGTGTGCGTAATTTTCAGTAAGATTAATGGTTCCATCGATATAAGCAGTTAATTCAATATTTGATAACCTTTTTCGAAAATAGTTCTCAAAGCCAATCCTAATTCTACAATTTCCTTCCGCGGCATGATAATTAAAATTATACTGTATTTCCATTTCAGAAAGTTCAACAAATTTATGATGCTCCCGCTCTTTAATAAAAAAACTTTCCTGTAAAGTATCACCTTTAATGTTCAGTTCTTTTACCTTTCCTGATCTCAACCAATCAAAAGCAGGTGGGAGTGTTTCATTGGGATCTGGTCCGATTATTAAATCTGTAATACGATTAAAATCAAATATATTGGAGCCACTTATAAGGCTAATAAAAAACGCAACTCTTTGTTCATTGTTAAAATTTTTATACAGTATTCTTTCTTCCTCCTTATTCTTGTTCGTATAGTTTTTTTCTCTAAAATGACTAAAAAGTGAGTTAGCAATTTTTTCGGTTACTTGATGCGTTTCTGGGGAAGTATATACCATCTGTAAAATTACCTTATTATCCTTTTTGACCTTTTCAAGTGTAATTTCCCCTTTAAACTCATTTTTGGTTCTATACCAGTTCCTATTATAATTATTCGTTTTACACTTAAATGTCATGGTAACTTTATCCGGATCATTATTCACCATAGCAAAGTTAGTAGGTGCGACAATTTTGTATCTAGGGGAAGCTGCGGCAATTAGATTTACAATATTAAAATCATCAGGTAACGACTGAATTAAGGTTTTATCTGAATCCCAGTCTATTGTTCTCGTAAGATGCTTTTCTGAGTCTTCTTTTGCTTTAAGCTTGTCTTTGATAACTTCAAACTCAAAAGGGCTCAACAATGTGGTGGTAAGCAATGGAAATGTATCATTTTCATCATTGCTTTCAATGAATATTCCCTTTTGCCTGAGCAACTGTTTTGCATTTACTCCCTTGAATGTACTATGAAGTAATATGTCGCGTAATGATACGCCAAAAGGTAAAAATTTATTTGCATCAATTTTTTCCATAGGTGATTATCTTAAAATGGGATTATTATAATTGCAGACGGTTAATCTATCAGTGAAAGAAGCATCATTAAAAACTTGTTTCAAATCATTGACAATAGGGGCATCTCTACTTTCTAAATAGTCGGGAAAGCATATGATCGTATTACCCTGAACATTATTACCAATCATTTTTGCTATCCCCATAATCTTCATTAATTCATTCTCATCAAAACCGTTAATTGAGCTAATAAGGACTGTCGTTTCACCCTTCTTATTTATGCGTAGGGGTAAGATGCTTGTGTTAATATATTGAACGGGCATTATTTTCCCATTACGGTGACTGAGTTCGTTGCCGTTTAATCCAGTAAAAAAATAAATAAAATCTATTTCAGCATCTCTATAGCTGGCTAAAGCAAACCACATGGTATCGTATATAAATACGATCCGCTTATTATCAACTAGAAATATACTATCCCCTCAAAGATTTAAGATTAATCTCCTTTTATCCGTATAGATTGTCATAGAGCTAAAATTTCCGGCAAAAAAAAATCCCCTACCGATTAAGATAGAGGATTAAAAGATTACGGCAACGACATACTTTCCCAGGTTTTACCCAAGTATCATCTGCGCTGGTGGGCTTAACTTCTCTGTTCGGAATGGGAAGAGGTGGACCCCACCGCAATAGTCACCATAAATATGGTAAATGGTGGATGTATTTACATACACAACCAAAATTGACAAGTACTGAAAGAAAACACAATAAGACAATTTTAGAATATGAAAATCTAAGTTTACGGGTAATTAGTACTACTCGACTATGACATTACTGTCTTTACATCTGTAGCCTATCAACGTAGTAGTCTTCTACGGCCCTTAAAGGAAGTCTCATCTTGAGGTAAGTTTCGTGCTTAGATGCTTTCAGCGCTTATCTTGTCCGTACGTAGCTACTCTGCAATGCAGCTGGCGCCACAACAGATACACCAGAGGTACGTCCGACCCGGTCCTCTCGTACTAAGGTCAGATCCTCTCAAACTTCCAACGATCACATCAGATAGGGACCGAACTGTCTCACGACGTTCTGAACCCAGCTCGCGTGCCACTTTAATGAGCGAACAGCTCAACCCTTGGGACCTTCTCCAGCCCCAGGATGTGACGAGCCGACATCGAGGTGCCAAACCTCCCCGTCGATATGAGCTCTTGGGGGAGATCAGCCTGTTATCCCCAGCGTACCTTTTATCCTATGAGCGATGGCCCTTCCATACAGAACCACCGGATCACTATACTCTACTTTCGTACCTGCTCGGCTTGTAGGCCTCACAGTCAAGCCCGCTTATGCTATTGCACTCTACGCACGGTTACCAAGCGTGCTGAGCGGACCTTTAGAAGCCTCCGATACAATTTTGGAGGCGACCACCCCAGTCAAACTACCCACCAAGCAATGTCCCCACAGTATGGGTTAGACTCCAAGTAAATAAAGGGCGGTATTTCAAGGTTGATTCCACGATGCCTAGCGACACCGCTTCACAATCTCCCGCCTATCCTACACATTATTTACCCAAAGTCAATGCTAAGCTATAGTGAAGGTGCATGGGGTCTTTCCGTCCCGATGCGATTAACCGGCGTCTTCACCGATACCACAATTTCACCGAGCTCACGGCTGAGACAGTGCCCAGATCGTTACACCATTCGTGCAGGTCGGAACTTACCCGACAAGGAATTTCGCTACCTTAGGACCGTTATAGTTACGGCCGCCGTTTACTGGGGCTTCGATTCAATGCTTCGCCTTGCGGCTGACATCCCCTCTTAACCTTCCAGCACCGGGCAGGTGTCAGGCCATATACGTAATCTTTCGATTTTGCATAGCCATGTGTTTTTGATAAACAGTCGCCTGGGCCATTTCTCTGCGGCCTCCCGAAGGAGGCACCCCTTTTCCCGAAGTTACAGGGTTAATTTGCCGAGTTCCTTAGCCGTGAATCACTCGAGCACCTTAGGATTCTCTCCTTGACTACCTGTGTCGGTTTGAGGTACGGTCAATTGTAATTTAGCCTTAGAAGATTTTCTTGACAGCCTGATTAGGTCCACTATCCACGCGTCCGAAGACTTGCGGTACTATCACCTTCGACATCTCTGGCGGATTTGCCTACCAAAGATATATCTACGAGCTTTAACGAACTATTCCGTCAGTTCGCGGGACTTTCACTTCTGCGTCTCTCCATCAGATTACAATTGGTACAGGAATATTAACCTGTTGTCCATCGACTTTGCTTTATCGCTTAGCCTTAGGGTCCGACTAACCCTGATCCGATTAACGTTGATCAGGAAACCTTAGTCTATCGGTGGGCGGGTTTCTCACCCGCCTTATCGTTACTTATGCCTACATTGGCTTTTCTAACCGCTCCAGCATGCCTTACGACACACCTTCGCAGCTGTTAGAATGCTCCCCTACCACTTCTATTGCTAGAAATCCATAGCTTCGGTACTATACTTGATGCCCGTTTATCATCCACGCCCGGTCGCTCGACTAGTGAGCTGTTACGCACTCTTTAAATGAATGGCTGCTTCCAAGCAAACATCCTAGCTGTCATTGCGACTGGACCACGTTAGTTCAACTTAGTATAGATTTGGAGACCTTAGCTGATGGTCTGGGTTCTTTCCCTCTCGCCCTCGGACCTTAGCACCCAAGGGCTCACTCCCGAGAAACATGTCTGTAGTATTCGGAGTTCATCTGAGCTCGGTAGGATTTGACTCCCCCTCACCCAATTGGTAGCTCTACCTCTACGACACTCTTACTCGAGGCTGTTCCAAAAAACATTTCGGGGAGTACGAGCTATCTCCCAGTTTGATTAGCCTTTCACCCCTACCCACAGGTCATCCGGAAGCTTTTCAACGCTTATCGGTTCGGTCCTCCAGTACCTGTTACGGTACCTTCAACCTGCCCATGGGTAGATCACTCAGGTTTCGCGTCTACCCCCACTAACTATACGCCCTATTCAGACTTGCTTTCGCTGCGGCTGCGTCCCATCAGGACTTAACCTCGCTAGTGAGGAGTAACTCGTAGGCTCATTATGCAAAAGGCACGCCATCACCCCACTAAAGGGCTCTGACCGCTTGTAAGCGTATGGTTTCAGGTTCTTTTAACTTCTTTGTTCAAGATTCTTTTCACCTTTCCTTCACAGTACTAGTTCGCTATCGGTCTCTCAGTAGTATTTAGTCTTACCAGATGGTGCTGGCTGATTCACGCAAGGCTTCTCCGACCCCGCGCTACTCAGGATACTGCTAGTGTGTTAAACCTTACGTTTACGGGATTATCACCCTCTGTGATGGGACTTTCCAGACCCTTCAACTTCGTTTTAACAGCACATATTGCAGTCCTACAACCCCAGATATGCCTAAACATAGCTGGTTTGGACTCTTCCCCGTTCGCTCGCCACTACTTAGGGAATCACTTTTGTTTTCTTTTCCTCCACTTACTTAGATGTTTCAGTTCAGTGGGTTAGCTTTAAGTCTGATAAATCAGACGGGTTTCCCCATTCGGACATCTACGGATCAAAGCTCATTAGCAGCTCCCCGTAGCTTTTCGCAGCTAGTCACGTCCTTCATCGCCTCTGAGAGCCAAGGCATCCCCCATACGCCCTTAGTAACTTATTGATATATATCCTAAAATTGTCTCTTAGAAATTGTGTTTCTTATTATGTTTTCTTTCAATATGTCAAAGAACTGTAGCTTAAAGGCTATTGGCTTTTGGCCGTTAGCCTTTAGCTTTGGTGGAGAATAACGGATTCGAACCGTTGACCCCCTGCGTGCAAGGCAGGTGCTCTAGCCAGCTGAGCTAATTCCCCAATAGCAGTGTGTGTAGTCCCGCCCAGATTTGAACTGGGGACCTCTACATTATCAGTGTAGCGCTCTAACCAACTGAGCTACGAGACTATGTTTGGTCTACAACTCAGAAGGGTTATTGCCTCCTGATAATTAGCTATTGGATAGTGTTTTATTTTCCTACAGCATTCTTAAGTTAAGAACAACCGGTGTGCCCCGGTGGCATTAATTAGTCTTAAACCAATTAATATTTAATATTATTAAAGATTTTGAAGATGTTTGAAATAACAGACATTTTTGAGTATATCCTAACTCTAGAAAGGAGGTGGTCCAACCACACCTTCCGGTACGGTTACCTTGTTACGACTTAGCCCCAGTTACTGGTATTGCCCTAGGCGGATCCTTGCGGTTACCGACTTCAGGCACTCCCAACTTCCATGGCTTGACGGGCGGTGTGTACAAGGCCCGGGAACGTATTCACCGGATCATTGCTGATATCCGATTACTAGCGAATCCAACTTCATGAAGTCGAGTTGCAGACTTCAATCCGAACTGAGGCCGCTTTTTAGGGATTAGCTCTATGTCACCATATGGCAACCCTTTGTAGCGGCCATTGTAGCACGTGTGTAGCCCTGGACGTAAGGGCCATGATGACTTGACGTCATCCCCACCTTCCTCACTACTTACGTAGGCAGTCTCTTTAGAGTCCCCAGCTTAACCTGATGGCAACTAAAGATAGGGGTTGCGCTCGTTGCGGGACTTAACCCAACACCTCACGGCACGAGCTGACGACAGCCATGCAGCACCTTGTTTTGTGCCCCGAAGGGAAGACACCTTTCGGCATCGGTCACTCACATTCAAGCCCAGGTAAGGTTCCTCGCGTATCATCGAATTAAACCACATGCTCCTCCGCTTGTGCGGGCCCCCGTCAATTCCTTTGAGTTTCAATCTTGCGATCGTACTTCCCAGGTGGAATACTTAACGCTTTCGCTTGGATCCTAACTGTGTATCGCTAAGATCGAGTATTCAACGTTTACAGCGTGGACTACCAGGGTATCTAATCCTGTTTGATCCCCACGCTTTCGTGCCTCAGCGTCAGTTGTGGCTCAGTAACCTGCCTTCGCAATTGGTGTTCTATATCATATCTAAGCATTTCACCGCTACATGATATATTCCAGTTACCTCAACCACACTCGAGACTTTCAGTTTCAATGGCAATTCTATAGTTAAGCTACAGGCTTTCACCACTGACTTAAAAGTCCGCCTACGCACCCTTTAAACCCAGTAAATCCGGACAACGCTTGGATCCTTCGTATTACCGCGGCTGCTGGCACGAAGTTAGCCGATCCTTATTCTCACGGTACCGTCAAATCACTACACGTAGTGACATTTCTTCCCGTACAAAAGCAGTTTACGACCCATAGGGCCTTCATCCTGCACGCGGCATGGCTGGATCAGGCTTGCGCCCATTGTCCAATATTCCCTACTGCTGCCTCCCGTAGGAGTCTGGTCCGTGTCTCAGTACCAGTGTGGGGGGACATCCTCTCAGACCCCCTATTGATCGAAGTCTTGGTGAGCCATTACCTCACCAACTAACTAATCAACCGCATGCCCATCTTTTACCGCCTGAACTTTAATATCTATTAGATGCCTAACAAATATATTATGGGGTATTAATCTCTCTTTCGAGAGGCTATTCCCCGGTAAAAGGTAGGTTGCATACGTGTTACGCACCCGTGCGCCACTTTCAAAGCCGTATTGCTACAACTTATCTCGTTCAACTTGCATGTATTATGCCTGCCGCTAGCGTTAATCCTGAGCCAGGATCAAACTCTTCATTGTAAAAGATGTTTAATATTAGCTATCATTGGATTATTACTCAAAAATTTTTATCAGTATCTCTACTGATGTCCGTTATTCCAAATCTTCAAAGAACTTTATATCTGCTGCCTCGCGGCTGTGATATTTCTGTTGTGTTTCCCTTATTCTCTCGTTTAAGGGGTGGCAAAGGTAAGTGCTTTTTTTTTATTGTCAAGTTTTATTTTAAAAATCTTTGCAGATTCCGATTTTATTACTGACTTAAGCCTTTTTCTTTTCCGCTTTTTAAAGAACTTATTCTTTTGTTACTTTTTATTGTAACACCCATTATTTAAGGGGTGGCAAAAGTAGATGCTTTTTTTGCTTTGGCAAACTTTATTCTAAGTTTTTTAAAACTTTTTTTTATTTCTGCTTGGGCTCACTTACTTATGCTGTAAAGAACTTTTTAACACTTTTTATGTTAACCCATCTCTCAAAGGGGAGGCAAAAGTAAGGCGTTTTTTATCCTTTGCAAATCCTTACTCCCTTTTATTTTTTTTCTATCACCCTCTACCCTATTTATCAATGACTTATTTTTTGAATTCAAGTAATTGAGTTGTTTGGGTAATTGGGTTGATTGAGCGGTTGGGTATTTGAGTTGATTAAGTTGATTAAGTTGATTAAGTTGATTAAGTTTATTGAGGGATTTGGAAGGTTGATGGTATTACATGGGTTTGTTGGTAAATCTAATATTGCGTGAGGGATAGTAGTGGATAGCCCGAAACACGCATACCTGCGGGTGAGGACTTGGAACGGATAGCCCGACCCCGTGCCTGAGACACCTGCGTTCGGATTGGGGACACGCCATTGACCTTAGTGATTAAGCTATTAAGTTGATTAGAGATTAGATGAACCGTTATTAAAACAAACAAGGTCGGAAGAAACATCTCCCGACCTTGTTTGAGGTTTTGTGAACTTACTATGCGCCTCTTTATTTTGAAACGGAAATTTTAGTGCTTAACACTTGGTTGTTTGCAGTAAGGTTAAGAATGTATAGACCGTTGTTGAACGCAGATAGATCAACACTTAAGCGGTTAGCACCGGCTGTTGCATTTGTTGAAAGAGAATAGATATTTCTGCCTGTTATGTCAGATAAAGTAACAACAATTGGAGTTGATTCGGCTGATGTGAATGAGATGGATGTATTGTTTGAAGCTGGATTTGGATAGACGGATACCGACTTTTTATCAATTGTAAGATTTTGAAGTCCTACTGCAAATGATGATGAAACTGTATCTACTTTACCGCTTGGCCATGCGATAAATAATTTTGCAGAATCACCAAGCCCGTTAGCAGATATTGTTTTGAAACCAGACATAAAAACTAAACCTGCCTTACCTTGATGTGATGCTAGGTTGGCAAACGCAGGTACCATCAGGGTATCGGCAGCGGCATCTGAAATATCGAATCGCATGTCATCTAGAGCCGAAAATACGGCATAACCGTGGAAATCGGAATAACTATCATTTTTAGAAAGGAACTGCACCTGACCAACTGCAGTAATTTTTGTTGACTGCAAATCGGTTGCCCCGTGAAAATATAGTAATTCAACATTTTTGGAAAAGGTTGCTAATTTTTTTGCGCCTTTGTATGCAAAAAGTTTAAACGCAGTTACCTTGCCGTTAGGATTGCTAGCAAAGTTTGCGGTGTTCACAACTCCACCGGCAATTGCGTAGTAGTTGGTAGAAGAATCTAATGCCAATGTTGTAGTATAGAATGCAGCGGTAGCATCAGCACTACCATCGGTTGCAACAGCAATTACTAGAGGAACCATTGCGTTTAATGTGATGTAGGAGGTTGCCGTTCTGAAACCCATATTAGCAATTGCTTTCAATCCGTTTATATATATATCTACGCTATCAATTGTTTTATCAGCACTGTTATGAACAATTTGAATATCGCTTGTGAGTTTAACTAGTTCAACCACTATTCCATCGCTAGAAGCTGCGAATACTTTCATTGCTTTCGCTAGAGTTGGATTGCCTGTGCTGCTTTGTACCCCTGATGTAAAAATAGTAAGCGTTTTACCTGCAAAAGGCGCTGTATTTAACCTGAATGCTCCTTGGAATACGGTGCTATCTGATGAAGTAAGGTTAAAAACAGTATTGCCGGTAGCTAAAATAGCCGAATCCGAAATTGCACCGAAGTTAATATCATTGGCAATTTTAGTTGTTAATCCCGTAATTCTATTTAAATCAAATGCTGATGCATCGGGAGTTCCGTTTACAAAATACACTTCAGTTCGTGGTGTACCGTTGGATGTTGGAGTGGTTGACTTATATGAATCGATTCCAACAAGAGACAGTGAACGATCGGCATCATTAGGATTGGTTGCATACTGGGTGGTATCAACAACTCCTGCAATAAAGGCTAAATATGTTTTGCCACTATCTATTCTAAACGGTTCAACTTTAAGCAAACTTGTTGCAGCTGTTGTGTCGGTACTAAACTTTTTGGCAATGGTAATAATGTAATCGCCCGAATCAATTGAAATCATTTGTGTTGCTCTGCGAAAAGGCAAATTGTTTGCAATACGAGTGCTATTTGCCCACACATCCACCGTATCAATAATATAATCGGGAGAGTTGTGTATAATTTGTAACCGCGAAGTTTGTGCATTTACCTGTCTGGCAGTTAATAGGAGCAAGGCAAAAGCAGTTAAAATGGTAAAGTTTACTTTTTTCATCTATGGGACTTTATTATTATACAAATGTTAATGCTGACAAATATAGAAATACATTTCTTATTTCAAGTACCCAGAAAACATATTAAGGTTGCTTGAAAACTTGGTTTATGATATTTATTGAGAGTATTATTCAATAAATCATACTTTTGAAACAGATAGAACCCTTTTAAACCAAGATGACAAACAAGATTACCACCCTCAACTTTGAAAATGCATACAACCAACTAAATGAATTGCAACAATCAGCAGTTACTGAAACGGAAGGGCCCGTTCTGGTAATTGCTGGACCAGGGACCGGCAAAACCCAAATACTTGCTGCCCGAATAGCCAATATTTTAACAACAACCGATTCACTTCCTGAAAATATTCTTTGCCTTACTTATACTGATGCCGGAACCATTGCCATGCGTAAACGCCTTCAACAATTTATTGGGGCCGATGCATACCGTGTTCAAGTATTTACGTTTCACTCCTTTTGCAATAACGTTATTCAAGAAAACCTAGATTATTTTGGTTTAAAGGGACTTGATGCAATTAGTGAGTTGGAGCAGATTGCTTATGTGCATGAAATTATTGATGGCTTTGGAAAAGATCATCCACTCAAACGGTACACCGGAGATGTGTATTTTGAAACTAAAAAATTGTTGTCCTTATTCGAAAATATGAAGAAGGAAAATTGGAGTGCTGATTTTTTAGCTCAAAAAGCTGATGAATACCTTGCTGATTTACCCTATAGAGAAGAATTTACCTACAAGAAAGCATACAAAAACGCAAAAGCTGGCGATATAAAGCAACACCTTGTTAATGCTGAAGTTGTGAAGATGAATACTCTCAAGGCGGCTGCTCATTGTTTTGATGTATACCAAGAAGTACTGAAGCGTAACAGTAGATATGATTTTGCCGATATGATTATATGGGTAATAAAGGCGTTTAAAGATAAACCCGAAATGTTGAGTATCTATCAAGAACGTTTCTTGTACTTTTTAGTGGATGAGTATCAAGATACGAGTGGCTCACAAAACGAATTACTTGAACTCCTACTTAACTATTGGGACAAACCTAATGTATTTTGTGTGGGTGATGATGACCAATCGATTTACCGCTTTCAAGGCGCAAACGTTGAAAATATTGAGCAATTCATCAAAAAGTATACTCCTTTTACCATAACGCTGGAAGCAAACTATCGTAGTTCACAATATATACTAGACGCCTCGCGGCTATTAATTGGCAACAATAAAATACGAATTAACCCCGATAAACATTTGCTTGCCCAAACAATAACGGAAGCTCCAATTCCTGAAATAAGAAGTTACTACAATACCACACACGAAACTGTTTGCATTGCGCAAGAAATTGCATACCTGCAACAATCTGGAGTTGCCCTAAGTGAGATTGCGGTTTTATACCGTAATCATAAACAGGCAGAAGATATTATTAGGTACCTAAAGTCTAAAAATATTACCGTTAATACTCGAAAAAAGTTGAATGCCTTGGAAGACCCATTCATTCAGAAAATTATTCGATTGTTAACATATATTGAAGCGGAGCATAAGAAAGCGCATAGTGGAGAGGCTTATATATATGAGTTGTTGCATTATGATTTTTTTAATAACGACCCAATTGAAATTGCCCGCATTTCAGTTGATGTGTACAAAAGAAATTTTAATGAGCGTAATACTTCGTGGAGAGAAGAGTTGCGGAGAGCACATACACGTAAAAGCCCCGATTTGTTTACCACCAAACAACCTGGTGAACAACTCTCCAAAACATCTCAATTACTTGAAAAATGGATTAAAGATTGTGCCAATGTCACCATACAGCAATTAATAGAATCAATTATCAGTGAGAGCGGGATGTTGGTTTTGGCCTTAAGCGGACCTGATAAAATATGGAACATGCAATTGCTGCATACCTTTTTTGATTTTGTAAAAACAGAGTGTTCGCGTAATCCTAAAACCAATATAACACGGTTGTTAAACACCATTCAACTCATGCAAAATGAAGGGGTTGAATTACCGGCACAGCGTATTAGTTATGCCGAAGATGGTGTGCATTTTTTAACTACTCACTCTTCAAAGGGATTAGAGTTTCAGTATGTATTTATACTAGGTTGCAACAGTAAAGCTTGGGAAAAAAGTGGAAGCAATCGCAATTTTAAACTCCCCGACACCCTTTTTACTATAGCTAACGAAGATGAGTCCGATGAGAACAGACGACTATTTTATGTTGCCTTAACACGCGCCAAAACTCATTTGTATATTAGCTATGCCGAGCGAGATGCCAACGGAAAAGATCTGGAGAAAAGCAGGTTTATTGCTGAGTTGGAAACCAAAGCCAATCTCCCAACAAAAGCTTTGCATGCAACTGATGATAGTTTATTGGAATTCGAAACCGCACTGCTTCAACAAAGACCTGCGACTGCCAAGAATGATATTTTTGACAATGAATTTGTGGATGAGTTATTGGTAAAATACTCGTTGAGTGTAACTCATCTTAATAATTATTTGAAATGCCCCACAGCATTTTACTTTAATAATATTGTACGCGTACCTGCTCCCCTTAGCGCCAGTATGACCTTTGGTAGCGCGGTGCATCATGCTTTAGAGATGTTGTTTAAAAACATGAATGCGCATGTAGACAAACAGTTTGGAACTGCCGAAAACTTATACAATGATTTTAGGTGGTATATGCTCAAGCATGAAGATAGTTTTACCGAAATGGCGTTTAAGCGCAGGTTGGAATACGGGCAAGAAATACTTCCCAAATACTACAATCGCTACATTAACGAATGGAATAAAATTACCAGCGTTGAACGCAGTTACAGAAACATTGTAATAGAAAACGTACCCATGAACGGAAAATTGGATAAGTTGGAATTTGATGGCAATGTGGTAAATGTGGTGGATTATAAAACCGGGCAGTATGAAAATGCGAAGAAAAAATTTAACCGACCTGATTCAGAGAAGGTTCAACTAGCCATTGAATTGGGAAAAGAAGTTGCTTTTGAAGATGAGTTTGGAGGTGATTATTGGCGGCAAGCTGTTTTTTATAAAATTTTGATGGATTATGACCAAACTAAAAATTGGGAAATGCGTACGGCAGAATTTGATTTTATTGAGCCTGACAAAAAGAGTGGTGAATTTGTTAAACAAAAAGTAGCTTTAACATCAGAGGATGTTGGAGTGGTTAAGCAACAAATTATAAAAACCTACAACTCTATTAAAGCCAAACAGTTTAGCAATGGATGCCAAAAGGATGAGTGCGTGTGGTGTGGTTTTGTTAACGACTATTACGCCAACAAACAAGTGAGCACCATACCTATTCAAGAAACCGAAGTTGATTAAGCCAAGTAGTCGTGGAAATCTTGTTCCATTTCCATGAACAACTCGACAAAGCGCTTGTATTCGGCCTTAAGCAGCATGTGATCTTTGGTTACACGGTCTCTTAAATACTCGAGTGCAAAACGCGTCATTCGTTCAATTTCATTTTCGTGTTGTTTAACGCTATGCCTTAGTGTATCAATTACTTCGCGCTGACGAATGAATTGATTTTGAAATTGTTCCACACGTGGACCAACTTTTTTCGAGGTGCTCTCTTTTGCAAAGCCAGCCAACTCTTTCTCCATCACACTTAACTGTGCCTTGTAAAAATCGAGATTTTTAAGCCAAGTCAAATGCTCCGTCTCGATAATTGCTGCTGATGTCATTGTTTCCATTTAGGAATTGCTTTAATTATGGGATATAAATATACAATCGTTTTTTTATTTTCCTAACTGATTGTGAGATTTTTACCCTCACCTACAGGTAGTTACCCCTTATTTTAGCACATATTTAATATCTGATAATCAACAACTTAAACACTATCCTAAATCATAAAAACTAAATGCTAAAAAAGATTAGTTTTGCTCGAAATTTTTAACCTAAAACAACAATATCGATGGATTTTAGAATTGAACACGACACCATGGGAGAGGTAAAAGTACCTGCCGACAAGTATTGGGGTGCACAAACAGAACGTTCTCGCAATAATTTCAAAATCGGACCTGAGGCCAGTATGCCTAAAGAAATTATTTATGCTTTTGCGTATTTGAAAAAAGCTGCTGCTCATGCCAATTGTGATTTAGGCGTATTGAGTGCCGAAAAGCGTGATTTGATTAACAAAGCGTGTGATGAGATTTTGGAAGGAAAACTGGATGGCGAATTTCCATTGGTAATTTGGCAAACCGGCAGTGGTACACAAAGCAATATGAATGCAAACGAGGTTATTGCTTACCGTGCACACGTAAATTCAGGAGGAAAGTTAACCGATGAACAAAAGGTTTTACATCCAAACGATGATGTAAATAAATCACAATCATCAAACGATACTTACCCAACAGCAATGCATATTGCTGCTTATAAAATGGTTTCCGAAACTACTATTCCCGGCATTTTAAAACTACGCAATACGCTTCATGCAAAAGCTCAAGATTTTAACCACATTGTAAAAACTGGACGTACCCATTTTATGGATGCTACTCCGCTTACTTTGGGACAAGAGTTTAGTGGTTATGTGCAGCAGTTGGATAATGGAATGCGTGCTTTGAATCTGGCTTTAGAGATGGTTAAAGAATTGGCTTTGGGAGGAACAGCCGTAGGAACAGGATTGAATGCTCCAAAAGGGTATGATGTATTGGTGGCGCAAAAAATTGCAGGATTTACAGGATTGCCATTTGTAACTGCACCTAATAAATTTGAAGCATTAGCAGCCCATGATGCAATGGTTGAGTTAAGTGGTGCTTTGAAGAGAGTTGCCGTTAGCTTAATGAAAATTGCAAACGATGTGAGGATGTTATCATCAGGACCGCGCAGTGGAATTGGCGAAATCGTTATTCCGGATAATGAACCCGGCTCATCTATCATGCCAGGTAAAGTTAACCCTACACAACCAGAAGCTATGACGATGGTTGCAGCGCAAGTTATTGGAAATGACGTGGCTGTTACCATTGGCGGAACAAATGGTCATTTTGAATTAAACGTATTCAAACCACTTATTGCGGCCAACGTATTGCAGAGTGCACGCTTAATTGGAGATGCTTGTGTTTCGTTCAACGATAAATGTGCCGAGGGAATTGTTCCAAATTATGATATCATCAAACGTCACCTCGAAAACTCATTGATGTTGGTTACAGCTTTAAACCCACATATCGGGTATGAAAATGCTGCCAAAATTGCCAAAAAAGCTCATAAAGAAAATAAAACTTTACGCGAAGCTGCTATTGAATTGGGGCTATTAACCAACGAACAATTTGATGCTTGGGTAAAACCTGAAAATATGGTTGGTAATTTATAATCCTATACTCACAGAGTATCAACTTCTTATTTACACAACAGGCTGCCTCTATTGGGGTGGCCTGTTTTTTTAGTATAATTGCCCGAATGGAATTGCTCGAACCTATATGGAAAGGACTTATAACCGGACTAATGTTTACGTTAACATTTGGTACTGTTTTCTTTTCGTTGATTCAAACAAGCGTTAAGCGTGGCTTACGCGAGGGTTTATTCATAGCATTAGGAGTATTAATGAGCGATACGTTTTACATAAGCGTTGCTGTTTTTGGAAGTTCTTTTATTGTAGATAAGATGGAGCATTTTGACCACATCATACGTGTGGTTGGTTTTTCCTTTTTGCTCATCTTAGGTGTTCGTTCCATTATCAAAAAAGAAAAACCGCATAATGAAGACGCTCAACCTACAGAAAAAAAAGGTATTCTTTATATAATTAAGGGAATAATGCTTAACAGTATTAATCCAATGGTTTTAATAGCATGGTTGGGAGTTGCCACGTATGTTGAAACAGTAAATCACTTTAACTTTGATCAGGTTGTATTGTTCTTTAGTATTGTATTGGGTACTATGTTTAGTTCCATGTTTGGAATTTGCTATTTTGCCCGTAAACTAAAAGATGTGCTCTCGCCTGCAAACATGCACCGCCTCAATATTTTTTCAGGTATCGTATTTATTGTATTTGCATTGGTTATTATTTGGCCTGTTTTCAAGTCTTTATTTTTTTAAGATTCGTTCTCTAAAAAGAAACATACTATTCTTAAAGCAACCTTTTAAGAAATTTCGTGTCTTTACTGAAAACGTAAACTCATGAACATTTTAGTATATTCTGCTAACATCACCCGAATTGAGCGTTTATCAAAATTGTTAAATCAAACACACTTCACCATTAATGCTTTTCAAAACAGGAAAAGTGCTATTAATTGTGTTTGCAAAGAAAATCTTAAACTATGCGTTATTGATGGCAGTGAGGACGGTATAGAATTTTTAACTGCACTCAAATTAATTGACGATCATTTACCAATTATATTTATTTATGAAGAACGAAATGATGAGTTGAAATACAAAGCTTTTGAATTAGGTGTTGATGATTGCGTAACACCAACCATGTCAGAACGTGAACTTTGTTTACGTGTTACAACAATATTAAAACGCTCTCGTATTGAACAGGTGCTTGATTATGTTGATTATCCTATTTCAATTGGTTCTTCTACTGTTGACTTTGACAAACGTCATTTCAATTTTAAGGATAAACAAATTCAGATGAGCCGAAAAGAGAATGATTTGCTGAAACTACTCTATTTAAACAAAGGGAAAGTAATTAGCAGGGAAAACATCTTAAAGGAGGTTTGGAAAACCAGTGATTATTATGCGTCAAAAAGCATGGATGTTTATTTATCCAAGTTGCGCAAAATTCTTAAACATGAAGAAATGATTGAGCTCAAAAACATACATGGAACCGGTTATGTGTTGTTTGTTAATTAATGGGTTAGTCAGCTTATTCTTATGTAACCCTAAATGAAATGAGATCTAACAATGAGTCTGCGTTTCCAGAAACTCAACATGACTCAATACTTCAAATTAATTTTCGTTCAAAAGCAATATTCACATATTGAGTTTTGTCTCCAATTTTTTACTAAAAATACATGATTATTAACAAGTTACTATTTTAACATTCAAAGTTTGAAAATATTTTATACATTTTTTTTGAAGGTCCCTTAGTAAAAAATTATCCAAAAAGGTAGTTCAAGAAATCTTCCAACTTACTCACCTCAACAATATTAATGGAGCTTTTGCCCTTCGGTATTTTATTAAACTTCGATAAGTAAATAGATGTGAATCCTAGCTTTTCGGCTTCGCTGATGCGTTGCTCTATTCTGCTCACAGCGCGTATTTCGCCACTCAATCCTACTTCACCAATAAAAGCAATTTTACTATCAACTGAAACATTATGGTAACTGGAAACAATGGCTGCCACCACACCTAAATCAATTCCTGGATCTTCAACTCGTAACCCACCAGCAATATTTACAAAAACATCCTGCATACCCATGCGTAACCCACACTTTTTCTCCAAAATGGCCAATAACATGTTTAATCGTTTGGTATCATAGCCATTTGAATTACGCTGAGGAGTACCATAAACGGCAGTGCTCACCAAAGCTTGCGTTTCAATAAGCAACGGTCGCATTCCTTCAATGGTTGCCGAAATAGCTACCCCACTCAATGCTTCATCGCGTTGAGAAATTAATATTTCGGACGGATTACTTACCTCTCTTAGGCCTGAGCCCTGCATTTCATAAATACCAATTTCGCTGGTTGAACCAAAGCGGTTTTTAGTGGTGCGTAAGATACGGTACACATGATGCCTATCGCCTTCAAATTGCAGCACGGTATCAACCATGTGCTCTAATAGTTTGGGTCCAGCAAGCGTTCCATCTTTTGTTATGTGTCCAATTAAAAAAACGGGAGTTCCTGTTTCTTTGGCAAAACGAATTAAATCACCTGCTGTTTCTTTTATTTGCGAAATACTTCCCGGAGTAGAGTCAATCAATTCACTTTGCAAGGTTTGAATCGAATCAACCACCACAATATCCGGTTGAAGTTCTTGTAATGCTTTGCCAATTTTTTGGGTAGATACTTCTGTGAATAAATAACATTGATCGTTGCGAAACGGAAGACGTTCGGCCCGCATTTTTATTTGAGTATCACTCTCCTCTCCACTGATGTACAACACTTTTTTATCTGTAAACTGCAGGGCAATTTGAAGCATTAACGTTGATTTACCGATGCCCGGTTCGCCACCAATAAGAATGACACTACCTGGAACAATTCCTCCTCCTAACACCCTCGAGAGTTCAATATCTTTCACAGGATACCTTTCCTCACTGCCCTGCTCAACCTCTTTGAGCAAAACAGGTTTGAGCACCGAAAGTGAATGTGATTCCTTTTTCCATGTTTTCTTATAATCCGTTTTCTCTTTCTGAATAACCTCTTCTACGTATGTATTCCATTCTCCACAACTAGAGCATTTACCAACCCATTTAGCTGATGAGGCTCCACAGTTTTTGCAGAAAAAGGACGTTGAAACTTTTGCCATATTGAGCGAATATAAGTGTATTCGTAGCACCAAAAAAGCCCTCCCAACAAAAGTCGGGAAGGCTTCCTCATTATGAAAATAACACCTATTAAAAGACCGCAAATAATAGCTATTGATTTCGAGTATTACTGTTTGTGATTAGAAGCAGGATATTCAGTTTTCAACATATCATGTGGTTAATCTAACGGAAAAACAATCTCCGTTAACCATTTAGCTGTATCCTTTTCCATACCCGGATCAGTAATATATATTTCCATCGGGGCTCCTGTGCTGGCTTTTCCTTTGGCTTTGATATAATCGTAAGCCGCAATATATACTGACTCTACCTTATTGTAATCGCCATAGTATTTCACTACTAAAACATTCATTCCCGGCATTTCATGAAATTTTACAACTTCTTTAGAGTGTCCTATTTCAGCCACGGGGATAGCTGCTTCAACTTCAACTTGCTTTGATCCATATTGATAATAAATGGTTCGAGGCGCACCGTTAGGTATTAGTTTTTGTTTTTGCATTTCTTGCGAAACTTGTCCAAACCACTTGCCAAACAAATTGCTATTCATATCAGCGGTTTTAATTTTTTCGCGAATACCAGCAAGTTTAACCGATTCCATCACACGTTCTTCAATATCAAAACCTGCAACTTGCTCCGGCTTTGGCATTGTTTCACACACTTCCTTCAATTTAGCAAGTCCCTTTTCAAAATCTTTACCAACCATTCTATCCATCATCAGATTAAAATACTTAGAAGGAATTAGCCAATACCAGGGCATACCTTTTCCATTGCCATCCAATGCCCATAGTACTTTTGTTCCTCCCTCTGCTGGTTCAAAAGTAAATGTTGCAATAGTTGTTCCCATTCCATCAAAAGCCATTTCGTTTTCGATGTATTCATTTTCGACAAGTTTTAGAATGGTGACTTTACCTTTTCCTGCTTCTGGGTTTTGGCTATTCCATGTATACCAAGATCCTTCAACACCCTGCTCCTCGCTGTATGTTTTAGCCATGGTCGTATCCAATTTATGCCAAGGGAGCCACTTATCCCATTCTCTAAAATCCTTAGTGAGGGTGAATGGTAATGATGCATCTGTTTGAACAATAATGGTTCGTTCAACATGATAACTTCCGGGAAGGAAAAATGAGATAATAACGATTAAAAAAATCAGCCCTGCCATTGCAAGACCAATGGTTTTAAGTACTTTCATAATTGTAGTGTTTTGATGAGTAAACACGAAGTAACAACTAAAAAACTGATTTTTAAAATTGGCTTACCTTTGTAACATGATTCGTAAAAACCTGATCCCTCCGTTTGTTTTTTTATTTGGCGTTTTGCTAACGTTAATGGTTGCATTCTTAAATGGAACGCATACCGAAGATGATAGAATGCAGGAAGAGTTTGAACAATACTACAAGATATACACACTCACTATCCCCGAAAATTTGTGGTTTGCTGGAGAAACTGTTCCTATGAATGATTTTGAAGTAAAAGAGCGTTACGATAGAGAATTACTCACAAATGTTTATTGGCAATCACAAACGTTATTAATGCTTAAACGTGCTAACCGATTTTTTCCAAGCATATCGCCTGTGCTCAAGCAATACAATATACCTGATGATTTTAAATATGTTGTTGTTGCCGAAAGTGGATTGCAAAACGTAAGCTCACCTGCAGGGGCTGTGGGCTATTGGCAGTTTTTAGATAAAACCGGAAAAATGTACGGATTGGAAATTAATGAAGAGGTTGATGAACGTTATCATTTAGAAAAAGCAACGGCTGCCGCTTGCAAATATTTTAAAGAAGCATATAAAGAATTTAACAATTGGGCATTGGTTGCTGCATCCTACAATATGGGTATTGAAGGTGTAAAGAAACAATTGCAAAACCAAGGTGTAAACAACTATTACGATTTGTACTTAAATACCGAAACGTCAAGATATGTGTTGCGCATACTTGCACTCAAAGAGGTGATGGAACACCCTAAATTGTTTGGATTTAATTTCACACGAAAGCATCTTTACGAAAGCATTCCAACCATTAAAGTTAAAGTTACCAAATCTATCCCCGATTTGGCAAAATTCTCTTTGGATAATGGAGCTAACTATAAATTATTAAAAGTACTAAATCCTTGGTTGCGCAAACCTTCATTAACAGTAGCTGAAGGAAAAACTTACTTTATTAGTTTACCTAAAGATAAAATTACGCAAACTGATTTGTTGACTGAGATTTTGAATGATACCATACCACTTGAAAAAACACATTTTGATACCTTGATGATGAGAAGGTAATTAAAGAAAACCTTGCCGGAATATCGCATTTGCCTGCGATTTACCTTCGCTAAACTACCAATTACCTATAATTAAAAAATTAGGTGAGATTAAGCTTGCATAGCTCATTTTAATTACCCAACCTTTGCAGCGCAAAAAATCAGTTGCGCTGATATGAAATATCATTATCAAAGTATGCAAGCTCCACATCTTATTATCATCGGTGGAGGCTTTGCAGGAGTTGAACTCATCAAAAAACTCAACAATAAACCAATTAAGGTTACCGTTCTCGACAAAAACAATTACTTCAATTTTCAACCTTTAATGTATCAGGTAGCATCGGGCGGTTTAGGGCCTGATGCAATTGCCTATCCGTTGCGAAAAATTATTAGCAAGATGCCCAATATTGCATTTAGGATGGCTGAGGTATTAGAGGTAAAAACAGATACGAAAGAGGTTGTTACAAACATAGGAAGCTACACCTACGACTACTTGTGTTTGGCTACCGGAGCCCAGACCAATTTTTTTGGTAATGCTGAGTTAGAAAAACACAGCATGCAACTCAAATCCATTCCTGATGCACTCGACTTGCGCAGTGATATTTTACAAGAATTTGAGAAGGCATTGAGCCAAAACGGTTCAGGTAATTTAGATCGTATTTTAAATTTTGTGGTGGTAGGTGGTGGTCCCACAGGAGTAGAAACGGCTGGTGCATTGGCCGAAATAAAAAAGAATGTTTTACCGGCCGATTATAGAGAGTTAGATGCTGGAAAAATGCAGGTTCATTTGATTGAAGCTGCTCCACGCTTGCTTGCTGCCATGAGTGAAATATCATCTACAAAAGCCAAACAATTTTTGGAAGAACTTGGTGTGCAAGTCCAACTGAATACATCCGTACAAAACTATGATTCGATAACAGGTAATCTTAGTCTAAGTAATGGAACCGTTTTACAAACAGATACCATTATTTGGAGTGCCGGAGTTAAAGGGAAAACAATAACGGGTATTCCGCCAGCGTTGATTATGCGTGGTAACCGTTACAAGGTAAATGAATACAATCAGTTAGATGGTTACGAAAATATTTTTGCCGTTGGTGATATTGCTTACATGACGAGTGATAAAGCATTTCCAAACGGACATCCAATGGTAGGAACCGTTGCTCAACAACAAGGTGTATTAATGGGAAAAAATATACTAAAGTTACTCCGAAAAGAACCGATGAAACCATACACGTATTTAAACTTAGGAAGCATGGCAACTGTAGGAAGGCATAAAGCAGTATTTGAAATATTTGGAATAAAAATGCAAGGATATATTGCTTGGTTGGGTTGGATGTTTTTGCACCTAATGTTGTTGGTAGGATTTAGAAATAGACTGGTTGTGTTAATGAATTGGATGTGGAATTATGTTAGCTATCAACGTGCTATTCGAATTATTACGCGGCCATTTTTGGGTAAAAACAACTAATAATACCTACTGCTTAAAATATTATGTTTTTTTTAGTTAATTCCTTTTAAAACAAGTTACCAGTTTATACCTTTGTGAGGTTGAATAAAATAATTTTCATGTTATTAATTGTTGCCTTTAGTATTCAGGTAACAAACAAAATTCTGATTGCTGGTTGGTTCTCTGCTAACAGACAAGAGTTAACAGCCTTGTTTTGTATCAACAAACAAAACCCCGATTCGGAATGTAAGGGTAACTGTTATTTAAGTAAAAAACTTAAAGAAACAGAACAAGAAACCCACCAGGGAACTTCGTTACCAACCAAGCACAAATCGGCAACCGAAGAAGTGTGGTTTTGCGAAAAGCTTAACCTATTTGCTTTACCATTATCTCCTCAAACAACATTCTACACTAATTTTTTACCCGCTTACTCTAAGGGAACAGGCCTCAAATTTTTTCAACCACCACGTGCATAATACGATTTGACAACCCCACATTTTTTATCCAATTAATCGTATTTATTTTATTATGAAAATTTTTAAACTTTGGGCTTTGGTCCTCATGGCTATTGCTATAATCGCATCATGCAAAAAAGAAAACACAACTGAAGATACAAATTCAATATCAACCCCTAAAACGCCCACTGCAATAGATACCAATAAATTGGTTCGAGTTGGAGAAGGCTATATAACCAGAGCCGCTGCAAAAGCCGTGGTATATGCCGAAAAATCATTATTTGTTGGATATAATAAGTTATATATAGCTATGTACGATTCGGTAAATTCAACATTGCTAACCGATGGACATCTCGAAATGCTTCACCCCATGATGGACATGGGAGGAATGGCTCACAGTGCTCCTGTTGAATATTCGAAAGATATCAATTCCACAACCAAATTATGGGAAGGTGCTGTGGTATTTAATATGCCAAGTATGAGAGGAAGTTGGAATTTAAACATAGGATTTCACAACCACAAAGCTAATAAAGAAGGCGAAGGTGAAATTCAAGTGATGGTAAATAATCCGACCGTTTCTGTGATGAAAAATTTTATTGTGGCCGGAGATGATAGTGCAAAAGTATTTTTATCATTAGTGCAACCTACAAATCCTAATATTGGATTGAATGATTTTGAAATTACCCTCCATAAAAAACTGGACATGATGACCTTCCCTGCCATCAACAATTACACGGTAACAATTGAACCTGAGATGCCCAGCATGGGTCATGGTTCACCCAATAATGTAAATCCTGTGCTAACTACAAACGGGCATTATAAAGGCAA
Organism: Bacteroidetes bacterium UKL13-3; assembly: GCA_001602415.1. GTDB lineage: Bacteria > Bacteroidota > Bacteroidia > UKL13-3 > UKL13-3 > UKL13-3. The sequence goes on from CP012155.1 coordinate 2,537,415, forward strand.
AGTAAATTTTACGATGACAGGATTTTGGCGTGTACATGTAAAGCTTTACAAGAACGGAACACTATTGGAAAATACACAATTTTTCGACATTACGTTTTAATTAAAAGATGCCGGTGTGTAAATATCACACATCGGTTTCTTGTTATATGCGAAGCTTATTTGTATTAGCATACACCTGCTCAGGATTAATGCAGGTGTTTGCACAACAATTGCCTCCTGATTCATCCATCAAACAAATTAATTTACATGATGTGGTGGTTATGGCAGCCGACAGTAGTTTATCGGAAGCCTTCACTTTTTACAGAACCGGAAAACTCAGCAGTACCGAAGATATCCTCTCGCGTATGGAGGGTGTAAACCTCACCAAGCGTGGCGCTTTTGGTATGGAACCGATGCTGCGTGCATACAGTGCCGGCCAACTAAATTACTCTGCACTGAAAGTGCAGAGGTTTAGAGGAAGAAGAATGAAATTCTTCTTTCACGTCTCGAGAATCATTGTCCCATCAGTATCGTTAGTCGAATCTCGATGATGATCTAAGTACTTTTGTACCATATCATCGGTTATGTTACCTGTACTCCATGCTCCGTAACCTGAGGCCCAAAAGTGACGCCCCCAGTAACGCTTCTCTATCCAAGGATACTCCTGTTGTAACTTACGTGATGTATGACCTTTCAAGCGCTTTACCAAATCAATCACACTTAGTTTAGGAGGGTATTCCAAGTGCATGTGTACATGGTCTTTGCTTACTACCCCTTTTAATATTTTAACATCATCCGAATCGCATATTTGAACCAATATATCACGACATCGTTGTTGAACATCACCTTTTAATACATGATAACGATATTTTGTTACCCATACTATATGAACCGTTAAACGGGTTGTTGTGTGAGATGACTTCCTATCCATGTCTCAAGTTTAAGACTTTTTCGCTTTACTAAAGACCTTGCACTGAAGTGCATGGTTTTAAACCAGCGTTTGAGACCAATAAAATGAGGTTATTGGATAGAAAAAGGCTGTCCGTTTGTCGCATATTGAGCAACAAGGTATCCTGAGCCTGAGCAACAACCATCAAAAAAACAAAACTTAAAAAGAGTAATTTTCGCATACAGATGAATAAACGCAAATCTCACTCCTTCGTATGGGTGTATCAATTAAAATTACCTTAAATTAGCCTAGGGTATGTGGTAAATGGATTTCAAAGATATTGCTGGCGTTTACTGTATCCGCTTTGTAGGTGAGTGTTGCCTTATGCAACTGTAAAATGCGATGGGCTATTGCTAAGCCAAGTCCGTAACCTTTTTTATTCACAGAATTATCAGCCCTAAAAAAAGGTTCAAACAGGAATGGAATATTTTTATCTTCAATAAGTTCACCCTTATTAACAATTGTTATTGTGGTATGTGTTGATTGAATAGCGAGTTGAACGTTTATATTTTCCCCATTTCCATAAATACATGCATTGCGCATTAGGTTACCAAAGGCGGTTTTAAGCAACATAAATTGTCCCTTTGTTTCCAAAAAGTTTTCATTTTCGGGCATCGCTTGATAATCAAATAAAATATGTTGATTAGGAAATAGCTCCTGCGTTTCCTCTATTGTTTGAAAAAGCAATTCATCAATTCTTACCGGTGGCCAATCTTTATCATCATTCATGTTTTCGTATTTTGAAAGCATGAGCAAAGCGTTTGTTAGCGAAACTAGGTTTTTATGCTCTTCGTGCAAAGATTGAATAAGCAGCTTGTAGGCATCAACCGTTAATTCTTTGTGAAGTGCCGATTCGCAACTGGCAACCAAATTAGCCAATGGTGTTCGCAACTCATGCGAGGCGTGTTGGATAAAACTCTTTTGAACCTGAAACGATATTTGCAGCCTATCCAACATTTCATTAAAACTGGTGGCGAGTAGTCCTATTTCATCATGCTTGTTTTTTACCTCAACACGCTCATTCAACCTATTTTCGGTAATTCTATTGATTTGCAGACTAACCAAATCGAGCGGCACAAATACTTGCTTAACATAAAAATAAGAAACGAGAGCTGTAAAAATTAACGCTACCAAATAAGAGAAAATAAGAATGTAAAGCAGGTTCTGAAGTTTGCGTTTTCCAAACCTATCAATTGCCGATGCAATCACAATACCCTTATGGTGGTTTTCATCCATAAAAATACCAACTACATCTTTATCATCTACACTAAAATTAACAAGTAATTTTTCTTCAACTAAGCACAGCAATGAATCAGAGTATGCAACTGCATGGTCGTCAATACTGCTGTATATAAGTTTATGTGATTTATCAAATATGAGCACTTTTTCATCGTAAAGTGCATTCAAGGTATTTTTATCGATAAGGCGCAATAAATCTTTATCAACCTCCTTGACATCGACCAATAGTTTGTAGGTGGTTAACGCTTTTTGTTCCAGTCGAAGGTAAAATTCGTCTTTTTTGAAGTCGGAGTATAATGCGTAAATAACCGAGTAACAAACCAGTAAAATAAAGGCTACAATGATAGTGAAAAGTATAGCAGATCGGAGTCTTAAATTCATGTTATATCATCTACAAAATACCCAAAACCTATTTTTGTGAAGATAAGTTGTTTGTCAAAAGGTTTATCAACTTTGTTTCGTAAAAAATTAATGTATACCTCTATGGTATTGGTGCCTGTATCAAAATTAATGTTCCAAACTTTTTCGGCAATTTCGGCTTTAGAAATGACACGTCCTTTATTTCTAATCAACAATTCAAGTAAGGTAAACTCTTTAACCGTAAGCAATACCGGCTTACCTGCCCGTTTAACCTCCTTCGTGTCAATGCTCATTTCCAAATCGGCCAACGTAAGTACTTCATTCAATTTATCACTATTGCCTGATCGTTTTAAAAATACTTTAATGCGCGCTAACAACTCATTAAAGTGAAAAGGTTTTATCAAATAATCATCTGCTCCATTTTCAAAGGCATCAATTTTATCTTGCAACTCTCCCAACGCGGTTAACATAATAATGGGAATTGTTTTTGATTGTTTTCTAAATCGCAAGCAAAGCTCCCATCCATCAATATAAGGAACATTAATATCTAATAGAATAATGTTATAGATATTTATATTGAACAATGATATTGCCATGTTACCGTCAACTGCTAAATCAACTATATAGCCATTTGCCATCAGCTCTTGTTGGATTGTAGGCCCAAGCTTGGGATCATCCTCAACCAATAAAATATGTTTCAAGCAAGTAATCATTCAATTGTGAAAATTTGTTTATTGGGTATTCAAATCTAAGTTCCAAACAGTATTAACAATAAAGCCCGTGTTATACTGAAATACGTTTTGAGAATTTACCGAACGTGCAAGTTGAAGAATTTGACTAAAGTAGCCCCCTTCTATCTTAACATTCTTGTTAAAGCGCCAGCCGAAAAGTACACCTAAACGATTCTGATCAAATATATTCTGTCCAACATTTTGTCCAAAGCCTATCATTATTTCATCATACAATGCTGCATAAGGGCAATTATCTGTAATGGTTTTTCCTTTTAAGGAAGTTTGAACCCTGCCTAAATAACGTAATCTGTTTACATATGTCCATTTATCAACCTCGCTCGAAAAAGCATTGTTATAAGTAGCAAGCCACCTTTGCTCTAGCATATAACGATTGCTTAAATCAAAGCGACCAATTTTTTGGTTAATGGTAATTGTTTGATAGGTCCGATGTTCTGTAAATTGTTTTCCAAACTTATTAATTGAATGATCCCCATATGGGAATGTTTCAATCCAGCTGTAACCAAGTCGGGCAATTGCATTCTCATTTAAATGATAATTAATTCCGGTGCGAAGCAGGCTTTGCTGCCAAGTAGTTATATAATTATCTCTGCGCCATTGATATTCCATATGTAAACTCCATTTGGAAGCAAACTTTACAGTGCCTGTGGTGGTGTACCAACCAATATTATTATTATCACTCACCCGTAATGGTGATTGAGCATAAATCGATAGGCTGAACAACAATAATATAAGTGAAAGTCCTTTTTTCATTTCCATAATCTATCGTAATTATAGGTTAAATTTTTCGTGTGGCAAATGGATGTGCAGATAATGGTTTGTGATCATCCAATCCCACTATATCAAACGTTCCACCATTTTCCTTGTACCGATTACCAAGTTCGTGTAAATGCTCCATAACAGTATGATCAACCAATCGTGCATTGGTGAAATCAAGCGTTATTTTTTTTCCATGAGGCAACGTATCAAGTTGTTTTTTAAGCCCTATGTAATTACTAAATATAGCAGAGTGTTCAACATCCACAACGTACTCATCGCCCTGCTGGTTAATGGTTAAAAACGGCTTAAACAAACTCTTAATTGGCACACCGTTTACAGTATGAATGATAAGCTTAACCAAAATACCTGCAGCAATACCAATTAACAAATCAGTTGCTAAGGTTACAATAATGGTAGTTACAAAAATGAAGAGTTGCTCCTTCCCTGTTTTAAATGTTTTGGTAAACTCCTTTGGAGACGCTAACCTGTAACCTGTAACCATCAGCATTGCAGCAAGTGCAGCTAATGGAATTTGGTGAATCATTTGACCGAGGAACAAAATAAAAATCAATAAAAATAGGCCATGAAAGAAGTTAGCCCAACGAGTTTTGGCACCGTTGTTAACGTTTGCCGAGCTGCGCACTACTTCAGCTATAATTGGTAGTCCACCTAATAAAGATGATAAGATATTTCCAGACCCTTTAGCAAACAATTCGCGGTTAAAATTTGAAACCCGTTTAAAGGGATCTAGTTTATCAATAGCCGATGCTGTAAGTAATGATTCTAAACTTGCAACTAATGAGTATGTAAGCATCATTTGAATGCCAAATCCAGTAAACAAATAATCAAAGCGTGGAAACACAATACCATCCATTACGTTGGCTGGAAGCGATACTAAAAACTTAGGCCCTAAATTGTATTCATGTCCGTCAAGAAAAAGGTATTTATGATCGTGTTCCAGATCAAAATAGTGACCTAACGGAATCGCAATTAACACTACCCATAAAGGCGCGGGAATCATTTTTGTGTACTTATTTTTTATCATTGGCAAGCCAATAAGGATAATCAAACTCACCGCTGCAATAAGAGCCACTTCGGGGTTCATGTTCATAATACTGATTGGAATAGTTAAAATAATATCGAGCATTTCTTTGCTTTCAGGCTTTACGCCCACAGCAGTATGAAATTGTTTGGCAAAAATCATTATTCCAATTGCGGCAAGCATTCCATGCACAACCGATGAAGGAAAGAAATTACTCAACACTCCGGCCTTAACTAAGCCAAATAAAAGTTGCAATACACCGCAGCCAACGCCCACAGCTAATGTACATTGGTAAGCAAACAGTTCCACTTGATCAGGCGTTAATCCTTCGGGAGCCAGTTTGCGAAAACCATCAATGCTCATTAGCACAATAACAGCCAAGCCTGCCGCTGGACCGTTAATGGTTAAATTCGAACCGCTTGTTAATGATAAAATAAGTCCACCAATAACTCCGGCAATAATTCCAGCCATTGGAGGAACCCCAGATGCCATGGCAATACCCAAACATAAAGGTAAAGCTATAAGAGAAACAATGAATCCGGAAAGTAAGTCTTCCTTCCAATTTTGTTTAAGGCCGACAATTCCATCAGCAGGTACTAATAATTTATTGTTGTTCATGAAAATTGTTTTAATAATAAATGATGAAGTAAATGCGCAAGCAACAAAAGGCTTGCAGACATGCATTAAAATAACGATTATTTAAATGGATATTCTTCTAACTTCTAAATATAGTGGACAGTGATTATGAATCCACTCAGGCTCGCACAACAAGCTAACTGTAGAAGTTTTTTTTGGGGGTAAACAGATATTTAAAATCCGGTAATTAAAAAAAATGAAACTACTTTCAGGTGATTCATCCTCGTTCTCTTCCACATTATATGACACAATAGAATCAAGAAAAGATGTGTTGGAATGGTCTGTAAGTGCCTTAACTGAATGGCACTTAACAACAGCATTAAAGTTGTAAGCACTGCCAACCGAAACCAACGCAACTTGCATGGCAATTAACAATAGTATATGCTGAATGAGTTTCACTACGCAAATGTATTCGGTATTTGTGGATTGAAGATATAGATACCCTTAAAACTACCTTAAAATTGGTTTAATAAGTCGCCCAATCAATTATCTTCGTGCCCTTATTCAACAAACTGTGCTATCATATTATCAAACCTATAAAAGTTATTTCCGGAAAATCATTCAGCTAAGTTACCCCATCATTATTGGCCAGGTAGGAATTGTGTTAATGGGAGTTGCCGATGTGGTGATGATTGGAAAAGTAGATGCTTCTAATTTAGCAGCTGCCGCATTCGCCAACTCAATTTATTTTTTGGTAAGTATTTTAGGAATTGGAACATTAACTGCAGTTTCACCATTAGTGGCAAAATCTAAAGGTGCAGGCCATCCAAACGAATGTGCTATTTTATTCCGACAAGGAATAAATGCTGCTGTTTTACTCAGCATTTTCATTTCAAGTGTAATGTTGTTTTTAACATTCAACCTTGATTTGTTTGGACAAGATGCAGAAGTAACAAAGCTCACCACAGATTATTTGCACATACTCAATTCAGGAACAATTTTAATGTTACTATTTTTTGCTATTAAACAGTTTAGCGATGGATTATCTATAACAAAACCCTCGGCAGTAATTACCATTATTGCTCTACTATTGAATGTGTTTTTAAACTGGATATTGATTTATGGTAAGTTTGGCCTGCCCGCATTGGGATTAAATGGAGCAGGCATTGCAACAACTTTTTCTAGATTGTTCATGGCTGTTTCAATGATATCGTATGTACTTTGGTTTTCACTTTACAAACCCTATCTCAAACGTAAGGATACATCACAAAACAATTTCTTTCTGGTTGAAATATTTAAAGTTGGTTTACCTTCAGGTTTTCAATATGCATTTGAAGTTGGCGCCTTTGCAGCAGCAGCAATTATTATTGGATGGTATGGCAAATTTGAATTGGCTGCCCACCAAGTAGCAATTAATATCGCATCGGTTACGTATATGATTGCAACGGGTATTTCGGCCGGTGGATCAATTGCAGTAGGAGATGCATTAGGAAGAAAACATAAACAAGATTTGCTAAAATCGGGAAGAGCCGCTTTGATTATGGGAACAGTATTTATGGGCGGTTGTGGTATCCTATTTGCGTTTGCCAATCATTTTATTGTTGGCTTGTACACCAACGATGTAAGGGTAGCACAAATGGCATCAAACCTTATTTGGATAGCCGCATTGTTTCAACTTTCAGATGGCATTCAATGTGTGAGTTTAGGGGTACTCAGAGGTATAGCCGATACTAAAGTTCCAACATTGGTAACGGTTGTTGCGTATTGGATTATTGGTATTCCTGCAGGTTTATGGATGGCCGAGTATTTTGAAATTGGGTTGTATGGTATTTGGTTTGGGCTTTCGGTAGGACTTACCTTTTCAGCCATAATGCTTACCATGAGATTTTTAAAAGAGTCGAATGAAATTGATTTTGTTGCCGAAGAAAAGAAACACTATCAAGAATTGATGCAACCATAAATGAAATCAAATCTTAAAGTTCACCTTGCCCTTTTTATGGTTTCACTTATTTATGGTGCAACCTTTACCATTGCCAAGCAGGTAATGCCTGAGTATGTAAAACCATTTGCATTCATTTTACTAAGAGTATCGGTTGCAGCAGTATGCATTTTCATCTTTCATTCCATTTTTGTAAAGAAAAAAATTACAGATCGTAAAGATTTTTTACAACTGGGAATAAGCGCACTGTTTGGAGTTGCATTTAATATGCTATTGTTCTTTAAAGGTCTCTCCATAACCACTCCAATCAATGGATCGGTGTTAATGATGAATACACCCATTTTTGTGGTGGTGTTTGCGGCATTGTATCTCAAAGAAAAAATCACCCCTCAAAAAATTATTGGAATTGCTATAGCTGCAATAGGTGCCATTTTATTAATGGGCGGAACACATTTTAATTTTAGCAACGACACTGTTTGGGGAGATATCATGGTAACAGCCAACGCAATTATTTATGCGTTTTATTTGGTGTATGCAAAATCACTTATGCAAAAATACCATCCGCTTACAGTTACCATGTGGAGTTTTGTGTTTGGATGGTTTGTAGTATTACCTTTTGGCGCAGGTGAGTTTATGGAAATCAACTTTTCCGGGTTCCCCCCTAAAATATGGCTATTTGTAGCTTTTATAACAATTGGTTCAACGTTTATTACATACGTATTAAATGCTTACGCTTTGCGCAAGGCAAGTTCATCATTGGTAGGAACCTATATTTATCTTCAACCTGTGCTTGCAACGCTTATTGCAATAATAAGTGGCAAAGATATGTTAACAATCGAAAAGTGCTGTTATATTCTGATCATCTTTAGTGGTGTTTTTTTAGTGAGTTGGCGTAAAAATACTCCTTAGCATTTGTTCATCAATTCATACAACAAATCAGATAACCACAGAGTCAATAAAACCGTGCAATTGTTTTGTGAATGATTCATTTACTTTTGTGAAAAAAGATTACCCAAATAATTATCTCACAAGCAAATAAACTAATCGTCAAATTATCTTACTTTTGCGCAAAGTAAAACTATATGCTACGATCAATGACCGGTTATGGTCAGGCCGAAATTGAAACAGGCCGCTATCAAATTAAAGTAGAGTTTAAAGCACTCAACAACAAATTTTTGGAACTCAACCTACGTATGCCAAAAGTATGGCAAAGCAAGGATCTGGAGCTTAGGAGGGAACTTAACCGCATGGTTGAACGAGGCAGCTGCCAGGTGAACATCAACGTAAATTTTAAACGAGCCGAGGATAAAGTAATGCCGGTAAATAAAGACGTAGCATCTTACTATTTGCGTGAACTTTCGGAAGTTTGTAAAGATGCCGGTGTGGATCCACAAATGTTGGCAACAGGTTTGTTTAATATGCCCAATTTATTTCAAACTATTGAAGATGAGAGCAGCGAGGAAGACATGAAAATGCTGATGGAAGCAGTGAATAAAGCATTTGTTGAATTTGAAAAATTTCGTATGAAAGAAGGTGATATGCTTGCCGAAGAATTAATGCGCTTAACCCATGCCATTCAGCGACTATTAACTGAAGTAGAAGAGATGGATCCTGAACGCATGGAAACCATTCGCAACCGAATTGCTACCGAAGTAAATCAATTAAAGGAAGAAGCCCTTGATAAAAACAGGTTTGAACAAGAATTGATTTACTACATGGAGAAGTTAGACGTAACAGAAGAGAAAAAAAGGCTCAAACAACATTGCGGATATTTTCTCGATACACTGCAAACAAAATCAGCCGGAAAAAAATTAGGTTTTATTGCCCAAGAAATGGGTCGTGAAATCAACACTCTCGGAGCAAAAGCCAATCATTTTAAAATTCAGCAACGTGTTGTTGAGATGAAAGATGAACTTGAAAAAATTAAAGAACAAATCAATAATATAATTTAGAATTGAGATTTGAGATGTTCAAAATTATTAAATCGCAAATCATAACTTCTCTGCAATGTTTCCCGAACACAATCAACCTTCTATTCCCAATTCTCAACTCGATGGCCGAGCCATCATCTTTTGTGCACCTTCGGGTTCAGGAAAAACAACCATTGTAAAACATTTACTATCTATTGATCATCGTTTAGCCTTTTCGGTGAGTGCTTGTACTCGAGCGCAGCGAGCGAATGAAGAACATGGGAAAGACTATTATTTTCTTTCGCACAACGATTTTAAACAACGTATAGCCAATAAAGAATTCTTAGAATACGAAGAAGTATATGGAGGCAATTTTTACGGCACGCTAAAAACTGAAATCGACCGCATTTGGTCGTTGGGGAAAGCTGTATTGTTTGATGTGGATGTTGAAGGTGGATTAAATATTAAAACATATTTTGGCAATAAGGCATTGGCTGTTTTTGTAAAACCACCAAGCGTTGAAGCATTAGAAGAACGTTTACATTTCCGTTCTACTGAAACAGAAGAAACTTTGCGCATGCGTGTAGATAAAGCAGTTCATGAATTGGTATACGAAAATAAATTTGAGCATGTGTTGGTGAATAATGTTTTAGATGAAGCATTAGAAGAAGCAGAGCGTTTGGTGAACGAATTTTTAAAACGATAACACATGAAAATTGGATTGTTTTTTGGTTCGTTTAATCCTGTACATACCGGACATTTGCTCATTGCTAATTACTTTAGTCAGTTTGCAAGTTTTAATAAAATTTGGTTTGTGATAACTCCACAAAATCCATTTAAAGCAAATGACGAGCTGTTAGATGAAAACCAACGATTAACGCTTTTAAAATTAGCTATTGACGGTGATACTCGCTTTGAAGCAAGCAATATTGAATTTAAACTAGAACGCCCTTCATATACCGTAAACACTTTAAAATATTTACGATCTCAATATCCTAATGATACCTTTTGCCCCATTATTGGTGGCGATAACTTGCAATCTTTTCACTTATGGAAAGAATATAAAGATATTTTAGAAAACCATGAGGTATATGTATATCGTAGAGCCGGGTTTCATGAAAACCCAATTTTAGCCAACCATCCCAGAATCAAAATTTTTGAAGTGCCCTTGCTCAATATTTCCTCTACGTATATTCGAGAAATGATTCAGGCAGGGAAATCAATTAAATACCTTGTTCCTGAAGAAGTAGAATCCTATATCACCCAGCATCTCTTGTATCAATAACACCTGGTTCAAACTTCTTATGTTAAAATGATTGAGGAACTACCAGCATAATTAACCCAACAACTTTAGTCTCAATAGCTATTATTTCTTGTTATAAAAATTCATCGTACGCTCCAATCCAATGGAAGCGAATGCCTCAATAGACTCTACAGAGTGATTGATTAATTCCGGCAATGCACTTTGTTCGGCTGTTGTAAAATGCCCCAACACGTATTCTACCTGCCTACCTTTGGGAAAATTGTTACCAATACCAAAACGTAAACGCGGATAATTTTGTGTCATCAATAACTCGTTAATACTTTTTAACCCATTATGCCCTGCATCACTACCGTTACCTCTAATTCTAATTTGTCCGAAATCAATAGCTAAATCGTCTACCACAACGAATATTTGTGATACCTCAAGTTTTAACTGTTGCATCCAAAAACGAACAGCTTTACCACTAAGATTCATATAGGTTGTAGGTTTAATAACGTGTAATTGCTTACCCTTTACCGCAATTTGCGCATAGTCGGCATGACGATCCGTTGTAAAACTTCCTTTATGCTTATTCACCAATTCGTCTACCACATCAAACCCAATATTGTGACGAGTGTGAGCATATTCACTTCCAATATTTCCTAAACCTACAATTAAAAATTTCATTCGAATGACGTGTATTGTTTCCGGCAGATTACAGAGATGAACGCTGATTGCCGCAATAGTGGAAACGTTTCTATTTCAGGTTATCGAGCATATCTTGTGTCATGCTTGCCAAGTCATATTTAGGATTCCAGCCCCAGTCTTCACGAGCACGAGTGTCTTCAATACTTTTAGGCCAACTATCAGCAATGGCTTGACGAAAATCGGGTTTATAGGTGATGGTAAAATCAGGAATATGCTTTTTAATCTCGGCAGCAATTTGCGATGGATCAAAACTAATACCACCCAAATTATAGCTGCTCCTGATTTTTACTTTTTCAGCAGGAGCATCCATCAGTTCAATGGTAGCACGAATAGCATCGGGCATATACATCATTGGAAGGGCGGTGTGTTCACTTAAAAAACACTCGTAGGTTCCTGTTTTCAATGCTTCGTGATAAATATGAACAGCATAATCAGTAGTTCCTCCACCCGGAGCCGATTTGTATCCAATTAAACCAGGATAACGAATGCTTCGCACATCCACTCCATATTTTTGATGGTAATATTCACAAAAACGTTCGCCTGCTTGTTTACTAATTCCATATATAGTGTTAGGCTCCATTACCGTGTATTGGGGTGTATTTTCCATCGGTGTAGTTGGACCAAATACAGCAATTGAACTTGGCCAATAAACTTTTTTTATAATACCATCTTTGGCAGCATCCAGCACATTGAACAATCCTTCCATATTTAGGTTCCAAGCCGATTTTGGTTTTTGCTCTGCTGTAGCAGATAACAATGCCGCCAATAAATAAACCTGTGTAACCTTATACTTCTTAATCACTTCATACATCCGGTCCTTATCCATCACATCCAACTGCTCATAAATACCTGCCGGATTTTTTAGGTCTTTAATATCAGCCGATATTACGTTGTTTTCACCATAAATACCTCTGAGATTTTCGGCAAGCTCAAGGCCAATTTGCCCATTAGCGCCCATGATTAAGATTGTTTCTGTAGACATAAACTGTTCGTTAAAAGTGGTCAAATGTAGCGAAAACACGTAAAATAATTAGATAAAATTACTCGATACTAAAACACCATTTTGCCGCTGTTAATAACATTAGCCGAAGCTTTAACCAAGAGTTTGTGGCGTTTATGAATAGTTGCCTCAACATGAATCACATTCACGCCTTTACGCACTACTTTTGATTCAACTACAATCACATCACCAACAAGAGCAAACGATAGATAATCTAACTGCAAATTAATTGTGGTGAAGAAGTTTTCGTTACCCAAACTGTAAATGGTCATACCCATCACATCATCAATAAGGGTTGCGGCCATTCCTCCATGAAATGTTTTGGCCGGATTGAGCCATTCTTCCTTTACGGTAAATTGAACCCTTAAATGCCCCTCTTCTGCGGCCAACAATATGCCCTCAATCCAGCGACTTACAGCCCCTAAACCATGAAGGTTGGTTGATTGCCCGATACGCTCTTGTAAATAAAGTAAACTGTTATTCATCACAAACAAACTTAACCACTTCCTTTCATTTAAAAAATTGCGCAAAATGCATTACGCAATTTGCGTAATACAATTTGTGTAATATATTTGTGAGATGCAAACCACTGTTAATCCATTTCTTGTATCCGGGTATCATAGCCCCGAATTCTTTTGCGATCGTGTTACAGAAACAAAAAAAATCCAATCGGCACTTAGTAATGGGCGAAATATCACCCTTATTTCCTATCGTAGGCTTGGAAAATCTGCCCTTATCGAACACACATTTGCAACATTTCCCAATCGAAAAAAATATCAATTTATTCATATTGATATTTATGCTACGCAAAGTTTGGATGATTTTTTAACTGTATTCGGAAAAGCAGTATTTAAGAGTAGCTATAGTAAAACGCAAAAAATCGGAAACGCACTTATTCAATTTTTTTCAGGTATTGGTGGCAGTATTACTTACGACTCGGTAACCGGTCAACCGGCTATTGACATGAAAATACATAACAGTAAAAAAACACCTAAAAGCATTGATGACTTACTCGACTTTTTAGAAAATAGCGGAAAACGCACATATATAGCAATTGACGAATTTCAACAAGTATTACAATATCCCGAAAAAAATGTAGAGGCTTTGCTTCGAACCAAAATTCAAAAACTTAAAAACATACAATTTATTTTTTCGGGTAGCCATAAGCACTTGTTAAGCTCTATGTTTACCGATTATAACCGCCCGTTTTACCAAAGTTCGGATATGTTATACCTTGATAAAATAAATACGGATCTATACCAAACATTTATTACCTCCCTCTTTAAACAATATAAACGAACCATTCACAAGCACGTGGTAGATGAACTATTGGAGTGGAGTCGCTGTCACACATTTTATGTTCAAACAATTTGCAACCGTTTGTTTGCAACAAATCAAAAACAAATAGATGAACAGCTATTGCAACATACAATTGCAGAATTACTCAAAGAGAACGAAGGAACCTATTACAGTTATCGTAACTTGTTAACGGCTCCCCAATGGAATTTACTATACGCTATTGCCAACGAAGAAATGGCTGTTATGCCAACCTCATCATCTTTTTTACGTAAGTACGATTTAGGCAGTGCCAGTACAGTAAACCGATCCATAAAAGCACTGTTGGGAAAAGAAATGATTTTCCAAACACCTGAAGGATTTTTGGTTTACGATGTATTTCTATCTCGCTGGCTTGAACAATACAAATAACATTACGCAAAATGCGTAACGCAATTTGCGCAAAATTAATTTCCAATTATATTTTATGAATATCTATCTATTAAACACAACAATTGAGGGCAAAGAAACTTTGCTGCTATCCATTATTAATCCTGAAATTGATACAGAAGCTAAACTAACAGCCAAGGCTATTGTTGGCTTTGTACTCGATACTAATAAGCCGATTAGTACTGAAAACGTAAGACTAAATCCAACATTTATTGACCACTTCCATAAAACGATTGTGTTTTTTGCGCAGTTTAATGATGGTATTATTCATTTGGTGGAGCAACAGCAAAACGGATTTGTGTATATAAACGACTTGCGTAATAAAGCGGAAAAAGAAGTGCGCAAGGAAGATATTATTGGATCGTTTGAAGTAAAAAATGGTGAATTGATTCATAATAGCTACCAACCTAATAGAGCGTATAAAATGATTACTGCAGATGGTGCATTTGTACTTCAACCAGAGCTGGAAGCTTTACTCTATTCAACGGCTTATTAGCGTTTTTGTCTGATGAATGCCTTCCTAAAACCAGACAGACAATAACGAAAAAGGGCTGTCTCATCAAACGAGACAGCCCTTTTTAATTTAATTGTAACAGGGATATATTATTTGCTGATCGTCAATTTTTGAACAGCAGTTGTTCCGTTAACAGTGATGTGAACAAAATAGATCCCATTGTGTAAAGCAGATACATCTAAAGCAGTTTCCATACCACCTTTAGCGTTTGCTGTCATTACTTCTTTACCGGTAATGTCTAATACTTTCACAGCAGCTAAACCTTCTACGTTAGCAGCATTAATGGTAAAGGTAGTTTGAGCAGGGTTAGGGTAGATAGTTACACCTGTAGCACCAACCGATGTTTCAACGGTACTTGCATAATAGTCCCACTCTGCATTACCACTCCACTCTGATTGCAATACTTCTTTATCGCTTTCGTCTTGCACAAATACCACACCGATTAAGTCATTCATTTCTTCAATCGTGTTTTCTGTTGCAAGGTTAATACCATTATACGCACCTGAGCTTGTTACCGCACTTGTAGGCAATCTGAATCCTCCTGGGAAGGTAAAAGATTTTGAAATGGTTTGTTCTGCATCATTTGTAAAGTTGATTACTGAACCGTTTGCATCTGGTAACATTTTTTTCATTACCCAGTGGAATTCCGTTTCACCATTCGATTTAACATTACGTTTGGTTGTTTTTTCCAAAACAGCAAAGTGAATTTTGTAGTTACCCGGTAATGATGAAACCGGTTTTACTTTTGCATTAATGGTAATGGTATTACCAACAATAGTTTGGTTAGCTGTGATAGAAACTACAGCAGGCTTATTATAGAATGCATCAAATAAGTTTACATCATAATCATTAGGATTATCATTCCATTTACCATCTACTTGCAAGCTTGGTACTGAATTAATTCCTGCGTAATACTCGCCACGTGCCAGACACTCAGGTGTAAAATACGGATCACCTGTACCTGGGAAGTAGTACTGGTATTTAATAACTGTATAACCACCCATACGTTGGTGCAAAATGGTTTGTAGTTTTTCGTTACCAGGGTTGCATGGAGGACAGGTAGATGCTGTAAATACTTCTTGCAAAGATTTGCGTTTTACAGTTGAACTTACAACGGTGATACTTTTAGTTAGGGTATCATCCTTGTGATTTAAATCTTCGTTGGAGCCATTAAGGTTATCAACCCAAACTTTGAATGATTTTCTACCTGCTGCAGAAGTCCTGTATGGCGTAGCATGGGAGAATGAATATGTTCCCATTCCACTACCAATAACAGATACATTTGTAACGTTTTGAGAAACCGGAGCTCCTCCATCTACTGAATAATTTACCCTAAAACTTGTTAATGTAGCCCCACCATTATTTATAAATGAAAATCCAACGTTTGTTGCTTGATCTTTAGCAATAAATTTTTCAATTTGCACATTTGTTAATTTAAGATCATATTGAGGTTGTGTTCCGTAATCGAATGTATAAACATTGTAAGACGCTGGTTCGTTAGATGAGGTAGCGCCACCATAATTAATATTAGGACTACCTGCTACTTGTGTGTAATTAGTTCCTAAAATATCAACTACACCGACAGTAGCTGTATGTGTTCCTGAACCGAAATTGTGTATGATATCAAATTTATTTCCACCATTAGCTTCAAAAAAGCGTATAGCAAATTGAGTTACATTTGTAAGATTAGCTGCGTTATCATCTTTTTGTAACAACTGCCATTGAACTACGTGTACGCGATTTGGTGCTGTACCATAAGTCCATGATCTAACACCTTGCGGAAATGCGGTATTCACTCCAGTAGCAAATACAACTTTTAGATTATCCCAAAAAGCAAAAATTGACGAAATTGGCGCTGAACTTGATGGTAAGGCTACGTTGTTATTCTCATCTGTGGTTTGGCTAGTGTTAAAAGTTAAATAGCCACTTGAACTTACTTTATAAGCAGTTACAGGTTGTCCATAAAAATTCCATGTAAATGGAAATGTTTGTGAGGCAGACAATGTTTTTGTTTTGGGTGTTGATTCTGCCAAAATTAAGTCCGTGGTGCCTGCTGAATTGCGTGCATTGTACTCAGAAGTGGTTCCACCAATAGTTTTTAGAAAGTAGTAACTTTGTGCAAAAGCACCAAAACTACTTAAAACAGCGAACGCTGCGGTTAGTAATAATTTTTTCATTTGGTTAATTGTATTTGGTTAGTGTTAAATTTTTCTTACTATTTTTGTCTATGCATATTTATGTATTTGACTTGATAAAAACAATCATTTTGTTACTGAAACATCATTATATAGTCATTTTTTACATGATAAATCTCATACAGCCTCAGCAATAGTCTAAAAGTAATACATTTGTTTAGACAATAAATTTCTTAAAATGAAAAAAATATATATTCTCTTTTTGAGTGTTGCTGTTTGTAGTGTTGCTTTTGCACAAACGATATCGCTTAATCCAAAAACAATTAACCAAGGAGCCCCAAATGCTGATGCCCCCACAGGTAATTACAATGTTGAGAGTCAATCAAAAATCACTAACAACTCAACCAACGCTGCGGATAGCATTTTTACTTGGACAGTTATAGAGTTAAATCAACCGGGTACATGGCAATTGGATTTTTGTGACCCTGCATATTGCCGCACTGATGCGAAGCAAGGCGAAAGTTTCAACTTTAAATTACGAAAAGGAGAATCTGGTTTTATGAAAGCCGATTACTACTTTAAAAACGTGAGTGGAACCGGAACTGCTAGGGTTGCAGTTGTATGCAAAACAAATTCGGCAAACTCCGATACGCTTGTTATTAACGTAAATAGTTGGATTACCAGTGTAAACGAGTTGAGTAAAATAAAGGATGTTTGCTTTTTTCCAAACCCTGTTAAGGAACAATTAAATATTAAATTTCAATCGAAAGAGGCCATAACTGTTGATATTTTCAATGTGTTGGGCACGCGTGTAAAAACGTTCATTCATTCAGGAACGAACTCTCAAGTAAATATTGGCGAATTGCAAAATGGTGTTTACTTCTTGCGCTTCACCGAAAATGGTAAACTTTATACAAAGCAATTTACGAAAGCTGAGTAATCTCGCTTTTAGCTTACTGCAAAAAGAGGCTGTCTCAGAAGGACGGCCTCGTTTGTTTTTAAACAGATAGAAACGAGGAACGGTTAAAACATTGCTAATGTGACAAGTCTCAGACTTAGATATGAAGATTGTTTGAAGTTGCAAACTTCAAACAGCCTTGAGTAATTTCATTATTCATAGTATATAAAAAAATCCCGTGTAGCAAATTCTTCACGGGATTTTTTGTTTAAAGTGAATCGTTGTTTTAGAAGTTTAACAATTCGTTAAGCTCTTGTTTAAATCGTTCTTTGGGTAAGAAGTTTTGTTCCAACTCCACATTAAATGGAACCGGAGAATCAAGGCTACCACTGCGCATTACAGGAGCATCTAAGTACTTAAAACAATGTTGCGAAATGTGAGCAGCAATTTCGGCACCAATACCTCCTGTTAAAGTATCCTCATGGAGGATAAATGCTTTACCTGTTTTGCGAACGCTTGCTTCAACAGCATCTTTATCCCAAGGCAATAAGGTTCTCAAGTCAATAATATCGGCATCAATTCCCGCTTCTGCACAATGTTTGCTCGCCCAATGAACGCCTGCACCATAGGTAATAATACTCACTTCGCTTCCTTCTTTTACAACACGTGCTTTACCAATAGCTATTTCGTAATAATCATCATATACTTCTTCCTCCAAATCAACAGCGCGGTATAAGGCTTTGTGTTCAAAAAACATCACTGGATTAGGATCAGAGAATGATGCTGCCAATAATCCTTTGGCATCACTGGGTGTGCTCGGGTAAACAATTTTTAATCCGGGAACATGGAAAAACCAGGCTTCGTTGCTTTGTGAGTGAAATGGTCCGGCACCTACACCGGCACCAGTTGGCATGCGCACCACTACATCTGAATGTTGCCCCCAACGGTAATAACTTTTGGCTAAATTATTCACAATTTGATTAAACCCAACACTCACAAAATCGGCAAACTGCATTTCAACCATGGCTTTCATTCCCTTGATTGATAGTCCGTAGCCGGCACCTAAAATGGCACTTTCACACAATGGCGTATTGCGCACCCTATCGTTACCAAACTGCTCCAAAAAGCCTTGTGTAATTTTAAATACACCGCCATAAGCACCTATATCTTGCCCCATCAATACCAAATTATCATGCTTCTCCATGCTCTGGCGGAGACCATCGCTTATGGCATCAACCAATCGTTTTTTCGAAGTTTTTTCGCTTTGAGGTTTTACCGTTACCTGTTGTAAATTACCAAAGGTTGATACCTCTTTTTCTTCAACCGGAGCATACACATCGGCCATCTCAATAGCTGTACTTGGTATAATATCTGGCTCGGCTTGCACCGTTTCCACGCCTTCATCAATCTCTTTTTTAAACTCCGCACGGTATTCGGCAATCATTGCATCTGTAAGAATATTTTGTTCTTTTAAAAAGGTTTCGTAATTGGAAATCGGATCTTTTTTACCCCATTCGTCAAACAACTCTTGCGGCACGTATTTGGTTCCCGATGCTTCTTCGTGTCCGCGCATACGGAAAGTAATACACTCTAGCAACACAGGACGCGGATTGGTGCGCATGCTTATTGCTAAATTTCTTACCGTATCATACACCTCCAAAATATTATTACCATCAATTTTTATGGCTTGCATTCCGTAGCCAATTCCTTTATCAATAAAGTTTTTGCAGCGAAATTGCTCATTGCTAGGTGTAGATAAACCATAGCCGTTATTTTCAATCAGAAAAATTACAGGTAACTCCCACACAGCGGCTGTATTCAATGCTTCGTGAAAATCTCCTTCGCTGGCACCACCATCGCCACTAAACACTAAAGATATTTTTTCCTCTTTACGAATTTTATGTGATAATGCAATGCCATCTGCTACGCCCAACATAGCCCCAAGGTGAGAAATCATTCCAACAATATGATGCTCATTTGTACCGAAGTGAAACGACCGCTCTCTACCTTTTGAATAACCATTTGCCTTGCCTTGCCATTGTGAAAATAGTTTAGCAAATGGCATTTCACGGCAGGTCCATACACCCAAATTTCGGTGAAGTGGCAATATATATTCATCTTTATTGAGTGCCATGGTTGCTCCAACACTAATTGCTTCCTGCCCCATTCCCGAAAACCATTTACTTACTTGGCCCTGACGAAGTAAAATCAACATTTTTTCTTCGATCATACGAGGTTTCAACATCCCACGATATAAGGCGAGTAGCTGCTCGTTACTGTAAAACTTTTTATTGAATTGCATCTGTATAGATGGTTAAAAATTATGCTGCAATGATAGAGAAAAGCTCGTTAATGAAACAGGCAAATTTGCTTCAGTTTACAGTCTGTTACCCATAAAAAAGCCCCCCGATTATACGGGAGGCATGATAGAGTATTTATGCTACTACGCGTTTGCTTTTGCGTGATCGGCTAAGAATTTTTCTAAGCCACTATCGGTAAGCGGATGTTTTAATAATTGAAGAATTGTATCCAAACCGCAAGTAGCAACTTGTGCTCCCATTTGAGCTGATTTTATAATGTGCAAAGGATTACGAATAGATGCTGCTAAGATTTGGGTTTGAAACCCTTGCACTGCATAAATTTGTGCTATTTCGGCAATTAGCACCATTCCATCTTGTGAAATATCATCTAAACGACCGATGAAAGGCGAAACATAAGTAGCACCAGCTTTGGCAGCTAATAATGCTTGTCCGGCCGAGAATACCAATGTGCAATTTGTTTTGATGCCCATTGATGTAAGGTGCTTAATGGCTTTTATACCATCCTTAATCATCGGAATCTTAACCACAATATTTTCATCTAATGCTGCCAGATTTTCGCCTTCTCGGATCATGCCTTCAAAATCAGTTGAAATTACTTCTGCACTCACATCCCCTTTCACAATTTCACAGATGGTTTTATAATGTTTCATTACATTATCCTGACCCTTAATGCCTTCTTTAGCCATTAATGAAGGGTTGGTTGTTACGCCATCCAAAATGCCTAAATCGTTGGCTTCGCGAATTTGAGCTAGGTTTGCTGTGTCTAAAAAGAATTTCATTGTATTATGTATTAATTTGCCGCAAGATTAGGGCATTTTTTCAAAAGCATTACACATAAAACCAACAAAATGACACATTTCTATAAATAGTACTTGTAAAACATGCATTTACCTCAAGTTTGTGAACGGTATAGTATGCGGCTTACAGGTTTGTTCATCTTGTTTGTTGCGCAATAAATCCTGATAGGTGCGCGCTGCTGCTTTCGTTCCTTTTGCATCTTGGGTGGCAGGACCTTGAGGCAATTCAACAGCCAAATCTAAACGTTGCTTGTTTCCTTTTGATTTAAAGTGAATAAACAATTCGTTGCTACTCCAACTATAAGGAGAACCCATTGTAGCGTTCAACCCTTCCTCCAACAATTTTGTGGCATTGCCAGTTGCCAAATTAATCATCCATAAACTTAATGTATTCTTACTCACTTGTACAAATGAGCAATAGGTTTCATTTGGCGAAAACTGAATGTATTGCACTTTGAGCGGATTGGGTAAATTGTGTAGTGCCACTTGTTTTCCATCACTCAATTTTTGAATAACTAAATTGGTGTAATACGTACTGCGCGACATGTTAAAATTTAGGGGATTGATTCGCAGTCCACCAAGCTTTAGCTCAGGTTCGGCAAGTTCCTCCACCGATTTATACAAAGGCCTTTCGAGGATCAACAAATAGGTATTGTTTTAAGAGGGAGTACTATTTGGGTCAGGTGGTTGAGCGAAGTCGAAACCACCAACAACATCAATTTAACGTTAAGAGGGAGTACTATTTGGGTCAGGTGGTTGAGCGAAGTCGAAACCACCAACAACATCAATTTAACGTTAAGAGGGAGTACTATTTGGGGCAGGTGGTTGAGCGAAGTCGAAACCACCAACAACATCAATTTAACGTTAAGAGGGAGTACTATTTGGGGCAGGTGGTTGAGCGAAGTCGAAACCACCAACAACATCAATTTAACGTTAAGAGGGAGTACTATTTGGGGCAGGTGGTTGAGCGAAGTCGAAACCACCAACAACATCAATTTAACGTTAAGAGGGAGTACTATTTGGGGCAGGTGGTTGAGCGAAGTCGAAACCACCAACAACATCAATTTAACGTTAAGAGGGAGTACTATTTGGGTCAGGTGGTTGAGCGAAGTCGAAACCACCAACAACATCAATTTAACGTTAAGAGGGAGTACTATTTGGGGCAGGTGGTTGAGCGAAGTCGAAACCACTTGACTTTCTATTGCGATAATGACTCACATTCTTACACTCTGACAATATAGGAAGTTCCTCCGGTTTGTTGTTAATCAATGCTTCCTTTTTCTTTCTGCACCATCCCTGAATCTGTTTCTCCCTATAATAAGCCTGATCAATGCGCTCAAACTCTTCGTAGTACACTAATGTAACGGGTAATCTTTTTTTCGTGTGATTTGCTCCTTCTCCATTTTGGTGTTGGATAAATCTATGCTCTAAATCAATTGTGCTTCCTGTATAATAACTTCCATCGTTACACAGCAAAATATACATCCAGCCTTTCATGGGGTAACTGATTATTTTTCATAGTTGCTTAGTTTCGGGAAATTACGTGGAATAATTCAATTTATAAAACAAAAGCCGTTTTGATGACTAAAAAGGGCTTTTGAAATATCTGACCTCTCTTTCTATTTTAGCAGCGGCCAAAGCGTTTCCATGTATGCCGGATTTTTTATTTTTTCTTCGGCACCTTCGGCAATAATACGTTCAAGTAACGCATCATTTTTCTTGCCCATATCCCAGGCATACTTGTATCCACTTAGCGAGAATGTTGTTAGTTCATATTGCGATTTGAATTTATCGGGATACAATTCGGATAGCTCGTGTTCAATGTGCTTTTTGTGTAAGAAATGTTTGTCGCCCACCTTATCAGCCATTTCATAATAATTTTGAACAGCTAAATCGGCAATGGCATCAGCATTAGGTTTACGTTCTTTTTGGTATTCGTCAAAAATGGTTTTCCAATCGTCACCATATTTTTCAATCATGTTATCAAAAACCACCACATCTTCAAAACTGCAATTCATTCCTTGTCCGTAAAAAGGAACAACAGCATGAGCAGCATCGCCCATCAACGCTAATTTATCTTCCTTTACCCAAGGGTAACATTTTACCGTAACCAAACTACCGATAGGATTTTGTTTGTAATCCTCAATCAATGTTGGCATCATCGGAAGTGCATCGGCAAACTCTTCTTCAAAAAATTGCTGTATATCCGCATCTGTTTTTACGCTGTCGAATTTTTCATAAGGAACAAACAACGTACAGGTAAAATCACCGGCAGGATTCGGCAAAGCAATCATCATAAATGAGCCACGTGGCCAAATATGCAAAGCATTTTTCTCCATTAAAAACGCATTGTTCTCTCCGGCAGGAATCACCAATTCTTTATATCCAACATGCAAGTATTGTTGCGAATAATTAAACCGCTCACTTACCTGTAGCTTACCGCGCGTTGCGGCAAATGCACCATCCGTACCTATAATACGATCACTTTGAACAGTTTTATGTGAACCATCCTCCAACTCAAATGTGGCGATGCTTTTATCGATATCTACATCAATACATCTTGAATTGAAATGCAAGGTGATGTTTGGAAATTCGTCAGCTAATTCAATCAACTTAATATTTAATCTTCCACGAGAAACCGAGTTGATGGCTTGCCCTTCTTTACCATAAGGATGATAAGAAAGTTCACCTGTTTTGCTGTGCATCATGCGGCCATACATTGGTATAGCATCCGATAAAATTTCTGCATCTAAACCAATTTTAGAAAGGGCATGTAAACCACGTGTACTCAATGCAAGGTTGATGGATCTTCCTTGGTAAATACTCGCTTTACGCATATCAGGTCTACGTTCAAACAGGTTCACTTCAAACCCTCGTTTAGCCATATAAATAGCTAATAAACTTCCTGAAAGGCCTCCGCCTATAATTGTAATTCTTTGTGTCATTATCTTAGTTATTTGCCGCAGAATATTTATACAACTAATCTGTGATAATCTGTGGCGATTCTCTAGTGATTGAAATACTGCTTTAATGCCTCTCCAATACGATATACATCTTCAAACGAATTATACATCGGTACGGGGCTCATTCTAATTACATCCGGTTCACGCCAATCGGGCATAATACCATTTTCGTTTAAGTAATCGAATAATTTTTTTCCATTCTCTTTTACAATAATAGAAAGCTGGCATCCTCTTTCGGCAGGGGTTTTAGGAGTAATAATAGTGAAATGTTTGCCTTCGACTCCGCTCAGACCGCCATTCACTTCATTCAAAATGAACTCAAGATAACCTGTTAATTTTTCACTCTTGGCTCTCAGGTTTTCAATGCCCGCTTCATCAAACAATTCCAATGATGCTTTGTGAATAGCCATCGGAAAAATTTGGGCATTACTTAATTGCCACCCTGCTGCACCTTCCATGGGTTTAAATCCTTTTTTCATCTGGAAGCGTTCCTTCTCATCATGGCCCCACCAACCTGCAAAACGTACCAAATCTGGATTGTTACCATGACGTTCATGCACAAATACGCCACTGGTTCCACCCGGACCAGAATTTAAATATTTATACGTGCACCAAACGGCAAAATCAACATCCCAATCATGCAATTGCAGTTGCAAATTTCCGGCTGCGTGTGCACAATCAAAACCAACGATTGCTCCCACAGCATGTGCTGCTTTGGTGATGGTTTTCATATCAAACGCCTGACCGGTATAATAGTTTACACCGCCCATCATTACTATGGCCAATTCCTCTTTATTCGCATTTATCGTTGCAATAATATCTTCGGTACGCAAGGTGTATTCTCCCTCACGCGGTTTTAATTCGATGATGGCATCCTCTGGATTAAATCCATGAAAACGCGCTTGTGTTTCCATGGCATATTGGTCGCTTGGAAAAGCGGACACTTCCATCATGATTTTATAACGTGTTTTTGTAGGACGGTAAAAGCTCACCATCATTAAATGTAGGTTTGCCGTGAGGTTATTCATGATAACTACCTCACTTGGTTTGGCACCCACAATTTTTGCTGCCTTTTCGGTTAAGAAATGATGGTAATACATCCAAGGATTTTTGCCATCAAAGTGACCTTCAACACCCAAATCGGCCCAATCCTTTAATTCCTGATCGATGGCTGCACGCACATTTTTAGGTTGTAACCCTAATGAATTTCCACACAAATACACAGCAGGTTTACCATCTTTTTGAAGCAGGTGAAATTCATTTCTGAATTTGGCTAATGAATCCTGTTTATCGAGTTGTTGGGCGAATGATAATGAGTTTTCGAATTGCATATGTTGGATTTTAGCCCTTAGCTTTGGGCTTTTGGCCTTTAGCTACTGGCATTTATACGTTTTATTTAATATTTTTACTCAAGTGCCAGAATCAGATAATTTGAAAACTTTTTCCCTTCAATTACAGCGATAAAATGATCTATAACACTCTTGTCCAGCCAGCGGCTAATAGCCAACAGCTCCTATAGGTCTGATTTGATTTTTGATATGAGTGAGTTTATCTTTCGTTGAAGTTCGTTTACTGATTTAAGTTCCACGTTTAAATCTTTCATTGAGATGTATCCTAGCCTCTCAGCAATAATCGTTTGAGTTTCCAGCTCGAACGCTGAGCCCATCGAAATTTCCAAAAATCGCTTAAACTCAATTTCACTATTCCGACTACATCCTTCGGCAATGTTTGAGGGAATGGATACTGATGCTCTTTTCATTTGACTGCACAATCCAAATTTCTCCTCTTTGGGAAATGTATTCGTGATTGAATAGGTTGAAATAACTAGCTCAATGCCTTCGTTCCAAATTTGAAGTTTTCTAAAATCTCTCATAGGGTTTAATTATTGTTAATAGGTTTATAAATTATAAAATATTCAATCACTTACAAACGCCTCTCAACAGCTATTGGCTGTTAGCTTTTAGCTGTTGGCTTTTAGCTTTCTGTTAATTTGGTTTGAAACAATATTTTTATTTCCAATACCGTTCATTAGGGATCAAACACTTTCTACAGTCTAATTGGGTTTAAATTAGAAAATATGTAATCCTTTCCAAACGCGCCTTGCCAAAAGCCAACAGCTAAATGCCAAAAGCGAACTATTTCACCAGATTCACCATACTCATTTCCAATCCTTTTTTCAAGAGACCGGTACGTTTGGGATTGAATTGGTTTAAGCGCATTAATGCTTGACGGATAATGACAGAAGCATCTTTAAAAATAGCTTCATCGTTTAATTCAAATCCTTCGCTCATGCAGTAGGCAAATGTTCTGGCCATTCCACAGTTAGCGATAAAATCTGGAATTACAGCAACCTGATCATCGGCACTGTTTCCGATTGAACCTAAGAAAATTTCGGTATCGGCAAACGGCACATTGGCACCACATGAAATCACTTCCAAATCATTTGCAACCATGGTATCCAATTGCACTTGCGTGAGCATTCGGGATGCTGCTGCAGGAATAAATACTTCCGCCCCTACGCTCCATATTTTTTGATTGAGTTCATCATAATTGATAAAATCCAATCCCATTTTTTGGCACGTAGCTTTTGATAATTTATTACCATCACGCTCAATGAATAGTTGTTTGATTTGTTCTTTCGAAAATCCTTTAGGATTAAGTAATCCACCTTCGCGATCGATGATTCCTACCACCAACACATTCATTTGTGAAAGATAATAAGCCGCTGCCGCTGCTACGTTACCCCAACCTTGAATGATACAACGTTTGTAAGCAAAATTAGGACCCCAGAAGTCGTAGAAATGGCGAACAGCCTCAGCAACACCCCAACCGGTAATCATATCAGCAACCACATAATGTTTGGTTACATCTGGAGAGAAACGTGGATCCTCCAATATTTTGGAAACACCAGTGCGCAAATTGTTTATACGTTTTTCTTTTTCGGCTCCTTCTAGTTTAAGGTGACCAGTAACAACACCTTCCTGCGGATGCATTAATCCATAGCTTTCGGTAATAGGAATTACTTCATGAATTTCATCTACGTTTAAATCTCCTCCTGTTCCGTAGTATGCTTTTAGTATAGGTGTAACTGCTTTGTACCAGCGCTCTAATACCCCTTTTTTGCGCGAGTCAGCCGGATCAAAATTGATTCCCGATTTTGCACCACCAATAGCAGGCCCCGAAACCGTGAATTTAATTTCCATGGTTTTAGCCAAAGATGTTACTTCGTGTTTGTTTAGTCCTTTACGCATGCGTGTTCCGCCACCAGCAGCCCCTCCGCGCAATGAATTGATAACAACCCAACCTTCGGCTTCTGTTTCCGAATCCTTCCATTCGAATACAATTTCAGGCTGTTTTTCTTCATATCGTTTAATTAAGTTTTGAATCTGTGTACTCATATTTTTTTACATAAAAACGCCCATCCTTTTGGGACGGGCGAATTTAGTATTATTCACGCTAATGAGAATGACTATTATCAGTCACACTTATTCTTTGGTAAGTTTAACTCTTATATCCTCTCCACTTTGGTTTGTAATCTTCATGATGTAAACACCAGCTGAAAGACTACGAACATCAAGCTTATGAGTAATTCCTGACCCTTGTTGTTGTAGCACCTCTCGCCCATTTACATTTATCACAACAACTTGTGTTATGGGTTGGGTATGTTCAATCATAACATATTCGGTTGCCGGAATAGGATATACTTTTATGCCGGTAGTGCTTAACTCATCTATTAAAATGTATTCTACTTTTGAGTAAGATACCGCTTCATCCATATCCACCTGTTTTAAGCGATAATAGTTTGAGCGAACAGGTTGTTCATCTATAAACATATAATTGATTAATGTATGTGTATTACCTCCTGCAGCTACCGTTCCTATTGTGTAGTATTGCTTACCATCGACCGAACGCTCCACTTCAAAGTGCTTACTGTTGGTTTCTTGTGCTGTTGCCCAATGCAATTCAACTTGTTTGTTGGCTGTTTTGTTCGCTGTAAAATGCAACAGTTTTACCGGTAATGCCGATGAGTTTCCAACCACAATATAAAACCTGCTCATTCCCTGGCTGGCTGCTACTCCACTTACAATAGTAAAGTTGTAGGTACTGGCAATCTTTAAATCCGTTACGGTATTTGTATAGGTATCAAACAACCACACATTGTCGGCAACGGCAATCATATTGTTATTGCTAAATACAAGTTTATACAAGCCTGCTGATCCACTCACATTGAGTTTAATCGTATCAACAGTATTGGCAACAGGGCGGCAACTAAATGCCAGCTGCTCACCATCGTTTCCGTATGCGCTAATTGTAACTGCTCCGGGGAGTTTACGAACATCATACGAATCAAAGTTGGCTGTAGCCCCTGTTAGGTATTTAATAGAAGCATCATCCCACGTTATAGAATCGTAATACAACTGAATATTAAATCCTTCATTTTCGTTGGTTTTAAATAGTGCTGCTTCAGTCCCATTTTTGTATTGTTCTTTTAATATTAACGCTGGTGAAGCTGCATAAGCTTTTACCCAAAAACTTGCTCCGGCAGGTATTATACCACCCGTCAAACTACCCCCCTCCGACTTTGCATTGTAGGATGAGTAACCTCCATTTTGCGCATTTAGCACCCAAATGGTTGGATCAATCTTCATACAGCTTGCTGTATTTGAGTCGGCAGTATAAAAGTCTTTCCAGTTATAAGGTGAAGCATAAGGATTGGCAACTAAATTCCACCCATCGTTGGCATTTATTGTTGTTGAAGTAAAACTTACCGGCAAGGTAATATTTCCTTGGTGTGGCACCCCAACCAAATCTAGCGTTACTGCGTTTTGATCGGTAACTGCTCCAGTTAAACGACCAGTGTTGCTTCTATCGCCTCTTATAAATATACGGTAGCCTCTACCTGATACAATAGTATCGGTAGTATTGGTAGCGGCAGTCCATCCATTATTTATACCTCCTGTTGCAGTTTCATTATATGAAAATACACTTGCAGCATTTGAACCTGTTGCGTCAAACCCATTAGTTGATCCTCCTGCTCCTGTTACAAACGTTTCATTTTTCCAATCGGCTAGTGTGGTATTTTGCACGCTACTTCCTAAAAAGCGCCACCTGCGGGCAACTGGTGGTATGTATCGCTGCACAGTTACATTTCCTGTAATGTATGAACACGTTGTACATCCACCGCTAGCAATACGAGCCGTTCCACTTGCGTTTGATACCAATATTAAGTTACCATTAGATGCCAGTGTTCCAGCTGTTGGTGTAACCGTTCCAGATACTTGCAATGTATTACCTAATGTTATGGTTCCACCTGTACGGTTATATGTTAAGTTGGCTAATCGGTTGGTTGTGCCAGGTGTGGTTTGATCAACAAACAAGGTGACATTGCCAGATCCTCCCATTGTTAGTACAGATGACCCATTTGAGGAAAGGCTGTTAGCAGCACTTCCCGAAAATGTCCCATTGAGGGTAAGAGTGTTGCTTCCCACAATTAGTTTACCAATATTCAACTCAAGGGAACCTCCAACTGTAATATTGCCATTCATTATAACGTTGTTGGCATTGTTTATGGCAATATTACCATAGGTTCCATTGCTTCCCAAAATGTTTTGTGTTGCTGTGCCATTAAGTGTTAATCTTCCTGCACCAACAAACGATCCTTGGCAATTGATATTGCCCGATACCTGCAAGTTGCCTAGGCCAGAAAGGGTAATGGTTGCGCCTGCTTCTACGCCAATAATGCTTCGTACTTGATAAGTATTAGAAACCGTCATTGCATTGGTAGCCGCAGCAGGAATATAAATATCACTGGTAGCCGTTGGTAGTTTGTTGTTTTTCCAATTGTCTACATCTGTGTATTCATTACTCTTAGCACCCGACCAGATACATAAATCGAATATTTCATAATACGCACCTTGGTTTTGCTCGAGTGCTTGGCGGTCGGTGGTGGAGAGGGCTGTGCCAAAGACAATTGCCTCCGAAACTGCCGCAGTTCCTAACGCACTTAAGGTAAATAAAGATGGGGCATCGGGAAGTTGAAAACTAACTGTTTTATTGCCGTCTATTTGTACGCCATTTTTGAACACCTGCAAAGCTGTACCAGTTTGGCGAACGGTGTGGGTTGTTAATGTGGTTGTAGAGGGTGACGATGCAGGCCCATAATTATTAAATACCTGCCTTATAGAACTGAAAAATGAGTCATAAGCCCTTCCATCTTGCCAAGGGGCATGATTGTTAACACCACCTGCTTGAAACCTAAAACCGTGCGCTCCTGCATTACCTGTAAGTTGCCTAAACACAAAAACACCAGTGGCACTTGTGAGGCCAGTAAAGGGCGCGCTGATTGGCAAAGTCTGATCCTGAATTGACTGGGCTACTGTTGGTCTGCCATTCTGTGTCTCTATTGTACCATTGATAACAATTTGTGGTTGTCCTGCTGCCGTTGTCTGCGTAGCATTTCTTCCATTGCCTGATTGGTCATACCAAGTTCTTACAAAGCCGTTACCATTGCCCACAAAACTAAGCAGCGCCTCTGCGTCAAGTTCACCAATCGCAGCAACCGTTTCAGGAACATTGCGCTGCAAAAGCGGACGGGCGTTGCCAATTGCTTGCTCCACATTGGCTGCATAGAAGCGCATGGTGAAATCAACCACCGTGCCAGTAGTAACAAAAACACGCCAAATCGGCTGAACATAGGCCGCACTATCTGGGGCAACCCCAATAGCTGCGCTGCGTTGGAGTGCTGCTGTAGCAGGGGGAACTGTGGATGATGCAGCAACGATGAAAGCTCCAGTCGCACTAAAAAACAAGGCATCCACCTGATAAAGAGTGGTTGTCGGTGGCGTGCCAGCCAAAAGCCGATAACCTACCGAAGCCGTGTAATTCAAGCCAAGCGTAACTGGTGCGTGCAAAGCCGAATTGAAAACACCACGCGCACCATGCCCAAGGGTCAGAAAAGCCCCACTCCCTGCCGTGCCTTGCCAGCGCACATCTACGTAGGGTTGTCCAAACTCTGTGCCAGTGCCAACGGTGGTCATGGTTACGCCACTAGCAGATTGTCCAGTATTATTATTAATCGGTATAGCTGCAAGGTTGGTGCGTGTTTGCGTTGCCGTAGCAAACCCGATATCAGCCTCGAAGTTATTACTCGACCTGCGCACACGAATTGCTGAACCAGTATACGAAGTACTTAACTTACGCAATGAGTATGCCGCAGCCGCAGGAGTACCTGAGGTTAAACCAAGATTGTCCAAGGGGTTTTGTCCAAAAGCTGTAATAGACAAAACAAGTAAAATAGCCATTAAACTTTTAAACATTTTTTTAATGATTTTAGCACGCAATATACACATATACATTACACAACACCAAACTATTATACTAAAGGTGGTTTTAACCCAAATTATGCATTAAAAAAAATGTAAGTAGCAGAATTTTTAGGCACAGTATCAAAAAGTGCATTTAACCACCTTCGTTTTTCACCCGTTGCGCTGATTTTTAGAGTGGTTATTCTCGCCTGTTGTCGCGGACGTTTCGTCCGTGACTTGTAAATATCACCGCAAGAATAAAACGTTTATTGGAGGCTTTCTTTTTTGAATCGTCAGACTCCGATTGGGACTTCTCTTCGTTATTTCGTTTGTTTTGTCCTTGGTCGTTCTAATGCACACGGAATGCACGTCCTCGTGAACAGGGGGTGGATGATAGAGATGCTAAAACAATTACCAATATGGCTAAAGACCTTTTCGGAAAACTATTTGGAGATAAGGGATATATCTCAAAAGCATTGAGTGATCTGCTTTTTGGCAACGGTATACAACTCATTACAGCTGTAAGAAGAAACATGAAATCTAAAGCATTGAGCAATGAAGAGAAACTTCTTTTAAGGAAACGGTCCGTGATTGAAACCGTAAATGATGAGTTAAAAAACATTTGTCAAGTTGAACATACAAGACATCGCTCTATCAGCGGTTTTCTTCTTAATATTATGAGTGCAATTGCTGCGTATTCTTTCTTTCCTAAAAAACCTTCCATCAAAAAAGATATTGAGGAAACAAACCCTCAGCTTATCAAGCAACTTGAACAACAATTGACATTAGCTGCTTAAACCGAACTCAGGTTAATTGCCTAAAACAGGCAACTAGGCCGCGCATTGCCCAAAACCTAAAACAACACACAAAAGTTACCAGCCTGCAAAACAAAAAGCACAAAAAAAGCGCATTAAAGCGCTAAAAAAGTAAAGCTGCACCAACTAAAAATACACCCACCAAGCAGCCAAAAATAATCCCAAACATTCAAAACACATAACTCGCAAAAAACCCCGTCACGCTTCAGTCAACACACGCTTAAATCGAAGTGGGTACACTTCGTTTAAGCGCTATTTGTTAGCAGCTGCCCTTCTTTCTGTCGTCCGTTGATAATTATTCATTTTTAAAGGTCGAAAGTTAGCTAAAATAAAGTAAATTTGTCCACATAACATTAAGTTTATTGTCAATGAAAATAGTCTCATTTTTTGCAGGTGCTGGCGGTCTAGATTTAGGCTTTGAAAACGCTGGTTTTGATGTCGTTTGGGCAAACGAATACGACAAAGAAATTTGGGAAACGTTTGAGAAAAACCATAAAAAAACTGTCTTAGATAGAAGAAGTATTGTTGATATTCCGTCAAGTGAAGTTCCTGATTGTGATGGTATAATTGGAGGTCCGCCTTGTCAAAGTTGGTCAGAAGCAGGTTCAAAACGTGGAATAGCTGATAAAAGGGGTCAGTTGTTTTATGAGTTTATGAGAATACTTGCGGATAAAAAACCGAAATTTTTCTTGGCTGAAAATGTGTCGGGAATGCTGTTACCTGCCCACAAAGAAGCGTTGTCGAACATAAAGCAAATGTTTACTGACATTGGTTATGATTTGTCGTTTGAGTTGTTGAATGTTTCTGATTACGGTGTCCCACAAGATAGAAAACGTGTTTTCTTTATTGGCTACAGAAAAGATTTGGGAATAAAATTCACGTTTCCGAAACCTACAACACTTGAAAGTAAAGTAACACTTGATAAAGTCATTAGCGATTTGAAAGATAATGTCCTACCTGCCAAGGAAGGAAATTATACCAATGGAGATAAATGTAAAGTCGTAAATCACGAATATATGATTGGTGGTTTCTCGTCTATTTTTATGTCGCGGAACAGAGTTAGGTCGTGGGATGAAGTTTCTTTTACAATTCAAGCAGGTGGTCGCCACGCACCGTTACACCCACAAGCACCAAAAATGAAATTTATTGAGCAAAATATTCGAGAGTTTGTAAAGGGAAAAGAAAGTTTATATAGAAGGTTAAGTGTTCGTGAATGTGCAAGAATACAAACCTTTCCAGATGATTTTGTTTTTCATTATGATAGTGTAGTGGCTGGTTATAAAATGATTGGTAATGCTGTCCCAGTTAAGATGGCTGAAGTTTTAGGACGAAAAATTCTTGACGACTTAAAAAGTATTAAGCCGTCTAAAAAGATTGCTGCTAATGGTTTTGCAGATGCTCTTAATGGAAATCTTGTCCGTGAAAAAATGAATGAAATAGTAAACAGTATTACAGTATAATGGCAAAAGTTGCAAGTCAAACGATAAATGGAAAAGCCTTTGAATATGCGTTATTGAAAGAGTTTTTAGAACGGCTGAAAGCCGTTACAACCGTTTCGGTTATTGAAAATGACCCTTACAAAACTGCATTGAAATGCTTTTTAAGTTTTAGCGAAAAGGATAAAAGTCATTACAGTTTGGTGGCAAGTTTTGCGGTCAATTTTTTACTTGATATTGAGCCACGGTTATCAAATGGAATAAGTGATAAAGATATTTTACAACTTGAAATCGTGTCTGATAAAGAGGGTCAAACTGGCGATGTTCGTGATGTTTTAGCGATTAGGTCATTGCAGAAATGGGAGATAGGGATTTCTGCTAAAAATAATCACAGAGCCGTTAAACATTCTCGATTGTCAAATGATATTGATTTTGGCAAAAAGTGGTTAGGCTTTCCTTGTTCGGTTGAATATTTCAATGATGTCAAGCCAGTATTTGACAACTTAGCGAAGCTAAGAACAGCAAGTAAAGCAACTCAAAAATGGGATACATTAGGAGATTATCATACGTCTGTTTATGTCCCGATTTTAGATGCGTTTAAAAAAGAGTTGTTGCGTCTTGATGCTGAAAATACTGGTGTTGTTGCAGAAAAACTGATTGAATATTTAATTGGCAACCAAGATTTTTACAAAGTCATAAAAGGCAGTAATAAAGTCGAAATTCAGGCATATAATTTACACGGAACTTTGAATTTGCCTTTTGAAAATGTCAAGCCTAAAGCAAAAGTTCCAAAGTTAAAATTACCAAGTCGCTTAATTGAAGTTGTCTATCAAGAAAATTCAAAAACAACTTTGTTGGTCACTTTGAATGAAGGTTGGCAAATTTCTTTTCGTATTCACAATGCAAGTTCCCGAATTGAGCCGTCATTAAAGTTCGATATTAATTTGGTGTCTGCACCACATTCTCTTTTCACAAATCAGCTGTTTATCGGTTAGTTTTTGTCTGCTCGTTTGTTGGAGTGTGGTCGTCAATAGGCTTGCTTATAACGTTTTCGGGCTTGGCGAAGGTGGCGATTTTCACCACAAATGTTGATGCGGAGAACTAAACTTTGATTAACCACAAATGTGTCTGCGGAGCACTGAACCGCCACTTTTGCCAAGCCCGTGTTGAACTAAACCTGCGGTAGCATTTCATTGCAAAATAGGATAAACTTTGTAAGAAATAAAATCAAAACAATAAAGTTATGACATTAAAAAAAACACAACATCAACAATTGTACATCAAGCAAAGTTATCGGTAATAGGCTTTAGCCAAGCTTACGATTATTTTTTAGAGCAGGTAATGGTAAAACAATTAAGCAAAGGATTGTTAACCAACTATGGTCGCCTGTTGTCGCGGACGTTTCGTCCGTGACTTGTAAATATCACCGCAAGAATAAAACGTTTATTGGAGGCTTTCTTTTTTGAATCGTCAGACTCCGATTGGGACTTCTCTTCGTTATTTCGTTTGTTTTGTCCTTGGTCGTTCTAATGCACACGGAATGCACGTCCTCGTGAACAGGGGTGGATGATAGAGATGCTAAAACAATTACCAATATGACTAAAGACCTTTTCGGAAAACTATTTGGAGATAAGGGATATATCTCAAAAGCATTGAGTGATCTGCTTTTTGGCAACGGTATACAACTCATTACAGCTGTAAGAAGAAACATGAAATCTAAAGCATTGAGCAATGAAGAGAAACTTCTTTTAAGGAAACGGTCCGTGATTGAAACCGTAAATGATGAGTTAAAAAACATTTGTCAAGTTGAACATACAAGACATCGCTCTATCAGCGGTTTTCTTCTTAATATTATGAGTGCAATTGCTGCGTATTCTTTCTTTCCTAAAAAACCTTCCATCAAAAAAGATATTGAGGAAACAAACCCTCAGCTTATCAAGCAACTTGAACAACAATTGACATTAGCTGCTTAAACCGAACTCAGGTTAATTGCCTAAAACAGGCAACTAGGCCGCGCATTGCCCAAAACCTAAAACAACACACAAAAGTTACCAGCCTGCAAAACAAAAAGCACAAAAAAAGCGCATTAAAGCGCTAAAAAAGTAAAGCTGCACCAACTAAAAATACACCCACCAAGCAGCCAAAAATAATCCCAAACATTCAAAACACATAACTCGCGAAAAACCCCGTCACGCTTCAGTCAACACACGCTTAAATCGAAGTGGGTACACTTCGTTTAAGCGCTATTTGTTAGCGGCTGTGATAATTTCATTTAAGTCGTCAAGTTTGTACTCGTTAATAAATTTTTGATACTGTTCTTTTATTTCCTCCAAGGTTGTTTTTGCATCATAGCGGTTTTTGAAAACCCAATCATATAATTTGTCATTGAGTGCAAGTTGCAATTCTGTCTTATCGTTACCATCTTCAACAGAAATGTATGGCGACAACATTTTTGGATATTGTAAGCTCAAATGATAATCAAATCTGTAATGATATACATATGCTTCATGTGCATCATCTTTCAAACGAAGTTTGAAGTATTTCTTCACACAAGGAATTATACATCTTGAGGAATAATAGATATTTTTCGTATTAATCAAAATACGTTTGACTTCAGATTCTTCAACAGGATTTCCTTGAGCATTTTTTGAAAAGATAATTTGTTTTACGTTTGTTTCAACATCTTCAACTTTTTGAATCGAAGTCATTATCTCACTAAATTTACTCAGAAGGAAAGTGGTGTAATCGTAAGACGGTGCGCCACCTCCCAAACTAATTGACAGTTCATTTTTATTGATTGCGTATAAGTCTCCGAAATGAGAATTTATTCTTCTGTCGTAGATTATTTTTAAGGTGTCAATTGAAGTAAGTAAGTCTTTTATTTTATGATTTTCTTCGCCTATCTGGATTCCCAAATTTTTCCATTGATTAAATTTCTTAACGTCAAAGGAATTTAAGAAATCAAATTGTTCGTGGTAATAGTTTAGAAACATACTTCCCAAACTTTTTAATTCATCGCTTTCAAATAAAGTATTAAAGTATTCTGTAATTACTTTAAATGAGCTTGTGAAAAATTGTCGAGTTAGTTCGCCATGATATTCTGGTCTAATTTTATTTCTATTCAACTCCAAAACTGTTGAAGCTTTATCTTTATGTATATTTAGTTCAAAACCTAAAAACATTGGCTTCAAATTGTTTTCTGCTTTTTGGTTTTTGTAATATGTGATAACACGCCAATTACTTTCTTTTGTCCCCGAATGAATGTTTAGTTCTAATGAATTTTCTTTTTCAAAATACTTGAATTTGTTATTGTTGTTGTGGGTCTCTATTTCCTTTCCATTTAAAAGTAATTTTATGGGTATGTGACTTTTTGATGTAAAGTCAAATATTTCATCAAAAACCTTTCCTAATTCAATGTCAAGAGATTCATGAGAAAAGGGGTCATAATTGTGAGCAATTCTACTTGCATTTTTTTGCTCTCCTTTTATTGACCATCTTTCTGGAATTGCTTTTGTTTTGTGTTCAAACGAAAGTTTTGTACCAGGCTTGGTTTTGTGATTCGTTTTTACTTTTTGAACTAAAATTCCTCCGTCTTTAGACGAATTTGGGCTATTAAGTTCTATTTTTTGGAATTCTTCTGTGAAAAAACTTTTGGTTTCTAACTTCACTTGTTCGGTTAACATAAATATACTCTGAAAGCCAATTCCAAAAATTCCCGAAGGACGAAGCCACAAGGGCATTTCATCAATTAGGTTAATTCTCTTTCTATTTTTAGAAGAACTTCCCGTGTTCATCAAAAAGCCTAAATCATAAGTTGACAAACCTGTTCCTTTGTCTGTAATGTTGAAATCCCAAACTTTATCTTGACCAACAACACTCTTTTCATTTATGTTGATGAAAATAGGAAACTGCTCTTTAACACGAATAAAATCATTAGAACTTGGGTTAGATAAATCAAAATCCTTTTCGTCTTTATACTCTAACCATATTCTTATCAATGTTGCATCAACAGCATTTTGCAATACTTCTCTTATACATTGATATGCTCCTTCATATATTCCTGCACCACGCAACAATTCCATTGCTTTATCGGTATCAACAGAAAACTTTGGTTTCTTTTTTCCGTCAATATAGTCGTACTCTGATAGCTCAACTTTTAAATTACCAATGGTTGGTAAATAGCCTAATTCTTTGAAAGGAACAATTTTGTTCCATTTAATCATTTGTTGACTTATTTCAGAATTTAAATAATTAAACCAATGTTGAGTTACATTGGCTGTGTCATAGTCGGTACATTTTGCACTAACTTCTATGATTTTATCGTCAACTCTGAATGATTCAATTGAAAGGTGTTTTGCTTTGTGATTCAAAGTGTCAATTGGGATTTTACTTAAAGTTCTTAGCATAACTTCTGAAAACCGATTGTTGTCTAAGTCTAACAAATCGCCAATTCTTAATAGGCACGAAACAAATCGTGGGTGTGAATTTTCAATGTCAATTCCTACTTCGCTAAAAGGCAGTTTCATTACATCTTCGAAGTTCTTTGTATGACTTGAGCAGATGTCGGCAAGAATTTTAAAAATTCTTTGAGGAATTACACCTCTTGGTGAAGATAGCTTTAGTTCACCATTGGGATTATTGATAATTTCCTTAGACCTATCAGAGTGAGTTCTTCTAAAAAACTCCGCAAGAATGAATTTAATGCCGTCATGATATTCTAAATTTAGTTCACTTGAGTTGTATTTTATTTTTCCGTCCTCAATACTAAATTGTAAAGCAAATTCATGTAATCCATTTTTCTTGTCTTGTTGAACTTCTTTGAAGAAATCAAGAAAGTCTTTTGAGTTTAGTGCTTCTATGAGTTTGTCGCTTGATACAACCATGCCGATGTCATGACAATAGCTTGCTTCAAGAATTAACCATATATCAATAGCGGAAAGTTTGTCTAACTTTTCCTTGCCTAAAACCCTTACAATGTTGTTGATTATAGTTATTGAATGTGATTCGTCATGAAGGCTGTAATGAGGAAATAATGTAGAAACAGCATTTAAGGCCACGGGAATTACTTTTTTGTCATAATTCCATTGTGCGTATAAAATTTCGCTTTGTGTCCCTTCAGTCTTTTCGTGAAGTAATTTTTCGAGATATTTGATCATTGTCGTCCTATTGTATTGTCGTTAATTGTGAGCTCTGTAATCATTACCGGTAACGTTTTGCCTTTAGTTTGCATCAAGAAAAAAACATTAACTTAACCGAAAGAGAAACGGGTGAACTCAAACGTTTTGTAGGAATAAATTCCTTTAAGCTGCATAAGTCCCGTTTCCCCATTCGGACTTGCAAGTACTAATTGGAATATTGGGCGTTAGGGCCCGTTAAAGGCGATAGCACAGCAAGTTTTTTTGTTTTATCCTTAAATACGAAATTATGGAAAATGTTGAAGAAACCATCGGTATTGATGTATCAAAAAAAACATTAGATGTACACCTACATCACAAGCAACTACACAAGCAATTTATCAATGACGAAAGTGGTTACAAAAAGATTTTACAATGGATAAAATCACAAAAGGTTTTAATTACACAATCAGTAATATGCTTTGAACATACAGGCTGGTATTGCTTGCATTTAAGTTATTATTTGCATCAGCATCAGGTTCGCTATTGTTGTGTAAATCCAATGGAAATTAAACGATCCATTGGGCTGAAACGAGGTAAAACAGACAAAGCAGATGCGAAAGAAATTGCGCGTTATGCATGGCTTCATCGTGAGGAGTTGGTAGCCAGTGTGCCACCGCCAGAGAAACTTATTGAGTTGCAACGGATGATGAGCCTAAGGGAGCAAATAGCAAAGCAATTACGTGCTTTGAAATGCCTTGAAAAGGGAATGCAGGTGCTAACAGTAAATAAACAAACAGAAGATGTATCAGAGGCGATGATAGCAGAAACCATTTGCCACCTGGAACAACAAATGAAAAAGTTAGAGAATGCAATGGTGAGTTTAATCAAAACGGATAATCAGATGCATAAACATTATAAACTAAGTCGAAGTGTAAAGGGAGTTGGATTGGTTTTAGCAGTGCAAATGTTAGTGCATACGCACAACTACACACGCTTTGCAAGTTGGCGCCAGTTTTCTTGTTATTGTGGTTTAGTGCCATTCCCACATCAGTCAGGCACGAGTATTAACGGGCGCATGAAAATTCATCCCATAAGTGACCGAAAAATGAAGAGCCTATTATCCATGTCGGCCATCAGTGCCATACAACACGATAAGGAACTAAAGCAATACTATGAAAAGCGAGTAGAAGAAGGGAAACCTAAAATGGTAGTACTAAATATAATCAGAAACAAACTTGTATCAAGGGTTTTTGCAACTATCAATCGCGGCACACCATATGTTGAACTAAGCCAATATGCTGCCTAAAATATATTAAGAAAAAACTTGTTTTTGATCTTGGACGTTTTGGCGCTTGGCGAAGAAGCGGATTTAGAAGCACTAAACTTTCTGCAAGCACTAAACTTGAAACGAAGCACAAAGCTTCATTTAAGCACTGAACCCGCTTTTTTGCCAAACGCCTGTTATGCCTTCGTTGTTCTTTTCCGTCAACCATTAGCGAACTTTCATTATTGATTTGTAGTCGGAAACAAGTTTGTCAAGTTTATACTCGTTTGAACTGTAAATTTCTCCAACGGTTGTCCCACCGAATGCTTGAATAAAAGAGTCTGGTGTTGCATTTTTTTCAAACATTGCAAATGCGTTTGGATTTATTTCAAAAGTTAGGCTTAACACTTGCCCATATTCAAGTCTGATAGGAAAAGTTACTTTTTCAATTGGAAACATCATAAATGTGTCGTGTTCAAGTCCTGGCTCTAATTCAAATTTTGGCGAAACTTTAAAATATGGTTGATTAAAGTATCTAATTTCCTTTGTCAAATTAGTTATTGTTATACCCCACATAACTCCATTGTTTCCCATAGTTGATAGAGCTGCAATAACTGTCAAATAATAGTTTGCTCCAACCTTAATTTCGTTTTCCAAGTCTAAATTCTTTTGAAGTGTGTTTAATATCTCAATTGGTAATTCTGCTAATTGCTTTTGAAATTCAATTAAAAAAGTTCTTATTTGCTCATTGTCTCCAATGTTTACGGTTATAGTAGAGTTGTCAGCATTTTGAATAAGATATGGTAATCCAGATACGTGTTTTACTTGGTAATATTTTTGCCAATCATATTGAATCTCAAGGTTAGATGGTTTAGTTGAAACTGGAATAGAATCGCGATGAATAAAAACCCTTGCAGGTGCAGGATTTTTTTTAGAAGCCCATACTCGAGGTAGTTTGCTAAAATCTTTTTTGTCCCAAATCTCAACTGAATTATATGGTGTGAAATATACTTTACCGCCCGCATAACTTTTGGTATTGTAATTTTGCTCATGTAAACAAATTAAGAATCCCATATCTTCAGGATAGTACAGTAAATTATTCGTAGCATGTGTTATGTTGATTATGCAAGTTGAGGTTTGTCCGGGAAGCAAATATTTTAATGAAAAGCTAGGTTGACTTATATTCTGGCTTTTTGATAAGCTTCCGTTGAAGCTAATATTAAGAAATGTACCATCATTAACTATTCTGATACTATCTAGTGTACAAGTATCATAAGCTAATACTTCTAATGTAAAGCTAAAGCTACCCGTAATAGTCATTTCTTCTTTAGATATAATTCGGGCACGAATTAAGTTGTGGTCTCTTTCTTGGGCAAAACCTATTATTGTCAACAGCAATAATAAGGTAGTAAAATAAATGTGTTTCATGTTTTTTGAGTTTATTGGTTTACATTGTATTTTATTAATTCCCATTGGTTTGAATCACGGTCTATGTATTTTATTAAACCTATATTTTTTGCAAAAAGGCGGTATTTTATATTGTCATAAATATAATTGTTAGCATCAATTGCAATAAGTGTGTGATACTTTTTGTCTTGAAGAATTATTGAATCAATATTTGAAATAACAATAGGGTGTAATGGAGGAATAGTTTCAAGTTGTGAGTTAGTAAAAAACAATTCAAATATTTTATTAACTGTTGTGGTTGTGTCCGTCCAAAATATTATGAAACGGAATCGTTCTCTATCATCCGTAACTATGTTTGATACTCTAAAACTCATGAGGTCAGGATTTGAAAAATTTCTTATCGCACTTTTGGTTTGTTCATAGCACTTATCGGTTTTACCGAAACCCTCACTCCCCTGTCCTTGGTAAATATTACTACTGCTTTGCCATACCCACATGCTATCTATTGCATTATTTTTTACATTTTTATAAACCCACCAAGTACCCTCTTTGTAATAAAAGTAATCTTTCATTATTTGCGGTACGGGTACATTATTGCTTGTACTGCACTCAAATTTCTCTTTACAGCTACTAGTTACTAAAGATATAGCGCATAGTGTGGAAAGAATGCTAATTCCTATTATTTTGTTTTTCATAGAAATAAAATATTACTGTAACAATGTTAGGGTTAGAGAAATTCTTTTCAAGAAAAAAATTATTCCCTATACGAATAATTTACTTGTTGTTCAATATTAGCAATGCATGTCGAGCTTTTATTTTCGAGAAAATAAATTCTAACTCTTGAATCGTTAAGCTGGTCTTACTAGAGTTCTCATCAATAGTTTGAACAAATTTTAATAACACATCTGACAAGGGAGTAAATTGAAAATCTAATATCTCGTCAGCTTCAACAATGACAAGTATTTGCAAAATAGAAGTGTTCAGAATACTAGAGATAATTTTCAGTTGTCCTGGGGATATAAGTATTTCTGCTTTTTCAATCTTGCAGTATGATGCTTGCGAAATTTTCAAGGCATCAGCCATCACTGATTGTTTTATCCTTTTTAGCTCTCTGTAAGTCTGTATAGTTGCAGCAAGCTTAATGTCGTAGTCTAATTTTTCCATAAGGGTAAGTCATTGGGCTGTCAATTTTATGGCATCTATGTATTCATCTGATTCTGTTTGATTGTCGTCTTATTACCATTGGCTATAACGTTCCCATGCCAGCCGCAGTTGGCGATTGCGGAGTGTTAATTTGTCGAGCTAAGATAAAGAAATTGCGTAAACGAGATGCCAAAACACAGAACAATAACGCCAATTGCCGCCACGACCGCTGTTATGGGTTTGTGCCATTTCTGCTAGTCTATCTCTAAGCAGCCAATGTCAGCATAGTTACTGTCTGTCACGAAGGCTTTAATAACTTGTGAATGATTCAGAAAAACCTTGATTAAATTGTCCGAACTTGTATTGCCGACCCTAAGCCAGACAACTTTTGGAGGGTGTCCATAGAGCGTCACCAAGTCGTAGAAGTCTGCATCGAAAGTAACGATTGTATATTGTTCCCTTTTAGCAAAGTCCCATATTTCACGATCACTCTTATCTTCCAAATTTAATTCTCGCACTTGTCCACAGCCGGGAAACTCTGTTTTGAGTTTATTTGCAACTCGAAATGAAATATTTTGATCAAAAAGCAGTCTCACGAAGCAATAAGAATTTTGTGCTCTCTGTCTGCCGCGTATGAAAGTGCAGCCTGAAGGTCTTCTGCTGTCAACTCAGGAAAGTCACTAAGAATGTCTTGTGTTGTCATACCACTTGCAAACCAACCTAAAACATCATAAACGCTAATTCTCATCCCTCTGATTGAAGGTCTACCAAATCTGGTCTGTGCGTTAATCGTTATTCTTTCCGAATAGTGTTTCATGGTGCTAAGATAGTCAATTGAGTTTAAGTTTCA
Source organism: Bacteroidetes bacterium UKL13-3 (assembly GCA_001602415.1). Taxonomy (GTDB): domain Bacteria; phylum Bacteroidota; class Bacteroidia; order UKL13-3; family UKL13-3; genus UKL13-3. The sequence continues at coordinate 2,580,557 of CP012155.1, forward strand.
AATTAGAGTTCTTTGGCATAACCCATAACGTTTCGCAGCTACAAGAAGTTGGCGATTTCGGAGACGAAAACTGTCTGCCAACACCGAACTTGATACGGAGCACAAAGCTCCATTTAACCACTGAACCGCCAATTTCTTGTAGGTGCTGTTATGCGGTCGGCTTTTATTTCTGTCTGTAATAACCAATTTCATTTCTCATTAAAATTTCCATTTCTTTCCATAGGTCAGCCATTTGAATAGTTCTGTTGCTATGTCCTATATTTTCTAATTGTTTGGCAGTGATGTTAAGGTCTTTGTTAGAAGATAAATTATTCATTACGATTTGAAATTCATCTACGAAATCATTTGCTAATTTTTTATACTCTTCAATTTTTGGTAAAAGAGTATCACTGCAAACTAGTTTCAGTTTGTTCAATTCTTGATTTAAAATCATTGTTGGCTGAACAGAACGTTTTGTATATTCAATTAATTCTGCATTGAAGTCAATTAGAGCTTGATTTGTTTCAGTCTCGTCACCTGAAAGCAATTTGGAAAACATTTGAGTTGATATACCATAAATCATTTTCGGGTCAGTCCGCATATTTTGACTTATTTCATCAGCCTTATTCATAAATGCAGAATATACTTCAAATCTTTTTTCAAGTGCTTTGTCACGCTTTTGGTTTCTTCTTGTGAGAATAAATTGAATTATTCCCCAAGTCCAACCAAGCAGCCCAAGTCCGATTAAAAATATGTCTTTAGTTTCTAAATTCATTCTTCTCCAAAATAGTCACTGTCAATTTTTTTAAGTTCGTAAATCTGTTGTGTCGTGCAACCAAGATTATAGTCAATCATAAGTTGAGCCAATTGTTCTCCGTCAATAAGCACAATTTTAGTTTCGTTTTTTGGAGTGTATTCCAATGCTTCTTTTGTAAAATTCGATGTCGTGATGAAGATACCTTTTTTCGCACCTTGTCCTGCCAACGCACCAACGAATTTGTGAAGTTCTGGTCGTCCAACTACATTCCCTGGTCTCCAACGTTTTGCTTGAATGTAAATAATGTCAAGTCCGAGTTTATCTTCTTTTATTGTTCCATCAATTCCTTCATCACCACTTTTTCCAATTGCTTTTCCTGCGTCCTTGATTGAACCACCGTAACCCATTTTCACTAAAAGTTCAACTACAAGTCTTTCAAAAAACGTTGGCGACAATTCAACCACTCTGTTAAGTAGTTCTGATGCTAATGATTTTCTTATTCGTTGATAAGCTTTGTCAAGATTTTCTTCGGGTGTTTGCTCATTGGTCTCAACGATTATTATTTCTTCTTCAGTTTCGTTGTCGTTACGTGATGCATTTTGAAACTCTAAAAATGCAGGGAATTGTCTTAAATATTTTGCGTCTATTCGGTCAGGATTTTTCTTTAAAGTGTCAAGCCCGATTTGAGTAATAACAAAAGTCGCACGTTTAGGAGAGTCGAGTAGTCCAGCCTTTTTTAAATACGTTTTAGCCCAACCAACTCTGTTGTCAAAAATTGCTTGATTTCCACTTGCCAAAAGTTCTTTACGTTCTTCATCTGTCACTTGAAACTCGGTCGCCAAATTTTCGATTAGGTCTCTGTATTTATGTTCCTGTCTGTCCGCAACAAGTTTAAGTAATGGAAGCATTAATGATTGGTAGTCTGGTATCATATTTTCTATTTATTGTCGTCTGTTCGTTTTATGCACTGTCGTCTTTTAAGCTGCCGCTAACGTTCCGCAGCCTTGCGTTAGTTGCCGATTGCGTAGTGTTAAACTGTCAGCCAAGATAAATAATAATGCGGAAACTAAAGTTGGAACATAGTGTGTTAACGGCAATTACGCAAGATTGCTGTTATAGGCTGTGGTTCTTCTCGCGCGACCTGTCTCACGTTGTCAATGTTGAGTACTTGAGTCATGAAGTAGTACGCTTACAGTTAATTTAATTTTTGTGCGTTGGCCGTATTTGTCTGGGTGGGAAAGGCAAGCTCTTTGTGTAGCTTTGGTTTAGCATGGGTTTGTGTGGCTACGCAATGTGCTTGCCTTTTGCATGGGAGTTTTTGCGAAATTGTCAGCTAGCTTTATTGATATACGAATAAGGATTTAAACCTATCTAAGAACAGTTTTTCCAATAAATTTTTGTCGTCCAAAGCAATGGTCGCTGTCCCCGAAAGTCCATATCGAGGTTGAATGTTTTTTTGATACGTAGTTGTCAAGCTGCTGTCAATAGCAATTTGAACTAAGTACATGTTTACATTTCCTTCATTGGTCTTAACTTCTTGGGGTGTTTCGGCTATTGTTTTCACTTGTCCTTCAGTAACACCAAATTCCTCAAAATTATAACTGTCGAATTTAAGAATAGCACGTTGTCCGATGGATATTTTACCAAAGTTTTGTTGTGGTATCAATACTTCACAAAGCCAGTTGCTATTGTCAGGTATAATGTATAAAAGAGGTTCACCCGCCTGAACATTTAGCCCTTCAAAAATATTTTTATTCATTGAAATAGTTCCATCGAAAGGAGCTATAAAAAGGTACTTAGATTTCCAGTCGGCAATTGCGGATTTGAGTAAGGAATAACTTTGTATAAAACTATTTTTTTGTTGTGCTATATTTTTTTCCAATGTCAGCAGTTGTTGTTCTATATCGTTTATTGTTGTTTCGTTATTCAATAAGTTTTGTTGTAAATTACTTAAACTTAATTTTCGCTGTAGTCTAGCCGACTCTGTGTTTCGCAATTCTATTTTGGTAATACTTCGTTGTTTGTCCAATAATGAGTCAGCTTGCCAAGTTTCGTTTGCAAGTGCATATTCACGTTCATAAATTTGTTTTTGATTTGTTAGATTAAAGCGCGTTTGTTTTAAGTTAGATAGTCGTTTGTTAATAATAGCTTTTTCTTGCAAATATTGTCCGCTGGTAAGAGCTAAATAAAGTTCATTATTACTTTTTTTAAATTGCTCATACACTTGTTGTATCTCTCCTAAATGCTGAAACGATTGTGTTCCGATATAATCTAGGCTATCAAGCATATCGCTTTCACACAATAATTGTATTTGTGTTAACTCATTTTCAAGTTGATTGATTTCACTTTCATCTGCAACACTTTCTAAAACCAATAGAACATCACCTTTGTCCACTTTTAACTCGTCACTAACTAATTTTTTTACGATGCGTCCATTTATTTTTGATACCAAGCTTTTAGGTGGATTGCTACTGCTTAATACAAATTTACCTTCTAATGTATCGGGTGCTTTGATAAAATATAAACTCGCTAAAACCATAAAACCTAGGACAAACAAAAAGGACATGCCATAACGTAGCATGAAACTCAACTTACGCTTAAGCAAATAGTTAATATTGTCATTGTGTCTGTATAATTGTTCCCCTTCGCTCATATATTAGTTCCCTAGCTCTAATTGATTTTTAACTAACTCGTAGTACTTACCTTTTTCGGCAGTTAATGTTTGATGATTCCCGGTTTCCATAATTTTACCGTTTTCCATCACAATAATTTGGTCAGCATGTTGCACAGTACTTAAACGGTGTGCAATTACAACCACTGTTCTACCTGTAAAAAATGAATTCAAGTTATCCATTATTTTGCGCTCATTATTGGCATCCAAACTACTAGTTGCTTCGTCTAATAGCAAATAACTGGGCTTCTTGTAAACTGCCCTTGCCAATAAAATGCGTTGCCTTTGACCCATACTCACCTGTGTGCCATCATTGCCAATCTCTGTTAAGTAGCCATTGGGTAAGGTGCTAATAAAATCATCAATATTGGCAATTTTACCCGCTTTTATAATTTCGCTCATTTCCGCTGGCAAACCTGCTGCAATATTTTCGGCTATAGTTGCATTAAATAATTTGCCATCTTGCATCACTACACCACATTTATCTCGCCAATGCCCGTGATGCAAACTCTTAAAATGGGTTGCTCCCAAATAGATATTTCCTTTCTTTGGTTCGTAAAATTTCATCAGCAATTTGAGCAAAGTTGTTTTACCACTTCCACTTGCGCCAACTATAGCTGTAATTTTACCGGTAGGTATGGTAAAACTAATATCATCCAAAACGGTCGATAACCGCTCGCTGCCATATACAAAACTTAGATTTTCTATAATGATAGGTTCGTGTTCAGGAATGTCATTCAATAAATGGAGCGAAGTATCGGTTTCATCTTTTTGCAATACTACATCGCCAATTCTATCCATACCTATTTTGGCTTGCTGTAGTGAATTTACCAAACCATACAATTGCTGAATGGGTGCATTTAACTGGCCAATAATCATATTGATGGCAAACATCCCTCCCAAACTCAAATCGCCATTAATAACTGCTGTTGCAGAAGTAAAACTTATTAAAATGCTTGTAGCTTGGCCCAACATACTTCCACCAATACTCTGAAATTGCCCAACATTAAGGTTTACAATTTTTTGTTTATACAGGCTTGCTTGTATTTCTTCCCACTGCCAACGGTGTTGCTTGGCACTGTTGTTTATTTTTATCTCCTGTATGCCTTCCAACATTTCTATTACCTTGCTGTTTTCTTTGCTCCCTAAGTGAAACATTTTATAATCAACCTTTTTACGCCAAGCCAAAAACAAGTAGGTCCATATAAAACCTAGAACGGCACCAATAGAGAATATAAGCAAGATGCCTGGATGGTAACCACCCAACAGTACCACCAATATTGACATATTGAGCAAGGAAAAGATTGTACCCAATGAGCTTACCGTAAGTAAACTTTCAACCCGTTTGTGGTCGCCAATACGCTGCATTAAATCCCCTGTTACATGGCTATCAAAAAATGGAATGGAGAGGTTAAAAAGTTTGTAAAAAAAATCGGAAACCATCCCAACGTTAATGCGAGTTCCCAAATGCATGAGTATTTTGGTTTGGATAAACTGAATTAAAATACTGCCCACAAATACAGCCAATTGTGCCATTAACACCAACTGCACCATGCTTGCGTTGTGCATGTTTACACCCTTATCAATCATGGCTTGGGTGAGCATAGGGCTTGCCAATGTAATGATGCTGCTAAGCAACATTCCCATTGCCAATTGCACAAAATAGCTTTTAAAAGGCTTAAAATAATGCAGCAAATAATTGATGCCTAATTTTTTTTGTTCGCCATCATTTTGCTCTCGTGTAAAAAATTCTGGAGTAGGTTCGAGTACTAAGGCGTATCCTTGCGGTTGGTTAATTAGTTGATTAGTGATTGGTTGACTGCTGGTGGGTTCATTATCATTTACACCATCAACGCCAACAACCCTATCAACCGTTATCCCATCAACCGATACAACAGCCCAATGTTCTATTAACTCCTTTTCAGTGAGTTTTAACAGTTCCTTTGCAGGGTCTGCTATGTAAAACTTTGACTTGCCAAACCATGTGCGCTTGTAATCATACAATACCACAAAATGATTTTTATCCCAATGCAATATACTGGGGTGGCTTTTGGCAATTTCTTTGAGTTTTTGTATATCTATTTTTATACCTATTGTTTTAAAACCAATGGCTTCGGCTGCTTCGCTAATGCCTAGCATGCTTACACCTGTCTTAATAATATGGCTTTTGTCTCTTAAATAATCAATGCTGTAGTTTCGCCCAAAATAGGTTGCCACCATTTTGATGCAAGCAGGGCCGCAATCTTTTAAGCCTAATTGGTGATAAAAAGGGAAATTCACAGGACAATAATATGCTTTATTGGCATATTAAATAAAACAGTAAGCATTATTTTTTCTTACTGGCAAGTATTTCTTTGTATTCCTTATTCAATTCAATTAAAAACTCAAGTTGTTTATCTTTAGCAGAAATGCTATTGAGTAAAATTTGATTCTCTCTTTTTAGGTATTCAAAAAAATCATCATTATTCGTTTCTATTTGTTGAGTAACTATGGTGTTTTTTTCTTTTTGTAATAACTCATGAACAGGTAATTTATAATATACTGCAAGCAGCTCAAGTCTTTCTGTACTTATTTTTCTTTCGCCTCTTTCAAGTCGTCCGTAGCTTGTGGTATCAATGCCTAAATAATCGGCAATTTGCTGTTGGGTGTATCCATTTTGCTTTCGCAAGGCAATTAATTTTTGATGTATACTCATAATGCTTGTATGAGTGTAAATTTATTTAGCTGATAAATAGCATTATAGACCATAAAGGCATTTTATAATGCTATTAAGGCATTATTTATTTGCTTTTGTCATTTATCATCATAAGATTTGATATACCCACTACATAAATAGGTTGAATAACTAAATTGTAATATGCCCTGCTGTGAAGCACTACAATTCATTACATTTTTTTAGCCAACACGTTTGCTAAAATGGGAAACCCAATATGTATTTGGCATGTTGGATATTTTATTTTATGTTTATTAAAGTTTTTAGCAGGTTTTGATTGATAAACCGCAAAAGTTATGAAAAAACTAGAAAGAATGGATGGGGAATTGTTTGAAGGATTGAAGTTAAATGAATTGGCAGATTTATCGGGGATTATGGGTGCTGAAAAAATTACAACTAGCGATGGTGATAAACCCGTTGACACTAATTTTACATCAAGTATGGGACAAGGTGCATCAGTAGAGAAGATACTTGCAGATTGTTCATCTTATTGTGATGATAGTTGTCTTGATACATTAAATGGAGCTAGTATGCCAATTATACGAAAAGAGAGTTCGGATCGTGAATTTATTTATTATTTTAACAACCAACAAGTTGTGTTTCAATAGCTCATCGTTTGTTAATCCTTAATGAAAGGCGGATTTACTCCTCCTTTCATTTTTAATCTTATATCGTGGCTTATACTAAACTAGTTATTTATGTTCTTTTTTTTCCAATTGTTTGCATGTCGCAAACATTTAGTTATAAAATAGATAGTGAATTTCTTTACAAACTAAATACAACTTCTGCCGAGATTCGATACTATTTGAATCAAAAAAAATACAACTGTGCGTTAGATGAGCTCAGAAAGTGTGATAGTTCAATAGTGGCAGTTATGCAACAACTGACTGTGGCAGATGTGTACTTGTATAATAAAGATACCCCTTCTTTTAGAAAACATTTTATTAACCATATTAGCAATTTTATGGACTATGATCCTTTGGAGAAACTTCTCGCTCCTAATCAAATCTATTTTTTTATGAACTCATCTAGAAGAGAGTTAATGGATATTGTTTCAAGAAAGAGAGAGCCACTTAAACATTTAGAAAATTATATTTTAGTAATGAATAAACTTCGTGATTTGATGGCCGTTGATCAATTTATTAGAAACTACTCGAATGATACATCGATATTTAGGAATACTGTTACACCTTTCTCAAAGGTTGATAGCATTAATATTAAAATATTGTTACGGTTGCTACAGTCAGATACAGTATGTATATGTAAATCGAGTGAATTATTGACTTCAATCTTTATACATTTGACTAGATATGATAATATTACCTTTGAACGTATTATTGAGTATATAGAAAGGTGCTATCCTTTATCCTATCAACCCTATTTAATCGCAATGTTGACTGATAATAGAGAATATTCTGCCCTTAATAAACATCAGAAGTATTATACATATCTGTTTCGTAGTCAACAGCAAAATATTCAATCCATAGAGGATGTAGATGAAGATAGACGAAAAATGGGGTTAGAGGCTCTATACTACAGTTTTGTTTCATATGGCTTACCAGTTCCAAAGTATTACCTAAATAAGATTAAACATGAGTGCCTTGAATAAAATTCTCATTTTTTCTAATAGAAATGACAAAAGCACTGACAGAGTTATAGACTGGATTGATTATCTAGAAACTGGTAATCAATTTTTAAGGATAAATCATGGTGATGAAATTGAATTGCAGTCAATCAATATTAGTTCACAATCTTACGGTTATTCGTTCAAGCAAAACGGTTGTTTAAACAGTTTTGCAGACTTTAAATCAGTATGGTATAGGAGAGGTGTTCTTAACATTAAATCGAAAATACAATTATCAAATGATAAGAAAACAGCTTTTTTATCAGCGATTAAAGGATTTCAGACTATAGAATATGGTTTTTTATCGAATTTTATGCTAGCAATGTTGAATACTAAGACGCATGTAAATAAGTATACTGATATATTTATTAACAAATATTGGGCACTGATTATTGCGGCTAAACATGGATTGACGATTCCTGAATCAGTAATAACAAATAGTATAAAAGCATTATCATCTAAATTTAATTATATTACTAAGTCATTAACTGATAATAGATTTGTTTATAAAGATGAGCGAATAGAGATGCAAGCAGGAGCTCATACTTTTGTGATTGAAAAAGAAAATATGAAATCGAAAATGTTTGACTATTCACTTTTTCAGAATCTCATAAATAAAAAATTCGAACTCCGTGTATTCTTTTTGCATGATAAAATTTTTGCATCCGCTATTTTTTCACAGAATGACCCAAAGACTTCCATTGATTTTAGAAATTACAATACAGAAAAACCCAATAGAGTGGTACCCTTTCAATTGCCTGATAATATACAATTCGCAATTAGAGGATTTATGAAAGAAGTAAATATGAATTGTGGCAGTCTTGATATAATATACAATGAACAGAAAGAATATGTTTTTCTTGAGGTTAATCCTGTAGGACAATTTTGGCAAGTATCATACCCATGTAATTATTATTTAGAGAAAGAAATAGCAAAAATTTTGATAGGCGATGAATCAAAAAATTAAAAAGTACTTAAGTCTTTTTTCCAAGTATTTGCCAGCTCACAGTCTGTTTTGGGAGTTTAACATAGAAAGCAAACGTAAAAAAAAGAAAAGTAAGTTAGCGGCTTTTGATTTTTATCAAAGCGAACATCTTTCCACTCCCAATTTTTACAAACCGATAAGCACAATATTTTCAAAAAGAAGATATCTGAAATGAAATATTTATTTAAGTATGCAACATGTATCGTAGTTAAAGGAGTGCTACGGTCAACTATTTCTGATTTACAGAGAGAGAAGTACTATTTCATTTCTAATGATATGGCAGACATGCTTTACAGGTTTGAAAAAAAAGACATTCAAGACATCTTTGATTATTATGGAAAAGAGAATAAAGAAATAGTAAATGAATATATGTCTTTTTTAATCGACAATGAATTTGTATTTTTTAGCGAAAAAGATGAAGTTGATCTTTTTCCAGATTTTGATTTATATTGGAATTGGCCATCTGTTATAACAAACTGTTTAGTTGATATTGATAAAAATTTTGCAGGAGATTTAAAGGCTTTAGTCGCTCAAATGAATTCACTTAATTGCCAATATATTCAGTTTCGTTCATACTCGACAAAATCAATACATTTCTGGAAGAGGATATTGAGTTCTTTCGATAGGAGTCGAATTCAGGGGATTGAAATATGCTCTAAATGGGAGTCTGAAATTGATAACGACAGTTATTTAGAATTTAATCAATTTAATCGATTAAAAAGTTTAGTGCTTCACTCTGCTATGGAATTCAAAGTTATCCAACAGGGTATTGGTATTCCAATTATTGCAACTACTCCAGATATTGCTACTGCACTTAGTTGTGGGAATATTGACTGGAATTATTTTAATGTAAACATTCCACTTTTCACCGAAGCCCAAAAGCACAATACCTGCCTAAATCGCAAAATTAGCATTGATGTAAACGGTGACATAAAAAACTGCCCCAGCATGGCAAAAAGCTATGGTAATATTAAAGATACAACATTGGCTGAGGCCATTGAGAAGCCTGGCTTTAAGGATATGTGGTTTATTAATAAAGACCAAATAGCAGTTTGTAAAGACTGCGAGTTTCGCTACATCTGCACCGATTGCAGAGCCTATATTGAAAATCCGGAAGACATTTACAGCAAACCACTTAAATGTGGTTATAACCCATACACCGCAGAATGGGAAGACTGGAGTACTAATCCATTAAAGCAAAAAGCTATAGAATATTATGGGATGCAAGAATTGGTAAAAAAAGAAAAATAGTGAGAGCCTTTTGTTTATCAATAGTGCTAGTATTAAATGCCATTTTGTGTTTTGCACAAACAAAACTTTCAATACAAGAAGCAATTACCCTAGCCCAACAAAATAGCATCAATGCGCAACTCAATAAAAACGATTACGGAATAACCAACCAAACATTCCGCCAGCAGCAAGCACAATTATTTCCACAAGTAAACCTAAACGCCAACTTGCCCGGCTACAACAGTAGCATTACAAGCGTTACCCAACCCGATGGTACCATAAAATTTACCACAGTGGAACAAGCATACAGCAATGTGGGCATAAGCCTTAGCCAAAAAATAGCAGCAACAGGTGGCACATTTACAGCCAGCAGCAATATCAATAGGTTTGATTTGCTAACGGGAAACCGCATTAGCACCTTTAATACACAACCTTATGTATTGGGCATTGTGCAGCCATTGTTTCGGTTTAATGAAACAGCCTACAACCTAAAAACAGCAAAAATTAGCAAGCTTATTGGATCAAAAGTTTTTGTAAAACAACAAGAGCAATTAGCCGCAGATGTTAGCAGTTTGTTTCATACGGTATTGCAAGCACAAACCAATATTGTATTGCTTACCGCAACCAGCAATACTACAGATACCTTGTTGAAAACGGCCAAACTAAAATTAGCATTGGGTAAAATTGGCGAAGAAGAATATTTACAAATACAGCTGGAGCAATTAAACACAACAGCTCAATTACAGCAGGCACAAAACGATGTTGAATTGGCAAAAAATAAATTGTTCAATATGCTCAATATGCCAACTAAATCAGAAATAGTATTGGAAGCAACCAAGCCCACTGCTATACAACAGCAGCAATTGGAACAAACAAGTAGCACTATTTTATTTACACAATACAAACAAAACAACCCCGAATATGAACAACAGCGGTTGGCGCAAATGCAAAACTATGCAGCCCTGCAACGTGCAAAATACACTAGGTTGCCCAGTTTTAATATAATAGCAGGATATGGTAGTAACCAATCAGCACCTCTATTAAATGATGCCTATCAAAATTTGCTTACCCAACAAAACGCAACTATTGGAATTGCAGTACCTTTATTTACTTCGGGGGCAAATACTGCCAGTTTTAAAATAGCGGATTATCAGTTAAAGAATTTTCAACTACAATTACAACAACTAGAACAGCGTATCACCAATGATATTATGAGCCAAATACTATCCTATAATTTAGCAATACAACAAATTAATAATGCTCAATTTGCTGATAGCATAGCACAACGTAGATATGAAATAAGTTATAATAAGTACCAAGCAGGTAAAATTACGTATACAGATTTGCTGCTTGCACAGAACCAACAATTACAAGCAAAACAAGGTTATTTAAACGCAGTTTCAACATACTGGCAAGCATATTATCAATTAAGGGTTACAACTTTATATGACATTGAAAAGCACGAAAGTCTTTACAAGAAACAATAATTATTTATTTGCGGGTGGGTAATTACAGCTCTTTTGGTGGCTGCTTTTTGGGCTAAGTGTCGGGCAGCCGCAAAATGTGCTGCAATGTGGGCAGGTAAAAAGCAGGAAGGAGAAAATTAAATTAACATCCTCAGATTTGTCAATTGTCCTGAAGACAGGTAGGTCTGTATAAAAATCAGTCTGGTTTTAGGGTTAAATATTGACTTACTTTTCGGTCTAATACCATAGCCTATAACGTTTTGCCTTTAGTTTGCATCAAGAAAAAAACATTAACTTAACCGAAAGAGAAACGGGTGAACTCAAACGTTTTGTAGGAATAAATTCCTTTAAGCTGCATAAGTCCCGTTTCCCCATTCGGACTTGCAAGTACTAATTGGAATATTGGGCGTTAGGGCCCGTTAAAGGCGATAGCACAGCAAGTTTTTTTGTTTTATCCTTAAATACGAAATTATGGAAAATGTTGAAGAAACCATCGGTATTGATGTATCAAAAAAAACATTAGATGTACACCTACATCACAAGCAACTACACAAGCAATTTATCAATGACGAAAGTGGTTACAAAAAGATTTTACAATGGATAAAATCACAAAAGGTTTTAATTACACAATCAGTAATATGCTTTGAACATACAGGCTGGTATTGCTTGCATTTAAGTTATTATTTGCATCAGCATCAGGTTCGCTATTGTTGTGTAAATCCAATGGAAATTAAACGATCCATTGGGCTGAAACGAGGTAAAACAGACAAAGCAGATGCGAAAGAAATTGCGCGTTATGCATGGCTTCATCGTGAGGAGTTGGTAGCCAGTGTGCCACCGCCAGAGAAACTTATTGAGTTGCAACGGATGATGAGCCTAAGGGAGCAAATAGCAAAGCAATTACGTGCTTTGAAATGCCTTGAAAAGGGAATGCAGGTGCTAACAGTAAATAAACAAACAGAAGATGTATCAGAGGCGATGATAGCAGAAACCATTTGCCACCTGGAACAACAAATGAAAAAGTTAGAGAATGCAATGGTGAGTTTAATCAAAACGGATAATCAGATGCATAAACATTATAAACTAAGTCGAAGTGTAAAGGGAGTTGGATTGGTTTTAGCAGTGCAAATGTTAGTGCATACGCACAACTACACACGCTTTGCAAGTTGGCGCCAGTTTTCTTGTTATTGTGGTTTAGTGCCATTCCCACATCAGTCAGGCACGAGTATTAACGGGCGCATGAAAATTCATCCCATAAGTGACCGAAAAATGAAGAGCCTATTATCCATGTCGGCCATCAGTGCCATACAACACGATAAGGAACTAAAGCAATACTATGAAAAGCGAGTAGAAGAAGGGAAACCTAAAATGGTAGTACTAAATATAATCAGAAACAAACTTGTATCAAGGGTTTTTGCAACTATCAATCGCGGCACACCATATGTTGAACTAAGCCAATATGCTGCCTAAAATATATTAAGAAAAAACTTGTTTTTGATCTTGGAATGCAGCTACAAGAAGTTGGCGATTTCGAAGCACAAAACTGTCTGCCAGCACTGAACTTGATACGATGTACAAAGTTTCATTTAACCACTGAATCGCCAATTTCTTGTAGGTGCTGTTACCAGCTGGTGTTTTTGTACTTCCATAATGTATTTCATAAGTTCAGGGATTTCTGCATAGCGATTTTAGAGCGAATCAAAATGTAATTATTTAATGCTTGTCGGGAACTTTGCCACAAGTTTTTTAATTCCATTGGTATAATGCTGAAGCTAGAACAAGTCTATTGAAAACATTTACTCCGAAACTTCTCCTGTTGTATTTAAAACAATACTCACTTAAATAGTTTTGCATATAATCATTACTTACACCCTTATAGATGTTCCATAACGTTCCTTTTATATTAGATATAGCTTTGTGGACCCAGGGAAGAACTTTCAATATATTCACTTTTTTAGAATCGTAAGGAGTATGTTTTGTTACTTTATCTTGTAAATCGTTATAATACTTTGCTTTATCTGTTATTAGTTCTGCCTTTTTAGAGATAGATTTTTTGATTGTTTGTGAAATTTCTTTAGAATTCACAAAAGCGAGCTGGTACATCTTTAAAAACTTTGGTTTACGATCAGACTTGTGTTTTGATTTAGACTTTAAGTTTAGCTCTACTTTTGAGGTGGAATGAAGAACAGCAATAGCTGATTTCTTTTGAGAACCTTTACCTCGTTTAAGTTCTTCTTTTTGGTTAGTAAATTCATTCTCTTTAAGAATTTCTGAATTCGAAAAAAATCCTTCGTCAAATTCTACTATTCCATCTAAAGTGTATTGCTCATCTCGTTTCCCCATGATTAATCTAAGTTTATTAAGCATCTCAAATACAGGTTCATAATTTTTTATTCCTAACTGGCGTTGAACCTCGACTGCTGAAATATTATTTTTTGTTGCTGTTATTAGATGCATTGCTTTATACCATATATGAAAAGAAAGTTTACTGTTTTCCATGACAGTTCCACTCTTTAATGAAGTTCTAAACCTACAACTGTTTAACTTACATTGATACATTTCTTTTGATTTAAGCCAGTAGTGTGCGCAACCACCACAAACTTTACAAGTAATACCAACTTTTTCTCTCATTAATTTAAAATCCTTTTTACAAGATTCTTCTGTTGGAAATGAATTATAAAACTCTAGCAACCTCATATTTTCTATATTTTGAGGCGAATTTACGACCTGAACTACGTAATTTATTTACGTTCTAATGTTTTTGTGGTAAAGTTCCCGACAAGCATAAATTATTTATTTAGTGTAGGATTAATCTTAATTGGCTCCATCGTGTAGATAAAATAGATTGCATCGAAGTTGTCACTCCAAGAAGATGAAGTAAGTTTTGAAATGTAATCTGTGAAAGAAACGGCTATTCTATTTTTGAAAAGATTGTTATTTTTGTTGGTTTCCAAAGGAAGGAAAATCTGACTATGACCAAGTTTTGAAAGATGATATTCAAGATATTCATGATTACGTGTTCCAATTTTGTAAACTTCACTTTCTTTACCCCGAATAATGCCGTATGAACCAGTAAATGTTGTAAAGCAAACTGTATAAATTTCTTGTTTGAACTTTTCATACATTAGATTCATCATTATTTTCGATTCATGAAGATTTAGACCATTTAGCATCTCTGCGGGCTCAATTAAACCTGGATTTCGAAGGAAATGAAAATTAGCTCCAATTACAATTATTTTTTTCCCTTTGTGTTTTTGACTTATTAAATACTCTAAGTTACTTGCCATAAGTTCGTCTCTTCTTCCATTAAAATTGTTCAGCCACTTTCTATTGAATATTTTCTTTAGTTTAGAATAGTCTGAGTAATTCAATATGCTATTGTCTAATGTATATTGTATCTGCGCTAGTTCAGCATCTCCCATGTTTTTTATTATTTGATTTACTCTTTGACTCAGTTCATTGAATTTTATTTTTTCCTTTCTAGTCATTTTAAAACTTAATCCATTTGATTTATCGCTACTTAACTCTTTTTCTATCAATTTAATTTTTGACAAATACTCCTTTGCATGTTTATCTTCAAGTAATCTATTATCAGTACTTTCAAATTTTTGTTGCAGGAAATTGCTGTAAGGATAACTTTTGTATGCAGATTTTGAGGATATTTTACAATCAAAGCCATCAACTTCTATATTATTTATATTTTTTTGAATGAGGTCATAAATTGGCTGAAATTGTACTGATTGCCAAAATTTGTACATGGTAATCTTCAAACTATCAACATTTTGATACTGTCTAGCTTTATTAAATGCTACCTGTGTATTATATATACCTGTCTCCGTGAGTATCACTTCATAATGTAATTCATTAACAAGATATTCAATTAATTTAGCTCTAGCTGCTATGCTGCTTCCATCCATATGAACTTGCTCACCAAGACAAACAATACGCTTATCCTCTAATTCCTTTTTCAAAAAATCATAATTTTCTGTATTTATAGCGTCAGTATTTATTGGGAAAAAGTTTAATTTTTCTTGATTTTGAGCGAATGACGAGAAGTCTAAAATTAGGCTAATTAAAAGCCATAGTGTCTGTTTGTACATTTTTTATTTTTTTTTAAGTTTCCTATATGACGTTTAAGACTATCATATGTTACAGTCCGAATGAAAAATATTTTATTTATCAATAACTGGTCAAAATGGCTGCCTTTAACTGAAATTCAACTGCCAATTTGTTGTTGCGTGCTTTACACTCGCTGGTAACGTTCCGCAGCCAAGAGCTGTTGCCGATTGCGAAGCGTTTAATTGTCAAGCTAAGATAAGAAAATTGCGGAAACGAAAAGCCCAAATACAACGAACTAACGGCAATAGCTTTTGGGTGCTGTTAGCAGCAGTAATTTTCATTCTTTCAGTTTCATTACTTCGTTTAACAATGGGGGTAAGGTTTTAGCATTAACATCGTCTGTGTAATGGCTAAGAACACATGTAACATATTTTCCCCTTACTTCTGTCGCCACATAGTAAATGATTAAAATATTACTCCCTCCCATAATTAATTGTGGAATTTGGATTTTGTATTTCGTTTTTAAGGCTTTGGTTTCAGAACCCTCAAATATTATGTTGATTGTGTCCTGTTGTAAAACCTCTCCAATTGCTTTGTTTGCGATGATATCAAATTGAGCATTCACCATTTCTTTTGCTTTGTCTATGCTACGAAACTCCGCCCAATTCATTTGTCCCAAGTTTGGGCATTGAATGTTATGTGTCCCCATCCAATGACAAGCTGGTCCAAGTACAATAAAACGTCCTGCAAAATTGATGCTGTCAACAACCATAGAACTATAAACACTATTGGGTATTGAGTTGTCAAGTATTGATCTGACAAAGAATTTTTCTAATTCTTCGTCACGCTTGTTTGTCGTTTGAAGTCCAATGACTTTTATTTCTGATTGTCCTTGTGGAAATAAATAATAAACATCTGACTCAGTAACTAATTTTGTCCTGTTGTCCGTTTTTACTAGGACTTTGCCTGTTTGAAATGTGGTGTCATTGACTGGTGAAATTTCTTTGTTGATTGAGTACTTCTTCTTGATTTTATTGAAACCTTTTTCGTCAAAGGAAGCCTTATGGCTATGCACAAAAATGGAATAGCCTTCAACTTCATAAAATGTCGTTCCCTCTTGCTTAATACCGTGAGTATTTGAAAATACTTGTCTAGCGTCAATGGTCTGCGCTGTCAACAAGTTGAATGAGGTTAAAAAAGTCAGTATTGTAGGTATTACTTCATGTCGTGTCATTGTGTGGAGTCTGTTATTATTGCTGCTAACGTTCCGCAGCCAAGAGCTGTTGCCGATTGCGAAGCGTTTAATTGTCAAGCTAAGATAAGAAAATTGCGGAAACGAAAAGCCCAAATACAACGAACTAACGGCAATAGCTTTTGGGTGCTGTTAGCAGCAGTAATTTTCATTCTTTCAGTTTCATTACTTCGTTTAACAATGGGGGTAAGGTTTTAGCATTAACATCGTCTGTGTAATGGCTAAGAACACATGTAACATATTTTCCCCTTACTTCTGTCGCCACATAGTAAATGATTAAAATATTACTCCCTCCCATAATTAATTGTGGAATTTGGATTTTGTATTTCGTTTTTAAGGCTTTGGTTTCAGAACCCTCAAATATTATGTTGATTGTGTCCTGTTGTAAAACCTCTCCAATTGCTTTGTTTGCGATGATATCAAATTGAGCATTCACCATTTCTTTTGCTTTGTCTATGCTACGAAACTCCGCCCAATTCATTTGTCCCAAGTTTGGGCATTGAATGTTATGTGTCCCCATCCAATGACAAGCTGGTCCAAGTACAATAAAACGTCCTGCAAAATTGATGCTGTCAACAACCATAGAACTATAAACACTATTGGGTATTGAGTTGTCAAGTATTGATCTGACAAAGAATTTTTCTAATTCTTCGTCACGCTTGTTTGTCGTTTGAAGTCCAATGACTTTTATTTCTGATTGTCCTTGTGGAAATAAATAATAAACATCTGACTCAGTAACTAATTTTGTCCTGTTGTCCGTTTTTACTAGGACTTTGCCTGTTTGAAATGTGGTGTCATTGACTGGTGAAATTTCTTTGTTGATTGAGTACTTCTTCTTGATTTTATTGAAACCTTTTTCGTCAAAGGAAGCCTTATGGCTATGCACAAAAATGGAATAGCCTTCAACTTCATAAAATGTCGTTCCCTCTTGCTTAATACCGTGAGTATTTGAAAATACTTGTCTAGCGTCAATGGTCTGCGCTGTCAACAAGTTGAATGAGGTTAAAAAAGTCAGTATTGTAGGTATTACTTCATGTCGTGTCATTGTGTGGAGTCTGTTATTATTGCTGCTAACGTCAGAGTGTGAAAAAACACAATCCACAATCTTTATGGTAAAACTAGTTGAAAAAGGGAAAGAAACAATGTGAGTTGTGTTGTTTTTTTGCAGTAACAAAATGGACTACATCACCGCACACAACCGCCACCAAGTGAGCTTTGGCAGCTTGGAAGATGCAATTGAAAACGATAATCCAGTAAGAGTAATTGAAGCATTTGTTGAAGCACTGGATTTACCTTCATTAAACTTTATAATAAAAAAAATGCAAGCAGAAGGTCGTCCTGCATTCAACCCTAAAGTGTTTTTAAAAATATACTTTTATGGTTATGTAAATGGCATACGCAGCAGCCGCAGGTTAGAGAAAGAGTGCAAGCGCAATATTGAGTTGCAATGGCTAATAGGCAAGCTTGTTCCCAACTATCATAGCATAGCAGACTTTAGAAAAGAGAATCCCCAAGCATTAAAAAACACATTCAAACTGTTTGTTAGCTTTTTAAAAGATGCATCTCTAGTATCAGGCAATACAATTGCAATTGATGGAACAAAAATGCGAGCACACAATAGCAAGAAGAATAATTATAATCCAAAGAAAATAGAACGCCACTTAAAATACATAGAAGAAAAAACTAATGAATATTTAACAGCAATAGAAGTTAATGATGCAAATGAAAGCACAGTAAAAATTAGTGAAGTAACACAGAGGATAGCACTCCTGAAACAAAACAAAATAGAGTATGAGCAACTTGCCCAACAACTCGAACAAAGCGGAGATCCTCAAGTGAGTACAACTGATACCGATGCAAGAGCATTGCTTGTACAAGGTCAAGTAGTAGAGGTAAGTTACAATATGCAAGCAGCGGTAGATGATAAACATAAATTGGTAGTAGCCACACACACCATCAACCGCAATGATCGCAATGCGCTATCCGATATTGCAGCCGAAGCTAAAGCCAACTTAAATGCAACTAGCCTCACAGCCATCAGCGATAAAGGTTACCACAATGGTCGCCAATTGCAAGAATGTTTTGATAACAACATCACCACCATATGTGCGCATCAAGAGATAGTAAATAGCAATGTAAAAGGGACTACACCAGAATATTTAGTAACAAAATTTACATATAACAAACAAGACGATACCTACACCTGCCCACAAGGCGAAACATTACGCACACAAGGAACTTGGCATACCAAAGTAAGCACAAACAGTTATCAGTTTAAAAAATACCGCACACCATCATGCAAAACTTGTGCAGTAAAAAATCTTTGTACTGGAAGAGAAAAAGGCGGACGAGAAATAGATAGAAGTGAATTTGCAGACATAGTAGAAGCCAACAACAAACGCTACCAAGCCAACCAAGCATTATACCGCACACGTCAAGAAATTAATGAGCATATATTTGGCACCATCAAACGCAAATGGGGATATTATTATACCAACCTTAAAGGTTTGGAAAAAGTAAACGGAGAATTTGCATTAATCATGACAGTTTACAACCTCAAACGATGCATCAATATATTGGGTGTTGAACCATTGATTGAAAAACTGAAAAAATGGGTACCCAATTACAAAAGGATAGCTCATACTTTTTCAAAACCGACCTTTTTAGAGTTGATACCGTGTACTTTTTTTCATCAACAAAAGTTAGCAGCATAAAAAATTGCTATGCTGAAATGCAAGCAAATCATTTCCAATCCAATTTTACGAAGTCAATTTTGATTGATTCAAGTGAAAAATTGAGTTTTTTCACATCCTGACGTTTCGCGGCCTGACGCAGGTGCCGGCTACGGATGGTTAATTTGTCCTGCTAAGATAAAAAATAAATGCGAAGAAAAATGCCTAGGCTACTGAATTAGCGGCACTTGCCGTTCAGACCGCTGTTACAAGCTGCCCTTATTTTCTGTCAAGTGTTGAACTGTCGATTTGTTGTACTGTCTGCGTGGGTGAAAGCACACTCTTTTGCAATTTTTGGTCTGTGGGTTGGCTTGTGCGAATTGCAAATGTGTGTGCTTTGTGCTGTTGGAAAATAATTCACTTTTTTCTTGTCGGTTTCGTATTTGTCCGTAAATTTGTCCGTGTCCGTAAAAATGTCCGCAATATGATAAATGTAAAGTTCTACCTAGATAAAGCCGATAAAAGTAAAAGGTTTCCGATACACCTTGTTATTAGGCAAAAAGATGTCCAAGTAAAAGTTGCGACTGGTGAGAAGATTCTGAAAAAAGATTGGGATAACAAAAACCAAGTTGTCAAAGAGTCGGAATACACTTATAGGTCGATAAATAAGTTCTTGTCGTTTTTAAAGCAAGAAGTTGAAAAATATTTTGATGCCGTTCCACATTCTCAATTTACGGATAAGAAAGTCAAAGAGAAGATTTTGTCTTTAGTTAATAGCCGAAAAGTGAATACCGATGTAAAGATGGTCTGCGAAGATTCTGCTGAATACGAAGGCAAAACAAAAACTACTTTTATCGATTTGTTTGCTGGAGCTGGCGGATTTAGTGAAGGCTTTTTACAAGCAGAACACGGAAACAGATATTATGACTTTTTGTTAGGTAGTGATATAAATGAGAATTGCGAGTTAACTCATCTTGCCCGATATAACTATCAACTTGGAATGGATGCAGAGTTTTTGCGTCAAGATATAACCGAACCAGATTTTTTAGATAATTTACTAAAGAAGTTGAAAGGTCAGCAAGTTGATGTCGTTTGTGGTGGACCACCTTGTCAAAGTTTTAGTTTGGCAGGTAAACGAAAAAAGTTTGATAAGAAAGATGATTTGTTTGCTCATTATTTAAATGTTATCCGTGTGTTACGTCCTAAGTATTTTGTAATGGAAAACGTAAAAGGAATTCTTACAAAAGAAGGTGGGAAAATTAAGGAAATGATTTTGCAGGAAATCAAATCAATTGTTGATTTGAAAGAGTTCCATCAGTTAATCTTCTTTTTAGCCAAGCTTAGAAAGGCAGAAAGAGAAAAAGTGTTTACACTAGATTGCTACAATTTGCGAATGCAATTTGAATCAGCAAACGAAAAGGAATTAGAGAAGTTAAGAGAACATTATATTCAGATTATCGAAAACAAATTTCGTTTATTAACTCCTAAAATTGCGGATTACAAAACAAGTAAAACAGATGTAAATATTAATACTATCCGTCACGGCTTTAATTTGCTAAAACGAAGCAAAGAACTGGCTTATGTTAGAAAGAAAGTGATTTTGGAAAAGGCTCATAGTGATTTGGATAATGATTTTTTCGCTGAAAAATTTGATTCCTTTTTAACTTCAATAGAGTCGGATTCAATAATAGAGCAAATACACGAAGCGTTTAATAATTTAAAACCTGCAAAAACATTTCAAAATGAAATTGCTGAAATTATTTCAGCATTAGAAATTTATAATTATTCCTTTGAGGAATGTATTCAAGGGTTACAGCCATTTGTTAAGGCAGAAAAAGCAGAAAAAGAATTTGAAGAGATTTTGTCACATATTAGATTGTATAATATAGACCAACCCTTTGTCGCCTTAGCATCAAATTATGGTGTTCCGCAAAACCGTGAAAGAGTTTTATTTATTGGCTGTCGTAAAGACCAGAAATTAGTTAAAGTTGTTCCGCCAACTGTTAGCGAGAAAGAAAAAGTTACAGTTTTTGAAGCGTTGTATGATTTAGATTTTGTTGGTAATGATGAAGAAAAATTTAATTATGAAACAATTGATTTAAAGTCGAGATACAATGGGACAACTGAAAAAATGAAAGCCTTAATTAAGAAAAGAAATATTGACGGAAAGCCCGATGATAAAAAAGGTTTAACATACGCTGAGTGGTCTAAAAAAGGTCGCTTAAATGGGAGATTCGCTAATTCTAAAAACCCTTTTTACGTAAGAAGTTTTGAAGAACTTGAAAATACATTAACACACATTGTTGCTCCATTGCACAACCACAAAACAAGTAAACAAAATGATGACGTTGTAAAACGATTAGAAGTGATTTTAAATACAGGTGGTTACGATGCAGCAAAAAAAGAACTTAAAAAAATTGGTTTGGATTCAGAGAAGCGTAATTACAATGTTTTAAAACCAGACTCACAAAGCCCAACTGTAATGACGATACCTGACGATTACATTCATTTTTCAAGTCCAAGAGCTTTAACTGTTCGAGAAATGGCAAGATTGCAGTCCTTTGATGATTCATTTGTTTTTCAAGGAAAGCGTTCAACCGGTGGTAATAAACGTAAGTTTGAAGTACCACAATTTACATTAGTAGGTAATGCAGTTCCTCCGTTAATGGCTCGTGCTGTTGCGTTGGAAATATTAAAAAACATAAAATAATAATTATGAGCTTAAAAATCTTAGGTTACACAAAGGATTGCAGAACAGAAACACCAGTTGTTTATGCAGAAATTCTAATGAACGATTATTTGAAACTTGTCGGAACTGATTTCGATAAATTTGAAATTCAACGGAAAAGAGTTGACCCTAAAAAATACACTCGTCTAAAAGAAGATATTGCCAAAGGAGCATTGCTGCCAGGTATCACTCTTGCCATTGACCACTTAAAGGTTCATACTTACTTAGAGTATATTACTAAGCTCGATTCAGAAGGGTTAATAACGGCTTTACAACTTCATAAGGAAACAGAAGAAGCAAAAGATATTTACATCTTGGATGGCTTGCAAAGAAGTTATATAATAAAAGATTTGTCAGATGAAGGCGTTGTCTTTAAGGCAGAGCAGAAAATACTTCTTGAAATATGGTTTGAAAAGGAAATTGAACATTTAATTTATAGGCTTATTGTTCTTAATTCGGGACAAAAACCAATGTCTATGAGGCATCAGGTTGAACTTCTTTTTATGACTTTAAAAAAGGATATAGAAAAAGAAATACCTGGCTTAGAAATTTATTTAGAAAGAGAGGGAACAATAAGAAGTCACTCCAAAAAATTTCCATTTGATAGATTAGTAAATGGTTACTATAGCTTTATGACCAAAAGCCCTGAAATTGACAGGGACAACTTGGTGGTAAAGATAATGAATGAGGACGATGTACTTTCTTCAAAAGAAGAAGAGTTAAATATTTCATACACTTCATTTATTAAATATTTAAAATTATACTGCGATATTGATGATGAATTTTATAGAATATATAACTCTCATTTAGAATTAAGTTCATTTAAGAATTGGTTAGCAGATGAAAATACTTTGAAGGCATTTTTTGCAGCAGTTGGTAAATATGCCTCTGATGAAAAAAGAATTTTAAGGGTAGATAATGCATTGAAAAAACTTTTAGGCGAACTGAAATTAGTTTCAAGTGGTGACCCGATGTATATAGAAGAATTTAAAAAAATTAAAGGTGGGATTGATGCTAAAAAAGTCAATGTTGGTAATGGTACAAGAAAATTAATAATGGATGGTTTTAGGGAATATTTTATTGGAGAAGGCGATGAAACCTTTTTAGAATGTTGGAAAACAAGTGCAAGCTAAATTATGAATTTACTAGATGTTTCAACTATTATGGCAGATACGCAATCGCCTGTTACAATTACAAGCGTAACTGAATCATTGCCTTATTTGGTCATAAATAATTATATCGCATTTAAAGTTGTCCGTATTTCAAATTCATACGACAGTACAAATCCGATTCCTATAACGCTGAATTCTGATGAAAAGGGGCTTTTGATTTTTGTTCAATCAAAAGGTAAAATCAACTTGAATGTTATGACGGAATTTGAGTTCATCGCATATTTAACGGAAGCGGATTATATTGATTACCAAAATGGAAATGACCATGAATTCAAATCAGATTATCTGCTTATCAAAGAAACATTTCTAAGTGATTACATAAATGATTACAAGGAAACATCTTCACTTTGGGGCGGATTTTCGCATGAACTAATCACTGGCAGCCCATTAAGTAGATATAAAAAAATTTATCCTGAAATTGTATTGGGTGAAAAGCTTAAAACACTGGATAGCCATTCTTACGAAAGTAGTGTCAGGGCAATAGAACAACCGTACGCTTTTGAGAGATTTTTAAAGTTGTATCACTTACTTGAATTGCAATTTGATTTTTTTATAATTGATAAAATTCAAAACCTTACCATACCAAGAGATTCAAACAAAATTGGCAAAATTCTGAATGAATATTCCGACAAAGAATTGCAGCGACTTACAGACTTGCTTGAATTTTTTTGTGCTGATATTGTAGCATTAGAAAAAAGGTTAGAGAAGGTAGCGTTATTTCCAACAATATCAGAAGAGATGTTTATTGATTTCGGAAAATCAAAAAATGATATTCACTTAACTAATATTGACAAATTTAGGGATGTTGTTAATTCTGGCTCTTTTTCAAATACAAACCTTCAAACTTTAAAAGTTCCAGCAAGTAAAGACCACTCGAAATTTATCATTAATGTTACCGCATATTGGATATATAGAATGAGATGTAGCATAGCACATAATAAAATTGGCGAATATCTATTATCATGGAATGATGAGGCGTTTATAGTTGAATTTGGAGAACCAATACTCAAAGAAGTTTTAATGCAATGTTTTAAAAAATGAGGCAATTAACAACCCTTGAAATAAATAGGATAAAACTTCTAACTGAAAAATCTGTTGAACTTTGTCTGATAGAACCAACTGGAACTGGGCTTGAAAAGTCTATTATGGATGCTACAGGTTCGGTACGAACCTATTTAAAAGCCAATAATATTCACGATTTTGAATTACAGAAACAAGGTCAAGAAAGTAAAATTCAAATTAACTCATATTTAGTCTCGTCTGATTCAATAGTAAATTCAGTTGCTTCATTATATCGCCCTAACACTAAAAAAGGTGACCCAAGAATTTGGTTTAAAGGATTGGGGTCTTACTCAAAGGCAAGCGATATTTTAGGTATAATTGCTTTTGAAAGTGATTTGTATGTTTTGAATATTACGCAACTTGATTTACATAAGTTAATTGAAAGTAAAATATCAAATCCGCTTAAGGAATTAGTCAATGAGATAAATCAAATTTCTAATGAAGTTGCAGATGAATTATTGATACTCCTTAATAAAATTGCAGCAAAAGGACCTGTTCCTGCAATGCTTCAAGCCGATACTGCAATCGGGAGAACGCTTGAAACACTTTTAGGGATTGATATAAATTCGTCAAAAAAGCCAGATTATAAAGGCATTGAATTAAAGTCGTATCGTGATAAACGAGGAAATCGGAAAAACCTTTTTGCACAAGTTCCTGATTGGAATTTAAGCAAATTCAAAAGTTCTGCCGAAATCTTAAACGCTTTTGGATATAGTCGTGGAGATGATTTTAAATTGTATTGTACTGTTTCAACACTTGTCAGAAATTCACAAGGTTTAAAATTGAAAATGGATAGCGAAATCAGTCAGCTTATAGAAAATTCTGATAAAGCTAGTGCTGGAGATTTTGTTGTTTGGGGATTAGAAACTTTACACAAGCGTTTGCTTGAAAAACATAATGAAACATTTTGGATTGCAGCCGATTCTGTCACTATTGGTGGCAAGGAACATTTTCAATACAAAAAAGTCGAGCACACTAAAAAACCGATTGTCTCACAGTTCGATATATTATTAGAGCAAGGAATTATTACGCTTGACCATTTGATAAAAAGAAAGTCAACTGGAAGCGTTGTCGAGAAAGGACCCATTTTTAAAATAAAACCGAACGCTTTGGATTTATTATTTCCACCAAGTCAATCTTACTCGTTGTTGTCGAAGTAACTGTCACCAGTCTAGTGCGTTTGGAAAATTTTAGCTCTTTTGGTTTTGCGAAGGTTCGCCTTGTGTGTCGGGCAAAACCAAATGTGCTAAAATGTGCGGCTGGCTTTTTTTCTGTCGGTTGATGGTCGCACTGTCGGTCTGTTAGGGTTGCTTGTAACGGTTTGCGGCTTTGCGAAGAAGCGGATTTCGAAGCACTAAACTGTCAACATACCACAAAATTTGATGCGAGGTAGAATGCTCAATTAACCACTGAACCCGCTTTTTTGCAAAACCGCTGTTACAAGCTGGCCTTCTGTCCACCGTCATTGTCAAGTCTTGTTCAGTATAGGTTTTCGCTGTTTCTGTCCAACTGTTTTTGTGTCGGTTGTGGGTGGCGAAAAAATAAAACACCGAAGGGTGGGAGAAAAAAATTGAATTTCTTTTTGGGTTGCCGAAAAGCACACACTTTTGCAAGCTTTGGTCTGTGCTTGGGCTTGTGCGGCTTGCAAATGTGTGTGCTTTTGTGTGTAGGCTTCTCATGCTAATAATTTCTCTAATTTCATTTTCCACTTTTCCCAGTCTTTCATTTCCTTGGTCTGTAAATCTATAAATTTCTGTGTGTGGTCGTGATGTATTAAATGACAAAGTTCGTGTATAATAACATATTCAATACAGCCTTTAGGTGCTTTAATCAATTCAGGATTTAATATGATTTTTCCTTTTGGTGTGCAACTTCCCCAACGTGTCGGCATGTCACGCAATACAATAGAACTAGGTTCAACTTTGTGTTTTTTGAATTTGTCAATTAGTGGTGATGCAATTGCATGAAACTTTGTCCGTGCATGTTGCAAATACCAATCGTTTAATAAGTCTTTTGCTCTTGACTTGTCCCTCGCTGTTACTTCAATGAATTTACCTTTCAGTTTTACAGATTCGTCTTTGTCGATAGAAATTTGTAAGCGGTATTGTCTGCCCAGATACAAATGTGTTTCTCCACTTATGTATTTCCGTTGTGGTGTCTTTGGTTGAAAGGAAAGAAAGAAGCTTTGTTGTTTAATTATCCAAGGTGCTTTTTTTCTTATTTTCTCTTTCACTTTTTCCATGGTAGTGTCTGTTGGTGCTTTTACCAAAACTTCCATTTCAGGCGTTACAGTTATACCAAGCGATTTTCTGTTTGAATACTCCAAACGAAAATCTATTGTTCTACTGCCAAATTGAATCGCTGATGTCATTACTTGTAACGGATTTTAGCTACTTCAATACAATCTTCTGCAATTTTATCCATGTCCTTGAATGCCAAGTCTACATTGTATTTGTCACGAACTTCATCAATCAGATAGTCGCCAATTTCAATAAGCAGTTTTCCTATGATATTAGTTTTGTATTGCCAGTCGATAATGGGTTTTCCATTGTCCAAAACAGAATCTTGAATAAGGTCGTCAATTTGTAAAGCCGTTTGTGTTGCAACTTCTTTGCGAACAACATTATCTTGTATCTTTTCTGAAAGTGCCTCAACTGTCAAACCGTAAAATGCTTTAGCAACATCTCTATCTGTTAACTGCTCTGGAATATCATTGTCGGTATGAGCCAGCACATTGTTCATGATGTCTTGAACCCTGCTCAGGTATTGTGCTTCACTGATTCGTTTGGCTTCATAGTCTGCAATGGTTTCTCTCAGCATTTGCGAAAACTTTTTGTAAAAAGCAGGATCTTCATCCATTTTCTCTGTGATGTGCTTCGCTGTTCTACTAGCAATTTTGTCGGCTTTAGCTGCTTTTCCTGTTGTGTTTTCTACTTCTTGCTGAAATTTGTCTTTGTCGAAAATGTTTACCAATTCAGTGATGGTTTCAATTTTCTCGGTGGTAATGTGTGTATCAATCAGTTTTTGAATTTGACCTTCGTATTGTTTATAGTCAATTTCATCACTGTATCGTTCAACAACTGCCAAACGCAATTTTAAGAACATCGTCAAATCTTCTTTATAGCGATTGATTACCTTTTCTTCTACTTCCTTGTGGAATTGAATAGAGGATAATGCCAATTTTAAACCTTTGGCAAATGCAGCCAGTTTATCGTAAAACAAAACTCTTATTGCTTCATCCTTCAATAATTGTTGGTAGGCTTCTGCATCACGCTTGTTCGCAATAGTTTTGAAAATATCCCAAAGGTCTGAATGCTTTTGCGGTAGTTTTTTGATTTCATCTGAAATGTTAGTCATTGTTCCTGCCAAATCTTCATCATCAAAGTCTTCAAAAGACGAATACAACTGCAAGGCATCATCCAGATTTTCAATAACACCATAATAGTCAATGATGTAACCAAATTCTTTGTCAGGATAAATACGGTTTACCCTTGCAATGGCTTGTAATAGCTTATGGCTTTGTAAATTCCTTGTGAGATATAAAACTGTGTTTTTTGGTTCATCAAATCCCGTAAGCAATTTGTCAACTACAATAATAATTTCTGGGTCTTTTTGATTTTTGAAACGACTTATGATATTCTTTTCATAGCTTTTTGAATTGCCATGTTCGTCCATCATTTTTTTCCAAAACTGATTCTCCTTTTCTGTTGACTTTTCATAAGCACTTTCTTCGCCTTCTCTTTCGTCAATGGATGAAATCAATACTTCGCAACTTACAATGCCTATTTCATCTAGATACTCTTTGTATTTGATAGCATTCACTTTTTTATCGCAAACCAACTGACCTTTAAATGGTGTTCTGCCTTGCCAGTTGTCACGAAAATGATAACTGATGTCCCAGGCAATCATTCGCATTTTTTGTTCGGCAGAATTCAAATGGTCGTTTCGGGCAAACTTCTTTTTGATGTCTGCTTTTTGGTATTCGGTTAATGGCTCTGAAACCATTCCGAAAAAAGTATCAATCGGACTTGCATTTACATTTTGCAAAGCCAATCTTCCTTCATAAAGTAATGGAACAACTGCTTTGTCTTTTACAGCTTGGTCAACCGTGTAAGCATCAATCATACCGCCAAACTTCTCTGCTGTGCTTTTGTCTTTCTTGAAAAGCGGTGTTCCAGTCATGGCAATGAAACAGGCGTTCGGCAAAGTCTTTTGCATGTCGATATTGAAAGTGCCATGCTGTGTTCTGTGTCCTTCATCTACCAAAACAAAAATGTCGTGGCTTTCTAAAGGCTTATCAATTTTCTTTACTGCTGCCACAAATTTGTTGATGATGGTTGTAACTACTGCATCGCTTTTGTTTTCCAGTAATTCAACCAAGCGTTGACCTGTGGTAGCATTTTCTACAAACCTGCCACACTTGCGAAATGTGCCTGTAATTTGATTGTCCAAATCGGTACGGTCTGTCACCAAAACAATTTTCGGATTGCGAATGCTTGGCTCCATGGCAATGGCTTGTGCCAGCATCACCATAGTTAAAGATTTTCCACTGCCTTGTGTATGCCAGATTACACCGCCTCTACGTTTTCCATTTTCAACATGTTTAATGCGTTGCATGGATTTTTTGATGGCAAAAAACTGCTGATAGCGGGCTACTTTCTTTTCTCCATTGTCGAACAAAACAAAATTGAAAACAATGTCCATCAATCTTTCAGGACGGCATAAACCATATAAATAATTATCCTGTTCAGTTGGTAGAATTTCCTCCTGTTCTAATGCATCAAAATATTGACGAACATATTTGAAGCGGTCAGAAAATAATTGTTCTTTTATAGGAATCGGAAGCGGTTTGTTTTTGAATTCCTGTAATTCGTTTTTGTAATAGCGTTCTTCTTCATCAGAGTTAAACTTCTCATGCCATTTTGCCCAAAACTTTTCAGGTGTAGCGTTGGTGGCATAAGCGGCTTCTTGTGTGGCAATGCTCAACGTGAGTTGCGAATACACATATAAGCTTCTGATTCCATCTTCTTGCTGATTTCGTAAATGCTGACTGATTGCCTGTTTCAATGGCTCTTTCATATCAGGTCGTTTGCACTCGATGATGCAAAGGGGAATACCATTCACAAACAAAACCAAATCGGGGCGGTAATGCTCTTTGCTAGTGCTTCGCATTACGCTGAATTCTTCGCTTACATGAAACACATTGTTGCCAATGTTTTTCCAGTCGATGTATTGCAGGGTAAAACTCTTTTTGTCGCCATCTACACTTTGCTCCAATGCCTGACCTAAAGTGAGCAGGTTGTAAGCCTTTTCACTGGCTGCAATGTATCCTTCGTTCATAGGCAAGTTTTTCAATGCCAGTATGCCCCGTTCAATATTGTCGTCTGTGAAAATGCTTGTTTTGGTGGCACTTACACGGATGCTGTTGATTTCCTTCAACTGCTTCCGCAAGACATCTTCCAGCAACACATTGGTGGTTTTGCCACCTCTTTGCCTGTCTGCTTCTGCCGGACTTAAATAAGTATAACCCAAATTCACCAACATTTGCAATGCAGGTATCTGGCTGATATGGTCTTCTTTGAAACTTGGTGTGTCCATTACTTTTTAATTTTTAGAGAACCGGATGCGCGATACAGAGAATTGAATTTGCCCGGTGCCGGAACCAATACAGAGAATCCGGATCCCGATACAGAGAATTGAAACTCAGGCAGGTGTCGTTCTAAAGTGCTGATATTCAGCATATTTAAGTGTTTGCGTATTACTAGCACTATCTCTAGTAGCTGCAATACAAAGAATAGCAGGATCTGTTTCAGCATCTTCTTTAGCTGTTTTATCTTTAGCATACAGAGAATCATTAACGGCATATAGATAATTAGCTGCTTATTCATTTCTTCTAATTGTTCCTCTAATAATTTTTCTCTTATATCTGACTTATTAGAGCTAAACTCCTTTTCTATCTCTTTGTTTATCAATTTCATTATTAGTATTTCCATCATGTTCTCTCTTAAATCCTCTCTTAAATTTTCTCTTAAACTTTTTTATCTGTCTTCTTAAGAGACCATTTTGGTTTACTAAAACTTCCAGTATTCTCAATTCTTTCTTTCATTCTTAGTTCTGATAACAAGTTCCCAATCTTGTTCTTCTTCTGCTTATCATCCATCCACTCGGGTAGTTTATTCCATAACAATTCATCTATTTCATTTCTTTCTAAACTCTTATGTTCTCTAATAGCTTTTTCTATTAAATCCAGATAATAGCTCTTGTCAAAGGCTTTGTTTTTTGAATACGCAGCTTTCTGACCAGTTTTTTGAGCCACTTTTATTCCTATATAATAATTGGGTTTCCTGCCTTCAATTAGTTTGTTTCCCTTTAAGTGTTTTTCTTCAAATTCTGTTAGTTCGTGTTTCTTTTGCACTTTGTCCAAAATCATTATCTCTTCCAATGTCAGGTCTCTGTTTCTTGCCAATAACCGTGCATACTCTATATCAAGTATTTTTCCTGATATAGTGACTTTAACCTTACCGCCTGAGAAATCATAGTCAGGCATTGGAAAGAATCGTTCCCTTTGAAAGTTGAATATCTTTTTGATTCCACCTCCTGCAGTGTCAACCATTTTAAGATTAAACATAGCTGATGCTAAAAAACGATTTCGGTAATGTTCTTCAGGAGCATCTTCCTTTACTACTTTTTCTACACTGCCTGGAATGAAAGAACCAAGATTCGTAAAAATCAATTGGTCGTCCATTTCCACCACATTAATTCTCCCATGCTTAGTGTAATCTTGATGAGCTATACAGTTGTTTAAAGCCTCACGAATTGAATACGGTTCGTATTGGTTAACTTCATCTGGGAAAAGTGTTCCGTCTTTGATATAACGGTATTTTAAATTGCGGATTTTAGCATACACTTTATCCACCGCCAAAATCATCGGGCAACCAATAATGGCGTAATCTTTATCATTGCCATTGGCATCTTTCAACAGCCAACGAATTTTCGCTTCTGCAGGATTGATAAAATGTTCTGATTCTTCTTTGCCTAAAAGAATAATCGCTGTTCTGGTAATTTTCCCTTTAATGGTGATTTTTGCCTTATTTAGAAAAGTAGCATCATCCCAAGCATCAACTTCAGAGGCTTTTTCAGGAAATTTATTTTTAAAATTCTTTCTTGCCAAAGCAATGGCTTCCTCGTCTAAATCTTCAATCGTAGCATCAGGAATTATCGTAGCACTCCAATCTTCAGTAGTTGCTTGTGCACGAATTCGTTCAATCTCCTCAAGGTTTAATGGAGAAAGTTCTTCATCATCTCTGCCATAATAATGTCCATCAAAGGCAATGGGGAAACCTTTGGGAGCAGCAGGTATTTGAAACATGACTACACGACCTTCGGGTTCGTTCAATTCGTGAATTTCTATAAACGTAATCCGGTTTGTAGTTTTATTGGCAATCTCACTTTTAAGAATATCTAAGTCTTTACGTTGCGGCCGAAACTGACTGCCTACAATGTGGTGTTTCTTATTCTCCACGCCAAAAACCAACCATGCATAAGGTTTTCCTTTCAAATTGGCCTCATTACTTAGGGCAGAAAAATACTTGCCTAACTTATTAAAGTCATAGCCATTTTTGGCTTCTTTAAACTCTACAACTTCATTCTCTGCTGTGAGGTTGCGAAGGTTTTGAAGTGTTTGTTTTAATTCTATCGAATTCATAATTCAATACATTTATTTGGCTCAAATAATCTTTGCTCATTTAGCTGCACGTACCCCAACTGATTAGTTATCAGCTTAGTTTTTCCAATGCTGAATTCGGGAATATTTCTGTGGTGATGGCCATATACCCAATAAGCTATATTTGATGTTTCAATTATGTCATGCAATTCCACCGCAAAAGCTTCATTGAGTATGTCGCCCTTGTATTGCTCGGGGTAGTTTAGAAAAGTAGGGCAATGGTGGGTGAAAACAGCCACCTTTTCATCCTTCACTGATTTCAACTCCTTTTGAATAAAAGCTAAACTCTCTTCATGCAATTGATTATAAGCCTCTGCATAAAAGCTAAAACCCTTGTTCTTTATTTGATGAAAATCGTTCATACTTCTTTCTATTTGCCATTGATGTCCTGCGCTGATTTTGCTCCAAAGTGTAGAAAAAATAAGCTTGGTGTTTTCATGAACCACTGAAGTATTGTTCACCAATAACAGATTGCTTCGAATTTTTTCATACAGCGCCCCACTTTTTTCAGAAATATCAAAGCGGTAATACTCATGATTGCCCGGCAGCCAATAGGTCGTTTCAAAGTTATCTGCCACATAACTGAAAAAATCTTTGTGTTTGTCCATTACCGCAAAGGGCACAATATCTCCAGCCAATACCAAAATATCGCTCACCGGCTGCAAGGGATGCTGCCTTAGGAATTCCTTGTTGGCAGGGAATTCTAAATGTAAGTCGGAGGCGTATTGGAGTAACATTGTCTGAACTATGATTTTTGTGATTGATTTGATTGGTCTGATTTAAATTTCTTGTTGGACAGTCGCTTGAAATTCAAACTTGTTTCGCCAAAGTTTATCAGCAAGCCAATTTCCAAATTGTATGCTTCAAGGTAGTTTATAGCTTGGGCAAAATGTACATATTCTAATTTGGAAATGGCTTTAAGTTCGACTGAAATAACGCCCTCAACCAAAAAATCAACTCTTCTCGTTCCAATTTGTTCCTCTCTGTAAAATATTGGCATTTCAAATTCTCTATTGAACTCGATACATGCCAAACGCATTTCAATTTCTAAAGCCCGTTGATAAATCACTTCTTGAAAACCATTGCCTAAAGCCTTGTGTTCGGTCATAGCACAACCAATGATTTTGGAAGTGAGTTCGCTGTATTTGTATTGCTCGTTTATCATTCGTCTGAACTATGATTTTTGTGATTTATTTGATTAGGTTGATTTTTCTATCCTGTTGTCTGAATCATGGCCATCATTTAAAACAAACGAATAATTGTCTGAACCGTGATTTACTTGATTCGTTGGATTGCTGTGGTTTATGTTCATATAATTACTTATTTTCATTTGAGTCATAAAAATCAGATGAATCATAGTTCAGACGTATTTTCCCCGTCAACAACACCTGCATCAACCCCTTCTTTTGCTCCCGCAACTTCTCCGCTTTAGCTTTAAGCAGGCTGATTTCTTTATCTGCTGCTTGCAACACTTGGGCAATGGTGGTTTGTTCTTTATAATCAGGCAAGAGGAATTCAAGTTTTATAAAATCTGACTTGCTCATTACACGGTTTCTACCTGCACCACCGGGTGAAATCATTTGAAGCATGAACTTCATTCTTGGTTGAAGAATATAAAACCTAAAGAAGTCTGGATGGCCTTTATCTTCAATGAATGTGTATGTAGGAAAACGGTGTGATGCTAATGCTCCATCATCTTCAGGTCGAACAATTGCAATGGCTTGTTCCCACGCAAAAGTGATATTAACAATTAAATCATTTGGCCGAACAACATAGAAATTGTCCATGCTATTTTTCTCAGGTTGTTCATCGTGTTTTAAGAAAGTTCCTTTACCGTGACTTCTTAAACCAATTCCCAAATAAGGTGTACTTGGCTTTGGAACTTCTCTCACAATTGGTTTAATAAAGTTTTCCAATGCTTGAATTTTCCATTTCGTATTCTCAAACCCCTTCAACCTTTTCTTCCCTGTAAGCAATTGTTGCATTAGCCATTTTTTGCGGAGTTCTTTTTGAGCTATGAGTTTTTCGGTAGTGTGGATAGCGGCATCTGCCTTACTGAGCACCTGGGCTATGGCTTTTTGCTCGGGGAGTGGGGGGAGTGGGAATGAGTAAGGAATTATGTGTTTATTGTTAATTTGCGGTATAGTAGAAGTATCAGCAATTTTATGAAGCTGTTCAAATGTGATTTGATAATATAAATACTCAAAATTTAAATCCTCTGACTTTGGATAAACAGCCATAAGATTGCTGTCCATCTGAACAGCAACCGAATTTATTCGAACCTTATTGTTTAATATAGCTGCGCCTCTTTTCGGAAAAATCACGCTGTTCTTCGGAACTAATTGTTTTTCATCATTAGAAAATTCTCGACTTGATACTTGATACTTTTCACAATTATTCAGGTCTTCAACCTTTAGGTAAGGATATTTTCCAACAACATCAAGATTGAAAAGCGAAGGACTAACTCCACTAACAATTTCAACTAGTGCTCCCAATTTCTTAATCTTCCAATCACTTGGAATTTCAGTATTGTAAAACGCTTTGGTATTTTTTGTTGCTACCATTATTTTTTCTTTTTAGGTGTTTTTAATGGCTTAGGTTCCTTAGTTTTTTCAAGTTTTTTGATACTATCTGCTACGGGTAAATTTTCGGGCATGGTACCACCAATTTCTTCAATCGTTTTACGTACTTTTTTGCCTATTTCAAAATGGGTTTGATTGGCTTTTTGTTTTCCTTTGATGTTATCTCGTCTTAGCTTTTCTTCTGTTTGTGTAGCACGGAATAAGTTAGCAGCTAACTCTGTGCTACCCATGTGGTCTAAAATATTTTGACTTTTTTTCAAGCCTTTATTTTTGTGTATGCCTTTGGCGTCTAACCCACCATACAAACCCATATAGCCGTGGTTTTGAAAAATTGCATAATCCAAAGGTTCAATTACTCCTGCACCTTTTGCAGCATCTGCCAATTGAATGTTATGCCTTTTCATTTCATCACGCAAAAACAGACGTTTTTCTTCCTCACTTTTTAGGCGATTATATTCATCCATCTGCCTTATTTCCTGCAAACGGGTTTGTACCGCAAAATAGGTTTGCCCTTGTGCAACCACTTCTTTGCTTGGGTCAGCATTTTGTACAATCAGGTAACAGGCATATCGGGAGAGTTTTACACTTTCATAATCTTGCTTTGCCCCTTTGCCATGTTTTATCTCCTCGAGGTATTCCTCGAAGTGATCCAAAATAGCGTGGCCACTATTTTCACAAGCTTCTTTAGCTCTTTCAATAACAGGTATAAAGTGTCGGAATTCTGAATACTCCAACACCTTTGATAGTTTTCTTGCACCCCAAAATTCATTCCCGTTTTCATCTATTTCTTTGATAGAATCAAACAGTGTAATATGTTTTTTTGATAATTCGTTATCCATAATTAGGCTATTAATTGTTTTAAATAAACCTCAATTTCTCCTTGCACTTTGCTCAATTCTTTTTCTAGGCTTTCAATCTCATTTTGCACTTCTGCAATATCCACTTCAGCTTCTTCTTCAAAGGTGTCCACATAGCGGGGGATGTTTAGGTTAAAGTCGTTTTCCTGTATTTCATCGGTAGTGGCTACATAACTGAATTTATCTTCCACCACACCGGGCTGTAATTTGCCGGCTGCAAAATCACGATAGGTATTTACAATGTGTTCAATATCGCTTTCACGTAACCTATTTTGGTTTTTGGCACTTTCGTAATGCTTGCTTGCATCAATAAACAAAAAGTTGTTGCTGGTTTTTTGCTTGTTGAAAATGAGAATAGCTGCCGGTATACCTGTGCCAAAAAATAGATTTGCAGGTAAGCCAATTACTGCTTCGAGCAGGTTTTCTTCAATGGTGCGTTGGCGTATGCGGCCTTCGCTGCTGCCACGAAACAATACGCCATGCGGCACTACCACACCTGCTTTGCCATGTTCGTTCAGCGTTTCTATCATGTGGCTGATAAAAGCCCAGTCGCCTTTGCTCTTAGGCGGCACACCTCTCCAAAAACGGTTGTATTTATCGGTTTCAGGGTCGTAGCTAACAGTAGTTTTGTCGCCTTCTTTGTCTTCTACTTTTCCCCATTTATCCAAAGAGAATGGCGGATTTGCCACAACTGTATCAAACTTCATCAATGCATCGCCTTCTTTCAGCTTTGGGTTGCGTATGGTATCGCCCCAGCGAATCGTTGCATTATCGAAACCATGCAAAAACATATTCATTACCGCCAAAGCCCAAGTGCTTCCATTGGCTTCTTGTCCGTAGAGTGAAAAATTATCTGAACCAACTTCTTCACCTGCTTTAATTAAGAGAGAAGCCGAACCGCAGGTTGGATCACTAATGCGTGAACCGGGTTTTGATTTGGTGAGTTTTGCAATCAATGTAGAAACCTCTTTTGGTGTAAAAAATTCACCCGCTTTTTTTCCGGCATCGCTGGCGAAGTTTTCAATCAGGAACATGTAAGCACCACCAATAATGTCGTTGCCATCCAAATGCGATGGACGAAGGTTCAAAGCATCTTTGTTAAAATCGAGCAACAGGTTTTTCAGGCGGGTGTTTTTGTCCTTGGGTTCACCGAGCTTACTGTTGTTAAAGTCAATGTTTTGGAAAATTCCTGCACCATCTTCACTGTATAGTTTTTCACGGTTGGCTTCTTCCAAATCTGCCAAAGCAATATTGATAAGTTCACCGATATTGGCTTCGTTACGAGAATCGTATAGGAATTTAAAATGGCTATGCTCTGGCACAATAAATCGTTCGTGTTGCATGGCACGTTTGGCACGTTCCACATCACCGCTGTATTTTGCTAAGTAGCCTTCCATTTTATCGTCATGCACATCGCTGAGATATTTTAGGAACAGCATTGTAAGCACATAGTCTTTGTAAACGCTTGGGTCAATGCTACCTCTAAAGGTGTCGCAAGCTTTCCAAACTGCATCGTTGATGTCTTTCTGAGTTATTTTAGCCATGATATTTATTTTATTGCGTTGATTATTTGTTGTTGAATTTGTTTTTCTCTTAGTGTTTCAATTTTCTGCTTCAAAGATTTTTCCCTGTTGCGGAGTTTCGTGATTTGCAAAATAGCTTTTTGCGTTTCAATGCTCGGCACTGCTATTTCCAAATTTTCTAAAACCTGTTTTGAAATAGATGGGATGGAAGTTCCGATTGCTTGTCCTTTCAATAATGTTTGTGTTGTGTGGCTGTTAAGTACCCAAGCCAAATATTGAGGCAACAATTTTTTATCGGTTGGTCTTATAACAAAAAATGAAGTAGAAGCCACTGAAGGTTCGTTGTGGTTTTCAAAAACGGCTGCAAAATTTTTGGTCCCTTTGGCAGCAAAAAGAACATCACCATCTTTCAGTAAGTGTTTTTCAGAAATGCCGTCAGCCACCAAGTCGGGATGTAAAACAGCGTGCAATTGACCGTATTCGTCAAAATGCTTGGACTGTAGATACACCAATTCGCCAATGCCTGAAGGCTTTGCAAATAGTCCGGTTTGGATGTGTGTGATATCTTTTATTAGCGTTTTCAAAATTTATTCCTTTGTAATGGCGCTACAAAAGTAAACAAAGTTTTCTAACGTCCAAACTTTTTATGAAATTAATTTTAAGTAGGAGTTCTACAAAGTTAAATTATCTCGTCTCTATTGTCTTAGGTGCGTAGGGAAAAAGTGGCTCTTTTGGCTTTGCAGAAGGGTCGGCTTGTGTGTCGGGCAAAGCCAAATGTGCCACTTGTGCGGTGGCAGAAATTCAATTTTTTTGTGCGGTGTGGTGTTTTATTTTTTCTTGGGTCGGCCTGTGTGTCGCCAAGTTGGTCTATGGTCTGTGTCTAGATACAGCGAAATTGACTGCCGCGATAAGGTCTTCCAGAAAGTCTGGTCAAGATGTCAAAGTTCGATGGTTTAATTGTCTCGTTGATGGTTGTAGTGTCGTCTTTTAGGCTTGCTTGTAACGTTTGAGGCTATATGCAGTAAGGGATTGCGGGCTACTTTCCTGTCCAACTGCACCGAAGTTTGAGCGGGGCAGAATGCTTGAATTACCACTGAAACCCTTATTGCATATAGCCTTTGTTACCGCCATGTGCTTTATTTGTATATTATTTTAAAAATGCTATCTCCGACATTTGGTCTAAAATGACTTGTTTCATAATAGTTCGATTTAATGTCAGTAAATGAATTCTTGCCAGAAAAATCATATAAATTATTTCCAAATTCGTTTTTAAGTAACAATAGGTCTGAATTATTAAACTTAATTTGCTCATAAAGAGGACTTAAAACTACTTTATAATTGGTATTGTTTTTTTCTAATATACGCTTTACCTCCTTTAGCATAAACATCTGTTTCTTATTAATCCTCTGAATAGAATCTGTTTTTTCGCCCATTCTAACATAAAATAATTCCTTTCGCTTTGCATAATATTCAGTAGGATTCTGAACTATTTCAGTTTCTTGATCAATGATATTAATTTCATTTGTTAATGTGTCAAAAGTAATCTTACGGTTTTCTATATAACCAGACATAAACGGTTTGTAATTACCTAAAATCTTAAAGCTATAGAAATTGGATAGAAATTTTGGGCTTAAATATGCTTTAAAAAAATCAAACTGAAAGGATATATTATCTTCACCTGAGGTAGCAGGATGTTTTACAAATAAATGTCCCTTATGATTTTCCGTTTGACTAAATGAGCAGTCTCTACAAAGTATAATTAAAGCATTCTTTATTTCAACATTTGTTGAATCAAGATATTTAAGTTTTGTATATATTCCATAAATTGATTCTCCAGAAGCATCAAACATAAAAGGGTTATCTTTAACAGACAGAAATTTACTCCATGAATTTGGTCTAAATGCTAATGTCCGAGAACTACCAAAAATAAATGAATTATAGCTGTTCTTTTTATAATTATTAATGAACATGTCTGTAGAAATGTAATCCCTGTTGGGTATTACATAAGGATAAGAATAATCATTGTAATGTCTTAAAACTTTAAAAGGGTCAAAATATAAGTATGATGAAAATAAAAATAGTATTGGAATAATTCCTATTAATGAGAAGTAGGTTAATTTTGTAATGAACTGTTTCATAACTTAGAATTGGAAATAAATAAATTGTTGTTCTGAACCTGCAAAGAAGTAAATGGCTAAAATGATAGTGTAATACAACGCCCATCGTAAAGGTTTATACCATTTTATACCTAAATGAGCAATTGCATATTGCTGTTCTCTCCCAAGCCATTCAACGATTAAAAATATGCTTGTCAGTAAAACTATTGGCACCGCTTTACCAATTCCGGGAAAATGTGGTACTGTTAGCAATGAACTGGAAAATATTTCAGAGATATAACTAAACGCATGAGTAACATTCGCTGCACGAAAGAAAATCCAAGCAAATACAGTTAAGGAAAAAGTCAATAAAATAGCAAAAAACTCACGTAATGTTGGTAGATATTTACCTCTTGCTACAATATCAAGGTTGTTTCTGTTTGTGTTGAAAACAATAGAGGGCATTATAAATAAGGCATTTAAAAAGCCCCAAACTATGAAAGTCCAATTAGCACCGTGCCAAAAACCACTTACAAGAAAAATTATAAAAGTATTTCGAATCTTCATCCACATTCCGCCTTTGCTACCACCCAACGGAATATAGAGATAATCCTTGAACCATGAGGATAGCGAAATGTGCCAACGTCTCCAAAATTCGGCAATGTCTCGTGAGAAATACGGAAAAGCAAAATTCCTTAAAAGTTCTATACCAAATAAACGGGCAGTTCCTAATGCAATATCAGAGTAACCCGAAAAGTCACAATAGATTTGAAAAGTAAAGAATAATGCACCCAAAACAAGCGTACTACCTGAATAGTCCGCTGAATTATTAAAAATTGTATTTGCAAATTCGGCACAGTTGTCGGCTATGACGATTTTTTTGAATAAACCCCACAATATTTGTCGCAAACCATCAACCGCTTTTGAATAATCGAACTCTCTCTTTTTAAGAATTTGAGGTAAAAGATGGGTTGCTCTTTCTATTGGACCAGCCACAAGTAAAGGGAAAAAGCTAACAAAAACAGAATAGTCAATAAAATTTCTTTCGGGTTTTATTCTGTTTTTATAAATGTCAATAACATACGACAAACCATGAAAAGTATAAAAAGATATACCTACAGGAAGGATTATTTGTAAAGAACCTAAGTTTGCTTTAAATCCTAAAAGTGATAATCCATCAGCAAATGATTCCGCAAAAAAGTTGTAGTATTTAAAAACTCCAAGAAAACCTAAGTTGATTCCAATACTTAGCCATAGCCAAAACAATTTCTTTCTTTGGTTTGTAGCTTCGTGTATTTTAATACCTGTGAAGTAGTCCAATAAGGTTGAGAAGATTAGTAAAAACATAAACCGCCAGTCCCAACAAGCATAAAAAAAGTAACTTGAAACGAGTAGTAAAATATTTTGAAGCCTTAAATTTCCTTTTGTCGCAAACCAGTAAAGTATAAAAACAATCGGTAAGAATATTGCAAAGTTTAATGAGTTAAAAAGCATATTGTCTGTCTATTTTGTAATTTTTATTTTCCGCACTGTCTGTCTGTGTCCTTTTTAGCATTGGCGGTAACGGTTTGCAGCTACAAGAAGTTGGCGATTTCGGAGACGAAAACTGTCTGCCACCACTGAAATTGATACGAAGCACAAAGCTTCATTTAACCACTGAACCGCCAATTTCTTGTAGGTGCTGTTAGCACTTCGCCCTTCATTTCTGTCGTGTTGTTGTCTGTCCATTTTGGTCTGTCTTGGTGCGTTGGCTTGGTGGCTCTTTTGCATTTTTTGCTTGGATTAGTGCGGTTGGAAAAAAATGCAAATGTGCAACCAAATGTGTTGGCTAAAATTTCATATAATATTTACCTTCTCCAATTTTTGCAAAAGTAAGAGTGTCATTTCCGTAACTCATTAATGTGTCTTTAGTAACGGGTGTTAAAGGTGTCAACGCACCAGCTTTTTGAAGTTTGCCTTTTAACCACATTCCAAATATTTGTAAGCTTTGTTTTGAACGTATATTTTTATAGTAATCTCCTTGTGTTCTCATTGGAATAATATAGCCATCGTCTGTGTATGCGTCAAAGTCGCCTTTAGGATACAATGGGTTTGATGAAAGTGCAACATTAGCAATAAGTTCAATTTCATACCAAGGTCTTGGCTTAACGTGTCCTGTTTTTGAATTTAACCGACCTTTACCGAAATATACATTAAGACTTGATTTTTCTTTTTCAGCAACTCTGTCCAAAGGGTAAATAAATGTTGGAAGTTTTGAAATGTCAATTGAAGTTGGGTCGTAATGCTTTAAGTTATCTAGGTTAACTAATGAAACTTTTTCTTTGTATTTCTTTGAACCAGGAACGACAATGTCAGCCTTTAAAATTGAAATTGAATTTTCTTTTGAAAGCAGATAAGATAAAAAATCTTTAACTTTTATCTTTGTTGTAGTGTCATTTACAGCAACTGTGCATTCAATATTTCCTGATGTCCCGCTTGATGAAAAATTTGATGAGCCGACAAAAATATTATCTTGTTTACCTGTGTCGAAATAATAAACTTTACCGTGATATTTTCTAGTATATGTTACATAAACTCCAGAGTCTTTATTGATTTTATTTAGGTCGATGCAAAGCGAATTTAAAATATCAAGTTTTGTTTGGCTCAAGCCCTCATAAAATGCCATCCCAAGCAATAATTTAGCACTACCGCCATTTTTGGCAATTTTAACAAAGTCATTTTTAAATTCTTGCAGAATATCAGCAGATGCATAGCCTGATGCAACAACAATATTTTTTGATGTTTTAAAT
The DNA here is from genome assembly GCA_001602415.1 of Bacteroidetes bacterium UKL13-3. Classification (GTDB taxonomy): domain Bacteria; phylum Bacteroidota; class Bacteroidia; order UKL13-3; family UKL13-3; genus UKL13-3. The sequence goes on from CP012155.1 coordinate 2,622,497, forward strand.
TCTTGCTTTAAAACACTTTTAAAATTTCCACCGAAGTTTTCTGTATTAGTGAACATTAGCAGTAACTTGGTTTAGGAATTTTTTAATGTGTTTTGCGAAAACTTGAATACCAACTGGAGCAACTGAATTACCAATTTGTCTGCGAACTTCTGTAATTGTTCCTACAAAGGCAAAGTCATCAGGATAGCCAAAAAGCCTAGCTCTTTCTCTATTTGTCAAAGGTCTTGGTTCGTCAAAATGATATCCCCAAGTGCCACCACCACCAGCTGCAATAATTGTAGTTGATGGTTTGTCGGGATGCAATCTTCGATAAACGTGTGAAATCATTCCTTTTACATAATGAGGTGAATTTTTTGGAATATCAGAAAAATTACCACCAGCAGGTATTAGTTTTAGTTTTTCAATTGTTGATGGATTTACATTTTGGTGTTCATTGTTATACTTAACTTTTTCTGCTCCCTTTAGTGCTTCCCTTGCAGAAACATAGTTTTCTGGTGTATGAGTAGGTTTAGGAATGGTAAATTTCTCTTTGATGTCTTTTCTTGTGCCTATTATTAAAATCCTTTGTCTTAATTGTGGGGTTCCGTAGTCCGCAAAATTTATAAGATTTACTGTAATGTTATAGCCAAATTTTCCAGTCGTTGAGAAGTCAGAAACTATTTGTTCTATTGCCTTTCCTTTGTTCGCAGATAGAAGTCCTTTAACATTTTCAGCTATGAAAACTTTTGGATTTTTTAAATCTACTAAATCAACGAAGTTGCGATACAAATTTCCTCTTTCTGTTGTTATTCCTCCTCGTTTCCATATCATAGAAAAGTCTTGACACGGGAAACCTCCAAGCAATACATCACAATTTGGAATTTTTTTATAATCAATTTTAGTTATATCGCCTGCCACAATATGGTCGCCAATATTTCTCTTATATGTTTCACAAGCAACTGGGTCAATATCGTTTGCCCAAAGAATTTTAAATCCTTCTTTATAAAATCCTAAGTCCATTCCACCACATCCAGAAAATAAAGAAACAACTGAATAGGGGTTTTTCAATGCTCCATTTTTTGGAGCAAAAGTAAAGTTATGGCGTTCTATAAACATCTCTAATTGGGGTTCTTCTGCAATTGTTAGAGTGTCAACATCTTCTGTTATATACTTTTTTTCCGTTGTTTTTTTAGCACGCATTTTTTTTATTTTTCTCAATTAAAAATCAAAACAAATATATTGAAATTTAAGGTTGTTTCGGTTTAACTACCTAACAAATTGTCAACTGTCCGCTTGTTGGCTGGTGGGTGGGCTTTGGGTGCGTTTGGGTAAAATTAAATGTGCTGCAAAAGCGTTGACTCTTGTGTCGGCTTGCAGCTCTTTTAATTTTACGAAGCGTTGGCATTTTGTCTTTCATTTTCAGTTCTTTTGTTGTCGGTTCTGTCGTCTTTTAGGGTGAGTGCTAACTAGCTTATAGGAGCAACTTTTGCATCCTTTAACTACCGTATTAGGAGTTAAAGGATGCAAAAGTGCTCTTTGTTTGCACAAATGTATGTGGGGTTTAATAGTTATCCAAATCATCAAATGGACTTTTAATATTTTTAATACTTTTGGTAGACACATGCGTATATATTTCAGTCGTTTTTGAGTGGCTATGACCCAACAATTCTTGAATATACCTCAAATCAGTTCCGGCTTCCAATAAGTGTGTGGCATAGCTGTGGCGCAACCAATGTAAAGTTACAGGCTTATTAATGTTTGCTTATCTTACAGCATCTTTTAATACAAGTTGTAAACTTCTGGCAGTGTATTGTAATACCAAGCATGTTTTAATAGCACAATCTAAATGCCTTAGGTAGCATAATCTAATCTATTTCCTATTTACCAATTTAAAGACGAATCGAAACTTTCCTTTTTTTAACTATTTTCGACTAACAATACTTGAATACTAAAAATCTACTTTACACACTTTTTAGCACACTACCATTAATCTCATTGTTACTTGATTACTGTTTTAACCGTGTAATTGGTCTATTATAAAAAACGCCCGTCTTTTGGGGACGGGCGTTTTTAGTATTATTTACGCTAATAAGAATGGCTATTATCAGCCTTGGTTATTCTTTGGTAAATTTCTGTTTAAGGCTTTGACCTCCGTTATCTAAAACCTCAACAATGTATAAACCTGCTTTGAGATTGTTTACATTTATCGTTTCTATTGATGATGAGCCCATATAGGTAGCAACCATCTTACCTGTTGCATCATACACATTCAGTTGTTTAATAAGTTGCGTATGCTCAATGGTTAACACCTCCGTTGTTGGTATTGGGTACATTTTTAATGACTCAGAAGCATTCATTTCATCCATCAACACATATTGAATGGTCGAGTAAGATACAGCTCCATCCATATCCACCTGTTTTAAGCGATAATAGTTTGAGCAAACAGGTTGTTCATCTATAAACATATAATTGATTAATGTATGTGTATTACCTCCTGCAGCTACCGTTCCTATTGTGTAGTATTGCTTACCATCGACCGAACGCTCCACTTCAAAGTGCTTACTGTTGGTTTCTTGTGCTGTTGCCCAATGCAATTCAACTTGTTTGTTGGCTGTTTTGTTCGCTGTAAAATGCAACAGTTTTACCGGTAATGCCGATGAGTTTCCAACCACAATATAAAACCTGCTCATTCCCTGGCTGGCTGCTACTCCACTTACAATAGTAAAGTTGTAGGTACTGGCAATCTTTAAATCCGTTACGGTATTTGTATAGGTATCAAACAACCACACATTGTCGGCAACGGCAATCATATTGTTATTGCTAAATACAAGTTTATACAAGCCTGCTGATCCACTCACATTGAGTTTAATCGTATCAACAGTATTGGCAACAGGGCGGCAACTAAATGCCAGCTGCTCACCATCGTTTCCGTATGCGCTAATTGTAACTGCTCCGGGGAGTTTACGAACATCATACGCATCAAAGTTGGCTGTAGCCCCTGTTAGGTATTTAATAGAAGCATCATCCCACGTTATAGAATCGTAATACAACTGAATATTAAATCCTTCATTTTCGTTGGTTTTAAATAGTGCTGCTTCAGTCCCATTTTTGTATTGTTCTTTTAATATTAACGCTGGTGAAGCTGCATAAGCTTTTACCCAAAAACTTGCTCCGGCAGGTATTATACCACCCGTCAAACTACCCACCTCCGACTTTGCATTGTAGGATGAGTAACCTCCATTTTGCGCATTTAGCACCCAAATGGTTGGATCAATCTTCATACAGCTTGCTGTATTTGAGTCGGCAGTATAAAAGTCTCTCCAGTTATAAGGTGAAGCATAAGGATTGGCAACTAAATTCCACCCATCGTTGGCATTTATTCCTGTTGAAGTAAAACTTACCGGCAAGGTAATATTTCCTTGGTGTGGCACCCCAACCAAATCTAGCGTTACTGCGTTTTGATCGGTAACTGCTCCAGTTAAACGACCAGTGTTGCTTCTATCGCCTCTTATAAATATACGGTAGCCTCTACCTGATACAATAGTATTGGTAGTATTGGTAGCGGCAGTCCATCCATTATTTATACCTCCTGTTGCTGTTTCATTATATGAAAATACACTTGCAGCATTTGAACCTGTTGCGTCAAACCCATTAGTTGATCCTCCTGCTCCTGTTACAAACGTTTCATTTTGCCAATCGGCTAGTGTGGTATTTTGCACGCTACTTCCTAAAAAGCGCCACCTGCGGGCAACTGGTGGTATGTATCGCTGCACAGTTACATTTCCTGTAATGTATGAACACGTTGTACATCCACCGCTAGCAATACGAGCCGTTCCACTTGCGTTTGATACCAATATTAAGTTACCATTAGATGCCAGTGTTCCAGCTGTTGGTGTAACCGTTCCAGATACTTGCAATGTATTACCTAATGTTATGGTTCCACCTGTACGGTTATATGTTAAGTTGGCTAATCGGTTGGTTGTGCCAGGACTGGTTTGATCAAAAAACAAGGCGACATTGCCAGATCCTCCCATTGCTAGTACAGATGACCCATTTGAGGAGAGGCTGTTATCAGCACTTCCCGAAAATGTCCCATTGAGGGTAAGAGTGTTGCTTCCTATTGCAAGCTTTCCTGCCGTGAGGGTTAAGGCTGTGTTCACTTCCATACTATTTCCCAAGGTAATGGTATTGCCGCTTCGGTTTAGGGTAACTGTGGCAAACCTGTTGGTTGTGCCAGGTGTGGTTTGATCAACAAACAAGGTGACATTGCCAGATCCTCCCATTGCTAGTAAAGATGACCCATTTGAGGAGAGGCTGTTATCAGCACTTCCCGAAAATGTCCCATTGAGGGTAAGAGTGTTGCTTCCTATTGCAAGCTTTCCTGCCGTGAGGGTTAAGGCTGTGTTCACTTCCATACTATTTCCCAAGGTAATGGTATTGCCGCTTCGGTTTAGGGTAACTGTGGCAAACCTGTTGGTTGTGCCAGGCGTGGTTTGATCAACAAACAAGGTGACATTGCCAGATCCTCCCATTGTTAAATTACTTGTAGGGCTACCCTTTAATGTACCCGAACCAGACAATCCTCCGTTTAACAACAATGTATTGCTACCAATAGTTAAAGTACCACTTGATAATTTAAGTGAATCGTTTACTGTAATATCACTTGCCATTACTGCACCCGCACCATTATTAATCGTAAGTTTTTGATACGCCAAATTGGAAACTGTTTGTTGGGTTGAGCCTACATATTGTATATCTGAGCCAGATTGCATTAAGAAACTACCATTTGGGATTGAAGCACCCACTGCTCCATTAAGACCTGCTGCTAATTGAGTGGAAATTGTACCCGAATTAACAATCCCTAAACTAGGAGATGTTAATTGATTATTATTAAAATTAAATCTTGAACCTGCCTCTAAAGTTAAATTTGACGGTGAAGCAGATGTATCTAAACTTACTGTATGTCCTGCTTTAATAGTTACCCTTGATGTATTAATAGGAATTGTATTAGACACCCAAGTTGACGCACTATTCCAATTACCAGACTGAGCAGATACAAATTCTCCTTCATAAAATCCAATTGCAAAGTTTCCGAAAATATTTTGACCACTAGGTGCAGTTGATATTCCACTAGGTGCAGTTAATGTTCCACTCGAGGCATTTCCTCTAAAAGTATTTGCATTGGTTAACTGTGATTCCCATAAAGAGTTACTTGTATTGAATTTTGCCAAGGAAATACCTTGTGAGGGCAATCCGCCAGGGGTTTGGCTAAAATTGAATGCCAAAGTAGCGGTAGAAGTACCCGAGTTTCTTACTATATCCCAATATTGTGCAGTACTTATACTAACCAATGTTCCATCAGTGGTAATAACAGTAGGCGAACCATTGTAAAATTCTAATGTCCATGAGGTAATACCAGTAGTTGGTGTAATAGTAACACTTCCAAGTACACCACTTTTACCCAATGGTAAAGTAATTGCAGAAGTGGTACTTTGAGCTATTTTCAAAGGTCCGTTTACATAAGCAACATTTGAACCTGGTCCGGTAGAGGTGCCTGTAATAGTAACTGTATTTGTAGCATCTGTATTTAAAACACCATTTTGCATCGAAATAGCAGTTGCGTTAAATGGTGTAGTCATTGTAACTGATGGACTTGCTCCATATCTTGCTACTGTAAAAGTACCAACACTTCCGGTTAAATTCAGGTTGCCAAATGAGCCTCCCAACGAACCACCAATTGTGAAATTACCACTTATTGAGGTAAATGACCCATTGCCAACATAAGTGCCATTTAATGTTAAGTTTTGTGAGCCTTTAGAAAATGTAACACCCGTATTAATGGTAAGTAGTTTATCAACTGTAATTGCACCTGTAAGTGTTTTGGTACTGCCTGGTGTTCCGCCAATAGTTAAATTAGTAAGCACCCCCGATACAGTAGGAATATTTTGATTACCTCCGTTGTAAATTAAAGTACTTCCTGTATTATAAGTTATTGTACCATTTGAATTGCTTGTATTGATACCCAAAGCATTTGCAGTAGCCAACACACCACTTACAGTTATTGGTGTAGATGCAAAGGTATTTGTATCAAAATTCAATTGAGCGCCACTTTCAATAATTATTTGTGTTGGCGTGCCTCCTCCCGATGCAATAGTAGTATCTACCGTTACGGTATGGCCAGCTTTTATGGTTACTTGTGCACCAGAGATTGGCACACTACCTTGTAGCCAAGTGGAAGCTGTTTTCCAATTTCCTGTTTGTGCCGATTGCCATGGTCCAGCATAAGCAAAAGTATATTTATTATTTACATTAGTTCCGGTAGCAAATGCTAAAGCATTGGCAGTAGTTACTGTTCCAGTTGATGATGCTCCGTTAAAGGCATTTGAAGCCAAAATTACTGGCAACCAAGTTGGTGTTACATCTGCACTATTATAATTAGCAAATATTATTCTATCAGTTGCATTTCCTCCTAAAGGTTTATTAAAGAAAAAACTTAGTGTTGCAGATGCTGCTGCATTTGAACCTTTGGTAACACTCCAATATTGATTGTTAATTAACGAATTTAATGATGATGAAAGAGGTGTTGTAGGTGTTGCAGGCTCACTAAAATATTCTACTGTCCAATCCGAAATACTTGTTGGATTAACAGTTATTGTTCCTAAGAAGCCGCCCTTACCTATATGTGCCGTACGTGTATTACCTGATGCTAAATTAACAAATCTCACAGGACCATCAACATAAGATGCTATACTACCGCTTGTTGTGCTAATATTATTTGCAATCAACAGATTAGCATTTGTGGTATTGATATTACCTGCTATAAGTGAAATAGTAGTATTTACCTGTAAACTACTTCCTAGTGTTACTGTACTGTTAACACCTCCTCTATTCATAACAAAGGTACCCACACTATTATTTGGCGAGGCTGCAAAATTAATTGTACCAAATGAACCACCTGTTGCGCCAGTAATGTTTATTGTGCTGGTTGCATTGGGTTGTATTACTCCTGTTCCAGCAATATTTCCAATAAATGTGAGTGCATGTGCTGTATTAGCCTGCACTAAAGTTGCACCTGCATCTATTGTAAATGTATCAGTAATAGTGAATGCACCTGCCGTATTTTTAAGTGCTGCGCTATTGCTAATTCTTAGTTTTCTGTAAGTAATAGCGCTTACGGTTTGGATACTCGATCCATTATAGGTTACACTACTGCCAACGTTATTGGTAATAGATGCTGCATTAATAGATGCTGATGCACCCAATAGTCCGTTTGCATGGGCTGTTATTAATGTTCCATTATTGGTAATACCTGAAGTAGCTGCAATGGTATTGGTATTTCCCAAATCTAATATTGCATTGGTATTGGTAATAAGTGAGCCAACATTAGCATTAACATTTAATACTACTTTATTATCATTTGTAGTTGCAATAACTACACTTGCACCATCTGGTGGAACAGTACCAACGGTCCAGGTAGAACCTGTATTCCAGTTACCACCTGCTGCTGTACTAATCCATCCATTATTAGGGGTTCCAATTGTATAATAATTACCCATGCTTATTTCTATACCTACTCTTCTTGCAGAGTCTAAAGTAGTATTGGTGATTACAATTTCTGGCATTAAGCCATTGTAATTCCAAGTTCCTCCCCATGAATTGGCAATGACCATACTACCATTCCAAGTAATTGGCTGATTGAGTATGTTTACAATAGCGGCCGTATTATTCAAGGCTGTGTGCACTGCACCTCTTGTGGTAGCAGTTGTCCAATCAGTTGGCCTACCATTAATCATAAAAGATGAAACAGAGTAACTACCTATACCGGCAATATCTGTACTGGTATTGTCACCTGATGACGCAATCATAGTCCATGAACCACCATTGTTATTCATTGGCATATAATTTACATCTGTTGTTCTCTGTATCCAAAACAAGCTGTTTACATTATCGGTTTGTGTAGGTAAGTTACTCACTCTAAATCCGTCATCTACACCATCATATACAAAAGTTGGTCGGTTATTGAAATAAGAAATAGTACCCCCTGCAACAATTGTTGGCTGAAAACCTGCTGTTGTTTGCACTGCATTTCTGTTATTGCCACTTTGGTCGTACCACGTTGTTACAAAGCCATTATTCCCAACACCTACAAATGCTTTTAAAGTTACAGTATCCAAATTGCCATTGGCTAAAAACCCGATATTGGCTTCTAAACTATCTGTGCTTCTTCTTACACGTATTGCCGGTCCGGTATACGCACTCCTTAATTTACGAATGCTTAATGCCAACGATGAAGTTGTGGCAGATGTGAGCGATAAGCTATCCAATCCTGTCTCCGTAATATTGGCAATATAACCAATACCAAAGTTGCCATAACTAGATTGTGTATACGTACCCACCATTGTTCCACTTATTGCGTTAGCAAGTATTGGTGTATTAATTACCGAACTGTTCCATGGACCGCTTGTGCCATAACTAGCCAAAGCAATATTTTGTGAACCTGTACCTCCGGCACTTGTATTAAAGTTAAAAGATAATTCGGCAGTTGCTGTACCCAATGTTCTGCTAACATTCCAATATTGATTGGTGGCTACACCGGTTAAGCCTGCACCTAAATTAGATGAGTTTGGTGTAGTGCCTACTCCATTAAAATACTCAACAGCATAGTTAGTAGCTGTAGCTGATTGTGGGGTAATTGTTACCGTTGCTAATAAATTATTTTTACCTACGGGTACCCTTTTGGTTGTTATATTAGTAGATGCTACTATGGCAGGCCCATTAATGTAGCTTGTATTGCTTCCTCCTGTAACTGCTGCATTGGTAAGTGTTACAATGTTGGTAGCATCGGTAACCAACACCCCAGCAGTAAATGTAGCACTTGTACTTACATTAAGTGGTTGGGTAAGTGTGATATTACCTGTACGATTGAGTTGTAATTGTGCTACTGTATTATTTAAAGAGTTAAAGCCTAAACTCAATGCTCCTGTACCACCTAACGATAATATACCACCTGTACTAGACATTGTTCCATTGTTGGTAATAGTAGCATTATTTATAGCTAAATTTTGTGCAGCCTTATTAAAGGTTACACCCGAATTTACAGTAAGGGATTGGCTTACAGTTAACAATCCGGTTAATGTTTTAGTACCTGAACCCGCAAATGTTATATTACCAACATTAATTGGTGTAACGTTTTGTGCTGTTCCATTATAAGTAAGTGAACTTCCTGTATTAAAACTTGCTGGTGAGCCTTTAATAGCAGAATCTAAACCATTGGCATTTGCTATTTGCAAAGTACCGCTAATTACAATACCGGCAACACTACTTTGCAATATACCATTTATGTAATAATTACTTTGTGAATTTTCTAAGGTATTTCGATCGGTTGCAGACAAAGAAGTATTGTATAAAATTACTTCTTGCAGTGTACCATTTGAGAATTCACTACCGTTATTCCAACCACTTGTCCATAAGGTTGTACCTGGTGCTGCAGCTGATACGCTGCCCGTAAGCGGAGTTCCACTTCTAAATACGCTTGTAGTACCATTAGTTACAGCAGTATAAACCTGATTATCGGTGGTTGCTATGGCAGATCCGTTTATCCATGCATTTCCACTATAATACATATTTTGAAAACCATTCCAAAATCCTAATAACCAGTTGTTAGAGCCGTTTAATAATCGAGCATTACTACCCCCATCCATACCTTGCACTACGTTTACTGTCCAAGGTGTGCTATTGGTAAGTGGGTTACTCATTGCCAAGTTTTGGAGAGCAGCGGCTACATGCCTAATAGCAGGTACGCCATTTTTGGTTTCAATTTCGCCACCATTTACAATTCTTGGTTGCCTGCTTGGTGTAGTTTGTGTAAAATCGAGTCCATTTCCGCTTTGATCATACCACCTAGTTACCAAGCCGCTTGCATTACCCACAAATTCGGTTAAAGTAAATTGATTAAGGTTTCCAAACGCATCAAAGAAAATATCTTGTTCGGCATTGTTATCATTGCGTCTTACTCTTATAGCAGGGCCATTATACGATGCACGTAATTTGCGCAAGCCAAATGCTGCAGCAACAGGTGCTGTAATATTATCCAACACCGTATTTGCAAATATAGTATTGTTGTATACCACACCATCAGGAACACTTAGTGTACCACCGGTGTTTACGGTTACGCTTTTAGGCCCCAATCCCGAAACAATGTTCACATCCAATGTTACATTATGTCCGTTTTGTATGGTAACATCATCCCCAGCAGAGGGAACTTGAGCAGGTAACCAAGTAGCCGCATTACTCCAGTTACCACTTCCATTACTTAAAATACTGGTTGGAACAATATTAGCTATAAAGCCAATTGCAAAAAAATCAATTGAATTAGGTATTGCATTTAACGTAACAGCAGATACTGTTGTTAATGTACCCGTGGTTGAATTTGCCAAAAGGCTGCTGTTGGTAACTGAAACAGGTGTCCAATTGCTGTTGTATATAGCTAGTCTTAATGTACTGGAAGTTGCACCTCCTGCACCTTGAAAAAAATCAATACTAAATGACGCATTATTAGAATTGTTTCTTGACACTTTCCAATATTGATTGGTACCCAAGCCTGTTAATCCAGATCCTATATTGGTATTATTGGGTACGGTATTATTGATAAAATCAACCACCCAACTGGTACTTGTAGTTGCAGTAGGTGTAATGGCAACATTAGAGTACATACCATTATTACCTTATGGTAGTAATACACTATTTGTACTTGCAGTGGTAATTCTTACAGGCCCATTAATATATGCTGATGCAGAGCTACTACCAATTACAGAATTAGCAAGTGTAAGCAGATTAGTAGAGTCTGTTTTTAAAATACCATTAGTTAATGTAAGTGTAGTAATAGAAAGTGGTGTTGCTAATACCAGTGCATTACTTGTTCCGTTATTTCTATTTAATGTTAATGATGTATTGGAAATTGTACCTGCATACAAAGTAGCAACTCTGCCAGCAGCACCACCAACTGTAATACTTCCACCCGAAGATGAAATATTACCTAAACCCGCTAACGCACCATTAATAGTAAGCGCTTGAGCAGCTTTATTAAGGTTGGTTAATGACGTTATTTCTAACGAATCACTTACAATTGTAGTACCTAATAATGTTTTTATAGCTGCAGAATTGGTAATCGTTAGTTTTTGGTAAGTAAGGGCAGTTACAAACTGATCAGCACCTGCATTATATATAACCTTACTGTTAGCAAAAAATGTACTATTTGCTGAGGTTGCAACCGGTAAAGACGCTGTTGCACCATATAAGCCATTTACATTTGCTGTAATTACTGTACCATAAACTTGTATCCCTGCAGTTGTACCCGATAATTGATTGGTGGTTAAATTAAAAATACCACCTGTATCTATCTGAACACGCAATGCCGAAGCTGCTGCATTCAAGGTAACGGTGTGTCCTGATGCAATTCTTACGTCTGATGTTGCACTAGGTACAACGCCACCTGCCCATGTAGAAGTACTGTTCCAGTTACCGGATTGTGTACTTACAATGGTAGAAGCATAACCCAAACTAAATTGTCCGGTATTGGTAACACTTGAAGCTGTTGCAATATTTGCTAAACTTGTATTTGCCGGTATAAAAGCATTAGCCCCAATACCCGTCCAGTTACCCCCTGTATAGTTGGTGATAATTAAGGCTTGTGAAGCTGTACCACCATTTGGTGCCTGGTTAAAACCAAGTTGTAATGCAATGTTACTTGTACCTGCCGTTCTAAATACTTCCCAATATTGGTTATTGTATACAGCAGTTACTGTATTTGCATCGAGATTAGAAGTGTTAGGTACAACAGCAGTTCCGTTAAAATATTGTGCTGTGTAAGTAGAACTTTGAGCTGTGGCAGGAGTTATCCAAACCGGACCATACAACCCATTTTTACCCACAGGTAACAATCTTTGTGAAGTAGCTGATGTACTTATTTCAATTGGTCCTATTACAAATGAAAGGCTGTTTCCATTACTTGTAGAGGCATTTACCATTTGCAATAAGTTAGATGCAGTTGAGGTAATATAACCTCTCTCCATATTTAAATTATTGTTTACTCTTAATGTACTGCCCAATATTAAATTGGCAGTGTTATTGGTAGAGTTATACTTACGCATGTGTAAATTATCCACCACATTATTAGGCGAAGGTGCCATAAATAACGTGCCCAATGTAGCTGTAGTAGAACTAAAAAATTGCTCTAAACGCAATGTACCCCCTGTAGAAGAAAGCAACCCCGTACCAAATAAACTTCCGCTAATAAATAAATCTAAACCCGCCTTATTAAAAGTAACGCCTGCATCAATTGTTAAATCGCCTGTTACATAAGCAATAGAACCCGCAGCCAAAGTTTTAGCTGCTGCGCTGTTGCTAATAGTAAGACTAGCATAAGTAATACCATTGGTAACAGTTTGTGCCGAACTGCTATTATACGTTACAGTACTTCCAATGGTATTGGTAATTTGTATAGTAGTAGTAGCACTAATTGAAGTGCTTGCTAATACCCCAATTAAACCATTTGGATTGGAAGTAATGATTGTGCCACTATTGGTAGTAATGCCAGTTGTTGTAATAATATTGGAACTTCCCATATTAATTATAGAACCTGGATTTACGTTTAATGAGCGTACGGTTGTATTTACATCCAATACCACAGTATTGCTACCTGTAGTTGCAATTACAACATCGGCATTTGTTCCACTTGGTGGCACAATGCCGCCTTCCCAAGTGCTAGTGCTATTCCAATTACCACCTGTAGCTGTACTTACATATAAATTTACTACTCCATAATAAGCACCCTGATTGGCTTCTAGTTTTGATCTATTAGTGTTAGATAATGAAGTGCTAAACGTTACCAACTCTTGCATTGTTCCATTTGATGGTTCACCGGTAGAACTTGTAAATAGCGTACCTGGTGCCGTTGCAGATGTTGTTCCGTTTATTTGTAGGCCATTGTTAAAGGCGTTTAATAACGAGCCGCTTGTAATAAAAGTATAAATTTGGTTATTGGTGGTTGCTGTTCTGCCTAAATAAGTACCATAAGCATTATTAAACCAAACACCATCCAACCCACTGTAAATCCTTTGTTCATTGCCACCGTGGAAACCAAAAATACTATTAGATGATGCCTGTAACATTCGCCCGTTGGCACCGCCATCCAAACCTTGTACTACACTAATTGTCCATGGGTTGTTGGTAACCAAATAAGAGGCAGAAACAGCTAAGTTGTGCTGGCTTGTTGCAATATGCCTAATAGCAGGTTGCCCATTTTTTCTGTCTATTACGCCAGCACTTGCAATACGAGGTTGTTGTGCTACAGTTGTTTGTCTAAAGTGATTGTTGTGCCCAGTTTGGTCGTACCAAATTGTTACATAACCATCGTTTGTAGTCACATGGTTTTGTATGGCTGTGGTATCTAAATTGCCATTACTGTCAAATCCAATATCCAACAGAGCATTATCATTGCTTCTCCTAATTTGCATTGCATTACCGGTGTAGGTAGTACTTAGTTTACGAACCGAGTGAGCAGCTTCTGCGCCTACAGCATTATTTAATCCTAAATTATCCAATACATTATCGGCTGTATAAGGAATTGCATAATAATTTGATTGATTTACTTCTAATACAGCACGCTCAGGGTTAGAGATATTCGAGCCAAACACAATAACTTCCGAAACATCCGTTTTTGCAAAATAACTTGGTAAACTGCTTAGCGAACTAGCTATTACTCGCGATCCAATAGCTAAATTACGAATTGTTGCTGGGGTGTTTGAAACACTGCCAGACGCAGCCACCAAGGCCCCATTAGCATTAATTCCAAATTGGCTAAGGTACGAGTAAATATAAGTGTTGTTCATAGCAAGATCAGCATTAGCAACAAAACTTGTATTATTGTATCTTGCATCAGCACCTGATGGTGATGCCCCAGCATTTTTCCAACCAGAGTTCCAAACTATAATTCCGTTTGTTACGTAATCATGATTAACCCCATCCGAAAGCGTAACAACTCCAGTATTAACGCCTGTTGTGCTATATAGCTTACCCACAACAAAACCACTAACACCCACAAATGTGGTGGCAGTAAATGAGGTAAAAAGATTATCGTTTGCGCCATCAAACGCTATTTTAGGTTTTCCGTTTTCGGTTAACACCGCCCCTGCATTTACAATTTGCGGTTGGTTAGCAGCAGTTGCTTGTGTTGCATGACGACCATTTCCTGATTGGTCGTACCAAGTGGTAACAAAGCCGTTTCCACTACCTACAAATGTTTTTAATGTGACTGTATCCAAACCACCACCTGCTGCAAAGCCAATATCCATAGAGTCATTGTTACTTCTTCTTACCTTAATAGCAGGGCCAGTATAACAACTGGTTAATTTTCGCAACGAGTAAGCTGCACCAGCCCTAGAGGCAGAACTTATCCCTACATTATCTAATGTATTAAAAACAGTAACAGCACCCGATACTGCACTTGTAATAGTACAGCCACCTGAGTTTGCTACTACTACATAATAAAATAATGTACCAATGGTATTGGTTACAGGAGTATAACTATTGGTTGTTGCCCCAGCAATTAACGTACCTCCTATATTGCTATTTGCAGTATTGCTATACCACTGATACGTTAATCCTGTGCCAGTAGCCGTTACAATGAGTGGAGCAGCAGCATTACCCACACACGTAATTGTTTGCACGCTGCCGCTAGGTTGTGCCGAAATTGCGGGTACATTGTTTGCACTAACAATAATAGCACCCGAAACATTACTTGTTACTGTGTTGGGTATGGTGCTTGTTACCACAACATAATAGTATAATGTACCATTACTGGCAGTAGAGGGTGTGTAAGTACTAGAAGTTGCACCTGCAATTAAAGTGCCACCCGTATTACTTGCAGTAGTATTGCTATACCATTGATACGCTAATCCTGTACCTGCCGCAGCAACACTGAGTGGAGTTGCAATATTACCCAAACAAAGAGATTGTGTTGCAGCAGATGGCTGTATACCAATTACAGCCAAACCATTAATAGAAACACCATAGTATGAACCTTGATTGTTTTCTAATGTTTGGCGGTCGGTGGTGGAGAGTGCCGAAGAGAAGAAAACAATTTCCTGTGCTATACCACCACGAACACCCGAGTTACTACCAGTTGCCAGCCCACCAATGCCAATCTCCGCTATTGCTGACCAATTACCAGCTAACGCCCCTGTGGCTACACTTACTCCATTTCGCCATACTCCGAAGGAATACGCTCCGCCCGAAAAATCATACCTATGAGTACGAACAGCACGGTTCAGCCAATCGTTATCAAAAAGGGCAGCATAGTTTCCATTCCAATAATGACGTTCGTTTGCTCCCTGTCCTAGTGGAAGCCAAGGGTTACTAGCATTATTAATTGATATGGCATTAATCATCGCACCCCAATAATCGCCTATTGTGCTTGATTTTGCAACTGAAACAATAGTGTTTGATGTAAGTGTTAGAGCAGATGTAGGAACACTCAATCTGTGTGTTGTGCCATTAAATATAATCGCAGGTTTTCCAACTTCGGTTTGTACCAAACCACTAAGCACAATACTCGGTTGCGCCCCTAAAGTTGTTTGTGTTGCATGACGACCATTTCCTGATTGGTCGTACCAGGTTGTAACAAAGCCATTACTGTCAACACCCATACCCACAAATGTTTTTAAAGCTATGGTATCTAAATCTCCAGCTGCTGTAAAGCCAATATTTTGGGTGGTATTGTCGCTACTTCTTCTTACGGTAATAGCAGGGCCAGTATAACAACTGGTTAATTTTCGCAACGAATAAGCTGCACCAGGCCCAGAGGCAGAACTTATCCCTACATTATTTAATGTATTGGCTACAGTTACAGCACCCGATACTGCACTTGTAATACTACAGCCACCTGAGTTTGCTACTACTACATAATAAAATAACATACCAATGGTATTGGTTACAGGAGTATAACTATTGGTTGTTGCCCCAGCAATTAACGTACCTCCTATATTGCTATTTGCAGTATTGCTATACCACTGATACGTTAATCCTGTGCCAGTAGCCGTTACACTGAGTGCAGCAGCAGCATTACCCACACACGCAATTGTTTGCACGCTGCCGCTAGGTTGTGCCGAAATTGCGGGTGCACTGGTTACACCAACAACAATTGCACCCGAAACATTACTTGTTACTGTGTTGGGTATGGTGCTTGTTACCACAACATAATAGTATAATGTACCATTACTGGCAGTAGAGGGTGTGTAAGTACTAGAAGTTGCGCCTGCAATTAAAGTACCGCCTGTATTGCTTGCAGTAGTATTGCTATACCATTGATACGCTAATCCTGTACCTGCCGCAGCAACACTGAGTGGAGTTGCAGCACCACCCAAACAAAGGGATTGTGCTGCAGTAGATGGTTGTGTACCAATTGCAGCCAAACCATTAATAGAAACACCATAGTATGAACCTTGATTGACCTCCAAAGCCGAACGCATAGTAGTTGAAAGTGGATGGTTAAAAACAGTTACCTCACTTATATAACCAATTAAAGAATTATTGACAAAATATGAAGACCCTATACCCAATGTGGTGGTATTTAGTAATGCGGCAATGGGTAAACTACTGCTTACGGCAGCACCATTTATATTTAATATATTGGCAGAAGGGCTTAGTACGCTTGTTGCAACATACGGTGTATTTATTAATGTTGTATTTTGGTTGGAACTTACAGACATGTACGCACTTGAAAGGACACCCGATGTAGTATTATTCTTTAATATAGCTGCATAGTTGTTTGCATTAAAGTCATCCCTAATTCCAATTTGACCAAATGACAATATTCTTCCTGCGTTTGCAAAATTATTCATTTGGAAAACAGCATTTGCTGTTAACCTAGATTGGTTGGTTGCAGAAACATAACTTGCTAATAAACTTTCAGTTCCTGTATAAATTACAGATGGCTTTCCATTTAACATAACCATAAGCCCGTTATCTACAATTCTTGGTTGTGCTGCAACAGATGCAGCAATGGCATTTCTTTCGTATCCACTTTGGTCGTACCAAGTGGTAACAAAGCCGTTGCCACCACTACCCACAAATGTTTTCAGTGATGAAGTGTCTAAATCACCGCTGGCAGTAAACCCAATATTTTGGGTGATGTTGTCACTACTGCGTCTTACCTGTATAGCAAATCCTGCGTAAGTAGTACTTAATTTACGCAACGAGTATGCAGCACTAGCCAATGTATCGGAACTAGTAACACTTGCATTATTTAATCTATTAAGCACTGCATTACTGCCAGAAACTGCACTTGTAACAACGCAGCCCAAACCGTTGGTTATAGTTACATAGTAAAACCAAACTCCAGTTGAGGTAGTAGGCGGAGTATAACTACTAGAAGTTGCACCTGCAATTAAAGTACCACCAATATTGGTTGCAAAACTGTTTCTATGCCATTGATAATCAGCTGCCCCAGTTGCCGATACACTTAATGCAACAGGTGTTGCCGATAAGCTATATAACCTATTTATGGTAGATGGTTGAGAAGTAATAGTTGGAGCACTATTTGTACCCACAACAACAGCACCCGAAACATTACTTGTTACTGTGTTGGGTATGGTGCTTGTTACCACAACATAATAATATAATGTACCACTACTGGCAGTAGAGGGTGTGTAAGTTCTAGAAGTGGCCCCTGCAATTAAAGTGCCACCCGTATTACTTGCACTAGTATTGCTATACCACTGATAAGTAATGCCTGTACCTGCGGCCCCAACACTGAGTGGAGTTGCAATATTACCCAAACAAAGGGATTGAGTTGCGGTAGATGGATGAATAGTAATTGTAGCCGAACCCGCAACAGCTACACCATAGTAGCCTCCCTGGTTAAGTTCAAGTGTTTGGCGGGCCGTGGTAGGAGAATTAGTATTACAAATGATGATTTCGGCAACAAAACCTTCAAGGTATGAGTTTCCGGGAACGCCCTGTCCTATCCCCCACTGTTGGTTAAGTGTATTTAACAATCCCGTTTGGGAAACTACGGCTGGGGCGTTTATTGCTGCATCAGCCGAATTTGCTGAAATCGGATTTCCATTCACACTGTAATTGCTATGGGTAGCAAATGAAGGATAAGGATTTCCCCAAAATCCTCTGTTTCCTGCAAGCCCTATTGCTTCTATCACAGGATGTCTAACATTTGTTCTTTGTGCAACAGAGGCAGCCATGTCGCCCATAATAAACGCAGGTGTAACCAACCTTGTTAAATAAGTCCCAGAGAATGTAATTACAGGTTTGGTATTAGTTGTTTGCACTACACCATCACGTATAATCCATGGTTGGTTTTCGGGGGTTGTTTGTGTTGCATTTCTTCCGTTGCCACTTTGGTCGTACCAAATGGTAACAAAGCCGTTGCCACTACCCACAAATGTTTTTAAAGCTATGGTATCTAAATCTCCAGCTGCAGTAAAGCCAATATCTTGGGTGATGTTGTCACTACTGCGTCTTACCTGTATAGCATTACCAGTATACGAAGTACTTAACTTACGCAATGAGTATGCCGCAGCCGGAGGAGTAACTGAGGTTAAACCAAGATTGTCCAAGGTGTTTTGTCCAAACACTGGAATAGTCAATACAACTAAGATAAACATTAATTTTTTTGACATAACTAGGGTATTTTGCGAGATAAAGGTAAGCATACCCAACTATGTTACGCAAGCCTATTATACGTGTAGCGTTTTTTTACTATATAAGTTGCATTTTAGGGAAAACAGCAACTTATTTTGCTTCATCCAAAACAACCTTAACATAACTAAAACGGCTTTTAGCATAAGTAAATTTATTGGTTTATGTCGCTGAAAAAGCTGTAGAAAGGTTATAGCCTTATTACAGTTCTTTCCAATTATTATAGATTTGTTAGAATCTATCCCCATAATGCGCCACCTATGCTGGCTCGAGTAGCTCCCGTAACACTTGTTAGGGTATTCGTCTTATTTGTTATTCTGAGAATGCCTAAAAAAGCAAAAATCAAGGCTTCCTTGTATTGAATTAAACTACTATCAGCTATTGCTATTTTTTGTCCGCTGTGCTGTTCTATCCTTTCCATCAAAAAGGTATTATATGCGCCACCTCCAGTTACCATAAGAATTTGAACATTAGCCTCTTGAATACTTGCCGCAAGCTGTAAGGCAATATGTTCAACAAACGTAGCCAATAAATCTTCTAACACTATTTCATAAGCACTCACCAGGGGCCATATCTCCTTCTCAACCCATTCTCTACCCAAGCTTTTTGCACCCGATTGAGTATAGAAGGGTAAGGCATTCAATTCTCTTAACAACTGTGTATGTATCTGGCCTACCCTTGCCATAGATCCATTTTCATCAAATAACTTTCCTGCCTGCTGCGCAACTTTATTCAACAACATATTACACGCACACACATCAAAGGCCAATCGCTGTTCTTGTTTTCGATAACTAATGTTGGCAAACCCACCCAAATTTAAACAAGCATCATACTCACCAAACAACAACTCATCACCTATTGGAACCAAAGGAGCTCCTTGCCCCCGCAGTGCTACATCTAAACTTCTGAAATCACAAACAGTTGGAATTCCGGTTTCGGCATAAATGGAAGCACCACTGCCAATTTGCGCGGTGAAACCGGCATCCGGCTGGTGAAAAATAGTATGCCCATGCGAAGCAATTAGATCAACATCCGTAATCGAATGTCGGGATAGAAATTGTTTTACACACAACCCAATATACTTGCCATAAAATGCATCCGTTTTAGCATATAAATGAATCGGTTGACTTGGTAATGCCGTTAAACGAACAAGCCATTTTTGGTCGTATGGAACTGTTTCGGCATGCTGAAGTGTGTACTGCCATTTACCCTCTTCGTACCTAAAGGTACAATAAGCTAAATCCAATCCATCAAGGGATGTTCCGCTCATGACTCCGATTACGTTGTATGTTTTCATCTGCTCACGAAATTAGTTTTTTGAAGAGAGGAGAATTCAATAAGAAGGTAGGTGATGATGCACTGAGATTTAATGTTTAATGTTTATTGTTTGGGTACTCCGGAACAAAAAGTCAAATCACGAAAACCGAACAAGTCCGACTCACTTAATCTTCTGTGCGCAATACGTCAAATAAATCATTCAACTCATCGAAATCTTTCATGCCTGCTTTTTCCTCAGTACCCCCAACTAAGTTTATTCCAAAGGGTTTAAAAGAGGATAGGATATTAAGCACATTCCCGGTATTGAGTTGCAATCCCCAAATAAGTTGATGCGATTGACACAAGGATACCAATTGATCGCAATCATATGTTTCTGTTTCCGAATCGGCATACACATGAAAAGCATCAGCCACTTTTTCATAAGCCGTAATCGCGTGCTGTAACTTCTCTTTGGTGAACACATTTACGTTAACTTTTTTGATAATAGGTTTACCCAAACTTAGTAACTCATCGGGCAAAAATGTATTGTTTACTTCAATTACATCTACGTTTAACAACTCGCTAATATCCCGAATTTCCTCCAAGGATTGGTTCCCAAATTCCGCAACTACCGAGCTTCCCGTAACCCAATCAATAATTTCCTTGGCCTTGATTGGAGTGATGTAATGTTCGTTCATCGGATCAAAACAAAATCCGATATAGGTTGCACCAGCCGCTGCTGCAAAACGTGCATCACTTAAATTGGTGATATTACCCAGCTTAATATTGGTTTGAAAACTCATGGCGCAAAGATAAGATGATATATTCATTGGTTGATATTTTATACCCATTACAATGTAAAAACAGCCCGATATATTAATAAACGTAATGAGTGATCCCAACTACTCGCTGCAACTCAAACTACTTCTGTTAAAATCTGTGGCGATTATTTGTTTCCCGCAGATTGCGCTGATGAACGCAGATTTAGTTTTAAATTTGTGTAATCAGCGGATTTAACTACTCGCTGCAACTCAAACTACTTCTGTTAAAATCTGTGGCGATTATTTGTTTCCCGCAGATTGCGCTGATGAACGCAGATTTAGTTTTAAATTTGTGTAATCAGCGGATTTAACTACTCGCTACAACTCAAACTACTTCTATGAAAATCTGTGGCTATTATTTGTTTCCCGCAGATTGCGCTGATGAACGCAGATTTAGTTTTAAATTTGTGTAATCAGCGGATTTAACTACTCGCTACAACTCAAACTACTTCTATGAAAATCTGTGGCTATTATTTGTTTCCCGCAGATTGCGCTGATGAACGCAGATTTAGTTTTAAATTTGTGTAATCAGCGGCTTTAACTACTCGCTACAACTCAAACTACTTCTATGAAAATCTGTGGCTATTATTTGTTTCCCGCAGATTGCGCTGATGATTGCAGATTTAGTTTTAAATTTGTGTAATCAGCGGATTTAACTACTCGCTACAACTCAAACTACTTCTATGAAAATCTGTGGCGATTCCTCAATAAAAAAACGATATTGCTCCTCCATTTATGTATGCTATTGTAGATATTGAAACCACCGGAGGCCATGCCAATTCAAACGGAATCACGGAAATTGCCATTTATATTTTTGATGGCGACAAAGTAGTTGATGAATTTGTTTCACTTGTTAATCCGCAATACCCCATTCCTCCTTTTTTGGAGAGTTATACTGGCATCACCAACCAAATGGTGCAACGTGCTCCTAAGTTTAACCAAATTGCACCAAAGGTTTTCGAACTGCTTAAAGACAATATTTTTATTGCCCACAACGTAAACTTCGACTATTCATTTATTCATTATCAGTTACAACAAAACGGATTCGATCTCAACACTGATAAACTTTGCACAGTAAGGTTGAGCCGAAAAGTGTTTCCCGGATATAAATCATACAGCCTTGGAAATATTTGCGGAGCGTTGGGTATTCCCGTTCATAACAGGCACCGTGCAGCGGGTGATGCTATTGCTACTGTGAAACTTTTTCACAAAATACTGCAAGCAGATGATGGTTCTATCCTCAAAGGATTTTTGAAAAAAGGCTCAAAAGAATATTTGTTACCTCCTAATTTACCAAGGGAACAATTTGATACCTTATCACAACAAACAGGTGTGTATTATTTTCATGATGGCCAAGGGAAAGTAATTTATGTTGGCAAGGCTAAAAATATCAAAAAACGTGTTGGCTCACATTTTACAGGAAACGGAACTGGCAAACAAAAACAAGATTTTTTACGCAATATTCATGGTTTATCTTTTACCGCATGTGCAACGGAGTTGATGGCTTATATTTTAGAATCGGTTGAAATAAAGAAACACTGGCCTCCCTTTAACCGTGCCCTTAAAAAAGTAGATTTTAACTTTGCCATTTATGATTACGTTGATCGAAATGATTATGTGCGATTATGCGTTGACCGCATCCGTAAAAACATGATTCCATTACACACCTACCGCACACAAGTTGAAGCCATACAAGCATTGCAACACGTAATTATGCAACACGAGCTATGTCCAAAATTGTGTTATGTAAACACAGGCAAAGAACCTTGTAGCACCTTTGAATCGAGCTGCTGCAAAGGAGCTTGCGAGTTAAGAGAAAATGCAATTGACTATAACAAACGAGTAGCTTCTGCCATTAACGAACTGAGTAATAAAGAATCATATGCCTTAATTGATAAAGGACTTTATGCTGATGAGAACAGTTGCATTTTAATTGAAAAAGGAAAGTTTATTGGCATGGGATATTTACCAATTGATGCGGGCATTCATGATTTGGAAACGGTAAAATCATTTATCAAACTCCATAAAGAAAGCTTTTACATAAAGGATATTTTACAAAGTGAAAGCCTACTCACCTCAACCAAGCGCATTGATTTTATTAACGCATAAAAAAAGTTGAAGATGCTTCATCTCCAACCTTTAGTTGTTATACATAAATTGTGCGTTACATGTTATCCATCGTAACGTATTTCAAGAACTCTTCACGCGTTTTAGAATCCAAAAACTTACCACAATATTCTGATGTAATTGTATTGCTTGTAACATCCTTAACACCACGTGAAGCAACGCATAAGTGATCGGCTTCAATAATTACTGCTACATCTTCCGTACTCAATGCTTCTTTTAGCATATTGGCAATTTGGATGGTCATACGCTCTTGCACTTGCGGACGTTGAGCAAAATACCTCACAATACGATTCAGTTTTGATAACCCCACCACTCTTCCGTTAGGGATATAAGCAATATGAGCCTTTCCAATAATAGGGACAAAATGATGTTCGCAAGTACTGTGAAAAGTAATTTGTTTTTCTACCAACATGTTTTTGTATTGGTATTTGTTTTCAAACAGCTTTGCTTTGGGTGCATTCAAAGGGTTTAATCCCGAAAAAATTTCTTGAACGTACATTTTAGCAACACGGTGTGGTGTTCCTTTCAAGCTATCATCACTCATATCTAAACCAAGTATGAGCATAATTTCTTTAAAATGCTTTTCAATTAACTCTATTTTTAATGCATCATCCAACTCAAATGCATCTGCTCTCATCGGTGTTTCCAATGAAAAGGACTCGTGGCCATCTCCCATTTCCTCAAAGTGGTGTTTAATTTCCGCTGTATTCAACAAAGTTTCTTTCTGTTTCATATAGTTTTATGTTCAATTTTAAATGATTGTTTAGTCTTTTTCTAATTAAATTCCATATCACAACCGCAATATTCTCGGCAGTTGGGTTCAATGTTCTAAACTCCTCAGTATCCAAATTAAGATTTCGGTGATCAAACCTATCTTCAATCTCCTCCTTAATTACATCTTTCAAAATTTTAGTATCTATCAAATAACCAGTCTCTTCATCAATTTCACCGGTTACGGTAACAATCAAATCGTAATTGTGCCCGTGATAGTTTGCGTTATTACAGGTGCCGAAAACTTCTTTGTTTTTTTCGGGCGACCAATGTGCAACATTCAACCTATGTGCTGCATTAAAATGACTCTTACGAGATACTGAAATTTCCATGTTGTAATATCAAGTTACAAAGGTAAGGCTAGAATTAGTTTTCTATCTTTTCCTAAGTTACATTCCGATATAAAGTATAACTTGTTTAACATTTAATTGTTTTACTTTCACAAAATCATTCACCTATAAGCATGAATAATACACCAAAATGACACGCTTAAAATTGTCAATAATTCAACAAAAAAGATATTTACAGTTATTTTACAAAATATTTATAACTGTATTTCAGGCGGTTATGTTTTGTTTAACTTTTTTTGGAAAAAATTTAACAAACGATTTGGAATTACCGCATGAATAGTGTTTAAATTTGTATAACATTTCCAACAAAACATTAAACAGTTATGACAGCCATAGAATTTAAAAAAGTAGTTCAAAAAGAAGCACAGTCGATGAGACATTACGCTTATCAGCTAACTCGTAACGTTGAAGATACGAATGACCTGATTCAAGACACCATGTTGAAAGCTTTTATGTATCAAGATAAATTTACTGATGGTACCAACTTAAAAGGTTGGTTATATACCATCATGAAAAACACCTTCATCAATAATTACCGCAGAATGGTGAAGCGAAACACATTCATCGACCAAACGGAAAATGACTATTACCTTGATTCCATGAGTCATTCAGAAAGAAATATGGCTGATCAAAACTTTGTGATGCGTGATATTGAGAATGCCATACACAAACTTCCAATGAGTTTGAAAAAACCATTTACCATGAACAATAGTGGATTCAAATACCATGAAATAGCAGAAATATTGCACATTCCAATTGGTACAGTAAAAACTAGAATTTTCGTTGCAAGACGACAGTTGAGAGAAGCGCTAAACAGCTACGGCAACCAATACGGACTTCAAAACACGATGGTTAGCGAATAAATACCACATCTATTACACAAAGAAAGCCGAAGATAATTCGGCTTTTTTTATGAATAATGCTTTCTATTTTATTACTTTGGTTCAAAGTATTAAAACCAATGAAAAAACTTATTGCTTCATTCATTATTGCCTTTGTATGCATCACAGGTGTGAAAGCTCAATTCGGATTTGTAAAAAAAGCAGATATTGAAAAATTTAAGGACTCGCGAATGATTGTTGTACTATCCAATGATAGTATTTACAATGCATCCATCAAATTTGCTATAGAACGCTTCTGGACATTTAATGCAGGTTTTGAATTTGTACATGATACAATGATGAAACCATACAATAAGGGTGATTATAGTTTTTTAACCTTCGCAAAAGGAAAAAAATCAAATAAAATAAAGGCTAAACTTTGGTCATCTGAAGATGATTTTAACGGACTTATTATTACCTCAAAATACCGTAAACGTGCAAAAATTACGGAGCTTATAGCACAAGGGTATTGCAGCAATGTAATTGATACAACAGACTGGTATCCCGAATTGGTTAGAGCAGTACAAATACTTAATAACTTCTTTAACTATGCTGTTCAGGCCGAAAATGATAAAGCAATTAACTACTATACAATGACTTCCAATTACCCTAGCGATTTAACTATTTTATCCAATAAGAAATTATTGGTTGAGCTTGGCACTTTGCAAATGAAAGGTAAAGAAGATGCCTCAGCATTATTTGGAAATGAAGTGGAGGAAGTTGATCGTGATGATATTAACAAAGCCATTTTAACACAAGATCCTGATGTGGTTTATGTATACGCGGTATACAACGAAAAGTACTGCGATAAAATTTATGTTTCGGCTGCCAACAGTGAAGTTATGCATTTCATAAACACCAGCGCAGATAATTGCAAGTGTGTAGCAAAAGACTTGAAAGGAATTAAACAACGAATAGATAAGGCAAAAAAATAATCGACTTATCTATTCACCAAAAACCTTGCAGTAAATGATTGGGTTTTGCCTTTTAATTGAATAAAATACATTCCACTTTGAAGGCCTTCGATGTTAATGGTGTGGGATGCATAAAAGTGATTCACCTCTCCTGCTGACAATACCTGACCCACTATATTCATAATTTCGAAAGTCATATCTTCACGCATATCAACCGTGCTAAACGTTACTGTTGAACTTGCCGGATTAGGATACACTGTTATTGCACCATTGCGAGCGGTTAACTCATTCACTCCAATCCAGCCTGTATCAACAGGCGCGGGAATAGAAGCGAAAAAGTTTAATCCTCCACCCATGTTACCAACCAACACATCGGGTTTATCATCCGCATCCAAATTGCCTACAAATGGAACAGAACGCGAACCAAATTTTACTGCCTTTGCTTCATCCGTTGGGTTGATAGAAAATAATTGATCTTGCTTTGCGAACACTTTTCCAACTGTATCAGAAACATTGGTATACAACCAAACCTCGCCACTGCTTGTTCCCACCAGCATTTCTATGGTGTTGCTATCCCCGTCCAAATTACATGCAAATGGAACTGCATAACCATCTGGCTCAATATTGATAAAACCTCCACTTGTAGTAAATGATCTGCGTGTAGTTATTTTTCCTAAACTATCAATTGTTGGAATGGCACTAAAATTAGGCACAACAGTGGTTCCCGTATTTTTGTAATATTGAATTATACCTGCTTTGTTACCAATTAATAAATCCAGTTTACCATCTTTATTCAAATCAAATAATTGCGGTGCCGAGTTGTTACCAGCATCAATATCGGCAAGTGTGCGTGTTTGCAAAACAAAGTTAATCGCAGCTCCATTTGACTGATTAATATAGAATTCAATTTTTCCATTTGAGTTACCAATAATCATATCCTTTTTTCCATCACCATTCAAATCACCAAAGGTTGGATGCATCTCTAAAATGGGTGTATCGTTTGTGAGAGATAACAGGTTACTGTCTTGCAAAACATATACAGGATTTTGGTTGGTTTTGATGTTTCGATAAAACAATAACTTGTCTTTTATATTCATGGTTTGCTCGTAATCGCCACTGGTTGCTACCAACAAATCATTCTTTCCATCATTATCAATATCAATGATTACAGGAACAGTACGTGCACCAAAATCGAGTGTACGGTTAAATAACCAAAAGTTATTACCTCTAAAATCAAATACCGGTTTAGCGTTTGTTCCTGTGTTTTCATACACCCAAACGTTGTTGGTGTTTTTTACCCCAATGGTATTGTTG
Source organism: Bacteroidetes bacterium UKL13-3 (assembly GCA_001602415.1). Lineage (GTDB taxonomy): Bacteria > Bacteroidota > Bacteroidia > UKL13-3 > UKL13-3 > UKL13-3. The sequence goes on from CP012155.1 coordinate 2,649,622, forward strand.
GTTGTTACCAATAACTCATTCACGCCATCTCCATCCATATCAACATAGTATGGTGCAGGGAAATTAATGTGATTGAATGGCGTTGTATTTTTAGGAAAAATAGAATCTTGTGCAACAATGGTATCTCTAACAAAAGGATGCAAGTTTTTTCCGTTAATGAGGGCAATTAATGAATTAAACAATACATCACCATAAATCATGTCCTTTATACCGTCACCATTAATATCAAGCATAAGAGATGAAGTTCCGGCATGTTTCATTTGTGCTGTTTTTTGCATTGGATACATCCTGTAATAGCAAGACGACAACTGATCTTTTCTTAAATTAATGGCAAACTTATTGAGCCCCGAATTGGCATCAAACTGTATTCCGCCCCAACACAAATCGCGCAAAATAAACCGCGCACTATCAGATAGGTATTTAATATTAAATGAATTGATTTTGTAATTTTCGATATACTGCGGACTAAAATCACTGCTCTGGAAACCGAGTATATCAACATCTCCATCACCATCCATATCTTCAATGGAAGGAATATCAACTGAGTTGAGTTGTAACAAACGAGGAGCCCTGTTAAAATTGGGGTAATTAGGCGGTAATCCATAACCTTCCGGAGTTCTTCCTGTATCTTTTACTTCATTGCTAATAGGCTTAAACAAAACATTCGCTGTTCCCGAATTCACCAATATGCGAACACCATCGCGCGAACCTACTTGTTGAAGTGTGTCGGGTAAATATCTTCGGTTATCAATTACTTCGGTAAAAATATCTTCTTTACCATCGCCATTAAAATCGCGTAACAATGCCCACGATTGCATAATGGGAAATTTTTGTTCGTAAAATGGAGCATGTTCATATCCTCCCGGTAAATTTAAGAAACACAATACCCTGCTGGTATGTCTATCAAACACAAACAAATCTTTTCGCCCGTCACCATTCAAATCAATATTGGAAAACTGCGCTGCATTCACCCCACCCGTAAACGGAAACTTGAGTGTATCCGTTCCGTTCATAAACTTTGGACTATTAGAATAATAGAATTTGTAAGATTGAGCGTATGATAAAAACGAACTAAAAAAGGCCAGAATTATTATGATTCTTTTCATGAGGTATTATTTATACTTGTAAATATACACTGAATATTTTTGAGCCTACTCTTAAAAGAATCTTAAAATGATAATTGACGAAATTTATACACTTTATACTCAACATCCTACCATAAGCACCGATACCCGAAAAATCACTAATGGCTCTATCTTTTTTGCTTTAAAAGGTCCAACCTTTAATGCCAATGCATTTGCACAAGAGGCCCTAAATAAAGGAGCTGCGTATGCAATTATTGATGAAGGCGAGTACAAAAAAGATGATAGGTATATTGTGGTAAAAGATACGCTCAAAACGTTACAAGAGCTTGCTAAATACCACCGTAAAGAATTAAACATTCCAGTTATTGCTATTGTGGGGTCAAATGGAAAAACCACTACCAAAGAGCTCATTACATCTGTATTAAGCAAACAATTTAATGTGCTGGCAACTCCCGGAAATTTTAATAACCATATTGGATTACCACTAACATTGTTAATGCTAAACAAAACGCATGAAGTTGCGGTAATTGAAATGGGCGCAAATCACGTAGGTGAAAATGCCGAGTTATGCGAAATTGCTAGTCCTAACTTGGGGTTGATTACCAATAACGGAAAAGATCATTTGGAAGGATTTGGGAGCATTGAAGGTGTTGCTCAATCAAACAGTGAGTTGTACTATTATCTATTAAAAAATGATGGACTTGCATTTGTGAATGCGAATGATGAATGGCTAACGCGAATGGCTTTGCGACTCACAAAAAAAATAACCTATGCGGCAAATGATGAGGAGAAAAGAGCGGATGCAACTTGCGTAGGAACAGCGCTTGAGCTTAGGCCTGAAATATTGTTTTCATATACTTTTAACGGAAGTGAGTCATCCTCCCAAATAGCAAGTTGCTTGAGTGGCGATTACAATTTTGATAATATTATGGCTGCAGTGTGTATTGGCCATTATTTAGGATTAAACTCTGATTTTATTAAACAAGGAATTGAATCATACCAACCAACAAACAACCGCTCGCAGGTAATTAAAAAAATACACAACACCATTTATTTAGATGCATATAATGCAAATCCAAGCAGCATGGAAGCATCATTGAAAAATTTTGCCGCAATGCCTTTTGATCATAAAATTGCAATTATTGGCGACATGTTTGAAATGGGAGACTATGCTGCGCAAGAGCACGCCAATATGATAGCTTTTTGCAAAAAACTAAACCTTGAACAAGTATGGTTGGTTGGTGAAGAATTTTCGAAACAACAAGCACCGGGAATGAAGCAGTTTAAAACAACTGCTGAGGTTGTTGCCGAATTAACTAAAAATACCTTAGTCAATAAAAATATTTTCATGAAAGGTTCACGCGGAATGAAACTAGAATCGTTGGTGGAGGTTATTGCTTAAGCATAAGTGCAACAGCATACGCATTCACTCCTTCTTCGTTACCTATGTATCCTAGCTTTTCGTTTGTGGTTGCTTTAACCGAAATATCCTCGATAGTAACATTGCAAATAGATGCAATACATGCACGCATGCCATCTACATAAGGCATTATTTTAGGCTTTTCAAGGCACAATGTAGCATCAATATTTCCAACTTTGTAACCTTTTTCGCTAACCAATTTCATAACATGGGCGAGGAGTAATTTACTATCAATACCTTTATATGCAGCATCCGTATCGGGGAAATGTTTTCCAATATCACCCAATGCGAGTGCTCCTAAAATGGCATCGCAAATGGCGTGCAACAATACATCGGCATCTGAGTGACCAACGGAACCTTTTGTGTGCGGGATTTTAATTCCACCCAACCATAAATCATAGCCTTCACTCAGTCTATGTACATCAAAACCAAAACCTATACGCATGGCTAATATTAGTTTGCAGGAGCCTCAAACACTCCGTTCTTGTTTTCATTACCTTCTTTTTGTGTTTTGAATGCATCAAAATCAAATGATAAGGTAAAGCGTAAGGTATTATCAAGCGGGTTGCGCTGTTGAAATGAAATGAGGTAAGCAATATCTAATGCAAAAACATTGTAACGCAAACCGGCTCCCATGGTTAAATATTTACGATTGCCTTTGTATTGGTTTTCGTGAAAATAACCAGCACGCAACGCAAATTGTTTATCATACCAATATTCCAATCCGGTTGAAATATTAATCTCGTTCAATTCTTCTTTAAAACCACCTGGAGCATCGCTAAATGATTGCAACATACCTTGCACAATGGGAACATTATTTGCTTTCCCGCTTTCAATTATTTTATCTCCGTTTTGATCAGTGGCAAATGTTCCATTCGCATTTAACAAATACTTGGGAGGAGTTGGCACGAGCAATTTGTTAAAATCAACTGTAAAGGCAATGGTGTTGTATTTATCAATTTCTACTTGTCCGTAAGTCCCCAAACGAAGATTGATGGGAATAAAGTTTTCTTGCTGCGCTGTTGTATACGTTACCTTGTTTCCAATATTAGTAATTGCTCCACCAAAACCATAGTTAACTTTGTAGCCTTTGTACCTAGCTTTGTTAGTATAATAAGCTGTAATATCGCCTGCAAATGATTGCCCTGCTTTAATTCCAGCAACATTGGTTGCACCACCCGCTAAATTGGAATAGATGTATCGAAAAGCAATTCCAACTGCAAAATTATCGGATAACTTTTGGGAATAGGCTAAATCAGCAGCTAGCTCGTTAGGGTTAAAATTACCCATTGAATTTCCAGTTATATCTGTAAACTGAATTTCGCCTAACGAGAAATAGCGTAACGACCCACCAATAGCGGATTTATCATTAATTTTTCCGTATGCTGTAAGATACGAAAGCGAAACATCTGGAACCAATTGGCGCAACCATGGGGTGTACGAAACGGAGATTCCCCCATTTTTTTCCATAAAAGCCAACTTTGATGCATTCCAATGAATAGCGTTAATGTCGTTAGGGGTAGCTGCACCCACATCACCCATCGCTCCTGCACGCGCATCGGGCGTAATCATTAAAAAAGGAACAGCCGTAGTAATGGTGTTTTGCCTTCCATCTAACTGTCCTGTGTTTATTTGAGCTGTTGCGCCCATAATGCATAATAAACCTGCTGCTGCAACTGAATATATTTTTCTTCTTATCATTTGTTTGATGAAATACTGAATCTTAACTGCGCAAAAATAAACCGATAGTTGGGAATTGAAAATTAATTCAATATCACCATCTTCTGAAACTCCTCGGCACTTTTGCCTGTATTTGACTTCACTTTTACTTTATAAATGTAAACTCCCTTACCAATATTATCACCAAAATCATCTCTACCATCCCATTGCAATTGATCAAAATGATTGCCACTGGTAACGGCATCTGTTTGAAGCGTTTTGATTAATTTACCGCTGATGGTAAATATTTGCACTTGCACTTTAATGGCCTCACCTGCCTTATTATGGTCGAAATGAAACGTTGTGTTTGTGGTAAATGGATTAGGATAATTGAGCACATGTTGCAAAGCCATTTCCTGCGAATTAGCCACCACAAACTCCAACATTGCATCCGATGAATTATTGTAAACATCATAAGCACGGGTTTTGAGCATATTTTTACCTTGAGGCAAATCTTTCATCTTAAATCGTACTTCACCCTCTTGGTAACTATCTGTTTTGGCTTGATAGTATTCATTAAGCGCAACATTCTTAGTTATATTATCATTCAACACCATTGAAATATCGCGCCCCACTCCACGCCCTGTAATGTTAATTCCATTATCATCCTTAAGTTTAACAATGAGTGTTGGGTTTTCATTTGTAACACCACCGTACACAAATTGCTCATCGTTTAAGTATAACTTCATTTCGGGACCAATATTATCTGGACTGATTGTATCTGATGTAGTTCCTACAATAATATTATCATAATAGCCAATGGCATCGGTAGTTCCGTTATCGGCAGCATAGCTAATTTTTCCATAACCAATCTCGTAGGAAATATCTTTAGGTACCACAAACGTAAAAGAGAACAATCCATTTACCACCGAGGCTTTTCCCCTGTAAATAACATTATTTTGCATGGTAAAATTGGTTTGTGGACTACCCAAATTGTTTCCAATGGTTCGGTAAGTGGAAGGCTTATCGTAAACAGTTGGATAAATTATTCCGTTAAAATTACTGAGTGTGTTTGATTGCAAATCGGTTATCTTACCACTAATGCTAACTTTGGCCAAGGCCCTCAGCGTATCAACTGTTGTTGACACATTTTGATTATTGATGCTGGTAGTTTGAACACGGTTTTGAGGATAAGCTAAAAAGATTGCAGGATCGCCCAACAACGTAAAGTTTCTCTCGTTTTTATCTGATGAGAGATAATCATTTTTGGTTAACCGTAAAATTTCTCCAATACGAATAGGTGTGAGTGCTGAAGCCGAATCAAAACCTACTCTGTTGTAAAAATAGGTATTGAGGGAATAGTTAGAACCCGAACTTACCAAGCGCACCGTTGTGAATAAAGCAATTCCGCCACCGTTGGGATTGAGCAAAACCATCTCTCCAGCTGATGTACGTGCGGGATCATCAAAACGACTGAATTCACAAGTTGCCGTTACAAATAATGGTAACTTGTTTCCATTTGACCACCGCTGTATATCATCTGTGTTGAGAATACGCTCGCTCGCCCAACCTACCTCACCACCATGTCCAGTATAATTAATAATCATGGCACCTTGCTCAACAGATCTCACAATTTCTGCTTGGGCATCAGGATTGCGAGCTCCTCCTGCAGTATTCTCCTCTTTAAATGCATCAATAAATATTTTCTTTACATTGTAATTTTTAGATACGGAACCTACGTTATTTGCTAACTGATTAGCTTGATTTTGGTGTATACCGCCATCCTCATCATCTGCCACAAAAACAATCTTGGTTTTCCAATCACCAAATACCGGATTGTTTACGTAGTTAAAAATTTTGTTTATCATGTTTTGCGCCTGGGAATTGTCCTGTGCAGGCAACCTACCAATAGCCAAATCAAGCAACTCTTTGGTATCATTGTCCGAATCCCATTTGCCTTCATTATCATCCAACAACCCAAAATAATCATCCGAATTATAGGTACTCACCGGATTGTAGGATTCAATACTCTCATAAGTGGGCACAAAATTAGTATTGTTGGCTATTCTATTTTTGTAATCGTAAGATGCACGACCAAACAACGTAACATATTTGGGCATATCAGCTTTAGTGTTTGCTCGTTTGTAAAACATTTTTAAAAAATCGCGAATGGCTGAAACATCCTGCGAGCCTGACGAAAACTCATTGTAAATTTGATTAACCGTTACCACATGTACACGCAAACCAGAGCGCGAAGCATGAAATTGAGCAAGCGATTGAGATTCGTTAATAAATGCGGGGTGGGTAATGATAAATAAATCGGCAGGTGGCAATCCATGTAAATTTTGGTTAGAAACTTTTTCAGCCATAACAGGCGTTAAATATTCTTGTCCGGTAAACGACACAAACTCCTTAAGCGAATCAGTTGAGGTTATAAAAGTATATGCACCGTTTAAAAAAGTAACCAATTGGCTAGAGGCATTTGTAGGTAAGGTTACATCCCACACGTTAATAGCCGCACCGGAGTTAATAGTAAACTGACTAACCTTCCCAACTCCAACACTTTTTGCATCTCTAAAAGTAATGGTTGGCGAAATTTGATTGAGGAAATTACGACTCTGCAATTCAAAATAATCAAGCCATCCTACCGAGCCAGGAATGGGAAGGAAATAATTATAGGTTACATTAATATTTCCGGAAGAAACACCCACCGTTGCCGTTTTTAACGCATCATCATCAGTGGCAAAAGGATATTCATAATTAGCTTCTACTGCTGGGAGGTTATGCGTTATAATTGGACTAGCATTAACCAAAACAGTGAAAGAGCTTGGATTATAACTGTGTGCTGTTACGGAAGAACGAATATATAATGGCACAGCCGTATTAACAGCTCCCATATTTACAGGAAAATTATAGGTTGTTAAGCGATTAAATTCTTCTCCCATAAGGCGCCTTCCAGATTTGATGAGATTGTATAGTTCCTTTTCGTATACATACAATTGATCAAATTCGGTTACCTGCACATTAGCGTTTCCTACAAAAGTAGCAGTTGCAATACGCTTACCTTTAGCCCCTCCGTATGTTATAAAATAATAGGTAATGTCTGAGTAAATATTCGTGGCATGTTGATACCTGCTTTCGGAAGTATTATAGGTCCATACATCTTGTTGCGCCCTTCCGTAAAACAGTACTTTGTCATTGTCATTAAACACACCATCGGCCTCACCTTCAACCAAAATAGCATTTTCAGGTAAATCGTCATGCCGAAAAGCATTGTTCTTTTGTGGCAACATTCCAGCTCCATAACCATAAATTTTAATTGTACGAGGATCTATCACATCTGTATTCACACCAACACTTTTTAAATAATTTTTGGTAAGCGCAAATATTCCTGTTTGATTAATCCCAATTTTTATCCAATCACCGCTTGCGAGAACCGAATTAGACACAAATGCTTTTTTTGCTAAAAAACTTAATTCCTTTTCGTTAGCATCATTTGATGTAACAATTGTAAACGAAATTAATTGTTCCACTTTTCCATTCATAGCGTTGATGCGAACTGGAATGATTTGACACATTAACATAGGTATTTTCTGGGAGTAACCAATTTCCGTAATTACCACACACTCATTAGCCAATCTTCCAACGTCTTGAAATGCTACACTACCATCAATAGATTGGTATTTCTCATTTTTGACCACCAACTTTAGGTTGGCAGTGCCATTAAGTTTAATACTTTTGGTAAAAATCGGTAGCGCTCCATACTTACCGTAATTATACTCCGCACCCTCAAATGAATGAAAATTTACATACTCTTTACCATTCATTGATTTTGTTGGCTCAACCGACCATTTTATATTAACAGGAATTGATGTTTCTGCTGCATTTGCATGCAAGCAAACGCAAGAAAATAGGAGCAACACCATTCGTTTTGTTAATTTTATGCCCTTTTTGAAAAATTGTAGTTGCATATCAAATGATAAAATGCTTATAATTGGAACTTTGTATAGATATTAATAATACGTTACTAAACGCTAAACAAAACAAATTAATTGTATGTTCATAACAAATTGTTGGATTATTTAATTATTTACATAAACAAAACAACTAATACTAAAGCTATAGCGTTAATCATCAATACCCTATAACACACGAGAATACAGAAATGAAGGTAAAACTTGCTGTAAAAAGCAGCATCTATATATACATATTAGCATTACTCCATAGTGTAGGGGAACTGCGGGCGCAAGATCCTCAGTTTTCGCAATACTATGCTAATCCTATATATACAAACCCTGCGTTTGCCGGAGGTTCGTATGTTGGTCGAGCGGTTCTTAATTATCGTAGCCAATGGCCAAGTATTTCGGGTACTTTCCGAACTTTTTCTGCATCGTATGATGAACATTATGATGCCATCAATGGTGGAATAGGATTTATTGCAACAGCAGATGAAGCCGGTGTTGGAACCCTCCAAACCTATTCTTTTAGCGGAATGTACGCCTACCAAATTAGCCTCACAAAAGATATTACCATGCGACTAGGCATTGAGGGAGGAGTATTTCAAAAAACAATTGATTTCGGCAAACTCACTTTTGCCGACCAAATACGTAAGCAACAAGGTATTTATAAAGCTACAGACGAGGAACCATTGAACAACGTTATATTTTATCCGAATTTTTCAGCTGGTGGTGTTGTGTATTCTAATAATTTTTATGGCGGTTTTGCCATTCACAACTTAACAACGCCTAATCAAGGGTTCTACAAATCATCAGCAAGCAAAATCCCGATGAGATATACTGCTCATGGAGGATTGGTATTGCCTGTTAAACCCCACAGAGATCCAAAAAAAGCTTCATATCTCTACCCCAATGTGCTTTATATGCAGCAGGGTAGTACACGTCAGTTAAATTTGGGCTTATATTACAACGAAGGTCCATTGGTGTTTGGTTCTTATTTCAGGCAAACCAAAGAAAACCCTGATGCATTTATCTTTTTGCTAGGTATCAGAACACCAAAACTTAAAATTGGCTTCTCGTACGATGCCACCATTTCCCAGGCACGTCCCGGTGCCAGGCAATCATATGAGGTTTCTTTATCTTTTGAATTGAAGAAAAAAGTTCGCAGCAAGAAAGTTCGGAGCATCAGATGTCCTGAATTTTAATTTTTTATTTACATTTGTATCAGTATGTGTAAAATAAGAAAAACGCTGTTAAACTCGATTTTATGGTTTTTTATCCCATTAACAGCTTGGAGTCAGGATCCTCAGTTTTCTCAGTTTTATGCTAATCCACTCTATACAAATCCTGCCTTTTCGGGAGCTGCCAATAATATACGGATAACACTCATCGGTCGCGATCAATACACTGCCATCAACAATAACTACCAAACAGTTGGAACAAGCATTGATGCGCAAGTAAACAAAATAAGTGGCGGGTTGGGTGCAATGGCTACTATGGATGTTGCCGGAGATGGAAAATTAACCACAACAACCTTTAGCGGTATTTATGCGTATAGCGTAAATCTTACCAAAAAGATAACCATGCGAGCAGGAATTCAGGCTTCCTATTACCAGCGAACCTACGATTTCAACAAATACCGATTTGGAGATCAGATAGACGACCAATATGGATTTGTGCTGCCTACCAACGAAGTTAGAGGCCTTCAACAAATTGGTTTGTTAAATTTTAGCAGCGGCCTCCTCCTATACAGTAATAGGTTATTTGGAGGAGTTGCCATTCACAATTTAACAGAACCCAATCAGTCGTTTTACTCTCCCGACAGCAGTGCTGATGAGTTTAAACTACCAAGGCGATACACATTGCACACAGGAGCAAATATTCCGGTAACACAATCACGCTATGAAGACCAACGGGTAATCATTTCTCCCAATATTCTCTATATGCAACAGCGCAACTTTAATCAGTTGAACTTAGGTTTTTACGTTAAAAAAGAAGCCTTAACAGCCGGAATGTGGTTTAGACAAACATCTCAAAATACAGATGCCTTTATTTTCCTTGTTGGACTCAAACTCCCGCAGTTCAGGATTGGTTACAGCTACGACATTACCGTATCGGGAGCACGCACTGCAACCCAAGGTTCACATGAAGTTTCGATGGCTTTTGAGATAAAACCCGTGAAAAAATCGAGTAAAAAAGTGGTTAAAGCAATGCGCTGTCCTGAATTTTAGGTTGGAATTTGGAATATATTGTGCATTTTTACGTTATATTTGAAAAATTAATAAAAAGCTAACTATATGAAGCACGCTTCAAAATTGATTCTTTTAGCAGTGTTTGCCCAGGCAATCGTTATTTCTTCTTGTGGAAACAAGAATTCATCTGTAACAGGATGGAAGTATAACGATGCGAAATGGGGCGGATTTGAAAAAGCTAAATTCAAAGATCAGGAAACCGGTCCGGGATTGATATTCATAGAAGGTGGTTCTGCTACCATCGGACAAGCCGAACAGGATCTTTTGTACGATCGGAATAACTTCAAACGCAGGGTTTCTGTTCCAAGTTTTTACATGGATGAAACTGAAGTTTCAAACTTCCATTACACTGAATACCTGTATTGGTTATCTCGTGTATATGTGAGCAATCCTATCATTTACACTGCTGCATTGCCAGATACATTGGTATGGAGAGATAAATTATCATACAACGAACCATACGTATTGTATTACCTACGTCATCCTGCCTACAGAGATTACCCTGTTGTTGGTGTGAGTTGGTTACAAGCTAAAGCATACGCTGAATGGCGCACTGATCGTGTAAACGAAATGATTTTAGCACGCGAAGGCTTTATCGATATGGATGTTACCAAAACAGTTGACGATAACAACTTTAATACCGAAGCTTATTTATTGGGATTGTATACTCCAACCATCAAAAAACAATTGAAAGATTATGCACCAAACGGAAGTAAACGCAATGTAAAAATGGAAGATGGTATTTTATTACCAGAGTACCGTTTGCCAACCGAAACTGAGTGGGAATATGCAGCATACGGATACTACTCCCCTTCATACAACGAAAATATTGACGTTAGAAGGATTTATCCTTGGGATGGTTTAACCTTACGAAGAAACGACACCGAGAAAAATCGTGGTTTAATGTATGCCAACTATCAGCGTGGTAGAGGTGACGTTGCTGGTGTAGCAGGTAAATTAAATGATGGAGCTTTTTACACAACATTCGTAAAACCTAAAGATATGCTTCCAAATGATTTTGGATTGTATCACATGGCAGGTAATGTAAGTGAATGGACAATGGATGTTTACCGCCCGTTATCTTCCGAAGATATGACAGACGTAAATCCTTTTAGGGGTAATGTTTACAAAACCAAAGTTACCGATGCTGATGGTATTGTTTCTGAAAAAGATAGTTTAGGAAGAATTCCTTACCGTGAGGTAAAAGAAGAAGAAAACATCAAACGCAGAAACTACAAAAAAGCGAACAATATTGGCTATAAAGATGAGTTAACATATGCTGAACTTGATCAACAATACGAATACAGCGTTTCATCGCTAATTGATAACAAAGCACGTGTATATAAAGGTGGTTCTTGGAGAGACCGCGCATACTGGTTACACCCGGGAACACGCAGGTATTTGGATGAAGAATTATCGACTGCAACTATTGGTTTCCGTTGTGTAATGGACCGTGTTGGAGATCCGAGAAAAAAGAAATAAGAATTCACTAATACGCATAAAAAAAGCTCTGATAAACCAGAGCTTTTTTTTTGCGTATTAGTCAACACTATTTTACACTGCTCTCATACTTAAATCCAAACTTTTAACCGAGTGCGTTAATGCGCCCGATGAAATAAAATCAACACCCGTTTCGGCATAACCCCTAAGTGTTTCCAATGTTATCCCACCCGAAGCTTCCGTTTCAAATCGTCCATCAATCATCTTAACTGCCTCATGCAACATGGGTACTGAGAAATTATCCAACATAATGCGATTCACCCCACCAATACTAAGCACCTCATTTACTTCATTAAAACTCCGTGTTTCAATCTCTATTTTTAAGTTAAGGTTGTTTTCCTGCAAATAATGCTTGGTACGGCTTAAAGCCTGAGCAATTCCACCTGCAAAATCAATATGATTGTCTTTAATCAAAATCATATCATACAAACCAATACGATGATTGGCTCCTCCTCCATTTTTAACGGCCCATTTTTCCAATAAGCGCATACCTGGGGTTGTTTTACGTGTATCCAAAATCTGTGTATGCAATCCGTGCAATACCTTAACATAACGATTGGTTTGGGTGGAAACACCGCTCAATCGCTGCACAAAATTTAATACGGTTCGTTCGGCAGTTAACATGCTAATGGTGCTCCCTTCTATTTCCATCACCACATCACCAGCTTTTACAGCATCACCATCTTGTTTCAGCAATTTTACTGTAAGTTGGCTATCCACCTTTTTAAAAATGTACTCGCCCAACAATACCCCAGCAAGTATTCCTTCTTCTTTGGCTACAATAATCGATTTTCCTGTTGCGTCCTTGTTAATGGTTGCAAGTGAGGTATGGTCGCCACTACCAATATCCTCAGAAAATGACATTTCTATCAGCTTTATAACCAGCGGATGATTCAATAATTCGTTCATGTATTTATTCTTTTTCGAAACGCAACTCGTGAATAAGCATACCCGCTCCCGAGTCTTTCATAAAAATATAAGCCCTATATTTACCTTGCTGACATTCATACACGGCAATGGCATATTTAGAGCCTTGAGCTGATGATCCTTTGTGCTGTATAGTAATATTTTTAGGAGGATTAGCTGCTAAAAAATTCTTTAAAATTATTTCGGCTTGTTGCTTGCTGTATACTCCTTCGCTGTTAAGCACAGTGAGCTCCACAGTAGCATTAAAATGAGTTGCAACTTCTTTGGCATTTGAGTTTTTAATAGCAGCTACAACATCATCAAAACCATCAGCGTATGCCACAAAAGAAATTAGGAAAGCAAATATTGTTTGTAAAACGTGTTTTCTCATCATGCAGCTTCTTAGCAAAGTACTTTCAATTGACCAAAACCATGCCATTGTGCAAATTAATAAAATACTTGTTTACGTAACCCTAAAATGCAAAAAAGTTTTTCACGCAGTTATCACTACATTTGCCATATGAGTAAAAGAACAATATTGTTAATTTTAGATGGCTGGGGAAACGGTAGACAATACGATGGAAATGCAATTGGCATTGCCAATAAGCCTGTTTTTGATTCATTAATTAAACAGTATCCAACCGCTGAACTTAAAACTTCGGGAGAAGATGTGGGATTACCTGCAGGACAAATGGGAAACTCTGAAGTTGGACACATGAATATTGGTGCCGGAAGAGTTGTTTATCAGCAATTAGTACTGATTAATAAAGCCTTTCGCGAAAAAACAATTTTTAGCAATACAACTCTGGTAGATGCTATTTCATACGCCAAAACCAACAATAAAAAAATACATTTAATTGGGTTGGTAAGTGATGGAGGAGTACACTCATCAATTGAACATTTGAAAGGCCTTTGTCGAATGATGAGCGAACAACACATGGACAATTTCTATATCCACGCATTTACAGATGGCAGGGATACAGATCCGAAAGGTGGTTTGCATTATTTACAAGATGTGATAAATACCCTGCAACAAACAGGTGGCAAACTTGCGAGTGTAACAGGGCGCTATTATGCCATGGATAGAGATAAACGTTGGGAACGGGTTAAGCTGGCGTATGATGCAATGGTAAATGCTGAAGGTGAAAAAAGTGGTGATATTCTTTATACGCTTCAACAACGTTATGCAGCAAAGGAAACGGATGAATTTATCAAACCGATTATTGGTGTAGATCAAACAAACAAGCCATTGGCAACAATTAACGAAGGGGATGTTGTGATATGTTTTAATTTTAGAACTGATCGCGGGCGTGAAATTACGCAGGTACTTACGCAAGAAAATTTCCATGAGTTTAACATGCACAAATTAAATGTTCAGTATATAACTTTAACTGATTACGATAAAACATTTAAAAATGTATCTGTAGTATTTCCGGATTTAGAGTTGAATATGACCCTAGGTGAAGTGTTAGCAAAAAATAATAAAAAACAGGTGCGTATTGCCGAAACTGAAAAATACCCTCATGTAACATTCTTTTTCTCGGGCGGACGAGAAACTCCTTTTGATGGTGAAACCCGTTACATGGCGCCATCACCCAAAGTTGCTACGTATGATTTAATGCCAGAAATGAGTGCCGAGCAAGTTTGCGGATTTACCCTTGATGAAATTGCAAAAGCTGAAGCCGACTTTATTTGCGTAAACTTTGCAAATCCGGATATGGTTGGACATACAGGTGTTGTGAGTGCCGAAATAAAAGCTGTTGAAACAGTAGATAGTTGTGTTGGACGAATTGTTCCGGCAGCGTTGGCAAAAGGGTATTCGTTATTGATTACTGCCGATCATGGTAATGGGGAATACATGATTAACGAAGAAGATGGAACACCTAACACAGCTCATACCACCAACAAAGTGCCGCTTATTTTGGTACAACCGGAAGTTACATCTAAAATTAAAGATGGTCGTTTAGCCGACCTTGCTCCAACAATTTTAGCGTTGCTCAACATTGAACAACCAAAAGAAATGAATGGTGAAAATTTATTGATAGGATGAAAAAAAATTGGGTAATCGTTTTATGTATTGGGGTAATCGTTTCATGCACACCATCAAGCAAAAATGCCATTGTTCCATACATGGATACAAAGCTGTTGTTTGAAAAGGCCATCAAACAGCTTAATACCGAACACAAAATATTAAATAAAACATTGGTGTTTGGTGATAGTGTTGCCATTCAAAATGTAAAGGATGTAGACTGGGAAACAGAACTGCGCCCTTTTACCGAAATCGACTTACGTAAAAATACTTATAAAGGAAGATTTAACATCAAATTAGAGCGAGATGACGAGCATTATATTTCGGTTAAATACATAGCCACAGACAGCAAAACAGATTTAAAAGAATTGTCAGTAACAGCAACCAAACCCGACAGCATGTTGTTTGAATTGAAAGCAATTTTTACTGAGCAAAATACATTGTATTCAGCAACCAAAAATATGATTTATTATGCTGATAGCTTATTCACAATTAACGGATCACAACAAGCAAAACTGGGAAATGAAGTTACTTATAGCGTAACAGGAACAATTAACGCAGGTCAATAACTTCTACTTTGGGGTATTTTGCAGCATCAAACTCAAAAGTTTTATCCTCTAATTTAACATTAGGAAATTGGTTGGTTATGGTATAGGTATGAACCGTTCCATTCTTATCATACACAACAGATTTTAAAATGGTTTGATTGGTTTTATCAATGGTTAGTTTGATTTTATGATAGTTCTTTTTCTTGTCTTTGGGGGTAAGTTCGACAATAGCAATCTCCTTGTTACCCTCTCTTAACTCCTCAGCTATCTTATACAAAAACCCTTTACCGTACATAGTAAAAATATCATCTAACCTAATAGCATTTTCTTTCGGATTATACTTATTTACCTGCACTTCGTTTACTTCTTTGCTGTAGGTCCACAAAGTTTGATTGTTGCAAATAATAAGCTGCCCTGCAATATCTAATTTGAATTTATTGCCTTTAACCAACAACGTGCCTTTTTGCTTTTCTACAATTTTATCGGCTTTGCTTTCAATACCGTAAACAAAGTCGGCTTTCATTGTTTTAAAATTTTTATACCGTTTGCTAATGGTGTTAAGCAACTTGTCAGCACTTTTGTCTATTGGCTTAGGAGTTTGCCCGTGAGCAGATACTAAGATGAAAGAGAATAAGAATAGGATGATTTTTTTCACGGTACAAATATCTTGGTTATATGAAAGAATAGACAAAATGTGTGCCTAAAAGTTTAATGACAAATATCACTCAAGTTCGGAGCGGTCAATTAATGTTTGTGGAATGGCTTTGGTAGCCTTTGCTCCAAGTTTCTTCAAGTCTTCGGAACGTTTAACTAAATTCCCTGTACCTTGGTGTAACTTGTTCATGGCAGCTTCATAGGCTTTTTGCGAGTCGCGCATTTTATTTCCCAATCCGATTAAATCATCAACAAAACCAACAAATTTATCATACATATCGCCCGCTTTATTGGCAATATCTATGGCATTTTTATTCTGATTTTCTTGTCGCCAAATATTCGCAACGGTTCTAAGTGTGGCTAGTAAAGTAGAAGGACTTACAATAACAATATTTCGCTCAAAAGCATCATTAAACAACTGTGCATCATTTTGCACAGATAAAGCAAAAGCCGACTCAATAGGCACGAATAGTAGAACAAAGTCTAAGCTTTTAGCCCCATATAAATTTTGGTAGTTTTTATCACTTAGCCCTTTGATATGTGAACGAACGGATTGCAAATGCTCCTTTAATGAAAGCGCTTTTACCATTTCATCATCAGCTGATACATAACGTTCGTAAGCAACCAACGAAACTTTTGAATCAATAACCAAACATTTACCATCTGGTAGGTTGATCAAAATATCAGGCTGAAAACGTTTTCCATCTTCAGTAGATATACTTGCCTGTGCAATGTATTCGCGATCTTTAACCAACCCAGATTTTTCCAAAATACTCTCTAAAATAAATTCGCCCCAGTTACCTTGCATTTTAGCATCACCTTTTAAGGCTTTGGTTAAGTTTTGCGCATCTTGGTGCATCAATTGGTTGAGCGACATGAGTTGTTTGATTTCTCCCTTAAGCATGTTACGCTCTGCTGCCTCGGTATCATATACCTTTTGAACCTTATCTTCAAAATCCTTGATTTTTTCCTTTAATGGATTTAGAATAGTATCCAAAGACTGCTTGTTTTGCTCCGTAAATTTTTGTGATTTCTCTTCTAAAATTTTTGCTGCTAGATTTTCAAACTCAACTTTAAACCGCTGGTTTAACTGCTCCATTTCACCTTTTTGCTCGGCTAAACGTTGTTCTATATTTTTTTCGGCACTCATTGCCGCTGTAAGTTCGTTATTCAATTTAAGTACATGCGCATGCGAGTCGTTTAACTTAGCCGACAAGTCATTTTTATCACTTTGCAACATTTGATTTGAACGAGTTACGGCACTCATTTCATTGGATGTTTCCATCAATTGTTTGCGCAGCAAAACCATTTCTTCGTTATCAATAACCCCTGTTTGTTGTCCCTTTTTTAACAAAAATCCAACCAGTGCGCCAACAACTAAACCTATCAATAAAAATACAATTTCCATCTCCAAAATTTTGCTGTGAAAATACAAGCAATACCTGCTTAAGCCAAACTATTTTAACTTTTGTGAAACATTATTTTTAAACCAAATGCCGCATTTCATATCTTACAACAGTTGAACAACAAAATATGCTAAGCAGCAAAAGCGAAGACAAAGAACTTTTGGTGGCATTTGGATTGGCCGAAACCAAAAACAAAGCCTTTGAATGTTTACTGGATAAATACCAGAAACGTGTGTTTTGGCATGTGCGTAGAATTGTAATTGATCATGATGATGCAGATGATGTAACGCAAAATACATTCATAAAAGTGTGGACTCAGTTGGAACATTACCTTGGAGAATCTAAATTGTACACCTAGTTGTACCGTGTTGCTACCAATGAAGCTTTACATTTTTTAAGCAAGAAAAAAGCAAATAAAAACATTCCGATAGAAAGCAACGATTTAGATTTACTTAACACACTGGAAAGCGCTCACTATTTTGATGGAAATGCTTTGGAACTTAAATTACAAACAGCCATTTTATCATTACCTACCAAACAACGCACTGTTTTTAACTTAAAGTATTTTGAAAATATGAAGATATGAGTGAAGTGCTCGAAACATCAGTTGGTGGGCTAAAGGCTTCGTATCATTATGCTGTTAAAAAAATTGAATCCTTTTTCGAGAAAAGTTAAACCATTACGCATATCATTCATCCAAAAATAAATGCTTACCGAAAACGACCATATTAACCACAGTAAACTAAAGGCCATCAAAACTGAAGGCGGTTTCACTGTACCTCAAAGCTATTTTGAAAACATGAGAACCCATGTGTTGCAACAAACATCACAAACACCAAAAGAAAAATTCTACAGTGTTCCTGAAGGTTATTTTGAGACCTCCCACGCAGCAATTTTAGCTCAAACCAGTCACAAAAAAATACCATTCGTTTATAGTATAAGCTTTCAATTATAAAATATGCTGCTGCTGCAATTATTCTAATCTCTGCTGCTTTATACCTTACAAAAAATAGCAGTCAATCAAATTTACAAAGCATGTCGGATGATGATATCATCTTGTACTTAGAAGAAAATTCGAACGATATTAATATCACTGATATATCATTTGTAGTGAAGAGCACACAACTTAATAGTGAAGACCATTACTTGATTAATAACATCGATGAACAATCGATAATAGAAGAATTATGAAAAAATACTTATCCTAACATCTTGCTTGTTAAGAACTGTCTTTTTTGCAATAGCGCAAGAAGAGCATCCAGCAAAAAACGACAAAATTGAATCGTATAAAATCGCTTTCATCACTGAAAGATTAAACCTTTCACCCAAAGATGCAACTGTTTTTTGGCCTGTGTACAACGAGTTTAGTGATCAACTCAGAAAAATGAAACAAGCCGAAAAAGAAAGAGTTCGAGCTTTTAAAGATAAAATACAACCTACAGATGCTGAATCGGAAAAAGTTTACTGCTGATTTAATCTCTTTTAAACAGCAGGACCTATACTTAACCAGAAAGTATATCGTAGAATTTAAAAAAGTATTATCACCCGCCAAAGTAGCCAAACTTATTACCTTAGAACAAGAGTTTAAAATGGCGTTGCTGCACAAATTAAAAGACAAACACGGTACGAACCGATAAAGACTATAGGCTAAATGCTCTGGATTAGCCTCAGTTGTTCAACTTCAAATTAGCTAAACCTTTGGTTTTTTATTAACCTAGGGGGCTTATATTTGCCGCAAATAATTACGAAAATGATTAAAGGACCTATTTCTCAGTTTATTGAAACGCACTATAAACACTTTAACGCAGCTGCACTCGTAGATGCTGCAAAAGGATATGAAACCCACCTTACCGAAGGCGGCAAAATGATGGTAACCCTTGCAGGTGCGATGAGCACTGCCGAATTGGGAAAATCATTGTCCGAAATGATTCGCCAAGGGAAAGTAGATATTATTAGCTGTACCGGAGCTAACTTAGAAGAAGATATTATGAATTTGGTAGCACACTCTCATTATAAAAGGGTGCCTAATTACCGTGATTTATCTCCACAAGATGAGTGGGATTTACTAGAAAACCATTACAACCGTGTAACCGATACGTGTATTCCTGAGGAAGAAGCTTTCCGCAGGTTGCAAAAACATATTCATAAAATTTGGAAAGATGCCGATACAGCAGGCGAGCGTTTTTTTCCGCATGAGTACATGTACAAAATTTTGAATAGTGGAGAGTTAGAACAGTACTACGAAATTGACCCTAAGAACTCTTGGATGCTTGCAGCTGCCGAACGAAATTTACCTATTGTGGTGCCTGGTTGGGAAGATTCAACCATGGGTAACATCTTTGCTTCATACGTTATCAAAAACGAAATCAAAGCTTCCACAATGAAAAGTGGTATTGAGTATATGGCTTGGTTGGCCAATTGGTATGTAAAAAACAGCGAAGGAAAAGGTTTAGGATTCTTCCAAATTGGTGGTGGCATTGCAGGCGATTTTCCTATTTGTGTGGTACCGATGCTATACCAAGATATGGAAATGGAAAACATTCCGTTCTGGAGTTATTTCTGCCAAATTAGTGATTCAACTACATCCTATGGTTCATACTCAGGAGCTGTTCCCAATGAAAAAATTACATGGGGAAAGTTAGACATTCATACACCTAAATTTATTGTAGAAAGTGATGCCACAATTGTTGCCCCTTTAATGTTTGCATGGATTTTGGGGTGGTAATTGGTTAGTCTGCATTTTTCAAAAAACCACTTCGTATTCGGAGTGGTTTTTTTATGCCCCCCCCTCAAACAATACAAAACATCAACTATTGAAATTCAACAGCATACGTATATTTTTGTTTAATTAAAATGAAATCAGAACGATATCAGTCTGTTGAGGCACACTATTTTCAATGCAGTTATTTACATTTACAAAACCATGAAACTAAAACTTTTTACTCTGGCATTGGGCATACTGGGTATGTGCTCTGCTACATTTGCTTAAAAGAAAATCGGAATTATCAATTTTTCATTTGACGGAAAAGACCGTATGGCTTCTGTTGGGAGTATGGACAACTCCGGTCCAAGTGAACTTTACTTCATAGGATCCAACTCTGCTCGATTAAACGATACAACTCGAACATCAGATGAAATAGTAAAGTATACCGAAAATGCGCTAAAAGACTTCTTTAGCAATGAGATGAATCCTGTAAACCTTAACCGTTCTTCTGCAGTTCCCGATGAAATGAATGGTTCCTTGTGGATGATGGAAACCATTACCGAAAAAGCCGCTTTTACTAAATTTAACTATGACGAAGCAATAACTATTAATGCCAGAATTTACTCAGGTGGATCAATGGGTAGCAGCTACACTCCTGTAATAGAAATAACTGTTGTAGTTGTAAATAGAGATGGTAAGAAAGTGTGGAAGAAGTCGGAAAAACTACGATTAAAAGGCGTTAAAGTAGAAAAACGATTGGTTGAGATAGAAGATGGAAATACCTCACTAAGCATTGCTGATATTAGGAAAGCCATCAAAGGAACAAAAGAAAAAACTGGGTCAGAAACAGGTAGTGGCTTTCCTGCTATACAAATTTTGGATTGGTACAAACAGTGTTTAATAAATTTATTGTTGAGTAAATAAGCAGTTCTATGCAATACTAGATATAAGTTGTTTGTTACAAGTGTGCATCTAAACAACCTTTAAAAAAATATTTACGCATATTTGTAGCATGCACATTAGCAACCGCCAATTATTCCTTCACCACCAGGCTCAGACTACACGTTTTCCGTTGTTACTCGAATTTGAGAAGGCCGAAGGTATTTACCTGATTGATACGTTAGGCAAAAAGTATATTGACCTCATATCGGGAATTAGCGTGAGTAGTTTGGGCCATGCTAACCAAACCGTGAACAATGCCATTAAAGAGCAAGTAGATAAATACATGCACTTAATGGTGTATGGTGAATACGTGCAAGCGCCACAGGTGCAACTTGCCAAACTTCTTACTTCGCTTTTACCAGAGTGGCTTAACTGTGTATACCTTGTAAACTCAGGGTCCGAAGCCACGGATGGTGCCTTAAAATTGGCAAAACGTGTTACCGGAAGAAGTGAGATTGTTGCCTTTAAACATGCATATCATGGAAGCAGTCATGCAGCACTCAGTTTGAATAGTGAAGAATATTACAAAAACACCTTCCGCCCATTATTGCCTGATATCCGATTTTTAACCAACGGAAACCATGATGAACTTAAAAACATAACCGACAAAACAGCCTGTGTTTTGATTGAAGTGGTTCGGGGTGAGGCCGGTTATATTCCAACGGATGAAGCCTTTTTGAAAGCGATCAGAAAACAATGTGATGATCATTGTGTGTTGCTCATTTTTGACGAAATACAAACAGGCATGGGCCGTACTGGCAAAATGTTTGCTTTTGAACATAGCGGTGTAGTACCAGATATTTTATTGCTAGGAAAAGCTTTGGGAGCTGGAATGCCCATTGGCGCATTTGTAGCCAAACATGAAATGATGATGACATTAGCTGAAAATCCAATGCTTGGACATATCACTACTTTTGGGGGACATCCGGTAATAGCTGCTGCAGCGCATGCAGGAATTCAGGAATTGCTTTCGCATAATTGGATACAAGAGATTGCACAAAAGGAAGCCCTATTCCGTAAACTGTTGGTGCATCATGCTATTAAAAGCATTGAAGGCAAAGGACTGATGTTATCATTAGAATTTGAAAGTTTTGAATTCACCAAAACCTTGATTGATGCGTGTATAGCCGATGGGTTGATAACCGATTGGTTTTTGTTTGCCACCAATCGTTTACGCATAGCTCCTCCCCTTATTATCACTGAGCAGCAAATTGAAGATGCTTGTTTAATAATCTTAAGCAACATTAAAAAATTAACCTAGAATAAACCTTTTGCCATACATTACATCAAAATACCAAATCATAAAATAATGAAACAGCTATTCACTTATGTAATTATTGGCATTGCCGCTTTAAGTATCACTGTTTCGTCTTGCAAAAAGAAAGATATAGACGAAAACGATGATGATACAACCATCCAAACGCAACAAGTGTCGGATGAATCACTTTTCCTCAACGAATCAGAAAACTCGTTGGATGAGGTAAACATTGCCATCAGCGGCTCAACGTTTGGCAAAACCCGAACCATTGCAGGAGCAACGATTGTTGACAGCCCTTTAATTAAAGCTGTTTTTATTACCTACAATGGATTAAGTGGTGATGGGAAAAGAATGCGTGTGGGCGAAGTAAAAATACAACTGGTAACAGGGAATAATTGGGGAGAAGCAGGCGCTAAAGTTCGCGTTACATATAGCAATTTACGCATCACAAACATACAAACATCAAAATCAATTACCTTAAATGGATTTCATTTGCTAACCAATGTAACCGGTGGGAGAGCATTTGTAGATGCCTCGGTAATGCATACCATCAGGGGCGAAATGCAACTATTTTTTGATAATGCAGCATCTAGAAATTGGCAAATAGCACGTAAACGGATAGTTAATTATAATAATGGAAACTATGATATCACCATATCTGGAGACACAACAATTTCGGGGTACACGAATATTGCTGTTTGGGGAACAAACAGAAACGGAAATGATTTTTACACACAGCTAGCGCAACCAATTATATTTAATAGTATATGTCTGGGTAAGCCTGTTTCAGGACAAAAAGTTCACAAGAAACTAGCTCGCGAGATAACTGTAACATATGGTGTAGATGCGAATGGTAATGTGGTTATTGGAACTTGTCCTTACGGTTTAAAAGTAAATTGGATCAATATTCGAAACGTAAACAAAACAGTTGTTATAAGTTATTAGCAAACTAATAACTTAATTATTAAAAATCCTGTGATACATTGTCACGGGATTTTTTATTCTTGCTTTTTCAGATCACTGAAATATTGTTTCTTTCCGATGAAATGTTCGGCAACTACACTTCCGTTGTAAACACCATAGAAGTTTTCGTTTTTAAATATTGGTTGGACTTGTTTTCGCAGTTTCCACCATTTACGAAACTTAAAAAAGTAATCGGCATGAGCACGGTGAACAGCTGCACTGTGTGAAGGAAATCCGTTTATCAAAAAGAATATAGAACTTAATAAATCAAGTGTAGACCTTACCGGAATTAACCATAATAATGTTGGCCATGGTAAATTTTTGGTGAGCATAATGAGGTTGTTCCGAAAGTTGAGATACGTTTTTTGAGAACTCATTTTATTGAGTGTTCCTCCTCCAACATGGTAAACAAAAGAAGTTGGAATCACTTTTAATTTGTAGCCCAGCAATTGAATTCGCCAGCATAAATCTACTTCTTCCATGTGCGCAAAAAAGTGCTCGTCAAATCCTCCTGCTGCATGAAACACGTTACTTCTTACAAACAAACATGCCCCGGTTGCCCAAAATATTTCAGCCTCAGTATCATATTGCCCTCTATCTTCTTCTAGTTTTTCAAATAACCTACCGCGGCAAAACACATATCCCAATCTATCCATGTATCCGCCACAAGCACCTGCATATTCAAAACTACTTTTGTTTTTATAATCCAACATTTTGGGTTGGCATGCCCCCACCGATGGTTCGCGTTCCATTGCCTCAATAACAGGTTCAATCCAATGTTGAGGCACTTCAATATCGTTGTTCAACAATACATAATAATCGGCATTCACATGTTTGAGTGCATGATTGTAACCACCTGCATACCCGTAGTTATCATCGTTTTGTACAATTGTAACATTGGGAAAATGAGTTTTTACAAAAGCTACTGAATCATCTGTAGAGTTATTATCGGCTACAACAATTTCGAGATTAGGATAAGTTGAAGCACACACCGAAGGTAAAAACTGCTCAAGCAAATTTTTACGGTTCCAATGAATAATAACTACTGCTACTTTTGGGTATGATTTCATAACTTAGGAATTGCGAGTTAGCTTTTATACGGCACAAAAACAAAGCTCGCAACGGTGGCTGTGAGTAGCATGATGCACATAAACTTTTTGGGATCTTTGTAGGTGCGAATAAATTCCGCTTTTTTACTTTCCAACACCAATTGTTTGTCAACCATCTCTTCCAAAGTGGTTGCATAAATACTATACGTGGCAGCGTGATCATTTTTTTCCAAAATCAATTCTCCCAGTTTTACTTCATGCTCCGTGGCGATAAAAACAGGGTACTGGGTGAAACCTTCAGCAATCATATCCAACGAAACGTCCTTAATCATTTCATCGTAGATTTTAAGGTCTACTTTCAACTCTTCTATTAATTTATTAAAATCTTCTTCTGTCATCTTTCTATTTTTTCGTGATGTTGAACAATTGTGTTGAGCGTTCGACTTTGTTTATTTTTCTTGCCACCGATTAACACAGAATAAATTTAAACCCCAAATACCATTTAACTTGATACACGGAGTTCGAGTAACGCCACATTTTCAACATGGTGCGTATGTGGGAACATATCAACCGGTTGTACTTTGGTTACTTCATACAATTCTTGCATCAAAGCAATATCGCGTGCTTGTGTGGCAGGATTACAGCTTACATACACAATTTTTTGTGGAGCAACTTCCATCAATTTTTGAATCACCTTTTCATCCATTCCGGCACGTGGCGGATCTGTAATCACCACATCCGGCTTTCCATGTTTGGCAATCAATTCATCATTCAGCATATCCTTCATATCGCCAGCATAAAAATGCGTATTCGTATTTTGATTCAGATTGGCATTGTGTTTAGCATCCACAATGGCTTGCTCCACATATTCAATTCCTACAACTTGCTTTGCTTTCTCGGCAACATACAAGGCAATGGTGCCCACACCTGTGTATAAATCATACACATTTTCTGAGCCGGTTAATCCTGCAAAATCCCGGGCAACGTTATACAGATTGATGGTTTGATCGGTGTTGGTTTGAAAAAAAGATTTAGCACCAATATGAAATTGGGTGTTCCCCAAACGCTCAACCAAATGATCTTTACCCGCAAAAACATGCACAGGCAAATCATGAATAGTGTCATTCATTTTACCATTAATAACATATAGGAGCGAAGTGATTTGCGGAAATTGTTGCTGCAAGTGTAACATCAGCGGTTGAATTTTTTCTTGGTCGTTCTCCTTAAATACCACCACCACCATCCACTCGCCTGTTGATGCGTTTCGTATGATAATATTACGCATAAATCCATCTTGCGAATGGGCGTTGTGAAAAGTATGTCCGGCCTTGATGGCAAAATCGCGGACAGCCAGCCTAATTTGATTTGATGGATCGGGTTGGTGGTAACAATGCTCAATATCGAGCACTTTATCAAACCTTCCCGGCACGTGAAATCCAAGTCCTTTGTGCTCCGATTCGGTCATTTGCTCCTTATCCGAAACCTCTGTTAACCATTTCCGATCTGTGAAAGAATACTCGAGTTTATTACGGTAACCTTGTGTTTTAGCTGAGCCCAATATGGGCAAAAAAGGCAGGAAAGGAAACTTACCAATACGTTCGAATGCATCCAATACCTGCTGATTTTTATAGCGCAGCTGAGCCGTATAACTCATTTGTTGCCATTTACACCCTCCGCAAATTCCAAAGTGCGAACAAAAGGGCTCCACCCTATCGGGAGATGAGGTGATGATTTTCTCAACCTTTCCAAAATTCACTTTTTTTCTGGATGAGATAACACGTAAATCAACAATATCGCCCGGCACAGCGTAATCAACAAGCACCACCTTTTCATCTTGCCGGGCTATGCTTTTACCTTCGCTACCAGCATTGGTAATAGGAATATTTGTTAATACGTATTGTTTAAACTTACTTTTTCGCATGATGGGAATACCTCTATTGAGGCAATTATAAGCTGCGAAAATAAGGGTTATTCCTGAGGTAAGAAAACGAGAGTTTTAGAGATGAGTAGTTTAAATAACATTTACCTCGGGCGTAATGGTTACTCCAAACTTTTCATGCACACTTTGCTGAATATCCATTGCCAGCTGCCAAATTTCCTTGCCAGTAGCACCTCCGTAATTTACCAATACCAGCGCCTGATCTTTATGAGAGCCAACATGCCCAACAACTTTACCCTTCCACCCACATTGCTCAATCATCCAACCTGCCGCAACTTTGGTGTAACCTTCGGATGCAGGATAACCCACAATATCAGGAAACTGTTGTTTTAAAGACGCAAACTGAACATTTGGAATTTCTGGGTTTTTAAAAAAACTTCCTGCATTACCCAACACTTTAGGATTAGGCAATTTTGACGAACGAATTTCAATCACTGCATCACTGATCGCTTTAACTGACGGTTCAACAACACCATTCTTTTGTAACGTTTGTTGAATGGCTCCGTATGTAGTATTAAAGTTTGGTTGCTTACTTAGTTTGAAGGTTACTGAAAGAATGATGTATTTGCCTTTTGCTTCTTGCTTAAATACACTCTCACGGTAACCAAATTTACATTCGGCATGGCTAAAAGTTTTTATAGTTCCCCCGTCTAACTCGATAGCTTCGAGTGAATCAAACGTATGTTTAATTTCTACCCCGTAGGCTCCAATATTTTGCATGGGAGATGCTCCAACACAGCCGGGGATAAGCGATAGGTTTTCCAAACCACCATAACCATTGCGAACCGACCACATTACTAAATCATGCCAAACCTCACCTGCCATAGCCTTTACCCATAAATGATCATCGTTTTCGGCAATTACCGAAATTCCTTTCAGGGAAACTTTAATAACCATTCCATCCACATCTTGCGTAAGCAACATATTGCTGCCTCCACCCAAAACAAGCACATTTCTATCCTTTAAATTAAAATTGGTGCAGAGAACAACTAATTCCTCTTTCGACTTTATTTCAACAAACTCCTTCGCCTTGGCTTCAATGCCAAATGTGTTGAGGGATTTTAAAGATACGTTTTGTTGTATGTTCATCGGAGGCAAATAAACAAATAGGTTTCAAAATTCCATGATGTATTTACAAATAGTATATTCGTGCCAACAAAGTGAATTGGACTAACCTACATATACTGGCAAAACGACTCGCATGGGTATACATACTCTACACCTTCTGTCGGCTCACTTTTTTCATTGCCAACTTTGCTTCATTCAACGCATTCAGCCCAAACGAAATTCTGTATTCTTTTGTAATGGGTTTGCGTTTTGATACCACAGCCATTGTATATACCAACGGATTATTCATACTTCTTCAAATCATGCCACTGCCGTTTCGTGAGAATACCGCATTTCAACGTGGGCTTAAATGGCTTTTTATCCTTACAAACAGCATCGCATTATTCTTAAACTTTGTTGATGTTGGTTACTATCCTTTTAGTGGAAAACGCAGTGGAGTTGAATTGCTAGGAATGCAGCGAGACGCAGCTGACCAAAGTATTCAATACATCAAAGATTATTGCTATTTAGCATTGTTACTTATTGGATGTATTTGGTTAATGATAAGTTATTACCCTCCATATAAACAATCAAAACCTAGAGCAAAAACACCGCTACTCATCGAACTCTTTATATTGGTTTTAGTTGCTGGTATGATGTTTGGCGCGGCAAGGGGAACTGTTGGACTTAAGCCGTTAAATACACTTGATGCCGCCAGATTAACTCAATCGGGATTAGCCGCGTTAACGCTAAACACACCTTTTCAATTTATCATGACCGTGCAGCAAACAGGTGTAGATGAAAAATTTTATATGGATAAGAAAGATGCGGCAGCACTTATTAATTTTCATCATCACGATTCGGCAATAAAGCCAACGCACAAAAATGTTGTATTAATAATCGTTGAGAGCCTAGGAAAAGAATACGTAGGCTTTTACAACAACGGCAAGGGATATACTCCTTTCTTGGATTCATTGGCTTTATATAGCACCATTTACAAAAATGCCTACGCAAACGGCAAACGATCCATTGAAGGGATTCCTGCAATAGTGGCCTCTATGCCATCATTAATGAATAATGACTATATGAACAGTTATTATCAATCGAACACGCTTGAAAGTACCGGAAGTTTATTGCAACACTTAGGCTATGAAACATCCTTTTACCATGGTGGTAAAAATGGAACGATGAGTTTTGATAATTTTATTTCGGCCACACATGCAGGAAAATATTATGGATTAAACGAATACCCAAATCCTACAGATAATGACGGCAATTGGGGTATTTATGATGAACCGTATTTGCGCTATGTTGCAAATCAACTAACTGAGCAAGAACAACCATTTTTCAGTACAGTTTTTACACTCTCTTCGCATCATCCATACAATATTCCAACAGCACTTAAACAGCAATTCCAAGAAGGCACGTTGCCTATCCATAAAACAATCCGGTATGTTGATTTTGCGCTTCAACAGTTTTTCGAGGAGGCTAAACAAACCACATGGTATGATAGTACTATCTTTATCATTACAGCGGATCATTCTTCAACCAACGAATTGCCAAATTTTAATACTGAAGAAGGAATGTATCGCATACCGTTAATGGTATTTGAACCGAAAAATCACGCACTACGATATATTGATCAAACCACACAGCAAATTGATATCATGCCCATAATTTTAAAACAAGCTGGTTATAACAAACCTTATTTGGCAATGGGATTATCTTCGGTTGATTCAGGTGGTTTTGCGATACAATACATTAATAATATGTACCAGTTTATTCAACATCCATACATATTGCAATTTGATGGTGAAAAGACAATACAGTTTACGAAACTGAATAAAAAAGATGTATTGGAAAACTGCACAGAATTAGATCGTAAGAAGTTAATGGAGCAATCGCTTAAAGCATTTATCCAGCAATACAACTCGGCATTAATACACAATAACACAGTGGTAAAACCTTAGAGCGATTCACGTACTTTTTTAGGTAAACTTTTTACAACAAGATTATAAGAATCATTCACCATTTGTAATAAGTGTGCATCTGTTACATCTTCATTAAATGTTACTGTATTCCAATGTATTTTGTTCATGTGATAACCCGGCTTTACCGCACTGTAATTAACTCTCAACTCCTCACTTAGTTCTGGGTCGCACTTTACATTCACACTCGTTGGATTGGACAATGAAGTTAGTGCAAACATCTTACCCGCAACCTTAAAAACGAGGGTATCATTATCGAACGGAAACTCCTCTGTTACCGAGGTTAAACTCATACAATGTTCTCTGAGTAATTCAATATGCATACTTCAAACAATAATGGTATTAAAATAGTATTATTCCCAATACCTAAATCATTTTGTTGCCACAGATTAACACAAATTTATTTGTTAATTAGCTCAATTAGCGGCTAATAAAAAAACGCGCCTTGTTTTCACAAAGCGCGTTTGGTGAGAATATTTTATTAGCAGTTATGCTATTGATTTCTCTTCATTGTTGCTCTTATCAAAATCTACTACAATTGGTGTTGCAATAGCTATAGATGAGTATGTACCAAAGACGATACCTACCAATAAGGCGAAGGTAAATCCTTTGATAACTTCACCACCAAATAAGAACAAAATTAAGGTAACCAAAAATACTGTTAATGAAGTGATGATTGTACGGTTTAAGGTATTGTTCAATGCATTATTGATAACCATTTTCTTGTTGCTTTCGTGGTGATGCGTTCCTAAGAACTCACGAATACGATCAAACACAACCACGGTATCGTTAATTGAGAAACCTATGATGGTTAACACAGCAGCAATAAAGGTTTGATCAACTTCCATTGTAAATGGCAAGATACCATCTAAAATAGAGTAGAAACTCAACATCATTAATACGTCATGCGCCAAAGCAATGATCGCTCCAAGAGCATATTGCCATTTGCGGAAACGAACCAAAATATACAATCCAATACATACTAGGGCAATAATAGTAGCCCAATACGAGGCTGTTAAAATATCATTAGCAATGGTTGGACCTACTTTAGCCGAACTCAAAATAGTTGAATTACCGCCTAGTGTTTTTAAACCTTCTGCCAATTTTGCTTCAACCATATCGCCAGCTCCTTCACTCTGATCGTTAATCATGTAGGTAGTAGTGATTTTGTATTTGTTACCACTTCCAAACGTTTTAACTTCGGGAGCCATACCAAACACAGGAGTTAGCTTTTCACGGATTTCGCTAGCTGTTTCATCTTTATCAAACTGAACAACATACGTCCAACCACCTTTAAAATCAACGCCTAACGTAAATCCTTTTGTGAACATAGAAACTAGTCCACCTATAATAATTAAACCAGAGAAAATGTAGAAACGTTTACGTTTTCCAACCCAGTCGTATGTTGAGCCTTGGAAAGCTCTTTCAGAAAACGCTCTTGAGTATTTTACGATTTGTTGTTTATCAATTCTCCACTCTGTAATTACACGGGTTAATAATACTGCTGTAAACATTGATGAAAGTATACCAATAATTAAGGTAATGGCAAATCCTTGAACAGGACCGGTTCCAAACGTGTATAGCACAAAACCTGCGATTAACGTTGTTAAGTTGGCATCAATAATAGACGAGCTTGCAGCCGCATATCCATCGGCAATTGCATTTTTTAAACTGCGAGCGTTGAGCAATTCTTCTTTCACGCGCTCGTTAATCAAAACGTTTGCATCAACCGCCATACCTATTGTTAACACAATACCGGCAATACCAGGTAACGTTAATGCTGCGCCTAGCGAAGCTAACACACCCATAATAAAGAATACGTTTATTAATACAGCGATATCAGCGATGTAACCTGAGTTGTTGTAGTAAACAACCATGAAAATTAGGATAACAACAGTTGCAATAACCATTGATAACAGTCCACTTGAAATGGCTTCTGCACCTAATGATGGACCAACAACTGCTTCTTCAACAATGCGACTTGGTGCAGGTAATTTACCCGCTTTTAAAATGTTTGCTAAATCGCTTGCTTCTTCGTTTGTAAATCCACCCGAGATAGAAGAACGTCCGTTAGGAATTTCGTTTTGTACGTTTGGAGATGAATACACAACATCATCCAGTACAATAGCAATACTGTGACCAACATTTGCTTTGGTTAATTTTCTCCAAATGTTTGCACCTTCAGCATTCATGCTCATCGACACTTCTGTTTGTCCCGATTGCGAAATATCTCTGCGTGCATCCGTAATTTTATCACCTTCTAATGATGCCTTTCCATCTTTAGACGCTTTTACTGCATGTAAAATTACACCTTCGCCATTATCACCAAATCCTTTGTAAGCCCAAAGGAAACGAATATTTGAAGGCATTGCTGCTCTCACTTCCGGAAGACTTAAGTATGAGTTAATTTTTGCAGT
The DNA here is from genome assembly GCA_001602415.1 of Bacteroidetes bacterium UKL13-3. Classification (GTDB taxonomy): domain Bacteria; phylum Bacteroidota; class Bacteroidia; order UKL13-3; family UKL13-3; genus UKL13-3. The sequence continues at coordinate 2,681,344 of CP012155.1, forward strand.
ATCTTTAACTAAAGCTGTTCCACACATTGATCCTTTTGCAATCAACATATTTTGTTCATCAGCATAAGGGCGTAACAACACAAACAATGGATTTTCCTTGGTAAACTGTTCAATTGTTTTCTGAGCAGTATCGCTTTTGGAAGAGTCTGCTTTTACTTCAGTAGTAGCTTTTGTTCCCAATCCGGCAAGTGCACTTGTTGCTGTTGCAGTATCGGCAGTGGCTGTTGTATCAGTTGTTATTGTTGAAACCCCATTTTTTTCGTTAGCCAACACCTTTTTAAGCATATCGTTGGCAGACGATAGATGTTTGAACGCTTCTGGGTTATCAAACGTTTCCCAGAACTCTAGCTTAGCAGTTCCTTGTAATAATTTACGAACACGTGTTGGATTATCTACACCCGGTAATTCAACTAAAATACGACCACTACCTTCAAGCTTTTGAATATTAGGTTGCGTTACGCCAAACTTATCAATACGAGCACGTAAGATTTGGAACGATCGATCGATGGCTTGATCGGCCTCACCTTTTAAATACGCTAATACTTCTTCATTTGTGGAGCTTATTTTAATTTGATCTTTATTGCTGGCATTTGCGAAAATAGCTGCAAGTTTTGCGTTAGGATCTAATTCTTTGTATGACTCACCAAATAAGGTTACATAATCTTTTGTACTGGTTTTAATTTTTTCGTTGGTTGCTGCAATTGCTTTCCCAAAAGTAGCATCAGGATTATCATTCGATAACGAACGAATCAAATCCCCAATGGAAACTTCTAACGTTACGTTCATTCCACCTTGCAAATCCAAACCTAAATTTAATTCACGTTCTTTACATTGTAAATAAGTGAACTCGGCAACACCTAAATTATAAACCGGCAAGCGGGCTATAGAGTCTAGGTATTCTCTTTCTTTGATTGGATCTCCGTTAGCAAATTCCTTTGCTTCATTCTCTACCTTGTTGGTAACCCACGTAAACGATAGCTGGAAAATACACACAATAGTTAGTGCGATTGCAAACAGCTTTACTGCGCCTTTACTTTTCATTTTGTCTCTGTTATCTGTTTTTTAATTATTACTTCAAGTTATGCTGCTTTCAACCGAGCATCTTTCATTTGTTTCGAAGAATTAGGCTACTGATTAAAATCATACGAAAGCGAGCAAATATAGGTTTTGGCACCACATTTTACAACCTATCTGCACATTGTATCTTATTATTTGAAAATGAGTAGCATAGCTTTACTTCCCATCTTTCAATATCCACCTAAAGTGATCTTCAACTACTTTTAAGCTATTTTGAAAATGCTCGTTGTTGTTGATAACAATATCGGCCTTGCCTTTATATGGCTCCAAGTATTGCCTGTATGCTGGCATTACATGATTAATCCATTGGTATTGCACAAAATCTGCTGGAATATTTCGCTCAAACGTATCACGTTTTAAACGTCTTTCCAACTGGAGGTGTTCTTGTGCTTCTACAAAAATTTTAAGGTTAAACTGTTTTAAAATATCTTCCTTGTAAAAAATAAATAACCCCTCAATTATAATGATGGGTGCCGATGCAAAATGAAGCCAATCGCCTAATTGATCTTCATGCTGAAAACGATATTCTCGTCTCTTAATATTGTTTCCATTTTTTAACTCAACCATATCATCATGAAAGGCATCTAAATCTAAACAATCTGGAAGGTCGTAATTAATGTGTCCATTGGGGTCCTTAGTTTGCATAGCTGCAGATTTATAATAATTGTCCTGTGAAAGGATACACACTTGTGATTTGTCAAATAAATTGCCTATTTCTTTTAAGAAACTGGTTTTTCCACTTGCACTTCCGCCTGTAACTCCTACTATATAAGGCTGTTGATATTTCATTTTGTGTAATTACTTGGTACCGCAATTAGCGCATTTACGCTCAATTTGGCAAACTTTATCTTTAGCTATTGGTGATTAGCTGTTGGCTAAATTACTTTCGAATCTACTTTAATCTATATCGGAGAACGCAATCCATCCCACTGTGCCCTTGACCTTTCCACTTCGTTGAGCTCGGGCACCCTTGACTACTCTGCCATTCTTGCCTTCAACTTAGTTTCCCAATCAATCCAATAACTTAATCAACCAGTCAACTGAATCCATCCCACTGTGCCTTGACCTTTCCTCTTCTTGAAACTCGGGCACATTTTACTTCTTTGCCATTCATTCTTGCCACCAGCTTAATTAACCCAATAACTTAATCACTTAATCAACTCAATTACTTATTCAACTTAATCAACCCAATAACCAACATCCACCGATAAATTCCATCCACTTACCGACACTTTAGAAACACTGGAAACTTTTTATTCAAAAATAGTTTCCAATATCAAAAACGTTCTTACCTTTGACCGCGATTTCAAAAAGGAACAATGGACGAATCAAAATTGAAAATACTAACAGGAGCCCAATCACTATTTCTGCGTTATGGCTTTAAAAGTATTACCATGGATGATATATCTAGAGAGCTAGGCATTTCAAAAAAAACGCTTTACCAATACTTTACAGATAAAAACGACTTGGTTAATCAGGCTGTAGAAAATCACTTGAGTGAGGAAAAGGCCTTTTGTTTGGAATTGGATGTTACGGAAAAGGATCCGATTGCCTATTTACTGGCTATAAGCAACAAGTTTAGTAGTGAAGAAAAATACATTAACCCGGCAGTGTTATTTGAGTTAAAAAAATACTTTAAAGAGGCGTGGGATAAGGTTGAACAATACAGGAAGGAATTTATATACGAGCAAGTACTAACCAATCTTCAACAAGGTAAAAGTAAAAGTTTGTATCGCAAAGAGTTAAAAGAAAAAATTATTGCATTGCATTACGTTCACATGATTCAGTTTATGGTGAACCCCGAGAATTATTATAAGGAAGAGCGCAACTTTAACGTTGTTCACAGAGAAATGATGAGTTATCACCTTCATGGCATCCTTACTGAAAAAGGCCTAAAACAATTAGACAAATTATTAAACCAACCACAATAAATATGAAGCGAACCATTTATTTACTCGTTTGCACCTTGCTTAGTGTGCAACTCTTTGCACAAGAGAAGCCGATACAAAGTTTTTCGTTAAAACAAGCTGTTGAGTTTGCTAAGAAAAACAACTATGCCCTTAAAAATAATCAGTTAGACGTATTAGCTGCTCAAAAAAAAGTAAAAGAGATTTTATCAAGTGGATTACCCCAAGTAAGTGCCACTGGTAATTTTATCAATAATACAACCATTGCCACTCAAGTTTTACCAAACTTTTTAAAGCCAACATTTGTGCAACTTGGTATGCCAGGAGCCAATGAGTTAAGTGATTTTATTCCTGCTCAGTTTGGTCAAAAATTTTCGGCTACCGGAAGCATCTCTGCATCGCAGCTATTATTTGATGGCGGTTTTTTAATGGGTGTGAAAGCCGCTAAGGAATATGTGGCACTTGCTGAAATAAATGTTAACCGAGGAAATATTGAAACGGAAGTTAACGTAAGCAAAGCCTATTACGCAGTGTTGCTACTTCAAACCAATGTCAAACTCCTTACCACCAATTTAGAAACGTTAACCAAAGCAAAAGGTGATATGGAGAAACTTTACAAAGCAGGATTGGTAGAAAAAACAGATTTTGATAGGATAACTTTACAGCAATCAACAATTGACGTAACACGAAGTAAAATAGCAGATCAACAACGTATTGCAAGTATGATTTTGAAACTTCAACTTGGAATGAATGTTAACGATAGCATATTGCTAACGGATGATCTACAAAAAATGTTTACATCAGTTCAAACAGTTGCTGTTGAATCCAAAGCAGATTACAATAAACGCACCGAGTATCAATTATTAAACCAATCAATCAAACTAAATACATTAGATAAAAAACGTTATCAATATGGGTATGCTCCTTCATTGGTTGCCATTGCCGCAACCCAACGAAATACATTCGGATCTAATTTTAGTGATTTAGGAAATACATGGTTTCCAGGAACTTATTGGGGCTTAAATTTGAGCATTCCTATTTTTGATGGTTTGCGTAAATCGGCACAAATTCAACAATCCAAAATAAACATCACCAAAGCCGAAAATGACAAGAAAACTATGGAGAATGTGATTGAACAACAAGTATTGCAATCCAAACTCACTTTTTTAAGAACAGGTGAACAACTCGCCATTCAGGAAAAGAACATGACACTTGCCCAAGATATATATGACAGGGTGCAACTTAAATACAAAAATGGAGTTGGTTCAAGTTTAGAATTAACAATCTCTCAAAACGATTTGGAAACGGCACGCACCAATTATTTATCAACCGTGTACGACTATTTTGTAGCTCAACTCGAATTACGTAAAGCCATGGGTGACATCAAATAATTTATAACCACTAAGAAAAAGTAAAAATATACGCATATGAAAAAAGTAATAGGAATTATGTTATCACTTGCAATAGTAGCCATAGCTGCATGCAGTGGAGGAAGTTCAGTGGAAAAGAAAAAAGCTGAACTCGAAAAATTAAAAACACAGCAAACAGAACTAGCTGCGAAGATTGCAACGATTGAAGATGAGTTAAAGGCAGCAGGCGATTCATTGAGTGAAGAAGATACGCGTTCGAAAGTTGTGGCCATAAGCCCTATAACCAGACAAACTTTCGTTCACGCGATAGATATTCAAGGAAAAGTTGATGGAGATGAAAATATCACCTACAGCGCTAAAGTTCCAAGCATTGTTACAAAAATAAACGTTAAAAACGGGCAGAATATTACAACAGGAACCATTCTTGCCGAGCTTGATACCAAAATAGTAAAAGCTCAAATGGATGTTGTAAAAAAACAATATGAATTGGTTAAAACACTTTATGAAAAACGTAAAGAATTATGGGATCAAAAAGTGGGCAGTGAAATTGAATTTTTGCAAGCCAAAAACCAAAAAGAGAGCCTAGAAAAACAACTGGAAAGCATTAAAGAAAATTTGGATATGTATTACATCCGTGCCGAGTTTAATGGAACAATTGATGAAGTTGCAATTAAAGTAGGGCAAAATGTTGCCCCTGGAGTTAAATGTGTAACTGTTGTAAACCCTGGTAAACTTAAAATAAAAGCGAACCTTTCAGAGTCGTACTCAAGTTTTGTAAAAACAGGTAACCCAACAAAAATATATTTCCCAGATATCCCTAAAACCATTTCAGCTAAAGTTAGCTACTCATCAAAAACAATTGATATGTTAACCCGCACATTCAATGTGGAAGTGATGCTTCCTAACGATAACGACTTACACCCTAATATGGTTGCCGAACTAAAAATTATTGACTACGAAAAACCAAATAGCATAATTGTTCCAATTAATGCCATACAGCAAATTGATGGTACCGATAATGTTTTTATTACCGTAAGCAGAGGCTCACAACGAATTGCTAAGAAAGTGACCGTTAAAGTTGGAAAGCAATATAACGGAGTGGCCGAAATCCTTGAAGGATTAAACGAAGGTGATGAGTTGATCACAACCGGATTTCAAGATTTAACAGATGGACAATCGTTGAAACTATAACCTCTCACCATTATTTAACAGAAAAATATAACTTGTTATGCAAGATTTAAATAAAGAATTTAAACCTTCGAGTTGGAGTATAAATAATAAAACAAGTATTTACATACTTACCATTATTATTACACTTGCAGGGCTGTTTTCATACAACAGTTTACCTAAGGAGCAATTTCCTGAAGTTAAGTTTCCCAGCATCCTCATCACTACCATATACCCAGGAACCTCTCCAAACGATATGGAGCAATTGGTTACCAAAAATTTAGAAAAACAACTTGGTACACTCTCGGGTGTAAAAAAGATAAAGAGCAATTCTGTTCAGGATTTCTCGGTAATTAATGTTGAATTTAACACCGACCAAAATGTAGATTTATCACTTCAACGTGTTAAAGATGCTGTTGCAAAAGCCAAGAACGATTTACCTGATAACTTACCCAGAGATCCTCAGGTAACCGACATTGATGCCTCGCAGTTTCCAATTATGCAAGTGCATATCAATGGTGATTTACCGTTGGATAAAATGAAAAAATTTGCAGACCAATTGCAAGATGAAATTGAAGGATTAAAAGAAATTACCGAAGCGCGCATGTCGGGTGCATTGGAACGTGAAATCCAAGTAAACGTTGATATGTATAAAGCCGAAGTTGCTTCTATCAGTTTTCAAGACATCAACAGCGCTATTAACTATGAAAACATGACCATTAGCGGTGGACTTGTTGACATGGACGGATTAAAACGTTCTATCAGTGTAAAGGGACAATATGCAGACCCTCAAAAACTAGGCGATATTATTATCAGAGGCCCAACAGGAGCAACTATTTACCTTAAAGATATTGCCGAAATTAAAGATGATTACAAGGAGAAAGAAAGCTACGCCCGCCTTGAACACAAAAATGTAATCACACTAAACATAATAAAAAAGAGTGGTGAAAATCTAATTGAAGCCTCTGATAAAATTAAAGCCATTTCAGAACGTTACGAAAAAAGTGTATTCCCTGATGGCTTAAAAATAACCATTACAGGTGATCAGTCGGAAAAAACCCGTACCACTTTGCATGATTTGATTAATACCATCATTATTGGATTTGTTTTGGTAACCGTTATTCTCATGTTTTTTATGGGAGCAACCAATGCCATCTTTGTGGCAATGTCGGTTCCACTATCATGCGCTATCGCCTTTCTTGTCTTTCCGGCAATCGGATTCAAACTAAACTTTATTGTTCTTTTCTCTTTCTTGCTTGCATTGGGTATTGTGGTAGATGACGCTATTGTTGTTGCAGAAAACACCCATCGTATTTTTGCCAACGGAAAAGTGCCAATCAAAAAAGCTGCTAAAATGGCTGCGGGTGAGGTGTTTTTGCCAGTATTCTCAGGAACGATGACAACCCTCGCTCCTTTTATTCCATTGGCATTCTGGCAAGGTGTTATTGGTAAATTCATGTTCTTCTTACCTATTACACTTATTGTAACATTGCTTGCTTCCCTTTTAGTTGCTTATATCATCAATCCTGTTTTTGCTGTTGATTTTATGAAGACCCACGAAGAAGAAGACAAGGTGCGTAACAACAAAAAAGGCTATAAAATTACTGCCGTTATTTTTGCCGTTATCGCTTTGCTATCCTATTTAGTAGGCAATATTGGTACAGGTAATTTTGTTGTTGTACTCTTTGGTTTATACTCGCTTAACCGTTTCATTTTGTGGAAATGGATTAAAACTTTCCAAGAAGTTCGTTGGCCGAAGGTTCAAGATGCCTACAAACGTTTAATGGAATGGACTCTTCAAAAAAGAAGGCCAATTTGGATGATGGTTGCCACTGTGGCGCTGTTCATCTTCACCTTTATATTCACAGCTATCCGTTCGCCTAAAGTTGTGTTTTTTCCTCAGTCGGATCCAAACTTTATATACACATACATAACGCTCCCTACCGGAACATCGGCAGCCTACACCGATTCTATTACGCAAATAGTAGAGAACAGAGTGTATAAAGTAATGGGAGATCATAACCCCATTGTTGAATCCATCATTTCAAACGTAGCGGTGGGAGCAAATGATCCTTCACAATTTGAATATAATTTTAGTCCTACTCCTCACCTTGGGAAAGTAACGGTTGCATTTGTTGATTTCACCAAACGCAATGGCGAATCCTCTTCACAATACTTAGACAAAATAAGAGAAGCTACTAAAGGTATTCCAGGAGCAGAAATTGTTGTTGACCAAGAAAAAGGTGGTCCGCCAACCGGTAAACCTATTGCTATCGACATCAAGGGAGATGATATTAACCAATTAGTAAAAGTAAGTGCCGACATTAAACGCTATTTAGACTCAATTGGAATTGCCGGAGTTGAAGAACTTAAATCAGATGTTCAATCAAACAAACCAGAAATAGTTGTAGAAGTTGACAGAGAAAGGGCCAACCGCGAGGGAATTAGTACAGGCCAAATTGGTGGCCAGTTGCGTAATGCCATTTTTGGACTGGATCAGCCAAGTAAACTAAAAGATGCGAATGATGAATACCCTATTCAAATAAGATACCGAAAAGATCAGCGTAATAACGTGAATGCACTAATGAATTTAAAACTCACTTTCCGTGATATGAATATGGGTGGGCAAATTCGCCAAGTGCCTTTATCATCTGTTGCAACTGTTCGTTATGGAAATACATTTGGCGGTATCAAACGTTACAACGAAAAGCCCATTATTACATTATCATCTAATGTGCTTAATGGATTTAACGCAAACGAAATTGTAGGCAAAATTGATAAGAGTTTAAAACGATATCCAATACCTGCGGGTGTAACTGTAAAAATGGGTGGTGAGCAAGAAGAACAAGCCGAAACTGGAGCTTTTTTAGGAACTGCCTTATTGGTTTCGTTAGGGCTAATATTCTTAATTTTGGTAACACAGTTTAACTCTATTTCAAAACCAATCATCATTTTAAGCGAGATTTTGCTAAGTTTAATTGGCGTATTCTTAGGGTTTTCACTTTTCAATATGCAAATTTCCATTATCATGACAGGTGTTGGAATTATAGCCCTAGCAGGTATTGTGGTACGAAATGGAATTTTACTAGTAGAATTTACCGAGATTTTATTGGGCGAAGGCATGCCATTGCGCGAAGCAATCATTGAGGCAGGTCGCACACGCATGACACCGGTAATTTTAACAGCAACAGCTACCATGCTTGGATTAATACCACTTGCATTAGGATTAAATATTGATTTTGCGTTATTGTTCCAAACAGGTAACCCTCATATTTTCTTTGGAGGAGACAGTGTTGCGTTTTGGGGGCCATTATCCTGGACCATGATTTTTGGGTTAGGTTTTGCAACTATTTTAACTTTGGTGTTGGTTCCAGTGATGCTTTACCTGAGTGAAAATTTAAAATTACGTATAGGAATTCAACCAAAGCACAAGTTCGATCATCCAACGGAAACAAATGCCGAAACACTCTAAAAAAACAAGATGCTTTATCCATGTTAAAACGAGATATAGCATTTTTAACCGTTCTTTAATAAAGCAGGAAATATTGTGTATTAAGGGGAAAATTAGGTACTAAATATTCATTATTTTAAAAGAATGACAAAAGTCATACATTGTATTTTTTGAAACAAGTAGCAGATTAATAATTTTACAAGCGGAAAGTGAGTTTAAACAATAAACACCACGATTCAACGTTCCTTGTTTAAATCAATCAACATCATTCTTAATATAAGATTTTGCATCTATTGAGTAGAGGTGCAATTTGTTTCATAGGCTATGATAGACCCTCGAAAGAGGGTTTATCTTTTTTCCTAAAAAACATTATCCTTTATGACAGAAATATGATAGAAATAATGGTATGCATGCATAATAATAAACGATATTTGTTCCTGTAATTATTAGTTATCAGTTTGACTTAAGAGTTTGCATCTATGAGTAGAGGTGCAATTTGTTTCATAGGTTAGAAAGGCCCCCGAAAGGGGGCTTTTCGTTTTATAGCACAATCCTTTATCCTTGTAGGATGAAAATAATTCTTTATCATAATCAAGCATGTTCAAAAAGTTGTGAGGTGCTATCTATTTTGCAACATGTTGGTGAAGATATTACAATCATAAACTACCTAATTACTCCACCCTCCGTTGAAACTTTAACACAAATTGTAGGCATGCTCGGAATTGAAGCAAAAGATCTTGTTCGTAAAAAGGAACATCTCTACATACAACAATTCCAGGATAAACAATACACAAACTCCGAATGGATCAAGGTCTTAAGTAAATATCCTGGGTTAATGGAGCGTCCAATCGTCATTAAAAATGGTAAAGCCATAATCGGTAGACCTCCACGAACAGTAGAAACTATTTTATAAGCCAACCGTCAATGTTTTATTCATAACATTTAACCCCATGTATATCCATTTGTGTAAATCACACCTTTACATTATTATTGATTGCTATCTTTCACAAAAAAACAACATGAAGAAAATAATACTTTGCGTCTTTCTATTGACTCAAACATCCCTAATGCTTTGGGCGCAAAAAACCGCTCCCGAAAATTGGTACAACCTTGATTTGAAAAAAGATAAGATTCCAGGTGTAAGCACCGAACGTGCATACAACGAATTGCTAAAAGACAAACAGTCGAACACAGTTATTGTGGCTGTAATTGACGGAGGAACTGAGGTTGACCATGAAGATTTACTACCCGTTATTTGGATTAATAAAGGAGAAATACCAAACAACAATATTGACGATGATAAAAACGGTTATTTGGATGATGTGCACGGATGGAATTTTATAGGCGGAAAAAACGGTGATGTAAACGAAGATAACTTGGAACTAACTCGCGTATACAAACAACTAACCGAAAAGTATAAAGGTGACGCTCAGAAAACAGGAACCGAGTATGAAGAATACCTTCAAATTAAAACCGACTATGAGAAACGCTACAGCCAAGCTCAAAAAATGACGAGCTATTTCACCGACTTGCAAAAAGGTATTGCTGATATTCAAAAAGCAACAGGCAAAAAGAATATTGGGATTGATGATCTGAAAAGTTACAGCGCAAAAGAAACGTATCAATTAACGTCCGTAAAATTACTAACCATCGCAGCCAAGAAAAAAGTTCCAACAGCCTCAGTTTTGGCAGAAATATCGGGAGCAAAAGAATATTATGGAAAACAGCTATCCACAGACTTAAACAAAGAGATTAACTCGCGCAATATTATTGGTGATAATTATGCTGATGTAACAGAGAAGTACTATGGAAATAACCATTACGAAGGTCCAGCAGGTGACCATGGAACCCATGTTGCCGGTATAATTGCTGCTGTAAGAAATAACGGTAAAGGTATGAATGGTGTTGCGGATAATGTTAAAATTATGGTTGTACGAGTTGTACCCGATGGAGATGAGCACGACAAAGATATTGCAAACGGTATTCGTTATGCAGTTGATAACGGAGCTAAAATTATCAATATGAGTTTTGGGAAGAATTATTCGCCATACAAAAGTGCTGTTGATGATGCTGTGAAGTATGCAGTAAGTAAAGATGTATTACTTGTTCATGCAGCAGGAAACGATGGCAAAAATACAGATACCACTAATAATTTTCCAAGAGATGTATATGCTAGCAATACAGAATTAGCCTCATCTTGGATAGAGATTGGAGCTTCCAATTGGAAAAAAGGCAAGCATATTACTGCCGAGTTTTCAAATTATGGAAAGAAGAATGTTGATGTATTTGCTCCAGGAGTTGATATTTACTCAACCATCCCCGATTCAAAATATGCAAGCTTTAGTGGCACCAGCATGGCCGCACCGGTAACGTCTGGAGTGGCTGCTATGTTACGTTCATATTACCCAACACTTACAGCCAATCAAGTGAAAGAAATTTTAATGCAATCATCTGTAAAAGTTAAAGGAAAAGTATTTTTACCAGGTGCTGATAAACGTAAAGTTAAAATGACCGACTTATGCGCAACAGGGGGTATAATTAATGCATACGAAGCTGTTAAATTGGCCGATCAAATCGTATCCAAGAAATAAGATATCACTAAATAAAATGAACGCCATTCCTCAGCAGGGATGGCGTTTTTATTACATCGGTTTACGCAGCTTTACCAAAACAAAAGTAACAAACATTGATACTATGGCACCAACAAATGCGAGTGCCATATCTTTTTGGGCATCCCATACATCTCCTTGGGTTCCCAAATAGGCTGCTCCTTCGGCAGGAAAAAAAACTTCGGCAACAAGCCATTCAATTATTTCATAAATACCACTAAAACTCATGGTGATTTCTATTGGTAATATAAAACATACCCAAACCGGCCATTGAAACCAATTTCTAAAATAATCACGCAAAGGGTAGCCCAATAATAAGCCGAAACTACAATGCACAATTCTATCATAATGGTTACGCGCCAACCCTAAAACATCCTTCAGCCAATAGCCCAATGGATTCTCGGAATACGTATACTCTGCACCATAAATATGCAACAACATATAAATAAAAATGAGCGTATAACTCAAATCACTGAACACAAATTTTCTGTACGAATAGGTTAATCCTACCAGAAAAATAACTGTCAAGGTATTCTCTGTATACCAATTAGCACGGTCGGTAGTATTGATAAATGTTACGATCCAACAAACAGCAAAAATCAGCAGGAATACCTGTAACAATCTGTTTTGAAAGAATGGGGTTCGGTGTTGGGAAGAAGCGGTTGAGTATGACATAGGATAAGTTTGTTTACAGCAAGGTACAAAAAAATATCCCACTTAATAGCGAGGTATTTAAATACAAGAATGTAAATAACTATTGCTTAATCATTCGTTGGGTATATGTATTCAAACCTTGTTGCATTGTTACAACATACATCCCATTGGCTAAATGCTGAGTAGAAAGCTGTTGAAACTGATTAATTGTTCCTTTTGCAACAAGTATTCCGGTAATGGTGTAAATTGAAACAACTACATCCTCAATAGAACTTACTTTAACAAAATCGATTGTTGGATTTGGATATAACCTAATCACATTCTGTGAAGAAAATGCATTCAACCCAGTTGTAACGGTTCTCGATGAATTAACGGTTAGGTCAACTTCCTTATTCAGGTTTGAGCTATCTAACACAACCGTTTTTGCATTTGCAGTAGGCACATTAATCATATCAACAATAATTTTATAGGTACCAACTGGTAAGTTAGCAGTTGTAAATTTACCTGAATCATTTGTGTTAGTCATTTTAATAAATACACCGGCATCGTTTTTAATAACCACTCGTACATTTTTTAACAGATCACCCGCAGTTTTTAGTAAGCCTTCAGTTAATGCGCCACTAATACTTGCCGGACCTGTAAATGACGGATTAGGTAACATTCCTTCGTTGCAAATAGCACTATCCTTTGAATCCAAGTCAATATCTAAAGCTTCATCCCAAACTGGTTTCATTGGATGCCAAGTTGTAATGTATTTAGCATACACCATGCTTGAATGCAATCGGTAAATGCCCGAATTTAAACTATCAAATGTCCATGTTCCGCTGTCTTCATCCTTGGTTTTGATAAGTGCATAAGAGTTGTCGGCTTGCTTTTGGTACAAACTGTAAGTAATAATTGTTCCGCCAACACGCGATTCAACTCTTATCCATTTAGTTTAAGCAAAACTTGTTAGGGTTGAAATGAGGGCAATGAGTAGTAATGATTTTTTCATGATTGTTTTGTCTGTTGTTCAAAAGTAGGTGTATTAACGAGCCTATCATATACGTTAGTAAACGTATTCTCACTTTGTTGAACCTTTAACCCAAATAAGTGTATAACTAATAAAATCAATTAGCATGAAAATAGTTAATCTTCTTTTTATTCTGCTGCTCTCTCATTTCTGCTTTGCCCAACAACCACAACATATTCATGGTTTTGCCATTGACAAAAAACCCAATACTTGGTACAAACAACAAATAGCGTTATGGAGGGCCGAATTGGATAAAAATCCTACAAACAGTTATGCGTGGTACAATTATTATCGCTCTACACGCAATCATATACGAACAGATGTGGAGGATAAAAGAACACCAGCAGAAAAAAGCGCACAGCTAGCAGCCCTTGTGAATGCTATGGAAAAAGTCGTTCCCGAATCATTTGAATACAATCTTTGTAAATGGATGGATGGAGGAAATGACTATGAACACAATCTTTCCTATTTAAAAAAAGCAGCGCAACTCGGACCCGAACGAATTGAAATTCTTAGCGAGATGATTGTTTGGGCAGAAATTGAACGCGACATAACCAAACGAGATAAGTACTCACAAAAATGGTTCGAATCTCCACTGTTATCACCCGGCTTATTGTATTACAACTACAATGTACTCATTGGATTAAAGTCCAATGCCATTCTCATTACACAAGGCGATAATGATACCTATCCTATTTGGATTCTGCAATCGCAAGGAATCAGACAAGATGTAACAGTACTTAATACTTCTTTGTTAAACATTGATTCATACCGAACAAAAGTATTTGCTGAATTGGGTATTACCAAATGGGAAACAACAATGCTCAATACCATAAGTGACGGAAGCCAGCGGTATAGCAATGAATTAGTAAAACACCTTGCTTCCAATTCAAAAAAAAATCAGGTATATATAGCGTTAACTGTAGGTGAAGAACTAACCAAGCCCATAGCCGAACATCTTTACTTAACAGGATTAGCATATGAATACAGCCCAACTTCAATAGATAATATTGCTTTAATGAAGAAAAACTTTGAACAGGAGTATGCATTAGACTATCTGGAGAAACCCTTCTATCAAGATATTTCAGCTTACTGGTCAAAACATAGTTCAAAAAACTACATAGTTCCCATGATTAAATTGTATGACCACTACAAAACCTCAGGCGATCAAGCTAGGATGGAATGGATCAAAAAGAAAATTGTTTCTATTGTAAAAGGTTCTGCGGAAGAACAAAGCACGCTAAACTATTTAAGCAAATAAAGTGACGTTCTTCTTCAAGTCATATAAAAGTTATTCTGATGAACAACTCATGAAGTTGCTATCACTTGAAATGGATGGTAAAGTGTTAGAAGAACTCTATCAGCGATACGCGAGAAAGCTAACATCGTTTTGTAATCGCATGCTATCCAATAAGGAAAAAGCCGGAGATATGGTACAAGAAGTATTTATAAAAATTATTGAGAAACCGAATGCGTTTGATACCCAACAAAAATTCTCAACATGGATTTTTACCGTGGCAAATAATTTGTGTTTAAATGCCATTCGGAATGAACAAAACCGCCAACGATTATTAAGCGAACATTATATCATAGATGAGCAATTTATTCAGCACCCAACATTGGATGTAAAGCTTATCAAAACCAAAATGAATATTATTTTTAAAGATTTATCGGAAAAAGAAAAGGCTGTTTTCATTTTCCGATTTGAGCACGAATTAAACATAAAGGAAATTGCTACTATTTTAAATATCCCAGAAGGAAGCGTGAAATCCTGTTTATACTACATGCTTAAAAAAATATCCAATCACTTAACACCTTACACAAACTAATTATGGAACATATACCCGATTATTTATTTGACCTATTGAACCAAAAGGATTTTGATGAACTCACCTCTGAAGAGCATTCAATAGTGTTATCTATAATGGATAAAGATACTTACAGCTCCATGCGTGCAGCATCTCATGCAGCTCGGCAATTTTTAGAGGATGAATATCCTGTTTTTATCCCCTCAAACCAGCTTGACCAAATTCTGAAAGCAGTTGAACGCAAAAAGATGGATGAGCCAACCATTGTATGGAACAGACCAATTGCTTTGTGGAAAGCTGCTGCCCTGTTTTTGTTATTAGGAGGCGGATGGTTGGTATTCGTGTTAACCAATAAAAATACTGTTATTCAAACATCTTACATTACTAAACTCGACACGGTATTTGTAGAAAAAGAAATACCCGGAGAAAAAATACATGATACCGTTTATATTGAATACGAGAGGAAGCAAAAGCGAAATTTAGAGCATCTACCAATTGATAATTCATCTTTACCCAAACAGGAAATAAATATACCAACGATGAACGATATAAATATTATTGGTATTAAAGAAAAAGATAAGCCAGTTAACAACGCAAAAGGGAATAGCATTAAAGATGATTCATTAATCAATGCGTTTCAATTTGTAACTTTATAAAAAAAGCGGTCCGAAGACCGCTTTACTGAGTTATTTGTTATGGTTACAATAATTATTTCCCAACACTTGCTCTGATGATATTCAGTGCTCCACCGGCTTTGAACCACTCTATTTGTTGTTCGTTGTAGGTATGGTTTACACTTATTTCTTCTTTGCTTCCATCTGCATGGTGCAATACCAATGTTAAGGGTTGGTTTGGAGCGAAAGAAGTTAATCCAAGAATATCAATTGTATCGTTCTCCTGAATTTTTTCATAATCATTTTTATCGTTAAACGTTAAGGCCAACATTCCTTGTTTTTTCAAGTTGGTTTCATGAATACGGGCAAACGATTTTACCAATACCGCACGAACACCTAAGTGACGAGGCTCCATGGCTGCATGCTCGCGTGATGAACCTTCTCCGTAGTTTTCATCACCCACAACAATACTTCCAATACCTTGAGCTTTGTAAACACGTTGTACTTTAGGAACGGATTGATACTCGCCTGTTAACTGATTTTTTACGTTATCGGTTTTTTCGTTAAAGAAATTCACCGCGCCAATCAACATATTGTTTGAGATATTATCCAAATGTCCACGATACTTTAACCATGGACCAGCCATTGATATATGATCGGTAGTACATTTTCCTTTGGCTTTAATCAATAGTTTTAATCCACTCAAATCAGAACCTTCCCATGCTGCAAAAGGATTCAATAATTGCAAACGATCAGAAGTTGGCGAAACAGCTACTTGCACCGAACTACCATCGGCAGCAGGAGCTATAAATCCTGCATCTTCCACTGCAAATCCTTTAGTTGGCAATTCATCACCGGCAGGTGGATCTAATTTAACGGCCTCCCCCTTGTTATTAACCAAGGTATCCGTAATTGGGTTAAACGATAAATCGCCCGCAATAGCAATTGCTGCTACCATTTCAGGTGAGGCAACAAAAGCATACGTATTCGGATTGCCATCGGCACGTTTGGCGAAGTTACGGTTGAATGAATGAACGATTGTGTTTTTTTCGGCCTTCTCAGCACCCACGCGATCCCACATTCCGATACACGGTCCGCAAGCATTGGTGAATATGGTAGCATTCAAATCAGTAAAACTTTTAATTAATCCATCACGGTCGGCTGTATAACGCACTTGCTCCGAACCTGGATTGATTCCGAATTCTGCTTTCGTAACAAGTCCTTTATCAACTGCTTGTTTAGCAATAGATGCCGCACGACTCAAATCTTCATAAGAAGAGTTGGTACACGAACCAATTAATCCCCATTCTACTTTAGTTGGCCAATTATTTTTAGCTGCTTCCTCTTTCATTTTCGAAACAGGTGTAGCCAAATCAGGAGTAAATGGTCCATTTAAGTATGGCTCCATTTCGCTCAAGTTAATTTCAATGATTTGATCAAAGTATGCTTCAGGGTTTGCATATACTTCAGGATCTCCTGTTAAGTGATGTTTGATAGCATTTGCAGCATCAGCCACATCAGCACGACCTGTTGCACGCAAGTAACGCTCCATGCTTTCATCGTATCCAAATGTAGAAGTAGTGGCACCAATTTCGGCACCCATATTACAAATCGTTCCTTTTCCGGTACAACTCATAGACGTTGCGCCATCCCCAAAATATTCAACAATAGCTCCAGTTCCACCTTTTACAGTGAGAATACCGGCAACTTTTAAAATAACATCTTTAGGAGAAACCCAACCGTTTAATTTACCAGTTAATTTCACACCAATCAATTTCGGGAATTTAAGTTCCCATGGCAAACCGGCCATCACATCACAAGCATCTGCTCCACCCACACCAATCGCGACCATTCCTAATCCGCCAGCGTTTACTGTATGTGAATCGGTTCCAATCATCATTCCACCTGGGAAAGCATAATTTTCTAATACAACCTGATGAATAATCCCGGCACCCGGTTTCCAAAATCCGATACCGTATTTATTGGATACAGATGCAAGAAAATCATACACTTCTTTACTTTCTGTATTGGCTACTTGCAAATCATTTTTAGCACCAACTTTTGCAGTAATCAAGTGATCACAATGAACGGTGGATGGCACAGCTACTTTAGGACGGCCTGCCTGCATAAATTGCAACAAGGCCATTTGAGCGGTTGCATCTTGCATAGCAACTCTATCCGGACCAAAATCTACATAATCTTTTCCTCTTGAATAAGCTTTTGTTGCAGCACCTTCGGTTAAGTGACTATACAATATTTTTTCGGTAAGGGTGAGAGGTTTGTTGGTTACTTTTCTGGCTGCATCAATACGCTCTTCCATTCGGGCGTAAACAGCTTTGATCATGTCTAAATCAAATGTCATATCAGTGTTGTATTAAGTTCGAAATTAATCTCGAAATTCGAAACGAATATTGAATTTCGTTTTAAAAGTGGTGCAATATTACGGAAATATTTACTGTGATTAGCAGCCATATTGCCAATTTATGCTAAAGTTTTTTTTACTTTTAACACATTATGAAACAAGTTTTATTTCTAATTGTGCTATTTATTGGCATTCAAAACATTACACATGCAAGCAGCATCACCGATAGTTTGCAAAAACAACTAACGGGTAAAAAAGATACCAATGAAGTAATGCTGCTGAGTGAATTATGCTGGCAGTTTTGTAATAACTCTATCCACTAAGTATTAATTTTTGGACAGAAGGCAGCGTTACTGCTGGAGGAATATATACTCGCGCAATGGTCTAATGCGTGCGCAAATTGGAATTGACTCTTCACCCGGAATTGGCACCACTATTTTTATATATATTCCGTTAATATTAAAAGATGGATCTATACTTGAACCCAAATTTGGTTATATGATATCACAATAGTTATCAATTTCATTTGAACGAAATGTATAAACACATAGCATGAAACTAAGTTATAAAGCGCGTTATCAAAAAAGCGAATCTCCCAAACCATTTACGGTTGATGTGAGCTTTGCCAGAGAAGGGATATCAATAACTTATAGAGATATACAAGGCAACTACAACCAGCAATTTTGGCCAAAAGAAGAAATCAAAGAGGTTGTTTCATCCGTAATTATTGAACTACAACATGAGAAAGAGCAACTGGAAATAACCGATCAGAAAGCAATTACTGAGTACAAAAATATATTCAAAAATCGGACTCAAAAATACCGTAGCAGAACATTCACTGCAAAAGGCGCTCTGCTAATTATAGCATCGATTTTTTCATTACTAACCCTGAGTTACATTTACCTTTTACCTTTTGTTGCGGATAAAATTGCCCAGCATTTCCCTGTGGATATTGAAGTATCTATGGGAGATAAAATGTATCAATCGATACTAGAAACATCTGAAATTGATTCTCTAAAAACTGAGTTCATCAATCACTTTTTTGAGCAGCTCCATGTTCAAAGTGAGTACCCTATTCGTATCACGGTTATTAAAGATACCATCGTAAATGCATTTGCTGTTCCAGGTGGTGGAATAATAGTTTATGATGCTATGTTAACCGATATGAAAAATCCGGAAGCCCTTGCCGCGCTGCTGGCTCATGAATATTCACATGTAGCACTCAAACATGCAACCCGAAATGTATTTAGAAGCCTTGCAGGATATTTATTCCTTTCAATAGTATTGAGTGATGTAAACAGTATTGCAGCTATTGTTTTAAATAATTCCGAAAATCTTCAAACGCTCAAATACTCTAGGACTTTGGAACAAGAAGCCGATGCGAGTGCGTTGCTGATATTAAAAAAGAATAGTATATCGACTAACGGAATGATTCAACTCTTTGAACAACTCAAAAAAAATGAGACTGTTGCTATCAGCGAAACATTCAGTACCCATCCTGAACTAGATTCGAGAATTGCATTTGTTTCTACTTTTACTAAAGAAAATTATTACTCGGCCAAACAAAACGACAGCCTCCATTTCTATTTTACTAAACTCAAAAGAGAATAATCATGTTAGATGAATCATTGCTTCCCGATACCATTCAATCCATTCAAAAATATATGGAAATGGAATCCACTCCTACCTATGAAAACGTCCTAGAAGTTCTCACTTCATCGGTAATGTATCTGCTGCTACACGACATGGAAAAGCTATTGAATATTTTATACCGTATAGATGTAAATGAACCAAAAGTTAAAGCGGCATTTGCACAAAACAACCCTAAACTTATTGCTCCCACAATTGCTCAACTAATACTGGATAGGGAATTGCAAAAAGCTGAATCGCGGAGGAAATATAAATAAGTGTACTTTTACGCACTTGTGGATTCTAACCAACTCATTGACAGCGAAGCCATGTAATAGCAATAAAAATTGACAGAGATCAGTTTCCTGCTGCGCTGCAATAACCTACCTTTGCGATCTAAATTCTGCAATTTCAACACATGGCTATTTTTATATTTTTTGTTCTTCATTGGTATTTATCTCTTTTCGGACAAACGTTTTTCCTTCACCGCTATTCAGCTCATAAAATGTTTACTTTAACCAAAGGTTGGGAAAAGTTTTGGTATATTTTTTCATGGGTTACACAAGGTTCATCATACTTGAATGCAAGGGCTTATGCAATTTTACACCGTATGCACCATGCATACAGCGATACTGAAAAAGATCCGCATTCACCAGTATTTTTTAAAGAAGTATTTACCATGATGATGTATACCCGCAAAGTATACAATGGTGTATTACATGGAACGATGGAGGTAGAAGAGAAATTTGACCGCAACTTTCCAGTATATCCCAAAATTGACCGCATTGCCGATGCCTGGTATACGCGTATTGCATTTGGTCTAGGTTATGTTACCTTTTATATTGTTTTTGCTACCCAGTGGTGGATGTACTTATTGCTGCCTGTACATTTTTTAATGGGACCTGTGCATGGAGCAATTGTTAATTGGGCAGGACATAAATATGGGTACACCAACTACAACGAAGGTGATCATTCCAAAAATACTTTGATATTCGACTTTTTGATGTTGGGCGAATTGTTCCAAAACAATCATCATCATGCAGGTTCCAAACCAAACTTTGCTGCTAAATGGTGGGAGTTTGATCCGGTTTATCCGATAATGCGCTTGTTCCACAAAATTGGGATAATCAAATTGCAACCTTCTGTTGTAAACAATAAATAGAATCGTCCATATCATTTTGGTTCATTACTTTTGCCACCAATGAACCATTACCTCAAAACCGATTTGGATGATACCATTTGTGCCCTTGCAACTGCAGGAGGTATAGGTGCTATAGGTGTTATACGTATTAGTGGAAGCAATACACTTCCACTTGTAAACAGCCTTTTTAAAGGAAAAAACCTTGAACAAGCTGATTCACACACGTTGCATTTTGGGAAAATAATACAAGATGATATTATTCTTGACGAGGTGTTGGCTTCGGTTTTTAAAAATCCAAAATCCTATACCGGAGAAGATACTATTGAGTTAAGCTGTCATGGTTCTCCATATATTCTTCAAAAAATACTGGAGCTGTTAGTACAAAAAGGTGCTCGTTTAGCCAAACCAGGGGAATTTACCTTGCGTGCCTTTCTCAATAAAAAGTTAGACCTTTCACAAGCCGAAGCTGTTGCTGATTTAATTGCTGCAGATAGTGCCGCATCTCATCAAACCGCTATGCAACAGATGCGTGGCGGGTACTCACAACAAATACAAAACCTTCGCGAAAAGCTTATCAACTTTGCCTCACTTATTGAGTTGGAACTAGATTTTGCAGAGGAAGATGTAGAATTTGCAAGCAAAAGCGAACTCTTTCAACTTGTGCAAAACATACACTCATTATTGCAATCGTTATTGCAATCCTTTCAATATGGAAATGTATTGAAAAATGGTGTGCCAACAGTGATTGCCGGACGACCCAACGCAGGAAAATCGACCTTGCTTAACGCTCTATTAAAAGAAGAAAGAGCCATTGTAAGCAATATTGCCGGAACCACACGCGACACCATAGAAGAATCGTTTGTGGTAGATGGCGTAACCTTTCGATTGATTGATACAGCAGGTATTCGCCACTCCAATGATACCATTGAAAGTATTGGAATTGAACGAACTTTCGAGGCCATGCAAAAAGCCTCACTCATCTTGTATATTTTTGATGCCAGCCAAACAACTCCTGAGGAATTACAAGTAGAGCTATCACAAATTCCAGCTGGTAACCACCTTATCATTCCTATAGGAAATAAAGTAGATCTTCTAACCAAATCTGTTAACCAACTAACCCAACTACCTGCCAACTCCCCTGAAATTACTTACCTATCCTCACTCAACAAACATGGCATCGATGAGTTGATAGAACGACTAAAAAACTTCATCCGAACAAACAAAAGAGGAAACGATATAGTGGTAAGTAACTTGCGTCATTTCGAAGCACTGCAACAAGCTTCTAATGCGTTGGAGCAAGTGTTGCAAGCCATCAATTTGCAAATGAGCGGAGAGTTGTTGTCCTTAGATATTCGCAAAGCCATTTTTCATTTAGGAGAAATCACAGGAGAAATCACAACAGAAGATTTATTGGGTAATATTTTTAGTAAGTTTTGTATCGGAAAGTAATTTGAGTATTTATTGCATCTAAACACGCTAAAAACATCTTTAAATGGCCCTTAAAAACCCATCAACCAAACTCATATTAATCAATTAAACAGAAAATTACAACAAAAACGTCCTGTTTATTAACAAAATATAAACAACAAATTGCTTTTTTACCTATTTTTGATAATTGTTCCAAAGCGGTGCAATACCAATACCATTAAATATACATATGAGAGACGCAGGAATGTACACGCAACTTTGGAAGAAATACCTCCCGGTAATACGCTTGTTGCTTAAGAAAACATCAGATGGAGACCAAAAACTCCAATTATACAAACACGAATTTGAAGCTACTGGTGCTCGAAACAAACTAGGATATATCTTTTCACTCGAAATGATGAATGGTAAACCGGTAAATAAAAGTAACAAAACTGCCGTATCTCATGACTTATGTGTGTTAATCTCTGAAAATGAAACCATCGCTTCGTGGATGAGAGAACAACATATTAAAATTAGCGTAAACCGCGCTTGTGAAATGTCTTTCTCCGTTATTGCAAAACAAGAAGTGGCCGAACCTTTGGCTGAAGTTGCTGAAGCGTAAAAACTAACTATTATATTCTAGTTCAAAAGGTTGATAGCATTTCACATTGTTATCAACCTTTTTATGCTTTTAAAAACTTTACATACGCTTAAAATTACTATAACATTCATTTTGTGATTCATTTTTATGTTAAAACCTCTGTCAGGAGCCATTACACTTAGTTATTCTGTTAATTATTTAGGAATAGACTACTACAATGTGGCTTTTTCAGGCGCTTAGTGAAAAAGACAATCATCAACAATTCTCTCCTTTTTATCATTGTTAATTTTCTTATGTTGATGGCTAAACAGAGCGAGATGTATATTATTTCATTTGAAAGGAAGTATTTTAAATACAAGTGTTGCTATAGTTTTGTTAGCAAGGAATTTACATCATTTTACTGTCCAGTGCGTTTTGCTAAATAACAACTAAAATTACTCAAAAGTACAGGCTAAACCGATGATCAGAAAAAGTTAAAAAGTAAGGGAAACATATTCAAGAACTCCAACCATAAGAGGGCTAGTCTTATGATTGGATCTTGATTCCAAAGGGTACAGCTTGAAATGCTGCAATTTTTTCACTCAAAACAATGGGCCCATAGGTTAACATGCTAAGCAATAGATTTTTGAGTAGAGGTCTATTTGGGCTGAGGCTTAGTTTTATTTCGTGACTTATTAATCATATCAACTATCTTGTTTATTTCTACTTCATTATCAAAATCTAAAAGCACTGCATCTAAAAAGCTAGTTGTAAGAATTTGATTTTTTATTGCTTGATAGCTGAAGGTGAAGCCATAATTAAAAATTGCTATTGTAAAAATAGTTTGGGAGCTATTTAACATGATAGAGGGAAAACCCCCAAAAGACCAGATTTAGTATATAATATGCTGATTTTCATTGCCATAATTTTTATTTTTACATTATTGAATGCTTATTTCAATTTATATAAACATAGTTTAAATAAAAATTAGGAGCGGAAATTAAAATCTATAAATACTTTTGTTCAAGATGTATTTGAATAAATGCTAAACACACAACTGTCCATTATTAAAGTAGGAATTGCCGATGATCAATCGATCTTCAGAAATGGGGTAATTTCCTCTCTCCGACCCTATTCTAATATTAAAATAATATGCGAAGCCACAAGCGGCAAAACCTTGCTTGAGCAATTAGCTCAAACCTCAATAGATGTATTGCTATTGGATATGAAAATGGAAGATATGGACGGGATAGAAATTTGTAAAACCATCAAAAAGTTATATCCAAAAATTAGAGTTATCGGACTTTCTGTTTACGACCATTACTATTACATATCGAGTATGTTTGAAGCAGGCGCAAGCAGTTATTTACTTAAAGATATTGATATTGGCGAGATGGTAACTGCTATCCAATCGGTTTACAAAGATGGATCATACATGACAGAAAAAGCATCTATTCCGCTCATCAAAAAACTTATTGATATCAAACATCCATCTGTTTATTATCATGTTGAACACATTACCCCTTTTAAAGATTATGAGTTAGATATTTTAAAACTCATTGCAAAGGAATATACCACTCAGGAAATTGCTAATTCAATGGATCTGAGCCGAAAAACAATTGAAAACTATCGGGGAATAATGCTTGCTAAAGTTGGTGCAAAAAATACAGCGGGTTTAATTACCTATGCAATTAAAAAGGGCCTTATTGATTTATAAAAATCTGATTACATATGTAACGCTCGGTTGGCTGTTGCAACTAATGCCGCTTCTTTTACAGCCTCGGCATAGGTAGGATGTGCGTGGCTCATACGCGAAATATCTTCGGCACTTGCGCGGAATTCCATGGCGGTAACTGCTTCAGCAATTAAATCGGCAACACGCGGACCAATCATGTGAACACCTAATACTTCATCCGTTTCGGCATCTGCCAAAACTTTAACAAAGCCATCAATATCCCCACTGGCTCTTGCTCTACCCAAAGCACGCATTGGGAATGAGCCAACTTTATATTTGCTTCCCGCCTTTTTCAATTCCTCTTCTGTTGCTCCTACTCCGGCAACTTCAGGCCATGTATACACAACACCAGGAATCAAATTGTAGTTGATATGTGGTTTTTGACCAGCCATTATCTCGGCTACAAACACACCCTCTTCTTCGGCCTTATGAGCAAGCATAGCTCCTTTTACTACGTCACCCACTGCGTATACTCCTTTTACAGCTGTTTCTAAATGAGCATCTGTTTCTACACGTCCACGCTCATCGGTTTTTAATCCAATATTTTCCAATCCTAAACCATCGGTAAAGGCTCTTCTTCCAACTGACACCAAACAATAATCACCTGTAAAAGTAACCTCTTCCCCTTTTTCATTATCAGCCACCACGGTTACTTCTTTACCTTTTGTTTTAGCACTTTTCACCTTATGGTTAAAGTGAAAGTCAAATCCTTGCTTGCGCAATACACGTTGCAACTCCTTACCCAAAGCGCCATCCATTGTTGGTATAATGCTTGATGTATATTCGATAACCGAAACTTTAGCACCTAAGCGAGCATACACTGACCCCAATTCCAAACCAATTACACCGCCACCAATTATAATCATCTGTTTGGGAACCTCAGTCATGTTAAGTGCTTCAGTTGAGGTAATCACACGTTTTTTGTCAATTTCAATACCTGGTAATGATGCAGGTTTAGAGCCCGTAGCAATAATTACTTTATCTGTTTCTATCTCCAACGTTTGCTCTCCAGTAACCTTAATTTTATTTTTATTTACAAATGAACCTATGCCTTTATAAACGTCTACTTTGTTTTTCTTCATCAGAAAACCAATGCCATCACATGTTTGTTTAACAACACCGTTCTTTCGCTCCACCATTTGTTTAAGATTAACTTCGATGTTACCTTTTATATCAATACCATGTGTGGTAAACGTATGCACTGCATTATGATAGTGTTCAGAAGAATCGAGCATCGCTTTAGATGGAATACATCCAACATTTAAGCACGTACCGCCTAAGGTTGAATATTTTTCAATCAAAGCTGTTTTCATTCCTAGTTGCGCACAACGAATTGCTGCCACATATCCACCCGGGCCCGATCCAATAATAGTTACATCGTATTTCATGTTGCTTGTTTTTTTTAGTTTAAAGAGGTGAAAGTCTCCATAAATTTTTGTGCCGCAAAGTTAGCCGCCAAACTGTTTTAAACAAAAAGTAAGCAATAATTACTTTGAGAAGTCAATTACCTTAAAATGAGGAGTATGTACGTTAAAATATCCATATCCATTGGTAATGTTAGTTGGCAAGTTCACTACTTCACCTCTAATTTGGTTTACCAAAGTGTTAAACTTTTTCTGAGCTTTTAAGTACTCATAATAACCTTGTGTAATATTTGAAAGAGCAATTGCAAATGTATCCAATTTAGCATTTGTGAAATTTTTGGTGATTTGATAACGACCTCCAACAATATCTGTTTCACTTAATAAATCGTAATCCAATCGTTGTTCGATCAATTTGTGATGAAACTACTAATCACTCTTTAGTTCAATGAACTGCTTTGCCAACTCAATTTGCTCATTAATAGGAAGGGTTGCATTCATCCAATGTATGGGCAGTCCATCACGTTCCATCTTCCTAAAATAAGTCATTTGGCGTTTGGCAAATTGTTGGATAGCTGTTGTAAGTTTTTGCTGCAATTCCATAAAAGATATTTTTCCTTGCAAATGCCATGTAACAAACTTGTACTCCAAACCATAATACTCCAATTGGTCATCCGATATTATTGCGCGCAACTCTTGCACTTCTTCAATCAAGCCATGCTGCAACCTTTGTTGTAACCTCTGCGCAATATTTTCTCTACGAATAGTGATAGGTAAGTCCAACCCGAAAACAATGGGACGTAAAGTGGGATACATTCTAGGAACGAAGGTATTTGTTCGTAAAAAGGTGTTAATCTCTATGGCTCTTACAAGCCTCTTCACAGTTGTTGTATCGGCTAATGATGTATATGTTGTTGTAGGCATTTGCGAAAAAATTTCTAACAATTCCTCGTGGGTATGGGTAAGCAATTTACCACGCAATTCACTATCAACCGGAACGCTTGTGTATTCGAAATTTCGGAGAACGGAATCAATATACAAACCAGTTCCTCCGCATAAAATAGGTGTCTTGCCTTTGGCACAAATACGCTCATAGGCTGTAAAAAAATCTTTTCTAAATTCATCAATATGATACCTCTCGCCAGCTTGCTTTATATCTATTAAGTGAGTTGGTATCGTATGTTCATCAATCAAATATTCCGCATAATCTTTACCAGTGCCTAAATTCATATCACAATACACTTGTCGAGAATCAGCGCTGATAATTTCGGTTTGTAATGTATCTGCAAGATGAGCAGCTAAGCGCGTTTTTCCGCTGGCAGTAGGACCTAAGATTACTATGATGGTTGGTTTCATTTGCACTGCGAAAATACACGTTTTACATTCATGGTTATCTATTGGTGCAGCAAAGTATTGTGCGAAAGTCGGTTTAGTCGAAAGAGTTTACACCAAACCTCATCTTGCATAATGCCATAGCGTAACATACATTCGTACAAAAAGAAACATTCCCATGATAAAACATATTGTATTTTGGAAGTTAAAAGATGACGCAAATGGAATGAGCAAAGAACAAAACGCTCAATACATTAAACAAAAACTGGAAGCGTTGAAAGGAAAAATTGAAGGTTTATTATCTATTGAAGTAGGGTTTGATTTTTTACACTCGACTGAATCAGTTGATATCGCATTGTATAGCGAGTTTATTGATAAAGATGCTTTACAGTTTTATCAGAATCATCCTTTACACAAAGAAATTATGCCTTTTATTGCAGAATCGCGGAGTGAAAGGCGTGTGATTGACTATGAATGTTGACTTCTTCTATCGAGAACATACTTTAAATTCCCCGCATTAAAAACTTGAATATACTTTTGTTGAAAGGGTGATGTAGCAGGCAATCGTTCGAATGACTCAGGATCAACCCAGAATAGTTGTGATGGTGTTTTACCAACCTCTGTAAACCCAAGTTTAATATAACCCTCACCCATACTCCAATCTCTATCAGCATAAGTCATTATATGAGCGGGTTGATGTTGTTCAATAAAGTAATTGAGGAGTTTTCCTAATCCACCTGTTACGGTAATGCCCGTTTTACTTGCAAAACGAATCAATTCATAACTTCTGTATGGAACAACTCCATCTTTCATTACGCGGCTTTTGCTAAAAGTGGCAACAGCAACAATCTCGCTTTTATATACCAACGCATATTTGTAGTAAGAAGAAACATATTGCTGTAAATGGTGCTGGTTCAAAAATGCAGATGCTTCTATTTTATCAATTCGCTTAATAGTTGTTTGCCTCCCATGTATTCGTTTACGAACACCTATTAACGAAAGCAATCGCGCTTCCACCAATGCTCGCTGTTTAAAGAAAACATCTTCCCAAAGATGAATCATTTTAAATCCTTTGAGCTGTGATTCATCGCTCAATTGAGCACAAAATTGCGTGTTCAAATTTTCCTTATGTAACAACGGAATACAATGTATGATAATATTATGCTTGGGAAGTAGTATTCCGAAAAATGGAGTATTCAGAGGAGGTTCTGTTGAAAATTCCTCTTGCCGAAACAATGTAATGACATGTTGAAAAAATGTACTCATTCAATATCAAATAATGGAACCTCCAAAACTGCGCCTACGGGTAAATCATTCAAATGCATTTTACCGATGCGTATTCTTATTAGCCTCAAAACAGGATAGCCTACGGCTGCACACATTTTTCGAACCTGCCTTAATTTTCCTTCGGTAAGTGTTACAGAAATCCAATAGGTTGGACCATGCCTTTCATCTCTGATTCTGCGGCTACGCTCTGCGAAAGTGGGTTGCGGATCAAGTAAAATCGCCTTGCATGGACGTGTTTGATATTTTATACCCTTGATACCTATTTCAACACCTTGCTGCAACTGGTGGATAGCTTCCGCTGAAATCAAACCATCAACTTGAGCATAATACTCCTTTTCAATATGCTTTCTTCTTACCAGCTCACTTACTTTACCATCTGTAGTTAGCAATAATAATCCTTCACTATCCTCATCCAACCTACCAATTGCCATTGTTCCTTCGGCAAACGAATATAAATCGCCCAACATTTTCTTCTTTTTAACATCCGTTTTAAACTGACTGATGTACCCAAATGGTTTGTGTAATATGTAATGATATTGTGTTGACGACATGATTGACTATTGTTGCATAGTTACTACAAATTATGCGCTTAAAAATATCCAAATTTTAACAAAGCACTATTAAATGGATATGATTTAGATTATAATGCATACAAATTTAACTAGGCCAAATAATATGTTTGAACTACTTGCAGAAATAGAACTAAGCTCCTTTCTTTTTGCAATTACATGTATCCTGCTATTGTTGGTTTTTGCTTTTATGGTTGTGTTTTTTATTACTTATAACAGAAACCTAGAAATACAACGCAAGCTCAAAAGAATGGACGATGAGCACAAACAGCATATGATTAATAGCAACCTGCAAACCCTCGAATTAGAACGCCAGCGATTTGCAGAAGATTTACATGATGAAATTGGAGCCTCTCTATCTGCCATCCGCTTATACGTTGGCAGCATTGATAACCAAGTTAATGATGATCACATAAAGGATCAACTGAAAGAAGTGAAGCATACCATTGATCAATCGATGGTAAGTACCCGTAGAATAGCGCATAATATTTTGCCACCGGGTTTAGAAATAATGGGCCTATCCAAAATTGTTGAAGATTTGGTGCAACAACTTCATTTAACACATAAGCTGAAAGTAGATATTACTACTGAATCTCAAATGCCAAAACTCAACTATCAAAAGGAGTTGATTTTATACCGCGTGCTACAAGAACTGTTTAACAATACAATAAAACACGCTGAAGCTAAAAAAGCTAACTTACAATTTTCCTGCAAAAATGGCTTTTACTTAATTACTTATAGCGATAATGGTAAAGGTTTTAATATGAATGACCTGCAATTTTCCGGAATTGGTTTAAGTAATTTAAACAACAGAGTGAATATGATTGGTGGAACCTATCAAGTAATAACAGCTCCAAGTGAGGGATTTTATGTTGAAATAAGTGTGCCATTGAGCGCAACATCAGCAATTTAAAACGTACACGTTAAATAAGCGTTTGTATTCTTCTCTCCTAAAAACGACCTTTGTCATTAAAATGGCAGGCTGCGGTTATGTATGTCCACAATGCGAAGGCAAAGGTTTTACCGATGATGGTGAAGTATGCACCTGGTGTAACGTTATTCCCCAAAATGGAGAGGAAAACGATGAACCATCAAACGGTCTATAAGATGGATTTTTGCAAACAGATTAAATTGCTTACCTTCAGTTCTCAAATTACATCCGATGAACAAATTCTACTATTTAATTATTTGTATAATAGGCCTATCGTTTAGCAAATTGGCCTATGCTCAACCTTGCACTCCCGATCCAAATCTTACCTACAATGGTATATCTCCTAGTGGGTTACCTCCGGCAATGGCGGGTTATTATTATTGGACAACGCTCAGCTTCAAAATACCTAAAGATTCGGTTGTAAAAACCAACGGTTTAGAAATTCCGGTAACTATTGATAGTGCGAAGTTTTTATATGCAGCAGGCAAACCTAATAGTTTCACTTTTGCTTGCGATAAACTGGGTTGTACGTGGGTTGGTGGTAGTAAAGGTTGTGCTTTGTTTTCGGGACAAGTTTCCAAAGAATACACAGATTCAACTCTTGAATACCCGATGAAAATATATACCAAAACATGGTACAGATTTACAGGAGGTGTTGATCAGTTTGACCGTATCGACTCTGCAACCAATTATGTATTTCGTATTTTAAAATATAACGGAATTGGCGAGATAACAACTTACACCAATCTTAAAGCATACCCCAATCCTACGCATGGAAAAGTTACAATTGAACTGCGCGATATCCAAGATGATGTAAACGAAATTACCATTATGGATGCGTTTGGAAAATTGGTTTACTCCCAACAATTTGACAAACCCACATCATTTCTTAAAACATACACTGCTGATTTGAGCGCTTACAAACCCGGGCTATATTTGGTAACCTTAAAATCGGGAAACAAAGTAGGTCTATCAAAAGTAGTATTAAACTAAAACGCAATGCGCATTTGAACAGTAAATGTTCTCATGGGCTCCAATCGGGTTGGGCGAGTTGCATAAGCATGATTGGCCAAATTGTTAACCAATGCAGCTAGGGTAAAGTTGGGAGTGAGTTTCATGCTTACTCTTATATTATGAACCCAATCTCCTGTACCTACTTGCGATTGAAATTCCTTTAAACCGGGAATAACAATATACAAAGCATCATCAATTTTTTCGAATACACTAAAGTACTGAGCGTTGTAACCAATGCTCAGTTTTTTGTATGCTAGCTCCACATCAACCTTTACCAAATGTCGGTTGCGATAAGGTAATAAACTATTAAATGCCACAGAGTCGGTGCGCGAAATCACCTTTTGATTATCTGCAAATGCTTTCAAATAATTACTTGTTTTTTGAAGAGATGAATCAGCATACAAATCAACCGGATAGGTAAAGGTGTAACCACATAATGTGCGCACGTTTATCGGACCAATATTTCCTTCTCCTTCCAGAGAAAACTCGTAACCTGCTGTGCGGCTCAACGGACGGTTTATGGCTTTAAATCCTAACTTATCCTCTCCAACAACATGTATTCCATCTTGATCAAAATAATAGGTTGCTCTTTCGTATTGATTAAATCGTAATTCAATCAAATTTTGATACTCCATCCAAAAAACACAGGCATCCAAGGTTGCGCTAAAACCGCCAATATTAAAACCTTGTTTAACGCCCAACTCTGTGTACCAACCTCTTTCCGTTTCGATAGTTGGGTTCGGAAAAATAGTAATCCCCGATGCCTTATCAGAAACATAACGCTCAACTACTGTTGGAAATCGAAATCCTTCACCATACGATATGCGAACAAATGTTTTGCGCGTTGCCTCGTAATTAGCACCAAACCTAATCAAAGGCCTTTGTGTTTGCGATAATTCTCCCATTGCATTCAATTCATATCGCAAACCTGTGGTAAGGTTCCATCGTTTTCTATCAAATTCTAGTTGTGAATATGCTGCTCCCGAATAGCCAGTTCTATCTCCTGGATAAACGTTACCAACTGCATTAAAACTGCTTGCATATATACCTGATGAACTGGTAAAATATTTAGCAAATCGTTTTTGAAAACTCACATCAAGTGAATTAATTTTAGCGACCGCATCGTTAGGGTTTTTTTCGCTAATGGCTCCAAAAACACCATCTCGAACAATGGAATAATGTCGAAATTTTAAACTAATTGAATACGTATTGGCCAAGTAGGTTATGTGCGGATCAACCGAAAAAATACTATACTTATCAAATCCAATAATTCCATCAAATGGCCTTAGTGATCCGCTATCGACATCTTTCCATAAAAAGAAACGTCCATTCTTTTTAATCATTGTATTAAAATTAACTCCAGCACTTAACCCTTTGATATTTTTAAACCGGTAACGCGTTTTTACATATGCGCGAAAACGAAACTCATCATTTGATTGAATATGGCTTCGTGTTGCGCTTCCATTGGTGCTAGCTACCAAATCAAATTGCCCAAATTTTTGTTTGTGAACCATGAACGTACCTGTGTTAAAAGGTTGTGTGGTGCGCTCCCACCAAATTGAATTTTTGTTGCGAGGATTATCTTGTACTCCCTGAAAAAAAGTAATCTTGGTCTCGGGTTTGTTGGTAGGCCATCCTGTACGTACGTTCACTGTTCCACTGGTAGCACTACTTCCATATAAAACGGATGATGGCCCTTTGATGACTTCAATATTTTCGGCAGCTTCAATGGGTAATAAATCCCACTGCACGTCACCAACGTCAGGTCCCATTAACGGCATATCATCCAACAACACCATTACCCTGCTTCCAACATTATAACTCCAACCAGTACTTCCCCTAATAATGGCCTGTCCATCCACCACACTAACTCCCGGCACTTTATTCAAAACATCTGAAAGTGTAGCTGAGTTTGTGTTGGCAATGAGGTAGGGTTTAATGGAATTTACCGACATCACCTCGCGCACAATTTGTTTTTCTTGCTTGCTACCCGAAACAACTACTCTATTCAACTCGTTCTCCTTTGGCAATAGCATTAAATTTACCGTCAATCGTTCTTCAAAACCTACACGCACAATTTGCTCCAAAGGCTGAAATCCAATTAATGTTGCCTGGATTAGTAATTTACCCGCATCGGTTGCAATTTGATAATTCCCTGATGAATCGGCAGTTGTTGCATTCTTTTTGTTTACAGAAATAGATACATATGGAAGCGACTCTCCGGTTTGTGCATTGAGCACTTTTCCTTTTACAGTTGAACTTTGAGCCTTTATATCACTCAAACCAACAACAAAAGGCAAACAAAGCCAGAGTAAAAACCGAAAATTTTGCTTGAATAATTTGAGCATAGACTGTTTAATGGTGTGAATATAAAAAAATATTTGGAGTCCGAATGCTTTATTACTTTGCAGCCATCTTCCATATTATGTTAAAACACATCCGACACTCAGAAAATATACACATTATACTCTGGCTAATTAAAGACTCGTGTTGGTTACTCCATTTTAAGGTGGGTGGGGTAATAATGGTTATTCCAACTGTTTTCATGGCTATATATATTGCATACAAAACACGTAAAACAATGAATTTATTCTTACCAAACCTTGCTGTTTGTTGTTGGATTGCCGCAAATGCCATTTGGATGCTGGGGGAGTTTTTTGACTTTTATCATGTTCCCTTTGCGTTAACCTTTTTCTTTTTGGGATTGGTGGTTATCGCCTATTATTTCTCAAGTTATAAGCAACTTGAAAACGATGTTTAGCTGGAAAAACCCATCCTGACAATAATTTTACTTACATCTATTTCTTTATTACCAAAAACAAATCGTAATTTTACGGGGTTAATTACATAAAACATTTTCGAATCATCATCAATCGTTAAATCCTCTTCATAAATGGATAAATTGAAAAACAAATTTGCCGACAAAGGATTGGCAAAAGCCGCAGAAGTTAAAGAATTTATTAAAGCCAACAGTGAGCATGTTTTAGGTAGTTACACCGTAGACTCCGTATTCTCAGGAATGAAAGGAATGATCGGTTTGATTACAGAAACATCATTGTTAGATGCCGAAGAAGGCATTCGTTTTAGAGGACACAGCATACCTGAGTTAAGAGCTACTTTACCGAAAGTAGCAGGCGGCAGTGAGCCATTACCCGAAGGACTATTCTATTTAATGTTAACTGGTGAATTACCAACCGAAGAGGATGTAAATGACGTAACCAACGCTTGGGCACGCAGGGCAATTGTTCCTAAACACGTATTTAACGTTATAGACTCATTCCCGCTAAATGCGCATCCAATGACTCAGTTCTCGGCAGCAATTATGGCCTTACAAACCGAGTCGGAATTCGCAGCAGCCTACCGCAAGGGAATCAACAAAAAAGAATATTGGGACTATACATACGAAGATACCATGAACCTGATTGCACGTTTACCGCGTGTAGCAGCATATATTTACCGTAGAACATACAAGTTTAGCGATCATATCGAACCAAATCCGAAATTAGATTGGGCAGGTAACTTTGCTCATATGTTGGGCTTTGAGGGCGAGGACTTCAAAGAGTTGATGCGTTTATACATGACCATTCACAGTGACCATGAAGGTGGAAACGTTTCGGCTCATACAACGCATTTAGTTGGTTCGGCTTTGTCAGATCCGTATTTATCACTTTCAGCAGCCATGAACGGTTTAGCAGGACCATTACATGGATTGGCAAACCAGGAAGTTATTCGTTGGGTGTTGGAATTACAGGAAAACCTTGGTGGAGGAAAACCAAGTAAAGCTCAAATTGAAGAATACATTAATAAAACCATTAATGAAGGAAAAGTAGTACCGGGTTACGGTCATGCTGTGTTGCGCAAAACAGATCCCCGCTTCACTGCACAAATGGAATTTGCTAAAAAACACATGCCAACTGATGAGCTGGTAAATATTGTATGGGATGTTTATGATGTAGCACCAACCATTTTGGGTAATTACAAAAAAATTAAAAACCCTTGGCCGAACGTAGATGCTCACTCAGGAGCATTGTTAGTGCACTATGGAATGAAAGAATATGATTTCTACACAGTATTGTTTGGGGTTTCACGAGCATTGGGTGTGTTAGCGTCATTGGTTTGGGATCGTGCACTTGGTTTGCCACTCGAGAGACCAAAATCAGTAACTACTGAATGGTTACAGAATACAATTGCAAAATCTAAAGCTTCGGCTTAATGCGCATAGCATTGCACAAAATATATATTAGTTTGGTTACAGCCGGTTTGTTATTCCTACATTCCGGCTGTGGCTTTTATTCTCACACCGGAGCATCAGTTCCCGCTGATGCTAAAACGGTTACTGTAAGTTATATTTCAAATGTAGCCAGCATTGTTGCTCCTAATTTAAGTCCTGAACTTACACGTAAGCTGCAACAAAAATTTGTGAACGAAACACAATTAAAACTAGCTGAACGGGATGGCGATTTGGAATTTAGTGGTAAAGTTTTAGACTACCGTACGGCCCCTGTGGGAGTTCAAGGCAACCAAACAAATGCCGTCAATCAGCTTACAATCAACGTAGAAATAACGTTTGAAAACAAAAAAGACGAGAAGAAAAACTTCACCCAAACATTCTCCATCTTCGTTAACTTTCCTGCCGCACAAGATTTTGCAAGTGTTGAAAATCAACTTCTACAAACGGCCACCGACCAATTGGTTACTGATATTTTTAACAAAGCCTTTATCAACTGGTAAGCATACCCTATTCAATCAAAAATAGCCGATTCACCTCTTTTATGAGGTGATTTATGAAATATCTATTTTACATAATCAACTCTGTCAAGCAATCAGTTTCCTGAAACCTTTGGTAATTTTTGTTTATTTTGCGCCTCCTCAAAAGGTCATACTTGAATAAACAGGAATTCATATCACTCATTGAACAACCCGAACAATTGGGCAAATCAAACATCACTGCGCTAAAGCAAGTTGTTGCCGATTTCCCCTACTTTCAAGCTGCGCAAGTTTTGCTTACAAAAGCTTTGTACAACGACCATCATTACGAGTTTGAGAAGCAATTAAAGCATACTTCACTCCTAGTTCCCGACCGGACAGTGCTGTTTCGTTACATCCACAACCTAAGCGACCAACAGCAACCAACAGAAATAGTTGTCCCAGAAACTTTTCTTAGTTTGCCGGAACAGCCTATTGAAAATGCACCATTACCTTCAACAGAAATAACTACACCTCAAGAAATTGTTGCTGAGAAACCAGAAGAAATAACAATTTCGGTTGAAGATATTGTTGCTAAAAATAATATTGAGGAGAAGCCGCAAGTAGAAGAGGCTCCTGTTGTTATTGAGGTGATTGAAGATGTTACAGTTGTTGAAGATCGTGTATCCGAAACTATTTCGAACATGGAAAACAGGGTTGCCGAAGAAAATGTTCAAGAAGTAAAATCTTCTGAAATTCATTCATTCACCGAGTGGCTTCAGTTGCAGCAAGGCAAAAAAATAACCATTATAGAAGTACCTGTTGAACCCAAACCACAGCTTGAGCAACCAGTTGCGATTAGTCCAATTGTTCAAGAAACAGAAAGTTCGGAGAAAACACCAATGGAAACCGAAATTGCCGAACAGGTAAAACGCAGCAATGTGAATGATTTCGAGTCTATTCTCGATAAATTTATTCGTGAAAATCCGCGCATTAGCAGAGGCAAGGCTGAGTTTTATAACCCCGTGAACATGGCCAAACAAAGCGTGGAGGAAAATGACGAACTCGTAACTGAAACATTAGCAAATGTTTACTACAAGCAAGGCCATTACAAAAAAGCGATTCGTGCATACGAAAAATTATGCTTGATATATCCTCATAAAATGACGTATTTTGCATCCCTTATACAAAAAATTAAAACCGAAACTAAAGAATAATATATGTTTTCATTTATCAGCATCCTTATTATAGTAGCCTGCGTGTTGTTAACGTTGGTAGTATTAATTCAAAACCCAAAAGGAGGAGGAATTGCCTCAAACTTTACCTCTCCCAACCAAATCATGGGTGCACGTAGATCAACTGATGTGGTTGAAAAAACAACTTGGATTTTGGCAATCGTATTAATAACGTTCTCATTGGCATCAAACTTTTTCCGCCCTTACGGAGAAGCTGATACTACTGGTGCAGAAACACGCTTAAAAGAACAAATTGATGGTGCGGCAATGCCTGCTGCTCCAACTCAGCCAGCGCCAATGCAACAGGCTGATCCGAATACAGCTCCTGCAGATCAGAGTGCACAACCTACAACTACTGAGCCCGCTCCAGCTAAATAAAATATATTAACAAGTGACTGAGAGTCCATCAAAACTAAATTACTCTGCACTGAAAGTGCAGAGGTTTAGAGGAAGAAGAATGAAATTCTTCTTTCACGTCTCGAGAATCATTGTCCCATCAGTATCGTTAGTCGAATCTCGATGATGATCTAAGTACTTTTGTACCATATCATCGGTTATGTTACCTGTACTCCATGCTCCGTAACCTGAGGCCCAAAAGTGACGACCCCAGTAACGCTTCTCTATCCAAGGATACTCCTGTTGTAACTTACGTGATGTATGACCTTTCAAGCGCTTTACCAAATCAATCACACTTAGTTTAGGAGGGTATTCCAAGTGCATGTGTACATGGTCTTTGCTTACTACCCCTTTTAATATTTTAACATCATCCGAATCGCATATTTGAACCAATATATCACGACATCGTTGTTGAACATCACCTTTTAATACATGATAACGATATTTTGTTACCCATACTATATGAACCGTTAAACGGGTTGTTGTGTGAGATGACTTCCTATCCATGTCTCAAGTTTAAGACTTTTTCGCTTTACTAAAGACCTTGCACTGAAGTGCATGGTTTTAAACCAGCGTTTGAGACCAATAAAGGGTATCGTACCCTGTGTAGGGTACTTTACTCAACTCATCATCACTTAGGTTTACTGTTTTATATGTGGTTTTTTGAGGGCACCCCGCATCACGGTCTGGGGTGCAATTGTTTAATGAGGTAATGCCAACTATGGCACTCAGCGCAAGGAGCAACGTATATATATTTTTCATTTGTTTGGGTATTTGGAGTTTGAGACTTAAACTGATAATTTAATTGTAAATACGGCACCTCAAAAAAATACTTATAAAAGTATATTCAATTATATGATAATCAATTGTATTAATTTAATGGTAGGGATAAAATCAATAGTGCTAAGTTTTATACTTAACACATTGTTTTTATCAAATTGAAAATAATGAGAAGGTGGAGGACAAAAATTAAGTATTGAAAAAATACTTTATTCCGCAATCTTTAGTTGGGAAATTGAGATGAGTGTTTTGCTTAATTTAATGTACCCCACTATTATTGAAAGCCTGCACCTCAAAAAGGGCTGTTGTTAATCAATAACAGCCCTTTTTGCGTTTTGTAATTTTGTGCTAAACGGTTTCTATATATTTCATCAGCATCCGTTTAGCCAACGGGATAATTGTTTCTTCAAGCGGAAATTCAAAAACACTTTCCACCGAAAAGGTAGCAGGATTGGGTAATTTTTTGCGGCTACGAATCATATCAATTTTGATATTTTCGGACGTGTTTACGAAACTCTTTTTGTAAGAGGTAAGGTATTGTGTTTGTACGGAGCGAAAATTTTCCTCATCATGCTGAAAAAACTTAACACTAAACTCATACACTTTTATTTCAGGTATATCTCCATCGCGCACCAGCATGTAACCTTCATTGCGGTATATAGGCAAAATGCCAACAGGCGAAAGGTTGATTTCTTTCTCTATAAAATCATAAATCTCTTTCCCTTCATCTAGGTGCTTTTTTAGTTCGGGAATTGAATAGGAAACAACTTCTTCCAAATGATTCATTAAATCATCATTGCTCATTACTTTGGAAAAAGCCATGCGCAAATTTTTCATGTCTATTTCTGTTAATCGCTCAGGAAAACTATTGTAAATAGCTTGTTTCTGTTCCACAAAACTGGTAAGGTTTCGGTAATGAAAAACGAGATCGCTTAAAGCAGGATACAAACGTGTTTCGGTAAACTGCGCATGCACATCTTGCAAATAAGCCAAGAGTACATATTTTTTGTACTCAAAATCAGGAAGGTCTTCAAAAAACCAATTTGGTCGCAACGATTTCATATTCGATACAATTAAAAGGTTACCAATAATTAGTTAACGTGAATATAAAAAAGGAATTGTTTGAATCATACACCCCCTTTTTAAGAAGTGTGTAAATTTTTAGAATCGCTTCCGCAAACAAATATTCAATCCTACAAAATACGGATGCTGTTGCACCCAGCGATCGTTACCTATCATTGAGGCTACGCTGTATTTAAACGTTGGCACAAAACCTACCGAAACATTGTCTCCAAACCGATATGATACTTGAGGCATCAAACTCACAAAAACTGAATTCTTTATTTGCGGAAAGGCATTCTTATCCTTTAACGCAAAAACGCCCTTATTGTCATACGAAACCATTCCGGCATCTACACCGTTAATAATAGCGTAACTCGCACCCGCTTGTACATCCAAATCCCAACGTTCACCC
Source organism: Bacteroidetes bacterium UKL13-3 (assembly GCA_001602415.1). Classification (GTDB taxonomy): domain Bacteria; phylum Bacteroidota; class Bacteroidia; order UKL13-3; family UKL13-3; genus UKL13-3. The sequence continues at coordinate 2,720,932 of CP012155.1, forward strand.
TTACGCACGTTATAGTTTATCATCAATGGTATTTCTGTCCACGAGTATTTGATACGGTTGGTATACCCATTTCCAGTAATTACAGAATCCATGGTATAAACAGGACCAAGTGTTTCATTGGGATTAATTGGATTGGTTGCCGCTACCGTATTGTAATCAAACTGCTGCGTAAAATTTGTCATCATCAAACCAGATGAAATCATCCATTTTTTAGAAATGCGGTAATCTAGTAAAAATCCACCCGACCAATCAACATCTGCACGTTCCAAATTTTTTCGAAGCGCAATGTTTTCACCAAAATTAAATTGAGGATTTGAAGGTGTTGCATAATCCATCAAACACAAGTGCGCTCCAGCCAAAATGCTAATGGAGAATTTAGTTAAACCTTCATCGGACTTGGTATTGGTGCTGTATGTGACACTCACATTGGCTGTATCTTGTTTCTCCACCGCTGGTGTTACTTCACGAACATCATTTTTTGCAGTTACCATTGGTAGGTCAATCGGCTCTATTTCACTAGCCACTGAACCCTTATTAACTATTGGTTGTTCGCTTATAATTGCTTTGTTTGAAACCGAATGTACTTGCGGCAAGGTATTATCCCAAAAGTCTGAATTTCGGTCTTTAACTTTTGGTGAACCAATTGATTGATTCGCTTTTGACGTATTTAATTTCATCAGTTGGCGCGAATCCCTATTTTGACTTGTGGCTAATAACGGTTTGGGTGCTTTTGGGGTTGTTGTTTCCGTTTGTGGGGCAACCCTATTAGTGGTATTTGTTGCTGTTATTTTCGAGTTGCTAGCAGAAGTATTCGAAACACTTTCTGTTTGAGGTTGCTTAACAGTATACGTTTCGACAACAGCTAAGGGTAATTCTTGCTTGTTCCATTCGGAACCAACCCATAAACCAATAGTAAATAAAAAGGCAAGTGCACCCAAGCCGTAGTATTTTAAACGCGTGTTGGGATTTTTTTCAGCAGGTAACTCGGCAGCAATTTTCTCCCAAGTATCAGAATACGGTACTTGCTCAAAGTTTTCGAGATTATTTTTTACACCCGTTTCAAACCCATCTTTGGTTATATCCGCATCAATACGATACCACAACGATGTGGAAGGTTTGTATTCCATATCGCCCAACTGCTCTTGTAGCTGATCTTCAAATTTTTTATGTAGCCTGAAAAGGTTCATTTAATATCTGATAATGTTTGGCCAAAGCCGCTTGCATATATTGTTTTGCTCTCGAATACTGAGATTTTGATGTTCCTTCCGCAATTCCCAATAACTCCGAAATCTCCCTGTGGGTATATCCCTCAACAGCATATAAGTTAAATACCATTCGGTATCCTTCGGGCATTTGCTGAACCAATGCCACAATTTCTTTAGCCGAAATCCTACTCACAATATCATCTTCAAATGGAGCATCGTACCCAACTTGGTCCAAATCTTCCTGAAACTTACGACTGCGGTGCTTAAACCAATTGATGGCTGTAAAAATCATGATTCTTCGAATCCACCCCTCAAAACTGCCTTCGTTTTTAAATTTAGCTATATTTTGAAATACTTTGATAAATCCTTCCTGCAACATATCCTCTGCCTCGGCTCTATCCTTAGCATAGCGCATGCATACCCCTAACATTTTAGAGGCAAAATGAGCGTATAAACACTTTTGCGATAAGCGTTTACCATCGATACAGTCGCGGATAATATCTTTTTCTACATACACCATGGGTTACATGCGCTTACGTATAAGTCAAATATGGTATTTGAACAGTTGTATGGCAGGCTAATTTTAGGATAAAAGTACTTACTGACAGGCTTACCTGCAAATTTATCGCTCAAAAGTGAAAATCTGTCACACTTTTACCGTTGGCATCAATTGTGTAAATTGGGTTTGTACCAAATTAACAACTTAAAACAAATCATTATATCTATGTCAGTTAGCTTAAAACCATTAGCAGACCGAGTTCTGGTAGAACCCGCTGCAGCAGAAGAGAAAACAGCTTCAGGATTGTACATTCCTGATACAGCTAAAGAAAAACCACAAAGAGGAAAAGTGGTAGCCGCTGGTGAAGGCAAAAAAGATGAACCTATGACCGTTAAAGCAGGCGATACCGTTTTGTACGGTAAATACGCAGGTACTGAAATTACCGTAGATGGTAAAGATTACCTCATCATGCGCGAATCAGATATTTTCGCAATTATCTAGGAGGCTGTTAGCTATAAGCCTTTGGCGTTTAGCTCGGATATCTCTTAAAATTAAACAAACAATATTATTAATGCCAACAGCTAAAGGCCAACAGCCAATAGCCTAGGTGCAAAACAATAAACAATATGGCAAAAAGAATTCAATATGGCGTAGATGCCCGTGATGGCTTAAAACGTGGAGTAGATGCATTGGCTAATGCAGTAAAAGTAACTTTAGGACCAAAAGGTCGTAACGTAGTTATTGATAAAAAATTCGGTTCACCAACCGTAACCAAAGATGGTGTTTCGGTAGCGAAAGAAATCGAATTGAAAGACCCAATTGAAAACATGGGTGCTCAAATGGTAAAAGAAGTAGCTTCTAAAACTGCAGATCAAGCAGGAGATGGAACAACTACTGCTACCGTTTTGGCTCAGGCAATTGTAACAGCAGGTTTGAAAAACGTAGCTGCAGGTGCTAACCCAATGGATTTGAAACGCGGTATCGACAAAGCAGTTGAGACGATTGTTGAGAACCTTAAATCCCAATCCCAAAAAGTAGGTGACGACAATAAAAAAATCGAACAAGTAGCAACCATTTCTGCTAACAACGACCACGTAATCGGTAAGTTAATTGCTGATGCAATGGCAAAAGTTGGCAAAGAAGGTGTGATCACTGTTGAAGAAGCAAAAGGAACTGAAACAGAAGTAAAAACTGTTGAAGGTATGCAATTCGACCGTGGATACTTATCTCCATACTTTGTAACCAATGCTGATAAAATGGAAGCAGAATTGGATCAACCATTCATCTTGATTTACGATAAAAAAGTAAGCAACATGAAAGAATTGCTTCCAATTTTGGAGCAAGTGGTTCAAACTGGCAAACCTTTATTGATTATTGCTGAAGATGTTGAAGGCGAAGCTTTAGCTACGTTGGTAGTGAACAAAATCCGCGGTGCCTTGAAAATTGCTGCAGTGAAAGCTCCAGGCTTTGGCGACAGAAGAAAAGCAATGTTGGAAGATATAGCTATCCTTACAGGTGGAACAGTTATCAGCGAAGAGCGTGGTTTCAAATTGGAAAATGCTGATTTGACTTACCTTGGTAAAGCTGAAAAAATCTCTATCGATAAAGACAATACAACCATTATTAATGGTGCCGGAAAATCGGAAGATATCAAAGCTCGTGTTGCTCAAATTAAATCGCAAATGGAGAACACTACTTCTGATTACGACAAAGAAAAATTGCAAGAGCGTTTGGCTAAATTAGCCGGTGGTGTTGCAGTTTTGTACATCGGTGCTGCTACAGAAGTAGAAATGAAAGAAAAGAAAGACCGTGTTGACGATGCATTGCATGCTACACGTGCTGCGGTTGAAGAAGGTATTGTAGCAGGTGGAGGTGTTGCTTACATCCGCGCTATCGAAGCTTTGGAAAACCTTAAAGGTATCAACGAAGACGAGAATACAGGAATCCAAATCATCCGCAGAGCGGTTGAAGAGCCGTTACGTCAGATTGTAGCCAATGCAGGTGGCGAAGGTTCGGTAGTAGTAAACAAAGTGCGCGAAGGAAAAGCCGACTTTGGATACAATGCTCGTACTGAAGTATACGAAAACCTAATTGGTGCAGGTGTTATTGATCCTACTAAAGTGAGCCGTGTTGCATTGCAAAATGCTGCTTCGGTTGCAGGTATGATGTTAACTACTGAGTGTATTTTAGCAGAAGAAAAAGAAGCTGCTGCTCCAGCAGGAATGCCAGGTGGAATGCCAGGCGGAATGGATGGAATGTACTAAGCCAATTTTGAATTGAGAATTAGGTCCCGATAGTTATCGGGAGAGAATTTTTAAGGATAGAAAAACCCGAACTACTGAAAAGTGGTTCGGGTTTTTTGTTTGATTTTATTTCTTTACTTCACCTTTTACTTATTGTTTCACAACTTTAATTGTTTGAGTAGATCCATGTTCGAATTCAACTTTAAGAAAGTAGTGACCATTATTCATTTCGGACAAGTCAATTCTAGAGCTAACTAAGTTGGTGAAATCCTTTACTATTCGTCCGAATATATCTATAACCTTGACCCTAACAATTGTGCCTGTATTTCCATTTAGTGTTAGGTACGAAACAAATGGATTGGGATAAACTTCCAAGTTATTGTTGCTAGAAATAAACTCACTGATAGATGTTGTATTGTTTAATTCTATGTTCAACAACAAATCTCCAATTACAGTTATTTTCTTACTAAATTTTGGGATACCATCCATGATAACATAGACTATGTAATCACCTTCCCCGATATTTGAGAGTTGGTAATTTTTTGTTTGCACAGCAGAAGTAGTATGCTGGTAAGTTTCGGTTTGATTGGCGTTAAACAGCAGTATGGATGCTTGTGCAGAATATTGAAGGCTATTGGCTATTGATAATTTACCGCTAATAGAAAACATACCATTCAACTGATTACTGTTTGATAAGTCGAAGTCAAGGTTATTTATACTAAGGTTATTGAGAATAATAAGAGAGGCACTATCAAGGATTGGGGTATTGCCATAGTATTTGGAAATAGTATTTTGAGATATTGCTAGTAAGGTATCTAACAAAGGTTGCACCCATACAACGAATGTGTCATTTACTAAATTGGTAAACTTGTAAGATCCGTTTTCATCTAGCGGAGTTGTTTTTAGAAATGTAAAACCTCCACCCCTCTTTTTTAACAAGAATGCATTACCTACAGTTATGGGTGTATTATTGGAAACTACTTTACCCGAAAGACTATAAGTGTTTGTAGCATTTATATTTAGGACTTGAGTGTTTGTATGAATTGTATTCCAAAACCCTGAGTCACCGATTAGACTCACCCACTTTTGAAGATTTACAATCACTGGATGGTTACCACCTGCAGCAAACTCAAATACAGCAACCGGAGACGAAGGGTTTGTTCTAGATATAAAACTACCAGCTGCAGAAATATCCCAAAAGACACGGAATGAATCGTTTGGAAAGTTTGATGTATTCCTACTACTGGTTAAAGTTGCTGTTAAATTATTTACAGATGCAGAAAAACTAACTGTTTGTGCACTTTCTCCAAAATTTCCATATCATCTTTACAACTCACATAACGAAACAATTATACAACTAAAAAGAAATATGAGTAGTTTTAAAACCGGCCCTCATGGTTTAACGAGTGCTTGCATTGGCTTTTTTATGCGGAATGATTATCTTTATATTTCTAAACACTATTGATGATGAAAACAGCTATCAAAACGCTCAGCCTTGCATCTTTTCTATTTTGTTTGTGTTCCTTTGATTTACCAAAAGGATGGCATGCAGCAGGCAGTAAACCCAATAGTTACGAAATGGGAATAGATAAAGGTAAAGGACGTGAAGGCAACAATTGCGCAATCATTCAGTCTAAAGACAAAAAAATAAAAGGCTTTGGTACGTTGATGCAAACTTCCAGCCCAGTAAAATATAGCGGCAAAAGGGTGAAAATGAGCGGATGGATTAAAACAGAAAACGTTAAAGGGTGGGTTGGTATGTGGTTTAGGGTGGATAAAGGAAATCGTTCCATTGCGTTCGATAATATGGGAACGCGCCCCATTAAAGGCACAACAGAATGGAAACAATATGAAATTATTCTGGATGTTGCCGAAGAAGCCGACATGCTTGCCTATGGGGTTTTACTTGGTGGCACCGGAAAGGTTTGGTTTGATGATATTCAGTTCGATATCGTTGATGCAACTACAACCACCACAGATAAAATGAAACTGGAGCCGAGTAACCTAAAATTTGAAGAATAATCCTATTTCACACAAAATATTTAATCAATTATTCTGTTTAAATCTCACTTATTCATTACGCAAAACCATTGAGTTGTAAGAATACGTTAGCGACTCTAATCTTGCAACCAGCATACGCTCATCAGGCAATGGAGATGTGAAATACCAAAGAATACACACCTAGAATTAAGCATAAAAAAACGAGGATGGAATGTCCTCGTTTTTTGTTTTATCAATTCAATAGTTTAAGCTGCTACACCCGCTGCCTTTAAATGCGATAGATGCGATTTAATAGCACTGAACACAGTAGGGAATTCTTTATATACAATACCAAACTCTGAGCATGTTTGTTTCACAATTTTATTAATCTCAGGATAATGAACGTGTGAGATACGAGGAAATAAGTGATGTTCCACTTGGAAGTTTAATCCACCCAATAACCAACTCATGCTTTTACTTTTAGTAGCAAAATTTACCGTTGTATTAATTTGGTGTTTAGCCCATTCGGTTTCAATTTTCATGTTATCGCTGGTAGGGGTAATAAACTCAGCTTCTTCAACAACATGAGCTAACTGAAACACGATCGAAATAACAACACCAGCAGTGAAAGCCATAACTAAATAACCTACAATGGTTGGAACAATGCCTACAAAAAAGAATGGAACCAAAATGAAAAAAAACACGTATAACACTTTCGAAACCCAAAAATTAATATGCTCTGCCACGCTCATTTTGGTCATGTGGGTGTGTTCGGCTATTTTACCAGAGAAATATTTCTTAAAATCATTTGAGAATACCCAAAATAAATAGGTAATACCGTATAAAAATAAACTGTATACGTGTTGAAATCGATGAAACCAATATCTCGGTTGATTATTATGCACTCTTATAAACGGTTTAATATCGATATCATCATCCATTCCTTCAACATTGGTATAGGAGTGATGATTAATATTATGCTTCTGAGACCAAATATAAACGTTACCTCCAAGCACATTTAAGCTGAAGCCCATAAATTTATTCACCCATTTTCGCGAAGAATAACTTCCATGCGCACCATCATGCATTACATTAAATCCAATTGCTGCAACAATAACTCCCATTATAATGCAAATAACTGTTGAGAAAAGGTTGGACTCGGGTGTATTAAACACTAACCAGAGATATGACAAAACGAGTGATGAAACCAAAATTGCCGTTTTGAAATATAACTTATAATTTCCAGTTTCTTTGATGCTTTTGTTTTCAAAATAAGCATTCACTCTCGTCTTAAGAGTATTGAAAAATTCGGGGTTGCTGTTGTTGAATTTAATTTTTGACATGTAACAATAAATATTCGTTACACAATAATACGCTTTAAAACATATTAGTCAACACACTGCAACCTCCGCTCGCATGATACATATCATTCAACAAAATGACAATACTCTTGTTATGAATGAATTATACAGAAATCCTGCAACAAACGTTGCGATTGATACTTTTGTAAAAAAAAGTACATTCGCAATACTATGGCATCAGATATTGAAATAGCACAAAAGGCTACCCTACAACCCATTCAGCATATTGCAACCAAATTGGGCATTGCAACGGATGATCTTATTCCTTACGGAAAATACAAAGCCAAACTTCCACTCACCTATATAGACGAGGAAAAGGTTAAAAACTGTAAACTCATTTTGGTTTCAGCCATAACACCAACTCCAGCCGGTGAGGGAAAAACAACCACATCTGTTGGACTCAATGAAGGACTAAACAAGATCGGATTGAAATCAACCGTTGTGCTGAGAGAGCCTTCATTAGGACCCGTATTTGGTATGAAGGGTGGGGCAACCGGAGGAGGTTACGCACAAGTTGTTCCGATGGAAGATATTAACCTACATTTTACAGGTGATTTTGCTGCTGTTGAAAAAGCGCACAACTTACTCTCGGCCTTAATTGAAAATCAAATTCAAGCTAAAGATCCATTGGTGCATATTGATCCTACAAGTGTTGTATGGAAACGTGTGATGGACATGAACGACCGAGCATTGCGCAAAATTATTGTTGCCCTTGGAGGCAAAAGCAATGGCTACCCACGCGAAACAGGATTTGACATAACAGTGGCTTCGGAAGTGATGGCTATTTTGTGCTTATCCAAAAACCTAATGGACCTAAAAGAACGATTGGGGAATATTTACATTGGAAAAGCAATGGATGGAAAATCTGTTTTTGCCAAAGATATTAAAGCCAATGGAGCCATGGCTGCTTTGCTTAAAGATGCAATTCAACCCAATTTGGTGCAAACATTGGAAGGCAACCCTGCTATTATTCATGGCGGTCCGTTTGCCAATATTGCACAAGGAACCAATACCTTGATTGCAACTAAAACAGCGATGAGCCTGAGTGATTACGTTGTAACAGAAGCAGGTTTTGCCTTTGATTTAGGTGGAGAGAAGTTTTTAGATATCAAATGTAGAATGGGAGGAATCCAACCGCGCCTTGTGGTGTTGGTTGCTACTATTCGTGCGCTTAAATCACATGGTGGAGTGGCTAAAGATGAGTTGAAACACGAGAATGTGGAAGCCATGAAAAAAGGGTTTGATAACTTGGAAAAACACCTTGAGAATGTGGCCTCATTTGGATTGAAAGCGCTGGTTGCTATCAATCGTTTTCCAACCGATTCGCAAGCAGAAATTGATGCATTATTGACTTTGTGTAAAGAAAAAAACATTGCTGTTTCCTTAAGCGAAGTATGGGCAAAAGGAGGAGAAGGAGCTATTGATTTAGCCACACAAGCAAAAGCCATGATTGATGCTTCGGAGATGAAACCGCTGCAACATGTATATGAATTGGATTGGCCCATTAAACAGAAGATTGAGGCCATTTCGCAAAAAATATACGGAGCTGCAATGGTTGAGTTTCAACCCAAAGCCCTAAGTGACATAAAACGCATCGAAAAACTTGGATACGGAAATTTAGCTGTATGTATGGCTAAAACACAATATTCGTTTTCAGATGATGCCAAGAAAATAAACCGCCCAACAGGATTCACGTTAACCATAAGGGAAATAGAATTAGCTGCCGGAGCAGGCTTTATCATACCAATGGCTGGAGAAATTATGCGCATGCCTGGACTACCCAATAACCCTGCTGCCGAGAGCATTGATGTAGATGAATTTGGGAATATTTCGGGTTTGTTTTAATAGAAGATAGCCGTTTGTTTAGAACATATCGGCTATCCTGATGATTAACAGTAGCAATAGATTAATTGTATGCAGCCAGATGGTATTGAACGAGTGGTTTAGCCCAGTCTCTCAATCCTGTATTCACCCTTGCTTGCAATACATTTAACATTGAATACAATCCAAAATAAGTACGGTTAATATACAAAGCATGTTGTGAACCTCTTCCTTCTTTTGACTTTTTAAGTTCATCCATTTTACTCACCTCTTCACCTAATGCATAAATCTTATCAATGTATGTGTTATCGCCAAAATCAAACACTTCGTAATCAAATGGCGTACGCAAAAGATTTGTCATGCGCACAAATGCATCAGTAATAATTTGCTGTGTTTGTTCCGAATCATCTTTACTTATGATTTGCTGCTGCAGCATGATGCGTTTAATCACTGAAATATCCTTCATGATTTCAGGCACTAGCAATGCGAAATAGTTGTAATAAAAATCTTCTGGAATTTCCTTCACACAACCAAAGTCAATTACGCCTAATGTTCCATCTTCACGCATTAAAAAATTTCCCGGATGAGGATCAGCATGAACGGCTTTGTGCACATGCACTTGGTAATCGTAAAAATCCCACATGGCTTGTCCAACACGATCACGTATTTCTTGTGACGGATTGGTTTTCAGAAATTCATCCAAATGAAAACCTTCAAGCCAATCCATTGCTAGCACACGTTTGGTGGTAAACTCTTGGTAATATTTCGTAAAAACAAGGTTCGGGATAGTGGCACACAAAGTGGAAATCTCCACTGAGCGTTTATATTCCAATTCATAATCTGTTTCCTCCAATAATTTTCCCTCTACCTCCTTTATGTATTTATCCAATTCCTTTTCGTTCATATCCAACAAGCGAAAAGCGATAGGCTTTACCATTTTTAAATCACTTTTTATACTCTCAGCAACTCCTGGATATTGAATTTTGATAGCTAATTTTTTACCATTTAAAGTTGCTTCGTGCACCTGGCCAATACTTGCTGCGTTGGATGCTTTGAGGTTAAACGTATCAAACAAATCGTGGGGCGTTTTTCCAAAAGCCTTAACAAACGTTTGCACAATAAGCGGCCCCGATAAAGGCGGAGCACTATACTGAGCCATTTGGAATTTATTGGTATACTGACGGGGAAGAACGTTCTTCTCCATGCTTAACATTTGAGCTACTTTTAGCGCACTTCCTTTTAGTTCACTCAGGGCATTGTATACATCGGTTGCGTTGTCTTCGTGCAATTGATCTTTACTCAATGATGGATCCACCATTTTTTTCGAGTAATGCTTGATATAGTTCCCACCAATTTGTGCGCCTGTTTTCACAAAACGCATGGCTCTCTCTACTTTACTACTGGGAATACTGTTTTGTTCCATTTTGTGTTGTGTTAATCATTTTTTTCGAAAGCACACCTCATTTATTTTCGTTGGAAATAGATTGCAGTGGAATCGGATATTTGTCGAACGGGTATTTAAAATAATAACGCTATGCATGACTAATTTTTTCACGCAAAGCCGCGGAGGGGCTATTTAATGAGGCGCAGAGATTCAATTGCTAAGCAAACCATTTTTGCATATCTAACATCTTCTAATTGCACATCAACTAATCATCACATCTTCAAATCACCACATTTGCATTTCTGCAAGTTTATCTCACCTGTTTTGAAAAAGAAATTTCCCAAAATCCAAGGCCGCATCCAACGCACTTTTACCCATTAAGTCCATTGCTAAGTTTACCGACTTTTCGATAGCGGCATCTGTTTTTTCAAATCCATTACTGGTATCCTCAATCCAAAATTTTAGTATGAACAGAAAGTTAATCCAAAGTCCATCTACATATTTCTCATCAATGTATTTACGTTCGGCTAATTCTTTGCTATCCAGTCCTTCATGAATAATGCTCTTCATTTTATCAATAAAAACCTCACGTAGTGTATTGAGATAAGATGGCCATTTAGGTAATGCCTTAAAATCTCTATCTTTCAAAAACTTTACGAAACTACGGTTGGGTTTGAGGGTTTCAATAAATGTGTAGAATACTGCTAATACCTTTTCCCTTGCAGAGTAACCGTTCCATGGTTCACTTGCAGCACATTGAATATAAGCTTCACTAAACCACTGCTCATAAATGGACATTTCCAATGCCTCCAAACCCGAAAAATAGTTATAAAATGCTTGTTCCTCCATTCCTGCAGCTTTGGCAAACTGGTAAACACTTGTAGGCGTTTGATTATGCTCAAGTGTGTGTGTTATATATTGTTGAATAAGTGTTGCTTTCATACTTACCTAAACATAACTGAGCAGACAATGTTTTGTGGAAATTAAATTAACCGAATTTCGCCTTTCCCCCTTATGACATTATATTTGGCACACCGAAAACTCATGTTACGCAAACACCTTTTTATATTTTTTCTCCTGTTTTTAGCCAGAACTGATGTTGCCTTTTCTCAAACCTTTGAGATTGCTGATGGCGACACCATTAATTTTACCGCTGTAAATGGCTCAAAACAAGGTTTTTGGCGTTATTTCTGGCCCAATGGTGATCTGAAATATGAAGTATTTTACGAGAACAACGAAAAAGAGGGATTGGAAATACGCTACTTTGATGCGCAAGATTGTATCGAATTTTCAAATACATACGTAAAAGGTGTGTCAGATGGTCCTGGCGTAACGTTCCATCCTAATTGCAGCACCAAATGCGAAGAAATGTACCGTGGAGGCAAAAAACAAGGCTACGAACGATGTTACGACCAAAACGGATTTATTCAAACCGAAGCTAATTTTGATAAAGGAGAATTAGTAGGAACTTACTCCCATTTTAATAAAAAAGGATTTGTTACGTATGAGTCGCCAACCAAAGAAACTACTTTAAAGTTCGACAAATTTTTGAGCGGGGAATACAAAGTAAAAGACTCTACCATTTTCAATGTATTTAAACGCAACGATAAATGGAAAAAAGTGCTGCTGGTTGTTGATATGACTGGAAGTATGTTTCCATACATTGGTCAGTTATTAGTATGGTATAAGATGAATTTTGAATCGGAGAAGATTAAGTACTACAGTCTTTTTAATGATGGTGATAATGTTGCCGATAACAAAAAAATTATTGGCAGCACTGGTGGTGTGCATACCTACGATGCCAAAGATTTTAAGAAGTTTAAAAAAGATATTGAAGAAGTAAGAAAACTGGGTGAAGGTGGCGATGAACCCGAAAATGATATTGAAGCCATCATGCGTGCCATTAATGATAGAAGAGACTATGGCGATATTGTGTTGTTGGCAGACGACAGTGACATGCGCGACATTAAACTCTTAAAGCGTATTAAAAAACCAGTTCATATTATTTTGTGTGGTACCAAACGCGGCATTAACCAACAATACCTACAACTGGCTTATTACACTAAGGGGAGTATCCACACATCAAATAATAGTGTTTACATGAAAACCTTAAAAAATGGTGATCATATTGAGCTGGATAATGATTTATTTGTTTTTCAGAATGGCGAATTTATTTGGCTTGATGCCAAGAACGCTGACTAAGAATTGGGTTTTCGATTAGTGAAATCGGATAATTTTTTGAGCACTTTACCAAAATTATATTCCTGCACATACACCACATCTTTCTCATCGTTGATGAAGCCGTAATACTTTTCTGTATCATACGGAAGCAACTTACCATCTTCCCCGTAAAGTGTTTTGGTATGATCGCCAACAGCTTTGTAATGCAATTGAAGTTTAATACTCTCTCCATCCTTTTTTACCAACGAAATAATGCAATAAGGTTTCATTTGATGAATTGAATCAGCAGATTTACCACTCAACTCCTCATCATATCCTTCAAAAAATAGATTGGTAAAACTGGCTACATAAAACCTTGCAAATTTCGGATCGGTTGGCACCACCAACTTGTTGGTTAGCGCTTTTACTTCAATAGCTGCTCCGTTGATTACCTCAAATGATTGATCAGGTTGTTGCGGGTACTCAACAGTAACTTTTGCAACCTCCTGCTCAGGAACATTGAATACTTCCTTGCTCTTCCATTTAATTTGTAAGGTGTAAAACCTTGGTGTTAAATAGCCAATAAAGCCATTGATATGCGTAACAAAAGGAGCCGAAGAGCCTTCGATAAGCATAAATGTTCCTGATTGATCAGCCGAACCCGGACCAACATAAACAGTTTTTATATTTTTTTTACCTACATAAAACTCGGCTTTAATTCCCTCCGTTGCGAGGGTTGCAATCACAGTATTAAATTCCTTTTCTGAAATGGGATTGCGCACCGTAACATCGTGCATGGTTGCTAGTAATAAGTTCACTTTGGTTATATCTGCTTTGTAGGTATTATCTACCATCCAAATACCCTGCTCGTTTTTCTCAACTGTTACAGAGTGCCCACGCTTATCGGCTAGGAAAAATTTGGTTACAGATGCGGTATCTTTAATAGCAAAATCATTTAACTCTGGCTTTAATGTACTCCAAGGTTTGCGCACAAAAACAAAATACAACGATGCTGCAACAGCCACTAATACCAATAATATTTTAAGATTTTTATTCATGTTTTTAACAAGTGTATTTACGTTTACGAACAAATCCGTTGATGAAGCCAAACAACAATACCAATGCAACAGGCAATACCATATTTACCAGCTGCCATTGTAGTTTTTCCTTTTTTACTTTCGCTTTATTGAGTAATCTTAGGGTAATTTCTTTTCCACGCACTTCAATTAAACCGGAGTCGTCACACAAATAATCAATACAATTCAGAATAAACCGTTTATTGCCAAACTGCTGATTGGTATACCGATTATAGCCAAGCGGAAAAACTTCACCTGTTGATTTTTTGCGCTGGTTGCGAATCACCTCTCCATCCGAAATTACAATCATTTTATTGTGGTCGATTTTGCTTTTGTAGGGCAATGCAGGATCTGTTGATACTCCCATGCGATATTGGAAAATCGAATTGAATTCGCCTTCAAGCAAAACCGCTAACGGTGCTCCTCCTCTGGTAAACAATGTTGGATCAGGATTTACACGGGCCATATTCAAATCCACACGAGCAGGAGAAGGAACAGCACGCGAGTATGGAGATGAGCGCAATAAAACTGTTTTTTTGATTTTCTGACCCGCTGTTGTATCAATTGTGCTGGCAAACTGGAACCATACATGGTCAATATTTTTAACAATGGCATGATTATCCATTGGTGCAGCAACCGGGAAAAACAACCACGGTAATAGCTTTTGCTGAGGAGCACCATTTTTCACACTACTCAAAATCGGAATGGCTTCGCATTGAATATCCTGAACCAGATTTGCATTTACACGCACTCCATATCTAAAAAGTAAATCATCTAATTTTAAATCATAGCCGGCCGACATAAAATAAGATTCCTTGTTCAAGCTATCCATATCGGCAATTTGTGAATCGATTAGCCACAAAATTTTGCCACCATTCATAACATATTGATCTAGCTTAAATTTATCAAACTCCGAAAATGGCAGTGTTGGTTTGGCAATTACAACTCCAGCATATTCGTTTAATGTTTGCGGAGGAATAGCTGAAATTGGAATTCGTTTTACCTCATAGTATTGCTCTAATTCCGCTACTGCATCGGCAACATCCCATCTTTCCAACTCGCCATGATCTTCTAAAAAAGCAATTTTCTTACCACTCTTTTCGGTGGCTTTGCGCAGTACATTTGCAATTTCATACTCCAATAATTCAATAGAACTGTTAATTACATCTTCCGGATTGGCTCCAAACTGCCCCTTCAACATGTTCATCGAAAACTCTCTGCCTTTGTAGTAGAATATGGCTCCAGGTACAATAATTTTTTGCGACATTTCATCATCCTTTTTTATTTGCACACTAGTTGGTTGCAAACCTTTGGATGAAAGTTCTTCAACGATTTCGTTTGTTTTTTTGTTGTTGGCATCAGCAAACGGATCAATAAATTCATACTGCAAATTTCCGTTAGAATATACCCTGAATTCGTCAAGCATTTCTTTGGTTGACTTACTCAATCGTTTAAATCCAGAAGGAAAATCACCTTCCAAATACACTTTCACAAATAAAACATCATCTACCTTGCTTGCTAAATTTTTGCTGGCCTCCGATAGCGAATATCTTTTCTCTTTGGTTAAATCAACCCGTAAAAAGATGCCCGAGAAAATGAGGTTAATAAGCACCAATAGCACCAGCACGAGCAGCAACTCCGTTATTGATTGTATTTTTAAACTTCTTTTTTTCATACTTCTGCTTACCACTTACGTGCGCTAAAAACGGTTTTAGTGCCCCATATAAAGGCGGTGATAAAACTTAAAAAATAGATTAAATCACGAGAGTCTATTACGCCCCTGCTTATAGAAACATAATGTGCATTGATACCCAAAGCTGCCACCATACTATCATAACTTCCCAACAAATTAAAATTAGCGAGCAAATCAAAAATGCTGTAGAAACAATAACATAAAAACATAGATACGATAAACGAAACTATTTGGTTATCGGTGATAGCAGATGAAAAAATTCCGATTGCTACAAAGCAAGAGGCCAATAACAACAAACCTAAGTATGAACCCCAAGTGGCTCCAATATCCATATTTCCTTTGGTGGCTCCTAATTGATAAATGGTATAAAAGTAGATGAGCGTTGGTATAATAGAAAAGATAACCAATACAACACCTGCAACATATTTCCCCAAAATGATTTGCATATCACTTAACGGTTTCGTTGTTATTATTTCGATTGTTCCACTTTTTTTTTCCTCGCTAAACGAACGCATAGTAATAGCTGAGATGAGAAAAATAAAAACCATTGGCGCCATGCTAAACAAGGTATCCATATTGGCATAACCCATATCAAACACATTGTATTCGGGCAACACCCACATGAATAAACCAATGGCAACCAAAAACACAATCATCACCACATAGGCAATGAGTGAACTTAAAAAACTTCGTATTTCTTTTTTGAGAATGCTATACATATTAGTAACGAGTAATCGGTTGATTAAGTTGATTGGTTAATGTCATTTTACAGAGCCCTATTTTGAGTTGGCAGTCAATTTTTGGAACACATTTTCAAGAGAGTCTTCCTCCAAGTTCATTGAGAGAAGGATCCATCCGTTAGCAGAAGCCGCCATAGAAATTTGCTCTCGAACATCACTGTTTGCCTTAACTGTGTATTTGTTTCCTTTTTGTTTCACGAACAAAACTTCTTTGATAGCTTTTAGTCCGCTCTCGTTAATCGGATTTTTAAATTCCACTGTGATAACAACTTCCCCAACAAGTTTTTGTTGCAGCTTTTCAATGGCATCATTGGCTACAATTTTTCCTTTATTGATAATCACCACTCTGTTGCACATGGCTTCCACTTCCTGCATAATATGGGTTGAAAGCAATACCGTTTTATCTTTTCCTATTTCTTTAATTAAATCGCGCATCTCGCCAACTTGGTTAGGATCTAATCCGGAAGTAGGTTCATCTAAAATTAATACTTTAGGATTGTGCAGCATGGCCTGAGCCAATCCCACACGTTGCTTGTATCCTTTAGAAAGTTGTCCAATTTTCTTTTTGCGTTCAACTGTTAGTCCCACACGTTCGATCATTTCTTCTACACGTATATTTGCCAACTTACCCAACCCTTGGACTTCTGCAGAAAACAACAGGTATTCTTTCACAAACATATCCGTGTATAGAGGATTAAGCTCGGGGAGGTAACCTATTTGTTGCCTAACTTCAATGGGATTCTTAATAACATCAAAACCACATACGGTGGCCAATCCACTGGTTTGAGGAATATAACACGTAAGAATTTTCATGGTGGTAGATTTACCCGCACCATTTGGACCTAAAAAGCCGAGTACGTCACCGGGCTTTACTTCAAACGAAATTTCATTTAATGCCTTTTGGGCACCATATACTTTGGTAAGCTTCTCTACAACTATCGACATCTTGTTTTAAGGTAGTCAGCAAAAGTAAGCAAAAGGTTGATTGAATATAATGCAAAAAAGCCTCCGGTTCTCGGAGGCTTTTTTTAATTAACTATAAACTTCTGGTGCAAAAACCCTTGCCTCGTTTCCACGTGTAGGAAGTACAATCCTTTCGGCAAACCTAAATTGGAAATATTAACTGTACATGTGCCTCCAGCATCATGAGCATATGCATCAGGCGTAATTTGGATAGTCTTTCCTGAAATATCAATAATCTGAATGGACTGAACGGAATATTCCGATTTGAAGAACAATTGTCCGTTCACAGGGTTAGGAAAAATACTTAATGGGGGATTGTTTCCAGATACCTCTCTCACTCCGGTACTTACTATGGAAAAAGAAGATGGAAAATCCAATAAGCCGTCTATATCCGACATTACACCAACATTATACAATCCATTAGCCCACGTTGAAGGCAATGTAAAAGTCCCCGTAATCTTGGTATCATTCACTATGGTGATAGTTGTAGCTTCTACGCCATCCGTTTGATCCGGAGTAAAAATTCCCATGACATTTGATCCTTGCGTGAAATGAGTATTTGTTCCTGTGATAGTTACCTCTAATGTTTGACCTTTATTTCCATATGGAGGATTTACAGCAACTAACGAAGGTGTACCTGTACCTGAAGACGTAATGGTAAATGCAGCCGGCAATGTTAATACCCCATCTACCGATGAAACTACATAGACATCGTGAAGCCCTAATGTTTGATTCATCGGAATCGTAAAATTGGCTGTGATAGACGTATTACTATTAGGGAAGGCAAAATTAGACGTGAGAGGCGAACCTGCATTAAACAAGGAAACAGTTAGATCCGATCCTTGTGTGAAATTTGTATTGGATCCTGTGATGGTAACATTAAGTGTTTGTCCTCTTTTAGCACTTGCAGGAGTTACTGCTGTAATTTTAGGAGTATTTTTGGAGGTTCCGGATACCGTAAACGCATTTGGAAGAATCAAGGTCCCGTCATTGGATGTATTTACTACTAGGGAATATACTCCCGGAGTAGCGTTAGAGGGAATAGAGATGAGCGTTCGTAAAGTTGTATTGTTTTGGGCCAATGCTGTTGGCGTAACGATAGGATTTCCGCCAGCAAAACCAGTTAAAGCAACCATTGTGTTGCTCGATTGTGTGAACGTGGTATTAACCCCGGTGATGGTTACCAACAGCGATTGTCCTTGATTTGCAGAATTAGGAGAAATGGAAACCAACCCTGCCACAGGGGCTCCACCCGTAACCGAAAAGGCACTGGGTAATTGAATGGGTAAACCCAAACCGGCAATAGCTAGTAGTGTGTAAGATCCTGATGCTGCATTTGCAGGAATCACCACCCTTGCTGTAGCTGAAGTTGCAGTCAGAGCAACAACATTTGAAAGAGGTATAACGCTTGCCCCCAATGATAAGGCAAAGGAGGTTGAGCTAGTGAATGATGTGCGATTACCACTAATGGTAACGTTCACAGTTGTTCCCACTGCACCGGTGGACGGTGTCATCGAAACCAAGGTTTGACTCTGAGCGCTGAAGGCAATAGCCAACAACAGCATAAACGTTGTAAATATATGTTTCATAATTAGTTAAGGGTTTACACAAATATAGGTTTATTCCTCACATTTTTCATTGAATTCGATGACGAATACTTTGCTTTTGAAGCCATACCAGAAGATTTGTTTGATGCTCTTCTGACTTTTGATATTCAAATAAAATACGTTTGTCATCAGACACGATTTGTTTCAGATACGTTGCAAAGGGAGTCGTTTTTTCTATTTTAATTATTTCTTCCAACTTTACTTTTATGATAGTTAGTGCAAACATTTTGAATCGTTCATTCTGTTCGTCATACCTAAATTTTGTAATTATGTTATAAGCATCATCAAGCCTGCCAGCATTAAAATAGGCTCCACTCAGGTTAATAATACCATCCGAAAAAGTTGGCGATAAACGATGGGATTGCTCTAACAACTCAATCGCTTTAGTATGGTTTCCTTCCTTCTCAAAACAGGCTCCGTAATTATTCAGCACATGCACCTGATAAGGATGTAATTGATAGGCTTCTTCAAAACGCTTCTTAGCCTCAACAAGATTGTCTTGCATAAAATATCCTACACCCACATACCACTGAAGAGGTATGGAATAATAGTCCATATTAAAATAAGGCGTTTGTGCTTTTGTGCCTTCAACCACCAGTCGCTGCCAATTACCCGCTGCATGTGCCTTATACATTTTTCGCAACTGTAACTCACTCTTCCAACGCTGAGCACAAACGAATATGGAATACATTGAGAGTATAACAGGTATGAGCCACATCCATCGATACATTTTTAGTCCTTTCCATTGTTGACCGGTATCATGGGTGGCTGCCAAAAATCCAATTGTCATCATCAACACAACAGGATGTTCGATTCGTTCCCACGGAAAATCAACCGATGAAATAACCATAAATCCCAACACTTGAACAAACAACATCACATACCCGATTTTTAGTGAAAGCGATTCTTCTTTCCGAAATAATTGATACGCATAAACCAATGAGAACATAAAAATGAGACTATACATCAAAAATCCAATCACTCCCGTCTCGGCCCATACCCATAAAAAATCATTGTGCGGGCGTTGGAAATTGGTAAGCCCTTCGCTAATAGTGTAATTAACCTCATAAAATTTTTGCATGCCATACTTAGGCATTTGAATTTGCCAATTGGCCGCACCTACTCCAGCTATTGGGTGTTCAGAAATCATTTGTAGCGTATTGTTCCACAAATTTTTGCGTTCGATAAACGACTCGGTTCGGGTAAGCAAGGAGAGTTTATCTCGATATATATACAAGCATGAAAACAACAACAATATGGAGCCTGAAGCTATCAAAACACTTATGCGTTTTTGAAGCGATGAAAGGTGTTTAGCCAACCCGAAAATAAGTAAGAACAAAACAGCCAAACCACAAACAGATATTGCTAATAAAACGGCTCGTGTTTGCAGTAAAACGAGTATTCCAATCAAAATAATTCCAAAACTGTACAAGCTTACTCTCCATGCTTTGTTAGTGGTAACAGCAACCTGAACACCAAACATAGGAAGACATAAAAACAAAAAGGAAGAAAGCAGATTTTTATGACCAAACGTAGCGTTCACCTTATACATGTTGTCTCCTTCCAACACATTAACTCCTTTACTGTGCAATAACATCATGTTGCCAACCGCCATGAGTGTGGTGATGATTCCGGTTATGGTAACCATCAGCGATAATCGTTCAAGTGTTACAATTTTGTGTTTCGTTAGAGCATACACAACCCATCCAACGAAAACGAATATGCCAATTTTAAGAATGATGTACGTTGCTTCAATTTGATTGGTAGCCTGAAAATACGAAAACCCGTAGGCAAACCACAGCAGTATAAGGAACAAAGGAATAACCCCAACCCTAAAGGTGCTTTTCTGTTGAGTAAAGAATAATAAACATCCAAAAATCAATATGAGGAAACTGGCTGCAACCTGACGTGGAAGGATTGATGGATCCACCCCGACCGAGCTATAAACGAAAGGTAGTGTAACACAAAATATCCATAGAGGCATTATCTGCCATTTATGTATGGATGGTGAGGCTTTTT
Source organism: Bacteroidetes bacterium UKL13-3 (assembly GCA_001602415.1). Lineage (GTDB taxonomy): Bacteria > Bacteroidota > Bacteroidia > UKL13-3 > UKL13-3 > UKL13-3. The sequence goes on from CP012155.1 coordinate 2,741,683, forward strand.
CTGTAATTGCCATAGGCATCAAATCTAAGGAGATTTTCTTAATCCAGAATCCAAGCTTCCTCCACCCTGTTTGCCTATTTCTAAAATCAGTTAAAACACTTATAAAAACCGGAAACTGACTCAAAAAAAGTGCACCCAAAACCTATAAGAAAAACACATTTTTTCCACAAAGTGGGGGAAAGTGGAGAAAAGTGGTTTTTTGTTTTTACTTTTACGCCATCAATCGATAAAAAAAGTGTCGCAACTACACGGAGAATATGAATGTAAACTGGATTCCAAGGGTAGGTTAATCATACCTGCTGCCTTGAAAAAACAGCTGCCTAAAGCTGCTAAGGACTCCTTTTTTATTAACCGTGGATTTGAAAAATGCTGTGTGCTGTATCCATCTAACGAATGGGAAATCATCGCAACCGAAATCAACAAACTGAGTGATTACATCAAAAAGGAACGCGAATTCAAACGTTACTTTTTGCGCGGAGCCAGTCAGCTGGAAATGGATACAAACTCTCGTGTAAACCTTCCGAAGTCGTTGTTGGAATATGCTGGTATTGGAAATGAGGTAATGCTGTTGGCCTACGGCAACAAAATAGAAGTATGGGGTAAAGCAGCTTACGAAAAAATGTTGAGTGAAGAACCTGAAGATTTTAGCGCTTTGGCCGAAGAGGTGATGTCGAAGAAGCCTAGCGAGTAGCTGTTGGCAAGAAGTCGGTTGCTCATGGGGAGGACAAATTAATTCAACTAACGACCAAAGGTAAAACCAACAGCGTTGCATTGAGAAAGACGATAATAATTTAAAGCTAAAAATCCAGCTAACGGCCAAAAGCCAATGGCTAAAAGCAAAAAATGAGTAAATACCACGTGCCTGTTATGTTACATGAATGCCTGGAAGGACTGAATATTCAGCCTGATGGGAAATATGTGGACGTAACATTTGGTGGTGGTGGCCATTCGAAGGAAATCTTAGCCAAGCTGAGTGCACAAGGACGATTGATTGCGTTTGATCAGGATACCGATGCTCAGCAAAATTTACCGGACGCAGATGAACGGTTAGTTTTCATTGATCAGAATTTTGAGTTCATCAAAAACCATTTACAATACCAAGGTTTAGCTCCAGTTAATGGATTGCTAGCCGATTTAGGTGTTTCATCTTACCAATTTGATACAGACGAAAGAGGTTTCTCTTACCGTTTTGATGACGCAGTACTCGATATGCGTATGGATACATCCTACAGCATTGATGCGGCTTATGTAATTGCCCATTACACGGAGGAACAGCTTGCGGATATTTTTTATCAATATGGAGAACTCACCAACTCACGTAAGCTAGCAAAGGTGTTAGTTGAAAGAAGAGGACAACAAACCATAACCACAGTTGGTGACTTAAAAAAAGCTCTCGGCTCTTTCGCTCCCAAATTCAAAGATTATAAATTCTGGTCCCAAGTATTTCAAGCACTCCGCATTGAAGTAAACCGCGAATTAGAGGTACTTAAAAATATGTTATTGGGCACACTCGATATCATGGCACCCAGAGGTCGACTCGTGATTATGAGTTACCATTCGTTGGAAGATAGGCTCGTTAAAAACTTCATCAATACAGGAAATTTCAATGGTGATGTAGATAAAGATTTTTACGGCAATGTCAATCGTCCGTTCACACCCATTAGCAAAAAAGCAATTACAGCAAGCGAAGCGGAATTAGAACTCAATCCCAGATCGAGAAGTGCGAAACTGAGAATAGCAGAAAGAAATTGAGATTTGAGTCCCGATAGCTATCGGGAGAGAATTAAGAAGGAAAAATAAAAAATGAAGACGCTAACAGGCAAAGGCCAATAGCCAACAGCAAAACATGGCGAATAAAATAATCATAGAGAACAAACCTGAAGAATTGGTTGAGGAAGCTCCGAAGGAAACTTCGCGGTTAACCAATACCATGCAAAAGGTTGCCGACTTTGATTTTAACATTTCTCGTGACGGAATGTTGAAGCAAATTCCGTTTGCGTTATTTATTGTGCTATTGCTACTCATACATATTTGGAATGCACATAACGTAGAAAAAGTGATTCGCAGAACGGATACGCTAAACCGTGAAATCAAAGAATTGCGCTCAGAGTATATCAGTATTTTGAGTGAGTTAATGAGTGAAAGTAAACAATCAGCCGTTGCTGCAAAACTGGATACACTTGGCATCAAAGAATTAACAACACCTCCATTTAAAATTACCCAAAACAGTGGCAACTAATATCCGAAAAGTCATTATGATCAGAACGTACATCGCATACGGAGGTATGTGTGTGTTCGCTTTGGCTATTGTGGCCTATTTGGTAAAAATACAATACGTTGAAAAAAAGCATTGGCTAGAAATGGCTGAAAGCATTGGTACAACTATCCAAACAGTGGAACCTGCGCGTGGAAATATTTTTGCAAGCGATTATAGTTTGTTGGCCACTTCTCTTCCCATTTATGATTTACGCATTGATGGTAAAGCTCCCGCTTTTAAGGATGATGAAATTTTTGAAAACAATATCGACTCACTCTCCTACTACTTATCAAATTTATTTGCCGACAGAAGTAAGGCCGAGTATAAACGAATTTTAACAGGGGTTCGCAAACGTAAAGATCGATACTACTTATTAAAACGTAAAGTGAGCTATTTAGAGATGCGCAATGTAATTACCTTCCCTATTTTTCGCGCAGGCAAATACAAAGGTGGATTAAATGTAGAAGAACACAATCGCAGAGAAAAACCTTTTGACATACTTGCTGAACGTACTATTGGCTACAGCGTAAAAGGTATTGCACCGGTTGGTATAGAAGGAGCATTCGACAAGGAACTTTCAGGCCGGCCAGGCAAACGTGTAATGCAGCGAATTGCCGGAGGTACATGGATTCCGATTAATGACGAGGAACAAATTGAGGCGCAAAACGGAAAAGATATTGTTACAACTATTGATGTGAATATTCAAGATGTTGCCGAACATGCGCTGTTAAATACCCTCGTAAAAAATGATGCACAATGGGGTACAGCTATTTTGATGGAAGTAAAAACCGGAGAGATAAAAGCCATTGCAAATTTAACCCGCATTTCGGAAGGTGTGTATACCGAACAATACAATTATGCTGTTGGCGAAAGTTTAGAACCAGGTTCGACCTTTAAACTCACATCTATGCTTGCGTTACTTGAAGATGGCAAAGCAAAAATGACCGATACCTACGATACAGAAGGCGGCCAAAAACGTTATACATCAACAGCTGTAATGTACGACTCGGAACCTGGCGGACATGGTATCGTTAACTTTCAGCAAGCATTTGAGTATTCGTCAAATGTTGCCATTTCGAAAGCGGTATTTGAAGCGTACAAAAAAAATCCACGCCAGTTTTATGATCATCTCGTAAAACTCAAACTCAATCAACCTATCGGATTGCAAATAACCGGAGAAGGCAAACCCATGATTAAAAGTCCAGATGATAAAGGATGGTCGGGAACTACTTTACCTTGGAGCAGCATAGGATATGAAGTAAAAGTTACACCTCTGCAAGTTGCAACCTTATACAATGCCATTGCGAATAACGGCAAAATGATTAAACCCATTTTTGTAAAAGAAATTCAAAAAACAGGCCGCACCATCCGTGCTTTCAAAACCGAAACAATGGTGGAACAAGTTTGTAAACCTAGCACACTGGCTAATCTTCGTACCATGATGGAAGGTGTAGTGCTGCATGGAACAGGCAGCAACCTTCGTAATCCAAATTATACCGTTGCCGGAAAAACAGGAACTGCATTAGTAGCTGACGGCCGAAAAGGTTACGCTCAAAAACTATATCGCTCCTCCTTTTGCGGATACTTCCCTGCACAAAATCCACAATATACTTGCATGGTGATGGTGAACGGACCATCCAAAGGAATATATTATGGATCGGCAGTAGCGGGACCAGTATTTAAAGAAATTGCCGATAAAGTTTATTCGAACAGCACACACTTGCATCCCGAATTGCGCTTTGCATTTAATAACGATAGCGCAATCTCTATTCCCAAAGCATACATTGGTTTTAAAGACGAAATTAAAACCGTTTACAGTACACTTGGGATTTCATCGCATCGCGAAAATGACACCGTTGAAGAAAACGGAAGCGAGTGGGTCGCAACTTCTATTCAAAAGAAAACAGTTTCATTGGTTCATAAAAAAATGATGAACAATAACCTCATTCCTGATGTAACCGGTATGGGCTTAAAAGATGCTTTATACCTATTGGAAAATGCAGGTTTAAAAGTAACCATACAGGGAATGGGCAAAGTAAAAAAACAAAGCCTTAATCCAGGAGCAACAGTAGTGAAAGGCAATACCATCAATTTAATATTAGGATAGTGAAAACGATAGCAGAACTCATACAACATTCCTCGGTAAAACAAGTAATTGGTGACACACAATTAACTGTTTTACACCTTACATACGATTCGCGTAATGTGGGAGAAGGCTCGTTATTTTTTGCTGTAAAAGGGACTCAAGTTGATGGCCATACTTTTATTCAAAGTGTTATTGAAAAAGGCGCTGCAGCCATTGTTTGTGAAACATTGCCTGCTACACTAGATGAAACCGTAACGTATATTCAGGTTAACAATACAAGTGAAGCAATGGCCAATATTGCTGCCGAGTTTTACAATCATCCTTCGCGTAAATTAAAACTAACAGCAGTAACCGGAACCAATGGAAAAACCACTGTAGCAACACTGCTCTTTAAATTGTTTCGCTCATTTGGATATAATGTTGGCTTACTGTCAACTGTACAAAACCAAATTAATGAAGAGATCATTCCTTCAACGCATACAACACCCGATAGCATTCGCATTAACGAGTTATTAGAGATGATGGTTGATAACGGTTGCGAATACTGCTTCATGGAGGCCAGCTCACATGCAATAGATCAAAATAGAATTGAAGGATTGCATTTTGCAGGAACGATTTTCAACAACATCACACACGATCATTTAGATTATCACCTCACCTTTGATAATTACATTAAAGCCAAGAAGAAACTATTTGATACGGTAAATGAAGATGCGTTTGCTCTTACCAACAAAGACGATAAAAACGGGATGGTGATGTTGCAAAATACCAAAGCCACCAAGTACACTTTCAGTTTAAACAGCATGGCCGATTTTAAAGCCAAGATTATTGAAAGTGATTTTAATGGAATGTTACTAAATATAGATGGAGACGAGGCATGGTTTCGTTTAGTTGGAAATTTTAACGCTTATAATTTACTAGCTGTTTATGGCGCTGCTTTTTTATTAGGGAAAGAGAAACGCGAAATTATTACCCACCTAAGTAGCATCGAATCGGTGAAGGGTCGGTTTGAATATGTGCGTTCAGAAAATGGTGTGATTGCCGTTGTAGACTATGCACACACGCCCGATGCATTGGAGAATGTATTATCAACCATTAACCAGTTACGTACCAAAAACGAACAACTCATTACGATAGTTGGGTGTGGCGGAAACCGCGATGCAGCGAAACGCCCGGTTATGGCTGATGTAGCGACAGAACTAAGCACCAAAGTTATTTTCACTTCAGATAATCCGCGCAACGAAAATCCTGAAACTATTTTAGATGATATGCAAAAAGGCGTGAAGCCGTTGCATTACAAAAAAACACTACGTATTGCCGATAGAAAAGAAGCTATCAAAACAGCTATCAGTATGGCCGCAAAAGGAGATATCATTTTAGTTGCCGGAAAAGGACATGAAAATTACCAGGAAATTAAAGGGGTGAAACATCACTTTGACGATAAAGAAACCGTACTCGAACTTTTTAAACTAATGAACTAAAAATGTGCAAATGTGATTATGTGTAAATGTGTAGATACATAACTAAACCCTAAAAGATGAATACAATGACCAGAATGAAAAAATTAAATGACAATCTAATACTGAAACTCACATTCGAGTTTGCTGTAAAGGTTATTGCATATACCGAAGAACTAGAAAGATTGAGAAGGTTTAACATGGCGAATCAACTATTCAGATCAGGAACTTCAATTGGTGCAAATATTCATGAGGCACAAAGTGCTGAAAGCAGAAACGACTTCATTCATAAGATGAAAATAGCCGATAAAGAAGCCAATGAAACATGGTACTGGTTAATGCTCTGCAATTCCATTGAAAGCTATCCAAACTGTGAAGAGTTATTAAACGACATAGAAGCTATTTTAAAAGTTCTCGGAAAAATAATCAGTACATCAAAATCATAAATCATTTACACATAAGCACATATTCTAATCTGCACATATATGTTATACTACTTATTTGAATACTTAGACAAAACATTGGACATCCCTGGAGCAGGAGCGTTCCAGTACATATCAACACGTGCGGCATTGGCAATTATACTTTCGCTTACCATCTCAATGGTTTTTGGAAAGAGGTTAATTGAATGGTTGCGTAATTTACAAGTTGCCGAAACGGTTCGTAACTTAGGATTGGAAGGAGAAAAACAAAAACAAGGAACGCCAACCATGGGAGGTTTAATCATCCTTGGAGCCATTTTAATTCCAACATTGTTGTTTGCTCGCTTAACCAATGTATACGTTATACTCATTGTAATATCAACAGTTTGGTTGGGAGTAGTTGGATTTATTGACGACTATATAAAAGTATTTAAAAAGAACAAAGAAGGATTAGCCGGGCGCTTTAAAATATTAGGCCAGGTTGGTTTAGGGGTAATTGTGGCAACCACTCTGTTTTATAACGAAAATGTAAAGACCCGTGAATTTTTTAAACCTGAAGAAGTAACAACCAAATTTATTGAAGCCAACAACTTACAACCACAATCAATAGACGGACAAATATATTTGGTAAAAGAAGAACACTCCACCACAACCAATATTCCTTTCTTTAAATCAACAGAATTTGATTATGCTGATGTACTCAAATTTATGGGAGAGAATTACCGCGACTATAATTATTGGATTTATCTATTGGTTGTAATTTTCATCATCACCGCTGTTTCAAATGGAGCTAACATAACAGATGGAATTGATGGATTAGCAGCGGGTACGTCCGCTATTATCGTTGTTACACTCGGTTTATTTGCATACGTATCAGGCAATATTATTTTCTCCAAATACTTAGGCATTATGTATATCCCGCACCTAGGTGAACTGGTAATTTTTGCAGGAGCTTTTGTGGGAGCGTGTGTGGGATTTTTATGGTACAACTCCTATCCTGCTCAGGTATTTATGGGCGATACCGGAAGTCTTGCTTTGGGTGGAATTATTGCATCTTTCTCTTTGATGGTTCGCAAAGAATTATTGATCCCTATTTTATGCGGAATCTTTTTGGTCGAGAACTTATCGGTTATTCTGCAGGTATATTATTTCAAATACCAAAAACGCAAACACGGCATAGAGTACGCGCGCGAACATCGTCTTTTTAAAATGTCGCCATTGCATCACCATTATCAAAAGAGTGGTTACCACGAATCCAAAATTGTAACACGCTTTTGGATTATCGGAATCATGTTAGCCATTATTACCATTTTAACATTGAAAGTACGATAAGCTGCTGTTGGCTTTTGGCCCTTAGCCTTTAGCCCAAAACAACGAAAGACTAACATAATTAACAAAGCAATACGATAAACAAACTCTCTGAATACAAAACACAACATGCAACAACGAATTGTCATATTAGGTAGCGGAGAAAGCGGAACCGGAGCAGCCATCTTAGCCAAGCAAAAAGGCTTTGATGTGTTTGTAAGCGATGCTGGATCTATTCCTGATAAATATAAGCAGGAGTTGGATGCTATTACTGTACCGTATGAAGAAGGTGCGCATACTGAAGTTTTGATATTGAATGCTCACGAGGTAATTAAAAGTCCGGGTATTCCAGATACTGCCCCATTAATTCAGAAACTGATTGCACAAAAAACTTCAATTATTTCTGAGATTGAATTTGCCGCACGCTATACCAATGCTACTAAAATTTGTATCACAGGAACCAATGGCAAAACTACTACTACTTCACTAGTGCATCACCTCCTGCAAAAAGCAGGCTTAAATGTTGCCGTTGGAGGCAATATTGGTATCAGCTTTGCGCGTTTAGTTTCCGAGAAAGAATATGACTACTATGTATTGGAGTTAAGCAGTTTTCAACTCGATAACATGTATAATTTCAAAGCAGAAATTGGAGTTATATGCAATATCACACCCGATCACCTCGATCGATATAACTACGAATTACAAAATTACATCAATGCTAAATTTCGCATTCTTCAAAATCAAACTTCAGATGATGTTTTCATCTATTGTGCGGATGATGAATTAACCATTGCTAATTTAACCAAACAAAACATTCCTGCGAAACAGCTTCCGTTTGCTTTCGGACATGAAATATCGCCTGGTGCATTCATCAAAAACGGGGAACTCTCCTCAACCATCGACAAATCAAATCTCTTCACTATGTATACAAATGAACTAAGTTTAAAAGGGCGTCACAATGCCTACAATTCAATGGCAGCAGCCGTTATTGGACAAGTGCTTAACATCCGCAAAGAAACCATTCGCGAATGCTTAATGGATTTTCAAAATGTTGAACATCGATTGGAGAAGGTAGCTACCATTGGGGGAGTTGAATTCATCAACGACTCAAAAGCAACCAACGTAAACTCTACTTGGTATGCATTGGAAAGCATGGAAAAAGATACCATTTGGATTGCCGGTGGTGTTGACAAAGGAAATGAGTATGCTTTATTAAAAGAGATGGTGAAAGAAAAAGTGCGCATCATTGTGTGCATGGGTTTAGACAATCGTAAAATACATGAAGCATTTGCTGCTGATGTTGACATGATTGTAAATACCAGCTCGGCAAAAGAAGCAGTTCATGTAGCGCATAAATTAGCGAAACCGGGTGAAGTTGTATTGCTCTCTCCTGCTTGTGCTTCTTTCGACTTGTTTAAAAACTACGAAGACAGAGGTCGTCAGTTTAAAAACGCAGTGAAAGAACTTTAGAATTAGCTTATGGCCGTTAGCCTTCAGCTATTGGCTTTAACATTATATAGACTAGCATGTCGAACTCAACTGAAATACAAGCAGCACAAACGCTGTGGAACAAAATAAAACCACGCGGTGACCAATTCATGTGGGGAATAATCTTCATTCTTTCCATATGGGGTTTGCTTGCTATTTACAGTTCAACCGGTGCACTTGCTTACAAGAAAAATGGAGGCATGGTAGAAATCTACTTAATTCAGCAGGCAGGGTTGTTGTGCGTAGGGTTTTTCATCATGTTCTTTGTGCATTCTATACACTATAAACACTTTGTAAGTTTATCCAAACTCCTTTTATATATTACATACCCGTTACTCATTTATACATTATTCTTCGGACTGGAAATAAACGGAGCCAGAAGATGGGTTAACTTTTTCGGGCTCACTTTTCAATCATCAGACATAGCAAAGTTGGCACTTATCATGTTTGTTACGCGTGAGTTGGCAAGAAAACAAGAAGAGATTAAAGATTTGAAAAAATCATTCTTGCCTATACTAACACATATCACGTTGATTTGTGTGCTTATTGCACCCGAAAATTTATCAACTGCCTTGGTGCTATTCTCAACTTGCATGGTCATTATGTTTATTGGTCGTGTGAGTTTAAAACATTTATTTGGTGTTGCAGGTGCAGGAATCCTCGCAGGGTTATTGTTGTTTGGAATCTTGTTTGCCGTTCCCGAGAAAGCACTCAAAGGTACAGGGCGTTTACTCACATGGAAAAATCGTGTAGAGAGTTTTGGTAAAAAAGAAACCGACCCTGATAAAACCTTTCAGAATGATCATGCCAAAATAGCCATTGCCAGTGGTGGCATTATGGGTAAATTTCCTGGTAATAGTACTGAACGAAACTTTTTACCAGAAGCTTATTCCGATTTTATATACGCCATCATTGCCGAAGAATATGGAATGATAGGGGCGGTAATCATGCTGTTTTTATACATGTTCTTTTTATACAGAGCCATGCGGATGGTACTCAAAAGTCCGAAAGCATTTGGTGCACTTATAGCTGTTGGACTAAGTTTTTCTTTGGTATTACAAGCACTCATTAATATGGCTGTTGCCGTTAATATTTTCCCCGTAACCGGTTTAACATTACCGCTTGTGAGCAAAGGTGGAACATCTATCTTACTTACCTCTGTTGCCTTTGGTGTAATAATGAGTGTGAGTCGTTACATCGAACAAGATGAACCCAATTTAGAAGAAACAACCAAGGAAGCTATTCCATCAACCGATAATACCCTTATAGAAAATGGCGCGTAAATCATTAAACGTAATTATTAGTGGAGGCGGTACAGGCGGGCATATTTATCCAGCCGTAGCTGTTGCTCAGGAATTACAAAAGCGAATGCCTGATGTTAACATTCTGTTTGTAGGTGCTAGCGATAGAATGGAAATGGAAAAAGTTCCGAAAGCAGGTTACAAAATTGTAGGTCTTTGGATTAGTGGCTTGCAACGCAGCTTAAGCTTGAAAAATCTCCTGTTTCCAGTAAAAGTAATTAGCGCTGTATGGAAATCGTTGAGCATACTTAAAGAATTTAAACCCGATGTAGCTATTGGCTTTGGTGGTTACGCCAGCGGTGCAATGATGTGGGCTGCTACTATGAAAAAAATACCATCGGTCATTCACGAACAAAATTCATACGCAGGTATTACCAACAAAATTTTAAAAAATAGAGTCGATACAATTTGTGTTGCATACGATAGAATGAACCGCTTTTTCCCTGAGCGTAAAATCGTAAAAGTAGGAAACCCTATTCGTAAAGATTTGATGAATGTAAATGGTAAACGTGATGAAGCTATTACCTTTTTTGAGTTGAATCCTTCCAAAAAAACTGTTCTAATTATTGGTGGTAGTTTGGGCGCACGCACCATCAATCAAACAATTAACGAAGGTATACAGAGACTGGATGAAGCAGGCTTGCAAATTATTTGGCAAACCGGAAAAAATTATACACAAGCCGAAACAAAAAAATCAACTACAATCAAACCATACACGTTTATTTATGAGATGGATTTAGCTTATGCAGCAGCCGATATCGTGATTTCGAGAGCTGGTGCTTTATCCATTGCAGAGCTGGCACAAGTACAAAAGCCGGTCATATTGGTTCCGTCACCCAACGTTGCCGAAGACCATCAAACCAAAAATGCGATGGCCTTGGTAACCAATGAAGCTGCAATTTTAGTTAAAGATAGCGAAGCCAAAGAAGTATTGATAGACGAAGTAATAAAGTTGGCGCAAAGTGAAATGAAACAAGCACAACTCAAAAACAATATTGCCACGTTTGCCATGCCGAATGCTGCTAAGTTAATTGTAGATGAAGTGCTGAGAGTGATGGAATAATAAATGTTCAGAGAATAGATCATAGTTGATAGATAACAGAAGTAAAAGGAATGTGATGCTGAGTTTATTGAAGCTAGGATGAGTAGATTATAGTTAGTGGATTATAGTTGATAGATAATAGAAGTGAAAGGGTTTATCGAGGCTAAGCCAAGCAGATCATAGTTAATAGTTGATAGATAATAGAAGTAAATGCAATGTCATGCTGAGTTCATCGAAGCAGACCTCCGGTTAATTCAAATAGAAAAAAACAAAGCAGGCTGCCTGAGCTCCACTCAGTGGAATGGTCGAAGGCAACTGCGAGTTAAAAGTTAATAAAGTTAACAATGAATTTTAAAGATATACAACAAGCGTATTTTTTAGGGATTGGCGGTATCGGCATGAGTGCCATTGCACGCTATTTCCATTCGATAGGGATTGTAGTAAACGGTTACGACAAAACGGAAACTCCTTTAACGAAAGAACTTGTTGCCGAAGGTATTCACATTCATTATAAAGATTTAGGATCTCGGATTGGTGATTTAGGATTGACGAAAGAATCATGTTTAGTTGTACTGACCCCTGCTATTCCTAAAGATCATCAAGAGTGGAAATGGTTGGTCGATAAAAACTTTACCATCCTCAAACGCTCACAAGTATTAGGAATCATTACCGATGTATATCAAACGATTGGTGTTGCAGGAACGCATGGAAAAACAACTACATCAACACTTATTGCGCACATTCTAAAACAAAGCAACGTTGATTGTGCTGCATTTCTTGGAGGGATCTCCAGCAACTATCAAACAAATCTCTTACTAAACCAATCAACCAATCAACCAATCAACCAATACATGGTAGTTGAGGCTGATGAGTTCGACCGATCATTTTTAACGTTGCATCCTTCGATTGCAATTATTACGTCTACCGATGCGGATCACTTAGATATTTACGGTGAACACAACGAGTTAAAAAAATCATTTTTAGCGTATGCTTCGCAATGCAAAGAGAATGGTTCTTTAATTCTTAAAAAGGGATTAGATATTACAGCCGATGTAACACGGGATTTCATAACATATTCGGTAACAGAAAAGGCAGATGCCTACGCAAGTAATATTCAAATTAAAGGTGATGAATATTCGTTTGATCTCCTGTTTAAAGAACAGCATATTAACAACTTGGTGCTGGGCATTCCAGGTTTACACAATGTAGAGAATGCTGTTGCTGCTTCGGTAGCCTGTTTACTAGCTGGTGTTACAGCAGATGAACTCAAAGCTGGACTGGCTTCATTTAAGGGTGTTAAAAGGCGTTTTGAATACATCATTAAACGCAACGATTTCGTTTACATCGATGATTACGCACATCATCCTGAAGAGTTGAGAGCCATCATATCATCTGTAAAAAATATGTATCCAAATAAAAAAATTGTTGCTGCATTTCAGCCACATCTTTTTAGTAGAACAAGAGATTTTGTAGATGGATTTGCCGAGAGTCTATCGTTACTTGACAATGTTGTATTATTGGATATTTATCCGGCACGCGAGTTACCAATGGAAGGTGTTACGTCCAACATAATTTTTGACAAAATGACATCGACAAACAAAATACTGTGCAGCAAAACGGAGGCTGTTGAACTTATTAAACAACAAAAACCCGAAGTATTGCTAACACTCGGTGCTGGTGATATTGACCAACTGGTGGGCGTTTTGAAGGAAGCTTATAAGTAGGCAATTAGGTAAATGAAAGAAAAAGAAAGTAGGCAGTACATAAAAAAGAAAAAGGAATAACAGTTCCCGATACTAATCTAAGCAAAACCTGCACAGTATAATTGAACTGGCATAAAACAACTAACAAACAATGGCAATCGACAAACAAAAACTTGTGAAACAACTAACCAAAATTGGTATCATAACCTTGTGGGTATTGTTGGTTTCCGGTGTGATTGTTTCGTTGGCTTTTGTGAACAAACAAGAGGATGCGGTTACTTGCAAAAAAGTTACCATTTCTATCTTACCGAAAAACGAATTATTGTTTATTGATAGAGATATGGTGTTGGCTACGATCCACCCTTCGGGTAGTGAAAAATCCATTATTAACAAGAAAATAATGGAACTGAACATTCCTCTCATTGAAACAAAACTTAACCACAACGACTTCATAAAAACCTCGCAAGTGTTCACAGATATGAACGGTGAACTCCAAATTAACATTGTACAACGAAAACCCATATTACATATACTCAAGGCCGATGGAAGCAGTTATTACCTTGATGAAGAAGGACGTAAGATGCCAATTTCACAAGCCTTTACAGCACATGTACCCATTGCTAGCGGTAACGTGTTTGAAGAGTACAAAGCACGTGATACAATGCATACTTTAGTTGGAGCGGAACTACACAAGATAGCAACATATGTTGATAAAGATGCTTTCTGGAAAGCCCAGATTGAACAGATATTTGTTACAGCAGAAAGTGAATTCGTACTTATTCCAAAAGTTGGTGAACATACCATCGTGTTTGGAACAGGCGATGACATTGAGATAAAGTTTGAAAAATTGATGCTGTTTTATAAAGAAGGATTGAGCAGAGTTGGTTGGGATAAATACAGCACCATCAATTTGAAATATAAGAATCAAATAGTTTGTACGAAAAAATAAATGTACTGATATGAGTGATATCAAAAAAGTTATAGTAGGGCTTGATATTGGAACCACTAAAGTGTGTGCCATTGTTGGTGCCAAAAACGAACATGGAAAAGTTGAAATCCTGGGCATGGGAAAAGCTGATTCGTTGGGCGTTATACGTGGCGAAGTTCGTAATATCGATAAAACGGTAAAGTCAATTCGTGAGGCCGTTGAAAAAGCCAAACAAAGTATGGCTCAAGGTAAAATCCGCATCGAAATAAACTCTGTACACGTTGGTATTGCGGGGCAACATATCAAAAGTTTGCAACACCGTAATTCAATTGCTCGTCCGCAAAACGAAGAAGAAATTACCAAAAATGATGTTGACCGTTTAATTTCTGATACTTATAATCTAGCATTGCCTCCAGGCGATAAAATCATTCATGTTATTCCACAAGAATACTCGGTTGATGATTTTACCGATGTTACCGATCCGGTTGGAATTGCAGGTGTGCGCCTATCTGGAAACTTCCACATCATAACTGGTCACATTGATGCCATCAAAAATATTTACAAGAGTGTAAACCGTGCCGGATTGGAAGTTGCTGATTTAATTTTGGAACCTCTCTCCTCTTCGGATGCAGTGTTAACTCCTGAAGAAATGGAAGCCGGTGTGTGTTTAGTTGATGTAGGCGGTGGAACAACAGACGTTGCTATCTTTAAAAACGGGATGATACGTCACACGGCAGTTATTCCTTTTGGTGGAAATATTATTACCGATGACATTGTTGATGGTTGCCAAGTATTGCGCAACCAAGCTGAATTGCTAAAGTTAAAATTCGGTTCGGCTTTAGCAGATGAAAACAAAGAGAATGAAATCGTATGCATTCCGGGATTCCATGGTCGCCCTCCAAAAGAAGTTTCAATTAAAAACTTAGCCATGGTTATTCAAGCGCGCGTGGAAGAGATTTTTGAATCTGTTTTATACGAAATAAAAAGTTCGGGGTTGGAGCGTAAATTGAATGCAGGCATCGTTATAACCGGTGGTGGTTCTCAATTAAAACACCTCGACAAATTAGTTGAGTTTGTTACCGGAATCGACACGCGCATTGGTTACCCCAATGAGCATATTTCAAAAACCATCGTTGAAGAAATTAAAAGTCCGATGTATGCAACTGGCGTAGGACTGGTAATTAAAGGATTGAATGGTGAAGAGGAAGTAACCGTTGAAACAACACAAGAAGAAGAAACATCACAAGTAGCAACCAATAAAAAAGGGGGCTTTCTCTCTACCTGGTTAGAAAAAGGGAAAGCTTGGCTAAATGAAGATGATATAAAAGATTTTTAAATACAGTTCATAGATAATAGTTGATAGTTCATGGTAAAAAATACTGTGAGCTATGACATGTGAACCATGAACTAAATACTCAAATTATGGAAACAAGATTAAAATTCGACTTACCTAAAGACAAATCAAGTATTATTAAAGTGCTTGGTGTAGGAGGTGGCGGGGGAAACGCTGTTAATCACATGTACTCACAAGGAATTAAAGGGGTAGATTTTGTGATTTGCAATACCGATTTACAGGTATTGGAGGCCAGTGCTATTCCCAATAAAATTCAGTTAGGCACAGGACTAACGGCAGGACTTGGAGCAGGTTCGAATCCCGAAGTTGGAAAAAAAGCTGCTATGGAAGCTATTGAAGATGTGATTGAAGTATTGGGAGTGAATACCAAAATGCTTTTTATTACAGCAGGAATGGGTGGCGGAACCGGAACAGGAGCTGCGCCAATTATTGCCAAAACAGCAAAGGAGTTGGATATTCTTACGGTAGGTATTGTAACTACACCTTTTTCATTTGAAGGAAAAAAACGTAAGAACCACGCTGACGAAGGAATTGAGCAACTAAAGAAAAGTGTTGACTGTTTACTAATTATCAGTAACGATAAAATAAAGGAGATGTATGGTAATTTACCGTTGCGCCAGGCTTTCAGTCACGCCAACGATATTTTAACCACGGCAGCAAAAGGTATTGCCGAGTTGATTACCGATACAGGTTATATCAACGTGGATTTTGAAGATGTAAAAACCGTGATGCGCAATAGCGGTGTTGCCCTAATGGGATCGGCAAGTGCTGATGGTGAAAACAGAGCCATTGATGCCGTGAAAGCTGCGTTAGCTTCGCCATTGCTAAATGATAACCAAATTGTAGGTGCGAAGAATATCTTGCTTAATATTTCTTCCGGAACACAAGAAGTATTAATGGATGAAGTTGAATTAATTTCATCATACATTCAAGATGAAGCAGGCTTAACAGCAGACGTTATTTTTGGAACTTCATTTGATGAAACATTGGGCGATAAAATTGCTGTTACATTAATTGCAACAGGTTTTGAAACGCGCGAAAATATCATCGTACAATCACATACTGAGCCTCGCACCAAACACGTATTGTATGAGCAACCTCGCAAACCAGATATGGTGATTTCACACTTATTGGATGAACCAAAACCTGAAGTGACACCAATACCTGCTCCCGAGCCAGTAGCAGAAATTACACCGGAGCCAATTGAAGAGATTGCCCCAGAGCCAATTATTCCGCAAGAGGAAGAAATTCATTTTGAACTTAAAATTGAAGAAGAAGAAACCTTTGATATTGAGCCTCAAATTACATTTGAAACGGAAGATGACGAAATAAAAAGTCGTGTACAAGATGCAATTGCACGCGATGAAGAGATTGCCTCCATTACTTCCGAAATACATTTTGAATTACCTGTTGAAGAGGAAATAGATGAAATGCCAACGATGAATATGGAAGAGCAAGAGTTGCGCATCGAACAACATATTCAACGTATTAAGGAATTGAAAAACCTAAATGTAACCATTAATTCACCGGGCGGTATTCGCGACTTGGAGAAGGAACCTGCATACAAACGTAGAAACAAAAAATTGAATGATGTTCCGCATTCATCCGAAAGTCAAGTATCACGGTTAACGTTGTTTGAAGATACAACGAATAAGGCTGGCATTCGTACGAATAATTCATTCCTGCACGATAATGTAGATTAATCTCTAATTGTTATTTATAACCAAAAGGAGGAGCTCTTAAACTGGGCCCCTCCTTTTTTTATATCTTTATGTAAGATGAAGAGGGAAATTGATACAGGCCTAATGATACATATTTTAACTGCAATCGGGTAATGTATCGATAACCCACAATACAGTATTGTAATTAATTACTTGAATTGGTTACGATTTCAAACAACAAATAAATGCGCTACTAGTTATTATTGTTTAACTATTTTTTTGTGAAAGCGCTGATTGTTACAATCTAAAACAAGGGAATAAAAGCCAATTGGCAACAATTGTAAATCGATGGTTGTTTGGTTAATTGAATGCAAAACTAACTGGCCCGAAGCGTTATACAACCTCAAATCATTGTTACTAGCGTTTGGCGGTAGCTCCAAAAAGTTAGATAACGGGTTCGGAATAAAAAAATCACTTACTATTTCATGAATGCTCGTTTGCGAATTTTGATAAACACGCACATAGTCTATTTCCATTGTTGCTTGTGTAAAATTACTTGGAACATTTCCTGCAACGCCACCCATTGCAATATTCATTAACAAGTATTGATCGTTGGTAAAAGGCCAGTTTGACATATTTTTTGTTGATGGGTTATAGGTGTAAAAAGCTACACCATCCAGCAAAAAAGTGATTTGATTTGGCGACCAATTCATAGAATAAACATGAAAGTCGCTACCTAGGTTATTGGCTATTGTTCCTGCATGGTTAATTGTGTTTCCATATGATGATGGCGTGTGAATGGCACTTTGTATAAACCCAGCTGGTTTGGAGGGAGTAATGCCATGTTCCATGATATCAATTTCTCCGCATGCTGGCCATGGAGTGGTGCCAGAAGTAGCTTCAAAATACCCTCCCGGCTCCGTAATATTTTTTCCCAACATCCATAATGCCGGCCATGTGCCTTGTTGTGTAGGCACTTTTGCTCTAATGTCAACCCGGCCATTGGTAAAAGCAAATTTTGAATTTAGCCGAGCAGATGTATAGCTTTTGGTTATACCTTGATTGGTGTAACTTTCCTTGATTGCAGTTATTTTTAATACACCATTTTCTACTGCAGCATTTTTTAATTCATTCGTATAGTGTTGCAACTCGCCATTAAACCAACTACCGCCTTCTGGAATTTTAGTTTGATGATGCCATTTGTTTGGATCAATAGCTCCGGTATATTCAAATTCATCCGACCACACAAGCCGGCTGTAAATTACATCTACTTGAGCGTTGCAGAATTTAACAATGAAAAAGAAAATAACTGAAAGAATATAGGTAGATATTTGCATGTTGTAGTAAAGTAAAAATAATAAAAGTATCTACAAATACAATGCAATGGGAATACACCCAATAAATAGTTAAGTCTGCCCGCGCTTTGCCTATCGGTTAAAAATGAACACAAAAAAATGGAATGGGTAACTTAGAAATAGTAAATATGTATATGAAAATAAGAGCCTTTGCTACTTTATTCTTAAACCCACATCTCACTAAATACCTAAACTTTCAATCGATAACTCCATAGGCCTGCGTGCTTGCGTGCAACAAATAGCTAACCGCGATTGGTGTGGTATAAACAGTATTGCACAATACTACACCCCGAAAAGCAGTGATGACTATCCGAAACACGCAACGGATAAAATAGAATCGTTTGTGCGGTGGATGCGCTCGAAACGGTACAGCGAAAACACGATTAAAACATATTGTGATGCGCTTAAAACATTTTTAAAATATTACACTGCGAAAGATATTGAAGATATTACCAATAAGGATGTAATTGATTACAATAACGACTACATCCGCAAACACAATTATTCTGCCTCGTTTCAAAACCAAACGGTAAATGCCATTAAGCTTTTTTTTAAAACGGTACTCAACTCCAAGATGGAAACAGAAACCATTCACAGACCAAAATCGGGAAAACAGCTACCTAATGTTTTGAGCAAAGAAGAAGTAAAGAAAATACTGGAAGCCTGCGCCAATTTAAAACATAGAGCAATGCTTACACTTATCTATTCATGTGGACTTAGGCGAAGCGAATTGCTAAATTTAACCTTTGAACATGTTGACGCCAACCGTAAACTACTCATCATAAAAAGCGCTAAAGGAAATAAAGATCGTATCACTCCGCTATCCGAAAAAGTGTTGGCACTGTTACGCGACTATTATAAAGCCTACAAACCCCAAAAGTACCTATTTGAAGGTATGTATGGAGGGCAATATGATGAACGAAGTTTAGCGAGCGTACTTAAACGAGCTGTAACAATGGCTAATATAAAAAAACCGGTTACACTTAACTGGTTGAGGCACAGCTATGCTACACACTTATTGGAAGCCGGAACTGATTTGAGGTATATTCAAGAATTGTTGGGTCATAGCCACTCAAAAACGACTGAAATATATACGCATGTGTCTACCAAAAGTATTAAAAATATTAAAAGTCCATTTGATGATTTGGATAACTATTAAACCCCACATACATTTGAGCAAACAAAGAGCACTTTTGCATCCTTTAACTCCTAATACGGTAGTTAAAGGATGCAAATATTGCTCCTATAAGCTAGTTATAAGTAATGCTAAAACGACCCATTAAAATGAAAATTTACACGCTATTAGTTATTTATCTTGTAGTTCATGTAGACTTATTTGCGCAAGACTTTGAGAATGAAATTAGAAATCTCAAAACTAATGAGGAAATACAAAATTATTGGCTCAGATTAAAAGAATTAGACCAAAATCATAGAGGCTTAGAAGCCATAGATACTAATGACAACAATAATTACAAGAAAGCTATTCTTACAATCAAACATCATGGATTTCCAGCACAATCGAAAATTCCATTTGTTATTGCTGTTCATCAGCAATCGACATTCGTAAATGAATATTATTTCCCAATATTTTATTCAGCATATCAAACCGGAGTAGCTGACTCTAATTGGTTCTACCATTACTTGCGCGGACTTTACAGAAAACGCTTTGACCGTGACTTAATTCGTGGCAGACAAATTGAACACGCAGACGTTGATTCAATTCTTGTATATCTTACTCCTTTTCTCAATAAGACTTGTGACTACAGTATCAATCGATTTGATTCATTATTCAACTTATATAATTTTGAGATTAGCAAGATCACGACCCAAGACACCATTAGCGCATGGAGAAATGAGGACAACGATTGGATTTATTTATATAAGTGCGCTGATAGGACTTATTTTCAAAAAGTTTGGCGTGACAAATCAAACGGCTGGCCACAAGAAGTTAAACTTTTTAACGGTAAAAATCGTTATGACTTCGCATTCAAAACTCATGTAGACTATGTGATTATTGAGAATAAAAAACTATACTTCATTCAAGAATTTAAGCCGACAGAAATTTACTCAGCGACACCATAAAATAGCACTACTTATAACAGCGGTCGTGGCGGCAATTGGCGCTAGTGTTCAGTGTTTGGGTATTTCGTTTCCGTAAATTATTTATCTTAGCTCGACAATTAAACGTTTCGCAAGCGCCAACTGCGCCAGGCCGCAGAACGTTAGCGGTAATGGTATCAAACAGTCAGAAACATAGTTCTAACCAAAACTAAAGACAGACATATGATAGAAAAAGTATCAATGACAATTGTATATGCACCTTTCTTACTATTTGTAACAGGTTTATTTTTTTATATAATAAACATTGTAAAGCTTTATCGACAGGACAAATTATTTGAGTTGAAACTATCTAAAGAGAAATTTTTCGACTTTGCAATTCTAGTTTTGAGATGGTATTTATCCTATTATATGTTTGACTACGGTTGGGGTAAAATGACAGGTGACCAGTTTGGACATAGAAGTGTTGAGATATTGAATACCCCGTTGAAAGATGTCGATAAATTTCATTTAGCTTGGTATCTATTCAGCCTAGACAAGACATTTGACATAGTTATTGGTCTTATGCAAATTATCGGAGCAGTTTTAATCGTGGTTAACAGGACAGTTTTGGTTGGTGCGCTATTGTTATTACCTATATTGGGACAAATATTTTTAGTTGACCTTGCATTCACCTCAAATATGTTCGGAGCTGCTTTGCCAATCAGACTAGTTTGCATGATACTTTCAGACCTTCTCATTCTATTTTACCACAAGGACAGAATGATTTTAATTTGGAACAATCTGACAAAAGGGACAACTACAAAATTCAAATACAAGTGGTGGGTTTTTATTCTACTTCCCCTATTGGGTTTGCTTACCGACTTTGGATTTGCAACCTTAACCTATCCATTCAAACTATTAATTAACCTATTGACAAAATAAAATGGAGACAGACGACAAAACCACTACCGCTAACAGCACCCAAAAGCTATTGCCGTTAGTTTGTTGTATTTGGGCTTTTCGTTCCCGCAATTTTATTATCTTAGCTTGACAATTAAACGCTTCGCAATCGGCAACAGCTCTTGGCTGCGGAACGTTAGCTGCAAGCATAAAAAGCCTATGACATATAAACACACAGAAATAGACATAATAAGTGAAAGTCCCTTTCAAAATTGCAAACTTGGAAGACAGAATTACGCGAATATTCTTACGTCAATTGTAGAGAGTTTTCCCGAAGGGTTTGTTTTAGCAATAAATAATAAATGGGGAACAGGAAAAACCACATTTGTTAAAATGTGGGAACAGACATTAAAAAATTCAGGATATAAAACTATTTATTTTAATGCTTGGGAAAACGACTTTGAGGACAATCCTTTAACAGCATTTGTTGCCGAACTACAAGTAATAGACAAGAAAGGAGATGACAAGTTTAACACAGTTGTAAAAAATGCAGCACTCATTGCAAAAAACGTTGCCCCTGGATTACTAAAAGCTATTGTCAATAAATATATTGATTCAGAGACGTTGACTGAAGCAATTTCAAATACCTCAAAAAGTGTTCTAGAAATATTTGAGGAAGATGTTAAGGAATACTCTAAGAGAAAAGAATCTATTTCTAAATTCAAAAAAAGTCTATCGGAATTTGTTGCAAATGAATCAAATGAAAAGCAACTGATATTCATAATTGATGAGCTCGACAGATGTCGACCAAATTACGCAGTGTTGCTGCTAGAACAAATTAAGCACTTCTTTTCTGTTCCAAATATTGTTTTCATTTTGTCTATAGATAAAGAACAATTAGGAAATGCAATTCGAGGAGTATATGGTTCTGAGAAAATTGATGCTAATGAATACCTAAGACGATTTATTGATATTGAATATTCAATTCCAGAACCAGAAAAGGGGAAATTCTTTGACTATTTGTACAACTATTTTGAGTTTGACAACTTCTTTAGAGCACCTCAAAGAAATAGTTATCATGGACTCCAATACGACATGGATGACTTTAAGGAGACAAGCAAAGCTCTAATTAGTAGCCTCACCCTACGACAGCAAGAGAAGGTCCTATCTCATACAAGAATGGCTTTAAGAGCATTTGATTATAACAGTTATTTGCTTCCTCCAATTTTTATATTTCTATCTTACATTAAGTCAATTCGTCCAGACTTTTATACCACTTTATCCGACAAATCAGCAACAATAAAAGATGTTCAAGATGAATTTTATAAGATAGTGAAACCCTTTATAACTGAAGACACTAAAGTTATATTCTCAAAAATTGAAGCTTATCTTTTAAGGTTCTATGAAAACGACAAAAGTCAATTTAGAAATAGTTCCGAACTGTTTGAAAAAAGCCAAACGAGCAACGAGCATTTGCTAAAAATTGAATCGAAAATTGACAGTAATATGCTATTAAGAATTTTAACCAATGACAGATTCAATTTTGACTATAGAGACTTAAAATTGTCATACTTCTTGAACAGACTTAATCTTACAGACACGATTAAGACCAGCTAAGAAAATGCCAGCAGCTAACAGCAATCTTGCGCAATTGCCGTTATCATCGTTAAATTCAGTATTTCGTTTCGCTTTTGTTTTTTATCTTGGTAGACAGATTTTCGTTCCGTACTCGGCAACAGCGCAAGGCCGCGGAACGTTAGGGGTAAGTTAAAATGACAAACAAGACCAAGCTAATTCTTACACTTTTTATATTGACTGTGCTATCTTACTTTCCTTTGACAGAAATGCTTGGAATAGAAATCAGATGGTACACTCTCGCTATGGTGACTAACGCGCTTTTCTTTGTTTTCCTTTTCTCATTCCTAGTGACAGTTTATTACCAGACAATTAAGAATTTTAATGGCACTTGGCATTTATTAATTTTATTTTCTCTTCCATTCTTATTTCTATATATCTGCATGGTTGGACTAGTTGCAAGACCAGTTTATTGGCAAGACAATCGAACATTTAAGAACCGTAGTGGTGACCATGAATTCTTAATTTACCAGACATTTGGCTTTGGATTTATTGGAGGCGACATTAAAGGTCGGTTCATTGTAACAAGACATAAAGACAACAAAGTGTTTAGACCAATCCACATTAAATCAGACTCTTCAATTCCGAAAGAAATAAGTGATCGTTGTTTATTTGCTATTGACTCCATTCCCAAAAGTATTCTACTAGACAATGACACTTATGACCTTATTCACTCACAAGACTAACCTACCCCTAACAGCGGCCTTGCACCATTGCCGGTATATCGCTAAATTTCAGCATTTCATTTCGCATTTATTTTTATCTTAGCTTGACAATTAAACGTTACGCAATCGGCAACTAACGCAAGGCTGCGGAACGTTAGCGCCAATATTAATGAGGACACTATTAACAATTTTAGCACTGACATTTTTGACTTGGACTGCAAAAGGACAATTTCAATTTGAGAAATATACTGCCATAAAATATAAGTCCTTCAATGACTGGAAAACCTACGACAAGACAGAAAAGGAAAAGAAAGTTCATAGCACTTTAACAATACCAAATTTCTTTGACAATGGCGACACTCTTACTATTCAGTTAACCTCGTTCACAGACCATTGGGAAGACAACTCAATTATTAGAGTATTCCGTAACAAGACTGAAACCCAAAAGATATTTGAAAACATGGCATTTGAGCCTACAAGCTTGGACACCTTAAGAATTGCTGACATAAACGGTGACGGGCTTCAAGACATCAAAATTATTTCAGCATATATGGGTAATGGGACAGCTGCTTTAAATATTAGAGTTATTTATTTCTTTCAGCTGCCTGACAATAGTTTCAAAAAAATATCCTTTGCGGACAAAATGAGCGAAAATCGACAAGAGAGAGACTTTGATGGTGATGGAAATTTTGAAATTATAACTATGAACCTAATTGGACATGAAGACCACAGTTATTGGTTATTCAACATTTTCAATTATAGGAATGGTGGACTAGTAAATGTAAATTCCAAAGACAATTATCCAATTATGATTCAATTTCTGTATCGTTACAATTATGAAGTAACTAACAAAATCAGCAGAGATAAAATGAAAACTTTTGCGCTGACATTACCGGACGACTATGACGCGAAATAGAAATACTGGCGGTAACAGCGGTCTTGCGCCATTGCCGTTAACTTACTAAAATTCAGCATTTCGTTTCGCATTTATTTTTATCTTAGCAGGACAAATTAACTTTCCGTACTCGGCAACAGCGCAAGGCCGCGGAACGTCCAAGATCAAAAACAAGTTTTTTCTTAATATATTTTAGGCAGCATATTGGCTTAGTTCAACATATGGTGTGCCGCGATTGATAGTTGCAAAAACCCTTGATACAAGTTTGTTTCTGATTATATTTAGTACTACCATTTTAGGTTTCCCTTCTTCTACTCGCTTTTCATAGTATTGCTTTAGTTCCTTATCGTGTTGTATGGCACTGATGGCCGACATGGATAATAGGCTCTTCATTTTTCGGTCACTTATGGGATGAATTTTCATGCGCCCGTTAATACTCGTGCCTGACTGATGTGGGAATGGCACTAAACCACAATAACAAGAAAACTGGCGCCAACTTGCAAAGCGTGTGTAGTTGTGCGTATGCACTAACATTTGCACTGCTAAAACCAATCCAACTCCCTTTACACTTCGACTTAGTTTATAATGTTTATGCATCTGATTATCCGTTTTGATTAAACTCACCATTGCATTCTCTAACTTTTTCATTTGTTGTTCCAGGTGGCAAATGGTTTCTGCTATCATCGCCTCTGATACATCTTCTGTTTGTTTATTTACTGTTAGCACCTGCATTCCCTTTTCAAGGCATTTCAAAGCACGTAATTGCTTTGCTATTTGCTCCCTTAGGCTCATCATCCGTTGCAACTCAATAAGTTTCTCTGGCGGTGGCACACTGGCTACCAACTCCTCACGATGAAGCCATGCATAACGCGCAATTTCTTTCGCATCTGCTTTGTCTGTTTTACCTCGTTTCAGCCCAATGGATCGTTTAATTTCCATTGGATTTACACAACAATAGCGAACCTGATGCTGATGCAAATAATAACTTAAATGCAAGCAATACCAGCCTGTATGTTCAAAGCATATTACTGATTGTGTAATTAAAACCTTTTGTGATTTTATCCATTGTAAAATCTTTTTGTAACCACTTTCGTCATTGATAAATTGCTTGTGTAGTTGCTTGTGATGTAGGTGTACATCTAATGTTTTTTTTGATACATCAATACCGATGGTTTCTTCAACATTTTCCATAATTTCGTATTTAAGGATAAAACAAAAAAACTTGCTGTGCTATAGCCTTTAACGGGCCCTAACGCCCAATATTCCAATTAGTACTTGCAAGTCCGAATGGGGAAACGGGACTTATGCAGCTTAAAGGAATTTATTCCTACAAAACGTTTGAGTTCACCCGTTTCTCTTTCGGTTAAGTTAATGTTTTTTTCTTGATGCAAACTAAAGGCCAAACGTTAGCGGTAATTATAAAGACGACACAAAGACACGAACATTTAATTTAAAAATAAATAAACATGCCAACAAAAGGACAAATTTTAACCAATCCAGACTCTGGAGACATTTATGAGTTTTTAGAAACAGCTAAAGACACCAATGGACAAAGAGTTACCATGAAAATGACTCTTAAATCAAAAGGTAAACTGGTGCCTAATCATTTCCATGCATTACAAGACGAACATTTTGAAGTTGTTTCAGGTAATTTGACAATATTGCTTGACGGCAAGAATCAAGTTTTGGCGCAAGGAGAAAAAATGACGCTACCGAAAAACAAACCACACAATCATTACAATGCTAGCAATGAAACTGTTATTTTAATTCAATCTGTTACACCTGCCTTAGACTTTGACTATCTATTAGAAAATATTATAGGACTTACCATTGACGGAAAAATGCCGAATGGAAAAGCAGGATTAATTCAGGAATTGGTAACGTTAAAATACTTGGACAGCAAAAGTTACCTTGCCGATATTCCGCAAGGACTGCAGAAATTGCTAATGAATGTCGTAGGGCCTATTGGACGTATATTTGGGTATAGAGCAATTTACAAGAAATATTCGGACATAGAAAAATAACTACCGCTAACAAATAGCGCTTAAAACGAAGTGTACCCACTTCGTTTTAAGCGTGTGTTGACTGAAGCGTGACGGGTTTTTTTGCGAGTTATGTGTTTTGAATGTTTGGGATTATTTTTGGCTGCTTGGTGGGTGTATTTTTAGTTGGTGCAGCTTTACTTTTTTAGCGCTTTAATGCGCTTTTTTTGTGCTTTTTGTTTTGCAGGCTGGTAACTTTTGTAGGCATCCCCAAAAATAGTACGATTTAAAAGTAGAAAATAATTCTAACTTTAAATTGTAAGGGCGACCGTTTAACCATCAACATTTGTGCTCACAATGCACGACAAAAGCCAACCCTCTCAAAATTAAAAGAGCTGTTTTATCATCACACATGCCGACCCAAAAACAGCACATTTAATTTTACCCAACCGCACTACAAACATTCCGGACAAAGACCAGAAAGGGTAAAGTTCATTTCGCTGACTTTATAATTCTTAGGCAACTTAAATGTCGGTTCAACATCGTCAATACAAGTAACAGCTTTACATTTTTGACAACTGAAATGAATATGGTGGTGGTGGTGCTTTTCTGAACAAGAATGACAACTGGCATATTTAACCACGCCATCTACATTAATAATTTTGTGAATTACACCTTCGTCTAGCAATCTTTCTAATACACGATAAATCGTAACCCTATCGCACAATCCTAACAAAGACTTTTGAATTTCAGAATGCGACAACGCTATTGGAGAACCAGTTATCAATTCTTGAATTTCAGTTTTTGCGGCAGTATTTCTTACTAACTTCATTATTTTTTTAAGTTTTAACGCAATAATGTTGCGTTTTTAAATGTAATAATTATATTTGCAGCATTGTTGCATTAAGCTAATTATTCTTTAATGATATATTATAAAAAACAAAAAAGACTTTAACTAATAGAATGCGTTGGTCAATCTCACGCTTAAAAGTAAATCAGTATTGCATTCAATATTAAAACTTTAATCAAATAAAAAAAAATGAAAAAATTATTTTACTTTATGGTTATTGCTGTTTCAATTACAGCTTGTAAAAAGGATGATGAACAAACAGAGCCTCAAGCTTTATTAAAAGAATATAGGTTTCTTAGGATGATAGTTTCTGATGAGCAAACGAATCAAATCACTTACCTTAACTTATATGACGATACCAAAATTAACTTTGAGACAAAATTTCCTAAATCGGCTGTTTACACCTCTGGATCAGGAAGATTTGCCGCCATTGCACATACAAATAATAATTTAGCAGAAACGTTTGACTCAGGCTTAGAATTTCACGGTAACCATGTAGATACGAAAGGTACTCCAAAATTTGGATTGATGGTAAGTGAATCTCTTAAGCCCACCCATTTTAAAGCAAAAAATAATGAACTTTTATTCTTTAATGATGGGGATGCATCACTTTCGTATGGTTCAGAATCAAGCATTCACACACAAGCTAAAATGACAACTATTAATACTGGGTTAATTGCTCATCATGGAGCTATGGCACATTTTTCGAATGGAACTTATGCAGTTACATCAAAAGATAATTCAGTTAAGGGGCCACTTCCTGAAAGAGTAATTATAATTGATAAAACAGGCAAAGAATTACATAAATCAACAATTGCAACCACTGGTATTCATGGTAGTGCCACCGATGGGGAAAATGCTCTTTTTGGATCTGCTAGTGGGATTTTAGTTATTTCGTCTGCTGGAGCCCAACGATTAATTCCTTATCCAAATGATTTTGGTACCGCTTGGTTTGGCACTATATTAGAAACTTCTATAGGCAATAAATTCATCGGTTATACTGCTGCTAAAGGAGCTTATTTGATCGATATTTCTGCAAATACTATATCCCCATTGATGGTGAATACCGATATCATGCAGATTAAAACCAGTTACGATTTATCAAAACTTGGTGTTTTATTACATTCAGGTTTAATGAAAATTATTGATTTAAGAACAAATAAAACTGATTTTGAACAAAACATTACAGAGGCAACAGATAAATCATCAACTCAAAAACCACAAATGGTGATGAGCAATAGGTATATCTATATAGCTTTACCTAAATCGGGTGAAATTCAAAAAACACGAATTGCTCAGCCTAGTACAGCTACTAAAATAAAAGTAAGTGCAAATCCCTATCGCATAGCAATTATAGGACACGAATCTGACGAATCTCATTAAGTTGTTTTGCTAATAATTAATCTGTGTTGTTCAGATAATACTCAATATTAAAGTTTTTTTTAACTGTAATTTTTCATTAAACCCTATTTCACTGCTTAAACATTTTATGTTATGCAAAATTACTTAATAAAAAAATTACCAGTAACAGTATTAAGCGGTTTCTTGGGAGCAGGAAAAACAACTTTGCTCAACCACATTTTGCATAACAAAGACGGCTTAAAAGTAGCCGTAATTGTAAACGATATGAGTGAAGTAAATGTAGATGCAAGACTTGTGAATGAGCAAAATGTGCTATCACGAACCGAAGAAAAATTAGTGGAAATGAGCAACGGTTGTATCTGTTGCACTCTTCGGGAAGACTTGATGATAGAAGTGGAGAAATTGGCTAATGAAGGACGATTTGATTACTTGCTTATTGAAAGCACAGGCATTAGCGAACCAGTTCCTGTAGCCCAAACATTTAGTTTTGTGGACGAAGAAAAAGGAATTGACCTTTCAAAATTTAGCTATATTGACACAATGGTTACAGTGGTGGACTGCTTCAATTTCTTCAACGACTTTGGAACAAACGAGTTATTGGTTGACCGCAAATTAACCGATATGGAAGGCGATTACAGAACCATTGTAAATTTGCTGACCGACCAAATAGAATTTGCCAATGTGATTATCCTAAACAAGACTGATTTGGTAGATGCTAAAACGGTTGGACTTTTAAAAGCATCTATTCAAAAGCTCAACCCAAGTGCAAAAATTATCAGTTCCAATTTTAGTAAAGTAGAACCAAAAGAAATTTTAAACACCAAACTGTTTGACTTTGAAGAGGCGCAATCTTCGGCAGGTTGGCAAAAGGAATTAGAAGGTGGCACACATACACCCGAAACAGAAGAATACGGAATTTCATCTTTCGTATTTAGAAGCCAAAAACCTTTTCACCCAGAACGATTTTGGAAATACATCAATGAAGAATATCCGAGCAGTATAATCAGAGCCAAAGGTCTTTTTTGGCTGGCATCACGCCCCAATGACGCAATTAATTTTAGTCAAGCAGGCGGTTCTTCAAGACTTGAAAAAGCAGGCGTTTGGTGGGCAAGTATGACTTTTAATGAGCGATTAAAATACCAATCGTTTGCCGACAACCGAGAATATATTGAAAGTAAATGGAGTAAGCAATGGGGTGATAGAATGAACGAGTTGGTATTTATTGGACAAGACATTGAAAAAGAAAAAATGATAGCAGACCTTGAAAAATGTTTGTTGCAGGACAGCGAACAAATACAATTTGAAAGTAAAAAGGCATTTGCCGACCCCTTCCCGAAAGACATTTAACTTGAAAATGTGCCACCGCTTTTGGTGGCACATTTGCTTTTCCCAACAGCACAAAGCCAAACAAAAAAATCAAAAGAGCCACCAAGCCAACGCACCACAAACACTGCAAACAATTGACAACAGAGCAACGACAGACAAAACGCCAGCACCTAACAAATAGCGCTTAAACGAAGTGTACCCACTTCGATTTAAGCGTGTGTTGACTGAAGCGTGACGGGTTTTTTTGCGAGTTATGTGTTTTGAATGTTTGGGATTATTTTTGGCTGCTTGGTGGGTGTATTTTTAGTTGGTGCAGCTTTACTTTTTTAGCGCTTTAATGCGCTTTTTTTGTGCTTTTTGTTTTGCAGGCTGGTAACTTTTGTGTGTTGTTTTAGGTTTTGGGCAATGCGCGGCCTAGTTGCCTGTTTTAGGCAATTAAGGTTATGCAATATTTAACGCTTGCTGGCGGGCTTGGTGTAGCAATGCCAATGGTGGTGCATTGGCTTCAAAACTCATTAAGCGTATCATTACTCCGGTTTTACAGCATGGGCATTTTTCTATGTCTATTCCATGCTTTTGCAACAGCATTTGTTGCCACGTTATTAATGCTTGTTGTCGTTTGGGTATTATACCCATTTGCATTTGTTGGGTGCGCAACTTGGGTTTGTTACGGCTGGCCAATATGCCGTAATGCCGTATTTTTCTGCCCCCTGCTGGTAGTATATGCATACTAAACCTGCGCAAAAACTCTACCCCGCTTAACTCCATTACTTTTTGCTGCCCTCCACTGCGGTAATCTTTGTAAGTAAACTTTACCGTTTGGTTATTTACATCTAACAAGCGATGATTGCTTATGGCTATTTTATGGCTGTAGCGTCCTAAGTATTCTATTACTTGCTTTGGGCCGGCAAAGGGTTGTTTGGCATACACTACCCAACTTTTTTGATACAAAATTTCGCGCAAGGTTTTGTTTAGCTCTTGCTTTTGCGAGGTGAGCAGTTGCCTAAATCCTTCCATAAATTTTGCCCGATAAACTTTGCTTAATGCTTTTACCGGAAACAAAAAATCGCGTTTGTATTTACTCGGTTTCCAAAAACCTGCACGGCTTACTCCTCCTGATGGTACTATCATGTGTACGTGCGGGTGTAAACTTAAGTTTTGCCCCCAAGTGTGTAACACACTTATCATACCTACTTGTGCGCCTAAGTGTTTTTCGTCTGCTGCAAATGTTTTTATGGTATCGCTGCTGGCTTTAAACAATAGGTTATACAGCGCTATTGGGTATTGCAGGCAATACTTGTTTAGCTCTTGCGGTAAGGTAAATACTACATGAAAATAATGGGTGTTTAACAGGTCTGATTCGCGTTTTTCTATCCACCTTTCTTTTTGGGTGGTTTGGCACTTGGGGCAATGACGATTACCGCAACTATTATAACTTATGCGTAAATGTCCGCAGGTGTTACACCCATCTACATGTCCGCCCAAGGCTTGTGTACGGCATTGCAATATGGCTTGCAGTACTTTGGCTATGTGTGCATGTGGCCGGTGTTGTTTATAATAGTTTGCTTGGTGGTGTTGTATTACTTGTGCCAGTTCGTAATTAGGCTTTACCATGGCTGTAAAGCGTATCAAACGGACTGTGCACTGCCTTGGCTTTTATTTGCGCTATGTGTAAATATATCATAGTGGTGCGCAAATCTGCATGTCCTAGTGCTTGTTGTATGCTGTGCAAATCAACCCCATCTTCTAAAAGGTGTGTGGCAAAGCTGTGGCGTAGTGTATGCATCGAGGCCGACTTTTTTATATCGGTGCGTTTTAAGGCTTCGTTTATTACGTATTGTATGCTACGTTCGCCCATGGGTTGGCCGGGTGTTAATCCTTCAAACAAATAAACTTGTGGGTTTACTTCGGCCAAATACATGCCTAACCTATCGGCCAATAATTTTGATA
This sequence comes from Bacteroidetes bacterium UKL13-3, assembly GCA_001602415.1. Classification (GTDB taxonomy): domain Bacteria; phylum Bacteroidota; class Bacteroidia; order UKL13-3; family UKL13-3; genus UKL13-3. Next base: position 2,773,650 of record CP012155.1, read on the forward strand.
AAACTACATACCGATCTTTTTTGCCTTTACCTTGTCTAATGTGTATGCATTTGCGGTTTACATCTACATCACTTATTTTTATTAGCCTAAGCTCGTTCATGCGTAAACCTGCTGCATAAGCAAACGCTAACAAGTAACGATGTTTAAATGATGGTGGTGCTTTAAACAATTGTTTGCACTCTTGCTTTGATAATACTACTGGTAAGGTTTGGTTTTTTTTGATACTGGGTAGTTTAATGGCTGCATCTTCCATACCAAATATTCTGAACCAAAAACGTAATGCAAAAACTGCATGCTTAAAGTAGCTGATGGATTTTCCTTCTACCTCGGTGCTTCTGTAAAAATAAGCGTTTAACTCATCAATACTTATGTGATGAGGCAACCTATTAAAGTGCAAGGCTACGTAAGCCAACGAGCGACCATAGTTGGTTAACAATCCTTTGCTTAATTGTTTTACCATTACCTGCTCTAAAAAATAATCGTAAGCTTGGCTAACGCCTATTACCGATAACTTTGCTTGATGTACAATTGTTGATGTTGTGTTTTTTTAATGTCATAACTTTATTGTTTTGATTTTATTTCTTACAAAGTTTATCCTATTTTGCAATGAAATGCTACCGCAGGTTTAGTTCAACAGCGGTCTTGCGCCATTGCCGTTAAACTGCTAAATTCAAGCCTTTATTACGCATTATTTTTTATCTTGGTTGACAGTTTCTTCTCCGCAAACGGCAACAGCGCAAGGCGTGGGAACGTTATACGCAATGGTAGCAGACCCCACAAACTAAAAGACATCAAGACCCAAATGGACATTTTATTCAAAACCTTTATAGACCATTTTTCTGCTAATCAAAAATTAAGCGAAAAAACAATAGCAGAAATATGTAATCATTTGTCAGTTTTAAATTTGGACAAAAAGCACGTACTTATTAAAGAAAACCAACGACACGACTTTGCTTATTTTGTAGTTAAAGGTGCTGTGAGAAGTTACTATCTGAAAGACGGTGTAGAAGTGAACACTTGGTTTGCTTTGGAGAATGATATGGTTGGTTCATTGCATAACTTTAAGGACCATCCTTCGAGAGAAACTATTGAATTAATTGAAAATAGTACGCTGATTTCAATCAATCTAAAACGGGTAAAGCCTTTAATGTTTTCAAATATTCAAATTGCTAATTTTATCAATGCAATAATAGAAGACTACGCTCTATTTTTAGAAGACAAAATTTACTTTTCCCAAATGATGAGTTCAATAAATAAGTATCTAATATTGCTTGACAAAGAACCACAACTTTTCCAACGTATCCCGCTTACTTACATTGCTTCCTTTCTTGGAATTTCAAGAGAAACACTTAGCCGTTTGAGAGCAAAATGATTTTGTGACATTTGTCAAATGAATTCATTTTTAAGCATTGCAATTTTGCAGTCTAAAAATGATAATAAAGATGAATGTAACAACTCAAAACAATAGACTTTTGTCCATAGACCTTGCAAGAGGTTTGGCAGTATTTTTTATGATTGCTGTACATACACTTGAGGTATTTGCAAGTGAAGAAGTAAAAAACTCGGTATTCGGACAAATTATAGAGTTTTTCGGAGGTCCGCCAGCCGCACCAGTTTTTATGACTTTGATGGGATTTTCATTTATGTATTCAAGGAAATCAGAATTGAAACCAAGATTATTACGTGGCTTTAAAATATTTTTGTCAGGCTACATTCTAAATATCCTAAGAGGTGTCATTCCATTCACTCTTTCTACTCAATTAGAAATGGATATTGCAAAAACATTCCCTTTAGAAAAATTAAATGAATACACTATTTTAACCATAGTTGACATTTTGCAATTTGCTGGAATTGCATTAATAATTATGGCACTTATTCAAGAGTTTAAAATCAACAAGTATATAATACTATTTACTGCATTTTTGATTAGTATGCTTTCACCATTTCTTTGGGGCTTAAACCTAAACATACCAGTAATAGACCAAATTTCAGAACTGTTTTGGGGAGACCAACCAATTGAATTTAGTTTTATCGCAAATAAAATTGCATTCCCAGTATTTCCTTGGTTATCTTTTCCGCTACTGGGTATGTTTCTTGGCGACACAATGAAAAACTCAAAAGACCAAAGTACGACTTTTAAATATTTGGGAATAATTGGCATTTTAGTTCTGGTTATTGGAGTTGCCATTTCATATTCAAACGTAGATTACCATTTCAACGACTACTATCATAGCCGACAAGGTGGAATGTTATTTATGTGCGGCTTTGTAGTCTTTTGGCTTTACATTAACAAATTAATTCTAGACAAAGTACCTCAGAACAAGTTTTTTGACTTACTTTTTAGGTGGAGCAATGGAGTAACAAACATTTACTTTGCTCAATGGATAATTATTATTTGGAGCATTGCTTTTTTCGGTATTAACCAAAGCTCATACGTCACCATTATTTTATTAATTTTGACATTCACGTTTATATCACACTTTATAAACGAATTCATAATATTCAGACAAAATAAGAACAAAATAAAACAGACAGAATGAGAATATACGAGGTGACAGGAAAAACCACTGCTTATAACAAATAGCGCTTAAACGAAGTGTACCCACTTCGATTTAAGCGTGTATTGACTGAAGCGTGACGGGGTTTTTCGCGAGTTATGTGTTTTGAATGTTTAGAATTATTTTTGGCTGCTTGGTGGGTGTATTTTTAGTTGGTGCAGCTTTACTTTTTTAGCGCTTTAATGCGCTTTTTTTGTGCTTTTTGTTTTGCAGGCTGGTAACTTTTGTGTGTTGTTTTAGGTTTTGGGCAATGCGCGGCCTAGTTGCCTGTTTTAGGCAATTAAGGTTATGCAATATTTAACGCTTGCTGGCGGGCTTGGTGTAGCAATGCCAATGGTGGTGCATTGGCTTCAAAACTCATTAAGCGTATCATTACTCCGGTTTTACAGCATGGGCATTTTTCTATGTCTATTCCATGCTTTTGCAACAGCATTTGTTGCCACGTTATTAATGCTTGTTGTCGTTTGGGTATTATACCCATTTGCATTTGTTGGGTGCGCAACTTGGGTTTGTTACGGCTGGCCAATATGCCGTAATGCCGTATTTTTCTGAACCCTGCTGGTAGTATATGCATACTAAACCTGCGCAAAAACTCTACCCCGCTTAACTCCATTACTTTTTGCTGCCCTCCACTGCGGTAATCTTTGTAAGTAAACTTTACCGTTTGGTTATTTACATCTAACAAGCGATGATTGCTTATGGCTATTTTATGGCTGTAACGTCCTAAGTATTCTATTACTTGCTTTGGGCCGGCAAAGGGTTGTTTGGCATACACTACCCAACTTTTTTGATACAAAATTTCGCGCAAGGTTTTGTTTAGCTCTTGCTTTTGCGAGGTGAGCAGTTGCCTAAATCCTTCCATAAATTTTGCCCGATAAACTTTGCTTAATGCTTTTACCGGAAACAAAAAATCGCGTTTGTATTTACTCGGTTTCCAAAAGCCTGCACGGCTTACTCCTCCTGATGGTACTATCATGTGTACGTGCGGGTGTAAACTTAAGTTTTGCCCCCAAGCGTGTCTCGTCCTGAAAAAAGTTTACACTTATTACTAAAAAGATCCTAAAGTACAAACTTGCCTTGTAGCGAATATGTCCTCATTATCGTTTAATATGTAGCACATAAAACAGAAAGTTGTATTCAAACGCTACTTCCTTTAATGAAGCAAACCTACCCGATGCGCCTCCGTGTCCGGCTTCCATATTGGTTTTAAACAGCAACACATTATCGTCCGTTTTCATCGTGCGCAGTTTAGCAACCCATTTGGCAGGCTCCCAATATTGCACTTGTGAATCGTGCAAACCAGAAGTAACCAACATATTGGGATAGGCTTGTTTTTTTACTTGATCGTAAGGTGAATAGGAAAGCATATAGTCGTAATATTTTTTCTCGTTGGGGTTACCCCATTCATCATACTCGTAGGTAGTTAATGGAATACTGCTATCCATCATTGTGGTAATTACATCCACAAAAGGTACATCGGCAACAATCACTTTGTATAAATCAGGACGCATATTGCTGATAGCTCCCATTAACAAACCACCCGCACTTCCACCAGATGCCACAAGCTTTTCAGACGATGTGAATTTTTCGTTAATCAGAAACTCCGAGCAAGCGATAAAATCGGTGAACGTATTTTTCTTCTTTAATAATTTCCCGTCCTCGTACCATTGTCGTCCCATTTCTTGTCCGCCCCGCACGTGGCAAATGGCAAACACAAATCCCCTATTGAGCAAACTCAACCGTGCTGTACTAAAATAAGCATCCATGCTGGAACCATAACTTCCATAAGCATACTGATACAATGGTGCTGAACCGTCTTTGGGTGTTCCTTTTCGGTACACTAAGGAGATCGGAATTTTTACACCATCGGCTGCAGTAGCATATACACGTTCGCTTACATAGTTTTCTCTTTTAAAGCCACCATCCATCACTTCCTGTTCTTTCATCAAGATTTTTTTCCGTGACGACATATCATAATCATACGTACTCATAGGAGTGGTTAATGACGTGTAGCGGTAACGAATCACATCCGAATCGTACTCGGGATTATACGAAGTGTAAGCGGTGTAAGTAGGCTCGCCAAAGTTGAGGTAATGCTCTTGGTTGGTATTACGGTTGATGAACCGAATATGCAGCAAACCTTCTTTACGCTCTTCTACTACCAAAAAGTTTTTAAATACATCCACACCTTCTAACAACACATCCTTTCGGTGCGCTATCACTTCTATCCAATTGTTTTTATTTGTATTAAATGGAGTGGTAGTTTGCATCAACCTAAAGTTTTGTGCTTTCCAATTTGTAACTACAAAAAAGTTTTCTCCATCGTGTGTTAGTGAGTATTCATGCTCTTCCCCGCGCGGTAAAAACGGAACAAATTTCCCATCAGGTTTATCTGCATCCAACAACAATACTTCGCTACTCAAGGTGCTATTGGAAATAATTTCGATGTACTTTTTTGATTTTGTTTTACCAATGGATACCGAAAACTCTTCATCCTTTTCTTGATACACCAATACATCCTCACTTTGCGGAGTACCAATAACATGGCGGTAAACCTTGCGTTCTTGTAGTGTCTCCGTATCTTTATTTACATAAAAAACAGTTTTGTTATCGCTGGCCCAAACGGCTTCACCGGTTGTGTTTTGAAGAACTTCATCATACTCTTTTCCCGTTGTTAAATCTCGAAAATGGAGAAGATACAACCGCCTGCTAACGGTATCTTCACTATAAGCCAACATCCTGTTATCATTGCTAATTTCCAGCGAACCCAAATCGTAATATGAATGTACTTTTGCACGTTCGTTTTCATCCATCAATAACTCTTCAGCAGCATCCAAGCTTCCTTTTTTTCGGAAATTGATAGCGTAATCTTTTCCTTGTTCATACTTATTGTAATAGTAGTATCCACCATCTTTGTATGGCACAGATTCATCATTTTCTTTCACACGCGCTTTTAATTCGTTAAACAACGCATCCTCATCCGATTTGGTATCTTTTAATACCTCATCACAATAGGCATTTTCGGCATTTAGGTAGGCTATTACTTCCGGATTTTCTCTTTCCTTCAGCCAAAAATAATTATCGGTTCGGGTGTTACCATGCTCGGTAAAGGTATGGGGTTTGGTAGCCGCCAAAGGTGGTTTAGTATTTTTCATTTGTTGTTGACACGATATTAAGGTTGCGCATGCAAGGATTATAAATAGTGGTGCTTGCCTTTTCATAGCGGAGTAGTTTAAAACAAAGATGCGCGAAACGTGGGAATTATTATTGAGAAAATTATCGGGTTCGGTTCATCTGCCGCTATAGACTCGGCCTGATATAGATGCTACTTACGCTTCCAGATAGGAACATTGCTGCAGGCTTCTCCATACATGATACTTTTTACATAAGGAGACAGCTTGTGGGTGATTTCTACGTATGCACTCACGGGAACGGGAACATCGCTACAACCTTTTACAATAATGCGCATATCCTTTAGTACTTCATAATCTATTTTGGAGAGTGCATCCTGGTATAAAACTGTTTCGAGGGTGGCTAAATCACCAAATACATAGCGGTTAGCGAAAGGTTCGATGTTAACCGAAAGTAACATATACGCCCAAGTTGGAATGATCGCATCCGTTGAACATGTGAAGGCTACGTTTTTGCCTTTGTATTGCTCCCAATCGTGGTTTTTTACAAACTCGCGAAAGTCTTTTTCCTTCAAAATCATCTCACGAAACAACCAATCTTTAATATCTAGCAACACACGTTCGCTCTTGTGGAAATATTCTTCCAGGTTAAGCGTGATAAGTCCGCTGTTTGCTACTTTGTTTTCGATAGGTGTTATTTCTTCCATATTGATACTCTTTTTTCTCTCCCGCAGATTAATTTTTCCCGCAGATTACGCAGATTTTCGCGGATAGTGTCTCCGGTGGATTTGCGCGGATTACTTTTTCTCCCGCAGATTGCACTGATTTGCGCAGATAGTAATTACGCAAATTATAATCCAATCACCTTTCGGAAAATGCTATTCGCAATGCTGTCTGTGTTGAAGTTAACAAGTATGCCTAACTTTTTGTTGTACAATTTTAAATAGGTCAACAACTGTTTATGATGAACATTGGCCAAGGCCTCAACGGATTTTACTTCAATCACAACCAAATCTTCAACTAAAATATCAAGTCTGAATCCTAGCTCTAGTTTAACACCATCATACAAAACAGGTACTGGCACTTCCGTTCACACTTCTAAATTTTCTTTTTTCAGTTCATGTACCAGTGCTGCCACATAAACAGATTCCAAAAGTCCTGTACCTAGTTCATTGTTTACTTTGAAAATAGCTCCGCGTATCTTATACGAAAGTTCATTTTCTGTCATTGGGTTTACTATTATAGGGCTATATAATCTGCGTTTATCTGCGTAATCTGCGGGAAACCCTTACACAAGAAGATTCTTCCAATTAATCTCTGCTGCCAGGATTTCTCTGATTTGAGAGATGGAAATACGCTCTTGTTTCATGGTATCGCGATAGCGGATGGTAACCGTTTTGTTTTCTAACGATTCATGGTCGACTGTGATGCAGAATGGGGTTCCCAAAGCATCTTGTCTGCGGTACCGTTTACCGATAGCATCTTTTTCTTCGTAAAAACAGTTGTAATCCAGTTTCAGGTCACCCATGATTTCGCGGGCAACTTCCGGCAATCCATCTTTTTTGGTTAGCGGGAAAATAGCCACTTTATACGGAGCCAATACCGGTGGTAAAGCTAATACCACACGTGTATCTTTTTTATCATCCTCGCCAACTTCCTCTTCTTTGTAGCTGGCACACAAGGTTGCTAAAAACAATCTATCCAATCCTATGGATGTTTCAATTACGTATGGAATATAATTACCATAAGGCTTTCCGTTCTCATCCAGTTCTGCATCGAAGTACTGCATTTTTTTGCCCGATAATTCCTGGTGGTTGCGTAAATCGAAATCGGTACGTGAGTGTATACCTTCCATTTCTTTAAAACCAAATGGGAAGTTAAATTCAATATCAACAGCGGCATCGGCATAATGAGCCAGTTTTACGTGGTCGTGGAAACGATAGTTATCATCACCCAACCCTAGTTTTTTATGCCATTTCAAACGTGCTTCTTTCCAGTATTCGTACCATTGTTTTTGGGTGCCGGGACGAATGAAAAATTGCATCTCCATTTGTTCGAACTCTCGCATGCGCATGATAAACTGACGTGCAATAATTTCGTTACGGAATGCTTTACCTGTTTGAGCAATACCAAAAGGAATTTTCATTCTTCCGGTTTTTTGTACGTTCAAGAAATTGACGAAAATACCCTGAGCTGTTTCTGGACGAAGGTATATTTTATCGGCATCTTCGGCCATGGCCCCCATCTCGGTGCTAAACATCAAGTTAAACTGACGAACATCTGTCCAGTTGCGTGTTCCGCTTATAGGACAAGCAATTTCATGTTGTTCAATTAACATTTTAAGTTGTACTAAATCATTATCCAATAATGCTTGGTCGAGAGCTGCTTGCAACTCTTCAGCCTTATTAGTTTTACCGTCTTTTTCGTAGCGGGTAATTTTATCTTCCAACAATTGATCAGCGCGATAACGTTTTTTCGAATCTTTGTTATCAATCATCGGATCGCTAAATCCATCAATATGCCCACTGGCCTTCCAGGTTTTAGGATGCATAAAAATGGCGGCATCAATGCCCACAATGTTTTCGTGCATTTGCACCATTGCTTTCCACCAATACTGGCGTAGGTTATTTTTTAACTCGGCACCGTTTTGCCCGTAATCATATACGGCACCCAGTCCGTCATAAATTTCACTCGAAGGAAATACAAAGCCATACTCTTTGGCGTGGCTCACTACTTTCTTAAATATTTCTTCACTCATACGTGGCGCGAAAATAAGGGTATCCTTGTTAGAAAGAAAATAATAATTGTATGGGTGTAAATGCTTGATTTTGGTGCTATTTTGTATTTAACTTGCAGCTGTTGATACACATCTACTCACAACATATTTCTGCCCCTCGACTGCTGTATATTTTGCAGGAACTTTTTGCCCGAAGATTGGGTATAGACTATCAACTCACCGATAATTTCGAAAACTTTAAATCGGTTGCGGGACCCAAAATTAATTACAGTTATGTTGAATGCGATGGGGTGTTGCAGGTTTTACCCCACGATATTATATCCGAAGAACGCATAACCAACCATCACTTTTCTGTAAAACACCACCACGAATGGGACACCATAATGTTTGAACAGCCAGGCACTATCCCATTTGATATTTTTGCAGCTTCATTTTATTTGTTAAGTAGATATGAAGAATACTTGCCCCACAAAGTTGATGACCACGGACGATTTACCTCCAACCAAAGTATTGCTGTAGAATACGGTTTTATTGAAACACCATTGGTGGATAAATGGGCGCTACAACTTAAAGGTGTTTTGGAGAAACTATTCGGAAAGATACCATGTGTAACTCCAACCTATCGTTTTATTTCTACGTTTGATATTGATACTGCATACCTATACAGAGGCTTGCCAAAAGATCGTCAGGTTAAAAAATTAATCAAGTCACTTACCTTTTTAAATGTTCAAACACTCGCCCAACAATACAATGTAAATAAAGGAAAAATGCAAGATCCTTACGATACATTTGCATACATAGAACAGGTAACACACAATTGCGAAGTATTATTTTTTGTGTTGAGTGGTGGTAAAAATGAGTATGACGAACTCATTCCGATGGAAACGACAGAAATGCAACATCTTTTAACGTCTTTAAGTAAAAAGTATGCCATCGGATTGCATCCATCCTATGAATCGTTTGATAAAAAAGAAATTACGTTAGCGGAAAAAAATGCTTTAGCAAAAACAATTCAAAAGGATGTAATCTTTAGTCGCCAACATTTTTTACGCTTTCAACTGCCATTAACAATGAACTTGTTGTTGCAAAGTGGCATAAATGAAGATTACAGCATGGCCTATAGTGATATTGCAGGATTTAGGGCATCTACAGCACATCCCTTTCAGTTTTTTGATTTAGAGAGCAACAAAACAACAGCACTCACAATTTATCCAACATTGTTAATGGATGTTACGTTGCGCTACAATATGAACCTAACCACACATGCAGCTATAAGTAAAGCAGAACAATTGATACAAGAAGTAAAGCAAGTTAATGGAGTGTGCATTAGTTTGTGGCACAACAGCAATTTGAGTGAAACAAACAATTGGCTGCATTGGAAAGAAGTATTTGAAAAAATACATACATTAGCATCCAATAGATGATAGTTTACCATAAGCACTCAACGATTGATAAAACAAAGTGGGACCTTTGTATTGAACAAGCACAAAACAGTTTGATATACGGATACTCTTGGTATTTGGATATACTCGCTCCGGGTTGGGAAGCCCTTGTATTGGGTGATTACAAAGCCGTGATGCCCTTAACATGCAACAAAAAGGGGTTATTTTCCTACCTCTATCAGCCTTTTTTTACGCAACAATTGGGTTTATTTTACACGCACCATTATGATAAAGGTAGGCTCATTGAGTTTTTAACAGCTATACCCTCTCATTTTCGCTTTATTGATATTAACCTAAATGAAGGAAATGAATTGATGCATACAGATTACGTATTGCACAAACGAAAAAACTTAGTGCTAGACTTAAACCATACATACACCAAATTGCACAAGGAGTTTGATAATCATTGCAAGCGCAATCTTAAAAAGGCAAAAAAGAGCACGCAAACAGTTGAAGCAATTGATGCAGAAATGGCCGTTGCTTTTTACCAAAAACACAAAGGAAACAATACGGCTAATGTGTTGCCCAAACATTATAATAACTTTAAAGCTGTTTTAGCCGTTGCGTTACAAAAAAACATGTTGTATTGCCGCGGTGTGTTTAATGAGCATAATGAATTAATTGCTTGCGGAATATTCCTTATTCACAACGGACGTATTATATACATGATGGGAGGAGCCTCAGGAAAAGGAAGAGACGCTCGTTCGATGTATGCGTTATTCGACCACCTCATTACGCAGTTTTGCAACCACCCAATATTGTTAGATTTTGAAGGGTCGGAGATACCTGGAATTGCCCGTTTTTACAAAGGTTTCGGAGCTGAAAAACGGCCCTACTTCAAACTCAAGTTAAACCGTTTACCTTGGTTTATGCGTTGGTTGAAATAGTTTCAAGCCGCAGATTACGCAAATTTAAATGATTGAATTTGCGTAATCTGTGGCATAACTCTTTATTAAGAAATAGTTGTTCCGATTCTCGGAATTAGACTTTAATATTGATTACTCTTAAATAGACTTCCATGAAAATTGCCGCTATAGATATTGGTTCCAATGCTGTTCGATTACAAATTGCCCGTGTAAACAATGAGGTTGGAGAAGAACCTTTCAAAAAAGTTGAGTTCGTACGCATTCCTATTCGCTTAGGAGATGATGCATTTAACGAAGGAAAGATAGGTAAAGATAAGCGCGAAATTTTTTACAAAGCCATGCAATCGTTTGCGCTGCTGATGGATGTTTATGAGGTGGAAGCCTATATGGCATGTGCTACATCCGCTATGCGTGAAGCGAAAAATGGAGCTAAAATCGCAGAGAAAGTATTAGAGAAATCGGGAATCAAAATTGATATCATCAATGGTAAGCGTGAATCCGAACTAATTTTAAAATCTATTCAACAACATTTACAACCCGGTAAAAGTTATCTTACGATTGATGTAGGAGGTGGTAGTACAGAAATGACTGTAATTAAAAATCGCAGGGCTTACGACTCTGTTTCGTTTGATGTTGGAACCATTCGTTTGCGTGATAATACGGTTAAGAAAAAAGCATGGGATGAAATTGAACAATATGTAAAAGGGCATGTGAAAGATTTTACCGATGCCGAAGCCATTGCTACCAGTGGAACAATCAATAAAATAGCGATGATTATTAACCCCGCTGTTGATCCGCATATTACTACCGCACAATTAGAAACTTTTTATGCTGATGTAAAAAAAATGAGCATGAAAGAACGCATTGAAAAATACAAACTCAATCCCGACCGTGCCGATGTAATTGCCCCGAGTGCAAGCATTTACCTGAAAATTTTAGGATGGGGAAATATTGATAAAATGCATGCTCCAAGTGCCGGACTAAAAGATGGTATTTTGTATGAATTGCTGGAGAAGATAAAATAATCTTGTCTAATGACTGAACCTACTATCATTTTTGCGATAAGCATGGGGTTGCTTTTCTTTTCCCGTCTACCATTAGGTGTATGGTTTTATAACCACGAGTAGAAGACAGATAAAGGACTTTTTGATTATTCTAGAGCGGAACAAACAGTGCTTTTGTTCAATTGGTATACCGCTGCAAAAAAAGAAAATAAAACCCTCGCGTCTGTTCTAAATTTTATACTCATTATTATAGTTTTCGTATTTCTGTCTACGATTATGTATGTGGAATGGAAAAAATCTCTATGAATACTTTACACATAACTTAGAGCACCTCATCCACTCTGATTCCAAACAACGCATAGATAGCGTATATCAGGAGCGTCCATCCGAGGAAGGAAAAAAACATATAGCGTTTAATTCTCCACTTGTTTTCTTCCAAAGCAGCTGCCAGCATTACACCAATAGGTACAGATAAAAGTAAAGGTGTAAGAAAGGCAATGCCGTATAATTCATACTTCACCACAATCTTCACAATCCATCTTTTGGTATTGTTAATTTTAATGCCCTCTTTTTTCTTTGGCGGGAAAAACCTACGATAGATTTTTAAAATCAGTTCCCACAAATACAGATAGATAAAGACACCTAACATTCCGCCACCAACAGTGCAGATGAGCGTTTCCACGAAATTGAGTCCGGCCGTGAGTGCAGCAACCACACCAAAAATATATTTAACCGCACTGGTTAATACAACAGCAATATACTTAGCAATAAGTTCCTTCATGGGTTGGTAAAGGTAGCGAAGAATTATTGGAGCAGCGTATTATATTTTTGTATAGCATCCAATGCTTTTTCAACGGTTTTATCGTAACTGTTTACCACGGTAAAGTATCCATTATCTCGCCAAAGCTGACGAGCAATTAACGCTTTCAACTGACGGTTGATGTACATTTTTGCCAATCCTAATTCTTTCGGTTTTCCAGTGATTCCTTTTTGTAAGGCATATTGCACAAAGGAAGTAAATACATCTTCATTGAACTGCTTATTAAAAACGCTAACATCCGTATACTTTTTAAGCTCTTTCCGGTGAGAGTCTACATAGGTATAAGCAAACTGATTGAGTAATCCGGCTGAGAGTACCTCGGTTGTATAACTGTTTCGGTACGATGTATCAATCGGCACAAAAATATCGGGCATAATGCCTCCTTTGCTGTGAACGATTCGTCCTTTTGAGGTTTTGTAAACAATGGTATCTGCTTTCTGAATTTTACTTGAATCTTCCAACTCACCGTTTTCAAACCGGTGGTATACTTCTTCCTCATAAGCATCATAGCCTCCGTCATATGGTTTTTGGATACAACGACCGGAAGGCGTGTAATATCTTGCTATGGTTAATCGAATAGCAGAACCATCTTTTAATTCAAACGGTTCTTGCACCAACCCTTTACCAAAAGAGCGTCTGCCAATAATTATTCCTCTATCCCAATCCTGTATGGCACCCGAAACAATTTCACTTGCAGAAGCCGAACCTTCATCAATCAATACAACCAACTTCCCTTTTTCAAACAACCCATCTCTGCTTGCTTTGTATTCATTCCTTGGCTGTTTTCGTCCTGATGTGTATACAATCATTTTGTTATCGTTCAAAAGTTCATCACTAATCTCAGTAGCCGCAGTTAAGTAACCACCTGGATTTCCCCGTAAATCGACCACAAGATTTTGCAATCCTTGCAGCTTAAGTTGGTTCAAAGCTTTCACAAATTCTTCGTGTGTATTTGCGGCAAACCTGCTTACTTTTATATAACCCGTTTCATTATTCAACATCATGCTTACATCCACACTGTGAATAGGAATGGTATTGCGCTTAATGGTATAAGGAATCTTTTTGTTCGCATCTGGACGATAAATCACTACGTTTACTTTCGAATCTTTCGGTCCACGCAAGAGTTTAAATACTTGTTCATTTTTAATACCCACTCCAGCAACAACTTGCGTATCTACTTTAATTATTCGATCGCCTGCCTGAATACCCAATATTTGCGAAGGCCCTCCATTAATGGCCGACACAACCATAATGGTGTCGTTTAAAATATTAAACTCCACACCAATGCCTTCAAAGTTTCCTTCCAATTGTTCATTGGCTTGTTGCAAATCTTTTGCTGGTATGTAAACAGAGTGTGGATCAAGATTGGTAAGCATCTCATTGATGGTTTTTTCTTCCAATTCATCCATGTTCACGGTATCAACATAAGCTTGGTTAATGATGTTCAAAATCTCACTAATGCTGTTTTTTCCGCCCCTAATGGAACCTATGTTTCCAGATGGTTTTAACCAGATGCCTAAAAAAATGCCCAGAGCTATCAACACTCCGTATATAAAAGGTTGCCATTTGCTGCTATTGTTCATGGATATTTGCTAAAAAGTTGTCAAAGATAACAACTCCGTAAAGCCAAAAAAAGATTTGTCATGATTTTAATAGCCGATAGTGGTTCAACCAAAACAGAGTGGATATTGCTCAACCAAAAGGAAGTTGTTGCCGAATTGTACACGCAGGGCATCAACCCCTATTTTCAAACGGTTGAACAAATTGCAACTGTATTTTCAGAAGAATTGATTTCAGAGCTTCCTGCAATCCATATTCCAACTATTTCGGCTGTTTTTTACTACGGAGCAGGGTGTTCGAGTACCGAAAAATGTGCGATGGTAAAACAACCACTCACTCAAATCTTCAAAAACGCTCATGTTGAAGTTGATCACGATTTACTGGCTGCGGCAAGAGCTGCTTGTGGAACGAAAACAGGTATAGCAGCCATTTTAGGAACTGGCTCCAATAGCTGTTTGTTTGATGGAAAAGTCATTGTTGCAAATCAACCATCATTAGGATTTATTATGGGAGATGAAGGAAGTGGTGGACATATTGGTAAAGAGTTGCTCAAACAATATGTATATTCTGAATTACCTGCCGATTTATATGAACTTTTTATTCGCGAATACATGCTCACCAAAGAGATTATGCTCGATCATATTTATAAAAAACCCATGCCCAATAGGTATGCTGCATCTTTTACCCGTTTTGTTGGAAAACACATTGAACATCCACACATGCAACAATTGGTAATCGATTCGTTCACCGAATTTTTTAAGCGTCATATCACTTCATATCCCAACTACCAAATATATTCATTGTCGGCTGTAGGTTCGGTAGCATCAATTTTTAGCGAACAATTGCAAGCTGTTGCCAACCAATACTCCATTCGCATTCAACACATCATCCAAAAACCAATGGAAGGATTAATCCATTACCATACACAATCATAAATTATGGCCAAATCAACCACCCTTAAACGCGTAACCGAATCGTCATCCAACTATAATCATTTGGAAAAGATGAGCACCAAACAGTTGCTCGCCAATATTAATAAAGAGGACGATACCGTGCCTAAAGCTGTGAAAAAAGCACTTCCACAATTACAAAAGTTGGTTGACGCCACCTATGAACGCATGCAAAAAGGTGGAAGATTATTTTACATCGGAGCCGGCACTAGCGGAAGATTAGGAATTGTAGATGCAAGTGAATGTCCACCAACGTATGGTGTGCCACATGGTTTGGTTATTGGACTCATTGCAGGTGGAGATAAAGCCATTCGCAAAGCAGTTGAATTTGCAGAAGATGATGTAAAAAAAGGTTGGAAGGATTTGCAACAACATAAAATATCTAAAAAAGATGTATTGATTGGCATTGCAGCAAGCGGAACAACTCCTTACGTAATTGGCGCTTTAAACGAAGCCCGCAAAAAAGGTGTGCTCACCGGAGCCATTGTGTGTAATAAAAAAACACCAGTAGCTGCTGAGGCCGAATTTCCTGTTGAAGTTGTAGTAGGACCAGAATTTGTGACAGGAAGTACCCGCATGAAAAGCGGTACAGCTCAAAAATTAGTGTTGAACATGTTGAGTACTTCGGTGATGATTAAATTGGGAAAAGTGAAAGGGAATAAAATGGTAGAGATGATGCCCACCAACAATAAATTAGTGGCACGTGGTACACAAATGATTATGGATGAAGCCAAGGTGAGTGAGAAAAAAGCTGCTGAATTATTGAAGAAATATGGGAATGTTCGGAAAGCTGTTGATTCATTGAAGAAGAAAAAATAACGATAAAGATCGTTTCCCGCAGATTTCGTGGATGACGCAATCGACTACCACGACCACATATTAACAATGAACCAAAGCGAGAGTTCTCATTTAGTGACCTTTGCGAGACTTGTGACGAAAAAAACTTAACTCGGTAATAAATTGAGATGAATTACAACTTCTTAAGTAGTCGAATTTTAACGAATAAGTTGTATCGCTCCACTTTGTTGTATTTCAGTGTTACAAACGGATGTTCCATTAAAAACAAAAAAATATGTTCCGGAGGCTGCTTCCTCGTTGTTAACTTTACCATCCCAGCAAGAGGTTGGATCTGTTGTTGAAAAGACTAACTGTCCCCAACGATTGTAGACATCAAAGGTGATAGTCTTAAATTCTCCGATGCTTTGTAGTAATAAACAATCATTTTTTCCATCACCATTTGGAGTAAAAACGTTTGCTAAAGGTCCCAGTGTTTCTTGCTTGTTTACTTGAACCTCAATACTATCTATTGCTGAACAGCCAAGCCCATCTGATACGCTTACAGTGTACATCATTTTTTCCGAAGGAGTAGCAATTGGGTTTTCAATCGAGGCATTGCTTAATGTATGGATAGGAGTCCATGAATAAGTATAACCTTCACTTGCTTTTAAAGTGGTAAAAAGCGAGTCGCAACTAATATCATTTGATTTAGAGAGACTGAGTTGAATCGGTTTTACAGTCAGTAAAATGCTGATAATACTATCACATCCCAAGCTGCTCGGAATAGTATCTAAGTAAATGCCCGATTGATGAATAGTATCTTTTCTGCTTGGTAAAATATATTTATCGCAAACCGTTTTATTTAAAGTACTACTTGTGGATTGTTTAGTGTATTTTATCACGAGGATGCTATCGCAATTCAGTATTGATTGTATAGTGTCCTGATACATCCCGGATGCTGCATAAATATACCTACCACTTGGACTTGTATAGTTATTACACGCACTAATTGTTAATGTATCGACTAAGACTACGTGGATAAAATTGATAGTAATAATACTATCACAATTTTTGCTATTAGGAATGGTATCCAGATATGATCCGCTCATTAATATCGATTTTCCACTAGGAGTTAAATAAAGGCCACAAGTGATGGTGTCAATTATGCTTTTGCTGCTCTGAATTATAACGTTAAGGGTAATGACACTATCGCAATTGAAATAGTTAGGTATTGTGTCGTAATAAGTGCCTGATGAATCATAAATATATTTTTTGCTTGGACTTTTGATTGCAAAACAAGCAACCGTATCAATTTGGCTATTTGTTTTGCCTAAAGTTACTTTTACAGTAATTATGCTATCACATCCTGCAGCATTCGGAATTGTATCCATATAAATACCGGAACTGTCCCAAGTGTATTTACCACTATAAGAAATCATCTTTTTACAAATGAGTGTATCTAGAATGCTCTTTGATTGCAGGGTCTTTACTTTAAACAATAGCAAACTATCGCACCCAAAACTATTTGGAATCGTATCATAATAAACCCCTATGCTATCCCAGATATATTTTCCGCTTGGAGAAACCATTTTTACGCAAACACTGGTGTCTTTTGGAATGAATGAATTCAGAAGCAGTACAAAGCCATCCACGGTTTCTGAAAATGATTTTAAGGTGTTGCAGGGCAGCTCAACACTATCGGTAAACGATCCTGAGATAAAAGTTTCCCCTATAGCGTTGGTAATGGGGTATCCTATTTTACTATAATTATAATAAGGAGACATCTCAACTGTTTTACTCTTTATTGTTTCGGCACTGTAAATAATGTTACTACTATCAATTATGGAGATAAAATAGGTGTTGTTTCCATTTTGGGGCAAAGAATACTTACCCATTTTAAAGTTATTGCTTGTTGTATACCCAACTGCAATAACCTGATTGCTCTTTAAGTTATAGGTTAAGGAGTTTAGATACTCCCTGTCATTTCCTAGAAATACTTCATACCAATTGAAGTTACCCGAAGTGTCTAGTTTACCAACAAAAAGATCGTATATATTATGAGTATTGTAGTAAGCATTTAAAGGAGATTGAAATAAATAAGGTAAAAAAGTAAAACCTATTATTAATTCTTGTTTGTTGGGGTTATAGTCCAATACAAAATTCAAAGCTTCTCCGGTTCCTATATGCTTAGCCCAAATTATGCTATCATTTTTATCCATTTTGATAAGCAAGAAATTCTCTCCTACGGGCATGGGAATAGGTGTAGAGCATTTAAAGGTATCAATAGTTGAAATATAAAATCGATTGATTGAATAAGTATAAACGCCATCAGTAACTGATCTATAAATTCGATTATGAATGGGGTCGGTTTGCCTGTTTGTAAAACGAAATCTGAAAGGCTCGGTTAATAAAATTAACGTTCCTGAATTTGAAAACTTTAACAGCATATCTTCTGTGAAGACTAATGTTTTTGTTTGAAAGTTTGAGAAATCTGTAATGCTGAGCGTATCCGGTAATGCGTTGCTTGATTGAATTCTGTTTTTATGAATACAAATTTCATTATTGTTATTGATTGTGATAGCATTTTGGGTGAAACGACTGCTTATAACTCTCCGGGGTTGTTTACTATTTTTATAAGTTAACGTAGATACCCACATAAAAATTCCTGCTTGAGAAACTTTACTAATTATAGAAGCCTCATCCACATTAATCCCATTCCACACCCTTGGAGTGATTAGCCTCCTAAATAATAAACCCCTGCTATCAATCAAATCTATATAGTCGTGACTATTGAGATAAACAATAAGGTCATTATTCAAATCGAAGGCCAATGAAAGATTGATACTGTTGGGGTGGCTATGAGGCATATTAAATTTGAGATGATAAAGATATTTCCCGTACACATCAAATTTAAGTATGGCTAAAGAATTTCCATTTCTGGTAGATGTCGCTGGGTTTATTGATATGGTAATAGGAGTTCCAATACTATCTATAATAAAATTAGTATTGTAAAAAACAACGTGGTAACGGTTGTCTAATTTATCGATATACGTTTGAGCAACAGTTTGCATTCCATTTCCGGAAAAAGTTTCACCCGATTTAACTATTTGCGCAAGGGAGCAATAGTTAAACAAAAGAAAGAGGATAAGTATGTTCTTAGTAAGCATGTTTAGAGGGTTTTGTATACAAATATAAACAAAGGAGTGCAAGCTAGCACTCCTTTGTAAAAAAACTTATTGCTTGGCAACCTTAATAGTTTTGACGATATTATCAGATACATAAACCTGTATAAAATAAACTCCAGGTTTCAATTCTATTGTATTTAGTTCATCATTTTCAAGATGAGTTGTAGAAATTACCTTCTTACCACTCATATCATACACTATAACTTTTTTAATACTGCTGCTACTGCTAAAACGTATAAATGCGTTAAAAAGGGTTGGATTAGCAGTAAGTTCCAGCTTTGCCAAATTGTTTTTGTTTTCCTTAAGGTCGGTTGTGAAACCCTGATTTAGCGGTGGAGCGTCAGCCATATTACAATTCGGTTTGCACGGCTCCTGTTCCCTAAGGTCTGCGTTCACAGTTACTAGGTTTCCAGCAGGATCTAATAAACTGGCTTGGGGTTTATTTGGCCATTTATTATAATCAGGCAAGGGTGCTCCTTCACATCCTTCGCCACCTGTAACGTAAGCAGGTCTTAAACGGCTTTCGGTATAACCGTTTTCAGTAACAATCATGTAAGATTTGTACTTTATTTCACAACAACTTGGAGCATCACAAGGCAAGAGAGCATAAGAAGTTGCTCTATCCAATTGTATCCGTAAAGGTGGTGAGCCATCTCCACCTGGTTGATCAAAAAACGCACCAGCAGGCCAAGATAATTTTACGAGAGAAGCACAACTACTTTTAAATTTGACTGTATAAATAGATGTTCCTCCTCCTATTTTGTTGACTAATTTAGTAATTGAGTTTAAGATTTCCTGCCGAATGGGCCCGTAAGAACAAGTATTTAAGTTTGGATATTGCCTGCCGCGAGGAATCCAGAGATCAATATCTCTCCAATAGTTTTGATAATCAATTAAAACACCATCGTTTATAATGATGGATTTGTCACTTCCACAGGTTACAACAGTATAATTTACTTGAACAATTACACAAGGGCCTTCAAGTGTGTCAGCGTAATTGCCGACTTTAGGTGGAGGATATGCTCGAAGAATTGGTCCTGAATTAAAAATACATAAAGTGTCGGTAAAGGTACTATTCATTGAAATTGGCTTGCAATCACAGTCTGATTGTGCCTTTCCAACCATTGTAAGGCATAAGAGTAATAGAATAAAATTAAATTTTTTCATGGGATTATTTATGTTTATATAATTTATAGAGCCTCTTAATTTTACAACAGCTAGGCAACACTGTTGGTATTTTCTGGGATTTAGCGAATACTGCTGCTTGTTTTGCTACTCATTTTTGAATAGGGGAACTTTATAATGTTAAATGTTTAATTGTATTATTCCTCCTTTCATAATCGAACTATATATTATTTATTATTATAACAAATCCGTTATAGATTATTTTTTTAATACACAGCAGATTTCCCTCGGTTTGGTAATTGCTAAAAAAGAAAAAATATTAAAATATACGTTCAATACGTATTGAAAAAGGTATTACCCAAACCGAACTAGCAAACTCTATCAATAAAGATCAACCCTCGATTCAAAGACTTGAAAGAGGGGGAGTAAATCCCAGTTATTATTATTTATGCGAAATTGCTGATGGTCTGAATATATCAATTATTGAATTGATTGATATTGATAAGAAAGGATAGATAGTTTAAAAGAAAATGGGAAATAAGCTTAATGGCTGGCATCATAAAAGAAAATAGCACTCCCAAGTTCTTAACGTCAATCAAATCGAGCAAGTATATATGTATATGTTTCAAATTTCGTCAACCGAGATTCATCGTATGACTTGCAACTTCCAGCCGCCTAAAAACCCAAAATTCCCTTCTCCAACTTCTAACATACAACTCCTCAATTCTCAACTTCTTCTGTATCTTTGCGCCCTAATTATGGCAAAAAGAAAATTACAGCAGTTTGCTGAGTTTAAAGAGTTGGATAAAACCTTTGATTTCCCTTACGATATGAAAGGAAAATGGAAGCAAGATGTGTTTCAAAATGACAATCCGCTCGTTTTAGAATTAGGTTGTGGCAAGGGTGAATATACTGTTGCATTAAGCAAACAATATCCTGAAAAAAATTTTCTAGGGATTGATATCAAAAGTAACCGCATGTGGCGCGGTGCACTTACCGCTAAGGAGCTTGGCATTACCAATGCCGGATTTATCCGGATGATTATTAATAATCTCACAGCAATATTTGACGAAGCCGAAGTAGATGAAATTTGGATCACGTTTCCCGATCCATTTCCCAAAGACCGCCACGCCAAACACCGTTTAACCAGCTCAACATTTTTGCCGCTATACAAACAAGTATTAAAGCCCGGAGGAGTGGTAAACTTTAAAACAGACGACACTCCTTTGTTTGAATATTCCCTCGAGGTTTTAAAAGAGCACAATATTACTCCGCAAGAAGTTAACTGGGATGTTCATGGCAACAGCGACTCCCATCCGCACCTTCGTGAAATACGGACATACTACGAAAATAAATTCGCGGCACAAGGGCGCACCATTAAGTATCTTCGTTTTACTTTCTAATGTCAACACTATACATCAATGGCCAATCTTACCCGTTTGAATCCATCAAACGAGAAGGAATTACGCTGTTGAAGGAATCGGAACACACACACCAATCCTCGTTTCAATTGATTCAAGATTGGTTAACCGATAAACAATCGTTTTTGTTCACCACATCCGGTTCAACAGGTACTCCCAAGCCTATTGAACTTAACAGATCACAGCTGGAAACCAGTGCAAGGGGAACCATTCAAGCTCTTACACTTAAAGCTGCCGACCATTTTTTGGTGTGCATGAATACTTCCTTTATTGGTGGAGCCATGCTCATAATAAGAGCCTTATTAGTAGATGCTAATATAACACTAAAAGAACCATCTAGTAATCCATTAAAACTTATACCAGATAATCATTCATACACTTTTGCTTCTTTTGCTCCATTACAGTTATTCCCAATTATTCAAAATGTGTACTCTGAAAAAGAGCGACTAAGTAGATTCAAACAAATATTGGTTGGTGGCGGCATACTCGACTCTCAACTTGAAAAAGAAATTGCTGCCTTGCCGGTAAAAGTGTTTCACACCTACGGCATGACTGAAACAGTTAGCCATATAGCATTAAGAGAAATTGGGAAACAAGAAACGTACACCAAAATTGCTAATGTGCAACTCAAAACTGATAATCGCGGATGCTTGGCTATTTGTTGTGCTGCAACCAACAATGAATGGGTACAAACCAATGATGTTGTTGAGTTGCTAGATAGTTGTTCCTTCATCTTTTTGGGTAGAGCAGATGATGTTATTAACTCGGGTGGTATCAAAATTTGGCCCAATAAAATAGAGCAAATCATTCGTGAGCGACTAACAACATTTGCTACCAACGTATTTGTTTATGGTATACCTGATGCAAAACTTGGACAAAAACTTATTGCCGTTATTGAAACTTCATACGAAAGCAGCTTGTTACCTTCGCTACTCAAATCGGAACCAAACCTCACTAAATACGAAGTTCCAAAGCAATATTTTACGCTACCATCGTTTGAATATACTCCAACGGGCAAAATCAACAAAGCTGAAACGCTGAAAATGTTAGGCTTACAGGTTTAAATCTGTTAACTTTTAATTATCAAAAAAATTACTTCCGCAATAGGTTCAAAATTTTATATTCGCATAAAATTAATCAATTAACACTATGTACTGGACATTAGAATTAGCATCGCATTTAGATGACGCACCATGGCCTGCCATTAAAGATGAGCTTATAGATTACGCAATTCGTTCAGGAGCTCCTTTGGAAGTAATTGAAAACTTGCAAGAGTTGGAAGACGATGGTGAACCGTTTGAGAGTATTGAAGAAATCTGGCCGGATTATCCGACTAATGAAGATTACTTCTACAACGAAGATGAATTATAAAAAAAGGAGCTTAGGCTCCTTTTTTAGTTTAGTTGACTACTGCGTCTATTCTTTAAAATAAAGAACTGATGAATATGAATTGTACCAAAAGCATATCTATAACAGTAAAATGTGATTGGCATAAACACTTATTGTTGCGAAATTTTTTCGGGAGTATGAAACGATTTTTCACATTCCTTTAAACTTGGAATTGGTATCATTTTGGCAAAAAAAATGCCGACTGTTACATCGGCATTTGTATTATATTTTAGATTAATCTTAGTAAGAGCGTCTTCTTCTCTCTCCTCCGCCACTGCTTCCTTCACTTCTTCTTCTCTCGCCACCACCGTAAGATGAGCGACTTCTTTCTCCGCCTCTTTCGCCACCACGATCTCCACCTCTATCACCACCACGGTATCCTCCGCCAGATCTTCCTCCACGATCTCCACCGCCACCGTATCCGCCTCTTCCGCCACCACCGTATGATCTTCCTCCTCCTTCAGAGCTACGTGTTCTTCCGCTATCATTTGCATTGCCCGAAACTTCAACACGAACCTGACGTCCTTTGAATTCGCTTCCATGCAATGACTTCATCACTTTCTCAACGTTTCCTTCATCTATGTTTACAAATGAGTATACCCCTTTTACATCTACACGGTGTATTTCGGCAGTTGATATTCCTGTTGTAACTGTGATAAATTCTTTAAGCGTACTAATATCTAATCCATCTTTTTGTCCGATGCTCACAAATAAGCGAGTACCTTGATTAGAGCCATAAGCTCTTTCTCTTGGTGCGCCATCACGTGAACCTCTTTCGCCTCTGTCGGCTGACGAACGTTCGCCAACATTTAAGTCGGGAGCATTAAGGTATTCATCAGAGAATCTTCTCAACTCTAACGATAACATTTTTTTCACCAACTCTTCTTTGCTCAGTTCCATTAATGGTTCTAAACCGTCTAATACTGTTTTATCAAAGATAGAATCTTCAATTTCACAATTTTTGATGGTATCGGTAAAGGCGATTAATTTTTTATCACGCACTTCGGTAGCCGAAGGAATCAAAATTTTCTTGAACTGTGTACCAATCAATTTCTCGATTTCACGTAAACGATATTGTTCACGCATGTTCAATAACGTGAATGAAATACCCGTTTTACCTGCACGTGCTGTACGTCCGCTACGGTGAGTGTAGTTTTCAATATCATCTGGTAAATGGTAATGAACCACGTGAGTAATACCAGTAACGTCAATACCACGAGCAGCCACATCTGTTGCCAACAAAATTTTGATGGCATGATGACGGAAACGGCTCATTACTTTCTCACGTTGACCTTGACTTAGGTCTCCATGCAAACAGTCGGCATTGTATCCATCGCGAATTAATTTATCGCTAATGTCTTGTGTTTCGTTTTTGGTTTGGCAGAATACGATACCATAAAAATGGTCGCTGGTGTAATCCAATACGCGTTTTAATGCTGCTACTTTATCTTTAGCGTGGACTACTGCGTATTCGTGGGTAATGTTTACGTTGGCTGTGTTTTTGCGACCTACGGTAATTTCTACAGGATCTTTCAAATACACATCTGCAATTTGTTTTACTTGCTTAGGCATGGTAGCACTAAACAAAGCAACACGTTTTTCAACCGGAGTAACGGATAATATTTGTTCAATATCATCTCTGAAACCCATATTTAGCATTTCATCCGCCTCATCTAAAACTACAAACCCGATGTTTTGAATTTTAACAGCCTTACGGTCCATTAAATCCATTAATCTACCTGGAGTAGCCACAATAATTTGTGCTCCACGTCTGAGTTGGTCAATTTGTTGGGTAATGCTGGATCCGCCATAAACGGCTGCAATATTTACACCTTTAATGAATTTGCTGTAGTTTCCCAAGTCTTTGGAAATCTGGAGGCAAAGCTCACGTGTAGGACAAATAATTAGAGCTTGCGTGGTTTTGCTGTTGAAGTCAATCTTTTGCAATAGTGGCAAGCCGAATGCTGCTGTTTTACCGGTTCCGGTTTGTGCAAGGGCCAAAATGTCTCTTTCGGTCTCTAAAAATACAGGAATGGACTGTTCCTGGACAGGAGTAGGATTTGTAAAACCCATCTCCGAGATGGCGTTTAGAACGGACGTGTCTAAACCTAGTTCGTTAAATGTTATCAAAGTACTTTTTTATAAAATGAGCAGCAAAGATAAGCGAATTACTTGATTATCTGTAATTGCTGCTAATTATCATGTAATTACCCACATCTTGTAAACAAAAAAGGTGAGCCTAACGGCTCACCTTTTTAAAGTTAAAGAATTAAATCCCTGATCAGTTTTTAACCAATTTGGTTACTTGTGTTTCACCGTTTACAGTTAAACGAACAAAGTAAATACCTTTATTTAAGTTGTTGGCTTCTGTTATTGGAACTAAATTATTACCAGTGGTAATTATAGCATCTAATGTTGCAACAACTTTACCTTGTATGTCTAACATTTCAATAGTAGCCACACCATCTTTAGCGGCATTGAAAGAAACACCATATGCCGAAGAGTAAGGGTTAGGATAAACTGAAAGTGCATTAGCAGCCTCAGCATTTTTGGTTACACGCACAACTTGTGAATAAGAGTATTCACCATCAAAATCAAGTTGTTTTAAGCGGTAGTATAATACATTGCTTTGGGTTACATCAAACGCTTTAACATCAGTTAATCCATAGTTTGATGTGCGGTTGCTCTTTCCAGCACCTTTTACAAATCCTACTTTTTCAAAAGTGCTACCGTTCAATGAACGCTCAACTTCAAAACCTTTGTTGTTAGTTTCGGAAACGGTAGTCCAAGTTAATAAGGCATCCGCTGCTTTTGTAGTTGCGGTAAATGTTGAAAGGGTAACAGGCAATGGTGAACCTACGTTTTCATCAGCTCCCATGTATGGAATACTAAAACGAGTTTCATTGTCTATATCAGTTGTTATACCTGCTATTGCTACACATTGTAGGTTTAAGTTACCTATAGATGAACCAGTTAAGTGCAAATCGCCATTAGATACAAAAAATATACTATCTGTTTTTGAATTTACATTACCACCTAAACTTGTTCTGAATGTAGCTAAATCAATTTGGTTAGAACCTGCCCAACCCAATACTGCCTGTGAGCCTGCAACAAAGTAGTTATTGTAGTTAATATTAGTAAATGCAGCAGGAGGAGCATCTGAAGCAAAGGCATAACCTACTCCTGGTGCACCGTTAGTATTTACAAAGCTGTTTACAAAAATATTGTTTCTAACATCAACTCCAGTTACTGAACTAGCTACGTACATTGCAGCACATCTGCTATCACCTGCGAAACCAGCATAAGTACCACTAATATTTACAGTGTTAAAGTATACTTTGTAATCTGAACCTGTATTTAATCGTATTCCAACAATAACATCGTTAGAAGAAATTGGAGTCCATCCATCACCTGTAAGTTTTGAAATCATATTGTTGCTAATGGTTGTATTTGAAGCCAACCCTGTTTCAGCGTGTATTCCAATAGCACCGAATCCAGCTGTTCCTGTATAAGTACAAGTATCTATTATATTACGAGATACAACAGCATTAACTACTCCTGCTCCAATATTTATAGCTTTAATATTACTATTTGACGATATAATATATTGCACGGTGTTTTTATTCACCAATACTGTATCGAGTTGTCGCATGTCAATACCTCTCCAAGTAATTCTAGAAGCGGCAACACTGTTACCAATTATATTGTTTTCAATTACTAAACCTTTGGTTTTATTACCAGATGTTCCGAAAGCAGTAATTCCTTTGTAGCCCGAACCTATTTCATTATTGCGAATTACAATGTCACGGTTGTCTGCACCAGCAGCATCGTAACCTGAACCACCAATATGTAAAACGGCTGATGATGTACCTGATGACGGTCCGAACAATTTACAGTTAATAATTGAGTCACTTATACAACCTAGTCCAATTCCGCCACTTGCAATATTGATTGTATTACTTGAAGTATTGCTATCCACAATACTTAAATCGAGGCTACTTCCACCAGGCGTAATTGATCCATCAATAGTGATATAATCAGCACCATTTAAGAGAAAAATAGCTGCTTCATTACCGCTAATTACAGTATTGGTTAAAGTAGGGCGAATGGTAACTCTATTAACAGCCGAACCTCCAGTAACTTGGTTTATAACCAATGGGTAAACCTCAGTTCCAGTTCTATAGCTAGCATCTGTTAATTGGAATTCAACCGCTGCACTTACACCTCTTGCATTTAAAGTAGCAACTGCTGATGTTAATGTAGTGAAGTTTGGCGAAACTTGAGCTGAACCTACTAAATATGTACCAGCTAATGGAGGATCCACAATTACATATCTATTTGGTTTAGTTGGCGCTGTGGTAATTGAATCAACTGACGTTGCAACAAAACCTGCAGTAGGATTTGCAGAAACATAAGAAGTTGGAGTTTGACGATCTTGAGCAGTTACAAAATACTGAATAGTATCTGTTACAATAACTCCTGCACCACCAAATAACAACGAGTAATCAATGGTGAAATTAAATGGAGAAACAACATTTGTTGCTTCAGCATATTTCCAACCGTTAAAGCTATTGTTATTATCTGCTGGGTAAGTTCCCATAACATCTAAATCACTTGATTTTTTGTAATAAATACGAGGCTTATTTGCTGCAGTATCTATACCATTAAAATCTGTCATTGTTGCAAATCCAGTTATTACTCTATTGGTTAATAAAAAGGTATTTGATAAATTGGTATAGCTAATAGCTGGTCCACTAATATCAACACCAACTTCAATAGCTCCAATTGTAGGTGGAGAATTACGAACTGAATCAATACGATCAGTAGTGAAACCACTAATGGTATTTCCCAATCCTGTTATTGTACCTAATCCTATTATAAGGTTTGAATCATTCACAAATTGTGGGTTGATTGTTACTGAATTGGCATTAGCAGCTGAAGTTGTTTGTAAATCAGCCAATAAAGGCTGGTCTGTACCTGTAAAAGTTACAGGATTAAAATCATAGGCTAAAATACCTTGGCTACCAGCTACAGAATAGTTATTATAATTAAATATTGCACCTGTTGAACGATAATGAGTAAGTGCATAATGTTTAGATCCAGTAAAACCTGTAATGGTATTTCTAATATTATTGTTACGAATATCCAAGCCTGGTATTGTATTTGATGCAATGGTTAAACCCGATGAGGTCCCTGCAGCACTTCCAATTGTAGTTACACCGTATAAGTTAATTGAATTAAAATATACTTTAAGGCCATTACCATTTTGAATATATATACCATGTGGAGTAAATTGGCTATACGGATTACCCCAGTTATCATTTGTACTGAGTACATCGTATACTTCATTGTTAACAATAACATTGTTTACACCAGTAATACCTGTAGCTACCAAAATACCAATAGCACCCGAAGCACTTATATTAACGTTTCTTATTTTTCTGATCACGTTTTTACTTATGGTAATATTTGAGGTATTCGCACTTAATTGTATACCTGTAACTGTTCCAAAGTTGATATCACCAAACTGATTAAAAATGGTGTTTCTCTCAATTAAAGATGAGTCAACATGTTGGGTAAAAATCGCAGCCTGTCTGTTGCGAACTAAAACAGAGTCAACACTGATACCAAAATAGTTATTGCGAATTGTAATGCCTTTAATACGAGTTAGGTTAGCCGTACCACTCAATACAACTCCGTAATTTGTATTGTATATCTGGTTGTTTTCGATTAACAAGTTGCTATATCCTAATCCATTTGAGAAAGCACTTAAAGTTGTTCCTCCAACCAATACACCTATACTAGCAGTGTTTAATCCACCTTTGATAATGGTATTTTTGAGGGTAGTGTTCTGTACACCTTGGTTAGCAGTTGTACCAATATAACGAACCACAGCAGCTGTAGCGCCACTATTGTTAATGATTGTTAAATCGCGGCTTGAACTACCATTGTTAGATCCATCTATTACAAAGTTTCTAGCATTGTTATTAAACAATAAAATAGCATTTGCATTACTACCTTGAATAGTAGTTGTAACAGCAGTATTAGGTTTTACCGTAATAGTATGTGCTGTGTTATTTGCAGCAAATGCATTAAATGTGATAGGGAATGTTTCCAAACTAGGATCATAATCAGAATCTAATCTTAGAGTAATATTACTTTGAACTTGTTTACCTGCAATATCATTTAAGAAGGCAGTAATGGTTGTATAATCTGGTGCAGTTTTAGTTGCTCCAATAAGGAAATTTCCAGAAATTGGAATAATGATTTCACCAACTGTAAAGAAGCCCGCTAAAGCAGCGCTGGTTAATAATATATCAGATGTAATAATACCAACACCAGGTCCAGCAGATTTTGAAACATAGGTGCCACTCAAAGTAGAGCTGTATGCAATACGATTTATTCCTATTAAGCCACTACGTGTAAATTCTATACGAGAAACACTATCTAAATTTGCTCCTCCCGTAGGAACGGTAACAGCCCAATAGTAATTATTTGGTAGTATATTAATTGTAACCAAATCAGCTGTTCCTGCTGTTGCTGAATCAATATATCTAGCTTGAACAACAATTGTATCTGTAACATTAGTTTTGGGATTTATTAATCTCATCATGGCATAGGTTGAGCCTATTCCAATTGGAAACGCATAACTACTAGCTGTTGTTAAATTAGGAGGCAATCTGCGTTGCATTGGTCCATTTACAAAACTTGTTGCACTACCAACATTAGCGGCAGCTGCAGCAGTGTTTAAAATTCTTAACATGTTTGCATCTGAGGTGTTTAGTTTACCAGCAGTCATGGTTAAAGTTCCGGTAATATCTAATGGTCCACCAGCAAGTGTTACATTAAAAGTATCAGAAACGGTTAAGTTAAATATACTACGTGATGCTGGAATCTCAAGACCTGTGGTTCGCATTGCACCTTCTTGAGCGTATGATACTGAATATGTTCCTGTACCTAAATTTAAGGTTGGAGCTACATCAAAAATACCGGCTGTGCCTACAAATCCAGCCACACCTACTTGTACTATTACCGCTTGAGCAAGTCCGTTTCCTAAAGTTATATTAGCACTGTTTAAAAACTGTGTCGTACTAAAAAAGTTTGCACGGTAAGATACAACAGGTTTGTCAAAGGTTACACCACCAACAGTATTTTGATTTGCATAAGTTTGAACTGTATCGATACCCGAACCACCATAATAATGTCCTGATGTAGTTCTGAAGAATACAAAATTACTGAAAGCTAATCGTCCATCAATAAATCCGTTGTTAATTACACTATCTCCGAATAGTAATAAATTTTGACCATTTAAGTTAAGTCTACACCCAACCGGAACGTATATTTTGCCACGAACATAGGTTTCCATACGTAACAATGCCGATTTATTATTGGTTATACTATCAATAATGATGTTTGGGGTATTTCCGTTGATGCGGAAATCAAAATTTGTTGCCGTTGAAGTACTGCCTATTTGTAGTGTTCCATTAAACGTTCCAACTGTTGGTGCAACGTTGTAATCAACTATAGTAGCACCGGTACTACGTTGGTTTAACACAACTCTTCCACCTGTCCAGTTTATTGTTGTAGCAGCACTTGTTAGTCCAAATGATGCCGATTCTGAAGTACTATTACCAACAGTAGCAACATTAATTACACCTCCTGATTGAGTAAAGGTAATAACGCTACCTGTTAAAATACGAGCAGCATGGTTAAGAACACCACCTTCAACCCACAATTGAGATCCTGCACCAAAGTTTAACACTGCAGCAGCGAGTGTACTAATATTATAAGTACCTTGAGATACGCGCAATAAACCATTATTGGTCATATTACCGTTTTGAGCGGTTACGGTAAAGTTAGGATTGTTTAACCATATACCACCAAGTAATGGAATTGTTCCTGTAACAGCATTATAAAGTACACATGTTTGGGTAAATGAACCTGCAATTTGTAGAACACCAGCAGTATGTGTTTGTATCATACCTACCGTACTACCACCTTCAGTTGTAAATGCAGCATCAATAGTAAGCACTGGTCTGTTTAATGACACATTGCCCTTGTTGAGGGTGATACGTCTGAAATCATATACACCTGCTCCAGTAACGGAACCATTCATGTTACCAAAAAAAGTAATATTAGCACCTGCAGTTCCAAAAAAGTCAAGTGTTCCATTATTCACAATACTTCCGGGAGAAGGTGTTGTTGCCGATACTCCAACAGTTAAAGTATGTGTAGTTAAAGTTCCAATTCCAGCATTAAAATTTCCACCAGTATTAATATATACCGATTGAGAAACATTTAAAGTTGCGGCAGGTGTAGCTCTAAATTGAACAATTCCTGAAGTACCTTGACCAACCACCAATGCATAACAAGCGGCAGTTGTAGAATCAATTTCTACGGTAGCTCCATCACTAATAATTACAGAATCAGAAGCAGTAGGTACAATACCTCCTACCCAGGTTAATGGATTAGTCCAATTCCCACCAACACCTGTTGATACAATTGCAGCAGGAGGTAATGTAGCTTGAGAAGCTACAACATTGCTGTCTATATTACCCTCTGTTCCAGCTGTAACTCTAAAAGTGTAGGTTTGTCCAAGTAATAAACCCGTTGCATTATAGGAAATGGTGTTTGCTGCAAGAGAAGCTAATGTTGTATAATTTACTCCTCCGTTTGTTGAACGTTCTACTAAATAAAAGGATTCATTTGAACAATTATCAATCCAATTTAGTGTCATAGATGATTGATTTACTGAAGCAAAGGTTAGAGACGCAGGCGAACCAATTGGGTTTGGTGGAGTGAATGTATATACCCTTCTGTTACCTTGCGTTGCCGAGTGAAGCCCAATTATGTTTCCACCTGCAAATGTGTTTTCTGTAAGAGTAGCAGAAGCAGTGGTAGTTGGTGTCGTACCAACTGTAACTGATTGAACTGTAGTTGCGGTATTACTCGATGCAATTGAAATAGAGCGAGTTCGGCTACTTGCGGCAAACATAGGGCCATACACATATTGAATAACACCATTTTCGTAAAGCCAAACTTGCATTTCAGCATTTTGGTTGGTAGGACTGAAAGGTATCGCAAAACCAGGAAAACTAAGTCTAAAGATTCTATTTGGAGCAACACCCGTTAAGGTATATCTCATTGCCGAAATAACAGAGTTGTCTCCAGTCATTGGAGCAAGATAAGCTCTCCCCAAAGCTGTAGTAACATTTCCGCCAATAGCTGTTGAACTAGCACTTAAATTCAATTCCATTTGTCCGTTTGAATTAGCACTAAAATGAGTATAACGAACACCCATAAATGGAAAGGAGAATCCCAATGGTAACACTCGAGATGCATTATCGTCATTGTAACCAGCTAAAATTGCACCAGAGCCTGCCATACTCGTAGCTCCTATCATTGAATCTAATGATCCAGTAGTTGTAGATGTAAAGGCATAATTTGCTATGCTCTGAGCATTGGAGTGTGTAATTCCAATCCCAATTAAAAGTAATCCAACTCCCAAGTATCGGGTTATTAGATTACGAAAGGTTTGTACTTGTCTTTTCATATTGATTGTGTTTGTTTTGGTTAGATTGTTTAATTGGTGCTTATGTTTTTGATAAATATTTCTTTGTTCATAGTGTAAAAATAATGAAGCATTGATTTGTTATTTATTTTAAACGTATATCCGCAAATATACCACTCCGCAGATAGGATGCGGACAAAGGGCAGAACTTTGCAACATGAAATTAATAAACTTTATCAAACAATTTCCTGATGAGCAAAGTTGCAAGGAACATTTTAGGCTTAAACGCGAGCAAGAAGGTATCAGTTGTAAAGAGTGTGGATGTACAAAACATTATTGGCTAAAAGCTAAGTATCAATGGCAGTGCAGCCGCTGTGATTTTAGAACTACACTGCGTAGCGGAACAATTATGGAGCATGCCAAATTACCTTTTCAAAAATGGTACATGGCGATGGCTTTTATGAGTTTAACTAAAAAAGGAATATCTGCAACGGAACTCCAAAAGCAAATGGATCACTCACGTTATGCAAGCATATGGAACTTGATGCATAAAATAAGAGAAGCAATGGGTAAACGAGATTCTTTATATACACTTACAGGAATGATAGAAATGGACGAGGGCTATTTTGAAAAAGCCACTCCTGAAGGAACAAAGTTAAAGCGAGGAAAAGGAAGCCAAAAGCAACAAAACGTAGCGGTTTTAGCAGAATCAACACCACTTGAAAATTTGGATACAGGTATTACATCGAAACATTGCAGGTACTTTAAGATGCAGGTTTTAAATAATCATAAGTCTGATGCAATCAATAGCTTGTTCATTAACAACATTGAAGATAGCAGTATTGTATTTACCGATAAAAGCACGAGTTACGTAGATATTGCTGATTATGTTGAGGTTCATGTAAGTGAAGTATCAACTGAGATTACAACCAACACTACACTTAAATGGGTGCATATTGCAATTGCAAACGCCAAAAGAATGCTACTCGGAATTTATCACAAAATTAAAGGTCTATACCTGCAAAATTATCTCAACGAGTTTTGCTATAAACTCAATAGAAGATACTTTGGAGATAAACTCTTTGATAGACTAACTCTTGCCGTTGCTAAAACTTACTGGTAATATAGCGGATATACATTTTATTTTAAAGTGGTTAGAAAAAATTATAAAGCTAAATTATGAAAAAAATCATAAAATCATAAATATTTTTTAATCTTTAGTAATTTAACCTGAGTTCGGGATAAGAAAGTGTTGATTATTTTGTTTATAATTATTTGGCAATCAAATAATTAGTAGCATTGGAAGTGTTAATTTTGTAGTGCAAAAAAACATAAAAAACACACCAATGCTACGAGATAAAATTACAGAAACTTTTGTAAAAGTTGATGATTTCTGCAATGAATTTGAAATTTTGTATTCAAAACACCAATTACCCGCACCATCAAACGTTAAAACAAGAAATAGAAAAGCCGGAATGTGTGACTCTGAAATTATCACACTCCTGATTGCGTTTCATGGTGGTCAATTCAGGAATTTCAAGCATTTTTATGTGGACTATGTGTCTGTTCATTTAAGAGAAGATTTTCCCAGATTGGTTTCCTATAACTGGTTTATTGAATTGAGTCATCGTTGTGCTATTGCATTCATGTTGTTTCTCCATCATTGTTGCAAAGGCGAGTGCACTGGCATTAGCTTTATTGATTCTACTGTACTGCGTGTTTGTCACAACAAAAGGATAAAGCGTAATAAAACATTTAAAGGCTTTGCAGAGGTTGGTAAATCATCAATGGGATGGTTCTTTGGCTTTAAACTTCACCTGATTATAAACGACAAAGGTGAGATATTATCTTTCTTTCTAACCAAAGGAAATGTGGATGATAGAGATGCTAAAACAATTACCAATATGACTAAAGACCTTTTCGGAAAACTATTTGGAGATAAGGGATATATCTCAAAAGCATTGAGTGATCTGCTTTTTGGCAACGGTATACAACTCATTACAGCTGTAAGAAGAAACATGAAATCTAAAGCATTGAGCAATGAAGAGAAACTTCTTTTAAGGAAACGGTCCGTGATTGAAACCGTAAATGATGAGTTAAAAAACATTTGTCAAGTTGAACATACAAGACATCGCTCTATCAGCGGTTTTCTTCTTAATATTATGAGTGCAATTGCTGCGTATTCTTTCTTTCCTAAAAAACCTTCCATCAAAAAAGATATTGAGGAAACAAACCCTCAGCTTATCAAGCAACTTGAACAACAATTGACATTAGCTGCTTAAACCGAACTCAGGTTTTTACGAAAAACGTAAACAAGCAAACAATAAACAAACAATAAAAAGAAATTGGCGGAGGGTTGGTTGGTGTTATTCAAATGCACCTCTTAATTCATTTTGCCTATTGGCATCCAAACGGATAAAAATGAAGAGTAAAATAGTGAAACTTAACAAGGAGGAGCCTCCATAACTAAAGAAAGGCAGTGGAATACCAATTACGGGAAGTAAGCCCAAGGTCATACCAATATTGATAGCAAAGTGAAAAAATAAAATGGAAGCCACGCAATAGCCGTAAATGCGGTTAAATTTTTGTCGCTGCCGCTCGGCCATCACTAGAATGCGCCACAACAACAAAATATATAGCATAACAAACAGCACCGATCCTACAAAGCCGTATTCTTCGCCAATGGTGCAAAAAATAAAGTCGGTACTTTGTTCGGGCACAAACCTGAACTTGTTTTGTGTTCCTTCTAAAAACCCTTTACCCACTAATCCTCCCGACCCAATTGCAATTTTTGATTGTTGCACATTATATCCAGCACCTTTCAAATCAACTTCTTTACCCAATAATACATTGATGCGCGATTTTTGATGTGGTTGCAAAATATTTTCGAAAGCGTATCCAATACTACTTACATAACCGCAAGCCAATATTGCCACACCGGCTACAATTAGTAAATTTTGACGGTTTCTGCGGATCATCAAGGTGAGTAATCCTGCGAAGACAGCAATTGCAATAATGAGGTATAGTGACGGAATCACCAATGCTAATACACCAAACAAAGCCATCATAAATCCAAGAAACAGAAAATATCCCGGCAATCCTTCTCGGTACAACATAAAAATGAATGATGCAAACACCAAGGCACTCCCCGTTTCATTTTGTAATAGAATAATAACCATTGGTAGCAAAATCATTGCCCCCGAAATGTATTGAACTTTTCTATCGCTGAACTTGATATTAAACCCTCCTAGGTAACGCGCCAAGGCAAGTGATGTTCCAAATTTTGCGAATTCGGCAGGCTGCATTCTAAAACCTCCTATTTCAATCCATGAACTCGAGCCCTTTACAGTTGTTCCCAAAAGCAATACTGCAATAAGTAATAAAATGGTGAGTACGTATATTGGATAAGAAAAGGCATAAAAGAATTTTTCATCAACCAACAAAATGAGCATGCCTAAAAACGAAGCAATGGCTATCCAAATTACTTGCTTACCATAATTCATGCTCGTATCATAAATCATTGGATGGGTATCCTTGTATACCGAAGCATAAATACACAATAAACCGGCAATCACAAAGGCGTAATACAACACCAATGTGAGCCAATCAATTTTTGATGGTTTGGGTTGTTGCGTTTGTATCATTTTTATGCGTTAAATTTCCTTTGAGCATTCTGTCGAGCAAGGCAGGACGGGTATCATGTTTTCCAGTTAAATATTGTTCCATCATTAAACTCGCAATAGGCGCAGCCCAAGTTGCGCCAAATCCTGCATTTTCCACAATAACAGCAATAGCAATTTTGGGATTGTCTTTAGGAGCAAACGCAAAAAAAACGGAGTGATCTTTCCCGTGTGGGTTTTGCGCTGTTCCTGTTTTTCCGCATATTTCAATGCCGGGAATTTGAGCAATACGTGCTGTTCCTGCCATTACAACATCGTGCATACCTTCAATAACAATGGGAAAATACGAAGTATCAATGGTTGTCCAGTGTTTGTTATTATACTCTGGGTTTGGGTTTTTTTTGCCATCAATGGTTTTTACAATATGAGGAGTAATCCAATATCCTCTATTGGCAACTGCAGCTGTTGCATTGGCCATTTGTAAAGGTGTAATTCCTAATTCACCTTGTCCTATACCTAATGAAATAGTGGTAAGCGCTTGCCATCTATATCTACCATAAATTTTATCATAATATTTAGAAGTTGGAAGCAATCCGCCTCCTTCACCAAATAAATCAACACCCAATTTTTTACCTAAACCAAAACTTTCCATGTGATCATGAAAACTGGTGTAGGCATTTTCCACCCTTGGATACCGGGGATTGTTTACAACACTTCGGTAAACCTGACAAAAATACGCATTACAAGAAACAGCAATAGCTCCACGCAGTTGCAAGGGTGAGCTGTGGGGATGACAGCCTACAAAGAGATAACCACGGTGACAAGCATAACTTGTGGAAGGATTTAACACTCCCTCTTGTTGCCCAGTTAACGACATCAAAATTTTAAAGATTGAACCAGGAGGATAAGGTGCTGCAAGTGGTCGGTTGAATAAAGGTTTGGAAGGGTCGCGCAATAGTTTCATGTAATTATTACCACGCTCGCGTCCAACAAATAAATTGGGATCGTAAGTGGGACTAGCAACCAAGGCTAGTATTTCACCCGTAGAAGGTTCGATGGCAACAACACTTCCAATTTTATTTTTCAGGAGTTCTTCGCCAAGAGCTTGCAGTTGGTGATCGATACTAAGTTCAATGTTTTGACCCGCAACAGCAGGGGTATCAAATTGACCTTCCTTATAGCGACCTTGTGTACGGTTTTTAGAATCAACCAAAACATAGCTCACTCCCTTTTGCCCGCGCAACACTTCTTCGTAGGATTTTTCAACCCCACTGATTCCAATAAAGTCGCCCATTCGGTAATACTCAGCTGATTTTTCAATATCCCTGTCGGTAACTTCACCAATATAACCCATTACATGAGCCGCATCAGCGAATTTGTATTTGCGATCGGTTCGAACGTTTACGTAAAAGCCGGGGAAATCGAATAAGTGTTCTTGAAAGGCTGCATAAGTTGGAATATTTAGTTGTTTCTCAAACAACCCCGGACGATATGGAGCATATCCAACACTCCGTTTCATCTTCTCAAATTTGGCAATAAAGTCATCTTTGGTAATTCCCAAAACTTTACAAAACATGGCCGTATCTAAGCCTTTTACTTGTTCGGGAATAACATTCAAATCATAAATGGCATCGTTGTATACCAACAATTCTCCTTTGCGATCATAAATCAAGCCACGAGCCGGGTATATGGTTTGTTCTTGTAAAACGTTTTGTTGAGCGGAGCGGAGATACGAATCATCAACCAGCTGCAGAAACACCAGTCGAATAATATAAATAATTGCCAATGCAACAAAGATGGCGATGAGTACATTTCTTTTGCCTAAGCTATCCATTGCCTTTTTTCGATCGGAAAAACAGTAATTGTCCCACAACAATAAGTAAAAGCGTAACCAACGTGCTAACAAATACTCTTGAAAGTGTTCTGAAGAACTCATGGAAACCGTATATCTCTAAGAAGAAAAGTACAAGATGATGCATGAAAACCATTACAAACCCATACACGCTAAACCAAACAATGCCTTTTTGTGATATGGATGGTACCATTCTTCCTTCAATATCTTCTTTAGTGGTAGTGGCTCGTAAATAATGAATACGCATATAGCCCATAAAATTTGTGGCTGCAATGTGTAAACCCGGAGTGCTCGAAAACGCATCCATGGCTGCTCCAAGTATGAATGAAAGAAAAACAATTTGCCAAGGTTTCATGGTAACTGGCAACGTTAAAATAAAAGCAACATA
Organism: Bacteroidetes bacterium UKL13-3; assembly: GCA_001602415.1. Taxonomy (GTDB): domain Bacteria; phylum Bacteroidota; class Bacteroidia; order UKL13-3; family UKL13-3; genus UKL13-3. The sequence continues at coordinate 2,811,986 of CP012155.1, forward strand.
AATGTAGGGGTTGATATAGCTGCTCAATTCAATATTGTTTACCACCAATATCTGCAAGAGTATAATGGCAATAAAACGCAACAAATATGAAAATATCTCTAATATCACTGTTTAATAGTTGCTTGTAAATCTTGTTGTTCTTGTTTTAATAAATTGCGGATAACGTATACGGTTGATACTGATGAAAAATCGGTAAACAATTCCACTTTAATGGTGTGAAAATTATCACCTGCATCCAAACTGTGCGCATATATCTTCCCGATAGGAATCCCTTCCGGAAAAATAGTTGAAAAATTACTGGTAATAATAAGATCGTTAGTGAGTAGCGGAACATGTTTATTCACATCACGTAAGGCGGCAAATTTAGAATCATCGCCATCCCACACCAACGAACCAAATGCTCCGTTTTTTTGTAGCTTGGCACTAATCTTACAGTTATTATTTAAGAGCGAAAGCACGGTGCAATAATGATCCGAAACATTCATTACAATACCCACTATTCCATTTTCGCTTATAACACCCATTTCTGGTTCGATGCCGTGGAGCCTACCACGATTTAGGGTGATATAATTATTACGTTTTGTTACCGAGTTACTCACCACTTGTGCGGGTATGTACTCATACTGTTGTTTGTAAAGCGTATCGTTAACCTGAGTAGGTGTGAAATTATTTTTATAATATGAAGTAAGTAGTTCTGATCGTAGGCGAGCATTTTCAATTTGTAAACTATCGTTTACTCTGCGGAGGTTAAAATAATCGTGGGTGTTACTTACTACAGTATAGAAGGAACTGGTAACTCCCGTGGTATAGTTTACAAAACTGGCTCTTTGGTAATTATTAAAACGATAAATCAGCATGAAAGCCGCCACTTCAAGTATAAAAAACATGAAGAACACGTAATACTTATAAATGAAGAATATGAGGTTGCGCATCTGCGTTTAAATTCGAATAATTAAATCCGAAATTCGAAAAAAAAATATTCGGATTTCGAGATTCGGATTTCATATTTTTCTTAAGTCATTAAGAATTTAAAGTTCTTCAGATTTTTGAGTGCCATACCAGTTCCACGCACTACAGCTCTTAACGGATCATCGGCAACATGTACCGGCAATTTTGTTTTTTGGGAGATACGCTTATCTAAACCACGAAGCAAAGCTCCTCCACCTGTTAGGTATAAACCTGTTGAATAAATATCAGCCGAAAGTTCAGGTGGTGTTAACTCTAATGCACGTAAAACTGCTTCTTCAATTTTTGAAATTGATTTATCTAAAGCAGCTGCAATTTCGCTGTAGGTTACCGTAATTTGTTTAGGAATACCTGTCATTAAATCACGACCATTCACTGCAAAATCAGGTGGCGGATTTTCCAATTCAGTTTGGGCAGCTCCCACTTCAATTTTAATTCTTTCGGCAGTACGCTCACCAACCAAGAGGTTGTGTTGTCTGCGCATGTAGTCCAAAATATCTTCGGTAAATTCATCTCCGGCAACGCGAATCGATTGATCACACACAATACCTGCGAGTGCAATAACGGCAATCTCAGTAGTACCACCTCCAATATCAATAATCATGTTACCCATTGGCTCAAACACATCAATTCCGATACCAATTGCAGCTGCCATAGGTTCGTGAATCAAATATACTTCTTTGGCACCAGCACGCTCCGCACTATCTTTAACCGCACGTTTTTCCACTTCGGTAATACCCGATGGAATACAAATAACCATGCGTTGTTGTGGTTTAATTAATTTATTTCCTTGCTGAATCATGGCAATCATTCCACGAATCATGTGCTCGGCAGCGTTAAAATCGGCAATTACTCCATCTTTTAACGGACGAATCGTCTTAATATCTTCGTGTGCCTTGCCATGCATTTGTTGTGCTTGGCTACCCACTGCAATAACATTTCCGGTTCTTCGGTTAATGGCAATTATGGAAGGTTCATCCACAACTACCTGATCCTTATGTATAATCAGCGTATTCGCTGTTCCCAAGTCGATGGCTAAATCCTGCGTGAGGAAACTAAACATTCCCATTTTTCTTCTTTCTCTTAAAGGTTAATTTACTACCTGCAAATTATAGTATAAATATTCAGATTTTCGCTGTGCTTTTTTTCGCAGGGTGTGAATTAGTCGGAAATTGACTTCGGCTTCGCTCAGTCACCTGAAAGTCTTTGGTCAATCACCCCAATCTATTGCAATTCAAGTGAGAATACGATTTTCACTCGGCCAGCAAAGTAATGAGGCAGATGAGCGCAGTCGAATCTAGTGTTTAAAGTGACGTGTTCCGGTTAAGTACATCGCTATTCCATGATTATTGCAATAGGTTATGCTGGCATCATCTTTAATAGAACCACCCGGCTGAATAACACTCTTAATACCTGCTTTATCGGCAATCTCCACACAATCGGGGAAAGGAAAGAAAGCATCGCTGCTCATCACGGCTCCGGTTAAATCAAACTCAAATGCCTGTGCTTTGGCAATTGCTTGTTTTAGTGCATCCACACGAGAAGTTTGTCCGCAACCAATACCCAACAACTTACCTCCTTTGGCCAATACGATGGTATTCGATTTGGTGTGTTTCACAATTTTATCGGCAAACAACATATCGTTCAACGTGGCTTCATCAGCGGCAGTTTGGGTAACTAGGGTAAGATTTTTTTTGGTTAAAATCACTTCATTTTTATCTTGTTTAACAACTCCGTTTAACAAACTGCGGTATTGTTTGCCTCTTGGTAATTTTCCATTCAACTGAAGCAATACCCTATTCTTTTTTGATTGTAATATTTGTAGTGCATTTCCTACGTAACCGGGAGCAATTAATACTTCCATAAATATTTTGTCGATTTCAGTTGCGGTTGCTTCGTCAATCGGTTGATTGGAAACAATTACACCACCAAATGCCGAAACAGGATCGCCCGATAGGGCATCTTTCCAAGCCTCCAAAATATTGCTGCGCGAAGCCACACCACATGGATTGTTGTGTTTGATAATAGCAACTGTTGGCTCAGTGAAATCCCCAATTAAGTTTAATGCCGCATCAATATCGAGCAGGTTGTTGTAGGATAATTCTTTGCCATGTTTTTGTGTAAGCAGCTCGTTTAAGTTACCATAAAAAACTCCTTTTTGGTGAGGATTTTCTCCATAGCGTAGAACCTTTGCCGGCTCAATGCTTGCTTTAAATGCTGTGGTTGTTTCCTTGTCGAAATACTGGAATATTTTTCCATCATAATCAGATGTAACGTGGAATGCTTTGGTAGCAAAAACCCTGCGTTGCTCGATAGATGTTTCTCCGTTTTGAGTCAGTAATGTATCAGCTAAAATTGGACAATCATTTTTATCGCAAACAATAATGGTATCATTAAAATTTTTAGCAGCAGCACGAATGAGTGAAACGCCACCAATATCAATCTTTTCAATAATCTTAGCTTCTTCAGAAGTTGATTTTACGGTTTCTTCAAAGGGATATAAATCCACAACCACCAAATCAAAAAATGGAATCTCAAATTCTTTTACTTCTTGTTGATCTTGTTCGTTTGAACGCCTAGCCAAAATGCCACCAAACACCTTCGGATGCAGCGTTTTTACACGTCCGCCCAAAATACTCGGGTAGCCTGTAAGGCCCTCAACAGCGTTTACCTTAATACCTAATTTTTCAATAAATTCTTGTGTTCCCCCGGTAGAATAAATATTAACGCCCAATTGATTTAAGGCCTTGGCTAAAGGTTCCAAACCATCTTTATAAAATACTGAAATAAGGGCGTTGGCTATTTTACGTGGTTGCTGCATGTTTAGGTGAATGTTAAAAGTGGCGCGAAAATAGAATAACAAATTGGGATTTGAGGGTTGAGATTTGAGATTTTTTGATGATTTATGTTTTGCACCCTATTGAATGGTTTGGATGCCGTTAAAAAAAGAGGTAAGTTGCTGTGTAAAATCATCCTTATGCAAAAGATTTTTAAACGGTTTCTATTGGGTTTAATCACAGTTTTTTTGGTGGGCGAATTGTTACTGCTCATTACCGGCAACTGGTATATTAACAAGGTATTAGCAATGACAATTTTCAGCGGTAAAACCGGTCCCGATATTGATGAGTTACACTTATTCCCTTTCCACGAAGTAGCCAACGAACAACCTCAACCTTGGTCCAAATCCGTTGATTACAACAAGCAACAAATTGATAACAAACTACTGGGCGATTTTGTAACCTATAAAACCGTTGGGTTTTTGGTGGTAAAAAACGACAGTTTGCTGCATGAACAATACTGGGAAGGTTATGACGAACACTCTGTCGTAAACTCCTTTTCGATGGCCAAGAGTATTAATTCCATACTGATTGGAATTGCTCTCAAGGAAGGACTGATCAAACATATTGATGAGCCCGTTTCCAATTATTTGTCAGAGTTTAGAGAAGGCAATAAAGCTAAAATTACCATCAAACATCTACTCACCATGAGCAGCGGAATTGATTTTAAGGAAGATTATGCCAGTCCACTAGCTTGGCCTGCCGAAGCCTATTACGGAAAAGATGTAAACGCACTCACGCTAAAAGCTGAAGTAAGCGATACTCCGGGAACTATTTGGTATTACAAGGGTGGTGATTCGCAACTGTTGGGAATGATTTTAAAAAAGGTAACCGGTAAGAATGTTGCCGATTATGCAGCCGAAAAACTGTGGAAGAAAATAGGTGCTGAAGACAAAGCCTTTTGGAGTACTGATGAACAAGGGATGGATAAAGTGAGTTGTTGCTTTTACACTACAGCCAGAGATTATGCGCGTTTAGCCAAGCTATACCTAAAACAAGGAAACTGGAACGGAACGCAAATTGTGGACTCGGGCTATGTGGAACAATCACTCACCGTTGCTAATTTAAAAGACTCCAAAACGGGAGAACAAATTGATAATTATGGCTATCAATGGTGGCTCATGAAATACAAAGAGCATCCTATTTTTTACATGCGTGGCATCCGCGGGCAGTATGTGTTTGCCATACCTAGTATGAAAATGATTGTGGTTCGCCTAGGCCACAAACGCGGAGAGAAAAACGGGAATGATATGCCGGTTGATATATACACATATTTGGATGCAGCGTTTGCCATGCAGTAAACGTCTCCTAATACAATATCAGCTAATTTACCCTTGATTTGAAGGATGTAATTAGCGTGACACCCTTTGTTCAACTATCAAGTATAACACTAACTTCTTGGATGAAACTGTGTAATTACGTCACGCAAATACTCTCTATCAATATGTGTGTAAATTTCGGTTGTAGTAATGCTTTCGTGCCCCAGCATTTGTTGCACTGCGCGTAAATCTGCTCCTGCTTCAACCAAAGCAGTTGCAAATGAATGCCTGAACGTATGCGGTGAAATTGTTTTTTTAATACCTGCTTGAGCTGCCAATTTTTTAATAATGTAAAAAATCATCACCCGCGAAAGTTTTGTTCCCCTACTATTTAAAAAAACAATATCGTGATTACCTGTTTTGGCATCAATATGCACTCTAACATGCTCCACGTATAATTTGATAGCTTTAAGCGCAACGGATCCAATAGGAACAAGTCGCTCCTTGTTTCCTTTTCCAATAACTTTTACGTACTCCTCATCGTAAAAGATATCTGATAATTTAAGTGTTACCGTTTCGCTTACCCGCAAACCACAACTAAACATTGTTTCCAAAATTGCCTTATTTCGCATGCCCTCGGCTTTACTCATATCAATGCAAGCAAGCATATTATCTATTTCATCAATATTTAATGTATCGGGAAGTTTGCGGGATGTTTTAGGTGCTTCTAATAACTCTGCAGGATTTCTTTTAATCAAATCCTCCATCATTAAATACTTGTAGAAGGCTTTAATACCTGAAATAATACGTGCCTGACTGGTAGGCATCATTCCCAACTCAGTAATCCACCTCACAAACTCCCGCAAAACGTCAAGTTTAATATCTTCGGGAGCAACGTTTAAGCCTTTGATTTCAAGAAACTGTGTAAGTTTCTCCAAATCATGCACATAAGCCTCAATAGAATTACCCGAAAGGGAACGTTCTAATTGTAAGTAGGCTTTAAAACCTTTGATATAAGATGTCCAATTCACAGAAAGAGTTTGTTGTGTGTGCGAAGAACGAATGTAGTACATTTGAAACAATGAAAATTATGATCATCAACGGACCCAATCTTAATTTATTGGGTAAACGCGAACCCGGCATATATGGCAATCAAACATTTGAGGAGTATTTAGCGCATTTAACAACTACTTTTTCAAACGTTGATTTCGACTATTACCAAAGCAATATCGAAGGTGAACTCATCAACAAATTGCATGAAGTAGGATTTTTATACGATGGCATTTTGTTGAATGCTGGAGGGTATACGCATACTTCTGTTGCGCTCAGCGATGCTATTGCAGCTATTCGTACACCGGTTATCGAAATTCACATCTCAAACATTTTTGCACGCGAAGAATATCGACATATATCATTATTATCTAAACACTGTGTTGGTATTATTAGCGGATTTGGAATGTATGGTTACCAAATGGGTGTACAAGCGTTATTGAAGAAATAAAATTGGATATGCTATATTTGCCTCCGTTAAGGTTCTAAAAAAACAATTTAGGATTAAAAGGGAATACAGTGAAAAACTGTAACAGTACCCGCTGCTGTGAATACCAAATAGAAATTAGAATACGTACATTCGACTTTCTATAAATTTTTAGACGCTAAACGTCACTAACCACCTGTGTGGATGGGAAGACAAATCTAAGAAGGTATAAGTCAGAAGACCTGCCTCAACACATTTAAGTTACACTTCCGGGAATAGAAGTAAAGCTGCTGCTACATAACCTAAGTTGTGTGCTGTATCTTTTGTATTCCCTTTATTATTTGATGATGAAACAATTTTTAGGATTAAGCCTTGTGCTCCTTTCCGCAAACTATGTGCACGCACAATTCGCACCACAAGTGGGAAATGTAGGAACAACTGCCATTCACATGGACAGCAGTGTTTGGGTTAACTGGGCAAACAATTGCTCGTTACAACGAGGCTGGCAAAATATTGCTGATACCACTTTGGGGAAAGCCATTGTTGGAGATGATTCTTATGTGCCCGGTAAGGCAGGAAATGGTGTTGTAAGTTTGGGTGATGGAGGTTTTGCAACCGTTACATTTGAACACCCGATTGTGAATGGAGCCGGATATGATTTTGCTGTTTTTGAAAATGGATTTATTGATCAAACACTTGCTCCTGGAACGGCATTTTTGGAATTGGCATTTGTAGAAGTAAGTTCGGATGGCGAAAACTTTGTGCGATTTAAAGCAACGAGTTTAACCGACACCTTGCAACAAACAGGTGCATTTAAAGGCATGTTTGCAAATAACATAAATAACCTTGCAGGTAAATATTTGGGACAATACGGAACGCCATTTGATTTAGAAGAGTTGAAAGATGAACCCAACTTAGATGTAAATAATATTACACATGTGCGCATTGTAGATGTAGTAGGAAGTATTCAAAACACTTTCGCTTCGCGCGATGCACAAGGCAATAAAATTAACGATCCATGGCCTACTCCATTTGCTTCATCGGGTTTTGATTTAGACGCAGTAGGTGTTATTCATCAAAATATGAACCTCTCGCTTTCTGAAAAAATGAACTCAACACGTGTAACTATTTTTCCTAATCCTGTGGCAGAAAATCAAGATATACATGTTAGCTTTCAGCAAACAGCAGCCACTCATTTACTGGTGTATGATATGTTGGGAAACAGTATCAATACGCATAACACCAGAACAGCAGATGGGATGATGATTCAACTCCCCAAAGCAGGAATCTACCACTTGTTACTTGCAAACGGAGAAGAAACGATTAGTAAGCGTATTACGGTGAGGTAATGGAAAACAACACTAAACAATGTGCACGATGCAACCATGATTTTGAGTGCAAACCAATGGATATTGAAAATTGTATGTGTTCATCTTTTCAGTTGAACGAAAATGAATTACAGTTTCTTCAATTAACTTACAACGACTGTTTATGCAGCGATTGTTTGCAAGCCATTAAACAGCAAAATGAACACTAACATGATTTCTCCAACAATATACCGATGGTTCATATTTTTTTGTTGCAGTAGCCTGTTGATTGCTGCTTGCAAAAACGAACCAGAAGAGAACTCAATCCTTCTCAATATTGAAGCACCCAAGCTTGTTTTTTCGGAAGGTGATTCAATCATTTTTCGGTTAAAAGCTAATAACAATCAAGTAGCTGCCGATACTTGGACAACAACTATCGGTAATATTGATAATAGTGGTAATTGGATAGCTCCTCTGCATATTTCTGCAGATACAATTTTGGCTATGATTGTGGCTACTTACCAAAACAAACAAACCTCTATCCAAATACAGATTACCAAAAAAGCGTTTCAAGAAAACACGGTGAGTTATGCTCTAACCATTCAACCACTGCTTGCAAATAATTGTAACTTTAGTGGATGTCATGGCAATGGAAGTAGGGCCGGAAAGGTAGAATTGAGCGTTTATGATAATGTTAAAAATAATGTAATTCCTTTTAATGCCGATGGTAGCAAACTGTATTTTTCACTTATTAAAACCAACCCTTTGCGGGTGATGCCACCAGCCGGAAAGTTACATGCCAATAAAATACAATCTGTTTGGTTGTGGATTGAGCAAGGTGCAAGAAATAACTAAGCTTTTACACCCTATGTTTTTTCCAATAGCGTTTGCCGTAGCTACAAAATATTTCGGAACCTGCTAAAATCTTTTTAGTGGCCATTAAGCAAACTTGGTTTTGTTCGTTGATAATAATTTTGGCATTATTGGTAAAAAGAGAAGCGGAATATCCTGTGGCATCATTGGCATACTTTGCAAAACACTCGGTATGCATACAGTCTAAAATTTTTCCGTTTAGCAGTGCAATAAAGTACTTATCATCCTCGGCCGAAACTCTATCTCTTATTTGTTTTTCGGTAATCACGTCACCTTTAAAAACGGTTATCTCCTCATCTTTATACAAAGTAATGGCTGTAAACAACCCTCTGCCCGAAGCCACTAATTGCGATTCTTGAACGTATAAATAATCTGTTTCCGGAATGCCAAGCCGGTTGGTAAGAATGTCTTTTTGTTTCACACTTATTTCCCAATAACAACGATGCTAATCGGGTGAGCAATATAGTGTATTCATTTGGACTGCTGCTTTTTTCAAAATCGTGTATATTGCTTGCATGCAAACTTCCAAAAAACTATCCCTGCTTGATTGCACCATGCTCATTATTGGTTCCATGATTGGCTCCGGAATTTTTATTGTTCCGGCCGCAATGAGCCGCGATTTAGGATCTCCATTCATGCTACTGTTGGCTTGGTTTGTAACAGCACTGCTTACCCTTTTTGCTGCTTTGAGTTATGGCGAACTCGCTGCCATGATGCCTAAAGCAGGCGGACAGTATGTGTACCTCCGCGAGGCGTACAATCCGCTATTTGGATTTTTATATGGATGGACCCTTTTCACCGTTATTCAAACAGGCACCATCGCAGCTGTGGCTGTGGCATTTGCTAAATTTTCGGGTGTGTTTTTTTCGTTTATTTCACCCGAAAACGTTGTTTTTCAGATAGGATCATTTACCGTTCAAACACAACAAATACTTGCTATTGCCATTGTGTGGCTGCTCACTTTTTCCAATTTCCGCAACGTGAAAAGTGGTGCATTTCTGCAAAACATTTTTACGTTTACCAAAATAGGAGCCATCGTTTTTATGATAGGTGCAGGCTTATATTTTGCCCTTACACACGATACTATCGCACAAGATTATAGCATTCCTTCTCAAACATCTTCTTATTCCTATTGGGGTATATTTTGTGTGGCATTGGTGGGTTCTATCTTTTCATCTGATGCATGGAACAATGTAACGTTTACCGGTAGTGAAATTGAAAAACCCGAACGTAACCTTCCACTCTCTTTGGTTATGGGAACCACGATTGTATTGGGAATTTATATGTTTATCAATTGGGTGTATTTGCAAGTACTCTCTTTTGATGCCATTCAACATGCCGAAAACGACAGGGTTGGAACCGTTATGCTTCAAACTGTTTTTGGTGATGTAGGAATGTATTTGATGGCAGCCCTCATTATGATTTCTACGTTTGGGTGCATTAATGGATTGACACTTTCGGGCTCAAGAGTGTATTATGCAATGGCTAAAGATAAACTGTTTTTTGCCAAAGCAGGAACACTCAACCAAAACGATTCGCCACAATTTGCCCTCATCATTCAGGCTATTTGGACAAGCATTCTTACCCTCTCGGGATCGTATGGCGATTTGCTGGATTATGTGGTTTTTGCTGTACTTATTTTTTATGTACTAACGGTTGCGGGAATTTTTGTATTACGCCACAAACAACCCAACGCTCCCCGACCTTATAAAGTATTTGCTTATCCTTATTTGCCCGCCATCTATATTTTACTGGCATCGTTTATTTGCATCAACCTGTTACTATACAAACCCGATTATACCTACCCCGGATTAGGTATTGTACTGTTGGGTATTCCGGTGTATTATTTAATAAAGAAAAAGTTTTGATAACAATTGGTCAAACTATATAATTCCAGTTATAAACAGATTGAAAAAGGAACGGTATAATGCTCTCTAATTTTTCGGTGAAACACTAGAAGGCTATCAAACTCTGAATGCAAACAACTCAATCACTTAATTACTCAATTACCATTCACTCAATCACTCATTTACTCAATCACTCATTTACTCAATCACCATCCGCTCCCCGGCAGTAATGTCCATATCTAAATGATTTTCGCGGGGAACTTTTGGGCATGAGTATCTTGACGTGTATGCACAGTAAGGAATATAGCTGTAATTAAAATCAAGTAATACTTCTTTGTGGTGATCGTTATAAGGTAGATCGATGTAACGCCCACCGCTGTATGTTTCCTTGCCATTGGTTAAATCAGTGAAGGGAATAAACAAGGTGCGGTTACGTTTCATTTCATCCGTTTGATAAGCCGGCAATTGAAAAGATTTTCTATCAATCGAGAAATCGAGCACCGCTGTTTGCATATAACCGATAATATCACCACCTGTTTGCGGAATATCTACATACCCAATTTGCGGCAACCAAGTAATTACAGCTTGTACCTTGAATTGCTCATTAGGTTCAAAAAAATGAAGTCCTTTAAATGTTTGTATTTCATCAACAGTGAGAGGCGATTTTTCGGGATGTAAAAATGCTGCGCTCTTATCCGCTTGATCTTGGGAAACCTTCAAACTATAGTTGTTGGAAGGCGCGCATCCAATAACTAGTAAACACAAAAATCCAATAAATTTATGCACTATTCTGCAACTTCAAACTCTTTAGATTGCACCACTACATTATCACCTCCACGGTGAACAAATGCAACAATGCCCAAATGTTTTTTGTCGTAAGGAGCTTTTCCTGCTTCAGGTGTTAATTCGAGAGAATACCGTTTTTCAACCACACGTCCCTTCACTAAAGTGATATTAGGAGTGGCGTTAATTTTATCCCCTAAATTAGATGTAAACATTTTACGCAACACGTGCATGTGAGGATAATCAGCGATATATGTTGCACCAATATTAGGATCTGTTGTTTCCTGCACGTCAATAATACTATCCTGAATCAATGCCATTGAAATATAATAATCACCGCTAAGGTCTTCCGTAAATCTTAATTCTAAATCGGCATTCAGTTTTCCATCTGCTCCGTAAGAAGTTCTCACATAAATATTTACCGGTGTTACTGAATCGTTTTCAGATGTTACTTTAGCAGCCCATTCTGTTCGGTCGATAAAACGATCTGTTTTGCCTGCAAATAATTTTCTATTTACATATCCATTGGGTAGTGAATTGGGGGTTCCCAACGTTGCCAACATCTGACCTCCAGCATCTGTTCGTAAATCATATTTACTTACAAATCCCTTATCCGGTTTATTTACTGGCAATGTGAGTGAATTAAGAGATGAAGTATTCGGATAGATGGTGATGGAATTGACTCTTCCCGCAAAATCAGCTTTCAGTCTTTTGATGATAACTGCTGCGTCAGGGCAGTTTACACAACGAACTCCCGAGATATCTTCCACTAAAACTTCACGAAGTTGTGGTGCTGGCAAACCAGCAACATCCACAAAAGTAGTTTCATAGGTAACGGTGTTAGGCGTATAATTAATGTACGGAGGCTCCTCTTCACACGCCACAAACAAGAAACATGCAGCGGCAAGGGTTAGTAATAACATATTTTTCATGGTAATGATGAATTATTTTGTGTTAAAAATTGGTTGTTAAACTTATACGGGCTCCACTAAATGCAGGCTCTACCCTGCAAACACCTCCTGTACAATTTACTCCCTGTGGTTGCTTTAAAAAGCCTCCCGAAAACCTTGAGGTTTTGTAGGTATATGCAGCAAAGAAATTAAAATAATGCACCAACTCAAATGTTTCACCGGCAGCAGGTTTATTAACCGAACCATGCTGAAAATTCAACATATCTCCGGCCGAGAAACTCCAATGTGGAGCAGCATTGTATTCCAACAATCCATTCACAAAGCTACCTAAATCCTGCTTGGTGTGCATATACTGCCACTCGAAACGTAACGAACGAGTTGGGGTTAACTTATACGTCATTTCACCAAATGGAGTAAGCGCTTCCACAAACGGAGCAAATGCTTTGAGTTCGTATGTTGCTTGGTTGTATCCTATAGATTGTATACCAATCATAGCCTTAAATGTTTTGTTAAATTTGTGCTGCACATCTACATAGATCTCTCTAAATAGCCTTGTGGTTGTATCATAGGTAAAAGTTGCTGTTTTAAAATCAACACCTTTTAAGGTTGTTACCAATGATGTGTTAACGTTAACCTGTGTTTTTTTGCTTGGTTTTAGTGTTAACTCCAACTGCATAGCATTTTCGCCCAACTCCTGAACAACCGAGTTATAACGGGCAAGTAAACGATACGTATTTTGACGCGTAATGGACGGTAAATAATTAATAGGTGCGTTGTTGGGTATGGGTGCAATTTCTAACGGAGAAACCCTCAAAGGAAAACGTTCAATACGTTTAAACTGCGCGTTAATTCCAATTCCTTTGCTCGAATATGAAATACTGGTATGGTAAATATGTCCGTTGGATTTCATCAATTTATTGTTCAAATCCAAAATAGCCTCATCGGTTTTGTAATCATACTCAACCATCCACGAAAAATTTCCAAAGTTTAACGTGTTATAAAACTGAAAAGCGTACACATTGTATTTGGGATCAAAACGATCGGGAAGTGCGTAACTATTAATAGTTGAGGTAATGGCATTCATAGTTGTTTGATCCAATGTTCTATTCACCACAGATGCCCCCAAATCGGCTGTAACTTTTTCGCTTAGTGCTAAGCGGTGCTCGGCATTTACCCCTTTAATAATAGGCTCGCGCGCATCAAAACGGAATTTTTGCTTTCCGGTAAATGCCTTAAAACGGGTATTATCACTCAAATTATAAATTACCCTAGCACCTTGTATAGCAAAGTCAATACCGATGTTTCTGTCTTCGTATGAGCGAAAAGTCATTCCCGACCCAAACTGATCATAAATATATCCAACAGTAATGTTGAGCTTATCAATATCCTTACTCACTTGCCAAAAGCCAACACCTTGATTAGAATACGCTGCTTGCGGATTAAATAATGGTGTATTGTTAAACGCATCATAGCGCAATGCAAAGTTGAATCCCTTAAATTTATAGCTCATAAACAGCCACGCATCTGTTGATGATTTTTCTTTTAAATACTGAGTTGTAGATGCACCAATCCTGTCATCGCGCAAGTAAAATTGATTATTGGTTTGAAAGTTTCCCGAAAATTCACCCTTATCCTCTTTAGATGGATCTGTTTCGTTTTGAGCAGAAACATAGTATAAACAAACAAACAATGAGGTTATAAGTAAAAGTGTCTTTTTCATGGAGATAGTCAATTTTCTATTTTAATGACAACCAAAGACTTGAACAGCCTCGTTATTATTATCAATTATAGCCTGCAAAATATGAAAAATAAGGCAATCACAAAAAAGCCTTACAACAAGTATGCTGCAAGGCTTTTTTTAATGAGTGGAGAATAAACTTATTGAACCCATAATTTTTTAACTACAATAGCCTCTCCCGATTGTATTTTCACAAAGTAAATACCTGCTTTAAGCCCATTAATTGGCAAAACAACAGCTTTTGGGGATGCAGTAAAATTGGCTTCTATTTTTCCTGAAATTCCAATAATGCTTACCACATCTTTATGTGGTATCAACCCAACAAGAGTAGCTTCCTCTTTTGCCGGATTAGGATACAATTGGATGGCATCTAATCTTTTTAACTCACTCACACTCGTGGTAACATTGTTTTGGATAAAAATATTGCGGAACGAATTGGAGAAACGAACAAGCGTGTTCGACTCAGCTTTTACCTGCCAAATTCCTGTAAACAATTGCCCTTGAGCAATACCATTTGAAATAGCCATAGCATATATGTTGGCTTTTGTTAGTTTAAACACTGCGCTATTACCTGTAATCAGTTCAAAACGCGGAGTACTAAAATCTTCACCAACGGTATCCAATACAAATGTATAGGTAGTTGCATAAACACCATTTGAATTGACACAAGGAGTCCAACTCAATAAAATGGTATCATTTAAGTTTGCATTGGTAAGCAAAATAGTATCGTTATTTGCGGGAGTTAAGAGATTAAAGGCATTCAAACTATCTTGAATATTAATGGTAATATCATCTTGTGTACGAGGTATGATTTGATACCCGTTAAATGCAAATGGCGATGCAAAACTGGTACTTGTTTGCGAACCCAATCCAACAATATTAAAGGTAGGAGTAGTTGGCAAAGGCTTACCGGCTAGTATTGAAGTATTAAGCACTCTGATAACAATAGTATCATTCGCAGCATTGGTAACACTGATATTGGATGATGTGGTTGGCCAATTGGCTCCTGTTGGGCGGGTAACAAATTTCACATTGTTTACACGTACCAAATCACTCTCAGTCAACTCATCAACTTTAACCACGGTTGAAGGTGTTTTAAGTGTGTTACCTGATGATGTAAAGATGATGGTATCGAGGATTAACTGTGCTAAACCTCTATTGGTTGAAATGGCTCCCGAAACTTCTATTTCATCTCCTTCTTTAACCGTATAGCCAAAATTTCTTGTTGTGTTGAATAATGTAATACCACCTGTTGAGTCTCTCAATACGCATTGAACTCCTGTAAAACGTTGGTTAAATCCATACACAATTCCTTTTAAGGTTGCGAACTTACCCGTACTGTCTGGAACTCCTGTTGTGGGATTCACTTTAATAATTTGTGCAATAGCATATTGTAAGGGTATTCCTAAAGTTGTACCATTTGCAAAAGCACCAGGCGATTGCATTGAATCTGCATCCCTAACAACAATTACAACTGCTTGATAACCTGAGTTCGGGATAAGAAAGTGTTGATTATTTTGTTTATAATTATTTGGTAATCAAATAATTACTAGCATTGGAAGTGTTAATTTTGTAGTGCAAAAAAACATAAAAAACACACCAATGCTACGAGATAAAATTACAGAAACTTTTGTAAAAGTTGATGATTTCTGCAATGAATTTGAAATTTTGTATTCAAAACACCAATTACCCGCACCATCAAACGTTAAAACAAGAAATAGAAAAGCCGGAATGTGTGACTCTGAAATTATCACACTCCTGATTGCGTTTCATGGTGGTCAATTCAGGAATTTCAAGCATTTTTATGTGGACTATGTGTCTGTTCATTTAAGAGAAGATTTTCCCGGATTGGTTTCCTATAACAGGTTTATTGAATTGAGTCATCGTTGTGCTATTGCATTCATGTTGTTTCTCCATCATTGTTGCAAAGGCGAGTGCACTGGCATTAGCTTTATTGATTCTACTGTACTGCGTGTTTGTCACAACAAAAGGATAAAGCGTAATAAAACATTTAAAGGCTTTGCAGAGGTTGGTAAATCATCAATGGGATGGTTCTTTGGCTTTAAACTTCACCTGATTATAAACGACAAAGGTGAGATATTATCTTTCTTTCTAACCAAAGGAAATGTGGATGATAGAGATGCTAAAACAATTACCAATATGACTAAAGACCTTTTCGGAAAACTATTTGGAGATAAGAGATATATCTCAAAAGCATTGAGTGATCTGCTTTTTGGCAACGGTATACAACTCATTACAGCTGTAAGAAGAAACATGAAATCTAAAGCATTGAGCAATGAAGAGAAACTTCTTTTAAGGAAACGGTCCGTGATTGAAACCGTAAATGATGAGTTAAAAAACATTTGTCAAGTTGAACATACAAGACATCGCTCTATCAGCGGTTTTCTTCTTAATATTATGAGTGCAATTGCTGCGTATTCTTTCTTTCCTAAAAAACCTTCCATCAAAAAAGATATTGAGGAAACAAACCCTCAGCTTATCAAGCAACTTGAACAACAATTGACATTAGCTGCTTAAACCGAACTCAGGTTAGTAGCTTAGTATTCATGATGATTTTGTTTAAAAACAGAGTAAATTGCGCCCTTTGGTGGAACTAATGCATTAAAAAAACATTAAGCCTACTTTATTTGGAAAGTATAGGCAATGCTCCATAGGTTCTTACCCCATCAACAAAATAGGCAGTACCCGCTGCTCCCGCATTCCTAATATTGGGAACTTCCCCCGAACGCGTATCAACTCCCGCAACGGTTCCCGCAACACCATTAATATCCTTTCGTGCCATGCGCGATAGCTGCTCCGAGTCGTAGGTTTGCCCTGTTGATTGTTGTACCGGAATGGATTTGCTTTTATAATAGATCGTTCCATTATTTTGCTCTTTAGGAATTTCATTCCGTTGTTGTTTGGGGTCGTAGGTTGCACCATCCATCGTCTTCAACAGGTTTTGGGCGATGCCAAACATTGGCAATACCGCAACCATCAATAATATTAGATATGATTTCATGCTCTTTTTTATTTGGTGGTATAAAGATAGGTACAATCATTAAATAAAAATGTCAAAAAAAATCCCCCCATTTTCACTAAACGAAACTTGCTAAAAATCAAAACGGCTATTGCTTTCGCAATAACCGTCTGATATTGTTGATAGGGTCAACGTGCTTATTAATTATTACCTCAATAATGTAACCGAACCTGAGTAGCGGTATAGTTTGCCGCTAAAGCTGGTAGCGTTTACTTGGTAGATGTATACTTCCTGCGGACAATCTTCTGATGTATTTATCATTTTTCCATCCCATCCTTCGTTTGCATTGGTGGTTTTGAACACCAATTGGCCCCAGCGGTTAAACACAAATACCTCTACCGATAAATGTCCGTTAGCTATTACTTTAAACTTTCTGTTACAATCAATGTCTCCATCACAAGTACTCAACTTACTATCTGGTCTGAACGCGTTTGGTATAAACACCGTAATATCCGGATCGATTCTGATTTTGTTGGTCACCGAGTCTATACAGCCATATTCACTCGTTACATACAACGTTACATCCTTTTGAGCTGTATCGGCTGCATATTCAATATTCACCGGATTGGCATCAGTTACCTTGCGGTTTTCCGGTCGGGTTGGGTCAGGGCCCGGACCTAAGTTCCACAAATAACTCAACTTGCTTCCATCTATTATTGTTGATTTGTTGATGAAGTTAAAGAACGGTTTAGCAATGGTAGTAAATGGTGGATCAGCCTCAAAGTCGGCCTCAGGAACAGCATGTGCCGTTACCATTGTCCACTTACTGGTGCTTGTACACGCTGGTGTGGTATTGGTGCTCACCGTGAGTTGTAACCTGTGAATACCCGATGTGGTGGTTTGGTAATCCGTTATCGTGCGCTGCGTCATTGAGTCATTGTCCGTGTCTGTTATGCCCGGTTCGTTCTCCCATGTCCAAGTGAAGTTCGCGTTTTGCACTCCCGTAGCTCCCGATCCAAACAATGGCGTAAACGGTACGCAGTTTTCGATGTTTTCTGACAAGATAGTCGCATCCGGTGCTCTGTTAATGGTGAGTACCGTGCTCGAAGTTACCGTATCACATTGGTCGCCATTGGTGGTGGCATACAATCCGTAGGTTTTCTTTTGTGTTACCGCACTCAGCGTTACCTGCCCATTTTGAATATCCGTTTGCCCAATGCGGTAGCTTGCCGGTGTGGTGCCTGTGTTTAATATACCGTCTCCACCTGAGCGCCAAGCGTAATCAAACGTATCAATTGGTGCCGTTGTTAAACTTAGCTGTACCAAGCTATCATAGCTGCATATAGCATTGATACTCGCTATTTGTATGGTTGGTTGGGCTTGAACATAAATGATGTTTGTATCCGTTGCCGTACAACCATTAATTGGCTCTACGCTCTTATCCGTATACTTCATAATCAGTAAGTGTAATCCTGGTGAGGCTGTTTGGCTGTTAAACACTCCTCTAGAAGTATTGACCGTTAGGTCAGGGTTGTCTCCAAACGAAGCTGAACCCGAAAACTGTAAATTGCTAGTTACCTGGGTAGTTCCCATGATTCCAATCGGGTTGGAGGCAAACGGACGGAAGTATACATTGCGCGTGTTCTGGCACACAAACAACGAATCTGCCACTCGATTGTTGTAACGCAAATCGGCTATTGGTACCCTTGCTACTCTTAGGTTCATACTATCTCTTACTTCACATCCTGTCGATTTATCTACATAATACAATTTGTAAACACTGTTGGTGGTGCTGTTGGCAAACGTTATGGCTGTGCTGCCTGCAAAAAAGTCCTGACCGCTGTTGCGAATAGCGTTATCGTTGTTCAATGCTGCATTGGCTGCTATCCATTGTGGTGCGCCTGCATAAGGTACGCCCGTTGAGGTGGTGAGTGTGGCTCCTGTTTTGCTTTTTATGTTGAATAGCGGCTCGTTTTTACATACTGTAATATCTGATCCTGCATCAATAATTGGAATACTCGTTACGTTAAACTGAACCGTATCGCTGTTAAAGCAAGAGATTTCAGTAGGTGTTGATTTGTTATACGTTTGCGTGTACTTGTAGGTAACTACGTTTACTGTTGGGATTTTTTGTACCCCTGCTGCCAGTGGGTTAAAGTCGAAACGTTTACCGCTGATGCCCACAGGGGTGGTTGTTACACCCGGACCTGTCCACTCCTCGCCTTCTCCCGTGCTTCCGCCACTTGGACTGTGCCTGCGGTTGGCAAACGTAATATTGTATACGCCTGCATTCTCGCACCATACCAGGGTGGCACCTGCATCTACTTTTGGGTTACCATAAATCCGGATATTGGCCGAATCAGTGGCCGTACAACCTCCAAATGTTTGTGGTGCCGTGTATTTATAAGTTATCCAATTGTCAAACACTCCTATCGTATCTTTATTCGGGTTGTTTTGCAAGCTGTTAATGCGTACCTGTGTGCCCGAGTTAATGATGGCCCCAGGAGCTTTAGAGTAACTCCAAAGGCTTATGCTTCCTGGTCCTGCTTGGTTGGTTCCAAAGCCCGGTAAGTTTACCACCGTGCCACTGCGGCATGTTGGTGTGGCTTGAGGGCGCGTAAGAATAGGTAAGGGTTTTACCGTTATCAGTACCGTATCCGTTACCGAACATTCTTTGTATTTGGCTGCCGTATCGGGTTGGCTATTGTATACCCTTACTTCATAAGCTGTGGTGGTTGCCGTGTTTAACGGACGAACACCTACATTGGGATTGTATCCTTTGGCGCGTACAATAGTGCCTGTGCTTAAATCGCGCCATTGGTATAATTGGCCTCCTGAAGCTCTAAGCCTTGCTGTATCGCCAAAACAAATCGTGGTATCTAAGCCTGCATTGGGGAAAATTTGGTTGTTTACATACAACTGCATCGTATCATATTGTACGCAGTTTACCGTGTCGGTCATCTTTACCGTATACAAGCCGCTTGCCCAGCGTTGAATGGTGCGTGTGGTATCACTTGTGCTCCACTCATACTTTTTCATATTGCCTGTGT
Organism: Bacteroidetes bacterium UKL13-3; assembly: GCA_001602415.1. GTDB lineage: Bacteria > Bacteroidota > Bacteroidia > UKL13-3 > UKL13-3 > UKL13-3. Next base: position 2,832,014 of record CP012155.1, read on the forward strand.
TATTGCCTGGATCCAGCGTAAACGTATCGCCATAACAGATGCGGCTTGAGTCTGGTAATAAGCCTACCGGTAATGGTGTAACCCTTACCCGAACAGAGTCGAAGCGGAAGCATCCATCTAAATCCTGTACTCTTATGGTGTAATAGCGAGTAGAGGTTGGTGCTACTGTCATGTTACCATTGGCAAATACCGGTGCATTCAATGGTGGTAAAGCTGTGCCTGCTTCGTACAAGTTATTGTACCAGCGGTATGTATAAGGCGCTTTGCCGTATTTGGCAGTGGCGGTTATCGGTACGCTACCGCCTGCGCAGTTAATGGTATCGCGCACAATAGGTTTTACTATGGTATCTACTCTAAGCGTATCGTAAAAAACCCTTGTACACATAATACCGCTTGAACCTTGGGTGGTGGCGGTAAGCAGCACCAAATATTTACCCGGTTCGCTGTATTGAATAACCGGACAGGTACTTACGTTGGTAAATGCATAAGGGCTATTACTTAAGCTAAAATCCCCAGGGAAGCGCGAGATTTGCCATTGAACCAATTGCGGTACAATGCTCGGTTTTTTATTGGTGTAAAACGGTTGAAATTTCCCGCACTTTAAATCGCCCGGATTAATTTGTAAATCCGCTCGACCCAATACTTTTACCGAGAAAGCACGTGTTACCCTGCCCGGGTTGGGGCAGCGGTTATCTTTTGCCGAAACGGTGAAATAGTATGGGTTATTGCTCACTCGGCTATCATCCGGTGTCCAGCAAAATTGCCACTCATCCTCGCGCGGACCACCCAATGGGGCAGGTTTTCTGCGGTTGGCAACAATATAGGTAGGTTTAAAGGTAGCGCCCAAACTCGCTATGGAGGCATTCCAGCTTAAATAGGTTGTGTCCGATATTAACGGTGGTATAAAATCGGTATCTTTTGCTGTTACGGTAAAACAGAGTTGTTCACCTGCACATGTCTCCCAACTGGTTTTGGGGGCGTTGGGATTGCTGCCGTTGGGTGGATTGGTAATAAGCCGTGGTGTGTTATTAGGTGGGCAATTGGCCAGCACCACCATTTGGATATCTCTTCGGGTAATTCCGATAACCGTTGGAACACCGTTGATGGTTTTCCATTGTTTAACCTCAATAGCCATTACACCTGTAAAGTTTTGACCACCTGCATTACCAGGAGTAAAAGAAATATCTCCAGTTAATGGATCGCAACGAATACCACCTGGAAATTCAGCATTAGCAGCACCCGAGAATGGCATTGGTCTGTTGAAAGCCCATGGCGATAAGTATGATACTGAAGCATTAAATCCAACTAAAGATGGAGCAAAAGAGTAGGACATAGAATCCAAATCAGGATCTATGGCACCATTGTTAAACACATAATTTTCGCCACCACACATAACCGCAAAAGGGTCGTTCTCTAGGGTTGGCGAGCTGTTACATGGCGATACAGATAGACAACGGTTTACCACAGCATCAACATAAAAGTTGGCACCTCCTGGATCGGCAATGGTAGCAATTTGAGCGTTTCGGCAACATGTTTCCCAGGAAAATCTTACGTTACAACATGATGCGGGAATACCTGATGTTGGACCAATATTTGCAAACCCTTTGAATTCGTAACGCTCTACTCCAGGCGTGTATGTTCCTGGTGTAACGCAATTCATATTTCGGCAGGTGTTTTTTGCATTCGGACAATCAGGATTAATATTTACGTCCCTCACATTTACAAGACTAAGCGAAAAACTGCCAAAATTAGAAGCAGCACAATTTGGATCAGCACCACGTAAAGTCATGGTTTGAGTGCAATTGGCGCCACATCCTCCTGAACATAATTCGATACCTCCATCACAGTTACGGTAGAGCACAAGTGTTACCTCGAATACTCCAGGCGTACTAGTACACTTGTAGGTAACGTCACTACCCACAACGTGAGACGCTCTAGCATTATATGTGAACCCTGCCAATAAAAGAAATAAGTATAAAGCAACCGACCCAACTTTCGCTAAAAGTGCTTTAATTGTTTTCCGATGTTGTACACTTGTTTGCATAGTTTTGTGAATATTGAAATCCAAAGTTATAGTATGTAGTTCTTAATATTTTCTTAAGACTTTAGTAATCGACTTTATCATCTGTAAAACAGATTATTATAATAATATAATTGTCTAAAAATTCAAGAGTTAGACTTTTAAATATTAGATTGAATAAAAATAAAAAACGTCCCTCAATTTCTTGTGGGACGAGATTAAAATCCGCATGTTTTGTTCTATTTAAAAGACAGATGCTGATCGGGATTGTAATCATGCATCATTTCCATTACTATTTCAAATATCTCTTCTGCATTTGGCTTTGAAAAATAATCACCATCCGTACCATAAGGAGGGCGGTGAGGCTTGGCTGCAATGGTAAGAGGTTTGGCATCCAAATAACGATAACCACCTTGGGTTTCCAATACTTGTTGCATCATGTATGCTGTAGCTCCACCAGGTACATCTTCATCAATAAATACAATCTTATTTGTTTTTTTCAATGACTCAACAATGGTATGGTTAATATCGAAAGGCAATAAAGATTGTACATCTATTAACTCGGAACTTATACCTTGCTCAGCCAGCTGTTTAATAGCCTCTTCCACAACACGCAAGGTGGAACCATAACTTACAATGGTAACATCTGAACCTTCATGCAGTATTTCAGGAATACCTAAAGCAACTGTGTATGTACCTAAATTATCGGGCATTCTTTCTTTCAAACGATACCCATTCAAACATTCAATAATCAAAGCTGGCTCATCACTTTGCAACATGGTATTGTAAAATCCGGCAGCTTGCGTCATGTCACGAGGAACAAGCACGTGCATACCCCTCAATGAATTAATAATCATACCGATGGGTGAGCCTGAATGCCAGATTCCTTCCAAACGATGACCACGTGTTCGCACAATCAACGGTGCTTTTTGACCACCTTTTGTGCGGTATTGTAAGGTTGCTAAATCATCGCTTAATGGTTGTAATCCGTATAATAAATAATCGAGGTATTGTATTTCGGCAATAGGTCGCAAACCGCGTAAAGCTGCCCCAATTCCTTGTCCAATAATAGTTAACTCCCTAATTCCGGTATCGCTTACGCGCGATTCTCCGTATTTCTCTTGCAACCCAGCAAAACCTTGGTTTACATCTCCAATTTTTCCAACATCTTCTCCAAAAGCAAATACGCGGGGATCACGCTCTAACACAATATCAAAAAACGCCTGCATAATCTCCCGACCGTCCATCATTTTACTGTCATTAGAATACATTGGTTTTATTTCAGCAACATTCAAAGCCGACTCACTTGTTTCACTCAACAAATAAGAATTATAGCGATGGGCATTAACAGAATGATACCTTTCCTTAAAAGCTAACAAATCCATACGCTCGGGAGTGTTTTTTCCCATAGTAAGGCGTAATGCCTTATTTACAGAAACACCAATATCTTTGCGAATAGGTTCAGTAATGGCACTTAATTCATTAGCCAATGAGGTTACTTCGGGTGTGCTATTTCCCAGAGCTATTAATAACGACACCGCCTCTTTAATATCACTTTTTATTGGATTAAGGTATGCTTCCCAAGCAAATTTTTTACTATCGTTTACCTCTTTTTTAATCGTAGATTCAATTGCTTGCAACTCATCCTCGGTAGCTAATGAACTGCTAATGATCCATTCTTTAAATTTTACAATACAATCATATTCCTGCTCCCAAGCTAACCGTTCCTTGCTTTTGTATCGCTCATGCGAACCAGAAGTTGAATGTCCTTGAGGTTGCGTTAATTCTTTTACATGAATAATTGCAGGAATATGTTTTTCGCGAGCAATGCTTCCTGCCTCTTCATATACCCTACACAACTCAGGATAGTCCCAACCATTTACAACGAAAATATTAAAGCCTTCGCCCTTTTCATCACGTTGAAATCCTTTTAATATTTCGGAAATACTTTCTTTGGTGGTATGATATTTTGCCGGAACCGAAATTCCAAACGAATCATCCCACACTGAGATTACCATTGGTATTTGTAAAACACCCGCTGCATTGATAGACTCAAAAAAATGCCCTTCTGATGAAGATGCATTTCCAATGGTTCCCCAGGCTACTTCATTTCCATCATTCGAAAAAATATTCTCACCAATTAATTCTTTATTTTGGCGATAGTATTTAGATGCTTGTGCCAATCCTACCAATCTCAGCATTTGTCCGGCTGTTGGCGAAATATCAGACGATGAATTTTTCTGATTTTTTAGTTCTTTCCACGAACCATCCTCATTGAGCAAACGTGTGCCATAATGTCCATTCATCATCCTACCTGCCGAAGCCGGCTCAGCCTCTAAATCTGTGTGCGCATATAATTGAGCAAAAAATTCTTGAACTGTATGTTGCCCAATTCCCATCATAAATGTTTGATCACGATAATATCCCGAACGAAAATCCCCGTTTTTAAACACCTTAGCCATGGCAATTTGTGGCAGTTCTTTTCCATCACCAAAAATACCAAACTTCGCCTTTCCGGTTAATACTTCTTTACGACCTAACAAACTAGCCTGGCGACTTTTATAAGCTAATGCATAATCATCCAATACTGTTTTTTTAAACTCAGCAACTGTGAGTTTCGCTCCTTCTGTTTTGCTCATACGCGCACGTGTTGATTGTTTCAAATATATTATTGGCACGTTAAATATGTTAACTTACTTAAAATTTTATTAAGAAATTTTTATGTGCTCAGTCTTTTGTATTATTGTGCCACAAAACTACTTTTGAATATCGGTTCAAAAAATAGTTGGAACGGTTTTTGAAAAGATTAACTCAATTTAATAAACACAATCATCATATGAAAAAATTCATCATCACAGCTTTTATTGCCGTTTCAGGAATGATCGCACAGGCACAAACTACACCTGAAGTTGAAAACAAAAAACAAGCAGATATTGCATTCGACAAGGAAACTCACGACTTTGGCGCTATTCCACAAAACATTCCTGCTACGTACACATTTACATTTAAAAACAGTGGTAAAGAGCCTTTAATTGTTACAAATGCTGTAGCTTCTTGTGGTTGTACAACACCTGAGTGGACCAAAGAGCCTATTATGCCGGGTAAAAAAGGTTTTATTAAAGCTACCTACAACGCTGCATCTTTAGGTGTATTTAACAAAGCTGTTACGGTTATGAGTAATGGTAAAAAAGGAACACTAACCCTTTACATCAAAGGAGATGTGAAAGCTCCGGGCGAAATTCAACCAGGAAGCAAAACAGTAAATTAATCCTTTTCCTAACAAACTTATTAAACCTGCATGAATCAATCGCGATTATGCAGGTTTGATTTTTTACGTTCATTTAAAATCATCTTAAAATGAAAAAAATACTATTAGCACTTTTTGTTGGCGTATTTGCAATCACGCTTCACGCGCAAACTGCAAATGATGCGCAGGCCATCATTACATTTGATAAGCCCGAACACGATTTTGGAAAAATTAAAGAAGGAACATTGGCAACATATGAATTTGCTTTTACCAATACGGGTAAGGCTCCTTTGGTTTTAGGAAATGTGCAACCATCTTGCGGATGTACCACTCCTGAATGGTCGAAAGAACCCATTATGCCTGGCACCAAAGGAACCATCAAAGCTGTTTTTAACTCTTATGGTCGCCCTGGTACATTTCAAAAATACATTACTGTAAAATCAAACTCATCAGGTGGTGATGTAACACTAACATTTAAGGGAACGGTTGAGCCAACACCAGTTGAACCCGTTTCTCCTGTGCGGAATATGATGAATGCAGAATAATAGGTTTGTACTTTAACCAAAGATTAACCAACAGTTGAGCAGTTATTTTTCTTATTTAAAAACAAAAAAGTCTTGCTACGGCAGGACTTTTTTGTTTTGAGCAGTTAAATGCTATTTTTGCCCACCTTTAAAACCATCATAATATGATTATTGGAGTACCAAAAGAAATAAAGAACAACGAAAACCGCGTTGGTTTAACACCCGCAGGTGTATCAGCATTTGTAAAATCAGGTCACAAAGTATTTGTGCAAGCTACTGCCGGTTTGGGTAGTGGATTTAGTGATGAGGAGTACAAAAAAGCAGGGGCAACCATGCTCAAAACCATTGCTGAGGTATATAAAAAAGCCCAAATGATTATTAAGGTAAAAGAACCTATTAAGGAAGAATACGCTTTAATAACTGAAGGCCAACTATTGTTTACTTATTTCCACTTTGCATCTTACGAGCCGCTTACAAAAGCAATGATTAAGAGCAAAGCTGTATGTTTAGCATACGAAACAGTTGAGAAAAAAGACCGTTCATTACCTCTTTTGGTTCCAATGAGTGAAGTTGCAGGCCGTATGAGTGTGCAAGAAGGTGCTAAGTTTTTGGAAAAACCTATGGGTGGACGTGGTATTCTTTTAGGAGGTGTACCGGGTGTTAAACCTGCCGAAGTATTGGTATTAGGTGGAGGAATTGTAGGAACACAAGCAGCTATTATGGCTGCAGGTTTAGGTGCCGATGTTACCATTATGGATATTTCATTGCCTCGTTTACGTGAGCTGGATAATATCCTTCCTAAAAATGTAAAAACAGTTTATTCAAACGAATACAATATCCGTGAGATGATTACACACTCCGACTTAATTGTTGGTGCTGTATTAATTCCGGGCGCTAAAGCTCCACATTTGATTACCAAAGATATGCTTAAAACCATGCGTCCTGGTACGGTGTTGGTTGACGTTGCGGTAGATCAAGGTGGCTGTTTTGAAACAACCAAAGCAACAACACACGAAAAACCAACGTATGTTATTGATGGCGTAATTCACTATTGCGTAGCAAACATGCCGGGTGCTGTTCCTTACACTTCTACATTGGCCTTAACCAATGCTACTTTACCTTATGCCTTGCAATTAGCAAACAAAGGTTGGAAAAAAGCTTGTGCTGATAACGAAGAATTACGTTTAGGATTAAATGTTGTTCACGGAAAAGTAGTATACAAAGGAGTTGCTGAAGCTTTCAACTTAAAATACAATGATGTGATGGAAGTGTTGAAATAATCAACAATTTCTATTCTTATAAAAATCCTGCGATTGTAATAATCGTGGGATTTTTTTATGTAGATGTTGTAATTGGGTTTTCTGTTATTTACCTGCATACTCAATACTACCAAGATAATTATCAAACTCAAACCGATAAAATGTGCTTTCGACCTTTCGGCTGCGCGGATCTCAGGCACCCTTACCCTTACTTCCTTAATCGTATCTGCACATCATTTCAATCACTCATTATTATTATTAGAGTGCGCAATTAACAACCCTTTTTTGATACGAAATTCTTAACGTAAACTCACTCCATATCCCCGATCCAACTGACGAATCCTTCTAACAACACAACACCCCATAAAAAAAATAGCAAAGGGTTTAAACCCTTTGCTATTTTTGAGATTCTGCTGTTTGGATTAACTATAATCCCAGTACCATTTTATTCGGATCGTTTCCTTCCGTTAATAACAACGTAGGATTTTCTAAGATTTGTTTTACTTTAACTAAAAAACCTACCGACTCGCGGCCATCAATAATGCGGTGATCATAGCTTAATGCTAAATACATTATCGGGCGAATAACAATCTGACCATCCTTTACCACAGGACGTTCAACAATATTGTGCATTCCTAAAATGGCACTCTGCGGAGCATTGATAATAGGTGTGCTCATCATACTTCCGAATACCCCACCATTGGTAATAGTAAACGTTCCACCTGTCATTTCTTCCAAACTCAATTTGTTTTCACGAGCCTTAGTAGCCAATACAACAACTTCTCTTTCAATATCAGCCAATGTCATGCTCTCCGCGTTGCGAATAACAGGTACAACTAATCCTTTAGGAGCACTTACGGCAACCGAAATATCACAGTAATCGTGGAAAATAATTTCTTCCCCGTTTATGTATGCGTTTACAGCAGGATATTGTTTTAATGCAATGGTAACCGCTTTAGTGAAAAAACTCATAAACCCAAGATTCACTCCATGCGTTTCTTTGAATTGATTTTTAAACTGATTGCGCAAATCCATTACTGGTTTCATGTCAACTTCGTTAAACGTAGTTAACATAGCTGTTTCGTTTTTTACCGCTACCAATCTCTTCGAAACTGTTTTACGCAGTGAGGTCATTTTCTCTTTACGCTCGTTTCTTGATTTACTTTCGTTAGTCGTGGTTTTCAACTCGGCAGCCATAGCATCCGCTTTAGTGATGCGGCCATCTTTTCCTGTTCCTTTTATATCTTTAGCCTCAACACCTTTTTCTGCCAAAATTTTTGCAGCAGCCGGTGATGGCGTTCCGCTCGCATAATTTGTTGTTACAGGAGTTTGTGCAACAGGGGTAGCTGTTTTTATTTCTTCCTTTTTAGGAGCCTCGGCATCAGGTTTTGAACTGGCCGGCTTTGCGGCAGCTGTATCAATGCTAGCAATTAGATCACCAACTTTAATTGTATCGCCTTCATTGCCATTGGTGGTTAAAATACCTGCGGCTTCAGCGTTTAATTCAAATGTTGCTTTATCGCTTTCGAGCTCACACAATAACTCATCCATCTCTACATAATCACCAGTTTTTTTATTCCACCTTGAAATGGTTACTTCACTGATGGATTCGCCAACGGTAGGTACTTTAATTTCTAATGCCATAATTGTATTAAACTCTTTATTAAAAGTGGTACAAATGTATGCATAGATTTATTATTTCTGAATATCACAAGGACTTAACCTCTTTAATTACTCAAAAAGTTCTATACTGCCCAAGAAAAAGATTATGATAGTTGTGGTATTTGAAGGATGCTTAACCAAATGTTAACCTTTGTTGCTTTTTCAAACACAATTAATTCGTGTATTTTGCCAACCGATATGAGCAATTCTATGAAAAGAATTTTACTGTTGTTACTTCTTACAAATATTGGCCTTTGCCTTACCGCTCAAAACACGGCAAGCATAACTGGTAATGTAAAAGATAAAAAAGATAACTCTGAACTAATTGGAGTAAACATTATATTGAAAGGAACATCGCTAGGTGCTGTTACTGATATTAATGGGCGGTTTGCCATTAAAAATGTGAGAGCAGGTGAATACAATGTTGAAGTTAGTTATATAGGCTATAACAAAACACTACTCACCGGCATCAAAATAAAAGTAGGCGAAACCAAAGAACTACAAATCGATTTAATACCAACATCTGTTACTACCGAAGATGTTGTGATTATTGGTAAAAAACCTTTGATTGACATAGATAAAGCGCAATCGGTGAATACTATTTCACAAGAAAACATTGAACTAGCCCCATCACGCCAATTGCAATCAATTATCAATACACAGCCCGGTGTGGTTCAAAGTCCAGCAGGAGTAAGTATTCGCGGAGGAAGAACATACGAAACAGGGGTTTATGTTGATGGAGTAAAGGTTACAGACCCCTTAGGAGGAACAGGTTTTGGATTAGATATTGGATCAAATGCCGTGAGCGATATTGAAGTTACCACAGGAGGTATTGGTGCCGATGTTGGGGATGCAACAGCTGGAGTAATTAATACCAAAACCCGGAGCGGTGGCGATAAATATGAAGTTGCTGCAAGTTACAAACGTGATAATTTTGGATTTAATAGAACATCTCGTGCCAATTGGAACAGCCAAGTTGGCGAATTAAACGTTAGCGGACCTGCATTTAAAAAAACATTCGACAATCGATTGAAGTTTTCAGTTGCCCTGCGTGCCGCGTTTTCCGATGAGTTTTATAAAAACCCAGCCGATCAATTGTATTCTTCACTATACCCGGGTAGCGATGGAAAAAATACTAATTGGACACCATACCAAGATAACCGTTGGAGCGCCTTTGTGAAAATGAACTATAATTTTAAAGGTGGAAAGATGCTTACCGTTTCTCAATTACGCTCCATCACCGTTAACCAAGACGTGAACATGCTGCGTATTTTTGGTAACGATTTACCCTTCCAACCTGGCTATCAATATTTGTTTTCGCAACAGATGGATAATGCCAATACCTTCACTCATGATGCATACATGACTATGGTAGATTGGAAGCAATCTGTGAATAAGCGTTTTTCATACACAGCAACTTTTTCTCGCTTTTATGTTCGATTGCGTGCAGATGCCAATGGTCGTGCATGGCGTCCCGAAACTGTTGTAAATGAACTTGATCCTTCTTCCATTCAACTTTTTCCCGGTTCGTACTTTAACCCAGGAGATAGCGTTGCATATGTAAATAATCCATCAGGATTTTACAACAACAACGGTATTGCAACCTTATGGCACGACCACTATTTTGAAGAGTACACCGCAAAAGTTCAAGGTAATTATTTTTCAAAAAACTCACTTAACAAAATATCGTTCGGTTTCGAAACCAAGTTTCAGGAGATGCAATGGATTGATGTTATTCGCCCTTGGATAGGAGCACCGCTTCCATTGGCAGGTGGCGGAACATCACAAACGTTTCGTTTAGGACAACAAAGTGATGTTTGGAAAGTGAGTCCGCGCAGAGGGGCTGTTTTTGTTACCGATCAAATAAAATACAAAGGCTTAATTGCCAGCATTGGCGGCCGTTTTGAGTATTGGGCTCCCGGAAAATATGTAGATGATGCAGTAACCAACTCGGCTGCTCCAATTAGAGATGAAATCCGCGAAAACTACCTTTCATCAAGCACAAAAATTGGTGACCTTCGTTACAAGTTCCGCTTCCTTCCAAAAATATCTGCTTCTTTTCCCATTCGCGAAAACCAAATATTATATTTTAACTACGGACATACAACCATATTGCCTCATCCTTCCTTCATCTATCCCGGTTTAAATCCTTTTTACCAAGATAGATCAACCATTGCTAATGTGGGAAATCCTGATTTGAATCCAGAGGTAGATATTAGTTATGAAATAGGTTTAAAAACACAAATTACCAGCAATGATGCCTTTACGTTTTCGGCATTTTGGAAAGATAAATATGATTTTATTACCACATCTTCCTTGCTGATAATAGATGCTACCGGACGTGAAGTACCGCGTACCGTTCGCATTAACAGTGATTATGCGCGTACCCGTGGAATTGAATTTGGATATATTAAGCGTATTGGCAATTGGTACAATGGTCAAGCATCATTTACATACATGGTAACCACCGGTCAAAGTTCAAGTGCCAACGAAAAAATCAAAGAATTAATTGCAACCGGAGCAGTTGAAGATACCAAAGAGTACTATTTACCATGGGATGTTCCAATTGATTTTAAAACCAACCATATATTTAAAATAGATAGAAAAGAGGGCGGATTGTGGGGTAAAAGTTTCTTGAATAAATGGAGTTTTTATTTAGAAACGGTAATGCGTTCAGGAGTTCGATATACTCCCTACAAATTTGCGTATAACGATATGAATACCGGACGACCGATATACGTTGCAAGTACCGACCCAAATGACAGGTGGAACAGTATTGGAGAATATTGGTTTTGGACAGATTTTACGGTTACCAAATGGTGGAATTTTAAGGGTTGTAAGCTGAGTGCCAATATGCAAATTACAAACCTATTTGATAACCAAAATACAAGTATTGTAAACCCTGTAACAGGCAAGGCTTACCAAAATGGAGATAACGTACCAGATACTTGGGTCGATCCTCGCTACAATAATCCGAAACAAGGAGTACAAGGACCACCTCCATCAAACCCCGCACGTTTCCTAGCCCAACGCCATATTGTTTTTGGTGTAGCGGTTAAGTTTTAAGAGCCAATCTTATCAAATAGTTAATTATTGTTTAACTTATAGATTGTATTTGGTTGTTAGCCCTTTAGGGGTTAGTTTTGAACCATTATAAAAAACGTATGAAAAGAATATTTTACACACTATCGCTCATTGCTTTAACCCTTGGAGCAAACGCGCAATTTACAGCCAACAATATAGCTGTTTTAAGAGTTGGAGATAGTACCTCAACATTAGCTAATACTGGAAACACATTGGCGATTGACCAATTTACTTCAACAGGTACGTATGTAAATTCAATAATACTTCCCAAAACTGGAACAAACGCTGTTGCCCTTTCTGGAACTGCTACAACTGAAGGTACGCTAACCTTATCGACTAATAGAAATATAATTTCATTCATTGCCTATAAATTAGCTCCACCTAACGCCACAAATATTACAAGTGTTGCAAGTTCTACAATTAACAAAGTTGTTGTTTCGCTGAATGCAGCTGGATCACCTACTTTCCCTGTGCTTACAACGTCATCATTCAGTGCAACAAGTCCAAGATCAGTTATTTCTGATGGTACAGGATTCTGGGCTGCTGGAGGAAATACAGGAGTGACATATAGTGCCGGAGTAAATAATATCGACACTGTGATTTCTAGCAATGTAACTAACATCCGTGTCCTTAATGTTTTCGGAGGGCAACTTTATTTCTCAACTGGTTCAGGAACGATTGGAATCCATAGAGTTGGCAATGGAACACCCTCCAGTTCAGGAAATACTTCAGTACCTTATATACCAACAGGTCCCGGATCATCCCCTTATGGATTTGCGATTAATAATGATTCCACGATTTGTTATATAGCAGACGATCGTTCTACTGGTCTTGGAGGAATTCAAAAATGGACTCGTTCAGGAACAACTTGGACATTGGCTTATACACTTGGAACAGGAGTAACAAATATAGGTGCTCGTGGCTTAGTTGTAAATTGGTCTTCTAAACCTACATTGTTCGCAACAACGGCTGAAACAAATGCGAATAGATTGATTAGATTGGTTGATAGCAATTCTACAGCTATTGCAGTTACTATTGCAACAGCTCCTGCCCTTACTGTTTTTAGGGGTGTAACAATGACTCCAGGATCCAACCCACTTCCAGTAAAATACTCTTCGTTCAATGCAAACAAGTCTAATAATTCCTCTATCCTAAAATGGTCTACTGCATCAGAAACCAACAACAGCCACTTCGAAATTCAACGTAGTGTTGATGGTAAAAATTTTGAAGCCATAGGCAAAGTAAAGGGTAGCGGAAACAGCAACAGAAGTGTAAACTACAGTTTCACAGATAAAGAAGCAGCTACCACCAAAACAACCTACTACCGTCTAAAACAAGTTGATTTTGATGGCAAGTCAGAATATTCTAAAACGGTTTCGGTAGTAAATACGATTGCAAAAGCAGGTATAGGAGCTACACTTCCGAACCCATTCAACAACGACCTCAATGTTACAGTAAATGCTTCATCAGCAACTGTAGCAAATATAGTTATCATGGATATGATTGGTAAAATACATCACACGTCAACGGAACAGTTGCAGAGTGGTGTTAATACCATTAGCATCAATACAACAGATATGCCTGACGGAATCTATTTTGTTAGAGTAAGCTACAATGGCGAAACATACACTCAAAAGGTAATCAAGAAATAAACCTAACCATTACTGCAAACAAAAAAGCACTCATCGGGAACGGTGAGTGCTTTTTTGTTTGCAGTAAAATTTGGCGGGTCTGCATCATATAGAAGCCTCTTCATCTTCAGAGCTTGTTATCGGTCGAATCTTAACAAAAAATTATCCCGGTCACTCAACTGAATAACCGGGATAATGCTTATAACTACTCCATTTAAGCGGAGTTGTTTGACTTCTTTTATTCTACTGTAACCGACTTTGCCAAATTACGTGGTTGATCAACATTACATTCGCGCATTACAGCAATATGATATGATAATAGTTGCAAAGGAATAGTTGCTAATAATGGTAACATCGCTTCTTCGCACTCCGGAATATAAATTACATGGTCGGCTTGTTCTTTAATATGCTCATCACCTTTAGTGGCTATAGCAATTACTTTCCCCTTACGTGCTCTTACTTCTTGAATATTACTAATTACTTTTTCGTAATTACTGTGTTGGGTAGCAATAACCACTACAGGCATTTCCTCATCGATCAAAGCAATAGGACCATGTTTCATTTCGGCAGCAGGATAACCTTCTGCATGGATATATGAAATCTCTTTCAACTTTAACGCTCCTTCTAAGGCAATCGGGAACCCATAACCACGTCCTAAATACAATGCATTTCGTGTATCTTTAATTTGTGCAGCAATGGTTTTTATGTAGTCGTTAGACTCAAGTGTTTTTTCAACCTTAGCCGGAATGGTTTCCAACTCGGTAAGCAACTCACGCAAACGTACCGTGCTGATGGTGCCGCGTTTTTGAGCAATTGAAAGCGCCATTAATGTTAAGGCGGTTACCTGTGCTGTAAATGCTTTGGTTGATGCAACACCAATTTCTGGGCCCGCATGTGTGTATGCTCCAGCATCCGTCATGCGAGGAATAGAAGAACCAACAACATTACAAATTCCAAAAATGGTTGCGCCTTTACTTTTAGCTAATTCCAACGCAGCTAATGTGTCGGCTGTTTCACCACTTTGCGAAATAGCTATCACAAAGTCATCCTCGTTAATAATTGGGTTACGGTATCTAAACTCAGAAGCATATTCAACTTCAACAGGAATTCGTGCAAAGTCCTCAAACAAATATTCGCCAACCAAACCTGCATGCCAACTTGTTCCACAACCCACAATAATAATGCGTTTGATGTTTTTAAGTTTATCCTCAAACGCATCAATACCTGCCATAGTAATGGTTGCCTCGTTTACGTGAATTCTACCTCTATATGAATCGAGAATAGAGCGCGGTTGCTCAAATATTTCTTTCATCATAAAATGATCAAATCCTCCCTTTTCAATACTCTCAAGGTTAATTTCTAACTCTTGTATATAAGGCGTTTTAATCGTATTATCAATTGTTTTAACGGTAAGTTTTTGGTTGTCAACAATGGCCAACTCGCCATCATTCAAATAAATAACGTTGCGTGTGTACTCAACAATAGGCGTAGCATCACTCGCAATAAAATGTTCGCCTTCGCCAACACCAATCACCATCGGGCTGCCTTTACGGGCACCAATTAAATAATTTGGATTTGTTTTGGATAGAATAACGATAGCATAAGCTCCCACAACTTGTGTTAAGGACATACGCACTGCTTCTTCAAAAGTTACTTCGTTATTTTTGGCAATCTCTTCAATTAAATGAATAAGCACCTCTGTATCCGTTTCACTTTTAAAAATATGCCCTCTGTCAATCAATGCTTTTTTGAGTGATGCATAGTTTTCGATAATACCATTATGGATAATGGCAAATTCACCATTTTGTGATAGATGCGGATGCGCATTCAAATCATTTGGAGCACCATGTGTAGCCCAACGGGTATGACCCATTCCGGTATGTGCATGTGTATCTTGTGTGCCCACGGAAGCTTCTAAATCAGAAACCTTTCCGGTTTTTTTATACACCAAAAATTCTTTTTTTTCGTTCAGGAGGGCAACACCTGCACTATCATAACCTCTGTATTCAAGACGTTTTAAACCTTTTACTACAATTGGGTAGGCCTCTCTATGACCTATGTAAGCAACAATTCCACACATATAATTGGGTAATTAATATTAATAAAACTAAGGGATAAAAATCAAAAATACTACAATGTTTGTAGTTTCAAAGCAGAAGTAGAATTCGTCTCTGCGGCAAGTGCATTTACAATCATCTTAACTTTTGAAATAAGGTGTTCAAATTGGTTAAAGTTAACAGCTTGTGCGCTATCAGAAAGAGCTTGTTTAGGATTTGGATGAACTTCAACAATAAGCCCATTAGCGCCTGCTGCTGTGCTAGCCATTGCCATACTTTCAACGCGCGAAGCTGCGCCAGTTCCATGACTTGGGTCGGCAATAATGGGTAAATGACTTAATTCTTTGATTAACGGAATCACACCTATATCCATTACGTTTCGGCTTGCGGGATCAAAACTTCTAATACCACGTTCGCACAGTATCACTTTTTCATTTCCACCACTCAAAACATATTCGGCTGCCAATAACCACTCGGTAACTTTTGCATGCATTCCACGTTTAAGTAAAACAGGTTTATCTATTTTACCTAATTCGTTCAGCATATAAAAATTTTGCATGTTTCGACTTCCAACCTGCAATATATCGGCATATTGATACACCTCATCAAGCAAACTCAAATCCATAATTTCGGTTACTACACGCAAATCATATTGTTTGGCGGCTTCACTCAATAGCTCTAAACCTTTTTTTCCTAATCCCATGAATGAATAAGGAGAAGTGCGTGGCTTATACGCTCCGCCACGTATGAACTTTATACCAAGTTTGTGAAGCAATTCGGCAGTAGCAAAAATTTGTTCTTCTGTTTCAACGGAGCATGGTCCAGCTATAATCGAAAACAACTGTGATCCGACAGAAACTCCCTTAATATCGAAAGATGTTTGTTTCTTCCATTTGTTACTTGCCAACTGGTAGGGAGTATCAATTTCTGTTATCTTCTCAATAACATCAAACGAACTTAACTCAGTGTTAACGGAGAGTTTGGGAGCTATAATAATTTGCTGACCATCTAAATAGCGATAATGCAATGATTCCTTTTTCAGATACTGAAATAATGAATTCAACTCATTTTCACGGTTCTGTTTTACGCTAATAATCATATTATTTTATAACAGTATAGCTCAGTTTTAGTTTAACTTTTCCTGCGCGGGTATCTAATACGGCCCTGTTGGCCCCAACCGGATTATCGGAAGGAACAATCAAATTTAAACCATAGTTGGCATTAACTCCGCTGTTTTTATACCTATTAAACCAAAATTGAACCTGACGTTGAATATTAAAAGAATACTCTCCGTTACCTTTATAGTAACCACCATAGTAGGCTATTCCATCAAGAGTAAACAAATCAATAGGTTGTTCAAGTGTACCCAATGAATCGGATGCGTTTAATAACAATCGGGTAGGTAATTTATATATGGAGGTATCTTGTGTTTGATCAATGCTCACAACAATTTCGGCACCGGTAATGGCAATGTTTTTATCCTTTGCAAAATCAAACAAATACGGAAATAAAATACGAGTTTTAAGTCCGGCAGTTGGTTGAATATAACACGTATTTTGATGCGTTCCGCCCAAAGCCGGCTGAATAGTGATATTGTTAGAGAACGTATGAAAGTATGAATTTCCCTTAAGGGTACTTGATCCCGAAATAGGGAATTCTGCCTTTAACGAATCGTTGTAATAAATAACCATTGCTGCTGTTGACCGTGCCATGTTTATATAGGTCATTGCTCCTTGTCCGGTGCTTAGAGGCGACAACTCAGGTGAAATATAAAATCCTTTTAAAAACGACTTAAATACTTCCGATGTTGTATAGTTGGACGCAGCGGCCGTATTTATCTTATTCAAAAAGGTTGTTTCATCTAATTTTATGCGAATATGGGGAGGTAACATAACTGTTGCTCCGTTCAAGGAAATCGGAACGCTATCTGCTAAATGAGTAAAATCAGAAATCCAAGTTCCAATAGATATAGGATTTGTTCCAAATTTTCTGCTTGAGTAGAGTTCGTTCTGCACCAAATTTTCATTTAATTCATATACCTTAATTACCTGGGTGGTAAATTTATTTCCGTATACAGATGAAGAGGTTGCATATGGAAGCTGCAGCACAATGGAATCAATTTTTGACCCACTAAAAGAAGGAAAATTAATCTCCGGCAAATCAACTTGTGTTGAAATGGCTGCTCTACTTACTCCGAACTGAGGATCGTTCATGTTACCAAGCATGAAATACGATAACTTGTAGGTGAGAACCGAATCATGCAACGTAGTGTATGCGACAACACTCGATGTATCTGAAGATTGTACATCAAAACCTACACGCGCCCCAATAAAATCGGAACCAACAGTATCTTCATTTTTACGGCAAGAGGCCAATAAAAATAAACCGATACATAAAACGAAAAAAGGAATACTAATTCTGTCTTTGGAGCAAACTGTCATAAAGTTCAATATATGCTTCAACGTATCCTTCTTCATTTTTATGGTCCATGACAATCTTTCCTTTTTGTTTTTTCATGAAACTCGTTACCTCAGGGGCAATTTCATCGCTGCATTTCACTACTGCATCAGCATGTGTAATCCCGCTCATATACAAGCCCGAGCAACTTGAATCACTCAATCCAGAAGTTTGCTTGTTATCAATGGTGTTTAAACTTGCCTTACGAGCAAATTCTTTTCCCAAATTGCTTTCAAACTGATTTTCGAATACCGAGTATACCACTTTTGCGTTTTTAAACACAGGTTCCGATTTGTAGATGGTTTTCATATACAATGGAATTAAACTGGTCATCCAACCATGGCAATGGATAATATCAGGCTGCCAACCTAATTTTTTAACTGTTTCCAAGGCACCTTTGCAAAAGAAAATCGTTCTTTCGTCATTGTCGCCATAAAACTGGTTGTTTTCATCCGTGTACACAAACTTACGATGGAAATAATCCTCATTATCCAAAAAGTAAACCTGCATTTTCGCCTCAGGCAATGATGCTACTTTGATGGTTAATGGGTTATCATTATCGTCTATGGTGATATTGATACCGGATAAACGCACTACTTCATGTAATCTGTTTCTGCGTTCGTTAATACATCCAAAACGAGGCATTAATACCCTTATTTCGTTGTCTTTTTCCTGAATGGCTTGTGGAAGTCTTCTCGCTAATTCGCCTACGCTACTAACTTGGAGGAAAGGGGTCATTTCCGAAGAAATGAACAATATTTTCTTTTTTGACATATACTTTGTGCTAAAAAAAAGTATACAAAATTACGCCTTTTTCAAAGAAATACAGTAATATTCGCCCACATTCTTTTCAGTGTTTCACATAACTATCAGATAATTAATATACTAGTTTGTTATTGTTCAAAGAAATCGCCCCTTTGAGGGCTTATCTTAACGGCAGGAAGCTGAAAGAAGATACAGTTGGGTTTGTTCCAACCATGGGTGCTTTGCACCAAGGGCATATTGCTTTGGTTGCTAGAAGCATTGCCAATCATACTATTACGGTTTCAAGTATTTTTGTAAACCCTACACAATTTAACAATCAGGAAGATTTGGTTAAATATCCACGCACCATTGAGCGAGATATTGAATTATTAGAGGCAGCCGGTTGTGATGTTTTGTTTCATCCCGAAGCTCCCGAAATGTACCCTAGTGGATTTGCAACCAAACATTATGAGTGGCAAAATATTACCAATAGTTTAGAAGGCGCTTTCAGGCCCGGACATTTTGATGGTGTGATTACCATCGTGAACAAATTGTTTGAAGCCGTTGAGCCTCATGCTGCCTACTTTGGACAAAAAGATTTTCAACAGTGTGCTGTTATTCGCAAAATGATTTCGGAGTTTAACCTTAGCATCACCATGCACGTTTGCCCAACACTCAGGGAACCCGATGGATTAGCCATGAGTTCGCGTAATGTTCGCTTAAGTTCGGCCGAGCGTGCTGATGCCTTATTGGTGTTTGAAGCATTACGTTTTATCAAACAATACCAAAATAGTTTACCCATAAATGAGTTGATTAAAAATGCCGAACAAATCTTACTAAAAAGCGCGGTAATGAAACCTGAGTATATTTCTGTGGTTGAAACAGATTCGCTCAACCCAGCAGAAACATTATTGCCTCAACAAAAATATGTAGCATTAATTGCTACATGGTGTGGAAATGTGCGGTTAATTGATAACATGCTCTTACAGGATTAACCATAAATGTTGTTACTTTGAATTGTTAGATGCGTCCAAAAGAAGAATTTATACAAGCCACAGAAATTGCTGCATTCAATAAAGATATGCAACAAAAGGTGCACCATGCTGTTGAGCAGTATGAAGCAAGCCGTAAGCAAGGTTTGGCTCAATTCTCCAATTTGGAATTAGCCAGAGATAGGGCTGCATACGTGCGTTTCAAGGTTATTGAAAATTTAGATAAATACCTTATTGAGTTTGAAGCAAGCATTATGCGCAGAGGTGGAAAGGTATTATGGGCAAACGATTCGGAGACGGCCTTACACGAAATTGACCAAATCATTAAAAGACGCAACGCCAAAAGTATTGTTAAAAGTAAAACCAATATTGGTGAAGAAATAGGGCTGAATGAGCATTTACGGGCAAGCGGAATTCAATTATACGAAACAGATTTAGGTGAGTACATTGTTGATCAGGCAGGAGAAAAACCTTTTCATGGTGTAACACCTGCCATGCATAAAAGCCGCCAAGAAATTGCAAGGCTGCTCAATGATAAAATTAGTTCATCACTCGATGCAAGTGCTGCCGAGTTAAGCGATGATGTGCGCAACGAACTGCGTGATAAGTTTGTGAAAGCAGACATTGGTATTACCGGTGCCAACTTTTTAATTGCCGATAGTGGCTTAATTGCCATCACCGAAAACGAAGGCAATGCTCGTTTATCAACTTCGTTTGCTCATACCCATATTGTGTTGGCAGGTATTGAGCGAATAGTTCCCAACATTAACGATTTGGATTTGCTTTTACCCTTATTGGCAGCTTACGGAACGGGGCAAAACCTCACAGCTTACAATACCATTGTTGGTCCAAGAGCCGCTGAAGATGTTGATGGTCCCAAAGAATTTATTGTTATTTTAATTGATAACGGTCGCTCTAATTTATTGGCACTTCCCGATCAACGTCAGGCATTGGCATGTATTAAATGTGGCGCATGCAGCAATGTTTGTCCGGTGTTTCAAACCATTGGCGGTCATGCATACGGAACAGCCTACACAGGGCCAATTGGTGCGGTGATTACACCTATTATGAAAGGGCTAGATGAATACAAACACCTAAGCAACGCTTCTACCCTGTGCGGTAAATGCACAGATATTTGCCCGGTTAAAATTGACATTCATAACCATTTATTACGCAACAGACGTGATGTTGTAAACAACGGGCTAGCTAAAAATGCAGAGAAGCTAATGTGGTTTAGCTGGAAGAAAATTATGCTGGCTCGCAAAAACATGAACAAGGGAACATCCATTAAGCAGTTTATGCTCAACTCCTTTTTCAAATCATCATGGGGTGAAAGGCGCGAATTCCCAAAGTTGGCAGAGCGCTCGTTTAATCAAATGTGGAGAGAGCAGTTTGGGCAGAAATAAAAAACATTTACTTTTTTCGTTTTACCGCAGCAACTGCACTGTTCCTTTTTGCGATTGGGAACCTCCATCCGAATCCGTATACGTAATCCAATAATA
This sequence comes from Bacteroidetes bacterium UKL13-3, assembly GCA_001602415.1. GTDB lineage: Bacteria > Bacteroidota > Bacteroidia > UKL13-3 > UKL13-3 > UKL13-3. The sequence goes on from CP012155.1 coordinate 2,853,193, forward strand.
ATACACATCAGCCGGATACTCTGCTCCCTGCCATCCTTCGTCAAAATTATTTGTATCAAAACTTAATTTCCCCCATTTATCATAAACTTGAAAACGGTAATCACTCACACGAATACCTACGGGTTTGAAAACATCATTTAAACCATCTCCATTAGGAGTGAAAGCATTGGGAACAAACAATGTTGTTGGGCAAATGGTTACCCGAACATCTTCATCCACAAAACAATTAGGCAACCCAATTCTTACTGAGTAACCTGAGTTCGGGATAAGAAAGTGTTGATTATTTTGTTTATAATTATTTGGTAATCAAATAATTAGTAGCATTGGAAGTGTTAATTTTGTAGTGCAAAAAAACATAAAAAACACACCAATGCTACGAGATAAAATTACAGAAACTTTTGTAAAAGTTGATGATTTCTGCAATGAATTTGAAATTTTGTATTCAAAACACCAATTACCCGCACCATCAAACGTTAAAACAAGAAATAGAAAAGCCGGAATGTGTGACTCTGAAATTATCACACTCCTGATTGCGTTTCATGGTGGTCAATTCAGGAATTTCAAGCATTTTTATGTGGACTATGTGTCTGTTCATTTAAGAGAAGATTTTCCCGGATTGGTTTCCTATAACAGGTTTATTGAATTGAGTCATCGTTGTGCTATTGCATTCATGTTGTTTCTCCATCATTGTTGCAAAGGCGAGTGCACTGGCATTAGCTTTATTGATTATACTGTACTGCGTGTTTGTCACAACAAAAGGATAAAGCGTAATAAAACATTTAAAGGCTTTGCAGAGGTTGGTAAATCATCAATGGGATGGTTCTTTGGCTTTAAACTTCACCTGATTATAAACGACAAAGGTGAGATATTATCTTTCTTTCTAACCAAAGGAAATGTGGATGATAGAGATGCTAAAACAATTACCAATATGACTAAAGACCTTTTCGGAAAACTATTTGGAGATAAGGGATATATCTCAAAAGCATTGAGTGATCTGCTTTTTGGCAACGGTATACAACTCATTACAGCTGTAAGAAGAAACATGAAATCTAAAGCATTGAGCAATGAAGAGAAACTTCTTTTAAGGAAACGGTCCGTGATTGAAACCGTAAATGATGAGTTAAAAAACATTTGTCAAGTTGAACATACAAGACATCGCTCTATCAGCGGTTTTCTTCTTAATATTATGAGTGCAATTGCTGCGTATTCTTTCTTTCCTAAAAAACCTTCCATCAAAAAAGATATTGAGGAAACAAACCCTCAGCTTATCAAGCAACTTGAACAACAATTGACATTAGCTGCTTAAACCGAACTCAGGTTAATAGTTTCAACATTACTTTTTGCAAATTAAAATCAGCCCCAAAAAATCAGGAATTTAAGATTTTTTACTACTGAGTTAAAATGGAAAAAGAAAAAAAATTGAAGAATGGAACAATAGTTAGATTTGTTCAATAGCAATTTCATCCTCAACCCAACTCGATTGGTATTTAGCCAACGATTCGTGTTTTCTTTCGGTTAAGTTTACTGCGTAGCGCAACCCTGCTCCTTTGCCAATAACCTTAACTAGGTTTTGTTCGGTTAACTCAGTGAAATCACGCTGAATAGTTTTGCGATTGCAGTCAAACTCGCTCACCAATTCTTTGGTAGAAATAAAGCCACGATTTTGAATGATATACATAATGAGCTTCTGACGTTTGTTTAATACCGAATCGTCAATCTCCTTTAACTTATAACCACGCTCGAAAACGTAGTTCATAATATTTTTTTGGCGTGCATTTAATTTTTCAAAATCAACCTGCTTGCGGAAATATGAGCGCAGTAGGTTTTTCAGCCTATCCAACTGCATACCATACAACTCCATTCCAAAATCGAATTGTTGCTGCTGGTCGGCTATAAAATCGGGATGTTGATCGTCCCAAAAGTTTTGGTACTCGTTTTTGTTGGCATACAACTCATGCTCAATACTCAACAACCCAAACACATCCATTCCTTTTTTCTTTAACCAGAAATGTTGTAGCAAGGAGGCGATTTTTATTGTACACTCACTGAACAAACGTATGTTCAATAACCTAAAATGTAAAATCCATGATTGTATGATGGGATGAAACTCATCATCGTGGTTCATAAACTCAAACAACGACTCCAATTCCATTTCGGCTGTAGGACTTAATTTCTCTGGCAGCCTTGTTGCGTTAGCAGAAAATAGATTAATGTCCTCACGGTTATTGTATAAATCTAGAATCAGTATTTTTTGCAACTGATACAACATTTGAATACTCAATGGCTCACTCACCACTGAACCCAAATACTGCTCTGCCTTAAGGTAATGTTCAACCGTACGTTCGTTAATGCCTTTGGGTTTAATATTGCCACTTACAATATATTTTACCGTTTTAATATCAACAATATTATGGGTTAAAGCATTGGCATAATAAGCCCTGAGAATAGTGCTATTCTGTTGTTCAATTGCCTTAATCTTTTCGGGCAAATCAATGAACTCATAAATCTTTACCAGCTCATCTTGCAGCCGGCAACTTTGCCAGTGCAATTCTTCTATGAGTATAGTTGGTTCGTGTTTATTGGTGAGTATCATCTACACCAAAACTATAGTGAATACTTAAGCTTACGAAATAAGGTGCGTTGTGAAAAGCGGTGGATAGCGCTGCTATCAGCAATGTTATCGGTTAATGATTTAGTAAGATAGGCGTAATACAAGGGCTTACGCTTGTTGCACAAAATTAGACAGCATTAAAAAACGGTGTGAATAATTGGTTTTAAAGGGGTTTACGGCTTAGCGTATGGCAATTGTTCCAATCTCTCAACTTTATAATACGTTTCCAATCCATTTACACCCACACTTTCGGTTTGGTTTAATTGTAAAATGGAATCTTCATTCAGGTAATTCTCTTCTAGTATGATTTCTATAATTTCACCCACAACCAATATGGTGCGGTTGCATTGTATGTATTGTTCTTCAACAAATCGCAATCCTATTTTTACTCGGCTTTCTTTCACATACGGAGCAATAATATTGGCAGAAAATTCGGGAGTTAAACCTACTGCGTCAAACTCTGAAACATCATAACGTGCCGATGTTTGGTGTGCTTGCTTATAGATAGCTGAATGTACATGATTGATGGTAAAAAATTCGGTGCGCATAATGTTATAGAAAGTTCCCTTTGGAGCAACAACCGGACGAGCAATAAAACCCATGTAGGGAGGATGTGCTCCGATGTGCATCACAGAATTAAAAATGGCCACATTCGTTTTCCCATCCGGGTCAATTGTTCCAATCAGATTTGCCCCTCGAATGCCCGGCAGCGAATTAATCAAATTGGTGCGAGGCTGTTTTTCCATCGCCAAAATATCTTCAATTGAAAGTATTTTTCTCATGCTTCAATTTTACTTGATTGAACTCATACCACCATCAACGTGCAATATTTGCCCCGTTACCCACTCAGCATTTAATAAATAAACAACGGCATTCGATATATCATCAGCACTTCCAATTTTTTTCAACGGATGTCGTTCGGCTGCAGCGGCTGTTTTTGCCTCTGAGTTTAATAATTTATCGGCAAGTGGGGTATGGGTTAATGAAGGTGCCACAGCATTTACCCTAATAGTTGGTGCAAACTCAGCAGCCAAACTTTTGGTTAAACCTTCAACAGCACCCTTTGCAGCAGCAATGCATGCATGAAACGACATTCCCGTTTGAACAGCAACCGTGCTAAACAATACAATACTTGGATTTTTCCCTTGTTGTAACTGTGGCAGATAATTGCGAATGGTTTTAATCGCTCCCATCACATTAATATTCCATTCAGTTAAATAGTCTTCGGGTTTAAGCGCGCGAAACGGTTTTAAGTTAATTGTTCCCGGACAATAAATAATACCATCGATGGGTCCTTCAATTACCGGGAAAGAAGGTTGATCTTGACTGATATCACACTCATGAAAAATAATATTATGAAGATTGACTAACTCCTTCTCCGTGCGTGAGAGAGCAGTAACTTGGTTTTCGTTACTTAATACTGATGCTAAGCTAAATCCTATGCCGCTGCTGGCTCCTACAATTAAATAATGTTTCATGTTAAGGTAACACAAAACGCCTTAAAAAGGTTTGCCGTGGGTTGACTCAACAAGTTTGCGCACCATAAATGGAAAAGGCTTTAGCAAACCAATCGTTAAATTGGTAACAATACTGTTTCCAAATAACGACTGAATCAATCTTCCTGTTTTCAATCGTTTTGAAAAGGCTTGTTGCCATAGTTGAGTGTATTTCTCCTTTAACTGAGCTTTTCCAATTTCATTGTTAACATATTGAATAAGCAAGGTAGCTAATATTTTTGATGCATGCATAGCCATGCTCATTCCATTACCACACAAAGGTGTAATCAAACCTGCTGCATCACCTGCCATCAATATTCCATCCTCTACAGTAGTTTTAGATTCGAAACTGATTTGTGAAATGGTTAGAGGCTTATCGTATAATGAAGGAAAATGAGTGAAGTACTTTTTTAGATAAGGATTTTGCATCAATACCTTTTCTTCTAGTTGCTTGATACTCCCTCCAGCTTTTTTTAGCTCTTCACCTTTCACTAAATAACACATGCAATATTTGTGCTCTTCAATTTTTGAAATCCCACAATAGCCATTTCTAAAATTATGCAATTCAATGAGATTATCGGGCAAATCAGCTTTTACATGGTATTTTACTCCCACATAATTATTTAGTTGTCGCTTTCCTTCTTTTTGAAAATCTCTGAGCAAAGCAGCATCCATTCGGGATCGTTTTCCCCAACTGCCAACAACAATTGATGCTATAAAGTTACCTTGATTGGTTTGTATCGACTGATGCAATACATCTAATACTTTACAGTTTTCTTTGATTACAACGCCTAAACTTTTAGCAAGCATATACAGCTGGTAATCGAGTGTATAACGGCTAATTCCAAATCCCCCTAAATCAAGTTTGTGTGAGAGCAATAACCCATTTGGAGCTGAAACATTTAATTCGGTTATTTTAGGTAAACTCATTGCCGATAGCGGAATGCCCAATTGTTCCAAAAAATCCCAGCTTTCCATGCTAATGTATTCACCACATACTTTATGAAAGGGATAACTTTCTTTTTCGAACAAAATAACATTTACCCCTGCTTTGCGCAATTGTATGGCAAGCGTGAGCCCTGCAAGGCCACCACCAATAATTCCAACCTGATAGCGTGTTTCGTCCTTCATTGTTTCATTTTCATCACCAATAACCATCTAAATGCCCACTTCCACTGCAAAGAATGATTTACACATTGGGCGTGCGCTAATTGAGCCTCCAATTCCTTTCGGTTAAATCCTCTCAATACAGATAATTTTGCATCATTCTTAACTAAATATGATTTAGAAAATAATTGTGTGAGTAGTGCAATGCTGTAATAAGCAAGTGGATGCCTGTGTAGGTCGTTCAGTATAAAACCAACTTTAGCATGTTTAGTGCACCAAGCAAACAACTCCGCTAATTCTTCATCAGTAAGATGGTGGCAAAACAACGAAGTAACGATGATATCATATTCTTGACTCCCACTTACAACATTTCGATAGTCCTCTTTTACAAAACGTATTTCATCATAATTTTGGCAGTATGCTGTTGCAAATTGAATACAATCTTCTTTTAAATCAACACCTGTTAATTCAAATTTATAGTTGTTTTTTCGCGCCCATTTTGCAATGTGTTTGAGGGTATCTCCCCCTCCACTACCAATATCAAGAATACTGTAAGCCCTATCTTTTTTTAATTGGAGTTTATTTAATCCTTGAATGTTTACAGCATGTCCGCCCAATAAGGTATTGATTCGTTCCAGCTCAACTAAATTGCAAAACAAGTCTTGCTGTGGAATGTAGTCGGCATCCAACAATTCTTTTTGGTTTGAACGTTGGCTAAACATTTTTATTTACAATAAACGTTTCCAATGTTAATCCCGGTCCAAATGCAGCACCGAAAATATTACCGGTGGCATCATCAGAGTCTAACCATTTCTTTAATACAAACAAAATCGTGGCACTACTCATGTTACCATAGTTATTGAGTATATCATACGAAAATTGCAACTCACTTTTAGCCAAGCCTAGTTTGAGTTGAACAGCTTCCAGTATTTTTCGACCACCAGGATGAATCGCCCAATGATTGATTTCATCAAAAGATACTCCAGCATTAGCAACAGCGTTTATAACCAAGTTTTCAATATTGCTTTCTACAAGTTGCGGTATGTATGCACTGAGTGTCATTAAAAACCCGGTTGACGATAATTGCCACGCCATATCTTTTTTCCCGCTCACATGCACCTCGCTGTAAAAACTTTTTACATGCATCTTGGGTGTTGAAATACCTTGTGCAACATTATCACTGGTAACAACACAAGCCGCTGCACCATCTGCAAAGATGGCATTAGCCGTTAAGTTATCATAATTTTTATCCTTTTGAAAATGAAGCGTACACAACTCAACACACACAACTAAAACTACAGCGTTAGGTTTTGCAGTGCAGATGGCATCGGCAATTTTCAGAGCATGAACAGCAGCATAGCAACCCATGAAATTAATGGAAGTACGCTGAACATTTTTAGGTAAATTCAACCGCTCCATTAGCTCCAAATCTAATCCAGGGGCGGACATTCCAGTGCATGAAACCGTTATTAAATCTGTAATTATTAATCCCTTAACTTGGTTTAAACAATTTAAAACAGCTTCCTCAGCCAAACTACCTGCATGTTTATGGTACAATTGCATGCGCTGCTCTAATGTTGGAAAAGGTTCAAGGAGTTTATCGTTGGAATACAATAATCGTTCTCCTTGTTCAATATCATAATCGGGCACTACACTGTATCGTTTAGAGATTCCGCTTCGCTCGTACAACAGCCTAAGTTTGCGCTTTTCATCAACCGTTCCATCGTACACTTTTTCCATAAAATCATAAATAGAAAGTTGTGGAATACCATATTGGGGAACGGCAGTGCCTATAGAAACGATAGTACTCATGCTGTTTGGTTAAGAAATGTTAGCACTACAAAACATCCATTCATACATACTGATGCAATAAGGTTCATTTTCATGGTATGCTCAAAATTGGCAGCTTCCTTGTTTATCCAAACCAACCTAAACCAATATACAAAGTAACTCACAACGGGAAGCATAAAAGCTTGCAAAATGAAAAAATGACTCCGTGTGTGTGTTTGTTCGAAATAAACGAATAGCAAAATCATAGCAACTGCAAACATGAAAATAGTAAGCATAAATGTTCCAATATAACCCACCACCATGCTTATTGTTTTAACGCCATCATTTCTGTCCGCTTCGTGTTGATAGATTTGTGTAATCGGATATACTCCAGCTATCAAAAAGGAACACGCTGCCGATGCCATCAAAAAATGTTCACTCACACCAAAAACCATTGAACACAAGTAAACGGTAAATCCACCTTGAAAAAAAACAACCGTTGCATATCCTAAATATGGGTATTGCTTGAGCCTTATTCCCCGATAGCTATAAGCCCTAGAAGCAAGAATATACAAGCCAATCCCTAATGCAAAAGAGATACTAATAATACACGAAAATCCAATTGCTGCAGCATCCATCACAACAGTAAGGTAATATAATGATTTGGGGGCTTTAGGAGGATGTTTCAATCCTCCAATACTTCCTTCATCTTGGTCCATATAACTATTATATGCATTGCTTGCCGGATAAACCAAAATATGTAAAATCAAAAAAACGATGCATGCCTGAGTCCAGTTGATTGTAGATGCTTGACTTAATGCAAACAAAAAAACTGGCATTAAAAAAAAAGAAAAAGGAAGCCTTAATAACTGAAGAGTTGGTATTAATAACATGAAAGCAAGTTAGACCAGTATATTTATTTTTGCTATTTAATTTACGTATTGCACTAAATAAAAATATTAAGAAAACATTAACCTTTGGTCAAGATGCTAGTAAATTAAAGTATCGGGAACAATTTACAAGTAATACAACATACGTTTGGGTCAACCGTATTTCAAGAAAACCATTCAATCTGCTACATTTGTTAAAACAAGAATAACACACGCAAATGGAACAAACACCTCACTTGTTATTAGCCGAAGATGAAAGCAGCTTGGGTTTTTTGCTCAAAGAAAACCTTCGCCTAGCTGGATTTAAAATAAACCTGTGTAAGGATGGCGCTGAAGCACTTGAGGCTTTTAAAACAGGCAAATTTGACTTATGCATATTTGATGTAAATATGCCTAAAAAAGATGGTTTTGAGTTAGCTGCAGATATTCGTTTGTTGGATAAATTTGTGCCTATCATATTTCTAACAGCTAACTCTAGCGAGGAGGACAAACTTAAAGGTTTTGAAATTGGCGGAGACGAATACATAACCAAGCCGTTTAGCACCCAAGAACTGATTGCTCGTATTAAAGCTATCATTAAACGTACACAATTTGTGAAACCTGAAATTGCAACAGAGCAAAAGATTCTATCGGCCGGAATAACTGAAGTTGACATAACCAACCACGTTATTATACAAAACGGACAGGAAAAAAGAATTAGCAATACAGAGGCTGAGTTGCTTAAATTATTTATCACTCACAAAAATAATTTACTGACACGAAGTGTGATTTTACTCAATGTGTGGGGTCGCGATGATTTTTACAGTGCCCGAAATTTAGATGTATACATTAACAAACTCCGTAAATTGCTCAAAGAAGATCCTTCGCTCGAAATAGTGAATATTCACGGATCAGGGTTTAAATTAGCAGAAAATGTTGGAGCGTGATTGCTAAAAAACTCATTCATCTTTTCTTATTACTGTTTTGCTTAAGCACAACAAATGCTTTTGCACAACAGTATAGTACTGATAGTTTACAACAGCTAACACTTAATGGCTCCGAAAAGGAAAAGCTTTCGGCTTTTCAATTACTTGCTGAAATATCCCGCAATAACAATCCTCAACAAGCACTCATATATCTTGATCAAGCTGTTGAAAAAGCAAAACTGCTTGGCGAATTGCAAATACTAGCAACTTGTTTGCAGCTCTCTGCAAGTATTGAAAATAGAAATGGAAACTTCCAACATGCAAAAGAGCTTTACCTCGAATCGCTTAATCAACATGTGATTAATAGTAACAAAAAAGGACAAGCAGATGTTACCGTAGCTTTATCGGGAATATATTTTATGCAGGGGAATTTGCCATTAGCGGCCGATGGATACCTGCGTGGGTTACGTTATTACGAGGAAATAAATAACAAAGCTGGAATGGTAACAACCTTGAGTGCTTTAGGAAATATATATGCACGGCAAAATAATTTCTCAAAGTCGATAGAGTATAATTTACGTGCAATTTCTCTTTACGAAGAATCATCCGACAAATTCCGCGCGTTGGTTGGATACGATAATATTGGCAATATTTATATGCGCCAAAATAATCCAACAAAAGCCAAAGAGTATTTTGAAAAATCATTGGTGCTATATGGTGAGATGAAAAACAATGCCGGAATAGCCTCCACTCTTTTACAACTTGGAAATATTGAGCATGCCGCCAACAAACATGAACAAGCTATAAAATTATTTAAACGTTCACTTGATATTAGTAGCAAATTAAAAGCGCAGCCCCTTATCATTTCAGCACTCAATGCATTGGGGAAATCATATACCCAACTTCGGTTGTATTCGCAAGCAATTGATTGTTTTCGCAAAGCTATTTCACTTGCAAAGACCTCAGATATGAAAATCGAATTGGAGGAGTCGTATCAAGGATTGGCCAAAGTGTATAAACTCACTAAAGAGAAAGAAAAGGCAACAACCTTTAGTGCCTTGAGCGAAGAATTAAAAGATTCGATCTATAATGATAGTAACCTTAAGAAGTTAAATGATTTGCTTTTAGTATATAAATCAGAACAGCAACAACAGCAAATTGAGTTGTTAAATAAAGAACAACAAATCCGCGAATCAGAGCTTACACGCGAACGTGAAGTGCGCAGTTTATTTACCATTGCATCTGTTATTTTAGGATTTTTATTTCTTGCATTGGTTGTGTTTACCATACAAAACAGGCGGTTTGCAAAGAGTTTGCAAAAGCAACAAGCCGAATTAATAGAAAAGAATGCAAACATACTTGAACAAAAAGAAAAGCTAGATCAGTTAAATACTGTTAAAGATCGATTTTTTTCCATCATATCGCATGATTTGAGAAATAATTTAACAACGATGAAATTGTATTTCGACCTTATTAGTAATAAGGATTATGTACCACAAGATAATGGTGAAATTACCAAACAAATATCCGGTTCGGTAGAAAACACCATAGATCTTCTTGAAAATCTGCTTGTGTGGGCATCTACTCAAATTAAAGGCGTACCCATTGATATACAAAAATTACACATGCACACACTCGTGCAGGAAAATATCAACTTACTGAGTGGTGCAGCTCATCAAAAAAACATTACACTTCAAAACAATGTGACCGAAGATGCCGTTGCTTTTGGGGATATTGATATGATTAATTTGGTGATGCGAAACTTAATTACCAATGCTATCAAATTTACTGGCGAGAATGGATTAGTGAGTGTTCATTCAACCACCGAAAACAACAACAGAATAATTGCCATACAAGATAATGGAGTAGGGATGAGTTTAGAGAATATGGAAAAACTTTTCAACCAGCATTTACATCCAACAACCAAAGGTACTGCTAATGAAAAAGGAACAGGATTAGGACTCATTTTATGTAAAGATTTTATTACCCGAAATGGCGGAAATATTTGGGTAGAAAGCACCAAAAATAAGGGTACAACTTTCTTCTTCTCATTACCGTTGCAAGGCTAATTCAAAATGATTAGATTGGCATCGTGAAATACCTCTTTTCCTTCCTTTTGTGTTTGCCTCTGGCAATGTTTGCTCAACCAACACATTACCTTTTAATTGCCGATTCCCTTTTTCAATCGGGCAAATACAACGATTGTTTAACTGCTTGTGATGAACAGCTTAAAACGCATTTTGAGCAAAGCAAAACACATATATTAAAAGCACGAGCCTATGCCGAACTTAAGCAATATATTATGGCTATTGATGAACTAGATGTGTGCATCAGAAGAGACCGAAAAAATGCTGCTGCCTATGCGTTACGAGCCTATTGCCATTTTATGAACAAGGATTACAAACCGGCTAGGTTAGATTTAATTGAAGCTTGTTATTTAGATACTTCAAATGCCTTGTATAACTATAATCTTGGTAATATTGAGCAACACATGAAAAAGTATGGTGAAGCCTGCAAAAGCTATTCGTTAGCTATAAAGTGTAAACCTGAACATGCTGAAGCATATAGCAACAGAGGATTTATATACTTGGAACAAAATGAGTTTTCGTTAGCCTTGCTCGACTTGGATTCGGCATTAAAATATAATCGAAGTGGAAGCAACCATCATTTACTTTTATACAGAGGTATGGCGTTAACTTCACTCAAGCGAAATAAGGAAGCACTTGATATGTTTAACAAATGTATTGCTTTGAAACCTACTGATGCCGCGGCTTATTACAACAGAGGTAGGGTATATTACCAACTCAAAAATTACAAGATTGCTACAGCTAATTTTGATACGGCAATTACCTTAAAACCAACCTTTGAACTTGCTTATTTAAACAGGGCTCTATCTAAAATTGAACAAGATATTGGCAATAAAAAAACTGCCTGCGATGACTTAGGAAAAGCAATTGAATTTGGCCTGCTTGATGCGCTTCCGTATTTGAAAAAATATTGTGAGTAGCGAACTAAAATTTATTGTTACTAAAGCAACCTACTTGGCATTTGTTTTGAGGGGGGGGGTAAAAACTTCGCTATGATTGATAATATGGCTAGCAATAGCCCAAGCAATAGCTTGTGCAAGTGTACTAAATCCAAGCAGTTGTAACATAGCTGCACGATATTGCTCAACAGTATGCTTTTTCAATCCCATAAATTCACTAATTTCCCCTGTACTAAAACCTTTGCAACTATAAAGCAAAATCTTCCTGTGGTGAGGGTTTAACAACACCACTTTATAATCCGCGTCCTCCTTTTGTAAGTTGTGTTTCTCAGTAAATTTCTTCCAATCTTTATAAGCTATTTCATCAAAGCAAAAAGCTTCTGTTTCCATTCTCACTATGCAATTCAAAATTACATCTCGATCTTTCATACAATAACCGTGAACGCAAGCTTTTTTAGCTTTGATCATATACTCATGAGAATAAGCATGACTTACCAATAATATTTTCCCCTTATAGCCTTTTTGTAATAGAAGAATAGAAGTATCAATACCATTTAACAATGGCATACCAACATCTATTATGCAATATTCAGATTGTAATAATTCAGAATCCTTTATGGCGTCAATGCCACTGTGGTACTGATGTATTACTTTGAAGTTATTATTTTGGTTAAACCAGGATTTTAAAAGAAGACAATCAACGTTGTTGTCGTCAATAATGGTAATTGATTTCATAATGGTACTACATAATTACGATTATTACCATTTAAACGCAATAGAACTTATTCTATTTTAATTAAGGCAATAGAATTTCTTCTATTGTATTGATAATGTATGAGTAAGAACCTTGTAATACCATTTGCCACATACCCCATTGCGCACAAGGTTAGTTGGTAAATCAATTTATATTTTATTATTTTAACCTAAAGTTTTCGGCAGGTTTTGATTTATAAACCGCAAATTAAAATGAAAAAATCAAATTTGTTAAACAACGCCATTTTAGCACTCGTACTTCTGAGTTCTCTGATTGTTGCTTGTAAAAAAGACAATTCAGAATCAGTTGAGCAGGGTAAAGCTGTCACAAACACACCATTGAAAGGAAGTTTACCTCAAAACGGAACATTATCACAAACAGCACAACTATACTCCACAAATGGACCAAGGTATAAATATTTCGGGCCAACATGCTTGTGCTGCATAGACCTACGAGGCAACTGTATCGGTGATATAATCATCAATGGAACTACAGATGGTCTCAAGCCAGGTGAAATACTTGTCTACACAACCGATAATCAATCTGATATTGATAACTGGTATGAAGAATTAGATCAACATATAGAATTAAATACTGTAGCTGATTTTTTTGCTCCAAATGCCAATGGTAGAAAGTTATTACCACATATTGATGGCCAGGCCCTTGAGGACCTCCTTGCTGGAACAACTACGATTGTCTAAATGGCAAAATTCTAAATACCTAATTTTATACCCAGAGGCAAGTTCACCAACAGACTGTCCTACATATGAAGACTAGTAGCGTAATACTGATATCAATTTTACTTTTGTATTCAACCTCTTGTAAACAAAAACAAGGGGTTGAATTCATACAAATCAAGACTATTTCCTTCAGATTTTCAGATATTTTACAGAAAACTGCATTCGAGTATTACCAAATTTCTGGCGATAAATTGATTGTTTTACACAAAAAAAATTTACTTTCCTTCTCACTTAATAATGGTGAATTACTCGAAAAGAGATCTTTCGAAAACTTAGATTCAATTTCAATAAACTCCTTTCTATACCATAATGCTGACAGTACGTTCTTGATTTCAAATACACCTAAGTTGAGAGTTTTCATCGTGGATAGCCATAATGAAATTATTAGTGATATTAACAAAATTAATACCCATGATTTAATCAACGAATGCACAATCTTCAATTTCAAAGAAACGCCAATAGTATACAAGAAAAACAAACTATTTATAAATGCATATATAAACTGGCTTGGAGAAGATTTAAGTCGTGACAGTATCAGATTTGAGCGGATTCCACCTATTTTGACTTTGGACTTAAGATCACAAGAATTGTTACCAATAACTGATGTTATTTACCCCAAATCTTATAAAAGTCCTTTCTATTCTATTTACTCTAGAATTTTCAAATCATACATAATCAATGATAAAGAAATTATTTTCACTGCTCCATTCTTGGATTCGTTATTTATTTATTCCGGTAATCGACTGGAAACAATCAGTCTTGAAACAAAACTATTCAGTACCCAGGATGAGTTTAGCCTTAGTAAATTCAGGGCAAATCCTGAATATTTAAATGAGTACTTCATGAAGAATCCATACATATACAAGGTATTTGAAACCCAAAAAAACAACTTAATTCTTATAGTTCTTGAACCAACAGAATTACTTGATGATGAGAAAGAATTTAGAGACGCATCTGAAAAAAAATGGGGATTATACTACTACGATATGAAAAATCGAATAAACACAAGAATCAATTTAAACTATGATAGTTTGAGCTATACCGATTGCTTCACAAGTGATAATCTATTTTACATCAGAAATAATAACTCTGGCAAATACAACGTATATGAATATGATGATTTATAAAAAGTTATTTTTATTAAGTATTTTGATTGTTGCACTCAAATCATGTCAATTCGAACATAAGTCCCGGATATTACGATATTATGAGAAGCACAATCTTTTGTTTACCCCAACAAAAAGTACTATTTTCATACCAATAAAAGGTTGCCCTTGTCTTTCAGACATAAAGAAAAATCCTCCACAGTACTTTTATGATACACTAAATTTCAATATCATATTTTTCGGTACGAATAAAATGGATACATCAGATTTTAACCCAATGTTGTTAAAAAAAATACTCTTCATTGACTCCACAAATTCACCTGTTAAAGTAATTGGTATTTCAAAAATATTCTTGAGTATAGTAAATTCTGATTCTGTCACGGAATATAACGCAAGAAATATGATAAAATTGGCAGATTATCCCAAAGAATTTTTATAGTGTACATAGGAATACTGAATAATTTAGACATGGTAATTAAAAATAAAACCATTGCCGAGCTTTTCGGAGATGATGAGACCGCTCTTACATTATTACCTAATTGGAATGAGCCTTACATGGAGTCGTACAAAGAAAAGATTCTTTCTGGTAACTATACATTTAGAAAAGAATCCTATGATAACTCTGTCTACATGTATTTCTTATGCACACAAGATCAACTTTCTTCAAGTGATTTCGAATTAGCTATACCATATCATGTTGAATAATCATTATATAAACAACAGCCTTTGGCTGTTGTTTATAATTTTATGCTTTGGATGTTCAAATAAGAATCAAAATGAAGCCAAGCTTGACGAGCTTATTATTGATTCTGTTTTTTTACCTTTTAAGTTATCAGACAATGTGTTTAATGGTATAAACTCGAATTATAAAACAAATGAACAGCTTGAATAATATAATTCGAACTCCGGTAAATTAACCCTGTTTAGTTTGAAACATCCCATTATAAGTGAAACTTTATCTCTGAAAAAATACACCGCTATTCTAGCAGATTACTTTATAAAAACTAAAGACTCTATCTATATCGTTACCACAACAAATTTTATTTATTTAGTGGTCAAAGATAAAGTAGTTAAAGAGTGGGATTTAAATCCAATTGTGAAAACGATTGATACTTTCTCATTTTGTGCAAACCTTGGTCCAACAAATTTGTCAGTATCATCAGACACTATATTCATTGATTTATCGAGCGCTAGAGAAAGAAACAGTTTCTCAACACCTCCACAAGAATTCTATCGTTATGGTTATAAAATTCTTGTTGACATTACAACTTCAAAACCAAAACTAATCTCAAGCTTCAACCCTTATCCATTATCTTTTCAAAAACAAGATTACTATTCATTTTATCAAGGAAGTTTAACTAAAAATTATGACGTTATATATTCATTTAACTATGTAGATTCAATTTACAAATACAATCTTCTAACGAAGAAAAGAACTGCACTTAAAATAAAATCAAATTACTTTAAAGCCAATATTCCTGTGAAATATGATAGCCTATTTGATTATAAATACCTTAATAACTATGAAATAACTCAATCTAGAATTAGTCTCTTTTTCTATAATCCTTCGTAACATTTGATATATCTTT
This sequence comes from Bacteroidetes bacterium UKL13-3, assembly GCA_001602415.1. Lineage (GTDB taxonomy): Bacteria > Bacteroidota > Bacteroidia > UKL13-3 > UKL13-3 > UKL13-3. The sequence continues at coordinate 2,869,147 of CP012155.1, forward strand.
TCATTAAACACCCGAGCAGGCCAATAGAGAATGATGGCACAATCAATGAATATTACGATTGTCCATTTTCCCTCGTAATAATTAGCGAAGATTTTGCCCAACAAAAAGAATTCTATATTCCTCCCAATTATATCGACAAGCAGTATCTAGCCTTTTGCTCTAAAGACTTTTTATATTTACCAGCAGATGAGAACAAACAAAAAAGAAAAGGTAATACCTTGTATTATAAGCTTAATTTTAGTTTTTAACTTATTAATAAGTTGTGTTTCTCAGTAAATTTCTTCCAATCTTTATAAGCTATTTCATCAAAGCAAAAAGCTTCTGTTTCCATTCTCACTATGCAATTCAAAATTACATCTCGATCTTTCATACAATAACCGTGAACGCCAGCTTTTTTAGCTTTGATCATATACTCATGAGAATAAGCATGACTTACCAATAATATTTTCCCCTTATAGCCTTTTTGTAATAGAAGAATAGAAGTATCAATACCATTTAACAATGGCATACCAACATCTATTATGCAATATTCAGATTGTAATAATTCAGAATCCTTTATGGCGTCAATGCCACTGTGGTACTGATGTATTACTTTGAAGTTATTATTTTGGTTAAACCAGGATTTTAAAAGAAGACAATCAACGTTGTTGTCGTCAATAATGGTAATTGATTTCATAATGGTACTACATAATTACGATTATTACCATTTAAACGCAATAGAACTTATTCTATTTTAATTAAGGCAATAGAATTTCTTCTATTGTATTGATAATGTATAAGTAAGAACCTTGTAATACCATTTGCCACATACCCCATTGCGCACAAGGTTAGTTGGTAAATCAATTTATATTTTATTATTTTAACCTAAAGTTTTCGGCAGGTTTTGATTTATAAACCGCAAATTAAAATGAAAAATATCGGACTAGTATTCTCTGTAATTCTCATGTCTTTTGCCCTAATATCACAGGCAAAACAAAAAGTGACCAAGAGCAATGGTGGGCAAAATGGCTATCGTGATATAACAGAAACACATGATGGAGCTGACCATACACTCAAATGTAAAAATCCCGGAAGAGAAAGTTGCACATGGGGTCAGGGATTTTCTATTGCCACTTTAGATGAACTAGAAGCTATCGACACATTTGTTGAAAATCAACTGAGTAATGGCTCCTATTCAGGAACTGGAAAGTTATCAGGCACAAACTTATGGTTTTTCTGGTTGTATAATGAAGCTAACGGAACACTAAATTATACAATTGCTGAAGACCACCCCGATTATGAATTATAAGAGTTTATGAACAACTCAATAATTCATTCATTCTTACAATCAGCATCACTATTTGTGATGCTGATTGTAGCTTTTACAGGTAAAGCTCAGATTTATACAACTTTGTTAAAACAAAAATTACCGATAAAAGAAGATGCTTTAGGTGATCACGCTACAAAATTTATTCTTGCAGACAATAAATTGTTATTGTTATCAAGAGTGGAGAGTAAAAAATACAATAGCAACTATATCGCCTCCTATCTAAGCTACGATATAGTTACCGGAAAAAAAAGTAAGGCTAGGTTCATTGCCGACTCCGCCATATTCGAATATGTAGATATTGACAATACCGTGCATAATAACAGTAAAGAAGTGATTTTTATTAAAGTAAACGAATTTGAGCGTATTCATTCCAATATCTATTCAAGCGCACTATACATATTTACCAAAATTGATGCACAAACCTATAAGCAAATTGACATCATAAAAGACTTTCAACAATACGAGGGCAAAATCCACCAATTAGATGAAAACAGAGTTCTCTTCTATAAAAATTATGATTATCACCCTCTAGATGATTCAATGCCAACAATAACCAGTATTTATAATTTTTCACAACGTAAATTCGATACAATAACGCACGAAACGTTCAATGGAATCTATCTAACCAATTTAGTAAATAATTTATTTGCAGCAACTAATACGAAAATATACAAGGCATATCCTGTCGAAAAGTTAATCAGAATATCGGACAATAGATTGAACCTTATTGACACTTTTGTTGTCCCAGTACAAGCCGATTATTCGGAAGAATACTCAACAATAGATAGCTTAAAAAAGGCAGTGAAATTCAAAAAGGATTTTATCAAAAAAGCTAAAGAAATAGATTATTCGATAGAACGCATTGAGTCTATGTTTATGTTAAATCAAGATATCCTTTGCGTAGTTCTCAAACCTAAATATTCTAAAAATTTTACCCATAGGCGTTTGCTTTACTATGATGCAGCAAATTATAAATTACTTAGTGATGAATATAAAGACTACACTAACAGTAATTCTATAGATGTAGTAATTCCTAATTTAACTTATAATAATCCATTTGTTATTTTCAATGAAGCAACAAACTCACTGTTATATATTAGTAAAAACCAATATGTAAAGGGTAATAAAATAAAGGGAAGCAATCGCTATAGTATGTATGTATTAAAATTTAATCATAAATATCTGGAAGCCCAAAAATTAAATATTGGAGCAAATTCAAATACCAAAATAGCAAGCACCCAAATATTTAATTTAAGAGGCGATACGATAGATATCAACAAACTATTTCTAAAAAAATCAATTGTATTGATTCAGAATCAAAGAATTTGTCAACCATGCGTAGCAAAAGCATATACCTTTATTAATACTCAATATCCTAGGTATTCGAAATATGTAGTATTAGAATACAATGAAAATCTAGTTCAACTATTATCACATGAAAAGCGCATAAAAAAGGCGATTAACCCCAAAGAAATATATTATTATAAAACTGATGACACAATTTTAAAAAAACAGCATTTGGGAATAATGCCTAACATAATAACAACACCAAGTCCATTCATTTTATACAGTGATAGCATGCATAATATGAATTATATCTCTGTTGATACACTATTTGATAAATAGCAACCACCTCCTGAAATGAGCCTTTAGATGAATTACGGAAGAAAAATCACCATTGGGATTTACACACCCAATTTCATCATATAATCCTCGCACATGCGTGAGCCCAATTGAAACAATCGGGTATCAAATACCTCAAAACCCGTTTTACGGTAAAAATTTACCGCCCTTTCGTTTTCTTTCCACACGCCTAAAAATAACGTTTCAAAATGAACGGTACGTGAGTAGTCAATTGCATATTGCATCAGTTTAACTCCTGCACCACTTCCGTGAAAGGATTGTTGAACATAAATTTTTTCGAGCTCTATTGTTTTGCCAGTTAACTTAGGATGTGCCGAACCCAACAACAATTTAATATACCCAATCACAACTCGTTTATCAATAGCCAATGCATAATGAATATTTTCATTGTGAAGGTTTTGTTCAATTAAAGGTACGTTGTATGATTTGTGGATGTATGCCTGCATATCTTCCTCCGTATTATGTGGGCGAAAGGTTTCATAAAAAGTTGATGCGCCAATTTGAGCCAACAGCTCTACATCATCGGGTTTAGCGGGTCTTACGTTCATGTTTCGTTTGCTGTAAATGTATACTTACGTTAATAGCTTGTTGAATATACTGAACCAAAAGCTCATCTTGAATAAACGCTCCATGCATAAACTCCCAATGACGAATGTATTTTTGTTTTTGATTATGCAGAAGAATACCCACATCATCCGTCAGTAAATATCCGTTGCAAAAACCCAAAACAAGTTTCGTTTTTTGAAACACGGTAAAGTAAATCATCATCTTTCCGTTACAATCATAAAAAGGTGTATTGTAACGTATCTTTTCTGTTACTTCTGGAAAAGTGAGCAACAACATTCGCACTTGGTTAAAAACAGGCTGCATCCATGATGGAAGGTGTTGCATGTATTCATCCACATGATTGTACTTTCCCAACATATTACTCCTCGTTTAACGGAAGATTATTTAGTATTTACGTGCAAAAATGGCTTCGAGGTTACGCTTAGGCATTACAAATTCGGGATAGATTTCGAGTGCTTTAAAATACATTTCTTTTGCATTATTGATATCCTTCTTTTGCATGTATACATAACCCTTCATATTATAAGCAGCGGCAACCACTGGCACCTTTTGTTTATTGTTCTCGTCAATAAAAATATCTAAGCTATCGGTTTTATTATTTTTAAACTCACTAATAATAAAATCAATTGTTTCAACAGCTTGTTTTGTTTGTCCGGCTGCTAATTGCAAAGAAGCCATTTGTGCAATGTATTGTGGCTTTTTAGTGGTTTTATACAAATCTTCAAGCAATAAAAACTGCCCATCCATATCCCCAATTTGTTGCAAGCATAACACTTTGATGTTCTTAAATTTTTCATCGTTAGGATAACGCTTCAAGGTCTCCTCGTTGGTTTGCATACATGCTTCGATATTATTTACTGCTCCATACAACTCAGGCAATGAATCTCGCAAGCTATTTGCACTGTCTGTCATCAACACCATTTGGATGGCATAAATGGCAGTATGCATATCTTTTAACTTGATGCTTTTGGCATACAATTTTTGGTACACATCTGTTTGTGAAGATTGGTTCGCAGGTTGATTTGACTTATTACAAGATGCTATGAATAGTGCGGAAGCAGAGAGGATGAATAAAAAACGTTTCATTGTGGTTTAAGTTAATTGGTTATTGGGTTAATATTAGTTTTGGAATGTGTTAGATTTATTCGTTTCTAAGGTAGGTTTTAACTAATCGAAGTTTTTTCTGAGTGGCTTTTTAAAAATTGCTCACACGTTTGTTGAAGTGTTTGCTCCATGGGTGTGAATGTAAACGAACATTCCTTTTCAATTTTTTCTGCGCTGTAATAAAATTGATTCATAGAAGCACGAGCTGTTTCCTTGGTAAGAGATGGTGCTTTTCCTGTGAGCTTCCCTTTAATCCCATCGGCTATCCAAGCTAATTGAGACAACAGTTTATTCACTTTTATAGTAGGTTTCTTCTTACCTAAATAGCCCGCAACCGAATTTAAAAACCAATGCATGTTTACGTTTTTACCCACCAAAACAAAACGTTTATTAAAAATAGATTGTTTCATTAACATAACCATTGCACATGCAACATCTCTCACATCAACATATCCATTTACGCCATCGGTGTAAAATGGCATACCGTTCCACACCAATTGAAACAACTTACACGATCCTTTATGCCAATCTCCCACCCCAAGAATCACACCCGGATTGACAATCACAACTTGTAAACCTTCCTCTGCACCTCGCCAAACTTCCATCTCAGCCTTATATTTACTAATGGCATAATTGCTGTTGTGTTTAGAATTACTCCACTTTGTATCCTCAGAAATTAACTCACCTGATTTTACTCTACCTAAAGCTGCTATTGAACTTACATGGCAGAATTTTTTCACTCCTTTAAGCAAAGAAATATTAACCATATTAGCAGTTCCTTCAACATTACAATGCATCATGGAGTCTCTCTCTTTTTGCATAAACGATACTATTGCAGCACAATGATATACCTCTTCAACATCTGTTAAGGCCTCTTCCAAACTTGGAATATCATTTATATCTGCAATAGTCCATTGAAGTTGCTGACGAAAACGTAGACGTTGTGTATCGGAATATTGCGAGAAATAATAGTTGAATATATTTTCGAACTCACTCATAGCAGATGTGCTGCGCCTAAAAGCACGAATGGTATTGCCTTTTTCGAGCAATGTACAAACAACGTATGAGCCAAGAAAACCACTTGCTCCACTTACTGCAATCACGATGTGGAAATGTTTATTTAATGCCGCGCTAAAATAGGCTATTTTGTAGTAAGTATAAACAAAACTATGCAGCTAACCGATTTTTTAAGCCCATTGCCCGAATCAATATTTAACAATATCAATGATAGTTCACCTAAAACACTTGTGAACGTATCTGATATCTACATAAAACACTTGCCCGATTTAACCGATGTAAAAATAGCCATCATTGGAGTTAAAGAAGATCGGATTAAACCCAATGATAACGGATGTGCACTAGCACCAAACGATATACGTAAACACTTTTATACATTGGTTCAGCCCAAATATGAAGTACGCATTGCCGATTTAGGCAATATTGAACCGGGAGAGTCAATAAGTGATACATTGTTTGCACTCAATGCTGTATTGCAATATTTACATGAACGAAACATTATTGCGCTGATTTTGGGAGGAACGCAAGAATTGGCATATGCTCAGTATACTTCTTATCAAGGCCTTAAACACGCAATAAATGCTGTTGTTGTAGATGCCAAAATTGATTTAAAACAGCATGAAACCGACCATGAACAAACAGGCTTTTTATACAAGATGATTGCTCATCAGCCAAACTACTTATTTAATATTGTACATATGGGCAATCAAAACTATTTTATTGAACAAGAAAGTTTAGACTCATTTGAAAAAATGAATTTTGACTTGATGCGTTTAGGAAATATTCGTAGCAAGATACAAGAAACAGAACCCTTGATGCGCAATGCCGATATGTTGGTAATGAGCTTGAATAGCATACGTGCTGCCGATTGTCCCGCATCGGTTGATGCCAATCCCAATGGTTTTTTTGGAGAAGAAATATGTCAGCTATCGCGTTATGCAGGTATGGGAAACGATTTAAGCACAATAGGCTTTTACGATTTAAAAGCCACCAACGATATTGATGGAAGAAGTGCAAAATTAGTTTCACAAATGATGTGGTATTTTATTGATGGTGTGTATGCTCGTAAACATGATTATCCAACAACAGAAAGTAAAGACTACATGATTTACCGAACAACTTTTCAAAATGGCGATTACCAAATTATATTTTATAAGAATACCTCAACAGACCGATGGTGGATGGAAATTCCTTATCCTAAAGAAAGAAGTCAGCATAAAGGAATATTTATGGTCCCATGCTCTTACAGCGATTATCAGGCTGCTTTAAACGATGAAATACCCGACAGGTGGATGAAAGCCTATCAGAAGTTATTGTAATACTTACCTACCAAATTTTTTCTTCACATCCATCATCCATTGCTCCATCATTGACGGTTTGCGAACTTTCCAACCTTGAGGTTTGCCATTGTATTTTGGATTTGTAAATACATTAATGTAAACAGCACCTTGCTCAAAAGATGTTCCATACCAAGTGGCCAGCAACTTTTTATCTTCAACGGTAAACTCGGCATTTACGTTTGATTGAATCACAACAGGTAATGTATCTAACATAAATTCGTTGATACGCAATATGGGTTTAAACGGTGTGCTGTGTAAATACGTTAAACTATCATCATTAGCAATAGGCGCATGACTATAACTAGACCCCAAAGCAGCCGAACGTGCTTTGGTGATTAATGAAAAATAAGATCGATACCCGAGCGTTGCATCGCCCAAATTTTTGCCCGGATAGAAAAGGAAATTTCCTGCAAATAATGATAGCGCCAAAGCAGTGTATACAATAACTCTTGGCAATGGTTGCAGATACTTTGTAAGGTAAACACAATATAATATTACAAGCATACCAAAAGCCATAAAATAACGATGTCCGATGGTGTGGTTTAAAAAAATAGCCATAGCTAAACAGCAGGGTATTATGAGTGCCGCTAGTTGAATGAAAGCTCTTCTGCTTTGCTGTTGTTTGAAAACCAACCAGCCGATAATCATATAAAAGGGTAACATTCCATAATCAACCAATCTCCAGCACATCAATAACAACGCCTTGATGTATTCACTCACTCCATTTAGTTCGTTTGCATCGTTATATTGAGGTGAGACCAATAACCAACCTGTATGTTGTTGATGAATGATAAGCCATGAACCAAACAGCATTGCTGGAATTGCATACACCCAAGTCTTTTGTTTTAACCATCTTAATATAGAGGCATAATTACTGGCAGATAACGAATACACCATATCAAAACAAGCAAGTGATAATAGAAGAAAAGCCGATTGCAAATGGGTAACACACATCAAGGATGCCGCAATAAGAATAGTGATTCGGTTCTGTTTGAATACACCATAAACAGCTAAGAGAAAAAACGTCACCAGCGCAACAGTGTTTAACATCATTGCACTTTGAGCAAGATACGTTGGAAACAGCATTACCAAAACGGTTGCTACGTTGGTTTCTGTTTTTGATAACAAACAAGAAGCCACTTTGCGAAAAGCTACAAGCAACGCAACAGCCCATAAACAGCTGTATAAATGGGCAATGGCTAGTGTTTTACCAAACAATACCCAACATACTGCTAATCCGTAGGCATATAATGTTGGATGCCCGGGATCGGCATAAGCAGGGTAAAATATCGTTGATAATTGATGCGCATAAATATGACTAGCTGCTTGAGAGGTGGAAGCAATTGAATCTCCGAAAAAAGGATCATCTTTTACCACAAACCACAGAACGATTTGCAGTAAAAGCGATAGACTAAAAAAATAAGTTGACGATAAAAATTTCATGTCTGTGTGCAAACAAACATACTCAATAAACTAAACAGATGCGAGCATCTTGGCAATAACTTCCTCGTACATATTTTCGTATTGAGGCACAATTTTATCTATGTGAAAATCGTGTGCACGTTGACGAGCATTATGTTTGAACATTTTTAAGCGTTGGTCATCACTCAAAATATACAATGCTTTTTCGGCCATTGCATCAACATCTCCAACATTGCACATAAAACCGGTTTTTCCATCAATGTTTAACTCAGGAATTCCACCTGCATTGCTGGATACAACTGGAACTTCGCAAGCCATTGCTTCTAAAGCTGCCAAACCAAAACTCTCCGTTTCAGAAGGCATCAAGAACAAATCTCCTATAGACAATACTTCTTCAACAGCATCTTGTTTTCCAAGGAAACTAATGCCATCACAGAGTTTTAAATCACGACACAGTTGCTCAATATTTTGTCTTTCCGGACCATCTCCAACCAGCAATAATTTTGCGTCCATCTGCTCACGTATTTTGCCGAACACACGTACCACATCTTCTACCCGTTTTACTTTTCTAAAGTTAGATGTATGAATAATAATCTTTTCTCCATTGGGTGAAACCGCCATTTTAAAATGCTCTTTGGCCTGTTTGCTAAAACGATCAAAATCAATAAAGTTTGGAATAATGGCAATATCGCGTGTTACTTTAAAGTGATCGTATGTATCTTGTTTTAACGAGGCTGAAACAGCCGTAACTCCGTTGGATTGGTTTAACGAGTAACTCACTACCGGTTCAAACGATTTATCCTTCCCAACCAATGTAATATCTGTTCCATGTAGCGTAGTTACAATAGGAATTTGAATTCCTTCAGTTGCCAAAATATGTTTTGCCATAACGGCTGCCGAAGCATGTGGAATGGCATAATGTACATGCAATACATCCAGTTTTTCAAACTTAACCACATCCACCAATCTGCTTGTTAATGCAGTTTCATAAGGCGGAAAATCAAATAGGGGATAATGAGAAACATATACCTCGTGAAAGAAGATGTTACCTGTAAAAAAATCAAGGCGTGCAGGTTGTTTATATGAAATAAAATGAACCTGATGTCCGCGCATTGACAATGCTTTTCCAAGCTCAGTAGCTACTACACCGCTTCCTCCATATGTGGGATAACAAACAATTCCTATTTTCATGTTGATTCTTTCTATTGGTAATACCATATCAATGAAGATATGTTCTAAAATACTGGAAGTATCGTTTAACTAATTTACAACTAACGCACAAAGTTAATCTAAAATCACAAAGATGACGTTAACGATACACTACTCATTTCTCATTAATAGCATCGTAAATAACATCCTGGATGCGAGTGCGTACATTCATTTCTACCAGCTTTTTGTTTTCAGCTGAAGGATGTACCCTGTTGCTCAGAAACACGTATACCAATTTATGTTTCGGATCTACCCAAGCGGATGTTCCGGTAAAACCTGTATGACCGAATGCTTGAGGAGAAACCAACTTACTCACCGGGGATGCTTTTCTAAAATCTGTTTCGGGCTTATCAAAACCAAGGCCTCTTCGATTCGCTTTTACCTGTTTTTTGGTAAACATATTAACTGTTGATTCTTTTAATATTCGTTTGCCTCCATAGTCTCCTCCGTTGGCAAGCATTTGCATAATTATAGCCACATCATTGGCACTAGCAAATATCCCTGCATGTCCGCTCACTCCACCCAACATGGCTGCGGTTTGGTCATGCACGTAACCATCCAACAGTTGCCATCTAAAAAAAGTATCATCTTCGGTAGGAACAATCCAATCGGGGTTTATTCCCTTTTGCAATGGATTAAATGTAAGGTTAGCCAAATTAAGCGGGCTGTAAATATTTTTTTGCAAATACTGCTCAAACGGCATTCCACATTGGTGCTCGATAACCTTTCGCAAAAGCATAAATCCTAAGTCGGAATACACATACTCTCCTGCTGGTTTTACATCTGATTGAATGATTTGTTTCCATAACATTGGTTCGTAATCTTTATGCATAAAAAGATTTTGCGCAACTTGGATAGTATAGTCAGAATCTTGTGTTTCGGCATAAATGAGATTGCTAGGCTTGCCATCAAGCAATGTTCGTTTGTAAATCGGAATAAATGGTGTTAAACCCGCTTGATGCAACAGCACATCATGAATGGTTAACCGTCCTTTATTACTTCCTCTTAGCTCAGGCAAATAATCGCCCAAAGTTGCTTCCAACTTTATTTTGTGTGCATCAAATAAATGCATTATTCCTACCGTAGTAGCCAGTATTTTGGTAAGCGATGCCACATCATAGAGATGATAATTTTTTACGGGCATTACACTATCATAAGTGTGAAATCCAAATGACTTTTGATAAATAACCTTTCCATCCTTTACTACTAAAACTTGTGCGCCAGGCATCGCTTTTTTCGTTATCGCATCTATAACAATTGTATCTATCCATTGAAATGGAAAATGATCGATGTTCATTTCTTCTGGATAGATATACTCCATCCGGTCGAGTGATTCGGTAAATTTTCCCATACCCAAAGGAAATGTTGTATTTACTGTTACTGGGAGTTTGCCTTTAGCACCTATTGCGCCATACAAAACTTGTGCAGCAAGTTGATTGTATTGTTCTAAATCTTCATAAGATAAAATAATATTGCGTGCGGTTTTAAACTGTTCAAGTATGTATGGATTACCATTGCACACCAATATTACCTTCTTATCCAACGCCAAAACTTTATTCACAAAGTCAATTTGAAGTGGGGAGAGTCCAAGTTTTTTGGCAACAAACCTACTAGTGTTATGCAAGCTCAACACTACTAAGTTGTATTGTTTTAAGGTAGTAAAAAGTGTGTCCCATGATGCTGGGGTATCGGCTTTATCAATGCTAAAGTAATCAGCTTTAACATAGTTCATACTCATTTCTTGAAAAGCTGTTAATTGGTTGGATCCAACAGCTACGATTGCCTGTTTGTATAATTCAGGATTAGCGATCGGAATAATATTATCATCGTTTTTTACAACAACAATGGCTTGTTTAATTATTTTTTTGATAGATAAATACGTGTTGCAACAATTTAAGTCCTCCGTTAAACTGTTCAAATTAATAGGTTGATAGTTATTTAGACCTGCCCAATATTTAGCCATCAATATCTTTTTACAGCTTTTTTCAAGTTGTGACCGAGGGATGATGCTATCGTTTAAATATTGTTTAATCATGCTAATAGATGCCGAAACATCTTCCACAAATTCCATTAAATCATTACCGGCAGCAAATGCTTTTGCAGTAATTTCTCCAGGTTTGTAATAATCCGTTACACCTTTCATATTTAATGCATCGGTAACCACAATACCTTCGAAGCCCATTTCATCTTTGAGTAGATTGGTAACAATGGTTTTAGATAATGATGAAGGTGTATTTGCTGTTGAATCCAGAGCAGGAACATTAAGGTGCGCAGTCATCACACACATTACATCATTTTTAATCAGCTCCCTAAATGGATACAATTCAAGAGAATCTAAGCGTTTGCGATCGCCCTTCACAACTGGCAAGCTAAAATGCGAATCGGTTTCAGTATCTCCATGCCCTGGGAAATGTTTGGCACAAGCCATCACATGTTGGTTTTGCATTCCCTTAGCATATTGCGCACCTAGCTTGGCCACCCAATATTTATTTTCACCAAAGGATCGGTCGTTTATTACCGGATTTCTAGGATTGTTATTTACATCAACATCAGGGGCAAAATTTACATGAATGCCCATTCGCCTACACTGATTTCCAACAGCAATTCCCATCTGGTATGCTGCATCTTCATTCTGCGCTCCACCTAATACCATCTGTCGCGGAAATGTAAGCACACTATCCAAACGCATTCCAATACCCCACTCTCCATCAATTCCAATTAACAGTGGAACCTTGGTTTGCGATTGAAAATAATTGGTTAACGCGGCTTGTTTGGTTGGATTGCCTTTGAAAAAAATAAGTCCGCCAACCTTTTGCTCGCGCACAGCACATTCCACTTCCTTAATATGGGTAGAATCTCTGTTGGAAAAAGCGGCAATCATAATGAGTTGAGCAATGCGCTCATCTTCCGAAAGCGTTTCATAAACTGAATCAACCCAATTGTTTGATTTTCGCCAATTTATTGCATCCGACTGTGCAAGAGCATTAAAGCTGATACAAGCAAATGATATGAGAATATAAATAAACTTAAGCTGCTTTCTTTCCATGAACTGTATTTGCAAAAATACGCTCATTTCTATTGGTTTTGTATCATCAACAGGCGTTGAAATATCAACAATAATACTAAAATACCCACCTCTCTTAAAGTTGCGTTTACCCAGATATGGCAGCGTATGAGCAACAATTACAACAAAAATGAAGGATGGCGCGGAAGTTTATCAACACTGTTTTTCAGCCCTTTTAGAATGCTTACCTTGCAACCTGCAAAGGAAGTTATGAGCGATATAATAAAACTGTTACCCGACCATGTGGCTAATCAAATTGCTGCGGGAGAAGTTATCCAACGACCCGCATCAGTTGTCAAAGAATTACTTGAAAACGCGATTGATGCCGGCAGCACAGATATAACATTAGTCATTAAAGAAGGTGGTAAAACCTTTATCCAGGTAATTGATAATGGAAAAGGAATGTCGCCCAGCGATGCGCGCATGTGTTGGGAGCGCCACGCCACATCTAAAATTGCTGCTGCTGAAGATATTTACAATGTAAAAACGATGGGATTTAGGGGCGAGGCGTTGGCCTCCATTGCATCTGTTGCGCAGGTTGAAATGAAAACAAAACGAGAGGAAGACAGCGTTGGAACATTAATTTTGATTGAGGCTTCGGAAGTAAAAAAACAGGAGTCGTTTGCAGGAAATACTGGTACAAGCTTTACCATAAAAAATCTCTTTTACAATATTCCGGCACGCAGAAATTTCTTGAAATCAAACCCTGTTGAAACACGCCACATCATGGATGAGTTTTTACGTGTTGCATTGGCCAATCCTGAAATTGCGTTAAGCATGTATAACAATGATGCCGATGTTTATCTTTTACCGAAAGGTGATTTGCAAAAACGTATTCAGGATATATTTGGATACAAATCACCTGAACAGATTCTGCCAGCCAATGAGGAAACGTCTATTATCAATGTACATGGCTTTATTGGCAAACCAGAAAATGCCAAGAAAACAAGAGGTGAACAGTACTTTTTTGTAAACAAACGTTTTATCAAAGATGCATACCTCAACCATGCAGTAACAAGTTGTTATGAAAATCTAATGCCAAAAGATCAATATCCATTTTATGTTTTGCATATTGATATTGACCCTGCGCAAATTGATGTGAACGTTCATCCAACCAAAACGGAAATAAAGTTTGAAGACGAACGTTCTGTTTATCAAATTGTAAGAGCTGTAGCTAAAAAAGCTATTGGTCAACATTATCACACACCTACCTACGAACCAGCAAGCGAGGATACTTTTTTAAACCTCACCCGACCTGATGCCCCGTTAACTTTTGCATCAACACCTGAGCGAAGAGGAAGCGATCCGTATACCAAAAATACTTTTACCAAACCTGCTGAAAAACAAGATTGGCAGGAGTTGTTTAATGTGATAAATAAAAAAGGTGATGTTGTTGGAAAACAATTTGCTCCACAGCGTAACGAGGAATTACGACAAGCAACTTTAACACCCGAAGTAGTTACCCGTCAGGTTATGCAAGTGCATCAAAGTCTTATTATTTCACAAATAAAATCCGGTATTCTATTAATTGATCAACAGGCTGCGCACGAAAGGGTATTGTATGAAAAGTATCTTATTGCCCTCGAAAATAATCCCGTTGCCAGTCAGCAAAAGTTATTCCCCAAAACCATTTTATTGCAACCTGCCGATGAACAACTTTTGTTAGAAATGATGCAGGAAATTCGAGCTTTAGGGTTTGATATTAACGAATTTGGCAAACATACTTTTGCGGTAAATGGTGTACCTGCCGAACTTAATCATTATAATGAACAAGATTTAATTATACAATTGATTGAGGGCTATAAAAACCAATCGAGTACGGCCTTAAACAAGAAAGAAAAAGTAGCTCGAACCCTTGCCAAACGTGCCGCCACCAAAACAGGAACCAGCCTTAACCAAGAAGAAATGAATATGCTTATTGATGAGTTATTTGCGTGCAAGGAGCCCAACTATGCTCCCGATGGAAAAGTATGCTTAACCACTTTAAGTTTGCAGCAACTGTTTGAAATATTAGGAAAGAAATAAAAGAAATTATTCAGCTAATAACTCCGTAACTCTTCCATTTTCGTCAATCAAAATCGAATCTGTTTCTAATGTATCTGAGCTTATTTTGATAAACCCTTTTGCAAGCCCTGCAATCTTAATGGGCTGAGCGGCCATGAGCGTATCGGAAGGTTCTAAAACTGCTCTACGCATCATGAGGTTTGTGAGGAAAGTGAATTGTTTGCTTGCAAATTCTTTGAGGTTTCCATCTTTACCAAACCTCCACATAAATCCCTTCGGACGAGGAATAATCGTTGCTAAAAATAAACACTCATTCAGTGTTAAATCGGATGGTCGTTTTTGAAAATAAAATTGAACTGCTTCCCCAATTCCATATACATTTGGTCCCCATTCAATAATATTAAAATATACTTCGAGCATCCGGTCTTTTGAACTGATGCGGTTATTCTCCAGAATGTATACTAGCAAAATTTCTTCCATTTTACGAGAGATTGTTTTTTCGCGCGTTAAGAAAACATTTTTCACCAACTGCATGCTTATAGTGCTAGCACCACGAGCAAATTTGCGTTTGCGAATATTTTTAATGATAGACTGACGAAAGGCTTCATCAATAAATCCTCGGTGAAAGAAAAATGAAGGATCTTCGGTTGTGAGTACACATTTCTTCAGATAAGGAGAGAGCTGATTGAGCGGTGTGTAATAGGGATTGGCAGTACTCACTAAAATAGGACGTTGAGGTCGTCCGTTTTCTATTGGTGTATACACGAAATCTCCATTCAATTTACTCAAATTGGCTTCTCCATATTTCACAATACGCAAATCATCTTTGTGAAGAGTACTCTCAAAAATTAGATCTTGGGGCTTATTTTCATTGTAAACAAAGTCTAATCTGTAATCAAAACTACCGGTTGTTTCCATTCCTTTAAAATGCGAAAACAAACCTTCAGGTAGTGATGAGATAAAATGCTGTGCCTCCATATTTGGAATGGTTACGTGCATTTCATAAATAGTATCTTCTTGTATTTTTAACCCAATAAACGGAATAAATGTGACCTTGTTAAACCTTACACTTGAAGAGCTATCGAGCTGAATAAAATCGGCACCTGCAATAAAATGATAATCAAAACGAGCATCTTCTATCACAACATCTTTTTTAGCTATTTTAGGATGGTTAATAATAAAATTTTTAATGGATGCAAAACCTGCTACATGTAATTCGTCTCCATCCATATCAACACTTCTCAAATCAAGTTGGATGGAATCAAAACCAGACACAAGATTAAACTGCTCATCAACATAAGGAATACGAACATGTCCAGTATCTAAACTAAAAAAAGAAAGATTTGCCTTTTTATCACGAGGATCAGCTACACCTTGAATACTCCATCGCTGCATAAATGTGCTTGTGGTTACATGAATAGTTGATTGCAATTGCTCATCCATAAATGAAAGGTTTTGCAGCCGTATCTCCACCTTGTGTCCCATATCATCGGTGCGTAATGCTAGATTTTCTATACTCATGTGAGTTGGAACTAAGTTGAGTATTTTAGAAATAAGACGATACACAATTTTTGCATAGTTCGTTTTGGTAACTTTTTCAACCTCCGCCTCTGTTGTCGCATCTTTTGATTGAATCAAAAAAACATCAAAGTTTCTACCTTGTTCGTTTTTTACTAACTGCACAAAACCATCTTTTACTTCTAGATTTTTTAGCCGCACATCGCCTATTAAAGCATACCAAAAACTAATACTTGCAGATAAATGTACGATGTTAAACAAGGTATCAGCATTGTTTGGAACAAGTATTACATTATTCAGCTCAACACCTGCTAAACCCGTGAAAGAAGCATTTTCAACCGAAAACGTACTATTGTATTCTCTTTGAATTTTTACCGTTACCTTATCGATAGTGCGGTGAAGCAACATGTTTCGGAGCGCAAAAAAGCCAATTATCGCAAGCACAAAAAAAACACCGATAACTTTTAGAACGGCTACCAGTGTTTTTTTCCAATTATTCATTGTGTAATTTTTTGTTGTTATAAATAGTACCGAATGTTACACTGGTTTCATCGAAGTGTTTTCTAGAGGACTATTGCCTTCAATAGCTAGATAGCTTCGATCAACTCAGCCTCACATTTTCTTCAAATCACCACTTTCAAATCACAAATCGTAATTCTCAAATCGTAAGTTACACATGCATTACTTCTGCTTCTTTCGTTGCAGTTAAGTCCTCAATTTTTTTGATGTATACATCCGTATTTTTTTGAACCTGTGTTTCTGCTGCTTTAGCTTCATCTTCAGGCAATCCATCCTTTTGTAAACGTTTAATTGTTTCGTTAACATCTTTACGAATATTGCGCACCGCAACTTTTGCACTTTCGGCTTCAGCCTTTACCTTCTTCACAATTTCTTTTCTACGATCTTCGGTTAGCATGGGTAATGTAATACGAATGATTGAACCATCATTACTAGGTGTGAAACCTAGGTTAGCAATTACAATTCCTTTTTCAATAGCTTGTAATACCGATTTTTCCCACGGTTGTACCGTGATGCTGCGTGCATCAGGAGTAGTAATGTTTCCAACTTGGCTCAACGGAACCATTTCGCCATAATATTCTACTTTCACCGAATCCAACATGCTAGGATGTGATTTTCCGGCACGGATTTTTGTAAACTCGTTGGCAGCATGGTCAATGGCTTTATCCATTGCTACTTTCATATCGTCAAATACTGCTTTTACTCTTGGGTCGCTCATAATTGCTTGTCTAATTTATAAGAATTCGAAAATACTATTTTAAGTTGATTAAGTAATAAAGTTGATTAGGTTGATTAAGTACTTCGCAAATGTGAATAGATATTAACTTATGCCGAAATTATACCCCCTTCAACTACATCAATCAATCACACCCGATAGCTATCGGGACAACCGCACTAATGAACCAATGTACCAACGGTTTCTCCGTTACATACGCGCAAGAAGTTTCCTTCTTTGTTCATGTCAAATACTACAATTGGTAAGTTATTTTCTTGGCAAAGGGTAATGGCTGTTAAGTCCATAACGTTTAATCCTTTTTCGTATACTTCGCTAAAGGTGATATTCTCGTAGCGGGTTGCTGTTTTATCTTTCTCTGGATCGGCTGTGTAAATACCATCCACACGTGTTCCTTTTAAAACCAAATCGGCTTGAATTTCAACTGCACGAAGTGATGCGGCCGAATCAGTAGTGAAATATGGATTACCTGTTCCGGCTCCAAAAATCACAACACGTCCTTTTTCGAGGTGACGCATGGCCCGTCTGCGGATAAACGGCTCGCAAATTTGCTCCATCTTTATAGCTGATAGCAAACGTGTTTTGATACCTACACGCTCTAATGCACCTTGCAATGCCATCGAATTGATTACTGTTGCCAACATACCCATATAATCGCCCTGAGCCCTATCTACAATACCTCCGGCAACACCCTGTACTCCTCTAAAAATATTACCCCCTCCAATAACGATGGCAACTTCAACTCCTTTGTCGGTTACGGTTTTAATATCTTTAGCATATTGATCTAAAATTTTTGCATCAATGCCGTATTGTTGGTCGCCCATCAGCGATTCTCCGCTCAGTTTAAGCAGTACGCGTTTGTATTTCATGAAATGGAATGGATTAAAATCAGCGCAAATTAGGGGAATTTGGATGGAAAAAAAATTGAGTGCCTTATTAGGTGAAATATTTTCCTAAGGAATATACACGGATTATGGAAGAGGTCTATTCCTTTATACTTTCTTTCTTTCTTTCCATTTTGAGTCCTCGTTCAATAAGAAAATCATTAATGTCAATACACCTTACACCGTGTTTTTCGGCAACTTTAGGAATTTTATTATGTTTTGTTTTACTTTCATTTGTAATTAAAACATGATTATGAATTATGCAATGCCCAATCAAATAGGGATCTGCCTCTTCCTTACCCTCAGCTTGCTTTTTAGCATCAAAAAAGCCAGACTAATATTCTTCATTAATGATTGGAATTGTAGCATTCATCGTAGCAGAATCAACTTCAATAACTAAGTGCTTTCTCCATTTTTTAACCCACTTCTTCAAGAAGTCTTGCTTCCCCTCATAACTATTAATTTCATCTTCAACGAAATTAATAGTTTTAAAATGACCTTGTGAAATCAAATCTTCTACCTCTTCCCAAATGGCTTTAAAAACCGGATTATCATAATTAAATGTGAAATCCAAAATTATTAGAGCACTTGTGTCAATTACGTATATGCAATTACCTTGGTTAAAATCTAATTGCATCTTTTAACTATTTAATAATTGCCTCGTTTTTGAAATATAAGAGAGCTTTACTCCCAAAAAATCTGAAAGATCTTTTAAATCAATTCTATTCTGATCAAATGCTGAGAACGCCAATGATATATAAGATCTTCCTTTTTCCTTAATTGTTTCTTTAGCAATATTTCTACCTTCTGGTTTCTTGGCTCTTCCAAATTGAGGTTTATTCCAAGCTAGATGTCTGTCCTTATAATACGATGCTGTGGTAAGGCCATTTTCAAGTAAACTTCTTAAAACTGCTAATGGTCCTACATGAAAATAATTGCCGATCTCAATTAAATCCTTTTTAGCCCAATTCATTTGCCCCTTTGACTTTTGATCGACCACATTACCCATTTCTAAAAGTTCAGTTGACGGAATTAACATTTCTGAAGCAAAAGCATTACACCACTTTTCAATTTGTTGGCTTGAGTTCTCCGAAAGATCACATAACCCACCATCGTTTAAAAGAATATGCCCTAACTCATGAAATAGCGTAAAAATCTTTGCAGTTGTGGGTTCTCCTCCTCTTTTGATACCAATAATTGGAATACTTTCATCCACTAATGCAAATCCTCTCAAGTTGTCCTGTGTCATCGTCAATTGAAAGACGGCAACACCCAATGACTCGACTTTATCTATATAACCCTCTAAAGCTAAATTAAGGTTTTCAATTTGTCTAACCTCCATGATTCCCCACTGATTTCTATATCTGTTTGCTATCGACCTAGGATCATCATTTATTGATGCTTTATATTGAAACTTGTTAATTTGAATTCCGGCATCTTGCTTTAATTCAATTAGTGAAACGACAAGTGCTCTAGCTTTCCGAATTGCCATAATTGTCTTTTCGTGGAAATTGCCTAATTCATTAGAATTAACCGTTCTTCGATCTAGAGGTAATGGCTTCTCTTTAGGAGGCGCATTGAGTAATAAGGTAGCCATCGTCCTTTTGTAAATCTTCGAAAACTCTTTCAACTCTTCTAATGTTGGCTGCTTATCGCCTTCTTCCAATTGAATTAGCCGTTTTGCCGATATACCTGTTTTGTCTGATACAAAAGCCCGAGACAATACAATGCTCTCCCTCGCCCAACGAAGAACCTGATGATTGACTAAAATTATAGCATTCTCTGACATTGAAATATCTTATCTCCTGTAAAAATAATTTATTTTAATTCTGTTACAATATAACATTATATAATTCAGTAGAAGCACCAACAAAAACGCCCCGATCCAACAGGAACGAGGCGTTTCATATTCGGTATCTCTATTCAGATTAACCTAAAGCAACACGTTTGAATGCTTTTACAGATAAACCTTTTTCAACACCATCTAACATTTGAGCGATGGTTTTTGAACTATCTTTCACAAATTCCTGATTTAACAAAGTAGACTCTTTGTAGAATTTACCCAATTTACCTTCAGCAATTTTTTCAATCATGTTTTCAGGCTTTCCTTCGGCACGCACTTGCTCTTTTGCTACTTCAATTTCGCGGGCAACAACTGATGCATCTACATCGCCTTTATCTAATGCTAATGGATTTAATGCAGCAATTTGCATGGCTACATCTTTACCAGCAACAAAATTAGCTTCGTTAGCAGCAGAAGTTAATGAAACCAATACACCTAAACGGTTACCCGCGTGGATATAAGGAACCAAGTTATCGCCTTCCAAAATTTCGTAGCGAGTTACGTCAACTTTTTCACCAATTTTTCCAACTTGTTCCATTAAACGTTCAGCAAGTGTTACGCTTCCCATTGTTAATGCCTTTAAGGCATCAAGATCAGCCGGTTTGTTAGCCAAGGCTAAATCAGCAACCTCATTCGCAAATGCAACGAAATCATCGTTTTTAGCAACGAAATCTGTTTCACAAGCCAACAAGATTACTACTCCTGTTTTTTTATCAGCAGAAGTTTTAGCAATAACTGCACCTTCTTTAGCGTCACGGTCTGCACGAGCAGCCGAAATTTTTTGTCCTTTTTTACGTAAGTAATCAACTGCAGCATCAAAATCACCGTTGGTTTCGGTTAATGCTTTTTTGCAATCCATCATACCTGCACCGGTTAATTGGCGCAATTTGTTAACGTCAGCAGCACTAATAGTACTCATAGTATGTTCTTTCTTTAAAGTTTTTGTTAAAAAATAATTCAAAAAAAATCGGCCTAAGCCGATTTTTCAATGTTATGCTTCGGTTGTTTCGGCAGCGGGTGCTGCTTCTTTATCTTCAGCTTCTTTATCTTTTTTGCGTTCAGTTAATCCTTCTGCAATGGCATTGGTCATAACTTTTGCAATCAAAGCAATTGATTTTGCTGCATCATCATTTGCAGGAATCGGGAAATCAACAACAGTTGGATCTGAGTTGGTATCAACGATAGCAAAGGTAGGGATGTTTAATTTTTGTGCTTCAGCAATTGCAATGTGTTCGCGTTTGATATCTACAATAAACAACGCAGCAGGAAGACGGTTCAAATCAGCAATACCACCAAATAATCTGGTTAATTTTGCTTTTTCACGCTCCAACATCAAACGCTCTTTTTTGTTGATATTTTGGTAAGTACCATCTACAGCCATTTTATCAATGGTTTGCATTTTTTTGATAGACTTACGTACAGTAGTAAAGTTGGTTAACATACCACCCAACCAGCGCTCCGTTACAAAAGGCATGTTTACACGTGCAGCTTCTGTTTCGATGATTTCTTTCGCTTGTTTTTTGGTAGCTACGAACAATACCTTACGACCCGACTTAACGATGTTTTTCAACGCTTCTGCCGACTCTTCCAACTTTACAGCTGTTTTATTAAGGTCGATCAAGTGGATTCCGTTTTTCTCCATAAAAATATACGGAGCCATTTTTGGATTCCATTTGCGGGTAAGATGTCCAAAGTGAACACCAGCCTCTAACAATTCTTCTTGAGTTATTTTTGACATGATTTTGAATTTCTGTAAAGTAAATGATTAACGTTTTACGAATTGGAAACGTTTACGAGCTTTCTTCTGACCTGGTTTCTTACGCTCAACCATACGAGGGTCACGCGTCATCATCGATGCAGCTTTAAGTGTTGGTTTAAGTTCTGCGTTGTGCATAACCAATGCTCTGGCAATTGCAAGTTTAAGAGCTTCAGCTTGACCCGATACTCCTCCACCATCAATATTTGCTTTCACATCAAACTGACCAAGCATATTGGTTAATTCGAACGGACGGTTAATTTCATTTTGTAACATCAATGTTGGGAAATACACTTTCATGTCTTTTCCGTTTACGGTGAAGTTTCCAGATCCTCCTACTGATAGATATACTCTGGCAACAGATGTTTTTCTTCTTCCTAATGCGTTGATAATTTCCATTTCGTTAGAATTTTAATGGTTTAGGTTGTTGTGCTGCATGCGGATGCTCTGTTCCTGCGTACACGTAAAGGTTTCTGAAAATTTCAGCTCCCAATTTGTTGTTAGGCAACATACCTTCAATAGCATGCTCAACAGAATAGGTAGGCTTTTTAGCCATCATATCCTTAGCCGTAACAAAACGTTGTCCACCCGGGTGACCTGAGTAAAATACATACTCTTTGTCAGCCAGTTTGTTTCCTGTGAAACGAATCTTCTCAGCATTGATGATGATTACGTTGTCGCCACAGTCCACATTGGGAGTAAAACTCGGCTTGTGTTTACCTCTTAAAATGTTCGCTACCTTAGAAGCGAAACGGCCTAAGGTTTGACCCTCGGCATCCAATACAAACCACTCTTTATTAACAGTAGCTTTATTGGCAGATTTTGTTTTGTAACTTATATTGTCCACGATTGAAATGGTTTAGTCCCTTTATGATAAGGGGTGGCAAAAGTAGGGCATGATTTGCTAATTCACAACAAAATGTGCGAAAAAAATTGAGCAACTTGGGGTACTAGTGAGAAAAGCCCGATTTT
The DNA here is from genome assembly GCA_001602415.1 of Bacteroidetes bacterium UKL13-3. Lineage (GTDB taxonomy): Bacteria > Bacteroidota > Bacteroidia > UKL13-3 > UKL13-3 > UKL13-3. The sequence goes on from CP012155.1 coordinate 2,892,052, forward strand.
ATTGGGTTTCTTCGGGTTACAAGGCAAAAATAATTTCTTAAATTGACGTTTTTAGGAACTTTTTCCAACGGTAAGTGCCTTTTGTATCATACACATATATTAGATAAGGACCGGGAGCCATGTACGTAATGTCGATTTGCAGATACTCGCGCGGTAGAGCTGTTATTTCGCGCTGGAACCATAATTTGCCATAAAAATCAACAATAAACAATCTGCTAAAATTGGGTGTTGCCTGAACAAGGGTAAAATAGATATAATAGGGGTCGTAAGTAGGAATAATATCAAACTCAAAACCTGAGCAGGAGCCATCCGTAATTGTTCTAACACCATTCCTCAAACGTGCATCGCAGTCGTTTCTATATGTATTGTTATCACAACCACAAACAGGATAAAACTCATTGTTGGGGCATGGGAAACCAGGACTGATAGACAATGAATCAATACACCCAAAAATTTGCGCATTTATATTTAAGACCATAAAAAATAATATGAGTAAGGTAAGGGTATATTTCACTTTTTAACGAAATTGAGTGGTTTGTACCAAGCGAATTTACCAAACTTATAGTAAGAAACCTCTACTAACTTTCCGGTTGTGTCAAATTTTTGCCAATCCCCTTCCCATCTGTAATAAGCTGTATCGAGTGATTCGAAATAATAGGCATATCCTTTCAGGTGTAAACGCCCTTGATAATCGTAATAAGTGGTTTTGATGCGTTTATCTTTTTTATACCGTTCGTCCAAATACAGCGTACCACGTGAAGTGTAATATTTCCAATGCCCAACCTGATGGTGATTTTTATAGCGGCCCTTCCACATCAGATGCTTTTTATCATCATCATAATAAATCTTCCTCCTGCCTTGCCTGAATTTATGCTCATCAAGCTTGTTTAAGTTACAAGAGCCACAAAAGAATATAAGTAGGAATAATCGAAACATTAATTGTCGAACGTTTTACACGGGAAATTGTTATCGAGAACCCTCTATTTTACCGCTCAATAACCATTGTTTTACTTTTAACCTGAGTTCGGTTTAAGCAGCTAATGTCAATTGTTGTTCAAGTTGCTTGATAAGCTGAGGGTTTGTTTCCTCAATATCTTTTTTGATGGAAGGTTTTTTAGGAAAGAAAGAATACGCAGCAATTGCACTCATAATATTAAGAAGAAAACCGCTGATAGAGCGATGTCTTGTATGTTCAACTTGACAAATGTTTTTTAACTCATCATTTACGGTTTCAATCACGGACCGTTTCCTTAAAAGAAGTTTCTCTTCATTGCTCAATGCTTTAGATTTCATGTTTCTTCTTACAGCTGTAATGAGTTGTATACCGTTGCCAAAAAGCAGATCACTCAATGCTTTTGAGATATATCCCTTATCTCCAAATAGTTTTCCGAAAAGGTCTTTAGTCATATTGGTAATTGTTTTAGCATCTCTATCATCCACATTTCCTTTGGTTAGAAAGAAAGATAATATCTCACCTTTGTCGTTTATAATCAGGTGAAGTTTAAAGCCAAAGAACCATCCCATTGATGATTTACCAACATCTGCAAAGCCTTTAAATGTTTTATTACGCTTTATCCTTTTGTTGTGACAAACACGCAGTACAGTATAATCAATAAAGCTAATGCCAGTGCACTCGCCTTTGCAACAATGATGGAGAAACAACATGAATGCAATAGCACAACGATGACTCAATTCAACAAACCTGTTATAGGAAACCAATCCGGGAAAATCTTCTCTTAAATGAACAGACACATAGTCCACATAAAAATGCTTGAAATTCCTGAATTGACCACCATGAAACGCAATCAGGAGTGTGATAATTTCAGAGTCACACATTCCGGCTTTTCTATTTCTTGTTTTAACGTTTGATGGTGCGGGTAATTGGTGTTTTGAATACAAAATTTCAAATTCATTGCAGAAATCATCAACTTTTACAAAAGTTTCTGTAATTTTATCTTGTAGCATTGGTGTGTTTTTTATGTTTTTTTGGACTACAAAATTAACACTTCCAATGCTACTAATTATTTGATTACCAAATAATTATAAACAAAATAATCAACACTTTCTTATCCCGAACTCAGGTTACTATTATTTTCAAGTAATTGCGTTGGAAGGAAATACGCCCTATGTTTTGCTGGTATGCACAAGAATGACCGAGCACAACACAAAAGAAATAAGGAAGAGAAGCCCTAATCAGAGTTTGAGGATTTAAAAGAGAAAACCCTTTCGACAGATCCGGTAGAATTTTTATCCTTGAGGTAAGATGGACAAGTCACGCACGACACGTGTGCCAAAAAGGAACATTACCGGCTGAGTTCAGCATCTGAGGAAAGACCTCTTAAAGTTTTACCCTTGAGATAAACGGTGGGAATGCTAATTCGCACTAACGTGACGTTAGCGCGAACAGAGCTAAATTTAATCTATTCTCGATGCACCCATCATCCGCTACTCGAACCGACTATAATTGTCCTTCCAGCATCATCAGCTTTAGTTTAAGTACCGCTGCCACGGTTAAACTATCGGTTACAAAGCCTTCTTTCACCAAGCGATATAACTCCTCAAACGGAACCTTACGGATGCGGAGTTGTTCGTTTTCTTCAGGCTGCGCTTGCGTATAGGTAAGTTTCCTTGCCACAAATAAATGCGCCACTTCATCGGTTGCTGAATTGCTGAGTTGCAGCTGTTGAATAGGAATATATTCTTCGGCAATAATTCCGCACTCTTCCAATAATTCTCTTTTAGCGGATTCAACAGGATCAACATCCAAATCGCCTCCACCTTCGGGAATTTCCCATGTATACGTGTGAAGAGGGTAACGGTACTGTCCAACAATCCATGTGTTGTTATCTTCATCCAATGGCACAATGCCAATGGCTAATTTTTTAAACCTCACTACAGAATAGGTTCCGGGATTTCCGGCAGGATTCAACACTTCATGATGCTCTACACCAATCCATGGCGATTCATAAACTTGGTTACGGTTTAAGGTTGTCCAGGGATTTTGTTCTTCTTTCATTTAACAGTTTTGTAATCTTCGGTAATTGTAATATGCAAATGAGAGACTTGTTTGTGTAAAGAGATTGAAGTTACAAACTTCAAACAGCGCAAGCGCATCTGCGAAGTTTAAAACTTTGCAGATACAAGACTGGCAAGTTTGTAACTTGCTCTTTCATTATTTCAACTGATACTTCTCTTTGTACTTTCTGTACAATTGCTTTTGTTGATTGTCTAAATCTATTTCCTTGCCCTCCATAAACGCCCGTTCTACAACACTTGTGCGCATATCCAGTATATCGCCACTGCTTATAATAAATGTGGCATCTTTTCCTGCCTCTAGTGAACCAATTGTTTTATCTACTCCAATTATTTTGGCAGCGTTGTAGGTTATACATTGCAAAGCTTCTTCTTTGCTTAAACCGTAATTTACGGTTGTGCCAGCATTAAACATTAGATTGCGTACTTCCCAATAGCCGTTATGACCAATAGCAACCGTTATTCCGGCTCTTACCAACTCGGCCACCGTTTTGTAGGGTTGATCAATATCACTGTGATTATGTTTAGGTAATTGGTGAACGTTATTGATAACAACCTGAAGATTGCTCTCTTTAATTTGTTCCTTCACCATCCATGCATCATTTGCATCAACCAACACCAATCGCATGTTTGGATATTGTTTTTTGAATTGGATGACTGCAATAATAGACTTTGCACTTTCTGCATGCACGTAGAGGTTCTTGGTGCCATTTAATACCCCTTTCATTGCATCCAACCGTGCATTGAACACGTTAGGTTTTGCTATCCGATTGTATTGATCGGCTTGTTCAAAAAACTCTTTAATTGTTCTCAACTCTTTTTCATTTTTGAGTTGTTGTGCGTTGCCCTGCTCAGCCCACCATCCGGTGTATCGAATCTCTTCGGGCCAATTTAGGTGCACGCCATCATCGGCTTTGTATACGGCATCTTCCCAGTTCCAAGCAGACGTGCGCATCAAACTCGACATCCCCGAAATTAAACCACCTTGCGGAACCGGTTGAGTATATAAAATTCCGTTGCTTAACGCGGTAGGTATTACTTTTGAATCTGTATTATAAGCAATCAATGATCGCACATTGGGATTAATTTCACCTGTTTCTTTAAAATCTAACGTTGCACGCACCGCTTCAATTTCGTTAAGCCCCATTATATTGCTCATGCAAATAATACCCGGATAAATATGTTTACCTGTTACATCAATATTTGTTGCATTTGCAAATCCTGCATCAATCTTTTCTGAGCAAAACAAAACCTTTCCGTTTGCTATTCCGAGGTAACCTTTTTCGATCACTTGTCCGTTTCCAATATGTATGGTTGCTCCTTTATACACAACCAGATTTTGTTGTGCAGTTGATACACAAACAGCAAACAAGAATATTAGACCTAAACTATTTTTTATCATACGTTAAATGTTATCATGTTAAAAGAATTGCTCCCAGAAAACTTAGCCCAACAGAGATTAATCATCGCAATGGTATTCATCTTGTGGTTTAGAGATTTTCTTTTCGGTTTTTTCACCATTTCGTTTGGCTAGTATCATCTTTTGAATGATGCGTTCACGTTCTCGTTTCAATTCTTCTCTAAGCTTTTTATCTTTATCAATAGTATACATACACATACCATCAACAAGTGTCATTTCGGATTTTGCATAAATACTTAGCGGATGGTTGCTCCACAATACTAAATCTGCATCTTTACCAGCTTTAATACTTCCCATTTTGGCATCTAAGTGAAGCATTTTGGCAGGATTAAGGGTTACCATTTTTATGGCTTCTTCTTCAGATACTCCACCATATTTAATTGTTTTGGCAGCCTCTTGATTTAACCTTCTGCCCATCTCTGCATCGTCCGAATTGATGCCAGTATTCACACCCATTTGTGTAAGAATAGCTGCATTGTACGGAATAGCTTCCATTACCTCAAATTTATAGGCCCACCAATCGGCAAATGTGCTGGCATTTACCCCGTGAGCTTTCATTTTATCAGCTACTTTATATCCTTCTAAAATATGTGTAAAGGTATTCACTTTGAAACCCATCGAATCGGCAACATGCATGAGCATATTAATTTCGCTTTGTACGTAACTATGACAGGTGATGAATCGTTTTTGATGCAAAATTTCTACCACAGCATCCAACTCTAAATCTCTTCTTGTTGTGGCATCGGTTTTTAATTGTTGCTCATACTCTTTTGCTCTAATAAAAGCATCATAAAATGTTTGCTCAACACCCATACGTGTTTGTGGATACCGGAAAACGGCTCTATCTCCCCAATTCGATTGTTTTACATTTTCGCCTAAAGCAAATTTGATAAACCCATCGGCTCCCGCTATTTTCATTTTCTCTGGTTCAAATCCCCAACGTAATTTGACTAAAGCACTTTGCCCACCGATGGGATTTGCCGAACCATGCAGCAATTGTGATGCCACCACACCACCTGCAAGTTGCCTGTATATATTAATATCTTCACTATTTATAACATCTCCAATTCGCACTTCACTCGAGCTGCTTTGTGTACCTTCGTTCACTCCATTACTGATGGCAATATGAGAGTGTTCGTCAATTATTCCTGCAGTAATATGTTTATCTCTAGCATTAATTTCAATTGCTCCTACTGCGTTCAAATTGCTTCCCACAGCGGCTATTTTTCCTTGCTTCACCAATACATCTGCTTGCTTTAAAACTCCCTCGTTTTCGTTGGTCCACACCGTTGCATTTTTAAACAAATAGGTTTCCTGTTTGGGTAAAACTGCGCTGCCATAATCGGTAAATGGATATACTATTGCTTGAAGTTGATGGCCTGTTTTTGCTGAATCCTTTGGCGTTTTCTCGGTAATTGTATCAATTAAATTTATAGAAAATAAACTTACTAAGCCATTGGGCATGGTAAGGTTTCCAGTTAATTTTTTAACTACTGCAGGATAAACAGAGCTATCTATTTGTTCGGGCCAACCTATGGCTCTAATCAACGAATCACCCTTTTTATTGAGCGCAATTTGCCACACAAACATTCCTTTTTCTTGAGATATTTGAACCTTCAAGGTATCCTTAGCAATAAGTTGCTGACTTCCCTTTTTTGCCTGTAATACATATTCACCAAAATGCGGGTGTGTAATAGCATATTTGCCTAATAGTGTAGGATGTTTAGCAGCTGATACTTCATACTGTTTCCCTTTCACCCATGTTTGAAGAATAGCAGCATCTGATGAAAAAATAGGCGCATCTGTAATCAAAAAATTAGCAACCAACCCTGTTTTAAGCGCCCCAATTTGAGACTCGGCTTTAAGTATTGAAGCAGGTGTTGCTGTGAGTGCTTTCAAAGCTTCTGTTTCCGATAATCCATAGGCAACAGCCTTTTTTACGTTTTGTAAAAACTGTTTAGGATTTTCGCACCCATCAGAAGTAATTGTAAAACGAATTCCTTTTTCGTTTACCAACCTTAAATTAAAAGGAGCCGTTTCCCAGTGTTTTAAATCAGAGGTGCTTACATAAGCCGCATCAAAAGGATCTTCAACATCGTAGGGTTTAGGAAAATTAACCGGTATAATTAGCGTAGCATTTGTTGGTTTAACCTCATCCAATAGTTGGTATTCATCGCCTGCTGTTTTCATGAGGAATTGAACGCCAAATTCATCTCCAACTTTATCCGCACGCAAGAGAGAGAGTTTATTATCGATAGCAAAAATTCCTGGAAGGGTTTTTAATTGGTTAAATGATTCGAGTGTAAGATTGGTTTCTTTGTTTTGCTTTTGATACCATTGCGCATCGTAATATGTTTGGCGCAACAATGCAATACTTCCCATTAATGACGATGGGTATGATTGTTTGGAACTTCCTTTATGAAAGGAGAAACCTGCGGCAGCTTTCGCTGTAAGAATCATGTCGTGCTCAACACCCGATGCCGTTAATACCAGCGCATTACTCCCTCTGCAAATTCCATCTTGCAACCCGCTTAATACTGCGCCAAATCCTGCCTCACGCAATTGAGTTGCCTTTTTTTCATCAACAACAAAATTAGTTGCTGCATTAACTTCAGCCTTTATCGACTCATTCCAATTATATGCGCCCTTTTTGGCAGATACAAATTGACGCGTTTCTTGCTCGCTCTTTTTAGGCTCAACCGGTGGTTGAATGCCATAGGATGAATATAAATCAATAAAAGCCGGATAGATATATTTCCCCTTCGCATTCATAACTGTTGCCCCCTCGGGAATTGATTTTGCTAGACCTGCGTAAACCACTTTACCATCTTTAATAATGAGTAGCCCATTCTCAATCTTGGTTTGGTAATCCACAAATAAAGTTGCGTTGGTAAAAGCAAAAAACTGAGGTAAAATATCGCGCGGGCCGTTTACCGGAAAGGTTTGTTGAGCATTAACCATATTGGTTGCCATCCACAAAAAAAGTATCAGAATTTTCTTCATTATAGGCAATATAGCAGATTAATGTGTACAACAAAAACCAGTAATCATTTTGAAGAAAATAGGCTAGAAAAAATCAGACGAAAGGCAAATTACATTCAGGTATTAAAATTTTCAGCAGCATACACATCGAACATAGCTTAGGGTTTAAACCCTAAGCTATGTTAAGGATTGCTTAACACAAAACGAATACGTCAACAACCACAACCCTTGCGGGTTTTTAACACTCCATTTTCGTCAATGGTTTTAATAATGCGGCCTTTGCTATAAAATATTTGCCATTTTAAAACTCCATTATCCCATTTCTCTTTCAGGTCAATTGTACCATTTGGGTTATAATGCAACCAAACCTTGTGCTTTTGGCTGTTGTGATAAAAGCCTCGCTCCTTAACCACACCATCGTCATAACGCATAATATATTTTCCATCAGGAATTGATTGCGCATAGCCCCCTGTTACGCTTAAAGCCATAAAAGCTAAACAACACATCAGCAAAATAAACTGATAGTCAATGGATTTGTGTTTTAAAATGTTTTTTTTCACTCTTTCAAAGTTAAAAACATTTCTTATTTTAGTGGCCTTATATACACAGCATTTACAACTAAAATAACTCGTGATAACTCATATTGACGGAAAATTGGTTCAGAAAACCCCAACCTATGTGGTGATTGATTGTGGCGGAGTAGGTTATGCCATTAATATCTCCCTTCATACTTATGACAAATTAAGCGACAACGAACGCCTTAAACTTTTTACTCATCAGGTGATTAAGGAAGATAGTCATACGCTTTACGGTTTTTTTGATGATGAAGAGCGACAATTATTTGTGCAGCTCATATCGGTTAGTGGTGTTGGTCCCAACACTGCCCGCCTGATGTTATCCTCTTTAAAACCTTCTGACATTAAACAAGCAATAACCACAGCCAACTGGGCGTTAATTAAAACCGTTAAAGGTATTGGCGAAAAAACAGCACAAAAAGTGGTTATTGACTTAAAAAATAAGGTTAAAGGAGATGATATTGCAGAAGGACTCTCGTTTGCAGGTTCAAAAAATGTATCAATGGAAGAAGCATTGGCCGCCTTGGTTATGCTTGGATTTTCTAAGGCTGAAGCTGAAAAAGGGCTTCAAAAAATTAGACAACAAAATCCACTATATACTGTAGAAGAGTTAGTAAAAAATACCTTAAAAATTCTTTGATGGCGCATTTCTACTTTGCTAAGTAACTCTCGAAACACATACATATCATTTTCAGCAGTTGTAGCTATCTTCTTATCGGTGGCCTGGTCGGTTAGTGCCGAAACTTTTGTAGAAAAGGAAGAAACAAAACTGCGTAAAAAAATGTGGGGATTTGCCCCGCCCGACTCATTGTTGGGTGATTCTTCGCGCATAAAGCTACCCTACCCCATTAAAGATAGAAAACCATACGAACGTACCACATCTAAGAATCCGCTCGACTTAGGCGAGCCGTCTAATATTAAGAACCGTTACGATCTTGATCCAGAAACAAACTCTTATAACTACTCATCAAAAGTAGGAGGACAAGATTACCGCTTGCCAGCTTCGATGAGTTTAAAAGACCAGCTTAAAGAAGACGGAAAGCGTAAAAACAACGACTATTTCCGCCAGCGCTCGCAAGCCAACAACTTTGTTAGCGGAAGTGGTATTATTCCTCCTTTAAGGGTTGGTCCTAAAATTTTCGAAAAAATATTTGGAAGTGGCATCATCGATATTAGGCCACGAGGTACAGCAGAACTCGTGTTTTCGGGAAACTTTAATACCGTGCGCAACCCAGCATTTGCTCCGCAGCAACAAACAATAGGGCAGTTCGACTTTAGACAAAAAATTCAGTTAAACGTGCAAGGTAGCATAGGCGACCGCATGAAGGTAAACATCAACTACGATACTGAAGCTACTTTTGATTTCGAAAATCAGGTTAAGTTAGATTACAGTGGAAAGGAAGATGATATTATTAAAAAGATAGAGTTGGGAAACGTGAGTTTGCCTCTTAACTCCTCACTTATTCAAGGAAGTCAAAGTTTATTTGGTATTAAAACCGTGATGCAATTTGGTAAACTTACCGTTACCACCATCATTACCCAACAACGAGGAAAAACTACTGAAACAGAAATATCAGGAGGTTCGCAAAGTACTAGGTTTGATATACAAGCTGATGCTTATGACATGAACCGTCACTATTTCTTATCTCACTATTTTCGTGACAACTATGATGCCTGGCTGTCTAACCTTCCAATTATTGGATCGCCCATCATTATTAATCGTGTAGAGGTTTGGGTTACCAATCGGTCGGGGTCGTTTGAAGGATCACGTGATGTGGTTGGTTTTGCCGATTTGGGTGAATCCGACAAACGCGACAACAAAAAATGGGTTGTCACCAATCCGCAAGACATAGCACCAAATAATACAACCAATAATTTATACGCTTACCTAAACGGAGAAACCCCACTAAACAGCAATAAAAGCGGACTACGTTCAGCACTTCAAGTGCAAAACGAATTGCAAAAAGATTTGCCAAGAACAACACTCCAACCCATTTCGCAGTATCAAGGTGTGAGTTATGCCCGTTTACTCTCACCAACTGAATATACTTTTAACCCTCGCCTAGGATACATCTCTTTAAATCAAGCACTCAATAATGATGATGTACTATGTGTAGCATACGAATATTCTTTTAATGGTCGTCCGTTAAAAGTTGGAGAATTTACCACCGATGTTCCGCAAGACCCTAGCATACCTACCGTATTATTCACTAAAATGCTAAAAGGTCCTTCACTTCGCCCAGACTTACCTATTTGGGATTTAATGATGAAGAACATTTATTCGCTCGGTACTTTCCAACTTCAGCAAAAAGATTTCCGACTTAATATTGTTTATGCCGATGACCCATCGGGAGCTGACTTAAACTATTTACCGGTGCAAAACGAGCCTCAACTTACCGGTTTGCCTTTGGTGCGGGTGTTCAATTTAGATAACTTAAACACACAACAGGAGAAAGCTCCCGATGGTAATTTTGACTTTATTGAAGGTGTTACTGTTAGCTCACAACAAGGACGAATTATTTTTCCCATGTTGGAACCCTTTGGAAACTATTTAACTAACAAGTTCGTGAACGACCGTTCGCGGGCACGCTATTATTCGTTTTATGAGTTGTATGACTCCACTCGCTTTGCAGCAGTTCAGCTACCTCAATATAATAAATTTTTCTTAAGAGGAATCTATTCGGGTAACTCAAGCTCCGAAATTTCTTTAGGACAAAGTAATATACCGAAGGGTTCGGTTAGAGTAACGGCCAATGGAGCTCCACTTACCGAAAACCAAGATTTTACAGTTGACTATATGTTAGGACGTGTAAAAATCATCAATACCGGATTACTTAACTCGGGCGCTGTTATTAAAGTTTCTTCCGAAAGCAATTCACTGTTTAGCGTGCAGCAAAAAACGTTGCTCGGCTCACGTTTTGATTATAAGGTTAACAATGACATTTTATTTGGTGGAACAATTTTATACCTCAATGAAAGGCCGCTTACACCAAAAGTAAATATTGGAGAAGAACCCATTAGCAACATGATGATTGGCTTAGATGGAACGTATACAAAAGAATCACGATTGCTTACCAAATTGGTTGATAGGCTGCCTTTCATCGAAACTAAAGAGCCTTCCAACATAACCATTAAGGGTGAATATGCACAGCTTATTCCAGGAGTGCAAAGCTCACTCGCTAATAGTGGAACTGCTTATTTAGATGACTTTGAAGGAAGTGAAACACCTTTTGACTTACGATTGGGTAATAACTGGTTTTTAGCATCAACACCTCAAGGGCAATTGGATAAATTCCCTGAAACTGCAGTTACCAATAAACTTGATTACGGCTTTAAAAGAGCCAACCTTGCTTGGTACAGTATTGCCAGTACCTTTTACATAAACAACGCACAAACCCCCACACATATTCAAAACGATGATGTACAATTATCAGATCATAGAGTGCGCCAAGTCGGGGTAAACGAAATATATCCAAGCCGCCAAGTTCAAAGCGGCCAGCCAACCAATCTGCCAACTTTTGATTTATCATTTTACCCCAAAGAACGTGGCCCATACAATTACACAGTTGCTGGTTTAAACGCTGATGGAACACTAAAAAATCCAACACAGACCTGGGGTGGTATTATGCGTAAAATTGAACAAAATGATTTTGAAGCATCAAATATTGATTATATTGAAGTTTGGATGCAGGATCCTTATTTAAGTAATCCCAATCCAGGAAATAAAGGTCAGTTGTATATTAACCTCGGAAATATTTCAGAAGATATTTTACGCGATAACAGACGTGCAGCCGAAAATGGCTTGCCACGCTCGGCCGATCCAACTTTACAGTATGTTGATACCACTGCTTGGGGAAGAATTGGCCGTCAGCCAGTTGTTAACTTTGCTTTTGATGCTGATCCTGCCATTCGCGCATTGCAGGATGTAGGTTTGGATGGATTTAATGACGATGGTGAAAGAACTTATTTTGACACTTCTTACTTGGCAAAACTAGCCACAACCTTTGGTATAAACTCCCCCGCATACCAAAATTCCTTTTCAGACCCATCATTTGATAACTACCATTACTATTTAGGCACAGCCGATTATGATCCTGCCCAATTGAGTATTTTGGATCGTTACAAAAAATACAACAAACATCAAGGAAATTCTCCAACACAAACACAATCCACCGAACCTTTTGCTACATCGGCAACCAATATTCCCGATAATGAAGATATTAATCGTGATTACACCCTAAACGATATTGAAGAGTATTATCAATACAAAATTGATATTGATAAAGGACGTTTAATTGTGGGACAGAATTATGTTACAGATAGTATTGTTACACCTGATGTTCCGTTAAAAAATGGAAAAAAAGAATCTGTTACCTGGTATCAATTAAAAATTCCAATTCGCGAATATGAGAAACGTGTGGGTGAAATTTTAGATTTTAAATCTATCCGTTTTGTGCGTTTGTTCATGAGTGGATTTGAAAACGAGCAAGTACTTCGTTTTGGTGCTTTTCAGCTGGTACGTGCCGATTGGCGCAAATATCTAGGAAATCTTGAAGCAGGTAAAGAAGCAAAACCGAGCAACCCCGAAGATGATACACGTTTTGTGGTTTCAACGGTTAACATTGAAAAAAATAGGTTCCGCACTCCCATTCCGTATGTTGTGCCTGCGGGCATTCAGCGCGAAATAGATTTTAGTTCACCACAAGCCGTTCAGCAAAACGAGCAATCATTATCCGTATTGGTGTGTAATCTAAAAGATGGTGATGCGCGTGGGGTATTTAAAAATATCAAAACAGATTTGCGCCAATATGGTAAGCTTCGAATGTTTATCCATGCTGAAGGAGATCAAACCAACAATGGTGATGTAACAGCATTTATCCGTTTAGGAACCGATTTAACCAACAACTACTACGAATTTGAAATTCCATTAACGATGACTCGGCCCGGACAGGCCTCTCCAGAGCAAATATGGCCTTCCGAAAATGAAATGATTATCGACTTGGAAGAGTTTATTAATACTAAAATTCAACGCACCAATGCTAATCATCCATTTACAACTCCGTATTACCGACAAGCGGGTAGGTTTAAATATACCGTTATTGGACTACCCGATTTAAGTAACTTAAGGGTGGCCATGCTGGGTATTCGTAACCCTCGGGCTATTCCGGGTGCCGTAGATGATGGGTTACCTAAATGTACCGAAGTATGGTTTAATGAATTGCGAATGACAGAGTTTAACCAGCGAGGAGGTTGGGCTGCAAATGGTTTAATACAAGCTAAACTTGCCGATTTCGCAAACGTCCGATTATCTGGAAGTGTATCAACCGTTGGGTTTGGTGGAATTGATAAGAAACTGAGTGAACGTAATTTTGACGATCATTACCAATACGATATTCAAAGTAGTTTTGAGTTAGGGAAATTCTTTCCGAAAAATACTGGATTATCTATTCCGATGTTTGTATCGTATGGTAATATTTTAGTTAGACCATACTACAATCCACTTAACCCAGACACAAGGCTGCAAAAAGAAATTGATGAAACAACCGACCCTCTTCGAAAAGAGAAACTCAAAGGAGCGTCTGATGATTTTACAGCCAAGAGAAGTATCAATTTTACGAATGTGCGCAAAAACAAAGTTGGACAAAACACCAAAAATCATTTTTACGATGTAGAAAATTTCAACTTCACCTATTCCTTTAATGAAACATTTAGGCGCAACCAAACGATGGAGTATTACCTCCAACAGAATTATAAAACAATGTCGGGATATAGCTACAATTTTAATCCTAAACCTTGGGAACCTTTTAGTAACATCATCAAATCAAAACAACTTTCTCTAATCAAAGACTTCAACCTTTATTTCAAACCTCAATCTTGGGGAGCTCGTTTGGAAACGGACAGAAGATATGGCGTTACGTTAGACCGTAGTAACGATAATTTAGGAATTAAACCACAGACCAACTACGATAAGATGTATACCATGACGCGTTATTATGAATTCCGGTATGATATTTCAAAAGGACTAAAACTTGATTATAACGCAACTGCTCTTGCCCGTATTGACGAGCCTTTGGGAAATATTGACAGCAACACACCCAATAAAAAGGATTCTATTTGGGATAACTTCTTAAAAGGTGGACGGTTGATGCAGTTTGACCAAACTTCACGATTAAATTATTCCATTCCTATCAATAAAATCCAACCATTAAGTTGGATTACACCAACCTATACCTACACGGCAACTTACCAATGGAAACAGGCGCCACCAGCTGCCGATAGCCTAGGAAATACCTTATCAAACTCGCGTGCGCAGGCATTTAATACAAACTTCAACTTTACCATGTTGTACAATAAGGTTCCATTTTTGCGCAATATTCTCAATCCAAATCAACCACGAAAACCTGCTCCTAAAAAAGAGGAAATTAAACTAGGCAAAGATGGCAAGCCGCTCAAAAACGCCAAGAAAGAAGAGAAGGAAAAAGAACCCGCCAAAAATCCACCAGTGTTGGTGTACACAATGAAAGTGTTGATGAGTTTGAAAAATGCATCTGTTGCCTACAATGTTACCGAAGGAACAATTTTACCCGGCTTCAAACCTCGTCCGCAATACTTAGGACAAAATTTTGATTCGGATGGACCGGGATTTGACTTTATTCTAGGCTCTCAAGATCCCGATTTTAGAAACCTCGCAGCACGCAACGGCTGGGTGAGTGCCGACCCTCGATTAACATCGTTTTATACAACAAACTATCAGGAAAACTTAACCGGAAGAGCTACATTAGAACCCATTACCGATTTGCGTATTGATTTGAATATTTCCCGTACCCAAACCATGAATTCATCTGTATTGTTTAGATATGATGATACCACCGAAACGTTTAAGGATGTTAATCAACCATCGGTAACAGGAACTTATTCCATTACCTTTAACGCATGGGCAAGTGCCTTCTCAAAAGAAGGAAGCAATGGCAATACAGCCGTGTTTGAAACATTCCAAGAAAACAGAAAAGTAATAGCTAACCGTTTGGCTCAAGACCCTAACAAACCTTCACAAGGTCTTGACTCACTAGACTTCCCTATTGGATATAGCCGTAATTCACAAGATGTATTGATACCTGCATTTTTAGCCGCCTACGGAGGCACAAATGCTGATGGTGTGAGCTTATCAGCCTTCCCTAAGATACCTGATGCAAACTGGAAAATTACGTATAATGGTTTATCTAAAATTGATCTCATAAAACAATACGCAAGTAATATTACCCTCAATCATCAATACACATCAACTTACAATATTGGTTCGTTTCAAACCATTTTAACTGATACAGGTACCAACAGAATTACGGGCGATTACGCACCACAATACCAGATAAGGCAAATATCCATTACTGAGCGTTTTGGACCTTTCTTGGGTGTAGACATTACGTTTGTAAACAACATCTCAACCCGTTTGGAATACAAGCGCGATCGTACACTTAATTTTAACCTTACCAACGGACAACTAAACGAACAAAATGGGAGCGAATGGGTAATTGGTGCAGGATATAAAACAACCAAATTAACGATTCCATTTATCCGCAGTAATGGCCGCCAATTGGTGTTAGAAAGTGATATTAATTTCCGGTTGGATTTTGGTATCCGCGACAACGTAACCAAAATTCGTAATATTGACCGACCATCAAATGACCCCGTTCAAGGTCAACTCGTGTATACGTTACGACCAACGATTGATTACATGATTAGCCAACAGTTAATGTTGCGTATTTTCTATGATTACAGAAGAACTGATCCTAAAACATCCAACTCGTTCCCTACCATTATTCAGAGTGGAGGATTCTCTTTAAGATATACTATTCAGTAACAGAGGCAAGGTAAAAAAGAATGATAGCAGTACGTATTATTCCAAAATTGAAATAGCATAAAACATTAATAAGACTGTACCGAAGCAAGTGTGGCTTTCTTACTTTATTAATTTCGAAAATGCCTTTTTGAGGGTCAACAATTTAGTCATTTTCCAAGACCAACATTTTTCTGCTAAGCCACCATAGAGTGCTTTTCCTTTTTTTTTAACGAAAAAATGGATTTTACCATAAAAATCCGTTATTTAGGCAATTGAATTTCCCAAAAAAACATGGTTTACCGAAATATAAAATCTTTACTCACGATAGCACTTGCCTTGGTCATTTTGGCTAGTTGCAGTCCCACACGTTATAAAGCACCGAAGAAGCCACATAACTCGTTTAGACCCGGAAAGAAGAATAAATGGATGGAGGAAAAGCGCAGAAACCTTCAGCAATTCTAATTCTATCTGTTGATTCCTGCTTTACTGGTTTGTTGAGGGATGAGTTGAAAAATAATGAACTTCATCATCCCAATGAAGCATTGGTAATATTTTACCCAAGCTGTTTGTTTTGTCTAAAAACGTTTTTAAAAACTGTTGATGTGCCGCTGTATTCGGATTAAGCGGACGGTGACTTTTAGCTGATACAATCTGCATCACATCATCCATCAATTGTTTAGTGTTATCGTTCATATATGTTTGGCAAAAGTGCTCAAACACAAACTCAATAGCTTGTTGGTTGGGATGAGCCATATCTTGAGCATAAAACCGATAATCGCGCAATACATCCGTAACCAATTCGTATGCAGGGAAATATGAACACTCTTCAACCACTTCTGCAAGTTGGTTAGCGGCCTCAATTAATCGGGCTTTACTCCGGTTATTTTCAACAATACCGTCCCTTATATGCTTTACAGGACTTACTGTAAACACAATTTGCAATGATGGATTCAGTTTACGAATCGTTGTTATTGCATATGTTAATGCTGTTGTTATTTCTTCAATGCTCAATAGCTTTTTGTTAAACCACTCTTTCGGTGCTTTGTGGCAATTGGCAACCGGTGTACTTTCCTTTTTAAGTTGATACGAATAAGCTGTTCCCAACGTAATAAATAAAAATGCAGACGATAGTAATTGTTGATGCGCCAATTGAATTGCATCATTTATGTGCTTTAGTGTATGTTGTTGATTGATAGATGAAAAATCGGAATGATGAAACCAGCTTTGCCAAAGTTCATTATATAAAAAAAGTTCGTCAACCGCGTATTGCTTGCAGGTTGCATAATCCTCCAGATGCCTTGATAAACTGATGGGGTCAAACACAATACCGGTTGGATTAAACAAAACCTGAAACTTAGCGCGTTGCAATTGCATTCCAATATAATCGGAAAAACACGACCCCAACAATAGCAGCTTATCAGCATATGAAAGAGTGTGTTTGGAAGGTTTAGGTTCAAATGGCAGCATCAGCTTCATGGTTGCAATATCACAGTTTTCCTGCATTTTGAAACCTATTTAGGTTACAATTCGGGGGATTCTCGAATTTTGTTCTACATTTGCCACGCTTTTTATGAATATAGAAGTTTTAAAATCCAAAATTCACAGGGCTAAGCTCACGCAAACTGAGCTTCACTATGTGGGAAGTATTACCATCGATGAAGCATTGATGG
Source organism: Bacteroidetes bacterium UKL13-3 (assembly GCA_001602415.1). Classification (GTDB taxonomy): domain Bacteria; phylum Bacteroidota; class Bacteroidia; order UKL13-3; family UKL13-3; genus UKL13-3. The sequence goes on from CP012155.1 coordinate 2,909,569, forward strand.
ATGCTGCAAATATGATTGAGAATGAAAAAGTACAAGTAGTAAACGTGAACAACGGTGAACGACTTGAAACTTACATCATTAAAGGAGAACGCAACTCGGGTGTGATTTGCCTTAATGGTCCCGCTGCCCGAAAGGGTTTTGTGGGTGATCATCTCATTATCATTTCGTATTGCTCAATGGAATTTGAGGAAGCCAAAAAGCATCAGCCTATTGCTATCTACCCTGATAACAACAACAAACTGATCTCTTGAGTCAACAGCTAAAATCGGCTATTCAATACGGTATCGTTGCCCTAATTGGGGCTTTCTTCCTTTATTTTGTATTCAAAGGAACCGATTGGAACGATTTGTTGCTGAAGTTCGAAAGTGCAAACTACTGGTGGATTGCTGCCGGAATGGCTATTTCCATTTTCAGTCATTATATAAGAGCCTATCGAGCTGTTATGTTGTATGATGTTTTACACTATAACGTAATAGTTAAAAACAGTTTCTATGCTGTGATGATTGGCTATATGATGAATTACATCATACCACGCGCAGGCGAAGTTTCACGTTGCGCGGCACTTACCAAAACAGATGATATACCGGTAAACAAATCACTCGGAACAGTAGTAACCGAACGCATTTTTGATATGGTTATTTTGCTCGTTATTTTACTAGTGGTTTTCCTTTTTCAATTCGACTTGCTTGTACAATTCATCACCACATCCTTAAGTGCAACACCACAAGAACCTTCAGGTTTGAACATCAAATTACTATTGCTTATTGCTGTTGCAGTAGGTGGGATAATCCTATTTCTTATTCGTAAAAAACTAGCTACTAACCCTGTATTCATCAAAATCACGGGGTTATTATTGGGATTTGGTGAAGGTTTGATGAGTATACGCAAAGTGAAAAACCCCCTATTGTTTATTGTGTTATCCGTAGCTATTTGGTTGTGTTATGTGTTGATGATGTATTTCTGTTTGTTTGCTATGGAAGCTACTTCACATCTCAGCTTTATGGATTGTCTTACCGTATTTGTTATTGGTTCCATCGGAATGATTATTCCGGCTCCAGGAGCAGGTGCAGGTACCTATCATTTTGCCGTTATGCAATCACTATTATTATTTGGTGTTGCCCAAGCAGATGGTATTGCATACGCTACCATCGTGCATGGCGTGCAAATGATTTTGTTACTTGCTGTTGGGGCTGTGTGCTCTTTGTTGGTATTGGCTCAACATAAAAAGAAATTAGCTTAATTTCACTTCTGAAATGACTCATACCGAATTTATTGAAAACAAAATCTGCACTTCCCCCGAAATGCTCTTACACAAAATTGCAATGTGGAATGACGGGGGTGAAAAAATTGTATTTACCAATGGAGTATTTGATTTGTTGCATCGAGGTCATGTTGATTATTTAGCGAAGGCTCGCGACTTAGGTGATCGATTGATTATAGGTGTAAATACCGATGCTTCGGTGAGCAAATTAAAGGGTCCCCATCGGCCTATTCAAGATGAATATTCACGTATGTTGATTTTGGCTTCGTTTGAATTTGTGGATGCTGTTATTTTATTTGGAGATCAAACACCCTATGAGTTGATAAAGATGATGCAGCCTGATATTTTAGTAAAGGGAAGCGATTACAAAGCCGAAGATATTGTTGGCTATGATATTGTGATGGCGAAAGGTGGTTTCGTAAAAACGATTGATTTCATTCCGGGTTTCTCTACCTCATTAATCGAAAAAAAAATCAGACTCAATTCTCAATCCTAGAGTTGCGGAGGTTGAGCGAAGTCGAAACCCCAGACGGATTGACTGATTAGTTGGTTTCGACTCCGCTCAACCAACTAATGAACTTCCCTTTATATTTCATCCTCTCACATCCAACATCTCAATTATCTCCCGATAGCTATCGGGACTCAAATCCCCCTGAGGTATGCGTCAATTACTTTTGGAAAATGAGTCATCTCCAATAACGATATTTTGGTAGCAATAGAGTCTAATGTATCCAACGGAGTTACCTTAAACGATTGCTGAAACAGATGTTCTCCTTCATCAAATTTTTCGTTTACCAAATGTATGGTAATACCATGTTCGGTTTCTTTTTGGGCAAGCACTGCCTCATGAACATGATGTCCGTACATACCTTTACCCCCAAACTTTGGCAACAATGCCGGATGTATGTTGATGATTTTATTGGGAAATTGTTGAACCAAATAAGAAGGTATTAATAATAGAAAACCGGCAAGAATAATTAGATCGGGCTGGTATTGCGCAATCAATTGTAAAAACTCCCCTTCGCTATTAAGTTGTTTGCGGGTGATTAACTCCACCGGTACATTCCATTTTGCCATTTTGGAAATAACTCCCGCTTGTGGATTATTACAAAACAATCCAACTACTTTTACTTCATCATTTTTTGCAAAATACTGGCAAATATTATCGGCATTGGTGCCACTTCCCGAAGCAAAAATGAGTAGCCGTTTCATTTAAAATTCCAATTCGTTAATCAGTGCTTTTCGAAACAACGAATCTATGTTTCCGTTTCCGTTCAACCGATTCAGCGGAAGTGTACACACAATCAAATCAGTTTTTCCGGTGCCCACTTTAATGCGCTTGCTCAATACTGTTGAAGCACCCATCCAGGCAGTTGTTCCGTTTACGTTTTGTGCAAGAATATTTGCCCTGCATGTTGAATCGTAAGTGAACGCTCCCGAAGGTGTGCTAAAGGTAACAAAAGGGCGCGCACTCGATAAGATAGAAGTAGATTTTAACACAGGCCAGCCACTACCTGCAATATGTGGGTACATTAATTCGCCAATATTCATTCGAAGTGTTACTCCGGCAGGCGGCACCACCAATTCTTGTATAGGTGTAAAACTGAAAAAAATGGAATTATACGGAAAATCATTAGCCATTTCGCATACCAAAAACATACGACCACCTTGTTGAAAAAAATTGGCCGTAACCAATTGCGCCAAGCCAAGGGTGCTGTTTGGATTATCGCTAAACCACACAATGCGCTTATAAAATTCCAACGTTTTAACGATGGTAAACACATCATCGGGCAAGTCGGAAGCAATACTGATTACCGAATCAAACTGGTTGTATCCGGAACCTAAATTTGATAGTTGTGCATTGTAAAACGTTTGAACCGGACCTTTGGTACTGTAGTCATTAATCAACAACAAATCAGACTTTGGTCTTTTAATAAAAATAGAATCTTTGGCCCAGGCTGATTTTAATCCCACTCTATCAACTGCACGGATGTATATTTTATTTAACTGATTGTACAAAACGCCATTTAACTTATCGGGAAAAGGAACAGAACGGTTGTTTTGATACACGAACAAAACAGTATCAAACACCCCTGCTGTAACTTGTGCTACAAAACTAGCAGCAATGCTGTTTCCGGTAATAACTAAAGGTGTTTTAGTCGTATCATTCAATACGATTTCGATGTTTTGAATATCCAATGGTCCGTCAATATCCGTTGCGGTCCAATAATACCTAAAAGCCGGAAACGCGCTTGTACGTCTGCCCCTAGAATAATCCATTTCCAAAGCAGGTGCAGAATTTTTTACAGGAAATACCATGATGGCAGGTGTAGGATCTTTCTGCCCCAAATTATCGACTGCTCTCACGTAAATAGGTAAATTTCCACTTTGTTGCCCTACCGGCAAATTGAGCAAAAATGAGCCCTTTTGATTTTTTGTAAAAGTCCATGTTTGCTGGTTATCGATGGATACTTCATACCCACTGATAAAACCCTTTTTCGATTCGCCCCACCAGCGTGCTTCAACAGTTGTGGAAAGCAAATTATTGGTATCTCTTCTTATGGAGTCAACAACGGTGTAGGTTTCGGGAAGGGTTTGGGTATTCTCTGTTCCTTCAAAATCTTTACGACACGAAACGGCAACCACACCGATAAGCACACAAAATAATAGTAGTTTACGCATGAACCTTTGGGTTTTCAATCTGCAATAATAACGTATGTAAGGTTAAGTAAAAATTAAATGCTTGAGTAAAATACTCCCGCACTCTTACAAAACATAAATTACTCTGCAAACAATTCAAAGAATTTCTTAACGCAAAATACTTATCTTTTTAACAACCCATTGTTCATTTTCTCCCAGTATTCGGAGCATATACAATCCTTCTGCGATGTTGGACACATCAATGGTTTGTGTTTCCGCATTGCCTTTATACGCAAGGTTGCCTGTTGTATTCCAAAGTTCAAAGGCTTTATGTGGATAAGAGGATTGAATATGAAGGATGGTGCTTACTGGATTGGGATAAATAAGAAACTAAATTACTCTGCACTGAAAGTGCAGAGGTTTAGAGGAAGAAGAATGAAATTCTTCTTTCACGTCTCGAGAATCATTGTCCCATCAGTATCGTTAGTCGAATCTCGATGATGATCTAAGTACTTTTGTACCATATCATCGGTTATGTTACCTGTACTCCATGCTCCGTAACCTGAGGCCCAAAAGTGACGACCCCAGTAACGTTTCTCTATCCAAGGATACTCCTGTTGTAACTTACGTGATGTATGACCTTTCAAGCGCTTTACCAAATCAATCACACTTAGTTTAGGAGGGTATTCTGTTCACGCTAACATCTTGTTAGTGTGAATTCAGAACGGCAAACGTTGAATGCATCGGAATGCTTAAGCGCAGCACACACCAAATGAGGCATAATTGTGAGGTTATTTAAAACAGTTAAGATAGGATTAGCATGGGGAATTCTTCTTTCGCACTAACGAGACGTTAGCGCGAACTTGGCAACTAATCCTTTTAACCTCAACTGAGGCTTCAATCAACTCCCCAGCTCACGCTAACATCTTGTTAGTGTGTATTCAGAAGTCAATTGCTGAACGTATCGGTTAAACAGGGAAGATACACGGAAGGTAAGTCCGCGACAACGATAATTTGCCATCTACTCTGTGTAATTTTTCTTCATTAATACATCAGTGTAATCTGTGGCAACCCTTCCCGAAAGACTACACCTCCTTGCGCAACCTTGCTACCGGAATATTTAATTGCTCACGGTATTTAGCTACGGTTCTGCGGGCAATATTGTATCCTTTGTCTTTCAGTATTTCCATCAATTTTTCATCGGGCAACGGCTTGTGTTTGTCTTCTGCTTCAATGGCATCTTTCAAAATTCTTTTCACCTCGCGGCTACTTACTTCTTCGCCATCATCGGTTGCTATACCTTCGCTAAAAAAGAACTTTAGCGGAATGGTGCCAAAATCAGTTTGAACATATTTGCTATTGGCAACTCGCGAAATAGTAGAAATATCCATTCCAACTTTTTCGGCAATATCTTTCAAAATCATGGGGCGCATTTTGGTTTCGTCACCCGTTTCGAAGTAGGCATACTGCTGCTGCAAAATCGCATTCATCGTCATCAACAAAGTATTCTGACGTTGTTTAATGGAATCGATAAACCACTTAGCTCCATCCAATTTTTGCTTAATAAACTGAACGGTTTGTTTCAGTTCTTTACCGGGCTTTTCTGTTTTGTCATAAGCTTTTAGTGTTTCCATGTAACTGCGGCTAATGCGCAAATCGGGAGCGTTGCGCGAGTTGAGTAGCACTTCAAGTTTGCCCTCATTTTCCACCAAAATAAAATCGGGTGTAATATACTGTGGCTTCGAATCGGAAACAGATTCACCCGGTTTAGGATTAAGGTGTGTAATTACCTTAATGGCATCTTTAAGTTGCTCATCTGTAATTTTGAGGGAACGAGTAAGTTTTTCGTAGTGCTTTTTGGTAAAATCATCGAAGTAATCGCGCAGCAAAACCTCAGCTATTCGCACCCCATCACGTGCGTGGTCCTTACGTTTTAGTTGCAACAATAAACACTCTTGTAAGCTAGTAGCGGCAATACCGGCAGGCTCTAGTGCTTGAATTTTTACCAAACAGGTTTTAAGTTCATCAATACTTGCCTCAATGTTTTGTGAAAACGCCAAATCGTTTTGAATGGCTTCTAATGGTCTGCGCAAATAACCATCATCATCAATGGTGCCGATGATTTGGTTGCCCATTATTTGTTCGCGTTCATTTTCGGCAATGGCATTAAACTGCTCTGCTAATAGCTCATGAAAACTAGTTGTTTCGGCCAGGGGCATTTCCTTTTTATCGTCATCAGGACCTTCATCGCTCAGGTGAAATCCCTCCGAATCATAATCATCATTTACATATTCCTTGATATCGAGGGTTTCATCCGTTAAATAATCTTCCACCGAAACATTGTCCTCTTGCCCATCGTCTGCCGTTTCAGCCTCTTTAATATCCGACTCGAGCGGAGCAGCTGCATCCTCGTCTTCCGACTTTACCAATGCTGGGTTCTCAATGAGTTCGTCATCAATTCGTTGCTGTAAATCAACCGTGTTGAGTTGCAACAATTTAATAAATTGTATTTGCTGTGGCGACAGCTTTTGCAGCAGTTTTTGTTGTAATCCCTGTTTTAACATTAGTGTGGGTTAGCTAAAAATTATGCCAAAGTCCGTTTTGCTAGGCATAAATTATTATTTTCGCGCAGTATTAATCGCTAACAAAAGTAAGGAATGTATATTAAAGATTTGAGTTTGCATGAGGAGAAAGAAATAACCCTGCAAGGTTGGGCGGCCAACAAACGCGAAAGCAAGGGGTTGGTTTTTATCATTTTGCGTGATGGAACAGGCTTGTGCCAGTGTGTGGTAGATGCCAATAAAGTTTCGGAAGAAATATTTGCACATGCCCAAAAAGTGTCGCTTGAAACATCGTTGAGCATTACCGGAACGGTAGTAAAAGATGATCGTCAGGTGGGTGGATATGAATTGCAAGCCACTTCTGTGACCATTATTGGAGGTTCGGTTGATTACCCGATTGCTAAAAAAGAGCATGGAGTTGAGTTTCTGATGGATCACCGTCATTTGTGGTTGCGCAGCCAGCGTCAGTGGGCGATTATGAAAATTCGTAACCGTATTATTTATTCCATACACCAGTTTTTTCAAGAAGAAGGATATATTCAGATGGATGCTCCGTTGTTTACCGCTAATGCATCTGAAGGAACCTCAACCTTGTTTGAAACTGATTTTTATGGAGAGCCTTCGTATCTATCGCAATCGGGCCAATTGTATGGTGAAGCAATGGCAATGGCAATGGGAAAAATATACACGTTCGGTCCAACCTTTCGTGCCGAGAAATCTAAAACCCGCAGGCATTTATCCGAGTTTTGGATGATTGAGCCGGAGATGGCGTTTCATGATATTTTTCAAAACATGGATGTGATTGAAGCCTTTTTACGCAAGGTTGTTTCGGATGTATTGGCGGAGTGTAAAAACGAGTTGGCCATTATTGGAAGAGACACAGCATTGCTCGAAAACATTGTGAAACCGTTCCCTCGTTTAACCTACGATGAGGCCGTAAAAATCATCAAAGGTGAAGAGAATGTAAATGGTGTGAATGCGATTGAGTCGTTGGAAGAAGAGTTGAAAAAAGTAGTAGCACGAATGGAAGAGGTGAAGGCAGAAATAGCAGAGCGTGAAGAAAAGATTAAAGTTCCGGGTATGAAAAAAGGAGAGATTGGATTTAATCAAGCCAAGATAGATAAGCTGAAACAGGAGTTGGCAGATTTGGAAGAAGATCAACGCAATATTCCGGGATGGCTCAACAGTGCCCGTAATTTTGAATATGGAAACGATTTCGGAGGAAGCGATGAAACGGTTATCACCCGATTGTTCGACCGCCCAATTATGGTTTACAATTGGCCACATGAGGTAAAAGCATTCTATTTAAAGCGTGATCCGAATAACAGTCATTTTGCGCGTGGTGTGGATGTTTTGGCTCCAGAAGGATACGGAGAAATTGTTGGTGGTGGAGAACGTGAAACAGACTTAACGTTATTGGTTGATAAGATTAACGAACATAAACTACCAATGGAAGCCTTTGAGTGGTACCTTGATTTGCGCAGATTTGGTTCGGTGCCACATGCAGGTTTTGGCTTGGGCTTAGAGCGTTTGGTAACTTGGGTGTGTAAATTGCCGCATGTGCGCGAAAGTATTCCATTCCCACGCATGTATGGTCGATTGAAGCCGTAGGTTGGTTAATTGGGTTAATTAAGTAATTAGGAACCTTAAACAACTCAATCAACCTTACTACTCAAATACTTCTCTCCATTGAAAAACAACAATAATATCAGCAGTTTAGCAGGATTATGTAAGAACATTGTTCTATGTCTTGTGTTGTTTTTTATTTTTCACAGTGCAATTGGTCAACCCAATATTACCAGGCCTGTTCGTAAATCGTTTATTCTGCGCACAATGGATTGGGGTTATAGAATTATTGAGGGCGACTCGGCACATCCGCGCAAGCGTTATATTTTTCCCTTCCCCATTATTGCATACAAACCCGAAACACGCTGGATTCTTGGTGTATCTGTTACCAATATTTTTCGTTTGAGCAATGATAGTGTTACCCGACCATCATACGCACGCTTAAATATTGCTTATTCTCAGGAGAAACAATTTTCGGTTCGCCCCAGTATTGAGTGTTTTACAAAAGGTAATAAATGGAATATTCGAGCAATGTACGGGTACACCAATTTTGCCGAAAATTTTTGGGGACTTGGAAAAAATGCTGTCGCTTCCAATAAGGAATTGTATTTTTTTAATCAACATAAAGCCTCACTCAAAGTTGCCAATCAGGTGCTGCCACATTTGTTTGTGGGAGCGCAGTATAGCTTGGAACAACTTTATGATATTCGTTCGATAAGGGGCGGATTGTTTGAAACTTCTAACTTAGTTGGAGGCACCGGTTATTTGGTTTCGGGCGCAGGGTTAACAGTGTATTATGATAACCGTGATCATATTTATTTTCCGCACAACGGACAGATCATTGAGTTGTCGAATTTATTTAACCAAAAGTTTTTGGGTAGTGAGTATACCTTTTTTAATATCACCCTTGATGCGCGAAAATACATCCATCTGTGGAAGGAAAACGTATTGGCAATACAAGGGTTTATGAATATTAATGAAGGTGATATTCCTTTTAGAATGTTGGGTGTTATTGGAAGTGATGTGTTTATGAGAGGCTATTATAACGGTCGTTTTAGAGATAACCATGCTATGGCTTTTCAAGCAGAGTTACGCAAAACAATTTGGGGGCCAATAGGATGTGTGGTATTTGCAGGAGGCGGAACAGTTGGCAGAATCCCCTCGGAATTAACCTCGGGAATTAAACCCAATATTGGATTTGGATTGAGGGTTAAAGCTATTCCGCGAGAACGGGTAAATGTTCGTGCCGATTGGGGTTTTGGCGAAAATGGAATCAATGCGCTTTACATTGGCTTGAATGAAGCATTTTAGTTTCGGAATTGGAATCTGTCGAATCGGTATACTATCGGGTGAGTTAACCGAAGCCGGGCCTGTTTTTTGCCTACTGCCTACTTTCTTTTTGATAATTTTATGTAAGTAAGAAACCTTCTCCAAAATTAACCGCATACTTTTATCCAGTTTATTCTTCTGTTATTTTCGCAAATTGCTCAATCATCTATGAACGAAACAAATCTTCCAACATACACCCGCTCACAACTTGCGCTGCGCAATGGTCAAGATAAACCAGAGGTTTGGGTTGCTTATAAAGGTTTGATTTATGATGTTACACGAAGCAGGTTGTGGCGAAATGGAAAGCACTATGAACATTGGGCCGGACAAGATCTTACAAACGAACTGAAAGATGCGCCACACACGCAAAGTGTATTTGAAAAATTTGATGCTGTGGGGAAATTGGTATAACGTTATCAAAGAATCTTTAAACCAATTTCTTTGGAGTAGTGCCTACGAAATCTTTCAAATAATAAGGTTCAAAATAAGCCACATCTTCGAATTGTTGTTGTGTAAATGCCTCTACCGCTAACCTATGCATTCCTTTTGCCGAACAATGAATATTGGCAACAAAACGGGCATTGGTATGAGTTATAGTGGTTTCACACTTAACAGCACCATTCCCGAAAAAATAAACAGTACCGCTGTTCAATTCATCAGTAAACGATTGAGCATCTATTATTTTAGCTTCAGTTACGCGTTCTTCATGTAACAGATGATTGTATCCGGCACAATACACTTCCATTCTTCGTGCATCCAACATGGATAGGCATAAATCGTTTTCTTCCAACCTAACTGTTTCAACAAACTGCGCAGCCAATGATTGAAGCGTAGGAATAGCTAATAGCGGTTTGTTTAGTGCATAACACAATCCTTTTGCCGTGCTTACCCCAACACGCAGTCCGGTATAACTTCCGGGGCCTTTACTCACAGCTATGGCATCTAATTGTTGTAACGTAAATCCTGCTTGTTTGAGCGCGGCTTCTATTAAGCCAGTGAGTTGCGAAGCATGCGCATTTCCCTCGTGGTTTTCACACACAGAAAGGATATTGGTTTCCGAAACAATAGCTACGGAGCATATTTCAGTAGCCGTTTCAATACACAGGATGATACTCATGGGCCAAAAATACACAAAGTTTGCGGTACATCGTTAAGCCTCAGTACGGTGAAGAAAACATTAACGAGAGTCGGTAAAATTTAATAAATTCGCCATCCGAAATGACCAAACGCTGGACACATAAACCCGAACCTGATAGCAAATTGGTTGAACAAGTATCAACCACCATCAATGTCAATAAGATATTGTCGGGTATATTGGTGCAGCGTGGAATCAACCATTACGATATCGCCAAAAAATTCTTCCGCCCACAATACGCTGATTTGCACGATCCTTTTTTGATGAAAGGAATGGCAAAAGCGGTAAAACGTATTGACGAAGCCATCGCCAATAACCAAAAAATTCTGGTGTATGGGGATTACGATGTAGATGGAACCACCTCGGTAGCTATTATTTACGACTTCTTCCAAAAACGCTATCCTCACATCGACTTTTACATTCCCGATCGTTACACTGAAGGGTATGGCATTTCGTTTATGTCAATTGATTGGGCTTCTAACAATGGGTTTTCGTTGATTATTGCATTGGATTGTGGTATTAAAGCCAACGATAAAGTGCGATATGCCAACAACAAAGGCATTGATTTTATTATTTGCGATCACCATTTACCGGGTGATGAAGTTCCGGATGCGGTGGCTATTTTAAATCCAAAACAGTTGGATTGCACCTACCCGTTTAAAGAACTTTCGGGCTGTGGCATTGGATTTAAATTGCTTCAGGGATATGCCCAAGAGCATGAAATTCCTTTTATAGAAATAGAAAAATATATTGACCTGGTTGCTGTAAGTATATCAGCCGACTTGGTTCCCATTTTGGATGAGAACCGTATTTTGGTTCACTTCGGATTGAAAAAATTGAAGTCGAATCCCAATGTTGGGTTGAAAGCTTTATTGGAAGCATACGCACCCAAGCCGGAATTTTCGGTAAGTGATGTGGTCTTTTTTATCGGTCCGCGCATTAACGCAGCCGGACGTATTGCCGATGCCAAAGATTCGGTAAGGTTAATGACAGCTGATGATTATGGTAAGGCCAAAGAAATTGCAGAATTAGTGAATCACCACAATATGGAGCGCAGAGGTTTTGACCTTTCCATCACCGAACAAGCTTTTGAAATGGTAGAGAATGATGAAACATTTGTGCAGCGTAAGTCAACGGTGCTGTTTCACAACGAGTGGCATAAAGGAGTAATCGGTATTGTTGCCTCTCGCTTGATTGAAAAGTACTATCGTCCAACCATTGTATTAACAGAGTCGAACGGATTGGCAACAGGTTCGGCACGTTCCGTAGAAGGTTTTGATTTATATAACGCCATTGAGCAGTGTTCCGATTTATTGGAGCAATACGGTGGGCACACGCATGCTGCAGGATTAACCATGAAACTGGATAATGTAAAACAGTTTGCGGCTAAGTTTGAAACGGTGGTTGCCGATAATATCAAGGAAAGAAGTTTAACACCCGAAATTGAATACGATGCGGAAATTCCATTGAGAGCTATTACACCTAAGTTCTTCAGCGTTCTTAAACAGTTCTCTCCTTTTGGTCCGGGTAACCACAGTCCGATTTTTATGAGTAAAAATGTGTGGGATGTAGGTGATGTAACGATTGTTGGAAATAACCACCTGAAATTAAGTTTAACGCAGGAAGAAGGCGGACGTATTTTTAAAGCCATTGCCTTTGGCTTAGGCGAACATTACGATAAAGTAGCACAAGGAATCTCCTTTGATATTTGCTACACGATCGAAGAAAATCATTTTAACGGACATGTGAATTTGCAGTTGAATATAAAAGATATTTTGTTCAGAGGTTAGTTTACTATTATTCTTTTTTGAGAAGCACTTTACTTGAAAATACGCTACCTGTAGAATATGTAACTGTAACAATATAGTATCCCTCTGAAGGAAGCATCTCCAAGTTAAGTTTGGTATCGAAATTATCCACTACTCTTTCCAACAACACTCTACCCTGCATGGAAGCAATTCTCACATTTATGGGCGCATTCTTCATGTCAGGATTCACTTGAATATATTCACCAGCCGGATTAGGATAAACCAAAGGGCTCAAATTCTTTGTCATATCATATTGATTCGAAATACCAACAGGAGAGCCATTCGTATTGGTTATAAAATATAATCTGCCATATGGAGAGCTAAAATCACGAATATTGCGAGTTGCAACGATATCCGGTCTACCGTCCCTGTTGAAATCTGCAATGGTCAACCCAAATGGATTGGTCATCACAACAGGCATTCGCTCTGAAGAATAATCCGCTTCTGATATATACCTGGTGTCCGTGGCTGTATTCCAATTAATCAGTAAAGCACTGGTCCAATTGGTTGTGATGATATCGTTCTTCCCATCACCGTTTAAATCCGCAATCTTAATCTGATAATATTGAGTAAACTGATCATTCACCTGTGACGGTTTAATAAACAATCGCTCGAATCCCGTTGTATCCATGATATTCAATTGCTGTTTATTAAGTAGAATCAACACAAATGAATCTTGCATCGTTACCGCCAAATCATTTTTTCCATCATCATTTAAGTCGCCTGAAGTTACGTAATATGGAGATTTAGGGGTAACAATAAAAACAGGCTGACTAAAACTAATTGCTCCATTAGGTTGAGAAGTATTTTTAAATAGTGCAATCGTTTTGTTGAATCCTTGTGTGACAAGAATATCATCTTTCCCATCCCCTGTAAGGTCAACAACACAAATACCAAAAGGGCCGTCATTACTTGCCACTCCGGTAGCTAATTCTATAGTATCGGTAAAAGCAGTTTCGGTAATAGTCTTAGACGATAGATTGTTTTTGATCAAGATTATTTTAGATATACCAGGAGAAGAATTAGCCGATACAACGATATCGGGTAAACCATCTAAATTTAAATCTGATGTAACAACCTCCGCTAGTTGATTTGCGTTTAGGGTTAAACCTACAGCCTGACCGAATGAGGTCGAATCCAGTCCTCCTGCTGTAGCTTTGTTTTCGAATAGATATATTCTTTTTCCCATTTTTGACGTACACAAAATATCCTGCTTGCCATCTCCATTAATATCACTTACATAAACTGCATAAGCTGGAGTATCCATTCTGAGCTTGATACCGGGCTCAAAAGAATTATCATCCAATACACCGCCTATATATGTCAGAGGCATCTTGTTTCGCATCACCGTTAATTGTTTCTCTGCATCACTTGTTACGATAATATCCATCCTTCCATCATTATCAATATCTCCATTACAAACGTACTGGGGTGTTCTGGGGATAAAGGCCTTTTGCACTTCAACGCGAGACAATAACATCTGATCTGGCAATGGTCCGTAGAATGTGGTCGAAAGAAATTGTTTTGAAACGGCTTGCTTGCCACCCGTAAGTACACTCACTCAACCATAGGTTGCTCCGATGGGAACAGTAAATTCAAGCATTTTTTCATTACCGGAAATAGTTTTTGCTTCCGCTCCCTCAAAAAATACTCTGTTCTGCTGAAAAGCAGAATTAAACCCATTACCATAAATCGTAACAGAAGTTAAGGGTTGGGCATGATAGGTTGAAAGGCTGTCTATCTGAATGCTTTGTGCAGAAGAATTAGATGCTATTAACGTAAAACCGAAAAGAAATAACAATACGGTTGACTTTTTCATTGGACTGAAGTAATATTGTTCATCCGATATTATAGAACTCTATGAAGATATCAAAATTAATCCCCCCTTGTCGTGACAAATTTATTTTTGTTCTTTAGCCAAACATCGCTGATTGTTTGTCGTGCTCAAGATTCGAACATTTCTCCTAACGGCCAAAACATTGAACTTCTTTACAGCAGAACAAGATGTATTGAATGTACGTTTAATGGGTGCATATCTGTGAGGCAAGATGTAAGTCGTGTTTCTGACCTTAATGGATCCAGAATTGTAAATGGTCCTATCGAGATATCTGTTTACAAATTCCCTTGCGCTTGTAATCAAGGACCTGTGATCCCAGAAATTAAAGACGAAAGAAGATTTCCACCATACCCTTAGGCAAGATTAAATCAAGTTGTGGTAAATGGAACCGCTGCACCAATCAGAGGATTAACAAGGGATAGAATAAACATTCCTTCAAGCACAACAACCTTCTATAATGTATTTAAAGCTGATAGAAGTGATGATGAGTTATTCGATATGCCGGAGGCTGACTTCATCCGGCTTCTAGATAAAGATTGGCCGAGTAAATATCCTAAGTTATCCTATAGACAAAATGCAAATGGAGACTTAGTTCCTTTTTATGAAACTGTACCTCAAATTGCTTGTTGACTCGCCCCTTCTGGTTTCCTTACAGATGGAGGTAACTCTGAACAATTCAACGAATTTTTGAATAAATTACGCGATATGCGTGCCAATGGAACCAGCACTGACGAATTAGACGCCTGGCTTTTGAAAATTGAAAATGTTTTGAATGGATTACGATCTGGACAACAGGTCATTGTCAGAAATGGAACAATAGATATTGGAAAGGGGAATAGGCACTTATACTATGGGGACTGTCGCTGGGACTTCGAATTTTGGTTTAACGGAGGAGATTATTTAACTCTTAAAGAGTTACTACCTGTTTCAATCGAAGAAAGTACTCAACCAACAGACTATTCCCAAACTGATTTAGTTTGGAGAAACACTTACCCAATTACCCATATCACTGCAACTAGACTTAATAATGGTGAAATGATTGCTGATGAAGATTATACTCTGGAAAAAGATATTAAAATAAACATCGCCTCTCTGAATTCAGGAGATATTCTGGCAGTAACAGCAGTATTATTCAATGGAGAAATCGTCAGTAAAAAGATTTTTATTCCTTAATTATCAAATTGTAAAAATCTTCTTAAATCAAGCAAAGAGAGGTTAATCAACTTTGCCCGCTCCGGCATAATACGTTTTATAGTACTTTTCGCTCAGGTGGTTAATCATCAAGCCTCTTGAACTGCTTACGTGTGCAAACCAGTTATCTTTTAAGTAAATGCCAACGTGCGATATTTTGCTGGATTTAATTTTGAAAAAAATTAAGTCGCCCTCTTTCAGCTCCATTGAATCAATCCGTTTGGTTTGGTTAAACATTTCCACTGAATTACGCGGTAATATTCTTTGGTATACTTCCTCGTAGACCATACGTACAAAACACGAACAATCGGTTCCGCGTTTATCACATCCTCCGTCTTTATGAGGCACACCCAGCCATTCCCCCACAAAGGAATAGAGCTTAAAATTATCCTTTCGATCTACTTCCAGGTTTAACTTTTCGCTGAGGAATCTGTATTCTTTTTGCTTATGTGTAGGCTCTTTTGCTTTGGAAACAGTCGTTCCTTTTTTGCTTTTACACGCAACTAGGAACAAAACAACAGCCATCAGCCAGATACTTTTCGAGCGAATCATGAAGCAACAATACTTCATTTGTTGAAACAGAAAATAAACAAGTACACATTTAAGGTGTACAAAAAGAAGACATTAAACAACCGGTTTAAATCCTTCAAACGCTTGCAAACAATTATTGCAATAGTGCATGCTTCGGCACAAGGTTGGCCCAAATGGACTTTTCATTTCAGTATTTTTACTGCCGCAAAACGGGCACTCCACATGTTCCAGTAATTCCTGAGTTACCTCGCCTTCGTGTTTTACGGGTGGCGCTAAACCATGCTTTTTCAAACACATCAATCCACGATCGGTAAGTTTATTGCTGTCCCAGGGTTTTTCAAAATTGGTGACCACCTCAACTGTTTGAATCCCGATTTCTTTTAACCTATCGGATACCATTCCTTCCATCATTTTAATGGCCGGACAACCCGTAAAGGTTGG
The DNA here is from genome assembly GCA_001602415.1 of Bacteroidetes bacterium UKL13-3. Classification (GTDB taxonomy): domain Bacteria; phylum Bacteroidota; class Bacteroidia; order UKL13-3; family UKL13-3; genus UKL13-3. Next base: position 2,925,869 of record CP012155.1, read on the forward strand.
TGTCATCTCCACATACACGCTGCTCTCGCCACGCACTTCCACTTTAGTGATGATACCCATATCAACCATACTCAAGGTAGGTATCTCCGGATCTTTCACCACTTCGAGGGCATTCCATATATCTTGTTCGGTTGGCATATTCATTAAACGAAAATACGAAGAGTTGGTTTACAAAAAAGATGCTATTTAAGAGTTGCTGCTCTGTTAACCTTAAATTTTGTAAGCAGCCTAACGTATTTTTTTGTTAAATCATACTCATAACCACAAAAAAGGCTACAGAAATATTCGAGGCCACTGAAAAAGCATCATTTTGATGAAAACTTAATTTAGAGCGATTAGGTAAAATGTAAATTTTACTTATTCGCTTTTTTGTAATTTTACTTTTGAGATTTACAGGATGTTTTATGGTTCTTGTTGCACCCTAAAATGCATTTTTAGACCTTTTTTCGCGTAACTTTAGAGTTTACTCTGTTAATTTAATAATTCTTTTTAAGTTGACTGCAAAAATTGCCAGTGCACCCTGCATTTGCATATTACTAATGCCATAGGATATTGCTCTATCGTATCCGTGTATGTTTTTTAACTCACTATTTTTTGCTTCAATTTTATAACGATGCTTTGATTTTTCTTTATAATAATCGGTTTCTTGAAAGACTGTTTGTTCTTGATGTAGGTCTGATTTAATTGTTAACGAATAGGTTTTTGTTTTTGCTCCTTCTTTATAACAACCCTCTTTTAAAGGGCATGTTTTACATTTGTCTGTATCAAAGTAGTATGTTACTGCTTGGTTTTTTCCAATATTTTTTGTGCCTTGACGAGCCTTTTTTAATGCCATATGACCAGCAGGGCAAACAAACATATCTGCATCTTTATTGTAATCAAATTTATCTTCATCCTTTCTTGTGCCTTGTGTGATTGAGGGATTTAGCCTTGCTACTATTTTAATATTTTGCTCTGTTGTAATTTTAAGATTTTCTTTTCCTGAATAGGCGGTATCGCCTATTATGGTATCCACATCAATTCCATTTTCTTGACTCATTTGTAAAAGTTTTGTTAACTCTGGCCCATCTCCTTTTTCACCCGATGTTACTACTGCTGCTGTAATAATGCGCTCTTCGGTCATGGCTATATGTGTTTTGTATCCAAAGAATGAGCTATCAGCTGATTTGTGCCCAATTCTTGCATCAGTATCTTTTGATAGGATGAAATTTTCTTGCGTATCTTCTACCGTTTCTTTTAGTAAATTGAGTTTTTCTTTTACACCAGGTATTGAACTAATAGTTGGTTCATTTTCTATTCGTTGCTCTAACTCTTTGCAATATGCTAACTCCTTTTCCAAATCATTATCAATGTTCTTTTGTGGCATATTTTCTTTCCATTCCTCATCAAACAAATACACCGCTTTCCTGAGTAACTTAGAGCGTTCACGTAATACTTCTATTGCTGAAAATGGATTTGATCTTGATAGCGTATGTGTGGCATCTACTATAATTGACTTTGAACGAATGATGCCTTTTTCAACTGCTATACTGACTGTTTTGTTTATTAATAAATCTAACAAGTCGGTGTCTTTTAAACATAGTTTTCTAAACTTGGTCAATGAACTAGAATTTATTACTTCCTCTTCTGGTGTCATTTCTAAAAAGTATTTAAATGACATATCGTATCGTGAACGCTCAACTACATCAGATATTGTATAAATTGTTTTCAAAAGTAAATACTTGAACATGCGAACTGGACTTTCCGCCATTCGGCCATTATTCATGCAATATTTATTTACTAGCTCCTCGTATACAAAGGAAAAGTCTACTAATTCATTAATTTTTCTAAGCAAATTGTGCTTCGGAACAATTAAATCTTATAACGAAGAATGGTTACTAATCTGAATTTTATGCTGTTGTAATAACATTTGGCTGCCGTTAAATTTCTTAATAAAGAAACAAAAAAAGGGGCAAAAAACATTGCCGTTTTTTACCCCTTTTACTAACATTTGTTAATCAAATGACTTTTTCAGTGGCCTCCTGATATGGCCGGGCATTTTTTTATAGTCTAAGATGTTTTCTCTTATGCTTCTTCGGCTGTTTCTTCCTCTTCTTCTGGCACAATTCCTTCCATCAAATTGCGGATTTCTTGCAGTTCTTCGCGGTTGTATTTGTTGCTGTAATCAGCAAACAAATCCATTAAATAATCCAAGTTTGCTTTTCCGTCATCATCTTGCAAATACAAGAATGTATAGCCACCAGCATTTTCTTCAATGTTCTCGTAGGCCAAACGAATCATGCGCACATAACCCGGCTCATTCAAATTTGCTTTTACATATTCACGCAACTCTTTTAGCTGTTCTACAACTTTAGCACCAACACCTTCAGTAGCCAACGTCTTTTTAATTTTATCAATTATCGGTTTCATATATTTATATCTGTCGGCTGCGAAACTACTGTTTTTGTCGATTAATGAAAATACATTTGTTTGAAAATTCATCATTTTACCATGGCTAAAGGAATCTATACCATTGTTTTACTGCTTGTTTCCAACCTTTTCATGACTTTTGCGTGGTACGGACACCTGCAGTTTCAAAAGATATATTGGCTCAAAAACACAGGATTAATTGGCAATATCGCCATCAGTTGGGGTATTGCTTTGTTCGAATATGTATTTCAGGTTCCGGCAAATCGTATTGGGCATATTGAGCATGGCGGACCGTTTAGTATGTTTGAATTGAAAACCATTCAGGAAGCCATCTCCATTTCGGTATTTGTGCTGGTAAACATCTATGTGTTTAAGGAAGGAAACCTGCAATGGAACCACATTCTAGGCTTTGCACTTATTTTGCTAGCCGTATTTGTTCTTTTTAAGAAGTGGTAAAATTTTATAGCTTTGTGTACGCATGGAAAAGTTAGTGAAACCTATATTCAATAAGCGCATCTTCTGGGATGTGACTATTGAAACATTGGATATTGATGCCAAGGCTAACTTTGTTATTGAACGGGTATTTGAGCGTGGCGATGTGGATGATATCAGGCAGTGTAGAAGGTATTACGGGGATGCTAAAGTGAGAGAAGCATTACTCAATGCAAAATATTTACCCCTGCATACAATTTATTTGGCAAGTGCTGTTGTTGACGAACCCTTAGAAGCATTCAGATGTTACAAACTCAGACAGTTGAACCCGGGACTTTATCCCTACTAAAAACATTAATGTACGTTCCTGTTCTAAAACAATCGTATCTGGTTGGAGGAACGGCACTTTCATTGTTATATGGACATCGTATTTCCATTGATCTTGATTTGTTTTATCATGATGATTTGGACAAAACAGCCATTATTCAAAGCCTCACAAACTTGTTCAAGATCGATTTTGACTATCGAGGAAATCCCAATTCTTTGGGTATCTTTTGCAATATACGTAATGAAAAGTTGACATTATAAAGTACCCTCATCCAATCATCCATCCAACCCAACTTATTGATGGGATAAGAATGTATCATACCGATGATATTGTGGCTATGAAAATGAATGCACTATTAGGCAGAGCAAAAAAGAAGGATTTTTGGGACGTAGCCGAATTATTGAAGCATTATTCTATTGCTAAAATGGTGGAACTTCATAAGAAAAAGTATCCAAGCCAGATGCTCCTTATTTCAGTGCCGCAAGCTTTGATTTATTTCAATGAAGCTGAAGAAAGCGAAGATCCCATCAGCCTTAACGGACAAACTTGGGAAAGCGTTAAGAAAACAATTCGGGCTGCAGTGAGGGATTATTTAAGTTGATACAGATCCAAATGATTGAACCAAAAAGTGTATTCGGACCTGTATGCCCTCTACCACCAACCTCTGAAATTATAACTCACAACTTTAGGTTGATTGTTACCATAAGCCACACCAATATCACGTGCAGCATTGATAAGTGCTTTAGACTCTTCTTCATCGGCTTGTTGTTGCTTCAATTTTAGGTCCCACTCACGTTTATCCAATTCTTTTACTCGTTTGGCAATCTTTTCATACAATTGTTTCACATCAGTATAACAAGTTGATTGAGGATTAATATTCGCTAAAATCTGCCCTGCATCATTAGCCGCATTTAAATCCTGATTAACAGACCAAATACTACTTGCTTTACTCAGTTCAACTTTGCACTCTTGATCTATTTTATACTTGTAAATTATTGTTATTTCTGGATTAACCTTTTTAAAACATTCAACACAAGCATCCGGAACCGCAGCCAATTTGGATATTGCTGCATCATATTCATTTCTTTTAGCAAGCTCTCTTGATTCTTTAATCAAAGCATCACACTTGTTATTATAATATTCCACAATTTTAGCTTTACCCTTATTCACAAACGGCTGGTATTGTGCATCATTGGGCTTAATTGATTTTAAAGCAGACAAGTAGGCTTTTGTTTCATTTTCACCAACACCTTTAACAGTGGTGGTGTAGTTTGAAAACTTAGTTCCATCAATACCATCTCCAATGACCATTGATATTTCAAGAGTATACGCTTGCATAACTGGAGTTGTTGGCGTTATGTCTTTTGAAATTACAAAAACAGTTGCTGCTAAAACAAATCTAGTTTGTATAGCATTACCTGAAACTCCAGACGAGGTGGCTATTTGATTCAACTTGCTTTCTAATAAACTCTTTGCGGATTGTGGTAATCCCTCATTGGGTTCTACTACAGCAGTTGCTAGGGAAATTCGGCCTAAATCTTTAGATGCCAATTTTTCACCTTGAGCAAAGGTGCTCAATCGAAAAATAAGCATAGTTCCTAATACTATAAAATGATATGTTCTCATATACTTTTTAGTTTTATTTTTCTCCTATTACTATAGTTACCTGACCAAGCCCCTTCATCATCAGTTTCGATTCAACTTGATAAGTATCCTTAAGATGTTTTTGTAGTCCTTTTCCCCAACCTCTTGCATCCAGAGCCTTACCATTTGAATCAATCATCGGAATACGAACTTGTTCAAAAAGCATCATATTCTCTGTTGCATCACTTGTGTTAAATCTTCCTTGTACAGTATTTTCTGAAACCCATTTCTCAATTTGGGAGCCCAGCTCCGCTCCTCCATATTCCTTCTCTAAATCTCCATCAAATGAATCCCACTTCTTAATTCTTAGTACGATCTCGCGTCCATTTTTAAACCAGTCGTCAAAACCGGCTTGTAGAAGTGAATTGAAATTGTCAATGTGAGATAAAACAGCCTCTTCCAACAATACCGGAAGTTCGGCTGTAAAAGAAGGTACTCCTGTACCGGATGCTCCTGCAATTTGTTTGTCGGTATAAGCATCTAAACCTTGTAAATTAAAAGTAATAGACTTTTTAGGCCCTGTCTGATTCACCGTCCATGTCAGCTGCATCCAGATATCAGCCTTTGCTGTTTTTTTCAGTTTATCAACAGGTGATTCGCTGATGGTAGATCCCGCCTTGCTCGTCATCATTGCTGATTCAGCGGCTTCACTCTCCAACGTTTTGATTGATGACTCTAAGTTTTTCAAGGGGAATCCCCTTGCTGCCATCAAATCATTTATTTTACTTATTACCAATAACAAGTCGGTACTTTCTTGAACTGCTCGCTTATAATCGGATACTTTTATTTTAGTTCCTTGGTTATCATATTCAAGTACATAACCATTTTTTATGCACCAAGCATCGCTCGGCACAACCATAATAGTTGGCTTTTTTGCTTGACCCATAACAACTTCTACTAAAGAAGTTACTATAGCTAATGTTATTACTATTCGTTTATAGATTCTCATACGTATGTTAATTTTTAATGGTGAAACACTTGGTATAATTACTCTCTATTTCCTTTGGGCTCAGAACCCGGAACTTAGAGACTTAATTATTCTTTCATCTTCAAGAAACTTTCTCAATTGAGTAACATTTACAGAGACCAATACACCTATCTTATATTCTCTACCTATTCGTAATCTATCCTCTGCAGCCACTGAACCATCATTAGATAAGTTTACATATTTCATGTATTTACCACCATCCATAAAAAACTCGTTAAAAAAACTTGACTTCTCTTTTTCAATAGATGAATTTGTGGCAAGGGGATTTTGACCCGGTATGCCTTGTTTTCCAGCAAAACCCTTAAATATAATTCCGTGAACGGCATTCTTTTTTGCTTGCTCAATTGCAACTTCCGGTTTGGCAGAGTAGGACCAAACCTTAATCAAATAAGTTCCCTGAATTCCGGTATTTACAGCCTCAATTTCATATCGCCAATTGTCCGTATCTTTATTTACCTGTTTTTTAGATTGACAAGACGAAGCGTTAACTCCCAATAAAATCAAGAGTATTAAGTTTATTAGTATTGTTCTCATTACTAAGTTTATTTTAATTGTCGAATAAGCATCCCAGAATAAAACTTCTTACCTCCTTTGAAAGTTGTACGATCAATTACCGGCTTTGTTGTATCCGTCTCAGTCGAAGATTCTTCTCCGGCATTAAATCTATTATCCCAAAGCAACTTTTTATCTACTTTGATAGTTCCTTTAGATTCGTACTTTGTTAACCCGGTCTTAGGGTCAATAACCTGTTCCAAAACTTCAAATTTCTCACCGCCTTCTAATCCCTCTTTCATTCCTATTTTTGCAGTTATTGGATAACCTGTATACAAGGGAACTTTCGGTTTAAATACATCATATTTCTTTTGAAGTTTAGCATAAACAGCGTCAACATTTCGAACTGTTGACAATGCGATAATTTGACTTTCTGTACGTTTTTCTTTTAGAGAAAAGGTAACGAGACTAGTTGCCTTCTCTTGCCCTACGAATTCAAGACTAAATAAATTGGTTTTATCAAATGCTTCTTTTTTAGAGGGGCTTACAGATGATTTATCGAACCACAAATCATTATAAAATATGGCAGCAATTGAGTCATTCCATTTTAACTTGTACAGATACGAAGTAGTCCACACAGAATATCCTTCTTTTGTTTTTTCATACAGTGCATCTGCTGATTTGATTGCAACTTGTTGCATCATGGGATTAGGCATTTGATTTGCAGCTAGTTTAGATGCGTCTCTGATTCCTGCTGCAAATACCTCATTGCTTAAAAATGTAACCTTGGAAAATACTACAAACGTATTTCCTATCAACTCCTCCCCTGCATCGGCTAGGGAAGAAGCTCCTCTTGCACTGCCTTTAGCGATATTTGCTTCCATGTCGGAAGCATTATAAGCCCCTCGTTCTCCAATTAACTGCATATCAAATGATCCATCCACTTTTCTATTGAACCATTTTGCAACCAATTTATTGGCGATCTTTTGGTCCGCTATAAATCTATCAATGGCGGGTTGTGTTTCCGATATTTCCTTGTCAGCATCGGCAGCACTCTTTGCTGTTGCTCCGTAATTTTTAGGATTAAACGATTTTATTCCAATATTGTGATCATTATATTTATCAGGAAAGGGTGAAGTGTTGTATGCTTGTATTACCACTTCTTTATTCGGGAAATTATCTGCCTCCAATAAAATTGTGTGTAATGAACTCCTACGATACTTGATATCCGGAGTTTTGTCTGCGTTTTGCGCATACGTTGTTACAAAAGCAGACATAAGCGTTGCTGCTAATGATGAGTAAATGAATTTGTTCATATTCTTTGGTTTGATCCTACTCTTCAGGCTTTTCGGTTAACGCCTCTGCATGAAAATACCCCACGCAGAAAGGGTATCGCATCTGCGACATAAGTTCTCAAATAAATGGTTTGCTTGTTAAATAAGTGATGGGCAGAGGTTGTGAGCATTTAGGGATTATTTGTCTACAAATAAAAAAGAAAATTTACGTAATTATCAAATTAATAATTTTATTATTACTATTAATATACTAATTATCTGAATGTAAGTGTTTTATTTACAACCTTGCGACATGCATTTAGGCTTACGTATTAAGATTGCCCGCATCAGCAAAGGATTGACTCAGGAACAGTTGGCGGAAAAAATAAATAAGACAAGACCACTGATTAGTAGCATTGAGCAAACGGGAAAAGTAAACTACTATACCCTTAAGAAAATATGTGAGGTATTGGATTTAGATCTTGACGAGGTAAATCACGAAGCCAATGATCCTCAAACAGAGTATGGATTCCCTAAAAATACGAAACAAACCGATCGGGTAAAACAACTGGAGAAAGAAGCGCAACAACTCCACCTGCTCACACAGTCGCAAGCAGATCTTATTGCAGTGCTAAAAGAAAAAATAGACCTGTTGGAAAAGAAAATCAAGAAAAAATAACTATGAATTCCACCGTTGGGTAACCCTGAGTGTATATTGAATAAAATCATCCAACCCTGCATCATATTGCGCATTTCCGAGTGAATTTCCCGACTCATCTAATACCTCTTTGGTAAAATGCGATTCAAAAATTTTGGCGGATACAAACGAATTTAAATCGGTAAAACTGATAATTTTGTTGAGAATCGTATGAAGGTGCAATGCAGGTGCTTTACCTCCTTTTCCGGTTGATACTCCAACTGTTGCAAATACTTTTTCTTCAAACAAATGCTTAAACGTGCGATCACCTAAACGGTGCAAGAAGTTTAAAATTTCGGGTGTGGTACTCCAGTTGTATTCGGGCGTAATTAAGATAATAGCCTGTGCCTCCTTCATGGCATGGGCAAGTTGTTGTTGAAAAGACGTAAAAGCAGATTCAATAACAGGTCCTTGATTGATTAATGGAATATCATAATGCTGGAAATCTACTAGGGATGTTGTGTGTCCTAATGTGTTTAGGCGTAACTGAATCGCCTTTCCTACGCGTATGGTATTATTGTTGGCTCTTGCCGAGCCTGATAATATAGCGATGTTCATCTAATCGGTAATTAAGTTGGTTGGTTGATCTATTGATTCGTTAACCTAACCGATATTTAGAAACATATTGATAGAGGTTAAAGTTTTCATCTTTTAAACACTCTTTAATTTCCTCCAACAACTGCGGAAACGAAACATCTTTTGTGCGCATGTTCTTAATTAGGGTAAGGGCTTTTTCAGCAACCAAAACTGCCTTGCGCGAGCTGATTTGACTTAACTTTCCATGGTTTTCAATAGCGGTTAATAGCTCGTTTAGTCCTTCGTTTTTGGTTGCAACCGTTCGAACAACAGGCGTTTCCCAATCGCTTGTGGCGTGGCTATGAGCAAGCATGGTAAGGTTTTTATAGAACGTATTTGCTCCGTCTCTATCGGCTTTGTTTAACACATAAATATCCGCAATTTCCATCACACCACTTTTAATGGTTTGAATATCATCACCTGCTTCGGGTACCAATGCCAAAATAGTAGTGTCGGCCAACGATGCAATTTCCACCTCACTTTGTCCAACTCCCACCGTTTCAATAATAATATAATCAAACCAAGCAGCTTTTAATACATCTGTAACCTCTAGTATTTTAGGAGATAATCCACCTAAACTTCCCCTGCTGGCCATGCTGCGTATAAATACATCGGGGTGCAAAAAGTGATCGATCATGCGCACCCTATCGCCCATCAATGCCCCGCGGTTAAACGGTGAACTAGGATCAACAGCAACAATAGCCAAACTTTTTCCGGCCAATAACATTTGTTGAGTAAGTGCACTAATTAAGGTGCTTTTTCCGGCACCTGGAGGACCTGTAATACCAATAACGGGAGTGTGTTTATTGGGCAACGATTGCAATAACGTTTCATATCCTTCGGTTTCATTTTCAACGGTGCTAATTGCCCTTGCCAAAGCTCGTTTATCATGTTGCGCTAATTGTTGTAAAAGGATATGTGCCAATGGATGGATTGTTATGAGTGCAAGTTTACGAATATTTATGAGGGGAACGTGTGTGCTAATATGTCCTTTTTTTCCACTGCATTTTTACCGGTAGTATGAAAAAAATCTGTGTGCTAATAGCAATGATATTAGCGTATACATCATACAGTAATACGAGTAAAAAATGTTGGCGCATGCTTAGTTTGTATTGCAGCCACAGCACAAACAGTGATTGTATCCCCCATTTAATACCGTACAGTTGCACAGCTAGCAAGGGTTGGTAAAAAAACAATATGATAATAGCTGGAAGGAAAGATCCTAATATTCCAAATAAAATCCACCAATACAGAGGAAGTTCTTTGGCACCCATTAACCAACGTTTGCGCTGATGCATAAGTTGTACAAAAGAGGTAACCGGGCCCGAAATATTTAAACTGTTGCGGGTGATAATATTTTTTGTTTTCCAACCTTTTTTACGCACTTCCCGATAGAGTTTGTAATCTTCCGTTACCGAAAAATCCAACCCTTCATATCCTCCCACACTTGTGTATGCCTCTTTACTTATAGCCATATTGTTTCCAACCGCAGTGCAGCCCATTCCAATATTATCAAAACCTTTGAGCAAACCCATAAAATACAACCAATCTAACCCCATTAATTGCGCAACAATTGGTTTATCGTGCACCATTGTTAATCCGGAAACAATGGCAAGTTTATCATCCGTAAAATGTGAAACCAACTCCTTTGCCCACTGTTGGTTTACAATAATGTCGGCATCGGTTATGGCATAAATAGTTCCGGTAGCTTTTTGTGCAAGATGTGCCAACACATTTGCTTTTCCCCTTGCATTGCCCAGTGTATGGGTAATATTCAAGAGTTTAAATTGTGGCTTATCTTTTATGAATGCTGTAACCAAAGCCGCTGTTGCGTCCTCCGACTGGTCGTTTCCAACCAAAATTTGTATGTTATTTTTGGGGTAATTAAGTTCGTTGAGTGCTTGCAAACATTGAATAATGTGCTGCTCTTCATTGCGTGCAGCAATCAGTACCGATAATAAAGGAAGTTCTGCATCAGCCATTTGTTTTGTGTCATCTTCTTTGAAGGCAGCTACTCCCCAAAACAACACAACTTGAATAACAATATATGCAGCAACAATTCCTAAACAAATAAACGAAAGCATCATCTATAATAATTTATTAAACGTAAATCCTTTGTCCGAAAGTTGTTTAAGCACTTCGGGCAATATTTGTTGTAATTGCCTTTTAGCCTTTTCACTATCATGAAACACAATGATTGAACCGTTTTGTGCTGCATTTACGGTTGCCTGTATAGCTTGCTCAATGTTAATGTTCGAATCATAATCGCGGGTTAGAATATCCCACATAATGATGCTATATCCTTGTCGTTTAAGCTTGCCAATTTGCAGTGGACTTATTCTTCCGTATGGCGGGCGAAACAATTTGCTCTTTACCAAAGTGGCGCAGCGCGAAACGTTATCGTAATAGCGTTGGTTGTCTGTTGTCCAACCTTTAAGGTGATTGTATGTGTGGTTGCCCGTTGCATGTCCCTGGTCGATAATAGAATGATAGGTTCCAGGAAATTTGGTAACGTTTTCGCCCACACAAAAAAAAGTAGCTTTGGCGTTATGTTGTTTTAAGATGTTTAGCACCCAATGGGTAATTTCGGGGTGCGGACCATCATCAAAGGTTAAAAACACAACCTTATCACTTGTTTGAACCTTCCAAGTAAGGGATGGCACTAATAAAGGAAGAAAAGATGGTAATGTGTGTTTAAACATTATTTTTGAATCGGTACAACTGTTTATCTATGAAATTTTATAACACCATTGTGTTGCGCAAGTTACTAATTATCGCTCTTATTTTAGTTAGCAACACTCAAATACAAGCGCAGCGCACGTATACGTTGCAAGAGTGCATCGACCAAGCATTTAAAAACAACATTACCATTAAGCAGCGCGAACTCAATCAGCGCAGTGTGCAGGCCGATCAACAACAAAGTAAACTGAACTTATTACCTAGCATTAACGGACAAGCAACCAATAATTACAATATTGGATTTGCCATTAATCCGGTTACCAACACCACTCAAAACAATGCCACTTTCCGAAGCAATAATTTTGCAGTTAGCAGTTCGGTAACATTGTTCAATGGGTTTCAGAACATAAACAATATTAAACAGCAAAACGCCAACGCTAAGGCAACCGATGCTGATGTGCTTGCCACAAAAAACAATATTGCCTTGTCGGTATCAAATGTATATTTACAAGTATTGATGAATGCTGAGATTGCAGCTGCGCGTGAATTGCAAATTCAATCAACGGCAGAGCAACTTAAACGTCAGGAGAAACTCTATGAATTGGGTGGAGCGAACAAGGTTAAATTATTACAACTCAAGGCGCAGTATGCCAACGAAGAATCGCAACTCATCACGGCACAAACACAATTGGATCAATCATATTTAACGCTTTGGCAGTTATTGAACATCGCCCCCGACCCTAATAACAAAGTGCAAAAGCCTGATAGTGCAACCACCACAAACCTTCCTAATGAAATCCTGAATGCCGATTTTATCTATAAATCTTTTTTAGATAAAAGTCCGGAGGTACAAGCGGCTAAAAACAGGACAGACGCTGCGAGGTTGGCACATAGTATTGCAATTGGTGGTCGTAGCCCACGTTTAACCGTTGGCGGTAGTATTAGCTCGTTTTACTCAACACAAACACAACAAGGAGTTGGAACACCTACGCAGTTTCTTATTCCCATTGGACAAGATATTAGCGGAAATCCATCACCGTATTTCACGCCTATTACAAGATACGGAAGCAGTGAGGTTGTTCCCTTTGGTGATCAGTTTGACAAGAACCTTGGTAAAAACGTTGGTTTCACCCTTTCGGTTCCCATCTTCAACGGTTACCAGGTTAGCACCAATATTCAAAAAACGCGCATCAACCAGATGAGCAGTGAGCTCACCCAAAAACAAACCGAGATGGACGTTTACAAAAATGTAAACCAAGCTTACCTCGATTTTAAATCTTCTCAAAAACGATATGAATCTAATGTAAATAATTATGCTGCAAACAAGGAAGCAATGACCGTGGCCGAGGCCCAGTTTAATTTAGGAGCCTTGAGTACAGCCGATTTTATTGTGACCAAATCGCAGTATTTACAAGCCGAAACCAATTTGGTGCAGGCAAAGTACGAGTTGTTATTTAGGCGAAAAGTGCTTGATTTTTATTTGGGTAAAGGGTTGTATTAATTCATAGATTTGACAAGTTATGGTAACGAAAAAAAGCAATAAACTAATTTGGTATTTGGGTGCAGCTGCTGTTGTGCTTATTGTATTTGTAATAATTGGTAAAAAAGCGGGATGGATTGGGAAAGATGAAGGCATTAAAGTTTCGGTTACAAAAGTAGATCGCAAAACGATTATTGAAACAGTTTCGGCCAACGGAAAAATACAACCCGAAGTGGAAGTAAAAATGAGTTCGGATGTATCGGGTGAAATCAAAGAACTATATGTAAAAGAGGGCGACTCGGTGCAGGCAGGGCGTTTATTGGCCCGTATTGACCCAGAATTATATCAATCGGCACTCGATCGTTCGGAAGCAGCGTTAAACAATTCGAAAGCCAATCTTGCAAATGCACGTGCTCGTTTGTTGCAATCGGAAGCCAAGTTTAATGAGGTTGAGCAGCAATACTCACGCAACAAAAAAATGTATGAACAAAAGTTGATTTCAGATGGTGAATTTCAAACAGCACAATCAACCTATATAAGCACCAAAGCCGATATTGAAGCCGCAAAACAAACCGTTATAGGCGCACAGTTTACCGTAAAAACGCAAGAAGCGGGATTAAAAGAAGCAAAGAAAAACTTAACACGTACCGAAATTTTTGCACCTGTGAGTGGCATTGTTTCCAAGTTGAACGTTGAAAAAGGCGAGCGTGTAGTAGGAACCTCTCAAATGGCTGGAACAGAAATGATGCGCATTGCCAATTTGAATGATATGGAGGTGAGTGTAGATGTGAATGAAAATGATATTGTAAAGGTAAGCATTGGCGATACGGTAGAAGTAGAAGTTGATGCCTATAATAGTCGTAAGTTTAAAGGAATGGTTACTGAGATTGCTAACTCGGCAACCACCAGTTCAGCTACAACATCCGATCAGGTAACAAACTTTGTGGTAAAAATTCGAATTCTCCGCAGTTCGTATGCTGATTTGGAGAAAGCCTTTGGTAAAAAACGTTCTGTGTTCCGTCCGGGTATGTCGGCCTCTGTTGAAATTCAAACGGAACACGCACATAATGTTATTGCATTGCCAATAGAAGCTGTAACCACGCGCAATAAAAATGATTTAGATACCACATCCATTGCGTCTAAAAGCACCCATAAAGCGGAAAAAAGTAAAGAAGATGTTGAAGTTGTTTTTGTTTGTGGAACGGATAATAAACTCTCTATTCGCCAAGTAAAAACAGGTGTTCAGGATGATAAGGTTATTGAAATTTTAAGTGGGTTGAAAGAAGGCGATGAAGTGGTAACGGGTCCTTACAGTGCTGTTTCTCGTACACTCAAACATGGAGATAAGGTTAAAAAGGTGAGCAAAGAAGAGTTGTTTGAAGGCTCGGTTGAGGTTAAAAAGGATTAGTTTTTTGGTAAGGCAAACCCATAACCCGCCCGTTGTCTCATACGTTGCATCCGTAACTCGTTCCTGTTTAACCGATATGTTTAGCATTTGCCGTTCACCGTTCCTGGAATATGCTTTGTGCGAGTGAATGTTGACAGTAACGTTGTATCTAAAAAACTGTTATTGTTCGTTAAGCTGATATCAATAAAAGCAACGCGTTGGGCCAACGAACCAATGTTCCCACCAACGAAAACGCTATGACTTTTTGTGAACGAGGAAACTTCTTTGTTGGTTAACTTACTGAAAGATTGTTTTGAATACCTCTTTGATAGCAAGTGTTGCTAATTCATGTTTTGCAGAAATCATAAATACACGACCATTATTGAGTTGCTGAACGTATTGTATCATTTTATGCTGAGGCGTAATCGTATCATTTTTACCTGCAACAAGAACGGTTTGAATTTGATGCTGATTAAGCAATTGTGCAAATGACCGAAAGTTGGTAGTTAATTTACGTTGTGCATACCAAGTTTTAAACACCTTTTCAAGTCGATTTGGTTTGCCAATAAATTTAGAGGTAAAAACATACACCGAACGATTCAAAATACCGATCTTTTGTAATCGTTTTACCCATTCCATTAATTTGCGGTTGTTCTGCACAAAATATCTGAAAACCTGCAATCCAATAGGGTTGTTGGTTGTAAAGTTAAGGAATCGGTTAAAGGCAAAAGTAGGAGGCGAGATAAGAATAAAGTAATTAATTCGGTGAGGAAAGCTGCGTACCAATGCCCTTGCCATGCGTGCGCCCATGCTGAAAGAACAAACAGAAAAACTGCTTGCATGTAACCTTTCTTGCCTTTGTATTCCCAAAACAATCATTTTCATGTCATACTCTGTGAAGTCTTCAGCTTCTAACCACTCTGATTGTCCGTGCCAAAAAAAGTCAATTGCTATAACTGTAAATTTTTCTGAAAGCACGTTTTCAAAATACAAGAAATCGGCCGAGGTTTGACTGTATCCGTGGAAAGCCACCAGTATTTCTGAACCTTTACCAAAGCGATGATAAGAAACAGGAGAATTTTTATAATAAAAGAGATGGGCCGCATTCATGTTCTAAAGATAGCGAATTGTAAGCGACATAAGGATGTGTTATATGAGTTAATTATGTTACCTATTGCCAGACCTTTAGTTGAAGGCCGCTTTAAAATGTTTATTTGATTGTGAGAATCTCAGAAGAAGTTACGCTTAATGAATAGCTTTAATAAGAATTGAGTGGAGGCATAATTGCAAATAGCCAACAGTTAACAGCTAATTAAAGCTGTAAATTCAACTTCTCGCAGGTTTTTTCGGAAGCCATTTGTTCGGCTTTTTTCTTGGAAAGATGCTCAGCAGCACCGTATTCTTCGCCATCAATTTTTATACGTACCTTGTATATTTTTTGTTTGCGTGTTATCTCTTCATCGCTTTCAAAGTCGATGGTTTTATTGTTTTTCTGCACCCACTCAATCAACTTACCTTTATAGTTTTTTTCGGTAAACTCAAGTTTGTCAACATCAATATGGGTGAGGAGTTTTTTCTTGATAAATGCTTGTGCGCCAAAAAACCCTTTATCTAAAAAAATAGCACCAATAAATGCCTCGAGTGCGTTTCCAAAAATACTTCCCTTGATGTTTTGTCCTACAGCACGTCTATCATAGGCTACAATCTCGTTTAATCCAATTTTAAGGGCCAGATCGTTTAAACTCTCACGGCTCACAATTTTGGAACGCATTTCGGTTAAAAACCCTTCATCTTTAAATGGGAAACGGGAAAATAACATATTTGCAATAACGGTGTTCAATACTGAGTCGCCTAAATATTCCAGCCGTTCATTACTGTTACGCGATCCATTTTGGTGGATGGTGCTCGACATGGAGTGGTGACGCAGCGCTTGAATATAACAATCAAACTTAACAGGTAATGCACCCGAAATTTTAACTACTTTACGGTATACAACCTTGTGTTTAGAAAAATAGGAAAAGTAAATGCCGGATAGGAAGGTCCTGATCAATGCAATGTAGGTATTAAATTTTACGGAAAATCACTGTAGCATTGTGCCCACCAAAGCCAAATGTATTACTCAATGCAGCGTTGATAGTGCGAGGTTGAGCAACATTAAATGTAAGGTTTAGTCGTGGATCAATGTTTTCATCGTCAGTAAAATGGTTGATGGTTGGCGGAGCAATATTATGTTGCATAGCCATAATGGTTGCAATAGCCTCAACAGCACCAGCACCACCCAATAAATGACCTGTCATTGATTTTGACGAACTGATATTTAACTTATAAGCATGTTCGCCAAATACAGCACTGATTGCTTTCAGTTCAGCAACATCTCCAAGAGGAGTAGAGGTTCCATGAACATTAATATAATCAATATCCGAAGGTTTCATGCCTGCATCTTCCAATGCCCAGTTCAACACATTCATAACTCCTAATCCCTGAGGGTGTGGAGCAGTCATGTGATAGGCATCTGCACTCATGCCGCAACCTGCAATTTCGCAGTAAATTTTAGCACCACGAGCTACTGCATGATCGTAATCTTCAAGGATAATAGCACCAGAACCTTCGCCCAATACAAAACCATCGCGGTCTTTGTCGAATGGCCTAGAAGCAGTTTGTGGATCATCATTTCTCTCCGAAAGTGCTTTCATATTGCTAAATCCACCCATTGCAGGTTCGTTCACGCAAGCTTCTGATCCACCGGTTACGATGATGTCGGCTTTGCCGAGTTTAATATATGTATAAGCATCTATCATCGCATTGTTGGACGATGCACATGCCGATACAGTGGTGTAGTTAGGGCCACCAAACCCATATTTTATACTAATAAGCCCTGAGGCAATATCAGCAATCATCTTTGTGATGAAAAAGGGTGAGAAACGCGGGGTTCCGTCACCTCTTGCGTACTCCACCGATTCGTTGAAAAAGCTGGTTAATCCGCCAATTCCCGAACCCCAGATTACACCCACACGAGATTTGTTGATGGCATCCAAGTTAAGTTTTGAATCTTTAATCGCTTCTTCGCAAGTAACCATTGCAAAATGGGTAAACCTATCCATTTTACGGGCTTCTTTGCGGTCGATAAAATTTTCAACGTTGAAGTTTTTGACCTCACAGGCAAACTTTGTTTTGAATTTGGAAGTGTCAAATTGGGTGATGGGAGCGGCCCCACTCACCCCATTTGACAAACCATTCCAGTATTCTTGAACATTGTTACCAATGGGCGTTAAAGCCCCAAGGCCTGTAACAACTACTCTTCTGGATGTCATGCAAATTTTTTTGTTTACTGCTAAAATTAGCCTTTTACGTTTTGCTCAATATAAGTGATGGCTTGGCCAACAGTACCAATTTTTTCAGCTTGGTCATCCGGAATAGCGATATTGAATTCTTTTTCGAATTCCATAATCAACTCCACCGTATCCAATGAATCGGCACCTAAATCATTTGTGAAATTAGCTTCGTTGTTAATTTCGCTTGTTTCAACACCAAGTTTATCCATGATGATTGTTTTTACTCTTTCTGCTACGTCAGACATTGTATTGTAATTTTAGTTTTGAATGTGCAAATAAAAGATATTTTTATTCAAAACAGCAAATTTTAAATTTTACCCTAATTTAAGATTGAAGTCACGTGATTACTGCATTTTGCCACAGTGAATTATAGATTTAACAAATGGTTCTAAAATACCATGTTATAATACCGTTAACATTCGGTTTGCCGGAGCTAATTGTGTATTGTTGTGGGAGTATTTGTATTAGCATACATGAAGAAGGTTTTTCTCGACATTGGCTTTGATTATGACTTTTTGCTGCTAGGCATCGTTTCACAGGAAAAGGCCCACAGGTTGGTTTGGTTTATTAATAACCAACTTTCATATCATTTTGCTCATGATGGAGAACTAGTGATGTATGAAGAAGAAGAACCTGTAGCGGCATATACTAAGTACGCGTTTAAAGATGAAATGAATCACCTCAAGTTTTTTATTGTAGAAAACAAGGATGAATCGTCATACTTAATTCCAGAATTGCGGCAGGTTGATTTTTTTATGATGATTAAAGGAGCGCTTGATTTTTTGGATGTTAAAACCCTCATAACAAATATGAAACCCATTGAACCCATTCAGTTAATTACAGAAATTGATCATCAGAAATTGAAATCAAAGCAAAACTTAATATTTTAGCAGATAGTTAGTGTATAAAATACACAAAATAATATAGAATGAAAACAAACGGATTTAATAGAACCAAAATTGTTGCAACCATTGGTCCTGCAACATCAAGTTACGAAATGTTGAAGGCCATTATCGAAGAAGGAGTAGATGTATGCCGGTTAAATTTCTCACATGGTAGTTATGACGACCATCGCACCGTGGTTGAGAATATACGCAAGGTGAATGCAGACACACAATCCTACACTTCCATTTTACTGGATTTACAGGGACCAAAATTACGTGTAGGCGAAATGGTGAATGGAAAGGTAGAGTTGATTACCGGAACCACCATAACGGTTACAACCACCGAAATGATTAGTACCGCATCAAAGGTGTACGTTAAATTTCCAAACCTCGCACAAGATATTAAACCCGGTGAGCGCATTTTATTGGATGATGGAAAGTTGGAGCTGGAAGCATTGAGTACCGATGGTAATGCTGAAATTAAATGCTTGGTAAAATTTGGAGGCGTACTTTCGTCCCGCAAAGGATTTAACTTACCCGACACCAAATTATCGATCCCGGCTATGACAGAAAAAGATAGAGCGGATTTAGCGTTTGGGTTGGAAATGAAAGTGGATTGGATTGGCCTCTCATTTGTGCGCAAGGCAGAAGACATTGCCGAGCTTAAAAACATCATTGAAGCAAATGAATGGAAACCGCGCGTAGTGGCAAAAATAGAGAAGCCTGAAGCGATGGATAATATTGATGAGATTATTGCCGCTACGGATGGTGTGATGGTTGCCCGAGGAGATTTGGGTGTGGAAATGCCGATGGAGCAAGTTCCGGTTATTCAAAAACGTATTGTTAAAAAATGTATTGAAGCAGGTAAACCGGTGATTATTGCTACACAGATGATGGAGAGCATGATTACCAGTCCTTCGCCTACCCGTGCCGAAGTGAACGATATTGCCAATGCGGTAATGGATGGGGCAGATGCGGTAATGCTAAGTGCTGAAACCTCTGTAGGTGCCTATCCAATTTTGGCAGTGCGCAACATGCAAAAAACAATTGCCGAGGCGGAAAAAACCAACGCACCGTATTATAAAGGTAAACGTCCTTCGGAAGATTCTTCGTCTTTCCTGAGTGATGAAATTTGTTTTACGGCCGTGCGTATTTCCGATCACCTGAAAGCAGAGGCTATTGTAAGTATGACTTTCTCAGGGTATACAGCTTACAAAATTTCATCGTTTCGTCCCAAAGCGTTGATTTACATTTTTACCGGAAACATGCGATTAATTAACACCCTCAGTTTGGTATGGGGTGTACGTGCCTTTTATTACAAAGGCTTTGACAGTACCGATCAAACCATGCAGGATGTGAATGATATTTTAAAAGAAAAAGGATTGGTTCAAAAAGGAGATATTGTGATTAATACCGCAAGCATGCCTATTAAGGAGCGAGCCAAAACAAATGCTATTAAAATTACGGAGATTGGGTAATTATTCCTCGGATACAAAAAAGCGCAATTCATGATTGCGCTTTTTTTATGCTTTTCCGTCCCACTCGTTGTAAAACTGAGTGAGGTAGTGTTCCATGAATTCATGCCTTTGTGCTGCTAATTTTTTGCCGGATGCTGTATTCATGAGATCTTTAAGCAGCAATAATTTTTCGTAAAAATGATTGAGGGTAGGAGCATTACTGTTCTTGTATTCTTCCTTGCTCATGTTCAGGTTGGGTTTGATAGCTGGGTTGTATAACTCACGGTTTTTAAATCCACCATAATTAAACGCTCTTGCAATGCCTATAGCTCCAATAGCATCCAACCTGTCGGCATCCTGAACAATATCCAATTCGAGGGTGCGTTGGGTGGTAAGATTATTACCTCCTTTAAAAGAAATATTACGGATAATGAACACAACTTGTTGAATGATATCGTCACTAAGCGACAAGGATGTTAAGAAGGCTTCGGCTTTTTGCGGTCCGAGTTCTTCGTCTCCGCCATTAAATTTTGAATCGGCAATATCGTGCAGCAAAGCACCCAACTCAACTACCAGTATATCCGATTGCTCCGTTTGCGCAATGGTTTTCGCGCTTTTCCAAACACGTTCAATATGAAACCAATCGTGACCGCCTTCCGCATTGGCCAACTCTTGTTTCACATACGATATTGTTTGCTCAATAATATCAGCTGAGGTCCGCATCAAGTTATGCGCAGGCAATTTTACTCACACGGTTCTGGTGACGACCGCCCTCAAACTGAGCTGTTAAAAATGCCGTAACAATTTTTTTAGCCAATTCAATATCGACAAAACGAGCCGGTAAACACAATACATTCGCGTTGTTATGCAAGCGGGCAAGGCTTCCCAACTCTTCGTTCCAACATAAAGCGGCACGAATTCCTTGGTGTTTATTAGCCGTAATAGCTACACCGTTTCCACTTCCGCAAATCAAGATACCCAAGTCATTCTCACCTTTTTCAACCGAAGCGGCTAAAGGATGAGCATGATCAGGGTAATCAACAGATGCTTCCGATGAAGGTCCGAAATCGGCTACTTCATGTCCTTGTAATGTTAGCATTTCAGTAATCACTAGTTTGTAGGTAAATCCGGCATGATCGCCTCCAATTGCTATTTTCATATAGGTATTATTTTGTTACTTTTTCCCTTTTTCTACCGCTTTTGCCACAAAAATACTCAGTTCATATAATCCGTACAACGGAACAAACATCATTACTTGACTGGCAACATCGGGTGATGGTGTTAAGATACCCGATAAGATGAGAATCACTACAATGGCGTAACGTCTGTTTTTACGCATCCAACTGCTGCCAATCAATCCAATTTTACTCAGGAAATAAACTAGGATTGGCATCTCAAAAATAAGTCCGGTTGCAAATGTTAAGGTTGAGATAAATGAAATGTAAGACTCTAGATTGATTTCATTACTTACCAATTCACTTACTTTATACGAACCCAAAAAATTGATGGAAAGAGGCGAGAGAAAAAAGTATCCAAATAATATTCCGGCAAAAAATAGCATAGAACTAAAGAATACCAAACCTTTAGCGTAGTTCTTTTCCTTGGTGTTTAATGCAGGTTTAATAAAGCGCCAAAACTCCCACAACACATAAGGAAATGACATGATCAAGCCCGATATAAAGGCAATGAAAATGTGCTGTGTAAATTGCCCCGACATACTAATATTGGATAACACAAACCCCATTTCTTTAACACAATATGCATCAGTTCCGGTTAACCTAAATGAAAAATCGCACAATAATCTGTATGTCCAGAAGTCAATGCGCGTAGGACCGAACAAAATCACATCAAACAATATGTACTTGTTCACAAAGGCAATAACAGCCATTAAGATAATGGCAATAGCCGAGCGAAACAAATGCCCGCGCAAAGCGTCAATATGATCGAAAAAGGACATTTCCTTCTCGTTTTCAAATAGGTTATCGTTTAACTGATCAAGTGCCATAAATTGTGGTGCGAAAATAACATTTATGTAGCCGAATGAAAGCAGTAAATATTATTTGTTATTTACAAGTATGAAGCATTGTTTGGAAATGAATGTGTGAATTTGCAAACGGTTAAATCAATTAGCCTATTGCGGAAGTTTGAATGCTTTTGTTTTTGACGAACTAATTACCCTAATGAGTCGAGCTTTGATTTTCAAACCTTGTAATTCTTCTGTTAAATTTGAACCCAATGAGAAAAGTAATTGTAAACATTGCTGTTAGTTTAGATGGTTACATTGCCCACGAAGATGGCAATATTGATTGGCTGTCAATGGTAGAAGTTCCCGGAGAGGATTATGGCTATGCTACTTTTTATGACACCATTGATACTGTTGTGATGGGACGAAAAACATACGAAAAATTACTATCGTTTGGCATTCCATACCCCCATTCTCAAAAGCAGAGTTATATCATCAGCAAAACACTTTCCGGTTCTAAAAACCAATCCATTGTGTTCTTTAATGGCGATGTAAAAACACTTGTTACCGATTTAAAACAGCTGGATGGTAAAGATATTTTTATAGATGGAGGAGCACAACTTGTGCAGAGCTTACTCAAAGAAAAACTCATTGACAACATCGTAATTTCTACTATTCCTGTATTGTTAGGAGGTGGAATTCGCTTGTTTAACGGGGAATTGCCATTCCAAAAACTTCAACTCCTCCGTACAAAATCGTTTGATAGTGGATTGGTTCAATTTCACTATACTTTGGTATAAACATCTCTTGAAAAACCTATTTTTTTTTGCGTTAATTGCCTTCTAAAATCTTAAAAAATTATATGAAAAAGATAATCGTTGCACTCACACTTTTAGTAACAGTATTCAGTAGCATTTCTGTACAGGCCAAAAAGCCCAAATTGGAGAAAGGTTTGTATGCCGAAATTCAAACAAACAAAGGAAAAATATTATTGAAACTGGCGTTTGAAAAAACGCCTTTAACCGTTGCCAACTTTGTTGGGCTTGCCGAGGGGAAAATTAAAAATTCGGCAAAAGCAGTAGGTGTTCCGTATTATGATGGATTGAAATTTCACCGTGTTATTTCCGATTTTATGATTCAAGGTGGAGATCCTTTGGGAAATGGAACTGGAGGCCCCGGATACGCTTTTGGAGATGAGTTTTTGCCTGAGTTTCGTTTCACAGGACCTGGCATTTTGGCTATGGCTAACGCTGGTCCTAAAACTAACGGTAGTCAATTTTTTATTACACACAAAGAAACGCCATGGTTAAATGATCGTCATACCATTTTCGGACATGTTGTTACTGGGCAAGATATTGTTAATACCATTCAACAAAATGATGTGATAGAAAAAATAAAGATTATTCGTAAGGGTCGTCCGGCCAAAAAGTTTAAAGCCGAAAAAGTATTTGAAGAGTTGAGAAATAAATAGTAACTTTCAACATGTTAAGCATTGTGTAAGGCAATGTTGCAACTCATAAATTAGTGTTATTGACTACTCCAATAAACTGAACCAACATGAAAAAATTACTTCTATCAACTGCGGCAAGCTTATTTTACTTGGGCTTTGCCACGGCACAAACTGCCACTCAACTCATTGAAATTAACAATGTAAAGGCTTTGATTACCAACACTGGTCCTTTATTTTTTGATGGGAACCAAGCCGTTTTTAATATTCCCAAAACCGGAAACAAAAGCACTGTTTTCTCTGCATCGCCATGGATTGGAGGAATGCACAACGGTGAGTTATACATGATGGCCGAAACCTACAGGCAGAGTGGGAAAGATATGCAAGAAGGTCCTGTAACTGATGTTTACAGTCCGAGTCATATGGCTTATTGGGATCGCATTTGGAAGGTTTCGAAATCCAATATCCAAACATTTAGAGATTTGGTTGCCCAAAGCCAAGTTCCAGATACAACAATTTACAAAGACATTTATACTTGGCCAGCGAGGGGTAATGTTTTTGGTGGAGATACCACTAGAGAGTACGCTCCTTTTGTGGATGTTGATAGCGATGGATTGTATGATGCTTTAGCAGGTGATTATCCTAAGATTAAAGGCGATCAATGCTTGTATACCATTATGAATGACGACACGGTGCACACCGAATCAACAGGGAAAACGATGCGATTGGAAATTCACCGTACTGTATATGCCTACAACCAAATTGGACCGCTAAACAATACGCTGTTTGTTGATTATAAAGTTATCAATAAGTCGAGCATAAACTATGATTCATTGTTGTTCTCTTCTTTTGTTGATTTTGATTTAGGCAAGTATGATGATGATTTTGTAGGAACAGATACCGCACGCAACATGATTTATGCATACAACGGTGATCCCAACGATGATGCACCATCAGGTTACGGAACAAATCCACCTGCCCAAGGATGCGTGTTGCTCAATCACAAATTGTTATCGAGCATGTATTATAATAACCATTCCGGATCAATTTCAGGAAATCCTGTAGCGGCTAAAGATTACTACAATTTTATGCAAGGAAAATGGAAAGATGGATCGGATAAATATGCAGCTGATTCTGGTTTTGGAGCAACAGCGCCCGTTACCCCTTTTTCGTTTGGAGGTGACCCTTGCACCGGCAGCGGTTGGTGGGAAGGTGGTGCCGGTTCAACGCCTGGTGATAGAAGAATTTTAGGTACAATCGACCTTGTAAAGTTAGCCCCTGAACAATCATTGGATGTAACACTTGCTTTTGTTTATGCCAGAGCAGCAACCGGTGGTCAAATTGCCTCGCTGTGTGCCTTGAAAGGAGCTGTTGATACCGTTATAACTTGGTATAAAAATGGCGGCACAACAATGAGTGTTTTTGAAAACGCCAAACAAACACTTTCGTTTTCAATGTATCCAAATCCGGCAAAAAATATAGTATCAATAGAAGGGCTCAAAGCCAAAACCGCCTCCGTTGGTGTGTATGATATTACTGGTAAACAATTGAAAAGTCTTTCAATTCAACATTCAGGTAACATAAATATAAGTGATTTATCGGCAGGTATATATTTTGTAAAAGTTACATCGGCAGATGGAACTGCAACAAAGCGCCTGGTAATAGAATAATATAAGTGTAAACATATTTTCAGAAAAATTAATACCCAAAACACAAAGCCGCTCGTTACAAAATAATCAGCGGCTTTGTGTTTTTTAAAGTACTTCGTAATTCTTGTATTCAAACAACCTCACTCCCGTTCGTTTTTCAATAGTATATAGCAACCAATCTTTTAGCTTAAACTTTTTCTTACTTACATCCCAGCTAAAATTCCAGTTCATACGCTTAAGGCGCTCAGTCATCACCTGCGGATGTGTTCCGGTAAATTTTTGCAACGAATCAATCACCGAGTAATCGTATGCATTGGCTTCGGCAACATTTTCTTTTACCCAATTATCATCGTGCCACATCTTATGAAAATTTTCCTGTTTGGCTTGTTGAAATCGCGGATCTTTTACCCAGCCATAATGAAAAACACATGCACCAATAGTTTTCACTTTTAGTTTTTGTCCGTTCTTTCTAAATCCTTGTGCATCGCGGTAGGAACGTATGCTTTTATCGTTGCGAATAATGCGAATTTCATTTCTGTACCAGGTGCGCGAATCGCCAACATAATCATAACTGCCATAAAAGTGTTCGTACGAAAGCAATAGTCCTTCTACTTCTTTATGTGCTGCATATTTCTCACAGCTCGCAACAATTTCTGAATGGTATTTTTCGTGTATCACTTCATCCCCTTGTAGGTAAAAACACCAATCGGCATTGGTTATTGCATCAAAGGCTTTGTTGGTTTCCTCTGCCAGTACCCTGCCACCTTCACGTAAACGATCATCCCAAACCGTATCCACTATTTTTATTTTAGGAGATGCAATTGACTCAATCAGTTTGCGGGTTTCATCTTCCGAATTCCCAACGGCTACAACATATTCGTCTACTATAGGTAAAATGCTGAGGATGGATTCCACAATCGGATAATCGTATTTAAGGGCATTGCGAACAATAGTGAAACCAACCAATTTCATGCGAAAAATCTTATTTAGATTGATTCCAAAAATAGATTATTTTCGCAGTCGAAAAAAGGAAAGCTAAGTTTTTACAACGTTTTTCACAATTACGGAATCATGAAACTTTCACACTTAACGTTCGGACAAGAGGCGGTTGTAGAGCAAATCAACGATAATGAACTTTCGTTAAAGCTTCTCGAGATGGGCTTATTGCCGGGCGAAACAGTTGCATTAGAAAATATTGCACCCTTTGGGGATCCCATTGCTATTAGAGTGGGAGAATACAAAATGTGTTTGCGATTGGAAGATGCTGATTGTGTTGTGGTTCACTTAAAATAAATTCTCATCTGCTTGGAGTTTGCATTGTAAAGGCAATACCCCAACATTGAAATAGATTGACTTTGAAACAGGAACTTACGGTTGCATTGGTTGGTAATCCGAATAGCGGTAAAACGTCATTGTTTAACGCGCTTACCGGTTTAAATTATAAAGTGAGCAATTTTCCAGGAACAACCGTTGAAAAGAAAACGGGAAGTACCAAACTGAATGAGGATGTTACCGCTCAAATCATAGATTTACCAGGCACTTACAGCTTGTATCCCAAATCGGCTGATGAATTGGTTACCTACGAATTGTTACGCAACAAATCGGAAACCAATTTTCCTGATTTGGTTCTGTTTATTGCCGATGCTTCTAATCTCAAACGAAACTTATTACTGCTCACCCAAGTTGCTGATTTAGGCGTTCCCGTGGTGTTGGCCCTTAACATGGTGGATCTTGCCGAACGTAAAGGCATTTTTTATGATGAGCAAATATTATCGGAAGCACTAAATATTCCGGTGCTTTCCATCAATGCTCGCAAACGTACAGGTGTTAAAGAGATAAAAGAAAAACTGCTGAATGAACATGCTCGCAACAGGGTAAAATATTTCTCACTCGACTTTTTAGATACTAAGTTTTTAGATGAATTAAGCGATTTTACTGACAAGCGAAATCATTACGCAGCACTGCAATATGCTATTAATGCGGCACATCTTATCAGTACAAAATCAAAATACATTCGAGAGATTTTTGACAAATATCAATTTGATGCACGCGCATTTCAAGAGAAAGAAATTTTAGAGCGGTACCACTTGATTGATGATGCTGTGCGGTTGAGTCGTAGACAAAAACCAGGAACACATGCTCGGTCGTTTTCGCAAAAAGCAGATAAAATTTTAACACATCGGTTTGCGGGAATTACCATTTTTCTCGGTCTGTTATTTTTGGTATTTCAGGCTATTTTTTCGTGGAGTGTGTTACCGATGGAATGGGTTGAAATCGGATTTGTAAAATCATCGGAGTGGGTTGAACGAACGTTACCGGCAGGAGTATTAAATGATTTGCTGGTGCATGGTGTATTGGCCGGATTAAGCGGGGTAATGGTTTTTCTTCCTCAAATTATTATCCTGTTTGCTTTCATTGCCATCCTCGAAGATGTTGGCTATATGGCTCGTGTGGGGTTTATCATGGATCGCATCATGCGTCCATTCGGAATGAATGGAAAATCTATTGTTCCGTTAATTAGCGGCATGGCTTGCGCGGTTCCTAGTATCATGGCCACGCGGAGCATTGAAAACAAAAAAGAAAGACTCATTACCATTTTGGTTACGCCTCTGATGAGTTGTAGCGCAAGGCTGCCGGTGTATACGCTTCTTATCGCAATGTTGATTCCTGAAGATGCCAAATGGGGTCCGTTTAACTTACACGGAATTGTATTGATGCTAATGTATTTATTAGGATTTGCAGCTGCATTGTTCAGTGCATTTATTTTCAAATTTTTCATCAAAGCCGAACGCAAAAACTTCTTCTTGATGGAGCTGCCAAGCTATAAGCTTCCAATTGTTCACAACCTTTTGATTACGCTGTATGATAAAGGTGCTGCGTTTGTGTGGGGAGCAGGAAAAATTATTGTTGCTGTATCCATTATTTTATGGGCATTGGCATCTTTTGGTCCTACCAACAGCATGAAACGTATTGATGAAAAATACATAACATTGGCAATGGAGGCTAACCAACCCTATACGCTTGAAGAACTTGCCACGCAAAAAAATACAGAGAAACTGCAAGCATCATATGCAGGAGAATTCGGAAGGTTAATTGAACCTGTAATTAAGCCAATTGGTTTTGATTGGAAGATTGGCATTGCCTTACTTACTTCATTAGCAGCCCGTGAGGTTTTTGTAGGAACCATGAGCACTATTTATAGTGTGGGTGGCGATGTGGATGATTTACATTCCATCCGCAACAAGATGAGCAATGAAAAAGATCCTGTTACGGGTAAGCCAATTTTTTCGATAGCTGCGGTATTATCCTTAATGGTATTTTATGCCTTTGCGCTGCAATGCATGAGCACCGTGAGTGTGGTTCAAACCGAAACCAAAAGTTGGAAATGGGCCACTATCCAGTTTGTATACATGACGGCTTTGGCTTACTTGAGTAGCTTGTTGGTGTTTACGATGTTGAGTTAACGAGAAACAAAATTTGCCACCGATTTATTTTTAAAATTCGAATATTTAGCGGCTTTAAACTCCTAGCAACAACTCAAAATCATCTGTGATAATCAGTGGCGATTGATTGTTTGCCGCAGATTCACACAGATTTATTTTTTTAATTCGCGGAATTAGCGGCTATTAAACTACTCTCTAAAACTCAAAGATCATCTGTGCCTATTAGTGGCATTTACCTCAATAATGTAACCGAACCTGAGTAGCGGTATAGTTTGCCGCTAAAGCTGGTAGCGTTTACTTGGTAGATGTATACTTCCTGCGGACAATCTTCTGATGTATTTATCATTTTTCCATCCCATCCTTCGTTTGCATTGGTGGTTTTGAACACCAATTGGCCCCAGCGGTTAAACACAAATACCTCTACCGATAAATGTCCGTTAGCTATTACTTTAAACTTTCTGTTACAATCAATGTCTCCATCACAATTACTCAACTTACTATCTGGTCTGAATGCGTTTGGTATAAACACCGTAATATCCGGATTGATTCTGATTTTGTTGGTCACCGAGTCTATACAGCCATATTCACTCGTTACATACAACGTTACATCCTTTTGAGCTGTATCGGCTGCATATTCAATATTCACCGGATTGGCATCAGTTACCTTGCGGTTTTCCGGTCGGGTTGGGTCAGGGCCCGGACCTAAGTTCCACAAATAACTCAACTTGCTTCCATCTATTATTGTTGATTTGTTGATGAAGTTAAAGAACGGTTTAGCAATGGTAGTAAATGGTGGATCAGCCTCAAAGTCGGCCTCCGGAACAGCATGTGCCGTTACCATTGTCCACTTACTGGTGCTTGTACACGCTGGTGTGGTATTGGTGCTCACCGTGAGTTGTAACCTGTGAATACCAGATGTGGTGGTTTGGTAATCCGTTATCGTGCGCTGCGTCATCGAGTCATTGTCCGTGTCTGTTATGCCCGGTTCGTTCTCCCATGTCCAAGTGAAGTTCGCGTTTTGCACTCCCGTAGCTCCCGATCCAAACAATGGCGTAAACGGTACGCAGTTTTCGATGTTTTCTGACAAGATAGTCGCATCCGGTGCTCTGTTAATGGTGAGTACCGTGCTCGAAGTTACCGTATCACATTGGTCGCCATTGGTGGTGGCATACAATCCGTAGGTTTTCTTTTGTGTTACCGCACTCAGCGTTACCTGCCCATTTTGAATATCCGTTTGCCCAATGCGGTAGCTTGCCGGTGTGGTGCCTGTGTTTAATATACCGTCTCCACCTGAGCGCCAAGCGTAATCAAACGTATCAATTGGTGCCGTTGTTAAACTTAGCTGTACCAAGCTATCATAGCTGCATATAGCATTGATACTCGCTATTTGTATGGTTGGTTGGGCTTGAACATAAATGATGTTTGTATCCGTTGCCGTACAACCATTAATTGGCTCTACGCTCTTATCCGTATACTTCATAATCAGTAAGTGTAATCCTGGTGAGGCTGTTTGGCTGTTAAACACTCCTCTAGAAGTATTGAC
The DNA here is from genome assembly GCA_001602415.1 of Bacteroidetes bacterium UKL13-3. GTDB lineage: Bacteria > Bacteroidota > Bacteroidia > UKL13-3 > UKL13-3 > UKL13-3. The sequence continues at coordinate 2,955,973 of CP012155.1, forward strand.
CGTTAGGTCAGGGTTGTCTCCAAACGAAGCTGAACCCGAAAACTGTAAATTGCTAGTTACCTGGGTAGTTCCCATGATTCCAATCGGGTTGGAGGCAAACGGACGGAAGTATACATTGCGCGTGTTCTGGCACACAAACAACGAATCTGCCACTCGATTGTTGTAACGCAAATCGGCTATTGGTACCCTTGCTACTCTTAGGTTCATACTATCTCTTACTTCACATCCTGTCGATTTATCTACATAATACAATTTGTAAACACTGTTGGTGGTGCTGTTGGCAAACGTTATGGCTGTGCTGCCTGCAAAAAAGTCCTGACCGCTGTTGCGAATAGCGTTATCGTTGTTCAATGCTGCATTGGCTGCTATCCATTGTGGTGCGCCTGCATAAGGTACGCCCGTTGAGGTGGTGAGTGTGGCTCCTGTTTTGCTTTTTATGTTGAATAGCGGCTCGTTTTTACATACTGTAATATCTGATCCTGCATCAATAATTGGAATACTCGTTACGTTAAACTGAACCGTATCGCTGTTAAAGCAAGAGATTTCAGTAGGTGTTGATTTGTTATACGTTTGCGTGTACTTGTAGGTAACTACGTTTACTGTTGGGATTTTTTGTACCCCTGCTGCCAGTGGGTTAAAGTCGAAACGTTTACCGCTGATGCCCACAGGGGTGGTTGTTACACCCGGACCTGTCCACTCCTCGCCTTCTCCCGTGCTTCCGCCACTTGGACTGTGCCTGCGGTTGGCAAACGTAATATTGTATACGCCTGCATTCTCGCACCATACCAGGGTGGCACCTGCATCTACTTTTGGGTTACCATAAATCCGGATATTGGCCGAATCAGTGGCCGTACAACCTCCAAATGTTTGTGGTGCCGTGTATTTATAAGTTATCCAATTGTCAAACACTCCTATCGTATCTTTATTCGGGTTGTTTTGCAAGCTGTTAATGCGTACCTGTGTGCCCGAGTTAATGATGGCCCCAGGAGCTTTAGAGTAACTCCAAAGGCTTATGCTTCCTGGTCCTGCTTGGTTGGTTCCAAAGCCCGGTAAGTTTACCACCGTGCCACTGCGGCATGTTGGTGTGGCTTGAGGGCGCGTAAGAATAGGTAAGGGTTTTACCGTTATCAGTACCGTATCCGTTACCGAACATTCTTTGTATTTGGCTGCCGTATCGGGTTGGCTATTGTATACCCTTACTTCATAAGCTGTGGTGGTTGCCGTGTTTAACGGACGAACACCTACATTGGGATTGTATCCTTTGGCGCGTACAATAGTGCCTGTGCTTAAATCGCGCCATTGGTATAATTGGCCTCCTGAAGCTCTAAGCCTTGCTGTATCGCCAAAACAAATCGTGGTATCTAAGCCTGCATTGGGGAAAATTTGGTTGTTTACATACAACTGCATCGTATCATATTGTACGCAGTTTACCGTGTCGGTCATCTTTACCGTATACAAGCCGCTTGCCCAGCGTTGAATGGTGCGTGTGGTATCACTTGTGCTCCACTCATACTTTTTCATATTGCCTGTGTTATTGCCTGGATCCAGCGTAAACGTATCGCCATAACAGATGCGGCTTGAGTCTGGTAATAAGCCTACTGGTAATGGTGTAACCCTTACCCGAACAGAGTCGAAGCGGAAGCATCCATCTAAATCCTGTACTCTTATGGTGTAATAGCGAGTAGAGGTTGGTGCTACTGTCATGTTACCATTGGCAAATACCGGTGCATTCAATGGTGGTAAAGCTGTGCCTGCTTCGTACAAGTTATTGTACCAGCGGTATGTATAAGGCGCTTTGCCGTATTTGGCAGTGGCGGTTATCGGTACGCTACCGCCTGCGCAGTTAATGGTATCGCGCACAATAGGTTTTACTATGGTATCTACTCTAAGCGTATCGTAAAAAACCCTTGTACACATAATACCGCTTGAACCTTGGGTGGTGGCGGTAAGCAGCACCAAATATTTACCCGGTTCGCTGTATTGAATAACCGGACAGGTACTTACGTTGGTAAATGCATAAGGGTTATTACTTAAGCTAAAATCCCCAGGGAAGCGCGAGATTTGCCATTGAACCAATTGCGGTACAATGCTCGGTTTTTTATTGGTGTAAAACGGTTGAAATTTCCCGCACTTTAAATCGCCCGGATTAATTTGTAAATCCGCTCGACCCAATACTTTTACCGAGAAAGCACGTGTTACCCTGCCCGGGTTGGGGCAGCGGTTATCTTTTGCCGAAACGGTGAAATAGTATGGGTTATTGCTTACCTGGTTATCAGTAGGTGTCCAGCAAAACTGCCACTCATCCTCGCGCGGACCACCCAATGGGGCAGGTTTTCTGCGGTTGGCAACACTATAGGTAGGTTTAAAGGTAGCGCCCAAACTCGCTATGGAGGCATTCCAGCTTAAATAGGTTGTGTCCGATATTAACGGTGGTATAAAATCGGTATCTTTTGCTGTTACGGTAAAACAGAGTTGTTCACCTGCACATGTCTCCCAACTGGTTTTGGGGGCGTTGGGATTGCTGCCGTTGGGTGGATTGGTAATAAGCCGTGGTGTGTTATTGGGCGGGCAGTTGGCCAGCACCACCATTTGGATATCTCTTCGGGTAATTCCGATAACCGTTGGAACACCGTTGATGGTTTTCCATTGTTTAACTTCAATACACATGATACCATAGAAGTTTTGACCACCTGCATTACCAGGAGTAAAAGAAATATCTCCAGTTAAAGGATCGCAACGAATACCACCCGGAAATTCAGCGTTAGCATCACCTGACCAAGGCATTGGTCTGTTAAAAGCCCAAGGAGCGCTGTAAGTAACTGAGCTATTGAATGCTTGCAAAGCCGGGGCAAATGCAAAGGATAAAGAATCAAAGTCGGGGTCTACTGCACCATTGTTAAACACATAGTTTTCGCCACCACACATAACCGCAAAAGGATCATTACTCAACTCAGGGGAACTATTACATGGAGAAACGGACAAGCAACGATTAACGACTGCATCAACATAAAAATTTTGCCATGTAGCACCGGTATTGATCTCGGCATTACGGCAACATTCTGTGAACGCAAAACGAACATTACAACACGTGGTAGGAATACCTGATGTTGGACCAATATTGGCAAACCCTTTGAACTCGTAACGCTCAATTGCAGGAGTATAGGAACCCGCAGCAACACAATTCATGTTTGTACAAATGCTTTTTGCATTTGGGCAATCCGGATTCCCCCCAACATCTCTAACACTAACTAAACTTAACTGAAAACTGCCAAAATTAGACGAAGCACAACTTGGGTCGGCACCAAATATTTGTAATGTACGCGTGCATGCTGCACCGCAGGTTTGTGGACATACCGGAATACCGGTACAAGCACGATAAAAAACAAATGTAACCTCAAACACTCCGGGCGTACTGGTACACTTGTAGGTAATATCACTTCCTACAACGTGATCCGCAGATGCTGTAAAGTGAATTAAGGAGAACAGTAGTAGACATACTAGTGTGTAAAACCTTTTTAGCATAGTTATGAATGTATAATTTTTATAGTGTTTAACAAACCCGCTTCTGTTGTTTTGGGTATTCAAACCTAAGCGTTTGATTTCTTAAAATTGTCTTAAAATTTGCTTAACAAATTGATTTAAAGGAAAAATTATGATTATAACAGAAATGATTGTATGTTGAACTTATGAATTTGCAAGACACTTTTTTACACAAAGAGTTTGATATAAACAGTAAAATCTGGCAAAGTCCTGAAGGCAACTTGCTTGATATTCATTTCTTAGCCCAATTCCCTATTGACTTTATTCGTTCTAGAAACTACAATTTATGGCGCTATCGCGAAGCTATTCCCATTCAATCAGATAAACATATTGTTTCATTTAACGAGGGTTTTACACCACTGCTAAGTATTGATTTTAATGGCAAAAAGATTGGTATTAAACAAGAGCAATTGTTTAGCACAGGATCCTATAAAGACCGCGGAGCAACGGTGCTCATGAGTAAAGTGAAAGAGTTAGGAATTGGTAAGGTGGTGCAAGATTCGAGTGGAAATGCAGGATGTGCAATTGCTGCGTATGCCGCTGCTGCCAATATTGATTGTTCAATTTATTTACAACAAGATACATCGCCTGCAAAAATTGCACAAATGAAGGCTTATGGTGCAGCTATTCATTTTGTAAACGGGTCTCGAGAGGATGTTGCAGATGTAACACTCAATGCTGCACAAGATGCATATTATGCTAGCCACAGTTGGAATCCCTTCTTTTTTCAGGGAACAAAAACGTTTGCGTATGAAGTATGCGAACAACTTGGATGGCGCGCTCCAGATAGTGTTGTATTACCTGCTGGAAATGGTACACTCATCATTGGTTGCTATATTGGATTTATGGATTTATTGCATGCAGGGGTTATAGATAAAATGCCCAAATTAATTGCTGTGCAAAGCGAAAACTGTGCTCCACTTGCGGAGGCTTTTTTTAAAAACAAAACTGCATATTCCAATATTAACTCACAACCAACCTTAGCCGAGGGTATTGCTATCGCAAAGCCAGTGAGAGGAAACCAAATGTTACAATATGTAAAAGAAAGCAAAGGCACTTTTGTAATAGTTTCTGAAATTGAAATAAAAAATGCTTGGAAAGTGTGTGCCTTAAAAGGGTTTTATATTGAGCCAACTTCGGCTGCTACCATTGCAGGATTATTGAAATACATGGATGGATATCCTCACGAAGAAATTATTTCACTTTTTAGTGGACATGGACTTAAAAGTACTGATAAAATTCTTACCCTCGTTTAGGCATATCTGCTCAACGATCCTAATAACCCACCTGTATGAATGAGTAGTATCTTGTCGCCCTTTTTATAATATCCTTGCTGTGTTAATTCAATCACCGCCCTTACCATTTTTGCTGTATAAACCTGATCGAGAAGGATACCTGTTTGCTGGGCAAAATCATCCATAAAATCAAATAACTGCGGACTTGTTTTGGCATAACCACCTTCATGAAATTGATGATGAACCGTCCACGAATGTTTATGTCCAACACTTGCTTCTATCTCAATATTAAGCGCTTCGGCACCTTTTAATACACAAATCCCATCTGCGTGAATTCCCTTTTTTATGGCCGCTTTCGCTAATCCTGCAAAGGTTGTTCCTGTTCCGATTGCACACGCAACATGTGTAAAACCATCTACATTATTGAGAATCTCTTCGCACCCTTTCATTGCTAATTCACCTTTACCTCCTTCATCAATAAAATACCAATCTTGATGAGCATTACTATCAAACAATTGCTGTTTATTTTTATACGCTTCACGAGAAACAAATAACAACTCCATGCCCCAGGTTACGCACAACCCCAACATGTGATTGGAAACCTTTTCACCTCTCACAAAAGCCATCGTTTTAAAACCGTACATTGCTCCAGCGCAGGCTAACGCAACCAAATGGTTGGAGTAAGCTCCTCCAAAACTTACTAAAGTGGTTTTTTCTTTTTCTCTTGCATCAGCAAGTACGTATTTGAGTTTACGCCATTTGTTGCCTGACACAAAAGGGTGAATAGTGTCTTCACGTTTCATATACACTTCTACTTCAGCATTCGAAAAAATGGGCCAATGTATGGGTTGAATAACGGGTTCAAAAGTTAGCTCAAGCATGTTGTGTTGATTTGGGTTGCGTTAAGGAATATGATGCACACAATACACCAATTAACAACAAAGGGAATATAGGAACTCTATATCTGGAAACACCAACAGGACCAGTTGCTAAAGCAATATATGCTACCAATATCAACAACATGTTTCGCAGCGGTTTATGATTCATCTTTAAGAGAGCATATATGAATAAACACACAACAACAATATTCCATAGTAAGCTAAGCAACAATAACACAAATACACCTTCCGGTGTTTTTTGAATATAACTCTCAATAGCAGAAGCGCCTCTGGTTTGCGTTTCATGCATTAAACCTAATGTACCTTTTTCCTCGAGAGCAAAAAAGTGGAACATATCAAACCGTCCTGGATCGATGAAAAATGCAACAACACCCTTAACATACACTTTGGCAAACGAAAAGGGATGTTGAAAAATGAACGTGTTTGCTCTATCATTCATGATGGTGAGTCGGGCGCCATAATTTGGTGCCGCATTAGCTTCTTCCATTACAGCCGAAATAGCACTATCGGCAAATGTTTCTCCCTTAGCAGCAAGCAGCGTATACCGCGCATTGTATTTTAATTGGTTGATACTTTTAATGCTGCTGTAATGGTAATATCCAGTGGCGTGTTGGTTTTGAAAACAGATACTGTGAAAAGTTAATACCACTATAATTTGAGGTACAACCCATTGCCAACTAACTTTTTGTTTAAAAATATAGGAAAGCATGAAACCCCAGACAATAAGAGGAAGAAAAAGGGAGATTGGCTTGGTTAACAAACACAGTGATAACAGAACTGCAAGCCATAAACTGTTGTTGAATGACGGTTTCTGCATAAAACGGAAAAGCGTAATCAGAATGCAAACCAGCCAAAGTTGAAACAGTATTTCCGTCATCACAAAATTGGCATGAATCATTTGTGCTGGATACAAGGACACCGCAATCATAAACAAACGCTGAGTTTTTGCAGAGCCATATCCGTTTTGTTTAACAAAAACATAAACCAGCCAACATGTATAAATGCTGATGATGTTTTGAAAGACTAACACTGGAACAATTGATTCGGAGAACATCCGAAAAAAAGCAATTAAGCCTGCGTACAATGGAGGGCGAATCGAAAAATAATCAACCAACAACGGTGCGTTCCAGTCTTCTGCATACCATGAACCGTTGGCCAACATGTTATCAGCCTGCATGGCATATCCAAACGAGTCAATCAGGTAAAACCCTCTAAAATGTAAGGCTGTAAAAAAATAAAAAACATGAACAATAATGAGCCAATATAGAGGAAGATATGGTTTGCATTTAAACACAGTTAGCGTATTCTAAGTTTAGCACCAACCGGAATGGTATTATCAATAATATCGTTTAGCTTTCTAATTTGCTCGGGTGTAACACCGTATTTGCGACTCAACGAATAGAGTGTTTCTTTCTCTTTTACAGTATGATAAACTGGTTCATCCAGATTTTCCGTTACTTTTTCTTCGGTTGCCTTCTCTCCGTTTAAGGGAACAACAATGAGTTCTTCTCCCACATGAATGGAATCCGATTGCATTTCGTTTAATGCCTTAATTTCATTTACAGTGGTGTTATATAGTCGTGCAATCGAATATAATGTTTCACCTTGACGAACCTGATGATAACCAGGAATAACACTTTCTTCATTTGGTTTAATTGCCGGCTGGTTTGGATTGATAATTAAGCGCATTCCCACTTTAATGTTTTCATTTGGTAGGTTGTTTAACATCTTTATTCCATCAACTTGCACGTTGTATTTTTTGGCGATAGAAAAAAGCGTTTCGCCCCCTTGTACAAAATGAAAAAAAGCCATGTCTTCTTTTACGCCATGCGCTTCAACATCATATTTATCTTCAGGAATTGCAGGAGCTATTGTTTCAATGTTCTTTTTAGGATCATCATAAATTCTGTCGTTGTATGCAGTATCAACTGCAATAGTAGGTGTGCTTCCGGTTCGCAGTTTAATTGCATCCAATCGTTTGCTTCGTAAGTAAACTGTTTCGCCTGCTGCTGGTTCTTCGCCTTCTTTCATCCGGTTATACTTGTATAACCGTGATAGTTTGATGGCAAAACGTTGCGAAATAATATGAATGTTCTCCGTAGGGCCAATCTGATATGTTTCAACCAACCCTTTGTAGTTCTTGGGTTTCAGGTATAAAGTATCTCCGGCTGTGATATTATCCGACTTTGATAAATCATTGTATTTGTAAATTTGCCAAACACGCATATCGTAAGCCGAAGCAATACTTGCAAAACTCTCTCCTTGTTTCACCACTATAGCCGGTATATTGTTTATGATGAGGCTTTTTTGCTCGGCAATAACTTCTTTTTTCTCAGCAATAATTTCTTTTACTTCAACTTCGGTTGGTTTTACCAAATCAAACCGTTGAAGATTGTTTTTTTCAATAGTGGCAATCAAAATTTCTCCGTACCTTGGATTCGTGGCATAACCGGCTTTACGCAAACCCATTGCCCAACTTTTATAATCGGTAGGTTCTAAATCAAACAAAAAAGCATAGCGCGAACCTTTCATCAAAAAATCAGAATGATTTTTGTAAGAATCCAATGGAGTAGGATATTTGCGAAAACACTCTTGTGGAGCATCGTCATCTTCATTTAATGTTTCTCCTTTCCAATCGGCTTTACACTTAATACCAAAATGATTGTTTGCTTGCAATGCCAATCGGCTGTTTCCATTACCCGACTCTAACAAGCCTTGTGCGAGTGTGATACTTGCGGGAATGCGGCTGCGGTGCATTTCCTCTATGGCTATTTTTGCATATTTCTCAACATACTGATCTACCGTCATCTTAAACGGAAATTCAGGTGTTGGAACAGGCTGAGCTTTTGTTAGGAGTGTTGTGAGAACTACAATAGTGAGAATAAAGAAATTTTTAACGTATCGTTTCATACATACGAAAGTAACGTTAGAGGCCACGTAAACCTTATTCTCTCACTGCTGATTTCCCACACCTGCATGCTTATGTATCTAAAAACGCACACTTCTAAATTCTTGTTTCTTTTCACTCTCACAATAAATCTTAAATTTGTTGCCTCAACACATTTTGATAATGCAAAAACTATCATTCAACTGGCTTTCTCTTATACTCCTTTTTGGTCTTAACAATACGTTATTTGCTCAACTGCACCAGCAACCCTCGGTACTCAAAAAAACTCCAGAGTGGAAAATAACGGCCGACAAAAAAGAGGTAAAAGTAGGTGATGAACTCACGCTTACGCTAACCAGTGATATTGAAAGAGATTGGTACATGTACTCCAACGATTTTGATCCGAACCTAGGACCTATTGTTGCAGAAATAACATTTGATAAGAACAAAACTTTTGAACTTGTAGGAAAAACAATTCCTATTGGATCAAAAAAGCACTTTGAAGAAGTGTGGAACGGCAATGTTTCTATCTTTACGGGAAAAGCTGTATTTAAACAAAAAGTAAAAATATTGAATGTTAATCCTCAAGTTAAGATCAACCTTTATTTCCAAGAATGTTCTGAAGTTACAGGTGTGTGTATGCCTCCATTTGAGCAAAGCTATGAGGTAAAAAATGTGTTTACAGTAACAACAACTTCGGGAAATGAGTCAGCGGGTGGCAGCCCGCAGTCGGCCGTTTCCCCTGATACTGCAGCCGCAGAACAACCATTAGACTCAGCGCAAAACTTAACCAACAATCAACAACAAACTGATAGTAACACAGCGCAAACAGCCGCCAATAAACCAGCATCCGAAGATTCGTTTCTTGGGTTTATAATTGTTGCCTTTTTGGGCGGTTTGGTAGCTGTGGCAACTCCTTGTGTGTTCCCAATGTTACCAATGACTGTTTCGTTTTTCACCAAAAAAAGTGAAACCCGCACACAAGGAATTACCCGCGCTTCTATTTTTGGATTTTCTATTATTGCCATATATGCATCATTGGGATTGTTGTTTGCCTTCTTTGGCTTGGGGCCTGATTTTGGAAACTGGTTAAGCACGCACTGGTTGCCCAATATTTTATTCTTCATTATTTTTATGGTATTCGCAGCCTCCTTCTTTGGGTTGTTTGAAATTACGTTACCACATGGTTTCGTAAACAAAGTAGATTCCAAATCGAGCATGACAAGTTTGGGTGGTATCTTCTTTATGGCATTCACATTAGTATTGGTGTCGTTCAGTTGTACGGGCCCAATTGTTGGAAGCTTATTAATTGATGCTGTTGGTGGTAAGTTTTTAAAACCCTTACTGGGTATGGCTGCTTTTGGTGCCGGATTAGCATTACCGTTTACATTGTTTGCCATCTTCCCAAGCTTCTTATCTAACTTGCCAAAATCAGGAGGGTGGTTAAACTCGGTAAAGGTGGTTTTAGGATTTATAGAAGTTGCTTTTGCCTTCAAATTTTTGAGTACAGCCGATGTGGTTTACCATTGGGGAATTTTAGATCGCGAAATATATCTGTCTATTTGGATTGTTGTTTCATTTTTATTGGGAATGTATTTATTGGGCAAACTCAAATTCAGTCATGATAGTGATATGCCTTATGTGAGTGTTCCCCGTTTTGCATTGGCATTGGTTTCGCTCACATTTGGAGTTTACATGATTCCGGGATTATTCGGAGCTCCGCTCAAAGGATTGTCTGGATTACTTCCTCCTATGCAAACGCAAGATTTTGTATTGGGTAGAGAAACTCAATCAACACAACAACACAGCAACCAATCAACAAATATTAAACATGCTGAATTCCTCCATTTACCGCATGGGTTAACAGGATACTTTGATTACAAACAGGCTTTGGAGGAATCGAAAATACAAGGCAAACCCATCTTTATTGATTTTACGGGACATGCTTGTGTGAACTGCCGTAAGATGGAAGAATACGTTTGGGCTAAACCCGAAGTATTAAAACGGCTACAAAATGATTTTATCATTGTGAGTTTATATGCTGATGAACGGAAAGAATTAACGGAAAGTGAATGGTATACTTCGCCTCGCGATGGTAAAGTAAAAAAGACGATAGGTGAGCAAAACCAGGATTTACAAATCACCAAATACAACTTTTCGGCACAACCGCAATACGTGGTGATTGATGGAAATGAAAACCAACTTTCGGGACCTAACTTTTTTGATACCGATGAACAAAAGTTTATTGACTTTTTAGATAAAGGCAAAAAAGCATTTGAGGCAAACAAAAAATAAGATAATGAATTCCATCAAACAACATTTTACCGAAGCACAAACCATCCTCAATCAGTTTTTAGCAGATGATAAAAACTTTGAAGCCATTGAAGCTGCAGGGAAATTAATGGTTGCCGCATTGCAGCAGGATAAAAAAATTATCAGCTGCGGGAATGGCGGGAGTTTGTGCGATGCTATGCATTTTGCCGAAGAACTTACAGGTCGTTACCGCGATAATCGTAAACCGTTAGCTGCTATCTCTATCAGCGACCCTTCACACATGGCTTGTGTAGGTAATGATTACGGATATGAGTTTGTGTTTAGTCGATATTTGGAGGCACTTGGAAACGAGGGAGATGTGTTGTTGGGAATATCTACCAGCGGCAATTCTAAAAACGTATTAAATGCTATTGAGGTAGCTAAACGCAAGGGAATTAAAGTAGTTGGACTTACTGGAAAAGATGGTGGAAAAATGAATGGTTTATGCGATGTAGAAATTCGTGCACCACATAGTTTATACGCAGATAGAGCGCAGGAAATTCATATCAAATGTATTCATTCACTTATTGATTATATTGAAGGTAATGTATAGTGATTTTAAACAAAAAATAGGATAATAAAATAGCTTACTTTTTTCCTATTTATTAATGACCCCCATTTAACTTGATTACATAATGCAATAGCCCAACTATTAAAACTAATTTGTTTAGTCAATCGGTATGACATACAAGATTGCTAAAACAATAGTAGGATTAACTCTATAAATAGATGATAAAATAAACACCAAAATCAGAAGAAAAAAGCCTTTTGCTACTCTTGCGTCCAATTGGCTCTATCCATCGGACTAAATTGCCATGGAGCCTGATTGTTTTCTAGGTTTGTAAACATATTATTAATGGTACCAGGTGCCGATGATTGTTCCATTACTTTAAACCTGCGCATTTCCACAATCATCTCCATCGGATTAATGTTTATCGGACAGGCTTCCACACAAGCGTTACACGTATTGCAAGCCCACAGCTCAGCTTCACTCACATAACTGTGCAGATTTTTACCATCATCCACAAAGGTTCCATTGTTGGCATCAATATTTTTCCCTACTTCTTCTAACCTGTCACGCACATCCATTACAATTTTACGAGGCGATAATAATTTGCCGGTAATGTTTTGAGGGCAGCTTGAAGTGCATCTTCCACATTCTGTGCAGGAGTATGCATCCATCAAATTTTTCCAAGTAAAGTCCTGCACATCTTTTACCCCAAAACTTGTTGGAGGTGTATAGCCTTCTGGAGTAGCAGCGCTTGGGTCTAACATCAGTTTCACCTCTTGCGTAACTGATGCCATATTGTTTAAATTGCCTTTAGCGTTTAAGTTTGAATAGTAAGTGTTTGGAAAAGCCATGATGATATGAAAATGCTTGCTAAAAGGCAGGTAATTCATAAAAGCAAATATGCCGATGATATGAAACCACCACATTCCGCGTTCCAACATCATTAATGTTCCATCGCTCAAAGATTCGTAAAACGGAACCACCAACCAACTGCTAATTGGGAATGACCCAGCTTTCATGTAATGCTCTGCTCCACGTAATTGCAGCAACTGATCGGCTGCGTTCATTTTAAGCAGCGCACCCATCAACACAATTTCAACAAACAAAATGGTTGTTGCATCTTGGTTTGCAAAACCTTTTAATTCCGGACTTTGAAAACGCTTAAGTTTAATGATATACCTGCGGCATAAAAAGATAACGCAAGCAACCAAAACGCCCAATGCCAATATTTCGAAAAAGCCGATGGCCATATCATACACAGGCCCCAAAAAAGAAAGTACACGATGCGTTCCAAAAATGCCATCAATCAGTATTTCGAGCACTTCAATATTAATAAGCACAAAGCCTATGTAAACAATTAAATGCAACAAAAATGGAATGGGGCGGGCTGCCATTTTAGTTTGTCCAAAAGCTACTTTAAACATGGTTTTCCAGCGCTCTGGTTTGTTATCGCTAATGTCTATGTCTTTGCCTAGCAGAATGTTTCTGCGAATAGTGCCTAAGTTTTTAGCGAAAAAGTAGGTGGCAACTCCCGAAATTATTAGAAAAAGTATTTGTGCTATCATGGTAGGATGGCTTGTTTGCTCACAATAATAGTAAAAATTAGTGGAGCGCTAACACAAGAAAAAAATTTAGAAAAGTTAAAAATGATTTGCATCGTATGCGAAATATCTTACTTTTGCATCCCCAACAAATGGTGCGGTAGCTCAGTCGGTAGAGCAAAAGACTGAAAATCTTTGTGTCGGGGGTTCGATTCCCTCCCACACCACCACTAAAAACAGATAAAGCCCTGAATATTAAGTTATTCAAGGCTTTTTTGGTTTTGTCTACTGAAACTATACTGAAACTTTTCGATTGAATGGGGGTGTTTTCGAACAAAAGATTTTAGCATGGTCCATTTTCTAAGTTGGCATGTGAAAATATTGATTCACCAGCGGTTATAATGTAAGAATCAGTAGAAATTTAATGACTACCCATCTGGTTGGTAAGATTTCTTACCTAATTGATACACTATAAAAAGGGATTATGTGATTTCTTTTGCCTCTAGTTGGCTGCTTAAGTCATATTCACTTTGCCCTGAAGATTGAATCTTTTTGAAATTGCCTTCAATCTGCCTTTTTCTGGCTTTCTTATCTTCTTTATTTAGTTTACACTCAGGTATTGACTTAATTCTTTGCATAAGTAAGTCTTCTGAATTGAAATGATAAAGGGCTTCTAGTTCTTTAAGTACTATCAATGGAAGTGTACTTGAATTGATGTCTTTCTTTTCTTTCGGTAATTTAATTATTCCTGTCTTCATGATGTTTTTATAAGTTTGGATTAAATCTGTTTTGCATTGTAGAAGGAAGCTATCTGATAAGACTTCATTCACAAAAAGAGTTCTATTCTTGAAATGTATTTCTGGCTTCTTATAGTGGTTTTCTACCTTTAAATAGTGCTTTGTCTTATCATAGCCATGAAAACTGCTTAAATCAGCCCTAATAGCTTCAGGCACCTTGTTTTTAAGATTCTTGCCAGCATCATACATCTTATGAATCAGAGTAGGACCAGTATAATATTTGCCAGCCAGTACATTTTTATTGAAATATGGCTGTAAGTGTTTCCCATTATAGCTGATATGGTTTGAAAGTAATTCATCAGTTGGCTTTTCTGTTTGTAAAATGGTGCCAAATTCAAAAGACCTAATTTCAGCATCAAACAAATTCAGATTAAGCATCTCTGAAGTGTACTGTATAGCATCAATCAACTGTGATTTATTGCACACAAAATTATGTCCTTGCCAGAAGTATGGAAAATTAGCCTTCAGCCTTATCTCTGATGTCCTATCATTGAAGAAAACTTCAATTTTATTCACTCCTTTAAGTGTGAATTTTTCTGTTCCAGAATGATAGCTAGCTTCATGTTCCAGATAATTCAAACAAAGCTTATCTTTGCTTATGCCTTTGGTTAATTCAGTATAATCAAGGTTCATAATTATCCTTTCAGAAGCCCATTTTTTGGGCTTTTGTTATTTAGGAATGTGAGCAAATAATTACAAACTGATACTAAGTAATTAACCTTTGCCATGCCAATGAACAAATGCACTTGAAATGAATGTTTGCAGTTATTTGTACTGTGGATGATTAGCAAGTCATAAACATTGAATCTTTCATCTATTTCACCCCAGCCAACAAATGAAGGGTAAGATTCAACTGAAGTGATTTTGGTATGAACAATCCTTTTATTCAAGGTGTAATACTTGCCAACTTCATTCAGCTTATAAGTTCCATTTATCTCGAAGTACGCCTTTCTTTTACCCTCCTTGCCAGAATAAGGCATGAATGATAATCTTTGAGGCAATAGATTAACATTACCCTCTTTCAGATAGAAACTGCTTTTTGTACCCTCTTTTAACTCATAAGTAAGTACATGATGTGATGCCCTTATAAATTCAGTATTCATAATTATCCAGATTATTTGTTACTGATATAATGGCTATTCAAAAAGCTGTCAATGTCTTTTCTTTTAACCCAGATTTTAGAGCCAAACTGTATGAATGGAATAGTTCTTCTATCCCTATAAGTTTGCCATGTCTTTTGGCTGATGCCTAATAGTTTGGGGACCAGCTTTGATTCAATGTAGCTTGCTGAAAGTTCTTCTTCAGTCTTCTTAGAAAGGGCTTCTTTGATTTCAAGTAAGCCTTGTTTGATTAGTGTAAGTTCTTCTTGTGGGATTACACTTAAATTGATTCCTTCTGTTTGCATGATTTTGATAAATAAATTTTATCAAAATTGATGCTACAAGGGCAATTGAATAGGAAGTAAAGTATGGCTATTTTGAGGCTGTTTGCTTCTTATTGTAATTCTTAATACCTGCCTTAATTGCTTCAGCTGAATATGCTTCAGCTTCAACACAAATAACTTCTTCAAATATGGTTTGTATGGCTTTGTATACTTTTGACTTATTACTTTTATAAGGTGTTAATTCTTGTAATATGCTATACACATTGAATGAAAAGTGTTCCTTCAGTTTAACTGTTTCTTTTGCTGGCTTGCCTGTTTTCAATAGTTCCTTATCAGTTTGCTTTTCAATTTGTCTTCCTACTTCAGGGCTGTTTTTTATTGCCCTTGTAATGGCTTGTAATATGTAAGAATCAGTAATTTCAGATTCAATTCCATTAATTTCAAATACCATTCTTGAAGGATAGTTCTTCCCTGACTTGTTCAAGTGGTTTATAAATGCCTTGAAGGATTCCAGCTGCTTTTCATTTCTTCTTGAAGGGTTAATATTTTTTGATTCAATAGAAATATAATCCCAGTACATTGAATTAAAGTTTAAACAGAATGGCAATAGCTTTTCAAATGCTGGCTTCAGGTCCCTGTCAGTATTTACCATTGCCTCCAATTTGGCTTTTATTTCAGTTTGCTTCTGCTTCATGATGTATGCTGTTTATTTCTTTGTTCCATTGCTCTTACATGCACTTCATCAGCTGCATCAATATCAATTCCCTTCAAGTATCTTTCTGTTACTTTTATATCAGATTGCTTCAGTAAGTTCTTAATATCATAAACAGATACACCTGCCTTCCTTAGCATGTCAGCATATGAATGCCTGCTAATGTGGAAAGTAAGGTTTATTTGAATTTCAGCCATATCAGCTATACTCTTAAGCCCTAGATTTATCACAGCTGTTTTACTTGAAATAAGGTTATCAAATGCTAAACTTTCATTCACTTTTATACTGTTATCTAGTATCGGAAAAACAAAATTTTCAGGGCTTCTATTATCTGAATACATATCTAATATATTCAGGGCTTCAGGTATTAAAGTAATTTCTTGCAGTTCACCATTCTTATTGATAGTATGCTGAAGCTTGTTCCCTCTTATGTCTTTCCATTTTAATTGAATAATATCTCTTATTCTTTTACCAGCACAATAGAATGAAAAAAGGAAGTAATTTCTAACATGCCAAAGTATAGTGTTTTCTTCAAGTTCTAATGCTTCCAATCTTCTAATTTCTTCAATGGATAGCCTTTGTTTATTTGCCTTAATCTCTGATAGTTTTTTCACTAAAAAAGGATTTTTCCCCTCATGTACTTCTTCTGAATAAGCATCGTATAAAATAGTCCTGATTGCTCTTAAGTTTGATATAACCGAATTCTGATTAAGTTCTTTTTTGCTTATGAGATATGTTTCATACCTGTTAAGAAAGCTAACATTTACTTCAGCAAACAAAAGGTCTGACTTGTATTTCTTCAGATTATTAAATTTTGATTTCAAGTGCTTATAATAGCTTGCTGATTTATTGTGTAAGTAGTATTCGAGCTTTTGTTCATAGTATTCTATAAAGCTACCAGTATTCTTATGCTTTATTTCATGAATGATATTCTTTGGAGTTGGTAGCTGTTTGTTTTTTTCAAGGTCCCCTTTTGCATTTTTTGCAGCATCTATAAAATTTTCAAGTTCTTCATTCAACTTCTCATGGCTACCATTTATTTTCCTTATCCATTTGCCATAATCTGCTTCCTTGTTGAAGTCTTCTTCTTTGACAAAAATTCCTGTTGAAATCCTTTTCATTTTTCTATTTTCAGTAATTCTTAACATGATGCCATGTGTAGAATCTACTTTTGGCTTGCTATTCAGTTCTAGCTTGTATGTTATTGCCATATCTTCAGTAATTATCTTATACAAAAGTAAGCTTACTGAAACAATACTGAAACAAATGTTATATTTAGTTACATCCTTTTACATTCATGAAATGCTTGTGAGTAGCTATAATTGTTATATTTGTAAGGATTAAGGGATAATTGAAGATAATCAAATAAATATATTGTGTTACCTCCCACACCACCCAACAACCCTGTAAGTAAATTACTTGCAGGGTTTTTTTGTGCTCGAGTACACTTTGGGGTACACTATTTTTGTTCCAAGCTGGTTTTGTACTCGCATCATTTATTATAACACAACCTACCGTATTGCATTAACATTAAGTTAGAACCTTTCCATTGGAGTATTAGAGAAATACTTTCAGCATAAGCTAACAATAACAAATAATATTTCACAAATTCCTTTGTTTAACCTATTTATCTTTAGTATTGCCTCCATGCAACCCGATCCAGAAATACTTAAAAGCCTTGTAATAACCCGAATGCCATTTGGCAAGTACAAGGATTATTTGTTATGCGATTTACCCGATTTTTACCTGGAGTGGTTTGCTCGGCAAGGATTTCCCAAAGGAAAGTTGGGTATGCAATTGCAAACGGTTCACGAAATTAAACTCAATGGCTTAAACGATATTTTAGCTAAGCTCAAACAAATGAAATAGATTGTTTATTGTTTCAATCAGTAACGCACAATCAGTATACACCAATAATGTGCAAAGAAAAAATAAATGGTGTTTGAGCAGCGCTGAAATCCTATTTTCGCCAGCGTGCAGCGCCAACCATTACATTCCATTTTACAACTCAT
The DNA here is from genome assembly GCA_001602415.1 of Bacteroidetes bacterium UKL13-3. Lineage (GTDB taxonomy): Bacteria > Bacteroidota > Bacteroidia > UKL13-3 > UKL13-3 > UKL13-3. Next base: position 2,973,804 of record CP012155.1, read on the forward strand.
CACCAAAGGTGAAGGCGAAACGTTGGATTTCAAAAAAACCATTTCTTCGGCTGCTAAAATTGCGAAAACCCTTTCCGCGTTTTCCAATCACAAAGGAGGAAAATTGCTTATTGGAGTGAATGATAATAAAACCCTTTCGGGTGTGCGCAGTGAGGATGAAAAATATATGCTTGACTTGGCTGCCGGATTTTATTGTAAACCTGAAGTTACGCTTACCATTAATGAATGGGAGTTAGGAGGCAAAACAATCATTGAGGCCATCATTCCTGAGGCCATCAATAAGCCAGTTTATGCAAAAGATGAAGATGGAAAATGGTGGGTGCATATTCGGGTAAAAGATCAATCACTCCTTGCCAGTAAAGTTGTGGTAGATGTATTGAAACGCGAAACAAAAAAAGAAGGCTCACTCATTACCTATACCAAGCACGAAGAGTCCTTACTTCATTATTTAGGCGATAACCCAAAAATTACTTTAAAGGAGGTATGTAAGTTACTTAATATTTCGAGGTGGCGTGCCCAACGAATGATAGTAAACCTCGTGAGTGCAGGCGTAATCCGCAACCACACTACCGAGAAAGAAGAGTTTTATACGCTAAGTTAGCAAGGTCTTTAGTGCTTAACTTCCATTAACGAATCCTCAGAAATAGCATCAATCTGTTGTTGAATCACTTTTTCCATTGAATCCATTGCTGCCTGATCTTGTGCAACCTGCATTTCAACCACTTTGGTTTCGGATGAAGTTGGCTTTGTTTCTCCACCACAACTTGCAAGTAATAATGTTGAAACAGAAAGTATAAATAAGTTTTTCATAGTACTGGTAATTAAGATCGTAAAACAAAATTTTGCCCAAGATAAACTTTTCTCACCATCTCGTCATCGGCTAGTTCTTGTGCCGTTCCGCCCTTTAAAAGTTTTCCTTCAAACAACAAATAAGCTCTATCTACAATCGACAATGTTTCGTGCACATTATGATCGGTAATAAGAATGCCAATATTACGGTGCTTAAGTTGTGCTACAATTTGTTGAATATCTTCTACAGCAATTGGATCAACACCAGCAAAAGGCTCGTCTAACAATACAAAACTTGGGTTTACGGCCAACGCTCTGGCAATCTCTGTTCGTCTGCGTTCTCCACCTGAAAGCACACCACCTAAATTATTGCGTACACGGTTTAAGCTAAATTCTTCCAAGAGGCTTTCCATTTTTTCGATGCGCTCTTTTTTGTTGAGCTTGGTCATCTCCAAAACGGCCATAATATTATCGGCAACACTAAGGGTTCTGAACACAGAAGCCTCTTGAGGCAAATATCCAATCCCTTTTTGCGCACGTTTGTACATTGGTAAATCTGTAATGTCTTCATCATCCAACATCACTTTGCCTTCATCGGGTTTTACAATACCAACAGTCATGTAGAATGTTGTGGTTTTACCGGCACCATTAGGCCCCAACAACCCAACGCATTCGCCTTGCTTCACATATATAGAAACATCGTTTACAACGGTGCGTTTTTTATAACGTTTAACGAGGTGTTCAGTCTTTAAAATCATTTACAATAAATTATTAATATGCACATTTACACATCGTCACATTTGCAAATTAATATGCCCTTGCACTAATACCTTCCATGAAGTTGATAAACGCTTTGTTCACTACTTTATTTCCTCCCGGAGTTGGATAGTTTCCGCTAAAGTACCAATCGCCTTTGTGGTCTGGACAAGCCTCATGCAATCCTTCAATTGTTTGGTAAATCACGCTTACTTCGGCTTTTAAGTCATCCGGACGAAGGATTTCAGCAATTTTGTTACTGATTTGTTCATCCGTGAACGGAGCATACAATTCTTTAACATGGTTAACTACTTCTTCTTTCGGAATATTTTCTTGAGCTTTACATTTGGCATAAACCTCTTGCAGCAAATGTTCTTGCTTGGTATCTTTTAACAAAGCCAGCATTGCCTGAAAAGCAACAAAGTCTTTTAAGCGACTCATATCAATTCCATAACAATCTGGATAGCGAATTTGCGGTGCAGAAGAAACAACAACAATGCGTTTGGGGTGCAAACGATCTAAAATACGCAGAATACTGGTGCGTAAGGTCGTTCCTCTCACAATCGAATCATCAATAACAACCAACGTATCTTTATCATTTCTCACCAAACCATAGGTAACATCGTATACGTGTGCCACCATGTCTTCGCGGTGCTCATCATCGGTAATGAATGTGCGAAGTTTGGCATCCTTTACAGCCATTTTTTCCCTGCGGGGTTTCAGGTCAATCAACTTTTTCAGCTTTTCCTTATCAGGATTCGGACCCATTTTCATGATTTCCGAAGCTTTGTATTCGCTCAAATAATCAAGTACACCATCAATCATTCCGTAAAAAGCTGTTGCGGCAGTATTGGGAATGTAAGAGAATACCGTGTTTTCAATATCGTAGTCTATACTTTTAAGAACCGTATCGCTTAATAAATACCCAAGCTTTTTCCGCTCTTTGTAAATATCTCTATCGTTTCCTCTGGAGAAATAAATACGTTCAAACGTACATGATTTTTTCTCCATTGGCGTAACCACGTTTATTTCGCTGATACTTCCATTTTTCTTAACGATAAGAGCACTACCTGCACCCAATTCTTTTATTGAACTGAGGGGAACATTAAACCCTGTTTGAATGGCAGGGCGTTCGCTTGTTACCACCAAAACTTCATCATCTTGATAATAAAAACAAGGACGAATACCAGCAGGATCGCGCACCACAAACGAATCTCCATGTCCTACTAATCCGGCCAAAACATATCCTCCATCCACATCTCTGAGCGAGCGTTTCAGGATTTTTTCAATGTTCATGTTATCAGCAATGAGTGAGGTGATTTCGCGGTTGCTGTGCCCCATCTTTTTGAAAAAGGCAAATTGGTTTTGGTTTTCCTCATCCAAAAAATGCCCAATTTTTTCGAGCATGGTTACCGTATCGGCTTTTTCAACCGGGTGCTGTCCCAATCCAACCAAAATATCAAACAACTCATCAACGTTAGTCATGTTAAAGTTGCCGGCCAACATTAGGTTACGGGTCATCCAGTTGTTTTCACGAATAAAAGGATGGCATAAGTCTGAAGCGCTCCCTCCATAAGTACCATAACGCAAATGCCCGAGCAAAATCTCACCCACAAATGGCACTTTTTCCTTCATGTGGTTTGAGTCTTTTAGCTCTTCTTTATTTGCGTTTGCGTTAATTTTTTTGCTCACGCTGGCAAATATTTCGGCAATGGCTCCACTTCCGCTGGCACGTCTACGAAAAACATAAGGCGAACCTGGCTTAGGATCCAACTTAATAACACCCAACCCCGCACCATCTTGTCCGCGGTTATGTTGTTTTTCCATTAACAGGTAAAGTTTTTTTAAACCATAAAGGTTTGAGCCATACTTCTGTTGGTAGTATTCAAGCGGCTTTAGCAAGCGGATGAATGCGATTCCGCACTCATGTTTTATTGGATCACTCATAAATGAGCAGCGAAGTTAAGCAATAAATACCGTGCTCAAAACATGATTATTTTTTGGCATTTTCGATTGCCGAGTCTAAAATCTTGATAAAATCATCCGGGCCTTTATATCCGGGATCAATTACTAAACTATTTTTTCCGGGAGTAATGTAATAAACAGTTGGAAACCCTGTTGATTTACCCTGACATAACAAGCTATAAAGCTGTAAGTTGGTAAGGGTTTGGTCGCCTACTTTGTAGCTGCTGTGTTCAACTTCAGGGTTAAATTTTATGGCCACAAAATGCTGGTTTATTTTTTTCACTACATCGGCATTGGTATAGGTATCGCGATCCATCTTTTTACACCATCCACACCACTCTGTATAGGCATCTACCAAAATAATTTTGTTTTGTTTGAGTGCTTTTTCATAGCCGGTGTTCCAATCTTCCCAAACAAGTTTTTCTGTTTGAGCGAAAAGAGATGTTGCGGTAAAAAACGCGAGTAAAAAGAATAGCTTTTGCATGATGTGAAGGTAATAAAGTATTTTTAAAGCGACAAGAAATGTGCCGAGAAGTGTTAATTGTCTTTTATTTGCAAAACAAAAAGAGAAACCATTATGACCAATAACGATATACTAAAAAAACTCCGTGTGGCACTTAAGCTAAAAAACACAGATATTATTGATATTTTAAAGTTAGTGGATTTCAGGATTTCGGAAAGCGAATTGGGCGCATTGTTTCGCAAGGAAGATCATCCCAACTACAAAGAATGTGGTGATCAAATTTTACGCAATTTCTTAAACGGTTTGGTTATTCATTTGCGCGGGCCCATGCCAGAGCAAAAAGAAAACGATGTGAAAGGATAAGTCTATATTTTACACATCATAAAGCCAACACACATTCGTTATAAATTGCTACATTCGCTTGCTTGGTGTTTATGAACGAAAATAGTTATACCTCTTTATTGCAACGACTTGATGGTTTTATCCGCAAGTATTACAAAAACCAACTTATACGTGGCGCAATTTATTTTGCTGCTGCAACACTTCTCTTTTTTCTGTTGGTTATTGTGCTCGAATATTTTGGTCGTTACCAAAGTAGCGTGAGAGCCGCCCTCTTTTATTCGTTTATATGTGTTTCGGGATTTTGTTTGGTGCGTTTTGTATTGCTTCCACTGGCTAAATTATACAAGTTGGGCCAAACCATTGATTATAAACAAGCGTCAGTTATTATTGGAGAACACTTTCCGCAGGTAAAAGACAAACTCCTCAATGTATTGCAATTAAAAAATGATGCAACCGTTGGCGATCATTCACTTATTGATGCAGCAATCAAACAAAAAACAGCTGAACTTACGCCCATACCTTTTGCATCAGCAATTGATTTGAGCAAAAATACGCGCTACCTCAGGTATGTTATTGTTCCAATTTTATTATACGCCATAGTATATATTATTGCCCCCTCAATGATTAGCGATAGTAGTAAGAGGGTGTTATACTACAATCAAACATTTAAACCCGTTGCGCCTTTTTCGTTTGCTGTTGAAAACAGCGAGTTAAATGCACAACAGTTTTCAGATTTTGACCTCAAGGTAAAAGTGGCTGGTACTGCCTTGCCAAACGAGGTGTATGTTGAGATGGGTGGCAATCGCTATAAAATGCAGCAACAAGATAACATGCATTATGCATACACCTTTACCAACGTTCAAAAAGATATTCCTTTTGTGTTGCATGCAAGCGATTTTTATTCGGATGAATATCTTCTTAAAATAATTGCCAAACCGCTTATTATTAAATACCGTGCTAAGTTGGATTTCCCAGCCTACTTGGGAAAAAAAGCAGAGTGGATGGATAACCCAACCGACTTAACCATTCCGGCAGGAACAGTTATAAATTGGCAGTTTACTACCACAAATACCAATGAAATATTATTGGGTTTTGCTGGACAATACCTGAAAGCAGAAAACAAAAGCAAAGACGAGTTTAGTTATAGCAAGAAATTTTTTGTGAGCACCAACTACGTGATAAAAACTCAAAACGAGGCAATGTTCAATAGCGATTCAATGCAATATGTTGTTACTGTTTTACCCGATGGTTTTCCAACTATTACCGCTGATGAAAAACAAGATTCGGTTAGCGGCAAACAACTCTTTTTTATTGGCGATGCAAGCGATGATCACGGTATTACACGATTAGCCTTTAACTATCAACTTAAACGTTTTGAACAAAACAAGCAGGAACCACGACAAATGCAGTGGATACCTATTGAACGCAACGGGACCAATATTCGTTTTTACCACCAACTAAACTTAATTACAATTGGTGTAATGCCTGGCGATGAGCTCTCTTACTATTTTGAAGTGTGGGATAACGATGGTGTAAATGGATCAAAGTCGACCAAAACGGCTGTAAAAGAACTGAAAGCTCCAAGCGAAAAGGAATTGGAAGAAAAAACCGAAGCAGGCAGCAGCGCCTTGAAAGACAAGATGGAGCAAGCTATTAAAGATGCAAAATCGTTGCAAAAAGAAATGAAGGACTTGGAGCGCAAGATATTGGACAAAAAAGAACTTACTTGGGAAGAGAAGAAGAAAATGGAAAAACTTTTGGAGCAACAAAAGGAGTTGGCAAAGAAGTTGGCAGACATTAAAAAGGAGAATGAAAAACTAAACAAGGAAGAAGCTGAATATAAAAAGCAAGAAGAGAGCATTATTGAAAAGCAGCAGCAGTTAGAGAAAATGTTTAATGAGTTGATGGATGATGAGATGAAAAAACTCATCAAAGAGATGGAGAAAATGTTACAGCAGCAGAACAAAGACCAAATGAAGGATGAGATGGAGAAAATGCAGTTGAATAACAAAGATGTAGAGAAAGAACTCGACCGCATGTTGGAGCAGTACAAAAAACTTGAACTTGATAAAAAGCTTGAACAAACCATTGACAAGCTTGATAAGCTAGCTAACAAGCAAGAAGAACTTGCCAAGAAAACAGAAGAAAGCACCAAAGGCAAAACCAATGATGAAAAGAAACAAGCGAAAGAAGAACTGAAAAAGGAGCAAGAAAAATTAACCGAACAATTTAAAGATTCGAAGGAACAGCTTAAGGATATTGAAGAAAAAAACAAGGAGTTAGAAGAACCTGAAGAGTTAGAAAATACTCAAGAAGAACAAAAGGAAATTGAGCAACAACAAGAGGAAAGCGAAAAAGATATTGAGAAAGGCGACAATAAAAAGGCAAGTGAAAAGCAACAAAAGGCTGCTCAAAAAATGAAGCAGATGTCGCAAAAAATGAAAAGCAAAAAGCAGGAGCAAGAAGAGAAAGAGTTAGAACTGGATGCACAGGCATTGCGCGAAATATTGGAGAATACGATTCAACTCTCCAAAGACCAAGAGGAGTTGATGGAACAGTTGCGGAGTATCAACGGTTACAACCCACAGTTTGTAGAGGCTGCACAAACTCAGAAGAAGATAAAAGATAACGCCAAAATTATTGAAGATAGCTTGTTGAGTTTGAGCAAACGGGTGGCCGAAATTAGCTCGTTTGTAAACAGGGAAGTTTCGAAACTGAATGATAACCTCGACCGCAGTGTAAAGGGATTTGGTGCACGAAATTTTATGGAAATTCGTACCCGCCAACAATACAGCATGACAGCCGCCAATAACCTAGCCGTTATGTTAAGCGATGTGCTCAAACAAATGCAAGATCAAATGAGTGGGAAAGGCGATGGACAAAAAGGAAAAGGTAAACCCAAACCTGGCAAAGGGAAGGGTAAAGGACAGGGTAAAGGAAAAAGTTTGAGTGAGTTGAAAAAAGCCCAAGAAGAGTTGAACAAACAACTGCGCGAAGGCCTCAATAAACAAGAGGGCGATAAGGGTAAAGACGGACAAAAACCAGGAGGCGATAAACCAGGCGACAAGTCGGGACAAGGCAAACCGGGTATGGGAATGCCTGGTATGGGTGGCATGAGCAGCCAGGAGTTTGCACGTATGGCAGCGCAGCAACAAGCAATACGTCAGCAGATGCAAAAAATGCTTCAACAAATGGGCAGCAAAGAAAAAGAAGGATTGGGCGGTAACGGCAAGTTGCAGGAAATGCAGAAGTTGATGGAACAAACCGAAAAGGAGCTGTACAACAAACAACTCACCAATCAATTGTTGCAACGCCAAGAAGAGATTGTAACACGCTTATTGGAATCTGAAAAGGCGGAACGCAAACAAGAGCAAGACCAAAAACGCGAAGCTGAGCAAGCCAAAGAAAAACCCGCTCTACCGCCTCCAAGTTTTGATCAGTACATTCAACAAAAGAATAAAGAGAAAGAATTACTGGAAACCATTCCGGCCGATATGCAACCTTACTACAAAGAGAAGACGAAAGAGTATTTTAAGAAGGTGGGTGCGCAGTATTAAAAGATAAAAACAAACGTTAACTTACATGTCACGGACGAAACGTCCGCGACAACGGGGGGCATTGAGTAAAAGATAAGAACAAACGTTAACTTGACAAGTCATGGACGGAAATGTCCACCTGAACGGGCGCCATAAAGACATCTTTTAATATAAAATTTGGTTTAGTATAAATTAATATGATTGAAAAGGCTCTGTTCACGCTAACATCTTGTTAGTGTGAATTCAGAACGGCAAACGTTGAATGCATCGGAATGCTTAAGCGCAGCACACACCAAATGAGGCATAATTGTGAGGTTATTTAAAACAGTTAAGATAGGATTAGCATGGGGAATTCTTCTTTCGCACTAACGGGACGTTAGCGCGAACATGGCAACTAATCCTATTAACCTCAACTGAGGCTTCAAACAACTCCCAAGTTCACGCTAACATCTAGTTAGTGTGTATTCAGAAGTCAATTGCTGAACGTATCGGTTAAACAGGGAAGAGACACGGACGGTAAGTCCGCGACAACGATACTGTCCAAAAAAGCCGCTCACATGCGGCCTGTATCCTTTGGTTTTAAAATCTTGTCTATCGTGCGCTCCGGTTGAGACTTCGCTTCGTTATTTCGTTTGTTTTGTCATTGATCGTTCTAATGCACACGGACGGCACGTCCGCGTGAACCCGCGTTTAGCAATCGAATCACCGAACTTTACTTCACAAAAAAGAGGCTGTTCTCGTATTGAGACAGCCTCTTTTTCATTGAAATGAATCCATTCTTATCGAATCAATGTGATTGATCCTGTTTTGGATTTATCCGATTGACCTCTCAATTGGTAATCGCAAATGTAGTAGTATACTCCTGCAGGACATTCAGAGCCTGTATTGTCGGTCTTACCATTCCACATAATCTTAGGATCACCGCTCTCGAACACTTTACCACCCCAACGGTTGTAAATGGTTAACTTAAATTTCTGAACCCCTTCTGTGCGCACTTTAAACTCATCATTTGTACCATCCCCGTTTGGCGTAAATACATTTGGAATTTCAAAGTCGATATTGAAGGTATTCTTGATTTTGATACACGTATCTACAAAACATCCTTCGCTTTCGTTTAATCCTTTAGCAAAGGCTCTTAAGCAAATCTCAAAGGTTCCGGTATCGTTATCCAAATCAAAGCTGTAATTACGATCTTGATTGGTTCCGTTATAGGTAAACTTAGGAGCTGATGCACCATCCTTTGTTACAGTCCAAACATAGCTAACGTTAATTGTAGTATCAGAATTGTTAATTAAGCTCACCTTTGGCATTGGCTGTTTTAAGGTGTCAATGCTAAACAACGGTGCAGGATAAACAACATTTATACTCAACGTATCTGGAATTCTACAATTAGCCGCTGCTGATGGTGAGAAGGTATCTGGATTGAGAATGCCTGGTCTGGCAATAACAATATACTTACCTACCTCAGTGAATGTTTTAGGGAACGTATAATCTGACTGTTGGTTTTTATAAATCGAATCGGTTTTTACTGTATCATTCAAGTACGACACATAGCTGTATGACAATACTAGCTTATCCGACTTATTGGTAATTTGAACAGGTTTATCCTTACAAATCACATTCTTATCAACCAATACTTCATGCTTAATCTTCTTGATGGTAATTCGAATTTGAGCTTGATCCGGTGTATCTGGATATGCAACTAAAGCACACTTATTCGGACTACCAAAGGCTCCATCGGAACCAACGGCAAAGATGCTGAACGTTCCAGTATCGTTATAAATATACTCCAACGTATCTCTTCTGCCAAAAACAGTTGTTTGGGTTGCATTACCCCAATCAAAATAAGTTGTTAGTGTTGGCGTATTGTTCGGGTTTGTATTACCATTTCTATCTATAAACTTACCGAGTGAGTCGGCCATATTTACCAATTTAACCCTAAACGGAGCACAACCAATGGTATCTCCCGGATTCAATAATCTGAATGCTGGACGTGGTCCACGAATAAACACTGTATCATATGTTGTATCCTTACATCCTAAATAGCTTTCCGAAACTAGTTTAACTCTAAACAAACCATTGGTTCGATATGGCCAGGTTGGCTTAAAGTTATTAAACGATTGCCATTGAATGGTATCAAATTTATTCTCACCAAACCACCAGTAATTTGTTTTTACACTATCAATGGCTTTACCAGCACCTATTTTCATGCTTGATGAATCGATGAACGTTGCAAATTCACCACAATTGAAAATGTTCTTAGGAAAACCACCTCCATCTTTTAAGTAACCGATTTTAGCAACTGGTTTTGAAATACTCACATATCTATAGCAGGTATCAAAACGGCCTAAACTATCTTTAGATAACATCGTGATTCTGTAGCGTCCGTATGTTGAGTATCTGTGCACTGGTCTCATTGATGAATCAATTGGTGTTCCATCTCCAAAATCCCAGTATACTCTCTCAGGAACTATTGTATCAATTACAAATCTTCCTTGGTATGGTATAAATGGAACAATGTTTTGAATAGGACGAGGATCACCCACGTCTTGTCTCCAAAAATCAGCACTGTCAATTTGCAAATCATCAAAAGGAAAACCTAAAGTTCCTGCAAATGCAGCACTTTGGGTTACCGCAGGTACGAAAGGCAATTCTGTAACCCGACAATCGAAACGGAAGTACCTCAATGAATCAACAAACTTTATAGGCTCGTTTTCGCAATACATGGTATCTTTTTGGTCTTGGGAGTTTAAAATATCAAATGTATCAACAATACCAATGGTTACTGGCCTTGCAAAGGTTTGTGTACAGCCTCGTTTACTACCAATTAAGTGGATAATATTACCTGTACGCGAGCCTGGCAGTTTACGAGCAACTTCCCAACTTGTTCTCTTAAATGTATGTTTTATTGGCAAGAACATCAATGCCGTATCAATAATTTGACTAGGCGGGAAGTAACTGATCGTGTCAAAGTTGTTTAATGTATCACGTTTACCCGAACATTTGTCTACCACTATAATTTTTCCTGGAATAGCATTGCGATCAATAATGTTAAAGATACGATAAAAGTTTGTTGCCAATACTGTATCAACCTCAACTCCAGCGCGCAAGCCTCCTGTTTGTTGTAATGTTGTTCCGCCAATAGTGATTAAGTTATTCCATACATTCCATGTTGAATCCCATCTTATAACTGATCCATTCGGAACCCCAATAATCGCATTATCGGTAATTTTATATTCACCATTCTTGGTTCCCGGAGGATTTGCTCTTGTAATAAGTGTTACTGGATTAAGAGAGTTTGTAAGTGTCCAAGCTGCCGCTGTACTATCAAAATAGTATCTAACGTAAGGACCACCTGGAGCCCTTATTGGCCAAACGGTTGAATCCATAACAACAGGCGTACCGCTGTAAAAATCAAGGTTATAACGCACGCGCCTTACGCCATTAATGTAAAAACCATTGTTGTAATCAGCTATTGAATCAGCATAGTAGAACGAATCCACAGTTAAGGTATTATCTCCCCAATCCCAAACCGAATATTTAATATCATCCTGAACACTATCTTGATAATGAACAGTGATATCTTCACCTTTATGTCTCAATTTGCAATTTCTTGGCTCAACATCAAAACGAGCAGTTAGGTTGTTAATGCGCAAGAAGCGGTGATACCAAACAGTATCCGACATACATTTAGGGAACTTACAATCTGTATACTCAACATCAACTACTTCAACCAACAGCGGACCCACTAATTCAAATCGTCTATTTTTAATTTGGCTAAATGCGTACTGATAGTTTTGTGGAGCACCTGGTATTGGGCTATTTCCCGAATTGTATTTAACAGGTGAGGTAATAGCGTTGAAATAATTTTGGTAATAGGTTGGATCGTTCTGATATTGCTGCAACGGCACTGATTTAAGCACGGTGTCCTTACACCCACTGCCAATAACAATACCAACTGTTATCCATCCTTGAGCTGTATCAGCTGGAGGCGGCACGTTTTGCGGAGCGTTTAATCCGTAGTGAAAAACAATTCTTGTTGATGCTGAACTTTGCCATGCACGCGGTGCCGGTGTAAAGTTTGGATTTGACCAAAATGCAGGCAATACTCGCCCTCCTGGTGTAGTAGAAGGAGTTCCAGGTATTGGCGTTGCCATATTACCCGTCCACGACATAAATCCATCGAGCACGCATGGTGTATTATCTAAACGATCAGCTAACGAATCGAAGTTAAACAAGATGAATGTTTGTCCGCAATTAGGAACAACACCAGGCAAGTTGCCAAAACCTGATAATTCAAAATTTACCACATTCGGATTAGCACCCGGGCATTCTCTGCCGGATTTACCCATTCCTCTTCCATCTGCTCTCGCTATTGGTAACTGTACCGAAGCTTCCATTTTACAGTCTACGGAATCAAATAAAGTAGAGTCCAAATCACCCATTCCTGCGGTAGTTTCGTTGTTAAACGAATCTTGTAAATTCATGCGCACGGTTACACACCTTGAAATAGTTCGGATAAATGCATATTTATAGAATGTCATATTTCCGCCACCAGGAACTATATCAGTACCATTTATGGTGTAATTTTTATTCAACCATCTGTATGAAACAGATGTGCTTGGTTCAATTGTTCCGCTTTGTATGGTTGGATACTCTCCACGAGTGTTAATCAAGCTAGGCCTCCAAGGATCGGGTAAATTACGTAAATTAATTTGCTCACCTTTTTGGATGTCGCGACTGTTATTGGTTCCAAAATCGATGGTGTCAATGCGCACCCATAATCCGAATGGAGCAGGACCGGTACCTTGTGTTAACGACCATTCACCTGTTGTTGGTTTCAAAAATATAGGCTTGCCCCACCACATTGAATCTGCAGGGTGAATAGGTGTTAATCCTGCTCCGTTACCAAATCTTGTTGGATCCCATGGCATAAAATCATGCCCTGTTAAATACCATCTGTAAACGGTATCCCAATTCGGATAATGGTGTCGTGGTAAACTATCATATGAAAACTTACAATTCATTCTACCGCCATATACCTGCTTGTTGGCTATAAAATAATGGTCACTGTTTAAGTACTGATCCATTGCACTTGTCCATGCTCTGAGGGTATCAACAATAACACCAAATGTTGCGTAAGCCGGTTTGTATACAGCATTGTTATAGCGTACCCATGTTTTACCATTATCGTAAGTTATAGAATCAAGATATCGTATGGCAAATGCTGAAGGGTTATTAGCATCGGCTAAATAAGGAGGGAATCCAGCTTTAGGCACCGAGAATGAAGTACATTGAGGAGCGAAGTTGTCGTCAAAATCCCATTTCCGATACATCTTACGCGATTTATAATGTTGCGCAGTATTTACAAAATCTACAGTATCTGAAGGACCGCATTGGTTCTTTTGGTTTGGCTTAATTACAATGTCATTTTGTGGATCTTCAATTCGTGAAAAAGGACCCAGTATTCTTACACCGTAACCATATAAACCATAACCCGCAAACGTGTCATATTTTAATGGCGGAATGGGATTTTTTTGCTGGAGGTAAGTAAAGTTTAATGGTAATAAAATCGTATCACGCAATACACCGCCTGCTTTAAACAATAAGGTATCGTTACTAATGTAGTATAAAGGTCTTTCATGTTTTCCTTTGTATACATATAAGGTATCGGAGCGATAGGGATTACCCGACATAATATATTTGCCCGTATAGGTTAGTGCATATAAGGAACCCTTACCATTAGGTCTTACAATGGTATCGGTAAAAAATACTGGGCGTGATTCCGCATCCAAAGTATCGTTGTTGGCATATATGTATTTATCAATATACTTATCACTGCGAAGTGTAACACCTGAGTAATACGTAAATCTAACTGGGGTGGGGCATACATTACTAATAGTTAGTGAAACATTGTATGTACCAATACCACCCACAAAAGTATGGCAGGGTGTCCAGCTGTTAAGGTCAAAATTTAATTGTTGCGATTGTGGATCATTAAAATTCCACAAGAAGTCTCCTGTACCAGGAGAGGCAAAAGAAATAGGTGTTTGTTTGAAGCAAACTGAAGCGCTGTTTCCACTACCCAGACAAACAGAATCGCGCAAGCTAAAGTCGGTTGCTGATTTGGTTGTTACAATGTCAAATTCAAACACAATATTTTTAGGAATTGCTTTAGGTGCATTTGCTGAAGTATAACGGATGCTATCAACACAACCCGTAAGATCCTTAACTGATAACAATGGCGAAAACTCTCCATTAATCAAAAAATCATGTCCGATGGTATCATAAAAAGCAGTTTCATCCAAATCGAAAGGTGCTGTTGCTGTATATTTTGTTCCATCACCAAACTCCCATGTATAGCTTTGTAAATTAGCTAGAGGAACTGGTGTTTTGTTGGTAAACAAATAGTTTGAAATAAAGCAAGGCCCTTTACGCATTAACCAAGTAAACTCAGGTTTAATATTGGGCTTAATAACAATTGGTCGTTGTGGCGGCAAGAAAGTGTCCTTGCGACAACCCAGACTATCAATAGCTCTTAGGGTTACTGTAAAACTACTCGGAAAGGTATAAGTGTGACATACCGATGTTGCATTGGTAACACTATCCACTCTAGCATCCCCGTATTCCCAAATGTATTGCACAATTGGTGAACTTGGGGCAGACGCACGGGTTGTTAAATTGTTTAAACATGCATTATTGTTTTTGAAACACTGTGTATCATTTCCGTTAATCGCAAAGCTCGTATTCGGAAGATTATACACCGTAATGGCTATTGTTGGGGATGTTACCCTGCTCAAATCACTCAGTCGGGCAACAACATATACATTGTGCACCCCTGGAGGAAAAATAACTGAAACCGATCGTTGAGTAGATTGATTAACGGTTGAATCCTTTCCAGTTGTTGTTCCTGGATGGTAAAATACGTAATCTGTAACAACAACACCATTAGGCAAACCCAATGGAGCGGTTACCTGAATAATGGTGTTATTCCCTTCACAAATAACAGCTGGTGCGTATGAAGCTGTTAATACTTGCGCTTGGGATAGGAATGATGATGCAACCAAAAGCAGAACAACATTGAGTGTTGTGTACAGTTTGTTGCGCATGCTGCTATTACTTCCCCGAAGTTTTTTGGCAGCGTTCATTTGGGTAAAAAACATAGTCGCTAACATATATATATTATTTATCATTTTCAACATTTAATTAAAGGAGAGCTACTTTTCCAATTTTTGTTTGCTCGGTTTGCATACCTTTTAACTGATACCTAAATATCATAAAATACGTTCCCGGAGTACACATTAATCCTGATTTATAGTCTCTTCCATCCCAGTTCAGGTTTTTGTCGTTACTTTCAAATACTTTGTTTCCATTCTTATCCATTATGGTTAAAAAGTAGGACTGTTCATTCTCAATAGGAATCACAAATCGGTCGTTTTTGCCATCTCCATTTGGCGTAATTACGGTTGGAATAAACAGTTCACTGTTTTCATTAGGGTGAGAATCTGTTGTTGGCTCTTCCCTTTCTTGGGTGGTTTCTTCGAGGTCTTCTGATATATGAGTTTCCTTTTTACCAATATCTTTGGTTGAAGAAACAACAGCGCTCGGAACAATTATTGGTTTTTCATCCGATTTTATTTCCGGCAATGGTTGTGCTTTGACTATCATTTCCGAAGCTGGTTTTTCATCCTGCAGCATCTCTATGTCGCCTCTTTTACTTTTCACAATTACCGTTTGGTTTGAAGGCATTTGCGAAGGAGCAGATGTGGATTTAGCTTCACCCGAACCAGACTCAATTGGAGATTCGGTAACCGATAGCAACTCTTTCTGCTCGGCTTTAGATGATGAAACTGATTCACTATCCACTTGTGCTGATAACTCCTGTTTGTTTGAGTTTTCTTTTTCAGTTAACAACACATATCCTGTAACAACCGAGGCACCAATAGCTATCGTTGCAATTATTTTAACAACCAAACTCGTGCCTTTTACCGCAGCAGTTATGCCTCCGGCAGCCTGAGTTGCTTGCGCTGCCTGAACACCTTGCTCAATACCCTGCCACACATTGGGGGCATCGGGAGCAAAGTCAACAAAGTTGTCCTTCAGCAATTTATCTATGTTATTCAAGTCACTCATTGGTTTGTGCCCGCTTTCTGTTTATTAATTATTGCTTGCTGAAGTAGCACCCTTGCTCTCGATAGTTGGGACTTTGATGTTCCCTCGTTTATCTGAAGCAATTCGGCAATTTCGGCATGCGAGTAGCCTTCTACAATATATAAGTTCAATACATTTCGATAACCAGGCGCCATTCCCTGCATAATCTCCAGTATTTCTTTTCTGCTCATGTTTCCAATGGTATCATCTTGCTGAACATGGTTTGAAGCAGCAGCCACATCATCATGATACATATGGTTTTTATTAGAACGGTAGTATTCAAGTGCGGTATTTACAAAAATGCGTTTCATCCATCCTTCAAAACTTCCCTGAAACCCAAATTGCCCCATTTTGGTAAACACCTTTATGAAACCATCTTGCAAAATATCTTTGGCTTCATCGTATGTGTTACTGTATCTCAAGCAAATACCGAACATGGTTCGTGCGTATTTTTCGTACAACTTTTTTTGAGCCTTTCCATCGCCCTTCACACACGCTGCTACAAGTTCTTGCTCATTTAAGTTGGTCACGCTTTTACTATGAATTATGTTAACAGATGAATTTAGATTCGCTAAGGTTGCAATGGTATCATTTTTTCTTAAAACTTTCTAAATGCGCTTCATTTGTGTGTTTTAAACCTTACTTTAGTGCCATATTCCTATTTGTGCGCTTGGTTAAATCCGTTCATATCACTTTCTACTATTTTTGGATTGTTGCCTTTTTTCAAACGGTAACAGCCGAAACGGTTCATCCTGCCACACCCTTTGCTTCACTGCAATTTATCGAAAACAAGGGACAATGGGATAATAAGGCAACATTTATGGCTTCCGTTTCTGGTGGTCATTTATTTGTAGAGCCCAACGCACTCCATTTTATTTTTAAAAATGCTGATGATGTTGCTGCTGCCTTTAAACACCCGCGAGCATTTGAAGATAATTTTAAATCTTTTACCGTTCGCAGTCATGCATTGCGTATTGAGTTTGAGGGCAGTTTAGATAATCCAGGTACATACGGAGAAAATCCACAATCTGCCTATTACAACTACTTTTTAGGCAGTGATCCATTATACTGGAAAACGCAGGTAAAATCCTTTAGTGAAGTGCACTTTACGCAGCTGTATGCAAACATTGGCGCGGCACTTTATTCGTCCGAAAACAACAACCTTAAATATGATTTGATTGTTTACCCTGGTGGTCGGGTTTCGGATATTGTATTGAATTATAAAGGTCAGGAATCGATTGCTTTAAAAGATGACGGATTGCACATTAGTACTAGTGTGAACAGTTGGAAGGAAGAGCACCCATACGCTTATCAAATCATCGATGGTGTTACCCATGAAATCCCTTGTTCATTTATATTAAAAGAAAATCGTGTTTCCTTTAACGTTGGAAATTACAATCCTTCATATGCCTTAATTATTGATCCGCAACTCATCTTCTCAACCTATTCAGGCTCTAGCGTTGATAATTTTGGCCACTCATCTACCTACGATAAAGATGGTAATTTATATGCGGCAGGTATTGCTACCAGCCCAACCGATTTTGTAAACGGACGTTACCCAACAACACCTGGTGCGTTTCAACAAGTTTGGGGAGGTGGCGTAGGATCTTGGCCTCAAGCTGGTTTCCCTTGCGATATTACTATTAGCAAATATGTGCCCGATGGAAGTGCGCTCATTTATGCAACCTATTTGGGAGGTAACAAAAACGATTACCCACACAGTTTGGTTACCGATAAGTACAATAATCTTGTGGTTTTTGGAACTACACTTTCGGCTAACTACCCTGTTAAAACAGGATGTTACGATGTTTCGTTTAACGATTCGTTTGATATTATCGTTACCAAACTTTCGGCTGATGGAATCCAACTCATCGGTTCAACGTATGTTGGAGGGAGTGGGGTAGATGGTATTAACGTTGCTGATTCGCTGCGCATGAATTACGCAGATGAGTTTAGAGGAGAAGTTATTATTGATAATGCTAATAATATTATTGTAGCAACTTCAACAAGTTCGGCCAATTTTCCGGTAACTGCTGGGGTGGTTCAATCCATCAAAAATGGCAGGCAAGATGGTTGTATTTTCAAATTGGATAGTTCACTTAAAGTATTAAAATCATCAACTTTTATAGGTCAACCCAACAATGATGCATTATACTCTTTAGATGTAGATAATAGCGGAACCATTTATTTTGCAGGAGGAACACAAAGCCAAACGTTTAGCGTATCGCCCAATAGTCACCTTTCGTCATACAGAGGTGGTTTTAGTGATGGTTTTGTGGGGCGAGTTAACTCAACACTCAGCTCGCTGCAAAACTTTAGGTATTGGGGAAGTGCTGCTTATGATCAGGCGTATTTTATAAAACTCGACCCGGCTAATAATCCCGTGGTGTTTGGTCAGAATTACGACTCGGTTCCGGTAATTGGCAATGTATACTTAAACCGAAACAGTTCACTCTTTGTAACCAAGTTTAACCCCTCGTTGGATAGCATCATCTTTTCAACTATGATTGGCGATTCGATTAAACGTAACGCATTACCACCAAGCGCGTTTATGGTTGATGAATGTGGTGTAGTTTATGGTTCGGTTTGGGGTGGAGCAACAAATAGTAATAGTCGTTTTGCTACCACACACCCAGCAGGGAGTTTCACCAGTACAACCATAAATATGCCTGTTACAGCCGATGCCTTGCAAAAAACAACAGATAACAGCGATTTTTATTTATTTGCGCTTGATCAAAATGCTTCCTCCCTCTTGTATGGCTCATATTTAGGGGAATCGGGAGCAGCCGATCACGTGGATGGGGGAACTAGCAGGTTTGATAAAAAAGGTGTTATCTATCAATCAGTTTGTGCCAGTTGTAATAGAGGAACATCAGGATCGTTTCCCACCTCAGCTGGGTCTTACTCGCAAGCAAATAAAAGCCCAAGGTGCAGCAATGCCAGCTATAAACTTGATTTTAGGAAAAGCAATGTGGTATATGCCTCGTTTAATTTTGCTCCCAAAAAATTCTGTCTCGACTCGTATATTGTTGTTAACTATACCAATACCTCCTTTAATGGAAAATACCATCATTGGTATGTAAATGGCGTGTTGCGCGATACCTCGCTCAATTACAAAGATACTATTCGCACAGCCGGAACATACACCATCAAACTGGTAGAAATAGACTCGTCACGTTGCAGCATTTCGGATAGTAGCACTCAATCATTTACAACAAGCATTTCGGCCAAAGCTTCTTTTACTGTTACCAAGGATAGTTGCTCGCCATCTTATACATTTACCAACACGTCAACGCCATTCTCTATTCCGTTTAGATGGTATTTTGGAAACGGAGATACTTCTGGTGTAAACTTGGTAAAGAAAACATTTCCGGCAAACGGCAACTATCAGGTAATGCTGCTAACCAACCCCGGTTCGAGTTGCGTTGATACGGCTTTATACAACCTTATTTACGATTCATTAGACCATCTTGTCAAAGCATCCTTTTATCCGCTCGATAGTTTTAGTTGTGAACCCGCAGGCTTTACGTTTATCAATACCAGCAATAAGTTTAGCAACCTAAAATGGTTTATTAACGATACTTTGGTTGGGACAAAATTTGTGCTCGATACCTTTTTTTATAAGGGAAAGTATCGGGTAAAACTTGTTTCCAGCGACTCTGCTTCATGCAATAAAATTGACAGCAGCACACGACTGATTACTGTTGTTCCGTTTGTTTATCCCGATTTCACCTACGTACAAGATACTTGCTCGTATACCATTGCATTTAAAAATACCTCTATTCGTTTGCCTGAGGATACCGTTTCCTTTTTATGGAAATTTCCACCGGCATTCAGCTCAACCCAAAGCGATGCCTCATTTAAGTTTGATACAGCTGGAAAATATATTGTAACGCTGATTGCCAATCCGGGTTTACCTTGCGCCATGACCACCGGAAAAGAAGTAACAGTGAATTCACTGCCTGGTGTATTGAATGCCTTTTTTACTCCACAACCCCAACAAAGTTGTACTCCGGCAATTATTACTTTTACCAATCTTTCAACCAATCAGCAATCACAGGAATGGTATTTTAATGATGCTCTTAAATCAACATCGCTCAACATTACCGATACATTTTATAAAGACACCATCATTAGGGTAAAACTCAAAGTATTTAGTAACGCTACTTGTTCACCCATTGATAGTTTTGATACAACCATTACCATCATTAACAATACGCGTAGTAAGTTTTCGTTCATTCGCGATACATGTTCGGCTAATATCATCCTTAAAAATGAATCGAGTGCCGATAACAACCAACCCCTAACCTACAAATGGTATTTTGGCGATGGCGATTCGTCAACGGCAGAAAGCCCCAAACATCTTTATAAAAAAGACAGCACATACACCATACAATTGATTACCAACCCGGGAAGCTTTTGTGCTGATACCAGCGAACAACTAGTAACCTATCAGTTTACCGAACATTTGCTCCAAACTTCCTTCGCCTTAACCGATACTGTTTTTTGTTCTCCGGCAATAATTAATACCACAAACACTTCGTTTAACGGGCAATTATACCGCTGGTACGTAAATGGAACTCCGGTGAGTACCAAGATTAATTACATGGATACGTTTATTGCACCTGGAAACTACCGCCTTACCTTAATTGCCTTGAACGATGCATCGTGCAACAAACAAGATAGCATGGTGCGAAATATTACAGTTTATCAATCGGGCACTCCTGATTTTTTAGTTACACGCGATAGTTGTTCCTTAGTTGTTCAGTTTAAAAATCAATCTGTTTCACCAACAGGTTTTCCGCTTCCTTATATTTGGTATTTTGGTGATGGCGATTCATCTACCGAGAAAAATCCAACCCACCAATACACAACAACCAAGTTGTACACCATTCAACTCATCACAAATGCGAATACGTTTTGTGTAGATACAGCTACGCAAACATTATATACTGAAGGAGATTCATCGCAAGAAGTGGTGGTTCCAAATGTGTTTACGCCCAACAATGATGGGATTAACGACTGTTACCGAATTACAGGTATATCGCAAAAATGTGATGTGTTCAACATAAGTATTTACAACCGTTGGGGCGATCTGTATTATGAATCAACGAACCCAGCCGCCTGCTGGAACGGGAAAAATGAAGCCGGCATAAACGCTTCGGAAGGTGTGTACTATTATATTCTAAAAATAAAGAAGAAAGACCAGCCTCAATTGGAAAAACACGGCACCATCACACTTATTCGTGAATAATCA
The DNA here is from genome assembly GCA_001602415.1 of Bacteroidetes bacterium UKL13-3. Lineage (GTDB taxonomy): Bacteria > Bacteroidota > Bacteroidia > UKL13-3 > UKL13-3 > UKL13-3. The sequence goes on from CP012155.1 coordinate 2,995,063, forward strand.
GTACGAGTATTAATCACTAATGTCTTGTTCGATTAACCCTTGTTTATCACATCCCAGCTATGGTCGCCAAGCAATTTTACTGAGGCAATATACTTGCGTGAGTTTTTAGAACGCCCCCATTCATCTGGTCCAATAAGTGATAATAAGAAATGATCATCCTTTTCGTATAAGTGATATACTTGATTTACAATTGGCGTAAAACGCATATCCGACTGGTAAATTTGTTCCGAAATTTTTAACCTGCCCTCGATTTCACGAACCTGCTGCATAATTAAATCAGCCTGTTTTTTCAACATTCCAATTTCCTGATTCGCATAATAGTGCATAGCCTCTACTGCGTTGGCACGAATTTTATTTTTATCCTCGGGCCGTATCACCGGAGAGCCAATACTCAGCGGAATAGGTGACAATGAGGCCTCGCCTGTGTAACTCTCAAATGGAACGGTTTCTTCTGTAGTCATATTGAATCTGATGTGTTGACGGTGTAATTTAACCTTTTACCTATAATAAAAGATGCTTTTACCGCTTACAACAACATTACAAACATATTGAAGGCAAAATGGTTTAAATTTGTGCGGGTTGTATTCAACAATCCCGTTGATTCGTTAACCAAATAGTCAATTCAATGAATGTAAAGATAGAAATAGATGATAATTCGGGCTTTTGCTTTGGGGTGGTATACGCCATTCAAATGGCCGAAGATATTTTGGATGAAAAAGGACACTTATATTGTTTAGGTGATATTGTTCACAATGATGAGGAAGTAGAACGTTTGCGCAAAAAGGGATTGAAGATTATTGACCATGAAGCATTTGATAAGCTAAGGGGTGAAACCGTTTTAATACGTGCACATGGAGAACCTCCTGAAACCTATAAAAAAGCTTTAGATCAAGATATTGAACTCATTGATGCATCATGCCCTGTGGTGCTTAAACTCCAAAACCGTGTTCGTGAGGCCTACAATGATGACGAGCAAATAATGATTTACGGAAAACACGGACATGCAGAAGTTATTGGATTAAAAGGCCAAACAAACGGTGATGCTATTGTTATTGAAACCTTTGAAGAACTCGATAAAATTGAGTTGCCGAAAAAAATTCAGCTATACAGCCAAACAACCAAACGCACCAAAAATCTTTATGCCCTGCGCGATAAATTGGTTGAGCGAGGTGTGGAAGTTGATTTTAATGATACACTGTGTCGCCAAGTTTCCAACCGTGATATTCAGTTACGCGAATACGCAAAACGGTTTGATAAAATTGTTTTTGTTTCGGGCAAAAAGTCATCTAACGGAAAAGTATTGCACGATGTGTGTAAAGATGTAAACCCTAATACTTTTTTTGTGAGTTCGAAAACAGAATTGAAAAAAGAATGGTTCTCCGAAAACGATACTGTTGGCATTTGTGGGGCTACTTCAACACCTCAATGGCAAATGGAAGATGTTCGTGATGCCATTCTTGCCTTGTAAAAACACATTGATGAGTAAAGCATAGAAGCCTCGTAAAATCGATGCTAAACGCTATCAGTAAAAATAAAACACCTTATATAAACTTAACAACCCAATACAAACTTGAATATGAAAAGAATCTTATTTTCCGTTTTAACTATTGCTGCATTAGCCTTGGGCTTTGCATACGCCACCAAACCATCTAAAATCATGACACCACCACCAAAAACCTTTCACGAATTGTCAATTAAATCATTGGACGGAAAATCGGTGATTACGTTCAGCAACTTTAAAGGCAAGAAGGTATTGTGCGTTAACACTGCTTCCGAATGTGGTTACACGCCTCAATATGCCGACCTTCAAAAGTTAGCCGACAAATACAAAAATGAATTAGTCATCATTGGTTTTCCTTGCAATCAGTTTGGTGGCCAAGAGCCTGATGACGCCAGCAAAATCGGAGCCTTTTGCAAAGCACGTTTCGGTGTAACCTTCCCGTTAACCGAAAAAATTGACGTTAAAGGCGACAACCAACATGATGTATACAAATGGTTAAGCAACAAAGAATACAACAAGGTAAAAGATACAAACGTTCGTTGGAATTTCGGCAAGTTTTTGATAGATGAAAATGGAAAATTACTTGAATACTTCCCTTCTCAAGTAACTCCAATGGATGCACAAATAACATCACTCATCGAAAAGAAATAACCAACAGCATTAGCAATTTTAAAAATGCCATTCTGCTTTCGGATGGCATTTTTTGTGTATTCCTTATATTAAAATATTCTCTAATGGCTGAACCTCTTAAAAATCTGTACACTCGTGAACTACTTGAACAACTAGGCAATTTGCTTCAAAAGCAGTACAAAGCGTTTGATAAAAAAGCCTTCTTTAAAACAGTGTTTGATAAAGAATGGCCAAACCGAGAATTGAAACAACGAATGCGGCATATTACCAAATGCATCCACCAGTTTTTACCGATGCCTTATGCACAGCAGATAGGTATTCTCACTCCTATTGCACATCATTTCAATGGATTTGTAGCTATTTTATTTCCCGATTTTGTTGAAGTATATGGAATTGAATACCCCGATATTTCAATACCCGCATTGGAACATCTTACCCAATACAGCAGCAGCGAATTTGCCGTGCGCCCTTTCATTATTCGCTACGAGAAACGCATGGTTAAACAACACCTGCAATGGGCAAAAAGTAAAAACCACCACGTTCGCAGGCTAGCTAGCGAAGGTATTCGTCCGCGTTTACCATGGGCCATGGCATTACCCGTATTTAAAAAGAATCCATCAGCAATACTTCCCATTTTAGAATTATTGAAAGCTGATGAAAGTGAATACGTGCGCAGAAGTGTTGCCAATTGTTTAAATGATATTTCAAAAGACCATCCTGATATTGTACTAACAATAGTAAAACACTGGAAAGGTATTTCGCCACAAACCGATTGGATTGTAAAACACGCTAGTAGAGGATTACTCAAACAAGGACACACAGCGGCATTAAGTGCATTTGGACTAAACCATAAAGTAAAAGTTGAGGCAACTAACTTCGCCATCAGTAAAACTAACTTACCCATTGGCGGTAAATTCGAGTACTCCTTTTCTATTAAACTCAACGAAAAGAAGACTCATGATGTTAGACTTGAGTATAAAATATATTATCAAAAGGCTAATGGTAAGCAGAACCCTAAAGTTTTTCAAATTGGAACCTACAGCCTAAAACCGAGGCAAACACTTACCATCAATCGATCACATGCTTTTGCTGATTTAACAACGCGTAAACACCACAAAGGAGATCATAGAATAGTGGTGGTGGTAAATGGAAAAGAAACGGCAGAATTACCCTTCATCTTGCACTAAAAATACTACAAGAAGTTTTTAGGGTATTGTTTACTTTTGCGCCCTCACGTATTCAAAATCTTATTATTCATGAAAGTAGCTGTAGTGGGTGCAACCGGCTTGGTTGGCACCGTGATGTTAAAAGTATTAGCCGAACGAAACTTCCCTGTAACCGAACTCATTCCGGTAGCATCTGAAAAATCTGTTGGCAAAAAACTTTCATGGAAAGGTAAGGAATACACCGTTCACAGCTTGGAACAAGCTATTGCAGCCAAACCCCAAATTGCACTCTTCTCGGCAGGTGGTTCTACTTCGTTGGAGTGGGCACCTAAATTTGCCGATGCTGGTATTTTTGTGATTGATAACTCATCTGCATGGCGCATGGATCCAACCAAAAAACTGGTTGTTCCCGAAATTAATGCCGATGCTTTGACGGTTGGCGATAAAATTATTGCCAATCCAAACTGCTCAACCATTCAAATGGTATTGGTATTACATCCCATCCATCAAGCATACGGAATTAAACGCGTGGTGGTGTCTACCTACCAAAGTGTTACAGGAACAGGTGTAAAAGCGGTGCAACAATTAGAAAACGAACGTAACGGAGTGCAAGGCGAAATGGCTTACAAGTTCCCCATTGATAAAAATGCCATTCCGCAAATTGATGTGTTTATGGATAACGGTTACACCAAAGAAGAAATGAAAATGGTGAACGAAACCAAAAAGATTTTGCGTGATGATTCAATACTTGTTACCGCAACATGTGTGCGCATCCCGGTAATGGGCGGTCACAGCGAGAGCGTAAACATTGAATGCGAGAGATCTTTTGACATAGCCGATATCAAAACCATGCTGAGCAACACATCAGGGGTAACGGTAAAAGACAATCCGGCTAACTTTGAATACCCAATGCCTTTAATTGATGCCGATGGAAAAGATGATGTGTTTGTGGGAAGAATTCGAAGAGACGAATCGCAAAAAAACGCTCTTAACCTGTGGATTGTGGCCGATAATTTGCGCAAAGGTGCTGCAACCAACGCAGTACAAATTGCCGAATATTTGGTAAGCCATTTACTGGTTCAACCTTCATAGCTTGTGGTTTAAAACAGCATTTTTTTCTTATCAGCAGCATCAACATAATTGAACTGGTATTAGTAAAATTCTACTTTTTTGCTTCACAACTTCTTAGAAGTTGAATCCTGAATGCTTGAAGGAAAAGCTAATTACACAAACAGCTTCATTCCAAGTAACTACATCCATAAAATATTGTTTACACAACCCTTAGTTTTCTCAGTAAAATTTCACACATTTGCACCGCTTAAAAAATTCATACTCTGAACAATATTGCTGAAATAAAGCCATTACTAATGGCTCAACCATCCCCAAGGATCATTATCACAACCCACCACAAGCCGGATGCTGATGCTTTAGGCTCGTCATTAGGGTTATACAATTTCCTTAAGGAAATGGGCATCGCCTCAACAGTTGTGTCGCCAACAGATTATGGCGACTTCTTAAATTGGATGCCGGGAGAAACTACCGTGATCAACTTTGAGAGGGAAGAAGCAAAAGCCACACAATTGGTTCAAGAAGCTGATTTTATTTTTTGCTTAGATTTTAACGCGCTCAAACGCATTAATAAGTTGGGAGATATTGTTCGCGAGGCCAAATGCAAAAAAGTGATGATTGATCATCATTTAGAGCCAGAAGGTTTCGCTAATTATGCATTGTGGACCACACAAGTAAGTTCTACCTGCGAGTTAATTTATCAGTTTATTGATATTTTAGGAGAGACAGATAAAATCACCAAAGATATTGCCTCGTGTTTATACGCTGGTATTATGACGGATACTGGAGGGTTTAGACACAGCAGCACCTATCCAAGCACACACCAGGCAACTGCAGCGCTCATTGAAAAGGGTGCCGAGCCCAATAAGATTGTAGAAGCCATTTACGATAACTACTCCGAAAGCAGAATGCGTTTTATAGGATATTGCCTAAACGATAAAATGCAAATTTTGCGCGAATACAACACCGCTTTAATTTGTGTTACCGCAGAAGAACTAAAACAATTTGAAATTATTACTGGAGATTCGGAAGGGCTAGTGAATTATGGCTTATCCATCAAAGGAATCAAACTTTCAGTAATTATTATCGACCGAACAGTTGCACGCAAAATGTCGTTTAGGGCAAAAGGAAATTTCCCTGCCAACGAGTTTGCTCGCAAGTATTTCAATGGTGGAGGGCATTTTAGTGCAGCCGGTGGCGAAAGCCAAGATACGATTGAAGCAACAGAACTTAAATTTAAACAAGCACTGGCCGACTATAAAACATTGTTGGCATAACACACATTCAAAGATGAAAAACATGAAATATAAAATCACACTTGCCCTATTTGCAGCGGCAGCAATGCTAACCAGTTGCAACAAAATGGAAACCACCGAAAATGGTGTTGAGTACAAAATTATTAGCCACGAAAAAGACGCACGTATGGTAGCATCTGGAGATATCTTGTTGCTAAACCTTCGCATTGCTACCGAAAAAACAGACTCTGTTATTTTAGAAACTTACACAACCAACAGCCCTCGTTATATCCCTTCTGAAGAGCCTGTATTAAAAGAAGTGTTTGCGATGTTATCAAAAGGAGATAGCGCTGAGATATGGGTTAATGCCGATACCTTATTCCAAAAAAGTTTTGGTGCCGAAAAACCAAAAAATATGGTTGATGGTGAAAAAGTGAAATTTATTGTTACGCTTGTTGATGTATTTAACCAACAGGAAATGCAACAAAAACAGCAACAGCAAATGGGGGATTTTATCACGAAAGACTCAGTAGCTGTGCAACAATTTTTGGCTACACAACAAAACGTGCAAACCACTGCTAGCGGATTAAAGTTTATTGTGAACAAAAAAACTACAGGTAAACAAGCAGCCAAAGGGAACAAAGTTAGCATGTTGTACAAAGGAACCTTGCTTAATGGCGAAGTGTTTGACCAAAACATGGACGGCACAAACCCTCCTTTTGAGTTTACTTTAGGCCTTGGTCAGGTAATTCCGGGTTGGGATGAAGCCGTTGCAATGATGAAAGAAGGCGAAGAATACACATTAATTATTCCTTGGAAGTTGGCATATGGTGAACGTGGTGCCGGACCCATTCCTCCTTTTAGTACGCTGGTATTTGATGTAAAACTTGTTAAAGTAAAATAATAATGAAAAACAGAATTGCAACATTTTTATTAATGGCATGTGTTGCTTTTTCGGCAACAGCACAAAAAGGTCAACCTAAAAAACCATCATCACCTAAATTAAAATTGAACGTGGAACAAACTACTGCAAGCGGACTCAAAATCAAATTACTGCAAGAGGGTAAAGGACCTAAAGCCGAATCGGGATTAACCGTATCTGTTCACTACACTGGAACATTAATGGACGGGAAAAAATTTGACAGCTCACGCGATAGAGGTCAGCCCATTAAGTTTAAGTTAGGTGAAGGCCGCGTAATAAAAGGTTGGGAAGAAGGTATTGCAATGTTAAAAGTTGGCGATAAAGCCTTGTTTACCATTCCACCAAGTATTGGATATGGCGATAGAGACATGGGTGTTATTCCTCCAAACTCCACCTTACAATTTGAAGTAGAACTGATGGAAGTTGTGGAAGGTCCAAAACCATTTGATGTAAAAGGAAAAGATACCCTAACAACAGCAAGCGGTTTGCGCTACATCATTGTAGAAAAAACAAAAGATGCAACAGCACCAAAAGCAGAGGCCGGCAAAACAGTTAACGTTCACTACACAGGAATGCTACTAAGCGGAAAAGTGTTCGACTCTTCACGTGAACGTGGTACACCTTTTCAGTTTGCGCTTGGCCAAGGTCAAGTAATCAAAGGCTGGGACGAAGGAATTGCATTAATGCAGGTAGGAGATAAAATGCGTTTAATTATTCCTTCAGAGTTAGGGTATGGCGCCAATGGTGCAGGTGGTGCTATTCCTCCAAATGCTACGTTGTTGTTTGATGTAGAGTTAATGGGCGTTCAGTAAATTCTGATAAGAAACAATATCAAATAAAGCCGTCACGAAATTCGTGATGGCTTTTTTGTTTAAAAAGCCTGAGTATATTTGCACCGTCTTTAGGGGTGGCATAAGAAGTGATGATTAAGATTTACGATTTGAGGATTATAAAATCTCAAGTCCAAAATCTCAAATCTCAAATCAAACTGTCTGAGATCAAACCCTTGGAACCTGCACAGGATAATGCCTGCGAAGGGAAAAGTAAGAAGTTTTCGAATTTGGTGTGCACGCTAAAGCGGCAACTTCTTTCTGTATGTTCAGTGATGAATATGCAGTACCATTCCAAGAGGGTTAAACAAAATTTGAAGCGGACATCAACCCTTGATGCCGTGTTTGTTAAACCTTAATTCTAAGTATTCATTATGCGTATTTTGTACGTAACAAGTTTTGCCCTATTGCTGCAACAAGCATCAGCGCAAACAAACACCGACACCTTGTCGAACAAAAAAGAGTTGCAGGAAGTAGTAGTAAGTGGAATCAAAGCCACCGAAAAAAATCCGGTAACCTTTACCAACCTCAACAAAAAGGAAATAGAACAGCAAAATTTTGGGCAAGACCTTCCTTTTTTACTCAACCTCACACCTTCAACCGTTGTAAATTCGGATGCTGGAACTGGTATTGGTTACACTGGGATTCGTATTCGCGGAACAGACCCAAGCAGAACCAATGTTACCATTAATGGAGTGCCGGTGAATGATGCTGAATCGCACGGAACCTTTTGGGTAAATATGCCCGATTTTGCATCGTCTGCGCAAAGCATCCAAGTACAAAGAGGAGTAGGAACGTCCACAAATGGTGCGGGGGCATTTGGTGCAAGCATCAACATCCAAACAGATGCCTTAAATCAAACGGCTTATGGAGAAGTGGCTAATAGCTACGGGTCATTTAACACATGGAAACACACGGTAAAAGCCGGAAGCGGATTGTTGGATAATGGCTGGGCCTTTGATGCTCGTCTCTCCAAAATTACAAGCGATGGGTTTATCGATAGGGGAAGTTCAAACCTTAAATCGTTTTTTGTATCGGCTGCACATTATGGCGAAAAAAGTTTACTGAAATTGAATGTGTTTTCGGGCACAGAAAAAACCTATCAAGCATGGAATGGAATTCCTGAAGCTCGCCTAAAAGGAGACGTACAAGCAATGAATGATTTGGCAGGAAATCTTGGATTAAATCAAACCGATTTAGACCATATGTTGGCATCCGGAAGCAGAACCTACAATCAGTATACGTACCCAAATCAAACCGATAATTATCAGCAGGATTATTACCAACTGTTCTACACCTATTTATTTGGCAAGCATCTTAAAGCCAATATTGGTTTGCATTATACTTATGGACGTGGCTATTACGAAGAGTTTAGAAGAAATGAAAAATTTACAACCTACAAATTACAAGACTCCATTACCGTTGATGGCAATACACTGAAACGGGGTGATTTTGTGCGCAGGCGTTGGCTCGATAATGATTTTTATGGAACGGTTTTTTCATTTGTATATGATCAAAACAAACTAAATATAACTGTGGGCGGTGGTTTAAATCGCTACGATGGAAGGCATTATGGCGAACTTATATGGTCGCAGTATGCGTTAGGTAGCTCCATTAACGACCGTTTTTATGATGGAAAATCAACCAAAACAGATATGAGTTTTTATGGAAAAGCAAGTTACCAGCTAACAACCAAGTTGGTTGGTTTTGTTGATTTACAAGGTCGTACCATCAGCTACAAACTTAACGGTGTTGACCTCAATAGTGGAGTGTATTTGCCATATGATTTCAATTTAACCTACACCTTTTTCAACCCTAAAGCAGGTTTAACGTATGATATTGGGACTAATGCAAATGTATATGGATATGTAGGTGTAGCCAATAAAGAACCTGTGCGCAATGATATTATACAAGCAAGTACAACAAGTATCCCCAAACCTGAGCGCTTAATAAACTGCGAGTTGGGCTATCGTAAAAGTTGGAAAAAATCGGCAGTAAGCGCCAATTTGTATTACATGGATTATAAGGATCAATTGGTTTCAACTGGTGAGGTGAATGATGTGGGAGCTTACAATCGTGTAAATGTTGCAAGCAGCTACCGCGCGGGTATTGAGTTAACAGGAGGCGTTCAATTATTGCAAAATCTTCGCTGGCAAGCAACCCTAACATACAGTCAGAATAAGATTAAAGCGTTTACAGAGTACCTAGGTAATTGGGATGACTACACACAAATAAAGATAGCGCACAGTAATACAGCTATTGCTTTTTCTCCAGATTGGATTGGATCTTCCATGTTTTCCTATACCGTTATAAAAGGTTTAAACATAGATATCATCTCCAAATATGTTGGCGAACAATACTTAGATAACACACAAAATGAAAACAGAAAACTGAATGCGTTTTTTGTGAACGATCTTCGCACAGCGTATGAGTTTAAGGTAAATAAATTATTCAGCGCAGTTCGTTTGGGTGTTCAGGTAAACAATATTTTAAACGTGAAGTACGAACCCAATGGAAACACATTTAGCGGTTCAATGGGCGGCACGCGTTATGATTTTAACTACTATTATCCACAAGCAGGAACAAATGTCTTAACCAGTTTAGCCTTAAAGTTTTAACCGTTTAATTTAACTTGTAAAAGGGGTGAATATGCATATATCTCTTCTTTATTTATTAATACCGAAAGTGTTTCTATGTAATAGTAAACTCAACGGCTATTGTCCCGAAATCTTTCGGGAGCATTATACCATTCCAATTTCAGACTGTTTTAAGATTTGAAATGGTACTACTAATTGCTTACTCAAACAAAAAAGAGGCTGTCTCAATGCGAGAACAGCCTCTTTTTTATGAAGAATATCTTCTGTTTTATGTTTGAGAATTTCTATTTTAATCTTCCATCATTGCATCCCAATATGCTTTACCGTATGATACAAATATTTCCTCGTTGGCATTAATCTTTTTGATAGCAACGATATACGGTTTGTTTTTAATTACCTCGTATTTGGCATTGTTCTTCAGACCTACAACCTTGCTTGTTCCTCCGGCATCATTGGCATAGCGGCCCAACGCCCAAAGCGTATGTTGTGCATCTATGCAATTGCGGTCTGTGATATGGAAATAGTAGCCACCTTTACCTTCTTGGTTTTCGTTTCTGCGCAAGCACTCTTTCCAGGTTACTTTTTCGCCTTCATACTCGCACACAATTTCACCTTTTTGTATTTCGGTATCGGTAAACAAGCCTTTGCCTGCTTTGGGAAGTTTAGATTTTTTTACGTACAACATACTGAGCGCGAATATGCATTATTTCACATTATAGAATTCAAGTTTTTTATCCGCGTTGTTCGCCACTGATTATACACAGATTCATTTTAAAGAAAAATCTCGAAAAGAAAGCATTCGCTTCTCCCCCCGCATTCCGCAAAACATATATTCCATTAGCGAAGCTAGCGGCCAATTAATACACAATACTGCTCAACTATTTCTGTGAAAATATGTGGCATTCCTCAGCCTTTCGGTACATAAGAATTTTTACTGTTTATTTGTCGAAAATAATCTTACTTAATAGTTAACCACACCATGAAAATTGTATCATATAACGTAAACGGCATCCGCTCCGCCACAAGCAAGGGACTACTCAACTGGATGGAGGAACTCAAAGCTGATGTATACTGTTTCCAGGAAACCAAAGCCGATCGGTCACAATTGGATCATGCTCCGTTTGAGTTTTTCGGATACAATAGCTATTGGTTTTCGGCTCAGAAAAAAGGCTATAGTGGTGTGGCCATTTTCACTAAACAGAAACCCGACCATGTTGAATACGGTTTTGGTGATCCGGAATTTGATGCAGAAGGAAGAATCGTACGTGCCGACTTTGGCGATACATCTATCATCAGTGTATACATTCCTTCGGGTTCCAGCGGTGAAGAGAGACAAGCCTATAAAATGGTATGGCTCGATTATTTTTATAACTATATAGATGAGTTAAAGAAAGAAAAAAAGAAACTGATTATATGTGGTGATTATAACATCTGCCACAAACCCATTGACATACATGACCCCATTAGTAATAAAAACAGCTCCGGGTTTTTGCCCGAAGAACGTGAGTGGTTAAGTACCTTCATCGATAATGGATTTGTAGATACGTTTCGCCAATTTCACCCCGAACCTCATCAATACAGCTGGTGGACATTCAGAGCTGGAGCGCGCGAACGAAACAAAGGATGGCGTATTGATTATTGCATGACCACACCCAATATTGACGTAAAAGATGCTGGAATTTTACAACAAGTAAAACACTCAGATCACTGCCCGGTGTGGGTAGCGATTTAAACTTTACTCTTCGAATTTTGAATCTTTTAGTCCTTTACATTAAGCAACACAACCCATGATGGGTTATGTTGCTTAAAAATAAAGTTGAGCACTTAAAACTACTTATGTATGGTAATCTTTTGAGGGGTTAATTTCTTATTAGCAGTGAACTCTAGAAAGTAGAAGCCAGAACTCAATTCCTGAGTAGACAGAGTAGTTATTGTTTGGTCGGCATAATTGCTTATTATTTTTTCAAATACAACTTTACCTTCAATGGTTACCAATCTTATGGCAGAAACCTTGATGCCGCTTGTCCATTCAATGTTTAGAACATCAGTGGTTGGATTAGGATATGATTTCACCTCATTCGCTTCAAGTACATTCTGTTTGACTTCAAGTAAGGTAAGGCTTATACTTTTTTTAGGCTTAGCGGTTGGAATGCTATCATATTGTTTACATTCTTCAATTAACTGTTTGAATTGTTTATTGGTTATGCTTCCACTATAAAACAATTTTTCATTTTTTAACTGACACTCCCATTGTAAACTCGCAATTACTTTCAATTTTACCATCTACTACCTCAAACAAGGTCGTGGTATTTGGTAATGTTACATAGTTTCTTAGGGGAGAAGATGGTGTTAACTGTGGCGAACTCAACAATTCAAGGACTTTATCTGATTTTCCATTTCCGCTAAGTCTTATAGGTCCTTCAACGTCAAAAAATTCTCCCGATTCACCTCCTCGAAACCTGACAAAACCATTACCTGTGTAACTCAGAGTGCTAAACCCCCACATCTTTAACGATGAACCAGCCTCAAACTCTATTACACAATTATCATCTTCTAAATTAATATTAACATTCTCCGCAATCTCCAAAGTTGAACCTTTACGAATTATTATTTTTGAATTATTATACAGTTTTACACTTGAACCATAGTTCAGCTTTACAGTTGCACCATTGTTTACATTCAAAATTCCTGTTCTGTTGTCTGCCGATGATCCAAGAATTAACTCACTTCCATTGTTCATTGTAATAATTATCGGTGTTCCTCCACAACTTTGGCCTGTTGTTGAAACTAAAAAACTGCTATTAGGATCAGTATAATCTTCTCTGTATGGGTCATCTAACGTTGGAAAATGTGTTAATACATCTCCATTAATAAGTAACCTGCTGGTAAATGTTAAATTAGTACGAATAACGTTTCCTGTTGTTGCAAACAAATCGGTATATCCCAGAGATGTGTTGCTACCAAAGTTTACGTCTGCGTTAGCTATACTAAGACCATATGCTATAGCCGCATATGCTGCTGATGAAGCAACTAGCTCTATGCCTACAAGTGCTATATAACCTTGGCTTGGAAGACCATGAAAGGTATTCCAATACCCTCCAGTAGATGTGGTTGTTGAAGGTGCTGCGATTGCTGCATATGGTATAACAGAGTTGGTTGGTTTATAATAAGTACTTAATGGCACCCCAAAATCAACCAAAACGGATGGAGTAGATATAGCAGACAAGTCACCCAAATTATAATAATCTAAGTCGCCTGTTGAAATATCCAGACTACTAATGGTGGGTACAAAACAAAACCTATCTGCATATTCTGTAAAACTACTTTGGCTCAACTTCAGATCTTTCAGTCCTGACTTTATATCTGCCCCAACTGATTTAGATGTTATGTAGCCACCAGGAGCGTTATCAAATGAGCGTGTATTTGCAAACTTGTTTTAACTTCCCAATTGATAACATTAAACCATTTATCAACAATAGGAGATAGAGCTTTAATTTTGCCTATATAAACCGTTTTGAAACTTTCCAGTTCTGGTAGTCCTTTAAATTCCAATTGTACTATCTGATCTTCTTTGGTTTCTTCTGCTTTTGTATAATAAGCATTTGCTACTAATGGTGCTTTGGCAATATCCTGTTGAGAAATCTGATTAATTGAGCCACTTGAAATACCAATTTCCCGGCACTGTTCAAGTTTCCCCAAAAGGGAATAGGATTCATAGAACTCCTTATGCATTTGACCTGTATTAAAATTACCGAGAATATATGGGAAATTTACAAATCCAAGTCCTTTTGTAATCGTTAGGTTAGAGGCTAAATCATCATATATGTCGCAAACGAGCAATTGTTTTACTGCTGGGGATTTTAATATATTTAGACCATCTCTCATTTTTTGCGGCATATTAAATATATCAACATGAATAGCAAGAGTTACTCCTTCATCAAATTTATGAAAATCGACCCACGCTGCAGGTCCTGTAACATGTAGTATCGGCATATTAACACCGTTTTTATCTAGTGCTTCTAATTGAACTAATGCCAATTGTAAGTTTATTGGCATGTAGGCACCCCTGTGAGGAGCATCAATACTCATTAAAAGTCTTGTATCATGATTCTGGTTGGCAATTTCCATTTCGCGTAATCCATATCTTGCAATTACTCCTCCTGTACTTAGTCCCAATACTACACTAGGTTCGGTACTTAAGTTCGTATTTTTTTGTGTATTAATAGCATTAATAACATCTTTAAATGCTCTGGCATTACGCTCCATATAATCCAAGGGATTATTAAATTCTACATATACAATATCATATCCCTGGGTTTCGAATTCTGCTAAAGCAAGTGAAGTTGCCGTACTAGTTTTTAAGAGATCTAGCGTTCTTTCGAAGCTAAATTGATTAATTTCATTAGGGTCAAACGGTTCAACAATAATTAAAGGTTTGGTTAAGGATTGTTTATCACATCCAAGAGCAATGGTAACTTTAGCTCCGGAGTGACTTCCAGTTGAAGGAATGGTAATTGTTGATGTTGAATTGATATTACTATAGGGACCTGTTGTGTTTGGCTTTTTATGTACAATCAATTTATTAAAATCCACAAAATCCTTTCCATCGGTGTACCAAACCCTTATCTCTACAGTAATTTCACCTTCATATCCGGTAATATCAAAAGGAATATCGTCATCAGGTTGCGCATAAGTATAACTGCCGCTTCCGATACGAATCCCTATTTGACTGATAGTGCGATAGCTGTTCGTAATAATTAAACTATTGGGTAACTTTAGTGTATATGTACCCTGCTCCAACTCATCGGCAGCTATTGCAGTGGCAAACGTAAAGGATTGCCTGTAAGGAGATGCGGCTCTGCCGGAAACATCTTCTATGAGGGTATCTTCTTCATTATGGTGTATCAGGGTATCGGTATATGCATTATCGGTAAATCGATCAAAATTCAGATAAAACAAAGTGATAGGAATGACACCTGTTTGTATGATGGAGTCAACTACATGACGTAAAGAATCGGTTTCAACAAAAAGAGGATTAGGAAAGCTCAATCCCGACCATCCCACCTTAAAGGCATGATGCAAAAAGCACACGGTTTCAAAAGATGCGAAAGGACCCGATTCAATATGGGCGCTGCCTTTGTGCTCTTCAGGATCTACAAAATGAATGGCTTTATTATACAAGAACCCAGTTTGTGTTTGCGACAGGTCAATAACGGAAAATAATTTCTCCATTTTATAGGGTACACTATAATCCGTACTATCAATTAGTGTGAAAAATGTGGAGTCGGGTGTTTGAGCAGTGGTCTTCAGTGTAACAAATATTATGAATGTTAGACTGAATAAGGAGAAACGGTTTTTCATAGGTTGTTAGGTTTTAATGGTTAAAATCGGATATCAAATCTTCCATCAGTAATATGTATGGTATCTTTAAAATCATTCTGGTATAAATCAAAAGCAAAGGTGCCGGAAACAAAACCAGTAGGCGAGAATTCAAAGTGGGTAATATGCAAAAATCCATTATCGATCTTATCTGATTGGTAGTAGAATAGATAACCAACTCCGTCTTTGATTTTATTGTAATAAGCTTTACAGATATTGAATCTTGAATCGGGGAAAGAATAATAGCCGGTATCAGAAACTCCTCCAATATTAATTACTACCTTCTCAACAGAATTTACATTTTGAGCAAAAAAGTCAAGGATTTTACTTTGACCATATGATGCATAAACCTCAGGGGTAAGTAAGCCTCCTTCAGGTAACCAATTTTTACCATTCACTTTACAACCAAAGGTACCTTTTCCGGCAGACGTAATCTCGGGTAAACAGGTGTCACATATCGGAGGCGTAACCGGGGTGATAGGTCGGTCGGTAATTGTTTTTTTGCAGCTATTTAAAAAAAGTGGAAGGCTTAGCAATACGGCTGCAAAAAGTGCTAAGGCCATCTGGTAAATGGCTTTCATAGTCTTTTTGTTTTGTACTAAGGTAATCATTTTTGTCTTGGTTGGTGAATAGGCGAAACAAATTTTAACTAAACTATTTTGGGAAATACCCTAAAGGTTTGGGAAATTTCCCAATGCTATTTCCCCAAGCATTTATCGTTCGCAGTTGTTTGTTGTCAAAATTTAAGTAGTTTCGTATAAGCCTGTTACCCTTATGAATACTACCCGTATTGCTCTTATTGAAGATAGTTCACTATGGAGAAAACTTATTGAAAACGAATTGCACAAAAGCAATGGTTTTGATATTGTGTTATACTGTGAATGGGGCGAAGCTTTTATGCAGCAATATCAATCTCACACACTCGATTTAATTTTGTTAGATATTTCCTTACCCGGTTCTGACGGCTATTCAGTATTTCAACAAATCCGTTCATTGCTACCGAACATCCCCGTTATTGTTTTTACTTCGTCAATAAATAATTTTGATATTGGTAGGTTTACGTCTACCGATATTGCTGCATATATCAATAAATGTAGAATACATACCCTCCATCATGATCTAAAAGTTGTAATGAAATTGAAACAAAAAAAAGGGTATGGATTTAAAACTTTACGCGATGATGATTTGGAGATATTACAACTAATCTGTAGAAAATTAACGAATGAACAAATAGGGGAACAGTTACATATTGATTCTAAAACGGTAGAAAACAGAATCAATAAACTGTGTGACCAACTCGGAATTGAACACAAGAAGATGACCATTTTTGAGTTTTGTGTTCAATATGGATTTTGGAATACATGGCAGGTGGAATATAATTCTCTATAGGGGTAGTCTCCTGCTGCTCTGCATAGTTTGAAAACAACAACGGGTTTATTTTAAAAAGGATTGGTACTCACATACAAAACCTTTTGCACTTCATCATAAGAAGTAAAGTATACTTTCAAGGGGCGTGATGCAGGCTTTTGAATGGCTGTGCCTGTGTTCAAATCGAACACCGAGGTGCAACACGCCTGAAATCCATTTGCATATTTTCCGCAACGCATACCAGTATAGTTGCTATCAATTGTAATTTGCGCGCATGCATCTTTGGGATTATAGGAACAGGTTCGATCGTAGGCGGCAAATCCTCCTTGCGGCAAATGATAGACTACCGTTCCCTTGTTACCCTCGGTTAAATATACATAACCCTGGGGTGCCAGCAAACCAATGTATTGAGGCAGGTTTAAATTGAGTTGTGTTTTAAATTGAACGGGGTTAAAAAAATCTTGGGTATCAGTATTCTTCGTGCAGTTTTGCAATGTTACCGTGAGGGCCATTAGAAAAATCATACTTGTTAACCATTTTACTTTTTTCATCTTTGGTATACGCTGTTGGGTTTATTCATACTTGTAAAATCCTCTTCCTGTTTTACGTCCATAATGCCCCGCATCCACCTTTTGCTGTTGAATACGGCTTGGGCGAAATTTTCCATCCTGATGAAACAAGTTATAAATAGACGATGTTACCGAAAAGTTCGTATCCACGCCAATTAAATCCATCAGTCGGAATGGTCCCATTTTAAAGCCGCTACTCTCCATCAAGGCATCAATGGTAGGAATATCAGCTACTTTCTCCTCGGCAATTTTGAGCCCTTCCACATAATAATGACGTGCCACACGGTTCACAATAAAACCGGGAGCATCAGCAGCCATTACACAGGTTTTACCCATCTGCTCAATCAACGTCTTGCATTGTTGCGCAAGAGCAGGATCAGTCTCAACACCCAAAATAATCTCCACCAGTTTCATGATGGGAGCCGGATTGAAGAAATGAATTCCGAGTACTCTTGAAGGGTTGGGAATCTTAGAGGCTATTTGTGTCACTGGGATGGAAGACGTATTCGTGGCTAGGATGGCATGGTCGCCATTAATGCCTGCCAATTGCTGAAACAACTGTTGTTTAATATCAAGCTTTTCAATAATGGCCTCAATAATCAAATCTGCTTTGAGTTGCTCCACATTGGTGGTAAAAAGAATACGACCTAAAATAGTAGTCTTATCGGCTTCAGTCATTTTACCTTTGGCTACTAGTCCACTCAGTCCTTTATCCAGGCCAGCTTGGGCTTTATCCAACACTTGTTGATTCACATCGAACAAAACAGTTTGATAACCTGCTTGCGCGGTAACCTGAGCAATACCTGCTCCCATGGTTCCTGCTCCGGCAATGCCAATAGTTGATATTTGTTGCATATTGGCAAATGTATGTTTTTTTAAGACGCAAGTCGCAGACTTGCCTATGTAAGGTGTTTGAAGTTGCAAACTTCAAACAGCGCAAAGCATCTGCGAAGTTTGCAACTTCGCAGAAACGAACACCAGCAAGTTTGTAACTTGCCTAGAGCATATTATATTTGAAATATGCCCCTTACCAGAACTGGATATTTTATTTCCGACCAAAATGCTCCGCACTTTATAACATTCTCAGTTGTTCGGTGGGTTGACGTTTTCACCCGAACCATTTATGCAGATGCGGTTGTTGATGGCCTCAATTATTGTATTCAACATAAAGGACTGGAAGTATATGCTTGGATTATCATGCCCAACCACCTGCACCTAATTCTGCGCGCAAAGGAAGGTTTTCGACTCTCGGATATTTTGCGTGACTTTAAAAAATATACATCAAAACGTATTGTCGAGATGATTCAAAAAAATGCACAAGAAAGTCGTAAAGATTGGATGCTTTGGCTCTTTAGATCATCGGGTGAGCGAAACCCCAACAATCAAACCTTTCAATTCTGGCAGCAAGAAAATCATCCTATACAATTAGAGTCATCGGAAATAATTGAACAAAAACTAAATTACATTCACCATAATCCCGTTAGAGCTGGTTTAGTTACAGAGGCAACGGCATACAGATACTCTAGTGCAGTTGATTATTGCGGAGGCAAAGGACTTGTTGATATCGTATTTATTTGACTTAGAGGGCAAGTCGCAGACTTGCACGTGTAACACGGGCAAGTTGTAAACTTGCCAAATGGCAAACAAAAAGCATTCTTAATTGCTCTACTTATCGAATATATCACCTAAATTTGCACCTTAAATCATCTTACACATGATTACTGTAACCGAAAAAGCAAAAACAAGAATTAAAGACTTAAAAGTTGAGTCGAACTATACCGAAGATTATTTTTTACGTGTAGGTGTGGATAGTGGAGGGTGTTCCGGACTGTCTTACAAACTCGACTTTGATAACGAAGTTAAAGCAGGTGATGAGGTGATGGAATTTGATGGCGTTAAGGTAGTTACCGATAAAAGGAGCGTATTATACCTATTTGGAACTGAACTAGACTTTACCGATGGTTTAAACGGAAAAGGCTTCGCTTTCAACAACCCGAATGCTACCCGAACATGCAGCTGTGGCGAGAGTTTCGCGGTTTAAGGTTTTTTTTTGTTGAAAACTTTGATTTTGAATTCCTAATCCTATATTTGCAGTCCTTTTTTAAAAGAATAATAACAGAGTAATGGCAAACCATAAATCAGCAGAAAAAAGAATTCGCAGTACTGCAACCAAACGTTTAAGAAACAGATACCAAGCGAAAAGTACTCGTACAGTAGTTAAAACACTTCGTTCAACAGAGGATAAAGCCGAAGCTGAATCACTGTTCAAAAAAGTTTCTTCAATGTTGGATAAACTTGCTAAGAAAAACGTTATTCACAAGAAAAAAGCATCTAACCAAAAATCTAAATTGGCAAAGGTGGTAAACAAAATTGGAAAAGCTACTACTGAAGCTGCTCCTAAAAAAGGTGCCAAGAAAGATGCTCCTAAAAAGGCTGCTGCAAAAAAAGCTAAGAAATAATAGAAATCTAAAGCTATCATATAGCAAGATAATCATACTGAGTCCTGTTCCCAACGGAACGGGACTTTTTTTGCTCTTACCTACTATGTTTCGGTCTCACCTATTCGCAAAGGCTGCCTTTATCGAAGGGCTTTCAGCAACAAATCCAAGTATTCCTCCTGCGGAATTTCGATACCTCCTAAGGTTTTAAGGTGATCGGTCATGTATTGCGTATCTAACAGTTCCATCTTGCGAAGCTTCATCCATTCAACCAAATACACCAAAGCAACTTTTGAAGCATCGCGTTCTAAATGAAACATACTCTCTCCAAAAAAAGCCTTGCCCATTTCCACACCATACAACCCGCCCACTAAATCGCCTTGTGAATTGCGTACCTCAAAACTGTGAGCATATCCCAATTGATGCAATTCGGTGTATACCTCAATAATTTCCTCACTAATCCATCGCTCCTTACGATTAGCACATAGGCGCATTACCTTTTCAAAATCTCTATCAATACTAATAATGAATTTTCCTGATCGGAGTGTTTGTTTTAGCGACTTGCTCATTCTTAAACCATCGAGCGGAATAATGCCACGCATTCGGGGTTCATACCAATAAATACAATCATTATCGTCACTATCGGCCATAGGGAAAATGCCCATGGCATAGCCATGTAAAACCTGTTGTGCGGTAAGCTGCGAAGCCATTAAATATCTGCAATCTTTTTATTATGCTCAGATGTGTACATTACGTCTTCCATCTTATTGTATAGTGTTCGGATGTGATAGTACACCTCAGAATTGCTGTTTGCTCGTTTAAGTTCTCCAAGTCCTTCAATACGCGAAAGCACCATTCCAAATGTAATTTTTGAAATATCTATGGCTGGTGTAAAAATTCCTTCCTTCGATTTTACGTCTTGCGACTCAACAATCAATCCTGCTTTTATCAAATTATCAACCACTGTGCGGCACATTGCTGCTGGTATGTCTAGCGTTTCTGAAATCTCTCCGAGTGAAGGAGCGTTTTGCAGTTCTTTAAATCGTTTTACAATTAAATGTATAATGCAGAGATGGTATAACATGCGTTGCTCATGACTTATGTTTAACGTTTTTCGCTGTCCTTCAAACTGCTTAACATTTTGAATAGAGTATGAAATTTCTGCGCCAATTAGAACGATTGTCCAGCTAAAATATAACCAAGTAATAAACAACGGAATAGAGGCAAAACTTCCGTAAATAGCATTAAACCGTGAAACGCCAACCTGAAATTCAACATATCCCCACTGGAAAAACTGGAAAAATGTACCCGCAATAATACCTGCCAACAATGCTGATTTTATTTTTACACGTGTGTTGGGCATTACCATGTATACAAAGAAAAATAAGACCCAAGTACTGATAAAGGGAACAAATTTGATGGAGATAATGATAAGTTGTTTCACCGTATTACCCAGTACAGAAAGCGCTTCAGCCAAGTTTTGAATTTCGGTAGAGATAAAAATGGTAACACTTCCAGTAAGAATAATAAACACCGGAGCTATAATCATAATGGCCAAGTAATCGGTGAATTTACGCGCCCAGGTACGAGCAATTTTTACATACCATACCGAGTTTAAAGCATCTTCAATATTGCTTAACACTTGAACCACCGACCAAATAAGCAACAAGAAACCCAAACCTGCAACCCAGCCTCCACTGGTGTTTTGAAGCATATTATGCGAATAACTCAATAAATTATCACGAACCTGTGGCTGTGAGGCAAAGGCTTTTGAGAGTTGATCGCCAATGTATTTCTCCAACCCAAAACCTTGGGCAATACCGAAAAGCATAGCAATTACAGGCACGATGGAAAGCAACGTGTAGTAAGTAAGTGCCGATGATCGAAGGATAAGTTGTTTATCGTCAAAATCTTTTACGGCTAATAAAATGATGCGCAAAATTTTGATAAACCAACGTTGCCAACGTGGAAATGTATCTAAACGTACATACCAAATATCATTTGCAAAAAACTCTTTGGCCTTTTTAGCTGAATAATTCATGTAAGTTTAATAGAGCACAAATGTAGTGATTAAAAAAGTTGCCACCACTTTTTCTCGATAGCAACATACACTCCATCTTCGCGGGTTTCGGTTGCATAGGATTGTACATAATCGCCTTGTTTACCTTGTCCTGTTTTTACATTGTACCGATACCGATGTACAGGGCAAACCAACTGCATATCTTCACAATATCCACCCATTCCAAAACGTGCACCTGCATGCGGACAGCGGTCTTCCAAGGCAAAATAACCTTCTTCGGTGCGCGTTAAACATAAATGTTTTCCATCAATATCAATGGAACGAGCCGTATTTATGCGTTGCGGTTCGGCACCGTGTTTGGCAAAATCGTACACTTTATACCAACGTTGCATGGTTAGTGTTGAATAGGAGTTAGAATCAGTTTTAACTGAATGGTTGTTTGATCTTGCTTAAGCAGTAACACAAGGCTATCATCTTGCAATTTTTCAATAGGTACAATTTTCTCCTTTTTTTCTTTTCCGTTATCCGAAATAAACTTGATGTTGTTTCCACTTAGCTCCCATTTACCCTCGGCATTAGCAGCAGCATTTCCAGTAAGGTACGTTCCATCACTTCTAAACTCGTAAATGTTTTTCATCATCACATCTTTCAAAATAATTTCGGTGCGTTGCTGCAAATTACCTTGCATGGTATCACTTTGAACAATTGCTTCTTTTTCGTTTATAAACAATACATCACTTACTTGCCAACGCTTACAAAGCATTTTTTCTTTTGCATTGTTGCAAGAGGTCAGTAAAAATAAAGAAACGACAAGGGTTGAATAAAAAAACTTCATGTGCCTAAGTGTAAATTTTGAGATAAATCTAACATAAAAATTTATTTTCGCCCACTATTCAAACCTAAACCACTCATAATGAAAACTGTTAATTCTATAAACTTTGCCGATAAACGTGCTTTAATCCGCGTTGATTTTAACGTTCCTCTCGACAAACAAACGTTAGAAATTACCGATGATGCGCGCATTCGCGCGGCTGTTCCCACTATTAAAAAGATATTAGCAGATGGCGGATCTGTGGTGTTAATGTCGCACCTTGGACGACCACTTAAAAAGTTAAATGAAGACGGTAGCATTGATGTAAAAAAACATACGCTGCAACATGTTGTAAAACGTGTGTCTGATTTAACGGGAGCGCACGTGTTGTTTGCTTCAGATTGTATTGGCGATGATGCCGAAGCCAAAGCCAACAACCTAAAAGCCGGTGAAATATTACTACTTGAAAACTTACGTTTTTACAAAGAAGAAGAAAAAGGCGATGCAGGGTTTGCCGAAAAACTGGCAGCATACGGTGATATATACGTTAACGATGCTTTCGGAACGGCACACCGCGCGCATGCAAGTACCGCAGTGATTGCACAATTTTTCCCTCAAGCAAAATGTTTTGGTTATGTAATGGCACAAGAAGTTGCCAATGCCGAAAAACTGATGAACAATGCCGAGCGTCCATTCACAGCCATTACAGGTGGTGCTAAAGTTTCTGATAAATTATTGATTTTAGAAAACCTCATTAATACCGTTGATAATTTAATTATTGGTGGTGGTATGGCGTACACCTTTTTAAAATCAATGGGCTTTGAAATTGGTTCATCGTTGTGCGAGGATGATCGTTTGGAATTATGCCAGCAATTAATGAAAAAAGCCACCGATAAAGGTGTGAAGTTGTTGTTACCAGCGGATTCAGTTGTTGCCGATGCATTTAGCAACGATGCTAACCATAAAGTATGCGATAATAAAATGATTGAAAAAGGTTGGATGGGTTTAGATATTGGACCCATTGCAACAGCTGATTACAGTGCTGTCATCAAAACCTCTAAAACCATTTTGTGGAACGGGCCAATGGGTGTTTTTGAAATGAGTAATTACGAAAAAGGAACCAAAGGTGTTGCTGATGCAGTTGTAGAAGCTACCAAAAACGGGGCATTCAGTTTAATAGGTGGTGGCGATAGCGCTGCTGCAGTTGCTAAATTTGGTTACGAAAATGAAGTGAGTTATGTATCAACAGGTGGTGGTGCATTGCTCGAATATTTTGAAGGAAAAGAATTACCAGGTATCAAGGCCATTAATGATTAAGCTTTTTACCTCTTCACCGAGACAAAATAATGCCTATGCACTTGCATGGGCATTATTTATTTTGGTTGCTTGCGGAGCTCCTCCAAGCACATTTGATGAATTGCAGCTTAAAGATATTTTAGGGTACGATAAGCCTATACATGCTATATTATTTGGCACACAAGCATACCTGCTTATTCGTGCGCTTAAGCATAAAGCATCACTCGAAAAAATGATTACCTATGCTTGTTTGCTGAGTGCGCTGTATGGTGTGCTAATTGAGTTGTTACAAAAATTTTATTTCGAAGGTCGATCATTTGATTACTTTGATATGTTAGCTAATATACTTGGGTGTTTAATTGTTTGGATTTGGTTTACACGCAAAGCTAAAATGCTTGCACAATAACCACTTCTCCGTTACATTTGAACAAAACACAACCAGAGTAATGTTTGCTCTGTCAATTAATAAAAGATTATGAAACTATTAGCCGGAAAAACTGCCCTTGTAACAGGAGCTACCCGTGGAATTGGTAAAGGTATTGCCCTAAAATTAGCCAATGCAGGAGCCAATATTGCCTTCACATTTGTAAGCTCAGTAGAAAAAGCAAAACTATTTGAAGCCGAACTCGCAACCTTGGGAGTTAAGGCAAAAGGTTACCAAAGTAATGCAGCAGAATTTGCCGAAGCTGAGAAACTTATTGAAGATATTGTTAAAGAATTTGGTGGTGTTGATGTTGTGGTGAACAATGCTGGTATTACGCGCGATAACTTGATGATGCGTATGACCGAACAAATGTGGGACGAAGTAATGAACACCAATTTGAAGTCGGCATTTGCCATTACCAAAGCCGTACAACGCCCGATGATGAAAGAACGTTCAGGTTCAATTATTAATATTACATCTGTAGTGGGTATTACAGGTAATGCGGGGCAAGCAAATTATGCAGCTTCTAAAGCTGGAATGATCGGTTTAACCAAATCGGTTGCTAAGGAGTTAGGCTCAAGGAATATTCGCTGCAACGCTATTGCTCCAGGATTTATTGAAACGGAGATGACCGAAGCTTTACCAGAAGAAACTCGCAAAGAATGGTGTGAAGGTATTGCCTTAAAAAGAGGTGGTAGTCCTGAAGATGTTGCCAATGCAGTATTGTTCTTAGCCTGCGATATGAGTACTTACGTTACCGGACAAACCATCAACGTGTGTGGTGGAATGGTGATGTAAAAGGAAGTAGGCAAGAGGATAAATTCGAATATTGAATCTCGAAATTCGAAATGGAAATTGATTACTCAAGAAAGTAGGAAAAGAAGAGAGTTTGCAATAGGTAGGAAGAAAATTCGAATATTGAATCTCGAAATTCGAAATGGAAATTGATTACTCAAGAAAGTAGGAAAAGAAGAGAGTTTGCAATAGGTAGGAAGAAAATTCGAATATTGAATCTCGAAATTCGAAATGGAAATTGATTACTCAAGAAAGTAGGAAAAGAAGAGAGTTTGCAGTAGGTAGGAAGAAAATTCGAATGCTTAATCTCAAAATAGAAAATCAATAGCTAATTGCAAAATTAATAATAACACATTGCCTTATACCCAAACACCATTACCTAACCACTTTATCAACCAGTCAACCAAACACCAACCGTGACCGTGAGTTTTACTGCCGAATATTCTTTATGGTATACCTTGCTTTGCCTTGCTTTTGCAGGTGCAGGAAGTTGGTTTTTGTATGCTAAAAACAAACTCGACCTCACGGGTAAGTACGGAAAATGGGTTGAACGTGCATTAATAACATTTCGATTTCTATCACTTTTTAGTATTGCTTTTTTGTTGCTAGGTCCGTTAATGAAAACGTGGCAAACACGCACCGAAAAACCCATTATTCTTATTGCGCTAGATGGTTCACAATCCATCATTGCCAATAAAGATTCGGCCTTCTATCGTAACACCTTTGTACGTCAATTACAGGAACTTAAAGAGCGTTTACAAAATGATTATGATATAAAAACCTATACTTTCGGAAAAGAAATCACCGAATCGCTCCAAGCTACTTTTAGTGAGAGACAAACAAATATGGCTAATGTGTTTGACTATATTCACAACACATATAGCAACCAAAATTTAGGTGCTGTTGTTGTTGCCAGTGATGGTTTATATAATGATGGTAGCAACCCTATCTATAATTCAAGTAATCTTAAAACACCAGTTTATACAATAGGCTTAGCAGATACTATACCGCGAAGAGATATATTAATTAAGCAGGTAAAGCACAACCAACTGGTATATGCCGGAAACTTTTTTCCATTACAAATTGATGTGATGGCTTATGGATTTGCCAACAAACAAACAAACCTCACTGTTAGTCGCAATGGCAATACTATGTTTAGCTCAATCATATCTATTAAAGATGGCTCTTTTTTTACAACTCTTCCCGTATCACTTGAAGCTAAACAAGCCGGAACACAGCATTATGTTGTTACCCTTACACCATTAGCAGGCGAGGTATCAACAGCAAATAACCGATTTGATGTGTTTGTAAATGTGATTGACGGAAAACAAAAAATTGCACTCATTTCCTTAGCTCCACACCCCGACCTTTCTGCCTACAAACAAAGTGTTGAACAAAATGAAAACTACAGCATTACCTCTGTATCATTTGATAAAATTAACCCTAGTCAGTTAAAAGAATATAGTCTTATTATCTTTCATCAGCTACCTGGTTTAAAAGGTGAAGGAGCGCCATTAATTAAAACAGCACACGATCAAGGCATTCCTGCGTTATATGTGGTTGGTGCGCAATCCGGATTATCTTATTTTAATACGATAGAGCCTGCAATTACGCTAACATCCAACCGAGCGAGCACTAACGAAACTACACCCACTCTCGAGCCATCGTTTGCGTTGTTTACACTCAATGAAGACGATTGGAGCATCATTAAAAAATATCCGCCTCTATATTCACCTTATGCAACCTATAAAATAAATATTGAGCATGATGTATTGTTTACTCAGCAAATTGGATATGTTAAAACACAATTTCCATTGATTGCACTCGGTAAAAGTTCATCCAATAAAGTTGGGTTTATTTTTGGAGAAGGTTTTTGGAAGTGGCGTATGTATGATGCAGCGCTGAGTGAACAACGAGTGAGTTCATCACTGATGGGCAAAATTGTTCAGTACCTCGCAGTTAAAGATGATCGCTCACGTTTTAGAATAAGCGGCAAAAAACGTTTTGATGAGAATGAGCCCATAAAGTTAGATGCCGAAGTATACAATGAAAGCTACGAATTGATTAATGCTGGTGATGTACAACTTACTGCCCAAAACAATGGCGGCAAAAAATACACCTTCACGTTTAGCAAAACCGAAAAAGCCTATACACTGGATATGGGATTGCTAGCTCCCGGAAACTATAGTTATGAAGCCTCTATTGTTGTTGGCAATAAAACCCAAATAGTAAAAGGACAGTTTGCTGTAATCCCATTGCAGGTAGAATTCCTTCAAACTACAGCAAACCATCAATTGTTAAGTGAAATATCGCAACAAACTGGTGGTGCTTTATTTTACCCAAATCAATTGGATGCACTTGAAAAAGCAATACGCAGCAACGATACCATCAAACCCATTATATACAAACAAGAAACCGTAAAAAGTTGGATCAACCTAAAATGGATCTGTTTGTTGATAGTCGGACTATTAACAATTGAATGGTTTGTGCGCAAATGGAATGGCAGCATATAGATAAGGTTGAAACAATAGACAACCCTATGAATGTCAACATTCATTTCTTTTAAAGATGAGCACAAAATGATAAATCAAAAGCCATATTAGCTGTATTTATCAAAAATGTAGAACCGCAGTTTAAGCTTATCTATATTATTTATAAGGAAATACTATTTTTACATCATGGATACATTACCTAAAAACATAGCGGTGCTTGGAGGGGGAAGTTGGGGAACAGCCATTACCAAAATGCTGAGCGAACACAAAGCATCTGCCAATAGTAAAATTAACAACCTACAATGGTGGGTTCGCGGTGAAGAGACTGCTAATTATATTCGAGAAAACAAACACAATCCAAAATACATAAGCTCGGTTGAAATTCACCCAGAGAGAGTGCGCGTAAGCAGTAATTTGCAAGCAGTCATTCAATCATCTGATTTGTTGGTGCTGGCCGTTCCTTCCGCCTTTTTAAAAGATGCTTTAAGTGCTATTGATAAAGAGTTGTTGAAAGGAAAATACATCGTTTCCGCCATCAAAGGATTACTCCCACACAGCAAACAAATTGTTGCCGATTTTTTAATGAACGAATATGATGTGCCTCATGAAAACATGATGGTCATCTCAGGTCCGTGCCATGCAGAGGAGGTAGCATCCGAAAAACTTTCTTATTTGACCATTGCCGGCCTAAACGAAACCATTGCTACTCATTTTGCATCGATGCTTGCCTGCCGATATATCCGCACCATTATTTCGAAAGATATTACTGGAACCGAATATGGTGCAGTGCTTAAAAATATTTATGCAGTGGCAAGTGGCATTTGCCACGGTGTTGGATATGGAGATAATTTTCAAGCTGTACTCATTAGCAATGCCATCCGAGAGATGGAAGCTTTTTTATATAAAGTACATGCGCATCCGCGAGAAATCAACCACTCTGCCTATTTGGGCGATTTATTGGTAACAGCCTATTCACAGCACTCCCGTAACCGCACGTTCGGTAATATGTTAGGCAAAGGATATTCTGTAAAATCGGCACAACTCGAAATGAATATGATTGCCGAAGGTTTTTACGCAACCAAAAGTCTGTACGAACTCAACAAAGAACAATTACATATCGATATGCCTATTGCCGAAGCCGTATACAAAATCATTTATGGTGATATGCCCGCACGCGCAGCAATTGAGAAATTGAGTGAGAAATTAATTTAGAGCTTTATCTTTGAGAATATGAATGCCGACAGCTTAAAAATAAAAATTGCTCAAAAAGTGTTAAACACCAATGATACAACACTCATAAAGCAATTGGATGCGGTAATGAAAGCTCATGAAACTGACTTTTGGGATGAGTTGACAGCGGAACAACAAGCCAGCATAACCAGAGGAAAGGCGCAAATAAAAGCCGGAAAAGGACTAAATACGGAAGAGGTCCTTTCAAAATATAAAAGATGGCTAACCGTGCTGCTATCACGTATAAGGATTGTAAGTGATTTAACATCTTCGATCACGGTTTGATTTGAATACTTGGCAAGGCTACTTCCATAATATTTGAGTAGCTCATTAAACAACTGCTCAAATACTTGCCAATTACGCTTCTTATTACCATCACTCATGGTTGACTTAGCCGGACTTTGTTCTAATCCAAGGTCGGATATAAAGGTTTCGGATACACCTATTCCAACCGAAATATCTTCTAAAGTACTGCATTTACAAAGCTGTCCGAACAATAAGGCAACTAACTGGTCGTATGTTTTGTATTTGTGGCAATACTTGTCGCTTTGATAGCGATTAATTGCCTTTGTTATAATAAAGCGGGGAATTAAATCGATTACCTGACGAATTACAGGTTTATTACTATTTTTGTTTCTGCGGAAAAGGCTCATTTGATTGAGTAGTTAGACACCTCAAATATTTGTGTTCTTTTCCGCTTTTTCTAATTTAGACTTTCGGATAGTTATGGTACTTTGTCAACTTTACGATTCAACAATGTAACTTCATTACTGTTTTCACCTCACCTCTTATCTGTTTATGCCATTTATTAGCGTTTATATGTATAGTTTTTAAAGTCTACTCCCATTGATTCTAATTTCTTTATGAGGAGCCACCGATCTCTATTATACTCTCCAATATCGAAGCTGTCATTTTTGAGCTTCGCTAAGGTTTTGTTATTAACAACAAAATCTTGTATAAAAAGACTATCTGTGGTTCTTATATACAAAGGCTCATGCACATTAATCTTTAGGGTATCAATATAATAATTGATAATATCAAATTTTGAAGCTTCCAAAGCTTCTCCAAATGGAGTTATCTGATTTTTTCCAAGTTTTTTCTTACAATCTGCTCCATATTCAATCAATAGTTTAACTAAAAACAAATCCAACCCTGAAGCTTTCAATAAAGCTGAGCTTACCTTTATTGAGATACCTTTTTCATTCGTAAACTCTTTCTCAATTATATAATTAGGATTAGCTTGGTACTTTAATAGAAGTTCAGCGTAACGATATTCCTTTCTCCATTCGCGGTCATTTCCAAATGGCCTTATAGACATCATAAGTGCACTATGTTTTGAATAAGGGTTAATAAAATTGGGGTCAGCTCCTAATTCCAACAGAAGTTTAAATACCTCATACTGCTCCTCATCAATAGCTAAAACTAACACATTAGCCCCAGTTGAGGGATTAATGACATTTAATAAACTGCTGTCCGACTTGACCAACCGTTCTACTTTTTTTTTGTTTCCTTGTTGTACGGCTTTTGCCAACTCATAAGCCCTTGTATGATTGAAGTGCTCAATGTTTTTTACATGGTGATTCTGTCCGCATGCGATTAAGACGGAAAATAAATATATTAAAAGACAACTAGATTTATGTATCATTCTTCTATTAAAATTATTAAAATCTCTGAATAACACTATTCATAAGGTGATTTTGTATTCTTTGATAAGAGCGATATACATCGTCCATCATAAAATTTGGTATTTGTGGTGCATAGTTAGCTGGTAAATATGTGATATTCCCTTCTGCTCTCAACCCAATTTTTGATTGATAATAATCAACGGCTTCCCCTGAAACTACATATGCATGAATATTAGCTGTATTACCCATTAGTCCAAGGTTTTGTTTGGTTGCAGAGGATAGCCCTGCATCCCTGCAAGGCTCGTGTATTATTTCAAAGTAAGACTATTGGGTATCTTATATTTAATTTTTTGGTTGTTAAATTCCTCCAAGCTTAATGGACCTAAAACAAGATTTTCATTTTTTACAATTAACCAATAATAAAACTCTTTATCGCCTCTGTTGTATTTGTAATCTTTATCGTATAGTGGGTCTTGTGGTAATTTCGGTTTTTGCTTGGCTATAATAAAATCATCATCAAAATCATAAGAGACAACATCGGCAGGAATTTCTCCGCCATTAGCATTCTCGCTATGTATGTCTCTTAAATCACTCGCTTCAAATCTATAAAAATAACCATTCCCCAAATTTTTTGTATAATCACTACTACAACTCTGCAAAATTAATGCAATTAATAAACTTGTTGACACATAAAATTTAATCGTTTTCATAACCACTATTTTATCCAAGGCAAGATTGGTGTTAATTTTTTACTGCCGTAAATGTTGATATTAAATTTTTGTCCGTCTCCTGCTACATTTCTACCAATTACAGTTTCACCGTTTCTTGGCCAGTTCAATGGATTCCAAGGATTGTGCATTTCAAAATCATAACGATCTGCATATGCCCTAACTTGATGGTCTGGATACCTCTTTAATGTTATACTTCCGTAAACCAATCCATCATTTAATGAATTACTATTTAAGAGAAGATTAAAACTACCTTCTTTTCCAACATAGTTTTCACCTAAAGAAAGAATACCTGATAAATCTATTTTGGCTAATGAAGTATATAAAGGTTTTCCGCCTCCCTCTCTGTACCATTTATTTGCTTCATCTAAAGTTAAGTGACCATCATAATCAGGTCTAGTTTTTAATCCATTATAATGGTATGTCAATTTTGTTAGAGCTCCATCTCCTTTTAGCCCTTCAGCTCCTAAACTTTTACTTAGTGCATCATCGTGAGACATTCCTTGTGTAAGTTCAAGTCATAAGTGCAATTTTTTTAGTAGCACTTGATTAGCGGTTAAATAATTAAATTTTCTTATTGGCCTGTTATTGATTTTACGCTCAACTTCAAGCACTTGTTTATTTGATACAAATGTAAGGTCTGTTTTCTTAGGAAAAAACCGTCTTATCACCCCAATTCTATTTTCAACTGTTCCCTTGTCTTGGCTTGTATATGGTCTAGTGAAAAAAGTTTTTACATCCATTCGATTAGCAACCTTAGTGTGACAACTAAAAGCTTTATCGTTATCAAAAGTCAACGTTTTAGGCTTGTATTTATTCCTCATTAGGTTACTTATAATGGCTTGATAAACTTGATTGCTATCCTTTGCCGTTAGTTTTTTGAGTCTGGTATGTAAAGTAGCTCTGTCTGTCATAACTAATAATGCTCCTTTATGATTTCTTCCCATCATTAAATCCACTTCAATATCTCCTATTCGCTTTCTTTGAGCTACAATTGCTGGGCGTTTAGCTATTGGGGTTCTATTTAAAATAACGCCTCTACTATCTTTTCTATTGCCTCGTTTTCGCCTTCTTTTACCATGCTTTAAATATTGATACAGCTTCTTATATGGCTTAGTTTCTTTCGTATTAGTATGCTTACACTCCCATATCCATTGATAGATTCGCTCGTGGCTCACCATATCGTTAATGGAGTTACTTATCAATTCAGGACTCCATCTTTCATTTTTAATATAGCTACTAATGGTAAGCTTCATTTCACTTGTAAATACTTCATATTTAGGTTTTTCTAAATGTCTAATATTTGTTTTACGCTGTGCATTTAGAGCCATATACTCTCCTGCCGTTTTTCCTCGCTTTGTGATATTACGTTTTAGCTCTCTACTTATAGTTGATGCATGAACGTTTAATTGCTCTGCGATCTTTTTTTGACTGAACCCTGCTTTTATTAAACATTCAATCTGATATCTTTGCTCTAAACTGAGCTGTTTGTAATTTTTTGACATAGACAATCCAAAGATTGCACTACTTGGTCAAAAGAAAAAAGCCCTCAAAAGCTTTTTTCTTTTGTTTCAAAAATTGCACTTATTTGTTGAACTTAGCATATCAGCTTTCTCCTTTTTTACCATAAACACAATCGGTCGTCAATATAACAGGCGCCTTAACCTGTTATCCTCCATTTTAGCATCACAACAAAAACCAAAGGTGATTGCCAATTATTCGGATTTTCAAAAAGAAATACTAATGCTTAACCATTGGAATACCGGGATAGATGCACTTATAATTGCGAAGTGTAAATTAAAAGACTCTAAAACAATTTTTTTCATAGAGGATAAGAATTCCTTTTCTTATGATACATCAGATGTAAATCTTTTTCTAGGTCCACTTTGGTGGACAATGTGGAATAACAAAACAATGGACTCTGCATATTTTTACCTCCCACCTTCAACTTATGTTTTGTATCCAGATTTAGAATCAAAATAACACTCTCTAATTGTTATTCCTTGTACTTTTAAATCCTATATTTGACGTCTATATCATTTACTATGGGCGATCGCAAAAAACTCTTTTTACTCGATGGAATGGCTTTGGTTTACCGCGCTTATTTTGCGTTTAGCCAAAATCCGCGTATCACTTCTTATGGTTTTAACACCTCGGCTATTTTCGGCTATGCTAATACCGTTTTAGATATCATCAAAAAAGAAAAACCAACGCATATTGGAGTGTCGTTTGATACCTCTGAACCAACAGCTCGCCACATTGAATATGAAGCATACAAAGCCCACCGCGAGGAAATGCCGGAAGATATTTCGAAAGCGTTGCCATATATCATGCGCCTCACCGAAGCATTTAAAATCCCTATACTTATAAAACCGGGTTTTGAAGCTGATGATATTATTGGAACGCTGGCTAAACAGGCAGAAAAGCAAGGTTTTGATGTATACATGATGACTCCCGATAAAGATTTCGGACAATTGGTAAGTGAACATATTTTTATTTACAAGCCTGCTCGAATGGGAAATGATTATGAAATAATGGGAATTCCTGAGGTGCTCAAACGTTGGGAAATAACAGATGTAAAACAAGTCATTGATATTTTAGGAATGTGGGGCGATGCTGTTGATGGCATTCCAGGCATTCCGGGAATCGGTGAAAAAACGGCCAAACTACTGGTGCAAAAATATGGTAGTATGGAAGGTTTATATGAACATACACATGAGTTAAAAGGAAAACAAAAAGAAAAGGTAGAAGCGTTTAAAGAACAAGCATTTTTAAGTAAACGATTAGCAACAATCGATCTAAATGTTCCAATTGAATTAGAAGAAGAGAAGCTTGTTTTTGAAACAGCCGATAAAGAAGCCTGCGAAGCGCTTTTTGCCGAACTCGAATTTAAAACAATGGCAAAGCGTGTGTTTGGCGTCAAAGAGGAGGACGTTTCTTTTTCAGGAGGAAGCACACAATTTGCTGCCAAAAGCCAAAAGTCAGCAGCCAACAGCGGATTCGATTTATTCAATCAAGGAAGCAATGAAACCAGTGCTATTGAAAAACGGGAGGAAGAATTATCGGAAGAAGAAATTCCATCGACCCCAAAAAACAATGCAACTACCATTCTGCATACATACCATCTAATTGACACGACAGAAAAACGCGCCACGCTAATTGCCGATTTACTTCAACAACCTGAAGTATGTTTTGATAGCGAAACAACTAGCTTAGATGAGCTCACAGCGGAAGTTGTAGGGCTTTCATTTGCGTATAAAAAAGGAGAAGCCTTTTATGTTCCGTTTCCCGAGAACAGAGAAGAAGCTCATGCAATGATGAACGAGTTTAAACCCCTGTTTGAAAACGAACATATTGTAAAAATCGGACAAAATATTAAGTATGATTTAAGCATTCTGAAAAACTATGGTGTTGCACTCAAGGGAAAATGGTTTGATACGATGTTGGCTCATTATTTAATTGATGCCGATTTACGACATGGAATGGATTTTCTGGCAAATAACTATTTGAACTATGAGCCTATTTCCATTGAAACATTAATTGGTAAAAAGGGGAAAAATCAATTAAACATGCGCACCGTTGAGTTGGAGAAGATAAAAGAATACGCAGCTGAAGATGCTGATGTAACCTACCAACTCAAAGAGTTATTTGCTCCACAACTACCCGAACGAAATGCTCAAAAATTATTTGATGAAGTAGAAGTTCCGCTCATCAATGTGCTGAATGGTATGGAGCGAGAAGGTATTCGCATTAATGCGCAATTTTTAAACGATTATTCGGTTGAATTGGCCAAAGAAATAGGTGTGCTCGAAAAACGTATTCATGAATTGGCCGGAGTCAATTTTAATATCGCTTCTCCTAAACAACTGGGTGAAGTATTGTTCGATCATTTAAAATTGGACCCCAAAGCCAAAAAAACCAAAACCGGTCAATACCAAACAGGTGAAGATGTGTTACAAGGTTTAAGCGAACACGAAATTGCCAAATGTATTTTGGATGTTCGTCAGTTGCAAAAATTGAAATCAACTTATGTTGATGCTTTGCCAATGTTGGTTCATCCTAAAACCGGACGCGTGCACACTTCCTTTAACCAGGCTGTGGCAGCCACAGGAAGGCTCTCATCAACCGATCCTAACTTGCAAAACATTCCTATCAAAACTGCGAAAGGACGCGAAATTCGTAAAGCATTTATTCCACGCAACGAAGAGTATGTATTGATGAGTGCCGATTATTCGCAAATTGAACTGCGCGTTATTGCCTCTATTGCCAAAGAAGAAAATATGATTGACGCTTTTAAACAAGGTATTGATATTCATACAGCAACAGCAGCTAAGGTATATAATGTAGAACTTTCGGAAGTAAGCAGCGAACAACGAAGAAATGCTAAAGCAGTAAACTTCGGAATCATATATGGACAATCGGCATTTGGCTTGTCGCAAAGCTTGGGTATTCCACGTAAAGAAGCGGCTGCAATTATTGAAGCGTATTTTAAACAATACCCTCGCATTAAAAACTACATGAGTGATAGTATTCATTTTGCACAAGAGCATGGATATGTAGAAACCATATTAGGTCGCAGAAGATATTTACGCGACATCAATTCAAAGAATTTTACTGTGCGTGGGTTTGCAGAACGAAATGCCATCAACGCACCCATACAAGGTAGTGCTGCCGACATGATTAAAGTAGCGATGTTAAAAGTTGATGCCGCTATTCGAGATCCGAAATCCGAAATTCATCATTCAAAAATGATTTTACAGGTACACGATGAATTGTTGTTTGACGTACACAAAAGTGAAATTGAAAAGATGAAAGTTTTGGTGAAAGAACAAATGGAGGCAGCCATGCAATTAGAAGTTCCCATCCAGTCTGAAGTAGGCGTGGGCGATAATTGGCTAGAGGCACACTAAAGGTAATTGAGATTTAAGATTTTTGACTTGTGATTGATATAAAGAAATAGAATGCAAGAACTAACACTACTTGAACAAGAACTATTTGGAAACCCGTTGGGCGAATTCCTCATATGCATCGGTATTTTATTGTTCGGACTGTTACTCAAACGTTTCGGTGCTGTTTTTTTAAGTCGCCAATCGTTTCGCTTTTTCAAACAATTTTCCGGCAACAAATTTTCAGAAGAGTTTGTGGCACTCATCCGCAAACCGTTTGAACAATTGCTCACGCTTGTTATCATTTATCTGGCGTTCGACAGATTGGATTTTCCTGAGGTATGGAACTTGGTTGGTATTGAGAAAATAGGTATTCGCTGGTTGTTGTTTACTGCTTGGATGATAGCACTGTTTGTAATTGGAACAAGGATATTATTGCGAGCCACCGACTTTTTTGCTATGGTTTTGTCGCGCAGAGATGGATCTACGATTTCAGTTGAATTGGCTAACTTTTTAAAAGAGCTCATTAAAGTAATTATTGTAATCACCATGATTTTTGCGGGATTGCGGTTTATATTTCATGTGAATATCACTGCCCTTGTTGCCTCATTAGGTATTGGAGGACTGGCTGTTGCATTGGCCGCTCAAGATACATTAGCCAATTTATTGGGATCGTTTATTATTTACCTAGATAAACCATTTAAAGCAGGCGATTTAATTGAAACAAATGATATACGCGGAACGGTTGAACATGTTGGTTTCCGTACTACCCGTATTCGTACCTTGGAAAAAAGTTTACTAACAGTTCCAAACAAAAAACTAATTGATAATGCGCTCAATAATATAACTCTAAGTGCCGCACGAAGGGTTAGGTTTTCGCTTGGACTAACCTATAACAGCAAGTCGACTCAAATACTTTCAATCATTGAAGATATCAAAAAAGAAATTGAAAACCATTCCCTAATAAGTGCGGATTATACGGTAAGATTTGATGAGTTTGACAAAAGTTCCTTAAACATATTGGTTATATACTTTGTAATGAGTAATGATTACAATTTGATGGTTCAAGTAAAAGAAGAGTTAAATATTAAGATGATGAATATTGTAGAGAAACATGGATGTGACTTTGCCTTTCCTACACAAACCGTATATGTAAAACAATGATTTTAACCGATACCCACGCACATTTATACGCTAATGAGTTTGATGCCGACCGAAAAAATATTATGCAACGAACATTTCAAAAACATGTTACCCGCATATTCCTGCCTAATATCGATGTAAACTCCATTCAACCTATGCTTAATTTGGTGTGGGAATATCCCGAGAACTGCTTCCCAATGATGGGCCTGCATCCTTGCTCAGTTGATCAACACGTAGAAGCACATTTGTTCCAAATTCAAAAGTGGTTTAAGAAACGAAAATTTTATGCTGTAGGCGAAATTGGATTAGATTTCTACTGGTCTGTTGAATTTAAGGAACAGCAAATAATGGCGTTTAAAAAGCAGATTCAATGGGCCATTCAACAAAATCTTCCAATCAATATTCATTCGCGCAATGCTACACCAGAGTGTATTGCTATTCTTACCGAAATGAAACATTCGTTATTACGTGGCATTTTTCATTGTTTTAGCGGCACGGCCGAAGAGGCTAAACAAATTACAGACTTAGGGTTTTACCTAGGAATAGGCGGTGTACTTACTTTTAAAAACAGTGGTTTAGATAGAGCTATTGATGATGTATCATTAGAACATTTGGTACTCGAAACAGACGCTCCATACCTTGCTCCTGTTCCATATCGTGGCAAACGCAATGAGAGTGGATACTTGCTTGAAGTGGCACAAAAATTAGCTGAACTTAAAAACACAACCGTTGAAAAAGTTGCGATGATAACTACAGAGAACTCGAAAAGGGTATTTGGGATTTAGATATGCCTTTTACCAAACAGTTTTCTGACAGCAACTACTATCTCTTTTGAAAAACCTATTAGTAGTAACACGGTAATTAGGCTTGCTGTAAAAGCAAGAAGCTGGTCATCGGAAACTCCTTTACGGCCATTAAAAGCAAAAGTAGAGAAGTTCATCATTGCTCCCCAAATTGATAACATAACTCTTTTCATGTCTTTGGTTTATGACTTGTTACACGCAAGTTACAGAAAGGTTCAATATTAAATCATCCTGATATTTTAATACCTTTAACATATGAAAACTGATTGGACATCCGCCATAAAACCATAGCTTGCCAAATACAATGGTAAGCCTCATCCGCTTGAATATCAAAATCAATATCAATTAGTAGTTATGGTTATTCTCTAGGCTCAAGATTCGGATAGAAACATCAACAATTTGGCGCCAACTCTATTCAACGCATTTCCCGATATGCCTTCCTTAACCAAAGCCCATGTAGATGCGCTGTTTCCCTTTATCAGTAAAGTACGCAACTTCGGTTAACTCAGCCCTAAAGTTCAACAATAAACAGATTCGGCAAATTCCTCCACACTAAAATAGCAGTGTATTAAAGCAGCTTCTCCGTTAGTTCATTCATCTTTTGCTCGCTGTATTCACCTTGCGTGTGATATACAATTTTTCCATCCGCATCCAATATGAAAAAATGAGGCTCTTTTACATCTGAAATACTTAAGTTTTTCATCAGGGTGTTCACGTCATCATCACTCACCATAAAGTTTTGATACAGTTTTTTATCTACTTCTTTTTTCGATTGCTTTTTGGCTTCAGCCAATCCCAGTTTGGCAATTCCTTTCAGCATTCCTACAAAACACAGGTTTGCATCATACATGTTTCCACCCATCAAGCCACCCATTCCTTGCGCAAACAAGGCTGTATATAGAGGGTTATTCCAGACACGCAACATTTTTTCGGCTTTGGGCGACATGGCCAAACATACAACTGAACGTTTCCCTTTTACATCATTCGGAATAACAAGCGTTTTATCGGCTAAGGTTTCGCAGGTTAAGGTCGGAAAAAGTTGTTGTGCGAAACCATTCAGGCCGCAGAGTAAGATAAAAGCAAAGAGTGTTTTTTTCATTACAAAATGGGTTAGATGAGATAGCACAAAAAAAGGAACCGTGTTGTGCAGTTCCTTTTTTGTATAAAGTATGGTTTCGCTTATGCGTTAATCAATGTTTTGTAATCAGCAGCGCTCATTAAACCTGCAACTTCTGCTGTATTGGTAAGTTTAATTTTCACCATCCATCCGTCACCGTACGGATCGCTGTTTACCAATTCGGGAGCACCATCCAATTTGCTGTTTAGCTCCAACACTTCACCGCTTACCGGCATAAACAAATCTGAAACGGTTTTAACTGCTTCAACCGTACCAAATACATCGTGTTGGCTAACTGTTTTACCAACCGAATTGATGTCTACATAAACGATATCACCCAATTCATGTTGAGCAAAATCGGTAATACCTACGTAAGCTGTATCGCCTTCTACGCGAACCCACTCGTGATCTTTGGTGTAAACCAGTGTTTCAGGAAAATTCATAATCTGTTTGTGTTTTAAAAGTGGGTGCAAATTAAATTTTTTATGCGTAAAAAAAATGAATTTATGAGCAAGCATGATATCGCTCAGGTTGGAATATAAAACAAGTGAGTATTTGCCCTTATCTTGCAGCCATGGCTGGTTTGTTATATTTAGTCCCTACACCCATTGGAAACCTTGAGGATATTACACTTAGGGCATTGCGCATACTTAAAGAAGTAGATGCTATTTTGGCTGAAGATACACGTCAATCTATCAAATTATTAAAACATTACGAAATTGAAAAAACGTTGATTCCCTATCATATGCACAATGAACACCGAGAATTGCAGCGGTTTATTACGATGCTTGAAAACGGAAAAAACCTTGCCTTGGTGAGCGATGCAGGAACTCCTGCTATTAGTGATCCGGGATTTTTATTGGTAAGGGAATGTTTGCGCAATAATATTAAAATAGAATGTTTACCGGGTGCAACTGCTTTTGTTCCGGCACTAGTCAAAAGCGGATTACCCAGCGATAGTTTTTGTTTTGAAGGATTTTTACCCGAGAAAAAAGGCCGCCAAACTATGCTTAAAAAGCTTGCCGAAGAAGAGCGTACCATCATTCTATATGAATCACCCCATCGGTTGGTGAAATGTTTACATCAATTAAAAGATTTTTTTGGGGGCGACAGGCAGGCCTCTGTTTCCAGGGAACTCACCAAGATGTTTGAAGAAACCCAAAACGGTACCGTTGATGAGTTGATTGCACATTTTGAAGCCAAACCGGTTAAGGGAGAGATTGTGATGGTGATTGATGGAAAAAAACAAAAGAAAGGCAAAGATGCCGCTGAAAATGATTGAGTTTTTTTAAAAACGAACCCCAACGGTAAATGTATTAACTAGATTCACAAAAGAGTTTAACCGATTATTTGGCCCCATCATAATTGAAGAATGTGCCGAGAAACCAGACTCGATACTTACATAAAGAAACGAGAATGGATTGTATTTTAAACCAATACCTGAGCTCACTCCTAAGTAGTTGATGCGATTTAAGCCATTGTAATAATATATTCCTCCTACAATACCATTAGTGCCAATAAA
The DNA here is from genome assembly GCA_001602415.1 of Bacteroidetes bacterium UKL13-3. Lineage (GTDB taxonomy): Bacteria > Bacteroidota > Bacteroidia > UKL13-3 > UKL13-3 > UKL13-3. Next base: position 3,035,658 of record CP012155.1, read on the forward strand.
TGAGCCGCATTGCGATTCGTGTCGATACCAAAAATCTGTATATGTGAAAGGTGAAAAATTACCCCAATGCCAAACTCGTTCAATACCCACCTTCACATCTGTGTGTTTATGTGCAGAATAAGAACTCCCAAAGGCTGCTAAATTATTATCTAAAAAAGCAAAAGATTCAGTCTTTTCATTGCGCTGGAAACCTAATCTCACCATGTGATTTTTTCCAAAAACTCTTTTTACTTGCATTCCGCTTGTAAGGGTTTGTTTCAGTTCTGATTGTTCAAAGTCGTATTTGTTGGAATAAACCTGCATTCCAAATTCTTACCTACCCGTTACGTTTTAACTAAACTTGAGTAAGAAAAACCTAAAAATGTGAGAAGCAAGAAAAGTGGTGTTTTCATATGTGCTTTTATCCAAAAGTAAAAAAATCTGTTACGTCCTAACTAAAAAATACACTTTCTCTTATAACAATGCGCCCAACGTTTCCATTTTACGTTTAGTCTCTTCCCACTCCGCTTTAGGGTTCGAATCTTCGGTAATACCTGCACCAGCATACAATAACGCTGTATCTGCTCCCAATTCCATGCACCGTAAATTCACATACAAATGTGTTTCATTGGGCTTTAGTAAGCCAATAAATCCACTGTAAAACCTACGTTCCAAATTTTCATTTTTAGAAATAAAAATAGAAGATTCAAATTGAGGCAATCCACATACCGCAGGTGTTGGGTTTAAAGCGCCCAATAACTTGCTAAACTTTTGTTTGAGTACATCAGGTTTCGGCTTCCAACTAATGGTGCTGCGCAGGTGTTTAATAGCTCCTGCATCAATGGTTTCTACTTCTGTTTTTCGAAAGCCAGTTAGTTTTAATTCCCGAAATGATTCTTCAATAAAAAATTCAGTCATGTTTTGCTCGTCATGTTCTTTGTCGGTCCATTCGGCTGTTGAATCTACAGCCAATGTGCCGGCTAAAGCCACCGTTTGCAAAACTCCTTTTTCTACTGTTAGCAGTTTTTCGGGAGTAGCTCCGCACCAGCTTCCCAACTCGTGCAGGTAAAAAAAGTATACGCAAGCATGCGGATAGGACTCCGTTAGTTGTGTAAAAAACTTAGCAGCATCAAAGGTTTTAGGCAAGGTAACAGCTTCACACCTCGCAGCAACAATCTTATCAAGTTTGTTTTTTTGAATGGTAGCAACACCTTGTTGAACGTAGTTTTCGTAAAAGGATTGATCGGCAAAAAAGTTATGCGCTTGTTGCTCAAACACGAACGAATGTTCTTCCATCGGTTCATCCAATGCGGAACCCATCACTAATTTTTCGTTTACATAATAGGTATCGGCATTCAGGATATAACCCAGGTTTCCGGCACTGTATGGTGAACAAATAAACTGCGGACCACCAGCAGCAAGCAATTCCACTTTGAGTAATTGTGGCTGTGTTGCGCTGTATAAAAAGTGTACCTCGCTGCTATCGGGCAAACGCACGGCTGCGAAATTGAGCTTGTGTGCAGCGGCTTGGTTAAACCTTTGGCGAATTAAAGTTTCGTTCATCTTTTTTTAATTCAATTACAGCCATGGTTAAACGACTGATGCAACAAAGTTTGTCGTGTTCATCGGTAATGCGAATTTCCCATACCTGAGTGGTGCGCCCCAAATGAATAGGTTTAGCTATTCCATATACATAGCCATTTCCTTCGTGAGCCGATCGAATATGGTTGGCATTAATATCCAAACCAACAGCAACAGATTTTTCTCTATCCAAACACAAATTCGCGGCAGTACTTCCAATGCTTTCGGCAAGCACGCAGTAGGCTCCGCCATTTACTATACGCAAAGGCTGCACAGTACGATGGTCGATAGGCATTTTGGCTTTGAGGTAATCATCACCAAATTCAATAACTTCAATACCAATCCACTCGCACAACGTGTTTTTGTTGCGATCATTTATTTTGTGCAAATCAATATTACCGGTAAAAATACTCATAGATAACTGTTAAGAATACAAAGAAAGCGGAATTCAGAGGAACCATAACAGATATGTGACAATTTTAACCTTATGTTATTCAAATAAAATGCTTTGTGTTCAAAATCCTTGTTGTATATTAAAAATGTATCGGCTTTTAACAATTTTGTCAATACAGGTATCTTAATTAATACAAACTTGGGTTTTTGCCTAATACTCAAAATAAGCGAGTTATCGGTCAGTGTAAAAAGCCAGTCGCACATTTAGCACATTTGGTTTTGCCCGACACACAAGCCGACCCTTCGCAAAATCAAAAGAGCAAAATTTTCCAACCGCACCACGACAGATTAGTTTTATTATTCTATATTTGTCCTTTTTAGGACAAGACCAAAACAGGTATATAATGCTAGGCGAAAAATTAAAAGAATTACGGGAGGCTAAAGGACTTGTGCAAAGACAAGTTGCTGCTGACTTGCAGGTTGACACTGCTTACATCAGCAAGATGGAGCATAACGAAAAGCCTGTGAGTAGAAAACATTTAAAAAAGTTAGCCAAACTTTATAGTGTAACTGAAAATGAGTTGTTGCCAATTTGGTTAGCCGACAAAGTTTTGCAATTAGTAGAAAATGAAAAGTATTCAATACAAGCATTAGAAATGGTTCTAAATAATGTAAAAGAGAAGTGAACGAATTAACTCTATATCAGGCAAAATACATTGCTTACGAATTAACTAGACGCTTTCCTTCGGGAAGTAGCGAAAAGTTTAACGTAGCCTTGATGGATGCACAAGTTGATTTGAATCCACACCAAGTGGAAGCGGCTCTTTTTGCTTTTAAATCGCCACTTTCAAAAGGTGCAATACTTGCCGATGAAGTTGGTTTAGGCAAAACAATTGAAGCAGGAATTTTACTTTCTCAACTTTGGGCTGAAAGAAGAAAGAAATTATTAATTATTTGCCCTGCTAATTTAAGAAAGCAATGGAGTCAGGAATTATTGGATAAATTCTTTCTTGAATCAACAATATTAGAAAACAAGAATTTTAAAGACTTCAAAAAGTCTGGAAATAAAAACCCTTTCGAGCAAAACAAAATTGTTATCTGCTCTTATCAGTTTGCCAGAGCAAAAGCGGATTTAATGCAATTGGTTTCTTGGGATTTGGCTGTAATTGATGAAGCCCATCGCTTACGCAATGTGTATAAGCCAACCAACAAAATTGGTAACGCAATCAAAGAAGCCTTATCACATTCAAGAAAAGCATTGCTTACAGCAACACCACTTCAAAATTCATTGCTTGAATTGTATGGTTTGGTCAGCATAATTGATGAACATACATTTGGCGACATCAAAAGTTTCAGAAGCCAATTCCTGAGAACAGTTGACGGAGAAAATTATCAGGATTTACGGGACAGACTAAAGTCAGTTTGTATTAGAAATCTTCGCAGACAAGTTCAAGAATACATTCGTTACACAAATAGAATTCCGCTTACCATAAAGTTTGAACCATCAAATGATGAACAAAAACTGTATGAAGATGTAAGCGATTATTTGCAAAGGGAATTACTTTATGCTTTGCCCGCAGGACAAAGGCATTTAATGACATTGATTTTGCGTAAACTTTTGGCTTCATCTTCATTTGCCATTGCCGGAACATTAAATAGTTTGATTAAAAAACTGAATCAGGTAATCAAAGACAATGAAGTTCTAAATGTGCCCGAAGAAATTTCGGAGGACTATGAATTGTTTGAAGAACAATCAGAAGAATGGGACGAAGAAGAAAATACAGAAGATAAAAAGCTTACCGAAATTGACTTTGAATCCATTCGAAAAGAAATAGTTGAACTGGAAAAATATCGAGACTTAGCCGAATCCATTAAACACAATACAAAAGGTGATAACCTTTTAACGGCATTGAAAGAAGGCTTTGCTAAAATGGATAAGCAAGCCAATCAAAAGGCAATCATTTTTACTGAATCTACAAGAACTCAAAACTATCTTTTCAATTTATTAAGCGAACACTACCCAAATAAAATTGTATTGTTCAATGGTTCGAATACAGATGAAACTTCTAATAAAGTTTACAAAAGTTGGCTTAGCCAAAACAAAGGAACAGACAAAGTAACTGGTTCGCCAAGTGCTGATAAACGAGCTGCATTGGTAGAATATTTTAGAAATGAAGCAACCATCATGATTGCAACCGAAGCAGCAGCCGAAGGAATCAACTTGCAGTTTTGCTCTTTGCTAATTAATTATGACTTGCCTTGGAATCCGCAACGGATTGAACAAAGAATTGGACGTTGCCACCGTTACGGACAAAAGTTTGATGTGGTAGTTGTAAATTTTCTCAACGTAAAAAATGCGGCTGATATTCGGGTGTTTCAATTGCTTGATGAAAAGTTTAAATTATTCAGCGGTGTGTTTGGAGCAAGTGATGATGTATTAGGTAGCATTGAATCAGGTGTTGATTTTGAAAAACGCATTGCTGAAATCTATCAGAAATACAGAAGTGAAAAAGAAATTATTGATCAGTTTGATTTGCTTCAAAAGGAATTAGACGAGCAGATTAGTAGCAAAATGCTTTCAACAAGGGAAACGCTATTGGCGAATTTTGATGATGAAGTATTGGATAAACTAAAAATCAGACTTTCTGAAAGCAAAGAATACATTAATAAATACGAGCAATGGCTTTGGGCTGTTACTAAATTTGAATTGAACGGAACTGCTAAATTCAACGATAAGGATTTGAGTTTTCAACTCAAAAAACAACCTTACCCAAATGCAACCTTCCCAACAGAATCGTTTAAACTCGGAAAGCCAAATACAGAAGCCCATGTTTACAGAATGGGGCATCCATTGGCACAAACTGTATTAGAAAAGGTAAAAGAAAAGCAATTGCAACCCGCTTCTTTGACTTTTGATTTAACAGGCTACAAAGGGAATGTTGCCATTTTAGATGAATTGAAAGGACAACAAGGTTGGTTAAGTGTGATGGCTGTGAGTGTTGATTCTTTTGAGTCTTCCGATTATCTGATGGCTTATGGAATTGCCAATAATGGAATAACGCTTACAGAAGACCAGGCAAAACGATTGCTCACGTTACCTGCAAAAAATGCTTCCGAAAATTCTAAAGAAGTGGATGAAACCTTGGTATTGAAATCAGGTGAAACCTATTTGGATGCATTGCTTAAAACATTATCTGAAAGAGATAATAACTATTTGAAATTTGAAACAGAGAAGCTAACCAAATGGGCGGAGGACAGAATGAATGCGGCAGAATTAGCCATTAAAGAAACCAAAGCCAAAATAAAAGAACTAAACCGTGAAGCACAGAAAACAGTTGACCCAACAAGTCAACTAAAAATTCAAGAACAATTGCAAGACGAATCGAGAAAACAAAAAAAACAACGGCAAGAAATATTTATTGTGGAAGACGAAATTGCCGAAATGAGAGACAAGATGATTAGCGATATTCAAAAACGAATGAAACAGGAAATAAGCAAGACCCATTTATTTACTATTAACTGGAAACTTGTCTGAACCTGTGATTAAATTGATTAAATGATTAGTAATGATTAAAACGGAATACAAATACTCTGAAATAACAGCCAAAATAATTGGAGCTTCAATGGAGGTTCACAAGATTTTAGGCAATGGATTTCAAGAAGTGATATATCAACGGGCATTAGATAAAGAAATGAGCTTACAAGGCTTGTGTTTTAGCCGAGAACACGAAATGCCCATTTTTTATAAAGAAGAACAAATAGGAACAAGGAGAGTGGATTTTTTGGTAGAAGGTGTCATTTCTGTTGAATTAAAAGCACTTACCAAAACAGAAGACGTCCATCTTTCTCAAGCAATCAACTATTTAGAAGCCTACAATTTAGAAATAGGAATGCTCATCAATTTTGGAGCAAAAAGTTTAGAATACAGACGGTTGATAAATCCAAAATTCAAGGAATCAACTCAATCAATCCAATCACTGAAAATCAAAGGTCAATGACGAATTATATAAAACTCATCAATACTCTCAAAGAAATATTCATGCTTGACAAGGCGGAACTTGATTTTGGTATTTACCGAATCATGAACCAAAAGCGTAAAGACATTGAACAGTTTTTGGAAGTGGATTTAGTACCACAGGTAAAGGAAATTCTCAAAAGCAGTCAAGCTTTGGATGCCGAAGGAATTAAAAGACAAATGGATATTGAAATTGAAACAGCTAGAAAGTATGGCAATTCAAATCCTGAAGAGTTACCACAAGTCAAGGAACTTAAAGCACAATATCTGCGTGCTGGCGATTTAACTGCAATTGAAAATGAAGTTTTTTCTTTATTGGCAAATTTCTTTAAACGCTATTTCGACAATGGTGATTTCATCAGTATGCGCAGGTACAAAAAAGATGTGTATGCCATACCCTACGAAGGCGAAGAAGTAAAACTACATTGGGCAAATGCCGACCAGTATTACATTAAAACCAGTGAGTATTTTAAAGTATATCGCTTTAAGTTAGCCAATGGCAAAACGGTGGCTTTTGAATTGATTGAAGCCAGCACCGAACAAAACAACAACAAAACACAAGGGGATAAAGAAAGACGATTTGCACTTTTTTCTCCCTCTCCTACAGGGGAGGGTCGGGGTGGGGTCAAAAAGGTTTGCGAAACTATTGGCGATGAATTTAAAATTTATTTCACATACGAACCTGCCGACAAAAAAGTAACACAAAAGGATTTGTTAGAACAAGCTTTTGATGCGGTGAAAACCCAAATACCACAAGACTTTACAGACTTGTTGAGTTTGCGACCAACCGAAAAAGACAAGCAACGCAGCTTGCTGCAAAAACACCTTTTAGATTATACAGCCCGAAATACCTTTGATTATTTCATCCACAAAGATTTGGGTGGCTTCTTAACCCGTGAACTTGATTTCTATATTAAAAACGAAGTACTGTTTATTGATGACCTGAACACCCGTGACGAACAGGAATTTTTAAAGCAACTGAGCAAGATAAAAGCCATTAAAAAGATTGGCGAAAAAATTATCACCTTCCTTGCCCAATTAGAAAACTTCCAAAAGAAACTTTGGCTTAAAAAGAAAATGGTAGTGGAATGTAACTATTGCATTACGCTTGACCGTGTGCCAAAAGATTTGTATTCTGAAATTATTAGTAATGATGCACAAATACAAGAATGGATAAAACTATTTGCCATTGATGAAATAAAAACACAGGCAGCAGGTGGTTTGTTCCCCGAAAACAAAGTAGGTTTTTCAAACCCTTTAACGCTTGACTTTTTAAACCAAAACCAATTCTTGGTTTTAGATACGGCTTTCTTTTCTGAAACGTTTAAATGGAAATTGATTGGGAGCATTGAAAAATTTGATGAGCAGTGTAATGGGTTATTGATTAATGCGGATAATTATCAAGCATTGAAATTGATCGAGGCTCGTTATAAAGAAACTGCAAAAACCATATTTATTGACCCTCCATACAATACGGAAAATGATAGAAACACTGGAAAATTTATTTACAAAGATGGATTTTCTGATTCAAGCTGGATTTCAATGATGTATGATAGGGTGCTAAATTCCTATTCCTTTCTAAATAAGAATGGGCTTTTTTTCTGTACAATTGATGATAATGAGTTATTCAATTTAAAATTACTCTGCGATTCCATTTTTAATCCTTCAAACTTTAAAGCTAATATAATTTGGAACTCTCGTAAGTCTAAGCAAAATGATATAGATGTTTCATTATCTCATAACTACATTACTCTATATAGTAAGAACAAATCAAAAATGGAGCTATATGGGCAGCCTTTAATTGAAAGTGAGTTCGAAAATCCTGATAATGACATAAAAGGTAAATGGAAAGTATCACCTTTAGATGCCCCAGGAGTCAGAGAGAGGACAAGTTTTTTCCCAATTGTCAATCCGAACACAAATGAAGAATACTATCCACCAAAAGGAAGGCATTGGACAGTTTTTGAAGAGGACGTTCCGTCTTTAATTTCAGAAGGAAGAATTTTCTTTGGAGTTAAAGGAAACACAAAACCACAATGGAAAAGATATTGGGAAGAAGTAAAAGAAGATTCAAAAACAATCGGAACAATCTGGGATGAGTTAGATACAGCTACAAATGCAACTAAAGAACTTGAAAACATTTTAGGTCACAAAAATTTTGAGACACCAAAGCCTTCAAACCTTTTAGAAGAAATTATTCAGCAAAGTACAAAATCTAATGAGCTAATAATCGATTATTTCAGTGGATCAGGCACTACTGCCCACGCTGTAATAAAGAAAAATAGAGATGGAATTCTGGCAAAATTTATTCTTTGTGAAATGGGCGACTATTTCGATAGAATTACAAAAGCTAGAGTAGTTAAAATTATTTACAGCAAAGACTGGAAAGATGGTAAACCATTAAGCCGAGAAGGCATCAGCCATTGCTTTAAATATATGCGTTTGGAGAGCTATGAAGACACATTGAACAACTTAGCTTTAAAGCAAACAAAGATACAAGAATTGGCTTTAGAAATGAACCCCACTTTTAAAGAGGGCTATATGCTCAATTATATGTTGGATGTAGAAGCCAAAGATAGTTTGCTCAATTTAGAATGGTTTGTCAATCCGTTTAACTGCCACTTAAACATTACCAAAAACAACGAGCTGCAACCCACCAAAGTAGATTTGGTGGAGACATTCAATTACCTGATAGGTTTGGTAGTAGAAAGCTATGCCACGCCCAAAGAAGGCTATGTAGTAGTTACAGGTAAGAACTTGGCAGGCGAAAGTATTTTGGTGGTGTGGCGAGATTGCACCCAACACAATAGCACCGCATTGAACCAGTTCCTCGAAAAAAGCAAATACAACCCACTCGATAGCGAATACGACCGCATCTACGTAAATGGCGATAACAATGTAGAAAACCTAAAAACAGGCGATGAACGCTGGAAAGTGGTGTTGATTGAAGAAGAGTTTGGAAAGAGAATGTTTGAACAGAATTAAAATATAATGAAATGAAAAAAATAGAAATACAAAACATAGTTATAAAGGGATTCAAGAGCATTCAGTCAATGCCGTCCTTTGCTCCACGTTCCATCAACGTATTCATTGGACAAAATGGAGCTGGAAAATCCAATTTTATTGGCTTCTTTAAATTCTTATCCAATATGCTAAGTGGCACTGGAAATCTTGCAGATTATACTGGGCTTCATGGAGGTGCATCAGCATTTCTTTTTGATGGACCTGAAACATCGCCACAAATTACAGGAGCAATAAATCTTAAAACTTCAACTGGCTTAAATGAATACAAGTTTAGACTTTCTCATGCTTCTGCCGATACATTTGTTTATACTGAAGAGCAATTCAGGTATTCTCCTGCTGGATTTAAAGGAGAAAGAGTTTGGTATGACCTAGGTTCAGGCCATAAGGAATCTGCGTTAATAAATGCTGAATCTACAGGCAAAACACAAGGAACAGTAAAGAGAATGTTACAACAATTGATAACCTATCAATTTCACAATACTACTTTTAATTCACCCATTCGGAACAATAAAGCTGCTATAGAAAATAACTGGTTTTTGGAAGAAGATGGTAGAAATTTATCCGCAGTTTTAAATGAATTGAGCACGAATCAACCTGCCATTTATCAAAAGATCATAACAATAATTCAGCAAATTATTCCATTTTTTGATGATTTTGTATTGATTGACCAATACGGTAAAACCTATTTACGGTGGAAGGAAAAAGGCTCCCCAGTGACTTTTGTAGCCACACAAGCCAGTGACGGAATGTTGAGGGCAATGGCATTGGTTACTTTACTTTGTTTACCACCTGAACGGTTACCCGCTGTTATGTTTTTAGATGAACCTGAGTTAGGTTTGCATCCATCAGCTGTAAAAACTATTTGCGAATTAATACAAGGAGCATCGGAACATTGCCAAATTTTTATTGCTACTCAAGATGCTGATATGCTCAATGAATTTGAGCCAGAAGATATTGTTGTAGTTGCACGTGAGGGCAGGAAATCAACCTTCAAAAGATTAGTAAATGAAGATTTGACAGAATGGATTGGTACTTATAGCCTTTCTGATTTATGGCATCAAAACATAATAGGAGGCAAGCCATGAAAAAACTGTTTATAGTAGTAGAGGGAGAAACTGAAGAACGTTTCTTAAGAAAAGTTCTTTACAATGATTTTATCCAAAAGGGTATTCATATAGAAGCACAGCAATGGCTAACAAATAGAAAGTTGGGCATTGGCGGTGGCGGAAGTAATTTTGACTTGATTGAAAATCACCTCAGAAGATTGATTTCCCGCTATCAATATGATGAAAATGTTTTTATTTCAGTTATGGTTGATTTATATGCCTTTCCAATAGGTGGAAATACAGTTTACGATGAAGAAGTAATAAATCAACAAAGTGGAAAAAATAAGGTTTTGCTGCTACAAGATAAAATGAATAACCGAATGCAGTACCAAAACTTCATTCCGTATGTTCAACTTCACGAATACGAAGCATTACTGCTTTCTAAGCCAGATGCACTGCTTACTTTTTATACCGATAAGGCACAAGAAGTGGAAGGTTTAAAAGCTGAGATTAATGGCATGAATCCGGAAGAAATAAATGAAACACCACAAGGTGCACCTTCAAAAAGAATTATCAAATATTTACCTCATTATAAGAAGCAGAAGACAACCGCAGGTGTTACAACTGCCGAGAAAATTGGACTTCCTTTTCTTCGACAGGCATGTCCTCATTTCAATGATTGGGTTACAAAACTAGAAAGCATTTAATGGCAAAACTCAGTTCATCACTCGTCCTCAATAAATACATCCTAAATCTGTTTGGCGTAACGGACTTGGAAGCGTTATCAATAGATTTAAAAGATTCATCATTGGAAGGATATGACGAAAATAATATTTCGCATTTTCATCATGCTTTAGTGGCAAGGTTTTACAGCAATGCCAATTTGCCAAAAGAATTGTTGTTGCAGTACGACCAAAATATATTTTCACACACACAAACCATTTCTGAGAAACGCAATGAACCCATAAAATGGAAGTACTTCCAATACATGGCTTTGTTATTCACAGAAATTTATTTAGATAAATACTTTTCAGATAAAACAGCCTTACAATCGGAGTTAAATACGTTTCTCGAATTTAATCATGGTAGAAACGGCAATGATTTTAAAGCTATATCAACTTTCAAACTTGAAAACAACGTAAATGATTTAAATAAATTAGCTTATTGGAATGCAACAGGATCAGGTAAAACATTACTAATGCATATCAATATTTTGCAGTATCGGTATTATCTGAAAACGCATAATTTAGAGAAAGGTCTAAATCGAATAATTGTCCTCACTCCTAATGAAGGCTTATCCAAACAACACCTGAAAGAGTTTGCTCAATCAGGAATGGAAGCGGAATTGTTCGATAAAACTGGTGGTTCATTATTCGCAGGTCAAAAAATTGAAATAATTGACATTCACAAACTAGAAGAAACAAGTGGAAATAAAACAGTAGCTGTTGAAGCCTTTGAAGGTAACAATTTGGTATTAGTTGATGAAGGACACAGAGGTGCAGGTGGTACTGAATGGAAAGACAAAAGAAATCGTTTATGCGAATCAGGCTTTTCATTCGAATATTCAGCAACTTTTGGGCAAGCTGTTCATGCCTTATCTGGTGCTAAACAAAAAACCTTAATTGATGAATATGGTAAAGCCACCTTGTTTGATTATTCTTACCGTTATTTTTACAATGATGGTTATGGAAAAGATTATCAAATTCTGAACCTAAATGAGCAATGGCACGAAGCAGGAAAGGAAGAAAGAGTTGTACTCTACTTAACAGCCAGTTTACTTTCTTTTTATGAGCAATTATTGGTGTTTAAAGAAAATGGAAAAGAGATTGAACCATTTTTGATTGATAAACCGTTAGCGATTTTTGTTGGTGGTAAAGTAACCAAAAGCATCAGCAAAGAAACCGCTTCTGATGTAGTAGAGGTTTTGAAGTTCTTAGAATCGTTTGTTAAAAATGATGGTCAATCAATTGAAAGAATTAAACTGTTGCTAGATTCTAAAGATGGATTAAACAACGAAATGGGTCATTCCATTTTCAGAAATGCATTTAAAGAAATTCGCAAATCAGGTAGAACCGCAAAGACTGTTTATCAGGATGTTTTAAAAGAAGTATTCAACTCAGAAGTTGCGGGTGCTTCTTTGCATATTGACAATTTGAAAGGTCAAGATGGCGAAATAGGATTACGTATAGGAAACGCTGATTACTTTGGTGTAATAAATGTTGGTGATGACAAAGGCTTGTTGAAGATTTGCGAAGCACATAAAATGTTGGTTGATGAAAAGGATTTTTCTACTTCCCTATTTCACGACATCAATAGCAAAGGCAGTAAAGTAAATGTACTGATAGGTTCAAAAAAGTTTTCAGAAGGCTGGAGCAGTTGGCGTGTTAGTACAATGGGTTTATTAAATATTGGAAGAGGTGAAGGTTCAGAAATCATTCAATTATTTGGTAGAGGTGTTCGTTTAAAAGGCTACAAGTTTTCATTGAAGCGTAGCACAGCATTAGATGCAAGTTTACGACCTGCTTATATTCCAGAAGTGTTGCCTATTTTAGAAACCTTGAACATTTTTGGTTTACGTGCAGACTACATGCAACAGTTTAAAGATTACCTTGAAGAAGAAGGTTTGCCAACCGATTCAGACTTTGAAAAAATCACAGTTGATATTCTGCCAACCATTTCAGACTTGTCAGAAAAAAAACTAAAATACATTCGGGTTAAAGATGGTTCAAATTTTAAACGTGATGTTTTAGTTGATGCGGTTATTTCTGAAAAAGTCCCTCCCGTTCTGATAGATTGGTATCCGAAAGTACAGGTATTAAAAAGTTCTAAGCTAACCAATGTAACCACCGTTGTTGCTATTGAAGAAGGAAAACTAGAAAACCTACATATCGCATTCCTAGATTGGAACAGAATATATTTTGATATTCAGAAATTTAAAAACGAACGCAGTTGGTACAATGTAAATTTATCAGTTGAAGCATTAAAAGACATTCTTTTAAGCCCCGATTGGTACACATTACAAATTCCTTCAACGGAACTAGAAATAAATGATTACAGTAAAGTAAAACTTTGGCATGAGTTGGCTCTTTCATTATTGAAATCGTTTATTGAAAGACTTTACAATTATCAAAAAAACAAATTCTACAGTGATAAAATTGAAGTTGCAATACTAGATAGCAACAACCCAAATTTTGAAGCAGAATACAATTTCTTGGTAAAGAAAACAGAAGACCGCTTAATTGGAAAATTGAAGGAACTAAAAGAGATTGTTCGCAAAAAAGAATTTCAAGAAAACTTTAAAATCGACAATGACTTTGAAGCTTTATATGCGAATCTTCATCTGTATCAACCTTTGATTTACATTGACAAAGGCAGATATGAAGAAGTAATTAGAATTCAACCAGTTCCTTTAAATAAAGGTGAACGGGACTTAGTAGAAGACTTGAAACTATACTTCGATAACAACACTGAATTTTTCAAAGACAAACAACTTTACTTATTGCGTAACATGAGTAAAAAAGGAATTGGATTTTTTGAAGCAAACAATTTCTTTCCTGACTTTATCTTATGGCTTGTAATTGGCGACAAGCAATACGTTTCATTCATCGACCCAAAAGGACTAAGACAAATTCAAGGTTTGACAGACCCAAAAATTCAATTACATAAATCAATTAAGACCACAATACAACCTAAACTAAACGACCCAAATATTGAACTAAATTCATTCATCATTTCAAATACACCTTACAACCAATTGACACATTGGAAAGGACAAGAAAGCATGGAGGACTTTAATTCAAATCACATATTGTTTCAAAAAGAGCAACGACAATTTTATATTCAAATAATCATTGACAAACAAATAAAGAAATAGGAAATGCCAACGCAGCAGTCATACACATTTGCAAGCCACACAAGCCAGCCCACGAGCCAAAGCTTGCAAAAGAGTATGCCTGCACCACGCCAAGACAAATTCAATTTTTTTCTTCCCTCCCTTCAGTGTTTTAATTTTTTCGCCACCCACAGCCGACACTTTAATGATTGGTCAGAAACAGCGAAAACCTATACTGGACAAGACTTGACAATGACGGTGGACATTAGGCCAGCTTGTAACAGCTAGAGTTTCGTGGTGGCCGGAGGCCAAGCCAGGAATTGAAAATCATCGAAATGCCAATAAAAACAATTACCCTAATGAGATAAACTCCGGTTGAACAGCTTGTCCCGCATTATGCGGGAGAACCGGTTAAGAGCACTATAAAATTGTTATGGATTTTTCGTGTTGGGGTTTTATGGGTTAATAGGCTTTGCGTTTATGAGTGTTTCATTTTTTGTGTTGGTAATAACCATTTAAAAGTATATTTTTTTATGCGTTCCATTCCTTTTTGCTTATTTGCACAAAGTATAATTTAAGAATAAAATAATTAATACGTTAAAGCAATTTTTTGATATGCCCGCTAAACAAATATTCATCATTCGTCATGGAGAAACAGAATACAATAAACTCAATATTGTACAGGGCAGTGGCGTTGATAACGATTTAAACGAAACCGGCACCAAACAAGCGCAACAGTTTTTTGATATGTATCAGCGTTTTCCATTTGATTTGGTATACACTTCAGCACTTAAACGTTCGCAACAAAGTGTAGCCGGCTTTTTACAAAAGGGGATTCAACATGTTGTGATGCCCGAATTGAACGAGATTAGTTGGGGCGATTTTGAAGGCAAACCTCAAACACTTGAACAACGTGCACTCTATTGGCAAATGATTCATAAGTGGAACGCGGGTGAGTTGGATGCCAAAATACCCAATGGTGAAAGTCCTTTAGAAATGCAGCAGCGTCAGAAAAAAGTGTTTCATTCTATTGTTGAGAATGAAGCCAAAAATATATTGATATGCATGCATGGGCGTGCCATGAAAAGCTTTTTGTGTTTATTGCTTAATATACCCCTTACTCAAATGGACGATTTTCCGCACGTAAATTTATGTTTATACCAACTTGAATATGTTAATGGATACTTTTCTTTGCTTAAACATAACAGCACAGATCATTTAAACATGTAGGTTGATTTTTTTATAAACGGTTTCTATCATTTGAACTGTACCTTTATATTTGTTGATATATTTTAAAGAACATGAAAAAATATCTTTATATCGCAGGGCTATTTATAGCAGCGTGCGGCAGCAAACAAATGGAACAGAAAAAGCTAACAGTATTATCCTACCCCAATACACACAAAGGAGATGTAGTAGATGATTATTTTGGAACCAAAGTAGCCGACCCATACCAGTGGTTGGAAAACGATACCGCTACCGAAGTAATACAGTGGGTTAAAGAACAAAATAAGGTAACAACAAATTACTTGGAACAAATTCCGTATCGCGAGCAAATCAAGAAACGCCTTACCGAAATCTGGAATTTCCCCAAATACAGTTCACCATTCAAAGAAGGAGAATGGTATTACTTTTTTAAAAATATTGGTCTTGAGAACCAAAGTATTTTGTATCGCCAAAAGGGGTTAAACGGAGAACCGGAGGTGTTTTTGGATCCCAATAAGCTCAGCAGTGACGGAACAGTTTCGCTGGCAAGCTTTACGTTTAGCAAAGACCATAAATATTGTGCCGTAGGTATTGCACAAAGTGGTAGCGACTGGAATGAGGTTTTTGTGATGGATGTTGCCACCAAACAAAAAACCACCGACCTTATTAAATGGGTAAAATTTAGTGGTGCCACCTGGTATAAAAACGGATTTTATTATAGCCGTTATGATGAGCCGAAAAAGGGAAAAGAGTTTAGCAACCAGAATGAATACATGAAAATTTATTATCACACCATCGGGCAGGATCAAGCAAATGACGTGTTGGTGTATGAAGATAAAGCTCATCCGTTGCGTTATTTCAACGCAGGTATTACAGAAGATGAGCGTTTTATGTATATCAATATCAGTGAAGGAACCAGCGGGAATGAAATTCTTATTAAAGATCTTAGCAAAAATGATAAACAGTTTCGCGTATTGTTTAAAGGGTTCGAAAACAACTACAGCATCGTAGATAATGTAGGCGAAAATATTTTAGCAACTACCGATAAAGAAGCTGCCAAGTATAGGCTCATTGAAGTAAATCCGGCTCAACCAGCCGAGGCCAACTGGAAAACGATTATTCCGGCCAGCGATGATTTGCTGGAAGGTGTAAGCTACTGGGGTGGTAAATTGTTTGCCAGTTATCTGAAAGATGCCAGCACTCGTTTGTATAAACTGAATGCTGATGGAACAGGAAAAACAGAAATTCAACTTCCGGGCATTGGAACAGCAAGTGGTATTTACGGTAAAAAAGAAGATACCGAAACGTTTTATACGTTTACCTCATTCACCAATCCGGGAGAAATTTACAAGTATGATTTAACAACCGGAAAATCTGAATTGTTCCGAAAAACAGAAGTGAACTTTAATGCCGCTGATTTTGAAACCAAGCAAGTATTTTATACTTCAAAGGACGGAACAAAAGTGCCAATGTTTATTATGCATAAAAAGGGCTTGGTACTTGATGGAACGAAACCAACACTACTTTATGGTTACGGAGGTTTTAACGTCTCACTTACTCCATCATTCAGTGTATCACGCATTATGTTCCTCGAGAATGGCGGAGTATATGCAATTGCCAGTTTACGGGGCGGTGGAGAGTACGGAGAGGATTGGCACAAGGCAGGTATGTTAGAGAAAAAACAAAATGTGTTTGATGATTTTATTTCGGCAGCCGAGTTTTTAATTAGCGAAAAATATACTTCTTCGTCTAAGTTAGCTATTCATGGGGGTAGCAATGGCGGACTGCTTGTAGGCGCATGTATGACACAACGCCCCGAATTGTTTAAAGTAGCCATACCTGCCGTGGGTGTGCTCGACATGTTAAAATATCATAAGTTTACCATTGGCTGGGGCTGGGCGGTTGAATACGGCAGTAGCGAGAAAAAAGAACAGTTTGACTACTTAATCAAATACTCTCCACTGCACAATGTAAAAGAGGGCGTTAACTATCCGGCAACCATGATTATGACAGCCGACCATGACGACCGTGTAGTACCGGCACACTCATTTAAGTTTGCTGCCGAATTGCAAAGCAAGCAACAAAAGGATGGCAACCCAACGCTTATTCGCATTGATAGCAAAGCAGGACACGGAGCCGGAAAACCAACCACCAAATTAATTGAAGATGCTGCCGATATGTGGAGTTTTATTCTGTGGAATTTGAATGCGGAAGTGAGGTAACAGTTGCTTAAAAAGAGTAGCCGTTATAATTCTTTCATCTATACACTAATAAGGTAACCCAAAATAGTTAATCGCTGTTTTGGGTTATTTTTTTGCAGTTATCGATTTAAATATATCCTGAGTGGTTCCCAATAATATTCTGTCCAACCATTTTCAATTGCCGCTGCTTTGTGCGCGGGAATACCGGTGTGAAAAAAATCCAATTCGCACCCTCCTTCAATATCCTTTAAAACAAATACCACTTCCGAAAAATGGCTTTCTGGCCAACCTTCTTCTTCTCCCCTCCATGTTTGTATAATCTTTTTACCACGCTCAAGCACAACGTTTTTTCCGGTAATGTATCCACCAAAAGCACTAAAGTCCGTTCCTTCTTTATCTTCAATAATAGCCTCATCACCAGTAAAAGAACTATGAATCCGAGCATTCATTATACAGTTATATAGGTCAATGGCATCGGTTGGGAATAGGAGGGTTTGATGTGTATTCGCTGTTTCCATACACACGAAAGTAAACAAAAAACGCTTTCCGTTGCGTTCAGAAAGCGTTTTGATTGTTAAATAAAGAATGGATTATTCGATGATGAGTTTTTTCACCACCGAACCATTTTCAGTTTGCAGTTTCACGAAGTAAATTCCTTGTTTACCTAACTCCAACTTAGTAGATGATTGCATAGTTTTATCTAATATAACTTTTCCTGCAATATCGGTAACAGTTAGAGTTGCCGACTTAATAGATATGTCTTTGATGTCAATGGTTACCAATCCAGTTGATGGGTTTGGATACAGTGTCAATACATTTGTATTAAGCAGGTTGTTTAATCCATTGGTTTTTTCAAGTGTAAAGTAGTTTGGGCTTGTAGATTGCAACGAAATATTAGTGGCCGATAATCTAATTTTTGCTTTATCTGTTGGTGGCAAACCTTCCGTGTTTACATTGAGCAACCCCTTGGTCGATGCCGGAACTCTTGCTAGGTTTTTGTATAACGTATCAGCAATAAGCAAGTCGATAGAAACAGAATCAACCAAGGTACTATTCCAGGTAATATCAGCTGCGCCATTAGCAATGAGCCATTTTTCACCACCAACCGGAGAAGTAATGGTTAACGAAGGTTGCTCAGCCACACCGCAATTAGTAGGATTTGCAATCCATGAAAGGTTGTTAAAGTTAATTCGGCATACAAAGTTTACACTGTCAATAAATGGGTTTCTGTTTTTTTGCACGGAGGCTATATACTCGTTACGGGCAATTTCATAAGCATCGGGTAAATCTTGGAAATGCCATTTTTTGAGTATTGAATCATTTTGAACTGCAGCAGTAATAGCACCTAATGACCAGTTGTTTTGGCTAATTCCGTTGTAGGCAATACACATGTAAAACAGAGCACGTGCGGCATCACCTTTGTGGCTATCTTTGGGTTCATAAACTGTTCTTCCACTTGCATCTTTACCCAACTTACCCAAACCGTTTTGTGAGGTAACCGTAACCACTTCGCCTAAAGGATTATTAGAGCGAACATTATTTCCAGCAATCTGATCGGCAGGGAACAAGTGGTGCAAATCATTAAACTCCTGAAACTCCCTTCCGTTAGCAGCATTTGGCCATGTTGGTGTGCTTCGGGTTGGCATCCAGCTTTGTGGAAAGGTGTGCTCACGAGTTAGGGCTCCACCAGACGTGTTTCCCCACCATATAAATGGCTCATCATATACATACGGAATATCCGTATACACGCAGTTCACTACTTTTTTCCCACCAACAGTATCGCGGGTGTAAAAATTATTAATAAGAGTCGCTGTGTAGTTGCCATAAAATACGGTATCGTGCGGAGCAACTTTTGCGCTTAAGGCACCCACAAAGTTGCTGGCTGTTGAGTTAATGCCCGCATAGTATGAACCAGGATTTCCGGTTAACGTTGTGGTGTTGCCTGATAGTGGATTGGTGGTTAAATAGTTTTCAAAACCAGCAGGTCCATTAAATGAAAATACTTTAAAATAATAGGTTGAATTGGCAATAAGGTTTGATGGCTTAAAGGATGTATCGGTTCCGATATATGCAACTTGATTGCCGCCAATGTAATCACCGCGATTATATGTTACACCATCAACAGGAGTTTCGTTTACCCGACTTCCTTGTTTACGCAAAACAATGTACCCTTCTGGTTTTTGTGTTGGATGTTTAAACCCAATATTAAACGTGTAAGCTCTCACATTGGTAAACGATAAGTTGCTGGGTTGTATAGCCGGTTCGGTTGCAAAGTTTCCTCCGATGCCGTATAGGTTGATTATAAATGTGCCATTATCGGCATCATTACTGTTGATGGTAATAGTTGCTCGACTACTTCCTAATGATGCAGGTGCGAAATTCAGGTTAAAAGTTTCAGATGACCCTGCGGCAACACTGGTTGGTGCGTTGCTGATCGAATAATCAGCGGCCCCATCACCAGTAATGGTAATAGATGAAATGGTTAACGAGTTTACCAAACCTAGATTTTGGATAGTAAATGGTGTGCTTACGGTTTTGCCGTTGATATGTGTTACACCATTTGCAAGGGTTTTGCCACCCGTTCTTACTTCAATAGTTGCGGCATTGCTTGGTGCTGGTTTCGCCAATATAATATTATCTAATGCTACGTTGGAACCAGCTACTTTAGTTGCATAGAAAAAGCGCGCATAACGAGCCGTTGATGGAATAGCAACCGAATCTCTCACAAATGAACTCGACATAGAAGTATAATCTTTTACATCCGTCCATGTATTTCCATCAACAGAACTTTGAATCTTGAAACTTCCTGTAAATGGTGGATTGGGAGAGATCGCTGTTCCTCTGATGGAATAACTTAATTGACCTGGTTTTTCGGCAAACCATATTTGCACATATTCCCCTTCGCCATCCAACCTGCATGCTGCCGAACCGTCCGAACCAGTTGCATAAACAAATGGCGTAGTTCCCGTAACCGATGCATCTAACTTGGTTGACCAGCCTGTTTTGTTGGTATAAGTAACAGGAGGATTTGAGGCAGATCCCGTGCTTGCACCAGATGGTGATGGATTTACAAAACTCCAAGAGGTGGGCAATGTTGTTTGGGCATGAATAAAATAGGGCAGAATGAATGTAAGTAGAAATAATTTTTTCATGTACGGTGTTGTATTAACCATGCAAGGTTAAAGCAAATATGGTTCAAAACCTTGTGCCTGAACTGAAAATCACGTTAAATTTATGTAAGCGGTTTGTTTTCATTTGGCAAACATTTAAATAAAATAACACTACTATTCGCACTTGTTTAGCCACATTGCCCGGTACAACTTGTTTTTGTCATATTCGTCTGCTTGCTTTTCGGTGTTAAAGACCCTACTTCCGCGCGGATCATTTCCCACACCTGCCAAATAGGCCCAGTTACCCCAATTGCTGCATACGTCATAATCAATTAGTTGTTGCTCAAAATAAGCCGCACCCCAACGCCAATCGAGTTTGAGTTGATGACATAAATAGCTCGCAACATTTTGTCGCCCTCGGTTACTCATAAACCCGGTGAGTTTGAGCTCAAGCATATTGGCATCAATAAAATCGTTTCCTGTTTTTCCGTTTATCCAATTGTTAAAAAGTATGGGGTTGTGCTCTATTATGGTTTTTCCAGCTGCTTTAATTCCTTGTTGCATAAAAAAACTGTGCTTATGTTTTTTCATCATAAAGCGAAAATAGTCGCGCCACAAGAGCTCAAATACTAACCAATAGGTAGATTCATTTGCGCCAACCTCTTCTTCATACCGTTTAATTTCATGATAAATTTGGCGAGCAGAAAGGCAGCCTAACGCTAACCAAGCTGAAAACTTTGACGAATAATTTTCTCCCACTAAACTATTGCGGGTTTCTTTATATGAAGAAATGGATTGCGTTTCGAACAGGTATGTATCTAGCCTTTTTTTACCCTCCGATTCGCCTCCATTAAAAATAATCGAAGCACGGCTATCAGGAACAACCTCTTCCAACCCTAGTCCTGAAATAGTGGGTAATTGAAGCGGTTCTATTTCTGGTGAATTAATAACGCTAGGCTCAACAAACACATCACGAATGGTTGATTCGACCTCAATATTTTTTCTGAATCGCGTAAACACATCGGGTATATCTTTTAATGGAAAGGGTAAATCTTGTGCATGGTATAAGGTACTTGTGCTAAATGTTTCGAGCACACAATTGTGCTGTTCCAACGCTGTTTCAACTGCAGCTTGGGTTTGTAGTTCCTCGTATGCCACTTCTTTTTTTGCAAATACTTTTTGCACTCCATGCTTGATAACAAGCTTAGAAATTTCAACCTCAGGTTTTCCGCTCACCAAGCACAATCCCGAACCAATTGCTCTGAGGTTTTTGTCAAGGTCGTTTAATGATTCTAACAAAAATTGTGTGCGAAACTTTCCCATTTTAACAAACCCAAATTCTGTTGTGCGAAAATGAGATTCATCTATACAAAAAACAGGGATCACTTCATCACTTTGTGCAATTGCTTGCACCAAAGTTTCATTATCGTGCAAGCGCAAATCTGTTTTAAACCAAACAATACTCCTTTTCATTTATAACTCGTTTATGTGTGTGAGGTAATAATCTGCCTGTTCTAATAACTCGGCTTTTGCTTGAGGTGCCATTTTGTTCCAAACATTATACATCATACCAATGCGGGGATTTTTAGCAAGCTTGTCTTCGTGGCGGCTATAAAAATTCCAGTATAAGCTGTTAAACGGACAAGCTTTGTCTCCTGTTTTTTTCGCTTTATCATAATAACAACCGGTACAATACGAACTCATCTTATGAATATAAGTAGCCGAGCTTACATATGGTTTTGTGCCCACAATGCCGCCATCGGCAAATTGACTCATACCACGTGTATTGGTAATTTCAACCCACTCCAACGCATCTATATAAATTCCCAAATACCAAGCATCCACTTCATCCGGGTTTACTCCGGCCAGCAAAGCAAAATTGCCGGTAATCATTAGTCGTTGGATGTGATGAGCGTATGCAAACTCAAGAGATTGATGAATGGCCTGTTTCAAACAATTCATATTGGTTTTGCCTGTCCAGTACCAATTGGGTAATTTCTCCGAATGATTAAAATAATTAAGGTTAGCGTACTCCGGCATTTTGAGCCAATAAATTCCGCGCATATATTCGCGCCAACCAATGATTTGGCGCACAAAACCTTCTAATTGATGAAAGGCAATTTTGTAAGGATGTTTATTGTAGTTCTCTATGGCTTTGTCCACTACTTCCTTAGGAGAAATGAGTTTAATATTTAACGAAAAAGAAAGGCGAGAGTGGTAAATAGACCATTCGTTTGGTGCCATTGCATCCTGAAAGGTGCCAAAAAGAGGTAAGCAATGAGCAACAAAAAACTCAAGCAATTCTAATGATTGTTCTCTATTTATGGGCCACAAAAAATGTGCACTGTCTACCTTTCCAATTGTGGTTACGCCCGCCTTGGTTATTTCCTTTTCAATGTTGCTCAGGTCATTTTGAAAAAGCTTAGGGGAAACCGGTTTATGCGCTTTCGGTAATTTTTGACGATTGTCTTCATCAAAATTCCACTTGCCCATTAGCGGTTTTCCGTTATCCTCTATGAGCACATCATGCTTTTTGCGCATGTGTCTGTAAAAGGTTTCCATTAGGTAGCTTTTTTTTCCATCAAACAACTCTTTAAGTTCATCCCTCTTGCTGAAAAAATGCTCCGTGTCAAACACCTTTGCAGAAATGGTTAAAGTATCGGCAAACTGTTTTAAGTGTTCATCAACCCTATATTCATCGGGTAATTGGTATTCAAAATGTGTGAACCCATGGGTTGAAATAAGCCATGAACAATTTTGAGCGAAGCTGTGCGTGTTGTTTTTATCATTCAGATGAATATAAATGACGTTGTGTTTTTGTTGCTTGAGGGTTTGCGCAAACTGCTGCATGGCTCCAAAAAAGCCTAATACCTTTTGAATATGGTGTTTAGCATAATCTGTTTCACTTCTTATTTCCATTAACACATACGTTACCGACTCATCTACTTTTGTGTACCAAGAGTGTTTGATATTGAGTTGATCTCCCAATATTAAGCGAAGCGTTTTTTGTTTAACAGATGCCATCACGGTTTACTTGAAAATGCACATTATTGCGCATACACCTTTATGTACGTTTTATTGTGAAATAAGTTTTGAATACGTGCTTTTTGTTGTGCGAATCGGGGGGGGGTAGGAATTATTGGGCTGAGTTCACAGTGGTAGGGCTAATTCCATGAACCATCAACCATGAACGTTTTAAGCAGGGCGCTAAGGAACAAACCACTATAAAGACCCAAGCTTTTGCATGTCGTGTAACTCTTTATAGAGTCCTTCTTGCTTCAGCAATTCTTGATGGCTTCCTTGTTGAACAATCTGTCCCTTATCCAGCACCACAATTAAATCGGCATTAATAATGGTACTTAAACGATGCGCAATCACAACCGTTGTGCGGCCTTTCATTACGTTTGACAGGGCATCTTGAACAAGGCGTTCAGAGGTTGTATCGAGAGCCGATGTGGCTTCGTCTAAAATTAATATTTCCGGGTTTTTGTTTACCGCACGAGCAATGCTTATACGTTGTTTTTGTCCTCCACTGAGTTTGTTGCCTCGGTCGCCAATATTGGTTTGAAAACCATTGTCTGTTTCTTTAATAAAATCATAGGCATTGGCTACACGAGCAGAGTTTTCAACCCCTTCTGCTGAAGCGTTTACCTGACCAAACGCAATATTGTTAAAAATCGAATCATTAAACAAAATGGATTCTTGTGATACCATACCCATTTGTTGGCGCAGATCCAAAATTTTGTATTCGCGAATATCTATTCCATCTATTAAAACTTTTCCTTCTGTTGGGTCATAAAAACGCGGAATAAGATCGGTAAGGGTTGATTTTCCAGCACCAGAAGGCCCTACCAACGCAACCGTCTTACCCTTTTCAATCCTCAAGTTAATATTCTTCAATACCGGTTCATCACGGTAGGAAAAACTTACATTTTTAAATTCAATTGTTTGGCCAAATGAGGGCAATTGTTTGGCATTGGCAACCTCAACAATTTTTTCTTCGCTATGCAATACCTCTTCAATTCTGCCTAAAGATATCAGCCCTTTTTGCATGCGCCCAAATGCTGTTGAAAAGGCTTTAATTGGCGGAATAAGCTGTGTAAAAATAGCCACAAAACCTATAAACATATCGGCCGTAACATTTCCTTGGCCACTCAACACCATCCTACCACCAAACCACAAAATAAAGGCAAGAATAGCAACGGTAAGTGTTTCGGAAATGGGCGATGCTGCATCCAACAAGCGGTTTCCTTGAATATATACGTTTGTATATTGGCTGTTTTGTTGTTTAAATCTTCGGTTTAAAAAATCTTGCGCATTAAAAGCTTTTATAATACGCACGCCCATTAATGTTTCTTCAAAAAGAGAAACTAACGTATCCAGTTTATCTTGCCCACGCCTGGCTTGTCGCTTTAGTTTTCGAGTTACCCTTCCTAAGAAAATAAGAATAATAGGCATGCATAAAAACACAATCATGGTAAGCAACGGGCTCATCCAAATAAGAACAGACAATGAAATGATAACAGTGAGCGGCTCTTTAAACATAGCCTCAAAAGAACTCATAATGGAATACTCTAACTCTTGCGCATCACTACTCATGCGGGTAATTAAATCGCCTTTTCGTTCAGAAGAGAAATAAGAAAGAGGTAAAATAAGTACGCGCTGGTACAATTGGTTACGTAAATCTCTAACAATCCAGTTGCGCAGAGGCACCATAAAAAACAATGCCATATACCTACAAACATTCTTCAGGAAAATCATAATAACAATAAGCACGCTGATAAAGATGAGTCCCGACTCGGGACCATGCTGCATGATTATTTGTGATATATAATATTTAAGAATACCGTATAGTGAATTAAAATTGGGAGAAAGTTCTGGCTTCACCAAAATCAATTCGTTGGGTTTAAACAATATGTTTAAGAATGGCATAAGCAACGAAATAGAGAAGAGCTCAAACACAATTGATAATAAATTGAATAGCACATTCAGAAAAGCGTAAGCTTTATATGGTGCTACATAACTGATGAGCTTAAAAAATCCTTTCATTTCGGTTCGGCCGGCAATAGGTGTATGCAACAAATATCTAAAAATAATCTAAACCATTTACAGATATTTGCACCATGAGTATAAGACAGGAAAAATTCGGCAAGGTTATTCAAAAAGAATTAGCCGACATCTTTCAACAAAACCGATCGGTAATGTTTAACAATGCGTTTATCACCATTAGCAAAGTTGAGGTTTCTCCCGATTTAGGATTTGCGAAGGTATTTGTGAGTTTGCTCAACAGTAAAGATAACGAGCAAATGATGTCTGTACTTGAGTTTCAGAAAAAAGCCATTCGTCACGAGTTGGCTTTAAAAATACGGAAACAAGTTCGTGTAATTCCTGAGTTAACATTTATTTTAGACGATAGCTTGGATTATGTTTTTCACATGGAAAAGGTATTTGAAGAGATTAAGAAGAAAGAAAAACCCAGCGAAGATTAATTCACTGCATTTGCTAAATAAGCGCACATTCTATATGTTTACCCAAACAAGCACACAACACATTGGATAGTTTTTGGGATTTATTTCAACCGGAAGAGCTCATTAGATATGGCGGAATAGCCCTCATTCTAATTATCGTATTGATAGAGAACGGTGTTTTTTTTGGGTTCTTTTTACCCGGAGATTCGCTGTTATTTACCGCGGGGTTATTGTGTTTTAAAGATGTGTTGGATGTTGATTTAGCTGAATTGCTGGCAGGAATTTCTGCTGCCTCTTTTATAGGTTATTATATAGGGTATTACTTTGGTTACAAAACCGGACAAGCTTTGTACACAAGGCCCGATACCCTTTTTTTTAAGAAGCAATACATCTATACTGCTGAGGATTTTTACAAAAAATACGGAGGCATTGCGCTTATCATGGGGCGGTTTTTACCGATTGTTCGCACCTTTGCACCCATACTTGCCGGCATTGTTAAAATAGATCACAAGATTTTCTTTTTGTATAATATTCTTGGGGCCATTTTGTGGCCTGCCGTTGTGGTTACATCGGGGTATTATGTTGGAAGCTTATTTCCCAATGCGCTCGACTACATCAACTATATTGTGATTGCGTTTGTGGTGATAACTGCGATTCCAATCTTTAACAATGTAAGAGCTCAGGCTAAAAAGAAAAAAGAAGAAACTAACGGATAAGCTGTTTGGCTTTGTATGCCGGATAAATAGACGTAATTATTCCCAAAAACACTACCGTAAAAAACACCAACACTACATCAACCCAGCGCACATCAACGGGGTATGAATTAAAGGAAAACGATGCTGCCTGGTCTAATCGAATAAACCCATACTCGTGCTGAAAATAGCATAACAATACTCCCAAAAAAAGGCCAATTGTTCCACCAACAAAAGCCATTATTACACCTTGCCATGTAAAAACAAAACGTGCCTGATTACTCGTTAATCCCATTGCCCCAAGCAATTCCAAATCGCGCTTTTTTTCGATAACAAGAATATAAAGCGAGCCTATGGTGTTACCCGCGGCAATCAATAAAATGAAGAATAAAATAAAATAGCTGATAAGTTTTTCCGACTTCATGACTTTATAAAAAGCCTCGCGTTGTTCAAAGCGGTTTTTTACAGTAAACGATGCTCCACAAATGTGCTGAAGCTCCTCCTTTATATTATCCATATCTGCTTCCTTTGCAAGTTTTAATTCCAGAGAGGAGTACTCGTTAGGGCGATTGAGAAGCTCATGCAAAAAACGAATGGGTACAACAACATATTTATTATCAACCTCTTCTTGCACACTAAAAACACCAATAGGCAAAATCGTTTTGCGTGAAAAAGCGCTGGTTGGATTTAATATGTCTACCTCTTCCCTATTGGGTACATAAACCTGTAATCCTTCAAAAATATCATTTGGGTCAATTGAAAGTTGATAGGCAACACCCTGTCCAACTATTGCAAAATTTTTGTCGCTATCCTCTAACAATAATGTTCCGGCAACAATGGAACTATCCATACCAGTAAGCGAAACAAACTGTTCGTCAACACCCTTAACAGTTGCCAAATTCTGTCTTTCTCCATACTTGAGTAAAACATCTTCCTCAAGCACAAACGAAACCTTTTCAACGCCTTTAATGGCTTTAATATTCGCAATCTTTAAAGTTGTTGCTTCAAACGTTTTTCCTTGTGCTGCGGTAATTTGCATATCGGCATCAAACGTATTATACATGCCCATAAAAAGGCCCTCAAATCCATTAAAAACAGAAAGTACAACAATAAGCGCAGCCGCACCAACAATATATCCGAGCAACGAAATGACGGAAAGAATGGAAATTAAACTGAAAGAACCACCACCCTTGCGGGAAAAAAAATATCGTTTCGCTATGTTAAAGGGCAGATTCATGTTTGATAAAGGTAATAAAGTAATTGGCTGATAATGCGATTTGTTGATTTTGCACTCAATCACAGATTAGCCAACGAACTTACTTCCAAGCTTTAACAATTAAACCCGTTCCGGTTTTGTGTGTTGAATATGTATCAACCCAGTTTAATATGTAGGCAAACGGATAGGTAACGATATAATAGAAAGGAAGAATCACAAAAAACAGCTTCGTTGCATTTAACATGCTCATCGGATATTTCATTGAAAGCTTCCAAGCAATTTTGCCGGGTGCTCCATATGAATATAAAATTTCTGCTTTGTCGAATCCTGCCTTTTTAAGTTTTTCACGCATTTCCTCAACAGGGTATCCATCTCTTACGTGCTCTCCAATAAATGACTCTCCGTGTTCATCAGCATTGCTTCCTCCTTGATCACTTGGAGTAGAAATAAGCAACATTGCGCCAGCTTTCATGCTCCTGTGGAAGTGTGTGAATACATCAACATCCTCCAAAATATGCTCCATCACATCCACACACAACACCAAATCATAGGCATTAGTAGCATGCGGTTGGGTAAGATCGCCTACGCTGAACGTAACATTGTTGATGCCGCATTTAGCAAAGAAGTTATTACAATCGGCAATTTGATCATCTTTTACATCAACTGCGGTAATGTTGCAATTCTTATTTTTATTGGCAATGTAAAACGAATATTGTCCAAACCCCGAACCTGCATCCAACATTTGAAACGAATCATGAAATTTTGGCCATGCTCTGAGCTCACGATGAATATGCCAAGTGCGCAGCAACAGTAAATCAAGCAGCTTGTAAAACAACTTGCGCAAAAAGAGTGATGAGTTAAAAACGGTTCCTAAGTCTTTTTTTATCGGGTCGTATTCCATGAGATGTATATGCTGTTAAAAGTTCGCAAAATAAAAAAAGACACCCACAAATTGGGGCTTTTTTTAGGGGTTGAACATAATAAGCATATATAAATGCTAATCAAACACTTATGCAATGTTGTTTCGATTGGCTTGGGTATTTCCGGTTCAAAAACAATTGCAGCAGGTGTTAACCATTTGCTATTGTATGATTAAACTTTTTTAGTAGCTTATTCATTAATAAATCTGTTTATTTGTTGCGCTTATTCTACCATTAAAATAACACCATGAATCTGTTTGTAAAGGTTTTCTTGTTTTGTATTCCGACAATTATTGCCGCAAACAGTTATGCTCAAAAAACCGAAATCGGATTATTGCTAGGTGGTTCATATTACTATGGAGATATTGTGAACACCAATCGAATCCAAACTCAAACAATTGGCCCGGCAGGAGGGGTTTTTCTTCGAAAGCACCTCAACAAACGAACCTGTTTCAGGGCCAATTTTATGTACGCCCGAATTGGTGCTGCTGACTCTAACTTGGTAGATAAGAAAAGTGCCTTTCAAGAATCAAGAAACTTGGCGTTTTATGCTGATTTATTTGAGCTATCGGGAGTGGTGGAATACAATTTAATATTGGACTATAACAAAGCACGAAGAATTGTAAACAGGGCAATTCCTTATGTATACGGTGGATTGGGGTTGTTTTATTTCGAGCCCAAAGCCATTCACCCCATAACGGGTAATCCAGTCAATTTGCGCCCCCTAAAGCTTGACGGAAGCACATATTCGCCAATAGCAATAGCTTTTCCAATCGGTGCAGGCATTCGTTATTATTTAAATAGAAACTGGCAGTTGGGGTTTGATATAGGTATTCGCTTCACAACAACCTCACACTTGGATGATATTGCCGGAGATTCGCGCTATGCAAACCCGGCAACTTTACCTTCGGAAGATGCCAAAATTATGCTGGATAGAAGCGTTGGGGGAATAAATAGTTCTGGGGGTACGCAACGCGGAAAACTTAATTTTATAACCGATATTTATGCAATAGGAGGAGTTACCTTAACGTATAGATTATGGCCGTATGGTTTGGGTAGAGCCTTTCGTGGAGCGGCTATAAGTTGCCCAAGGTTTTACTAAACCTTGTTGCACAACATACCTTAATAAGCGGCTTTCATGAGCGGCTTAATTTTTTCCAACAACATTTGTTTTAGCTCATCAATATTTGTTTTGTTGGATGCAGAAATGAAAATAACAGGAGCGTTTTCCTTGGCAATCCAAGTGTTTTTGAGCCGTTGGATATATGGAATTTCCTCTTGAATATCATCATCATCTATATGTTGTACGAGTGGTTCTTGTAATTGATCAATTTTGTTGAACACTAAAATAATGGGCTTATCGTTTACCTTCAACTCTAAAAGTGTTCGGTTTACTACGTCTATTTGTTCTTCAAAGTTTGGGTGCGAAACATCTACAATATGCAGTAAAATATCGGCTTCGCGAATTTCGTCTAGCGTGCTTTTAAAGCATTCAATCAACTGATGTGGAAGCTTCCGAATAAACCCTACCGTGTCAGTTAATAAAAAGGGAACATCTCCAATAACAACTTTGCGCACCGTAGAGTCGAGCGTTGCAAACAGCTTATCTTCTGCCAACACTTCACTTTTGCTTAACAAATTGAGCAGGGTGCTTTTGCCAACATTGGTATATCCTACTAATGCCACACGCGCTTTATCATCTCGGTTTTTTCTGCGGGTTACACTTTGTTTATCAATATCCGTTAAGCGTTGTTTGAGCTTTGATATATTATCACGTAAAATCCTTCTATCGGTTTCAATTTCCGTTTCACCCGGCCCCTTCATTCCAATTCCTCCTTTTTGTTTGCTTAAGTGTGTCCACATGCGGGTAAGGCGAGGTAATAAATATTGCGATTGCGCCAACTCTACCTGATACTTTGCTTGGGCTGTGCGAGCACGCGTAGCAAAAATATCTAGAATTAAATTACTGCGATCCAAAATTTTGCACTTAAGTGCCATTTCTAAGTTGCGCAATTGTGAGGGCGAAAGCTCATCATCAAAAATCACGATATCAATTTCCTGGGCGCGCACAAATTCTCCTACTTCTTCCAACTTGCCCGAACCGATATACGTTTTCCTATCGGGATGAGTTAATCGTTGCAAAAAACGTTTTACCACACGGGCTCCTGCCGTTAGTGTTAAAAACGCTAGCTCCTCCAAATATTCCTCAGCTTTTTCCTGCTTTTGATTTTGAGTAATAACGCCAACCAATATGGCTTTTTCTTGCTTCTTTTTGGTATCAAATCCTAATTGTTGTGCCATTTAATCCTTCCTGTTTTATAAGTATGCAAATCGCCTAGTAATATTTATTTATGTGCAATACCTGCAACTGTTTTGTTGTGTAGGGTAATCTGAATTACTTTGTACTGCAAAGTAATGGTAAAACAAGCAACCCTCATATTATTCGCGCTATTTTTATGCATGGCATCCCTTAATGCCCAAATTGTAGAGTGGAGCAACCAACAAAAAGTAAAATCCAAAACAAGTTACACAAAAGTTTTAGGTCAAAACGCATCGGGGATTTACCTGTTGCGTGGCAAAAATGCTGAATTTACCAAAGATGTGATTTTAGAGAAATACAAGAGCAACCTCGCACTCGAAAATAGCATAGAGATCAATCAATCCAACAGTTCTAACATTGAAAAGGTATTGCTACAAGATGATGGCGTTACGGTAATTAACTCGGAACGCAACGATAGTTTGAAAAAATATGAAATATACGCTACCAAAGTAAATGCACTCTTGCAAACTTCGCGGCAGCGCAAATTATTGGCGCAAATTGATGATGCTACTTATAAAAGTAACAATGAAATATTGGTTCAACAAAGTGCCAATAAAGAGTTTTCGGCAATGTTGTTTTATACAGCAGGGGCCGATAAAAATACTGCTGTGATGCGTATTATTGGTTTTGACGCAGCCTTTAATACCCTTTACACACAGGCTATTAATTTAGGTTTTTCGGTTGAAGATATTATTGTTTCGGGCTTTGAGTGTGATAATGAAGGGAACGCGTTTGCCCTCGCTGATTTTCCGAAGGAAAGTGCAAGAAAGCGCAAGGAAAAAGAAAAGCGCGACTTTTATGTATATGGTTATTACAAAACTTTAGGCAAAACCCTTGAATATGCAATTGATCAAGATTCCGCTTTCATAAATGATATTGGTTTGGTTGTAAACAATTATAAAAAAACGCTGTGTGTTGCGGGCTTCTACTCAAATGATGCATCAACTAAAGTTTTGGGCTCTTTTACCTATAGTATTGATTTAGGCACAACCTTGTTGCAATACAAATATTATGAACCACTGAGCCCATACTTTACGAGTAAAGTTATTTCAACCATGCTTAATGAAACTGGTTTAACCCTTACCGATTTGTACATCAGAAAACTGATTGCGCGGAGTGATGGTGGTTGTATTATTGTGGCCGAAAAGTATTATGAAACGCGGCAAACCTATACATACTATGCAAATGGGTTTCCGCAAACTTCCTCGCGAACATCATACAACTACGATGAGATTATTGTGCTTTCTAAAAATAACGAAGGGCAAACCCAGTTCTCCGATTTTATCAAAAAGAAACAGGTAAGCACTAATGATGGCGGTTATTATTCGTCATTCGTTTTAATGAATACCAAAGATAAATTAGCATTTGCCTATAATGCCGATACGGGCGAAGAGAGTGATGTTTTGCTCAGCACCATCAACCCAATTGGGCAACTCGATACGAAAATTTTGATTAAAGCGCTCAGTTATTATGTTTCGTTAATACCATCAGAATCAAAACAAATTGATTCCAATTCATCATTAATTTGCACACTTAAAGATAGACGGTTTACTTTGATGAAACTTACGTACTAATCAACTATTACTTTGCTTAATTTATTCCGACAGAATACTCCTCTTGCTGCCTTGTTGCTTATACTGCTTGCTACAGCTCTTAAGTTGCCTGTGTTTTTGTGGCCGCATCCATACACATTTATCCAAACAGCACCGTTAGCAAACACCGTTTTTACGTTTATCCAAACATTTCCCAATTACTTGTTCTTGAGTTATGTAATAGCTGCGGTGCTGTTAATTATACAAGCTATATTTTTAAATTATATTGTTGTGCAGCACAGCATTTTGTTTCGTGATACCTTTTTGCCTGGTTTGTTTTTTATTCTCATCAATAGCTTATATCCTCAACAAGCAGAACTAACTCCTCAGCTCATTTCAAACACGTTTATCATATTGATGTTTCAGCGTTTGTGCTTTTTGTACGAATCACCAAATCCTTTACTAATTGTGTTGGACACGGGCGTTTATTTGGGTTTGGCTCTTTTGTTTAATTATGATGTAGCCGTGTTTCTCCCGTTTATTCTAATAAGTGTTGTTATTTTCACCTCGTTTAATTTTAGGTACCTTATACTTTCCGTTTTAGGCATAACGATACCATTATACTTTGCAGCTGTTGTGTTTTATTTGAACAACAATTTGGCGTCTGTAATGGAGTTTACACAACGCAGTTTGCAACGCACGCTGTTAACCTCTGCGTTTGGTGGTTATGATTTACTTTTTCCGGCTGCTATTCTTATTCCTTTACTCATCATCGCGGCCATCAATTTGCAATTAAACTTTTTTAGAAATAAGGTTAAAACACGCAGGATTTTACAAAGTGTTGGCTTGCTCTTTTTGTTTGGCGCCTTGGGTTTGGTTATTGAAAACACAAATTTTATATACGCACTATTTTACCTGAGTATACCATTTAGTATTGTAATTGCGTCCTACTTTATTAGTAATAAACGCTTTTGGCTCAAGGAGATTTTATTTTTTGCGTTGGTTGGATTGTGCGCGTACTATAATATACGCTAACTACAATCCCAAAACAGCTTTTAGCTTAGTATAACCTTTACGGCTCAATGGAACACGTACTCCATTTTTAAGTAGTACTTCATCGGCTGAGTCAATTCTGGTGATTTGTGCAACTTGTATGATAAACGACCGATGTACACGCGCAAATATTGCCGCATCCAAGGTGTTCTCAAAGTGTTGCATGGTTTTTTTCTTGAGATGGTATCCATCCTTTGTGTGAATTTTCACATAGTCGTCATACGCTTCAAAATACAACACCTCTGAGATCGGAATAATTCGAATACTTGATCCCGTTTTTACGACCACCTGGTGTTGTTCCTCTTGTTGAGCAGATACTGCCTCTATCAGCGCTTGGGTACTTTGCGGAGCAGCCTTTTGTTTCATCCATTTCTCCATGGCTTTGTCGAAACGCTCTTTGCTAAATGGTTTTAGCAAATAATCGATGGCATGTGTTTCGAAAGCGCGCATGGCAAACTCATCGAAGGCAGTAGTAAAAATAACTGCCGGAGGTGTTTCTAATAATTCTAACATCTCAAAGCCATTAATTTTGGGCATTTGTACGTCTAAAAAAATCAAATCAGGGTGGTGCTGCGCAATGGCCTTTATGCCTTCAAATCCATCTCCGCACTCCTGCACAATTTCGATATTAGAATACGATTGAAGATACTCTGCTACAATCGAGCGTGCTAATGGTTCATCATCAATTAAAACAACTTTTATCATAACTGGGGAATATGTATAGTGGTGGTGAAATGCTTTTCTTGTGATTGGGTTTTTACTAAGTTATTCCGGGCATATAATAAATACAACCTTCGCTGTACCGAGGTTAAACCAAACCCTGTTCCTTTTTTAGGTGATGCGGTTGTTGGATCAAATGGGTTTTTTACCTCAACTACCAATTCGTTTCTTTCTAAACGGGTGTATATTTCAATCAGCACATCATCTGTGGTATCGTACAATCCAAATTTAATGGCGTTTTCTACAATTGGTTGCAACAATAAAGAAGGCAATATGAGTCCATTTAACGATTCATCGCAGTGAATTTCGGTATTAAGCCTATGACCAAAGCGCACTTTTTCAATTTCGAGATACAAATTAAGGTGTTGCAACTCCTCTTTGAGTGTTACCAATTGTTGGTCGTCTTTCTTCAGTGTACCTCTCAAAAAATCAGAGAGTTGTTGAATCATTTTACGGGCCTCTTCGGGTTTACTACCCGCCAGAGCACTAATCGAATTTAAGCTATTAAACAAGAAATGCGGTTGTAATTGCTGACGTAACTTGGAGAGCTCAGCCTCGCGTACCATCGTTTCGGTATTGGCATTTCGTTCCATCGTTTCTTGCACATTGATATAATAGTACTGAACCCATGTTAACAATGTAATAATTGCCAGCATTAAAAACACAAAACACAACCTAATAGGAAGTGATTGATGTAATACTTTTAGATACTGTTCATCATCATAATATATGTACTTAAGCACCTCGTTTACAATGGTTATATCGGCAACAGCTAAAAACAAAGCCCACAAACGCAGGTAAACAAAATTGTCGTTTTCGGGCTGGTAATATTGAAGGATATTGTATAAAATGATACCCAAGCCGGCTGTAAAAATATTGCTAACAACACTATCAATAATAGCCTGTTTCATACCCAAGCCAATATAGCTGAGTATGAACGACTGAACAATAATCCACGTTAACCAAACGATGGTATATGTTCGTGCAATTCTTTTTTGTGTTATTTCAACAGCGGCCATTTTGTTTATACAGCCAAAGCATATGCTGGTTTGTGAACTTCATGTTGACCCATTCGCATCGATAGTTGAAGGGCCTTATCATGCACAAATTGAATGTATTGCTCACGTGAATCTGTTTCGTGAATGCGGGAATATATTTCCATACCATCCTTTAATTCATCCATTTCAACCAAATCGGTAACATCCACAAATCGCCAACCAACCTCTTCGTTGTTTTCGTTTGTAAATGAATATTCCTCTCTTACACCTAACATTCGCGCTTTCAGAAACGCCTCATGTTCATCGCGCGCTTGAATAGCCCTAATTTGTTCATCGTATTGAGTAATGGCCTCTTGAGAAGAGTGGTGTATGCCAAATACGATTTTTGCTGTAAACCATTTCATAGTGTGGTAATTATTGTAGGGTATTAATAACTTTTGATTTCAATGCCGCCCAAAACGGTTGTGCCGCGTATAACTAAAATTTTATCCGTGGTATCAACTCCTTGCATCTTTCGCTTATCTTCAATTCCACCCAAAACGGCCACCATCTCGGGCTGCACATCCCAGTTAGAAGGAATAATGAGTTTGGTTCCACCTAGCACCTGCGTAACTTCCAGCACCACCCTTCCTTGAATATCGGCTTGGCTCAGGTTAATCTCGGCACCGCCCATTACACAAGTAATTTCCCCTCCTTTAAAATTTTTGCTGAGTATGTTTTTTTTAACACCTCCGAATACAGAAACCGTTTCAATCAAATCCTCGCTTACGTCTTCTGTTTCAACACGCACACCCTCCCAACTGTCAGCACCTTGGTTATGTTTTCTACGTGGCTTAAAAATCATAAATAACCCCACGGCAATAATGAACATCGGCCAAAAAAAAGTGGTTATGTTTACGTCAACATAAATTTGGTCGAAAAGAAAAACGCTGCCTACGCCAACTAAAACAACCCATCCCGGGTTGCGAAACATGTGGCGTGCACCAACATAAATACCAATTACAATAAGCAATACAGGCCAACTAAATAACCATTCGGGAAATATCACGCCCATTTGGCGAGCCATCAATGTAGCACCCACCGCTACCAAAATTATTCCACCGAGGGCCTTGCCAATCGGACTGTGTTCGTATCGTTTCCATTGCTCTTGGCAACTTCTATCCTTGGTAAATCGTGCATTCATATTAATATCTATTTCAACACAAACCTAATTGTAAATACATTAGCACCAAACCTCTTTAGGCGCGAATTATATAAAGATAGGTGAGAACCTTAAAACTGTCGGTGAATCCAATCGTGTGAGTTGAATTTATAGGCGATAGGGCAATGTTTGGATAAGACTTTGGCTTTGTTTGCTTTTGCGTTATCAAACAAAAGAATTGTTGGATTGGCTATTTTTTTGCTGCGCTTCCACCCTCTAATTTTTTCAATTCGTTAAACAATACCATTTGGCACGGAAACTCTTTTCCATTGGCAAAACGAATTATATATAAATCACCCGATATGCTTGATTTGGTACCAATTTTCTCTACAAAATCTTTAGCTGTTTTAATACGAGCGCCTGCTTTTTCGCGTTTCATTTGCAAATGATTGGCAGCATCCGTTGGGGGGTGTTCGCTCCCATTACGGATAAATATCGCCCCTCTTAAATTACGAACAAACGAAACAAGATGATCAATCTTTTGTGATTCGGTGATCGACTGTTGTGCGGTGAGTTGTATTCCAAAAAACAACAAGAAAAGCATTAGGTAATTTTTCATCCTAAATCGAGCTTCTTGAATTGTATCAAACCTTTCTTGCTACAACAAAAATATCCCATGTTTCATCTAGGTTTTCCGTTGTTAAAAAGAAATCTTTGGTGCTGATATTGAGCGTATCACTGTTCTCCTCTTTAAGGTTTTTACGCATCATTGTTGTGAGGAAATTATATGGAACAACCAACCAACTTGCCGGAATCATTTTGTGAACACCAAGTGGATCTAATCTCAATATTTTTTTTGCCCACTTTGCATTGTCCTCGTAATATTTATTGACCGCTTTATTTCCTTGCACCCCTTTTATTTGAGCGTTGGGAAACACCTTTCCCATCTCCTGCTTCATTTCGTTAAACGTGTATTCGTGAACATGGAAAGGATTGCGCGCAATACTCATTTTAGCGTTTGGCGTTGAACATAAAAAAGTGCCTCCCGGCTTTAACACACGATACGCTTCTTTTATAAAACCCAGCCTGTCTTCAATATGCTCGATAAACTGAAAGGCGGTAATAACGTCCATACTTTCGCTTTCCAAAGGAAGAGGTGGCACACTACCCGATTTAAACGTTAAATTTGTTTTAGCCGCATGTTTTTTACGCGCATCCACAAGGGTGGCTTCGCTGTAATCAACCCCAACCGTTGTGTTGGTATAGTCGGCCAAATACTGTGTTCCGTAGCCATCGGCACAACCAATATCGGCAGTGTTTTTTCCGGCTACAAAATCACGGGCAAACTCATATGCAAAAAAACATCTTTGTACGGTTACGTTATTGCTGTCTTCAAAACTTGGTCTTTCTCTATCGTGCATTTTCTTTCGTTATAAGGTGATTGGCCGACTGTCTAATTAGTTAATACGGCAGTGGGTTATTACAATGATTATTACTTGGCAAGGGTTTATGCCTTATCAACTCATAAACATATTAACTTTATTAACCAATAAGCAACAAAAATAATCATTTGCATAACTTTGGCTAATCAATAATGCAAAAATGGATTTTAAACACCTTCTTGATTTTCTTTCACGGCTCAGCAAAAACAACAACAAAGATTGGTTTGACACTCACAAAAAAGAATACGAATCGTTACGCAAAGAGTGGGTAGATTTTGTGGGTGAGAGCATTAGGGCGTTTGGCGCTTTTGATTCAGCTATGCTTGAACTCGACCCAAAAAAATGTATTTTTAGAATTAACCGCGATGTGCGCTTTTCTAAGAATAAAGATCCGTATAAAAATAACTTTGGCATGAGTTTAAGTTCGGGTGGAAAAGCATCTGATTTTTGTGGATACTACCTACACATTCAACCCGGAGAGTGTTTTATTGCCGGAGGGGCATACCAGCCAATGCCCGACAAACTTGCTGCCATTAGGCAGGAGATTGATTATAATTTTGCCGCCTTTCATAAGATTGTTTTAGATAAAAACTTCGTTGCTCAATTTGGTTCCCTTTCGGGGGATAAACTTGTGCGACCACCAAAAGGATACGATATTGACAACCCTGCAGTGGAATACCTAAAACATAAAGGTTTTATCGCCTACCGCAAAGTAGATGATAAAACCCTTTTTGATAAATACTTTATGAAAGAATTGATAACATCAGGTAAAACAATGAAGCCGCTTATCGATTTTTTGAATCAAGCCATAAGTAACTAAAGCTCTTCGGTATTTTTGAGTTTACCCATTAAGCTGTAAGCTCCTTTTGTTGCTATTTTTACTTTGTTTAGTGGCTTTTCTGATGAAACAATTGTGGTAAATCCATTTTCACTGTTTCCTTTTTCAATACCAACCATTTCAAATGTTAACGTTGCCGTTTGAACAAACACAAAATCTTTTCCTTCATAACCAACAATGGCCTCATTGGGGAGTGCTGGGGCTTGTTCGTTGGTGGTTTCAATTTGCGCCTTTAGGTATGTTCCAGGAATAAGTTGTTTGTCTTCTTTGTCAATATGACAATGAATTTGAACAGACCTATCGGGGCGAATTTCGCGGCCAATTAAGTGAACGTGAGCAGTACGTTGCGTTGCCTCATTACCCAAGGTAAAAAACACCTTTTGCCCTTCTTTTATTTGCATAATATCTTTTTCAAAAATGGTGAGCTCAGCATGCAAATGTTCGGTATTTACAATCACAAACATAATTTCGGCCGGTGTAACATAAGAGCCCAGGTTCACATTTACTTTGGTTACATAACCGCTGATGGGAGATTTAATTTTGATAGCTGTTTGTATTCCGTCTTTTTCTAGTTGCTTCGGGTCGATGCCAATTAATTGCAACTTAGCTTTTAGCCCTTGTGTTTTTGCCAATACGGTTGTGTATGCTGCTTTAGCCTGTTGCGCTGTTTTTTGTGCATTCACTTGCTCACTTGCTAATTCACCTTGGCGTTTGTATTCCGCTTGTAAATACTCAAGTTGTCCGGCAAAATCGAGGTAATCCTGCTGCAATTGAATATAATCCGCATGTTGCAATTCAGCAATTACCTCTCCTTTGATTACATGTGTTCCTTGCAATACACTTGTGTTTTTTACAACCCCTTGCATGGGTGCTGATATGCTTACCTTGTTGGTTGGGGGGACGTCCAACATACCACTGGCCAAAACGGTATTGCTTATTACCTTTATTTCAATATTGCCTGTTTCAATTCCTGCTAGTGTCATTTCTTCTTGCGTAAGCGATACCAAGGTATGCTGTTCTTCAGGAGCTGTCGTTTCGTTGGTTGTTGTTGGGTTATTGGAGCACGATACCAAAAGTGCCGAACCCAAAATATATGCTGTTATATAACGTTTCATATGTTGTTTATTTTGATGTGTAACGTTCAATATTGATAATGGCCTGATTGAACTCAAGCTGTGTTTGAATATAGTTTTCGAGTATGGAAAGTGCTTGTTGCAAATTGAACAAGTGCTGGGTAAAGCCTATTTCGCCCGATCGATAAGCTTTATCTGATTGGCTTTGTATGAGGCGAGAATTAGGCAACGCGGCATTGGTATAGTATGCTAAGTTTCTTTGTGCCCTTACATATTGCTGAACAGCCTGTTTGTATTGAGCCTGAATAGCTAACTCCTCTTGTTTTACATAAAATGTTGTGGCTTTGAGTTGAGCCGCTTGGGCCTTTGCTTTGGCAATATCCGGACGAAACCAAACCGGAAAGGAAACTCCAACTAGAAAGCCTTGAAAACGATTTCCTGTACCGGCTAGTGATGTACCCGCATCGTTTAATGGAACACCATACAAACTTTGATTAAAATAGCCCAAACGAAAATCGGGCATTGAACTATTGGTTGTTAATCTTTTCTCTTTTTCGGCAAGAGTAATTTGCTGTTTTAAGAACTTTACATAAGGACTTGTAGTTGCTGTGTTTGTATCGTTAGGTACGTCCAAATTAAGCAGCTCAGGTGTATTCGCATCAACATCAAACACCTCCTGGGTATAAAGCAATAAACGCAGTTGGTTTAATTGTAAATAGATTTCGTCCTCATTGTTTTGAAGCTGGTTTTTGGCTTCCATCCATTTGCTTTCGGCTGTTGCTTTTTCAAGTGTGGTACCATCACCCCTCTGAAGCCGCTTATCCGCATTTAGGGCCAATGTTCTGTAAACAGAGTCGTGTTGTGTTAAAACGGCTTTTTGGGCCTTTAAAAAGAGTATGGTGTAATACGTTGTTTTAACTTGATGAATAAGTTCTGTTCGGGTATAGTTTGCCTTTAACGAAGCAGACTCAACACGCGCGTTCCCAAGGGCCGATTTGGCTATCATTACCCCTGGAAAAGGAATGCTTTGGCTTATGGTAAGATTGTTGTCGTTTTTATAAAAACCATTGTACTGTCCATGCATCAAACTCACATCGGTTTTGGGTAACTCGGTTGATTGTTGCTTTTGGAATACGGCTACGTCTTTCTCTTGAGAGGTAGCCATGACTGTGCGGTTATTTTTAACCGCTATTTGTATTGCTTCGTTAAGCCCAATTATTCTGGTTTGTTGCGCCATTCCAGTGTGTGAAGCCAACAGCAAAAGAATAAGCGTTACCGCCATTATGGGTACCCGATTTTTTTTTCTTCTCTCAACCAATAAATATAAGCACGGTAACACCACCAACGTGAGCAGTGTTGCCGAGATTAAGCCTCCAATAACAACTGTTGCAAGAGGTTTTTGAACCTCAGCTCCACTACCATGAGATAAGGCCATTGGTAAGAAACCAAGCGAAGCAACAAGGGCTGTCATTATAACCGGACGCAAACGTGTTTTGGTGCCTTCTATAATAATAATCATTACATCTGTAATTCCTTTTGCCTTGAGCTGGTTAAACTCCGAAAGCAGCACAATTCCATTTAATACCGCAACACCAAACAAAGCAATAAACCCAATACCTGCCGATATGCTAAATGGCATATCGCGCAACCACAAAGCGGCCACGCCACCTATTGCCGATAGTGGTATGGCCGTGTAAATGAGCAAACCTTGTGTAAATGAATGAAACGTAAAAAACAGCAGTAAAAAGATAAGCAAAAGCGCCACAGGAACAGCAATGAGTAGTCGGGTTTTGGCTTCCTCTAGGTTTTTGAAAGCCCCCCCAAACGTTGCATAATATCCGGGGTTAAAGCGAATCTTAGAATTTATTTTTTCTTTTATTTCATTCACTACACTCTCTACATCTCTGCCCCTAACATTCAACCCTACTACAATTCTGCGCTTAGCATCGTCTCGTTGTATTTGGTTGGGTCCGGTAACAAACTCAACATCGGCAACTTGCAATAGGGGAACCTGCTGCCCAATGGATGTATGAACATAAAGCGATCGCACATCATCAATGCTTTGCCTATTGTTTTGATCAAGTCGAACAACAATATCAAAACGTTTTTCGCCCTCAAATAACTGCCCTGATGCCTGCCCAGCAAAAGCTGCATTTATGGTTTGGTTCACATCTTGAATGCTAACGCCAAATTTTGCCAGTTGATCACGTTTGTATTTTACCACAATTTGAGGCAGGCCTGTTACTTTTTCTACGTATAAATCCTTTGCTCCTTCAACCGAAGGTATGAGCGCGGCAACTTCATCACCATACCTCCTAAGTTCATCTAAATTTTCTCCATAAACTTTAATTACCACATCTTGTCTGGCACCTGTCATTAACTCATTAAAACGCATTTGTATGGGTTGCTGGAATCCGTGGTTAACCCCCGAAACCTTTTGGAGAGAAGCCGCCATTTTATCGGCAAGTTCACCTCCGCTTGTTGCTTTTGTCCATTGGTCTTTTTCTGTTAAAATTACCATCAAATCGCAAGCTTCAATAGGCATTGGGTCGGTAGGAATTTCAGATGATCCCACTTTGGATACAACCTCTTTTACTTCATCAGGAAATTCGGTTAATAAAATGTGTGCGCTTTTTGTTGCTGCATCAACCGTTTCGTTTAAACTACTACCCAACATCACGCGAGTGTCAACAGCAAAATCCCCTTCATCGAGTGTAGGAATAAATTCGGCTCCCAGCGAATTAAATAACAATACTGCTGCCGCAAACAATACAAACGACAGTGCCACCACCGGCTTTGCTTTCTTTAGCGTCCATTTGAGTATAGGTCCGTATACCTTCTGGATTTTTTCCATCATTATATCGGAAATGGTTCTTTTTACAGAAATCGTTTTACTTAAAAATAACGCGCTCATCATGGGTACATAGGTAAGGGATAATAAAAATGCGCCAATAATAGCAAAGCTCACCGTTTGTGCCATTGGTTTAAACATCTTCCCCTCAACTCCTACCAGCGCCAGTATTGGTAAGTATACTATTAGAATAATAATTTCACCAAATGCGGCAGCATTCCTGATTTTGCTGGCCGAGTCAAACACTTCTGTATCCATCTCTTGTTGTGTGAGCCTGCCGCTTTTTCGCAATGACAAATGGTGCATGGTTGCCTCAACAATAATTACCGCTCCATCTACAATCAACCCAAAATCAATAGCCCCCAAACTCATTAAGTTGCCCGATACTCCAAACACATTCATTAATGATATGGCAAACAACATTGCCAATGGAATTACCGATGCCACAATCAAGCCTGCTCTTACGTTTCCTAAAAAAAGAACTAGGATAAATATCACAATCAGTGCTCCTTCGGCTAAGTTTTTACTCACTGTATTGATAGCGTTATTCACCAATTTTGTTCTGTCCAAAAACGGTTCAATGGTTAATCCTTCGGGAAGCGTTTTCTCAATTTGCGCAATGCGCTCTTTTACGTTATTAATTACTTTAGAGGAGTTTGCTCCTTTTAACATCATCACAACAGCACCCACGACTTCGCCTTTATCGTTGTATGTCATCGCTCCATAGCGAATAGCAAACCCTTCTTGTACTTTTCCAACATCTCTGATGAGCAGCGGTGTTCCATTTTCTGTTTGCTTAACCACAATGTTTTCAATATCGGTCATGTTTGTAAGTAAACCCTCCGATCGGATATAATAGGCATTGGGTTTTTTGTCTATGTAAGCACCTCCCGTGTTTTGGTTGTTTTCAGAAAGCGCATTAAACACTTCTGATATGGAAGTGTTTAATCCCTTTAACTTGTTGGGGTCGAGCGCTACTTCATACTGCTTTAGCTTTCCGCCAAAACTTCCAACGTCAGCAACACCCTCAACACCCAACAATTGCCTACGCACAATCCAGTCCTGAATGGTTCGTAAATCAGTAACGGAATACTTTGATTCATACCCCTTTTTAGGCCTTACAATGTATTGGTATATTTCGCCAAGACCTGTACTAACAGGGGCTAAAACAGGTGTTCCCACCTCGGGAGGAATAATACTTTTGATATTATTCATGCGCTCGGCAATTTGCTGGCGTGCCCAATACACATCAACATTTTCTTTAAAAACAACCGTTACCACGCTTAATCCAAAACGAGAAAATGATCGCACCTCCTCAATTTCAGGAATGGTTGCTACGGC
This sequence comes from Bacteroidetes bacterium UKL13-3, assembly GCA_001602415.1. Lineage (GTDB taxonomy): Bacteria > Bacteroidota > Bacteroidia > UKL13-3 > UKL13-3 > UKL13-3. The sequence continues at coordinate 3,079,650 of CP012155.1, forward strand.
TTGCTCTACCGGAAACGTTACCAAACGCTCAATGTCTAAAGCCGATTGCGAAGGTGCAACGGTTAATATTTGTACCTGATTATTTGTGATATCAGGAACGGCATCTATGGGTAATTGTGTAACGGAATATCCGCCCCAAGCCAATAGTGCAATAACGAGTATTCCTATCACCAATTTATTAGTGATGGAAAACCTAATAATGCTATTCAACATACTTGTGTTGTTTCGTGAAATAAAAAAGAAAAAACCGGCCATCACTTGTGGGTGACCAGCAGAAAATTACAACATGTATGAACCCGCTCTTGGTGGCTGGAAAATACTATGGTGTATGCTGTAATCGTAATCGTTTTTTACCTCCGTGGTGAGTAAAATCGATCTATCTGTATGCTGTAAAAGCACCAATTCTGTGTGTTCGGAAAGAAATAAAAAGCTTGTATAGCAGGCGTTAAACAATGGCAAGTCATCATGATTTTCTTCCTGTTTGTGTGAAGATGTGCTTGCATAATGCATGACCAAAAAATCGAAGACGCTTAATTGCTGATCTACTGACTCCTGTTGATGTTGTTTATAATGACCAATAAGCTTAGGTATTTTTTGCAATTCTATGATACCCTGACCTGGCAAAAAAGATGCAGCTATGGCAAAAAACACTAATATTTTGGATAATACGGCCTTCACAACTACTACGAAGGTAAAGGCTTTTTTAATAGACTTCCCATTATTTTTAACTTCATGGGTTGTTCTAGGTGAATATTTTTTTTAAAATACTTAGATACCTCCATTAGAACCCATATTTAGCCAACCATATATTGTATCGGTATAACACTTTATTTTTAATTTCGTTTTAACATTGTTCTTGTTAACATTGTCTCATAAAATTAAGAACTATTTAAGTTTTACTATTAATTTTATTTTATAGCAAGTACAGTACACAAGTACTAAAAAAGCACATAGGGGTTAACGTGCAAAAGCCGTTGGACTATCGCAAGATAGTCCGCGGCTTTTATCTTTTATAGCCTTTCCGTATGTTGCGCCCATGGATACACATGCACTCCAAAACACACTAACCGTTTCTAAAACGGCCCGTTATTATACGCTGGGAACTTTCTCGGAAACAACACAAGAGGTTTGGGTTGTATTGCATGGTTACGCACAGCTTGCTTCCGACTTTTTAATTCCTTTTTCGACACTTAATGATGGTTTTCGTTACATTATTGCTCCTGAGGGTTTGAATAAATTTTATGCTAAGGGTTTTGGGGGGAAACCAGCTGCCACTTGGATGACGAGCGAGATGCGCGAACAAGAGATTGCTGATTATATTTCATACTTGGATTTATTATATCAAACACTTGGCTTGGAAAGGGGCTCGCATAAAATTATGCTTCTCGGTTTTTCCCAAGGAGTGGCTACTGCTACACGCTGGTTGCACCATACATCACATAGAATTGATGAACTTATTGTATACGCGGGTGAAGTTGCTGCCGAGTTGCGAAATCCGGTTGCTCCCAAACTTTTGTCTATTCCTATAACCTATGTTACGGGAAATAACGACCGTTTAATAAGCCCAGAAAAACTTGCAGATGTGAGGCTATTTATGCAGCAATTAAATGCGCGTGAAATTGTGTTTGATGGGGGACATGAAGTGAAAGCTGAAGTGCTCAAAACACTTTTACTTAACTAAGCTTCACCAGTAAACTGTTTTATAAAACGTGTATCATTTATACTGAATAATCGCAGATCTTTTATTTCGTAAAGCAACATTGTAATGCGCTCTACACCCATGCCAAAAGCAAAACCCGAATACTCTTCGGGATCAATATTATTAAGCGTTAATACATTTGGATCAACCATACCACAACCTAAAATCTCCACCCATCCTGTGTGTTTGCATACATTACAGCCACTTCCTTTACAAATCATGCAAGATATATCCATTTCTGCAGAAGGTTCGGTAAACGGGAAATAACTTGGTCGGAAACGCACTTGAAATTCTTCACCGAACATTTCTTTCACAAACTGATACAATGTTTGTTTTAAATCGGCAAATGATACGTTTTTATCAATATACACAGCATCAATTTGATGAAAGAAACAATGTGCACGTGCTGATATGGCTTCGTTCCTATAAACACGACCAGGCATTACCGCGCGAAGCGGAATTTTTTTTTGCTCCATAAGCCTTACTTGAACACTGGTGCAATGTGTACGCAACGAGAAGTTTTTATCAATAAAAAACGTGTCTTGCATATCGCGAGCTGGGTGGTTTTCGGGAAAATTAAGAGCCGAGAAATTATGCCAATCATCTTCAATCTCGGGACCTTCAGAAATAGTGAAACCTAGTTTATTAAAAATAGAAAGAATCTTATTTTGCACAATATTAAGCGGATGACGTGCACCTAATTCACTTGATTCGGGAGGTAATGTTAAATCTAGTATTTCTTCTTTTTTTGTTTTACTTGCTGTAAACGTTTGTTGAGCATCAGCTAACTTACCTTCGGTAACTTGCTTTAATTCATTCATAACCTTACCAACCTCTTTTTTTTCGGTGTTGGAAATGGTTTTAAATTCTTCAAACAAATCATTTAAAATTCCTTTTCGCGAAAGATATTTCAACCGGAACTGCTCCGCTTCATCGGCAGATTTTATTTCGATTTGGGAAACTTCACTGATTATGTTTTTTAATTTGTTAATCATGTCTGGCATCATTCAAGGATTCAAATCTAAAATAATTCGGTTAATCATTTTCACACCGATGTATATCCTAAAAAGTTATTTATATAAAATGTTATTGTTATTATAGGCTGTGAATAGATGTATATCTTTTTTACAATTTGTTGTTTTATTACTAATTCATACTCCGTTAACAGTTAATTAACATTATAAAATATTGACTATCTATATCATTATATTATTTATACACGTTGTTAATAACCTATTCCCACATGCTTTTAGGGATAAAAAGCCTTGCATAAATATGTTAATTTTAACTGTCTAACAATAGAACAACCCTTAGTTAATCAACACACCCTTTTTATTAGAAACTAAATTGTTGTTAAATTCATCTAGAAACACAAGCTATCCACACTAATCCACAATTTTACCCATATCAATTGTTTGTTCTAAATCCCAATAAGCTCTTAAGGTTAATACATCGGGATAATAGAATACTTTCTCTGGTTGTTTATGAGCCATATAATCACCGTTATCCCAAATTCCATTAGTATTGGTATCCTGTATGAATTTAACGCGATATTTAGCCGGTAAAACGTATTCTAAATTAATATCTGTTGTTTTAGTGATAATAAACTCTTTTATCACTTTTGTTTCATTCTCATCAATAAGTTGTAGTATATATTGGTTGCTATCGTTTGGATGAATAACTGATAAAACAAGTGAGCTGTAATCTTTTATTGTTTTGGTACCAAATGAATATTTTTCGGCTTTTGAGTAGTTCCCATAAATATCTTTAATGGCCGAATCGGCTAGTATTAAAGAGTATTTTTGTTTTTCTTTTAGTGGATAAAACAGTTTGATAGATTCCTTATTTGGAGCTAAAATTATTGTTGGATTAATTAGAATTGAATCTTCTTTTACTTTTAGTTTAGCGGTATCGGTAAAAAATTGTTCTAATGGATGATTAAGGTTTATTATAAACGAATCATTCAATTCAATATCTTTGTTTAGTGTAATTTCAAATTTACCAGCTTTGCTGCTTTTGCGAGGTTTTACAACAATTACTGAGTCTAATATAGGTGTATGATAACTAAACAATACACTATCTGTTTTCCAAGCACTGCTAAATAATGTTAAGGTATCGATATTATCTTTTCCTTTTTTGTACCAGGTGTGGTAATTTACAGGAATAATAGGTTTTACAGTAACTCCAGTTGGTTTAAATACCACAAAAGTAAACCTACCTTGTTCTCTACTAAATGTATCAACAAGTTTATTTATGCCATATAAATTGGGATTAAAAAAATAGAGTGTTTTTACAGTATTACTATCACTTGTGTTAATAGGTTCTTCCTTAAAACCAATCCATTCACCTTTGTCGTATTTAAGGTTTTTATTTTCGTCTTTAAATGCAACGAGCTTGTATGTTTGGTTGGGCAAATTAGGTAACGTGTAAAACCCGGATTCGTTCGTTTTGGTAAAGTAATAAGGTTTTTGTTTATAGATGGTTGAATCAATAAAACTATCTATAGGGTATAAGCATACAGACAAACCCTTTTCTGTTTTGAGGTTAAATGCTTGTTTTAATGAACCTGATATACTTAAGGTATCAATAAACGAACCTGTGGAGAATATATAGCTGTAATTACTTAAAATATTACCTTCATGATTATCTGTAATACTGTTTCCGAAGTTTATGGTATAGGTAATTCCAGGTGATAAGACCCCCATAAGCTGTATATTGAGGGATTTACCCAAAACAGTAAACAATGGTTTTTCGGCCAGCGGAGGAGAGATCACAATCTGTTCCTCTGCATCTTTTAGTTGGATGTATTCATCAAACTTAATTGTAATTTTATTACCTGTAAAAGAGGTTTTTTTATTTGAAGGATATTCTTTTTCAACCTTAGGAGGTATTGTATCCTGGGCACCACCCGTTGGAGCAACAATTTGGGCACAACAAGCCAGCAAAAGAATAAATAGAACAAGGCTTATACGGGTAGCCATTAACCTCCTTGTTGATTGCATTTATTATTTTGGTTTAACAACGAATAATAAACTTGAATAATTTTTATTACCCAATGCATTGATAGTTGAAACTGCACCAGAAATTGCACCTCTTACAAAAGATAATCCGCTCTCTTTATGTACTTCACTTCTCATACTAATGTATGGTGCATCAAATATCATAGGCTTTGTTTGGATTACCTCAAAGCCATGTTTCTGCATTAATAAACCAAAGCTTTTTTGGTTAAAGTGGTACAAATGGCGAGGAACATCATAGCCATCCCAAAACTCTCTGTAATGTTTAGCATCCCAACTGTTAGAGTTAGGTACAGCAATAAAGAGTGTACCATTAGGTTTGAGCATTCTTTTGAGTTGTTGCATGCGCTCGTTCAATAAATGTACATGTTCCAAAACATGCCATTGTGTTATAACATCAAATGAATGCTCTTCAATGGTGTCAAGTTTATCTTCGCCTAAGACAGCATACCCAAATTTTTGTTTTACATAATCAATTGCTTCAGTACTTACATCTACACCTAACGCATCAAAAGTTTTATCTTTAACAACACCATTTAAAAAATAGCCTAAACCACAACCTAAATCCATTAGTTTTCCGTTAGGGTGGTAAGACTTTATAAGTTTAAGTTTTTGTTTAATGCTGTAATCTCTTACCACATCATAAACCTTATACATAAATGATAGATTCTGTTTATCACCTGCATGAGAAACATACCTATCGCTTTGGTAATATAGCCCAATTTCGATTGCACGCGGACGCGGATTGGTGAATAGAAAAGAGCAGTTATTGCAACGGTGCAAATCAAATGATTCACCAGTTGCCACAAAATCTTTACAAGTTAGTTCCTTTGAAAGAAGAGTACTCCCGCAAACAAGACAGGTAATAAGGTTTTCCATTAGGGCAAATATAGTTGATTAAGCAATTGAGTAATTACGTTGTTGTGGATATTGAATAAAATATCCTCTCACCAAAGAATCCTTAACGTCCTAAGTGAATCATTAATACCGAAACGTCTGCAGGAGAAATTCCGCTAATCCGCGATGCTTGACCAAGCGTTTTAGGTTTTTGTTTGTGGAGTTTTTCGCGTGCTTCCTTCGACATAGATTGAATGTTAGCGTAATCAAAATCATCCATAATTTTGATGTCTTCTAATCTGTTAATTTTATCGGCTAGTTGTTTTTCTTTTTCAAGATAGCCTTCGTACTTTAACAAAATTTCTGTTTGCAATAGGGTTTCTGAATCACAACCAATCACCATGTTTTGCACCAAAGGTAATGAAGCTATCATATTGTTTAAGGTTACCTGTGGTCTGCTTAAAATAGCATCTAGCTTGTAATTTTGGGGCACAGCTGATGTTCCAAGCTGTTCCAACATAGGATTAACCTCAGAAGGAGTGATTGACGTTTTTTTGAATAGTTTAACAAGGTTATCCGTTTTTGATATTTTTTGCTTTACTGCTTCTAAGCGCTCATCAGAAGCCAATCCCAATGCATGGCCCATTTCGGTTAATCGAACATCGGCATTATCTTGGCGCAATAAAATGCGGTACTCGGCACGTGAGGTGAACATTCTGTATGGTTCATCAGTTCCTTTATTCACCAAATCATCAATTAATACACCAATATAAGCCTCAGAACGTTTTAGTATGAAAGCATCTTTCTCTGCTACTTTTTGGTGCGCGTTTATTCCTGCAATCAACCCTTGACAGGCGGCTTCTTCATAACCTGTTGTTCCGTTAATTTGTCCTGCAAAAAACAGGTTTTCGATCAGGTGTGTTTCCAAAGAAAGCTTAAGTTGGGTAGGAGGGAAATAATCGTATTCGATGGCATAACCCGGACGGAACATTTTAGCATTTTCAAATCCGGGGATTAATTGAATAGCTTTATACTGGATGTGATCGGGCAGAGAAGTAGAAAAGCCGTTAACATAAATTTCAACGGTATTCCAACCTTCGGGTTCTACAAAAATCTGGTGTCTATCACGCTCGGCAAAACGGTTAATTTTATCTTCGATAGAAGGGCAATAACGCGGACCTAACCCTTGTATGCGACCGGCATACATTGGTGATTCATCGAATCCGGTGCGTAAAATATCGTGTACTTTTTCGTTGGTATAGGTTATCCAACACGGTCGTTGTTTCTCTTGTTTAACTGGAGCTGTTTCCGATGAGTAAGAGAATTTACTAGGATTCTCATCTCCATCTTGGCGCTCCATTGCATCATAATTTAATGTTCTTCCATCAATACGAGGTGGTGTACCCGTTTTCATTCGACCACTCTCAAAACCGAGTTGAATGAGTTGTTCTGTTAATCCCGAAGCCGCCTTTTCCCCTATCCGGCCACCGCCAAACTGTTTGGTTCCAATATGTATAATTCCATTTAAAAAAGTACCATTTGTGAGTACCACAGCATCTGATTCAATGCGTTGTCCCATTCCAGTTATAACTCCCAACACGCGTCCATCTTCTACAATAAGTTCTCTAACCATATCTTGCCAAAAATCAACATTTGGCGTTTTCTCCAATCGCTCTCTCCATTCTGCCGAAAACACCATTCTGTCGTTCTGCGTTCTTGGGCTCCACATAGCCGGTCCTTTCGATAAATTCAACATCCGAAACTGTATGGTGGATTTATCGGAAACAATACCAGAATAGCCGCCCAAAGCATCAATTTCACGAACAATCTGACCCTTCGCAATACCACCCATGGCCGGGTTGCAGCTCATCTGGGCAATTTTATTCATATCCATGGTGATTAGCAGCACCTTAGATCCAAGGTTAGCAGCAGCAGCTGCAGCCTCGCAGCCTGCATGACCAGCACCTACAACAATTACATTATACTTGTTAAACATTTGACAATCAATAGTTTATAATAGAATTTCACGTGAAACATGGAATTATTCACCTAGCAAAGATAGATAAAAATCCTCTTTCTCCCTCATTACACTTGCGTCTGCGGGCTTTTTGTCTTTATACCCACAAAGGTGAAGTATACCATGTATGATAACGCGGTGGAGTTCATTGTTGATGGTTCTGTTTTCTGTTTTTGCATTCTCTTTCACACGATCAATGCTAATGTATATATCACCGGATATGATATCATTCTCACAAAAATCAAATGTAATAATGTCCGTATAATAATCGTGGTTGAGGTGTTCCTTATTAACCGAAAGGAGATATTCATCTGAACAAAAGTTGAAGGATATTTCTCCAAGTGATTTTTTCTCCTTGGAAATAGTTTCTTTGATCCAACTGCGAAGGTTTTTTTTATGCTTTACTGTATAAGAAGTATCAACAGTATTAAACGAAATTTCGCTAGTTAAGTAAGGTAACAAAACCGATAAAGACTTTTTCTTTTTCTCTGACATTGGTGCTTTGAATATAAATTTTGTAATAATATACTCCCTGGGTGTTTAATATGCCATTTGAGTCTTTTCCATCCCAACCGGCACGTATGCCATTTAGGCTTATTAATTGAGCTCCCCAGCGGTCGTAAATTTCCATTCGTGATCGGTTGTAATCAATAAACCGCCCTTCGGGCCTGAATGTTTTGTTTACACCATAAGGGAGGAAGGCCGTGGGAATAAAAACGGTTGGTGTACCCATTGCACAACCATGAGTAGAAAACGATTTTTCAATAGAGGTATTGATATCACCGTTATTTTGAACAGCTTCTACATAATAACAAATACCAGTTTCTCCTACTTGGGAAGGCAGATTTTCATCTATATATGAAGTGTCGTTTCCAGGCAACGATATAAGGAATTCGTAGTTTACTATTCCGTTATCATCACTCGTTCCTCGGTATAAATTATAATAATTTACTCCAGTGTTCCACGTGAAATATGGCTCCCAATAAATGAGGTTTTTTAACTCGTGGCCAATTGCCGTAAGTGACGAATAGCGAGATTTATTGGTAACTGGAAAACTTTCATTACAGGCATTGTAGGCTGTTGCCAGAAAATACTTTTGATTTGTACTAAATGGAATTACAACTTCGTATTGGGTTTTATTTTGGTTAGCAGATGAAATGTTAGCAATATCGGTATAGGAGCCGTTTAAAGTTGTGCTCCACCTAATAGCGTATTTACTTACTTCCTCACTTGGGTTATAAATATGAATGATTGTATTTTCTTCAATAGGTTGATCAATTGACACAACCGATAGGTATGAGTTTAGTGGTTCGGAACGATAACGTGTATTCAGTAAAACGCTATTGGAAGAAGAAGAAATGATACGGCCAGGTGCATCTTTGAAAGCGCGAATAAAATAATGGTATCTGGTTCCGAGTGTAAACGTATCCGTGTATGTTGTTTGAGGAGGCGAAACAGAATCGATTAGTTCATATTCGCCAGATTCTTTTTGTCTGTAGATACAGTAACTCCTTATAGCATTCCAACCAATATAAGGTGTCCATGAAAGGGTTGTTTTGCGATCACAAGTGTCCCAAGAATTAGTTAAGTACATGGAAACGTGTTGATTAAGCTCAAAAACCGTTTCTAGGCCACAACTATCAACACTGCTTAAATCGTATCTAAGTGGCTCTGCAGCAGGCGTTGAGCCAATTCTTGTGTCAATATAGAATGTATCTTTACTAAACGGAAAAATAGGGGTGTTAACACCTTTAATACTATACAGTTTAAAGTAAGAAAAATCAGGAGAACGATTCATTGTCCATCCAATATAGGGCGTGTTTGTAAGCCGGTCAATACTTACCGAATCTAGGAATACCGTTTCTGGAGGTGTTCTATCAACTAAAACGGTATCAGATCTTGTTTCATAATCGGGTCCGCAGCTATCGGTAATGCTGATATAGTATGACCAGTTTTTGGTTCCTCCGTTATTCGCATCGATATGTGTGTATTGAGAGGCACCTTTAAAGGGTATCGAATCTATAAGAAAAAACTGCCCAAATGATCCGATCCGCCCCCAAATTTTGTACTGAAAATAGCCACCACAAGTGTCGGAAGATGGGTTAAAATAGATGTCGTTATTAATACTGCTAACACAAATGCGCCTTATTTTAACCGGAGTATCTGCATTGTTATTTAGATACAGCAGGAGAAATATACAGAAAAGGGGCACACGAAGATTCATATTTATTTACGGCCAACAATTATTGTTGTGAGGTCTTTTTCTTGTAGGTATTGATTCGCCAATAACTGTATCTCAAATGCAGAAATGGCTCTTATAGTTTCAACGAATTCTGTGTAATAATCATATGTGAATCCATAATCTAATATCATTTTATATCTATCGGCTAATGAAAACGGCCCGTCAATACTTCTTAAAAACGACCCCAATAAATAATTTTTAACCAAATTCAATTCATCTGCACCAATAGGGTTTTCTCTCAAATCAGCAATCTCTTTCAAAATCTCAGTAACACCGGTATCCCGTAATTCGTTGTTTATTTCTGTTTCGATATAAAACGACCCTGCGTCTAAATAGGATTCCATAGCAGAATAAATGCCATACGTAAGCCCCTTTTCCTCACGAATATTCTTCATCAACCTAGACCCAAAGAACCCACCCAAAGCCATGTTTAGAACTTGCATCTTTTTAAAATCGGGATGTTTTCTTCCAAACAGTTTTCTTCCAATTCGAACTGCTGATTGCACGGAATGGGGGTTTTCTAAGATTATCTTTTCCGGAATGTTTCCAGTTAATACAACCTCTTTTGAGGGTGACGGGCTAGAGGAAAGGTTTACAAGGAACGACTCTAGCTGTGAAATTACAACTCCTGTCGCTTCACCTGAAATCATTACATATTTAATACCCGGGAGGATATTGTTTTGATAAAACGTGGAAACCGTTTCACGTGAAATATTGGCGTAATCTTCTTGATTTACAGCACTTCCATAAGCATTGTTCTTTCCAAAAATGGAACTGTAAAATGCCCTTCTGTTGAGGAATGAATTGCGTTGTTGGTTAACCGAAAAGCGCTGTATTGCATTTGTTTTGTATGTATCTAGTTCCTTTTCGGGAAAGGAACAGTCGGTTAAAACCGCTATTACATATTCCATTACTTGTGGTAAAAACTTGGGCAAACAATATAAGGTTAACTGTGCATCATCTACATTTGTTTTGGATTGTAAATAAGCGCCAAAAGCATCTAGTTTATCTGCAAGTTCCTTACTTGAATATTTCGAAGTGCCTTCAGTGAGCATGCTTCCTGTTGCTGTTGCTTGGCCATTAAAAAGCTGATTTCGCATTCCAGCATTAAACACAAAGTCTATCTTCAAAACATTGCTCTCTGCCACATGTAAATAATGGAAGGGAATATTGTTTTGTGTTGTATAACTCGACCCATGCAAAAAATTCATGTTTGCAATAATGCTACTCTTGGGTGCAATTGTTCTGTTTAAGTTATCCATGTTGTTTTGCTAAATACTGAAGTGTCGAACAATTGTTAGGGGAGAATAAGTTATGGGCAACTCGGGAAATATCGTTTGTGCTAATATTGTTGTATTGGTTAACCTCTTCGTTTACCAGGTTAATGTTGCCCAACAAACAGCAATAGGCAAGCTTCATTGCCTTATTTAACACACCAATGTCATTAAATCGGATATTGGTTTCTGTCTTGTTTTTTACCTTTTGTAATTCAGCATCAGGAATACTTTTCTGGCAGAAATCAAGGAGCACCTTTTCAATTTCCATTTCACCCGTTTGGATTGAAACACTCGGTAATAGTTTTCCTTCAATAACCAGTAAACCCGCATCTATATCACCGGTTAAATAACAATCTAGCTCGCTAAACAATCTGTTTTCTTTAACTAAGGCGTTATATAACCTAGCCGATTTTCCTGAACCTAGCATGTCGGAAATTAAATCGGTTACGTAATAGTCGGGATGTTTTCGCGGTACTGTATGGTATGCTTTTACCAATAAATCTTGTGGAACATTAGCTTCAACTTTTGCTAATCGGGGTTCGAGTTGCTTCGGTTCTTGTTCATATTTAGGTTTCTGATTAACCTGTGCAGGTATGGGACCAAACCATTTTTGTGTTAATTGTGTTGCTTTTTCGAGGGAGATATTTCCGGCAATAACCAGAATAGCGTTGTTCGGACAATAATAGTTTTTGAAAAAAGCTCTCACATCTTCGAGCGTAGCATCCTGAATATGTGAAATATCTTTACCAATTGTTGGCCAGCGATATGGGTGTTTTTGATAGGCTAGCGGGAGTAGCTTTAGCCACACATCTCCATAAGGAGGGTTCAAATAGCGCTCTTTGTATTCTTCAATAACCACGTTTTTTTGTACACCCAAGGATTGCTGACTAAAATCTAAGCTCAACATTCTATCCGATTCTAACCAAAACCCGGTTTCAATGTTGGGAGCAGGCAGGGTAAGATAATAGTTGGTAATGTCGTTGCTCGTAAAAGCATTGCTCTCTCCTCCGGCAAACTGAAGTGGTTCATCAAACTTTGGAATGTTTACCGAACCACCGAACATGAGGTGTTCGAACAAATGTGCAAATCCGGTTTTTTCAGAATGTTCGTATTTCGACCCAACGTCATACAAAGTATTTAATACACAAAGTTGTGTCGACTCATCTAGGTGATGAATTACTTTTAAACCGTTGTCGAGTTGGAAAAAGGTGTAGTTGATCAAAGTTCTTAGGTGTTATAAACAATATGTAACAAATTTAGGCCTTAATATTCGCTTAAATGCACTCACCCCCTGTTCCGAGGCAATCACTATGGCACAATCGAGATAGTTTATTAGACACCCCCAAAAAAGGGTCTGCCAAACTCATTGTCTATCAGCAGAATAAGGCTTTTACGCAAAAAAGGTAGTTAACATTGGTTGAAAAGAGGGTTGTTATGAAAAAAGAAATTGCATAAGCCAACCAACAAACTGATTTATCTCTTGCTGAATGCTGTGAGGAACTATGGCCGAGATGTGGAAAAATAAAGGTACTTTTGCACCAGAGATAAGAATTATGTATAAACGAGGAACAACAGGAAAAGGTTCGGATAGGCCGAAGTCTGATAAAAAACCATTTAACAAATCAAACGGATCAAAAACAAGAAGTTCCGAAGGCGCATCAAAAAGGCCTTACGGAACACGCTCCGAAGGTTCGTTAAGAGATGAAACAAAAAAGCCATTTGGCCGCTCTTCAGCTCCACGAGGAAGAGATTCGGAGAGACCATCGAGGGATGAAGGTAAAAGGCCTTACGGAAAATCAACAAGAGACGATTCAAAATCTTTTGATAAAGCACCACGCAGAACCCGTCCGTTTGGTGATGATAAACCCGCAGGAAGAAATTACTCAGACAGAAAACCGGCTGCACCACGCAGCAATTTTAGAGATAAAGACGACTCAAAATCATTTGACAGAACACCACGCAAAACACGATCGTTTGGTGATGATAAACCCGCAGGAAGAAATTACTCAGACAGAAAACCGGCTGCACCACGCAGTAATTTTAGAGACAAAGACGACTCAAAATCATTTGACAGAACGCCACGCAAAACGCGATCGTTTGGTGATGATAAACCTGCCGGAAAAAGTTTTGGCGACAGCAAACCGCGCAGACCCAGAATTGGCAACAAAGAAGCACCTAAAACAAACCCATACAACAGAACGCCCCGCACAGCTAAACCCGTAAGCGAGGAAAAACCTAGTAAGTTTGGTGATCGTAAGGCAAGCAGAGAAGAAAGACCAGCTAATACAAAAGCTGATGGAACTTTGAGATCGCGTAGCGGAAGAGGGCCAAGCAAATCGGATTTATTGTTTGATAAACGCAAAGCACAAAAAGACGACAAACCTCAATCAGGAAATATTCGTTTGAACAGGTACATTGCCAACGCAGGTGTTTGCTCACGCAGAGAAGCTGACGATTTAATATTAGCAGGTGTAGTTACGGTAAACGGAAAAGCCGTTGAGGAAATGGGTTATCAAGTAAAACCATCAGATGAAGTGCGTTACAACGGGCAACTCTTAAACCGTGAGAAAAAAGTATATTTACTGCTAAACAAACCCAAGGATGCTATCACCACGTTTGAAGATCCAGAAGGAAGAAGAACGGTGATGCAATTGTTTGGAAACGAATTGGGTGAACGCATTTACCCGGTTGGAAGATTGGACAGAAACACAACAGGCGTATTGTTATTTACCAATGATGGCGATGTGGCTCAGCGCTTAACACACCCTCGTTACGAAATGACAAAAGTGTACAAAGCAACCTTAGACAAAGTGTTTAAAGGAGAAGATTTGTGGCAACTTCAGAATGGCGTTGAGTTGGAAGATGGTTTTATCAAGCCAGATGCTATTGCCATTCCCGATCCAAAAAACAAAAACGAAGTTGGGGTGGAAATACACAGTGGAAAAAACCGAATTATTCACCGAATGTTCGAACACCTAGGCTACAAGGTAGATAAGCTAGATAGAGCATTATATGCCGGATTAACCAAAGGAAAACTAAAACGTGGCGAGTGGAGACACTTAACAGAGAAAGAATTAAACACGCTAAAACGCACACTGAAACTTTCATAAGGTAAATACTGCATTTATATCAGAAAAAACTAAATTTGGACCTTTAAACTTAAAACTATGTTTGGACTAGGCGGATCAGAAATGATCGTAATTTTACTTGTTGTGTTGCTTCTTTTTGGAGGTAAAAAAATTCCTGAATTAATGCGAGGACTGGGTAACGGAATCCGCGAGTTTAACGATGCTAAAAAGAGCGTTAAAACGCATTTAGAAGAAGGAATGAAAGAGAAAGAAACTAAAGAAGAAACTAAATAGTGGAAAGATACACTACACTCAACCACATTCAACACGACATTCAAAACAACAAGATCACTTTAGGTGGTCTTGTTTTGCATTATTTGAATAATATCGAAGCAAAAAAGCACCTGAATGCTTTTTTAGAAGTGTATGCAGATGAAGCCAAAACACAAGCCGAAATTATTCAGCAAAAAATTAAAAACGGAACTGCTGGAAAGCTTGCAGGGATGGTAATTGGACTGAAAGATAACATCTGTTATAAAAACCATAAATCATCGGCATCATCAAAAATTTTAGAAGGATTTGAATCTGTATACTCAGCAACGATTGTTGAAAAACTATTGGCAGAAGATGCGATTATAATAGGCCGACTGAATTGTGATGAGTTTGCGATGGGCGCATCAAACGAAAATTCAGCATACGGAAACGTGTTAAATGATGCAGATAATACAAGGGTTTCTGGTGGTTCATCGGGAGGCTCTGCAGTAGCTGTTCAAGCAAACTTGTGCTTAGCAACACTGGGCTCCGATACCGGAGGATCCATTCGTCAGCCGGCTGCTTTTTGCGGAGTGGTTGGGTTTAAACCAACGTATGGAAGAGTATCAAGATACGGCTTAATAGCCTATGCTTCATCGTTCGACCAAATTGGTCCAATTGCCAACAGCGTGGAAGATGTTGCTTTGATTATGGGCGTAATTGCTGGTAAGGATGAAAAAGACGCAACAACATCTCCAAGAGAAGTTGAAGCTTATCATCCATTGCCTGAAGCAAAAAAATACAAAATCGCTTACATCAAAGAAGCGTTGTTTCACCCTGGAATGGACGAGGATGTAAAAACAATTACGCTCCAAAAAATTGATAAATTAAAGGCGGAAGGCCACACGGTAGAAGAGGTGAGCTTTCCACTATTAGATACAGTTGTTCCTGCATATTATGTTATGACCACAGCCGAGGCGTCCTCTAATCTTTCCCGTTTTTCGGGATTATTATATGGTCATCGAAGCAAGGCCGCAACAAATCTTGAAACCACTTTTAAAAAATCGCGAAGCGAAGGTTTTGGAGCAGAGGTGAAACGAAGAATTATGTTGGGCACATTTGTGCTTTCTGCGGGCTTTTATGATGCCTATTATAGCAAAGCTCAAAAGGTAAGAAGAAAGGTGCAGCAAGAAACGGAAGCCATCTTGAGCCGATATGATTTTATTCTGTCGCCCGTAACACCGGGTACAGCATTCAAGTTTGGCGAAAAAAGCACCAATCCTGTAGAGATGTATTTAGCTGATATTTTTACAGTACACGCAAATATTTCGGGGCATCCGGCCATTTCCATTCCTGCCGGTACGCATCCCAACGGAATGCCAGTTGGCATTCAATTGTTGGGTAAACTATTTAACGAATCAGCATTGTTGGCCTTGGCGCAAACAATTTAATTCACGCTTACTTAATCCGTATTCACGTAATGAAAAGTATTCACTTCATACTACTGTTTTTTTGCTCTTTTTTTGCGTTTGCACAACAACCGAAAGCGGATGAGTTATACGCTCAACGATTAGCAACATTAAAGTCGCAATTAGATTTCACTTATAACCCCGAAGTAAAAAAATATATCGACCAATACTTGGAGAACCCTGAAAAAACAAGGGAGTTAATAGGGTTAAGCAAAGTATATTTTCCAGTTATTGAAAAGGCGCTGCGTACCAAAAACGTACCCACTGATTTAAAATATATGGCTATGGCTGTTTCGGAATTAAACCCTTCTGCCGAAAATATTTATGGTGCAACAGGAACTTGGATGATGATGTACAACGTTTCGAAAATGTACAAACTGAAAGTAAATTCATTTGTAGACGAACGCAGAGATCCATTAAAATCAGCCAATGCCGCGGCTAGTCATTTCAAAGATTTGTATAGCATTTATAAACAGTGGCCCCTTGCCATTGCTGCATATGGGTGCTCTCCCGTTATGCTCAACAAGTGCATACGCATGGCCAACAACAGTTTGTATTTTTGGGAGATATACCCTTTCATTCCCGAAAACTCAAGAGGGTTATACCCCAAAGTAATTGCAACAGCCTACATTCTGAACTTTTATAAAGACCACGGAATAAAGCCAGTGTTTCCTGAGTTATACAACGAAACCGACAGCGCACAGGTGAACAAATGGCTTTCATTTCAACAAATATCGGCTACACTTGACATTCCACTAGAGCAGTTGCGTAAATTAAATCCGTCTTTCAAAAAGGATGTTATTCCTTTTACCGAAGAAGGATACTGGGTTAGGCTTCCTAAAAATAAAGGCAAACAATTTGAGCTGTTGAAAGATTCTGTTTACAATCCATTACCCCGTCAGCAGGACTTTGTTCCAGTAAGCATTCAAAAACTACCCGAAGACACGTCTAAAAAGGCCACAGCAGCATCTGCTCCTCAAAACGAACAGATACCTCAACAAAAGAAAATTAAGCACGCTAAGGTGCTCTACACGGTTAAAAAGGGCGACAACCTTGCCGATATAGCAGATTGGTTTGACACCACACCGCAAGAAGTTAAAGAGTGGAACAACCTAAAAGGAACTGTTGTGCCCAAAGGAAAGAAGTTGAAGATGTTTGTGAACGCAAAGAAAACAGGCTATTACAAGCGCATCAACAGTATGAGTGTAACCCAGAAGAAACGTCTGAAACGAAAAGATTAATCAAATAACTTATCGGGATCCGGAACTTTGAATACCAAGAAATTGGTACCCAAAAAGTTCATACCAACATTCAAGCCGATAGATAGTATATTGGAAACAAGTGTTCCGTTATCGCGCAAAAAAGCGTTTTGTTCGGTTGACAACACACCAGAAAACATGTCGGCAATATAGATTTCCGGATGAAGGTAGTGATCGCATACAAAATTGAAACCAAGGTAAACAAAAAAGGTAATGCCATATACAATAAGGTATTTCACCAAATACTTTTCACCATCTTCTGCTTGGTCAACATACGTCCAGATTTTATTTAAAGAGAAGCCTACAAAAAAGCCCATTATATAGCCAACCGCTTTTGCTGGAAGGTTATACTGAGGAAACTGAAGCGTTATTATCCAAAACACAAATAAACTGGCTAAGGTGCTTATAACTCCCACAATACCAAACTTGGTAAACTTGTGCAGCAAAGGATATTTTCGTATCGTTTTTCGAAAGGTCGAAATAAAGGTAATCATCTTGATGCCAAAAGTATAAAAAAAAGCGAAACACAAGGTGTTAAAAGTGCTTTAGGGTTTATTTCTTATCCCCAAATAGGACATGTATCGCATGATTGGATTAGGAAATGCGATTCGACAAATTATAACGCACCATCATCCGAAAAACTGTAATATGCTTTATCGCCAACTATGATATGATCGATGACGAGAATATCAACCAAATTACAGGCCTCTTTTAGTTTTTGAGTAAGGGTTTTATCGGCTTGGCTGGGAACGGTATTCCCCGAAGGATGGTTGTGCGCAAGCACAATGGAGCAAGCTAGGTTTTCGAGCGCGTATTTAAGTATGATTTTAAAGTCGACCACAGTTCCCGATACGCCACCCTCACTAATACGTTTGTGGCCTATTATTTTGTTCGCCCTGTTGAGTAACACTACCCAAAACTCTTCGTGCGGTAAATCGACTAAAAAGGGCTCTATGTATAGATAACAATCTTTGCTGTTTAGCAGCTTTTGTCTTTCCTTCCTGTCTTCATCTTTTCTTCTTCGGCCTAGTTCAAGTGCGGCAATAATGGTAATGGCTTTGGCGGGCCCAATGCCTTTTATTTTAGTAAGATCGTTAACAGAAAATTTACCAAGCTCATTAAGGTTATTGTGTGTGGCAGCCAAAATATTTTTAGCAAGATCAACAGCTGATTCGTCTTTGGTTCCGGTAGAAATGAGAATGGCAATGAGCTCAGCATCGCTCAAAGAGTTACGGCCTTTTTGCAAAAACTTTTCTCGGGGTCTGTCATCTTCAGCCCAGTGTTTAATGCTAAATGGGTTTGGGGTTTGTTCACTCATAGGTTTGTACGAATATAAAAAAACCGCAATACAAAAAGTACTGCGGTTGTAAAAATTATAAAACACGATGTTTACTGTCCCTGAGCGAGTGAATAACCAGGCTTGGAACCATACATTCTTAAAACTTCGTGAGATGGAATATACATATCAGCAGATATAGCGCTTAGCAAGGCAAAAATCTCAACCTGAGAAGAGGTGCCTTCAATACGCACGCGGTAATGATCAACACATTCTGTAAATGCAGATCCTGTTGGCCAAACCATTGTACCCCTGTTGGATATCATAATAAGTTTTTGGCTGCTAGCAAGTTTTGGTTCAATAAGTTTCGCCATTTCGCTTGCTGGCAAATCCGACTCAACAAAAAAGTCAACACCTACAATTTTTTGTTCGGTGTGCAACGGTGTTACCATCATTTTTTGGTAGTGTTTGTTTTCTGTTTTGGTAAACAGCTCTACACCGTCAACGGCTTCACGAGGTTTGCTGAATTCTGGCTGTTTACCGAGGTTCTTGATAATGGCCTCTGCGAATTCATTGGTGTTGCTTGGGGCGAGGGCTCTATCGCCAAAATCGGCTGTATGTACACCTTGTTCTAAAGTATAACGCAATGCGTTTTCAATTAATGCGGCCTCCTTTACAAATCCGATATACCGCAACATCATTAAACCACTTAATAACAAAGAAGTTGGATTAGCTAATAACTTACCAGTAATGTCTGGAGCGGTTCCATGCACTGCCTCAAAAATGGAAATATTATCACCAATGTTTGCCGAAGGGGCAAAACCCAGTCCACCAACTAATCCTGCACACAAATCACTCATGATATCACCCTGCAAATTAGTAAGTACAACTACTTGAAACTCTTGCGGTCGGGCAACTAGTTTCATGGCCAAATCATCCACAATAATATCGTTGCTGTTTATTTCTGGATATTCTTTCGCAATTTCTTGAAACGTTTCTAAAAACAAACCATCCGTAAGTTTCATGATATTGGCTTTGTGTGCGCAGGTAACTTTTTTGAACCCTTCTTTGCGCGCCATTTCAAAAGCAAAACGAATCACCTGTGCACTTCCGGGGCGTGAAATAATTCTGCGGCAAATGGCTACATCGTGTGTATTCATATGTTCGATCCCACCATATGTTCCTTCAATGTTTTCGCGAACAATCGTAATATCAATAGGAATTCCTGCTTTAGAGAAAACCGTATCAACACCTGGCAAAGACTGGAAATGCCTACGGTTGGCGTAAGTGCTCCATGTTTTGCGAGCTGTTACATTAATGCTTTTTACACCACCACCTTTAGGGGTTTCCATTGGACCTTTAAACAAAATACCATTGCCCTCTACACTTACTTTTGCCTCATCTGTCATACCGGTGCTAAAGCCTTTGTCGTAAATGCTTTTGCCCATATCTATATATTCGTAATCGAGTTTTACGTTTGCTGCGTTAAAAATGTTTAACACGGCATCCATAATTTCTGGACCGATCCCATCTCCTTTGGCTACTGATATTTTGATATTACTCATGGTGGTATTTTTGGTTAAAAGTTGCGCGAATGTAAAGTATAGCCCCAATGCAACAAAATGTTTTTCATCATCGTTTTGTTATATTTGATTTAAAGCCATATTCATGAAAAAGATTTTTGTCTTCGTTTTCCTCACCACATTTTCCGCGGCATACATCCAAGCACAAAAGGTTGGCACTGCAAACAACAGGTCCGAATTACCAGAACAAATATGGCTTGAGAATAGTGAGGGAAAAACCATTACTAGCAGCGGAGCCTCGGTGGATCGGGCATTTTTCTTTGCAAAATGGGTGGCGGTTAAAAGCATGAAACAACTCAGCGATAAAGAACGTGTAGCAATTATTATTCAACCCGATACCGGAATAGCCAGTGCCCATTTTTGTAGTAAAAGCAACCTTTCGCACCAAGCTCTTGCTGATATAAGTACCGCAGATTCGGGCGCGAAAATCACATTTTGTATAACAGAGAAATCTGCGAGCAAGCCATCTACTAGTTTTAGTGCAATCCAAATCATTCTAAAGTAAAGGATTGGTTGATTTTGCGTTGTGCAGCATTAAAGCAGGAAACTAAACAAACAAAAATGAGTCTTAAAAAACCACTGTAAAACAAAAAAGACTCACATTCAATGCAAGTCTTTCTTAATTTTATGTAGCCCGTAGGGGAGTCGAACCCCTCTTTAGCGGATGAAAACCGCTTGTCCTAACCGATAGACGAACGGGCCATCGTTCGTTTTAGGGAGTGCAAATGTAAGCCGACTTTTTATTTTTCAAAAATATTTTTCAAAATTTTTGCTTAACCCTTTCTATAACTACATTCGCACGTCCCAAAAGCACAGTTTCAATATTCTAATTTATATAACATGAAAATAGGAATCAATGGCTTCGGCCGCATCGGGCGCTTGGTATTCAGAGCCGCCATTAACAATCCCCAAGTAGAAATCGTTGGAATCAATGACCTTATCGAAGTTGATTACATGGCTTACATGCTTAAGTATGATTCAACACACGGTCGCTTTAACGGTGAAGTTACGGTCGACAATGGTTCATTGGTGGTAAACGGTAAAAAAATCCGAGTAACCGCTGAGCGTAACCCCGAAAACTTGAAGTGGGATGAAGTAGGTGCCGAATATGTGGTTGAATCTACAGGTTTGTTCTTGGAAAAAGGAACAGCTGCCGCACATATTAAAGCAGGTGCTAAACGTGTTATCATGAGCGCTCCCGCCAAAGATGACACCCCTACGTTTGTAATGGGTGTTAATCACCTAAAATACACAGCCGACATGACTGTTGTATCAAACGCATCGTGCACAACCAATTGTTTAGCTCCAATTGCTAAAGTATTGAATGACAACTTTGGTATTGTAGAAGGTTTAATGACTACTGTTCATGCTGTTACTGCAACACAAAAAACAGTTGACGGACCAAGTGCTAAAGACTGGAGAGGTGGACGTGGTGCTTACCAAAATATTATTCCTTCGTCAACCGGTGCCGCTAAAGCCGTAGGATTGGTTATTCCTGAGTTAAAAGGAAAATTAACGGGAATGAGTTTCCGTGTTCCTACTCCGGATGTTTCGGTTGTTGATTTAACTTGCCGTTTGGAAAAAGGCGCAAGCTATGAAACCATCAAAGCTGCGATGAAAAAAGCTTCTGAAAACGAAATGAAAGGTATTTTAGGATACACTGAAGATGAAGTTGTTTCAAACGACTTTTTAGGTGATGCCCGCACATCTATTTTTGATGCAAAAGCAGGAATTTCATTGAATGATAACTTTGTGAAAGTAGTTTCATGGTATGATAACGAATGGGGTTATTCTAACAAAGTGGTAGATTTAATCTGCCATATGGATACCGTTAAGTAATTTAAGATTTACGAATGCCGATTTGAGATTTAACCAAAGTAATCTCTCGTTGCATTGGAAATAATGAAGGCCTCGCAATTGTTTTGCGGGGCCTTTTCTTTACAATACGTTAATTAGGGTTTCGAGAATACTTAGTCTGACATTTCATAAAAAAACCCCAACGTTGGCTGAGGCTTTTTTAATTATTTTTTCGAAGTCAGCGGATTTCGAATGCCGCTCATCTTGATTAAATCTGCTTTGAGTGATCCCACCCAAATTTCGGATTGAGCGCGCAAAGGAATATGGTTTTCATCATCAGTAACCCACATCGTAATAGCTTCCGAATCTTTAAATACGCGACCTTCAACTACTTGCGGACGAATTTTCAACGCAGCAAATTTTCCGGCTTCAGTTTCAATCACCTCCCGCCCCAAGAACTTAAATCTAAATTCATAATTTTTATGGTCGAGGTAAAAATTAATTGGGAACACATCGCCAACTTTAGCGTTGCTCATATCCGTTGTACGCGCATAGTATATGGCCGAAATAATATCATGTGTGTTTTCTGGAATATCCAAAGAGCCCCTCCTGCTGTTGGCCTTTCTGCGTTTATGATCAAACACAATAAAGTCGGAATCTTTATAGTTTCCTTCTTTCACTTTTTTAGTTGCTTGCCAAGGTAATAAGGCATCAACATCCATATATGATTCGTATTCATCCTTCACACCAAACATCATATCAACCAACCCTGTTGATTTTCCTGCAACTTTAAGGTGGTAGGTTGAATTATCAGCAATCATTTTGGGTTGATCGCCAACAACAAACTCGCAATTACCACCATTGAGCACACCATAGTGCACACGATACGTAAGTTTTTCACCAAAAGTAAAAGCGTTGTTTGTTTGTTTTTTCACTTCATAAATTACTTCCTCGGGAGTAGTATTTTGATTGTGAGCAGCCAATCCTGCGGCTGCAAAACCGGCTAACAAAACATATTTTTTCATAATGGTATTCATGATACTTCTTTAGTAGTCAAATTGTGTTCCAAATTTATCCGAGTGTTGCAACACTATGATAACAAGACGCTAAGTTTACAGATTAAACTTTATTCCTTGTGCCAATGGCAACTCTTTACCATAATTAATAGTATTAGTTTGCCTGCGCATATATGCTTTCCAACTATCCGAACCCGACTCGCGTCCGCCACCGGTTTCTTTCTCTCCACCAAACGCACCACCTATTTCTGCGCCAGATGTTCCGATATTTACGTTGGCAATACCACAATCACTTCCCCATGCTGAAAGAAATTGCTCTGCTTCTTGCAAATTATCGGTAAAAATGGACGAACTTAATCCTTGTTTCACACCGTTTTGCATAGCAATGGCCTCGTCAATGGTGTTGTATTTAAGTAAATATAAAATTGGAGCAAAGGTTTCTTCCTGCACAATTTCAAATGCATTATTTGCTTCGGCAATAGTCGGTTTTACATAACACCCCGATTCGTATCCCGCACCACTTAATACTTCGGCACCACACAATATGGTTCCGCCTTCTGCTTTGAGTTTTTCAATGGCTTTAAGATAGCTGTTAACAGCCGATTTATCAATAAGGGGCCCCACTAAATTTCCTTCAAGCGGATTTCCTATTGTTAATTGTGCATAGGCGTTTACCAGCTTTTGTTTTACCGTTTCATAAATACTTTCGTGAATAATTAACCTGCGGGTTGTTGTACAACGTTGTCCTGCTGTTCCTACTGCACCAAATACCGAACCTAATAATGCCAAATCAAGGTTAGCATGCGGTGTTAATATAATGGCATTGTTTCCACCGAGTTCCAATAAACTTTTTCCTAAGCGTTCGCCAACGGTAGCACCAACAATTTTACCCATGCGGGTTGATCCTGTGGCTGAAATTAATGGCACGCGAGTGTCTTTTGTCATCCACTCGCCAACAGAGTAATCGCCATTAATTAAAGAGAAAAGACCTTCCGGCAAATTATTTTCTTTAATCACTCTTGCCATCAGGTTTTGGCAGGCAATTGCCGAAAGAGGTGTTTTTTCAGACGGTTTCCATACACATACATCACCACACACTGCTGCTAACATAGCGTTCCAACTCCACACTGCAACTGGAAAGTTAAAAGCCGAAATAATTCCAACGATTCCAATTGGATGCCACTGCTCATACATACGATGGTTTGGGCGTTCCGAATGCATAGTCGACCCATGTAATTGACGTGATAGTCCAACAGCAAAATCACAGATATCAATCATCTCTTGCACTTCACCCAAGCCCTCTTGATAGCTTTTGCCCATTTC
This sequence comes from Bacteroidetes bacterium UKL13-3, assembly GCA_001602415.1. Classification (GTDB taxonomy): domain Bacteria; phylum Bacteroidota; class Bacteroidia; order UKL13-3; family UKL13-3; genus UKL13-3. The sequence goes on from CP012155.1 coordinate 3,103,782, forward strand.
GTAGCTCACAAGTTTACCCAAAGGCTCCTTGTATTCACGCAACAAATTTCCATACAAGCGAACAATTTCCCCACGTTTAGGTGCGGGCATTTTTCGCCAAACAAGAAATGCAGCTTTTGAGGCGTCAATAACTTTTTCATATTCGGCCGCGGTTGTATAGGTAACTTTACCTATTAGCTTACCGTCAACGGGCGAATATATTTCTTTAACAGGTGCTCCTGGGGTTGAAAAATGGTTTACTCCTGTTGATGTTCCATGATTGGTTTCCAGAATGCCTAAGGCGTTTAAAATGTCTTGCATGTAAATGGTGTTTATGTAAATAAATTGGATGCGAATTTACGATTGATAGATTGATTAAAAAGAAATATTCCTCACGCCTTTTACAGGATTTAATTTATTGAGATTAAACATAAACGAAATGCGCTTGCCATAAGGAACGGACGACCCTCCGTTGTTGCCCTCCCAAACATCCGTAATTTCTTGGGAAGCAATTACCGGAAAGTTTACTTGCAATACATCACTAAACAAATCGAGCCTCAATCCTCCCACGTAATAAAACTGAACCTTATAGGATGTGGTTACGGTATTTGTATTTCCGTTTATTTCCCGTGTTTTTTTGTTCACAAAAGCAGCATCGACAAATAGCTTAATGGGAATGATTCCGGGAATTGTTGTTGTTAGATTCATGCTTGTTAACCAACTATCTGTTCCCGACAATAATGTTGGTGAACTAAATTGTGTTCCTCCCGGCATGAGTTGTTGTGCGAATACACTATTCGACCCCTGGTTTTCGCCCCTTCCTAATTGAGATTGGTCAAACAAGTAGTCGAAAACTCCGGTATTTCCACCTGCTCTGTAGTATTCTCTTCCACTTGAAGAAACTCCCGGTTTCTGCACAAACACACCACCAAACAACCGAATAGTAAAACCTTTTTTGGGCTGATTGTAATTGATGAATTGAGAAATCTCCGCATCAATTTTATGAAAGCCACCATTGTTTATCCCCACTTGATAATGTATCTGAGCGGTATACGGATTGATTTTACGAGATTGGTTAACGCCATAAACCACATCTCCATAACCCAATGCCTTATCCAGATTGGTATAATAACCCGCTCCACGTAATTGCTCATTAATCAAAATATAACGGGCTAATACGAATCGCTCGGCATCGGTGCGAGGATGGGTTTGTTTCAACTCAAAACGCAATGACGGTTCAAGTTTTTCGTAAGTGGTTGGTACAAAATATTGGCTGGCAAAACGACTTGTTCTAAATCCAAACGTTATGCGTCTTGCAAATCCGTAAGATAAAAAATGACGTTGTATCTCTGCGCTTCCTGCCAAATCTTGTGTTCCAAAAGCATACATAGGAGCGATTAGGTATTCCGTTTTTGCAGTTGGAAGCAAACTATTGTAAAACGCCATTCCCAACATCGTTTTATTGTATAGGTTAGCCCCAATAATGGGTGAATAAAACACCTGTGTGTGGTAAGGATCTTCAACATCTCCGGCAAACCTAAATTGAATTGGCGCACATTTTTTTAATAACCCTTTGGTTCTAATACTGTTGTTGCTTCGAACTATTTCGTTGGTGTTTTCAAAAGCGTCAATCCGAATGTAGTTGTATGCTCCTGAAGGAAATATAATCGGATTTGAACTTACACTATCATACCAAATAGTATTTACAACTGTGTTATTTAGAATGCCCGAAACGCTAAATGGCGCATTGATTGGAGAAAGATTTTTAACAGAGAGTTGATAGCCGGTTTCCGTTTTTTTAACACCGCTTATTTTCCAATCTTGTTTGTGGGTTGTATTCATCAATCCTTCAAAAAACCAATCCAACTTTTTTCCGGTAAACGATTGTGCATGCGAGATAAAATCATCAGGTAGCGGGTGTTTAAATTTCCATTTCTCATAATATGCCTGCATCATGGCATCAAATAAACTATCGCCTAAATATCGTTGTAGGTAGTGAAATGAAGAGGATGCTTTTCCGTATATGATGGCACCGTAGTTGTGGTCTGTGTATGCTTCAGAGGATAAACGGCTTGCTTGGTCTTCGTTTTTACGTGCACCTGTCAAGTATCGTTGTTCGAGACCGGCATAACCATCAGGCGATAATACGTTAAAACCTTTACTGCGAATAGATGGTCGTCTCTTTAAATTCTCGTTTTCAGCACTACGCGTTTCATAATAGTTGTTAATGCTTTCATCCATCCATGGGTAATTACGCTCATTACTTCCCAAAATTCCATAAAACCAATTGTGGCCAACCTCGTGCACAATTACCTGCCTATTTACTTGTGTAATATTTGTAATCATTGGGTATTCCATTCCGGCACCTGCAACCAATGGCGTAACCACAACGGATGCTGCCGTGTATGGATATTCTGCCACCTTTTCGCTGTAAAACAAAACAGCAGTATCAATATCTTGAACACCTTTATCTTTTGCACGTATACTGTAAAACCAAGTTGTAACGGTACGCCCACTTTTTGGAAGCACAACCAAGCTTGATTTTATTCTAAAACGTTTATCGGCAAACCACGCAAAATCATGAACGCTATCCTGCACAAAACGAATGGTTTTGGTTTGGCTTTCCGAAAGCGGAATATCCTTTTCTTCATAAAGTTTATCCTCCTTCATTCTGTCCTTCAACCATTGTTTTTCTTGTTCGGTTTGCAAAACACCTGTTGCAGCTACAACATAGTTTTTAGGAACGGTTATGGTTACGTCAAACTTTCCAAATTCGCTGTAAAACTCTCCTTGATCTAAATATGGCATTGGATTCCACCCGTTAACGTCATATACTGCTGGTTTGGGATACCATTGTGTAATGCAATAAAGTTGCTCTTCGTGTCCTAAACGTGAAAACACTTTTGGAATTTTTACTTTAAACGGAGTAGTGAGCGTGAACGACTCATTAGGTAGTACTGGTTTGTTCAAGGTAATTTTAGCAATATCAATATGCTCTGTAAGTTCCCATTTTACTGGATTTCCATCAATTTTAAACGCTATGTCATCTATCCAACCTTTGTCGTCTTCAGGGGCATAATAAAAGTCGGTCGATCCATTTTCGAGCTTTTGTTTTGCGTATGCAGTTTCATTGTTTTTATACGCGTTGGGCCATAAGTGTATGTATATTTCGTTGAGCGTATTGGGCGATTGGTTGTGGTAAATTATTGTTTCATTTCCTGTGAGTGTGTGCTGAACGTCATCAAGTGAAACGGTAATGGCGTAATCCACACGTTGTTGCCAGTTGGTTTGTTTGGTTTGCTGGGCAAATAGGGGCTTGCAAATCAGTAATATGGCTGTGGTTGCCGTTATGCTAAGTATTCTCATTGCGGCACAAGTTAACAAAGCTTTTTTAATTCCGTTCTCCCAGTCGGTTCGTATGCCAATATTGGTAAATAGCAACACTAACCCGACATGTTGTGCTTTATGTTGTTACTCTTTTGTAAATGAGGCTAATCACATTGGGGTGTTTATAAACTGTGGGCTAAAATATATAAATGCTTGTCATTGGTGTTATATTTGTTCATACAATTGTATCAACTATGGATGCAGACGATTTTTTAGACGAGGATGTTACCTCTAATGTGCAGCGATATGAAAAAATGTTGCGCAACAAAACACAAGATTATTTTGACGCAGAAACACTCGAATCCATCATTGAATTTTATATCAACAAAGATAAACTGAAAGCAGCCCTTGAAGTGATTTATTATGGCGAAAACCTTTACTCATACTACACAAGTTTTGGCGTAAAAAAGGCCGAAGTATTTGTGATGATGGGAAAGTTTGAAGATGCTATAGCCGAGATAGAACGCCTTGAATTGTACGAACCGTTTAATGCCGAGTTATCGCTACTGAAAGGTGAAACATACTTAAACATGGAAGAGGTTCGCGAAGCAGAAGAGTGTTTCGAAAAAGCACTCATGCATACCGATGAACGCATTGATACTTTGTTTGAAATTGCTTATGTATATGAAGATTGCGACTTATATGAAAAAGCAATTTATTATTTTGATATCATCATCAAAGAAAACAAAGATAACGAGCAAGCCTACTACGAAATTGCCAATTGTTACGATGTAATCGGGCGATATGATTTGTGCATTGAATATTACGATAAACTCATCAATATAGATCCGTTTTCAACCAATGCATGGTATAATTTGGGTGTGATATATACCAAGATGGAGCAGTATGAAAAATCGGTAGACGCCTTTGATTATTGTTTGGCGATTGACGATGATTTTGTTGCAGCACGTTTCAATAAAGCCAATGCACTAGTTGAATTAGACAGGTTTGAAGATGCCATTGAAGAATACATTCTAACCATCGACAAGGAAGGCCCCGATTCAATTACCTATTGCAACCTTGCTGGTTGCTACGAGCGCTTAAACGAAAATGTGCTGGCTCGCGAATACTATAAAAAAGCAACACGCATCAACCCAAATATTGCCGAAGCCTGGTTTGGTGTGGGCCTAACGTATGAAAAAGAAGGGTTTATGAAAGAGGCTATTTCGTATTTTAAACGCGCGGCATTGCTTGAACAAGATAATCCGGAATATTTGTTGGTACTTGCCGAAGCTGAGTATCGCAGCGGAAACCCAGCCGAAGCCAAAGATTTGTACAAACGCTTAATTGAATCCGATCCAACAATGATGGAGGCTTGGCTTGATTGGTCGTTTATTGAGTTTATGGAAGAAGATCCTGAACTTGCCATTGGCTTAATTTGCGAAGCACTCAAAATAGATTATGATTGTCATCAATACCACTACCGATTAGTGAGCTATTTATATGCAACCGGGAAAACAAAAGAGGCATTGGAGCATTTAGATATTGCATTAATGATTAATTTTGAAGACCATTTTTTGCTATTTGAACTTACTCCGGCATTGCAAAATGTAAAGGAGATTTTAACCGCTATTGAACTTAACCGACCTTAAATTTTACATGAAGAATTTTAAACTCAAAAACATTCCTGAGCGCACAGCAAAACCCAGGAATAACGGAATAACAATGGTAATGGATAAAGGCTTAAGCCTTAAAGAAGCAGAGAATTTTATTGATGCCAATGGAGATTTTGTTGACTTTGTAAAATTGGGCTTTGGCACCTCGTATGTTACCAAAAACTTGCAAGAAAAAATTGATCTATACAAACAGGCCAATACCGGTGTTTACCTCGGAGGAACGTTGTTTGAAGCGTTTATTGTGCGAAATCAGTATGAAGATTTTATTAAAACATTGGATAAATATAAATTGGAATATGCCGAGGTTTCAGATGGCTCTATTGAAATGCCCCACGATATTAAGCTTGATTATATTAACAAGTTGAGCAAACATTTTACAGTGTTAAGCGAAGTGGGAAGTAAAGATGTAGAAAAAATCATTCCACCTTACCAATGGATTGAGTTAATGAAAGCCGAAATAAAAGCCGGTGCATGGAAGGTTATTGCAGAAGCTCGCGAGGCTGGGAACGTAGGTGTTTTTCGCTCGTCAGGCGAAGTTCGTGAAGGTTTGGTACAAGAAATTTTAACCAAGATTGATGACGATAAAATTATTTGGGAGGCACCTCAAAAAGCGCAACAAACGTATTTCATCAAACTGGTTGGCAACAATGTAAACCTGGGCAATATTGCAACCAATGATGTTATACCTTTGGAAACACTGCGATTGGGATTAAGAAGCGATACCTTTTCTTTCTTCTTGCCCAAAAACGCCAAGTATATCACCAAGAAAAAATAAGAACAACTATGAGCTTACAAGAACAAGTAAATAAAGATATCATCACCGCGATGAAAGCGAAAGATGAAATTACCTTGCGTTCCTTACGCGCGGTAAAAGCAGCACTTTTATTAGCCGCCACAGCCGAAGGAGCAAAAGAGAGTATTGACGATGAGCAAGCCATCAAAATATTTCAGAAATTAGCTAAACAACGCAAAGAGTCGTTGGATATTTTTACCCAAAATGGAAGAGCAGAACTCGCTAAAACAGAACAGGAAGAACTGGAAGTGTTTGAACGCTACCTTCCAAAACAAATGAGTGAAGCAGAAATAAAATCTGAGTTGGAAGGCTTAATTAAACAAACAGGAGCAACTAGTGGTGCCGACTTCGGAAAAGTTATGCCATCAGCCATGAAACATTTTGCCGGAAAAGCAGAAGGAAAAGTTATTTCGGCAATGCTCAAAACCCTATTGGGATAATCACTTTTGTTATCAAGAATACTTGAAAAGATTACGGGGTTCATTACCTTGTAATCTTTCTGGTTTATACACAACCCTATAATTATAGTGAAACATGACAACAGACGAAGAAAGAATTAAAAAAGCATTTGAAAAGAAACACTGGCCCGAAATAAAGGTAACCGATAGTTGGGCAACCTTTAAAATTATGGCGGAGTTTGTGGAGGGGTTTGAGAAGATGAGCCGCATTGGTCCGTGTGTTTCCATCTTTGGATCGGCACGAACCAAGAACGATCATAAGTATTATGTATTAGCTGAAGAAATTGCTCAGAAACTTGTTCATGCAGGGTTTGGTGTAATTACCGGAGGTGGCCCAGGAATTATGGAAGCCGGAAACAAAGGCGCCTATGAAACAGGAGGGAAATCTGTTGGATTAGGTATTGAATTGCCATTTGAGCAGTTCGTAAACAAATACGTTGACCGCGACAAGATGATTAACTTTGATTATTTCTTTGTGCGCAAAGTAATGTTTATGAAATATGCGCAAGGATTTGTGGCCATGCCCGGAGGATTTGGAACATTAGACGAATTGTTTGAAGCCTTAACACTCATTCAAACGCACAAAGTTGCCCGCTTCCCTGTTGTGTTGGTGGGTACCGAATATTGGAGTGGTTTGCTCGACTGGATCAAAAACACCATGCTCGAAAAAGAGAAAAACATCAACGCTGACGATCTGTTTCTGTTTAAGCTTGTTGATACTGCAGATGATGCTGTTAACTATATTCTCGACTACTACGCGGATATGTCCATCAGTCCTAATTTTTAATTTTAGTCACTCCGTTTGCAATTTGTATCTTCGGAGCCTCATATATCTCGATACAACAACTTATGTCAACATTAAAAGAAGACGCATTAAAATACCATAGCAAAGGCCGTCCCGGTAAAATTGAAGTTGTACCTACCAAACCCACAAATACCAAAAGGGATTTGAGTTTGGCTTATTCCCCGGGAGTTGCCGAACCGTGTTTGGAAATTGCAGCTAACGTAGATGACGTTTATAAATACACTGCAAAAGGAAATCTGGTAGCCGTTATTTCAAATGGAACGGCTGTCCTCGGACTGGGGGATATCGGTCCTGAAGCTTCCAAACCCGTGATGGAAGGAAAAGGTGTTTTGTTCAAAATTTTCGCAGATATTGATGTGTTTGACATTGAAGTAAACACAAAAGATACAGAAGAATTTATCCGCACCGTAAAGGCTATCAGCCCAACATTTGGCGGAATTAACCTCGAAGATATTAAAGCCCCCGAGTGTTTTGAAATTGAACAGCGCCTTAAAGAAGAGCTGGATATTCCAATTATGCACGATGATCAGCATGGTACAGCCATCATTGTTGGAGCAGCTTTAATAAACGGATTGGAATTGGTAGGAAAGAAAATTGAAGACGTGCGCGTGGTATTTAATGGGGCAGGAGCTTCGGCCATTTCATGCGCAAAGTTGGTAATGTCGTTGGGCGTAAATCCTAAAAACTTGGTGATGTGCGATAGCAAAGGAGTGATTCGTAAAGACAGCCCTAATTTGGATGAAACCAAAAAACGTTTTGCTACCGATTTAGATTTAACAACGCTTACCGATGCCTTAAAAGGTGCTGATGTGTTTGTGGGCTTGTCAAAAGCAAACGTGCTAAACCAAGATATGGTACGAAGTATGGCCAAAGATTGTATGGTATTCGCATTAGCAAATCCTGATCCTGAAATTCCGTATGAAGAGGCTGTTGCCTCGCGTAAAGACATCATCATTGCTACTGGACGAAGTGATTACCCGAATCAGGTAAATAATGTATTAGGATTCCCGTATATCTTCCGTGGAGCACTCGATGTTCGTGCAAGCAAAATTAATGAGGAAATGAAAATTGCTGCCGTGCACGCATTGGCGCAACTAACCAAAGAGCCTGTTCCCGAAATTGTGAACATGGCGTATAATGAAAAATCTTTAACGTTTAGTCGTAACTATTTAATTCCGAAACCACTCGATCCAAGGTTAATTACAGCAGTTTCTCCGGCTGTTGCAAGGGCAGCAATGGAAAGCGGTGTGGCCAAACATCCTATTACCGATTGGGATGCTTACAACAGTGAGTTATTGGCGCGTTTAGGTAAAGAAAGTAACTTCATCCGTGTGATGGGAAATAAAGCCCGTTCTAATCCTAAACGAGTGGTATTTGCCGAAGCCGATAATTATAAAATTTTACGTGCTGCACAAGTAGTAAAAGAAGAAGGATTTGCTATCCCAATTTTGTTGGGTAACAAAGAAAAGATTGCTAAGATTATTGCCGAAAACAAAATCAAATTAGAGGGTGTACAAATTATAGACCCGTTAGAGGAGCACGAAAAACGCGAACACTTTGCTTCTATATTTTATGAGCGCAGACAAAGAAGAGGTGCAACTTTATATGAAGCAAATAAGTTGATGCGCGACCGCAATCACTTTGCACCTATGATGGTAGATCAGGGAGAAGCGGATGCGTTAATCTCAGGATTAACCAAAAATTACCCTAGCACCATAAAGCCAGCATTGCAAATTCTGGGTAAAGAAGAGGGTATCGATAAAGTAGCCGGGATGTATATCATGCTGAGCAATAAGGGAACCCTGTTTTTCTCTGATACAACAGTAAATATTAATCCAAATACACAAGACATCGTAGATATTACCAAACTCACTTACGATGCTGTGAAGAAGTTTAACATGAACCCGCGCATTGCCTTGTTATCATATTCGAACTTCGGTTCAGCCGATGGCGAAACGCCCAAAAAAATGGCAGATGCCCGCAAAATCTTAAAAGAGAAATATCCATTTATGGTAGTGGATGGCGATTTACAAGCAAATATTGCTTTGAATCAAAAAATGTTGCAGGAGAATTTTCCGTTCAGCGAATTGTGTGGTGAATCGGTAAATACGTTCATTATGCCAAACCTTGCCTCGGGTAATATTGCTTACAAAATGTTGCAAGAACTTGGTGTTGCCGAAGCCATCGGACCCGTACTGTTAGGCTTGAAAAAATCTGCTCATATCTTACAATTGGGAAGCAGCGTTCGCGAAATTGTGAACATGGTTATTGTTGCCGTTGTTGATGCGCAAAGCAAAGAATAATAAGCATAAACTAAAGCAAAACAGCGCATACCAAATTCCTTTGATATGCGCTGTTTTTGTATTGTACTTTTTGAACAAAGCTTACCACTCAGCACTTGGATCTACACGAAACACTTCGCTCATTTCTTCTACAAGCGGTTGCAAGTGTTCGGTATGAAAACAGTTACGTCCACCAAGCTTAGGCTCCCAAGTTGAAGCAGCAGGAATGGTTAACGTTGCTTTATCCAATACCGGTGTGATGGTTTCCAACCAGCGTTTTTGTAATGCGGCTTCTCCTTCAAATATGCCCTCTTCAGCTAACTGTTTTTCAAACGGACCTTCTTCAAACAATCCCAATGCATAGTTCCATGAATCGTTCAAAGCTGTTTGCATGCGTACATGACTTTCTTCCGTTGCAGCGCCTAATTTGGTAATCCACGTGTTCGCATGAAAAACATGGTATTTTAATTCCCCTTTTACTTTACGTGCCACTTTTGCCAGTGGTTCATAGCTGCTGTTTGCCAGCATCTCAAAACGCAACTGATCAGCTACATCATACAAGAAATGACGCATCAAACTAAAATCATAATCACCATTGGGTAACTCCAAAAACTGCGCGTTGTGAAATTGGTTGGCATTGCGCATAAACGCAACAGTATCGGGTTCTTGTTCGCCCAACTCATGCAAGAGCTGAAACAATGCTTGCGACTGACCTATTTTATCTTGTGCCATCGAAGAAAACGCGATGTCTTCTTCCAATATCGGACCGAGACCTGTCCACTCGCTGTTGCGGTGACCTATGATTAAGAGATCATCCGCCATTTTGTATAATAATTCCTTTATTGCTTCTGTTTTCATGCTTTCTGCGCCTTTTTATACTTGTTAATCTTATCCATCACCTTGTATCCTCCGGCTTCACGGTATTGTTTTTCGGGTGTGGTTTCAAACATGTCTTGGTCTTCATATTCGGTACAAAATACATTGGCTGTTTTTACTACCCAAATATTGGCTGTTATACCTCTCCTGCCATATTGATCTTTACCAAACAACAAGGCCATCTCGGGATTAGGTGCGTGTACAATGCCCACGTGCATGTGTTGATCCCCACGTTTTTTCTGATGAAAAACTTCATAGGTTTCCCAATTGTCCATGGGTGTTAGTGGATCAATGGTATTGTTTTCGGATATGTTTTCTCGTGTGATGCGAGGATCTAATGATTTTATCATGATTCGTTTGATATTGATTTTAATTGCAGGAGCGTTTAATTAAATACTACTATAATTATGAATTATGCCAATGGCGTCACGTATTGTTCCGATTTGTTTAATAAGGCTTTACGTACCCATCTGCCACGTTCTTCCGCCATTCGTCTCACGGCTAAACGTTCGGCATTGCATGGACCACCACCGTTGATTACGCGTTTAAATTCGTCCCAATCCGGTTCTGTATAATCCCACTTTTTAGTTTCTTCATTTAACTTCAAGTTAGGATCTGGAAGTACTAATCCTAAGTCCCAAATTTTAGGAACGTACATGTTTAAAAACTGTTGGCGCATATCATCATTACTGGCCATCTTCACTTTCCAGCGCATAAGTATTTCAGAGTGTTGTGAAATTTTATCACTTGGACCAAAAAAGTGCATGATAGGTGGCCACCAGCGGGTTAATGCTTCCTGCACCATCTTACGTTGAATTGGTGTTCCGGTTGCCAATGTTACAACGTTATCGTGACCATATTTCAAGTGGAAACTTTCTTCAGTACAGATGCGATCAAGTGCACGGCAATAAGGTCCGTAACTTCCTTTGGCATTAGCTACCTGATTGATGATTGCTCCTGCATCAATTAACCAAGCAATGATGCATGCATCTGCCCAAGTGAAAGCCGGGTAGTTAAACACGTTTGAATACTTTGACTTACCGATAATTAAATCGTTGGTCATATCTTCACGACTTTTGCCTAATGTTTCAGCTGCACTATATAACAATTGTGCATGTCCAACTTCATCTTGTACTTTAGCCATCAACGCCATCTTGCGCCTAAAGCCGGGAGCACGGGTAATCCATGTTCCTTCGGGTAAAGCACCGATAATTTCGGAGTGAGCATGTTGCTCAATCATACGAATTAACTGTTTGCGATACTCTTTCGGCATCCAGTCTTTGGGTTCAATTTTTTCACCGCGGGCAATACGGTTTTCAAACTCCTTTAATTTAATTGGATCCTCTCCAGCTAATATTCCATTAGCCTTTTCATTAGGATCGATGTAAGCATTTCCGTACATATATATTTTTTAGTTTATAGTTTCTTGTTTGACGTTTATTCGAATTTCGATTTCAAAATTTTGAAATTTCCCTCGTTATGGTTTATAATTAATATCTGTTACGAGTTTTTTTCTCAATCCACCCAAAATAAAATCGCTTAGTTTTTTGGCAATTTCTTCAGCATTCATTTTTCCTTTGGGGTTATACCATTCATTAATCCAGTTTACGGTTGACAGGATAGTGAGTGTAGCAAATTTTTGATCCACATCATCAAACAGATCCTCATTAATACCATCATTTAAAATCACCTTGAACTCGTTTTCATAAGCATCACGCAATGTTTTGAACTCTGACAATTTGGGTTCACTAAGGCTTCTCCATTCATGCAGAAAAGCTGCACTCTGATCAATATTTTCCGAAATAATTTGTACATGGTTTTTAATGGCCATGCGAAGCTTTTCTTCAGCATTAAAGTAGATATCATTCACTTCAGCAATGCCGGTTAAGAGTTTATTGGCTAGACTAAAACAAATGGTTTCTAAAATCTCTTCTTTGGATTTAATGTGGTGGTATAAACTAGCTGCTTCAATACCCATTTCGGTTGCGATATCACGCATGCTGGTGCTGGCGTATCCTTTTTGCTTGAACATCTTAGCGCTGGTTTGCATAATTTGTTCTTTTCTGCTGATGCTGAGTGTTTCCGACATAAACCTAATGATTGTTAGTCGAAATTATTAATAATCTCACAAAAAACAATAAATAATTTTACAAACTTGCAATCAATGGGCAAATTGCTAACTTGAACGCATTAAACACAAACTGCCATGGACAAAAATCAAAAAAGGGTTGTACTTGTAACGGGAGCTACCGGAGGCCTCGGAACCGCAATGTGCGAAGCGTTGTATAAAGAAGGATACCGTGTATTGGCAAATTACAGAAGTAAGGATAAAGCCGATGGGTGGAAAATGATGATGGATTCTAAAAACATCAAAGTGGATTTGTTTTATGGCGAAGTTTCAGATTATGCAAGTGTTGAGAGCATGGTGAAAGAGATTGAAGAAAAAGTGGGTCCGGTAGATGTGTTGGTGAACAATGCAGGTATTACCCGCGATACGGCTTTTCGCAAAATGAGCTATGAACAGTGGCGCGATGTACTTTCTTCTAATCTTGATTCGGTATTTAACTGTACCCGTAATGTGATTAATGGAATGATTGACCGTAACTTTGGTCGTATCATCAATATTTCATCGGTAAACGGGCAACGCGGACAATTTGGTCAGGCTAATTATAGCGCGGCCAAAGCCGGAATGCATGGTTTTACCAAAACACTTGCTATGGAAGTAGCCCGTAAAGGTGTAACCGTTAATACTATTTCTCCGGGCTATATCGGAACAGATATGGTAATGGCGGTGAAAGAAGAAATACGCAATCAGATTGTGGAACAAATTCCGATGGGGCGATTGGGTGGCACAGAAGAGGTGGCACATCTTGTGTGTTTCTTGGCCAGCGATCAAGCCAGTTTTATTACCGGTGCAAACTATTCCATTAACGGAGGGCAGCATGTGTATTGAGCAAAATTGTCAACATAAACCAGATCATCTTGTGGAAAAACTAACTTTCGACATTTTTTTGTTTGAATATAGCATTATAATTGCAACGTGATTTAACTATCACAGCCTCATTATGTTGAGAAATGCATAAGCCAACAGCCTCGCAGAAATGTGAGGTTGTTTTAATTTAAAGCCTATGAAAACAGAAAAACTACGCGTTATTTTTTTTTATGTAGATGGATTCAATTTCTATTATGGATTGAAGGCTAAAGGTTGAAAGAAATACTATTGGCTCAATATTGTTGAATTCTTTAAAGCCTTTCTGAAAGATGAGCAAGAGTTAGTAGAGGTAGATTATTTCTCGGCTAAACAAAGAGACAACGGAAAAAGTGATAGACAGGATCTCTTCTTTTCAGCAAATAAAACAATTAAAGAATTTAATCTCTATCTCGGAAAGTACCAAACAAAGGATATTATTTGTAACAAGTGTCACTCAAATGTAAGATCTTTTGAAGAAAAGCAAACCGATGTTCATATTGCATCAAAAATGATTCGGGATGTTGCTCTTTATAGATGTGATATATCAGTGTTAGTATCTGCAGATAGTGATTTGTGTCCTCCAATTGATGCAATAAAAGAGCTAAACCCTTCCCATAAACTTTTTGTATATTTTCCTCCAAAAAGAACATCGATTGATCTAAAAAACAAAGCAGACGGTTTTATTGACCTTGAAAGATATGAAAGCCGCTTTAAAAAATTCTTATTACCTAATGAGGTTACAATTCCAACTGGATATGTCATAAAAAGACCCTCCTCGTGGCAATGACAAAGCCTATGCTGTTTGAGCTTGTCTCTCAAACCAGACAAACGAATATTCTGTTTTCGAAAACGCTTCTCACCCAATAATAAAAATAACCGGTTTTTTGTGCAAATCAACCTTGTTGGTTTGCCATTGTTTGTTGGTTTGTGTTTTGATAAACTGATTGGCTGCGCTAATATTCATCGCCACGCAAATGCGCGTATTGCTATCAGTGTTTTTAAGAACATCTTCCAACAATTGATTGTTGCGGTATGGAGCCTCCATAAAAATCTGTGACTGGTTTTTTCTGCGAGCATCCGCCTCCAACTCTTTTATCTTTTTGGCCCGGGCAATTTTGTCAATGGGAATGTATCCGTGAAACGTAAAACCTTGTCCGTTCATGCCACTTGCCATTAAGGCCATCAAAATACTGGATGCGCCCGGCAACGGTATAACTTGAATATTCTTTTGGTGTGCTAGTGCAACCACATCACTTCCTGGATCGGCTACACATGGCAATCCAGCATCGGTAATGATGCCTGCATCCATACCGTTATCCAAGGCCTTCAACAAATGTGTTACCTCGTTTTTATTACTGTGTTCGTTCCATAAAAAAAGTTGTAACTCGTTTTGCGGAGTGGCAATATGCAATCGTTTAATTAATGCTCTAGCATCTTTTTCTGTTTCAACAATAAAATGCTTGAGGTGATGAACCTGCTCGCGGTTGTATTGCGCCAAAAAGTTGTCGGGATTGTCATCAGCCAAAAAGTTGGGTATGAGATATAATTTTCCGTATGTCTGCATGGTCCAAAAGTAAGCAAAACCAAGGGCTTAAAAACAGTGCTATTTGATAACTTACTGATAGAAAGGTGTTTTATTAAATGCCATGCTATTGACTTATATGCACAACCCGCTTATTTTTGCCACCTTACTAAAGTTTTATACATGTCAGTATTAGAGAAGATCAGAAACAAATCAGGTTTAGCCATTGTAGTGGTGGGTGGAGCTTTGGCGCTATTCGTTATTTCAGATGCTTTACAAAGTAATAGTCGCTTGTTTGGCGGTAACGATACAACTGTAGGTGAAATAGATGGAGAATCTATTAGCGTACAGCAGTTTGAGCAAGAATTTCAAAAGAACTTGGAAAGCTACAAGTTGCGCTCACAACAGCCAACGGTTGATCAAAACACATCCGATATGATTCGTGAACAAACATGGAATCAACTTATCATGGATGGTATTATGGTTAAACAATACAAAGAACTAGGAATTGGTGTTACCAATGAAGAGTTGTTTGAGTTGGTGCAAGGTGTTGATCCGCATCCGCAAATAAAATCGGCCCCTATTTTCCAAAATCCACAAACAGGTCAGTACGACCGTAGCTTAGTGGTTCGCTTTTTGAAAAACATGACTGAATCAAATGATGAGCAAGCCAAAACAAGTTGGTTGGAATTTGAAAATGGTTTGGCTAAAGAAACAGAATCAAAAAAATACAATACACTTTTCAAAAAAGGAGTTTACGCTACAAGCCTAGAAGCAAAATCTGTATACAATAACCGCAACCACACAACCGATATGGATTTGGTAGCAGTTAACTTTTTTAGTGTTGCCGATTCAACCATTAAAGTGGATGATAGCGACCTGAAATCATATTTCAACAAAAACAAAGACAAGTACAAGGAGAAATTGAATACACGCAAATTAGAGTTTGTAACGTTTGATGTAATTCCTACTTCAGAAGATTCAGCAAATATTCAAAAATGGGTAGCAGATCAAGTAACACAGTTTGCGGCTGCAACTAACGACACACTTTATGTTGATGTAAACAGCGATAGTAAATTTGATACAGTAGCCCACCCACTTTCTTACTATCCTGCCGATGTTCAAGGTGCAATTTTCACACAGCCTGTAGGCGGAATGATAGGACCTGTATTTGCTGATGGTAAGTTTAAAATTTACAAAGTTGCCGGTATCAAAGAAGACAGTTTATTCCAAATGCGTGCAAGCCATATTTTGTTTAAAGTAGAAAACAACGATACTGCTGCATCATTGAAAAAAGCGCAAGAAATAATGGCCGAAATCCGCAAAGGTGCTGATTTTGGTGAAAAAGCCGCTCAATACGGAACAGATGGAACAGCTAGTCGCGGTGGCGATTTAGGTTGGTTTGCCGAAGGGCAAATGGTGAAAGAGTTTAACGACTACGTTAAGCGTGGTAACAAAGGCGACATGGGTATTGTGAAAACACAATTTGGAATTCATATTGTTAAAATCACTGAAAATAAATCTAAGAAAACAGTATGTGCTGGCGTGTTGGAAAGAGCTATCGAACCAAGCGAAAGAACAGTTAATGGGGCTTATAACATGGCTAGCCAATTTGCTGCTGCCAGTCAAGGTGGAGCAGAAAATTTTGAAACTGCTGTTAAAGAAAAAGGTTTATCAAAACGTGTTGCTGATAATTTGAGAGAAAATGATAAAACATTGGCTGGTTTGCCTGATGCAAGAGAAGTTGTTCGCTGGGCATACAACGCTAAAGTGGGCGATGTTTCAGAAGTGTTTTCACTAGGTGACAAATACATTGTGGGTGTTCTTTCTCAAATTAAAGAAAAAGACAACGCCAATTTTGACGATGTAAAAGAACGTGTTACTGCCGATTACCGTAAGGAGAAAAAAGCTGAGCAGTTAATGGAAAGCGTTAAAACCGCTATGACGGGTGCCGCTACGTTGCAAGACGTTGCTACAAAATTACAAGTTGCTGTTACTCCAGTTGTGGGTCAAACATTTGAAAACTCAAATGTTGCGTATGTTGGTCCAGATAATGCATTTATAGGAACCATTTTTGGAACAAAAACTACCGGTAAAATGGTGGGACCAATCAAAGGGGATAACGCTATTTATGTTGCAAACATTATTCGTTTCAGCGAAGGACCACAAACTCCCGATTATGTTCCTTATAAATCAGAAATAATGAGTCAGTTGGCTCAACGTGTTGAATATGGTTCTTTCGAAGTATTGAAGGAAATGAAAAACGTAAAAGACAACAGGTATAAATTTTATTAATATGTTACACTACACCAGCAATGGCGTAGGGAATACAATTGTACTTATTCACGGATTTTGTGAACAAAGCACCTGCTTCAACGAGCAGGTGTTTTTGTTAAAAGCCGATTATAACGTAATTACAATTGATCTTCCCGGCCACGGACAATCACCCTTTATGCCCTCATTTACCATGAATGACGTGGTTGATGAAGTGCACAAAATTTTGAATGCCGAAAGTGTTACATCATGTATTATGATTGGCCATAGTATGGGAGGTTATGTTACACTCGCTTTTGCTAAAAAAAATGGTAGTATGCTTAATGGTTTTGGCCTATTGAACTCTACAGCCAATGCCGATAGCGATGAGCGCAAAGCTAAACGTGAGCAAGCCATTAAACTTGTTTCGGCTCATGGTCCCGAAATATATGTTCGGAATTTTATACCGACTTTGTTTGCTGATGGATTTTCGGCAGCAACAATAGCAGAACGTCAGTTGGCCAATGAACATTTAACAACTGAAACGCTTATTGCGTGTTTAACGGCAATGAAAAATCGAGACGATAGCAATGTATTTCTTACCAAAACAACGCTTCCGGTGGCGTTTTTAATAGGCAAAAACGATGCACTTATCCCTGCGACAGATATGTTGCAACAAGCAGCATCTGTTAAAACAGCGATGGTTAACATGTTGAATGAAGCTGCGCACATGGGAATGCTGGAGGAGCCCGCTAAAGTTGCTAATGCTATTGGGGAGTTTGCTGAACTGTGTTTTGAGTAACAGCAACCGAAAACCACAAAAAGAAACCGTAACGCAATAGATTTTACGTCCACTAAATGCCGAGCATTTCTTAAAGTTGTTTAATACATTATGTCCTATGGAAACTTAGGAAAGTCCTTGAAATTGGGCTTACGCTTTTCTAAAAAGGAATTCTTCCCTTCTTTAGCTTCGTCACTCATGTAATAAAGTAATGTTGCATTACCTGCAAGTTCTTGTATACCGGCTTGTCCATCTAACTCCGCATTAAATGATGATTTGAGCATACGCAATGCAATGGGGCTTTTCTCCATAATTTTACGGCACCATTCAATAGTTGTATCTTCCAATACATCCAATGGAACCACCTTGTTTACCAAGCCCATGTCTAATGCTTCTTGAGCATTGTATTGGTCACATAAAAACCAAATTTCTCTCGCTTTTTTCTGTCCAACTATTCTAGCTAAATAACTTGCACCAAAACCACCATCAAAACTACCAACCTTTGGGCCGGTTTGTCCAAACTTTGCGTTTTCGGCCGCAATTGATAAATCGCAAATAACGTGTAGCACATGTCCACCACCAATAGCCCAACCTGCTACCATGGCAATTACCGGCTTAGGAATTCTACGTATTTGCATCTGCAAATCCAACACATTTAAACGGGGCACACCATCGTTACCAATATATCCGCCATGTCCACGAACGCTTTGATCTCCACCACTGCAAAAGGCTTCTCCACCCTCTCCTGTTAAAATTACACAATACACGTTTTCATCTTGTCTAGCCAGTTCCATGGCTTCACTCATTTCCTTTACGGTTAAGGGAGTAAATGCGTTATGTTTTTCGGGACGGTTAATGCTGATTTTAGCGATGCCATCTAAGAATGAATACTTAATTTCTTCATATTTTTTAATGGTTTTCCAGGGATGTTTTGATTGCATATGTTTTTGTAGTTCTTATTTGGTTGATTGAAGTGGGCCTATAACAAAATTATTTATTTGCGAATTTAGCAATTGCGGATAACTGTAATCATCACATGGTGAATGAAACTCTAAATAATCGAGGTAAATGTTTATTCTTTTAACATCGGATGCGCCAAGCGAGAAAGCTTTTACTAAACGTCTTTCTTGTTTTTTATTGTTGTGAATAGCGGAAGCCATTCTGAAATTAAAACCGGTTTCGGCTAGCATCATTTTATTGTCTATTCCTTTTAGTTCATTAGTTTTTTGCGATGCTTGTTCCTGAGCCATGGCTTTTTCCAATATACATCCGAACAACAACATAATAACAAATGTTTTCATAACGGTAATGATTTAAACTGTTGAAAAATCCGAGTATTCAATTCCATATCAACTGCTATTTCCAATATACCCGGAGTTGAAATTGAACTAAAAAACGTTTCACATTTTTTGAAATCACTTTTCTCTTTACAAAGGTAGTATTGCAGCTCATTTTGAAAAGCAATTTGTTTAATGGAGTGACTATGTGGAGTGGTAAAATATTCCAACTGCTTTTTGTGTTTACGTGGCCCATCAATGAGTTGAAAAATCCCACCACCACCGTTGTTAAAAACGATGATTTTTAAGTTATGCGTAAGCGTGTTCCACAGCGCGTTTCTATCGTACAAAAATGCAATATCGCCTGTGAGTAAATAGGTTGGTCGGTTGTTTACCATTGCAGCCCCAACGGCTGTTGAAGTGCACCCATCAATGCCGCTTGTTCCGCGGTTTCCGTTCATTACCCAACTAGGATGGATGGCGCCCAAATTACTTAAATAACGAATGATGGAACTGTTGCCAACCTGCACGTTTGCAGCATCTGGAATACGCTTAAGCGTTTCGTGCAAGGCATGTAATTCACTCCAGGTATTAGCTGAAATAAAATTTTCGGTATAATGGGCAACTACGGCATTGGCAACAAGCCAAAATTGTTTGTAGCGCGAAATCGTTTTTCCTTTAGAAGATAATCCAAGCTGAAACAACAAGCTGGATGGATTTCCTTCAATATGTTTGGTTGCGTTTTTATAAGTATCCACCTGTTCGGCATTTGCATTAAACCGAACATGTGTTGCCGGTTTAATTTTTTGCAACCACAGTTTTAGCGACTTGGATAATACCGGTCCTCCCAACGAAAGGATACAATCGGGTTCCAATTCAGTCAATGTTTTCTCATCTGCACGTTGTAATAGATAATCAAATTGTGATGCAGTATTAAAACCATATTCATTGGATAAAACATCGCATATTAGCACCACATCATCGTGGTGCTGCAATTCTTGTAACGCACCATTTAACGGACCATCACAAGGCATTTGTCCAATAAGTACCAGTTTTTTTTTACTCTGCCTCCAAGCTTCTAATACAAACTGATGCTCACTAACAGAAATTGTTTTGGAAGCGACATCTAACTCTTTAACAACCGTTTTTTCTGAACGAATCAATGATGTTGGATAAAGGGGCTCTCTAAGCGGAACATTTACATGTACCGGACCTCTTCCGTCAGCAAGCGTTTCCAAAATTGCTTGTTGAATGATGTTTTTGGTTTCTGAAATATTTTCTTTCCCTTCCAAATAACAAGGAAGTTCAAAACTTGCCCTTACATGGTTTCCGTATACACCCTTTTGCATAATCATTTGTCCATCTTGCTGGTTGAGCAATTCAACAGGACGATCGGCAGTAACCACAAGCAAAGGAATTTTTTGGTAGTAGGCTTCGGCAATAGCCGGAAAAAAGTTGAGCGCAGCAGTTCCCGATGTACAAATTAACACTATCGGTTCATTTAGCTGTTGAGCCATTCCTAGTGCAATGTATGCAGCACTTCGCTCGTCAACCACACTGTGGCAGGTAATACTGCTTTGGGTAAAGGCAAACACCAATGGTGCCGAACGTGAACCCGGGCAAATCACAGCGTGCTTAATACCCGCGGTTGCGCATGTTTTGGAAATGGTGTAAACGTGTTGTTGCATACTTGAAAAGCAAATATGCAGCTTTTGGAAACCATGCACACAATAAACCACTACAAAATTTGTTTATATAAACCAGATAGAACAGACCTGTTGAAAATATAAATATTGTCAGTTTGAAAAACGAATGCTTTTTCTATTTTTGACACCTCCATAATCAAAACGAACCTAAGTAATTTAAAGATGAAAAAATGTTTTAGTGTTGTTGCATGTGTTGTTGCCGTATTTTTTGCATCGGCACAAAACCAAGATCCAAATTCTCCGGGTTTTGATTTTAATGCAACAACCACCGACAGTACCGATACGCAAGAGGGCGACCAAGCATCCGATTCTGCTCCTGTTGTAAAACCATACGAGCGTATTGTGCTGGCCATGGACTCCATCACCAACCTTATTACCTATTCGGGCGTAATTGAGCAGGAGGAGAGCAGTTCCGACTCGCTGTACGTGCGTACCAAAAATTGGGCAAACAAAATGTTTAGCGAAAATGGGAAAGAGGCAAAAGGGCTATATGAGATGGATAAGAAAAACCAAAAACTGTTAATTAATGGTTGGTTACCGGCATACATATACTCAAACAAATATGTAAAAAGACCTAATGGCAAGTATTTGTTTAAGATGACGATACTGATTAAAGAAGGTAGATATAAATACACGATAACAAACTTAGCCCATGAGGCTGTTAAACCCAACCAGGGAACACCCAACCGCAACTATTTTGAATATTACTACACCACAACTACCGGTATAAAAGGTGTAGATTCGATTTTGCGCTATGCCGATAAGGATATTAATAAAATGATTGAAGGCTATAAAAAGGTAATGAGAGAAAAACCTTTGGTTGATGAAGACGAGTGGTAGTAATTAACCAACCATAAAATAGAAATCTCCGTTCTGGTAATTAATTGCTTCTGCAGCAGTCATTTTAATTAATTTTTTTGCCTCCAATTTGTAAGGCTGATAGCCAAATGGTTCAAATAATTGCATAATGTTATCTCTATTGCTTACCGATGAAATTTCGATTTGAATGAGCGGTTTAAACCTAGCAATCAAGTTCGTAAAATGTGGCATCAAAAATACCTCGTAGCCCTCAACATCACATTTCATAAAATCCACCCTTGTTAAGGTGGCAAATAAATCATCGGGGCGACACATATTTACGCTGTAAGTATGCATTCCTGTGGTGTCTTCTCCTGCTTCAACTACGTGTGTTAGGCCATGCCTAAATACTCCATCAATAATAGGTGTTCCCATTGTTATCGAAGCTGCGTCACTACCTAAAGCAACCGGATGCAAGGTTACATTCTTGCAATTAAAAGCCTTCATGTTTCGATTAAAAACAGATTGAAATAGCTGAACAGGTTCCACAGCATGTACATGCCCGTTAGTGCCACACAATTTTGAAAGCATAGTGCTGTAATAACCTACATTAGCACCTACATCAATGCACACAAAACCGGGCTTAATAAGCTCTTGTAGGTAAAACAATTCCGGGTATTTACCTTTCATCATTCCTCTCCTTATCATACCAATATAAACACGGCTCACCAAGGATAGATATTTTTCAGTACCCAACGATTGGAGCAACAAAGCACGCAATTTCTTTTCCATTATTTTACTTCCTCATAGTCTACGTACTCGCCAATGTTTGGAGTATTCCTCCTTGTTTTTTGTTTATTTATTTTCGGATTTACTGTAACAGTACCCTGATTGTCATCTTGGGAAGGGGTATTGTGATAGTGGTGATGCGTATTAAATCGGTATACTTTAGTTTTGATCATACCACCCATCATTCGGCCAAATACCAACTTGTACAAAAAGTATATTATAAAAAGATATAACAGAAATTTAAACATAAATATAAGAATTTAAACGAAGAGCAAAACTACACAAAATATTGCTTTTATGCAGCCTCATGAGGGTTTATTGCATCTTATGTGTGATGAATAATAAACAAAACTGATTGTATACATTCGCAACCACGATGACAGATGTATTTGAAATGGACGAAACCACTAAAATGAAGTGGTATAAAATTGTGTTTGCACTCAAAAAGGATTTTGGCAAAAAGCCTGATATGAACGGTTTTTTGTTTTTAATTGGGATGCGGGAGTTAGGCCAAACACGTGAATTCAGTAAAGATGAAAAGATGGATTTAATGCACATTGCAACGTGTGCGTTACTCTCATTAGAAGGATATTATGAGTTGGAACATTATGACAAAGATGGTTGGCCGCACTTTACATTACTTAAAGAGTTGCCTTATGCCGATTTGTTGAAACAAGAAACTTTTTTGAGAAGATTGATTGTAAAATACTTTGAAAAAAATGATTTGATAGTGGACAATGAGGGTTGATAAAACCCTTTGTATGTTATAATTTTGCTAACTGCTTAACCTAATAAATGTGAAGAAAAAAACCATATTGATAGCATTATGCCTTCTTGTTTTAGGAATAACATCCTTCACTCCACCTAAACCTGCTGCAGCCAAGGAACAATTTATTGAAATCTATACTAAGTATGGAAAAATCACTGTAAAGCTTTACAATGAAACACCCAAACACCGCGATAATTTTATAAAACTAGTAAAAGAAGGTTTTTACGATAGTTTATTGTTTCACAGGGTAATACCAACCTTTATGATTCAAGCAGGTGACCCAAAGTCAAAGTACGCAGTTGCAGGAGATGCTCTGGGCGAGGGAGAACTTCCTTATTCAATTCCTGCAGAGTTTAATAAAAAACTGTACCACAAACGCGGAGCATTGGCCGCTGCGCGAACAGATAATCCAGAGAAAGCATCGAGTGCTAACCAGTTCTACATTGTTCAAGGTCGTACATTTACAATTGATGAGTTAATTGCGTATGAAAATTCGATAAATTATACAGCCAAACGTAAACTATTTGGTGAAATGATGCAATCCGATTCAATGAAGGCCAAACTGAATGATTATACACTCAGGGGAGATAAAGAAGGGTTGCATGCATACATGCTTTCTATGCAAGATGTAATTGATAAATTGTACGCTCCACAAGAATTCAAATTTTCTGCGAACCAAGTTATTGACTATTTGCAGTTTGGAGGAGCACCACATTTAGATGAAAATTATACTGTTTTTGGGGAAGTGGTTTCGGGATTAAACGTGGTTGATGTGATTGCTGGGTTAAAAAGTGATACCATTGACAGGCCTTTTGTTGATGTGCGCATAAAAATGAAGTTGCTTAAATGAGAATTGCTTTCCTTTTATCTTTTTTGCTGTTTTCTGTAACATTTTTCAATTGCTCTGCGCAAGAAGAAACAATTATTACCGGGAGAGTAATGGAAAAGAGAAAATCGGAACCTATTCCTTTTGTGAGTATAGGATTTAAAGGGACCAAAATTGGTATTACCAGTGATTTTGAGGGAAACTACACACTACGCACAACCCAGCAGGTTGATAGCATAATTGTTTCGTATGTTGGTTATAAAACAGCTCGCATAAAAATTAAGCAAGGCCAAAAACAGTTTGTAAAAATTGAGCTCGAAGAACAAACAAATGACTTACTTGAAATAGTTGTTCGGCCAGGCGAAAATCCTGCTTTACGCATTGTAAAAAAAGCTCAGGAAATGCGCAATCAAAATGATGCAAACAATCTTGCTGCTTTCGAATACGATAACTATACCAAAATTGACGTATCAATGGATAATATTTCAGAAAAGATGCGTAACAATAAGTTGTTCAAACCAATTAAGGGATTGTTTGATACGTCTAATCAAATAAAAAACGAAGAAGGGAAGTACATACTCCCTATTATGATAAGTGAAACATACTCGCATTTCTATCAACATAACAATCCTTCCATTTCAAAAGAAATAATTAAAGCCAGTAGTGTTAAAGGTTTTGGTATTGAACAAGGAAGTTATGTTATGGATATGCTTGGTGGTAGTTTATTGCAAATCAATTTTAATCAAAACTGGTTACGTTTATTAGGAAAAGATTTTATCTCCCCAATTGCATCGGGTAGCAATACTTATTATATCTATACCCTTCGCGACTCTGTATTTATTGATGGATTAAAGTGTTATCAAATTCAACTTAATTTAAAGCGTGATGAAGATTTAGGGTTTATCGGAACCATGTGGATCACAGATTCTTCATTCGCTATCAAACGTATTCATGTTGAATTATCTCCATCGGCTAATATCAATTTTATTGATCGTTTAAAAATACAACAAGAGATGATTCCTACTGGCAAAAAAGCTTGGCTGCCATACAAAACCCGTTTAATATTAAATGTTGCAGAATTAAGTTCCAATACCAGTGGTTTTATTGCCAAAATGTATCGCACCAATACCAATTTTATCTTAAACAAAAAAAAGCCTATTGATTTTTTTGACGTTCAAATTGAGCGCGATTATGAATCAATTGAGCGCAACTCTAATTATTGGGATACCCTAAGAACAGAGCCTTTTACCGCTACCGAAAAGCAGATGTTTACTATTATTGATTCGGTGAAAAATTTACCTGCCATAAAAACATACTTGGATATTGTTCGATTGGTGCTTGAAGGACATTACCGCAAAAATAAAGTGGATATAGGGCCCTATTTATTGTTTTTAGGATACAACGAAGTGGAGAGTATGCGAGTACGATTAGGTTTTAGAACCAATATGAACTTTTCTAAACACTGGGTTCTGAGGCCATATATTGCTTATGGGTTGGGAGATGAAAAATTTAAGTATGGGTTGGGAATAGATTATGTTCTCTCCCGCAAAAAATGGAGTATTGCCAGCATACAATTTAAAAACGATTATGATATTCTAGGTGTAACAGATGTAAATCAAAACAACACCTTGCAAGTAAACAATGGTATGTCGAATCTATTTGCGGCATTAAGTTTCGGGGCTCCCGGAACCAGAATTAACCGCACGATGGAAGTTCAGGCAAACTTTATTAAACAAGTTAACCGCGACATAACATATAGATTAGGAATACAACACACCTACTTTGAACCTGTTGGTAGTTTTGTGTTTGCTTACGAAAAAAATCCGCACAGAGGCAGAACGGGAACCCCTGTTTTAGCTGAAAATTTTCGCTACACTGCCGCTTCCTTTGAGTTGCGTTATGCCTACAAAGAGCTAATGGTTATTCGAGGCAGTCAGCGTATTCGAGTAACACTCCCCAAGGCTCCTGCTTTTACGTTTTTGTACACACGTGGATTTCGCGGCTTGCTTGGTGGTAATTTTGATTACGATAAAGTACAACTAAACATCAGTCAACATATTACTACCGGTTTTTTGGGTAATGCCGATTTCAATCTTACTGTCGGTAAAATATTCGGCCGTTTACCATACCCGATGTTAGATGTTCCACGCGGTAATCCAACACCTATTTATAGCGATAAAAACTATAGCCTAATGAACTTGTATGAGTTTGTAGCCGATGAGTATTCACAGCTTTTATACATACAACATTTTGAAGGGTTGTTTACCAACAGAATTCCATTATTGAAGAAATGGAAACTGAGAAATTTTGCTGCTGCTAAAATGGCTTTCGGGCATCTTACCCACCAAAACAATTTCATCCTGCCTCCAACAAATTCCGAGGGGCGGCCGCTATCTCCGGTATACCAATACGGTAATGTACCTTACACAGAAGTTGCTTACGGTTTCGAAAACATCTTTAAATTTATTTCGATAAGTTCTATTCACCGACTTACTTATTTAAAAAACAAGGATGTTCGCAAATGGGGGTTGAATGTGGGAATTAGCTTGGTTTTTTAATTTTTAAATGTCATAACTTTATTGTTTTGATTTTATTTCTTACAAAGTTTACCCAATGTTCGCACTAACGTGACGTTAGCGCGAACAGGGATCCTGTTGAAATGAGGTTGGTGAGCCGCCCGGAACATTATCGGCTCAGTTCAGCATCTGAGGAAAGTCCTCTTAAAGTTTTACCCTTGAGATAAACGGTGGGAATTCTAATTCGCACTAACGTGACGTTAGCGCGAACAGGGGAACAGGGGGCAGTTTCACCACTCATGCCATTTCCACAACCATTATCTGTGAACTATGAACTATGATCTGCCATCTATGAACTGGACTCTTTGATCTATCTTACAACCACATCATCAATCAAAACTTCCCCGGCTTCTTTATTCACCACTTCAATCAGCTTGGCTTTGCTGTAACTCAGCTCCGTGCGCAAGGGTGCAGATTCAATGTGCAAAAAGAGTTTACCTTGATGGATGTATATTTTTTGCGTGTTTTTGGCAATGAGGTTACCCACCAACTTTTCCCAATTGTTTATGATGTTAATCTCTTTGAGCTTGCCGCCCATGTGGTTGTTTTCAAACAACTCACTAATTACATCCTTTAAACTTTGTTCGTTGGTATTGCGTGGTTTTTTCATTCGGATCAAATCTCGTTAATACTTCCGTTATCTACTACAAAATACTTCACCGCCACTAGTGGCATTTTTTGAAACACTTCCTGCAAACGCTGCAAATGGGTATCGGTGATAAACAACTGCCCAAAATCTCCGTGTGCAATCATGCTTAACAAGGTATTCAGTCGGTGTTCATCCAGTTTCTCAAAAATATCATCCAGCAACAACAACGGTTTGGTTAGCGTTTGTTGTTTGAGGTATTCATATTGGGCAAGTTTTAAGGAAATGATAAACGATTTTTGCTGCCCTTGAGAGCCGAACTTTTTAAGCGGCTGCCCGTTTAGGGTAAAAACAAGTTCGTCCTTGTGAATACCCTTGGTGGTGCGTTGTGCAGCCAAATCATTTCGTTCGGTTAACCGCAGCAATTCGTCCATGGATTGGGTATGCATATCTGTTTCATATTGCAAATCCACTGTTTCATTTCCATTGGAAATAGTAGCATAAAAGGAACAAAATACTGGAATAAACTGCTCCATAAATTCCTTTCGTTTAAGGAAAATGGATGTGCCGTAACGGATGAGCTGCTCATTGTATGTTTGCAATAAAGTTGAATCCATGCACTGCTGTTCGGCAAACAGCTTTAGTTGTTTATTGCGTTGCTCCAGTACTCGGTTGTATGATAACAAATCGGCCAAGTATATTTTGTCGAATTGCGCAATAAAACCATCCATAAACTTTCTGCGTTCTTCGCTTCCTTCATGAATAAGCATGATATCATTTGGTGCAATCATTACCAACGGATACAAACCAATATGATCCGAGAGTTTTTTGTGCTCGTTATTGTTTACCCGCACACTTTTTTTGGCTCCTCGTTGCACCGCAATGCGCACACTTTCTTCTAACTCATTTCGGTTAAAAGAGCCTTCAATAAAAAAATAGTCGGCATTGTTTTGCTGAATATGTTGTTGATCGGCTCCGTTTAAAAAACTCTTGGTAAACGACAGGTAATACACGGCATCCAAAACGTTGGTTTTGCCTGCCCCATTTTTCCCTACAAAACAATTTACCTGCGGGCACAATGAAATCGCTCCTTGGGAGTAATTTTTAAAATGTTCGAATCGGAGGGATTGGATGGCCAACATGGGGGTCAAATATAGCAGATTATAATCGCCCCAAATCAATAAATGCCTGTATTTGAAGCTAAAATTCTCATACACAATATTGTAGTTTACACTTTGTGCAATGCCGAAAATTGTTAGATTTGCAACTCTTTTTACGAAAAATGGCTAAAACTAAATTTACGAAAGAAACATACCTTGGGTGGTACGAGTCGATGCTGCTCATGCGCAGATTTGAGGAGAAAGCTGCTCAGTTATACGGACAACAAAAAATAAAGGGCTTTTGCCACTTATATATAGGTCAAGAGGCTGTTGTGGCCGGTACAGTTAGCGCTACCCGCAAGGATGATAAACACATTACCGCTTACCGCGATCATGCTCATGCTATTGCATTGGGTATTCCATCGCGTGAGGTGATGGCCGAGTTGTATGGAAAAGTTACTGGGTGCTCAAAAGGAAAAGGTGGATCCATGCACATGTTTTCAAAAGAGCACAACTTTTTTGGCGGACATGGTATTGTGGGAGGACAAATTCCTTTGGGCGCAGGTATTGCTTTTGCAGATAAATACCTTGGTGGCGACCAAGTAACCATTTGTAGTTTTGGTGATGGTGCAGCACGCCAAGGAGCTTTACACGAAACCTTTAACATGGCTATGTTGTGGAAACTGCCGGTTATTTTTATTTGTGAAAACAACGGGTATGCAATGGGAACTTCGGTTGAAAGAACCACCAATGCGCCTGATATGTCGATTATAGGTAAGGGATTTGACATGCCAAGTTTTGTGGTTGATGGAATGCATCCCGAAACTGTTCATGAGGCCATTGCTACCGCTGTTGAGCGCGCACGTAAAGGCGAAGGACCGACCTATTTAGATATTCGCACATACCGTTACCGTGGGCACTCCATGAGTGATCCGGCAAAATATCGTACCAAAGAAGAAGTAGAAGAATACAAAAAGAAAGATCCAATCGAAGTAATCAAAGCAACTATTGAGAAACAAAAATTTGCAGATGCAGCTTGGTTTGATGAAATGGAAGCCAAAATAGAAGCAATTGTGTTGGATAGTGTCGAGTTTGCGGAAAACTCTCCTTATCCTGACGGTTCGGCTATTTACGAAGATGTGTATTCAGAACCCAATTATCCATTTATTACCGAATAATATTTTAACAGAGCTATACAATGACTGACAACAAACACGAAAAAAACGAACTTGATTTAGACAAAACGCTTGTAGAAACCACGCACAAGGTGGAGCATTTTTATGAGGATAATAAAAAGAACATCAACATTGCCATTATTGCTTTAGTGGTATTGATTGGTGGATACATCGGGTACAAAAAATTATACCTTGAGCCAAAGGAAGTCGAAGCTCAAAAAGAAGTATTTATGGCCCAAAAGTATTTTGAAATCGACTCGTTTGATTTGGCATTAATAGGTAACGGAACCTTTAAAGGATTTACCGACATTGCCAGCGAATACAGCGGAACCAAAGTTGGAAACTTAGCACACTATTACGCAGGTATCTGTCATTTGCGTAAAGGCGAATTCCAAGAGGCTATCGACCAATTGGAGGGATTTTCAACCTCTAACGAGTTAATTGCTCCGTTGGCAGAAGGTGCTATTGGTGATGCTTACGTAGAACTAGCAGACTTAGATAAAGGTGTGAAACACTACATGAAGGCGGCTAAAATGAACAGCAACAAATTAACATCACCTATTTTCTTGAAGAAAGCAGGGTTGGTATTTGAAGAACAAAAAAATTATGGCGAAGCTGTTGATGCATACAGTGCCATTAAAAAAGATTTCCCTGAAGCACAGGAAGCACAAGATATTGATAAATATATTGCCCGTGCAACTGCCTTGAAAGAAGGAAACTAATAAGGAATGTATGAATTGAAGAAAACCGAAGTCGTAAGATGATTTCGGTTTTTTTGTATTCTTTGGTTAACTTGCATTATCAATATTGTTAACATGAAAAACATAAAGCAGGCAACACTAGAGATGATTCAACAATTACCTGAGAACTCAACGGTTGAGGATATTATGTATGAAGTAAATTTGATGGCTCAGGTACTCGATGGCCTTGCAGATGAAGAGGCTGGTAACGTAGTTTCAACCAAGCAAATGCTTGAACGTATTCAGTCGTGGAAATTGAAATAGTTTGGTCGGAGCGGGCATCACAAAATCTTCACCATATTTACGAATACATCGCACATGATAGTGTTTATTATGCTGAAAGATTCGTTAGCAAAATGGTTGTGAGTATTGAAAAGCAACTCATTTCCTTTCCTCATACCGGAAGATTTGTACCCGAATTAACACATACACCCTATCATTTTTTAAAGGAAGTTATTTTTGGCAACTATCGTATACTGTATAATCCTGATAACCTTCCTCACAAAATAACAATTATAGCAGTAGTACACGCGAAACAAAAAATACAAAAGTTACCCATTGAAGACTGGGTAATTGAATAGAAGATAAAGCAATGGCAACACATTTAAAAAACCTATCATCAACCGATTTACTGGCAGATAAAGCATTCAAAAAATACAGCATAGGCATTGCAGTAGCCGATTGGAATCCTGAGATTACCCATGCCCTTATGAATGGTGCTGTTGATTTCTTAATAGACAAAGGAGTAAAGGAAAAAAACATTCACATAAAGTTTGTACCCGGCTCTTTTGAATTGCCGCTTGCCGCTAAATGGTTAGCAGAGCGAAAAGATATTGATACGGTAATTACGCTGGGATGTGTTATTCAGGGAGATACCCGACACTTTGATTTTATTTGTAATGCCTGTGCGCACGGTGTAATGAACGTAGGATTGGAAAGCGGTAAACCGGTTATTTTTGGTGTGTTAACGACCAACGATCAAAAACAAGCGGAGGAACGATCGGGTGGGAAACATGGTAACAAAGGAGTGGAAGCAGCCGAAACTGCTTTGAAGATGTTGTTGGTGAAAGATGCTATTTAGACGATTTCAACGTATCAATTTCCTTTTGTAACGTTTGGATGATTCTATCTTTTTCAGCTAAAATTTGCTGATACAGTTTTTCGATATTTTCTAATGAATTAAAATTATAGGTATTGTTATACCCGGCATTGATTCTGTTGTTACAGTTCTTAAATATTGGTTTATCGTGAAAGTTTTTGATTTCTTCCGGTGTTACTTGCAATACCCTGGAAATAGCATCCAAGTAGTCTTCTGAAATTTCTTCCACTTCGTTCTCCAGTTTACCAAGCCATTTTTCACTTATGCCTATTTCATCAGCTACATACTTTTGAGTACGTTTTTAAAAATACCTATAGTTCTGATATGCTGTCATATTTCCATGGGTTAAAATAATTATTGCTCTTATACTAGGAGCTGGTCACTTAAAATATAGTGAAGTCACACTCATCCGAACTTTTTTGAGAATCAATTAAAACTTCTTTGTAAACCTTTGTTAATATTGTGTCTTGGCTTGTATATGGTCTAGTGAAAAAAGTTTTTACATCCATTCGATTAGCAACCTTAGTGTGACAACTAAAAGCTTTATCGTTATCAAAAGTCAACGTTTTAGGCTTGTATTTATTCCTCATTAGGTTACTTATAATGGCTTGATAAACTTGATTGCTATCCTTTGCCGTTAGTTTTTTGAGTCTGGTATGTAAAGTAGCTCTGTCTGTCATAACTAATAATGCTCCTTTATGATTTCTTCCCATCATTAAATCCACTTCAATATCTCCTATTCGCTTTCTTTGAGCTACAATTGCTGGGCGTTTAGCTATTGGGGTTCTATCTAAAATAACGCCTCTACTATCTTTTCTATTGCCTCGTTTTCGCCTTCTTTTACCATGCTTTAAATATTGATACAGCTTCTTATATGGCTTAGTTTCTTTCGTATTAGTATGCTTACACTCCCATATCCATTGATAGATTCGCTCGTGGCTCACCATATCGTTAATGGAGTTACTTATCAATTCAGGACTCCATCTTTCATTTTTAATATAGCTACTAATGGTAAGCTTCATTTCACTTGTAAATACTTCATATTTAGGCTTTTCTAAATGTCTAATATTTGTTTTACGCTGTGCATTTAGAGCCATATACTCTCCTGCCGTTTTTCCTCGCTTTGCGATATTACGTTTTAGCTCTCTACTTA
Organism: Bacteroidetes bacterium UKL13-3; assembly: GCA_001602415.1. GTDB lineage: Bacteria > Bacteroidota > Bacteroidia > UKL13-3 > UKL13-3 > UKL13-3. Next base: position 3,136,099 of record CP012155.1, read on the forward strand.
TAGTTGATGCATGAACGTTTAATTGCTCTGCGATCTTTTTTTAACTGAACCCTGCTTTTATTAAACATTCAATCTGATATCTTTGCTCTAAACTGAGCTGTTTGTAATTTTTTGACATAGACAATCCAAAGATTGCACTACTTGGTCAAAAGAAAAAAGCCCTCAAAAGCTTTTTTCTTTTGTTTCAAAAATTGCACTTATTTGTTGAACTCAGCTTATTTGTATTTTGTTGTTTCAATCATTTAATTAAATTTTAACACATCTACACCAATTGGATAACCATAAATTTTCCCATTGGCATCTTTGTAAATTCTTATTTTATTGAAAGCCATTCCTAAATTAAGCTTCGCTCAGTTTTCTATGGGCGATGGTCTTTTTGTATCTTACAAATTAAAAACTGATCTTTATGTTAGTTATTTTAGCATACTAATTAAACTTAGTAATGTATTTGAAAGATTGTGTGAAATAATAGGTAGCAATATACTTTGCGTTTTAACAGCCATATAACTATAAAGTGTGCCCATAATAAATGTCTGCAAGAAGGGCCCGAAATCAAAAGTTATTAAATATGACGTATCAAGATGAATGGCGTGTATTAATCCAAATAATAAACCTATAACATATATCGAGGGATTGTTAATCGTAATTATTTTAAAAGTCAATTTAGGTAGAGATATTGAAGTTAATAATCCTAATAAAACGCCTCTATAAGCTATCTCTTCATCAAAGCCTGGCATAGTTAATTGAAATAAAACTGTTTCAGTACTCCATTCCTGTTTATTTAAAGACAATCCGCCTAAGGATGAAAGAATTGCTAAAAAAGTTAAGATAATAATACTTGATTTCAGATTTTTCTTGTCAGGACTTAAGTTGACATACTGATTATTTAAAAAAAGTCGTTTGTATCTGAAATAAAATAACAAAGAGAATAAAATCGCTAAAATTTTGCCTATCCAATTCCAAGCCAAATTAAAAAGGTTAAATCTATTTCCTTCGATAAGAATGAGTGAATAAAGAAGATAATAAATTACTAGTATGCAAACACTCTTTTTCCAATTTTTTTGGGATTTATCTACAATTATCCAAATAAATGGAAATACAATTGCTATTTCGTATAAATTTTGTAGCATATTATGTTATTTGTATTTTGTTGTTTCACAAATTTAATTAAATTTTAACACATCTACACCAATTGCATACCCATAAATTTTCCCATTAGCATTTTTGTAAATACGGATTTTATTGCAAGCCATTCCGAGGTTCACTGTTGTCCACGTAAGACCGCCATCTTTGGTTTCGAAGCCGCTGTTCATAGTGCCTACAAAGCCGTGGTTTTCGTCAATAAACCCAATGCCAAATTCTCTTGCTCCAGCATCTTCAACTAAGTTGATTTCATTCCAAGTTTCACCGCCATCCGTTGTTTTGGCAATGCGTTGTTGTTTTACATTTGTATCTGGATTGTAGGATTGTATGGTAACATAGCCAACATCCTTTGTTGGGAAAGAAGCTTTCCAAGTGCCTTCAAATGGACGATTGGATTGGTACACCTTTTTCCAGGTTTTTCCGCCATCGCTGGTTTTTAAAATTAAGGCGTTGGATTTTTCCATATCTTCATCTGAGGCAGCACAAACAAATCCGTTGTTTTTATCAAACATTTTGATATCAAAGAGCATTTTACAATCGTTGTTCATACTATTGGATGTCCATGTTGTACCACCATCGTGTGATACCATCATATTTGCTGGACTTCCAACGCGTCCAACTCCATAAATGTGAATTTTATAATCGGTTTTTCCGTGATTTATGTATTGTTCTTTGACGATATCCATGGCACAAAGTCCTTTCACATAAGGTCCAGCATATGAAACAGGATTCCAAGTTTTACCGCCATCATTGGTTCCATAAAGCGGAATAGTATCCGTTACATTTGGAAAATAGTCTGTACCGACTGTTCCTGCAAAACCTCTTAAACTATCCACAAAGGCAATGCTTCGGAAAAAAGTTCCTTTTTTTTCCAATTGTTTTTCCCAGGTTTCACCACCATTTTTTGTGTGGTGTATACTTCCGTAGCCGTTTACATACCAGCCTTCTGTTTCATTGATGAAAGCGATATCGTCTTGTTTACCCGGATAGCGGTCCGTATTCAATTTTTTCCATGCTTTTTCTAGAAGTTTAACCTCATCCTTTTTGGATAAAACGTCATTGCTCCATTGCACAGCAGATAAACCCACCTCGGGATTATACTCATCAAACAATTGCTCATATTTTCCTTCGGAAAATTTGTTGTATGCTTCTTGCATTGTACCCGATTTGGCAAAAAAATGATCGGTAAGCGGATATGTTTTTAATGTTGCATTTCCGGGGTTAAAATGGTTTACTGTATTAACAATTTGTTGGTGATCACTTTTAGAAAATGCCTGAAAATCGGACTCGCCAAATTGCACCAAGACTTTTGCAGTAGTATTTTTCCAATTTTCTAAATGAGGGTAATCCTGAATTTGTCGCCAATACTCGGCATTTCTAGAATAAATTTTTCCTTTTCCATTGTATTCCCAACTAGTGCGTAAAATACTGTCTGCTTTAGGATCTTTAGCAATATCCTCTAGTTTTTCTTTCTTAACAAAGTAACGATAATTTAAATCATATTGATCAATTACAGATTGTTCTACTTCTATCGGGTTCATGCCTGCCAATGCATTTTGAACGCGATACATTTCGATTTGATATTCAAACCAAGATTTAGCAGTAGTTCCATATACTACAACACCCGCAACCTTATTTTTTGCACTAATTGCTGGCGCAACAATTCCACCCATGGAATGACCAACAATAATGATTTGATTGGAATCTACATAAGGAAGAGACTTCAATTTTTTCAGTCCGACTTCAAAATTTTCAATTTCATCCAATAAATCACATGATTCACAAGGGGGCGTGTTTTTGCTGTCGCCTAAACCACTTTTTTCAATCCGAAGCGTCACGTAACCTGCGTCTACATAGGCGTCCACAATACGTTTGTAGGGATGATCGTTGGTCAAAGCATCAATACTACTGCACGTATATCCCGGAATGAAGAGCATGGCAGGCATCTTGTTCTCTTTGAAGGGCTTATTGATAATTACGCGTAGCTGTCCGCCTTTGTAATTCGCTTCATCGTAAATGACAGTGGCGTTATCATCTGTTTCGTAAGGACGGGCAACAGCTTTTGCTTTTAACACAAGTTTCTTTTTGCCACGCAAGACCGTTACCTGAACTTCTTGGTTTGGAGAATAAGTTAAGAATTGTTGAGTGAATTCATCTGTTGAAGCAAACGTGGAATTACCAATTTTGACAATCAAATCCTTTTCTAGCAATTTAAGTGCAACACTTGTTCCTCGTGCAACTTGCTTCACTTTACAACCGGAAGTTCCATTTTCGGTGACGAATTCAACTCGTGCACCGAATTGTACTTTACGCTGAAGTTGGGAATACCCATTAAAACTAATAAAGAATAGAAAACAAAGAGAAAATAATCGAATCATAGCTTTTTTTTAAGACAAAATAAAACTTTTTCAGGAACTTCCTCTTGTCAAAAATTGCTTATTTTATAAATTGACTTGGTGATTGCCCAAACGCTTGTTTGAATGCTTTAGAGAAAGAAGCCAAATCGGCATAGCCATAAGCAAAAGCAGTATCAAGAATAGAAACACCTTTTAGTATTTCGAGTTTCGCATTCTCTAATCTTCTCCGGATTTGATATTGATAAGGGGATATTCCAAAAACGTTCTTAAAATGGCGAATGAACTGATATTTTGATATACCAGCCGCTGAACTCATTTCTTCCAACGACAAGTTTTTCATTGCTTGCAGATCAAGCAATTCCTTTGCATTAAGTAATAAGCGAAAAACCTCTTCATTGGTATTTACTTTTTTAAAATCCATTTTATTCAAATGATTGAATATAAAACGCTGGTCAGTGATTATGGATTCTGCCAATGAGTAGAACAGTTCTTCCTGTAAAAACTGCATATCGTGGTTTCTTGTTTTGATAGATTCATTAATGTCAACCAATGAATAACCTAATGTGGTGTTTTTGATATTGTAGCGATTCACAAAAAACTGATCGGAGAGCAAAAATTCCGTGAGGTCTATACCGTTCAAATCATAATAGTCGGCTACTTCAGAAATGATTTCAGAAGAAACATCAATGCAAAGGCCTTGAACTGGTTTCTCGTGATCTATTTTAACAATTGAAGATGTGAAATCGTTTCCAATGATGTATTCACCCTCTTTAACTGAAAATTTTTTATCATTGGCTAAATAGGTTTCTTCACCGGATGCGACATATTTGATACCCAAACCAGTAAAAGGCGTTTCGGCTTCTAGTTTGTTGAACTCTGAAAACCGAATGGCGTTTTTATTTTCGTCTTGATAAATTGTCTGATTCATATATGTTTTGACGATGTTGTGGCTAACCTTTTCTCGCTTGGCCTTTAGGTTTGTAAGTATTAAAAGCTAATATAAATTTACTCAAAGTGTGTACAACAACAAACCCACCTATCACTAAATAACTAAACTTTCAATCGATAACACCATAGGCCAGTGTGCTTCCGTGCAACATTAGCTTCATTGTGAGTCCTGCGGACGCAACGAAGCCTTAGCTGTTAGCTGCTGGGCTTATTTGACCGACTCTCTAATACTTCTTCAATTTCTTCAAAAGTAATTTTTTTTGCTTTGAGTAAAATTAAAAAGTGATAGAGTAAATCGGCAGCTTCGTTTTTAAAGAGTTCATCGTTATTATCTTTGGCTTCAATCACTAATTCTACTGCTTCTTCGCCAACTTTTTGAGCTACTTTATTGATGCCTTTTTTGAATAATTTATCCGTGTAAGAATTTTCATCATCGTTATCAATACGCCCGGAAATCGTGTTTTGCAACTGATATAAAAATCCTTTTGAAGTTTCTTCTTTAAAACAAGATGTACTTCCTGTGTGGCAGGTTGGTCCTTGCGGAGTAGCTTTTATCAATATGGTGTCATTATCGCAATCTACTCTGATCTCATTTACCAATAAAAAGTTGCCTGAGGATTCTCCTTTTGTCCATAAGCGATTTTTACTACGACTAAAAAAAGTAACTTTTTTTTCTTGTTGCGTTTTTGCAAATGCTTCTTCATTCATATAACCCAACATCAATATTTGTAATGTTGCATTATCTTGAATGATTGCTGGAACAAGCCCATTATTTTTTTGAAAATCTATTCTCATCTTACGGAAATATTTTCTGTTTTTAAATACTGTTTTAATTGTGGAATTGGAATTTCTCCAAAGTGAAAAATACTAGCTGCTAATGCTGCGCTTACTTTTGTTTGCTCAAAGACTTCTTTAAAATGCACTTTGCTTCCAGCTCCTCCAGAAGCAATTACGGGAATATTAACTGCACAACTTACTTCGTTAGAAATATCCAGCGCAAAGCCATTTTTGGTGCCATCGTTATTCATGGAAGTCAATAAAATTTCTCCTGCGCCTAATTTCTCCGCTTGTTTTGCCCAATCGAGTGTTTTAATGCCTGTCGGAATTTCTCCTCCGCTTACAAATACTGTCCATTCGCCATTTTCAAACTTGGTATCAATAGCTAATGCTACACACTGACTACCAAACTCATTGGCAATTTTTGTAATCAAATTTGGATTTTTAACCGCAGATGAATTGATGCTCACCTTGTCTGCGCCAGATTTTATAACCGCTTGTGCATCTTCTAAAGAATTAATGCCTCCACCTACCGTGAACGGAATATTGATTTCTTTCGCAATTCTGCTCACCAATTCTGATAGCGTTTTACGTTTCTCGATAGTTGCTGTAATATCTAAAAACACCAACTCATCTGCTCCGTCTTGCACGTAGCGTTTGGCTAATTCTATTGGATCGCCTGCATCTTTAATATCCACAAAATTAACACCTTTCACGGTTCTTCCGGCTTTGATGTCTGGTTTAGCCCCTTATAAGTTGGACTGATTATTAAAAACAGTTTGAGAATTTAGCTCATTATTTGTTTCCGTTAATAGACAAAGTTGTGCTAAATAAAGACTTGTGCTAGCAATTTGAGCATTTCTTCACTGCAATTTATGTACCTTTACATTCAATTCAATTTCTGTAACACATACCACCAATCTCCATAACAACTTAATGGCAGTATACGTAGATTTATGCAACTTAATAATCGATAAACGGGCAATCACCGAAAAATACGATGGTGGACTCGCACAATTTAGAGTGGATTACAACATACCTACATCCGAGGTTAATCAGGAAGATGATGAATTATTTTTATTAGCAAAAATGAATGCCGATGAATTTGACTTGAACGCACTTATTGCCAAAGGCCTGCATTTTGATAATGACAAGTATCAATCCAATGATTTTAGTATACTTCCCAGATATAGTGGCTTTTTATGGGAAACAGATTGGGTTCAACACAATGGAGTATTTGCCTGGCATATAAACACCAGTCAAGAGGTTTTAGCAAAGGTGAATGAAATCAGTAATTTAACAGTAGACGTTATCCTTGAGGAAATCGAAAAAGGAAATATTCTACTAAAGACTATACGAATTGAGGAATAACATTCATACCTTATCCGTTACAGCCATATAGCATATAATTCTTGAATAATTAGGCAAACACCACGTTCAGTCAATAAATTATTGCATACTATTGGGTGGATATTTAGTGCCTTAAATTGGCTGCAAATAATAATACCATAACATGTTTTTTACGCACTATCTTGCAGTATTAAATTAGATGCGCAATTTTTTACATGCTTCACCTGAAAATTATTTTTTATACTAAATCGCGTTCTCATGAAAATAGCCATTATCATCATCTTATCCCTAATAGCAATTATGGCAATAGCACAAGTGTTTATCTCAAATAGCACTCATCAAACAGAGCAACATCAATATCAGGTGTTAAAAACATTTGATAAGTTTGAAATAAGAAAGTATGACGCTGCATTATTTTCAAGTGTAAAAATGAACAAGAAGGGCTATAAAGAGAATTCGAGCGAAGGCTTTCGCATATTAGCTGGATATATTTTTGGTGACAATGAAACCAATGAAAAAATTGCCATGACTACGCCCGTTGCGATGGAACTTGGCGATACCACCAAAATGATGTTTATGGTTCCTAAAAATTATGACCTAGATAATTTACCTAATCCTAAAAACAAAAAAATCGTATTTGAGAAACAAGCGCAAAAGGTAATGGCTGCGATACGTTTTGACGGCTGGGCAAATGATGACAAAATTGAACAGTATAAAAATGTACTAGTGCAGGAACTTGCTAAAGAGCATATACCTCACCATAACAAATTTATTTTTTTAGGCTATAATCCACCTTTTGAAATGACCAACAGGCGCAATGAAGTAATTGTAGAACTGATTGACTATAAATAAAACATTACTAGCTGAACAAATAAGGCTAAGTGGACGTATAATCATTTGAAACACGCAAAACACTAAAACATGATAAACTATATTATAATGGCGCAAATTATTGTAGCCGCATCTGTTGCTTACGTATGGATTTTTAGATACGACACGATTACAGCAGAATTTAAACAGTTTGGGCTAAGCGATTTAACACGAACCTTTGTAGGAGCTCTTAAAATAGCACTTTCCACACTTCTGTTAGTTGGTATTTGGTACCCAACACTAGTGCTTATAACATCTGTTTTGATGGGTATATTGATGTTGGCTGCACAGTATTTTCATTTTAAAATTAAAAACCCATTTACTAAACATTTTCCGTCATTATTCCTTTTAATATTATGCATCTACATGGTACTAACCGCATGGTAGATGACTATTTATGTATTACACTTATGTTGCAGCCATTTTAATATCAAGTATTTCTTTTCTGGTTTATGCTGTTTCCTATTTTGTTTCGCCTCATATGAAAAATGAGTTCGAGCGTTTTGGTTTAGCCAAGTGGGGCTTGCTCACAATTATCTTAGAAATTATGGGCGCACTAGGGCTATTGGTTGGGTTGGTTTACAAACCCATTTTGATCATTGCATGCGGTGGTTTAAGCTTGTTAATGCTGTTTGGTTTACTGGCAAGAATAAAATCGAAAGATAGTTTGCGAATATCACTACCAGCAATATTTTATATGGTATTAAACGGCTATATCTTTTACCTAACAGTGAATTTATAGGAAGATATAATTACCTGTATGATATGCCCCTAAAACATATCAGCCGTTATTGATGCCAACACAAAGTTGGACAGACATAACACGAGTGGAACTAGCAGCTTCTGGAGAGAACAAAAGCTACTTATATTTCAAATTGGGGTTATTTCAACATAACTCGTTACTATGCCAATCCACCCTCTTTTAATTTTTCGGCATTTTCGGCAAACTGCAACTGATCAATAAAATCTTGAATATCGCCATCCATTACTTGCGGCAAATTATACACAGTATAGCCAATGCGGTGATCGGTAACACGTCCTTGAGGATAATTATAGGTACGGATTTTAGCAGAACGATCACCCGTTGAAACCATCGTTTTACGGGAGCTGGCAACTTTTTCGTTGTACTTATTCAATTCAATTTCATACAACTTGGAACGTAACATAGCCATTGCACGTTCACGGTTACCCAATTGTGAACGTTCTATCTGACATACAACCACAATTCCTGAAGGCCTGTGTGTAAGCTGTACTTTGGTTTCTACTTTGTTTACATTTTGTCCGCCCGCACCACCCGAGCGCGATGTTTGCAAATCAATATCAGCCGGATTTAAGTACACATCCACCTCTTCGGCTTCGGGCAATACCACAACCGTTGCTGCGGATGTATGCACACGTCCTTGTGTTTCTGTATCGGGTACTCGTTGAACACGGTGTACGCCACTTTCGTATTTTAAAATTCCGTAAGGTTCTTCACCTTCAATCTCCATCACAATTTCTTTATACCCTCCGGCTGTTCCTTCGGTAAAATCAACTACTGTAACTTTCCAACCACGCTTTTCACAATAACGTGAGTACATGCGGTACAAATCACCGGCAAAAATACTTGCCTCATCGCCACCGGTTCCTCCACGAATTTCGAGGATTGCATTTTTTTCATCACCCGGATCTTTGGGGATCAACAACACTTTTATTTCCTCTTCAATAACCGAAACTTTGGGCTCCATTTCATCCAACTCCATCTTGGCCATTTCACGAATCTCCTCGTCTTTCTCGGTTGAAAGGATGTGTTTGCAATTATCAATATTGCCCATGAGTAAACGGTACTCGTGGTATTTATCTACTACTTTCTGAAGGTCTTTGTATTCTTTGTTCAATTGCTTGAACTTTTTCATATCCGCCAATACACCAGGATCGGTGAGTTTATCACCAACCTGCGTGTGTCGTTGTTCAATGGCTTCTAATTTATCTAACATAATATCTGCTTAAAAACGGAGGGCAAATATATAACCTAGAAGCCGTAAATGCTTACTTCGGCTGATTTTAGCAGGTAAACTCGGTCTTTTTCAATGCTTACGTCCCTAATTTCCGTGGCATCGGGCAATGTAAATACCTGAATGTCGAAAGATTTTAAACGGTATTTTTTGAGTTGAAAAGATTGCCAATAATATACCTCATCATTTATCACTTTAATTTCAGTGCATCCTTTAATGGGCAACGTTTTTGCGTAAGTGCCAAAAATATTGAACATGAGCACACCATTGGCTGAATCATTTACAAATACCTTTTCATTGTTATCATACAAAAACAATACGGCACTCGGTTGGGTAGCGTATTGCCTAATATTTCCTGTGGTTTGGAGATTCTCTCCATTTTTATCCATCTTTTTTAACTGCAAATCACCTAAATCAAATACCCAAATTCCATTATCAAACGAGCGGCAAATGGCTGCTGCCTGACCAATACCATAGTCGCCCAGTTTCATTTCGCCACGGTATGCAAGGTTATTATCCAAAAACACCACCAAGTTTAGCTCTTTGTAAAACACATAAATCTCCATAGGATTGGTAGCATCAACATGGGTAATGTTTCCAAGGTATTTGTAATTGAGTGTGCTCAGTAGTTTTCCGTTAGCTCCATATTTATACAACTGATTTGTTTTGCTCACGATATATAGATTTCCCAGTCGGTCGGTTTGGATATCTTTGGCTTCAATGGGAATGGTTTTGATGAGGATGAAACCGGAGTCAGTTTGAGTTGAGAGTTGAGATTTAGGATTTGAGAATGCTTGTGGTTGGACGTTAGAAATAGGATTATCTTTTCTTTCGAATTTCGAATTTCGAATTTCAAATCTTTTTTCCCAAACCATCGCAGCTTGCGCAGTGAAAACGACTAACCACAAACCACAAACCACAAACAGTAACCGTTTCCTAACCTTCATACTTTTTGAGTTCAACTGTTTTTCCATCATATACCACGTAGGTATTGTATTGCATCCAGTCGCCTAAATTGATAACGTGGCTTGTGCCAATATTCTTATCAAATGGGAAATGGCGATGGCCCAATATGAAATAATCAATGCTTGAATCCTGTTGCAATTTTTCTTTAGCATACAACATCAAGTATTCTTTGTCATCTCCCAAATACACCTGATCGGCAGTATATCCTTGTTGTTTGCTACGATTTGAAAACCAATTGGCAATGGTTAAACCAATATTGGGGTGAAAGAAGGCGAATAAGCGCTGAAAAAAGTAATTCCGATAAATGCCTAGGATAAACTTAAAGCCTCGTTGTCCGGGACCTAAACCATCGCCATGTGCTATGTGAAATTTCTTACCCATCAATTCAATGGTAATGGGGTTGGGGTATACTTTACACCCAATCTCTTGTTCAAAATAACCAAACATCCATAAATCGTGGTTACCATGAAACACGTGGAGGTTAATGCCTTTATCGGCAATCTCAGCCATCTTACCCAATAAACGAGTGAATCCTTTCGGAACAACTGTTTTAAACTCAAACCAGAAATCGAATAAATCACCTACCAAGTAAATATCACTGGCATCTTTCGACACTTCATCCAACCAACGAACTACTCGCTTTTCGCGTTCCAAGCTCGAAGCATGATCAGGAACTCCCAAGTGAAAATCTGAGGCGAAATATATTTTGTTGTGTGTAGTCACTTTGTTGTCGAATTGATTAATTGTCGAATCGGATTACTGTCGAATTGATTTATTGATTGGTTCTGCTGCGCTAACTATGAACTGTGAACCATGATCTATAAACTAACCCTCATGCTTGGCATCATCTATTAAAAACACGAATACTTCTTTAGGACCGTGAGCACCGATCACCAATGTTTTTTCAATATCGCTGGTGCGGCTTGGGCCGGAGATAAAGGAAATCATGGAAGGCAAGTTTTTTCCGTATTTGTTTCGCAACACTTGCAAACCATCTTTTATTTCCATTACCACTTGTGAAGTGTATGCTACTACAATATGAACCGGAGGATAAATAGTAAGAATACGACAGTTTTTACCTGACGTAACCATTACCGAACCAGTACGAGCAATCAATGCTTCACAAGAAGTAATAGCAACCTGCATTTTATTGGTGTTTTCTTTTTTATCGAAAAATGCTATGCCCGAATCTGTTAGTTGGTCTTGCAAATTGCTTTCCCAGCAAAAAAGGTTTTTCAGCTTTTTACGTTCAATCAACGTGAGGAATTTATCTATGAAATCGAATTTATTATCACAAATAATAAACTGCCCAGAGATGTTAGTAAACTCTTTGGCAAAGGTTTCGTAAATGGACTCATCGGCATCTGGATGCTTGTATACGTTACTCTCCAAATCAATATTGGTATACTTACTCTTCGATTTAAAAATCGAAGCAGCACGTACTTTTTTTAGTATCTTTTCTTTGGAGGTAGTATTCTGTTCCATTTGTGGGCAAGTTATTATTTTTTCGGGAAATGGAATAGCGGAAATTTCTGCGTAATTGGTTTATATTCGGATACAGAAACACTAGACCATGAACAAAATAATCCTCTTGATTTTTATACCTGTTTTTTTTGTGGGTTGTAAGAAACATAACACATGCCCTGAGGACTCTCATTATCCATACTATATAACAGAATCTGATCTGACTAAAATACCTTATCAAAAAGACGGTTTGGATACCTTAATTTATACAAGCAATGGCGATACTGCTATCCTTTATGGAACAGGTAGTAAACGTGATTTTGCCTATCACATCTATGAAACAAGTATGGCCTGTCCAAGCGTGGATTACAATGATTATGAAATTCTTTATTATACTTTTAAAGGAAACCATCCTAACTTATCAATTATTACTTGCCATTATCAACGGTCGTTTTTCGCTCCTTCTGGACAAGGTTATTTTTCGCGTAACTTTAGTAAATATAGCATTATGAGGGGTAATAATTATCGCTACGATACAAATACACTTAATGATACAACATTGTATGCCGACTCTGTATTGATTGGTAATTTTTTGTATAAAGGCATCTCTGCAAAAGGCAGAAAAGGACCAGCAGAAGACATTGATAATTCTTTAATTGTGCTCTACAATTATCAATATGGGATGCTACGAATAATTGACAATGGTAAAACTTGGGTTCGAAAATTCTAGATTGAATTTCCATTCATAGCTCAGGGTTTAAACCCTGAGCTATGAATGGTAACTATTTATGATGAAAACAACAATACAAAGAAATTTTTGCCTCGTGAGGTAACAACACAAAAAATGCCTAATGGTGAAATGCTTATAACTTTAAACTTTTAACATTATGAAAAAGCTAAGTTCAACAAATAAGTGCAATTTTTGAAACAAAAGAAAAAAGCTTTTGAGGGCTTTTTTCTTTTGACCAAGTAGTGCAATCTTTGGATTGTCTATGTCAAAAAATTACAAACAGCTCAGTTTAGAGCAAAGATATCAGATTGAATGTTTAATAAAAGCAGGGTTCAGTCAAAAAAAGATCGCAGAGCAATTAAACGTTCATGCATCAACTATAAGTAGAGAGCTAAAACGTAATATCACAAAGCGAGGAAAAACGGCAGGAGAGTATATGGCTCTAAATGCACAGCGTAAAACAAATATTAGACATTTAGAAAAACCTAAATATGAAGTATTTACAAGTGAAATGAAGCTTACCATTAGTAGCTATATTAAAAATGAAAGATGGAGTCCTGAATTGATAAGTAACTCCATTAACGATATGGTGAGCCACGAGCGAATCTATCAATGGATATGGGAGTGTAAGCATACTAATACGAAAGAAACTAAGCCATATAAGAAGCTGTATCAATATTTAAAGCATGGTAAAAGAAGGCGAAAACGAGGCAATAGAAAAGATAGTAGAGGCGTTATTTTAAATAGAACCCCAATAGCTAAACGCCCAGCAATTGTAGCTCAAAGAAAGCGAATAGGAGATATTGAAGTGGATTTAATGATGGGAAGAAATCATAAAGGAGCATTATTAGTTATGACAGACAGAGCTACTTTACATACCAGACTCAAAAAACTAACGGCAAAGGATAGCAATCAAGTTTATCAAGCCATTATAAGTAACCTAATGAGGAATAAATACAAGCCTAAAACGTTGACTTTTGATAACGATAAAGCTTTTAGTTGTCACACTAAGGTTGCTAATCGAATGGATGTAAAAACTTTTTTCACTAGACCATATACAAGCCAAGACAAGGGAACAGTTGAAAATAGAATTGGGGTGATAAGACGGTTTTTTCCTAAGAAAACAGACCTTACATTTGTATCAAATAAACAAGTGCTTGAAGTTGAGCGTAAAATCAATAACAGGCCAATAAGAAAATTTAATTATTTAACCGCTAATCAAGTGCTACTAAAAAAATTGCACTTATGACTTGAACTTACAAAATTATTTAATTGCATTAGTATTATTTAGTATTGTGTCTTACAAACTGAAAGCACAAACTACGTATTGGCCACCCAATACATATTATGGACCTTTACACTTCTGGTTGTTAGAAGGCGGAGGCATTTTAGTCCATTGTGAAAATCTACATGGCGAGTGTGCAACTGTATATCGACCTAAACGGAATGACCCTTGGTATGATGTTTTTGGGCAAGAGAATATAATGATAAAATTGTATGATAATCCGGTAACACCAAAGATACCAAGAACTATTGTTGTAAGAAATACTATTTTAGTGGAGAGTCAACCGAATGGCGGAGTAACATTAACTTGTCAACCACCAATCAATTAAATTCGATTGCTTTTTTTTAGGAATAGAATTTAACCTCAGAATAAATTTATTTGATATATACTCAATGAGAGTTAGGTTCTATTCCTAATTTAATAACAAATAACTTAATAAAAAATGACCAAATATTTAATTTCGATATTATCACTATCCTTATTTATTGCAAAAACTAAAGCACAAGATATATTAGTAACTCTTTCAGATAATAGCTGTAACATCGGTTCTTCAAATTTTGGAAAAACTATAGATAAGATTTATTCGAATATGTCAATAACCTTTGTTGTTACTAGTTCGAAATATTACTCCATAGATAATGCAACTGAAACTATACGTCAAACTCTAAAAATAAACCGTGATTTTTCAGTGTTAATAAACGACTCAATTGAAAAAGCACTCAATAAAAACATAAAAAGTAAAAAAGATTGGGGTGGACATATTTTTCAAAAAAGACAGACTGGCTATGCTTTTATCACTCCGCTTTCCGAATTAAGTAAATCAATTTCACTTATTAATGCAACAAAAATTTATGACATTAATGAAAAGGTAATTTCAAATTCTTCCGATTTAAAAAGACTTGTGGCATCATGCCCATTTTGTAGTTTTTACATTGATAGCTTGAATTTCTTTTTATTATCATTTTATTCTGCTCAAGTAAACAAATTTATAATTGATTCTGGTCTTATTGATACCCTATCAGCACGGTTAAATTTTTTGGATAGCACAAACTTTTTAAGTTTTTATGCTCAGCTAAACAATAATGATACTGCTGGATATTTTGTTTATAGAAAAAGGACCTCATTTAATCCCATATTACCTTTTTCAATCAAAATGATGAATAAAGATGCAGGTATCAGTTTAGGAGTATATTATAGTTTAATTAAAGATTCTTTAAACACTCCCAAAGCAGGTCCTTCATCGCCATGCGCAATTCACTTCAACGTACTTAATAATACCGCTAAACTCATTCCAATAAGACTAAATAATTGTCCTTATTCATTACGGTTAAATTATTACGTTAGTCTAAATGATTCTCAAATAATATTCTTATTATCAAATATTGATGCCGTATCTAGAAGTGGGCAACCTTTATTTGGTCTATTTCGATATGAGAACAACGAGATTGTGTTCGATAAAATATTAACTGACTATACTATCCCTAATTTGAAAAATGAAAAGGTTGGATATATCCCCCTTTTTAACAATAAACACGTTATAGTTCCAAATACTGGAGAAATTATCAACATTAATAATATTTCTCAAATCTATGCCCTTGATTATAAAAATATATCGTCATTTCTTAAAATGAATTACAAAGTCAAAATCAATTTAGAAAAAGCCACGTGGATAGATTTTCTTAAAGTGAATGAACAAGTTTCTCGTGTTTTATTTTTCTTCGATAATTCATTGTATATATTATACATTAATAATAGTACGAAAACAGTATTGTCAAGTCAGATTTTTATTAGTGACGAAATAAGTAAAAAAATAAGTGTAACCCGATTGGTTGAAGAGAAAATTTATTACATATCAAAATCTGGGTCAGTTAATATGATATCTCTGAAATAAAATGCATTTGCAGTCAATAATTAAATAAGTGAAACGATTGCAAACTATATAATATTATCGCAATTGAAGTAACATTTGTAATCGGTTTATTTCTAAAATATCTTTTCAAATTCTAGTTATGAAAAGATACTTATCTGTTAACGAGTATTTCATTAAAAAATCACTTCTTTAACCATATTATTTCCCTTTAAAATCGGCTTTGCGTTTTTCCATAAACGCTACCGTTCCTTCTTTAAAATCTTCTGATCCGAAGAAGTTTCCAAACTCATTAATCTCTACGTTGTTTCCGTCCAGTTTCTTTTCGTAATGTGCATTTACACAACGGATAACGGATGCAATAGCCAATGGTGATTTGGTTTTAATCTTACTCAAAATCTCTTCCGATTTAGTGATTACTTGATCAACCGGAACCACATGGTTAACCAATCCCATTTCATAAGCACGTTGTGCTGGGATTAAGTCGGCAGTCATCAATAACTCCAATGCACGGCCTTTACCGATTAATTGCGCCAAACGTTGTGTTCCAGCATAACCCGGAGTAATGCCTAAGTTTACTTCCGGCTGTCCGAACTTTGCTTTTTCGCCTGCAATACGGATATGGCAAGCCATAGCCAACTCGTTACCTCCACCCAATGCAAAACCGTTAACAGCTGCAATTACAGGCTTAGGGCAATTTTCGATGGCATTTAATACTGCATGTCCTTCGGCACTCATTCGGGTTCCTTCTTCTACGTTGAAGTTCGCAAATTCGGCAATATCAGCTCCGGCAGCAAATGCTTTTTCGCCTGCACCGGTTAAAATAACACCCTTAATATCCGTGCTTGGGTAAATGCTTAACACTGCATTTTTAATGTCGGTAAGCGTTTGAATATTTAACGCATTTAATTTTGATTCTCTGTTAATGGTGATGTAAAAAATCTCGTTTTTAACTTCGGTAAGAATCGTTTCGTACATAGTTGCTGTTGTCATTCTAATTGATTGTTTACTCTTATAATTTAAAGCGAGTAGTGCTTATGTTAACTTTGTTTCACAACAATAAACGTATTTCTGTTTAGTGTAGTTTTTAATAGGTATTTTTTATGCACAAATACTGCACGTTAAGCCTTGCGGTGGGTGCTTACCCACTCCTTTATATAATCGGCTATTTGGTGCATAGGTGAGCCGGGAGGGAACAATTTTCCAACGCCAATTTTACTCAGTTCCTGCATATCCTCATCGGGAATAATGCCTCCACCGGTAAGCAATATATCATTGATGCTCTCTTTTTTCAGAAGGTCCATTAAACGCGGGAAAACGGTATTGTGAGCACCCGAAAGAATGCTAACACCAATCACATCCACATCTTCTTGTAAAGCTGCTTGTACCACCATTTCGGGTGTTTGGCGCAGGCCTGTGTAAATCACTTCCATGCCTGCATCACGCAGTGCGGTGGCAATTACCTTGGCACCCCTATCGTGGCCATCCAATCCTACTTTAGCTACCAATACTCTTATCGGTCTGTTCATGTTTTACTTATTTTTTAAACGAAATACTTCCAAAGCGGCATTCTTTCGCATTAATTTCTCATAATAGGTTGTTAACTGCGCATCTGTTGGCTTGTAAACAAACACCGAATCGCCTCCATTATTCATGGCAACAAATGAACGTTTCATGTGCTTCGTTAATTCCGCATTATCCATCAGTCCCGCAATTTTCAATCCTCTTTTGGTGGGTTCAATCAATACAAAATTCCAGTAATTCACATACTCTTCATTTTGTGTGGCAATTACATAATATTTTTTGTTGAGCCAACGTAAACGGTGCTTTTCATCGAGCTCAGCCGAAAAGTACTCGGCACTGTCTCTTGCCGAATAACGGTTTGCGGTTATATCAAAAAATAACGAATCGGTTTTGCGCCTTAAAAAGCCTGCTCCGGTTGACCATTTAGCATAATAGGATCCTTGAACAGTTTGCGGAAACTCCTGCAATGCCTCGCCAGGAAGTTTATCAAATAATGCAGTTTTGCAAGAAGCAAATACCACTACAAAGCCAATAATAACTAATAGTTTTTTCATAGATTATGTATTGATGGTATCCATGGCTCGTTGTAAACGTGCAATGGTTTCTTGTTTACCAAATAACTCCGCCATTTCAAATATTGGCGGACCACCAGCCACACCCGATAAACACACACGCAACAACTGCATAAAATCTTTATTGGCTACTCCATTTTTGGCTAATGCTTCGTTGTAAGCTGCTTCAATTGTAGCAGCAGTATACTCTTCCAGTGGACGCAATAATTGAATGGTATCTTGCAGCACGAGTGGCGACTTTTCATTCCAACGTTTGGCAATAACACCTTCATCATATTTAGTGGGTGCAATAAAAAAATACTCACCAAACGACCATAATTCTTTAACAAAAGTTATTTTTTCTTTGATCAATTCGCAGGTGCGCAAAATGTATGCATCACTAAAAGATAAATTATGTGCTTCCACATCCTTTTTTAATTCGGCTGCTAGCACGGCATTATCGGTATGGCGGAGATATTGCTGGTTGAACCATTTGGCTTTGTTTTGGTCGAACTTAGCACCATGTTTACTCACGCGATCCAAGGTAAACAATTCAATCATTTGGTCTTTGGTCATCAACTCCAGGTTATTACCCGGATTCCATCCCAACAAGGCTAATAAATTGATCACTGCTTCGGGCAAATAGCCGCTCTCACGGTAACCGCTTGATGTTTCGCCTGTATTGGGGTCTGTCCATTGCAACGGGAACACCGGGAATCCCAAACGATCTCCATCGCGTTTGCTCAATTTTCCGTTTCCTTCAGGTTTTAACAACAATGGTAAATGCGCAAACTTTGGCATTACATCTTCCCAACCAAAAGCACGGTATAATAAAATATGTAACGGAGCCGATGGCAACCATTCTTCACCACGAATAACGTGCGTAGTTTCCATCAAATAATCATCCACCACATTGGCTAAATGATACGTTGGCATTCCATCACTTTTATACAAAACCTTATCATCCAATTGGGCTGTATTCACATGCACCCAACCTCTGATTTCATCATGAAATTTTACTTCTTCTTTGCGTGGCATTTTAAAGCGAATCACAAACGGATCTCCATTTTCGATGCGGATTTTTACTTCATCCTCACTCAATGTTAAGGAGTTTTTCATAGCGCTTCGGGTTATTGGATCGTATTTAGCATCTACGTTGGAGGCCTTTAAACGCTCACGCATCGCTTCCAAATCTTCGGGCGTATCGAAGGCATAATAGGCATGACCAGCTTCAATAAGCTGCATGGCGTATTGTTTATACATAGGCTTGCGCTCACTTTGGCGGTATGGAGCATGTTTACCATCACCAAAGCCAATACCCTCATCAGGTGCGATACCCAACCACTTCAACGATTCAATGATATACTCCTCAGCACCCGGCACAAAACGTGTTTGGTCGGTATCTTCGATACGCAACACAAAATCGCCTCCGTGTTTTTTAGCGAATAAATAATTGTATAAAGCGGTACGTACACCGCCAATATGCAAAGCTCCCGTAGGACTTGGCGCAAAACGAACTCTAACTCTTCTCTCAGTCATAACGGGCGCAAATATAGCCGTTTTAAGGGGAGTTCAAACAATTATGATGAGGAGTTATCAGGTATATAATCAATTGTATATCATAGCAGTTACTATAGTTCATTTTAGCAAGAAACCGCAGAACCGAAAAATGTAGAATGTAAAACCGCAAAAGGAAAATCTGAATCCTCCACTTTTACATTTTACATTCCGAGTTCTACATTCTGCGGTTAAGAGCGAAACCTCAGAAGAAAAATTTAATTTATAGAAAGTACATTTGTTAAAACCATTATAAATACATGCCCAATGGAACAGAAGAAATTTAACCTTGAAGAACGTTTGATTGAATTTTGTGTGCTAGCACTTGAAGCAATAGAGGAACTGCCTAATACCAAGGTTGGCAAGTACTTCGAAGATCAGATTATGAGATCATGCTCATCACCTGCACTTAATTATGGAGAAGCGCAAGCTGCCGAATCCAGAAAAGATTTTATACATAAAATGAAAATCATTCTTAAAGAGTTAAGAGAGACTTCAATTAGCTTCAAGATTTTATCGCGGAAAGGGGTGTTGAATACTGATAAATCAAAAGCTACAATGCAAGAGGTCGGAGAACTTATTGCCATTTTTACTAAAAGTATTGAAACAGCTGAGAAAAACAGCTAAGCAGTTTCTTCTGATTTGCAGAAAACCATAGAAAGCACCTTTACCAACTTTTACATTTTACATTCTGCGGTTTAAGAGCGAAACCGCAGAACCGAAAAATGTAAAATATAAAACCGCAAAAGGAAAGCATCCTCCACTTTTACATTTTACATTCAGTGTTTTACATTCTGCGGTTTAAGAGCGAAACCGCAGAACCGAAAAATGTAAAATATAAAACCGCAAAAGGAAAGCATCCTCCACTTTTACATTTTACATTCAGCGGTTTACATTTTGAGGTTAAAAAAAGAGATTAACCCTTTTACATCATCCGCTGTCTCACCGTTTCATAAATAGCAATTCCGGCTGCTACCGAAACGTTTAGAGAACCAACGCCCATTTCCATGGGTATTTTGGTTATTTGAGATGCGCGTCTAATGATATCATTTGAAATTCCGTCTTCTTCCGAACCTAAAATGATAGCGATGGGACCTGATAAATCGGCAAAGGGTAAATGCTTGTTCGCTTTTTCGGTGCATGCAACTGTAGCAAGCCCCGATTGATTTAACAGCTCCATTACTGTTTTCATGTTGCTTTCTCTGCAAACCGGTATTTTAAGCAATGCACCGGCCGATGTTTTAACAGCATCATCGGTTACTTGTGCGGCTCCTGTATCGGGTACAACAATAGCGTGCACACCTCCGCAATAAGCAGAGCGGGCAATGGCTCCAAAATTGCGCACATCTGTAATTCTATCTAACACCAAAATGAATGGCACTTTTCCCTCTTCAAATAATTGAGGCAGTATGTTTTCTAATTTATGATACGTTACCGGTGATATAAATGCTAGTACTCCTTGATGATTCTTACCATACGGAAACAGAGAATTTTCACGCGGTACTTGTTGAACCGGAACATTACGGTTGCGGGCTACCTTTAATATTTGCTCAACTTCATCACTTTTTTGAAGTCCTTTTTGAACAATAATTTTATTGATTTCTTTCCCCGAATCCAATGCCTCCAATACAGCGTGGATACCAAATATTAAGTTCGGAATTTCTTTGGGTCTTCTGTCGCGTTCTTCGTATCTCATGGGTGCAAACATACAAAAAAGGTTCGCAGCATTGCTGTTGCGAACCTTTTATGATTATATTTTATGTTTTAAAAAGACTTACTGAACAAGTTTAGCTTGTGCGTCTTTCAATTCTTTAGCCAATGCATCTTGCTTGTGGAACTCGGCCACTTGCTGGCAATAACCAATAATTTGCGCGCACTCATCCAATTCGTTTTGTGCAGCTCCACCCTTACCTACTTTGCGGAAAGATGCAAAATAGTTGTAACGATCGGTATATACATTGGCAACCTCTTTAATTAAGGCGTTTCCTTTTTCAGTAGCATCCGCTCCATAAAAGCCCTCGGCCAAACGCACCACAAATACATCATACGGAATATTTTTCTCAGGCATTACAGCTAAACACTTGTCGAGAACTTTTATGGCTCTTTCCTTATCGCCTTCTTCAACCAATTTTATAGCTAAACGATAGAATAAATTGCGCAAGTTTTTGGTTTGACGCAAGATGGTTTCATCTAAATAAATACCGTCTTTTTCCATGCCACCCCATTTGAACTTATTCATCAAGTTATCATACAACACATCTGAGTTTATTCTGCCCATGGTACCATCAGCAGGTTGATCGTTTTTAATCGGAACCAATTGATAAACCAATCCGTTAATCTGGAAGTATTGTTGCATGTTTAAATACACATCGCTACCGGTTGTGATGGCAAAACAAATTGGACGTGTCCAGTCGGTAGAAGCCACAATATCTAACGTTACCAAATCAGCTTTCATCAAATTAGCATTGCCAATTTCCCACTTAATGGAATCAACCATAAATGGAGCATCTTTAGGTTGAACCGCACCAGCCTTTAATACTTGCTCTTTGTTAATTGGCACAAAGAATTTTTTGGTTGGATAGTAACTGTACTGCTCACCACCTTGTGATGATAATTTAGCCATTGGATCTTTATCATCATTGATAAAAGCAATGATATTTTTTAAAGGATAGAAATCGGTTTGGTTGATGCCATATTGTTTTTCAACCTGAGGATTTTGATAATAGATTACATAATCTCGCACACCTTGCACGTACTTATCAGGTGTCATGCTAAATGGAACAGGAGCCGATTCGTATGCTTGGCGTTTTAATCCATTTGTATACCAATCGGTGTTTAACAAACTCAAATTGATTACACGCACATCACTGCGAATTCCTTCCACATTTTGGGCATACCATAATGGATACGTATCGTTATCACCGTTTGTGAAAAGGATTGCATTTTTAGGACATGATTCCAAATAGTTATTGGCAAAATCAACGGCAGTATAGCGGCCTGAACGGTTGTGGTCGTCCCAGTTTTGATCAGCCATAATAGCCGGAACAGCCGCTAATGTGGCAACTGATGCGATACCAGTTGCAACCATTTTGTTCATCTTTTTAGATAAGAAATCAATAATTGCCAATACGCCCAATCCTATCCAAATCATGAACGTTTGAAAAGAACCCACATATGCATAATCACGCTCACGTGGCTGATGTGCAGGGAAATTTAGGTACAATACAATGAATGCTCCTGTAAATAAAAACAAGGTTAAAATAACGGTGGCATCTTCTTTCGATTTTTTGAAGTGGTAGAACAAGCCTATCAATCCTAAAATAAGTGGAAAGAAAAAATACTTGTTATGGGCTTTGCTCTCCATTGACCCGGGCAAGGTGCTTTGAGGACCTAAGCCTGATAAACGACCAGGGAAAGCAAGCGTTTCATCAATAGCATCAATACCGCTTAACCAGTTACCATCCGTTATACCACCAAATCCTTGGTTATCGTTTTGACGGCCGGCAAAGTTCCACATAAAATATCTCCAATACATAAAACCTAACTGGTAAGAGAACATGAAATCCATGTTTTTACCAAACGTTGCTTTTTTGCCTTCCGGAATTTTTTCCCAGTTGCGGTAAGCTTGAATATAATCTGGTCTATCAGCCCACATGCGCGGTAAAACGGTACAATCTTTAGGATCATAAATACGGGTAATTTTCGGACCGGTAGCAACGTAGTTGTCTTCGCCTTTGCGGTATTGCATCGCACCTTTTTCAAAGTCGATTACTTTAGCATAGAAGTATTGTCCGTATACCAAAGGATTTTCACCATACTGCTCACGGTTAATATAAGATACCAATGTAAACGGATGCTCAGGGTCGTTCATGTCAATTGGAGGATTAGCAGCCGAACGAATGAGAATCATTGCATACGAAGAATAACCAATAACAATATAGGTGATGCACAATACAATGGTGTTCATCCATACTTTGTTATTTTTAATTGACCAATACAATCCAAAACCAATTAGCGCTGCTAAGAAAATTAAGGTTGCATAAGCACCACTGTTGAAGGCCATTCCGAAACTGTTTACAAACAACAAATCGAATTTAGCCATCAACGAAGGAACACCCGGAATAATACCGAATTGAACAACAGCAATTGCAGCCAAAGCTACAGCTGTTGCTTTAATGAAACCGATACGTTCGAATGTGTATTTTTTGAAATAATAAACATATACAATAGCAGGAATAACCAACAAGTTCAATAGATGGACACCAATTGCCAAACCAATGAGGTAGGCAATTAAAATCAACCATCTGTCGGCATGTTTTTCGTTGGCCACGTTTTCCCATTTCAAAATACACCAAAAAGTAAGTGCAGTAAAGAAAGATGAAGAAGCATATACCTCAGCTTCAACAGCCGAAAACCAGAACGTATCACTCCAAGTTAACGCCAATGCACCAACCAAACCACTTGCCATAACAGCAAAAGTTTGTTGCACATCAGGCTCACCTGTAATATTTTTCATGATAATCTTTTTCGCCAAATGCGTAATCGTCCAAAAGTAGAACATCACACACAACGCACTGGTTGTAGCCGAAACCATGTTTACCCAAAAAGCAACCTTGGTTACATCATCACCCGCTAATAACGAGAATAACCGTCCGATAATCAAAAACAAAGGTGCTCCCGGAGGATGGCAAATTTGCAAACGATATGCTGCAGAAATAAACTCACCGCAATCCCAAAAGCTCACTGTGGGCTCAAGTGTAAGGGTGTAAGTTGTAAGTGCAATAACGAAGGTTATCCAACCCAACACGCTATTAATTAAATTGTAACGACTCATTGTGATATGTATGTGTAGTTTTTAAGGTTAGCAAATATATGTTCTGCGCGGTATTAACCAAATGCAAGTATTGTTAAGGACAAAATCTGTAAACGTATATCGCTTGAATGTTGATACACCCGGGATGTGGTTTGGGTTCAAATGACAATAGTTACAACATGCGGTTGTTGACCTCCGATAATCTATAGCATAGGGTTTAAACCCTATGCTATAGATTATCGGGCATGATTGATTAAAGGGGGTGAAAACTGCTCAATTGCACATATTGTTTGATTTTTCCAAAAAACGGGTTACATTTGCATCCGTAATTAGAAAAAAATAGAGGGGACCGCAAGTCCCCTCTTTCATTATAATATGGATATCATTTCGCAATTAACAGAGTGGTCACAGGCGCTTTTACCCGAACATCTTTTTTTGGTGGAGGTAGAGCAAAAACAAGGGGCTAAGAAAATTTCGGTATACATTGATGGCGACAAAGGTGTAACCATTGAAGATTGCCGCTTGTTGGCCAAAGGGTTAAATGCTAAGTTGGATGAATTGGATTACGGAACAGAAGCTTACATGTTTGAAGTTTCGTCACCCGGTACCGACCGTCCGTTAAAGTTGAAACGCCAATATCCGCAACATATTGGTAGAGAGTTATTAGTGAAATTGACAGGCAACAATGAAATACTTGGGAAGTTTGATTCCATGACTGAGGATGGCGTTACATTGTTATTAAAAGATAAAAAGAAGGGATATAAAGATGCACCGGAAAAAGAGGTAGCGTTTGCAGAGATAGCCCAAGCAAGTGTTCAAATAAGTTTTAAATAAATATAGATTATGCATAGCGTAGGTTTAATTGACTCGTTTAGTGAGTTTAAAGAATTTAAAAACATTGACCGTACAACCATGCAACGTGTGTTGGAGGATGTATTCCGCAGCATGTTGCGCAAAAAATACGGCACAGACGAGAACTTTTCGGTAATTATCAATGATAACAGTGGTGATTTAGAAATTTGGCAAAACCAAACCATCGTACATGATGGTGAAGTAGAAGAAAACCGCAGTCAAATTTCGTTGAGCGATGCTCGTAAAATTGAACCCGATTTTGAGGTTGATGAAGAAGTTACAACAGAAATTACGTTGGAAAGCTTTGGTCGCAGAGCCATTTTAGCCGCCCGTCAAACCTTGATGTCGAAAGTTCTTGAACTTGAAAAAGACGAGTTGTACAAAAAATACAAAGATCGTGTGGGTGAAATTATTGTGGGTGAAGTTTACCAAGTTTGGAAAAAAGAATTGATGGTATTGGATGATGAAGGAAACGAGTTGTTGTTACCTAAAAACGAAATGATTCCGGCTGATCACTACAAAAAAGGCGACAATATCAAAGCTGTAGTTTTAAAGGTAGAGATGTACAATGGTTCGCCACGTATTATTTTATCGCGTACTTCGGGAGTATTCCTAGAGCGTTTATTCGAACAAGAAGTACCTGAAATTATTGACGGCTTAATCACCATCAAAAAGATTGTGCGTGAGCCAGGCGAAAGAGCCAAAGTAGCTGTTGAATCGTTTGACGAACGCATTGACCCCGTAGGTGCTTGCGTGGGAATGAAAGGTTCACGTATTCACGGTATTGTACGTGAGTTACGCAACGAAAACATCGATGTAATCAATAACACCAACAATATGCAGTTGTTGATTCAACGTGCATTAAGTCCTGCTAAAATTTCTTCCGTAAAAATTGAAGAAGAAACCAAACGTGCAGCTGTTTATTTAAAATCCGATCAGGTATCACTTGCCATTGGTAAAGGTGGTCACAATATCAAACTTGCTGGTAAATTGGTAGGTGTTGAAATTGATGTGTATCGTGAAAATGAAGAAGACGAAGGAGATATTGATTTGGAAGAATTCTCGGATGAAATTGATAGCTGGATTATTAATGAACTAAAAGGTATTGGTTGTGATACAGCCCAGAGCGTTTTGGCCATTTCTAATGAAGAGTTGATTAGAAGAACTGAGTTGGAAGAGGAAACTGTTGTTGAAATCCGTAAGATTTTACAAGCAGAGTTCGAGTAATCTTTGAATGGTTGATATGTTAACCGGTTGATTCTGTTAATTGGTTAATAAGCTGTTGAACATTCAAATGGCTCTGATAAAATTCAGTGCAAATAAAAAATAGAGACTGGAGAAAGTCTGGTTTGAGCGTGATTAGGGAACGTAAGTAGTTGGTTTTACACAATTAACCAATCAACATATTTAACTAAATCAAAGGCTTCATAACCATAAACTCACAAAATATAAGTAATATCGCAGATTGAATGAGCGAAAACACAGGAAATATTAGACTTAGTAAAGTTGTTAAAGAAATAGGCGTTGGTATAGGCACCATCGTTGAACATCTGTCGAAAAAAGGTTTCAAGGTTGATAACAACCCCAACTCTAAAATTACGGACGAACAGTACGCTGTGCTCCTAAAGGATTTTCAAAGCGACAAGAAGACCAAAGAAGATGTGTCGTTATTGAGCAAACAAAAAGTTGTTAAAAAAGAAGAGGTAAACATTGCCCCTCCAAAACCCAAAGAGGCTATTGCTGAAGAAGACGAAGATGATGGAATCTTAATTAAGTCGGGTTTGGTTAAGGAAATTACCAAACCTAAAGTAGAAGCTCCAAAGGTTGAAAAACCTGCTCCGGTAAAAGAAGAAGTGCCTGTTGAGGTTGTTGTTGAGACCCCTAAAATAGAGGAGACAAAACCTGAACCTGTTGCTGAAACTCCAATAGAAGTTGATGATAAACCTAAATTAAAGGTTGTAGGTAAGATTGATTTAGATGCCATGAAAAAAAGCAAAAAATCAGTTAAAAAGGAAGAAGCGCCTGTTGCCGAAAAACCCAAAAAGGAAAAAGTAGTTGCTCCAGTAGCCGAGGAAGTAGTTGTTCCAGCACCCAAAGCTCCAAAGGTAAAAGATGAACCATTAAAGGAAGTAAAACCTGAACCTATTGCCGAAACGCCAGCAGTACCTGTGGCTCCAGAAACGCCTCCTAATCCAGAAGATACTACTCCAAAAATAATGGATACCAATTACGAAAAACTTTCGGGTTTAAAAGTAATGGGTAAAATTGTATTGCCGGTTGAACAACCTAAAAAACCAACTCCAATCGCATCAAGCGATGGAAGTGCGGCCAATAAAAAGAAAAGACGCAGAAATAATTTCGTAGCAGGAAGCGATAATGTTGATTCGAAGAAGTTTGAATTTAACCCTAACAACCGCCCTCCACGTGATGGAAATCGCCCGAACCCTAATCCGGGAGCTCCTAATACGGGCGGTACAAATACCGGAGGAGGAAATCGTTTTGGTGGCAATAATCGCCCAGGTGGTGGTCCTCCAAGACCATACGTTCCAAATCCTAACTATAAAGGTAAAAACGATAGAAACGCTCCACCTGAAGAAAAAACGGAAATCACCGAAAAACAAATTCAGGATAAACTGAAGGAAACACTTGCCCGCTTAAATCCAGGAAGCAAACCTCAGAATATTGGTGCTGTTCGTTCTAAAATACGTAAACAAAAACGTGATGCAGCATCCGACAGACGTGATGAAGAAGCATTAGAGTTAGAAGGACAACGTAAGATTAAAGTTACAGAGTTTGTAACGGCAAATGAGTTGGCCCAATTAATGGATTTACAGATTACCAATATCATCTCGGCTTGTATGTCGTTAGGTTTGATGGTATCAATTAACCAGCGTTTAGATGCCGAAACCATTGCCATCGTTGCAGAGGAATTTGGGTTTGAAGTGGAATTTGTGAGTGCAGAGTTACAAGAAACTGTTGAAGAAGATATTGACTTAGAAGAAGATTTGTTACCAAGAGCACCGATTGTAACTGTAATGGGTCACGTAGATCACGGTAAAACATCCTTACTCGATTATATCCGTAAAGCCAACGTTATTGCTGGCGAAGCAGGAGGAATTACACAGCATATTGGCGCATACGAGGTAACACTTGCCAATGGTAAACATGTTACTTTCTTAGATACACCAGGTCACGAGGCATTTACGGCTATGCGTGCACGTGGAGCCAAAATAACGGACTTAGTTATTATTGTAATTGCAGCCGATGACAGCGTGATGCCACAAACCAAAGAAGCCATTAGCCATGCGCAAGCAGCTGGTGTTCCTATTGTGTTTGCTATTAATAAAATTGACCGCGATGGTGCCAACCCGGATAAAATCCGTGAGCAACTGGCAGCTATGAATATTTTGGTTGAAGAATGGGGAGGTAAATACCAATGCCAGGAAATTTCAGCTAAAAAAGGACTGAACATTGATAACTTACTTGAAAAAGTATTGTTGGAAGCAGAAATGCTTAACCTAAAAGCCAACCCGAATAAACGTGCTGTTGGAAGTGTAATTGAATCATCGTTGGATAAGGGAAGAGGATTGGTAACCACATTAATGGTTCAATCGGGAACAATGCATGTAGGCGATCCTATCTTGGCAGGAATTCATCATGGTAAAGTAAAAGCCATGTTTGATGAACGCGGTAAAAAAATAACCGAAGCAGGACCATCGGCACCGGTTGTGATTTTAGGATTTACCGGAGCTCCGCAAGCCGGTGATCGTTTTATGATTACCAAAAACGAGCAAGAAGCAAAAGAGATTGCCAATAAACGTAACCAATTGCAGCGCGAACAAGGTATCCGTACGCAAAAACATATTACGTTGGATGAGATTGGAAGACGTTTAGCTATTGGTAACTTTAAAGAATTGAAAGTAATTGTGAAAGGTGACGTGGATGGTTCGGTAGAAGCATTGAGCGATTCATTAATCAAATTATCTACAGAAGAAGTTCAGGTAAGTGTTATATACAAAGGTGTTGGTCAAATATCTGAAAGCGATGTATTGTTAGCATCTGCATCTGATGCTATTGTGATTGCATTTAACGTTCGTCCTTCGCCACAGGCACGTAAACTAGCCGAGGCCGAGTCAATCGATATTCGCATGTACTCTATTATCTACAATGCCATCGAAGAAATTAAATCGGCTATTGAAGGTATGTTGGCTCCAACCATGGAAGAAAAAATTACCGGTAACTTAGAAATTCGTCAGGTAATGAAAATCACGAAAGTGGGAACCATTGCAGGATGTTACGTTACTGATGGTAAAATCTTCCGTAACTCGAAAATACGCCTCATCAGAGATGGTGTAGTAGTATTTAGTGGTGAGTTAGATTCATTAAAACGCTTCAAAGATGATGTGAAAGAAGTAGCATACGGATATGAGTGCGGTGTAGCCATTAAAAACTACAACGACCTAAAAGAGGGTGATTACATTGAGGCCTACGAAGAAGTTGAAGTAAAACGTACCTTGAAATAAAAATCAATACGAACCTATTTATATAAAACCTGCGTAAACATTATGCAGGTTTTTTTATGCCCTTTGACAGAAGTTACCATCCTGATTGATAGAAAAATGAGTCATGTAAAATAATTTTCAATTCACTTTGAAAAACAACAAATTAATATACCTTTGGTGTGTATTTTATATTATTACAATGAACATTTACATCGGAAACCTTGACTACGCAGTCAACGAACAACAGTTACAAGAATTATTTCAGCAGTATGGCGAAGTAACTTCAGCAAAAATCATTACAGATAAATTTACAGGCCGTAGCAAAGGTTTCGGTTTCGTAGAAATGTCTAACGATGGTGATGCCACAAGTGCAATTGAAGCATTAAATGGTACAGCAATGAAAAACAGAAACATCTCCGTAACCGAAGCACGTCCGCGTGAAGAAGGTTCAGGAAACCGTGGTGGTGGCGACAGAGGTGGATTCAACCGTGGTGGCGACAGAGGTGGCGATCGTGGTGGATTTAACCGCGGTGGTGGCGACAGAAGATTCAACAGAGACTAATTATATTTTTCTCTTCTCCAAGAAAAACCCGTTCAACCATTGAATGGGTTTTTTTATGCTTTCACGTTTTGCGCACGAACACACAAAAGATGTTTGAAAAAACTGCAAATGTAAAACGATGAATGTAGAATGTAAAAGTTAGGAGGACCCTCCCTTTTGCGGTTCGATATTTTACATTTTTCTGTTCTGCGGTTTCTCTTTTAACCGAAAAATGTAAAACGCTGAATCTAGAATGTAAAAGTTGAAGAGCTACTTTCCTTCTGCGGTTCTACATTTTACATACTTCGGTTTTGCGGTTTCTCTTTTAACCGAAAAATGTAAAACGCTGAATCTAGAATGTAAAAGTTGAAGAGCTACTTTCCTTCTGCGGTTCTACATTCTATATTTTCTGTTCTGCGGTTTCTCTTTTAACCGCAAAATGTAAAACGCTGAATCTAGAATGTAAAAGTTGAAGAGGTACTTTCCTTCTGCGGTTCTACATTTTACATACTTCGGTTTTGCGGTTTCTCTTTTAACCGAAAAATGTAAAACGCTGAATCTAGAATGTAAAAGTTGAAGAGGTACTTTCCTTCTGCGGTTCTACATTTTACATACTTCGGTTTTGCGGTTTCTCTTTTAACCGCAAAATGTAAAACGCTGAATCTAGAATGTAAAAGTTGAAGAGGTACTTTCCTTATGCGGTTCTACATTTTACATACTTCGGTTTTGCGGTTTCTCTTTTAACCGCAAAATGTAAAACGCTGAATGTATAATGTAAAAGTTTGAAAACAGAATGCTGAAAAGAGCATTAGTTTAGCCTAAACGGGGCCACTAACTGAAACTCGGGAATAATAACCTCAAATCGTTTGCCGTCAATTTGCCTTTCCATCAAATAAGTTCCGTGCATTTTACCAAACTCACTTTGCAATGCACACCCCGAAACATACTGATGCGATTCCCCGGGTTCCAATACCGGCTGAACGCCAATAACACCCTCACCCTCCACTTCGGTTTTCTCGATATTTACATCGGTAATATACCAATGCCTGCGCAAAAGCTTAATAGTATAATCTCCTTTATTTTGAATGGTAATTCGATAAGCAAACATGTGATTACCCGACCCGTGGTGCAAACGGGAATTTTGGTAGGATGTTTCTACCGAAATACGAATATCATTTGTAATAGCTGTTGGCATAACTTTAAAACATATCGAAGTAAGAGAATGTTTGGAAATTTTGCAAATGCAAAAGCTTAATGGATAATCATTTTACATTCGACAAACATATTACCAAAAATTAGTCTGTGATGAGCGTAACAATTTAGCAACATGCAATTCACTGTGGCTTCACATTAGCATAGCACCTTTGTGTGGCTTAAATGCCGCATATTATGGCAAAAAGAAAACTAAAAGTAGCAGTAATCTCAGATGTGCATTTGGGTACATACGGCTGCCGAGCTAAAGAACTAAATTCCTACCTAAAATCCATTGCCCCTGAGATACTGGTGTTAAATGGCGATATTATTGATATCTGGCAATTTAGTAAACGTTACTGGCCCGAGTCGCACATGAAGATTGTGCAACGCATTTTTAAACTTTTAGCTAACGGAACCAAAGTATATTACCTCACAGGAAACCATGACGAAATGCTCCGCAAATTCACTGATTTTAAAATGGGTGAATTGGAAATATTGGACAAATTAGTGTTGGATTTGGATGGTAAGAAGTCGTGGATTTTTCACGGTGATGTGTTTGATGTAACCATGAAAAGTGCCAAATGGCTCGCCAAGCTCGGTGCTATTGGGTACGATACATTGATCATGATTAACGGATTGGTGAACTGGTTTTCCGAAAAAATTCTGCGTAAAGGAAAAGTGTCACTAAGCAAAAAGGTAAAGAATAGTGTAAAATCAGCCATTAAGTTTATTGATGATTTTGAGCAGACTGCCATTGATATTGCCATTGAAAATGGCTATGACTATGTGCTATGCGGCCATATACATCAGCCTGCATTTAGGCAAGTAACAACCCCCAAAGGTAATACACTATACCTCAATAGTGGCGATTGGATTGAAAACCTTACAGCACTTGAATATGTTGATGGAAAATGGAATTTATACCATCATCCAAACACTAAACCAGATGATCAGAATGATGATGAAGAATTGAATGTGAAACTCCCCAATATGGAGATGTTGTATAAAAATATTATTCAGATGCCAAATGTTGCCTTTACTTCAACTTCCAAATTATAAAACATGAATATTCTTTATGCTATTCAAGGAACCGGCAACGGACATATAAGCAGGGCACGTGAGGTAATTCCGCATTTGCTTAAGTATGGACAACTAGATTTGCTTGTTAGTGGAACGCAAGCGGAGGTTTCGCTTCCATACATCATAAAATATAAAAAAGCAGGAATTAGCTACACCTTTGGTAAACAAGGCGGTATTGACCTTATTGATAGTGTAAAACACCTTAAACCTTTCGATTTTTTAAATGATATTCAAACATTTCCAGTGAATGAGTATGACTTGATTATTAACGACTTTGAGCCTGTTACTGCATGGGCTTGCAAACTCAAGAAAAAACCTTGCATTGCCCTGAGTCATCAATCATCATTCTTATCTGCTAAAACACCTCGTCCCCCTAAAAAGGATGGTTTTGCCGAAAACATATTCAAGTATTATGCACCCACAACAGATGCTTACGGGTTTCATTTTAAACCCTACGATTCATTTATTCATACTCCCGTAATCAGAGCAGATGTTCGCAAACTTGAACCCACAAACAAAGGGCATATAACAGCATATTTACCTGCTCACGGTGATGATATTCTCATTAAATATTTTTCTCAAATTAAAGATGTGCAGTGGGAGGTTTTCTCTAAACATAGCAAGCTTGCATACACCATTGGTAATGTTCACATCAAACCTATATTGAATAATGATTTTACACAAAGTTTAGCCTCAAGTGATGGATTGATTACAGCGGGTGGATTTGAAAGTCCGGCAGAAGCTATCTTTCTACGTAAAAAAGTTTTAGCTATTCCAATGCTCAATCAATACGAGCAACAATGCAACGCAAAAGCCATGAAAGATTTGGGTATTAGTGTTGTAAAAGAAATTGATCACACTTTTGTAAGCAAAGTAAACAGTTGGTTGAATTTTGCATTTCCGGTAAACATACATTATCCTGATACCATTGGAAAAATAGTGGAAGATTTGGTAATGAAACACGGAAAGTTGATGGCTAATGCCTCTTAAGTCAATAGCCTTGTATTGATGTAAAACAAGATATTGAACACGCACTAATTGCCGAGCTGCTTCAAGGATCGAATTACAATTCCCAAGTCTTTTTCAATTGAATATTCCTTAGCATACAAAAAGTTAATTTTTTGAATAGCCACTTCATTATGTGATACATGAGAAGCCTTACCTGTTGTAGCTAAGACTGATGGTTTGATTTTGGGTAACAGTTCCATATTGGAAACTGGAGCATAGCCCACCCATGTTTTTTCTCCCAACAAAACCTTAAAGATATTCAGAATAAAATCTGTTTTATTGCCAACAACAATTAACAAAACAGGAGTCATTGGAATAAGTAAAACAGAAACTACCACATCAAACACTCGCTTTTTACGAAGTTGTTTAGGTGTATTTAAAGCAAGATTAATCTCGAGTGTATAAAAATCCCCAGGTTCATCTTTGGAGTTGCTACCAATAATAAATACGCTTTCTTCGGGAACAATTTTAAAATGAACATCTGGCTTGCTAATGGTGTACATCCACTTCATTATTTGCTGAGTAGATAAGTCTTTAGAGCAAAAAATAATTTCTTCTACCTTAAACAAATCAACAATAGCCGATAGCTTATTTTCGGTTCCAAGATAATGTTCATCATGTTCCTTTTCTTCATTTACGGAAACATATCCTAGGTAATCACTTTTAGCTTTTGAATGCACCAATAAATGCTGCACCCTCGAAACTTCTTCTTTGTTACCAACAATAATTGTTTTTATCTCAGCATCGAGCGTAATACTAAAACGTTTGTGTGTGTAAGCGTACACCAATAAACGCAATACAAAAGCAAATAATCCTGCTGCAAATGTTCCAAACAAAATAATAGCTCTAGAAAAGCGGTACGACTCATCTGCGAATGCATAAAAAACTGTAATGGCAAGCGTGCCAAGTGCTATTCCTTTTGCAATTCCCGATAAAGTGACTCGTTTAGTATAACCACCTGCAACAAACAAGCCACCGGTCCACAGCAATGCATACAAAACACTGTTTAACGAAACAACTTCAGCCGAGTATGCTTCTATGGTTTCAAACTTATACTTGGCATAAGTAAAAGCAATTGTTTTCACGCTCAAAAAGAACAGGAGCATATCAAACAACCATAAATAGGTATTGCTTAGCAACCGAAAAACAAGTGCAATACTTGCCCGCACATAAACAGCTGCATTGATAAGAATACTAAACGCTTGAGCATGTTTTTGCGAATAGTGTTTTTGTGCAAAAATGATCATGGCACGATAAAACACGAACACATAATTTACCGATGATTTTTTAGTACTCTCTCCTTTGTAATGAATGATGGTTGTATGAGGGAAGTAATAATTGAAATAACCTGCTTTGGTAATTCGGTAGGATAAGTCAATGTCTTCTCCGTACATAAAATAGTCTTCATCCAATAACCCAATTTCATCGAGTGATTTTTTGCGCAGGAGCATAAATGCTCCGGCTAATACATCTACCTTATGAATGTCGTTTTTATTTAAAAAACCAAGGTGATACCGGCCAAAACGCTTCGATTTTGGGAACAAAGCTGATAAGCCAAACATTTTATAGAATGCTACTTGAGGAGTAGGCAATCCTCTTTTTGATTCAGGTAAAAACCTACCTTTCCCATCAATCATTTTCACGCCCAACGCTCCTGCATCAGGAGTTTTGTCCATAAAATTGCAGATTTTCTCAAAGCAATCTTCTTCAACTACCGTATCGGGATTAAGCAATAACACATACTCACCTTTGGATTGTCGAATGGCTTGGTTGTTTGCCTTCGAAAAACCCGGGTTATCTTTATTTTCGATGAGTATAACTTCGGGGAAAGTACGTTTCACCATTTCGCAGCTACCATCTACGGAGCTATTATCTACAACAAAAACTTCGGCATCTAATCTATTTACAGCCTTACGCACAGAGTGCAATGCTTGCTCTAAAAAGTACTTTACGTTATAGTTTACAATGATGATGGATAACTTCACGCCTCGAATATAAAGAATATCTGCAACTGCATACAAAAAGACTCCCTACAAATTCATGCTTACAATCATTTGTGATTAAGGTACGCTTTTCCGTATTTCACAACAAAATTAAATGATATGAACACCAAGGCGTTTTCGTTCGAAACTTACTTATCAAAATCAATGAATTATGTTACCTATGTGGCGCTTATTCATGATTTATTATCTGAGAACAAAACAACAGGTCCTATTCAATCAAACGACTTGGTTGAGTATACCCGTTTGAATTTTCATAGAATGGAAAGATTGAACAAAACCATTGTGTTGAATACTGAATTACAAACAGCTATTGAAACATTTAAAAAGCGTTGCACCTTTTTGGTCATAACTGAAGCCTGGTGCGGTGATGCTGCTCAATGCGTTCCGTTAATGCATGCCATCAGTGTTGCCTCAAAAGGTAAAATTGATTTGAAGTTGGTATTGCGCGATGAAAATTTAGAGCTTATGGAGCAATACTTAACCAATGGTGCAAAGTCCATTCCTGTGCTCATCTGCCTGGAAACCGAAACCCTAAAACCTATTGGCAAATGGGGTCCCCGTCCAAAACACGCGCAAGATATGGTTGATGAATACAAGCTAAATCCGATTGGTACGCATGAAGATTTTAAAACACTACTTCACACTTGGTATGCAAAAAATAAAACACAAGCACAACAAGCAGAGATGCTTTCTTTACTTAACAAATGGTAAGAAGTTAGTGAAAATTTCCTTAGTACTGAAGAATAGCCAGGCAAGGGAGAACTGAGCCCAACAGTTCGGTATACTTAATTGCATCCAAACTTTACTTTAGGCCTATCGCCACTGGTATCATCATCACTCACCCAATCTTTTTTACGCACCAAAATTTCCAAATCTTGAGGAACAAGATTTTGAGGTATGCCGAAGAATTTACGTGGAATTAAGAATAGTTTCCATTCAGTTCCACCAGTATGTTGAAGCCTAAGATTTGGGTTATTGGGAACCTGAAAGAAGGCAGTTGGTTGGTATGTAGTTACAGCATCAGTTGTTGTATCTTTAGCTGTTGCTTTAAAGTAAACATATAAATCACTGCTTGGTGAAAGGTTCTTCATTGTTGATTTTTTTTCTACAGCATTATCATACACTATTGTGGTAATTTCATCTTCAAGTAATATAGACGGAAAGTTATATACTGCACCTTTGTCTGTTTTGGGTGGATTTACAGGAATAACAATATCATCAGTTTTAACATCTGGTTCGCCATAACCACCGCCATCTTTAGGTTTTACTAATAACGAAATGCCTGATGCATAAACCTGAGAGGCGGTTACTTCATAAAATTCGGTTGGAATCATTTCATATTTCCAAACTTTTGGACCTTTATCGGGCGCAGGAGTCATTTGAAGTAGCTCATTAGAGTTTTTCCACGCTTTTTCGCCTGTTCCATTTACCTTGGGAGAGCCTATAGGAAATTCAAACGGTTTCCATGTCCAAATATACATAGGCCCCGGGTATTTAGCAATTAATTGGTGGTATTCTTTGGTCATGTCTAACCTTGAAAGATCAACATAAATTGTGATTTTTTCAGTTGCAATGGTTGGATCAGGTTCAATCCATCCAACTTGAGCAAATGAATGAAAGGAGCATATTAAAGAAGCGATAATGAAGCGAATATTTTTTTTCATAATTATATTAATTGCGAATGAAAGATAATCTGTAAACAGCTTTTTCAGTACCATTGCAGAATATACTTTTTTCTATTTGTAGATAGGTATCTGTTGGTCGGATTGTGGCTGCAAGAGGATATACGATTGCTTTTGTTGAACCTTGAGGTTGAATAAGTATTGACTTTGGAAATTCAGCATTATCAAACGTCCATGTTCCGCTTGTTCCGCCAAAGAATGAATAAGCAACATTTGAAGTATCGCAGGTGTAGGTACCGATACCTGATTTAATCTCAAACGAAACATTTGGCAACTTACCCGATTGATTCAAAAATGATGTTATATCCATCACCTCCTCTACAACAGATGCTTTATCTACCACTTTGCAGGAACTAAGAACCCAATTAGCTGTAATGCCATCTATTTTGGAAGGAACTTCCCCAATTTCCTTGTATTCTTTTCGACAGGAAACAACAAGTAAACTGATTGCTGTTCCTAGTATAAATAAGTATTTTTTCATATTCATCTTAATTAATTACATCCTCCTGTACCATTAAACTCAAAACCAACCCCTGCTTCTCGTGCGTGAAATTGAAGTACCAAACCCGGGCAGTTCCAAGGGCCATTTCTGATAGTTTGAGCCGGATTGTATCCCCTACGTTTTAAGTGTTGAAGACGGTCACCTTCTCCAAAAAATTCTAATCTTCTTTCAGATCGAATGCGTGAAATGAGGGCATCTTTTCTAATTACTGCCGTTACTATTTTGCCTGTAGGATCACTATATGCGCGATTGATGATAAGGTTTACATCATCTGCAGCAGCTGTTAGGTTTCCATTTTCAGCGTATAGTTCAGCTCTTGTTAAGAGTAAATCGGTAAGCAGAAGATAGGGAACAGAGAGGTAATCTTTGTTAAACTTAGTGATACCAAAATATTCATTGTCCTTTCCGGTATTAAACGACTTTACCAAGTTTTTACCTCTTTTATCCGTTGTATCTGATGTAAGATTCATAAACAATTCTTTGGTGATAGTATAAGCTGGAACCTTATTATCGCAGCGATATTGATCAATAAATACCCTACCTCTGTTATCACCTACACGTGCACTAATCATTTGGAAGATGTACTCACCTTAAATGGAAATGATTGGCCACAAGAAGAAAGTGTTCCATCAACTTGTCAAAAGGGTGGAGGAAATAGTAATCGTTTTTATCAAGCTAATGCAACAGGTAAATCATTAGATAAAGTTTGTTTCGGTTCATGTATTGCATGTCCTACTGCTCCAATTCCAACTTATGCATTTACCTTCCAAGTGGATATGAGCAACTCAGATTGCGATGGAGGTTACGATTCAGTTACTGTTACTGGTGCCGGTGCTAAATTAACAAGCTATGGTTCTGGTTTTAAAATGTTTCAAGTTGGTACTTCAAAAATATACACTTATTCTATTGCTAATTTAGATTCGGGTGAAATTAAATTTAAATTCCGTTTTCATAAAAATGGGAATACGAACTGGGAGGGTGGAAGTGATCGTATTTTTGCTTTAACTAAAAAAGATACGATAGCACTTACTTGCTTTGGCTCACGTGTGGTTGGTGCTTGTCCTAGCAAACCTGCTCCGTCTAAAATTACCTTCAAAGTAGATTTAACAAATGAAACACCTGCTGTTGTTTATGTGATGGGAACATTCCAAACACCAAATTGGCAAGCAGGCGCATTGCGTATGGCTCCGGTGCCAGGTCAACCAGGTGTATTCTCCGTAACAGTTAACAATATTTGCCCAGGTACATTTAACTATAAATTTGTTAATGGCGATTCATCTCTTACTTCAAACGAAGAAAAATTCCCAGATTCAACCAGTCGTGGATACGTTGAGCCAAGCGGTGTAGGAGGATTTAACAGGGTTTATACCAGAACCTCATCAGCTGATGTTACATTGTACTATGTATTTAATTCATGCAAAGCAGGTTCATCAGTTGGTATTGCAGAAGCTACTTTGAATAACACATTTAAATTATTCCCGAATCCTGCTGAGGCATACACAACGGTTGAATTCAACGACAAAGCAACTTTACATGATGTTGCAGTAATGGATATTGCAGGTAAAGTGG
The DNA here is from genome assembly GCA_001602415.1 of Bacteroidetes bacterium UKL13-3. GTDB lineage: Bacteria > Bacteroidota > Bacteroidia > UKL13-3 > UKL13-3 > UKL13-3. The sequence goes on from CP012155.1 coordinate 3,175,228, forward strand.
TTCAATCATTTAATAACTACAAACAAAATTCTTTGCTCATCAACACAGATGAAATGGGTAAAGGTATATACTTTATTAAAGCTTCAAATACACGTAATGAGTCGGTAACGTCAAAACTTATCGTGCGTTAATTACGGTTAATTGATAGTAGATAAAGAGCCTCCTTATGGGGCTCTTTGTTTTGATAGAAAGTGTGTTTCCCGCAGATTTCCTGAAGACTTTTCATCCTCAACGGATCCTCACCATGAATAAATTTTTTATACTGTTTTTAGTTTTGGGTTTACAATCCTTCGCTCAACAAACAGAAATTTTTCCGCCCAACTGGTTTGTTGGCTTGCAGGATACTACCCTTCAACTCATCATCAAACAAAAAGATATCGCCTTAAATTTTGATGTAGCACAAACCAATAGCAAAGGGGTAACGGTTCAATCATTCAAGCAAACTGCGCACAAGGATTATGTTTTGCTAGATATAAGTATTAACAAACAAACTGAGGCTAAAGTTATTACACTTCAATTATCCGGGAAGAAAAAACAATTGCTTTCGTATGAGTTAAAATCTAAACAAACAAAACCACAAGCATTGCAAGGAAATGATCTGGTGTACCTCGTAATGCCCGATAGGTTTGCAAATGGTAACCCCAACAATGATGTGCAAAAAGGAATGAAGGAAACTTCTCACAACAGGGATTCTGCTTTTGACAGGCATGGTGGCGATTTGCAAGGAATTATCGAACGTCTTGACTACATCAAAAACCTTGGCGCAACCGCTTTATGGTTAACTCCTTTTCAAGAAAATGATGAACCTTCACAATCATATCATGGATATGCTATTACCGACCATTACAAAGTTGATCCTCGTTTTGGAACGTTAGATGAGTATCTGAAATTGAGAAATGAAACCCAAAAACGGAACATGAAGTGGGTGTTGGATTTGGTGTTTAATCATATTGGAGATGGACATTGGCTATACACTGATAAGCCGTTTTTAAACACTATACACGCATTTGATAAGTACACACAAACAAACTATCGTGCTAACACATTAATGGATCCATACGCATCTAAGCTCGATCAAAAAATCTTTACCGAAGGATGGTTTGATTACCACATGCCCGATTTGAATAATGATGAACCTGTTCTTGCAAAGTATATGATCCAAAACACCATTTGGTGGGTGGAAACTTCACAAGCTGATGGAATTCGCATTGATACCTACTCTTATCCCGAGCAACAATTTATGCAACAATTGTATCGTACTATTAGCAAAGAATATCCTAACCTGAGTGTGTTTGGCGAGATTTGGGAGCACGCTGTTCCGCTGCAATCTTATTTTGTACCCAAAGAAAAATCGCGTACAGAAAACATGCAGAATGTGCTTGACTTTCAATTTTGTTTTGCAATAGACGATGCCGTAAAAGAGCCCGATGGATGGACAGAGGGTGTTTCAAAATTGTATTATACCTTATCGCAAGATTATGTTTACAATGACCCTTATCATCATGTAATTTTTTTAGATAACCATGATTTAGATCGGTTTTACTCAACCATAAACTATGATTTAAAAAAGATGAAAGTGGCAGTGGGAATTATGTTTACCATGCGCGGAATTCCATCTTTACTTTATGGAACAGAAGTGTTGATGCGCAAAAAAGGTAAGCATGGTTTAATTAGAGAAGATATGAAAGGTGGGTGGAAAAGGGATTCAGTTAACAAGTTTACCGCACAAGGCAGAACCGATGAAGAGAATGAACTGTGGAACTATATCAGCAAACTCGCACAGTGGCGCCAACACAACAGTGCACTCAATGGAAAAATGATGCAGTTTATTCCTGAAAACGGTGTGTATGTATATTTCAGATATTCTGATACCGAAAAAGTAATGGTGATTTTTAATAGCACCAAAACAACAAAAGATATTCAATTGAATCGGTTTGATGAAATGCTTTCGGAACACACAATTTATACAAATGTTATGACAGGCATTAGTGAGAAGTTGCCGCAAAACTTAAACATTCCGGCAAGCGACTTATTCATACTGGAAATTAAGTAACTTCGTTTCGTTGGATTAGCGCAGATAGCTTTTCAAAGAATAGAAACAATTATGCATATAAATTTTTTAATGGAACAGCAAGATGTGCTCAAACTCATTGTATCTGCAACTATAGGAGCAGCAATCGGTTTGGAGCGCGAGTACAGAGGCAAAATTGCAGGTTTCAAAACCATGATGATGATTTGCTTGGGCTCTACGTTGTTTACTATATTCTCTATTAAGTTAGGTACAGATTTGAGTCATGATAGGATTGCCGCCAATATTATTACTGGTATAGGTTTTATTGGCGCAGGAGCCATCTTTAAAGATCGGGAGAACATGATAAGCGGATTAACCACCGCCACTATTATCTGGATTATTGCAGCAATTGGAATGGGTGTAGGAAGTGGTGAAATGCTGTTTTCTATCATCACAGCTATATTGGTTTTATTACTGATGATACTCTCACCCATATTAGAAAGAAAAGTTGATGCTATGCATAAAGTGCGAAGCATAACCGTTCGTTTTACAGATAATAATAAAGCTCACACGATTGAGGCGGGAATTTTGGCTAATGGTTTGAAAGTAAAAAAAACGAAGCTGCAAAAAAATGCAAATGAAATTGTTTATACCACCAGTGTTTCGGGAACCGAAGAGCAACTCAAAACTTTTGTTCGCCTCTTATTAGAGGATAAAGATATATTGGGTGTTGAGCTATAGTTTTTAATTGAACAGTAAATAGATTGGACTAAAACTGATCAATTTTAGTCACTTTAATATCAGTACTATCTTGCACATATAACATAGATACTGCACCACACAGCATTAGCACTCCAGCTAACACAATTGCATACATAGAATTGTTTCCATAAATAGTTTTAACAATAGTGCCTCCTATAACTCCATTTACAATCTGAGGAATGGTTATAAAAAAGTTGAATATTCCCATGTATACGCCCATTTTACCCGAAGGAATACTACCCGCTAAAATGGCATAAGGCATGGATAAAATAGATGCCCAGGCCAATCCTACGCCAAACATTGAAAAAAGTAAATCGCCTTTATCATTTGCAAAATACATCGACATTAAACCAATGCCACCTGCTAATAATGAAAATGAATGCGTTTTTTTACGGCCAATTTTGCGAGCAATTGCTGGAAGCATTAGCGCATAAATTGCACTTACACCGTTGTATACACCAAATATAATTCCAGTCCAACTTTGGGCATCTCTAAACGCATCGCTACTGGTATCATCAATAGATAGTTTAAATAAATGATGTGCAATAGCAGGTGTAGTAAATACCCACATGCTAAACAACGCAAACCAGCTAAAAAATTGCACCAATCCTAATTGCTTCATGGTTGAAGGCATATTCCTAAAATCATTTAACACTTGGGATAACGAAGCTTTTGTATCATTTGATTTGCCATGGTACTCGACATACTCTGCGGGGGGATATTCTTTAGCAAAAATTACTGTGATAAGGATGGTGATGATGAATATGAGCGCACCGATATAAAATGAGTAAATAACATTATTAGCAACTTCTCCGGCAGGAGCTGATGATGATACCTGAAAATAATTATCTAAAATATAAGGCAACCACGAACCAGCAACGGCACCTACCCCAATTAAAAAGGTTTGTACACTAAACCCAAGCGTGCGCTGAGAATCGGGAAGGTTATCAGCTACTAATGCCCTGAAAGGCTCCATAGCAACGTTAATACTTGCATCCATCATCATTAACATTCCGGCACCAATTAATAATGCTGATTTGGCCTGAAAAAAACCTGCAGAGTTAGGAAGCAATACCAATGCGATGCAACAAAGTAAGGTACCTACTAAAAAGAAAGGTTTTCTACGACCTAATCTGTTCCACGTGCGATCACTATAGTAACCAATAATGGGTTGCACAATCATTCCAGTCAGCGGTGCTACAAGCCAAAACCATGAGAGTTGTTCAACGTGTGCTCCGTAGTTTTGTAGAATACCGCTAGCATTACCATTTTGCAGGGCAAATCCAAACTGAATACCCATAAAGCCCAAGCTCATGGTAAATATTTGAGCAATGCTCAGCGATGGTTTTTGTTTCAAGGCCATAGTGTTTAGTTTTTGTAATGAATCCATACAGAATGTGCAGGTAGGGCAATGCTATTTTTATGAGGTTTATTGGTGTTTTTCGAACACATGATTTTACCTCCGCTAATATTTTTGTTGCGGGGTTTAAGCGAATAGGAATGATCACCAAAATTGATAATCACGGTAACTTCTGCTTTTCCATTTTTGCGTGTAAAGGCATACACATTATTGGTTACGGAGGTGTTGGGTACTGTCCAATCTATTTCTGTGAAGGATGTTTCCGGGGTGTTCCACAATGCTTTATTGCGGTGTTTCAGTTGCGTTAAACTTCTATACCATTCATATCTACTTGTGTCTTTCCATTCAATGGCGGTGATAGGATCTTTCTCAAAAAACTGCAAACGTCTATTTAATCCTGCTTCTTCTCCTGTATAAATTAATGGTAAACTTTGCGGCAACGTGTAACATAGCGCAGAATATAACTTCCAATCGTCACCATACTTTTCATTTACAGTTCCATTCCAACTGTTTTCGTCATGATTGGTGATAAAGAAAAGTTTGAGCATGGTTTTTGGAAACTTCACATAATTCTCTTTCATCTCTTTTCGGAAATCGGAGAGCGTTTTTTTCTTCTTCGCCATATCCTGCGTTACCCCCATGAAGTTCCATCCGTATGAAGCATCAAAAGCGGTTTTAAAATATGCGTAAGGTGTTTTCGTGATATCTGCATTCCATTCCATTTCGGCCAACATGAATAAGGGTTTTATGCGCTCGAGTTTTGCTCGGTTCTGTTCCCAAAAATATTGAGGTACCAAAAACGCAACATCACACCGAAATCCATCTATGTCAAATTCTCTTACCCAATATTCCATATCGCTTGTCATGGCATTGCGCATAGCAGGGTTTGCATAATTTAATTTCGCAACATCCGTCCAATCATATTGAGTTTGAATTTCACCTTTCTCATTCTGTACATACCAATCCGGATGTTGTTTGATCCATGCATGATCCCATGCAGTGTGATTGGCTACCCAATCAATCAATACTTTCATCCCATACTTATGAGCTGCTTGAACAAGGGCTCTGAAATCGTTCGCTGTACCGTAGCTAGAATCAATAGCTCGATAATCTTGCACGCTGTAATAACTTCCCATTGTTCCCTTTCGATTCATTTTTCCGATAGGGTGAACGGGCATAATCCATAAAACATCTACACCTAAATTTTTTAAACGGGGTATATTTTGAGTAACAGTGTTAAAGTCTCCTTTGTCTGAATACTGTCTGACATTCACTTCATAAACAACAGCATTTTGACTCCATTTTTTAGGATGCTGTGCATATAATCCGATGGTGAGGGATAGAAATGCACTTAAGAAAAAAGTTGATTTATTCATGTGTTTACTGTTTAGCGTAAGATAAAAATTTCTACATCATCTACACTTAACTGTAAATTAATGGATGATTGGTTTTGTGAAAAAGGATGATTGAATAATGGCATCCATTTTTGTGATGATGAGATGGGAAGGGAAACATCCGAACCGTTTTTAGAAAAAACAACGAGTACTTTCTGTCCGAAATAATTACGTTCATAAGCAAAACAATTTTTATTGGTAGGTATAAATTTATATTCTCCATACAATAATGCCATATTGTTTTTACGCAAACTTGTAAGTGCTTTTACTTTATTAATGAGTTGCTGTTGCTGTTCTGTATAATTATCAAATTGCATCATCCTTCTGTTATCCGGGTCGTTTCCTCCAGGCATAGCAAATTCATCTCCATAATAAATGACAGGCACTCCGGGGATCGTCATGTTCATGGCCATCAATTGAGCCATTCTCAAAAAACCTTTCTCACTTCTATTTTGTATGTTACGTGTCCAACCAGCAAGTTTAGTGTCTTCATTTCCTAGCACACTTCCATCGGCTAGCGAAGCAAAACGCGGACGGTCTTGGTTGCCCGAGATATTTCCCATTAGGTGATGCCAACCATAATAATCAAAACTTTCTAACAGCGTGCGTTGTAGGCTTGTCCATAATTGTTGTTGCTGCTCATTATTGTTGTTACCTGCAAATGCACCTACAGCCGCATCATACAAATTGAAGTCGAACTGTGCATCCATTTGTCCGCTATTTACATATGAGCCAATCAACTCCGGACTACCATAGGTTTCACCAATTTGGTAAAATGTGGTGTTTGTTTGAGTTGCTTTTTCACGTTTTATTTTTTGTGTGAGTAATCGCCAAAAATCTTCAGGAACGTGTTTGCTGGCATCGTGCCTAAAGCCATCTAAATCAAAATTCTTTACCCAAAACATAACACTATCGGCAACAACCTCTCTTACTTCTTTTCGCTGTAAATCCAATGTAGGCAAAAAAGTATCGAACCAAGTTGTTAGTCGGTAGTCGTCCCATCGCTCTGTATTCATACTGCCATCAGGGAGCATTAACGGAGTAACCCAATCGGGGTGTTTTTTATAAAGAGGATGATCGGTATGAATGTGATGTGCCACAAAATCCAACACTACATTCATGTTTTTTGAATGTGCATCACTAATTACATCGCCAAATAGTGGATTGGTTCCAAATCGGTAATCAACTTTTGAATAGGAGGTTGGCCAATAACCATGGTAAGCCGAAAATTTGGTGGTTATATTTTTGTCCCAATATCCCCATGCACCAGTTGGATTTTGCGAGATGGGAGAAAGCCAAAGTGTATTTGTACCGAGCTGATTAAAGTATTCGTCCTTTATTTTTTGTTGAACACCTTTTAAATCTCCCCCTAAATATTGGGCTTTAGATAACACACCATCCAATGGTTTTGGGTCGTTGGTTGTGTCGCCATTTTTAAACCGATCCACCATCAAAAAATACATTATTTGAGTGTGTAAATCGGTGCGCTTTAGTGAAGAACTTTCTTTCACAACATTCCCGTAGTGTAACGGAATCAGGATATCGTTTGCAATTTTATTTTCGTTACAAGCAAAAATCCTAATATAAGAACGCTCCATTTCTTTAGCTGCTGCAGGAATGGTAAATGAAATAATATTTGTGCTAGGTATGCTCGCTGAAATCAAGAGTGTATTCTCCCAATACAAGAAATATTGCATAGCGTTGGTTGCCTCAATAAATACAGTTTGTTTTACGATTTTTTGAGATGTGAGCCTAGGAGCAATTGCATCGGGTTCGCCAAACTTTAGCTGTGCATTGGTTCCACCCATTCCATTGCTTACAATTGTTGCATTCACCGGATTCTCCTCTTTCCCGTTCACAACTAATTTGTATTGCTGATAGCCTTCATTAGCTTCTACGTTACTGAGAATCCATTTTTGAGTAGGGATATTGCCAATGGGTTTTAATAACGTACTATCAGCTACCCAAGCATTAAAACTTCCTTTGATGCGAACATCACTTGCCGGCTTTGCTAGTTCTATTTGCGCTGTTATTGCTAGTTTACGAATATTCCTACACGGAATATCTACAGCTCCTTTTGCTGTATGAAAACGAATATTAGCTAATGGTAAAGAGAATTTTCCTGCTACAATGTAGCTTCCCGTGTTTTCCGACAACAAGGATAAACCTTGCGGCCATTCCACTTTTTGTATGGCTGTTCCAGAGGGGAAATAATCACTTTTTACAATCGTTGTTTGTTTGGGTTGCAGTTGAATGGTTGAAGCTAACCCAACAATTAAAGACTGAGCAAACACAAAAAGTGTTTGACACAAAAAAACAAACGTAAATAGTAAACGCATGGTTAATTTGGTTTGCTGTGGTGTAGAATGTGTGCGGAATCTTTTTCGCTAATGGTATAGGAAGTGTTGTTTACCACAACCTCTATTTTATCGCCACTTAAGAGTTCAATAGTTAATTCGTGTTTGCCGATTAAAACATGAACCACTCTTCCTCTAAACCGAATGTTAAAAGAAAATGATGCCCATTGTTTAGGTATCATTGGGGCGAAGTGAAGTTTTCCGTTTACAACTCTCATACCACCAAATCCTTGAATCACACTCATCCAGGTTCCAGCCATACTTGTAATGTGCAATCCTTCGTGCGCCTCATGGTTGTAGTCATCTAAATCCAAGCGAGAGGTTCGGAGATACATTTCGTATGCCTTTTCTTCATAGCCTAATTTTGCTGCTAAAATAGAATGCACACATGGCGATAATGAACTCTCGTGAACGGTGCGCGGTTCGTAATAATCAAAATTGCTTTTGAGTGTATGTGTATCAAAATGATCTTCAAAAAAATACAATCCTTGCAATACATCCGCTTGTTTGATGAAGCACGAACGCAAAATTCTATCCCAACTCCACTTTTGGTTAATGGGTCTTTCTTTGGGGTCTAAATCAGCAACCAAAATTTGCTCCTTATCTAAATAACCCTCCTGTTGCAAGAAAATATTGAGTTCATCACTTTGCGGATAAAACATATTGTCGCAAATATGTTTCCAGTGTTTGAGTTCTTCTGCTTCGTTGAGTTTTGTTTTAACAACCAATGCTTCGTATGCTTTTTCGTAGTGCTCTTTTACTTCATTAATGGCCTGTGCCGCATATTGCATGCACCAACAAGCAATGTAATTTGTGTACCAGTTGTTGTTCACATTGTTTTCATATTCATTGGGACCGGTTACACCATGCATTACATATTGTTTTTTATGATTACTCCAATGTACCCGTTGTGCCCAAAAACGAGCAATGCCAATCAATACCTCCGATCCGCCTTCCCACAAATAGGAAGCATCACCAGTATAATTAATGTAATTATAAATGGCATAAGCAATTGCTCCGTTGCGGTGAATTTCTTCAAAAGTAATTTCCCACTCATTGTGACATTCTTCGCCATTCATGGTTACCATTGGATACAATGCCGCACTGTTTTTAAATCCTAACTTTTCAGCATTTTCAATAGCTTTAGGAAGTTGGTTGTATCGGTATTGCAATAATTGGCGTGCCACTTTTTGGTGGTTGGTTCCTAAGTAAAATGGAATACAATAAGCTTCGGTATCCCAATAGGTTGATCCTCCATATTTTTCTCCAGTAAATCCTTTTGGTCCAATATTTAAGCGATGATCGCGACCAGTGTATGTTTGGTTAAGTTGAAATATATTGAATCGGATGGCTTGTTGTGCTGCTGCATCACCGCTTATACGCACATCACACTGTTCCCATAATTGTTCCCAATCAACAGCATGTTCGCTAAGCAATTGGTTATATCCTTTTGTGAGGGCTGCATCTAATTTTTCGTTACAAGCATGTTTCAATTGCGCATCTGAGTAATACATACTCGATACCACACTTACATATTTTTGAACTTCAAATATTTCGTTTTCATTAAGTGCAGTTGCTACCGAAAAGGATACAAATTTTTCTTTTTTTGTTGCTGTTGGAACAAGCTTAAATAACTCACCATTTTTTTTGTAAGTACTTGTGAAACCTTCGTATACTTCAAATCCAAGTTTTTTTGTACGAACTCCTATAAATGCCTTTTCACCCTGAATATACTCTTCAATGCTATCCCAAAACACTTCATCATAATTGGCATCTTTGTTTTTAACATTTGCATTGATGCTTGTAGTGCAAATAATTGTATCGTTGAAGTTTAATGCTTTCACACTATAGCGAATGCATCCTAACTCATCATCTACACGACTCACAAAACGCTCGGTAGTTACTTCAACTTCTTTACCTGATGGAAAGGCAGCAATAAATTTACGGGAAAGTAAAGCATGTTGCATGTCGAGTTTGCGTTCAAAATTTCGTACTTTACAAACATTCAAATCTAAACGCTCATTCCCTATTTGAATTTCTACTCCTAGCCAATTAGGACTGTTTAATACTTTGGCAAAATATTCGGGATACCCGTTTTTCCACCAACCAACACGGGTTTTATCTGGATAATAAACACCGGCTATGTATGTTCCTTCTAATGATTTTCCGCTATAGTATTCTTCAAACATAGCGCGTTGGCCCATTTTGCCATTTCCAATGCTAAATATGCTCTCACTCGACTCATGCATGGATGAATCGAAACCTTCTTCAATAATATTCCACTCGTCTACTTTGTAATATTGCTTCATGCTTTTGAATTACTGTTTTCCAAAAAGGGTAATGTTAAAAGTTGGGTATAGTTTAAATGTTGCAACGAAGGAATGACCAAATGTGCGGCACGTAAAATATTGGCATCTCCTAATCCTATCGTATAAAATCCACCGGCTAATGCTGCTTCTATACCACTGGCGGCATCTTCAAATACAATTGTTTCATGTGGTTGAACATTTAATTGTGCCGCACCTTTCACAAAAACTTCGGGATGAGGTTTTGAAAATGTTACATGCCTGCCGTCTACAACAGTATCAAAAAAGGGCGTAATGTTGGTTTTATCTAAAATTATTTGGGCGTTTTTACTTGAAGAACCTAGGCCAATTTTAACACCATTACTTTTTAGCTCTGATAAAAATTTCCAAACATTGGGTAGCAAATCATCAGGGTGCATGGTAGCAACCAATTCCAGGTACCAAGTATTTTTGGTATCCATTAAATCAATCTTTTCTGCTTGGCTAAGCTGCACTTTACCTTTACGCAAAATATATTCTAATGATTCAACCCTACTTACACCTTTCAGTTGCTCATTATCGTGTTCGGTAAATTCAATACCTAAACTTTCTGCAAGGCGTTTCCATGCTATAAAATGGTATTTGGCGGTATCAACCAGCACACCATCTAAATCAAATAAACAGGCTTTTATGGGTTTATACATCTTGCTTAACAAACAAATAGTTTACATGATACGCCACCAAATGCTCTATAGGATGCTTGATGATACTGCTAATGGTTATACCTAAATCTTTTGCAGCCTCCTCTAAAACTTCACTAAAATGATATGCAACAGACCCCACAAAATGAATGGGGATATTTTGATAATTTGGGAAACAACAAACGTGATTCTGCAGAAATAATTTCATTCCATCATATACCATTTGATGAAAATGTGGGTGCGATTTATGTTTATTGATGAATGGCGTGAAACTGGCGAGGTACACATTTGCATGTGGTTTTTGATACACATTTTCGAATATGATTGCTTTAGATAAAATGTAACTGCCCTCAAAGTCATCAGCAATTTCTTGCGGCAACTTTTTATAAAGATAATCGGCTAGCAAACGTTTGCCTAAATAACTTCCACTTCCTTCGTCACCTAAAATATATGCTAAAGCTGGAACTTCCTCGTGTAACGTATGCCCATCGAAATAACAAGAGTTGGAACCTGTGCCAATAATACAGCTAATGCATGCTTTGCCCTTGTAGGTTGAATAAGCCGCAGCAACCAAATCGTGATCAACATAAATACTCGCTTTGGTAAAAACCAACATTAATCCATGTGCAACAATTTGTTTGTAATGATCACTGGAACAGCCTGCTCCATAGAAGTATACTTCATTTACATTCGGTGCTGTATTTGTTAAGGCACTGTTTTTACGAATTTCTTTACCAATAAATTCGGAAGCATGAAAAAATGGGTTAAACCCCATTGTATCAAACGTAGCCGCAATGTTACCGCCCTCATCTACCAAAGCCCAATCAGCTTTTGTTGATCCACTTTCTACAATAAGTTTCATTCTGTGGGTGTTATGTATAAATATATTTAATTCAAATACGCATATTGCGCATATTCAAATATAAGAATTTGACTTAATGTACAAAGTACAATTAGTCCTTTTTTTGTTTCATTCTGTATTTTAACAACATATTAATAGAATAGGTAGATTTTGTAACTGTTTGTAATATTGCATTCATTACCCATTAACTTATGAAAAGTACTTCATTTAAAAACCACATATCTGTTGACTGCGTTATTTTTGGCTATAACGAAGAAGAAAATAAACTGGAAGTTCTACTTATTGAGCAGAAAGAGCCTTCGCAAAACTCTTCACACCCATATGTCCCACAATTTGCATTGCCAGGCGATTTGGTTAATGAAGAAGAAAGTTTAGATGATGCCGCGGTTCGTGTTTTAAAAGAACTCACACATGTTGAAGGATTACATTTGCGTCAGTTTTTTTCGTTTGGCGATCCGATGCGCGTAAAACAGGAGAAGGACATTGAGTGGTTAAAATTTTACAGGTCTGATCCTGATGCACGCGTAATTACCGTTTCTTATTACACCTTAGTACGAAAAGAAATGATTAATCCTGAACCAGGATCGTTTGCTAAAAATGTTGTTTGGCGAAATATCAAACGTGTTCCGCCTTTGGCTTTTGACCATAACCAAATTGTAAAAAAGGCAACCGAAGATATCAAAGACCGTATCTATCAGAACCATATTGCACACCAATTGCTGCCTAAAAAATTTACGTTGCGCCAACTTCAGAATTTGTACGAGGTGGTATTAAATACAGAATTTGATAAACGCAACTTTGTAAAACGTATTAAAAAAGACGAAGAATTGATACCGTTGGCCGAAAAGCAAAAAGGAGTGATGCATAAACCGGCACAACTGTATTCCTTTAAAATGAAGAAGAAAAAATAGTTTAGGTCTAATGGTTACGATTTAATGTGCAGTTGTTTATCGAATCGTGGCTCTTTCTATCATCTATGAACCACCAACTATCATCACTTTCCGTTTATGTTGAATTGTTAGATTATTGAACTAGTTTATTGTCGCGCTGAATTCACCAAAGTTGAGGTGTGTTTTCTTTGCTTATCTACCCAACAAATCGCTCAATCATCTCAACCACTTCATCTGCATGATGGCCGTATACCATGGTATGGTGGTTTCCATCTACATACTCAACCCTTGCATTGCGCATATTGCCAACAGCTTTTTCTGCTAAGTAACCAGGCAATATTGGTTCTCCTAGATTGTAATTATCTGTTGCGCAAATAAGTAAAGCTGGTTGTTTTAACGCCTTAAAATATTTTAGAATAGGAGAAATTCCAACATCCAAAGCCACTTGCAAAATTTGCGCTAAATCTGTTCGCGGTTTTACTGATCCATCAGGGAGCGTTTTAATATCTGCTTCGAAATATGCCTCCATATCTTCATCCCAAAAATTGATGTATGGTGCTTTATTAATCATCTCAAAATAGGCCTCCTTGTTAGGGTATACTTTATCCAATCGCCCCAAAGCTGTTTGTAGCATTTCTGAAGTGCGTGGGTGCATTTCGGGAGCCGAATCTAAAAACACTACTTTACTTACATGATGCGCATAATAATAACAAAGGTATGAAGCAAGAAAACCTCCATATGAATGTCCAACCAAAACCACTTGTTCTAATTTTAGATAGTTAAGCAATTCAATCACATCCCTTGCATGTGCTTTTATGGTATAACCAAAAACAGGATGACTGCTTAATCCTCTTCCCCTCAAATCGAGTGCAACCAATTCATATTGTTCACCCAAACCATGCGATACCAATCCTTCAAAAGCTCGGCAATTTGCAGTGAGTCCGTGCAACAATACAAGCGTTGGTTTTCCAGGGTTGTGGTACTTTACGTAATGAATATTTATTCCATTTACATGGACTATTTCACTTGTTACTTCTTTTGTTTTCATAAACTATTGTGCTGTCCATCCTCCTTCAACAGGTACTGAAATTCCGGTAATGGTTGTTGCCTCATCGGCAGCTAAAAATGCAACGGTGTTGGCAATTAATTCAATTGGAATAAACGATTTTATTGCCTGTTTGGCTAACATCACTTTTTGAATCACCTCTTCCCTGCTCAACCCATGCGCCTTCATTTGGTCGCCAATCTGATTTTCAACAATTGGTGTATGCACGTATCCCGGACAAACAGCATTACATGTAATATTAAATGGTGCACCCTCTAAAGCAATGGTTTTGGTAAACCCTATAATACCATGTTTACTGGATACATAAGCCGATTTATACTCGGAAGCAACCAACCCGTGTGCCGATGCAATATTGATAATCCGACCAAATTTCTGTTTTTCCATGTATGGCCACACAGCTTTGGTAAGAAGAAAAGGGGCAGTAAGATTAATACCAATAATGGCATTCCATTTTTCTAAAGGAAAATCCTTCACAGGAGAAACAAATTGAATACCTGCATTATTCACCAAAATATCAATGGTTCCAAATTTATCAACTGCTTGTGATACCATTTCGTCAATTTGCTTAGACTCGAGCACATTGCATGGCGAAAACAAATAGTCAATTCCAAATTCTTTAGCTACATCGGCAGCAATTTCAGCACCATTAGCTTCTAATCCGTTAAACACAATATTGTGTCCTTTTGCGGCAAATACGCGAGCTGTTGCCAACCCAATACCGCTCGTACTACCGGTTATTAAAACTGTTTTTTTTGTCATAACTCATTGAATAAATAACATTGCATAGTATGCAAGGTTTAGTGAAAACGCAAGAAAATTTATGCCTTTGGTTTACTTATAATATATAATCCGGCAAACGTCATTGCACCATTTAGAATAAGCATTTCAATACCAATTTGATAGCCGCCAAAAAGCGATGGTGCATTTAGTTGAATAATGTAACAGAGAATGGGAGCAATAATGCACACAATTGGCGAAAGCGTATCATTAAGTATTCTTTTGGTGATGATGCCGAACGTAAACAAGCCCAACAATGGGCCATAGGTGTAGCCTGCTATATCTAATAATATTCCAATAATGGATTTGTTATCCATCACTTTAAAAATCATTACGCAAACTAAAAAAATAACAGCAAACGTAAGGTGAACAGTAATTCGTGTTTTTGATTGTTGCGCCTCCGTTAAGTTTTTGTTTCGTTGCAAGCCTAATATGTCAATACAAAAAGAGGATGTTAATGCGGTGATAGCACCATCGGCCGAAGGAAATAAAGCGGAAATCAATCCGATAATAAAAATAACTGAAATGGCAGGTGGTAAATACTGCAAAGCAATTGTTGGAAACAGGTCATCTCCTTTTACATCCAAACCTTTACTTGTTGCGTAGAGGTATAATAATCCGCCCAATAGTAAAAACAGAAAGTTAACAAGTACCATCACCGTACTAAATGAAATCATATTTTTTTGTGAATCACTCAATCGTTTTACGCTGATGTTTTTTTGCATCATCTCTTGATCCAAACCTGTCATGCTAATGGTGATAAAAGCACCTCCAATAATTTGTTTGAGGAAGAATTTTTTATCCATTATATCCGTGTTAAACACCTCTGTATAACCCAATGCATTGAGTTGCGTCATTACTTGCGAAAAACTTAAGTTTAAATCACCCATGATGTACAATACACAAACAACCAGAGCGAGCAACATAAAAAATGTTTGCAGTGTATCAGTCCAAACAATGGTTTTTACACCACCTTTAAACGTATACAGCAAAATCATCAATAAAATAATAAACGCTGTAACTACAAACGGAACACCCAACGCATCGAGTATAAACAGTTGCATAACATTAATAACAAGGTAAAGTCTGAGGGTAGCTCCCATCGTGCGCGATAGGATAAAAAACAATGCACCTGTTTTGTAGCTACTCTTGCCAAAACGATGATCAAGGTAATGGTAAATAGAGGTTAAGTTTAGTTTGTAGTACAATGGCAACAATACATACGCTACCACAAAATACCCAATAAAATAACCCAGTACAACCTGAAAATAAGTGAAGTGATTAAACCCAACAGTGCCTGGAACAGATATAAAAGTAACACCGCTTAGGGATGTTCCTATCATACCAAATGCCACCAACATCCAGTGACTGTTTTTGTTTCCGTTAAAAAAAGTTTCGTTGTTGCTACCACGTGCAGTATAAAAGGCAACAGCTAGCAGCACTAAAAAATAGATAACAACAAATGAGAAAAGTATAAATGGCGACATGAAACAAATGTAGCAGGTGGCAGTGTGCAGATGAAAAATAGTTAGCCACAGCTACCCCAATGTGTAAATAAAATCACACATTGGAGTATAAATGCTAGTGTTGTATCACTACTTTTTGAAGATGTTCGCCTTCCAAAGTGCTTACTTTTAAAAGGTATATTCCACTGTTCATCTCCGAAACATCAAACCATTCTTCTTGCTTACCCGAACTGCGCAATCCCTTTGCGAGGATAGCAGCTGATTTTCCATCAACACTCATTAGTGCAATAGTTACATCAGCTGATTTTGTTAAGTTGTAATTGAGTGAAAGTTTATTTGCAACCGGATTAGGGAAAAGTTGCAGTTGTGTAATGCCTTCAGCATCGGCAACAGCAGTAGTTGTGTTTTCGTTAACAACCAATTGTTGTTTGCGGGTAGTGTTGCGTGTAATGGCAAATGCACCATAAAACGTAACTGGTCCCGAACCAACAGCTGGAGCCATCCATTTAAAAGACCATATAGCCGATGTTGCTGAATTATCTGTAGTATGTGTTAAGTAGTTACTAAATACTATTTTAGAACCTGCTCCAGCAATCATAGTCCCCAAAAAATTACCAGTTGGACTTTGTGCTGAAACCATCAATCCCTTTGCTCCAATACCTGTTACAGTAGCTGTTATATTGTAGGTTGCTCCAGGAATATACCCTAAGGCAGGAATATCCGTAGTGATGATGTTGCTCACTGTTGTTGGCGTTCCAAAATGGCATCCGGATTGAGAACAAGTTGCCCCTCCCTCTTGTGGGCCACCCGATGCTTTTAAAGGCGAACCAGTAGGATTTGAAATAATTTGTTGAACACTTAATCCAAATGTAAACAGCAATGCTGTAATGGTAATGATTTGTTTTTTCATGCAACTTCAAGAATAAACATTCTTAATCAAAAAGCATAGTAATTTTTATGTGCATCCGTTATATTACCAGTAAATTTTGCAACGGCTAAAGTACGCTTATCAAAATACTTTTTGCAAAAGTATCTTCTATTTCAATTCTTATTTGTAAAGGTTTCCTTATGTAAAATGCTATCAATCGGTAACCTTCATTTACTAATCAAGCTATCAACTTAATCTGTCAATAACTTGATTTAACTTAACCCAGCAATTCCTTACATTTGTGGCACATGAATTATCCTTCCCAACTCATCGAAGAAGCCGTTAATGAACTCTCTAAGTTTCCAGGTATTGGCAAAAAATCAGCCATGCGCATGGTGCTGCATTTACTTAAGCAAAATGAGCAAGATGTAATTAAGTTGGGTGATGCCGTAATTAAACTGCGAACACAAATACAATATTGCGAACGCTGCGGAAACGTAAGCGATGCAGCAATCTGCAATATTTGTGTTAACCCTAAACGCGACCAACATACTATTTGTGTGGTGGAAGATTTACGTGATGTGTTAGCCATCGAGAACACCAATCAGTTTAATGGAACTTACCACATTATTGGGGGCCTCATATCGCCCATTAATGGAATTGGCCCTGACACATTAAACATCGAAAAACTTCTTTTGCGCATTCAAGCCGAGCAAAGCAAAGAAATTATAATGGCTCTTAGTGCCACCATGGAAGGTGATACAACTGTTTTTTACCTGTCAAAAAAAATGAGAGCGTTTGGCGTAAACATTAGTACCATTTCGCGCGGAATAGCCATTGGTGGGGAGTTGGAATATGCCGATGAAATAACTTTAGGCCGAAGCATTGCCCTCCGAGTTCCCTACCAAAACTAAATTCACCCACAAATAAATACTGCTCACCGAAAGTGTAAAAAAGCATTTTATTAAATACGATTAATTACCACCTTTGCCTTTCTTTTTTCAATTGTATCATTCATCTTAAATGATACCAAATTTTATAAATATGATTGTACAACAACTATATACCAATTGTCTGGCGCAAGCCGCTTATTATATTGAGTCGGATGGAGAAGTAGCCATTATTGATCCATTACGCGATTATGATGCTTATATTGAATTAGCTAACAGTCATAACGCGAACATAAAATACATTTTTGAAACGCATTTTCATGCCGATTTTGTAAGCGGACATGTGGATCTAGCCCAAAAAACAGGTGCTACCATTGTATACGGACCCACCACCCAAACCAGTTTTCCGGTGCATGTGGCTCAAGATGGAGAAGAGTTGAAAATAGGAAAACTCACCATGCGCATTTTGCACACACCCGGCCATACACCAGAGTCGAGCAGCTACTTATTGTTTGATGAAAACGGCAAAGAATATTGCGTATTTACCGGTGATACCTTGTTTGTAGGCGATGTTGGAAGACCTGATTTATTAGATGGCGTAATGACTAAAGAAGAATTAGCTGGAATGATGTATGATTCATTGCACAACAAACTTATGCCATTGCCCGATTCGGTAATTGTGTATCCTGCACACGGAGCCGGAAGTGCTTGTGGTAAAAATATCGGAAAAGAAACCTTCTCAACCATTGGTGAACAAAAAGCAAAAAACTATGCACTGCAACCCATGAGTAAAGAGAAATTTATTGCAACCGTTACCGAAGGAATAGCACCGGCACCGGCTTACTTTTTTAAAGATGCCAAATTAAACAAACAAGGTTACGCACCCATTGATGATGTGATTACGCAAGGCATGACAGCCCTTTCGGTTGCTGATTTTGAAGCCCGCATGAAAGAAGGTGCTACTATTATTGATACACGTATTCCCGATGTTTTTGAGCATGGATTTATTCCCAAAGCACTCAACTTTGGATTAAACGGACAATATGCCATTTGGGCTGCAACGCTTTTGGATATAAGCAAGCCGATAATCATTGTGGCTGATGCAGGTAAAGAAAAAGAAAGTATTGAACGCTTAACACGTGTTGGATTTGATGCCATACAGGGTTATTTAAACGGAGGATTTGATGCTTGGAAAAATGCTGACAAACGTTGGGACATGATTATATCAGTTGATGAAGAAGAATTTGAGTTGGATGCCAAGCATACCGATATTAAAATTTTGGATGTGCGTAAACCTGGTGAATTCAACGATGCGCATTTAACCAAAGCCATTCATTTGTCGCTCGACAAGATTACAACAGAAGCAGACAACCTCAATAAAGATGAAGAATACTTGGTGCATTGCGCAGGCGGTTATCGCTCCATGATTGCAGCTTCGTATTTAAAAGCCAAAGGGTTTCAGCGTGTAAAAAATGTATTGGGCGGTTGGAGTAAAATACAAACCATGAAACTTCCTATTTCCCGCGATCAACGAAAAGTAGAAGCGAATTAAGTTACTTGGTTAAAATAGTACGTTTCCATTTTACACAGCAAGTTGCAAACTTCAACCATTGTAGGATTCGAACAGACTTTAACTATTATATTCGCAAACATGCATATTCAAATTCGCCCCATACAACCCTACAATAATTCGGCTTTGGCAAAAATTATTCGTTCGTCTATTGAAGCGTTGCATCTTACAACCGAAGGCACTGCGCACAGCGATCCTACAACCGACAATTTGTTTCATCATTTTCAAACACCCCAATCGTTTTATTGGGTAGCCAGCGAAAATGAAACTGTATTAGGCGGTTGCGGCATTTTCCCCTCCAATGGTTTGCCCGCAGGATGATGCGAATTGGTACGGTATTTTTTGGCACCCGAAGCCCGCGGAAAAGGAATAGGCAAAACACTGCTTGATAAAAGCATTCAAACAGCCATTGAATACGGTTACCAAACGATGTATTTAGAATCGTTTCCGGATATGAAAGAAGCCATTCGCCTATACGAACAAAATGGTTTTAGGTATTTAGATAAACCACTCGGAAATACCGGCCATTATGCTTGTAATGTGTGGATGGTGAAGGATTTGAAATTAGAAGAATTTTCTTAGTTTTACAGCAACCTATGTATATGCGTGCAATTGTTCAATACTGCTATTTGTGCAAAATAGTTGATGTTGATTGCCAATAAGAGCGTAGCCCTTATAACGAATTCTACATGAACTACAAAGGATTGAAACCCAAAAAGGCATTGAATAAGGCATTCCTAAAAGTGAAGCCCAACAGAACAGCCATTGAAAGTTTCAAAACCAACCTCATTCAGTTAATAGACTGTATCAATGATACCGAGTCGGAGGAGTTTCATAAAAACCTTGTATCCGACTTTTTAAAACGCACTTATTACGAACCCAATCATTTTATCAATACCAAGGGAAGAAATGATCTTGTTATTCACAATGGAAACAATGCTAAGAGTACCGTAGGCGTTATTATTGAAGCAAAAAAGCCTACCAACAAAGCAGAAATGATTAGCAAGGATAAGCTCAATGCTAAAGCCTTTCACGAATTGGTATTGTATTATTTACGCGAGCGCATCACAAACAAGAATCTTGAAGTAAAACACCTTGTTGCAACAAATATTAATGATTGGTTCATTTTTGATGCAGTTGTATTTGACAGACTTTTTGCGCAGGATAAAAACTTAGTTAAACAATTTACCGATTTTGACGAAGGCCGACTGGCAGATACCAAAACAGACTTCTTCTCCAAACAAATAGCAGAACCGTTTATAAAAGGCATAACAACGGAGATAGAATACACGTATTTTAACCTGCAAGAGTATCGTTCGCCTTTGCGCAGTGCAGATAAAACAGACGATAACCAACTCATTGCTCTGTTCAAATTGTTATCCCCTGAGCATTTATTAAAACTCCCGTTTGCAAACGATAGTAACAGTTTAGATAAACGATTTTACAGCGAGTTGTTGCATATTATTGGATTAACCGAAACCAAAGAAGGGGGTAAAAAACTAATTGAGCGTAATAAAGAAGGAGCTCGAAACACAAGTTCTATATTGGAAGATGCCATTATTCAACTGGATAGTTTGGATAAAATACAACGATTAGATAAGCCAACACAATACGGAAACACCCAGCAAGAGCGACTGTTTAATGTAGCCCTAGAGCTTACCATTACGTGGATTAACCGTATTTTGTTTCTCAAATTATTAGAAGCACAATTAATCAGTTACCATAAAGGTGATGCATCCTATGCGTTTTTAAGTTTAGATAAAATTAAAAACTATGATAATTTGAATAGTTTGTTTTTTCAGGTACTTGCCAAAAAAGATGACGAAAGAAATCAGGATGTAAAAAAGCTATTCGAAAAAGTTCCCTACCTCAACAGTTCATTGTTTGAACCAACCGATTTGGAGCAAGTAACATTGTTTATTAGCAATTTAAGAGATGATAAAGCCATTCCGGTTATCTCGTCAACGGTGCTTAAAGATAAACAAGGTAAAAAGCTTACAGGAGAATTGCCTCCATTGGAATACTTGTTTGAATTTTTGAATGCTTACGACTTTAGCAGCGAAGGTTCCGAAGATATTCAGGAAGACAACAAAACGTTGATTAATGCCCCCGTACTGGGATTGATATTCGAAAAAATTAACGGCTACAAAGACGGTTCGTTTTTTACTCCCGGTTTTATTACCATGTACATGTGCCGCGAAACCATACGTAAAGCTGTGGTACAAAAGTTTAATGAAACCAAACAATGGAATTGCGAAACCATTGAAGAGTTGTATGATAAGATAGCCGACCGCAAAGAAGCCAATGAAATTGTAAACAGTATCAAAATTTGCGACCCTGCCGTGGGGTCTGGTCACTTTTTGGTTTCGGCACTTAACGAAATGATTGCTGTAAAAAGTGATTTAAAAATATTGCAAGACCGAGAAGGAAAGCGCCTAAAAGAGTACCATGTGGAAGTGGTAAATGATGAATTAGTGGTAACCGATGATGATGGGGAACTATTTGAATACAAACCAAGCAATAAAGAAAGCCAACGCATACAAGAAACGCTGTTTCACGAAAAACAAACCCTTATTGAAAACTGCTTGTTTGGGGTAGATATTAATGCCAACTCGGTTAAAATTTGCCGCTTGCGCTTGTGGATTGAGTTGCTTAAAAACGCCTATTACAAAAACGCTACAGAGCTGGAAACCCTTCCCAATATTGATATTAATATTAAGTGCGGAAACAGTTTAATAAGCCGCTTTGCCATTGATGCCGATTTAAAACAGGCCTTAAAGAAAAGCAAGTGGACCATTGACAGTTACCGCAATGCCGTAGATACTTACCGCAATGCGCAAAGCAAAGAGGAAAAGCGCGAAATGGAGCGGTTGATTGCCGATATTAAAAGTGATTTTAGAGCCAATATTGATGATCCCTTTAAAACCAAAATTGCGAAGGCCAGAGGAGCAGTTGATGTATTGGCAACCAAAATAAATACGAGCAAACAATGGGGCGAAAAAACCGATAAAAAGCTGTTAAAGGACTTTGAAAAAGCAAGCGATACCCTTACCAAATTAGAAAAGGAACGTGATGAGATTACCGCTAATAAAATATACGAAAATGCCTTTGAGTGGCGGTTTGAGTTCCCCGAAGTATTGAATGATAAGGGTGAGTTCATTGGGTTTGATGTGGTGATTGGGAATCCGCCTTATGTAAGGCACGAGGAAATAAAAGACTTGAAGCCACATTTCAAATCTCAATATAAACTTTACACAGGAACTGCCGATTTATATGTTTACTTTATTGAGAAGGGATTTGATATTCTAAAAGAGTTTGGTGTTTTTACTTACATTATGCCAAATAAATTTATGCAGGCAGGTTATGGTCAACCTGCTCGTAAGTATTTGTTAGAGCATAACTTAATTGAAATTATAGACTTTTGCGATTTTCAGGTATTTGAAGAAGCTACAACCTACCCTTGTATTTTAACAGCAAGCAAAGAACCAACGCAAGGAACTTTTAAAACTATCAAAATTCATTCAAACGAGTTTGTTACCAATTTCCCTAAATATGTTTCAGGTGCAACAAACTACATTAACCACCAATCACTTAATGATGATACATGGATTGTATCCAACTCTCAAGATCAAATACTTTTACAAAAGCTTATACATATTAGTAAAAAAATTGAGGAATATATAGTCGGTGACGCAAAACGAGGCGTACTCACAGGTCTTACCGAGGCATTTGTGATTGATGAAGCAACTAAAGGAAAAATCTTAGCTCATGATTTAAACTCGGCAGAATTAATTAAACCTTTTTTGTTAGGAAGAAACATTACACCATACGGAGCTGGGAAAAACTCTAATTACTTAATTTTAGTTCCAAAAGGATTTACCATTAAAAGAAATCTTCCTACAAACAGTAAGAATTATGTTTCAGAGCCACCTCCAAGATACGGAAGCATGGAATTTGAAGATGCTTGGAATTGGTTTAGTAAAAAATATCTAGGTGTTGCCAATCACTTAATTCAGTTTAAAGATAAAGCAGAAAAACGTACCGACAAAGGTGATTTTTGGTGGGAATTAAGAGCTTGCGATTATTACGACAAGTTTGAAAGCCCTAAAATAATGTATCAAGTATTACAAGTTAAGCCTTGTTTTATTTATGATGAAAATGGAATGTTTTGCAATAACTCCATGTGGTTTATTCCTTCAGATGATAAGGTATTGTTGGGAATTTTAAACTCCAAAATGGGTTGGTGGCTTATTTCTAAATATTGCACTGCTATTCAAAACGGGTATCAATTAATTTGGAAGTATTTTAGTCAAATACCTATAGCAACAGGCAATGCAAGCATACAATCAAAGATTAATACATTAGTAAACAAATTGCTTTCAATCAAACAAAACCCATCAGCCGACACCACCGATTTAGAAAACGAAATCGACCAATTGGTATACCAGCTATATGATTTAACGGAGGAAGAGATACGGATTGTGGAGGGGGGATGAAACTAGTAGTAGAACAAGTTGTAGGATACATGCTAAAAGTAATGAAGTCTGGAATTAAAATTACTACTTACCGATACGAGTTTAATGCTATTCGACATGCTGACTACGGAACGTTTTTAAATTTGGTGAAAGGTCCGTTACCTTTTATGATGAAGTGGCATAACGGAGTTATTAGTGAAGGGTCTCATAATCCAAATTACGATTGCGATTTTGAAGGATTGTATAAGTCTGGTCCATCACTTATGCTATTTTATAAAAAATGCATGATGGAATATGGGAAAATAGAGGATAAGGATATACCAGATAATATTTTCCATAAAGTAGTTACATTCGAGATAGCTATTCGCATGCATGCCAACAATTATAAACTATTAAGTACGATTGAAAGAACAGATTTAATTACTGTGATTGAAGTATTGTGCGCACATAAGAACATTAACGAAACGCAAAAAGAAAAAGTTCAAAAGGCCCGTGAATTCGTTAATATGATTAAACATTTCAAACACCAATTTCCTACTTGGGAAGAAGGAGTACGCCACTTTAAAGAGGGCTATAAGGTGTTGATTGAACATGATCTGTTAATATTCAATAATCATTGAAAACCCTATACTCCATAGAACAAATAGAACCGCAGCAGGTTATTCAAACCGGATGCAAACCCTTATTGGTTAATACCAATGAGCTTACCGACTATTTGGTTAAGTACGTAAAAGGGAATGTACCAGCACACATGCTTGCACGAGAGTTGATAGCTGCAGAGTTCTGTAAACTATGGAATATTCCGTTCCCGAATTGTGCCTTGGTTGATAGTGAAAAGCTAATTGAACTCTTTGAGAAGTTCGAATTAGGCCTTAAGCCAAAGACGGTTTATGATATTGATTATGCATTTTTCGAGGAGTTTAAGTAGTCTAAATGTCAATAATTTGTGCTAAAAAGAATAAAAAAGTAACTTATAAGTGAATTATTTTGTAACATTGCGTGTGTTTAAAACATTTAAAAAAGTGACTTATTATACTTTTTTAAAAGAAAATGATGCTTACACCGAAGCGGATAAGTTCTTTAATAAATGTTTAACAAATGACAAGATAAGCGAACAAACAGACGAGTTAGTTGAGTGGATTAGGCTTATAGGCGAAAAGTATGGAGCAAAAGAGCGTTACTTTCGTTTCGAAAATGAAGCGGGAGCTTTACCACCAAAATTTGTCGAAAACAATCAATTACGGTTGTATATTTATAGAGTGAATGAAGGTATTGTTATTTTATCGAATGGTGGAATCAAAACAAAACAAACAGCACAAGAGTGTCCAAATGTAAAAGCTCATTTTCGGTTTGCCGATAAAATGTCAAAACAATTAAACGCCTTAATGGGGGAGAGGCGAGATAAAAATAAATGGAAACACAATCACCAACATAGAGGAGATAGAATTAACCGACTAATACAATAGTAGAATGAATGCATTTGACAAAATAAGCGCAAGAACAAGTTCGGTTGTTAAAAAACGGGTATCCCGCAATTTAGCAATCGCTGAACGTATTGATGAAATTTTGGAAGAGCAAAAATTAAAGCAAAAGGACTTAGCAAAAATGATGGGAAAACAGCCGTCTGAAATTAGCAAGTGGTTAACCGGTTTGCATAATTTTGAATTAAAAACTATTGAAGCAATTGAAACAGCATTGGGCTGCGATATTATCAGCATCACACAAAAAGAAGTCCACATTGTAAAAGCAGCTTCATCGTTTGTTTTACTTGGGGACGGATGGGAAAAGTCAAAACAGATACAGGGCTCTTCGTCCAATAAACCAATACCTCGCAAGCGAGCAAGTGGAAGCCATTTGAGGAGCACACATAGTTGGACTGTAGAATACTAAAATTATGGCAAAGGCAAAAAAAAAACATGCATTTGAGGATATCATTTTAGCCGATATCAATATCACTTCTCAGGAAATTATCAATGATGCTAAAAAGCCTATTTTGGCAACTGAGGTAGCAGAGTTTGACTTTAAAAGCACTTTTACTAAAACATTAGATGCCAAAGCTGGTTGGGCGTCAATAGAAATAAACGTTTCAGTTAAGCCTAAATTAATAGAGAACAAAAAAACAAAAGCCGAGGCAAGATTTATTATTGAATACCTGTACATCGCACCAAACCTCGAAAATTTTGTTACTGAAAATAAGAAAGATGGTATTTTAATGGATGGAGAATTAGATGAATGGCT
Source organism: Bacteroidetes bacterium UKL13-3 (assembly GCA_001602415.1). GTDB lineage: Bacteria > Bacteroidota > Bacteroidia > UKL13-3 > UKL13-3 > UKL13-3. The sequence continues at coordinate 3,201,200 of CP012155.1, forward strand.
GATGCAATCAGCTATAAGTACTTCTCGCGGATTAATTTTTGATAAAGTGCAAGGTACTTTTATGGAAGGTGCCATTTTGCCATTGAGTCCACCCCAACCATAATTTTTTATATCATATAACCCGTCTTCGTCCCAAATGGCTAAATTCCTCAATACCGATTCATTAAATGAATGGATTCCTCGCTTGATTCAAGAAACAGAACGCGAGCTCGTCATTATTGTTCCATACATTAAAACATCTGATAGAATTTTTAAACATCTTCAAGAAGCAAATGCTCGCGGTGTTGAAACCACATTAGTTTACCGTGAGAATAAATTACCGAAACCAGAGAAAGACAAACTAGCAGCATTGGATAATTTGAATTTATTTCATCATCCGAACGTGCACGCTAAGTGTTATTACAATGAAAAATATCTCATTATTGGCTCAATGAATCTGTATGAATATTCTGAAAAGAATAATAGAGAAATGGGTGTTTTGTTGGCAATGAACGCTCCCTCAATTATATCTGATGACCATATAGCAATTGAAGATGCAAAAAATGAAATCAACACGATTATAACAGCGTCAACTTTTGAAAAGTACAGCAGAGAGACTAAGGCGGAAGGTTTTGAGATGGAGATTATTAAAACCCAGAAAGAAAAAGTTGAGTTGGAATGTAAAGAGATTAACAAGGTTTTTCTACATAAAAAATTCGAGCCGGTTGGAGAAAATAATTTCTGGGCTGCCACCTGTAAAAACTACTTTGATAGAATAGATGTGGCTCTTGAGCACAGGGCTGTGCTTAATTTCCAATTTGATGAAGAACGTATTGAATCTATCTTTAAAAAAGTAGCCTCATACTATCATGAATACCGGTTTGATGGTTACAAGTTTTATTGGAGTCATTATAAAAGTTCTATCACCTTGTACCGAGATAAAAAACATAGAATGTGGCAAGACGTAAACAGAACGCAAGAATTAGAGAATTTTCGCAATGGAATTGATCAGTTAATTTCTTTTTTAAGACAGTTCATCTAACCATGCTCACCACTCCCACTCAAATAGCACCGCTTCTCGCAGCCAAAACCATCGACAATATTTTCTTCAAGAAATTTTTAAGGGGTGTTTCGTCTAAAGAAGTAGATGAACGCATTCATCGGTTAAGTGAAACGGTATCGGCACAAATCGATTGTTTGGCTTGTGCTAATTGTTGCAAAAAATTAGAACCGGGATTAGAAGCAAGTGAAATAGAAACCTTAGCAACCTTGAAACAGCAGGAGATTGATGCGTTTAAACAGCAATATGTTGCCTATGATGGCGAGGCTTTATATCTCCAAACAAAACCCTGCATGTTTTTAGATGATTGTGCCTGCACCATTTATGAAAACCGTCCTGCAGCATGTGCAGGGTATCCGCACCTCAACCAACCCGATATGAAATTTCGGAGAACGCTCTGGGAAAACTACAGTATCTGTCCTATTGTATTTAATGTTTTGGAGCAACTCAAAGAGGAATTGGGCTTTAAACGTTAGGTGGATAGTACATCTCGCACTAAATAAAACCTATTGATAATCAGCGCTCACAGATGCTAAAATGTATTCAAGTACTTGTATTCCCCGAATGCAACCAATATTTATATATTTGCACTCGTTAAAAAAACTAAATCTATAATAACAATCTATGAAGAGTACTTCTTTTCTATTAGTAGCAACATCATGTATCACTTCAGTTGCTTTGGCGCAAAAACCTGCTGCCAAACTAACAGCAAACAAACCCTCAACAATTGCAGCCGCTCCTATAGCTACACCGTGGGTATTTACATTCGGTGCTGATACTGTTTACAAAGCAGAGTTTGAACGCTTATTGTCTAAAAACAAAAAAGATAAAGAACGCCCTACAGAAGCGGATGTTCGCGAATACCTTGAATTGTATCAAAAATTTAAGATGAAGGTTAAAGAGGCCGAGTTGTTAAAACTCGATACCATTGCTTCTTTTAAATCGGAGTTGGCAGGTTACCGCAAGCAGTTAGCCAATCCATACTTAACTGATAAAAAGGTAAGCGATGGGTTAATCAAAGAAGCCTATGAGCGCATGAAACAAGAAGTAAATGCAAGCCATATTTTGATTAATTGTGCCGAAAATGCTTCAGCCAAAGATACACTAGCAGCTTACAACAAGATTTTAGCCATACGCAACCGCATTGTTAAAGGCGAAAATTTTGACAGCATTGCTTCTAAAAACTCAGATGATCCATCGGCTGTAAAAAACTTTGGCAACCTTGGATGGTTCACTTCGTTTCAAATGATTTATCCGTTTGAAACACAAGCATACAACACACCTAAAGGACAGGTTTCAATGCCTTTCCGCACCCGTTTCGGTTACCATGTTATTAAAGTGTTGGATAAACGTGTTGCACGTGGTGAGGTAAAAGTATCGCACATAATGTTGCAAACCGGACCAAGTGCAACCCAAGATGTAATTGATTTAGCCAAAGCAAAATCTGATACAGTGTATCAAAAGTTAATGGCTGGCGAATCATTTGAGAAGTTAGTTGATACGTATTCACAAGATCAAGGAAGCAAAGCAAATGCAGGTGTGATGAACTATTTTACCAGCTATAGCAACTATCCTGAACAATTTAAAGAAACAGCATTCGCCTTAAATAAGGGTGATATTTCTAAACCATTTAAAACGGATTATGGCTACCATGTAATCAAAGTATTGGATAAAAAAGGTGTACCTGAACTTAAAGAAGTAGAAGAAAGCATCAAAAGTAAAGTGGGTAGAGATAGTCGTGCCGAAAGCAGTAAACTGGTTGTTGCCGAGCGTATCAAAAAACAAAATAACTACAAAGAATACGCGGCAAACTTAAAAGAGTTTATGGCTTCTGTTGATACCACATTTTTACAAGCAACATGGATGCCTTCCGATAAACAGTTAACCACTAAACCGGTGATGAGTTTAGGCTCCAAAATGTATACCGTAACCGATTTTGCTGCTTATGCAAAAGGCAACCAAGAAGCTCGTCCGGGCGAAAACGTACAAATGATATTAACCGGATTGTTCAAAAAATATAGCGATGAAGAAGCATTGAAATATGAGGAGAACCTATTAGAGCAGAAATATGCCGACTTCAGAAATTTAATGCAAGAGTATCACGATGGTATTTTGTTGTTTGACTTAACCGACAAAAAAGTATGGACCAAAGCTGTTTCTGATTCAACCGGATTAGAACGTTTTCATTCCAACAACAAAGAAAAATACATGTGGAAAGACCGCGTAAAAGTATACACTTACACCTGTGTTGATGCGAAAGCCAAAAAAGAAGCATTGAAGATGGCAACAGCAGGAAAATCAGGTGATGAGATAAAAGCTAAAGTAAACAAAAAACTTGCAGGCTCATTAGTTATTACTGAAAATAAATACGAAAAAGCAGATGCCCAAGGTGAAAAATTCTGGGATAAAAAAGGTGTAGTTGATATGCCGAATGAAGCCAATGTGCTCAAATTTTTTGTAATAGAAGGCATTGTAGCTCCAGAGCCAAAAGCACTGAAAGATGCTCGCGGATTAATTACATCTGATTACCAAAATTACTTGGAAAAAGAATGGATTAACGAGTTGAAAGCAAAATACCCAGTAATTGTAAACAACCAGGTTGTTGATTCATTATTCAAATAACAATTGAGTGTTGCTGCAACCAGCAACCCATAAACAGATAACAGGCTTGTACGGAATAAAATCCGATACAAGCCTGTATGATTTTAGGATAAGACAATTATCTGTATCTTGTGCACGTTTATACAAGGCAGTAATGCAAAAAGTGAAATATACATTGAAACATATTGGTATGATGCTGTTGCTCTCAATGGGAGTATTTTCGGCTATGGCACAAAATCAACCCGGCATGGTTATCGACCAAATTGTGGGTGTTGTGGGTGATAATATCATTATGCAATCCGAAATTGAAATAGAATTTGCACAATTGCGTAAAGAGTTTCCACAAGCTCCTGATACCATGAAGTGCGAAATTTTAAAACAACGTTTGGTAGATAAAGTGATGTTGTGCAAAGCACAATTGGATAGTGTTGTGGTAAGCGATGACAGAGTAGAAGGTGAACTGGAAAAACGCCTGCAATACTTTGCCCGACAAATGGGCGGGATAAAAGCCATGGAAGAGTTTTACGGAAAATCGATTACCGAGATTAAAGCCACCAACAGAGAAAAAATAAAAGACGGGTTATTGGTTCAGGAAGTCCAACAAAAGGCTCTTAAAGACATAAAAGTATCTCCCACTGATATTAAAAAGTATTTTAACGAACTTGCCGAAACCGACAGTTTACCTTTTTACAGTGCCGAGGTTGAAATTGCACAAATTGTGCTGCAACCCAAAGTAAGTAAAGAGGCAAAAGAAATAGCCTACGAAAAAATATCGGAGTTACGTGAGCGCATCGTTAATGGCGAGAGTTTTAATACGCTTGCCTTAATTTATTCGGATGATAAAGGCTCGGCAACCAACGGTGGTGATTTAGGATTTTTTACCCGTGGCGATATGGTTCCCGAGTTTGAAGCAACAGCTTTCCGCCTGCGCCCCGATTCCGTTTCTAAAATAATCGAAACAAAGTTTGGTTACCATATCCTAAAACTTGTAGATCGAAAAGGAGATAATATTGATGTGCGCCACATCCTCATTCGTCCAAAAATTTTCACAACTGACATTCAAAAAGCACGTGAGCTATTGGATAGTATTTTATGGCAAGTAAAAATTGATTCGATAACATTTGAAAAAGCAGCTAAGAAATATTCAGACGATGTTCAAACCAAATCGAATGGCGGTTTTATAACCGAAGGATCTACAGGTACAACTAAAGTTCCGATTGATGAATTAGATAAGAGTTTATACTTCCGCATTGAAGGCATGAAAGCCGGAGAAATTTCCGAACCAGAACTGATAACCTTACCAGGGCCAGATAGAGAGCAAGCTTGGAGGGTATTATACCTTAAATCGGAAAGCAAACCCCACCGAGCCAACCTGCGTGATGATTACCAGAAGTTTCAGGCAATTGCCGAGAACCGTAAAAAAGCAAAAGCCCTCAACGATTTTATCAATAAAAATAAAAAGCAGTTTTACATCCACATATCGGATGAATATAAAAACTGTTTGAGTATACAAAACTTTATTAAGTAAAATATTAGCATGACCCAATACGCCACAGATGTTGAAGCAGCCGATGCGTTGCACCAAAAATACAAACAGTTAAAAGCAGAAATTGGTAAGGTAATTATTGGACAACATGATGTTGTAGATGCGGTATTGATGTCGATATTTGCAAATGGTCACACGTTGCTTGTTGGTGTTCCAGGTTTAGCAAAAACCTTATTGGTACGCACCCTATCCGAAGTACTCGATTTGCAATTTAGCCGCATTCAGTTTACACCTGATTTGATGCCAAGTGATATCACCGGTTCCGAAATTTTGGATGAAAAACGTGAGTTTAAATTTTTACGTGGACCCATTTTTGCCAATATCGTATTGGCCGATGAGATTAACCGTACTCCCCCTAAAACACAAGCTGCTTTGCTTGAGGCCATGCAGGAAAAAAGTGTAACCGTTAATGGCAAACTCCACCAACTTACACAACCCTTTTTTGTATTGGCAACACAAAATCCAATTGAACAAGAAGGAACGTATCCATTACCAGAAGCACAGCTCGATCGTTTTATGTTTAATGCTGTGTTGGATTATCCAACTTACGAAGAAGAATTGCAAGTAGTAAAAAACACCACATCGGGCACGCCACAAATCCCCAATAAGGTAATGACTTCACAAGAAATTTTGCACTTCCAACAATTGGTGCGCAAAGTTCCTGTTGCCGATAATGTGATGGAATATGCTGTGAAGTTAGTGAGCAAAACACGCCCAAACACACCACATGCAACCGCTAAAGTGAACGAGTATATTTCGTTTGGTGCCGGTCCACGTGCAGGGCAGTTTTTAATTTTGGGAGCTAAGTGTCATGCGCTATTGCACGGCAGTTATTCACCCGATATTGCCAATGTTCAAGCCATTGCTAAAGATGTATTGCGCCACCGCTTACTTAAAAACTATAAAGCAGAGGCCGAAGGAATAAGCGTTGAACAAATTATTGAAGGTTTATTATAATAAACGCTCATAAACCGCATGAATAGAAATGTAGCACTTGGAATTTCTGGCCTATTTCATCCGGTATTCGTAAACCTGTTTGGGTTGTTGGCCATCGTCTTTTTATCGCCCTACTTAAGCCTCGGACTTACACCCAACGCCAAGTTTTTTTACATTGCTTTTATGTTTGTTACAGCTGGTGTTTTACCCATATTGGCAGTATTGGTAATGCGTTTATTGGGCAAAGTTCAAAGTGTGTTATTAGATGTTCAAGACGAACGCAATATTCCCTATCTTATTACCGCTTCTGTTTATTTGTTTGATTACTATTTCTTGTCACGGATGCATACGCCCTCTATGTTGCGAGCGTATATTTTAGCTTGCGCATGCATTGTGGTTGCGGTGGTAATCATCAATCATTTTTATAAAATTAGTGTTCATGGAGCCTCGTTGGGAGCACTCACTGCCATTATCCTTACACTAGCTCAAGCACCCCTATTTGATTTACGATATGTACTTCTCCTCACATTTATCCTTTCTGGAATCACCCTATCGGCACGCTTGTTTTTGCATGCTCATACGTTTGGCCAAGTTATCAGTGGATGGATGCTTGGATTTGTGATTATGTACCTTATTTTGTAACTTTATTTTTATTTAATGTTACCTATGAAACACCTTCCCTTTTTTTGTTGCTTACTTTTATTGTTTACATCGGCAAAATCCCAATTTTCATATATACGTAAAATGCCTTTTGGTAAAAGCCCAACCTGCACTTTGCTAAGGGATTCAACAATAGGTTTGCGAATGGATAATCAATATAATACCGGGAAACAAATTAATTGTTATGAGTATTATTCTTACGATGCGAGTGGACGAATAACCAGCTTAACATCAAACTGTGAACGTGGGAACTATCAGTATTTTTACAATTCACAAAATCGCACTCCTTTTGCAGATTCAGTGGTATTTTCATATGGAAGTATCATGCGAATGTACGCGTACGAATATGATGAGGATTCTGTTATCTCTCAACAAAGATGGTATTACATGAATCTGAATGTTCCTCAACTTGGAAATAATATTCACTACACGAAAAAGAAACAAGGCAATAAGCTAATCCTTACAGGAAGAGATATGTTGTTCGATACCACTTTGGGTTATAATAGAATCACATTTGAAAATGGGATCGCAAAATTACAAGAAACAAAATCGACATCCATTCAAGAAAATTATATTACCTACAGACTGACAATTGAAACACAAAATTCTGATACGGCTTTACGGTTTGTATTCGATTCAACTGTAAGTAAAATAAACTCTCAAGATTTGCGTGTATCGCAAGATTCTACCGTCACCATTCGTTCTCATTATAATGGCTTTGACATACTAACTACTACCAGTAAATCAAACGGTATCATTTATGGAAATCTGCAAATTTTTCAAAACTGGAAAAGCATAGATACTGTTTATTCAAACGGCTCTTCCATCAGTTACTCAGGCAGTGTTGAGAGTAGAATACTTTCGCCATCGTTAAAAGTTGTAGTGCGCAAAGGAGGAAATGAGAAAGTAACCTATCAATACAAAGAAAAAAATTGGATTCCTTCTTCTAAAGAAGAACGCTATTTTATGGATTCAGATCGAAGATGCGAGGGTCAATTTTTTTACTATACATGGATAAACAATCAATGGGTGTTCGATATTCAGTCTACACATTACTATCAAGGACAAACAGCCAACCGCCCCAAACCGGAAAGTTTACCGTGCAAAATAGCCAATCCTTTTGCAGCAACTTATCCCATAAGTTGTGATGCATTATTACCCGAAGAAAAATATGTTCTCACCGTTTTGGATTTAGATGGACACTCTGTTTTGGAACAAGAATTTAAAGCCGACCAACAAGTAACAGGTCTTGATGTATTGAAAAAAGACCGACTCTATTTTTTCACCATCCATGCTGATTCAGGAAAGGTTATTAGCCGTCAAAAAATTTTCATCTCTTATTAATCAACCATGAGTGATCGTATTCAATCCTTTAAAGAATTCTACCCCTTTTACCTCACCGAACACCAGAATACAACCAGTAGATTGTTGCACTTTATTGGAACAACATTGTTTTTTGTTGTAGCCATATATGCATTGGTGAGTAGCCAAACGCAACTCTTGTGGTTATGCCCAATTATGGGTTACGGTTTTGCTTGGGTGGGTCATTTCTTTTTTGAAAAGAATAAACTTGCAACCTTTCAATATCCACTGTGGAGCCTAGCTTCCGATTTTAAATTATATTTTCAGATTTGGGCGAGTAAGCAGAAATTAAAAGTGAAATGATATTTTCGCCCAATATTTAACCAAAACATACGATGACAACTCAATCCACATACGAAAATATTTTATTTGATGTAAACAACGGAATTGCAACACTCACATTAAACCGTCCGGAGGTTTTTAATGCCTTTAACGAGCAACAAAGTTTTGATGTGATGGATGCCTTAAAAAAGGTTGAAAAAGATAAAAGCATTCGTGTGCTGATATTAACCGGAGCGGGAAAAGCATTTTGTTCGGGCCAAGATTTAAAAGCTATTTCAGGCATGAAAGAACGCTCGTTGGCCGAGTCGTTGCAAAAACGTTACAACCCCATGATTCTTGCCATGCGCAATTTACCTGTACCTATTATTTGCAAACTCAATGGTGTTGCTGCAGGTGCAGGTGCCAGTATGGTATTAGCGTGTGATATGGTTGTTGCTTCCGAAACAGCTTCTATTATCGAAGTGTTTGTAAACGTTGGTTTAGTGCTCGATTCAGGATCTTCTTATTTCTTGCCACGTTTAGTGGGTTCGGCACGTGCTTTCGAGCTATCAACCATGGGTAGCAAAGTTACCGCACAACAAGCTTACGATTGGGGTATGATAAACCGAGTAGTGAAACCGGAAGATTTAGATGCCGAAACAATGAAAATTGCCGAGTACTACCAAAACGCTCCAACCAAAGCCATTGCATTAATGAAAAAAATGTTAAACAAATCTTTTCAAAGTGATTTGGATACCATGTTGGAATACGAAATGTATTGCCAAGAAATTGCAGGCAGAAGTAATGACAATAAAGAAGGTGTGGCCGCATTTAACGAAAAAAGAAAGCCTCAGTTTAAAGGCAATTAATATTAAGGAGGGCTTCAAAATTTGGTTTTTAAATTTTTAATTGTATTTTAACACTATAAAATGTAAGCCATATGGACACCTCATTCAAAAACATTCTCGTTCCTGTTGATGGTTCTTCACAGTCAATGGTAGCCTTTAAATCAGCCGTTTTTTTTGCACAAAAATATGGATCGGAATTAACCGCTGTGCATATCGAAGAGAGTTCTGATGAAGAAGGACTCAAATCAAAACTTGAACCACACTCGAGTGGAATTAAGTACAATTACCTTCATAAAAGAGGTTCGGTATTTAAAGGAATATTAAGTGCTGCTGAGGAAATAGATGCAAATCTGATTATCATGGGAACGCATGGCGTTACAGGATTCCAAGAGTTTTGGATGGGTAGCAATGCTTATAAAGTGGTAAGTTCTTCCAAATGTCCAGTGCTAACCATGAGAGAGGGTGGTACCACAAATGATTTCAAAACCATTGTACTTCCCATTGATACTTCCTTTGAGTCGCGCCAAAAAGTGCCATTTGCGCTATCACTAGCCAAAAAATTTGGAGCTACTATTCATGTGTTGGGCGTTTCGGTTGACAAAGACAAAGAAACAGAGTACCAAGTAGCTGCATACTGCCGCCAAGTATTACATACATTTGATGATGAAAATATTCCCTACATACATGAAAAACGTTTAGGAGGAAATATCACATTAATAACCGAGGAGTACGCTAAATCTGTAAATGCTGACATCATTTTGATTATGACAGAGCAAGAGCCTCAAATAGGATCATTCTTTTTAGGGAAATTTGCTCAACAAATGATTAATCATTCCAATATTCCCGTTATGAGTATTGCTCCGCGCGAAGACCTCATGATTTCGGAAGCAAAACTCTGATTTATAAAAGTTGTTGAGGTTTATTAAACCAAAACGCTATTTTTTCCGTTGATATGGTCGATTATGGTGGCAAAGGCTTATTTTCGCCACCTTTAAACTTTTGACCGTAAGCGCTGTTTTAACAATTATGGAAATTAAACCCGGACCGTTTTTAGAACCTATTCACTACCCTGCCGATTTACGCAAAGTAAAAGAGGAGGATTTGGTGAAAGTATGTGCCGACTTACGTCAGTATATCATTGATATGGTTTCCGTTTATGGAGGCCACTTTGGCGCTAGCCTTGGTGTGGTAGAACTTAGCGTTGCATTGCATTATGCATTCAATACACCCTACGACCAATTGGTTTGGGACGTAGGACATCAGGCATATGGTCATAAAATTTTAACCGGTCGTAGAGAACGTTTTCATACCAATAGAACGTATAAGGGCCTTTCCGGGTTTCCAAAACGTGCCGAAAGCGAGTATGATACCTTTGGTGTTGGCCACTCCTCAACTTCGATTTCAGCAGCTTTAGGGATGGCTGTTGCATCACGCTTAAAAGGTGAAATGGACCGCCAGCATATTGCAATTATTGGCGATGGAGCCATGACTGCCGGATTGGCTTTTGAAGGTTTAAACCACGCAGGAGTTGAGGATAGCAACATGATTGTGATTTTGAACGACAATTGCATGTCGATTGACCCTAACGTTGGCGCTCTTAAAGAATATTTAACTGATATCACCACTTCGCCAACCTACAATCGTTTTAAGGATGATGTTTGGAAAGCCTTGGATAGATTGAGTAAAGTTGGGCAGATTTCACAAGATATTCTTTCCAAGTTACACGATACCATGAAGTCGGGATTACTCAGACAAAGCAATATGTTTGAGAGTTTACGTTTCCGTTACTTCGGCCCTATTGACGGGCACGATGTGGATCATTTGGTGAAAGTAATGAAAGACTTGAAAAAAATTCCGGGACCTAAATTGTTGCATGTGGTAACGGTTAAAGGTAAAGGATTTGCACTAGCCGAAAAAGACCAAACGAAATGGCATGCTCCCGGATTATTTGATAAAGTAACCGGAGAGATTTATAAAACAGTTTCCGAAAAACCACAACCGCCAAAATACCAAGATGTGTTTGGAAATACCTTAGTAGAATTGGCTGAGCAAAACGAAAAAATAGTTGGCGTAACTCCCGCTATGCCTTCAGGTTCATCCATGAATATTATGATGAAAGCAATGCCTAAACGTGCGTTTGACGTAGGAATTGCCGAACAACATGCTGTTACATTCAGTGCAGGAATGGCCTCTCAAGGATTAATTCCATTCTGTAATATTTACTCTTCATTTATGCAGCGCGCTTACGATCAAGTGGTGCATGATGTTGCCTTACAAAATTTACATGTTGTATTTTGCATGGATAGAGCCGGGATTGCCGGAGCAGATGGACAAACACATCACGGAATGCTTGATATTCCTTACATGCGTTGTGTGCCCAATATGGTGGTAAGTTCACCCATGAACGAGGAAGAATTGCGCAACCTCATGTACACATCTACCTTGCAAAAAAATGCCGGACCATTTTCCATTCGCTACCCACGCGGTAATGGTGTAATGCCCGATTGGAAACAACCGCTGAAAGAGATTGAGGTAGGTAAAGGTAGAAAGTTGCGTGATGGTGATGAGTTGGCCATTTTAACACTAGGTCCTGTTGGAAATTTTGCAGCAACAGCAGCTGATAAATTAGCTACAGAGGGAATTCATGTTGGACATTACGACATACGTTTTGTTAAACCGTTGGATGCCGATTTGTTACATGAGGTTTTCGGAAAATACAAAAAAGTAATTACCATTGAAGATGGAACAATTGTTGGAGGAATGGGCTCTGCAATCCTAGAGTTTATGGCCGAACACAATTATACAGCCGAGCTGAAAATGCTAGGAATGCCCGATGTTATTACCGAGCATGGTGAACCTGCCGAACTATACGCAGAGTGTGGTTACGATGTAAAAAGTATTGTAAAAACAGCCATGGAAATGATGCACGTTAAAGTAAGTGCCTAATCAAATAATTATTGAATACCTTAAAGCTCTGCCCGGTGCGGAGCTTTTTTTATGTGTGTTTTTTGTTAAATTGCTCACGAAATAAGACGACATAGCATGACCGATTTTAAAGTACGTACCATGGCCGAAGTGGCTGCAGCAGGCGAAGAAGCTGAAATATTGTTTTGGGTTGGATGTGCCGGAAGTTTTGATGAACGCGCACAAAAAATTACCAAAGCAGTTGCCAAAATATTACATGCTGCAGGATTGAAGTTTGCCATTTTAGGAACAGAAGAAGCATGCACGGGAGATCCTGCCAAACGTGCCGGTAACGAGTTTTTATTTCAAATGATGGCCATGCAAAATATCACCACACTCAATATGTATGGTATCAAAAAAATTGTAACCGGTTGTCCGCATTGTTTTAATACACTCAAAAACGAATACCCCGAATTAGGCGGAAATTATGAAGTGTTGCACCATACCACACTTATCAATCAATTACTAAATGATGGGAAAATAGCAATCAAAGGTGGTGCATTTAAAGGGCAACGCATTACCTACCATGATAGTTGCTATTTAGGACGCGCCAATAATATTTACGAAGCACCGCGTGAGGTCATTGAAAAGTTGGATGTTGCACTGGTTGAAATGAAACGCAGCAAAGCCAATGGTTTGTGTTGTGGTGCCGGTGGTGCCCAGATGTTCAAAGATGCCGAGCAAGGCACTAAAGAAGTAAACCTCGAACGTGCCGATGATATGCTGGAAGCGCAACCGAATGTGGTAGCCGCTGCTTGTCCGTTTTGCATGACGATGTTACGTGATGGCGTAAAACACCATAACAAAGAGCAGGAAATTGAAGTGAAAGATATTGCGGAGTTGGTTGCCACTGCGATGGAATTGTAATCAACTTACCTTGTAATCTGAAAATACCAATTTCAATTTACAAGGTAATTTATAGCCCAGCTAAAAGTTCTTCTATGTTACAAACCAATGTGTTCTTATCTAACGAATAAGCTGTATGTACGGGAGCTACAACAAACGATTTGCTCAATTTTAAATCACTCTTAAGGTTATAAAAACCCTTACTCACTTTGGGTGCTGTGCTAAACTTGCATTCTATGCCAATTAACTTTCGGCCTTTCTTCAACAGAATATCAATTTCGGCATCGGCACTTGTGCTAATAAAATATACTTCGTAATCATCACCCACAGTACTTAATATGTTTTGCAACACAAAACCTTCCCAGGCAAACCCTGCAATGGGATGTCCAAGCAACTCATCAAATGTTTGGATATTCAACAAAGCACATAAAATACCACTATCGGCCACATACAATTTGGGTGTTTTAACCAACCGCTTTTCCAAATTGGCATAATAGGGTTGCAGTTTGCGTAACATAAATGTGCCGGCAAGCACATCAACATAATGTTTTATGGTTGGGTGGGTAAGCCCAAGCGCCTTTCCAAAATCTGAATAATTCAATATTTTACCATGATAATGCGCGCACATTTGCCACAGTCGGCTGCTGTTTTGCGGATTAAGATTTAAGCCAAATGCGGCAATATCTCTCTCCAAAAAAGTACGAATAAAACTCTTGCGCCATGTTAAACTGCTTTTATCTGACTTGGCCAAATAACTGCGCGGAAAACCTCCCCGTAATAATAGTATTTGCCAATCGGCTTGAGTTTCGATGATTGAAAACGGAGCTAGCTCCGCATAAACAATCCTTCCAGCTAAGGTTTCAGACGACTGCCTTAACAAATCGGGCGCAGCCGAACCCAGCAATAAAAATTGGCCATTCCGTTTCCCCTTATCAACCACACTGCGCAATATTGGAAACAAGTTGGGCGCAAATTGAATTTCATCCAAACAAATGAGCTTATGTTTATTAGCAGCAAAAAACAAGGTTGGATTACTCAATATGGCCCTATCATCGGGATCCTCCATATCCAAAAACACCGCATCCGGATATTGAGAAGCAATAATTTGAGCCAACGTACTTTTACCGCACTGGCGAGGCCCAACAATGGCAACAACAGGAAAGTCCTGCAATAAATCATCAATCTCGTTTAATTTTACCCTAGATAACATAAGTCAAAAATATAAATTACCTTGTAAATTGAAAATACTATTTTCAATTTACAAGGTAATTTATTCTAAATAATATAGTTAAATAATTGATTAAGTGTAATTTGTGATTATAAATCATTTTTCATGCATAAAACGTGCTTTTCGTATTTTACAGATGCCAATAAATGATGTAATTTGCTGCACCTAAATGATAAACATAAAACACATAGCCATTTTAGTTGTATTAACCTTTGGGTTAACACAAGCATTTGCGCAGCTCGACAACAGCCTAATTAGCGATAAAATAACCCTCAACACATCTGATAGCAATACTTGGGGAGTAACAGTAAACAACTTTAATTACTTGCGCAATACAGAATACTTTAATGATATTGAGGTGGGGCGCACGTTGTTTGGGTATCAGTTAAATCCATCTTTATTTATTCAACCCAATAGTAGAATGAAGTTACAAGCCGGTGTGTTTGTGCAAAGTGATTTTGGTGGCAATCCGGGTTATAACAAAGTTCTTCCTACGTTTAGTTTAAAAATCACAACTGGTAAAAACAATGCCGGACGTTTCATCTTCGGAACATTGGAAGGTGCTTTAGCACACCGATTGATTGAGCCTTTGTTCGATATCAATACTGCTATTACAAACAGAATTGAAAACGGTGCGCAATACAAAATAGAAACCGCAAAACATTTTGGTGATGTGTGGATTAACTGGGAACGATTTATTGAGAGAGGATCACCGTTTAAAGAACAATTTACTGCCGGCTTCTCTTTTCAACACAAACTGTTTGAACACAGCAATGGATTGTATGCATCATTACCTTATCAGTTTTTGGCACACCACCGGGGCGGACAAATTGATACTGACAGTTCCAACATGACCATGCAATTTAATGGAGCAATAGGTTTGCAAATAGGTCAAGTAACAAAAGGATGGATAGACGAATGGCGAATTGAGAGTTACAATACCTTTTACCTCGAAAACACCAACTCCGGCTATTTCCCCTACCGCGAAGGAAATGGCATGTACTCGAACCTATTTATTCGCAAAGGAGGGCTGGGAATGATGGCCTCTTTTTGGCGTGGCGATAAATGGATGGCTCCTCGCGGCACAAATATTTTCTCGTCCGTATCATTAGATAAACCTGGTTACACAGAACCAATCAGGCAATTGATTTTTGTCAGATTTTTATACAACAAATCACTTGCAGATGGGTTAAATATATCGGCCCGATTCGAACCTGTTTATGGTATAAAATCTTCTCTGCTCGACTTTAGTTACTCGCTTTATTTGAGTTATAAACTCGACCAATGCTTTGGAAAACTCAAACACTAGTCTTATAATTTCTTTGCTTTAAGCAGAGATGTTTCAGGCATTTTCACCAAACAACCTTCTTTGGCACAAATTTATTTTTCAACCCTTCATGTAGTTTGAGTTATTCGATTAAATTTGCCCAATTTTTAGGTGATGCATTAGCACTTTGCACACCTGCACGTTTACTCATATACACATTGCACACATGCCAAAAGATAGCAGCATTAAATCAGTACTTATCATCGGAAGCGGACCCATTATCATTGGACAGGCCTGCGAATTTGACTATTCAGGTAGTCAGGCAGCTCGCTCATTAAAAGAAGAAGGAATTGAAGTTTCGCTCATCAACTCCAATCCTGCAACTATTATGACAGATCCGGTTACAGCGGAGCATGTGTATTTGTGGCCGTTGGAACCAGCAAGTATTGTGAAGATTTTGGAAGAACGCCAGATTGATGCCGTATTGCCTACCATGGGTGGACAAACAGCCTTAAACCTTGCGATTGAATGTGAAGAGTTGGGTATCTGGGAAAAATACGGTGTGCGCATGATTGGAGTAGATACAGCAGCCATTGAAACGACAGAAAATCGCGAAAAGTTTCGTCAAAAGATGATTGAAATTGGTGTGGGCGTTGCTCCATCGCGCACAGCAAACTCCTTTTTGGAAGGAAAAGAAATTGCTCAGGAAATCGGATTCCCACTAGTTATCCGGCCATCATATACTTTAGGTGGAACCGGTGGTGGATTTGTATGGAAAAAAGAAGAATTAGATGCTGCATTGCAACGCGGATTATCAGCCTCACCAACACATGAAGTATTGGTAGAAAAAGCGGTATTCGGATGGAAAGAATATGAGTTGGAATTGTTGCGCGATAAAAATGATAACGTAGCGGTAATTTGTGTGATTGAAAACTTTGACCCAATGGGTATCCATACGGGAGATTCAATTACTGTTGCACCTGCAATGACATTGAGTGATACCTGTTATCAAAAGATGCGCGATATGGCGATTTTGATGATGCGCAGTATCGGTAACTTCAACGGAGGTTGCAACGTTCAGTTCTCGGTTAATCCCGAAAACGAAGACATTATTGCGATTGAAATCAACCCTCGTGTATCACGTTCTTCGGCCTTAGCATCTAAAGCAACTGGTTATCCTATTGCGAAGATTGCTTCGAAACTAGCCATTGGATACACATTGGATGAATTGAAAAATCCAGTTACCAAAACAACCTCTGCTTATTTCGAACCTGCAATTGATTATGTAATCGTTAAAATACCTCGCTTTAACTTCGATAAATTTAAAGGTGCAGATACTACACTAGGTCTTCAAATGAAATCGGTTGGTGAAGTAATGGGAATTGGTCGAACGTTTATTGAGGCCTTGCAAAAAGCTTGTCAATCGTTGGAAATTAAACGTAACGGATTGGGTGCTGATGGTTACCAAAGCCGTAACCTAGAAGAGATTGTAGACAAACTCAAAAACCCAAGTTGGGACAGGCTATTTGCCGTTAAAGATGCGTTGAGTATAGGTGTACCCATTTCATCTGTAGAAAAAATTACCAAAATAGATCGTTGGTTCCTTACGCAAATAAATGATATGGTAAGGGTTGAAACTGACACCAGACGTTTTAACCTCAACAACATGCCAAAAGAATTGATGTTGGAGCTAAAACAAAAGGGTTATAGCGATGTGCAAATTGCGTGGCTACTTGGAGCCGATACAACAGAAGACGAAGTGCGCACCCTGCGCAAAAGCATGAACATCATCCGTACCTACAAAACGGTTGATACGTGTGCTGCTGAATTTCCATCGCCAACAAACTATTTCTACTCAACATATGATGGAGCCAACGAAAGTGTGGTAACCGATAAAAAGAAAATTGTAGTACTTGGGTCGGGACCAAACCGTATCGGTCAAGGTATTGAATTTGACTACAGCTGTGTGCACGGTTTGCTTGCTGCTAAAGAATGTGGATATGAAGCCATCATGTTAAACTGCAATCCCGAAACCGTTTCTACCGATTTTGACATGGCAGATAAGCTTTACTTTGAACCGGTATTTTGGGAGCATTTGATGGACATCATTGAATACGAAAAACCGGAAGGAGTGATTGTTCAATTGGGCGGACAAACAGCGTTGAAGCTTGCTAAAAAATTGAAAGAAAACGGTATTAAAATTATAGGTACCGATTATGAAAGCATGGACCTTTCGGAAGACCGTGGTTCATTCTCTGATTTGTTGAAAGAGTTGGACATTCCATATCCACAATACGGTGTAGCCGAAGATGCTGACGAAGCCATAAAAGTTGCGAAAGAAGTTGGTTATCCAGTACTGGTTCGTCCGAGTTATGTATTGGGTGGACAAGGAATGAAGATTGTGATTAACGATGAAGACCTTGAAAATGCCGTAATCAGTTTGCTGGGTGATTTGCCTGGCAACCGTGTATTGATTGACCACTTCTTGGATAGAGCAGAAGAAGCTGAAGTAGATGTGATTTGTGATGGCGAAGATGTGCATATCATTGGAATGATGGAACATATTGAACCTGCCGGAATTCACTCAGGCGATTCGAACGCAGTATTACCTCCATTTAGTTTGAGCGAAAAGGTAAAACAGCAGATGGAAGAATATGCCATTAAACTTGCCAAAAGCATGAGCATTATTGGTTTGTTAAATATTCAGTTTGCCATTAAAAACGAAAAGGTTTATGTGATTGAAGCCAACCCTCGTGCTTCGCGTACCGTTCCATTTATTGCCAAAGCATACCAAATTCCATACATCAATATTGCTACCAAAATAATGTTGGGTGCAAACAAGCTAAAGGATTTTACTTTTGAGCGCAAGCTAGAAGGATTCGCCATTAAAGAACCAGTTTTCTCATTCAATAAGTTTGAAGGCGTAAATAAAGAGTTAGGTCCTGAAATGAAATCAACCGGTGAAGCCATTAGATTTATCAAGGATTTACAAGATCCAATTTTCCGTCAGTGGATAAAAGAGAAGAGCATGTATTTGAGTAAATAATTGCTTTTCAACAATCTTATTTGTAACTTAGTATAAATATTAATTTGTACATTCACAATACCCAACCGATTAATTATGAGAAACCACACCATTAGCACTACAGTTGTGAAGCTATCCAAAATTGGAAAGTCTTCTGATTTGTTACAAGCTGTAGAAAGGGAGAGAAAAAATCGAGCTGATAGCAGAGGATCCTCAAATGACGGAAAAGTCACTGTTATTCGAGTTGGCACAAAAAACAGGTAACTAAATGAATATTGCCCTAGCAACTATCGCGTTGTTTATCTTATTAACCCCAGGATTACTTTTTAGACGATTCTATTATTCAGAAGAGTTTTCAAAGGAGTATTTTAGACAGTCCTACTTGGAATTATTCTTTTCAAGCATAATTCCATCTTTGTTACTTCATGTAATTGGCTATTTCTGTTTTGTTGCACCCAAACATGAAATTGACCCTGAAATTATTGGCACTCTGCTAAGTGGCAGTGACGATGCAAATAGAATAACACATGCTTTCAATTCTTTATTTGATGACGCGAAGCTTATTCTGGAATACTTCTTTTCTCTATACATTTTAGCTATTTCATTCGGCTATTCAAGCAAGCGTGTTATTCGCGCTACTAAGCTTGATAGAAAACTAAAACTATTCAGGTTTCAGAATGAATGGCATTATTTATTTAGTGGAGAAATTTTAGATTTCCCAAGAGTTTCCGGAAAATCTGAGGATGTCGACTTTAGTTATGTTGATGTACTTGTGAAGTCAGATGAAGGAAGTATTATATACATGGGTATATTGGCTGATTATATCTTATCTAAAGAAGGGGGACTTGATAGAATATATCTAAGAGATGTTAAAAGGAGATACCTTGTAAAAGACAAGCCTGATAATGATGAAAATCTTTATTATCAGATGCCTGGAGAATTTTTTGTTATTTCCGCACAACAAATAATAAATATACATATTACCTACTATAGTGTATCAATTGATGATACATCTCTCCAAGCACAATTAGATCGCACAGAAATAGATTAAACATATATACTTTACAAGCAACTCTATATCAATCCAACTTCGCCCCAACCACTAATGTTGATTTTGCTTTTATCACATCGCCCTTAAGGTTAAATGCTTCGAAATAATAGAGGTAAATTCCCATTGCCGCTTTTTCACCCTTATCCGTAATTCCATCCCAACCAAAAACACCTGAAGTTCCCAATATTTCATTAAGTAATAATTGCTTAACCAATACACCGGCTGCGTTAAAAATATAAAGGTTTGCAGTGTATGCCGATGAGGGTAGCGAATAGGAAAAAGTAAGGTGGTCATTATAACCATCTCCGTCAGGAGAAAATACTGCCGGATGTATGCTTATAATGTTATTTGTGTTAAATGCTTTTGCATACTGAGAGTTTTGGTAAGTTGGTGTTCCATATCCGCTTGTTGATGATGCAGATGTCCAATTGCTTGCATCGTCAGTTGGCCTGTTAAAATCAATTCGTTCCAAACATACACCATCTTTATTATCAAGTAACGGGTAGTGCATTCTGTCTGTGTAATCAAATTGGTCAAATCGTTTTCCGTCTTTATTCAACAACACGCACCGTCCCTCGTCATTACTATATGTGGGCATTTTAGTTTGAATAAGTTGCTTAGTATTGGGTGTAAAATATTGCATTTTTAGTGCGTTTGCATCATCTGTAATCACAGCATACGTATTTGGAAACAACAACCATCCTGTTGAATCAATTGCATAATATTCTTTGATTTGGTTTTGGTCGTCAGCGTTCGCAATCCAAACATTTTTCAGATCTAAAAACTTATCTGTTCTGTTTATAATTTCAACATAATCTGTTCCGCCTACTTTAGGATCAAACAATATTTCATTAATGGCAATATCACCGCTATCAGGCAACACTGGTAAACCAAAATCTCCGATATTATTAACTATTCTGTTTCGAGCGCAATCAACAAAAGAGTCGACAAGTATTCGATATACATAATTTGATATAAAAGAATCAGTATACATAAGTTCAACTTTTCGGTAATCGGGCCCAAATAACCTGATTTGTGATGGAGATGCTAAACTATTAGAAGCGTAATATTTTATGTTTAATAAAGAAGTAGAATCCATCTGCTCACTAAAGATAAGTTGCAACCTATTGTTGGATATTGGGTATGTTTTAATGAGCAGAGGTGCTACTTTATCTCTATTTATTTTACGACTACTATTTACATAACCGGGCGTACCTCCGTGGGGATGAATGCTAGCCATCAGGTTGTAATCTCCACCACATGGATTTTGAGCATCAACTAACTCTAAACTCCATCCTCCATTTTTTTTCACATTATCCTTATAAGCATTTGATGTAAATTCTACATAATGAATAACTCTTCCAAAATCGTCTGCTAGTGTTAAAGCATCTCCATCATTTCCAAGTGAAGGAAAACCACTTACACCTATACAATTTGGCAACGTAAATTTTCCAGCATTGGCAACAGTAGTAATAACTAAAAAACTATCGGGCTGTAAAATATAAGCAGGTAATTTTGCTGTTGAATTAGCATCGGAAAGGGTCCAACCTTTAAGTGAAATAAATTTGTTAGAAGTATTATGTAGTTCAATAAACTCGGCATTGGGAAGTATTACCGGAGGATCTGGATCTGCCAACCATTCATTTATCAATACATCGAACTGATGTGCTGGTTGAGGTACAAAATATTGAAATGTTTTAGTTACGACATTCATTCTATTTCCACTACAATCTCTGGCCATCGAAACAGAAACTGAAAGCATTTGGTTAGCAGCAAACATTGATGAAAATCTAATAACAAGTGTATCCTTGGTTGGATGTATAGTTTTGTTTAAAATGGTGTATCCTGGCAATAATACAGATGCGTTTACCAATGAAAAACTATCCATTTGTTCAGTAAATACAATAGCTATTGCTTGTGCATCAAGTGTGAAAACACCGAGCACATCAGGAAGACTGGTATCAGGATATATGTTCCAACGTGAGTTCTGCCTGCCTGGAGTTCCACCACTTCCATCATCGCTCGCAGCAAAGTTTAGTTTGCCTAAACAGAGTTGATTGGGATTGTTCATTTCAATAGAATATCCTCCATCTCTTTTACTTAAATCAACATACCATGATAGATCATAATTCACCTGATGAATAATTTTTCCGGTTGGATCTTTTAATATAATTTGATCGGCTGCATTGTTGAGCGAGGGCAAACTTATTACCCGGGCAACTGCTCCAAATGGAGCAAAATCAGGCACATTGGCTGCCGAAGAAACCATTACAAAACTATCAGGTGCCAATACGTAGTTTCCCAATACAGCCGTTGTTGAGCCATCACTTATCGTCCAACCATTAAGGTTAATAATCTTATTTGATCGATTATACAATTCCACAAACTCTTTTTCAGGTAATCCAATGGCTGGTGTTGGATCAGGAAAGAATTCGGAAATAACAATATCGTTTTCTTGTGGTACAAACATGTTGTAACTGAAAGGAAAGCGTTGATTGTTCAAAGTGTTTCCATTCAAATCTGCAATGCCAGAAACGATTAGTTCGTATGTTTGATTGGATAAAGCATCGTTCAGTTCGATGATTGTTGAATTGTTTTTTCCTGTTTCAATATCAACACTAACAGGTATTCCAATCCCATTATTGATGGTATAATGCTTTGCTGTTAGTGCTGAATTTTGTTCAACGGCTTCGGAGAAAACGATTTTTAATTGAGTAGCCGAAATAACAACAACAGAATCAACACGTGGAGGCGTAACATCAACTATTTTAGGACCAGCGTACACATCATCAACAAAATAATTCTGCGCATTACTTGCAGTATAACGAACAAAAATTCCTGTAAACCCAACGTTCCAAAACTCTGTATCTTTTCCTGTCCCTTCGAGTATAAAATTGTGTCCTCCTGTAGTATCCGAAAAGAGTTGCCAATTGCCGAGTGTATTGCGCAATATTTTTAACCTTACCGTATTGTTGTTTTTACTAACGGTAGATGCTCGACCAGCAATAATTCTGGTGCGAGAGTTGCCTTTTTGCTTGTACAATGTTATGGAATCAGTATTACCTGTTACACCGCCCAATTGAACATAGTATCCATTAACATTACCCTTACAATTGGGTACATCACTCAATAGATAATACCTGCAAAAATTAGACGTGCTAGGGCTCAAGTTAAAGCGCATACAACACTGCCATTCCATTTCAGTTTCAACAACAACAGCGGTTGCAAGTGAAATATCTTTGGCACTCGACCCTTTACTTTGCAATTGCAAGGATGTGTTCACTTGGAATAAACTATCGTCACCTATCCATGTTGGGTTAATAGAAAAATTTCCATCAGCAAAATTATCGGACACTTGCGCAAAGGCAACGTGCAAAAGGCAACAAAGCATTAGTAAAGGGGATTTCATAAGACAGTATTTTTACTGTAAATGTAAAACAATTACAGGCAAATAGTCAACAGCTTGTTGGGTAAATTTATTCTTAACTGCAAAAAAAATGCGCCCCAATCGAAGCGCATTTATTATTCATATAAAGTAGGCGTTTACTATATGGCTACCTCTACACTCGCAATAAACTTGCGTTCTTTCAGCAAATATTGATTGCCTCTTACCAAAATACTCACACGTAAATTTTCAACGGCAATAGGTTCACCCATTCCAACATCGGTAATATTGCTGTGGCGAATATCTTTTCCATCAACAATAACTACGGCACCACTGCCCACTACCTCCAAATGATTTCCGCTAGTAACAATTACTCCTGTATCTTCTCCTAAACCAATTCCTATGCATTGTGGGTTGCTAGCCACAGCTTGCGCCAAACGGTTAAAACGACCACGCTTGTCAAAATGAGAATCAATGATAACATCGGCCATAAAAGCTAATCCTGTTGTGATTTTTACTTCTCCTTTTAAATGTGCTAACTCACTTTTACCCTGATAAATCATGGTATTGCTCATGGCCATTGCTCCAGCACTGGTTCCGGCAATCACAAAACCTTCTTCATTCATGTAGCGTTCGTGCAAAATGGAATAAATATCAGTACCACCAAAAATACTAGTTAAGCGCAACTGATCACCTCCACTGAACATCACACCATCGGCATCTTTTATTCGCTGTATATACTCTTCGCTGAAAACATCCTCGCGTTTGCGAATATCCAATACACCAACATTTACACACCCTATTTTACCGAATGCGTCTTGGTAATTTTCGCCTACTTCAGTAGGAATAGAAGAGGCTGTAGTAATAACTTCAATTCGTTTTTCAACACCACCCAATTCATCTACAAAACGTTTTAAAATGCCAAGTTCAAAAAAATTCAATCGGTTGCGTTGTATAAAGCCTTGCTCTAAATCTGTTCCTTTGTCTTCTGCACCGCCTACAGAAATCAGTTTTCCTTTAGGATATTCCAATGTTATGTTTTTATTAAATGAATGGTTCAAATATAGACTTGCCAACTTTTCAGACAATATAAATATGACTTTTTTACCCCATTATAGCTGTGGGTAATCTGTAAAAACAGATTCTATCGTCCCTGTTTAGTGGCATTAGCACTAAAACAAAAACACTGACAAATATTAGGTTTTAACAAATTTTTCCCTAAAATGCAGTGAACTTATCTAGTCTTTAATCATAATCGGAAATTATATGCAAATCCTCGACATCAAAGTAATGCGCGGCCCCAACTATTGGTCTGTTCGCAGACACAAACTGATCCAAATGCGCCTCGACTTGGAGGATATGGAACAGAAGCCAACCAACAAAATTCCGGGTTTCCGAGAAAGGTTAGAGAAAATGTTCCCAAGCATGTATAGTCATCGTTGCTCTATTGGAACTCCAGGTGGGTTTTTTCAACGTGTAGATGATGGAACGTGGATGGGTCATGTAATTGAACATATTGCTTTAGAGTTACAAACCCTTGCCGGGATGTTCTGTGGGTTTGGTCGCACACGCAGCACAGGCAAAGAAGGAGTGTATAATGTGGTATTCAGTTATATGGAAGAAAAGGCTGGAATTTATACTGCCAAAGCTGCTGTAAGGATAACGGAAACATTGATTGCTGGTACAGATTATAATTTAGCCGAGGATATTCAAAACCTTCGTGAGATACGTGAAGAAGAGCGTTTAGGGCCAAGCACCGGTTGTATTGTTGATGAAGCTGTAGCGCGCGGTATTCCATACATCCGACTAAACAAACACTCGTTGGTACAATTAGGTTATGGTGTAAACCAACGCAGAATTCGTGCAACCATTGCCAGCACAACCGGAAGCATTGCCGTTGATATTGCCTGCGATAAAGAAGAAACAAAAAACTTGTTAGAAGCTGCCGAAATTCCTGTTCCGCGCGGCCGAATTGTATACAGCGAAGAAGGCATGAAAGAGGCGATTGATCGCATTAAATATCCAATTGTAACCAAGCCTGTAGATGGTAATCATGGTAAAGGCGCTACTACCAATATTAACAATTGGGAAGATGCTATCAAAGGATTAGATGCTGCTAAAAAATATTCGCGAGGTGTTATTGTAGAGAAATTTATTACCGGACAAGATCACCGTGTACTGGTAATTAACTACAAGTTTGTTGCAGCTGCCATCCGCAAGCCTGCAGCAGTTGTGGGCGATGGCAAAAGTACCATCCAACAACTCATTGATAAAGTAAACGAAGATCCTCGCAGAGGTTACGGGCATGAAAAAACCTTAACACAAATCAAGATTGACGACTTTACCCTTGATATGCTCAAAAAGGATAATCTTGCACTTGAGAGTGTGTTACCTGCTGGCAAAGAACAATGGCTTAAACCTACTGCTAACCTAAGCACCGGTGGTACAGCAACGGATGTAACTGATATGGTGCATCCTGATAATATTTTTATGTGCGAACGCATAGCGCGCATTATCGGATTGGATATTTGTGGGATTGATATTATGGCCGAAAATTTAACCGAACCAGTAAGCGAAAATGGTGGCGCAATATTAGAAGTAAACGCTGCTCCTGGTTTCCGCATGCACATCGACCCAGCCGAAGGGTTGCCGCGTAATATTGCCGAACCGGTGATTGATATGTTGTATCCTCCAGGCAGCAGTGCACGTATTCCTATTATTGCTGTGAGTGGAACGAATGGAAAAACCACAACAACCCGCTTAATGGCACATATGGTCAAAACTATGGGGCACAAAGTAGGCTATACAACTACCGATGGAGTATATATTCAAAATCAGTTGATGATGCGCGGAGATTGCACAGGACCGGTAAGTGCTGAGTTTGTATTAAAAGATCCAACAGTTGATTTTGCTGTATTGGAATGTGCACGTGGTGGAATTTTAAGATCGGGTTTGGGTTTCCACAATTGTGATATTGCTATTGTAACGAATATTGCCGAGGACCACTTAGGTTTACAAGATATCAATACCATTGAACAGTTGGCTCGTGTAAAAGCTGTAGTTCCCGAAAGTGTATTGCCGAGTGGATATGCTATTTTAAATGCTGATAACAAATGGACAACTGCCATGCATAAAGGACTGGCTTGTAAGGTTGCTTACTTTAGTATGGACGAGAACAATCCTATTATCAAAGAGCATATTAGCAACGGTGGTTTAGCAGCTATTTATGAAAATGGGTACGTAACAATTTGCAAGGGAACTTGGAAAATTCGCGTTGAAAAAGCAGTAAATATACCACTCACATTTGGCGGAAGAGCATCATACAATATTGCCAATGTGCTACCAACATTACTTGCAGGATTTATTCGAAACTACAAAGTAGAAGATATGCGCGTTGCTTTAGCTACATTTATTCCAGGTCCTGCTCAAACACCCGGACGTATGAATATTTTCCGCTTCAAACATTTTGAAGTAATGATTGATTACGCTCACAATACTGCAGGATTTGAAGCTATAGGTGAGATGTTGAGCAAAGTGGAAGCAAACCATGTAGGCGTTATTGCAGGTGTGGGTGATAGACGAGATGAAGACACCATTGCTCTGGGCGCTCAGGCAGCAAGAATGTTTAACGAGATTGTGATTCGTCAGGATAAAAATTTGCGCGGCCGCAGCGAGGATGAGATCATTGAATTGATTACACGAGGTATCAAACAGGTTGACCCAAATAAAAAAGTAACCTCATTCAAAAAAGAAAGAGACGCCATTGACTTCGCGATCAAAAACGCGCGCAGAGGAACGTTCTTAACCATCTGCAGCGATGTAGTTCCGGATGCATTGGATCAAATTATGAAACTCAAAGAACAAGAAGATTTGGGAGAGATTGAGTTGGGTTTGGATGAATAACAACTGCCTTCGACCATTTCCGCTGGCGCGGAAGCTCAGGCAGCTTGTATTGTGCTCCTGATTAGCTCTATTGTTATGCTTGCTTTTCAGCAGTAGTAATGCTAAATTGAACCCTAATATAGGGTGCCTGAGCCTCTGCGAAGCAGAGATGGTCGAAGGCACCCGGAATGAGAACCCCTATGAAATGTTACATGTACATCCTACTTTGTGCAGATGGAAGTTATTATACTGGCAGCACCAAAAATTTACAACAGCGTATAGAGCAACATCAAAATGGAGAAGGTGCGAACCACACTAAAAAGCACCTACCTATTCAGTTGGTCTATTACGAAGAGTATGACAGAATAGATTATGCTTTTGAGCGAGAAAAGCAAATTCAAAAGTGGAGGCGCAAAAAGAAAGAAGCTTTGATTAATGGAGAATTCGAAGAACTACATTTGCTTGCTAGAAATTACAGGAGATTTCCTCCGAGGTGAAAGCTGCCTTCGGCCATTCTGCGCTGCAGAAGCTCAGGCGCCTTTCAACATAAGAAGAGGCTATCTCAAAAGGTGAAATAGCTGGAGGGGTATCTGAGAAAAATATTCTACTCGATTCCAAAGCCCTTCATTTTAACTTTTGAGACAACCTCTTTTTCTAAATAAATGCTAAATTGAACTTCACTATAGAACATGTTGAACATTCTACTCTTAAATCTGTTACCTTTTTAATAAATCCATTACAAATATGAAAAAAACCTTTACACTCCTTGTAATTGCCCTATCAGTTTTACAACTGCAAGCCCAACGTTATAAAGACAAGCTATTTACTACAGTATTAATGGATAGCGTGTTGTATGGTAATGCAGATAACTGGAACAATACCCCGCAAGAGTTGATGATGAATATTTTTCAACCCGAAGGAGATACTGCCACACGCAGACCTTTATTGGTGTTGGCTCATGGAGGTTCGTTTATTAACGGAAGTAGATATGCACTTGATGTAACATTCTTATGTAACGAGTTTGCCAAAAGAGGGTATGTATGTGTGTCTATTCAATACCGTTTGGGAATGGACATCAGTAAGTTCTTTCTTACTCCAGGTCCGCAATTTGCCAATGCGGTATGGCGCGGAACACTGGATGGACGAGCAGCTGTTCGTTACCTCAGAGCACATGCCGATTCGCTAGGTATTGATACTGCGCAAATATACATTGGTGGCGTTTCGGCAGGTGGTGTATTGGGATTACACGAAGCGTTTTTAGACGTTTCAAGTGAAGTAGCCGCTGCAGATCCACCTATTGATACAGCAAGTATAGGTGTCGGTATTAAAGGTCTCTCGGGAACACTGGGTGAAAGTTGGAGAGTGAAAGGAGTGATTAGCTTATGTGGTGCGATTAGCGATGTGCGTTGGATGAACAACAACCGAGATGTTTCTATTTTTAGCGTACATGGAACCAATGATCAAACAGTTCCTTACAAAACAGATTATTTTACCGCATTTAGCACCAAAGTGGCCAAGTTAAGCGGTGGTTTTGCAGTTGACTCGATGGCTAAAGTTTATGGCATGAAATCGGTTTTGTATACGTTTGTAGGAGCCCCTCACGTTCCGTTTTCTCCTGGTGTAGGAACTACTGCTAGCAGCACTGCATACAGGGATACCACCGAAACACTTTTGCGTGATTTTTTGGTAGATGACTTAAACAGAAAAGTTGGATTATCAGAAATGCTTATTGCAAGCGATGTAAAACTCTATCCAAATCCTTCGCACAATCAATTTAACATAACTGTTAACAAAGGATTTGAAACGCAAATAACACTGTTTGATATGAATGGAAAAGTAATTTATCAAACACGCTCACAAAACAACAATATAATCGTTAACACTGAGCATTTGAGTAGCGGATTGTATTTCGTTACTATCCAAAATGAGTTTGGAAGCGTTACCCAAAAATTGCTTAAAAACTAATCAAAGAAATTCTTTTATTTAACCAACAGGTTACACCAAAAGTAATCTGTTGGTTACTATTTAAGGACGTTACAAAATCAATCCTCGTATATTTTTACTTCAATTTTTCCATCCCCTTTTTTCCAGGCTCTATACATTCCTTCGCTGTTAAAGGGAAGTTCGATATTACCTATGGGATCTATAGCAACCAATCCGCCCTCGCCACCAAATTTTACGAGTTTATCTTTCACCACAAAATCACACGCTTGTTTCAAACTCATTCCTTTGTACTCCATCAAGCAGCTAATATCATAAGCCACCACAGCACGAATAAAATATTCTCCGTGCCCCGTACAACTAATAGCGCATGTTTTATTGTTAGCGTATGTTCCGGCACCAATCATGGGTGTATCACCAATACGGCCAAAACGTTTGTTTGTCATTCCCCCAGTTGATGTTGCGGCCGCAAGATTTCCATATTTATCCAGAGCAACTGCACCAACTGTTCCAAATTTTTTGCCTTCACCGCTATTCACCGTATGGTCTAATTGATAGCCATCACTATCTTTTACTTCTTGCCATTGTTTATAGCGGCCCTCTTCATAAAAATATTCATCAGGTTGAAACGGCAATCCCATTTGTTTGGCAAAGAGCTCTGCATCAGCTCCGCTCAAAAAAACATGTCCGCTTTTTTCTTTAACTACTCGAGCCAAGTGAACAGGATTTTGAACATTGCTAATTCCACTTACCGCGCCCGCTTCAAGTGTGAGGCCTTCCATAATGCTTGCATCCATTTCGTGAGTGCCTTTGTTGGTGAATACAGCACCCTTGCCTGCGTTAAACAGTGGGAAATTTTCTAACGACATTACTGCAATTTCAACGGCATCTGTACTCGAGCCTCCTTTTTCGAGTACAGAATTTCCAGCTACAATAGCATCCTGTAACCCTTTAATATATTGAGCTTCTTTTTCAGGCGTCATCAAGGAACGTAAAATAGTTCCTGCTCCTCCGTGTATGGCTATTCCGTGTGTGTTCATAAACATTGTTCTAATTGAAAACTAAATAAACAACAACCAATTCAATTTCGAGAAAAGAACATTCTCACTTAAGCACACCATTACCGGCAATAAATCCGGTTGTCCATGCAGCCTGAAAATTAAAGCCTCCGGTAATACCATCGATGTCTAAAACCTCTCCAGCAAAATGTAGCCCTTTGCAACGTTTGCTTTCCATGGTTTTAAAATCTACATCATCAAGATTAACACCACCACAGGTTACAAACTCTTCTTTAAAAGTTGTTTTACCTTGCACATGATACGTATCGTATAAGAAATGTTCTTGCAACAATTGAATTTCTTCTTTGGTTACATCGGCCCAGCGTTTATCAGGGTTAATGCCGCATTTTTGAAGAATAAATTCTACCAACCGTTTAGGTAGTACTACTGGTAACAAATTACCAATATGCTTGGTAGGGTTGGCCGCTTTTATGTTAAACAACTCTTGGCGCAAAGCATCTTCTTTTTTGTTGTTTAACCAGCTAATCTGTATGTTAAAATCGTATTCTTTTTCGGCTAATAAACGTGCACAAAAAGAAGATAATTTTAAGACTGCAGGACCACTCAAGCCCCAGTGTGTAACTAAAACAGGACCAGCAAATTCAATTTTGGTATCTGCAATTTTTACCTTAGCAGGATCAACAGCAATACCTTGCAGCTCTATAATTGGATTATTGGGAATGTTAAATGTAAACAAGGAAGGAACCGGCTCAACAATTTGATGCCCCAATTTTTTAATCCACTCAAAACCTTCTATCTTAGGGCTTCCACCTGTTGCAACGATAATTTTATCGCACTCCATTTGCTCGCCCGAAGTTAACTCCACAAAAAAGCCACCATCAAAACGCGGACGAATATCTTTAACTCCTACTTCTGTTTGAATAGTTACTTTAGCCTTTTTGGCTTCTTTCATCAAACAATCTATGATGGTTTGCGAATCGTCTGTTTTGGGAAACATGCGACCATCGGCTTCTGTTTTTAACTTTACTCCACGCGATTCAAACCAATTAACCGTATCGGTTGTGGTAAACCTGCTGAAGGCACTTTTGAGTTGTTTTTCGCCACGCGGATAACTGGCTGATAGTATTTTATTATCGAAACAAGCATGCGTTACATTACACCTACCACCGCCCGATACAGCAACTTTACTAAGCAGCTTACTTGATTTCTCAAACAGTGTTACTTCCACTTCTTTGCTGGCCTGCGCACAGGTAATAGCCGAAAAAAACCCGGCAGCGCCACCGCCTATTACAATAACTTTTCTTTTCACTAAGCCCTATTTTTAAGGGTGCAAAGATATGCAATTTGAGGGAACTTAAACGTGCTTTTGGTTGAGCAGTAGAAAATTAGTCGTTAATCAACAACTTCACATAAAACAATGGATTGCGTAATTTAGCACGTAAATCTAAATCCTCAAACATACAGCTAATGGTTTCGCGAAGGGTTTTATTCTTGTGTGCTTTGTTCACCACAAAATTAAACAGCCATGGGAACTTACATAATTTTTGCATGGTATGACTCAGCTTCAACTCGTCCCATTGGCGGTTGTAAAATGCAGTATCATACTCCTTTAAAAATGCAGCATCATAACGGTTTTGTTTCACACACTCTGAAATATGATTAGCGGCCATCATACCGCTGTATAAAGCATTCCCAATACCCTCACCGGTAAAAGGATCTATAAGTGAACCGGCATCTCCTACCAACATAAAGCGCTCTCCAGAAACTGGCCTTTTTTTGCTGCCCAATGGCAACCCCCAACCTTGAATTTTGCCTTGAATTTTTGCATTTTTAAAGCGCTCTCTAATATTCGGATTGTTCTCAATAGCCTTGAGCATATCCGCTTTTAAATTCACTTTGCGTTTGCTTACTTCACTGCTCAGCATACCTGCTCCAATATTGGCCATTCCGTTTGGTAATGGAAAAATCCAAAAATAACCGGGTAACATTTCGGGCAAAAAATGCAATTCAATAAAATTTTGATTGTGCATGCCTTCTACACCTTCGTAATAAGCCCGAATACCGGCACAATAATGTTCATTCTCCTTTTGAAGATTGGCCAGTTTTTTTGCTACAATGCTCCTGTCTCCTTCAGCACCAATTATTAGTTGAGCATTAAGAATTGAGTGTTGAGATTGTTGAAATTCATATTTGATGTTAACACCTTCAGAAGTGCGCTCAATTTCAAGTACCTCACCTCCTTCTATTACATTTGCGTATGTCCTATCCAAGCGTTTAAACAACTCGTTATCAAAATCAATTCGCTTGGAAATAAATCCAGGAGGCAGCTGTTCTTTCGACATATCCGACTTAAACGGTATATCAATAGCCTTTCCATTAGGAGCCACAAACTTTACTCCCCAGCTTTCTATAAATTCATTTTTTTGTTGATCAAACGAAGGAATAATGGTTGGGTCCAATTGATTGAGAACATAAACTGTTTTACCACTCAATGCATCACCACAAACTTTATCGCGCGGAAATATTGCTTTATCAATGATGGTATGAGGAATTTTGTGTTTGGCCAAAAAGAGGGAAGTTGAACATCCTGCTGGACCAGCACCTATTATGACAATATCTGTATTTTTCAAGACGGAGTGAGTTAAAGTGCAAGTATAAGAAGAAGATGCCACAGGAAAAAGGAAGCCACAGTCAAATTTATGGGGGTTAAAAGAGATAACATGACATGCTTTGGTTAAAAGCAGCAATCTTGACACGTTCAATCCTCTTTTCTACAGCTATTCCTCAATGGCGGGGTTTTTGGTAAGTTTGTATTTCAAGTCTTTCAATTTATGAATATTCCCTTCAAACAAATACCTGCAACCGCTAAGTTATGGATTTATGCCTCCAATAGAAAGCTAACTGGTTTAGAACAAGATTCTATTTTAGCTAAGGGAGCAACTTTTGTAACCAACTGGACAGCTCACCAGCAACAGCTCAAAGCGGCTTTTACCATTTTGCACGATGTGTTTTTAATTGTTGCTGTTGATGAAAATTACAATGAAGTGAGCGGATGTGGTATTGATAAGTCAATTCATTTTATGCAAGATATTGACCGCGAGTACAACCTCAACCTTTTCAACCGCCTGCAAATTGAACTTTTTATAAACAATGAACTATTGTTGACCAACAAGCAAAAATTAGCGGTATTGTTACAAGAAGGAACTGTTAATGATCAAACTCTCGTGTTTAACAAAACAGTAACCGATAAAGATTCTTTCGATAAATACTTTCAAAAAAAGCTAGGCCAATCGTGGGTTTATCCATCATTAAAGGCTTTACAAACCAACTAGGCGAGGTTTGGCTTTAAAACATTTTAACGCTATTCTTGCTTAATTTTCTATCTCATAACACAACTCGATCATAATGTCAGATATCAATTCTCAAGATTTAAAACCAGGAGATAAACGCTCTCAAAAACCTAAAATGCCACCTGTTCCAAAATTCAACTTTTACTGGATTTATGGGATTATCGCTGTCATTTTCCTTGTTATTCAGTTCATGCCACATGACGTTTCGCTTAAAACCACTTGGTACAAAGTGCAAAACGATATGATTATGACCAACGATGTTGAGAAAATAGTGGTTGTAAACAAAGAACGTGCAGAAGTGTATTTGAAAAAAGAGTCGGTTAAAAACGACAAGTTCAAAGATCTTAAAGAACGTGGAATGTTTGGTGAAGATGTTGGTCCGCATTACTATTTTGAAATTGGCGATGTAAACCAGTTTTCAACCGACCTCAACAACGCACGCGCTACCTACGAAAAAAACAATCCAGGGCAAACCATTCAAATTCCAGTAGAATACATAACCCAACGCAATTATTTTGGCGACATCCTTGGATGGATTCTTCCATTCGTATTGCTTATTGGCTTATGGATGTTTGTAATGCGTAAAATGGGCGGTGGCGCAGGTGGCGGTCCTGGTGGGCAGATTTTCAATATCGGAAAATCAAAAGCCCAATTGTTCGATAAGGACACTTTGGTGAAAGTTACCTTCAAGGATGTAGCTGGTTTAGATGAAGCCAAAGTGGAAATAATGGAGATTGTTGATTTCCTTAAGAATCCTAAAAAGTATACGAATCTTGGAGGAAAAATCCCCAAGGGTGCCCTATTGGTTGGACCTCCGGGTACCGGTAAAACGTTATTAGCCAAAGCCGTTGCAGGTGAAGCAGGCGTTCCGTTTTTCTCACTTTCAGGTTCTGATTTTGTGGAGATGTTTGTGGGCGTTGGCGCCAGCCGCGTGCGCGATTTATTCCGACAGGCAAAAGAAAAAGCTCCATGTATTATTTTTATTGATGAGATTGATGCTGTTGGAAGGGCCCGCGGACGTAACGCTGTTCAAGGCGGAAATGACGAACGCGAAAACACCCTAAACCAATTGTTAACTGAAATGGACGGGTTTGCCACTGATATTGGCGTAATCATTTTGGCAGCAACAAACCGCCCTGACATTTTGGATGCAGCATTGCTTCGCCCCGGACGTTTTGATCGCCAAATCTCGATTGACAAACCGGATTTAAACGGACGTGAGGAAATCTTTAAGGTGCATTTAAAGCCATTGAAACTTGGCGAAGATGTAGATCCAATGAAATTGGCCACACAAACAGCCGGTTTTGCTGGAGCAGATATTGCCAATGTTTGTAATGAAGCCGCATTGATTGCTGCTCGTAGAAACAAAGAAAAGGTAGATATGCAAGATTTTTATGATGCTGTTGATCGTATCATCGGTGGATTGGAAAAGAAAAATAAAATTATTAGTGCCGAAGAAAAAGAAATCATCGCCTACCATGAATCAGGACATGCTATTATGGGCTGGTTCCTCGAAGGGTTAGATCCGTTGGTTAAAGTATCAATTGTTCCGCGTGGTGTAGCTGCTTTAGGTTATGCGCAGTACTTACCTAAAGACCAGTATTTGTATACCACTGAGCAGATGAAAAACATGATGATGATGACATTGGGAGGACGTGTAGCTGAGGATATTGTGTTTGGAAGAATTAGCACTGGTGCACAAAACGATTTGGAACGTATTACCAAGATGGCGTATGCTATGGTAAGTATTTACGGAATGAATGCGAAAGTTGGAAATGTATCGTTTTATGACCCAAACAATGAGTATGGATTTACCAAACCATACAGCGATAAAACTGCTGAGATGATTGATATTGAAGTGCGCAACATGATTGATGAGTGTTATGTAGCCACTAAAGTGATGCTTTCAGATAAGCGTGATATGTTGGAAAAACTATCAAAATTATTGCTTGAAAAAGAGATTTTGTTCCCACACGACTTAGAGGAAATTTTGGGTCCACGACCGTTTGATAAGGTTGCAGAAATTGCACCAATAGAAACAGGAGTGGCACAAGATGAAGTGATTGATGCGATTGAGGTAACATCTTCTTTTGAGGAAGAAACTAACCCCACGATATAA